>NZ_JACVVD010000001.1 GCF_014534655.1 Paenibacillus sedimenti
TTCTCAAACGGGAACTTATTCGATTTCGGGAAGCCGCTATTATACCGCTTATTCACGTTCCGACTACCTGGATATGGCCCTGTATCGGTTTATTCCCGAGCAAATCATCAAAAAGCCGTTGGACAAGTTTTATGTATGGGCTTGGTTATTTCTCTTCGCTGCCGTTGTCATCATCGGCGTATACGCGTTTTCTACCTACCAATTTATTCACAAACCGTTGATCACGCTGGTGAAGAGTTTTCGGCGCATGGAAGGCGGAGACCTGGATTTCGTCATCGCCCACGAGTCCAAGTATGAGTTCGGCTATTTGTTCGGCCGATTTAACCAAATGGTTGCGAATCTCCGATCTTTGATCGACCAAGTCTATAAATAGAAAATTATGGCACAACGGGCCGAACTCAAGCAGCTTCAGTCGCAAATCAATCCGCATTTTCTGTTTAACAGTTTCTTTATTCTTAATACGATGGCGAATACGGGGGATCTTGAGCGGGTCGCATTATTTACAACCCAGCTTGGGGAGTACTTCCAATTTGTGACTCGGAATGCCTCCGACGAGGTTTCTCTGAAACAGGAAATTCAACATGCCAGAGTGTATACGGAGATTCAAAAGCTTCGATTTTCCCGTCGGGTTGCCGTACATTTTGAAGACCTCCCATATGAGCTGGAAAAGCAGTAAGTTCCGCGCCTGATCGTACAACCGATCATTGAAAACGCTTTCGAGCATAGTCTGGAGCACATGGCGAAAAATGGACGGATCGTCATCCGATTCGACTGGAGTGAAACCGAAGTCCGGATTTTTGTCGAAGATAACGGCAATCGTCTGACGGATGAGACGTTGCAGCATATCGGGGAAGCGCTCGCGACGAGTGATGAACAGATGGAAACGACCGGAATGGTTAATATTCACCGCCGCCTGAAAATCACCTTCGGAGATCCGTTTGGGTTGTACGTATCCCGAGGCGAGCTTGGCGGTCTCCAGGTAATTATCTGTTTTCCGAGGAAGAGGGGTGGAGAGCTTGTATAGAATGCTGATCGTCGACGATGAAGAAGTGATTACGGACGGACTGTTTGAAGTGTTCAGCCAATTGGAGTTGGGCCTTGATCTATATAAAGCGTATTCCGGAGAGGAGGCGCTGGATTGGATGAATCGAACGAGAGTGGATATCGTGTTGACCGATATCCGCATGCCGGAGATGGACGGCCTCGAGCTGATGAACAACATCCGGAAACGATGGCAGCATTGTAAAATCGTTTTTTTGACCGGGTATAACGACTTTGATTATGTGTATCAGGCGATTCAGCACCCGGGAGTCAGTTATCTCTTAAAGAGCGAAGGTTACGACAAAATTATCAAGGCGATAACCGATGCCATCGCTGAATTGGAAAACAGTCTGAAATTTCATCATCTCATCCAGAAGTCTAGAGAGAAGCTGACAACGCTCGAAACGCTCGCCCAAGGCAACTATTTCCGGTATTTGCTGCAGGGGACGCGAGCCGCGGAGCAATTGGAGGTCGATTTCCGCCAATTGGGCATTGCGCTCGATCCTTCCTTGCCTGTGATTGTCGCTCTTGTCGTCCTGCAGCGCATGAACGGGAACGGCTTGCATCCTTCATTCGCCGAAAGCCAGGAGACTGCGCTTGCTTTAAAATTTTTGGCGGAGTCATTTCTGACGGAACGAACCTCAAGCTTGGGAGTCATTGACCGTTACGGCGACCTGGTCTGGCTTATCCAGCCGAAGCCCGGCGATGGGATGGATGCCGGAGGCGCCTATTCCCATACGGTAACTTTTCTAGAGGGCCAATTCGAGCTCATGCAGCAGGCTTCCAAAGATTCATTAGGGGTGACTATTGCCGTAACGATTTGCGCCGACCCTTGCGACTGGAAACAGCTATCCGCCGTATACGACCGGATCAGGAGCCAGCAGTATAAGCGGGCGGGGGACGGCGCCCAGATGGTGCATACGGTCAATGTGGAAATGATCGAGACCGCAGCCCTTTCGCGATCGCTGAGGGAGAAGGCGGAGGCATTGGCCGTCCATCTGGAAGGCGGAAGAAGAGAAGGATTTCTCGCTGTGCTGGAGGAGCTGATCGAATCGGCATTCGGCGATAAGCGAAACGGAGGCCCCATTCTCTTGGAACTCTATTATTCGATCGCGCTTTTGCTATTTTCTTACATCAACCGGTGGGAGATGCATGATAAGGTCGGAACCAACGGTCTGATGCAGAGAGACATGCATGCTTCCTGGCAAGACAGCTTCGAGCATTTGAAAAAGACCGCGGAAACTTTATTCGATTTCAGATTGAGTGGAGAAAAAACCAGGGCGGCCGCAACCATTGAGAAGGTCCGCATCTATATTGAAGAACATATCGGCGAGGACCTGTCGCTGGTGCGCTTGGCCGGCATGATTCATTTCAACCCTTCTTATTTGTCGCGGCTGTTTAAGCAGGAATGCGGAGTCAATTTATCCGAGTATATCGATGAAGTTCGAATGGAAAGAGCGAAAGAAATGCTCAAACAGGACGAGCTGAAGATTGCGGAGGTAGGCGCACGGCTGGGGTATGAAACTCACCATTCTTTTACCCGTTTTTTCAAGAAGTCAACCGGCGTGACTCCTCTCGAATATCGGGAAAGCTTCAGGAAATAGCTCGGAGATATCGAATGATAAGTATTAGGATTAAATATGAATCATCTCAAGATTTGATGGATAGAGATAAAGTACTCAGGATATCTCATTGGTTGGCCCACTGGTCGTTGGCTATTGACAATACATGGACATGACACCTACCGTTAACATCCATAAATCCTTAGGAGAACAAAGTAAAAAATAAAAGTTGATTTCTGTTGTAAATTATATTATATATTATATTATAATAATTATTATATACTATTTATTTTAAATTGATAGGAGAGGTTTTAATGGACTCTATGGCTACAGCTAACGCTGGAAAGTGCCCTTTCTCGCACGGCAGCACTACTAGTCACAAAGCTAGTGGTACAACGAATAAAGACTGGTGGCCAAACCAGTTGAACTTGAACATACTTCATCAGCATGATCGCAAAACGAACCCTTTGGGCGAAGATTTTGATTATGCAGAGGAATTCAAAAAGTTAGACTACCAAGCTCTTAAGCAGGATCTTCGCGATCTGATGACTACCAGTCAAGATTGGTGGCCGGCTGACTACGGACATTATGGTCCAATGTTTATACGAATGGCTTGGCACTCTGCAGGTACTTATCGTACAGGTGACGGCCGAGGCGGCGGTGGAACCGGCACACAGCGTTTTGCTCCGCTTAACAGCTGGCCTGACAACGTCAACCTCGATAAAGCCCGTCGACTGCTGTGGCCGATTAAGCAAAAGTACGGCAATAAGATCTCTTGGGCCGACTTGATGATTCTAACAGGTAATGTAGCTATTGAATCCATGGGCGGCAAAACATTTGGTTTTGGCGGCGGACGCACGGACGTTTGGCATCCGGAAGAAGACATCTACTGGGGTGCCGAAAAGGAATGGCTGGGTGATAATCGTTATACAGGCGATCGTGATCTTGAGAATCCACTGGCTGCCGTACAGATGGGTCTTATCTATGTGAACCCAGAAGGTCCGAACGGCAACCCAGATCCGCTTGCAAGTGCTCGCGACATCCGTGAAACCTTCAAACGGATGGGAATGAACGATGAAGAAACCGTAGCACTCGTAGCCGGCGGACATACGTTTGGTAAGGCACACGGTGCAGGAGATGCTGCTCATGTTGGTCCAGATCCGGAAGCTGCTCCTATTGAAGCACAAGGCTTAGGTTGGGCAAGCACTCACGGCTCCGGTAAAGGCCGTGACACCATCGGCAGCGGTATTGAAGGTGCTTGGACTGCGAATCCGACACAGTGGGATAATGGTTTCTTCGAGCTACTGTTTGGATATGAATGGGAGCTTACGAAGAGCCCGGCAGGCGCACATATATGGGCTGCTGTAAATCCTGCTGAGGAGCATCTTGCACCGGACGCAGAAGATTCGTCCGTTCGTGTTCCGACGATGATGACCACAGCCGATATGGCATTGCGTATGGATCCAGTATACGAAAAGATTTCGCGCCGTTATTATGAGAATCCAGAAGAGTTTGCAGATGCTTTTGCTCGTGCATGGTTCAAACTCACACATCGTGACATGGGTCCTCGTGCAAGATATCTAGGCCCGGAAGTTCCTGAAGAAGTTCTGATTTGGCAAGATCCTGTACCAGCTGCTGAGTATGCATTAACAGATGCAGAAGTTGAAGATCTAAAAACGAATATCCTAGACTCTGGACTTACAATCAGCGAACTGGTAACAACGGCTTGGGCTTCTGCTAGTACCTTCCGTGGCTCTGA
This sequence comes from Paenibacillus sedimenti, assembly GCF_014534655.1. GTDB lineage: Bacteria > Bacillota > Bacilli > Paenibacillales > NBRC-103111 > Paenibacillus_E > Paenibacillus_E sedimenti. The sequence continues at coordinate 4,363 of NZ_JACVVD010000001.1, forward strand.
TATGCGTGGCGGTGCGAATGGTTCCCGCATTCGTCTTGCTCCACAAAAGGATTGGGAAGTGAATCAGCCAAACCAACTTACTAAAGTGCTCACAATCCTGGAAGGCATTCAAGAGGATTTTGGTAAAAATGTAAGCTTGGCTGATTTGATTGTACTAGGCGGTAGCGCTGCAGTAGAAAAAGCTGCACGAGATGCAGGCTTTGATGTAACTGTTCCTTTTGCTCCAGGACGCGGCGATGCAACTGGGGAGCAAACCGATGTAGAAAGCTTTGCAGTGCTAGAGCCGATCTCTGATGGTTTCCGCAACTATCAGAAGAAGCAGTATAGTGTAAGTTCAGCAGAACTCCTAGTAGACAAGGCACAGCTGCTAGGCCTTACTGCAACGGAAATGACTGCACTTGTTGGCGGCATGCGTGTTCTAGGTACAAACCACGGTGGCACAAAACACGGCGTATTCACCGATCGTGTAGGCACACTCACGAACGACTTCTTTGTTAACTTGCTTGATATGGGAGTACAGTGGAAGCCTGTAGCAGCAGACGTATACGAAGGACGTAACCGCAAGACAGGTGAAGTTGTGCGTACAGCGACTATATTTGACCTCGTGTTCGGTTCAAATTCTGTTCTTCGTGCCATTGCAGAAGTTTATGCTCAAGACGATAACAAAGAAAAGTTTGTGCGTGACTTTATAGCTGCATGGGTTAAGGTAATGAATGCAGATCGTTTCGACCTTAAATAACAGCTACTAAAGTTTAAGTCTCCAAACAAGAAAAGCGCAATCTGAATGTGTAAAGCAAAGAGCAGTATTTGTTGATAAATACTGCTCTTTGCTTTAATATTATAAATTTTGAAAATTAAGTTCCTCTTGATTGGTTTAACATTTATTCTTGCTTATTCACAAATATAAATAACTATTGTTTATCTGATTATCAGCAAGGATAAGGAAGGAGATCTTGATGAATGAGGAAACTGTATTAGACAAAATGAAAGAAGAGGGGCTACGCCTCACTCCCCAGCGCGTTCATATTGTCGAACTCTTATTCGAATTGTCCCATCCAACTGCGGATCAGATTTATGCAATGATGGCTGAGAAATTTCCTTATGTCAGCCAAACGACGGTATATAGCACACTCAAAAAACTGAAGGAGATCGGTGTCGTCAGAGAGCTTTCTAATGATGGTGACAAGTCAAGTCAGTTTGAATTGGCCGAAACGGAACACTGGCATTTAAATTGTAAGGTTTGCGGTGTGATATACGATTTGGAACCAAATGATGCTGAGTCTCTGATGGCTGTCGGTATGAATAACGGTGCTTTCCAGGTCGATAGCTGTCGGGTAGAGTTTTATGGCGTATGTACGAAGTGCATGTCCGATATCAGGCACGATTAAACGTGGGAATAATGCAATATTGTGCTTATTTCAAGGTAATTAGACCCAGTTTCACTTGACAAATTCAGGAAATTTGAACTATCCACAAAAAATCCTTTAGGCTTTATGATGAATTTGTTTAATGTATTGTCATATTTCAACATTTATCGACAAAGGCAAACCTGGCGAAAGCCAGCGACGCAAAGCTACAGGGGCTTTTGCAGCAAAAGCTGCATGCCAGCCAGCCACCGAAGGATGGAAACACAAAGCGGACCCTTCTGTCGTTGCAGAGGGTTCGTTTTTGTTAGGAGGTGATTCCGCGAGGTTCAGTTGTGGTTATTTATGAAAAAGTACTGTTTTGATTTTCAAACATCCAGGAAAAACACACGAGCAATAAAGTGAAGCAGGGAGGAGTTGGATTAACGTCCATGAAGGGGCGATGAAGGAAGCTTCGGGGAAATAACAAGCTATCGTTGATCAATAAAAATGGAGGATTACCTAATGAATCTATTTAAGAATCGAAGTCGAGGTCAAAGGATTTTTACCGGCATTCTTTGTTTTATGTTAGCCGCAACAGGCTTTATCGGTTTGGGCAGCAGCGGGACAGCGACAGCGGCCGTTTCATCGTTGATTACGTCTTATAAACCGCAGGTGGTAAATGCGGATGCGAATGTTTCCTACACGGATTCCAATGGTAAGACGATAACAGGAACCATCCACCATCCGGGCATTTTAATGTCACTGGCCGATCTGGACAATATGCGCGATCATGTTAGAGCGGGCGATGAGCCTTGGAGTACTGCATTTAACCATTATGCCGCTCAAGGTGCCAGCAGTAAGTCTTTGAGAATATTTTTTCAGCCCAATAATGATATATTTATACATCTTCGTGGCCCTTGGCCGGCGACTGTTGGTGGCGTATTTTACTCCAATCCCCAGGAAGCTTTTGAGCACCCTGCTCAGTGGGACTCTGAAAATTGCTTCAAACAGGTTATTATGTGGTATATTACCGGTGATGAGGTTTACCGAAAAAATGCCATGACCATCATAAGAAATTTTGAACTTATACAGTCCGGTGGAGGTTATAGCAGTTTAAGGACTTCGGCTATAACTCATAATTTGGCGGCATCGGCAGAAATTCTGCGCTATTCCGATACTCCGACCGAGAGTCTGAAATGGACGGATAATGATACTGCACAACTTACACGTGTCTTTGACATTTTTGCCTTGAATTACAACCTCCATACTTTTTTTCTTAACCAGCATCAGTTTAGTGTTGAAGGAGGTCTTGCAAGAGCAATCTTCAAGAATGACTTGAAGCTTTATGCAGAAGCTGTAGAAGCAACTACAGTGAATTCCGCAGGCGATAAGGGCGGAATCAATGGATCGATTAAGCAGGCAATGCGTTATATGACCGCAAATGAACTAACGGGAGAACCGTTGGATCCATCGGATTATCACGTGCAGTTAATAGAAGCGGGGCGTGATATGGGTCATGCCTGGATTAATGTGGCCGGACTGTCTTCATTAGCACAGACGCTCTTTATCCAGGGGACTAAAGTTGACCCGGTCAATGGAACCATGTCTACTGCTGCTAATGCGGTGAATCCATATAATTTCCTGGATGACCGGATATTGGAAGGCACTACATATCTTCTGAAACATAACCTAGGTTATGATGTTATATTTACGCCTTGTAATCCTTGGTCTTTTTCAAAGATCAATGGCGGGGACAGGATAGACGCTCAGTTCTTAGCTCTTTTATATAACTACTATAAATATATAGAACAACAGGATATGACGCAGGAAAAATACAAATATCTGGCTTATGCAGTTGAAACGAGGGCGCCTCTGTTTGCCAATAAAGATTATCTGACGGCTACTTTGCCGTTCACAGCCGATGCAGCAAAGCAAGATGGTACGAGCAACTGGAAAACCCTGGGCAAAGTAACAGATTTAACAGCAAAATACGAAGGTCAGAACGCCATAAACTTGAGCTGGACAGCTGCAGCAAATGCGCTGGGCTACAATATATACAAATCTACTTCTGAAAATGGAACCTATACAAAGCTCACCAGCGCACCGATTGGACAAACATCATATACGGATACAGAGGTAGATCCTAATACGACTTATTACTACAAGGTAGGCGTAGCCGGAGGAGCAAAGTCAAGTACGGTATCATTGACTACACTGGGATCCGGCATTCCATTTTTGGATTCAACGAATTATGTGCTGAATACAAACTATACGCACGTTACAAAATTATCGGTAGTAAGCATCAATGGGACCTATCAGGATCTTACAAGTCAAGCTACCTTTACTTCATCAAATCCAGCGGTGGCAACCGTGGATTCAACGGGTTTAGTCACGTATGCGGGTCCAGGCACGACTACGATTACAGCCAACTTTAATGGACAAAACTATACGGCAACCGTAACGGCAATAGCTGATTCCAGCTTGAATGCATGGTATAAGTTTGACGAAAACAGCGGAACGTCAGCAGCGGATTCATCAGGTTATGGTAATAACGCATCTTTGAATGGCGGAGATTCACTGGTTCCCGGAAATAGCGGCAATGCAGTGAGTCTTAACGGAAAAGACGGCTATGTTTCTCTTCCCGGCGGTATCGTCTCCAGCAGCACAACTGGTACAGTTTCCGCATGGGTTTACCTGAATTCAGCAAGTAACTGGATGCGTATTTTCGATTTTGGCTCCGGGACCGCTACCAACATGTTCCTTACAGCTCGAAATGGACAAAATAGCAAAATCCGCTTTGCCATCAAAAACAACAACTCGGCTGCACAAATAATTGATGGAACATCGGCTCTGCCAACAGGAGGCTGGCACCATGTAGCCGTCACGCTAAATGGCGCAACAGGCATTCTCTACGTTGACGGTAATGAAGTAGGGCGCAACGGCGCGATGACGATTAAACCATCCGATTTGGGCGCTACTACGCAAAACTGGATCGGGCGCTCCCAATACGCCGACCCGTATTTTAATGGCAAAGTTGACGATTTCAGAATATACAATCGTGCGTTAAGCTCAGTTGAAATTGCCAATGTCATGAATGGGCAAACCTTGCCGCCGCACCTGCCATCAGCTCCGGCAGGATTAACAGCGGCAGCGGCAGACAATACCACCATAAACCTGAGTTGGTCGGCCGTAACGGGAACAACCGGTTATAATCTATACGCTTCGGATTCCAGAGCAGTTAACGCAGTTTATACAAAAGTAAACAGTAGTGTTATAGAAGGGACAACATTCGTTCATACAGGTTTAAAGGCCAATACCGCTTACTATTACAAAGTAACGGCAGTAAACGAGGCCGGAGAATCCGTCATGTCGAGTATAGTATCAGCAACAACTGTAAGTAGTTTGCCTGACCTCAGCTTGAAGGCATGGTATAAGCTTGACGAAGCAAGTGGGACGAAAGCAATTGATGCATCGGGATACGGGAATAACGCATTGGTTAATGGCGGAGGTTCATGGGATACGGGATATAACGGAGGCCAAGCAGTAAGCCTTGACGGAACAAACGGCTATGTTTCTCTTCCTAATGGCATAGTCTCGGGTAACAATACTTTCACGATTGCAGCTTGGGTTTACCTGAATTCAACAAGTAACTGGTCGCGTATTTTTGACTTTGGTTCCGGAACGGCAACCACTATGTACCTTACAGCTCAAAACGGGCAGAATGGCAAAATCCGCTTTGGTATCAAAAACAATAGCTCGGCTGAACAAAAAATTGATGGAACATCGTCTCTGCCAACCGGAGGCTGGCACCATGTAGGCGTTACGCTAAATGGCGCAACAGGCATTTTATATGTCGACGGTATCGAAGTAGGACGCAACAGCGCTATGACAATTAAACCATCTGATTTGGGTTCTACTACGCAAAACTGGATCGGACGCTCTCAATTCAACGACCCTTATCTTAATGGTAAAGTTGACGATTTCCGAATCTATAACCGTGCTATAAACGCAGCCGAAATTACCAAGGTAATGAATGGGCAAACACTGTTGCCATCTGCTCCGGCGGGATTAACTGCGGCAGCGGCAGACCATACTTCCATAAACCTGAGCTGGCCGGAAGTAACGGGAGCAACGGGTTATAACCTATATGCAACGGATTCCAATGTAGTTAATGCAGTCTATACAAAATTAAATAGTAGTGTTATCGAAGGGACAACATTCGTTCATACAGGATTAAAGGCTAATACCGCTTATTATTACAAAGTAACGGCAGTAAATGAATCTGGAGAATCCGTCATGTCGAGTATAGTATCAGCAACAACTTTGCTTGATCCCAGCTTGAAGGCATGGTATAAGTTAGACGAAGCAAGCGGGACTACGGCAGTTGACGCATCGTTATACGGCAATACCGCATCTGTGAATAGCGGTGGTTCATGGGCTCCTGGAAATAGCGGCAATGCAGTGAGTCTCAACGGAACAAATGGCTATGTTTCTCTTCCTGCTGGTATAGTCTCGAGTAACAGCACTTGCACGGTATCGGCTTGGGTTTACTTGAATTCATCAAGAAACTGGACTCGTATTTTTGACTTTGGTTCAGGGACTGCTACCAATATGTTCCTTACAGCTCAAAATGGACAAAATGGCAAAATCCGCTTTGCCATCAAAAACAACAACTCGGCTGAACAACAAATAGATGGAACCTCGGCTCTGCCAACAGGAGGCTGGCACCATGTAGCCGTTACGCTGAATGGCGCAACAGGCATTCTATATGTCGATGGCAATGAAGTGGGACGCAACAGCGCTATGACGATTAAACCATCCGATTTGGGTTCAACTAAGCAAAACTGGATCGGGCGTTCCCAATACGCCGACCCTTATCTCAATGGAAAAGTTGACGATTTCCGAGTCTACGACCGTGCATTAAGTGCTTCGGAAGTAGTAAGTGTGATGAGCGGACAATAACTGTAATCAGTTCGCCTTGATCCTGCCGGATACATGATAAAAACCGCCTATTTCAAAGTTTGAATTAGGCGGTTTTTATCGTAATAGATCATTCGGATTTTATTCCAATTCGATAGTTTACGAGATGCAAACAAAGACCGAGGGGAACTTCCCCTCGGTCTTATCCTATTATTTTGTTTCACAGATCGGATCTTGTAGAGTGACGGAATAGGAAGCCGCAGGCTAGCGCTATAGTTTCGACGTTGCTGTGCGGTGTCAGAATTTTTGAAGAAATTTGCAGAATTAGTGAGACAGAACCTTTTTTTGAAAGCCCTTTTGTAATTTTTATGTGATTTTTGTAGCAATTTATGGGGTGATTTTTTATGCATTTATTATTTTATAATTATATTGTATTGTAGCTATTCTTACTCCAGTCTTCAGGAAGAAATTCCATGAGACTAATTAATGGAAAGGGGGGAATTGAAGAAAAATATGAGACGGAGGTATAGTGCATGTTCCAGGAATCTGGGGAACCAGCTTGAAGCGAATGCCAACGGTATACCCAGTGAAACGGTGTGGGGCAATCCTGCCAATCGGTGTCATTTGCTTTGAACCACGTTATATTGCCTAATGTTTGAAAGCGCATACATGTATAGTGGAATTCATTAAAGGGGGGTAATTCCATTGTTTACACAGGAAACTTACTTAAAGGTCGTCCAGCAGCATTTATCACTTCCATTGCGTCTTTGCTCCGCAAGCTATGTTCTCAATCCGACAGGACATTTTAATGAGGGTAGTAGTCATGGCGGAGTCATTTTTTGTTTAAGAGGAATAGGGCTGCTTCGACTGAATAGAGAGCAAGAGTTTCTCATGCAAGCTAATCATATGGTTATTATTATGCCTAATACGAAATACGAGTATCAACCATTAGGAGAAAATTGGGAAATCGCTACAATCCGTTTTGAATGTAACCTACCTCTCTTTCTGCAATTTCGGTTAAAAATGAACAAGCCATTGATAGTGAATTCATCAGATAGAATATTAGCGTTGATCGATGCACTTTGCGGGTCTGAGGAAGATTACAAAGACAGAACTTTAAAGACCTCTGAGATCATTTACTCATTGTTAGCAGAAATTAAACTTCAGACCATGGGCTTACAAGAAAATACATGCGAACCTAAGGCAACAATTCAGAAAGTCGTAAATTATATATATGGTCACTACTCAAGTAAACTTACCTTAGATGAAATTTCCCGAATGTTTGGCTATACATCTCAACATTTAAATAAGCTATTTAAAAATGAATTGGGACATTCTATTTATCAATATATTTTGAAAGTTCAATTAGAACAGGCAGCGTGTTTACTTGAAAACGAAGAAATGACGGTTGAGCAGGTTGCTGATCATGTCGGTATGGAGTCAAGATCATTTTATCGCTTGTTCCAAAGGATGTACGAGATTTCACCTGGTGAATATCGTAGATCAATGAGAAAACCTATGTAGTTGGAAATTGTTGGGTCTTGATCCGACTTCGTTATTACAAGTCAACTTTGTAAGCGTTAACATTTAATTGCGATTCGTATCCATAGCGTGTTTCAGTTCATTATCCGCAAAAAAAGGCTCCCCTAAGGGAACCAACAAGAAAGCGCATTCGTTGGAGGAGAAGGCGCTGAACTACCATTGCTACATGAAATTTCACGGTAAGTTATGAGGATATTATAAACATAATTACAAGATAACGATATGATGAAAAGAAATGCTTTAACTGTAAAAAATGAATATCATTTTTCTTCATTATCACCATATTTATGCTTAATCTATACATAAACTATTACCTCCTATTTTGCTAAACTGATTGCAATCGATGTCGATATCAGCATCTTGATGTCACGTTTAAACACTTAGGGGAGGAAAAAAAGAACATGTCGAAAAGTCTGAAAGTAATTACTTCGTTAGTACTGGCATTCTCATTAACTACTTCTGTTGCAATAGCTGCTGAGGTGCAGCAAGCAATACCGGCTACTGCTGTTAAAACAACTGCGGATTTTAAAGATCTAGCCAATGTAGATGCTGATTTGAAAGCTAAAATCGACGCTTTGCTCGCACAAGGTTATATGGACGGTAAGGGCGAGAACTTTGATGCCTCGGGAAGCATGACTCGAGCTGAAGCGGCCAAGTTGGTAGCAAAAGTATTTAAACTAACGATTGACGAAAAGGCAACGTCAAGTTTTACGGATGTTGATGGAACTGATGAATCTATCAATTGGGCAATTCCTTTTATCGAAGCAGCCAAAGCCAAAGGGATCATCGACGGATTAACGGATTCGACGTTTGCACCAAAAGCTGAGGTGACAATCGGACATTTGGCAGCTTTATTTGTGAAAGGTTTAGGAAAAGCTTCGGAGGTAAAATCAACAAATCCATGGTATAACGGATACCTTGATGTTGCAAAAGCAAATGGGGTTGAACTTGGGATAGACGGTGCTAAGGTCGCGACTCGTGCTGATCTTGTTAATGGCGCTTATCTCGCGGATCAAGTATTTTCTAATGCGAATAAACCTGCCAAAGTATCTGTTAAGGAAGCCAAACAAATCGGTGCCAAAACGGTCTCTGTCGTATTTGATCGTGATGTTGATACAGCGAAAGCTACACTTGCGCTAACGAGGGGAACTTCAAGCATTGCTTCATCCGTAAAATGGTCGGATGACAAGAAATCAGCAACACTGACACTCACAGATTTGAAAATTGTAGAAAGTGACTATTCAGTGAGTTTGGGTGGATTAGAGGCTTCCGAAATTGACAAAGCTAGTGCCTCATTTAAAGGACAAGCAGAGAAAGTAACAAAGATTGACTTCGTGAGTGCAGGCGATACGATCGCGAAATCGCCGAAAGTACGAGTTGAAGTAAAACCGACGAATCAATTTGGAGAGACAGCCACTTTTTCCAGCGGAAACTATACGGTCTTTGCAACTACGACCAATTCACCTACTTTACTAAAGACAGAGGATGGTAAATTATTTATCCAGTTAAATACGACAGATGCTGGATTAATCTCAAATAACAGCCAAATTTCCGTTAATATTTATGATAATGACCAACATATCACGGCAACAAAGAATTTTAAAGTGGGCGATCGGCCGTTCTTAACAAAAGTTGAATTAGGTGCAGTCACATACAAAAGCGGTAAGACGGCATTAAACTTAACGGGCGAAACGGCTCTGATCCCTTTAACACAGTACGATCAGTACGGTGCTGTCATTACCAAAGATTCTGGTGCATTGATTACCCCTATGGTTTCTCTTACACCCTTTGAACAGAAGCTGAGTGCGCAAATCGTGGATGAAAACAGCGATGGCGTCGATGATGTTGTGGTTAAGGTAGCTTCCAAAGTTGAAACAAGCGGCGAGTACACCGTATCCGTATTTGGAGGCGGCTCAACTGCTACGGCCAAATTAGCTGTAAAGTCCACGGCCATAGCCAATAAAGTGGAGTTAACTCAGCCTAGTGACACTTGGGCTAGCGGTGACAATAACAAGTACATTGAAATTATTGCTTATGATGCAGAGGGGAACAAACTATCCGCAGATGATATTGCGCAAAATGCTAAAGATGGCAAATTTACAATATCAATAACAGGCAACCTAATTACAGGTCCTTCAACGGACGTACCGGCTATAATGCTAGATAGTAAAGGGCTGATTGTGACAGAAGGGTCAAATAAAGGGAAGTTGTATGTGAAAAAAGTAGAGGGAAAAGGTCATGCCAACGTATTTATCGCATTGTTCGGCATCGGTGTGAATAGTCAATCGCAAATCAATATTCCACTCGTAGCGGCCCGCTATCCTGCCGGATTAAAAGTTGCAACTGATGTTGCAGCGAAAGCTGTTGACACTGCAACCGTTAACGGTAAAATTCATTTAGTTGATCAGTATGGAGATAAAATAACCGGATTCTCGACGAATCATTCAGGTGCGACGATTGACCTCGTTGAAAATGGCCGTTCCGTTACTTATGATGTATATGCAACAGTAACTCCTTCTTCAGACTACGTCGGTACTTATTCAGGGGACCTGACACTTGCCCCTGGATCTCAAGTTCTCACAATCGGGCAATTTAGTGATAAAGAGTTTAAATTTACACCGACGGCGTCTGCTAAAAATTCCTCCTTGTCCGTTAAATTTAATTTGCGTAAAAGAGATTTCGCAGGTGGTGTGGTTGGTACAGTCATTGATGATGCAGTTGGATCTATAACTAAGAAGTTCACGGTGATCGACCCTGCTAATGTAAAACTTACTTATAGTCTAAACGGAGCAAGGGATTTGTTCAGTACGTTAGATGATGGCGTTACAAAAAATATAGCTGCAGCACAACCTGTTGATTCCTCGAATAAAATGGCTGTTGAGCTTTCGCTCTCAGCTAAGGATGAATCGGCAGCAGAAGTGAAAATTCCAAATACCATTACCACCGTAGTTTCCGACACATATAGCACGGCTCGTGTAAATGCTATAAATGGTAAAGCATATGTTCTAGGCAATAAGGCTGGTAAAACCAACATAACTGCAATTTATACGAATGCGAAGGGCGAGTCCGGTTTCGTTTCAACAGCAATCACGGTGAAAAGCGATCCTATTGCTATTCAATCAATTACAAGCAGTGCAAGTAAAACGTTTGCAAGATCAACTGTTTACGACATTGATGGTACTACAGTTAAAGTTCAAGGAGCTGATGGTGCACTTGCCTGGCAGTTGATGGGGGATGTAACTTTAAAGGATCAATATGGTAATGAATATAAAAATGCCAATATCGCAGCTTATAAAGAAATAGCACCTGTAATTTATATAGTTAACGATGTATCGCAAGGATTAACTGTCAATCTTTCATTAAGCTCTGAGGGACTAAACAATCAGGTTAATGTTTCTTATGGTCCGGGCATTACTGGAGGTAGTTTTACAATGACTGCGATTTCAAGCAGCGGGAAAACAACGACAACTAGGGTCATACTTAACAATTAAACGTGCACCCCTTAGAATAGACCTTGGAATAACCCCTAGGTTATTCCGATGAATTCTAGGGGGTGTATGTATTTTTGTGGCGGTAAAAGGACAATCGTTTTTTTGTGCTGCAATCAGGCGGGCCATAATACAACGTCGATCTTTTTTGTGTTAGGATATAAATATCTAATTTTGACATGAAATTTAGATGAGTTCGCCGGGTAGGATGCTTTCAAAAGTTTTTTTATAATAATATAGCCCCACAGCAGAAGCATGAAACTAGTATATTTTATATAATTGAAAACGCTGTCAAATAAAAAGGGGCGGGGTGCTTATGAAATGGATAGACAAAACGAACAACATTCGCATGAAAAAGAAGTTGATTATTTCATTCATCCTTGTCGTCTTTATTCCGGTCGGGATCGTGGGCGCTTTACTGACCTACTCGCTCCGCCAGACGGCACTTAACGATGCGGTCCAGCAAACGTCGAACGACGTGGAGAAGGTGAAGACGCGCATCGGCGAAATATTGAAGCTGTCGATCGAGATTTCTAACAAGTTGGCGACGGACCCGCGATTGGAAACTCTCGTCAATAAGCGTTACCAATCGAACTATTCTGTTGTAGAAGCCTATAGAGAATATCGGGAGTTCGAGCTATACGAGCGGTTGTATAAAGAAATCGCCAACATCCGGTTGTACGTGGATAATCCGACGCTGCTGAATAACTGGGATTATTTACAGCCAGAGCCGTCGATTGCGAAATCGGAATGGTACAAGGCGACGATCAAGAACTCGGCTAAAATCGGCTGGTATTACATCGGAGACGAAACGAAAGGCGATAGTGCTTACCTGAGCCTGGTGCGCCGCATTTATTTTCCGAATTACCAAACGACCGGCGTGCTCGTCATCGATATCAGTCAAACGGAGCTGAACGGAATTCTGAGGCAGGAGCAGTTCGATACGATGGTCATAGACGGGAGCGGATATATCGATGCGGCCAAAAACACGGACCTCGTGGGCAAGCATATTCGCGACTTTCACATCACTCAGGAAATGCTGGATAAACCGAGCGGCACGTACCAAATCGATTACAACGGAGAAACGTCGAAGCTCATTATAGAGTCCCTCATTCCGGACGTGAGCAGTAACGGCTTGAAAATCATATCCGTGTTTTCGGTGCAAAGCATCGTTAAGGGAGCGAACCGGATCAGCATGTTCGGACTCTTCATTATCATCATGAGCCTGTTAATCGCCTTGGTGTTCATCTATATTTTTTCCTCCCTGTTGTCGAAGCGCATCCTTCGCTTGAGCAAGCAAATCAATAAGGTGGCTTTAGGCGATTTGCATGCCAGCACAGTGATTGATGGTGACGACGAAATCGGCCAGCTGTCGCGGCAATTCAATTATATGGTCGGCAATATCCGCGAGTTGATGGAGGAAGTGACCGAATCGAACCGGCAAAAAGCGCAGCTGGAGCTCAAGCAGAAAGAAATCAAACTGAAAATGATGGCCAGCCAGATCAATCCCCATTTCTTGTTCAACGCCCTTGAGTCGCTGCGGATGAAGATTCATTTGAGGGGGAGTGCGGATATTGCCGACATCGTCAGGGTGCTTGGGAAACTGATGCGCAAGAGCCTCGAGATCGAAGGCGGTACGATTACACTCGGCGAGGAGCTGGATATGGTCCGATGTTACTTGGCCATTCAACGATTCCGTTACGATGACCATCTTTCCTACGAGCTTGAGCTCGACCCGGCATCAAGCGAATTCCGGATTCTGCCGCTCGTCGTGCAGCCCCTGGTGGAGAACGCCGTGATTCACGGGATTGAGAATAAAGAAGAGGCGGGCTTCGTACGGATTCGGACGGAGCTTCAGGATGATGCCCTGTATGTGACTGTTGCTGACGATGGCGTCGGAATTCCGGAAGCGAGGCTGGATGCGCTGATCTGCTCGCTGAACGACCCTGAAGACGGGAAGAACCATCGCATTGGCCTGCGCAACGTGCATCAGCGGCTTATCCTTACCTTTGGAGAGCAATATGGACTCCGCATCGTCAGCCGGGTAAATGAAGGGACGGAAATTCGTTTCAGGATACCGATTGGAGGAGATTCGCATGTATAAAGTTATTCTCGTAGACGATGAAAGAGCGATACGCCAAGGCTTGAAGGCGATTGTGGACTGGCGGCGGCATGGCTTCGAGGTGATCGGGGAAGCGGGCAACGGCCGGGAGGCGCTGCTCCGGCACCAGGAGCTGAAGCCCGACCTTATGGTCATGGATGTCCGCATGCCTGGGGTGGACGGGCTGCAGGTTATCGAAGAAATTCGCAAGTCCGATAAGGAATGCCAATTTATCATTTTAAGCGGCCATGCCGATTTCTCGTACGCCAAGCGCGCGATTTCATGGGGAGTGAACGCCTATTTGCTCAAGCCAGTAGATACGGATGAATTCGATGCAGAGCTTGACAGGATCGGCGGAGTGCTGAGGGAGGCATCCGGATCGCTGCAAAAAAAGGAACAGACGTCGGCGCAGCAGCTCGAGGATCAGATCGTATCGCTGCTAATGTATGATGAGGAGGGTCACCGTACGGCGATGGAACCTCCGAAGGAGCCGGATCTCGATTGGCGTTCGTATCGGGTCATGCTCCTGAAGCTGCATCCGCCGCTTGGCAGTCATGCAAACGGTCGGGCGGAAGTCAGGAGAAAGCTGGCAGAGCGTTTTGAGTCGTCGGGTACTGGCATCGTATTCGCCACAGAGCCCTTTGTCGGCGTTCTGCTGAATGAGAGGGAGCCGAATAAGCTGCAGGCCAATTCGATGTATCTGCATTTGGAGGAATCTCTTCTGGGACTGAACGGCGGCTTCTCCGCAGCGGCGGGAGACCCGGTGCATCAGCTCGCCGACATCGGTCTATCCTATTCGCAGGCTGTCCGGCTGCTGAAGGAAGAATTCCTGTTCCGCGGAGAACGGACGGTCATCCTTAAGCGTCCGCCGCTCAGCCTTGCCGCAAACGGCACAAGAGACGGCGAGACTGCCGGACCCGATATAAACGCTTTGGCGGATAAGCTATTTTATGCGCTCGATATCGGCAGCAAGGACGCCGTTCGGCGCATTCTGGATGAAGGGGTGCAGTCGATCGCCACGTACGACGGCGCGGAGCAAGCGATGAAAACCGCCGTCTCGCAATGGATATCGCTAGCGTTGACCAAACTGTCGAAGACAAGTGATACCGCCTTCACAGCCGTACAGGATGCCCTTTCGATAGTCGCGGAAATCTATGAGCAGCCTGATCTTCGGTCGTTGCGTCAGATGCTTGAGGACAGGTTGCTCGGACTGACGGAGCGTATAAGCACATTCAGCAGCGAGTCTGCCGTCAAGCAGATTCTCGACTTCGTGGAGCGTCATTACGCCGAGAACTTAAAGCTTGAGACACTCGCCGAGCTATTCAATTATAATAGCGGGTACTTGGGGAAGATGTTCAAAAGCTTTACGGGCGACACCTTTCACAACTATTTGGACAAAGTCCGGATCCGGAACGCCAAACATCTTCTGGCCGGCGGGCTCAAGGTGCACCAGGTAGCGACGCGTGTAGGGTATGCCAGCGCCGATTATTTCCATTTGAAATTCAAAAAATATCTAGGTGAATCGCCGTCCCGCTATAAGATGAAGCAGAGCAAAATCACTTCGGTGTGAAACTGTGCTGCCATGTTCTGCATGTCGATTATAGATTGATTTCGCGTCGAGTTTCCCGGCTATCGATCTTATCCTCTCTTTCGATTCGAGGCAAAGCTCCTTTTATTAGTTAAATGGTTGCCCTATTTGAATGGGTTGGAACTGGGGAAAATGATGTTTTCGCACGAAAAGCCATAGATGTTCCGGGAGGAGGGCCATGGGCCTCCTTCTTTTTTTGAATCTATTGAAAACGCTTATTTTAACATGATTTGATGCCGAATTTCTCGGGTTTTGGCGTCAGGCCTTGTGCGTTAAAATAAGATTAAGAGAGAGAGAAGAAGGTTGAACCGGGTTGGAACCGAGGCACGGGGATCGGCGTCCTGTCTGCCTCTATGGTCGCTTACGTCCTAAGTAAGACAGAGTTTCAGTCGAGGCGGCTGTTCTCCATTATCTTCGCGATGGCGTTATATTTCTCAGGCGGCTTGATTCCCGGATATATGCTGATCCGCGACCTGCACCTGATAGGCTCGTTCTGGGTGTATATTATCCCCGGCACCTTGAGCGTATGGAACGTATTTATCGTGCGTTCCTACATTAACGGCTTGCCTAATGCCTTGCAGGAATCCGCGAAAATCGACGGCGCGAACGAATGGACCATCTTCTGGAGAGTCATTCTTCCCTTGTGCCAGCCGGTCCTCGCTACGATCGCGTTGTTCATCGCAGTCAACCACTGGAATGCCTGGTTCGACACGTATTTGTACAACAGCCAGAATCCGGAGCATATGACCTTGGAATATGAGCTCTGCAAAGTTCTGCTCACGACGGACAACGGCACCAACTACCGCGATCCGAATAAGCAGCAGTCCTTGGCGGCGGTTACGCCGGAATCCATCCAGATGACCATTACGATGGTCGTCACCGTGCCGATCCTTCTGGTATATCCTTTCTTGCAGAGATACTTCGTGAAAGGCTTGACTTTGGGCTCTGTCAAAAGCTAACTTCGGTTGGTCCGGGGAAACCTATCCTATATAATCAATACTGTAATCTTCATCTATAAAATGGGAGGCAGCATTTCATGAAAGTCAACATAACAAAAGTGGCAAGCGTTCTGATGGTCGTCGCCTTGCTCGCGGCCACCGGCTGCAGCAAGTCGAATTCTGACGGCGCAAGCAGTCCTGCGGTATCGTCAACACCGAAAGAAGATCTTACTCCCATGACGATCAGTTGGGCTTCAGGGGACAACATTCCGCTCTGGGACGACATGCAGAGCGAAGTCGGCAAAGTCATTACACAAAAAACCGGCATCTCCATTAAGGCGCAATTCCCGGTCGGCAATGACACGGATATGTTCGCCCTGATGGTGGCAAGCAACGACTATCCGGATATGGTTTCAGCCAAGACCAGTGCGAGCAAGCTCAAAGACGCCGGCGCTTTGATTGATCTGGCGCCGCTCATTGACAAGTATGGGCCGAACATCAAGAAGCTATATGGCGATTACATGAAGCGTCTGCGCTGGAGCAATGACGACCATGGCATTTATGTCCTGCCGACAGCTGGGGTAGACAACCAGTACTTCAAGGCAGGCGGCGGCTTCGAGCTGCAGCATGCCGTGGTGAAGGAGCTTGGTTATCCTCCAATCAAGACGGTGAAGGATTTCGAGAACGCTCTCAAAGCCTATAAAGACAAGCACCCGACCACAGCCGACGGAATGCCGATCATCCCCTTGTCCCTGAACGCAGGGGAATGGCAGATTTTGATTACCACCACCAACCCGGCCGCTGCCACGACAGGCGTGCCGGATGATGGCGAATTTTACATCGATCCGAAAACCTATGAGGCGAAGTTCCACTACTTGCGTACGGAGGAGAAGGAATACTTCCGATGGCTGAACCATATGAACGACATCGGCTTGCTCGACCCGGAGAGCTTCGTGCAGAAGTATGACCAGTACAAGGCGAAGGTTGCCAGCGGTCGTGTTCTGGGACTCATCGATGTGGATTGGGACTACGCCAATGAAGAAGCAACGCTGAAGAAAGACGGCAAGTTCGATCAAACCTATGCCCACTTCCCGGTTACCTTGAATGAATCCTACAAGAGATATGATTTCCAGGATACCGGATACTTGGCTGGTATCGGTATTTCGATCACGAAGAGTGCCAAAGACCCGGTTCGCGCCATCAAGTACCTGGATTATCTGGCGTCTGATGAAGGGCAAGTATTGCTCAACTGGGGGATCGAAGGCAAGCATTACAAGGTGGAGAACGGCAAGCGCGTCATCCTGGACGACATTCTGAAGATGAAAGTCAATGACAACAAAAGCTTTAAGCAAGCTACCGGTATAGAAATGTATCTGGGAATTGGACCGGGCTACGGTGACGGCGTGAAGGACCCAACCGGCAACTATTACACCACCGTCTTCCCGGAGCAAATCGAGAAGGAATACACCCAAGCGGACAAAGAGACATTGGCTGCTTACAAAATCAAGAACTTCAAGGACCTGTGGCCGTCCGAGAAGGAATTCCCGGTTAGACCGTGGGGCGCCGCATGGAACATTAACATGGAAACCGGCTCCGAAGCGAACGTCCTCTTCCAGAAGTGCGAAGAGATTATGAAGAAGCGCATTCCGGAAGCGATTTTGGCGAAGCCGGACCAATTCGACGCCGTATGGGACAGCTTCATGAAGGATCTGGAAAAAGCCGGCGTTAACAAGCTGAATCAGGAATTCACCAAGCTGGTGAAAGACCGCGTGAAGCTTTGGAATGAATAAAAGCGAACCAATCCGATTGAGAGGGGACCGCCATGGAGTGCGTTCCCTTATCTCATGACGGCGCTATTGGGACAAAACCGAGTTCATACAGTTGGAGGGATTACTATGCTGCGGCTTTTTCGAACGAATGAAATACGCGATGTGCAAGAACTGGAAGGAGACTGGGATTTTCAACCGATTGACGGGACTGTGGGGTTGCCGTCCGTCTACCGGTACCGGATGCCTGTGCCCGGTTGCTGGGAGATGCATCCGCAGTTTACGACCTATCGAGGGAAAGGCGTCTACCGGAGAACGGTAGAAATATCGCGGAAAGGCGCAATCCGGCTTGTTTTTAAAGGCGTGAGCCATACAGCTGACGTTTACTTTAACGGAAAGCCGATAGGGCATCATTATAATGCGTACACGCCGTTTGCCGCCGTCATTCCGGATGTCGAACCGGGCACGCATGAGGTTGCGGTTATTGCGGATAATTCGTTCGGGGACTCGTCCGCACTTCATGTCCCGAACGATTATTATACATATGGGGGATTGATCCGACCCGTAGCGATTGAGCTGCTGCACGAGTTGTTTATCGAACGAATCGCATTTACACCGATCCGTTCGGCTGAAGGCTGGCAGGGGACGATTCGTTTTTATGTACGGAATATCGGTAAACGAGTGCTGCGAGCGCGGGTGCAACTCCATCTGGCGGATCGGGACATTGCCGCAGGCGAGGTGGACGCGTTGCCGGGCGAGATCACCGAGCTTTCGATTACGGAATCGTTCCCCGGCGTTGTCCCGTGGTCGGCGAACGATCCGAAACTGTATCTATTGAATGCGCAGCTGTATGCAGAAGGACAGGAAGCTCCCGTGGACGATTTGATCGAGCGGGTCGGCTTTCGAATGGTGACAACGTTGAATGGGCGCATTCAGGTAAACGGCGAGGACGTTGTTTTAAAGGGCTTCAACCGGCACGAGGATCATGCGTTGGCAGGAGCCGCCATACCTTACTCGCTCATGGTGCACGATATCGAATTGATGTTGGATATGGGCGCAAATGCCGTTCGGACGAGCCACTATCCGAATGACGAACGTTTTCTTGATTTGTGCGATGAACGCGGCTTGCTCGTCTGGGAAGAAAATCATGCGCGCGGCCTAAGTCTGGAGCAAATGAAGCATCCATTGTTCGCAAAGCAATGCGAGGATTGCAATAGAGAGATGGTGGAAAGCCATTTCAACCATCCGAGCATCATCATCTGGGCGATATTGAACGAATGCGCAAGCGATACGCCGGAAGGCCGGGGGATGTACCGGACGCAGCTCGAGCAAATCCGAACGATAGATGCGTCCCGACCGCTAAGCTTTGCTTCGCATCACCGCGATCGCGAGCTCTGCTTCGATCTTGCAGATATCGTCTCGTTCAACCTGTATCCGCTCTGGTACGAAGACGAAGATCCGCAGGAGCTGGTCAAGCAGGCGAGACTTTGGGCGGACCAGGCAGGCGGGCTGGGGAAGCCGATGATCATGAGCGAATTCGGGGCCGACGGCTATTACGGATATCGCGATCCGAGCCGGGTAAAAGGAACGGAGGAGCGCCAGGCCGATATCATGGAGCGCAATTTGGCGGCTTATACGTCCGCCCCATTCTTGTCCGGCATGCTGATCTGGCAATTTTGCGACTGCAGAGTAACGGAAGGGACGGGATGGCTGCTGACCCGCGCCGGAACACAGAACAGCAAAGGAATCGTCGACCGGTACCGCAGGCCGAAGCTGGCGTATTCCGTTGTGAAGCGTTATTTTACAGATCAGCATCCAAAATATTGAATTTCCACATGATTTTTAGATGATTTTAAGAAGTATTATTACAACCGCCATATAGTTAAAATAACAATGTTATCGCTTACATAAAGCGTCCAATGAGGGGAGGTGCATGAAAAACGACACCGAAGTGCAGTCACAAGTGTCGTTGAGATCTGGTTTTCTCGAAGACAGCAATGCCCAATTTATTTTCAAAACGGACGAGGATATTCAAGCGTGCATCAGTAAATGAGCAGCAGCGACAGCTACAACCAGCGATGGATTTTGGAAGCATACGGAGGCAATTACAGGATCAAGAATGTTTCAACCGGTCTTTATTTGGATGGCGGCGGCAATACGGCAAACGGCTCTGACTTGAAGCAGTGGAGCAGCGACCCCAGCACCAACCTGCAGTGGCAGTTTGTGAATCCCTGAGGAACGGAAGGAAAGGTAGAGCAGCGGCTGTGAAGTCCTGCTCGTTATCTCTTTAAAGGGGGTGAAAAAACATGTATTGAGGGATATTGAAGCTTGACGCTTTGTCAGAGGCTTGCGAGAGAGGGCTGTAAAATTTTGGAGGGAATTAGGGGGTACATAAACATGTGGAGTTCATATGTTTCAGCGACGGCACTATCAACGGCCAATAATTATATGATGAAAAGCGATACCACTTTTACGCATACGTACAGAGCTTACTTGAAGACATCTGAATGCGGGAAATTGAAGCTGAAATTCTGGTGCAGCAATCTGGTGGATTCCACATGGGCAGACGGCTCCGAATCGAGAGCCAATTTGCTTGGAGGACTTTGGAAAATTGAGGCGGCTTACATCGCTGACGGCGGGAAGCTGCCCGACGGAAATGTTGTAGAGGGCACTCAAATCCCGGTAACTTTCGATTCTTCCATGTCCAAGATGGTTTTACCGGGAGAAACGTTCTGGAGCGATGCCGCCGAGATCACAATCCCGAAGGAGCACTATTTGGCATTTTCGTGGACGATCACGACACTCGCTGCAGGCGACAGCTTTCCTTACAATACGGAAGCACCATTGGTATCTGCCTACGATACGCCCGGGCATGCCGCCGGCCAAACGTCAGCCGATGGTTTCCGAATATCCGCAAACAGTCTGGTGCTTCCGGATTTCATAGGCTGCGAACGAGAGGGAGCAAAGCGCCTTGCGTTCCTGGGCGATTCCATCACCCAGGGCGTGCGAACACGACCGGATACTTATGAATACTGGGTTGCCCGCATTGCGGAGGGGCTTGCTCCGGCACACAGCGTATGGAACATCGGTTCGGGTTGGGCGCGAGCCTACGATGCCGCAAGCGACGGAGCTTGGTTGCATAAAGCCAAGCACAACGATGAGGTTGTCATAGCATTGGGGGTCAACGATATAGGTACAGCAGGACGAAGCGCCCCTCAAGTACTGGAGGATTTGCAAACGATCGTGGACAAGCTTAAAGGCAGCCGTACCGGTATGACGGTGATCCTTTGTACCGTACCCACGTTTAATTTCTCCGGCTTGCAGGAGCTTGCCTGGAGGCATGTGAATCAGGCGATACGAAGCCATACCATCGCCGGCGTTGATCGCGTATTCGATATAGCGAAATTGCTCTCTCAAGCCGCTCCTCGTGATAACCTGCTTATGCCTGCATATTTGTCCGAAGGGGACGATCCGCACCCTAATGGAAAAGCGGGTTCAGCCATTGCCGCCGCATTCTTATCCTGGTACTGAGAGGCAGAGCCGGAAAAGAACGACAATCGGAGTGTTGTAATATCTAATTAGTCTATGAAAAACACACCAATTTCGCAGGTATCGCAGAGCTTCATTTTTCTATATAAATAATTATGAATACGCTTTTACATCAGACCCTCAAACAAGGAGAGGAATCCAAATGCCATATACGAATCCGGTCATTCCCGGCTTTTATCCCGATCCGAGCATCTGCCGGAACGGGGATGACTATTATCTGGTGACAAGCTCTTTTGCATATTTTCCCGGAGTCCCCCTATTTCACAGCAAGGACCTCGTTAATTGGCGCCAGATCGGACATTGCCTCACAACCGAGCAGCAGTTGCCATTGGGAAACACTTGGCTCTCGGGAGGAATCTACGCCCCGACGATCCGCCTTCATGAGGGCTGGTTCTATATGGTAACGACGAATGTGAGCGGGGTCGGTAATTTTTTTGTTCGAAGCAGGCAGCCGGACGGTCCTTGGTCCGATCCAATACCTGTCGCGCAGAAGGGAATCGATCCTTCTCTATTATTCGATGAAGACGGCAGTGTATACTTTCAATCCACTTGCGACGGCAATGAAGGCTACGGCATTTATCAATGCGAGATTGACATATGGACCGGAAGCATGCTGACGGAGAGCCGTCTGATCTGGAGGGGAACGGGCGGAGCGTACCCGGAAGCTCCTCATCTTTACAAGATCAACGGATTTTACTATTTGCTGATCGCCGAAGGCGGAACAGAATATGGCCATATGGCTACGATAGCGAGAAGCAGCGCCCCCTATGGACCGTATGAACCGTGTCCCCATAATCCGATTTTGTCTCATAGAAGCTTGAAGAGCAGCATACACGCAACCGGGCATGCGGATCTGGTACAGGCACATGACGGCAGCTGGTGGGCGGTTTTCTTGGGAATCAGGCCTGTTTCTTATCCGATGCGGCATCATCTGGGCAGAGAGACTTTTTTGGCGCCCGTGTCATGGACGGATGACGGCTGGCCGATCATCGGTAACGGCGGGCGTATCGAGTCCGTTATGGAGGCTCCGCAGCTGCAGGAAGTCCGGTGGCCGCATAGGGCAATCAGAGATGATTTTGACGATACAACGCTAGGCTTTGACTGGGTGTTTCTGCGGAATCCGACTCCGGAAAGCTGGTCGCTTCACGAAAGTCCGGGAAATTTGGTGCTGCGTGGGAATAAGGTGTCGCTCGACGATACCGGCGCCCCCGCCTTTGTGGGCCGGCGTCTGCGCCATTTGTCATGCAACATAGCCGCCATATTAGATTTCGAACCGAAAAGCGAAGGCGAGGAAGCCGGACTTACCGTATTTATGAACGATAGGTATCATTATGATCTTGCTGTAAAGTTCAAGGAAGGACGCAAGGTGATCGTATTACGGCGGACCGTGGGATCATTGAGAACGGAGCACACGCTCGAATGCGCAGCGGGTCCGGTCGTGCTAAAGATTGAGGCTCGGCCGGAATGGTTTGTTTTCGCCATTCAGCCCAATCAATCCGATGTCCTTGAGTTGGGCTCGGGTGAAACGCATCTGCTCTCAACGGAGGTAGCGGGCGGCTTTACGGGAGTAGTCATTGCGATGTATGCAGTTTGCGAAACAGGACAGAGTACGCCGGCACTCTTTGATTGGTTCGATTATGAGCCGGTGAATCCTATCGAATAGGTCTGTTTGGGTGTCCAGGATTGAAAAGTTGGTCGATTTTAAAGATAAAGGAACTATGAGTCAATTTCATAATTTGAAAAACCTGGCCACGTAAGGGATCTCGGTCTCGAATAAAATTCGTCACCTCCCCAAGGCCGGTTGGACTAGTTGCCCTTCACTAGAAGCAAAAGCTAAATAGAGACCGCCCAAATCCGTGAATAAGTTCCTGATAAAACCGGTTAACTATCAGAGATGAGCCATTGGAGGTTCAGGTAAAGAGCGCGACGAGATATTGGGTGGCTCTGACTTACATTAACTGGAAAACCTCCATCAAATCGTCCGAATTATCGTATTTCTAATGATATATCTGGAAAATATCCCGTTAATTGGAACCAAATTCGACCAAAACTCGAAAAAAAGACATTTTAAAGGGAGGTTTTCCCGTTAAATGCTGGTATAGGAACTTGAACGAAGGATTAACAGGAGGTTTTCCAGTTAGCTGTGTGAGAATGAGTGGCTATTTTATTAGTGCAATGCAACTAGTTGGACATTGTTGGTAAATCACAATTTTATTATGAAATTGACTCATTATTTCAATTTATAGAAAGATGTGACAAATAATTTGGAAAGTAATGTGAAACCCAAGCTGACAAGCAGCGATATGGAACGAATTATTCATCAAGCGTTCGGAAGCCGGGTCGTCGAAACGAAAGAATTAACGGATGGGTGGGCAAACAGCGCATACGCGATCATCACAAGCGACGACCGCGAGGTTATCCTAAAAGCAGCACCGTTCAAGGGAACAAAAATGATGCGTTATGAGGCAAACTTGATGCGCACCGAAGTCGAGGCGCTACGCTTGTTTGACAACATCGGCACGCTGCCTGTACCTAAGGTGCTAGCACACGACGATACATGCACCTTGATTAATGCGGAGTACTTTATTATGGAGCGGCTTTCGGGGGTTCCTTACAACAAAATTAAAGAGACGCTTTCCCAGGAAGAGAAGGACGCGATCGAATTTGAGCTTGGCGTCTATAGCCGCTTGATCAATGAAGTGCAAGGGGAGAAATTCGGATATTTCCTGCAGCAAGAATCGTGGAATGACTCCTGGGCGGAAGCGTTTCAACAGATGATCCTGGGCGTGCTGGCTGATGGCAGAGATGCCGGAGTCGAGCTGCCTGCGGGCGATGCGGTTATCGAATCGGAAATCGAACGGCATCTTGATGCTTTGCACGAAGTCGTTCAGCCCCGTCTCGTGCATTGGGATTTATGGGATGGAAATGTGTTTGTCGAGCATGGGAAAATAACAGGGCTGATCGATTTCGAAAGAGCGCTTTGGGGCGACCCGCTGATGGAGGTTTATTTCAGCCGCTTCAACCGATCCGTTGGGTTCTCAAGGGGCTATGGGATGGCCTTCGCAACCCAAAACCAGCAGCGGCGCAGGGTGATGTACGATTTTTATCTGGATCTGATCTTGTGGATTGAATGTACCTTCCGGCAATATGAAAACAAAGACCACTGGAATTGGGCCCGCAACAATCTTGAGGAAGGCTGGGTACGTCTCCTCGCGATCGGCCGAGATTAAACCAGGTTCACCTGTTGCCCGAAGATTAGCGGGGATTGGAAGGTCTCTGCCGGTTTACAAAAAAGCAAATAGGATATGTTTAGAGGCCCGAGCAATTGGGCCGTTTCAATGCCACGGCAACCATGGCAGATTGAGCGAAGACGATTTCTAAATACCTTAAAATGGAGGTTTGGCGGCGATGATAAATGCTAAGAGAGTAGCTTTACCGTTTCAGAATCATGATCGGGCAATCGAGGACCGCGTTGTCGACCTGGTGTCCCGGTTCACCCTCGAGGAGAAAATTGGGCTCATGTGCCAATATCAACCCGCAGTCGAGAGGCTGGGGGTTAAGCCTTATAAGCACGGTACCGAAGCCGCCCACGGCATCGCTTGGCTCGGGGAGGCGACCTCTTTTCCGCAACCGATCGGCCTTGCCTGCACTTGGAACCCGGAGCTGCTTGAGCGAATCGGTTCCGTTATCGGCGACGAGGCCAGAGTATTTTATCAGCGGGACCCCGCACGCAACGGCTTGACGCTATGGGCGCCGACTGTCGATATGGAGCGGGACCCGCGATGGGGCCGGACAGAGGAGGCGTACGGGGAAGACCCGTATTTGACGGGTGAGCTTACGTCCGCACTCGTCAAGGGCATCCAGGGACCGCATCCCGTCTACCGCAAAGCGATTGCTACCTTGAAGCATTTTCTCGGCAACAACAACGAGAAGGACCGCGGGCACTGCTCCGCCAGCATCGACCCGCGCAATATGCGGGAATATTATTTGAAAGCGTTCGAGCCGGCCTTCCGCGATGGGGGCGCGCTATCGATGATGACCGCGTACAACTCGATTAACGGGACGCCAGCCATTCTCCATCCAGATGTGCTCGGGGTCGTCAAAGGCGAGTGGGAAATGAATGGCTTTATCGTCAGCGATGCGGGAGATCTGATCGGCCTCGTGAAGGATCACCGTTATTTCGAGACGTATAAAGAAGCAGTCGTGGCGTCGATCAAGAACGGCATCGACAGCATTACGGACGATGCCGAGATTACCTGCTCCGCCATACGGGAGGCGCTCGCCGAGGGGCAGCTGGAGGAAGGCGACCTGGACCGGGCTTTGACCAACACGTTCCGGGTGCGCTTCCTGCTTGGCGAATTCGATCCGGACGAGCGCAATCCGTATGCCGGCATGCCGGATGACACGGTTGGCAAGCCGGAGCATGCGGCTCTCTCCTTGGAAGCAGCCCGCGAATCCGTCGTCCTGCTCAAGAACAAGCACCAGCTGCTTCCCCTTGACAGGGACACCGTGCAGCGAGTCGCCGTGATCGGGCCGCTTGGAGATGCGGTGTACCGCGATTGGTATTCCGGCAGCCATCCTTATAAGGTCACTCCGCTGCAAGGCATACAGGCCAAAATGAACAAAGGTTCCGTCATCTTCGCCGACGGATGCGACCGTGTGCGCCTTCGTTCCGCCGTAACGGGTAAATACGTAGGGATTACGCCGGACGAGAACGGCGCATTGAAGGCGGAACGGACAGCTGCCGATTCTGCCGAGGCGTTCTTGCTGACCGACTGGGGCTTCGGCAGCACCACGCTGAAGGCGCTTTCGAACGGCAAATATGTGACGACCGACGATACGACCGTGACCGCTTCGGCCGAAGACATTTGGGGCTGGTTTGTCAAAGAGGTGTTTCATCCTGTCGAGGGGCAGAATGGGACGATGTCGCTCGCGAGCTGGAACGGGAGCCCTGTATCGCTGCCCGGCGATGAAGGCGGGGCTTTGCGCAAGGAAGTTGTCACGGATGGTCTGAAGGAAGCGGTTGCGGCGGCTGAAGCGTCGGATGCGGCGATTATTATCGTCGGGAACCATCCGCTTATCAACGGAAAGGAAGAGATCGACCGCCCGGACTTGACGCTAGCCGCTTCCCAGGAGAGGCTGATTCGGGAGGTATACAAGGTTAATCCCAACACGATTGTCGTCGTCATCGGGAGCTACCCGTTTGCTCTGAACTGGGTCGATAAGCACATTCCGGCCGTCTTGTATTCCTCGCATGCGGGCCAAGAGCTGGGGAACGCCTTGGCGGACGTATTGTTTGGCGATTACAACCCGGCGGGACGGCTCAATATGACCTGGTACCGCTCCGTAGAGCAGCTGCCCGATATCATGGATTATGATATTCGGAAAGGGAAGCGCACCTATCAATATTTTGATGGAGAGCCGTTGTATCCGTTCGGTTACGGGTTGTCGTATGCGACCTTCCGTTACGATGAGCTGAGCGTGAGTCAGGAGCGTGTGGGTTCCCGCGAGGACATCACGGTGAGTGTGCGTGTCGAAAATACGGGCGATATGGCCGGAGACGAGGTCGTCCAGCTGTATGTGCGCGCCGATTCGTCCCGCGTGCAGAGGCCGCTCAAAGAGCTGAAGGGCTTCCGGCGCATCCGGTTGACTCCCGGAGAGAAGCGGACCGTTCGCTTTACGGTGCCGGTTTCCGAGCTGGCGTTCTGGGATGTGACCAGGGACGCTTATTGCATCGAGTCCGGTACTTATACGCTCATGGTCGGGGGCTCGTCGGGAGATATCCGCGTGCAGAAGAAGCTGGCGGTAGACGGAGATACCGTGCCTCCGCGCGATTTGACCAAGGAGACTCCGGCAGTGAACTACGACGAGTACGAAGGCGTCTACCTGGACGAATGCCGGGAAGGCGGGAGCTGCATCCGGTTATCGGGCGAGGCAGGCTGGCTGCGCTTTGACGATGCCGATTTCCGCGGAGGGATCGGCGGCTTCGAAGCCCGATGTACGACCGGTCGGGGAGGCGGTAGCATTGAGCTTAGATTGGATTGGTTAGACGGCCCGCTTATCGGAACGTGCACCGTTCCTGAGACGGGAGGGCGAACATCGTGGGAGACGGTTGCTTGCAAGACGGATGAAGCGTCGGGAGTTCGCACTGTCTATCTTTGTTTGGGCGGGGATATCGGACTGAGCCGCTTCCGTTTCCTTCCGCAAACCGGAGTTCAGTGATATGAGAGGAGACATCAGTATCTCTCCAAGCTCGCTTCAGGCGCGCCGGGCGAGAAAGCGGTATTGACTGTCAACTTCAACTCGGGTCCCGCCTGGAAGATTCATGTGAGCTACTATAACACGCGGGTGCAACTATTGCTTCTCACCCGACTATACCAACAATCAAATCACGCTGACCTCGAATTTCTTCAATGAAACGACTGACGGAACGGTGATTCTGGCGTTCCACTTCTGGAGCGGGCAAATCGTCAAGTACACAATCGTAAAAAGCGGCACAAGCGTCACAGGCACGGCGCAGTAAAATGGCAAAGCGTTCCGGCAGGGGATTTACGTTCCTGTTGGAACGCTTTTTTATTGTCAGCCTGCACCTGCCAAGCGCCTTTCGCCCAATTTGACAATTTTGGAACCTTCATAAATTGTTAAGATTTGACCGTTAAATTTGGAAGTGTGATTAACCATTGTCGGTTCATTCAACTTCAAACAAAAGATGGAGGAAAAATACGAGGATCCTGCTTTACAAATTGGTCGGAACCGCAGCTATGGCGATGATTCTGATGACAGGATGTATTCAAATGAACAACACAGCGGGCAGCACGAGCAAGGAACGGGGGCCTGCTTCCACCCAGAGTGCATCTGCAGCGGGCAAAAGCAATGTGAATGTGGAGAGCGAATTTGCAACCTTAAAGTGTGTGGTGCTTTCGCAATCCGAGTTTTTCTTCCCCACCCAAGAGATGGAACAAGCAGCGTCTGATAATAATGTTGGTAATTCGCAGTCGGCCGGCATTTTCCCGGAGTTTGGGAACCTGACGGCAGAAGAATCCCAGTAAGCTTGGGAGACCGAACGGGAAAATTTAAAAAAAGTTCTTGAGAAGTATGGCGTTGAGATACATAGACCGCGTCTGCTGACACAAAAGGAGAAAGAGCTGGCAACTGTGAAGGACGGGGTCACCGGCGGCACGGGAGAGACGAACTTCTTTGTAAGAGATCCCTTCTTTACGATCGGCAATCACATGATCGAAGCGCCGTTTCGATCTCCTTGGCGAAGACTTGAAGTTTTGACCGTTCGAGATATTATCAATAAAGAGATTGCCAAAAGGTTTGAGTCGGTCTTTTTATCGATTGTACTGCTGGGTATCCGCAGTAGCCTTGTTTACCTGCGAAAGATCAATGACGAGATTCACATTCTGGAAGGCGGCGAACTGGAGTATACGATGACAATTCAAGGATACGATGAAGTATGCGGCAAATGATTGAGGGGCCGACCTTGTAGGTCTAGCATTAGATTGATATGTTGCATCATCCACAACACCTTTCTTTGTTTGCATGGTTGCTCGACACTTCCATGACACCAAACAAGAAGGGTGTTTTTCTGTCATGAGTGATTGCCGACCAATCCGCGTCATGGGGATGTTTTGCCGGTTATTTTCCGGCACGGAAAAACACTAATTATAGCTGGATTTTAAGTGGAATTTGTTGGGTATTATGATGAAAACGATTTGGTTATAATCGAACACAAAGAGGTTGAGGGTATGCCCGCATAATGAATCTGTGGAGCAAAACCTGAAGCAGGTTCCACCGCTGAGAGGGAGTTGATGAGGAAATGTCATACCACCAGGAGTTCTAGATCTCCTAAGATAGCCGATTTGAAAATCTAAGTAAAAGTGAGTAAATGAAAGAAAACATTATTTAATAGCGGGGGGAGAAACATGAACGCAAACTTGTCCGAACACGCCTATTCCCC
The DNA here is from genome assembly GCF_014534655.1 of Paenibacillus sedimenti. Classification (GTDB taxonomy): domain Bacteria; phylum Bacillota; class Bacilli; order Paenibacillales; family NBRC-103111; genus Paenibacillus_E; species Paenibacillus_E sedimenti. The sequence continues at coordinate 33,564 of NZ_JACVVD010000001.1, forward strand.
AGTTTCGGGAAAGCGCTTTCAGTTTAAAGATAAGTATAAATTATTCCTCATGGCTTTTCCTTTTTTGGTTCTCGTCTTTTTGTTCTCTTATTTGCCGCTGTACGGCTGGATTTATGCCTTTTACGACTACAGGCCCGGCATTCCGTTGTCCAAGACCGAATTCGTAGGCTTGAATTGGTTTACAGCGTTGGTGTCGAATCAGATTCAAGTGCAGGAAATCCTCAGGGTCTTGCGAAACACGTTCGCGATCAGTGCACTTGGCATTCTGACTTCGGTTCTGCCGGTCATCTTCGCGATATTCCTGATGGAAATAAAGAGCACAACGTTTAAGAAAATGGTGCAGACACTTACAACGCTTCCGAACTTTATCAGTTGGGTACTGGTGTACTCCTTCGCCTTCATGTTATTTTCAGTTGACAACGGCTTCCTGAACAATTTGCTGAAGAGCATGCATCTGATAGAACGGCCGCTGAATATACTGGCATCGGACAACCATACCTGGCTGGCCATGACCTTGTGGGGCGTATGGAAAGGACTCGGTTGGGGGGCAATCTTGTACATTGCTGCAATTACCGGGATCGATCCGGAATTGTATGAGGCGGCGAGAGTGGACGGAGCAAACCGTTTCCAGCTGATGTGGCACGTGACGGTTCCCGGGATTATACCGACATTCTTCGTGCTACTCATATTGGGGATCGCAAATTTCATCAATAATGGACTGGAGCAATATTTTGTGTTCTCGAACGCGATCAACATGAATCATATCGAGGTGCTTGACCTTTACGTATACAACATCGGGGTGGTGAACAACAACTTCGGGTTCGCGACAGCGGTCAGTATTTTGAAATCTATTGTCAGCTTGTTCTTGCTGTTTGCAGCCAACGGCCTGTCGAAGCTGGTTCGCGGCGAAGGCGTCATCTAGGTCATCTTGAAGAGAGAGGAGAGTCGACATGGGAAAGACGGGGAAGATTACGATATTTGATATTCTGAACTATACATGGTTTGCCCTTTTTACTCTGGCTTGTTTCTTTCCGTTCTATTATTTGTTTATCAATACGATCAGCAACAACGACTTGAGCAGTAAAGGTCTTGTCATGTTTTACCCGCGAGGGTTTCATTTAAACAATTATATGGAAGTATTCAAGATACCCGGACTGGGTACGGCCACGCTTGTCTCTATAGGACGCACTGTGATCGGCACCTTGTTAACCGTGGCTGCATCGGGGTTTCTCGGATACTTGTTTACGAAAAATATCATGTGGTGCCGCAAATTCTGGTACCGGTTCCTCATCGTCACCATGTATTTTAATGCCGGTTTGATTCCCTGGTTCCTTACCATGCGCAATCTCGGCTTGTTCAACAATTTTCTGGTCTATATCATTCCCGGGATCGTTGCTCCGTTCAATATCATCCTTGTCAAGACGTTCATCGAGTCCACGCCGATCGCGCTGCAGGAATCGGCGCAAATTGATGGAGCCGGCTATTTCACGATTTTCCGGAAAATCGTCATGCCTTTAATTACCCCGATCCTGGCCACGATCGCCATCTTCACGGCCATCGGTCAATGGAACTCGTTTCAGGACACCTTATTCCTGGTCACGGATTCGAACCTGTTTACGCTGCAGTTCATCTTGTACCGTTATTTGAATAACGCGACATCGCTGGCAACTATGATGAAAGCCAGCCAAGGAGGTCTCGGTGCGGATTTGGCCCATATGCAGACGGCCACTTCGATCCGAACGACGGTTTCGATGATTGTTGTCATTCCTATATTGCTCGTTTATCCGTTCTTTCAACGTTTTTTCGTGAAGGGCATTCTGATCGGGGCCGTAAAGGGCTGATTTTGAAACCAAGCAAAGGGGGTGAGGCGGGACGTAGCCGGCTTGTATTGAATAGGTCAAGAGGGCGTCAGCATTCATTTCTTGAATGCAAGGTACTAGAAGGACTAAGCAGGTACATGACAAGGAGGTTAACAACCAGATGTTTAAAGGAAAAAGGTGGATGACAACCGCTGTATCGATGAGCATCGTGCTTGTATTATTATCCGCATGCAGCGGCGGCAGTGGCAATACCGCGGTAAATAGCGATTCACCGGCGCAATCGGGCGCAAGCACCGATCCTTCGAAGCAGCCGGAAATCACGCTGAATGTATACTCGAACCTGGCTAACTATTCCGGGATTCAACCGGGTTGGTTTGCGAAGGTGATCAAGGACAAATTTAATATCAAATTAAACATTATCGGCGGCGGCGGCCAGCAAAAAGAGGCTACGATGTTGGCCTCGGGCGATTTGGGCGATATCCAGGTCGCAGTCAACATCAAAGATGCGATCAAAGCTGGTCTGCTGTTGGATTGGAACAAAGACGGTCTCCTTGACAAATACGGCCAAGACATTAAGAAATATGCAGGCCAAGCGCTTGAAGCGAACAGCAAGCAATTCGGCGGCGGAACGGCGATCTACGGTATTGGGCAAAATGTAGGCAGCGGCAGCGGCCCGAGCGATGGCGCAAACACGAACATCGGTCCGATGCTTCGTTGGGACTTGTACCAGAAGCTGGGCAGTCCGGAAATCAAGACGCTTGACGACTATCTGACCGTGCTCAAGCAAATGCAGCAGCTCAGTCCGAAGAGTGATTCCGGCAAGCCTACGTACGGCTTTTCACTGTGGTCGGACTGGGACAGTGTCAATTCGTTAAACGCGAAGGTCATGGCCTCATTTTACGGCTATGCAGAAGGGGACGGCTTCAATACGGCCGACCTGATTCTGACGAAAGCGAATGAAGCGAAATGGCAAGGCTTGCTCGACGACAACGGTTACTACATGAAAGGCTTGAAATTCTTTTTTGATGCCAATAAGATGGGGCTGCTTGACCCGGACTCCTTGACGCAGAAGTACGCCGACGTGTCCAATAAATACAAGGATGGGCAAATTTTATTCTCGCAATTTTCTTGGGCAAGCAGCAGTTATAATACCCCTGAGCATACGTCTGCAGGCAAAGGTTTCGCGTTTGTCCCATTCGCCGATGAGCAAATGTATACCAGTGGATATTCGCCATATGGAGGCACGTGGCATTGGACCATAGGCGCGAAGACGAAGTATCCGGAGCGCGTAATGCAATTCCTTAACTGGCTGTATACGCCGGAGGGCATACAAGTATCCGCCGCCGGACCGAAGGGCTTGACTTGGGATATCAAGGATGGCAAGCCGACTTTGACCGAGTTCGGATACAAAGCGCTCACGGGCTCTGTCAATATGCCTGACGAATACGGCGGCGGGGTGTTCTCGGACGGAGGAAACCAAGCCAACAACAGGACGATCAACACGTCGATGACGAATCCGGAGACCGGAGAACCGTATGATTACACCATGTGGACCTCATATCTGAACCACAATCCGGATCCGGTCACGAAGAGCTGGCGGGACGCTATGGGTGCGCTGACGATGAAAGACTACGTTGTCAAGAAAAACAAAGCAATCGTGGCGCCTGCGTACTTAAGCACCCAAGCTCCAGCGACGGAACCGGCCAATATCAAGCAGAAGCACAGCGAAGTGGGCAAAGTCATCAAGGAATACTCCTGGAAGATAATGTTCGCGAAGGATGATAACGAGTTTAACAGCCTGAAACAGCAAATGATCACGAAAGCCAAAGGCTTGGGCTACGACGAGGTTGTCAAGTGGCAAGCCGAACAATACGAAAAAACGGTCGGTGCGGCCTTGAAAAAGTAATAAATTTTTCCCCCGGCCCGAGCATCTGCCGGGTCGGGGAAGATTAACTATCTGGTAACAAGCACGTTTGAATACTTTCCGGGAGTTCCGATTTTTCACAGCAAGGACCTTGTCCATTGGCGCCAGATCGGACATTGTTTAACCAACGATCGGCATGAATTTTATGGGATTGTCTGGAACTTCATGTATTATAACATTAATGTTACCGCATACAATTAAAGTCCAATAAGGGAGGAAAATTGGGAATGAAAAAGATAGTCAGTGCAATCACTACAGCAGCGCTATGCATCGGACTTCTCGGAGGCGCTGCCACTGCGGCACCGGCGGCGAACAAGCAGAAGGAGGTGAAGTCCGAGTCGTATGAATGGGGCAGAGCCCAAGTCGTAGGAGGCGGATTTATTCCCGGCATTATTTTCAACCAGACGGAAAAGGATTTGATCTACGCCCGTACGGACATGGGCGGCGCCTACCGCTGGGATCAGGCAAACAATAAATGGATCCAGCTGCTCGACTCCGTCTCCATGGAAGACTGGAACTTGTTGGGCGTTGAAAGCCTCGCCACCGATCCGGTCGATCCTAATCGCGTCTACATCGCTGCGGGCACTTATACAAACGACTGGACGGATCAGAACGGCGCCATCATGCGCTCCACAGACAAGGGGCAAACATGGCAGCGGACACCGCTCCCGTTCAAGCTCGGCGGCAATATGCCCGGACGTTCTATGGGAGAGCGCCTCGTGATCGATCCGAACGACAACCGCATTCTTTACCTCGGTACGCGCAGCGGCAACGGTCTTTGGAAAAGCACGGATTACGGAGTTACCTGGAACAAAGTCGAGAGCTTCACGGCCAAAGGAAGCGTTTCGGAAGATTTCTTCAAGGATCCGCTCGGTATCGTTTGGGTCACATTCGATCCGTCGACGGGCAGCAAGGGACATGCGACTCAAACGATTTACGCAGGCGTTGCAGAGCGGGAGAACAGCATCTACAAGAGCACCGACGGCGGACAAACGTGGGCACCCGTTCCGAACCAGCCCAATCAAGGCTTTCTGCCGCATCACGGCAAGCTCGCTTCGAACGGCATCCTGTACGTGACCTACACCCATGATGTCGGGCCTTTTAACGGCGGGCAGGGATCGGTTTGGAAGCTGGATACGAAGACGGGAGTCTGGACGGATATCAGCCCTACCGGAGCCGGGGATACGTCGAATCCGTACGGCGGCCTGGCCATAGATGCTCGAAACCCGAATACGCTCATGGTCGCCACGATGAACAAATGGTGGCCGGATGAGAACATTTACCGCAGCATGGACGGAGGCGCAACCTGGAAACCGTTCACAACGTACGATTCGAGCGTGAGAACCGATCAATATACGATAGATTACTCCTTGGCTCCTTGGCTAGACTGGGGCGTCAAGAAACAAACGCCCGAAATTTCGCCCAAGCTGGGCTGGATGATCGGATCGCTGGAAATCGACCCGTTCAACTCCGACCGCATGCTGTACGGAACCGGAGCGACGCTGTACGGTGCCGATAACGTAACCGCTTTCGACAATGGCGGCAAAATCAACATTAAAGTCTATGCGAACGGTATTGAGGAGACTGCTGTTCTCGGAGTGGTCAGCCCTCCGTCGGGCGCTCAGCTGCTGAGCGCAATGGGCGATATCGGCGGCTTCCGCCACGAGGATCTGGGCAAAGCGCCGAATATGATCACCAACCCCTATATTGGTACAAGCACAGACCTCGATTATGCGGAACTGAATCCGAACCTCGTCGTGCGTGTCGGCAACGCAAGCAACGCCGATCCGAGAATGGGCGTTTCGGAAGATAACGGAGTAACTTGGAAGCCTGCCGCAAACGCGGGCACACCGAACGGCGGCGGATGGGTGGCCGTAGGATCCGACGGCGCGAACATCGTCTGGAGTCCGGACGGCGTATCCGTTAGCTATTCGACGGATAAAGGCGCAACCTGGACCGCTTCCCAAGGCATTCCCCAAGGGGCGATCGTGTCTTCGGACCGCGTGAACCCGAACAAGTTCTACGGGATCAATGAAGGTACGTTCTATGTCAGCACGGATGGCGGTAAAACATTTGCCGCGTCTGCAGCGACCGGATTGCCCAAGCACTTGACGAGCAAGTTCAAAGCGGTACCTGGAATCGAAGGAGAGATCTGGATCGCCGGGGCGTCGGATAACAAGCATCCGGAAGACGCTTTCGGGCTGTATCATTCCACCGACTCCGGCAAAACTTTCGTCAAACTGGATAATGTCCAAGAAGCCGCCACCATCGGCTTTGGCAAAGCGGCAAAAGGCAAAAAGTATCCGGCTCTATACACCAATGCCAAAATCAACGGCAAATTCGGCATCTACCGTTCCGACAACGCCGGGAAGAAATGGATCCGCATCAACGACGACGCGCACCAATTCGGCGCTGCCAACCGCACGATAACGGGCGATTCTAGAGTATACGGAAGAGTATACGTCGGAACGAACGGTCTCGGCATCGTGATCGGTGACACTGTTGCCAAACAGCATGACGAGAGCAGCGACGATGACAATTAATGCATGATAGCAAACTTCGAAGCCCTCTCGCTTAAGAGATCATGGATTGAACAGCAGGCCCCGAAAGCGAAGAATAGAAGTAACGAACGCAAATTATTCAATGGTCGGATAACAACGCAAATAACCAAATGTGGAAAATATTAAAAGTTAATTAAATGAAAGCCAAGAAAAATAAACCGCTCTTCGGAGCGGTTTATTTTTCCTGGAGTGAGGGTTGCCCTCTTTTGTCATTAACGGGTAGCCTCTTATCCGATTGTCGAACACTTACGGCTTAAGTTCGATTGCCAGGCAGTTGACGTACGGCGTCGGCTGCCGGTCCGGCAGCGAAACGATGAGCGCTCCGTACGGCTGTTCGAACGGTACTTCGCCCACGCCAAGCAGCCGGACGGATTCCACTTTGTCTGTCTGAGTCAATGTACGTATGACGGCACGTTGATCTTCCGGCCACCGCATCTGGAATGCGTAAAGAGTATTTCCCTTTTGTGTGAAACGGAAGTCGCCGGAGTTCCATTCAACCTTGTCTTCCTTGAAATGATCAATGACGACGCGGGAATGGCCTTCGCCCGAAACGCGGAATGGCCGAGTGCCGTACACGCCTTCCCCGCAAATGCGGATCCATTTGGCCATTTCCTGCAGGATATACGTGCACTCGTCATCAATCGTACCGTCCGGCTTCTGCGGAATATTGAGGAGCAGATTGCCGTTTTTGGCAATGATATCGACCAGGATTTCGATAACGTGCCCTGGTTTCTTATAGACAGTTTTCACATTATAGAACCAATCCCCGACACACGTATCGGTCTGCCACGGGTCAGGCTTGATGTCCGGCTCCTGGCTGCGCTCAATGTCGAGGATGCCGATGCGGTAAATGTCCTGTCTGCGGTCTTTCTGGTTATAGATTGCGCGATTCACACCGCCGCTTGCCGCAGCGCTCGTATTGTACAGATGCGCGACCGCATTCAGTCCGGCTGCGAACGACGGGTCCTCGAAGGAGACGTCCGTTTTATCCCAGGAGCTGGCGAACGGCAGCCCGCCGTCGGAGTACAGCAGATCCGGCTGGTACAGATCGATGACTTCCTTGATGATGTCGAACCAGCGCTGATGCCACCAAGGGTTGGATGTATACCAGGGATCCTTCGGATCCCACTGCTGTTTGTCCGGGTGATAATGCTCGCGGTTCGGCAAATACAAATCCTCGTACTCGGGATCGTTTCCGTCATAAGGGATGCCCGTGTAAGGGCCTTCCTTATCTTGTCCTTTATTGAATTGAAACCAGCTGAACGTCGCTCCCAGATGCTCGGTCAGCCCGAAGGGCAGTCCCCGGCGGGAAGCGGCGGCTTTCCACAGTGCAACGATATCTTTCTTCGGCCCCATGTTGACCGAATTAAAGCGGTGGATTTTTGAATCGTAGTTGAAGAAGTTGTCGTGGTGCATCGCCTGTGCGACGAAATATTTGGCACCGGCAGCCACATACAGGTCCATCAGCGATTCCGGATCGAATTTCTCCGCTTTCCACAGCTGAACGATATCTTTGTAGCCGAATTTTGACGGATGTCCGTAATGGCGGATATGGTACCGGTATTGCTCGGAACCTTCGTAATACATGTTCCGGGCATACCAATCCCCGTACATTGGCACCGATTGTGCGCCCCAGTGCGACCATATGCCGAGCTTAGCATCCCGGAACCATTCCGGGCACTCGAATTTCCTTAGCGATTCAAATGTGGGTTCGAAAGGACCCTTGGCGATGTGCGCCTTAACCATGCGGACCAGACCTCCTATTTTTTTGCTACAGCCTTATCCTAGCAGTATTGTGGTATACTCATGAATATAGAATCCTAACTTCCTGTTGTATAAAACTATCTATCTTACCATATTCGGTGATTACCCATGGACAACGCCCAACAACAACTGATCCGGCTTTATCTCGATAACCTTCAGGTTCACGTAACCGCAATGGGACATAACCAGGTTTGGTCCGACTGGCGGGACCTCGATTACACACCGGACTATAATAAATTTTATTTGATTTGCGACGGCGAAGGATGGTTGAAAATCGGCGATACGGAGTATATGCCTAAACCAGGACAATGGTTCCTGATGCCGCAAGGAGTGAAGCAATCTTACTCTTATACGGACGGCCCGCGCTTTACGAAATATTGGTGCCATTTTACGGCAAAGGTTGGGGAAAACAATCTGTTCAATTTGTTGAAAGTCCCCGTATTTCTCGAACCGGGGGCCGGCGGCGAACCGCACTGTCTTTTTCGCGAACTGCTTGCCTGCGAATCCGGTACGTCCCTATCCGCTCCCCTGCTGATAAAAGCGGCCATGCTGAAGTTGATTGCGTATTATGTCGAGCATGCTGCGGCTGGCAGGGCCGGCGTCGAACCCGCTGCAGTGTCCGAGCCGCTTCAAGCCGTCATCGAGCACATTCATCTTAACTACTATCGAAACTTAACGATCGACGAACTGGCGGAACGCGCCCACCTGCATCCCAATTATTTTATCCGCGTGTTCAAAAGGCAATTTGGCACATCTCCGATCCAATACGTGAACAGAAAAAGGATAGAAGAAGCGAAGTGGCTGTTGACCTCGACAAACCTCCTGCTGGCGGAAATCGGCGCCAAAGTTGGCATTCCCGACATCTCCTATCTATCCAAATTATTCAAATCATCGACAGGCTTATCTCCGACTGCGTATCGATTGACTTATTATCGGTCTAATTCGACAATATGAACGAAAATATGGAGGGGGCAAAAGCCCTTTCTTTTTTTTCTATGGAAAAATGAAGCTTGGCCGTAGATCCTAATATTTTTAACTGTCAATTTTGCAATTCCATGGTGTTGATTGCTGTCCATGAGAGAACCCCCTTTATTATTCTGAAGATGATTATCTCATCCTGATTAACCGGGTTGAAGGGTCCGGTGCAGGTATGTCCTTCTTTCATTTTCACGTTATGAGAGCGCTAATTTTTATATGATTTTAAGATGAATTTATCGGGTGTTAGATGGGAAGTCGTTTCGATTATGATAGACACATGAGAGAAATGAAATAGGAGGGCACAAATGGAATCGCTTACAACAGGGATCATTCGACCAGCGGAGGGGAAAAAGCGCAAGCATCGCTTTTGGTATACCATGCTTCAGCAGCGCTACTTATATTTTATGTCAGTCCCGTTCGTCATTTGGCTCATCACTTTCAACTATGTACCTTTATGGGGATGGCTGATTGCTTTTCAAAATTACAAGCCGGGGAAATCGATTCTGGATCAAAAATGGGTCGGTCTCCGAACTTTCATAGAATTATTTTCAGATGAAAGATTTTATCATGTACTTCGCAACACGATGGCCATGAGCGTGATGGGGCTGATCGTCGGATTTACCGTTCCTATTATATTTGCATTGCTGCTCAATGAACTTCGGGGAGGATTGTTCAAAAGATCGATTCAGACGATCTCGTACTTGCCTCACTTCGTTTCATGGGTTGTTGTAGCCGGACTGATTACGAAGATGTTATCCGTGGATGGTGGAGCAGTCAACCAACTGCTTATGTCATTGCATCTTATCGATAAACCGATTCAGTTTATGGCGAAAGGCGAATGGTTTTGGGGAATTGTCACGGTATCCGATATGTGGAAAGAGACAGGGTGGAACTCCATTATTTTTTTAGCGGCTATGGCTGGAATCGACCCGGAGCAATACGAAGCCGCAACCGTGGATGGGGCTGGAAGGTTTCGACGCATGTGGAATATTACTTTACCAGGCATTCGTCCTACTTTCATGGTGCTGTTCATCTTGTCCATCGGGAACCTGATCAGCATCGGGTTCGAGAAACAATTTCTGCTAGGCAACCCTCTAGTTTCGGATTACTCGGAAGTTCTGGATTTATACGCCTTAAACTATGGTATCGGGTTATCCCGCTATTCATACGGAACGGCAATCGGGATTTTCAATTCGGTAATCAGTATCATTCTTGTCTTTACAGCTAACGGCATTTACAAACGAGTAACGAAAGAAACGATCATTTAGGAGTGAGTTCGATGCAAGGCTTGGTACAAAAGAATATTTCCGACCGGATATTCGATACCTTATTATATCTGATCATGATGATCGTTTTGATCGTAACGCTTTATCCTTTCCTGAATGTGTTGGCCATTTCGTTAAACGATTCTATGGACACCGTCAAGGGAGGGTTGACGATTTGGCCGAGACAATTTACGTTGAAAAACTACGAAACTATATTTCAATTTGAAGGTTTGGTGATCGGCTTCCGCAACTCTGTTATCCGAACTGTGGTAGGCGCGATCATCGGAGTATTGACAGCCTCCATGATGGCTTATACATTAAGCCGGCGTGAATTTCAGGCGAGACGATTGTTTTCCGTGCTTTTCGCACTGACCTTATACTTCTCTGGCGGTTTGATTCCCGGGTATTTGCTGATTCGAAGTCTTGGCTTGATAGGTACATTTTGGGTATACATCATTCCGAGCATTCTGGGCGTATTTAACGTATTCGTCATCCGCTCCTATATTGACGGACTTCCGATTGCACTTCAAGAATCGGCTAAAATGGACGGAGCCAATGATTATACGATCTTCTGGAGGATTATCCTGCCGCTTTGCCAGCCGGTTTTGGCGACCATTGCCCTGTTTGTCGCAGTCGGACATTGGAATTCTTGGTTCGATACGTACCTGTACAATGCATCGAAACCGCAAAATACGACACTTCAATATGAGCTGATTAAGGTGCTTCAATCGACTCAGTCGGCTACCGATTATAGAAGTATCAACAGCAACAGTCAACAATCGATTGCCGCCGTATCTCCGGATTCGATCAAGATGGCGATTACCATGGTCGTAACCATGCCGATTTTGCTCGTATACCCTTTCTTACAGAAATATTTCGTTAAAGGCATAACGCTCGGCGCTGTCAAGAGTTAATTAGGTATTTGCAGGGAACCTGTTTATATATCATTAAATGAAAATAAAGGGAGGCAACAAAAGATGAAAGGGAAAGTTGCAAAAATATCCAGCGTACTGATTGTAAGCACTTTATTGGCGATAACTGGCTGCACCAATTCGTCGCAAACAAAACCGACAACAAGTGATGTACCAACGGCTAAAGCTGATTCTAAAGCTGATCTTACTCCCATGATAGTAAGATTGGCAACAGGAGGACCCTTCGATCCGAACTGGGACGATATGCAGAGCGACGTAGGTAAAGCCATCAAGGAAAAAACCGGGATTACACTCAAAAAGGAGTTTTCTGTAGAGGGCGGCGACCCGCAAAAATATTTCGCGCTCATGATTGCGAGCAATGATTATCCGGATTTAGTTATCGGTGGCGCAGGCAAGCTGGTTGATGCGGGAGCGCTAGTCGATCTGGCGCCGCTGATTGATAAATACGGCCCGAATATCAAAAAAGTGTACGGCGATTACATGAAGCGCCTTCGCTGGAGCAATTCCGACCATGCGATCTACACACTTCCGTTTCCCGGTGTAAACCATACGCATTTCGACGCTGGCAGCGGCTTCAAACTTCAGCATCAAGTGTTGAAAGAGCTTGGCTATCCGCAAATCAAAACCGTGAAGGACTATGAGGCAGCCATTAAAGCATACAAGGAAAAGCATCCGACTACTGCGGACGGAAAACCGACTATTGGAATGTCTCTCAACGCAGGCGAGTGGCAAATATTAATTTCCACAACAAATCCAGCTTTTCTTACTACTGGAGCTCCGGATGATGGAGAATTCTACATCGATCCAAAAACGTATGAAGCAAAGCTGCATTACCTTCGTCCAGAAGAGAAGGAATACTTCCGTTGGTTGAATCACATGAACGACATCGGCTTGCTGGATCCTGAAAGCTTTGTACAAAAATACGACCAATATAAAGCGAAAATTGCTACAGGTCGCGTTCTGGGCATTATCGATCAAAAATGGGACTATCAGGAAGCGGAAAATTCGCTTAAAAAAGAAGGGAAGTTCGATCAGACTTACGCGCATTTTCCAGTTACTTTGAATGATACTTATAAAGACCACAGTTACCAAGACACAGGTTATTTGGCAGGTCCAGGTGTAAGTATTACGAAGAGCGCGAAGGACCCAGTCCGTCTCATCAAGTTCCTGGATTACTTGGCTTCGGATGAAGGTCAGGTTCTGATTAACTGGGGGATAGAAGGTGTTCACTATAAAGTGGAGAATGGCAAACGTGTCATTCCGGCCGACGTTCTCGAGAAGAAAACTAACGACGCCAATAACTTTAAGAAATCAACGGGAATAGGCAACTACGTTCAACTCTCTGCCAATTACGGCGATGGCGTGAAGGATCCAAGCGGCAACTATTACACAGCCAACTTCCCCGAACAAGTACAGGCTCAGTACAGCAAAGCTGATAAAGAAACGCTCGCGGCTTACAAAGTTTCAACTTATTTAGATTTGTTCCCGAAAAAAGAAGAGTTCCCTGTTAAGCCTTGGGGTGCAGTTTGGACAATGAGTACCGAAACTGGCTCTGAAGCGAACGTCATATTCCAAAAAACGCAGGACATCATGAAGAAAAGAGTTCCGGAAGCTATTCTTGCAAAGCCGGACCAGTTCGATGCGATCTGGGATGCTTTCATGAAGGATCTGGATAAAGCGGGTGTCCAGAAATTAAATCAAACCTATACGCAAATGGTTAAAGACAGAATCAAGCTTTGGAACGAATAAAGATAAAGCAGGAAAGAGCCTATTTATATGGGCTCTTTCCTGTTTTCTTTCGAATTAATATTCGTTATTAGGATCGGGAGTGCTCTATTATGGGGAATGAGTCACATTTGAGGTTCGCAGCAAGTTGCGGGGGCCGGGATAAATCTGACGTTATATCACGTCTTACTGCACTATCGTCCCCCGCAATGATCTAGTTTTTCTATATGATAAGGTTCACCTTGTTTGATGTGGTACAGCAACGAACAGATAAAAGGGTTATTCCGATGTCAGGAGAATAATAATAATAACCTAGAGGAAGGGACTGAGCCAATCGAATGGAACTGTATGCTGTTAAAGTAGGCGAATCTTTGTTCCACTCAAGAAATATATACCGTGACATGAATAATTCAGAAGAAATAGTCAAGATATCGTGGTCTTATTATATTGCCAAGCATAATGATAAAACGATTTTCATTGATACAGGTTTTCGCGATGAGACTGTTGCAAATCAATGGGGTATTACTTTTACAGGCGTTGAAACCGAGTTAAGGAACATAATTGACAACTTAAACTTCGTTGATACGGTAATTATTACTCACAGTCATTTTGATCACATTGATAATCTTGACTTGTTTGATACACCTGAAATCATTATCTCTAAACTCGACTATGACATCGCACTAGAAAAATGCTCGCAATCCATTAAAGAAAAACTACTCCAGTGCAATGTTGTGACCGTAGAAAATGAATATATTTACGATAACTTATTCAGATTCAAAGTTATAGGCGGTCATAGCAATGGTTCATCTGTTGTATATTTTAAATTGGATAATAACGACTATGTGATAACTGGAGATGAATGTTATTGGTGCGATAATATGATAAGTAATCGACCAATTGGAATTTATACGAGTACAGAAAATAACGAGAGGTTTATTAACGAAGCTCATCAAAATGGATTGATCCCACTCCCATTCCATGATTTGAAAATATTTGATCAAAACTCAGTAATTTCGAAAAATATAGTCAGAATCCTTTAAATTCATCACGAATTATAAAGTTTATCGTCGCAATCACAAATTGTAAACGCTTTAGAATCGTTTTGTGTAAGAATTATTCCGGATTGGGTGAATTTAAATGAACAAAACCTGGTTTCGTCGAATGGTTTGGTCCTATCTTCCAATCTTTATAATTATTTTCACGGTTATATTTTTTGTTTTTTTTCAAACATTAATTGAACACAACAAGAAGAATGCGGTGGAAGCTAATAAAATTTTTGCCGGACAATTGATGCAGTCGATCGATATTTCCCTTAAAACTATAGATCAATCGATCATTAATGAAATTTTAAAAAATAAGTTGATCCTACAATTTTTTGAAGAAATTGACGATCATAACGTCTATCTAAACTACCAAGTGGCTAAAAGATTACAAGAGCTAAAGCAGGAAATGCCGTTGATTGATTCCATTTATTTGGTTCGTCTTCATGACCGATTCATATATAGCAGCAATGTCTTCCATCAAGTGGAGGAATTCGGAGATCATGTATTTGTTCAGGAACTCGAACGGAATTCGCATCTATCACAGTGGACAAATTTAAGGCAATATAGGGAATTTTCCGATCAAGACTATAAAAATGTAATTAGCTTGGTTCGTGAAGCTCCCATAAGTGATGGGACAAAAGGGTTCCTGGTTGTGAATATCAGTACCGCTACGTTTCAAGCTAAAATGAATGGAATGTATAACGTTAAGAATACGTTCGTATCCCTAAAGGACCGTAATGGAAATGTTCTTCTTACCAATCAGGATCTTTCATCCGGAAATGAGAAGCCGCTTTCCAGCGTGATCTCCGAATATACCGGATGGAAAATGGAAAGCGGTTTAAATAATGGGATGCTTGTGGGGATTGTTTCAACTTTTTCGAGCATTTGGTTTGGACTCGGTGTTCTGGTTTTCATTTCAGGCATTGTTTCGATTGTTTATGTGACCAGAAAAAATTATAAACCTTTAACGGAGATCATTTCTCGAATTGATGCTTACGTGTTCAAACAAAGGGATTCGTTAAAAAGTATTGAATCGGATGAATTTACATTTATTCATTCCGCCATCGATAACTTTATCGAAAAATCCGAGTTATTTGAGAAACAATTTGAAGAAATCGCTCACCTCAAAAGAAAAAATATCTTCAACGAATTAATCACAGGCAAATGTAAGAGCGTTCCCGATGAAGATGATATCGGAATGAATCTGCCGGCTCATTGCAACAGACAACAGGTTATGATTATTGAGATCGATTATTATAGAGAATCGTTTTCTCTATACCAGGAGCATGACCAGTATTTATTTAAATTTGTGATCAGCAGTGTGGTTAATGAAATCATGAACAATCATTCTTTCGCCATTAGATCGGAATGGACTTCAAATCATCAATTAACCGGAATCGTATTCTTGCCGGATCCGATTTCCGATATGACTCCGACTTGTGAAAAAATAATTGAGTGGGTCAAACATAATTTAAACTTTACCGTCACGATCGGAATAGGGGGGCCAGTAGAGAGTCTTTTGCATATTTCACATTCGAATAATCAAGCTTATTTATCATTGAAATACAAGCCGGTTTTAGGAAATAACCGAATCATTCTATATGGAAAAACACCAAATCAATCAAACAAGGAATCTCATAAATCAATACGTTTAATCCACGACGCGGTCGATTCTTACCGGTTAATGGCGGATGATTGGGAAGATAAATTCGCGGCTATTTTCAATGAAATAAGGCTCTACTTTAAAACGAAGGACGAAATTATCGACCTTTTGAATTATTACATGTATAACCTGGATCTGCAAATGTCGCAAGCGTCAAAAGAATACCTTGAAATATGGAAAAATGAAGTCTTGCCCCACTTGCATGAAAGTGTGAAATACTTCGAAACCACAGAACAAATCCAGCATCGGTTGTTCCTTGCTTTACATACTTTCTCTAATCGAATTGTAGCATTACGGCAGGAGCGAAATTATCACCAGTTATTGAAAGAAGTCAGAAAATATATTGAAGAGCATTTTTATAATCCGGAGTTATCACTTGATTATTTGAGCGAAAGATTTCAAGTAAATGCAAAATATCTAAGCCAATTGTTCAAAGAACAATTTGGAGAAAACTTTTTGGATTTTTTGACGATGGTGCGGGTGGAACATGCAAAACATATGTTATCGAACACCAAAAGCTCCATTCAAGAGATAGGAGACAAAGTAGGTTATACGAATGCGGTTACTTTTCGCCGTGTTTTCAAAAGAATTGAAGGAATTTCGCCGGTCGACTTTCGCAATCTAAAACCAAAACGAATAACATCAGGAGGTGTTCCTGATTGAGAAAATTGCTTATGATGCTGACTTTGTTTTTTGTCGCTGCAAGTTTGTTGCCGGCATGCCGATCTCAAAAGGATTTGATAACCGGGCTAACTGATCAACCCGTTAAATTGTCAGTGTTTGTTTCCCCTCCACCGGATATTAAGGATGTAACCACAAATGTGTTTACGAAGCATTTGGAAAAGACTTTGCATATTAAATTTGAATTTGAAGTAGTGCCGGAATCGATCATGAACGAACGGAAAAAAATTGTAATGGCTAGCGGAGATTATCCGGCTGTTTTTCTAAGCGGCAATTTTACGCAGGATGAACAGTTAAAGTATGGCCGGCAAGGCAAGTTGATACCTTTAAACAATCTGATCGAAAAATATGGCAGTGAGATCAAAAAAGCCTTTCAAAAAACCCCCGAACTGAAGAAAGCAATTACCGCTCCGGATGGAAATATTTATGCGCTTCCTTCCGTCAACGAGTGTCTTCATTGTTGGTATGCGCAAAAACTTTGGATCAATCAAGAGTGGCTGAAAAAATTACATTTGCAGGTACCGACAACGACAGAGGAATTTTATCAGGTATTAAAGGCTTTTAAAACTATGGATCCGAACGGCAACGGAAAACAGGACGAAATCCCTTTGATCGGTGCTTATGACGGGTGGTACACGAAAATAACCGGATTTCTTATGAGTGCTTTCATTTACGACAATGAACAAGATTACTTTTACATGCAGAATGGGAAAATAAAACTGGCGGCTGCGCAGCCTGAATGGAAGAAGGGCCTGGAATATATAAACAGGCTTTACAGTGAAGGTTTGATCGATCCCGCAAGCTTTACCCAAACTACGGACGCTTTGTGGCATTTGGCAAATCGGCCCGAGACCCATATGATTGGAAGCGCTACCGTGGGACATATCGGCAAGGCCTTCAGCATAAAACCGGGAGAAACAAGACATAAAGAATATGTTACCGTGCCTCCGCTTACAGGACCTTCCGGATTTCAAGCGGCCGGCTATTTTAATTCTGTGGGTAACGGACAATTTGCGATAACCGATAAAGCGACGGAAACCGAACAAGCGGCGGCGATGAAACTGGCTGATTATCTGTATTCGGAAGAGGCGGCTGTTTTCAACGAGTGGGGACCCGAAGGTTTGTGGTGGAGAAAGGGAAAGACGGGAGAAATCGATGAGCACGGAAGACAAGCCAAATATTTTTTAAAGCCGGAGTTTTGGGAACACCGAACACAAAATGTAAGCTGGAGCCAAATGGGCATTCTCTATCGGAATAGAGACCTTCGCGAATCTTGGGCCGTTCCTGACAATCCATATGATGATAATGGATACGAGCACCGTTTATATATGGAAACGCTTAAAAACTACAAGGGTAAAGAACCCAAAGAACGGTTCCCTTTGAATATGTTTATGGAATCGAACGATGCAATCGAAGCGGCACAGTTAAGGGCACAAATAAATGATTATATTGAATCCAACACGGTGCAGTTCATAACGGGCAGCAAAAAAATGGACAGCGACTGGGACGCTTATTTGAAAGGCTTTGAAGGATTGAAATTAAACAGGTATCTGGAAATTTATCAAAAATCGTACGATACGTATTATAAATAGCGTTGCAGTAACTTCCTAGATTAACCACGGTCAAATACGTAGGTCGCGCCTGTTTCATCGATCAACTTATCCATTTGGGTGCGATCCAGCGGTTTAGCTGAGGTAAGGACTGCTTTTTCAAGATAAATGGTTTCAGGTTCAACTGAAGGTTACCCGCAAATGTAGTTTGACTCCGGCCTTTGTTTTCCGGTACGTAGCTCACCTGATGGAGGTGATTCCAAGTTCTTCTTGAAAGGCTGCATCCGCTTAGTTTTCAGAGACAATGTCGCGTAAACCCTTATATTGATTAAGCTGAGCATCCATGAAAGAGATGATTTTGGCAAAAGCGAGTTCATAACAAGAAACGAAAACTGAACACTCGACGAGAAAAAGTTAGTAAAGACCCGCAGGTTGTCAACTTCTGCGGGTCTTTTACTCATGTTTAGTATCGGTGCGTCAGAGTTTTACCAGAGCTTTGTGATTGAAAATACCCTGAAAATTATCGTTAAATAATCATTGGAGAATTGCCGGGGGGTGTGTCTCCGAAGATTTCGAATATTTATCGAAAGATATCGAATTCAATATTTCCGGGTTGTTCATTATAATACGAAATGAATCCGGTACACCAAGGAGGTGCAGGAATCGTATCGGGGGCTTACTGAACCAAAATAAAAAAAGGATGGTGAAAATATGAATTAGCGCAATGTGTAAGCGCATACAAAACTGAGAAAGATCAAAATGTTGACGGACAAGAAATTCAAACCGCCATTAATAACGCAATATCCTGGAATCACTCGGGCCGAAACCGCACAACGAAAGGAATGACATCAAATGAAAAGAATTTTTTCAATAATCATCGCATTCTTCATTCTTTTATCTCAAATACCGAATGTGTCTCAGACTGCATCAGCAGCACCATCAGCCCCATATGTTGTGAATTACAGTGGTAATAATAATCTATCTGCAAGTAGTGATTCCACCGTTGTACCTGGAAGCACCGGTGTCGCTTCCCAGAAATTTGTCTTTTCAGGAAGTGGCTGGAACGGGGCTTATTACACGGATTGGAGCGCACATGACGTATCTGCTTACAATACTTTAGACTTTTGGGTAAAAGGAGGAGCTGGAGCTGTAGCTCTTTCCATGAATGTTAGCGATGGGACTAATAGTTATACAGCAAACATACAAACTCCTTCTGATGCATCCTGGAAGCACGTCTCCATTGATTTCTCTGCTATGACCGGGGTTGATTTTACTAAGTGGAAAACAATTACATTTACCTGTAATACGAGTACTGTTAATACGACGTTCTATATTAATAACGTTCAGTTCTCATACGTAGATCACTACACTGGACCACAAATAACAGTCGTGCCCTGGAATGGAGCGCAATCAGCAATATCTCTTACCTTTGATGATGGTGTTGATTCGCAGCTTGATTATGCGGTCCCGGCTTTAGATGCAAAAGGTATGAAGGCTACGTTTTTTATAACGGAAACTGCAATAACGGGTAGCCGAAAAGAGGATTGGAAAAAGCTCCCCTTGGCTGGCCATGAAATTGGAAACCATTCCAAACATCACTATGAACCAAGTGACAATCCAACCCAACCCTATCAAAGGACTTATGACGATACTTTAGGCTATGATGAAACTGTCGCAGCTCAAACAGAGATTGCACAAGCGATGGGCACACCAGTTGTAACTTATGCCTATCCTTACACGAATAATGATCCATATCTCGTCAAATACCTGAAAGATACGCACCTTTCAGCAAGAGGGGGTTGGGGTAACGGAACTTACTATATGAAACCATCAGACACCCCCGATTGGATGAATATCTCTTCCCAGTTTACATGGGAAGAGGGAAGCTTCAATACGGACTACAAGAGTTGGGTAGATAATGCAATAAGCCAAGGTGCCTGGACAGTAATTACGGCACATGATGTTGGTGGTGCTGCTACTTCCTTGCCACTGGATCAGATGAATTTATTGATTAACTATTTGGATACCAAACGATCCAGCATCTGGATCGCTCCTTACGGGGCGGTAAGCGGCTACTGGAGAGCGCAGAAAACAATCGAAAACCTTACACCAAATGCGACTTCAACTGGAACGAGTTATACTTGGAACGTTCCAGCCTACTTCCCCAACAATATCAATCTAAAGGTGAAGCTAAAGAACGGGGATGGTTATCAGGTTGTACAAAATGGTCAAGTCATTCAACCTGATGCAGGCGGCAATTATACGATCTCCTTTGGTGCCAAGTCGCTTGAATTGAAGCGTAAGCCATATGCTGTAAATTATAGCAATTCTAATAATCTAACAGCAAGTACTGACGCTACGGTTGTACCCGGAAATACAGGTGTCGCTTCTCAGAAGTTTGTCTATGCAGGAAGCGGCTGGAACGGGGCTTTTTATTCGAATGATTGGGCCGCACATGACGTATCTGCTTACAATACGTTAGACTTTTGGGTGAAAGGAGGGGCCGGAGGCGTCACGCTTACCATGTATGTTGGCGATGGGACGAATGGTTATACCATAAACATACAAACGCCTTCCGATGGATCCTGGAAACATGTTTCTTTGAATTTAGCCACGATGACCGGGGTAGATTTTACAAAGTGGCAAATAGTTAGGTTTACCAGTGTTACCAATCCAGCTACGTTCTACATTAATAATGTCCAGTTCTCTCGCACATAGATCCAGGGAACAACTGACTATAAACTGTCAATAAACTCAATTCCCCTCCAAATCATTATCGTTTGGAGGGGGATGTGCTTGTTATCATCGCATAGAACCCGTCACCAAGAACTGAAACTGGGTGAGTACCCGAAGATTTCGAATATTTATCGAAAGATATCGAATTCAATATTTCCGGGTTGTTCATTATAATATGAAATGAATCCGATACACCAAAGAGGTGCAGGAATCGTATCGGGGGTTAACGGAACCTACAATAAAAATCGGATGGTGAAAAAATGAAACATCGCGCCAAGTTATTACTAGCAGCAGCACTACTGAGTTCTCAGCTCGGCGGGCTCAATCTTCAACCTGCAGAAGCAGCAACGGTTCACGACGTGTTTGTAAGCGCATACACAACGGCGAATGATCAAAATGTCGACGGCCCAGGAATTCAAAACGCCATTAATGCCGCAATATCCTGGAAAAATTCAAATCCGGCTGATCAAGTCAGAGTCATATTTGAAGCGGGAACCTATATTCTTGACCAGAATAAACGGAACCTTGATGTCATAAACAGCCGTGACTTGACGATCATGGGGCAAGTCGGGCCGGACGGCAAACCGGCCACGCTGATTCAAAGCAATTTTAACAATGCGGTAGGTTTCTATGTGAGCGGCGGCGCCAACCTGTCCATTATGAATTTTGCCTGGGAAATGAAGCCCAATTGGTATACCATTGCCAAGGTTACTTACAAGGATGCATCCACAGTGAAAGTCAAGGTGCAGCCGAATACGGTTGTCGATACAACGTCCGTGATGAGCGCGATCGAAGATGACCCGAATGCCATTGAAATGATGCTTTATGATAAGGACCGGGAGTACGCCAGCTTCGGTTATTCAACCGGCTATGCACACGGCTGGGAGGATCAGTCCACGTTTTGGGGTACAACGCGAAGCGAAATCTTGACGGCTTCGTCAGGCAAGTCTTGGCAGCTGGTCAGCGGCACAACCGATGAAATGCAAATGTCTGATACGAAGATCCCTACGGAAGTGGAGGTCGGCGACCTGATTTTTTGGGAACAACAGAGACCGTCCGAAGGCTATCCTTT
Source organism: Paenibacillus sedimenti (assembly GCF_014534655.1). Lineage (GTDB taxonomy): Bacteria > Bacillota > Bacilli > Paenibacillales > NBRC-103111 > Paenibacillus_E > Paenibacillus_E sedimenti. The sequence continues at coordinate 55,281 of NZ_JACVVD010000001.1, forward strand.
CAACGTTGGGGACATCGATACTATTCTGATCGATAACCAGTACGCGTATAATTTTGGCAACTTCTATATTCATAATGTTAACAATCCGACTTTGAAACGAATCGATCTGGCTCCCAAGTTCGAGAGAGGCTGGAACGGACTTAATTTGGGGGATGTCTATGGTACGCCTTGGTTTGTAAATGTCTCCGGTGCTATTATGGTCGATCAATTCAAGGGCAGCTCCGGGCGTGACGACTTCATGAACAGTACCATTAAAGGGAAAAAGGTTCTGGCCAACCCTGCGGCGAATCAGGTTGTTATCAGTTCTTACAGCGACTACTACAGCGATTTTAACAAGCTTCGCGCCGGAGATACGATCGAGTTTTATAAAGACACAGCGGATGCGTTTACAGATTTGACGATGACGCTTGCGCAAACGCCGGTTCGTTACACGAGCGATTTGGATAATGACGGGACCAATGATTGGCTTGTGACCTTTACCTCCAATATCCCGTCAGGCTTTAATCCAACGGCAACATTGTTCGCTTTCGCTTCCAAGTATGCCCATAGCTCTGAAACGTATCGTAATACCGAGAATAACGGCATTAAGAGCAACGAATGGCTTATTCACAATGGAACGGTTGTGGACAACAGCGTGACCGCCCAGCATTTGCAGCCACGAAGTGATGTGGAATGGTACGAAGGAAAGTTCCCGGACAATATCGAAATCGTCGATTCCCGATTCTACAATGCCGGGTTTATTCAAACGGGTCTCAATGCAACCTTATCCAGTACGGACAGACCTTTCAGCAATATCCGAATCCATGACAATGCTTTCTTGCCCATTAATGATCCAACGACCTGGAACAACTACAGAACGAATGTGTCCCTCGATCATACGAACAACGGGCAGCTTTGGAACAACCGTTTCGCCGATGCCAATGATAAAATCGTGGATCTCACGAATAACAACACGAATACATCGGAAACCGGAAGCAGCATCATGGGGAAGGGCACGACGGAATATGCTTCTAACGGTAACTTTGAGAACGGATTGACAGGGTGGACGGTCGCCAAAGGCAGCGGAATTGGCATCGAAAACGATGGCGGCAGCAACCGCTTGATGATTCCGGGAGGAAATACGTATAGCTTGGTACGTAAAGAGCTGACAGGTTTGAAACCCGATACGTACTACTATTTCAGTGGAGATGCCAGGTTAAATAATCCCAATAACTCGACCAATAAGCTGTTTGTCACCCTTCTGGACGCCCGTAAGGTAGCCGAGCCGACAACCCATAGCATATCCTCGACTTACAGCAAGGTAAGTGCGGCGTTTAAGACGGGTTCGGATAGCAGCAATTGGTGCGATTATACCGCATCGGTAGACTTCAAGAGATTAACTGGCGGCGAAACCGCTTTGCTGGCCCGGATGGTATCGGCCACCCAATACTATCAACTGGTTGCAAAAGCCGGAACTGTAGAGATTAACGCAAACAATAACGGAGCATGGACTACTGTTGCTGCCGCGAATTACACGTTTAACAATAATCAATGGTACAATTTAAAGTTTGAGTTGAACGGCAGCTCTCTGAAAGGTTATGTCAACGGCGTATTAGTCCTTCAAGGTACGGATACCACGTTCAGCCAAGGCGCCGTTGCCTTGAAAAATTATAACTCTACGGCAGAATTTGATAATGTCATTACCCTTCCGATGGAGAACACCTCCAAAGTATTAATGGCGGAAGACTTCGAAGAGGGAACTGTTGGCGGTTGGGTTAATGCTGGCGACACTTGGGCGCTTGGGGACGATGGCAGCAAGATTTATAAGAATACCAACAGCACAGGGGAAGCCATCACCAAATTCAATAATACGACGGCCATCATCAAGGTTTGGAGACGCGACGGTACGGATAAGGCGTATCTGGATAACGTATCGGTTAAGGAATTGATCGGCGTTGAGAGCAACCTGGCTGATTATAGATCGGCTACAAGCGACAGCAATCCGACAGGCTTTGAGGCATCAAAAGCCATCGACGGAACAACTGCAACCGCTTGGAAAGCGGCAGATAGCACGGCCGGGCATTGGCTGACCGCTGATCTTGGCAATGAATACCTGATTACAGGAGCAACTGCGAAATGGTTCAGCGCAAGTTCAGTGTATAAATATCAGATTGAGGTATCACTTGATGGAACAAACTGGAGGAAGGTCGTAGATAAGAGTGGCAACACAGTGGCCGAATCCGAGTCCAAACTCATGTTTGATTCGGAGAAACGGGCCCGATATGTCCGCATCACGTTCACCAATGGCTCTGCTGTGCCAGGCATTAACGAATTTGCTGTTTGGGGAATCTGATGTCAAAAACGCCGAGAAAACCCGTTGCTGCGGGGTTCTCGGCGTTTTTCTTCAGGTACGGCGAATTGATACATGATCTGAAGATTTCGAAGGACGATCGAAAGATATTGAATTCAAGGAGCAGGACCGTATCGGTATACTTGAATCATAGACGGAATGAATGCTGGCCGCATTGATTCCAGTCTTCACTACAAGGGGGTAATGAATGTGAGAAAGTTGAAGAAGGCATCAAGTTTGGCATTTGCGGGCATGATGGCGCTGAGTTTGCTTGCGGGATGCGCCAATGGGAGTTCTTCCAAACCGGAAGCAAGTGCCGACAGTTCCGCAGCGAAGGCGACTGCCAGCAATTCTGCCGGAGCAAGCAAAGCTGAGAAGAAGCCGGAGGATTACAAAGGCGAAATCACGGTGTGGACTTGGTGGAAGCCTTATTTTGACGAGTCCATTGCGGACTTCAATAAAACCTATCCGAACGTCAAGGTCAACCTGACCGTCATGGGCTGGGGAGACTACGTCACCAAGTTTGAGACGGCCAAAGCATCCGGGGGAGCGCTGCCGGATGTAGCAATGGCGGAGTCGTACTGGTGGGGCAGATTCCTGTCTTACAAAAATACATTTGTCGATTTATCGACGCTGGGCTTTAAGAAAACCGACATCGCCGACGCGGCTTCGAACGCGGTCGTGGATGCGGACGGCAAATTGGTTGCGATCCCGCAAGGTCTGGGGCTGGGAGCAATCTGGTACCGGAAAGATCTGGCGAAGGAAGTATTCGGTACGGACGACGCCGCAGCGATTGCCGGCAAATATTCCTCGATGCAAGATTTCATCTTAAATGCCGGCAAGGAAGTTAAGGAAAAGAGCGGCGGCAAATTGACCGCGTTTACGAATGCGACCGACGTCATGGAAGGCTTGCTTGCTTCTCAGGTGGCGGCCGGCAAGAGCTATATCGACGGCGATACGCTTAAAGTAAAAGAAAACATGACCTCCGCATACGAAACACTGGGCAAGGCGCTGAAAGAAGGATACATCGCCAAAGTGAACGGGCCGGCAATGGACGCTGCTTGGGCTTCGGGCAAAGTCGTCTTCTTCCCGTCGGCGGGTTGGAGAGAAGGGACGATTCCGGCAAACGATAAGGATGGCAAAGGCCGTTGGGGTGTGTTCGCTCCTCCGGGCGGAGAATATTTCCGCGGCGGCACGGCTGAGCTGATTGTGGACAAAGGCGACCCTAACAAGGCTGAACTTGCCGCGCTGTTCATCAAGCATCGCTTGTTCTCGGAAGCCGGGATGAAAGTAAACAACAAGTTTGGAAACCTTACCGCAGTCAAGGATGTTCAACAAAAGAAATTGACGAACGGTGTTAATGATTATTTCGGTCTTGACATTACTGCTTATTTCTACGACGTCATCAAACAAATGAAGCCGGTGAAATACGGCAAACATGACAGTGTGATCGAAGATCAATTGAAAGCTGTTGCACTGGACATGGAAAAATCCGGATTAGAGCCGGCGACGGCTGTTGAGAAGGCTATTACAGCGATCAAGTCCAAAGACGATTCGATCAAATAAATAAAGCAAGCGAACTTTATGCCAGGGGCTGGGATTCCAGCCCCTGCATGAAGATCGGATAAAGAGAGATTGGAGTGGAAAAGATGCATACGCAAAAGATAGCGGCCCGCCGGAAGCTGATGCTGATCAAAAACACCGAGAATTACGGATACTTTTTTATTGCGCCCTATTTGCTGCTTCTGGTCGTCTTTTCTTTGGCGCCGACGCTGTTCACCCTTTGGATCAGCTTCACGAAGTGGAATTATTTTAACGATATGACATGGGTTGGTCTGGATAATTATATTCAGGTTCTGAAGGGCAAGATGTTCTATAAATCCCTGTTGAATACGCTGCGGATTATTCTGTTGGCTTTGCCTGCCTGCATTATTACGGCTCTGGGCATCGCCTATATGCTGGAAGTTCAATTCAAGAAGTTTGCGAAGACATTTAAAGCGATTTCTTTCCTGCCTTACGTAACGACTCCGGTGGCGGTAGGCGTCCTATTCGGACTGCTATTCGACTACCAGACCGGGTTTATCAATATCTTCTTGCAGAAGCTGGGTTTGGCCAAAGAGCCTATTTATTGGATGGCCAATCCGAATTATGTCGTGCTGATCGTCGCATTAATTGTTTTTTGGAAAAATCTTGGCTACTTCATGCTGCTTTACTTCGCGGGCTTAAAATCCGTTCCGACGGAAATGTATGAGGCAGCCGATATCGATGGAGCGAATACGTGGCATAAGTTCAGGTACGTGGCTTTGCCTATCATAAAACCGATTACGGTATTTATTGTCATCACCTCGATCATTTGGGGATTGCAAATATTCGATGAGCCTTCTTTGCTCGTCGTAGGCACCGACAACAATTTGAGCATTGCAAGTACACTGGGGGGGCCGGAGAAAAGTGTATACACCCTCGTTAGTTATGTTTACGAAGAAGGCTTCATTTTATTCAGAACAGGTACGGCTTCTGCTGTCGCGTACTTGATGACTATTGTTATTATCGTGTTGTCTTGGGTTGGTTTCAAAGCGTTGAATCGGGAGGGGACAGGCAGATGAATTCCGGCAGTAAAACACTTTTCGCGGTGGGAACTTTGTTCTATACGATTATCGTTGTATTGACCGTGATCTCGTTGGCTCCCTTCTATGCCATGGTCGTTATGGGAACCTACGACAGCTTTCAGCTGTTTCGTTTTAACGGTCTACCGTCCGACTATATCTTGCATAACTTCGTAACGATCTCGAAAACGGAGTTCCCGACTTTCATGAAGAACAGCGTAGTGATGTCGATGTCCAGCGTCATCTTTTCCCTGCTGACCTCGGCTCTATGCGGCTACGGCTTCGCGAAGTTCCGATTCAAAGGGAACAAGCTGCTCTACAATATTGTATTGTTCACCATGATGGTCCCCTCTCAACTGAGTATCGTCGCTTACGTATACGAAATGAAGCTCTTCCACTTGAACGATACGCTCATTCCTTCTATCTTGCCCTATGTATTTGCAGGATTCGGAGTGTTTTGGATGACGCAATATATCAAGGATATCGTTCCGACGGAGGTACTGGAGAGCGCCAGAATCGATTCGGCCGGCGAATTCCGGATCTTTTTCCGTATCGTGGCCCCCATGATCACGCCAGCGTTGATTACGCTAGGGCTGCTCAATTTCGTCTGGTCCTGGAATTCCTTCTTCGTTCCATTGGTTACGATCAACGACAGCCGGATGTTTACGGTGCCGCTTGGCATTAACTCGTTCAATTCCTTATATTATCAGGACAACGGCGCCAAAATACTCGCGCTCTCGATCGCTACATTGCCCGTGGTGCTGCTGTATTTGATCTTCTCCAACCGGCTGCAGAGCGGGTTGACGGCAGGTGCAGTAAAAGCGTAAATATGGCAGGAGGCGATGGATTAGAGGATGGATAACCTAATAAAAAAGGTTCAGAGACCATTGTTTAAACTAGTGAATTCAGGTTTACTTGGACGAATGCGGATCCGAAAGAAGCTGTTTATTTCATTATTCAGTCTCTGCCTGATTCCTCTGACTACGGTGGGTTATTTGTCATACAGTCAATCCAGCGAGGCGATTCAATCCCAGATCAGCACCTACTCGGTTCAGGTGATGGATCAAGCCAGCTCTAATATGGCGATTCAGTTGGATCATTTGAACAGTTATGCAACGGAAATCGCTTTCTCAGACGATGTACAGACGATATTGGGGAAGAGAAGCAAAGGCGACCGTGCTTACTTAGGCTCGGAATATGACGCTCGGCTGCTCGAGCTGATCAATGCCAAGTATTCGAACCTGACCGATTTCGTGACGGATGCCGAGCTTCTCGGGCCCGACAAGCAAATGATCAAGCCGGAGGGGAGCCAGCTTTGGGAGGAGAAAGAAGTCGCCGGCTTGGTTTCTAGCGCTTCGGAGAAAAAAGGAAATACGACCTGGAGCGCGGGACATTTGGGTTCCCAAGGCGTATTTAACGATCCCAATCTTGTGCTAAGCAAGGCCGTTATGACCAAGGGCGATTCGAAGCAAATCGGAACGATTCTCGTGGCGGTGAAGGAAGCTTATTTTCGCAGTTGGCTCTCCAAAATCGATTTGGGCAAAGGCTCGGATATCTTTATTGTGAATGCTGAGGGTAATATTCTGTCCGGTAATAAGGATACCCTCAAATTCAACGAACGTTATCCCGGCACATTAATCGAAGAAGTCGGCAAGCAGAAAACGCAGGCTTTTCAGTGGGAAAGGGACGACGGCAAGAGATATTTGGCCGCATTTTCCCAAGTCAAGGGAACCGATTGGTTGATGATCACTACCATTCCGTATTCGTACCTGAACGAGGCTGCGAACCGGCTAAGCTTGCTTATTATCATCCTTATTACCGTATGCGGGTTGCTCGCATTTGCGATTTCCCTTGCTATCACAAAGAATATTACAGTTCCTATTAACCGCTTGATCGCGTCCATGCTCCTCGCGAAGGAGGGCGATCTTACGGCTGAAGTCAAGATCAGGAACCACGACGAATTGGGCGATATGGCCCAAATGTATAATGGAATGCTCAAGTCCATTAGACAGCTCGTTTTTCGAGTGGCTGAGCATACGGGGGAGGTGGCCGTGCACGCCCGAAATTTAGCGAATGGCTCCAGGGTGCTTCATGAGTCCTCTGCCCAGAATTCGACGGCGATCATGCATATTGCCGAGGGTACTTCAGGGCAAGCTGAAGAAGCATCGCTCAGTGTGGTTAGGATGCAGGACTTGTCCGATTGCATCAATCGCGTTGTGACTGACATGGAGCTGATATCCGCACAGGTGGACGATACCCGGACAAAAAGCCTCGAATCGTCTGCCGTAATGGCGCTCCTAAACGAAAAGGGAATAGAAACCATACAAATGTCTGAGGTTATTATAGAGAATGTCAAGAGTCTTAATACGGAAATTCATCAAATCGAGAAAGTGACCAAGTTGATTGCCAGTATCTCCGGGCAAACCCATATTCTTGCATTGAACGCTTCGATTGAAGCGGCAAGGGCCGGCGCGGCGGGGAAAAGCTTCGCGGTCGTGGCGAATGAAGTGAAGGCATTAGCCGATCAGACCCAAAATCTATCGAAGCTAATCGTTGAAGCGATCCAGACCATTCAGGGCGCAGCTCGGATTACGTTGTCTTCAACGGATGCTTCGCGCGAAAAGATCCATGAGCAAATGAATGCCATTCAGAAGACGGATCTCGTATTGCAAGGAGTTCTCCAATCATTGGATGAGATTTCGAAGCTGAAGAGCAACACCGTCAGAGCCGCAGAAAGCATGCTGGTCATGAGAGACGAAACCTTCAGCAGCATTGCGAAAATTTCGGCGATATCCCAGGAAGCTGCGGCTTTCGTTGAGCAAGTCGGTGCGGGATCGGATGAGCAGAAGGCGAGCGCGGAGGAGTTCTCGCGGTTGTCTAACGGTCTGCACGGTATGGCTCAGGAACTGAGTAAAGAAATATCGGTATTTAAGGTATAGCATGAGATAGCACCGCGCAATTTCAAAATATGGGTGAATGGATGTGTGTGTATGGATTGCGGGCAGCGGAAAGATGCCTTGTTACAACAGATGGAGTCGGTTCGAAAGGAACTTCATTGCCTTAGCAAATCGTCCGCTTACAATCTCCTGCATCCGGATGTGTTGGCGAAATCAGCGGAGTTGGATTGTTATATCGTATATTTCCAAAAGAAAATGGTCAGGGCAGAAAAAACTCTATGATATAATAGTGCCGGTATCCTATTGTTTTTATTCTGCATAAGGTGGTCGCAACATGAGAATGAAACGATTGTCCTGTCTGCTTATCTCGATCCTGTTCTTTGTTCTCGGTTTAAGCGGTTGCAGCGACGCAGCCATCGACAGGCCATCCTCGATTCCGGGGGACGAAGACGTGACGATTACGTTATGGGCTTACGATAAGGGCGTCGAAGACAAGATTAACGAAGAATTTAATAAGGTCTATCCGAATATTCACGTTAATGTTGTGTTAGTACCTTGGTCGGAGTACGACAATCGGTTCCTTCTTAATCTAAGTACGGGGACGGACGTACCGGATATCGTGAAAGTCGAATCGTATTGGTGGGGCAAATGGCTTGCCATGGAAGGCGCTTTCGAGAATCTGACGAATTACGGGGTCGATCCGAAGAACGTTATGCCCGGTGTGGCTGACGTAACTCGAAATGCGCAGGGCGAATTCGTCATTCTCCCCGCGGCTACGGGAATCGCCTCTATTTGGTACAATAAAGCGGTTGCCCGCCGCTATTTGGGTACTGACGATCCGACAGCACTTGCGGACAGATTGAAGACATGGGACGATCTTCTTGAAATTGGAGAAACCGTCAAAACGAACAGCGGCGGTAAAGCCTTTTTGTTTCCAGATTCGATGTCGATTGAAGAGCTGCTCGTCACCTCCAACAAAAATTATCTCCAGGGCTATACACTCCGGCTGAAGGAGAACATACTTCCGCGGTTTCGGTTCATCGAGGCATTGCTTGACAGAGGATACATCGCCAGACTGCAGGAATTCAAGCTGGAGCGATCCTACACGGAAGATACCGTTCTGTTTTACCCGTACGCAGACTGGCACGCTACCAACATTCAGAACGCGGACAAAGACGGTATTGGCCGTTGGGGCATATTAGCCCCGCCGGGAGGTATCTTTTACCGCGGGGGCAATGGTTACGCAATGCCGAAGAAATCGAAGCCTGAAAACAAAAAAGCCGCGGCTTTGCGGATGAACTTCGCCCTAACCCGGCAAGGTTCCGAGGCAGTCATTCGTACGCACCAGTTCTCGGCTTATAATGATGCCTATTCAGATGAAATTCTGAATGCGATCGACCCCTATTTTGATGATCGTCTTTCGAAAAAATTCTTCGATTGGACCGCCGGGAAACCTCTCAAGCAGCAGTTCGGTCCGTACGACAATATCATCGAGAAAGAGCTTCGCATGCAAGCTTACTATATGATGGTAGAGAATATCGGCGCGTCTAAGGCTATTGGAAACGCAATCAGTGAGATTAAAGCCAGGATAGGAACAAGAATCAAGTACGGCGATGACGGATGACGGGGCGGGGGACGAATCTTATTCGTCGGGAGGGTGCCATGAGAAGATTGATCGCCGGCTTGAAGATTCGGCAGAAGATTTTTATCAGCTTCATGTTGTTGATTTCGTTTTGCCTGTTTACGACGCTTTATATGACGTCGACCCGAGTTACCGATGTTATTAGGGATAAAACGATCAATTATTCCCGCCAACTCGTGAGTAAGACAATGGAGAATATTGAATATTACTTACTCGACACCCGATATATGGCAAAAAATATCGCGCTCGACGAGCAAGTGAATCATAAAGTGCTCGAGCTATCGGAGCAAAAAGCGGCAGCGGATTACCGGTCAAAGGGACAATTGGACGCCCTGCTGAACAAATACAAATATTTGAAGACGTATATCACCGATATCACGCTAGTCGATGATAATGGAAGCGGCCTGGGGATCTACAATCTTGCCTATGATGATAAATATCCCATCGCGGAGCAGGCTTGGTATCAACATTTCCGGAATTCCGGCGCTGAGTCCATGTTTTCCGGCGTGCACAAATCCATCGTCCGGGATACATCTATGTCAAGTCTTGATACGTTCACGTTTTTTCAGAAGGTTTACGATGCGGAACGACCGACCCGGTACTTATATACCATCGCCATCGAATTGGATGCCAGAGTGATTAGCGATGCTTTGGCACAAGTCAATTCCAACCAAGGATGGATCAATAGGGTCTATAACGTGGACAATGAGCCCATGAATGGCAAGGAAGATTCCAGTATCCCTGATAGCGGGGACATTCCCGGTCAGTTCGACGGCAAGTCGAGCCGGATCATAACGGTTGGAGGCGACAAATATACGCTGCTCCAAAGCGGTTCCAAAGACTACGGCTGGCACATCATGAGCCTTGTTCCCCAAAAAGCCATTATGTCCGAAGCCAACTCCATTCAGCTTTACATCGTGATTATCGGTTTGATTTTGCTGCTATTCGCCGTCTATTTATCAAACCGGATTTCGAAGGACATCACACGCCCTCTCATGCACCTTATGAAGGCGATTAGGGAAATCGAGAGGGGCAACTTCGATATCCAATCGAACGTGAATACTGGCGATGAAATTAAGGAATTAAATGACGTTATCCAATCGATGGCTGTCAATATTAAAGGGCTGCTGGTCCGGAACAAAGAAGAAGAGCAAGCCAAGCGAAAAGCGGAGCTTACGGCCTTGCAAGCGCAAATCAATCCGCATTTCCTCTACAATACATTGGAATCCTTGAACTGGTACGCGGTTCGCAAGAAGGAGCCGGAGATCAGCGAAGTCATTACGAATCTCGGCAAGTTTTTCCGGATCAGCCTGAGTAAAGGAAGCAAGTTCATCACGATTGAGCAGGAAATCGAGCATGCCAAAAGCTATTTGAACATCCAGAAATTCCGCAATTCGAATCGGTTCGAGTCCTCCATCCGGACTGAGGGGATCAGTATGGAGCAATATACGCCCAAGCTGATTTTGCAACCGATTCTCGAAAACGCGCTTATTCACGGCTTGCGAAACAGAGAATCGCCCGGTCGAATCGATATCCGTCTCGAACAAGAGGAGGAGGCGCTTCTATTTATCGTCTCCGATGACGGGGTTGGCATTAGCGCAGACAAGCTTGCGGAAATCCGAAGCGCTCTTGGCGGAACGAAAGCGGCCGGGACGGGCTTCTACGGGTTGAAGAACGTAAACGAGAGAATAAGCTTGTATTTTGGATCATCCTATGGCATTCACCTGAGCAGTCCGGCAAGCGGCGGAACGGAGGTTCGCATCCGGATACCGATTCTGACGGAGCAGCCAGGGGACTAAAGAGCAAACTAACGTGCGGAGGAATGCCTATGCTAAAAGTTATGGTCGTGGATGACGAGGAAAACATCAGGCTAGGGATAGTCGAAGGAATCGACTGGGAAAGCTACGGGCTCGAAGTCGCCTGTCAGGCCGCAAACGGCCGTGAGGCGCTGATCGAGGCGCAGCGGCATCGGCCGGACATTATCCTGCTGGATATCAACATGCCTTTCGTCAACGGATTGGAATTTACAAAGCAGGCAAGGCAGTTTTTGCCCGACAGTTTCATCATTATTTTGAGCGGGTACAGCGATTTTGAATACGCCAAGGAATCCATCAAATATGGCGTCAGCGAGTATTTGCTGAAGCCCATATCTCCGGTTGAGTTGATGGAAGCCATCGTGAAAGCCCGTGACAAGTTGACAGAAAACCATCACAAGGAGCAGTACCTGAACAGCTTGAAGCAACAGTTTCGCGAATCCCTTCCTGCCCTTCGGGAAAAATGGGTTTACGATCTTCTTCATTCCAGTTATTTGGAAAGCGAAACCGGCATGAAAGATAAGCTCGGATGGCTCGGCATTGACTTTCCGTCCGATAAATTCGCCGCATGCGTCATCCGGATCGAGGATTTGGCCGAGCGATCGTCCGGCAATGAAGAGGGTAAGCATCTGTTCCTGTATGCGGTCAAAAATATTTGTGACGAAATTTTAAGTCGAAATGCCTGGGGGTTATCGGTGGTTACGAACGAAGGGCTCCTGGAGGCGCTTATCAGTCTGGACGGTAGGGAAGGGGGCCTGTTTCAAGAGGATCTTGACCGGAAAGCCGAAATCATGGAAAAGAGCATAGCGGAATTTCTGGGCCTGATGGTCACGGTTCGATTCGGATCCGTCTATTCGGGATACGGACAAATCGCGTATTCCTACAGGGAAGCTTATGGGTCAGTTCAACGGAAGAAACCAGAGAAGGTCAGCGGAAAAATCGGATGGGGAAGCGAGTCGGCTTCTGTCTTGGCGTTGGTCTACCCTTTTGACAAGGAACAAGAATTGATTCGTCACCTCAAGGCCATGAACGAAAAGGCGGTGAGTGTTGCCGCAGATCTGCTGGATGAGCTTGAAGCGAATGAACTGGTCGCAGGGGAGACCGGGTATTTGGCCGAGGCGGCAAACCAAGTCGCGGGAACGGTGTACAAGCTTCTCGCAGACAACGGAATCCATGCGGAAGAGGTGGAACGGCTCTACGAGCTTGTATGCGCTGCGAGTGTCCTCACACCCGCAGATCCTTCAGAGATACGAGCCAACCTTCTGAGGTATGTCTCTGCCGGGTTAAAAGTAATCATCAAAACAAAGGGCAAGCCTTATCGAGTTGAAATCGAGCAGGTCAAAAAGTACATCGAGGACCATTACAACCAAGAGATCTCTTTGAAAGATATTTCCTCAAGTATCTTTATGAATCTGAATTATCTTTGTACTCTCTTTAAAAATGAAGTTGGAGAAACGATTAACAACTATATGACGAGGGTTCGGATGGAAAAAGCTATGGAGCTTCTTCGGACGACTGATTTGAAAGTATTCGAAGTAGCTGAGCGAGTTGGGTACCCGAATACGAATTATTTCAGCTACGCGTTCAAAAAATATACGGGTGCGGCTCCGAACGATTATCGTTAGAAAAGTCAGACCGGATGAATGGCGAGCGCCGTTTATCCGGTGCTTTTTATGAGGGTCATGCGATGAACGCTCTTTTGCAGATGGGTATTATTCCTGAAGTGCCTCACCGCTATTTTCCTGTCGATGAACCATGAGAGATATGCTGGATTGTATTAGGAGGGTACCAGATAAAACAGATTGCAGAGTTGATCGGTCTCCGGCATTCAGGCGTGTACGAAACGAGCAATCCCTCATTTTTCAACATATGAAGCATCTATTCGATATCGTGATTTCTGATAGGCAATGAATTCATCAAGTTAATTCATCTTGGGGTATTTAAAATTTAACATTTTTTTACTATTTGGAGTCTATGAGACGGTCCAAAATTTAATGCAACGCTAGTAACTTATTATCTCAACTTTCGCAGCTTAATTTATCCAGTTTGCTTTGATATAGTTGGGCAAACCGGCAATTCAATCGAGGGGTTGACGAATAACCGCTACCCATCAGGACAAAATCGGCGCAGTATCCGAAACCTTGCGGTTTGCTCACAGACTGCTGTGTCCTATTACGCCTTTCAAGCTGTCAAGTTAACTTTTAACGGTTGCCACAGCGCTTATTACAGGGATTTTATAGCTTTTGAAACTCTAACGGTTCTGGTTGACGTTATTTGGGCAAATATAGAGAGGTTTGTTGGAAAACAGCCAAATAAGCTCACTGGTAAACGTTAGAATTTAAATTGGAGCATTTTGCGCTGAATAAGCGCTGTCAGAACCGTTAGAGAATATTGAAATTCTGTATTATTCAAAAGGGTTTTCCTTCATTTTGAAGGTGCGATAGTCGAGTTATTATCAATAATAAAAATACAAAAATCCTAATTGTGAAGATTCCGCACAAATAGGATTTTTTTGTTTGACAGAATATTGTACCGAACTGAAAATTGTTCGCTTATGATTTCCTTTGCTTACAGCAGGCAATTTCTGAATATTGTCCTTGGCTGAATAGTGTTCGTTGACCTGTCGCAACAGGATCGGCTATCTTTTTTACCAAGAAGATGCAATTAAAAATGAAAGGAAGTCGAGAACGGAACATGAGCGTGAATAGCGGCGTAAAATTACAAAAATTCGGCAGCGGCAAAAACTCGTTAGCACTCAACAGAAATGGGGTGGTAAAAAAAGTAAAAAAGCATTGGCAGCTATATGTATTGGTCTTGCTTCCCATGACGTACATCATTATTTTTAAGTATGTTCCGATGTACGGCGCCCAAATTGCTTTTCGCGATTTCAGTGTGATCCAAGGTTTCTCAGGCAGTGACTGGGTCGGATTAAAAAATTTTGAGGACTTTTTCTCATCCCCTAATTTCTGGCTGTTAATCAAAAACACCTTGCTTATTAGTTTATATTCACTGCTTTTAGGGTTTCCGGCACCGATTATTTTAGCATTGGCTTTGAATGAAATCGGCGGGGGAAAATTCAAACGTTTTGTGCAAACGGTTACATTTGCTCCTTATTTCATTTCAACAGTTGTCATGGTCTCTTTGATCATTCTTGTTCTCTCCCCTCGTCTGGGTTTTGTTGATCATATTGTAAGGTTATTCGGCTTCGAAACGATTAATTTTATGGGAAAGCCGGAATATTTTAAAACGATTTATGTGTTATCCAACATTTGGCAGGGCTTGGGATACGGAGCGGTCATTTTTCTCGCGGCCCTCGCGGGAATTAATCCTGATTTATACGAAGCCGCCAAAGTGGACGGCGCATCCAGATTTCAAAAAATGATCCATATTGATATTCCGGGGATTCTTCCGGCAGCCATTATTTTGTTAATTTTAAATGCAGGACAGATCATGAACGTTGGCTTTGAGAAAATTTATTTGATGCAGAACCCGCTGAATATATCCGCTTCCGAGGTCATATCAACCAACGTTTATAAGATCGGTTTGCTCGGAGCGAATTTCAGTTATTCTTCGGCAGTCGATCTATTCAACTCGGTCATCAATCTCATTTTGTTGTTAACTGTGAATGTTATTGCTAAACGGATGTCGGAAACGAGTTTATGGTAGACAGGAGGGAAGCAAATTGAAAAGAAGCGCAATTAAGGAATCGTTGAATGACAAACTATTTTTATTAGTAGTTTACGCTTTTCTTGTTTTCATTCTAATTATTATTCTTTATCCGTTGATATATATTTTGAGTTCATCTTTCAGTTCTCCTCAAGCTGTCATTAGCGGAAAAGTCTGGCTCTTGCCGGTGGAGCCGAGTTTGGCGGGGTATAAGGCGATCTTTGCAAACAAGCAGATTCTCACAGGTTATGCAAACTCCTTGTTTTATACGTTTTTCGGTGTGCTGATCAGCGTTTCGTTAACCATTATGCTTGCATACCCGCTATCCAAGAAAACTTTTTACGGGCGAAGTTTGATCATGATTCTTCTCGTTATTACGATGATGTTTAGCGGCGGGTTGATACCTTTATACTTGACAGTGAAAAAATTGGGAATTCTTGATACCCGATGGGCGATGCTGCTGCCAGGTGCATTAGCGGTATGGCAAGTGATCATTACCCGCACCTTTTTTCAAATAACCATACCAAGCGAGCTTTCGGAAGCCGCAGAGCTTGACGGATGCAGCGATCTGGGATTTTTGGCGAGAGTCGTTATTCCTCTTTCCAAACCGATTCTTGCCGTATTGGTATTGATGTATGCAGTCGGACAATGGAATGCGTTTTTCGATGCGTTAATTTATTTAAAGTCGCAAAATTTATTCCCGCTGCAGATTGTTTTAAGAAATATTCTCATTTTGAATACGATTGACCCAAGCATGATGGTGGATGCGAATGAACTGCAGGTAAGACAAGGTTTAAAGGATTTATTGAAATATTCTTTGATTGTGGTCGCGACGGTTCCGGTGCTGGCCATCTATCCGTTCGTGCAGAAGCATTTTGTAAAAGGGATTATGATCGGTTCGTTAAAAGGATAATTTTTCTCGGGTAAGAGCTTTATTTGAAGGGGGTGATGCTATTTGATAAGCTGATCGATAAACTCATTTGCAACTCAAAAACGGCAAATCAAACAAGACAATTTTCAAGGAGGAGTCAAAGATGGTAAAGAAATTTTTGAAGCTTCAAGCAAGCGCCGTGCTTGTCCTTTCGTTACTTTTATCGGCTTGCAGTAACAGCGGCAGCAGCGCCGATCAAGAGAAAGCAGCGTCGGATGCAGCCGGGAATGGTAAGGCCGCAGGTATTGTGCAATTGCCGGTATTTGTAACCCCATCTTCCAAGATTGAGAATTTGGAAACAAATTCAGTTACTAAATATATAGAAGACAAATTTAATATTAAATTCAAGTTCGAAGTGGCCCAAGGCAGCAACGCAGGAGATAAGAAGAAACTGTTGCTTGCCAGCGGAGACTATCCGGCTGTTTTCCTATCCGGAGACCTGACTCAAGCCGAGCAAATCGAGTACGGGAAGCAAGGGGTATTGAAGCCGTTAAATGATTTAATTGAAAAATATGGGGTGGAAATCAAGAAGGCATTCCAACAGGATCCGGAGTTGAAAAAGTCGATCACGGCTCCGGACGGTAACATTTATGCGCTTCCTCATATTAACGAGTGTTTCCACTGCTGGTACTCGCAAAAAGTATGGATCAATACGACATGGCTGAAGAAATTAAATCTTCAGATGCCTACAACGACGGAAGAGTATTATCAAATTTTGAAAGCATTCAAAACCCAGGATCCGAACGGAAACGGTAAACAGGATGAAATTCCGTTATCCGGCGCTGACAAAACATGGCATGGCAATCCGGCACATTTTCTTATGAACGCTTTTATTTATGATAATGATGATAACTTCTTCTTCATGAAGGACGGAAAAGTCGGGTTGTCGGCCAACCAACCCGAATGGAGAAAAGGACTTGAGTACATGAATAAATTGTACAGTGAAGGTCTGATCGACAAGGAAGCCTTCACCCAGGATAACGATGCCATGGCTCAAGTAGGCAACCGTCAAGGGGATAATATTGTAGGAGTTGCTGCTGCCGGACATATCGGCATGTATTTTAGTCTGGCGAAAGGACAAGACAGACATAAGGAGTATGTTACCGTCGCGCCGCTAAAAGGGCCGCAGGGAGAAGCATATGCAGGATATTACAAAGCGTATGGCAACGGCCAATTTGCGATTACTAACAAGGCGACTGAGGTGCAGGCCATTGCAGCGATCAAGCTAGCGGATTATTTATACTCTGAAGAACATGCGATCATGAATGAATACGGACCGGAAGGGAAGTATTGGAGAAAAGGACAGCCGGGTGAAGTGGACGAACACGGAAGACAGGCGAAATACTTCTTGAAACCCGAATATTTCTCCATCGGCTCTACGCAAAATGATACTTGGGAACAAATGGGCATTACCAGACGTACGAGAGATATTCGGGAATCCTGGGCCGTACCTAGCGATCCGTTGTCCGATAACGGTTATGAGCATCGCTTGTATTTGGAAACGGCCAAAAATTATGAAGGAAAACAACCGAAAGAGACTTTCCCGCTAAGCATCTTTATGGAAACGGCAGATGCCAAGGAAGCGGCACAACTGAAAACTCAAATGAATGACTACATTCGTTCGAACATGGCCCAATTTATAACCGGCTCCAAAAAACTAACGGATGCGGAATGGGATCATTACGTCAAAGGCTTTGATGGCCTGAAATTAAAGCGTTATCTCGATATTTATCAAAAAGCATACGATACGAGCTTTAAGAAGTAATCGAGGCACGGCCAGAAAATTATCGATTTAAATGAACAAAAACTGGATAAACGAGCACGGTTCCTAAATCATTGAAGGACTGGATAAGCAACCCAAATTAAAACCAAACTAACTGCCATTGTTGATTATAGTTATACATTCCGCCATAGGTCCATTGGCCGGCTGCAGTACCGGCAACAGTAGACCAACCACTGATTTCCAAAGGCTTGCCGCTATTCCGATCTCGTTCAGGATCCGAAGAAAGTATCGCGCTTTATTACGTAATTCCCAACTGCGCAGGTTGCCCGTTCTTTGGAAGAAGTGCTTGAGAATCCGGCCATTCGGCTGGTGGCTGCCGCCGTGTATGCAGACGAGCTAATTAATCAGGGAGCGATTGGCCGTGTTGTAAATGTAATCGGACTTGGACCGCACAAGCTGAATCCCGCTACTCGGCCTGATTGGTATTTCGGCGTAAACAGTACGGCGGTATTCTATGTGACATTGGCAGTCATCAAATTGAGAAGTTGCTTTACTATACCAAAGCAAATGATGCGAATGTTATAGGGCGATCATCTGTATCTGGTGAATCGTGATGGTGAAAAGCATTATTCGTTAAATGGCCAGGTCGGATTTCCGTTTTTCGGCGAGCTTATTCTGGATTGTCTAAATCGTACCGAGCATGCCATGACTCAGGAGCATGCCTTCAAGGCGGCGGAACTTTGCCTGCTGGCTCAAAAGCATGCAAACCGGATTGAATAGTTATCAAACGCTGTAGGTATCTGAAGGCGGGATGAGATGCTTGAGGCCGGTAGGCAACGATGACAGCGGACCGGATCCGTAAGGATCCGGTCCGCTTTTTGTCATATGCCCGCATGAGTTCCAATGACGTGAAAGTGAAAATCATCATGTAGTGGGAAAAGGCAAAGCCCGGCGGCCGTTTTTGAAAAGTGATTGCCGGTCGGAAAGAAAACAAGGTATAATTTGGTAAAAAATAGATTGCCGTAGAAAGCTGAAGGGGAAATGGGTGACCGGAGATGAAAGTAAACAATCCTCTTGTGAGAACGTGGTTTCATCGTTGGACGATGTCATATGTACTGATCTTTCTGATCATCGTCCCACTTCTGATCTTCAGCCTGCTTATTGCTTTTAACGATGTATCACAGAGAACGGCCGCCGAATCGAACCGGATATTCGCCGAGCAGCTTCTTCAATCGCTGGAAAATGAGTTTAAACTGATCGATAACGTCGTTTCCAATGAGATTGCGGCGGACGATACCATGATGGATTTTTTCAAAAAAGCGCTGGGCGAAGAACGGTTCTACTCCTCGGTTATGCCTGGCGTGAAGCTGAAAAATATGATAACTGCAATGCCGCTGATCGAATCCATCTATTTATATCGGACTTATGATGGAACAGTACTTACCCCGTTATCCATCACGCCGATCGACCAATTCAGCGACAAGCAGGTGATTATTGAGGCACTGGCTGGGCCGAGCTTAAACCGTCCTTGGACGAACATTCGCAAAGGGTTCTCCGAGCTGGAGCCGCGCGAGCTGATTTCACTCGTCAGGTATACACCGTTGTTTACGGGGACGGACGGGGTTATCGTCGTGAATGTCCGGGCGGAATCCGTGGTGAAGCTAGTACAATCGCTGACGACCTCCATCGAGAATAATCGGGTAACCCTCTACGACAGGGAAGGAAATACGATTTTTTCTGACACGCGTGAAAGCGGATTTCTCAAGACGGAGTCCAAATCGGACTATCTGGGATGGACCATACGTAACGGGGTCGCGAACGGCAACTTGTTTGGTATCGTATCTGCCCTCTCCAAGTATTGGATTATGATCTGTATCGCGTTCTGTTTGCTGGGCATGATCGGGATTGTGCTTGTATCCCGCAAAAATTTCAAGCCTGTGAAGTCGATCGTTGACCGAATCCAGCATTATACGGAGAAGAAGAGCGCGGAGCTATTCCGAAAGGACAGCCAGGACGAGTTCAAATTCATCGATTCTGCGCTCGAAAATTTGCTGGAACTAGCGGATGCCTACCAGAAGCAGCATGAAGAAAACTTGTTTTACCGGCGGAAGACGTTTTTCCAGGAATGGCTGGAGGGCGAACGTCAGCTTAAACCCGCCGAATGGCAGCGCGAGATGCAAAGCTTGATGCTTGCGAGCGATTTCGGAGCGCTCGTCGTAAGCGTCATCAAAATCAATAAATATTCGAAGTTTATCAGCACTTATTCCCGGCAAGACCAAAATCTGCTTAAATTCGTACTGTCCAATGTCGTCAAAGAAACGGCGGAGACGGGAACGTTCGCGACATGGGCTGAATGGATGACGAACGAACAGCTGGCAGTTGTTCATATGGTACCCCAATCCGCCCCGGACGGCGGCGTGGCCGCAGTGTCGGTCAAGCAATGGGCGGACGACCTGATCCGCTGGGTGAACCAGCACCTTCACTTTACGGTTTCCGTCGGCATCGGGTCGGGGGTTGAGGATGCTTCTCTTGCGCATGAGTCTTATGGAGATGCACTGGAGGCGTTAGCCTATATGCCGTCTTTGGGGACGGAGCCGGTCGTCGGCTACTGGCAAGTGGAAGCGATGAATCGGTTGAAAACGAGCAATCCACTGCGATCGATCCGCGAGCTGGCTATCGCTTTCCGGACCGGGGAAGGCAGTTGGGAACGAAGTTTCGACCGGATGTTCTGCGACATAAGAGGAGGACTCTATTCCCGGGAGGAGATGAGCAACCTCGTCGGCTACATGATTTTCTTCTTGGAGAAAGAGCTGATGGAATTGCCGCCGGAGCTGAGCGACGTCTGGTCGAAGGAGGGCACAGTCAGGCTGGAACAGGCGGCGAACCAATGGGAGACGCTGAACGAACTGGAGAAGGAGCTCCGCGATATTATTTCCGCAATGGCAGACGCTATGGCTGACATTCGAATGATTCGGGGAAACTACCGTCTCGTGCAAGACATGAAAGCGTATTTGGAGAAGCATTACGACAATCCCGATTTATCCCTTCAGCATTTG
This sequence comes from Paenibacillus sedimenti, assembly GCF_014534655.1. Taxonomy (GTDB): domain Bacteria; phylum Bacillota; class Bacilli; order Paenibacillales; family NBRC-103111; genus Paenibacillus_E; species Paenibacillus_E sedimenti. Next base: position 75,942 of record NZ_JACVVD010000001.1, read on the forward strand.
AGCGAGTCTTTCGGGCTTCACGTCAAAACGATCAGCCGTTTATTCAAGGAGGAAGTCGGGGTCAACTTTATCGACCAGCTCTCCTATATTCGGATTGAACGTGCGAAGGAGCTGCTCTTCTCAACCGATGAATCGATCCAAGAAATTACGAACCGAATCGGATATCTGCATCCGAATACGTTTATACGTTCCTTTAAGAAGCAAACGGGTCAGACGCCCGGAGATTTCCGCAAGCAATTGCAGGCCAGAGTCTGAGATTTTCCTTTTTTGTTGATCGGCTCCGATTTGTTGATCGCCTTCGAACGCATGACAGGAATCGTGCACATCCCGTGCATGGTTCTTTTTTTATGCCCTCTGCTCCGCCTTCGAGAATTAAGGTGATCGGGAGAATATGAGCGATTGAAGATGGCTGTAGGGGGGCGGTATAGTTAGCTCACAAAGCGCAGGAGAGTGAGGCTTATAATGAACACCGTCCAATCGAACGCAGTGACCACCCATGAACGCGCTCAAAAAAGACTGGCGGCGAAACGAAAATTCAAGATGAACATTCCGCTTCTAGTCATGTTTATTCCTGTCATCCTCTTTTATTTGATCTTTAAATACCTACCGATGATGGGTGCGGTCATTGCTTTTAAAGATTACAACTTTTATGACGGGGTGTTTGGGAGCCCTTGGGTCGGCTGGGACAACTTCGAGAAGCTGTTCAATAACTACAACACGGTCAGGATTATCCGAAATACGTTGTTTTTGAGCGTTCTGCAGATTGTCGCCGCATTTCCGTTTCCGATCGCGCTGGCCATTTTATTTCATGAAGTTCGTAACATGTGGTTTAAAAAGATCACACAGACGCTTGTATACTTGCCTCACTTTTTTTCATGGATCATCGTAGGCGGCATCGTGATCACCGTATTCGGAATCGAGGGCACGCTGAATAAATGGATTGAGGGGTATATTGGAGAACCGTATCCGTTTCTATATCGTCCCGGGTCGTGGGTGGCGATCTTCGTTGGATCCGGCATATGGAAGGATATGGGCTTCAATGCCATCATCTATATGGCTGCCATGTCTGCGATAGACCCTTCCTTGTACGAATCCGCCAACATCGACAGTGCAAGCAAGTGGAAACAAATCACCAACATTACGCTCCCCGGAATCGCTCCGACCATGATCCTGTTATTCATTCTCTCGATGGGCCGAGTCATGGAGGTCGGGTTCGACCAAGTATTCATCCTGTCGAACGGCGCGGTCAAAGACGTGGCGGATGTCATCAGCACTTACATTTACCGGGTTGGACTGCAAGGAGCGCAATTCAGTCTGACGACAGCGATGGGCTTGTTTGAATCGGCCGTGTCGTTCATCCTGCTCCTGACTGTGAACGGAATTGCCAGACGTTATCAAAAGGGATTGTTTTAACCTTTTAATAATGGCTAGAGACATTGAATGCCGGAGGAATCTCATATGCGTGCATCACCTGGAGAAAAAATGTTTTACGCGATGAACTATGTCGTCTTGGCTCTGCTTGCCTGCTCGTGCTTATTTCCGCTCCTGCACCTAATGGCGCTCTCGTTCAGCGGCACGACGGCGATTCAAACCGGTAAAGTCAGCCTTTGGCCGGTCGAATTCAGTATCGATACGTATAAGCTGCTCGCGAGCGGCACGTCCATTGTCCAGGCCTTTCGGAACAGCGTTGTCATAACAGTCGTCGGTGTTGCTCTGAGTATGATCGTGACTTTATTCGCCGCTTATCCGTTATCCCGTTCTTTCTTTTATGCAAGGAGGACGTTTACGCTGGCGATGATTTTTACGATGATTTTCTCCGGCGGTCTCATTCCGACTTATTTAGTCATACAGGGTTTAGGGCTGGTTGATTCCTATTGGGCGATCTGGCTCCCAGGCTTGGTCAGCACGTACAATATGCTGATTCTGCGCACGTATTTCGAACAAATTCCTTCTGAAATCGAAGAGGCCGCGCGAATCGACGGTTGCGGGGAAGTGCGCCTGCTTGCTCAAGTGCTTCTGCCGATCTCGATGCCTGTCATCGCTACCTTGTGTCTCTTTTATGGAGTGGCTTATTGGAACGTATTCTTCAGTATGCTGATTTATATCAACGATTCGACCATGCAAAATTTGTCCGTGCTTGTGCAACAAATGATCCAAAGCCAAAGCGTGCTTCAGCAGGGCTTGCTTGCTCAGCCTGACGACCAGGTTCATGTGGTGGAGGAAGGCGTCAAGGCCGCAGGTGTTATCGTCCTCATTGCTCCGATGTTAATCGTTTATCCGTTTATCCAAAAATATTTCGTGAAGAGCGTGATGATCGGCTCGGTTAAGGGTTAGGGTTAACGAGTAACGTTTGAAAGGAGTGATGCCAAAGAGTAAATATATGGTAATCTGTTAGAGAGCGTAGATAAGCAGAAGTTAGGCACTTTCATCCGAATCGTCGAAAGGGGTACGATAAATATGAAAAAATACGGTTATCTTGCTCTTACATCCGTGCTATCGATGGTACTCGTGGTTACAGCATGCAGCAAAGAGCACGCACCCTCCCCGGAAAGCCCGGGAGCTGGAACGCCGAACGCACCGGCCAAAAAAGTCGACATTACCGTATCGGTTTACGATCGGGGGAACGTTCCGGCAGCGGAAGGGAAAATCGAAAATAACCGTTGGACCAAGTGGCTTAATGAGAATGGTCCGGCCAATGTGACGTTCGTACCGATTCCACGGACGGATCCGGCGCAGAAGTGGAACGTCCTGTTTGCTTCGCAAAGCGCGCCGGATGTCATTCATGAATTTGACCCGAATATATTAAACCCGCTTATTGATCAAAAACAGCTGATGCCGCTGGACGATCTGATCGAAAAGCATAGTGTGGAGTATAAGCAGCTGCTGAAAGATTATCCGGGTTTGAAGAAAGTGACGACGGGGCCGGATGGAAAAATATACAAAATCGGGCGCGTTCTGGAGACGTCGCCACTCAACGCTTTATTTATTCGAACGGATTGGCTGAAGGCACTGAATCTGGAAGTACCGAAAACGACAGAAGAACTGTATCAGGTTGCGAAAGCGTTTGCGGAGAAGGATCCGGACGGCAACGGCAAGAAGGATACGTACGGCATGGCGCTCAGCTGGCGGTCGGAGAATGTGATTGACGGCATGTTTGGCAGCCCGGGACCCAGCTATGGGCTTGTAAACGGTCAGCCAAGCCGGGCGTTCGAATATACGAAGGAATCGGTCGCATTCAAGAAGCGCTTATTCGATGAAGGGATTGTCGATAAAGATTTCGCCAACGACAAGAACGGAGCCAAAGTGAAACAAGAGTTTTTGAACGGGAAGATCGGGATTTATCCGACATACGTCGGCAGCTGGTTTGAATTTACGGTCTCGGATGTTGCGACGCTTCGCAAGTCCGCTCCGAACGCCATGGTCGAACCGATCGCGTTGCCGAAGAGCTCGGCCGGCGAATACGTTCCCGAATTGCAAAATCCTCTGCAAGCGACTACTGCGATCAATGCAAAAACGAAGGATCCGGCAGCGGTAATCCAATATATCGATTTCTTGGATCGGAAATCGACCGGGCGCACCCTGTTGTTCGGTTTGGAAGGCACGCACCATAATGTGGACGCGAACGGCTGCCCGAAGCCGATCGATGCGGAGAAGATGAAAGCGGAGGTCAACTGGGCGAGTGATTTTGCCCAATCCTATGCCCGTCTTCTGGACGGAAAGTGCTCGTTGATCTCGAATCAGTTCGACCCAAGCAAGCCGGAGCAAAAAGCCGGACTCGAGATGTTCGAAAAAGCGAAGAAGCTGTATATGGACCCGAGTAAACAATATCGGACCGTTACTCTTGGGGAACATATGCCGACGCTGCCGAAGGAACTGCAAACGATTCTGAACACCGTTACGAAAGATATCAACGACATTTGGCTGAAATCGGTACTTGGCGGGGAGAAAAACACCGTTGATCAAGCGTATAAAGATGTCTTGTCGACTTGGGATAAAGCCGGAGGCAAGCAAATCGACGAGTTCATGATCGATTGGTACAAGAACAAGAAGGATTCCTCCTTCCTGATGAAAGACCTTTGGGATACGGCGGCGATGCAAGCACAACTGAAGTAGCATTCATTCGAAGCCCGAGGTGAGATGAATGATCAAACAATGGGAAGCGAAATGGCTGACCGATCCCGCCTTTATTGATTTTGAGCCCCTCCACCTACTTCATAAAGAGATGTCGGATTTTCCGGCCTTCCATCATCCGGTCGGGCTGAGAAACCATCATATGCTGGTCCGCAAAACGTTCGAATGCGGGATGACGCCGAATGAAGCGTATCTCGATATCACTGCCGACGATTATTACAAGTTATACATCAACGGAGTGTTCGTCGCGCAAGGACCCTCCCAAGGGTACTCGTTCCACTACTACTACAACCAGATCGACGTAAAGCGGTATTTGCGGGTCGGGCGCAACGTAATCGCTGTGCATGTTTATTACGTAGGTCACGTGAACCGGGCGATGAACAGCGGCGATCTCCGGCAGGGGATGATTGCGGAGCTTCGGGTCGACGGACGTGTCGCCCATGTAACCGACGAAACGTGGAAATTTGTTCGTACGTTCGAGTATGGGGACGGGCTCGCGGAGACGATCGGCAACGAGACGCAGGTGCTGGAGCATATCGACAGCCGGCTTCGCTTTCCCGGATGGAAAGAGTCGGACTACGACGACTCCGGTTGGAAACCGGCAGCCCTGAAGCAGATCCACGGGTATACGCTTGTGGAGCAGCCCACCCCGACCCTCGAGGTAAGAAATGTTGAGCCTTCAGACGTTAGGAAGCTCGGTCAGGGGCATTATTTGATCGATTTCGGAACGGAGATCACAGGTCAATTCACCATGCGCGCTTATGGTGCCAGCGGGGACTGCATCGAAATAAGGTGCGGGGAAGAGCTGTCGGATGATGGTGAACACGTGCGTTACGAGATGCGCTGCAACTGCCGTTATCGGGAAATCTGGACGCTCTCGGGGCGGGTAGAGGAACCGGACTTTTATGATTACAAGGCGTTTCGCTTCGTTGAGGTCATCGGGCCGGAGCGGGCTATTGATGCGGCAAGCTTTGCAGCGATCGTACGTCATTACCCTATGGACCCGGATGCATGTCGGTTTGAAACTTCCGATGATCGCTTGCACGGGATATGGAGCATTTGCCGTAACGGCGTACTATACTGTGCGCAGGAAGCATTTCTAGACTGCCCGAGCCGGGAGAAAGGGGCGTATTTGGGTGACGCCACGGTCATGGGCCACAGCCACTTGTACCTTAGCGGAGATTCGCGGCTTGTCCGGAAGACGATTCGCGATTATGCGCTCAGCTCCGCCATTTGTCCAGGACTGATGGCGGTTGCTCCCGGCAGCTTTATGCAGGAAATCGCCGACTTTTCGTGCCAATGGCCGCTGCAGTTGTTGACCTATTACCGGTTCAGCGGAGACGAAGCGTTTTTACGTGAAATGTACCCTTACGCGGAAGTGGTGATCGATTATTTCAGACAATACTCGCGTTCGGACGGTTTGCTCGAGCGCGTGGACGAGAAGTGGAATTTAGTCGATTGGCCGGATGAAATGAGGGACGGGTACCATTTTCCGCTCGCCAAGCCGGTAGGCGAAGGTTGTCACAATGTCATGAATGCGTATTATTACGGCTGCTTGAAAGCGGTGCAGGACATTCGCGACATCCTTCGCATTCCTTATCGCGACGAGCTTCCTGAGCTCAAGCGGGCTTTTATAGATGCGTTCTGGAATGCCGGCACCGGCTTGTTCGTGGATGCAGTAGGGAGCGCCCACAGCGCGCTGCACTCGAACGTGTTCCCGCTTTATTTCGGTATCGTGCCTAAGGATTCTGTCCCGGGGATCGTCCGCTTCATTCGGAAGAAAAGGCTATCGTGCGGCGTGTACTTCTCATACTTCTTGTTGAAAGCACTCGCGGAAGCCGGTGAGCACGAACTGGCGTATGATCTTATCACGTGCGATGACGAACGTTCATGGAGCAATATGCTTCGGGAAGGAGCGACCGCATGTTTCGAGGCATGGGGGAAAGACCAGAAATGGAATACGAGTTTATGCCACGGATGGGCTTCAGCGCCTATTGCGGTACTGATTGAAGATATTATTGGCCTGAAGCCTGCTGAGCCGGGATGGAGAAAGGTATCTTTTACTCCGCATCTGCCTGCATCGATGCCGTCGTTCCAACTGGAAATGACGGTTCCGACAGGGAAAATATCCGTTCGGTATAAGGACGGTATCGTCTGGACGAGTCTGACAGCTTAACCACCGCTTTTATTTTGCACAACGGCTCAGGTTTGTGAAATAATAGCCAATGGATTTATATATTGTATATAAGGCGTTAAGTTAGGTGGTTTTTCTGGTGCTTGATGTCTTAGTATTTGACATTAGCAAGAGACGTGTTTCTTGCAGTACGGATGAGGAATTCAGCGGAAAGGTGTCTGTGAAATACCAAACCACCGTACCCTGTCACCAAAGCGCTGACGGAAAAAACGATATCGGGGAAAAGGCGAATATGATCCGGCTGCCCAAAGCCTATGAGCATTTGTTGGAAATGGAGCGCAGGAATGTCGGGGGATCAAGAGCCGTCATCGTCAATACGGAGCCGTATCATAAGCCCCAGTTGGAATCCGTGATTCCGAACCGTCAACTGCTAGACTGGATCCATTTGTTCGAGTGGGGCCAGAAGCAACAGCTATTGGAGCAAATCGAAGACAGATGCCGGCATTTGGAAGAAAAACCTGCATTGAAAAAAGAGGAAATCGAGTCGCTTTATGTCCATATATTATATGTTCTTTTTACCGCCTTTCACAAAAAGGGCCTGGCTGTTTATGAAGCGTTTCAGTCCAGAGATTTGATCGATCCCTGTATCCCGATCCGAACCATATCGCAGCTTCGGGCGTGGAGCCATAAAATCGTTGCAATAGGAGTTCTCCAGAGAGGATATCGCGGAAACGGTATATTTGAACCCTTCGTACCTATCGAGATTGTTCAAAAAGGAGACGGGGATGTCATTGTCGGCTTATATAGTGCAGCAAAGAATGGATGAGGCGAAAAGCCTCCTGCTTGAAACGGAAATGAAAATCAGCCAGATAGCCGAAGTGGTCGGATATATGAATTTATCCCATTTTATTTCCATGTTCAAGAAAATAAACGGCACGACACCCCAAAGCTTCAGAAAAAAGGAGACTGTGTAGCTATTTTCGTGATCTGGGGTGCCGAAAGGGTACCCCATTAATGTTAGAAGTCAAACCGTATAGTTCGAAACTCTTTAGAGTCATGATGCCGTTGGTTGCTAAAAATATCTTTATACCGCTTGGATTCCCCGCCTGCTTCGGTATGTATATAGCATTTCAGCGGCAAGCTCCTTTGAAGGCCAGCGGCGAGGCATCCTCCGGTCAGGTCATTTCATCATTAAGATAATTCCCTGCAAAACAAAAGCCGATTTCAATGAGGATTGGAATCGGCTTTTTGGCACAAGGGCTAAGAAGAGCGCACGACGCTTTTCTTAGCCTTTTCTGCGATAAAAAGATGGCGAGGTGCCCTCGACCATTTTAAAAAACCTGCTGAACGCATGGATGGTCGGAAAGCCCATCTTTTCGGCAATAATACCGAGAGGCTCCGTGGTGAACTGAATCAAGTGGCGAGCTGCATGCATGCGCATTAAGTTATGGTATTGGATGGGACTCATGCCGAACGCATTCTGAAACAGCCGCACCAAATAATGCTTGCTGATCCCGGATATTTTGGAGAGCTCGTCCAGACGTACTTTTCTGTTGGTATTGTGCATGAGGTACTGTTTCACATGCATCAATGCATGCATATTGGTTTCCAGATGGGGGTTCTGATTCCAATAATTTTCCCGGAGCAGTTGAATCCATAATTGGATGAAAAGCCCCTTCACCTTGAATTCAAAAAAGGGCATCTTGGTCTCATATTCATAAATGATATCAAGCAGCATCTTTTCAATCATGATCGGGTTTTTGAGCCGTAAATGACTAGGTAGCACGACTGGCATTTGGTCGATAATGTCTTGACGGAACCAGTTAGTTTCCTCTTGATTCATCTCCTCAAGCGGCCGGAAGGAAACTTTCACCTTTTCGCTGTCCTCATTGTAGAAAAAGTCAAAATGAATATGCGGCTGGCGGATCCGACCGCCTCCCACCTTCACGATATTATGCCGTTGCTTGGGACGAAACAAAAAAATATCCCCGCGTTCTCCTTCATAGACGGTATCTTCAATCGTACAAATGACTCGTCCTTCCATGATATAGAGCAGCTCATAATCGTACAAAACCCTATCCTGGATGATCCAGGGGCCTTCTTCAATGTTATCCATAGCAACACGAATATATGGTGAAATTTGGTGTAAAATCACGAAGCCGCCCCCTTGAGAATGATCGTTATATTGATCCTACCATAATTCGAAATAGCAATAAATGATAAATAATAAATAAGCTTTGCTAAATACATTGGAAATGTAAACGGTTAATATAAGTTTATAACTTCGAATGGTAAAGCAACTATCGCTATGAGAAGGAAATATATAAAAAGGGAGATCAGAGCATATGAGAAAAGTTTTGTCGATTGCACTTGCATCGCTGATGCTTGCTACGGGCTTGGCGGGATGCGGCAAGAACACAAGCGAAGGGGAAAAATTGTCAAGCGACGCTAAAGCGCCTTCCGATGCCAAAACCGATTCGCAAAAGGCGGTAACCCTGTTCATCTCCATGCACGTTGCCAACGTTAAGGATCAAGAACCTTATATGTACGGCATTGTTCAGAAGTTTCAAGAAAAGTATCCCAATATCAAGGTAGAGCTGCAAGGGGACGATACGGATACGCACGTAAAGAAAATGAAGATGGCGGCTCAAGCCAACCAGCTGCCGGATATTTTCTGGATGCTGCCGGCCCCGGCGAAAGAAATGAACAAAGCCGGCATGCTGCTTGACCTTGCGGAATTTCTTAAAAATAACAATGATATCACGACCAGCATGGATCCTAAGTTGATCCAAGGCTATCAGGACGGCGGCAAACAATTCGGCCTTCCTTACCAGGCGCTGGTAACCGGTTTGTGGTACAACAAAGCAATTTTTGATCAATATAAAGTGAAGGTTCCGGAAACCTATGACGAGCTGCTTGCTGCAGCAAAGGTCTTTAAGAACAATAATGTAGTCACGATTGCCAAAGGGGCAAAAGATTCGTTCAGTACTTGGGCTTTCTTGGGCATGCTGACCCGCTACGGATTTTTCAATAAGATCGATAACATTCATGCAGGCAAAGAGAAGTTTAATAATCCTGATTTCCTCAAGTTCTATCAGAAGATCGACGAGCTTCGGACGGCAGGAGCTTTCCCTGAAAACGTATCGACGCTTTCCTATTTCCAAGCTGTAGAGATGTTTACGGCAGGCAAAGCGGCGATGCTGGATGCCGGCGTTTGGGAAACGAAAAAGATCGAAGCCAGCCCGATTGCCAAGCATGTAGGCTTCTCATGGGGGCCGACTTTCTCCGACGGCGTCGGTAATCAGAAGGTCGCCATGGTCGTTGGAGCAGCTCCGCTTGTCGCAAGCGCATCGGTAAACAAGGATGCGGCCAAGTTAGATGCGGTAACGAAGTTCTTCCAGTACTTCTATAGCCAAGAAGGCGCAGCGGTAATGGCCGAGAATGAAGCTCCGCCGGTTGTGAAGTATACGGGCAAAGTGGATAAAGACAAGTATCCCGTCTACAGCGCGGTTTTGGAACAAATGAATCTTCCGGACTGGGAGCGTCCTGTCGCTCAACCTGATCTTGTTTTGAGCGAGGCAGCAGCGAACGCTCTGAACGACAGCATCTACGGTGTTATCAACGGCATCTTTAAACCTTCGGATGCGATGAATCTTGTCGATAAGAAGCTGCACTAAGCATCGGGATGTACTGCCGGCTTCCGGCCGGCAGTATGCTTTACCAATTGCATGAAGACAGGGAGAGAGTGTGATGATTTGGCTTAGCAAACGAAGATATTTGTTCATGATGCTTTTTCCTGCATTGTTAATCTATATGGTTTATATCATTTTGCCTGTATTCGTTTCCTTCTTCTACAGCTTGACGAAGTATACGGGCATCGGCGCCGCCGAATTCATAGGGCTCAAAAACTACGTAACCTTGCTGCAAGACCATTTGTTTTGGGTTTCTTTGAAAAATACAATCATCGTTCTTGCCATCTCCATTGTGCTGCTGCTGCCCGGGTCATTTTTTCTCGCGCTGCTGTTGAATGCCAAGGTAAAAGGGAGCAACGCAATTAAAGCTTTGAACTTTGCGCCGAGCATTGTTGCGCCGATTCTGGTCGGATTAATTTGGGTATTCATCCTGGATCCTCAGATGGGCCTTATCAATAACTTTCTGAAAAGCATCGGATTAGGCAAGCTCGTCCTGCAATGGATCGGCGGCAAGACATGGACACCGTATTCCGTAGGCGTGGTTTACGTTTGGCAGACGATAGGATTTTTGGCAACGATCTTTTTGGCGGGTCTCAAGATGATTCCGAAGGACGTTTATGAGTCGAGTACCATAGACGGCGCGGGCCGCCTGCAGCAGATGGTGTTCATTACGATCCCGATGCTGAACGAAACGATAAAGATTAATGTCGTATTGATAATCACCGGAGTATTCAAAATATTCGAGACGGTATTCCTGTTGACAGGCGGAGGACCTAATCACCTTTCCGAAGTGATGGTTACTTACATGTATAACGTAACGTTTACTTCCGGGGAATATGGGTACGGCATGGCTATCGCTGTCGTCACATTTCTGCTAACGATGATCTTCTCGCTTGTTTATATGAGCTTCAGCAAAAAAACATAGAGGAGTAGGAGGTGACGAGAGTTGAATGACATCGCTGGCAAACGTTCCAATCCTTACATCGGCGCGATCGGCATGCATATATTGGCATACGGTGTGACTTTTATCGTTTTACTGCCGTTTTTATGGATGATTCTCCTGTCTTTCAAAACGAATAACGAGATTTTGAATGATCCGTTTACCTTGCCGAAGACGCTTAGTCTGGATAATTACACGCGCGCGTGGTCTACCTTGAAGATGGGATTGTTATATAGCAATACATTTCTGATCGCTGCGATCACTATCGTTATTGAGTTAATCATTACATTTATGAGTTCTTATGCCCTTTCGAGGATGGTATTCAGATCGAACAAACTAAAAAATGCGATCCTGGTTCTGCTGTTGGCAGGACTTGCAATCCCGGCATTTATTCTGCTGTTTCCGGTGTACCGAATTACGATTTCGCTCGGATTGTTGAACACTTATGCGTCTCTCATCATTCCTTATATTGCAACCTCGGTATCATTTAATACGCTTTTATTCACGGGCTTTCTGAGAGGCTTCCCGAGAGAAGTGGAGGAGGCCGCCGTGATTGACGGCTGCAGTCTGTTTACACTCTGTAAATCGATTGTAGTTCCGGTGATTATGCCTGTTATCGCAACCGTTTTTATTTTTAATGTGTTGTATATCTGGAACGAGTTCCCGTTCGCCGTAACGCTGATCAACAAGGATAGCATGCAGACGATTTCGTTAGGTATTTCGCAATTTAAAGGCAGATTCAACATCGACTATGGCGGCATCATCGCGGCAAGCGTTCTGTTGATTATTCCGCAGCTCGTGTTCTTCGCGATTTTCCAACGATTCATTATTGAAGGTATGACGGCAGGAGCCGTGAAAGGCTAGCCACTTAACTTGGGCAACAACCACTTCATATAAAATAAAAAGGAGAAATCATGCATGCGCAACCAATCTCTGAACTTACTCGGTAACCTGACTCAAATTAAGGATGTCCGCTCAGCCCGCGTCTCCAGTTGGGACCAGGAAGGCAAAAATCAAGACTATTGGATGATTCCAGCTGGAGAATCGATTGTATTAGGAGATATTGAAGGTCCGGGAAGCATCTCTCATATTTGGATGACCTCCTTCTGCCGCCGGGTTCATGGACCTAGTGTCATTCATCCGGAGGGGGGCGGCAATATCGCGCCGGTCAATGAAATTCACAACGCGCTGGGCGTAACCTGGGAATCGGCCGACCCGGCATGGTACCGCAAAGTGCTGATCAAGATGACTTGGGACGATCAAACCCATCCCAGCGTTCTGGTTCCTTACGGCGACTTCTTTTGTATCGGCCATTCGATGCCGGGCAACTTTGCTTCGCTTCCGTTTACGGTATCCGTCAAGCCGGAGGAGCAGTTCAAGTTCGGCGGCGTAGCATCCGTCAACTGCTACCTGCCGATGGCTTTCAACAAGCGGGCCAAGATCGAAATCATCAATGAAAACGATGTGCCGTTCGGCCTGTATTTCCATATCGATTACGAACTGTACAAGCAGCCTTTCGGCGAGGACACCGCTTATTTCCATGCGCAGTGGCGCCGGGAAAATCCTTGCGACGGATGGGGACCGGACCTGCAGGTCAATACGCCGGAAGTCAACCGCGTAGCCAATCTAGAAGGCGAAGGCAACTATGTAATCTTGGAAGCGAAAGGCAAAGGCCACTATATCGGGTGTAACCTGTCCGTTACCCATTTCCAAGGCAGCTGGTGGGGCGAAGGAGACGACATGATTTTTATCGATGGAGAGAAGCTGCCTAGCATTGTCGGGACCGGCGCCGAGGACTATTTTAACCATGCTTGGGGCATGCAGAAAAATGCCTTCCCGTTCCACGGCTCGATCATCCATGAAAGCGATGTGCCGGGATATCAGGTATCTTACCGCTTCCATATTACCGATCCGATTCACTTCTCGGAAAGTCTGAAAGTGACGATTGAGCACGGCCATGCCAATCACTTGTCCGACGATTGGTCCTCGACGGCGTATTGGTACCAGACGCTTCCGTCCGAGCCTTTCGGTATTTTGCCCGTGGAGGAGCGCATTCAATGGATGCCGCAATTCCCAAGCCCAGGACCTCTGAAGAAGGTTGTCCTTAACGAGGAAATGCAGCAATCCTATGAGATGGCGAAAGAGCGGATGAAACAATATTCGGAAGGCCGCACCGCTCAGGTGCAGAAGAAGGAAGGCAGATTGGCACAGCACTCCCTCGGGAATATCGAGCAAAGCAAAGCCGTAAGAAACGCTTTTAAATCCTAAAGGCTGCAAGGTTATTATGTCTAAAAGGGGCTTTCTTGGCCTATCAAATTCCAAATAATGGAGGTAAAGGTATATAAATGACATCGAAAACACTTCATCGAGATGCATTGCTGAAAGCGGAAAACTCCATAGCCAAGGTAAAAGATGCGGTAAATAAAGACCTAATGCGCTTAAAATATCATTTTATGGCACCTGCCTACTGGATTAACGATCCTAACGGACTAATTTTCTATAAAGGTGAGTACCATTTGTTTTATCAGCATTATCCGTACGCCCCCGAGTGGGGGGCCATGCACTGGGGACATGCGAAAAGCAAGGACCTGGTTCACTGGGAGCATCTTCCGATCGCACTCGCTCCGAGCGAGAGCTACGACTTGGATGAAAGAGGCGGTTGCTTCTCCGGGAGTGCTGTTGACGATAACGGCGTATTATCCGTGCTATATACGGGAACTGTCATCCGTGACGGCATCGTGATCCAGACGCAAAATCTAGCTACCAGCAAAGACGGCATTACGTTTGAAAAATACGAGGGCAACCCGGTCATTTCCGCTCCCCCGGAGGACAGCTCCGCTAATTTCCGCGACCCTAAAGTCTGGAAGCATAACGACAAGTGGTATATGGTCGTGGGTTCGAGTAAAGACGGTAAAGGCAAGGCGCTTCTGTATAATTCGCCGAATTTGCGTCAGTGGGATTATGTCGGCGTATTGGCTGAAAGCGACGGCACGATGGGCACGATGTGGGAATGCCCCGATTTCTTCCCGCTAGGAGACCGCTACGTTCTGATGATTTCCCCTATGGGCATGGGTGAGCACAAAACCATCTATCTTGTCGGCGATATGGACTACGAAACAGGCAAATTCACATGGGATACGATGGGCGATGTGGATGCCGGTTTCGAATATTACGCTCCGCAATCTTTCCTGGATGCCAAGGGCAGAAGGATCATCATTGCTTGGATCAACGCGTGGGATTGGATGCCGTGGTTTAAAAACTTCGGTCCAACGGGGAAAAACAACTGGTGCGGTGCCATGTCGGCCCCAAGAACCGTGGAACTGGATGTGGATGGCAGGCTGAGATTCCCGCCGGTTGAAGAGCTTCAGGTGCTCCGGCGCGAACATTATCATCATGCGAATGCTAAAATCGTGCCAGGATCTCGACTGCTCCCGGATTACATAGCCAGTGATTGTTTGGAAATAAAGGCCGAGTTCCAGCTGACCGGTTCCCAGGCGGAGGAAGTAGGTTTTGTTGTTAGAGCCTCCGAAGATCGCAAGCAGCAAACACTACTTAGCTACAATCTGCATACGAGAGAACTGAGGTTTGACAGAAGTCAATCAGACGGATGGAGCGATGGGGTTCAAACTGTATGTATAGATGCCTCAGAGACGCTGCAGCTTCATATCTTTCTCGATACTTGTGTCATTGAAGCTTATGCGGACAACTACCGGGTAGCTTTGACCAACAATATTTATCCTGATCCATCAAGCATCTCTCTCGATCTGTATGCGGTAGGAGATGCGGTGACAGTAAAGACTCTCGATATTTGGAAATTGCGTTCTGCTTGGTAATCTAGTTCGGACATTTTAAATAATTGATATCTCCCTGTCTGCGCTGAGGCTGCTGACGGGGAGTTCTTTCTTATCCCACCAAAAAAAGCGATCGAATCTTTTTCGCCGAAAAAGGGGACGAAGCTGGCGACATTTGCAGCTCCACTAATTGGATAAATGCATATAAAGAGTATTCCGGACGGCTGGTCCGAATTGAACGACCAATAAATGAAATGAATGGACAGACGAAGAAATTGGGGAAATAATCCTTCTTAGCAAAATAATGAACATAGAATATCCTTCTTAAGGAGGGAGTATGAATTTGAAAGGAGAGCTTTTTATAAGGAGTGACATTTATGTCAAAGAGAATACTGATTTTGACAGGTGATGCAGTAGAAGCCTTAGAAGTATATTACCCGTACTTTCGGATACTGGAAGAAGGTTATGAGGCCGTAATTGCTTCGCCGAATAGAAAAGTACTGCGCACTGTCGTGCATGATTTCGAGGGATGGGATACATACACAGAAAAACCGGGCTATCAACTGGGATCGCATATCTCGTTTAGCGAAGTCATTCCCGAAGCGTACAACGGCTTGATCATTCCTGGCGGCAGAGCCCCGGAATACATCCGACTGGACAGACATATCCCCAGGATCGTCAGTCATTTTTTCGATAGGAACAAGCCCGTTGGCGCGATATGTCACGCTGTGCTTGTGCTGAATGCGTTGAATAAAAAATGGTACTTTGAAGGGCGAACCATGACCGCCTATCCTGCCTGCCGTTTCGATGTGGAAAATCTGGGTGCCTTCTATACAAACAAAACGCCATATGTAGACGGAAACCTTGTATCAGGACAATTATGGCCTGATCTTCCAGGTTTCATGAGAGAGTTTCTTAAGCTCATGAGGATCGAAGAGGGAATAGAAAATCCTTATGACTGATTGCTTAGAAAGTACCGGGCAGGGATTGACGTGCAGAAAAGCGACTGCTATACTACTATAGCGTAAACTTTACGAACAAAGTTGTTTCTTTTACATGGAATAATTTATGGGTATTTCACGATAAAGCAAAGGGTACATAGCCGGACTTAAAGTCCGGCTTATGTATGGGTATTATCCGTAATTATTACACATTATACAATCTTAATAATTTATAGTGGAGGAATGAATGATGTCTAATCGGTACATATCATTTTTGTTTTTACTTCTAGTAGCTATTTTTTTGGCAGCTTGCTCTTCAAACGCTACTTATAAACAAGGTGAGGAGAAAAAAAAGGTAAACCTGCTCTTTAATTTTGCAACAAGCTCGCTTGATCCGAATGTGGATACAAGTTATGTGTCGCTTCGCGCAGGAATAACGGAAACATTGGTACACCTCAATGATACGAACTTAACGATTGAACCGTGGCTTGCAAAAAGCTGGGATAGTAAAGATGGCCAAATATGGAAGATTGAACTCAGGGACGGGGTAACCTTTCAAAACGGCAAAACGATGAATGGATCAGCTGTGAAAGCCTCTCTGGAGCGGGCAATAAAAGATAGTCGTGCGATAAAGAACGCATTGCGCATTGAATCGATAGAAGCAAATGCAAATACATTGACGATTAAGACAACGGTTCCTTTTCCCGAATTTCCATCAGAATTGGTTCATCCAAATACTTCGATTATCGACGTAACGGAAACGGATTATATTAATAAGCCGATTGGGACCGGCCCCTTTGCCGTGTCATCATTTACGCCGGGTACCGCAGTGGACCTGATCCGTTATGACGGTTACTGGAACGGACCTGCAAAACTGGAGTCAGCAAGATTCTCGTTTAATGCGGATGCGAATGCCCGCTCACTTGCACTACAATCAGGAGCCGCTGATATCGTGTTCCGACCTGCAGTAGAATCCCTGGAAAATTTGAAAGCTGTCAAAGGTGTGACCATCGACTCCACATCCACTTTCCGGGTGCATCAAATGACGATGAATCTGGAACGGAAGCCCCTTCAAGACGTCAATGTTCGTAAGGCAGTAGATGCATTAATTGATCGTAAAGCTATTGTTGAGACCATTTTAAAGGGACATGCAGAAGTTGCTGCAGGACCATTCCCGTCTACTTTTTCATTTGCGCCAGACTATCCTGAGAAAAAGAGTGGTCTGGAGGCTGCTAGAACATATCTCAAAGAAGCAGGATATACAGAAGCCAATGGCGTCATGCAAAAAAATGGCGAACCGCTCACATTTAAACTCCTGACTTACAGTTCGCGTGCTGACTTACCCTTAATCGCACAAGTTTTTCAATCAGATGCTGGCAAGTTGGGAATTAACGTGAAAATCCAACTGATCGAAAAGCCTGAAGAGTATATGGCTGCCAATCGAGATTGGGATTTAACAACCTACAGTAATTTAACTGCACCTCGCGGTGATGCAGGTTACTATTTAAATGCAACGTTTCATCCAAAGGGCGCTTTGAACTTCAGCGGTGCGGATGACGATAAATTAACATCTCTGATCGACGAATTAAACGCAACAGTCGGACAAGAAAAGCGTTCGGTTATAGCGGAAAAAATTGCAATGTATGTAGATGAACAAGTGTATAATTCGTTTGTTTTGCATCCGAATACACTAGTCGCTTATAAGTCTGATAAAGTTAAAAACTGGATGACATCCCGAAGTGAATACTATATGCTGACGAATGAATTGGATGTGAACAAGTAAATGCTTCAGATTCTAGGCCGGCGATTAATCGAGGTCATGATCTTTCTTCTTGTCATTACGTTTATCAGCTTTCTCTTTGTGCGTCTAGCTCCGGGTGATCCGGTTCTATCCATTCTTAGAGTCGATGATGTGTCGGTTACGAATGAACAAGTCGAAGCTTTACGCGAAGAATTAGGGTTTAACGACCCGCTTTTAGTCCAGTATGGCCGCTGGTTTGCTGACTTTGTCAAATTAGATTTCGGGAATTCATATATTACGAATCAGCCTGTGATGGAGATGATTTTAAGTGGACTGCCTGCAACAATTGAATTGACAATTGGTTCGCTGATTGTCATGCTCAGTGTGGCTATTCCCCTTGGCTCACTCGGTGCCCTTTATCGCGGAAGTTGGATTGACCAGATAAGCCGGGGAGTGTCGTTGCTTGGCGCAGCTATCCCGAGTTTTTGGCTGGCACTGATTTTCATTGATTTATTTGCAGTTCGATGGGGGATTCTCCCTCCAATGGGAAGGGACGGACTTATTTCTGCCGTCCTTCCCTCCATTACTTTAGGACTTGCCATCACAAGCGTTTACGTCCGTTTATTGCGTTCGAGCTTGCTTGACTCTCTAAGCAATGAATTTATACGGGCAGCACGTTCAAGGGGATTGTCGGAAATGCGGATTTTTTTCGCCCATGCATTTCGCTATAGCCTTCCGCCAGTTATTACCGTATTCGGTGTCAGCCTGGGCAGCTTGATCGGCGGAGTTGTCGTTATTGAAGTTATTTTCGCCTACCCTGGTATCGGCAAGATGGTGGTTGATTCGATCAGATCGCGTGATTACCCGGTGATCCAAGGGTACATTTTGATCATGGCGATTATCGTTTTTCTTGTAAATAGCGCTGTCGATTTATCTTATCGGTATTTAAACCCGGAGCTAAGATTAAGGGAAAGGAAGAACAGCTGATGGAGTTAGTGATTGCAAAGGAAAGCAAGAATAGTAAGAAGCGTTGGAAAGTTGCCGCTCTGCTCTTCATGCTAGCTTTGTCGGTGGTTGTTGTAGCATACACCTTCCTTGTCCTGAAGTATGACCCGTCTTTGGTCAATCTGGCTGAAAGATTATTGCCGGTGAGCTTCGAACATCCGCTCGGCACAGATCATCTGGGGCGTGATGTATTGACACGTCTTCTGCTTGGCTCTCAGCTGACAGTTGGGTACGGTCTCTTGGCACTGCTGGTTGCAGTTGTGATCGGTGTACCGTTTGGTGTATTGGCCGGATTTAAAGGAGGTCTTATCGATCGGAT
This sequence comes from Paenibacillus sedimenti, assembly GCF_014534655.1. Classification (GTDB taxonomy): domain Bacteria; phylum Bacillota; class Bacilli; order Paenibacillales; family NBRC-103111; genus Paenibacillus_E; species Paenibacillus_E sedimenti. The sequence goes on from NZ_JACVVD010000001.1 coordinate 94,636, forward strand.
TTTTATGCGAATAGCAGACGCTTTCCTGTCGTTTCCGGATACAATCGTTGCGATCGTGTTGAGCGGTTTACTGGGTGCGGGTATTGAAAATCTGTTACTCGCAATAGTGGTGGTAAAATGGGTTAATTATGCCCGGCTTGTGCGCAGTACAGTGTTGACTGAACGCCAGAAAGACTATATTACGATTGCTAAAATAAATGGTCTTCATACTGGCCGAATAATGACGAAACATCTGTTTCCCCATATTATCGGGAATGTACTCGTGCTTGCCAGCCTTGATTTAGGAAAAATTATTCTATTGATTTCATCTCTTTCGTATATCGGACTCGGTGCGCAGCCCCCGGCACCGGAATGGGGTGCGATGCTCAATGATGCTCGTCCTCATTTTCAATCCAATCCGTCTTTAATGATTTATCCGGGAATAATGATTGTGTTTGTCGTTCTTCTGTCCAACTTACTCGGCGATTACTTGCGTGATAAATTCGATGTGAAAAAAGAGGTTGAAAAGTGAGCATTTTAACCGTGAATCATCTGTCCATTGCTGGTAGGCAAAATGGGATCGTTCATGATATTTCGTTTGAAATACATGAGGGAGAGTGGTTTGCGCTTGTTGGCCAAAGCGGCAGCGGCAAGAGTATGACTGCATCGGCAATCGGACAGCTGCTGTCCCCTAACCTACAAGCGACAGGCGAAATATGGTATGAAGATAAAAATTTAATAACTCTCTCCTCCTCTGAAATGCGTCAAATTCGAGGGAAACGTCTGTCTTATATCTTTCAAGATTACCAAGGGTCCTTTACTCCTTTTCTAACGATAGGGTATCACTTCGAGGAATATCAACGGAGACATCTAACGCTGTCCAAAACAGAAAGAATACGGCAAGCCAAGTCAGCGCTTGTCTCTGTGGGCCTATCTGAAGAAATCTACACCAGATATCCATTTCAATTAAGCGGAGGACAACTGCAGCGAGTATCCATTGCGATTGCACTCCTGCTTAAACCGGATATACTGATAGCCGACGAGCCTACTACGGCCTTAGACAGTGTATCTTCTTTCAGAGTTCTGGAACTATTATCCCGTATGCAAGAGGAAACCGGCTGTGCGATTTTGTTCATTACCCATGATCTGCGTCACGTAAAGAAATATGCAGACCGCATTGCGGTTATGAAAGACGGAGTAATCATTGAAACAGGTGATAAAAACGAGGTGCTGAATCATCCGAAGCATGCTTATACCGATTTGCTGATCCAATCATCGCCATCACTTAGAAGCCTGAACCCACTAACTTTTGCAGGAGTGATACGATGAATCTGTTGGAAGTAAATCATGTCTATAAAACGTACGATCATGGAACCGCCGTGCTCCAGGACGTGAATTTTACGATGGAGAAGAAGCAATGTCTCGGCCTTGTGGGCGAGAGCGGGTGCGGTAAAAGCACGCTTGCTCGCTGCCTTTTAAACATGGAGCCGATCGATAAGGGGAGTATTCTGTTCGAGGGCACACCTCTTCATAACAAAAATGAACGCAGTTTAAGACCCTATCGAAAAAATATCCAAGCGGTTTTACAAAATCCTTCTGCAGCGTTGAATCCAAAGCTAAAAATAATAGATTCGTTGATGGATCCCTATTTGCAATTCGGCGATCAGGCTAAGATGAAACACTTTCATTATACGAATAAAAATGACTTTGCCGCACAGCTGTTGGAAGCTGTAGAACTTCCGGCAAGTCTGGCCAATCGTTATCCTCATGAACTGAGCGGCGGACAGAAGCAGCGAGCGACCATTGCTCGAGCTATTAGCATTGAACCCGCAATTATTATTCTGGACGAACCGACTTCGAGTCTTGATGTTCTGTCTCAAGCCGCCGTTCTCCGTTTACTGGACGGGCTGCGAGAGCAGTTAGGCACCTCTTATCTCTTCATTTCACATGACCTTTCGGCTGTGTATGCGATGAGCCAAAAAATAATGGTGATGAAGGGCGGTATCATAGTGGACCGATTTGAAAAGGAAGATCTCTTTGCTGCGGAACGCCATCCGTATACACAAGAGCTCATTTCCATGTTTGAATGATGAATACGAATATCTCCCTTAAATTACCCTCTCACCGGGCATACTTGGCTTTGGCTTTGCCGTTAACGATTTCGACAATAACGACTCCTCTCCTCGGGGCGGCTGACACGGCAATTATCGGTCATTTGAACAACCCGGCCTATTTGGGAGGCGTTGCCGTCGGTACGCTTATTTTCAATACATTGTATTGGCTGTTCGGATTTCTTAGAGTGAGCACCTCTGCATTTACGGCACAGGCCGTTGGCTCGGGGGACAAGGATGAGGGAATCGCAGCCCTGATTCGTCCGCTGATCATCGCTTTATTTATCGGTATGGTCTTCATCGCCCTCCAGAAACCGATTTTGAGTGCAGCACTTTACTTTATTCAACCCGAACCGGATGTTTCCATTCAGGCGGCCCAGTATTTCATTATTCGGATATGGGGCGCACCGCTTACACTCATTAATTATGTTCTTATCGGATGGTTAATGGGCTTGACCCGTCTGAAGGCGACCCTGTTCATGCAGATTTTTATGAATGTATTGAATATTGCCCTCGATTTGGTTTTCGTCCAGGTGTTTCATTGGAATGTTGCCGGTGTAGCGGCAGCTACTTTGATAGCCGAAGGGACAGCATGTGTGCTCGGTATCTTTCTTATTGTTCGATCCCAGATGTGGAAGCAGTGGCGAAAAGATATGGCTTCCCGATGGAAGGAATGGTTCCGGGTTTCTGAATGGAAAAAAAATATGTCTGCCAACGGGGACCTCATGATCCGAACCGCCTGTCTGTTGGTCATGTTCAATCTGTTCACCTCGCAGAGCGCCGGTCTTGGAACTGATGTGCTGGCGGCCAATGCCATTTTGCTGCAAATTCACTATATCATGGCTTACTTCTTTGATGGCTTCGGCAATGCCAGCAGTATATACGCAGGACAAGCCCGTGGAGCCAGCAGCATTCGGCTTATGAGAAGGACGCTCAAACTTTCCTGGATATGGACAGTTGTCGCTGCGCTTTCCATGAGCTTCGTATATGGGTGGATCAAGCGGCCGACGATTGCCTTTTTTACGGAACATGTTGTTATACAAGACCTCGCAAATACTTATAGCCATTGGCTGATCTGGTTTCCGATCAGCGCCGGTTTCGGACTCGTTTTCTATGGTGTGTTCACAGGAATGACGATTACGTATCCCATCCGTAATTCCATGTTGATTTCACTGGTCCTGTTTCTGCTGGCTGTGGCAAGCATCGTTCCTTCTTACCACAACAATGGACTTTGGTTTTCGTTTCTTGTTTTCGCTTTGGGAAGATCCGTGTTTCTTGTTCTGTACATTCCGCATTTGATCAGGAAGGTCAATCATTAATTGCTTGATATTTTGTTACTCTTTACCCAGAGCAATAGCCTTATCGAGAAGGCGTGGGCACGAGAAAAATGCGCTAGCATTATGGGATAAAGAGAATAAATTTTGCATGCAAATAACGCTAGTTGTTGCTGAACTTACGGAAACAAGAGTACAATAAACCATTGAGCTGGTACTGAGATAATTCAGTGGCAGCTTATTGTATTTACGCAGAGTTTCCTCATGCTTAATAATTCATGAACCTAAACAACTAGATCTTTGTCTTTATATACAGAAGCTCAGCTGAAGCTCTATTAGAAAGCCGAAGGAGGTGCTGTGGGATTGACGGACCGCGAGTTATTTGAGACATACCGTAAAGATATTTATCTTCTATGCTATTACATGCTGCAGCATGTATCGGATGCGGAGGATATTTGTCAAGAAACTTTCGTGAAGGCCTTTCAGATCGATCGCTGTACTATTGAGAAAATGAAGCCATGGTTGATTCGAATTGCCGTGAATTTATGTAAAAATCAACTGGAACGAAGCAAACGTGGAAAGCTGAAAGAGCTTAAGCTATTTCTGCTGCAGACCATGCACTTGTCGGAACCGGCAGAGACCGTGTTTGAACGAATAGAGGGGGATCGGCAGTTGGAGAGATGGCTGCAGGCGCTTCCTGTAAAAATTCGCGCTGTGATGACGCTGCGTTACATTAATGATTTGCCTCTTGCTGAAGTAGCCGAGGTGCTCGATATCCCTCTCGGTACTGTAAAATCAAGATTGAACAAGGGTTTGCAGTTAGCCAAAAAACATCTGAATACCGAAACTAAGATGGTTATGAAAGGTGGGGAATGCCTTGAATAATTTAGTAGAGCAAACCATTTTGAAACGTGTACAGGCAGATTATCCTCCAATGCCTGATTTTGAAGAGATGTGGCAGAGAATTGATGCTAGCTCCCATCATCATGTATTGCAGAAAGCATCCGACATTAAGTATCGCTCTCGTTACCGCAAACGACTAACTCTCGCTGTCGTTGCCATCAGTTCTGTTATTATCATGGCACCTGTTGTCGCTGGAATGTCCATGGGTTGGCAGGATTTATTCGGACGTCTGGGCATTACTACGGCGATGAATAACGGATTCGGCAATCCGCTTGACATCAATATACAGTCGGGGGGAACGACGCTATCGCTGAAAGGCGTTGTGGCCGACGATGAACGAATGGATATCTTATTCACAATGGAAGTTCCTGGGATGCCGGATTATGATGCAGTTCAGTTCGAGCGAAAGGTATTATCTGGTTCGGGTATAGAAGGTACGCAGTTGATAGAAATTATGAAAAGAGAGGCTTCTTCTAATCGATTAGTGGGCTTATTAGAAACGGAAAACTTGTTGAACAAAGGAAAAGAAACTTATGATCTTTCCCTGCACAATCTGCAGTTTTTTAAGTACAAGCAAATTCCCCTACAAACTTGGGTAAGTGAAGTTAAGGCAGGAGACATCGTAGACAGCACATCGATTTATGGGCAATTGCAGATCGTATCCGTTGAGCTGGACAATGGAAAGCTGACGCTTCGATACGAACTCCCTTATATAAGTCCAGATGCTGCCGGGAATGATCCAAAACTTCAGCTTCTAAAAGGGGATGAGACCATTTTCGCTAGTTATTCAGCTGTTCTTCCATCGGATCATCCAGATCTTACTCTTCGGCAGGATACATTTCTGGTAAATGAGGCATCTCTTGATAACTATCGGTTGCAAATCAGCTACTTGGATATGTTCAAGCAGATCGAAGGGAACTGGCAGGCATCTTTCGAAGCTGATGGTAAAAAGGCCAGAGAAGCGACGTATCGTAAAACAATTCAATTATCTGAGCTAGTTAATTCGGACATGGACGCGAGGGAGCTTGTCGTAACGCCAACGGAGATCCGGCTTATGCTTCATGATAATTTCGCTAGCGGCGATCCAAATCAAGCGTGGGTTCATTACGATAAAAAAACACTGATGATGGACGGTCAAGCTATAGAAGGAAGACTTTGGCGAACTGAAAAAAGCGGATGGTATATCCGTTTCGAGGCACCCGAGTGGTACCAAGACTGGTCTAATGTACCAATGAAGCTGCTTCTCTCTGAAGCATGGATAAGTAAAAGATCCACAGAATTGTGGCTCACTCTTGATTTACAAGATGATGAGAAGAGAAACGTACGTGCAGACTTGGACGGTTACCCTGTTACATTCACTTATTACAAAGAAGGAACAGATCTAATTGTAGAATCTTACTCTGATAATGATAAATTTATGGGGATTTCGCAAACAGCCGTTAAAAAGGATGGAATAGTCACCTATCCGGAGATGAACCCAACTCCCCCAGGAGGGAATGGTTCGAATAAAAAAGTCGATCGATATCCAGACCTGCTTACGACAGGAGGAGACATCCAGTTAAGCCCGGGGTTCTATAGATATTTGGATCCAGAACGCAAAGCTGAGGTTACGATCAATAAATAGTCAGAGAGACCTTGCAGCCGATGCAGCTCTTCTTTTTTCATTGAAGTAACTGGCAGCAATGTTGAATAAAAACATTTTGTATTGACTTCGAGGCACGGAAGGATAATTAGGCTCTTTTGCAAACACATTTTCGTGTTTCAACATACGGAGGGGAAAACATTGAATACTAATAAAAGCGTCTTTAGTATTGAATATAATGGGGATTCTACGAGAATGGACTTACCAAATTCTCGGAGTAAGCATAGGACTTGATGCGGTTTCCATTTTACCAAGATAATAGGATTAACAAGAAGTGCAACATCTGATCATTATCCTGTTATTAAGCTAACGGGCAGTGTGCACCTAGCCAAGCTAGGCACTTGTGCAGAATGGTGGTGTTTTTTTGTCAGGAGTTCCAGACTATAAAGAATTCGTGGTTCCATTTCTAATACAACTTGCGGAGGAAAATCATCATACAATTAACTCAATAATCGATGCATTGGCAATGTCCGCCGCAAAAGTATCTATTTTGCATATTAGACGTCTCAATATTAAACTCACTTTTTTCCAAGGTTGTCCCACCCGTCTTAGGTATGTGCATATAGATTTGAAATTTTTGATTACGTCCTCTTATATCCACCGTTCTCTCCAGATTAGTTTTTACTAAATATCAACATGCTCTTGGCAGTTTCTAGCATGGACTAAGCGGTGCGTAGCATTTATCATAGGGAACCCGCCTAACTAGATGATGGAACCAGAGCACCAATATAAAAAAGGACCGTTTCAGCCTGTGACATGGCTAAACGGTCCTTTTGGCATTTCTTAGAAAAGCTCAATAGAATCAATATTGGCAGGAACATCGCCAGGATCATATTGAAGTTTTAGAGTCGATCCCTTCGGAATTTGCACATAAATCAACTTGTAAGCGTAGCTTCCCTCCCATGCTCCTGTAGATTCGAAAGTGACGTCTTGATTATGGGCATTATTTAAGTAAAGGCTCAGCTTAGCCGTATTTAACGCAGAATAGCGGACCCTAATGATGGTGGAAGGGGTGTAATGGTTGTAAAATTGCAGGTTATCTCCATAGTTATCGATATAACCCATCGCATACCCGCCGGAAGCCGCTGAATCCGCGTATCGGTCGATAGTGCCTCTTGTCGGAACAAGCTCCAGGTCTTCCGCCTCCACGAATACGAATGAGGCTCTAATGATTGGCGTAGGCACGAGCTTATGCGTTCGTGTGCCGTCCCCCAGCTGGGCGGAATAGTTTTTACCCCACAAATAGGCTGTTCCTGCCTGAGTTACCGCCGCACTGTGATCGTATCCCGCTGAAATGGCTTGAATAGATTCGATGTAAGATATCTTCCTTGGCAGAGTGGACTCTCCGGAGGCTGATGTTGCCAATTGACCAAACTCATTGCTGCCCCATGACCAAACGGTACCGTCTTTCATCAAGGCTAGACTATGCTTTTTCCCGGCAGCGATAGATTGGATATTAGCGAGCCCTTGGATGAAGACAGGCGTGGAGCTGCTGGTTTTAGTACCATTACCAAGCTGACCGTGACTGTTGTTCCCCCATGCCCAAACATTACCGTCCTTTTTAAGTGCCAGGGCATAATGTTCACCGGCGGCTATAGCTACGACGGAATCCAACCCCGTTATTTGAACGGGAGAATAAGCTAAGGTCATGTTCTCATTTCCCATGCCGTAATCATTGGTTCCCCATACCCAGACGGTACCGTCACCACGGATAGCTGCGCTGTAAGTAGCCGAAGCTGCTATGGCGATAATGGGGTCGGTGAAAGGAAACTGAACCTGAACCGGTGTCGCCGAGCTTCCCAATTGGTATGGATGCTGGCCTAACTGGCCGACGCCGTTGAAGCCCCACGCCCATACCGTGCCGTCGCTTTTGAGCGCCAGGCTGTGGTTCCAGCCGACAGCCACGTCTTTGACTTGGCTGAGGCTGCTGATTTGGGTAGGTGAATAGTAATGCAAATAGTTATCGCCGCTAGTTCCAAGCCCCAGCTGTCCGTTTTTGTTGTAGCCCCACGCCCATACCGTTCCATCCTCCTTAACAGCCAAACTGTGATACGCGCTGGAGGCGTTTTTCGTCACCTTGGAGCTTAACGTACTGATAGCAATAGGAAGTATTCGTGAGCTTGCAGTGCCGTCTCCCAGCTGTCCATGGACATTATCGCCCCATCCCCATAGCGATCCGTCGTTTCGGATGAACAAGGTTTGCTCATCGCCTAAGGTTTTAGGCAGCGGGGATTTGATGGACATGAGCACCATATCCGAAGGAACGGATACATTGCCGGCCGCATCCTTGGCCTTCACTGTAAAGTGATAGGAGGAATACGTATTAAGGCCTGAAACCAGCAAAGAAGTGTTGGATGTCGTTCCTACCAGACTAGAGCCTTGATAAACGCTGTATTCCGTAACCCCTACGTTATCGCTTGGAACCGACCAAGAGAGCGTAAGACTAGTATCGCTTGTGGCTGAAGCTTTCACATTAGCCGGTTTTGACGGAGGCGTTGTGTCCGCGGTGTTCGCCGTAACGGAGCCGCTGAATGGGGATGTATTGCCCGCCGCATCCTTGGCTTTAATTTTGAACGTGTACGATGTGCCATCCTTCAGGCCTACAGCCGTAAAAACAGTGCCTGCCGTTTCGGAAATTTTGAGGTCGCCTTCGTAAATTTCGTACCAGGTTACGGCGACATCATCAGTTGCAGCGTCCCAAGCGAGGGATATTGTAGAACCGGAAGTTCCCGATACCGTAACATTTTTGGGAGCCGCAGGAGGTGTCGTATCGGCCGTGGTCGTTCCGGTTACCGCATTGCTGGCGGAGGACACATTGCCTGACGGATCTTTTGCTTTAACCGTAAAGCTATAGGAGGTTTTGGGCGTTAAGCCTGTAACCTTGAACGAAGTGCTTGAAGCTGTTCCAGCTAACCGTCCGTCTACGTAGACGTCGTATCCTGCGATTCTGTCATTGTCGCTGCCCGAATTCCAGGACAGCTCGATGCTCGATGCATAGGCCTTGTATACGGATAAGTTATAAGGCGCGCTTGGAGGCGTTGTATCCTTAGGGGTTGTAAAGGTCGCAATATTGCTTGCTGCGGATACGTTGCCGGAAGCGTCCTTAGCCTTAACCGTAAACGAATATGCAGTATTCAGCTCCAGATCCGTAAATTGATTGCTGGCAGACTGCGGCTGAACGGATGTCATTAATGTCGTTCCATTGTAAATATCGTACCCGCTGACCCCAACGTTGTCGGTGGAGTGCGTCCATGTTAAAGACATGGTCCGAAGGTTGGAGGAGCCAATCGCTTTCAAGTTGGTTGGAGCAGTAGGAGCCGTCGTATCAGCCGGGTTTACATTCGGTCCGATAACTTGTGTCGGATGTAACGGCTCACCTAGCTTTGTTCCGTTTCCAAGCTGTCCTTCCGCGTTTCTTCCCCACATGTACACAAGTCCATTGTTAGCGACTGCGGCGCTGGATTCGGCACCTGACGCTACTGCCGTAACCGAGCTTAAGCTGGATACTTTGGTTGGGGTGCTGATGCTGTAGGAAATAGAACCTACACCCAGCTGTTTGTAATTGTTGGAGCCCCATGCCCACAGGGTGCCGTCTTCTTTGAGAGCAAAGCTGTGATATTTACCGGCTGCAATGTTCTTAACTGAGCTTAGTCCCGGAACTTGAATAGGAGTTGAACGATGGGTGTAAGTACCGTCCCCGAGCTGCCCATGACCGTTATAGCCCCAGGCCCAAACCGTACCGTCGCTTTTAAGCGCCAGATTATGAGCTCCACCGGCGTCTATGGCAACAACAGAATTCAGATTGGCTACTTTTACAGGGGTAGCGGACTGAGTGTTTGTGCCGTCTCCAAGACCTGCGCCATGCACATTGGAGCCCCATGTCCAAACGGTTCCATCACTCTTAAGGGCCAGTGCATGATCGCCTCTGGCGGATATGGCGACTATGGAATCGAGTCCCAACACTTTTACGGGAATATTGCGACCGGTAGTCGTGCCGTCACCGAGATGACCTTTGTAATTGTTGCCGGTAGCCCAAACGGTTCCATCATTTTTGAGAATAAGGCTGTAGTAAGCGGAATCCGATGTCGTAACGGCCCATGCTTTGCCGATACTGCTAATAGAAGTCGGCGCGGGGACAGAAGCGATATTGCCAAGTCCAAGCTGGCCATAGTAATTTCCTCCCCAAGCCCAAACGGTGCCGTCCGTTTTTAGTGAAAGGTGAGAGCCGCTGCCGGTGGCAACATTTCTAACGGAGCTAATCATCGAATTTTTCACGGGCGATGTAACGTGAGAGCCCCATAGCCACAATGTGGAATCGGCTTTAATGACGGCTGAAGCCGAATATGAGAACGAATCAAAGAGCGTTGTTTTCGCTCCAAGGTGCTGGATATTGCTAAGTCCGGATACATTGCCGGCTGCATCAACTGCTCTTACTGAAAAATGGTACGTAGCATTCGGATTTACCGCTTCCGTGAAGCTGGTTGTCGTGGAAGTCCCCAAAAGCTTCGGACCATCGAATATTTTATAATGAGCGACCCCTTGATTATCTGAAGCCGCATTCCAAGATAGCTTGATGGACTGGTCCGGCTGAAGCTCTGCTTGTAAATCGCCTGGAGCGGTAGGAGCTTCAGTGTCGGTTACGACTTGTTTAATTAGCTTAATGCTGTCAAGGGCAAGGGCGTAACCCGTACTGGCGGCATTCTTTCCCTTTACGGTAAAGCGGAAATTCTTGATTCCAGTCATGGTAAACGACTTAGTTCCCAAGCTGTAATCTTTGAAAGCAAAATCGGAAGTATACATATCGATAGGGGACGCTTGTGAAGAGTCTTCGATCGTCAATTGGGCTATACCGCGGTTAGTGCCTGCCTTTCCTTTGACCCAAATCGCATAAGTTCCTGCTTCCGGCAGGTTAATTTCATATTCCACATAATCGCTAAGCGCGTTTGCATTGTACATTTCCCAGCTACCGCCGCTAGCCGACGCATCCGTGTACGCGGAAGTTACGTCACCGGAATCGCGTTGGATTAATTTTTCGACCTCAAATAAGAGATCGCTGAAAGATTGGCTGGTCGTCGTTGTTACCGCATTGCTGGCTACCGACAGGTTACCTGCCTGATCCTTGGCCTTAACCGTGAAGGTGTAAGGCGTATTGGCTGTTAAGCCCGTTACGGTATAGGAGGGCCCGGTTATGGAAGCAACCTTGGTTGCGCCATTGTATACCTCATAGCCGATTACACCGACATTATCTGTGGACGCATTCCAAGAAAGGGAGACGCTAGTGTTCGTTTTGCTTGTAACCGTTAAGTTGAACGGAGCAGAAGGAGCCTCCGTATCTGCTTGCTTTGTAAATAGAATAGCATCGAGCGGAATCAAGTATCCGGAGCTTGCTGAATTTTTGCCAGTAACGTTAAAACGGATTTTTTTGCTTCCGGGAGCCGTGATGTTCACGGTACCTAATGGTATATCTTTAAAGGCGTAATCGGCAGCATAAAAATCTATAGCTGTGCTTTGAGCCGAACCTTCTACGACTGTTTGCACCGTTCCCCTACCCTGCCCTACTTTGGCTTTTAAGAGGAGGGTATAGCTTCCCGCTTCAGCAACATTAAAATCATACTCAACATAATCTCCGACAGCATTGGCATTGTAGCTTCTCCAACTGCCCCCGCTTGCGCCGGCGTCAGCATGAACAACTGATGCATCGCCGGAGCTCCTCGGAGTAAGGGATTCAAATTCGTATATAATTCCGTTTGCGGCCGCACTTGTTGTTACCGTTACGGAATTACTCGCGGGAGATACGTTGCCGGCGGCATCTCGAGCTTTTACGGAAAAGGTATAGGCAGTATTACTAGTTAAGCCAGTAACGGAATAAAACGTACTGGTAGTCGATGCCACTTTGGTCGATCCGTTGTATACCTCATATCCGGTTACGCCTAGATTATCTGTGGCGGCGGTCCATGACAAACCGACGCTGCTTGCTGTTTTATTGGTAACCGTTAAGCCCGAGGGGGCTGATGGGGGTAGAGAATCTGCTTGTTTAATCAGCTTTATGGCATCCAAAGGAATAATAAAGCTATTGCTTGCCGAGTGTTTACCTGTAACCGTGAATCGGAACTTCTTGACACCGGGGGAAGAAATATTGATGCTGCCCCGGTCGAAGCTCTGAAAAGCATAGGTCGACGCGTACAAATCCAAAGGGGAGCCTATTGATGAACCGTCTACGGCTGGCTGTACGATTCCTCGGCCAGGGCCGCTCTTGGCTATAAGCTGTACGGCGTAGCTTCCGGCTTCGGGAATGTTGACGTCGTATTCTACATAGTCGCTGACAGCAGTGGCATTATAACTTTCCCAAGTGCCTCCGCTTGCAGCCGTATCGTTATGAACACCAGTGGCATCACCCGAATCCCGCTGGATTAGGGACTCAATTTCAAATAAGCTTTCTCCGGTAGTCACAGTGTTCGTAAAATAAGTGCTCGTGATCACTGTGTTATAAGTAGCCTCAGAGACTGATGTATCATTAGTTTGTGCTGCTCCATATGCTGTTGGAGCAAGGGGGAAGAGAGCTAATAATTGCACGGAAATGATGAAACGGCTGATCGCTATTCTTATCTTTTTTATGCTAAAATGCATCTAAAACCAACTCCTTTAGGTTAATTGGATATATTCATGATGATACAGGGGTACTGATGTTTGTTGGGATTCATTTCCAAGCTGCCCGATCCCATTGTTGCTGTACATATATAAATTTCCGTTTCCGTTGATGGCTCCGGAGTGATTTATGCCGGAGTTAGTCATTTATTTGCGCAGGGGTCGAACGATTCATAGTAGATCAGGTATTGAATTTGAGAATTCTTTTCATGTTTTCATCTCCCGTGGTTGGATCTCGCAAATGAGCTTTAGTTTGCAACCGTCCATTGTTATGTTTTTCACACACACATATATAACGTATAATAAACGGTTTTTCTGATACATTCTGTATCAAAAATTACATTTTTATAATTTCTATTGTAGGTTCTGCTCAGATTCTAACAGCTTAGTCGAGAGCTTTCCGTGCGAGCTATCAATTGTTGCGATTGTGGTGCAAAAATGCAAAAACTTCCCCCATGATATTATAGGCTGACTGAAAACATGGGATGAGGCAAATGAATATGTAACGAGCATCTAATAGGTTCAAATGGAAACATTATTTGGCGGGAATTATATTGTTAACCGTTGGGTACATCAGTTTGGTCCCGAAATAGATAAGCGAATTCGACCATACTTAATGCCAACGATTTTTTAGGAAGGCCTTAGCTTCAACTCATAATTAATCGCCACGGGTAATCACGGTAGATAAGAACCCTGCGTACCCGCCTGCATTACAGCAATTAATGAATGAAAAATAACTACGGAAAGAAACGATAATCAGACAAACAAAGTACCTTAATAATTATTGTGGAACAAGGATAATGGGAATATCTAGGGAATACAGTTAGAGCGATGAAAAGGAAATAATTGAGGATTACATTTATGTATTATCCATGAAAAAGATAAAGTATTGTTCAAAGTAACGAATGAGGACAATAGCTTCATTAACACAAGTCTAAAATGGGAGTTGTACGTATTATATGCAAAAAGCAATTATTGTTAGTTACTTGACCGACAAAAAGAATAATCTAGAAGAACTAAATGAATTGTTATCACAGGGATGGAAAGTAGTAAGTCAAAGTTCTATGGGAGGCGGAGGAATGAATACGGTTCATTCTCTCGTAATACTCGAAAAATAGCTTCTAATTTATATGTAATACATGATGAGGACGATGGAATGTGACAATTTCTCGATGGTGAAGAAGTAAAAGAGGAAGTCGTACGCATACTTTCATTATAACAAGTAATTAATATTGACCCCAGCACTAACGGGCAGGTTAACAAAACCTAAGAACGACTGTGGTAATATTTTTTGATGGAAAGTACAACTCTCGCAGCTTAGCTGATCACGATGAAACGTATATAAAAAATAGGTCTTGTTTTCAGGGAGGTGAAACATGGATTACATTTCACCGAAAGAAGCGATGTTAAAGGTGAAACGGTGGCCTAAAGATACCATAGCGGCGGGGCGTCGTCATACCGTTGGGCTTAAATCTGACGGCACGGTGACGGCTGTGGGTGATAATAAATTTGGCCAATGTGATGTAAGCGGCTGGCACGATATTGTGGCAGTCGCGGCAGGTAATGTTCATATGGCGACGAACACGGGTAATGCTCATACAATCGGACTTAAATCTGACGGCACGGTGACGGCTGTGGGTTGGAATAAGTATGACCAATGCGATGTAAACGGCTGGCGCGATATTGTAGCGGTTGCGGCGGGTTGGTGTCGTACCATTGGGCTTAAATCGGATGGCACGGTGGTAGCAGTGGGCCGAAATAATGAAGGTGAATGTAATGTAAGCGGCTGGCATGATATTGTGGAGGTCACGGCGGGTGACTGGCATACCATCGGTCTTAAATTGGACGGAACGGTGATCGCAGCGGGTAATAATCGGTATCGCCAATGCAATGTTAGCGGCTGGTTCGATATTGTGGAGGTCGCAGCGGGTTATCTTCATACCATCGGTCTTAAATCGGACGGTACGGTGACGGCTGTGGGTTTGAATAAACATGACCAATGTGATGTAAACGACTGGCGCGGTATTGTGGCAATAGCGGTGGGTAGTAATCATACCATCGGCCTTAAATCGGACGGTACTGTGGCGGCTGTGGGTTGGAATGAGTATGGCCAATGTAATGTAAGCGATTGGCGCGATATTGTGGCGATTGCGGCGGGTTGTGTCCATACCGTAGGGCTTAAATCGGACGGCACGGTGGTTGCTGTGGGTGATAATGAATATGGCCAATGCGATCTAAGCGGCTGGCGCGGCATTCAACTGCCCGGAAATTAGTTTTCAATATGAGAAATAAAAAGATATCATACGAACTGTTGTTTTTAGCTGCATGGGCATGAAATACATGACCTACTCTTCGGATTACAAGAGGCTCATGATAATATTCCGATAAGGAGATATTCTATCGGAAACAAGTTTGGAATTACTTCAGTTCTATACCTTATATCGGGTATTTTGATCATTAGGGAAAATAGGTTTAGACATAAGGGACTTTAAGGAGCTTGCAATGTTGCAGCTCCTCTTTTTGTTCATTCAAACGATAATACCCTCCGTCATTTTCTTCCCTGGTTAGACCATTTACAAAAGTTTAATCGTTCGGGGAACCATTTTCTTATTGGATGGTCTTATTAAGTAGAGGTGATGAAATTGGAACCACATTATTTGAAATATTTGGTAAAAACTCATGATAAAAACTACATCCTGCAGGATTTGATGGAGTACTACGGGAATGGCGTTTTGAATTTTGCTTATTTTTTGACTCGGAGTTCTGATGCAGCCGATGATCTTTCCCAAGATGTTTTTTTGGCAGTGTATGACAGGGTTTACTCCTTTCGAGGTGAATGTACGATGAAAAGTTGGATTTTAACGATTTCAATCCTCTGAATCCCAATTATTCGATAGGATGGAAACCAAGAGAATATGGAGCGCTGTCATTCAACTTCCTAGGAAATTCAGGGAGATCGTCATTTTAGATGCACATTACTGTCTAACCGCCAAAGAAATCGCTGAACTGCTGAATATATCCCAAGGCACTGTAAAATCAAGGCTGCATAGAGCACACACGAAAATAACCGTTATATTGGAAACCGATAACGAGGGAGAGTGAAAGTATGGATCGGAAGCAACCGAACTGGCACGAACTAATGAAATTATCTCCGTTTGATAAGCCGCATTTCAATGAAAATTTAAAATCTCAGATCATAAAGAAGGCAAACCAAAATTCGAGAAAGAAACATGTTTACTGGACGAGACCTACTTTTATCGTTATTTTGTTTAGCATAGCTATGATGTTAACAATAATACTTCCTACCTATTTGGAAAGAACTGAACCAGGTAAGGCTATTCATTCAGATGAGAGAAATGGAAAGTGGGCCGTTCGTTATGACTATGTAAAAGATAAAATGAGGCTTTTTACAATTAATCCGGATCCGCAGCTTTCTGCAGGAAAAACTTACGGTTATATGATCAATTTTACCGCTCCATTCGAACAATTTGAAGGGAAAATACTAACCATACGGGCTATTCATAAAGAGACCGGTATGGTTGTGACAGCAACACCTCACATCATAATTGAGAGAAGCAGCGGTTATTCCAATTTGGACCGTTTTACTACTTCTTTTGGTCTACCGTTAAGTGGACTTTGGCGTTATGAAGTAGAATTATCCGGTATCTTGTACGGCGATGCTGTGCTGTCGGTGGCCGAACCTTCATGGGACATTACCCCGTTGTTTACTTCGGGAACACATCAATTGCGTGGAATTCCCAATAAGGTGGGATTCATTGATGCAGGTTTCATTGCTGGAAGGAGTAATAAATATATGTGGCATTTCTGGGGATCGGAGGAGGAATTGAACGGTAACTTTAAGGTGAAAGCTTTGAAAAAGGGAACTCACCAATTGATTGATGTGTTTTCTGCAGATTATTTAGGAGGCAAGATCAACGGTGCTGACCGCAGTATCCCTTCATCGATGTCGCTACCTACTTCCGGCCGTTGGCAGTTATTGGTTTATATGAACGATCAGCTTTTTGGCAGCATTGTCATTGATGTTAAGTAATATGAGACCTTATTACGTATAATTGGTTTTCATCAACTAACGAATGACGAAAGTTAAACATAAGGGTTCCACATATTGTCATGTACAATATGTAGAACCCTATATTTTATCTGACTTTCTTCTATTTGGGTCTTGATAAACTGAGAAAATAAAGCCCTAGACTGACGCTGTTTTATTGAGCTAACGTACCACATTAGTTGAGCGGAAAGTATTTAATCGGTTAGAAATATACTACTTTTGCTCATGTTTTTCCGTCAAATAATGCTTATTCCCTTCAATAATAGTGTTACCGGTCTGGCTACCGATTTAATGACCAATCGCATAGTGCAATTGAATGAAGCCGCTGCCGAGTGATTTGAAGTTCAACAATTCCACTTCCTTGTATTGGTATTTCTCCGTGTCAATCAATAGATTGAGTCCCTTCCCTTCCAGTACCGGCGCGACATTGAATATGAGCTCGTCAACAAGCCCTTGACCCAGAAAAGCATTATGAAGGTCCGCACCCCCCGAGATGAGGGCGGTTTGATAGCCTCTATCCTGCAGGTAGCTCAAGGCTTCGCGCGGCGAGCCGACAACCGTCACACCGGGGATTTCTTTCACGCTCGCCGATACGACGACGATATCCATGCCGGCAAAAGTACCGCCGCCGTTGCTCGCCTGCATCCCTTCAAACGTACGTCTTCCGACAATGAAATTACCAGCTGCCTGAGCATGTGCCGCAAAATCGCCGAGCGCTTCCTTTTTTGGGGGGTTATTCGAACTCGATTGCGCGTAGTTGCCATTACCTGTTAGTGTTGCCCATAGAATTGTTTTCATTGGATAGCCTCCTAATAGTGGATGGAAATTGGATTAATAATTTAATTAGTTACCTAAATAAGCGGTGATTATAGTTCAACCTAGCTTTCTTGATTGCGGCGATGTCCGTTCAAGGACTCTGCGGATGGATGCGGTCACCCGGTCCGGCCGATCTTCCTGCACGTAGTGGGAGGCATCGTCTAACGACTCGCTTTCGTTCAATTTCAAATATCCCTGCCATTTAGCCATCTCTTCGGGTGGAAAGCCCGCACTATCCCTCATCCCCCATAGAATCTGTGCTGGCAAATTGGACAGAACCGGCAATTTCGCCTCGATCTCCGCGAGCCACAGTCGCGCCTTCCGGATCTGCCTTGGGAATACCCATGTCGGTTTCCGGGATTTTGGGGTTGGGAATGGATCGGTGTAGGCCTTTCTCAAGGTATCCGTGATTTTCTCGGTATGATAGATCCCATGCGGGACAATCTTCTTAGCGAAGAAGTTTCGCCTTGTCTGTAGCCAATATCCGAAGGGCCATCCGCCCATGGCAAACGAGAATAACTTCATCGCAGGGAGCGTAGCCGGCCATGCCCAGGTATTCATCACGACAATTCCGCGCAGGTTCTCATGGTGTCTTACGGCGTAGTTGAATCCGATCGGACCTCCCCAATCTTGGACTACTAGTACGAAGTCCTTGAGATCCAGTTGCCGGATGAATTCGGTGACAGCCTCAGAATGCTCCTTAGGAGAATAGCCATAATCGGAAGGAGCTCGTGACATTCCGAGTCCCGGGTAATCCAATGCAATCAGACGGCACTCACCGCTCAAATCCTTGATGACGTTCCGGTAAAGATACGACCAGGTGGGGTTTCCGTGTAGGAGAAGAATGACTGGCCCCTGCCCCTCGTCAACGTAATGAATCATGCCATCGCGATAAGGCATCCAGTGATCCTTGAACGGATACTCCGATGCATCTACCTCAAACGGTCTTTGCATTTGTGCCTCCAATCTGCCAATTGTTTCAAGCAGGGTTTAAGTCATACGGAATAGTTATCTAAATATTCAGATTATTAATGTGATTCAAAATCCTGTTAATATCGATGAGCGCCCCGGTTGCGCGCACCACTCAGGGGTTGATATCGATATGAAGTAGAATTTTGTGTTCCGGCTCTTCAATAAGACTACAACACTGTGGTATATTTGAAAAGTAGTTACAATAAAGTGCAATAGTTTCATAAAATGAACTATGGAGGATACTTCAATGTTAGATCGCTCTTGTATCGAAGCCATTGATCCTTTGCTTGAAATCTTGGATGGTAAGTGGACCCTCCCTCTTCTGTTAGAGTTGTTTGTCGGCACCAAGCGATTTGGAGAGCTGCGGCGAAGGCTACACCCGATTAGCCCGAAGACGTTAACAGATCGACTGCGGGTGCTAGAGGAGAAGGGGATTATTACGCGCACGCTGTACCCCGGTGTGCCCCTGCACGTCGAATATGAGCTAACTGAGCGCGGGTGGAATCTGCAGCCTATTTTTGCGGCTATGTGGGCATGGGTTCAGGAAAATGGCTTAAGTGCCGAACGTGGGGCGAAAGATATGGCATAGACTGAATGTAACAGAAGCACGGGAGCGCAGACAGTTGGGAGCGGACCTAATGATTGGTACGATAGCCTCCGCTCATCTCGAAGATGCGGTAGACACCTGAAGAAGATGCGTTTCTGGATGATCCGTAATATTCACGACTAAAAGGTGTTGTCTTAAAAGCCAGCTCTAATGGGACTCGTTAGCTCCATAAAGAACCAGAACGAGGCTGCCGTAACGATCGGTAGCCTCCATACGTTAACTGACAGAATTCTATAATAAAGAAAGTAGTTATCTGATGTTCGAGGTGATCTTTTTGAAGAAGCGCTATCCGTGGCTAAGTGTTACCTTCTTGTCGTGCTGGCTGTTCAGCGGATTCTATCTGATAACTTTTATTGTAACAGGGACTAGCTATAGCCTGATCTCGACGGAGCCGGCTGACCAATCCCGGGAATTTTCCTCGATCTATTACGGTGTAATGTTCTCAGTTCTACCTTACCTGCCTATGGGCGTTTTGCTTTTCAATTACGTGGGACGGCGGCCGCTCATCCTGGCTGTTCATACGGTAGGGATAGGGTTCCTATTAGAGAAGGTAGCATTCGTCTATCTTGGTACGTTATTAGGCACAGGGTACCCGTGGTATGGACGTAACTTTCCTTGGAATGGACATGCCGTACTCTGCGAGGAACTGCCTATGTACTGCGGTGCTAACTACGTCTGGAATTATTACATATGGGGGACAGCTATCGCTCTCGGGATGTTCTGGTTTGGGAGCTATTTGATATTTTGGACAGGATTCAACGATCATTATTTAAAAAGGAGATAATTAATGGTTGATAAGATAAGAGAAATTGAAGAGGTTAATCAGTTTATTTTGGATTTACCAAAAGATATTCAAAACATTACAGTTACTTTAAGAAAAATCATTCTTAATTCTTCGCCAGAACTTAAAGAAGAGTTTAAATGGTCTATGCCTAATTATTCTTATAATGGATTAGTTTGTTATCTTCAAACTGCCAAAAAACATGTTAATATTGGTTTTCATAAAGGTGATGAACTCCAAGACAAAGACGTTAATAAGTTATTACAGGGTACAGGAAAAACACTGAGACATATTAGAATAAAAAAGATGGAGGAAGTTCAACCAGAAGCCTTCACCTCACTTATTCAAGAAGCAGTGAGATTGAATGAGAAATAACGTAATAAAGGAGTTATTTTAAAATAGCTCCTTTTTCTTTTTTGCACAACTAAAACACATCTAGCTTGGTGAGTGAGAGAGCACTAATTAAGTTTCCGGAGCCTACTTTTAATGAAAAGTGGTAATTCAATAAACCTGCCCTTTATTTTTTTTCATAAAGCGAGCAGATAAAGAAGGGGACAACTTAAAGGTTAAAGCAGGTCACCTCAAACAGGATTCCGCCAAGAGCAGTGAAGTACAGGGTGTAACCATTCCTTACTATTCTGGGCTCATGCTCCGTTGGGATGTTGGCTTCTATAAGTTTCGTGTAGAATTGATCCACATCAGACTTGGTTTCAACATAAAACCCTAGATGAAAGTCTTTTGGGTACGTGCATACCTCTTTTGGATTTGACTGCAGAACCAGAGTAAACCCATTCCTATCAGTCATCACGGCAATGACATCCCCTTTTTGATCTAACAATTGAAAGTCGAAAAGATTGTGAAAAATTTCTCTTGCCTCTGACAGATTGTTTACACATAGATTCAAGTGGTTCAGTTTCATTCGATTCTCTCCTCTTATTATTATATTTTTATGTAAATTGAAAGCTTCTTTCCTTGAACAACGGGCACTGATTGTCTAAAGCGTTAAGTGATCATCCCTTGAAATTAAAAGTTCACACTTTATCTAATGACGTTAGATTAATTGAGGAAAATCGCAGATCACTTGCATGTGAAAACAGCCTCCTTATATTATCATGTCAAAGACAAGGAACAGTTGATGCAGCTACTCACAGATAAGATAAGCGGGGAATTGGTTTGGCCGGAAACGTCTTTACCATGGGAAGAGCAGGTATATCAATGGGCGGATCAGTTCAGAAAGGTTCTGCTCGCGCACAAAAACGCGGTAGAGTTGTTTAATCAAACGATTGCCGTGGGATATGAGCGGTTAACACAAATCGAAAAACTATATCAATTACTCGTCTCGGCAGGCTTTTCTGACCCCCAGGTTCCGTGGATCGCGTCTATGCTGAAAAATTATGTCCTTGGTTTTGTAGCCGAAGAGGTTCGCCTGAATGCTATTGCCGGGAAGGAGCATTCTTCATATGAGGAATTGGGAGATAAGCCGAACGGGTCTGCACCTCGAAATAACGGCAAGGGACAGTGGGATTGGCGATGCAAGAGACAAAGTTACGGGACTGGAGAAAACCGGCGAAGGTCGGAGAAAGCGTTAAGATTTGGTTTGCAGGATATGAGGTCGGACCGGAGAAAAGAGTGACGAAGGTCGTCATCGAACGTTAATAGAATCGCTCAACTAATGAGGAACTAGAGCTCAATAAAAATAAAGTAAAGGCAGCTGGTATTATTGTTCGGCTGCCTTCGTTACGTTAACGGCAGAAGAGCGTGATGTTAAAGAAGATGAGGATGAAGTTTTTGTTATTGCAGAGTTTTTAACTCGCTTACTCAATAAGGCAAATTCCCAAAAAGTTTATTTTTTCGAGGGAGAATGTTCTACTCTTTGCAGAAGAACTCATTGAAAAACTGACGGGCTTAAATGATTTACTACAGGAAAATGGTTTAAAGACATATCATAACAAATTGCATTGTTTCAAATATGCATTCAAGATTATTGAGTTTACAAAATGAGAGCTAAGAGGAAGGTGGTTGCTTGAATGATCCAGTTATGGAAAAGTGTTACAGGGTTATTCAGTGGGGGGAGGAGTATTTAAATGAAACGATTCCAATTAATACTGGTTATTTTTGTTACGCTACTTTCTGGTTGCAAAGCTGATACAGAAGAAACATTCGCTTGAGCAGGAAGCAGCCGCTGAAACCGGGCTCTGATCTGTCTTTAATTATGTTTCAAAACTGACCATTCCTGAAAGGGCTGTTTTATTTTAAAGTGATGAAGTAAAAGGAATATATTTGGAAAGAAGGATGAGCAAACAATGACGTACAAACCAAGTCAGACTTACGTAAACCTTCCGGTGAAAGATCTGAATCAGACGAAGGAATTTTTCAGCAGTATCGGTTTCGAGTTTAATCCGCAGTTTTCCGACGAAAATGCGGCCTGCCTAGTAATCAATGACAATACCTTCGTTCAGATGCTTTTGGAGTCGTATTTCCAAACATTCATCAACAAGCCGGTAGCCGATGTCCCCAGCGCTGCTGCAGGGATTATCGCGCTATCCGCAGACAGCAGGGCCCATGTGGACGAACTGGCGGACAAGGCGTTGTCCGCGGGAGGCAAGCAAACCCAAGAACCGAAGGACCATGGCTTCATGTACGTCAGAAGCTTCGAGGACCTGAATGGGCATCTGTGGGAAATTGCTTATATGGACATGAACGCCTTCTCTCAGGCGTAAGTTCGTGCATTCACTGCTAAAGGTTAAGTGATTGTTTCACTTAGCCTTTTATTATATCGAAGTCGTGTTCAGAAACCGGCTATGTTTTAACGAAGGGTGTTCATTACAACGCTGTCGCATATCTGCACCTATGAACTGGAGAACCAGCATATCCTCACGACCAAACTCTGGCCCAAGCTTTTTTTAACAACAGGATTCCTTCTTCCATGGCGCTTTCACTTATGCCAGCAAACCCGAGGTAAATCTCTGGATATTCCGGCTCAACCCAATTTATCCACGAGTGCCGAAAATCATACACCTTTACTCCGTACTCCGCGGCCATTTTTAGCAATTCTTCGGTAGGCAAATGTGTCTTCAGCTCCATCCGGATATGAAGCCCGGCGCTGTGTCCCGTAATTTTTGCCTTGTTTGAAAAGTGGGATTCGATGAGTTCCAACAAACGTTGGTGCTTTCTTTGGTACGTATTGCGCATTTTCCGGACATGACGATACCAATGACCTTGTTCAATCAACGACGTCATCGCCCATTGCTCCACCCGCGAGGGGGCGTTAAGGATATGCTGGAGTTCCTCCAGTCGCTGTACCAGTTGAATCGGGAGAATTGTGTAGTTGATCCTGATGGCGGGCGTGAACGCTTTGGAGAAAGTACCCATGTAAATCACCCGGCCGTAGTGGTCAAGGCTCTGCAGCGAGGAAATCGGTTTCCCGAAATACCGAAATTCCCCGTCATAATCATCTTCAATGATGTAAGCATCAGCGGTTCTGGCCCATTCGAGCAAATATTCCCTCTCAGAATAAGGCATGACCGCCCCGGTCGGGAGCTGGTGCGAGGGCGTTACATAGACGGCCTGGGCTCCGCTCGCCTCCAAGGCTTCCAGAGATATCCCTTTCTCTCCGACGGGGATCGGAAGCATATGGAATCCGTTTAGGGCGAACACTTCCCTGACCTGTACATAACCGGGTTCCTCATGGGCGATCCGCCCAATCCCTTTTAGGAGATGAACAATCAGGCCAATACTGTACGCAATACCGGAGCCAATTATAACTTGTTCCGGCGAACAAACGACGCCCCGGGATTTCCTCAAATAATCTGCGAGTACGGCGCGTAATGTATATTCTCCTTGGGTATCGCCGTATTTGCTGATGTCGGCCGAATGATTCTCGATAGCTTCATTTATCATTTTCCGCCATATGCGGACGGGGAACATCTCATTGTCCACGCCGGCAGGCTTGAAGTCGAACCGGATGTCCTGCGCGGCTATAGATTGGCTTGGGATCGGGTTTTGCACGTCGCCTTGTTGACGCAAATCAATCGATGGCCGGAATGCCGGCCAGTTTTCATGCGGGTTGACCGCAAAAATTCCTGAACGTGACTTGCTGACAATATAGCCTTCGGACAAAAGCATTTGGAATGCGGTTTCGATGGGAGTTTTGCTGATGTTCAACTGTTGATGCAGAGACCGGATGGAAGGCAGTCGGGTACCGTTCCGAATTACGCCGCTTCGGATGTGGTTCCGCATTTGCGTATAGAGTTGAAGATAGAGAGGCTGGCCGGATAAATCTGACAGAAGGATCTCGAACATCGGATAATCACTGCCTTTTAAAAAATAGGTAATCTGATTCTTGTAAAGGTCAGTTCTATTATACGACAAATGAGGTTACTGGAAAACTGACTGTCTCAGAGAGGAAAATGAGATATTAAAAACAAAAAAAACAATTAAAGCTTAAAGGAGTGTTTACCAGATGAAATGGATAGTTCGAATTTTGCAAGGTTTATTGGCGTTGAATTTTCTAATTGCCGGAGCATCTAAGATCTTTTCAACCGAGGATCAAATCAGGGAGTTGTTCACCGATAAGCTGGGTACGCCGGTCGCCTTGATCTACACCGTCGGTGTATTTGAGACTCTGGCGGCGCTGTCTCTGATCGCCGGCTACCGCAGTCGGAAATGGGCGGTCGCCTCGATCGCCGTAATGTTTGTCATCCTGATCGGTGCAACCGTGACAAATCTTGCCGCAAGCCGCGTCGCGGATGCATTGGCTCCCTTTGCGGTCCTAGTTTTTGTAGTTGTCCTCTCTTACCTTAAGCGAGATTTGTTAAAGAGCGGCCGTCTCATGACCGGAACGAATCCGACCGCGTCCAAGTAATGTCGAAGGGTGGTTTACCAGATTAAGGATCGGTTGTCCGGCGATGAAGCGGTCAGAGATCCTGCGGCTAAGCGGCTGCTGTGGATGATCGGAAAGCGTACTGCGTATAAACTAACGAAAATCTCCAGATAGAGCAAGAAAAAATAAAGTGACTGGGGAGATGTTCAGTTGCTTGATTTTAATAATTTTAAATTAATTGCATAGTAAGGAGAATTTTAGTATGAAAATAAAATGGTTTGGACATTCAACTTTTTTACTGACATCCGAAGGAGGAACCAGGATTCTCATTGATCCATACTATCGCTTCATCCGCTACCGTATGCCGATTATTGAACCAGATATAGTTGCCGTTACACATAATCATTTTGATCACAATAAAATTCAAGCTGCAACAGGTGATTACTTGCTTGTTAATGAGCCAAAAGTATACATCCGCGATGATGTAAGAATTAGTGGATTTAAGACATTCCATGACAAGGTTAATGGTGAGAAGAGAGGCCTCAATATTATATATCGTTTCCAAATGAACGGTCTAATTATCTGTCATTGTGGAGATTTAGGGCATCTATTATCAGAAGAACAAGTAAATGAAATTGGAAAAGTAGATATTCTCATGATTCCCGTAGGAGGTACATTCACAATTAATGCACTTGAAGCTACTCAAGTAATGCGTCAATTGAAACCTACTATTACAATTCCTATGCACTATAGAACAAAGGCATTGTCGGTTGTTGGCTTGATGTTTTCAAAGGTAGATAAGTTTCTTCAGATTTCCGGACATCGAACCACCGAAGTTAAGACATTGGATATTTCCAAAGAAAATTTGTCAGAATATGCTGGGGTTGTAACTATGCTGTATGAATGAATTTAAGGCTATATTTTTAACATAAAAAAACCTTCCGAAAGGAAGGCTTCAATATTTATTATTCAACCGGCATGTTAGATTCTTCCTACCCTAATTTACTTTGAAAGCTCACAATATTTTTTGAAATTGTCAAGAAAAGCCTGCCAGCCTGCTTGTTGCATCTCAATGGAATTGGTGGCTTCAGCTTCAAAATCTTCAATTACCTTAGTGTCGTTTTCTTGGCTAATAAATGAAATCGCAACTTTTCTTCCATCTCCAAGAGTGTAAGAAATGAATTCGTATATTCTAATTTCATCATAAATGCCTCCAAAATCAAATCCAAAGCTTCCATCTTTTGCTTCCATTCTTGTAAAAAATCTTCCGCCAACCCTTAAATCATTTTCGGCAATTGGTGCATGCCATTCATCAGAAGCAAAAGACCAATTTGTAATATGGTGTGGTTCTGTCCAATGTTCCCACACTTTTTCAACTGGTGCATGGACTGTGGTTTCTACCGTAATTGTTACTTTTTCACCTGTTTCCATAATAATTACCGCCTCACTATGATAAATTTAGAACTATGGTATATTATACCATTAAACTAACGCAGAACTATAATTAAATAAAAATGAATGGACGAAGCTGCCGGCACGATCGGCAGTTTCATCAGATTCATTGCTGATCGCCGTGTTTTTTCAACAATTCGATCTTGGCGATGGAGGCTCCGATTCCGGGCTGGTTAGGCGAATTGGCTCCTCTGGCGATGTCAAAGTTGCTGGCATATAAGGTTTCTCCAACAAAATGCAGACTGGCCGGAAACTCCAGCGGTCCTTGATTGTTATTTGCCGTAATCTCGGTGACTTTGCCTGCTTGGGTCACTTTCACAATGGCATTGCGCTCGTTGGCCGCCACATATAAGTTGCTATCCGGACCGAAAGCGATACCGTCCGCTCCATACAGCAGGGGATCCTTGGCGAACAGCTCGACTTCTCCAAAGGTGCCGTCCTTCTCAATCCTAACGCGATTGATTTCGCCGGAGCTGGTATTGGCTATGTACAACCGTCCGTCCCGGCCGAAAGCCAATCCGTTGACGGTAATGAGCTGTTGCGGCCGCTCGGCTGCAATCCCGCTTGCCCACACGGTTCGTTCCCCTTGCGGGGAGACGACGTAAATATTGCCCGTAGCACCGCCGCTGACATACAAATTTCCTTCGCGGTCAAATGCCAATCCGTTCGCTCCGTCGACATCCTGGACAAACGTTTCCACTAGTCCGGTCTTGAATGGGCCGTATGCCAGCGTATCTGCCGAGATACGCAGAATGACGCCATCTACGCCGGCTCCTCCACCGCTTGCCATATACAGATTTCCTTGTTCATCGAACGCCATGCCAGTTGCGGGTCTCGGAAGAATCGTCAGTTCTTCGACTTCACCTGTTCCGGGTATGATGCGAAACAACCGTCTCGAATCCAAATCGATCGTGTATAAGCGCCCCTGCTCGTCACCTGTAAGTCCTTCGATCCTCATCCCCGCTGCGCTGACCGGATCCAAATCCACCGCGATCGACACTTCTGCAGCTCTAAATTTCCCATCCGAAGCAAACATCGCAGGCGCCACCGCAGCCCCTCCCATCATCGCCACCACCACAGCCAACATTAGCTTTTTCTTCATATGAATCTCCTCCTTTTTTCCAATTTATCTCAAAAGCATGAAAGGAACCAGTGACTTGCGAACCATATCATAAGTAATCGCAACAAACCAATGAATCTCTTAAAAAATAGCAGTTATAACTTAAAAATCATACATCCAATAAAATAATTATGCATGCTATAGTTAAAACTTGTAAGCGTATTCTTTGGGTGAGGTATTCTTAAAACCAAGGAATGAGAGGAGTAGAGATAAACAGGAGGTGAGAACTTAAGGGTTGTAATTTGGATTAAACTATGCTTGTAAAGCATTCGTATGTTTTCAGAAAAATAAGGAGGATTATCATGCAGAGTAAACGTAAAGAAATCTTCAGCCTTTTGAGGATGATATCCAAACATGCAAAACGCGTTTTGGCTGTGAGTCTTATTGTGACATTGGTTCTGCCTGTAACTGTACCAGTTCAATCTGGTACGGTCTATGCTGAGGCCAATCAAACAGCGGGTTATTATATGGATAAAATTGTTTTCGGCAATACGGAATCAGAACAAGAACACAATTTTGAGGGCGACTTTACAAACGTTATAAGCGGCGGTTTAGGTGAATCTGCGCGGGTATCTCTACCACGTATTCCAGAGGACATACAAGGCGGAGAGTTGACTTTTACCATGAATGTCGATCCTGTTGCCCAAAACTATTTCACGTTGAAGTTTTGGGGAGATGATGCTTCATCGTATAAAAGTATTGTCTACATCAATGGTGAACAAATTGGTTATCGCCGTAATGGCGATTACGAAGCGATCAATATCGGTATAAGCAAAGGTCTGCCAAATCGTTTTTACTATAATACGATCATGCTTCCTCTGGAAGCTACGCAAGGACAAGAAACCGTCCAGATCATTGTTAGAACGTTCAGCGGGGACTTTGGCGGTAAAGTTAACATGCTATCAAGAGGTTACTATAACGCTTATACCCATACTCAGTCCTACTTGAATGTAAATGGAGAAACACAAGGCGTAAAATTTCAGGATGAAAATTCGCTTTTAAGAGCCGATATAACGGACTCGGATAAGCAAGCCATCATCGATGGTTATACGCAAAGTCAGATTAAGCTTTTTAACGATCACTCAGCCACGGTGGACAGAAGCGCCGGAGCTAAACTATCGATCGTTCGATATGAAGACGATCTGAGATTTTATGCGAATGCATTGCATTATGACTGGTCTCCTGCCAAAACACCGGAACTAAAGAAAGCGGCGCTGGAGCGTATTTTCAAAGTGATTGACAATCATGTCAAGGATTATTATGGAAACACAAGAATAGTGACAAGAGGCGGACATCAGGGCGACTGGGGCGGATATTATGGCGCATTGGGCGAAGCGTTTTGCGTTCCAGGCTTTGCTCGATCAACCCTTTATCACGGGGGCCGTCGCCGGTGAATACTCTCTTGCAGGTGTTGACTGGGATGGTGGTCAATTATCACGCCGGGAAGCATGGGAACGAGTGCTGAAAGCAAATTTTGATTTTGCCCGTTCACGACTGTCCTATATTTATAATCAGGTCATGTATACTTACGAAGGCGCCTGGGAAGCTCATGAGGGATTACGTATCATTGGCTCTAGATTCTTCGAAGGCAAGGAACGAAGCCATCAAATTTTGCTTGAATCTCTAGGGACCAGGCCGTTCCTGGGAGAAGAAGTGCTGGTAGGCCCGAACGGCGAAGAGCTGGATTTGTATCATTCCCTGTTCTATCATGACCAAACGGCCAGATTTACGAATGATTATTTGCAAATTGTCGCCAAAGGACTGGCAAAAAGCAAGCTGGATTCAAATGGAGAGGTAGTCAGACGCTTGCCATACGGCAAACATTACACGGGCATTACGGAAGCCGGTCAAACAAGAGAAAATGGCTATGTGGCAAATTATGGCGAGTCAACGAACTATTTGCCGGAATATTTCTTCAAAACGTTATTTAACGGCGGAGATGAACAATTAAATAACGAAATATTGAAATTGGCATTAAAAAATCTGCATGCCAGAGGATTTACACGCTATGCAAGTGCGGATGACGACGGAAAAAGAATCATGAGAATGGAACAAGTCATTGATGAACGGAATGCTACATATCCAGGGAATTCCGGTTACGGAATAAGAGTAAATGAAGGAAAAGCCTTGTTGTACGCGTCACTGGAAATGTATATGGCTCAAAATGAACAAAAATATAGCGATCCGGAATGGGATCTCTACTGGGAATATGCCAAAGAAGCAGTAGGTTTTGCGCAGCAGCAGCTGGCCGACCATCAGTATTTTAACTATTTCAGCAGCACAACAGCCAAAAAAAATAAAACCGATTATTTGTTGGCTGATACGTATAAATACATTACCGAAACTCGTGCCGGTTATGATCGATTTGACAGCCTGAGAGCCGGAGTTGTTCTTCCACAAACTGATTTTGATTATTATACACAAGAAGAAATTTCCGAACTGGGCGTGAACCCAAGCAGCTATGAGCAGTTTGCTTGGACGGATATCGATAATATGTTCATCTCGATGCGGGACGGCGACCTTCGTATTTTTGCGCACCTGAATGAACGCAATAAAGGCTATAGCGGAAACGGCAGGCTTCATGTGTTGAACGACCGCTATGACAATATTGTACAAATCGCGACCAACGGCAAATTTCAATATC
This sequence comes from Paenibacillus sedimenti, assembly GCF_014534655.1. Taxonomy (GTDB): domain Bacteria; phylum Bacillota; class Bacilli; order Paenibacillales; family NBRC-103111; genus Paenibacillus_E; species Paenibacillus_E sedimenti. The sequence goes on from NZ_JACVVD010000001.1 coordinate 124,473, forward strand.
AAGATTATTATACGCGAATGGGCAATATCGATATCGATTTTTTCGATGACCAACTGACGAATGGCGGTATAGCTCCTCAGTCTCTTGCAGGAGAAATTATACCGGTTACTTATCAACCCGGTGTCGGTAAAACGGATCGCGATAATTTTGAGTCTGACACTCCTTATGCCGGTTATCCAGATCTACTGACTGCAAGATACGGGAAGTATTTGATGGTTTTCAATACAACCCGTGACGAGTATGGGAATAAACAATCCTTTGATGTGAAGATACCGGCAGATTATAAAGGGACTACCGTATTGGATCTGGTATCGGGAAAACAAATTCCGGTAGCGAAAAACGGAAAAGTGACGATACCGCCAAAATCTTCGATGGTGTTGAAATTAACATCCGATTTTCACAAAGATCCGGAGCCTTTTACCGTTAATTTTGTTCATGCATTAGCAGGTAACGGTTATGCGGGAATTACCTGGAAGACGACGGCTGGGGCAGAATCCTATACGGTCAAACGTTCGGAATCGGAAAATGGTAAATACGAAGTAATTGCAACCGGAATAAAGGGCAATTATTATAAAGATTCGACTGCCCAAAATGGTAAAGCATATTACTATAAAGTAGCTGCTGTGAATCAGATTGGAGCAGGAGATGATTCCTATCGCGCTAAGCTTGATTTAACGGCACCGGTATCGTGGCTTGGCGAAACGATATGGCGTGACGATCGCATTGGCGATATTTCGGCAGGCAGAGCAACGGTTAACGGAGCTTCAATTGCTATCCAATCCGTTAATGGCAAAGGTTTAGGCGATGGCGATGATCATAATATTTATAAAAGAGATATTCATGATTCTTTGCATTATGTAAATCAAGTGACAGCAGGGAATAGTTTCATAAGTACTAAAATCGATTTATATGACGGGGCCGCAAGCGGAATTATGATGCGTGATAAATTGGATTCCAATGCACGTTATATTTATTTTGGCGCAGATCAAGATGGAAATCTCGTACTGCAGAACCGTACGAAAGATTCCAGACATACATTTACGGATCTCAAGATGAGTCCATTCAATGCCGGGCTCATAGGATTCCATGCGGACGATTTTCCGTATATTAAATTGGTACGCGACTACGATTCGCATTTCATTCATGCTTACGTGTCTAGGGACGGCACGGATTGGATCATGGTGAAGAAATTATTCACCCCATTCCCTTACGCAGTCTATGCGGGAATCACGACTGCGAAGAATGCGCAGTTCAGTGATGTAACCGTAGAAGAAACGGCTCGCGGTATCATTTATCCTTATCTTCAAAGAGTGAATAATGGCGTTTCTCTTTCCTGGAACAAACCGAAACAAGCCGTCAGCTTCAGTTTGTATCGCACCTATGATAAGGAGACCAGCTTAACAGATCTTGTATTTAAGGAAGGTACTACCGAGCTGGTGGAAGGCTCGCCATGGACCACTCTCGTTTCGAATTCGATGGTGATGTCATTTACTGACAAGGAGACGGGCTTTGAGGATTCACCGGGTTATAAAATTGCGGCTATCTATTTGGATGGAACGGTACGTATCTCCGATACGGTCTATCCTCCTGCTGAAACGGCACCGCCTTTAGTATCCGACATCAAGATAACCAACAATCCCGCAGGTTTTGCGGATACGATTGAAGTGTCGGGGCTGTCGGCAGGAAGTGTTGTGAAGGTATACAGTACACCTTTGAGTACTGCTGTTCTCGGAACAACCGTTACCGGAAGCACCTATGCAACCGTTACAGGAAGTACCTACGCGACCATTAGCATACCTCAAATCGGTGTGACCTCCGGCAAGCTGTATGTATCCGTAACAGCTCCGGGCAAACTGGAAAGTGCCAGGACAGCAAAGATTTATACTGGTGAAGATGGATTGATTACAATAAAGGTTGAAAAGGACGCTACGCTGCGATTTAACACTACTGCACCTGGCGGCAGTACGGAATTTACTATTCTTTCCAATGGAGCCGATTACGAAGCAAATAAAAGATATGGTATCGTTACATTTAACACCGTTCCGGATTTCAATGATGCGGACATTGAATCCGTAACGTTAAGAATGTATCGATACAATGGTAGAACGGCCACTATGAGAGCTCATCATATAGATTGGGATGACTGGGTCGAACCGGGAGCAAGCGGTACACTTGGGGCTCAATTGAAAAGTGAGTATTTTGGCGGAAATTCGCAAGCAATTGCTGCCTTCTTCGCAGGACAGTCTGCATCGGCCGGAATTAAGCCGGAAAATGCGTATACAATGCATAACATTAATGCGAGCTGGAATCTCAATGTGACAGAAATCTTGAAAGCCGAAAAAGGGAACAGAGCTACGTTCCTTTTGTCTGTACCAAGTGCTGAAGGTAATCCTGCGACAAAAGAATATGTTTCAGGAACAAGCAGCCCTGGTCAATACGGACCTTCATTAATCGTTCAATATAAGGTGAATAAAAACGTATTAATAGGATTAATTGCAGCAATCGAAACGTTGAATCCGAGCGATTACACATCCGAAAGCTGGAGTGCATTACAAGCTGGCTTAACAAGTGCTCGAGAGGTAGCGGCAAATACGGCTGTTTCTCAAACCGATGTTAATAAAGCTGCAACGAATCTTAACACTGCTATGGATGCATTGATGAATACGACCAATACGGGTATGGAAGCAAGTAGCTGAGTTGTATAGAGCATATTGCTCTAATGTTACAAGAGCAGTCTCTAAAAACGGCTATGGGTTATTCAAGATAGCAATCTAAAAGAAATCAAAGCATTATTTATTTGCTATGCTTGAAAAAAAAAGGAGATGATCAATGATGACAGTAAAACTTACCCCTTATTTAAATATGGAAGGGAACGCAAGGGAAGCTATTCAGTTTTATGAACAAGCAATAGGTGCCGAAGTCCTCACAATCATTACTTATGGAGATATGCCGGAAATGCCAAATACTTTCACTGATGATTTAAAGAATCTTGTGGCACACGCAAAGTTACGTGTTGGTGAAACGGAACTCATGGTTTCGGATGCTCCAAGCGGTTCGTCTATTCCAAAGGGTAAACAGGTAACCATTTGCCTTTCAACTAACAACATGGAAAAATCAAAACGATTTTTTGAAGCCTTACGGCAAGACGGTCAAGTAAATATGCCGTTTGAAGAAACCCCTTTTAGCCCAGGTTTTGGTGATGTAACTGACAAATTCGGCGTGACCTTTCAAATTTATACTGAAAGCCAAAGCTAAAAAATAAATGGTGTAGTGGAAAACGATAGTTAACATTTGAAGGGCTGCCGCGAGGCAGCCCTTTACTCGTGCGACGGGTTGAAGCTATCGATATAAAATCAGAAAATGATTTGACATAGCTCGTTCTTCATGTTATAGACTGAGTAGTGACCAAATCACATGAGCGATTTCGGCTCTTGTTGCTGTATCCTTAGGGGCAAAAAGATTTCCAGGTCTGCCGTTTAACAGGCCTTGTTTAGCCAAGCCGGATACGGCAGCTTTCACACCAATTGCAATCTGGGCATCATCTGCAAAAGGCGACTCTTCCGTCGATGCTAGTTGTTTACCGGTTTTGGTTTCATAGATCCACTTCATCATAAGCACCATCTCTTCACGAGTAAGCGGATTTTTCGGTTCCAGACCTTTCAAGCCACCTTCGTTTTCTAGTGCTTTTTGGTCCAGTACAAGAGCTTTAGCAAGGAAGTCGATAACCTCACCGCGTGTGACCATTTGATTTGGTGCAAAGCGCGCGTCGTCCACACCGCGGATGATTCCTTTGTTGCTCAGTCGATAAATATCCTGTGCTGCCCAATAGTCCGACGGGATGTCCGTAAATCCCTTCACATTGATGCGTCCTTCCTCTTTGGCTCGAATGGTTCCGCTTTTTTTAGCATATGCCACAAGAAGTTCAACATCTGTCAGGGCTTCGTTTGCTCCCACCACAGTTTTCGCATTGCCGAACATGGTATATTTATCTCCACCCGTGTACATATAGTTAGAGAGGGCTAATTTGTAGTTCTGCTGCTTGTTCAGAGGCTGACCGTTTATTGTAATCTTCTCGATTCGTTGACCTATCGGCTTGGTCGTGTCATATGTATAGGAGGTACCCGACGATACCTGAAGAAAACCGCCCGCGAGCTTATCGACCGCGGAAACGCTCGTTTCGAGTGCTGCAGCCACCATATCTCCGGTCACTTCTGCCACTACGATTTTGTTGCCGAACGGCAGAATCGATTTCGCGTCCTTGAGTGTAAAATTTCCTTTTGTGGAGCTAGCGCGGATGCCGCCGCCATTCGCAACCGCGATGTCGGTCTTGTAGTAATCCCGATAAGCATCAGCAATCAAGTTGCCAATTGCGGTTTCTTTGAATCGGGACTCATGGTTGTCCCCGTAGATCAAGTCACTCTCCGAATTGGCGATCGTCTTGCTCAATTCCTGGTCAAGTTTGGACTGGTATTCCTTGGCCAACCCGGCAAGCTGATCGTCTTCTTTTACAGCTTCGTCTACCTTCAGGATCTCATTGGTGAGAGTTAGTTGTCCGTCTGCTGCTTTACTGATATTTAAACGGATAATGGAACCCATATTGCCTTGGGGCGAGAAAATATACCTTTTTCCGGAACCGTCGAAATCATATACGAACGATTTTTCTTCCGCTTCTTCTTCCGTGAAGATAACGCGGATATCCGGTACCGCTTGTAAAAGCAACTTATCATCTTGAACAGACTCTTGGGTTAGCGCGACAATCAAATCTGGTTTTTGTTCTTTCTTCAACTTCTCAACAGTTGCTTTGGCGGATTCGATTACATCGGATTGCTTCACGTTCTCGTCCTGTATCGTTGTTTCCATCGCAGTAGTAAGACTGATGACGCCAATGCGGATACCCTGCTTCTCATATACCTGGTACTGCGGCACGTTACCGAACGGCTTACCGTCTTTGCCGATCAGGTTGGATGAGACCCAAGCGAACTTAGACGCTTTTACCAACTCAAGTGTATTGGCCGTACCCGCATCAAAGTCATGCTGGCCGAAGTTAGCGAGATCGATCGGGATTCGATTGAATGCTTCTACCATTGGAAACCCTTTGAATACACCTCCAAACAATGTCCCGCCGCCGAGATCACCCCCGAACGCGACGATTTTGTCTCCCTTTACGCTGTCGATCAATGTTTTAATCCGGGCCACACCACCACGGGTGCCGAGTTTATCGACAACGGGATTGATTTCATGACCGTCGTTGAAGTACAGAAACGAGACGTTGCCTGCAGTCAACGTTTCTGCGCTGACCGTTCCGCCGCTTCCTTGAGGCATGGCGAGGAGGATAGAGGAAAGTAGAATTACAGGAATGAGTTTTTTCTTCATGGAGTACCTCTTTCTTTTTTAGGTTTTTCCAATACAAATGAGGGCTGCCGTTTGGCTTCGAAATTTGCTTGCACTCAAAAGAGTATCGTCCAGCCTGGTTTTACTTGATGCTTCGTATATGAGACCCCGGCGACTTTTATGCCTCTACGATCAAGTAAAGTTATAATATCACCCTTATCTCGGAAGAATGCAGGTTCAGCTACGAGGATGGACATAAACTGTCCGGGTTTGATGATGCCATGGATCTTGTACTTTTGCTTAGCCTTGTTTGCAATGACCCACCCTGTCAAGTCTACGGAACGATTTGAAGCATTCAGCAGTGTGACCGTTTCGCTGCTGCCATCTTCAGTCAGAACGACTGCCCCAGCGATTCGAATGACGCCGCCTTCCACCTGAAACGGCGCCGCGTCGGTATCTAGAACTGGTTCCTCCGTAGGGCCAGTGATTACGTGTCCAGAATTATCATCGGTGTGCCATGACTGGGACTGGAAAGCGAGGAATACGGCGATCCACCTGTCTTCGGACGGGAAATGAATCAGTAACCCCCCGTCCTGGTAGACACCGTCGTCTTTCTTAAATGTGCCGCTGTTGCCTTGATTCATATGTATATTGTGAATGCCGTTTCCGGGTTCGAATCCAAAAATTTTGTCCGCCTTACCGTGTTCAGGACCCCATCTTTCACCGAATGCGTACAGAACGGCATCATCTGTTTCCATCGCGCGTCTGATGTAGAAGTCAAGCTTCTCGTTCAGATCGTTGTCTCTTCCCGGTATGTTGAATGCAAGTGGTAGCATATTGCGACGATCGAATAGATTGCTACGAATATAATCGAGTGCTTGTCCGTCAGGCTTGCTTGCGAGCGGTGAAAAACCAAATGGCATACCAGGCAATTCAGCCGTCATGACATGCTGAAAATGCTCAATCGTACAGTACAACAGCTCGGATGGGCGCAACTGTGACTTGACATTGATCGCTATGCGGAAGTGCTCGTTATTTGCGATAGTGTGCACCTGGTAATGCGGGTTTTCGTTGGTTCCGAGACGCCGGTCGTGTACTTTGCATTTGAGCAATCCGTAGGGATGGATGGGCATAATATTCCTCCTTCAATCCGGACTCGAAAATGTCCGTTGTTCACTCGACAAACATTTCCACGTAATGGGAATAATTCCTCTTTCTATACATTGTAACTTTTTGTAAACATGATACACATACAAAAAAGACGATATCGGATGTAAGATTCGATCAAACCAGGCGGCCTAATTATCGGAATAATGGCGAGTGGGAAATCAACGGTAGCAGAGTTGCTTTCCGAACGGTTCGTGAAATCGGTTCATTTGCGGGGAGATATTTTCCGGAGAATGATTGTTAATAACCGCAGAGAGGTTCACCCAGATGCTGGAAGTGATGAACTGAACCAATTGCGGCTACGATATCGACTGGCCGCACAGTCCGCGGATGCCTATTTTCAAGCAGGGTTTACAGTTATAGTTCAAGACGTTGTGGTTGGACCAATGTTAGATGATTTCATATCCTATATCCAAAGCCGCCCTTTTAATGTGGTGGTTCTTTGTCCAAACCCGTTAGTTGTCACACTAAGGGAATCTGCCCGTTTAAAAAAAGGATATGGTATTTGGACCGTTGGGGGATTGGATAGTCTGTTGCGAGATGACGACTTTATTGAGCTATCGGAGAACAAGTCCGAACACCTTAATGCCCCCGCTGCGCTTCTAACTCCACCAGCAGCTTCTCCACCCGTTCCTTGGATAAGTTGTACACCAAAGCGAGCAGCACGATTATAGCCAAGCTGCCGGTTGCCGGTACGATCGTAATCACCTGCTTGATGCGGTGCGCGACTTCTGGCGGCTGTTCAGCAAGCCCCTGTACGTAGCCGATAGCGCCCAGCGCGAAGCCGGCCAGTCCGCCGGACAGCGCTTGACCCAGCTTACGTGCGAAGGAGTACACCGAATAGACCGTACCCTCCTGCCGCTTGCCGGTGATATATTCGTGATAATCGATGATATCGGCCACTAGCGCCCATGTCAGCATCGTAATATACCCCAGCCCGATCAGCGAGAGGAATTGAAACGCCAAGTACACCCATGGGTTGACGTGCGGAAGCGAAAATAGCAGCAGGTTGCTGACGAACGTCAAGATGAGTGCGCCCGCCGCCACTTCCTTCTTTCCGAATCGGGCTACAAGCGGCTTTACAGTCGGCAGCAAAATAAACGAAACCGGTAGGACGATCAAGGTCATCCAGCTGAGCAGCTCACCGTTCTTGAAATAGTCTTTGAACAAATAAGGATTGAGCGATGCCATGAGGAAATTGACGGTTAGCATGATGATCGATGCGATGATGAAGGCGATCAGCGACCGATTCCGCAGCATGCCGCGGACGGTCTCTCCCCAGTCGACTCGGGGCACTTCATCGTAGCCGGCGGTGATCCGTTCTGTCGTTAATTTATAGCTGCCATAATAGAAAATCACGCTAAGCACCGCAAACAACACCGCAGCCGTCAAGAACCCTCCTGCCTGCGGCACGTTGTTCACGTCAAAGATTAGCTTAGGCACGGTAAAGGCAATAACAATATTCGCAATAGCCGCGCCAAGCGTCCGATATGTGGAAAGGGAGGTCCGTTCGAGAGGATTGCTTGTGATCGCCGAAGCGAGCGAGCCGTACGGGATATTCACACAGGAATACAGAGTGCCGTAAACCATGTAAGTAAGGTAGGCGTAGACCAGCGCCATTTGCTCCGACATCGATGGAAAATAGGTGAAGCAAAGCACCCCGAGCACGGAAATCGGTACGGAGAACCGGATCAGATAAGGTCTGAATTTGCCCTCTGGAGACGGCTTTCTACTATCGATGAACGAGCCAATCGCTACATCGCACAGCGCGTCCCACAGCCGAACGACCAAGAACATAACCCCGACGGCATGCCCGCTGATACCCATAATATCCGTATAAAACAACATCAGATACGTGGCCATATAGACGAAGAACAAATCGTTGGCCAAATCTCCGAACATGTAACCGACTCTATCTCTATTGCCGAAAGGTCTCATAGTGCGCCCCCTGTAATCGAATCGAACCGTTGAACCGCTTTCAGCCGCTTTCCGTCTGCTCTAATCATTGTATGGGAAACGCATGGATTAGGCAAAAATTTCAAAAGTTTACTGTTTCGTTTCAGCCTTCAGCCCGACTACAACCAGACTTTGGTCCAGCCGAAGGATGGGGCGGAAGTTGGTTGTTCCTCGTCTTCCGGCTTCGTATAATCGTATTGACAGTTTCTGGTAATAGGTTTGATTAATACGATACGAGGAGATGTAAGAAGTGAAAACGTTAATCGAATTCAAAAATGTATCGAAAGAATACAAAATAGGAGAAGTGCAAATCAAGGCTCTTAATGGTGTTGATTTTTCCATATCAGAAGGGGAATTCGTCGTTATTTTGGGTGCAAGCGGTGCCGGTAAAAGTACAATTTTGAATATACTTGGCGGTATGGATACGGCTACCTCAGGTCAAGTGTTTGTTGGTGATCAAGAAATAACAAGATTCAATGAAAAAAAATTAACAGAATATCGCGGTGAGGAAGTTGGCTTTGTATTTCAATTCTATAACTTAATTCCGAATTTAAATGCTCTAGAAAACGTTGAATTTGCCACTGAAGTGTGTAAAAACCACCTGGATGCTAAAGATATTTTGCAAAAAGTTGGGTTAATAAATCGGATCAAAAATTTCCCTTCCCAGCTCTCTGGAGGAGAACAACAACGAGTTGCTATAGCTAGAGCTGTTGCAAAAAATCCTTTACTTTTACTTTGTGATGAACCAACCGGAGCATTGGATTATGTGACAGGCAAGTCCGTCTTAAAGCTTCTTCAAGATTTGAATAAGGATACGAAAAAGTGTGTCGTATTGGTCACACATAATTCTGCAATTGCTCCAATGGCTGATAAAGTGATTAAGGTTAAAAGCGGGATGATCGAAAGCGTTATAATTAATGATGAAAAACAAGGTGTTGAAGGGATTGAATGGTGATATGAAGTTGTTTCTAAAGTTAATAAGGGACACTAAACAATCTATAGGTCAATTTATAGCCTTTGTTTTGGTTATCGCAGTAGGAGCTTTTTTCTATGCGGGGCTGGTCACATATAGCAATAATCTTAGTGCTTATACGGAGGGGTATTTCAAAGAACATAATTTAAGTGACTTAAATGTATATTACAATCAAATTTCCAAAAATGATGTGGCTAGTTTAAGCGAAAGTGAAGGTATAACTAAAATGGAAGGACGTTATACCTTTGAAGCGACGCAAGCCTTTGAAGATGATAAAGCTTCATTAAAATTTCATTCGATCCCTGTACAAAATGAAATCAACACGCCTACTATAATTGAGGGCAGTATCCCGTCAAAAAAGGATGAGATCTTATTAGATTCCCATTATGCAGCAGAACATCATATTCATGTCGGTGATCAAATCCGTATAAGTACGAATGAAAGAAATTTTACGTTTACCATTAGCGGCTTGTGTGAGAATGTGGAGCATGCAAAAAAGAACGAAATTCAAGACCATAAAACCTACGGAGTAGCCTATATGGCCGAAGAGACCATACCTGAAATCGTAGACGGCTTTTACTATAATGAAATCATGATTGATGCCAAGGAAGGTTACGATATTGACAAATTAGGTCAATCAATTGAAGAACAATCCAAACAAGAACAACTTGCTTATGTCAGCCAAGTAAGTAAAGAACGGACTTTCAGTTTTTCTAAAATCAATGAAACGATTCATAACAATAACTTGATGAGTAAGGTGATCCCTTTCGTTCTCTTTGTGATTGAAGCGATTATCCTTTTTCTTGCCATGTCAAGAATGATTGATTCTCAAAGAAAGCAAGTAGGGATTATGAAAGCATTGGGTGTGAAAAACAGAACCATCATGCTTCATTACATGGGATACCCTGTGCTGGTAAGTATCATAGGCTCAATCCTAGGTTGTGCCATTGCCGATCTTGTATTTGTTCCTTTCGTCACGGAGTCGAGTGCAAGGGCCTACTCGCTGCCTGGCATTACATTCTCCCTTTCTTTTTTTTCGATCATTCCTCCCATCATTTTCTCCAGTGCTTTTGGAATCCTATCCTGTTACTTAAGCGGCAGAGCCATATTAAAAGAACGTGCGGCACAGGCTATGCGTCCCAAACCGCCAAAGACGATGAAAAAGCTATTAATCGAAAGAGTTCCGGGTATGTGGCGTCATATTCCCTACAGTTACAAACTCATTTTGAGAAATATATTTTTAAATAAACAAAAAGCTTTAGCTAGCTCCATTGGTGTGGTTGTAAGCGCGGTTTTATTAATCACTGCTTTTGGCACGCAATCGGCCTTGCTAAAAGTAGCGGATCAAATTGAAGATGTTTATAACTATGATTTAAGAGTAGATTATACAATGGATACATCCTCTGATACGTTAAAACTACCCTACGGTATTAAGAATAGTTATTTTTTATCAACCTTTCCTGTTGAATTCATAAAAGATGATAAGAAAGAAAATGCCACTTTAGTTGTTACTGAAAAAGAAAACAATCTCATTCATTTCTTTGATGAAAATGACAAAAGGATCTCTTTAGAAAATGATGGTGTACTGGTACCCAAATCTTATGCCGACAAATATCATATTTTAGAGGGGGATCTCATCAAAATAAAGTTCACAGCACCAGAGCTTAAAAATAAAGCTGTAGATATGAAGGTTTTAAAAATATCTACACAGTATTCAAATCCGTCGTTTTATTGCACACCGGCGTATTTAAAGAGCTTTGACATAGACTACAGTCCAACCTCGCTTTTAGTTAAAGCAAATAGCTCTACAGATCTTTTAAGCGTTCGTAACTTCTTTGAACAAGATCATCATGCAGATACAATTGCAGATAAGAATGATCTAAAGAAATCAGCTCAATATATTTTGAATCAAAACAGTTTTGTATTTATCATGTTTATCACTTGTGCCGTCATACTCTCCTTTGGAGCCATATATACGATATCTTCCATAAACATTTATGAAAGGAATCGTGAGCTTGCAACACTTAAGGTACTAGGTTATCAAAAAAATAAAATAAACAGACTTATATTTTTGGAAAACATCATACTGACCACATTTGCGGTCATTGTAGCTTTACCGATAAGCGGCTATATTTTTTCGATTATTATTAAGGCACTATCTAGTACCCATCAACAAATCCCGGATAAGTTAAATGTTTTTATCCTGTCGGTATCTGTTATTCTTGCATATTTACTTACCATTCTGTCTAACTTATTACTTAGGAGAAAAATAAGTAAAATAAATATGATTGAATCATTAAAATCTATAGAATGAGAGACAGCAATTCGTTCTGGATTTCACAAGGTGTATGGGCGAATTGAGCTATCGAAGAAGTATAGTTGAGGAGCTTGCCACGGTGCAGCTTCTCTTTTTTCATTAACAACAATAATATATTTAACAACAGTAATATTTTATTGTAAAACGATATATAATGTGTTAAAGTCAAATTAATAATACATAAGTGAGGTGCTTTTTATGAAACGAGGAACAACATTGTTTTTAAAGATAGCAGTTTTTCTTATTGGAACTCCAGTTCTTGCTTTGTGTATATTTGGGTTGCCTTGGTTAGCTAAAAATCCAATAAATCCAGATTATGACCATATACTGTATCCCGTTTTAATAGGTATGTTTGTATCAGCGATACCGTTTTACATTGCATTGTATCAGGCTTTTAGACTTCTAAGTTATATTGACAAGAACAAAGCTTTCTCACAAATATCTGTTAAAGCTTTAAAGATTATTAAATACTGTGCAATCACAATCAGTACCTTGTATGTGGTAATGATGCCATTCGTTTATCTCGTAGCTGAGAAAGACGATGCCCCAGGTCTCATCATAATCGGAATGGTCCCTATCTTTGCTTCAATGGTAATCGCAGTATTCGCTGCTGTTCTACAAAGACTTTTACAAGAAGCGATTGATATAAAATCAGAAAATGATTTAACGGTCTGAGGTGAATAACATGGCGATAATAATCAACATTGACGTGATGCTGGCTAAAAGAAAAATGAGCGTAACCGAACTTTCGGAGAGGGTTGGAATAACAATGGCTAACCTTTCTATATTGAAGAATGGAAAGGCAAAAGCGATTCGATTATCAACTTTAGAGGCGATTTGTAAGGCTTTAGAATGTCAGCCTGGAGATATTTTAGAATACAAAATTGACGAAGACAATTATTAGGGGAGGTATAACCATGGACATTAACAATCTGATTATTGAAAATATGGCAAACCCCCATGAGCTGGAGAGAATGTTTAGAAAAGAACCCGAAGCTTTTAAAAAGTCATTCTCATACGCTTGGGAACAAAACCCTGATTCGCAGGTACTTGCCGTTTGGTATGAAAGATTGCATTTCAAGGAGACGGTAAGTACAGACAAAGCTTCCTTGCTTAAGAAGGATTTCTTATCCATGGGCATTTTAGCGATTCTGGCCGGGATAGGCAGCAGGATAATTTTTCATTTTACCGAACAGCAAGCAATAGCCCCTATTAACCTTGTTTTTGGTATACTTCCCTTTATTGCCGCCTATTTTGTATTCAATAATCCTCCCCAAAAAAATATTCTTTACACCCTTGCATCGTTATTCCTAATCTCCGGATTTTATCTTAATATGCTGCCACTAGAGCATAAAGACAGTATTATCCTGGCTTATCTACACCTTCCCATTTTCTTATGGGTATTATTAGGGCTTGCATTTACAGGGAATGAATATGGCATAGGCAGCACAAGATTAGCCTATCTTAAATTTAATGGGGAATTTTGCATACTCTACGCCAGCATGGCAATCAGCGGAATGCTGCTAACAGCATTAACCATGCAGTTATTTAGATTTGTCGGCATGGATATATCTGAATTCTATTTTAAAAATGTCGTTTTATTTGGTGCTGCCGCTCTCGCTATTGTGGCTACATACCTGGTATCAAAGAACCTTAGACTTGCTAAAAATATAGCACCATATATAGCCCGAATTTTTAGTCCTCTTGTACTGGCAACATTGTTGGTCTATCTTGTAACGGTTATTTGGGTCGGAAAAAATCCATTCTTGGACCGCAATTTCCTCATATCCTTCAACGGAATACTCCTTAGTGTGTTGGCCGTCACCATATTCACCATTACCGAAAGCGGCACAGACAAGAAAAAGAACATTTCTGATTATATAAATTTTGCCCTGATTGTTCTTGCTCTTATCATTGACAGTGTGGCTTTATCAGCCATAGTGTTCAGGCTTTCTTCTTATGGGATTACGCCCAATAGACTTGCTGTTTTAGGCGTAAACATACTTATCTGGGCCAATCTGATTTGGATTATGCTGTCCTATATGCGTTTTCTACAAAACAAAACAGGACCGTTGGCCATCCAAGATGCCATTACTAAGTATTTACCGGTCTACGGACTATGGGCAGCTTTCGTTACATTTACCTTTCCTTTAATTTTTTATTAGAAAGGCTCTGTTTAAGTAATATCAAACCTAACTTCCGCATCTTTCTAAAATGGCTCCTGTATTCCTCGAGAAAAATATTATTATATAAATTGACAGAACCTTGTTAAGAAAATATGATTAGGTTAGTTTACGAAGCGGCTATTTAGGTTGCGGGTTAAACGATCGTATGAATAAACTTGGAAAGGAAGGGATTCATGAAATTTACTACGGAGTTTACGTAAACGTTTACGTCAAATTGTAGGGTGGCGGTTAATTTTAACAAAGTGGTATGCCCCTTGCGTAAACGTTTACGCAAACGTTTTCTTGAGTTGGTAAGTTTTTTATCTAGTAGAATACCAGCATTGCATTTCCCACTTCATTGAGAAAATAGATGAATCTTATTTAGGAGGAGATCTGTCAAATGAGGCATTGGAACTGGTTTAAGCGCTTTCATCTTTATGCACTTATATTTGTATTCGTTTTCAGTTCATGTATGAGCGGGATCCCCGGCACAGGCCTATCGATCAATCAAGCTGCTGCCGCAGATGATATTCCGGATGAAATCGTGAATCCGGATTTCGAAACCGGAGATCTTACAGGTTGGACGACGACGGGGGAGGCTTTCAGTACGGCGGATGTCTCCGATGTGGAGACCTATTGGGCCGAGAAGAAGCCTTTTAAGCATAACGGAAAGTATCACTTGTGGGGGTATCAAGATGGTGGCGATAATCAAAAGGGGACGATGGAATCGTCTCGTTTTCGCTTGGCCGGCGATAAGTCGGTCGAAGGCAGCGGACGGGTGAGCTTTCTCGTTGGCGGAGGCAACCGCAAAGACGCTATGTATGTAGCGCTTGTTCGTGCCTCGGACGGACTCGAACTTTTCAAGGTGACGGGACCCGAGGATGAGGGCTATACCCGAATCACTTGGGACGCCTCGGACTATATCGGGGAGACGCTGTTTTTCCGGGTCGTCGATAACGCGGAGGGCGGATTCGGCCACATCAACGTCGACGATTTCCGTACGAAGCTCCCGCCTCCGGGCATCATCAATCCGGATTTTGAAATGGGGGATTTGACGGGCTGGACGGTCCTTGAAGGCAATGCTTTTGCCGGAACGGTAACAGCCGAAACTCACTATTGGGGCGGTGCCCATAAGTTTGAGCACCACGGGAAGTTCCATCTCTGGGGATTTTCCGGCGTGCCCGGTGAGCAAGCGGACGGAAGGACGGGTGTGTTGAAGTCGAGTCATTTCCAAGTATCCGGCAGCGGCACGATCAGCTTCCTCATTGGAGGTGGCAGCGATATCGACAATTTATACGTAGCGCTGGTTCGGGCATCGAACGGGGAAGAGCTGCTCAAGGCGACCGGACAAAACTCCGAAACGTACAGCCGTGTAACGTGGGAGGCCAAGGCTTATCTCGATCAGGAGGTTTACATCAAGATCGTCGATCGTCATACAGGCGGATTCGGCCACATCAACGTCGACGATTTCCGAATGAATATAGAGACGGCTCCCTATTCGGAGAATTACCGTCCGCAAATTCATTTCAGCCCGGAAACCAAATGGATGAACGATCCGAACGGGCTCGTTTATTATAACGGCGAGTACCATTTCTTCTACCAGCATCATCCGAATAGCACCGAATGGGGCACGATGCATTGGGGTCATGCGGTCAGCCGTGATCTGGCGCACTGGGAGCACCTCCCGATCGCGCTTGCGCCGGACGCGAACGGTTGGATTTTTTCGGGGAGCGTAGTGGTCGACAAGAACGACACGTCCGGATTTTTCGAAGGGGGTTCCGGTCTGGTTGCGATTTTCACGCACGCGGACACCTATCCGGGCACGAACCGCTCCCGGCAGCGCCAAAGCTTGGCATATAGCACAGATAATGGCCGAACTTGGACGAAATATGAGAACAATCCTGTACTTTCGGACGAAAGTATAACCGATTTCCGCGATCCAAAAGTGTTCTGGCATGAAGACTCCAAGCAGTGGGTGATGGCGCTTGCGACAGGACATTCCGTCAGCTTCTATGCGTCGTCCAATTTAAAGCAGTGGACATTTACCGGCAAGTTCGGGGAGGGGGAAGGCTCGCACGAAGGCATGTGGGAATGCCCCGATTTGTTTGCGCTTTCAGTAGATGGCGACCCTTCCAATAAGAAGTGGGTGCTCGTCGTCAGCATCGGCAATGACGATGCCTATCCGGAAGGCTCGAGAATGCAGTATTTTATCGGGGATTTCGACGGCCGGACTTTTACAAATGCGAATCCGGCCGAGCAGGTGCTTTGGTTTGACCATGGCCGGGACATCTACGCCGGCGTGACTTGGTCGGATATTCCGGATGAAGACGGACGACGCATTTTGGCAGGGTGGATGAGCAACTGGAAGTATGCGGGGGTTACACCGACTGAAGTATGGCGCGGTGCCATGACGCTTCCTCGCGAGCTATCGCTGCAGAGCGGCCCGGAAGGCGTACGTTTGGTGCAAAAGCCGGTGGAGGAACTGAAAAAGCTGCGGCAGGAGAAGCTGAGCTGGTCCGATCAGACGATCGAGCCGGGAAGTAATCTATTGGAAGGTGTGAGGGGCGGCGTGATGGAAATCATCGCGGAGTTCGAGCTCGGAACCGCCCAAGAGTTCGGCTTGCAGGTTCGAAAGTCGGACGGTGAACAGACCGTAGTCGGGTACGTTTACGGGCAGACTGTGAGCGGCAGCGTTTATGGCAGCGGTACAATGTTTGTCGACCGCACCAACTCCGGCGAGATCGGGTTCCACCAGCAGTTCCCTAGTGTAGAGAAGGCGCCGCTCGCGGTAGAGAACGGTACGGTCAAGCTGCATGTATTCGTCGATGCGTCATCGATCGAACTGTTCGGCAATGACGGCCAAGCGGCGATCACGGATCAGATTTTCCCAGGGCCCGAAAGTACGGGCTTGGCGCTGTATGCCAAGGAAGGCAGCGTAAAACTGAAATCGCTGGATATTTATCCGTTGAAAACGATTTGGGTGGACACGAAAAATATCGTGAACCCGGATTTTGAAACCGGCGACCTGGCGGGTTGGACGGTTGAAGGAGATGCCTTCCAAGGCTCTGTCACCGATAAGTCGACTTATTGGGATACGAACCGGCCGTTCAACCAGCACGGAACGTACCATGCGTGGGGCTATCACGGTGCGGCTGACGGCATTAATCCGGATTCGCGTACCGGCACGCTCACTTCGTCGACCTTCTTGCTTGACGGCTCAGGGCAGGTTGATTTCCTGATCGGCGGAGCGAAGGACATCGAACATCTGTATGTAGCCCTGATCCGGGCATCGGATGGAACGGTTCTGATAAAAGAAACGGGACCGCATCTTGCCGATTTTGAAACGTACCGGAGAGTGAAGTGGGACACTTCTGCTTATTTGGGTGAGGAGCTTTATTTTAGAGTGGTGGATCAATCGCTGACGGGCCATATCAATGTCGATGATTTCCATGCGTATATCGCCAAACCGCTCGCGGTATGGAAGCTGGATGAAGCCTCCGGCAAGCTGGCCGAAGATACGATGAGCGGCATGAAAGATCCGATCGATTATGTATTCAATAACGCCCGTTATAAAGCGGACAGTGATCCGGTGCGCCGCCAAGGCATCCAAGGGAATGCGCTGTTATTCGACGGCTATTCCACATGGATTACGCGCAGTGTGGCGAAAATCGAGAAGCCGAGGGACGCAATCACCCTTGAAGCGTGGGTAGCACCGAGAGCATATGAATGGGGCGACGACCGACGGCCTTCAGCGATCGTCAACCAGCATGACCGCAGTGCGAAGCAAGGGTACTTGCTGGGCATGTACCGTCACGGCTCGTGGACGATGCAGCTCGGACTCGGCTCGGAGTGGGTGGAAGCGTGGTCGGAGAACAAACCGCTCGAGAAAAACAAATGGTCCTACGTCGTCGGCACCTACGATAAAGCGGCTTCGGAAATCAAGCTTTATTTGAACGGGGAGCTTGTGACCACACAAAAAACGCCTAAAAACGCGACCATTAATCCGTCGTTCAGCGATCTGCTGATCGGCAAAAACAACCAAGGCGTGCTGTTAAGAGGCACCACCACGATGAATATGTTTAACGGGGTGATGGATGAAGTCAAAATTCATAAACGTGCTTTGAGCGCTGATGAAATCAAGGAAGCTTTCGACAGTTATGTGCCGCAAGCAGGGGGGAACATTCCTGCGATTGCGGAGAAGGATTTGGCGATCGACCGAGCCCTGCTGGCCGACGACCGACACCGGCCGCAGTATCACCTTAGCGCTCCGGGACATTGGATGAACGAGCCGCATGCCCCGATTTATTTTAACGGCCAGTATCACCTGTTCTATCAGCATAATCCTCAAGGACCTTACTGGCACCATATTCACTGGGGTCATTGGGTAAGCGACGACATGGTGCATTGGCGGGATATGCCGGTTGCCCTTGCGCCTGAGAAGAACGCTCCCGATCCGGACGGTACATGGTCAGGCAGCGCGACGTACGACGAGAACGGCCTTCCGGTCCTGTTCTTTACGGCGGGTAATGACGCCGCATCGCCGAACCAAAGCACGGGGCTTGCTAGAAGCACCTTCATGCAAGACGGCGACAACGACTTGAAAACCTGGGTCAAACACCCGGTTCCGGTCACCCGGCAAGAGCCTGGAAAAGGCAGATTCGGCGATTTCCGCGATCCGTTCGTGTTCCAAGACGGAGACCATTATGTGCAGCTGGTAGGCTCCGGACTGGATGGCGGCGGCGGAACGGCGCTCGTCTACACATCCGACAATTTGACGGATTGGGCCTACCGAGGCCCGTTATTCGAAAGCAATTATGCGAAATATCCGTTCCTCGGCACGGTGTGGGAGCTTCCCGTCCTGCTGCCGGTAGGGAAAGACCAGGAAGGCCAAACGAAGCATATCTTAGCCATTAATCCGGCGGGTAAGGATGCCGATGTCGAAGTTTACTACTGGTTGGGTACCTGGAATAGCGAAACATTCAAATTCGAGCCGGATCATGAAGAGCCTCGTCTGCTCGACGTTGGAGATTACCATTTCACGGGGCCGAGCGGATTTGTAGATCCGCTAACCGGGCGGACCATTCTGTTTACGGTTTCGCAGGGCGAACGCACGGCACAGAGCGAGTACGATGCGGGCTGGGCCCATAACGGTGGCCTGCCGGTAAGTTTGTCTCTACGCGCGGATGGTCAGCTCGGCATCGAACCGATTCAAGAGCTGGAATCGCTGCGCGGACCGAAGCTGGTGACGATACAAGACGCAAAACTTGAGAAGGCCAACGAACTCTTAAAAAACGTGAAAGGCGACATGCTGGAAATCGTGATGGAGTTCGGCAAGACGGAAGCGGTGCAATACGGCATCAAGGTACGTCGTTCCCAGAACGGGGAAGAGGAGACACTGCTGTACTACGATGCGGACACAGCCACTTTCAACGTAAACCGTGAGAAATCAACGCTTGATCCGGATGAAATTACGCGAGGCATCCAAGGTGGCAAGCTGGAGCTGAACGGCGAAAATCTGAAGCTGCATATTTATTTGGATCGCTCGATGATTGAGGCAAACGCCAATGGGCTGAAAAGCCTAACGACCCGCGCCTACCCGAGCCGTTCCGATTCTTTGGGCCTGCAAGTCTGGGCGGATGGCGACGTCAAAGTAAAGTCAATGGAAGTGTGGCAGATGAATTCAGCGTACGGACCGACGGTACCTGCTTACGAGCCAGCTCTGCGACCGCCTGCCGGAGAATTGACGAATCATGACTTTCAGACAGGCGATCTCACCGGTTGGACCGTCGTCAGCGGCAGCACCTTCAGCAATGGCAATGTGAACGACCGCAATGAATGGGGGTGGGGCGGACCATTCAATATGGCGGGCGTTCCAGGCAAGTATCATCTGTGGGGTATCCGTCCCGGCGAGGTCGAAGATGGGGGAACCGGAGAACTGCGTTCGGAAACCTTCGTGCTGGGCGGCGACGGGCAGATCGACTTCCTGATCGGCGGAGGCAGCGACATCAATAACTTGTACATTGCCTTAGTCCGCGCGTCCGACGGCAAAGTATTAATGAAACAGACCGGCCATAATTGGGAAATGTACCTCCGCCGGTTTTGGGACGCCTCAGCCTATATCGGGGAAGAGCTGTATATCCAGATTGGCGATAAAGCAACCGGCAGCTGGGGGCATATTAATATCGACGATGTGAATGTTCCGGTTAAGCTTAACGTCAGCATCAGCACCCTGCTGCAGCAGGTCAAGGATTACGGGGCAGCCGGGAAATTGGAGAAGTCCTTGTATGCGCAGTTGAAGAATAAGGCGGATCAGTCCGCGCACCAGCTTAGTAAAGGATCAAAGGAGCAAGCCGTGAAGTTTCTGGAGGATTTTCTCCGCGTGCTGGATGGCAGCAGCGCTTCGGATGAGGTGAGAGAGAAGCTGGCCGAAACGACGATGTGGTTGATTGCGGAGTGGAAGTAGGTGAAAAGGCGGCCCGAGTCGAAAACTTCGGTCCTACGGGGAAAACAACTGGTGCGGCGCCATGTCGGCCCCAGGACCGTGGAATTAGATGTGGATGGCAGGCTGAGATTCCCGCCGGTTTAAGAGCTTCAGGT
Organism: Paenibacillus sedimenti; assembly: GCF_014534655.1. Taxonomy (GTDB): domain Bacteria; phylum Bacillota; class Bacilli; order Paenibacillales; family NBRC-103111; genus Paenibacillus_E; species Paenibacillus_E sedimenti. The sequence continues at coordinate 144,979 of NZ_JACVVD010000001.1, forward strand.
GCTCAGGCGCGAACATTATCATCATGCGAATGCTAAAATCATGCGGAGGAAGCTACTTGGTAATCTAGTTCGTACATGCAAATGAAGGCGAAGCGTTGATAACCCCAAAAATGGTTAAGGGCTGGTTTGCAAAGGAACCCTTAACCATTTTTTATGAGTTAACTATGGATGAATCTAATAAATCATTCTTTGGAATGAACGTTGCTTGAATCTGCTAAACCTGCTCAGTCCGATAAGCCTTATTAATCCCGCGAGTCTATGCCCGATCAGCCTTTAATAGAGCCGATCAATACGCCTTTTTCGAAGTATTTTTGGATAAACGGATACAGGATTAAAATCGGCAGCGTAGATACGATGATAACACCATACTTGATTTGATCGGCATATCTTTGCGCATAGCCACCCGCATCGCCGCCGACGCCTGCTCCACCAGCAAAAACCTGATTCGATAAAAGAATATCTCTTAATATGATTTGCAGCGGCTGCAGCTCATTTTTTCTGATATAAATCAAGGCCGTGAAGAAATCATTCCAGTGTGCGACCAGGTAATACAGGCCGATAACGGATATAAGCGCTTTGGACAAAGGCATCGCCACCTGTACAAAAAACTTGAAGTGAGAACAACCGTCCATCGCAGCTGCCTCATACAATTCCGATGGCAAAGAAGTTTCAAAAAACGTTCGTGCAATAATGAGATTGAACACGTTAACGGCAAATGGCAAAATGAAAACCCACATTGTATTGGTCAAGTGCAGCCCTTTTATCAATAAGTAAGTTGGAATCAAGCCTCCGTTAAAGAACAAAGTAACGACAAAGATTAACATTAGCGCGCGTCTTGCCAAAAATTCTTTCCTTGATAGCACATAGGCTGCTGGCAAAGTGAATAGCAAATTTACAAAAGTGCCGAGTAACGTATATACAATTGTATTTCGATAACCGCCCCAAATTCTGGCGTCTTTAAAAATTTCCTGGTATCCAAAAAAACTGATGCCTTTCGGCAGAAAAAAGACATGACCGGTTGAAACAAGGGTAGAGTCACTAACGGATGCAATAATGATAAAGTACAACGGATATGCAATGATTAGAAAGATCAAGATACATAGCACAAATAGAATAGTACGGAATATGATTTCATTGCCATTCTTGCTTAATAGACCCAAGTCCACTCCCTCCTTCGACATCCCATTACCATAGACTCATATTTGAATATCTCTTCGAGATGGCGTTCACGGCAATCAAGAAAATAAAATTAACGACCGTATTGAACAAACCAATTGCCGACGAGTAACTGAATTGATTAGATACAATACCGATCTTATATACATAAGTGGCAATAACTTCGGAGACAGGGAGATTTAACGAATTTTGCATTAAAAAGATTTTTTCAAAGCCGGTGCCTAGCACATTCCCCATGCTGAGAATAAACAAAATAATCATCGTAGGAACAATAGCAGGTATATCCACGTAACGTATCGTTTGCCATCTGCTGGCTCCATCCATTTTTGCGGAATCATACAATTGCGGATCGACCGTGGAAAGCGCAGCTAGATAAATGATGCTGTTCCATCCGCAGTGCTGCCAAATATCAGAAAGCACATAGACAGGTATGAAGGTTTGTGTGGAGGCCAGCAAATTTATATCGCCCATACCAACGGACTTCATCAAATATCCAACAATGCCTGTCTCCGGCGACAACAAAACGTTCAGCATCCCAACCAGAACGATCGTCGAAATAAAATGGGGTAAATACACCGTCGTTTGTAAGATTTGCTTTGCTTTTTTTCTTCTGATCTGATTCAGTATCAATGCCAGAATAATAGGAGCGGGGAACCCGAGTACAATCGACGCCAAACTGATGGTAAATGTATTTTTCATTAAATCGATAAACAAATAGCTGTTCATAAATTGTTTGAAATAGAAGAGCCCGCGCCAAGCTCCTCCCGTGATACCCTTTGCAAAATCATAATCCCGGAAAGCAAGTTGAATACCGTACATCGGAACATAATTAAAAATTAATATGACGGCGATTGCCGGCAAAATCATGATCCACAATTGATGGTCGCGTTTGAAGGTGCTGACAACAGTCGGTTTTCTCGCTAAGCGGATACCGACCGTATTTTTGCTGATTTCGCTTATTTGAGAGCTCATTCAGGCATTCTCCCTTTTGGATAGATGCTATGCCGTCCGCATAGATCGCATAGCATCTATCATCATGCGATTTTATTTGTTCTTACTCATGAAGTTATCGTAGTATTTTTGCATAATCTCAATATTTTGCTGCAGTCCGGCTTTTTGACATTCTTTCACATACGCATCCCACCCAGCTTCAATGCCGCCTTTCGTAACCCATTGCGCAAATTTGGGATTCGCCAAATTCATGAGATTTGTGTTGTTCAAGCTTAACGTGCTATTGTCCGCAGTCGAATATTTGATTAACAAGTTAGGGAAGACGTCGGTCTTCGTACTTACACTCAGAGCGCCCTTTAGCGGTTCGGATTGCGTGAGAACCTCGCTCATATCCTTGCCGAGATTCAATTTTAAAGCATCTGCAATATACATAGGTCCGTTATCCGCCATCGTAGACGTCCATTTCCAAGTTCCCGGATCCATTTTCGAATCCGATGGCGGCAGTACGCTGTAACTGTCATCTCCATTATCCTTGATATTCGGACCTAATGAACCGAACAAGACTTGCATGCTGACTTTAGGATCATACAATTTATTGATGAATTTCATAGCCGCATCTTTATTCTTCGTTTTCGCCGACATGACTACCATGTTGCTTCCGAAGTTCAAGGAGTTGTAATCATAGCTCCAGGATAATTTAGCGTTAGAATCTGCTGACCTCTTTAATGGGGACATCGACGCATATTGCGGCGCTACCTGGTCTCCGAACCTGTCTGATGCGACCCAGCCCCATGTAAAGCCGACTTTCGCCGTATCTCCGGTGCCACGGGCAATCGACTGGTATTTCGTGTAATCGTGAGTAAATACTTCGGGGTTAATCAACCCGGCTGCGTAGCATTTGTTCAAAAATACAACTAAATTTTTAAAACGTTCGTCGATCAGGAAGTTTTTCACTTTCCCGTTTTCCACATAATAGCCTTGGCCGCTTCCGTCGGATAATGTAATGCCTTCACTTCCCAAGAGAACAGCAGGATTGAAATATCCGCCGATACCTCCCGGCCAGTCCATAGGGATCTCATCATTCGGGTCGCCGTTGCCGTTAGCGTCTTTTTCCTTAAACGCTACCAGTACATGATATAATTCATCCCACGTTGTCGGCATTTTTAGCCCCAGATTGTCGAGCCATTTTTGATTGATAAATTGTCTTGTAGCAGAAGCGGGCCAAAAGCGTTGGTATTTGGGCAAGCCGTAAATTTTCCCGTCAGGTTGCGTGGCAATCATTTTTGTTTCGGGTTTGGAATTAAACATCAATTGAACATTCGGAGCGTTTTTGTTGACCAAATCGGTTAAATCTTGGAACAGGCCTTGGAATTGCGCAAAATCGGCATCAGAAATGACATTAGGACCAACAAATAAATCCGGAACATCACCGCTGGCAAGCATGGTACCCTTTTTCTGTCCCCAATCTGCGGTAATCTCTTGCCATTTGATTTGAACGCCTGCTTCTTCTTCCGCCTTTTTCAACCATTCCATTTCAGCAAGCGGTTTGGTAAGCGGGTGTTTGACCATTATGGCTGTTAATTGTACTTTAGCACCGCTATTACTTGCATTTCCCGTTCCGGAGTTGCTAGTTCCTCCGCTTTCGCCTCCGGCTTTGGTGCCGGATTCGCTGCAGCCTGCCATTACAATGGCAGAAACCATAAACAATGATATTACAACTGCCAACTTTTTACGCATTGCCATCATCACCCCATCCAATATTGGTAATTTGCAAAACCTTGCCGATTGCACCTTAACTTTAATCTTCGTTCGGGGGGGCGTAAACGAGCAGTTTTTGATGAATGCCCATTTTTTGAAAACGCTTAACATCGGCATTTGAAAGCAATTGCAGACGAGTCTTACAGGTGGGATTTCAAAAAATGTATATCTTCAAAAAATGCGTCTTTACTAAAAAAGACGGCTACCACGCTGGCTGGCGACGGGTAGCTTCCTTGCATTTCATTTGTTGGAATCGCGGTATTGGCCCGGAGTAATACCGACCATTTTTTTGAAGGATCGAATAAAGCTCGACGGATTCGAATAGCCGACTTGCTGCGCGATCAATTCGAGCGTTTCATTTGTGTTTCGCAGCAAAACGATCGATTTTTGAATACGATGCTGATCGATATATTCCTTGAAATTTTGTCCCATCGTTTTCTTGAAGTGATAGCTGAAGCCCGAAATCGACATGCTGAAATGGTCGGCAATGAGCTGCAGCGAGAATTCAGGATGCATGCCTTTTCCTTCAATGAACGCAAGGATATCATTCTGTGATGCCGTCCGGGAAGGCGGTTGCGAGTCGCGGATGAGATCGCAAAGCTTGCTGCAGCTTTCTCGCATAATATCGATCATCTGCTCGATTGTGTATCGGTGGAGGGAAGAGACACTGGTCAATTGCAGCAAGCTTTGGCCGCCCTGCCGGAAACGCTGCAATCCGTTGAATATGACAATGACCGTGTTCAAATAAACGACTCTGACCATATGCGGCGGCGTACCGTCGTGCCCGATATAAGCGATGATGCGCTCCATGACCAATTCGATTGCGGAGACGTCGTTTTTTAATATGAACAGCTCAAGCGATTGCAGTTGTTCCGCAAAATAGGAAACTGCGCTGGTTTGCTGAACTTCGATTTCGTCGAAAACTAGAACCGAGTATTGATTCCGGACCCGTAGATGTTCAGCCGCGCGAATAGCCTGCAAATAAGACAGGTGAGCCCCTTCCGGGGATTGTCCCGGTGTTCCAATTCCGATCAGCGTATGTATTCTGGTTCGTTCGAGCAGCTCCTGCTGAAGACCGCAGAGATACGCCTTCAATTGAAAGTAAGAGTCGTGGGAACAAACAAAGACGATCTCTTGATTATAAATGCTGTTGAAGAAGTACCCTTGAAGCCCTTCAGGCAGTCTGTTTTCCACCATCCGGCAATATTCCGCTGCCGCTTGGATGCCGCCTTCTCTTGTTTCGCAAGAAAGGACAGCAACCGAAATATGAGAATAGTTGAAGCAGACTCCGTACGGATCTGCCTCCTTTTGAAACGCGTCCCATGACGGGTAACGGTCGCATATTAGCTCGAACAACAGATTATCGCGCATGACCGGCAGCGTGCTTTTCACCCTTTCGTCCAGCCTGCTGTTGTCGGAGGAAAGTTGATCCAGCGCGTACCGTATCGTATCGATTTCGTTCATTGTTCTCGGTTCCCTTGGCGTAAACAGGTTTTTTGCGAGATGGACCAAACCTTTGATCGGATGATAATTTTTACGGATGGATACATAGATGACGATTACTTCGAGTAATAAAATCAGAATAAAAAGAACGACGGTATTGCGTTGGATAATTCGGATATCTTGCAGCGTTTCAGAGACTGGCATCAAATTGACATATTTCCAGCCGTTTTTATCCGATATTCCGTGTGAAACGATAAAAGATTTGCCGTTGATCCGATAAATACCCGATCCTGAACGGCCCTCGCCAAAGCCGGAAACCAGCTCTTTGAATTCGCTCGAATTGGAGTAAGAGGTCTCGTTTGAAGCGGCCAACCGGTTTCCCTTTTGATTAAAAATAAAGAAGTCCCCGTTATAGGCTTCGGAAACCGACTTCATCAGGCGGATAATGGTTTCCTCTCTCACCATGATAAGTACCGTCGCAGGCGAGTTGAGGCCGCCTAACGGCAGCGGTGATAGAAACGTCAGCATCCGCATCCGGTTATTTCCGGGTACGATGACGCTTTCCGCAGGCCGGACAGCGGGTGAAGTCAGGCTGTTCAATTCCTCGAACATCGCTTTATGCGGCCAGTTCTCGTAATAATATCCGACGCCCGGACTTTCAAAATCGTGAATCGTGTATGCGATTCCTGTTTTGGCAAACAAAAAGCCGATATTTTTGACATATAAAAAGGTATTGTCGATGAATGCATCCGTCGCATTGTATTTCCGCATTTCATTCGCAATGACGATTCTTTGATAATCGTCGTCCCCAGCCAAGTACAACTTGAGCTCCCGGTTGTTCACCAGCTCAGACGGAAGATTGTACACGTAACGGGTGAAAATATCCATCGAGTTCATAACCTGTTCGGTGACATGAGCGTTCCAGTCCATTTCCTTTTGCTTCACAACTTCCGTCGAATACGGGTAATAGTAAAATAGAATAACCATCATTGGAAATAGCAGTACCAAAATATAGGAAATCAACAATTTGGCCAACAGGTTGAACCTATTTTTTTTCACATAAGAAAGTAAAAGTTTTCGTTTCCCGAAAACGGCTTTCTTATTGGCGATAAAATCTAATATAGGGATCTTTGGTCGGAGACCAAAGTCTCTCCTTGTTAAACGCGGTCGCTCATCATTGAATGGCCTCGATAGAGGTTTTTTCATAAGTGTCCCCCTTTCTGAAATACGCCTCAATATGAAACGTTTAAAGTAAGCGGTTACATTATTTCATTAAACCAATGTTGATGAAATCACCGACCTCCCATAGGCTTTGATATCCTTTGTTTTGAATTATAAGGTTGCTGAATATTTTCCACAAGTCTCTGAATTTTATCGCATAGGCTGCGTAGGTGGTGTATTTTATACTGAAAATGTATACATACAACTTTTCCGAAATGTGATGACCCGGCATGAACTGCAGACGCTAGGCAGAGGATTTTGAGTTTGATAAAGAGAAATAAGTCTCCAAAGAATCGCGCAGAAGGTTGTGACCCGATGAAATTCAAACGGATTCGAATGAAAATATTGGTAGCTATGCTGCTCACAACGGGAATCCCGATCACGATTCTGGCGGGAATCATTCTGTATCAGGTGTCACAGACGATACTGGGCGATGCCGAACAGGCGCAGTCTCGTATTGCCCAGGAAATGAAAAGCCGGATCGAGGATTACAATCAGGACTTGTACGATACGGCTTACCGTGTTTATTACAATTTCGATCTGCTCGAAAGTTTGCGCCGCAATGCCGATTACCAGCCTGATAATAGCCGCAACTATGACGCATTACGGGATATGAGGGATTTATTTTGGGGGATGTATTACAATTCCAAACTTAAAGATATTCTGGGCATTTATTTGATCAATTCCAAGGGAGAACCGGCCGGAAGCTTCTTTTCTTACGTCCCCGTTACTTATTCGGGGTTGGACCCAAACTATCTGCACGGCCTTTTGGATACAGTGGAGCAAAACGGAGGGCAGGGGCCGCTGCTGGAGTATCGTCGGCAAAGCTTTTATGACCAACCGATATATCAATATATTCTTCCGTTACATTACCGCGGAGAGCAGGTCGGACTCCTCGTCATTGATGTGCCGGGCACATCATTACAGCAATTGATTGAAAAGTACAACACGTACTACAAAGGGCAGGTCGTACTTGCCAACGCCTCGGACCGCATTGTATATCATACCGATCTCCAGCAGATTTCCGGTGAAATGGACATGAAAAATGTTGCGCCGCACAGTATGCTGGTTACCACAAACCTGGATAAAAACGGATGGAAACTGTTTTATGTATATATGGTGAACCCGAGCTTGCTTTTATTTCGAAATATGGCGATTGCCGTGATCGTGCTGGCTGTTGTACTTATGATCGGTTTTTCGCTTACGCTCAGCTTCGGCATTACAAAGCCGATTATTTTGCTTCACCGTAATATGGCCCGTATTCAGCTCGGGGATTTCACGGCGCGGACGGAGGTCAAGTCCCAAGATGAAATCGGTTTTCTCGGAAACCAATTCAACCGGATGGCCGAACAAATCGAACATTTGATCGATCATGATTTAAAGCTTCAGTTGGTGAACAAAGAGGTGCAGATTAAGGCGCTGCAGGCGCAAATATCGCCGCATTTTCTGCATAATACGTTGCAAACGATGTCCAACATCGCCATGATTCAGAATGCGCCGGATGTCAAGATCATCTGCCAGTGCCTGAGCAATATGTACCGCTACAATATGAATATTGAGGAAGAATGGGTACTGTTGAAGGATGAAATCCGGCATATTCGCAACTATTTATATATTATCAACAAGCGTTACCCGGAACTTTTGCGCATTCACATTCGGGTGGATGAGACGCTGCAGCGGATGCAGGTTCCAAAGCTGTTTCTCCAGCCTATTATCGAAAATGCGATTGATCACGGATTAATTCCATCCCGTAAATCTAAGAAACTGCTAAAAGTTTTTGTAAGACAAGAACACAATGGGCAGAAGCTGCGCATTTATGTCGTGGATAACGGAGCGGGTATGACGGATGCGGTCAGAAATCGCCTGGAAGCCAAGTTAGAGGGGCATGAATGGACAGCCAAGCGGAAACAGGAGGCGAACCAATCGATTGGTTTGCACAACGTGCAATCCCGAATCAGGCTGCTGTGCGGCAAAGAGTATGGCATGCGATTGTTAAGCAGGGCGCAGAAGGGAACGATGGTTGTGATCGAACTTCCTGTTAATAGCGAAGCAGCTAATGCGAGGGGGGAGATATCAGATGAAAATATTAATCGTAGATGACGAGGAAGCGATCCACGAGCAGTTGAAAGCTTGCATTCCGACATTGGAATTGGGCTGGGAAATCGTTGGGGATGCCTACCATGGCGAGGAAGCATGCCGCATGGTGGAACAGTTCAGGCCGGATATTGTTATAACCGACATTAAGATGCCTTTACTCGACGGACTCAGTTTTATGGAGTGGATGAAGAGCAGCGAGTTCAATGGCAAAGTCATTGTCCTCAGCGGTTACGGGGACTTCCAATATTCCCGTCCGGCTTTTTTACTCCATGCGTTTGATTACTTGTTGAAGCCTCTGCAAGAAGTCGAGCTTGTTCGAACGTTGACCAAAGCGGTGGAACAGCTCGCCGTCGACTCCAACCGCAAAATTGAGCAAATTAGCGAGAAGGCAGTTTTAAATCAAGGCATTGTGCTTATGCAGGACGAGCTCATGAGCCAAATCGCGGCGGGACGCATTAAAGAGGAAATCGATATATTCGTCAGGGCTGAGCAATTGTTTCTGGAATTGCCCCAGTCTAAGTACCACACGATCGTTATACATTTGATCGACCTCGATGAGCACATCCAAGACCGGTACAGAGGGGACCGCTCGATTTTTAACTTTGCCGTGCGTAACATCTTGGAGGAGAGTCTGCTGGGACAGGGCGGAACCGTGTTCCGCAACCTGAACAAATCCAATGAGTTCGTAGCCGTCTGTGAAGTGAAAGGGGCGATCTACGATGTAATGAAGTGGGCCAGAAGCATCCACTTATCATTAACCACCTGTCTGCGCGTCAAGGTGCTCATCGGGATCAGCTCGGTGAAGCAGCGAATTGATGCTCTGGCTGCGGCCTATTACGAAGGCGTACAAGCGCTGGAAAGGATCCGGTTCGGCGCAAAGGAGACAATCGTCCGGTACGGAGAGGAACCGCACCAAGAGCATGTCGCCGCTAAGCAAAAGGAGTGGATCGAGCTGCAAGGACTGCTTGAGTGTCTGCTGGAGACTGGAACGCTCGACAATGAGACGGCCTTGCTTGGCAAGCTCGAAGAGGCGCTTCATCAGCAGTCGATGGCAAATATGAGCTTTCAGGATTTTAAACATGCCGTGACGCATTTGATTGATAAAATCGAGCAGTCTTCGCATCGTTCCGAGCAAATCCCTCTTTGGCTGCAGGAAACGAGGGCGGGCGTTAATGAATTGAAAGTAAAACATGTGCATAGGCTGCTTCGCAAGATGATGGACCAGCTGCTCAAAAACGTGACCAATAGTCACAAAACGCGAAGCGGCAAGCAGCTCATTTACAGCATCAAGCAGTATGTGGCGGAGAACTATCAAACCGTTAATCTGGAAAGTATATCGCAACGGTTTTATTTAAATAAAAATTACTTCTGCTCTTTGTTCAAAAGCGTAACCGGAGAAAACTTCTCCGAGTACTTGACGAAGGTACGGATGGAGCATGCTAAGCAGCTGCTGGCGGGCAGCGGGCTGACAGCCTATGAAATTGCCGAAAGGGTCGGCTATCAGGATCAGCGTTATTTCAGCAAAGTGTTCCGGAAATCGACCGGTCTGCTGCCAAAACAGTACCGCGCAGCATCAAGCTCCAACTTGAGACAAACCTGAATATTTTACACTTTGTTATGAGTTTTACCGCATGTTGCGAGTTGTCGTCCCTTTGTACAATGAGGATGTAAGCAACCAACAAACATGATAAAGGAAGGGACCTGGACGTATGGCAAACAAAAAGATGATTCCGGCAGTTTTGTCAGGTATCGTAGCTCTCTCGGTGTTAGCAGGCTGCGCCAAGTCAGATAATACGGCGGCAAATGGGGGAAGCAGTACGGAAGCTCCAAAGAAGCAAGAGGCGGCAGTAGCCAAGCAAGAACCGGTCACACTCGATTACTGGGCGGCATGGTCGCCGAATTCGGATGAAGAGACGAAGACGAAGGCGCAAATCAAGAAATTTGAAGAGACCCATCCGAACATTAAAATCAAAGTGCAGTTAATTACGTTCGATGTGCTGCATGACAAACTGATTGCTGCAATTAATGCAGGCAACGCGCCCGATCTGAGCTGGGGACTCAGCGAATGGTTCGGCGAGTTTACAAAGATGGATGCCCTCCAGGATCTGACTGCATCCTTCAACGCTTGGAGCGATAAAGACAAAGTATATCCGAACGTGATGGCTTCATTAACGACTGACGGTAAAGTGCTTGCGCTTCCGCAATATCTCGGTATCCGGGCGCTGCTCTATCACGAGAACATGCTGAAAAAAGCGGGCTTTAGTGCACCGCCTAAAACTTGGGACGAATTGCTGGCAATGGCAGATAAAGTGAAACAAGCAAACGGCAAGGAAGCATTCGGTATCGCCGCTGCGGGAGTCCGCTCCCCGCAAGAGCTGCTTTCCCTGTTTGCACAGAATGATGTGGTCATCGCGAAGAAAATGGATGACGGCAAGTTCAAGAACACTTGGAAAGACAACGCCGACGAACTAAAACGTGCCGCAGAAGTGTACCGGTTCTATGGAGACTTGCTAGCCAAGGGCGCAATCAAGCCGGAAGCAAAAACTTGGGGCTGGCAGGAAGAAGATACGAACTTCGCTCAAGGTCAATATGCGATGGTCGTTAACGGGCCTTGGATTGAAGGACGCTCCAAGGAAAATCCGGAGGAAATGAAAGACGTGAAAGTTGCTGCTCCGCCATTTAATAAGAAAGCGGCTACATTCCTGGAAGTCAGTCCGCTATATTTATATAAAAGCTCCAAGCATCCGAAAGAAGCATTTGAATTTGCCACTTATATTCTTGGCAAGGAATGGCAGTCCAGCATTCGACCAACCAACTCGCCCCGTTCTGACGTTGTCAGCGACAGCCCATGGGGCAAAGGCTTTACCGATCTTGCTCCTACGGGTGTTGTGTTCCCAAGCGTATCGCTTGGCGGCATTACCAAAGATATGGAAGATTCCATCGCTCGTGCGCTGATCAAGAAAGAAGCTCCTGAAGACGTGGCCAAATGGTTGTCCGATGCGATCAATAATGATTTGAAAAAATCCGGCGAACTAAGCTCGAAGTAACAACATTCCGAAGAAGCAGAGATTAGAGAAGAACATACCGAGCAGGCATACCCTGACTATGCCTGCTTTACTTTTCCCAAAAATGGTGATAAGCGATGGAGACAAAACCCTATTTCGGGCGTGAACGCAGAACACGGCTGTTAGCCAACTTGTTCGTCCTGCCTGCACTTTTTTTCTTTTTACTGCTCATTGCGTACCCATTGATCACAGTCATTTGGGACAGCTTTCAATTCAAAAATATAGTCAACAAAGCAGCCGCTGCATTTGCCGGGTGGGAAAATTACAAAGCCGTTATCCGGCATGAGAACTTTTGGAGCTCGCTTCAGCATACCGTGGTATGGACGGTTCTGTCGGTACTGGGAGAGTATTTGCTAGGTATTATTTCTGCAGTAGCGCTGAATCAGCCGCTGAAAGGCAGAGCTATTTTCCGGGGAATCATCATCATTCCGTGGGTGGTGCCAATCGTCGTAGCAGGGTTGACCTGGCAATGGATGCTGGCCCCCGATTTCGGTATTATCAATCTTTGGCTGGTAAAGCTGGGGCTGATCGACAAGCCTTACTATTGGCTCGGCGAAGTCCAAACTGCGCTTCTGACCGTGACCTTCGTTAATATTTGGAGAAGTTTTCCGTTTTATACAATTAGCCTTTTGGCTGGGCTGCAATCCGTTTCCAAAGATATGATCGAGGCTGCCGCGATCGATGGAGCGGGTGTTACCATACGTTTTTTCAAAATTGTACTGCCTCAGCTCAGATCCGTCTCCATGGTACTCGTGTTCGTGCATATCATCTGGACGGCAATCAACTTTGATTTCATTTGGGTCATGACCGAAGGGGGCCCGTTCAATTCGACGGAAACGCTGCCGGTTATGATTTACCGTTATGCGATGAAGGAATATGACGTAGGCTCGGCGTCGGCGCTTGCCTCTATGATGCTCGGCTTCATGATGGTCGCATTCCTGTTGTTTTACCTTCGTTCCGCCAAGAAAAACAGAGACGTCTGATAGGAGGAGAGCTTGCCATGCTGATGAGCAAAAAACAAAAGTTTTGGCTTCAAGCGTTGACCTATGCCGTGTTGGTCGTGCTCGCCGCATATTGCCTGTTTCCGTTTCTTTGGATGACGGATACGGCCTTGAAGCCGATGAATGAAGTGCGGACGAGTCATCCGACTTTTTACATCAACGATGTGACGTTCGGCAATTTCTCCCGTGTTTTGCTGGAGTCCCAATTCGTCACTTTTTTCGGGAACAGCATGTACGTTGCGATAACGACGACAATTTTATCCCTCTTTATTTCCATTTTTGCCGGCTACGCGCTTAGCAGATTCAGCTCGTACCGCGGTGTTAAGGCCGTCAGCGTAACGATGCTGTTATCCCAAATGGTTCCGGGCGTACTGCTGCTCATTCCCTTGTATTTGCTTATGAAAAACTACCATCTGCTGGATACGTACTACTCCATGATCTTGGCGTATACGACATTTATGGTACCTCTTTGTACTTTTATGCTAAAAGGCTACTTCGATTCCATTCCTTACGAAATGGAGGAATCGGCGGAGATCGACGGCTGCTCTCGCGTGGGTATCATTTTCCGTATTATATTGCCAGTATCAATACCCAGTTTGATCGCAACGGCTCTGTTCGCTTTCGTCAATGCTTGGAATGAATTCATGTTCGGTTTTGTGTTCATTAACGATGAAGCGCATCGGACGCTGACGCCCGGGATTACGCTCTTCAAAGGGCTTTACATGACAGATTGGGGCAGTATTATGGCAGCGTCCGTATTGTCCGTGATTCCCGTCGTTATCCTGTTTGTATTTATGCAGCGATTCCTGATTGACGGTATGACGGCCGGCGCGGTGAAAGGATAAGGGAAATCGATGGCGCAATGGATTGAAATTGAGGAAAACGGACTGTACTTGACGATTGAAGTATCGGATGAGCAAGATGTCAGGCTGCTTCATTTTGGCGTTAGCCCTCATTCAGCGGAGTTGGCGGGCTGGGATGAGAAGATAAAAAGGATGTTCCGGTTAAGCGAGGTCCATATTTCCGGCGGGAATCAAATTCCAGGTTTATGGCTTGAGTTGGAAGTGATGGGGATTCATTGCAAGCTTGCCGATAAGCTGCCTGACGAATGGTTTTTTATGCGTCATGGCAGAAGAGTGATCGATCACTCGCGTTATCAGCTTGATTTCCGCAATCCGCAGGTAGCGGCCTATGCAGACACTATCATGGATCGCCTCGTTCAAACTTACGGTGTCGGCTATATCAAAATGGATTACAACATTAACGCAGGTGTTGGTACAGAAACAGGCGCAGACAGTTTTGGAGACGGGCTGCTGGAACATAATCGGGCCTATCTCGCCTGGCTCGACCGCATCTTCGAGCGTTATCCGGAGCTCGTGATCGAGAACTGCGGCAGCGGCGGCATGCGCCTGGATTATGCGGTGCTCAGCCGGTACAGCATTCAGTCGAGCAGCGATCAGACCGACTACCGCAAGAATGGTATCATTGCGGCTGCCTCCGCATCCCTGGTGACACCGGAGCAATGCGCGGTATGGTCGTATCCGCTGCGCGAGGGCGATGTCGAGGAAGTCGTGTTCAACATGGTGAACAGTCTGCTGCTGCGTGTCAACCAAAGCGGTCATCTTGCAGAAATCAGCGCTCCTCGGCTTGCTCTGGTCAAAGAAGCGATCGCCTATTACAAGACGATCCGGCATTACATCCCGCAATCTCTCCCGATATGGCCATTGGGATTGCCAAGGTTCGCTCACTCTTGGATGAGCTACGGGCTCTGCAACAAAGAGGTCGTACTCCTCGCGGTCTGGCGTTTAGACAGCGAGGAGGATACAATTACACTCCCGATTGAAGCCCTCGCAGGGAGTGAGGCGGATGTACGGTTAGCCTACCCGTCAGGTGGAAGTATAGAATGCACGTGGTATCCTGTTACTGGCAGCCTGAGTGTTAAGCTACCTGAGCGTTATACAGCGAGAATATTTGAGATTCGTTTTTCTCACGCAGGAGCCGGAACCCAATGTTTCCGTAGAGTTTGAAAATCGAAGCGAATGGACATCGTGAACTAGGCTGCAAGGATTGCAAAGGCTGCCGGTGATTCGCTCCCTCGTAAAATTAAAAGTGGTCTCGGAGAGGTTTCTCTTGAGACCACTTTATTATTTCCAAAGCAACTTGCCCAACTCAAAATTACAATACTATTTTATCCTCTTTTTAACCATTATAATCATACTACTGATGTAAGCCTCGGGAATGTTGACAGATCATGTAGAAATAGCATGGATTATAGCCTAAAACTATCATATAATAGTAAATAAATATTTTAATATAATAAATAATAGTGATACACTATGATCAGGGTATAATTGATCCAGAAAAGATGTGTGACTAGGTCGCACCCTGGCTTGCTATGGCGCCTAAGCAGGAGCGCCAGCATCCTTTCTGCAAATCTTAGGGTATAAGGACGGTTAAAATGAGCAACAGACAAACTAGAACAGACGTTATCTTAATTGGTGCCGGAATCATGAGTGCGACTTTGGGGTCACTGCTGAAAGAATTAGTACCGGACTGGGAAATTACAGTGTTTGAGAGGCGCGCAAACGCAGGAGAGGAAAGCTCTAACGAATGGAACAATGCGGGAACGGGGCATGCTTCACTGTGCGAGCTAAACTACACCGTCGAACAACCGGACGGATCCATAGATATTAGCAAAGCAATAAAAATTAATGAAGAGTATCAAGTTTCAAAGCAGTTTTGGTCTTATCTTGTAAACAGAAATCTGATACGCAATCCGCGGGACTTTATTGTGCCATTGCCTCATATGAGTTTTGTACAAGGGGAACAAGATGTAACGTTTTTAAAAAAACGTTTTGAAGCGCTGTCTAACAATCTCCTGTTTCAAGGGATGGAATTTTCCGATGATCCGGGAAAACTGATGGAATGGATTCCGCTTATTATGAAAGACCGGACATTGAATAAGCCTATTGCGGCAACAAGAATCGAATCTGGAACTGATGTCAACTTTGGCGCTTTAACGCGCATATTGTTTGACCACTTAAAGAGTAAAAACGTTGACATAAAATTCAAACATAATGTTGATGATATTAAACGTACGAGCGACGGCTCGTGGGAGTTGAAAGTGCGGAGTGTCGATAACAGCGCCGTCGAACGCCATACTGCAAAATTCGTCTTTATCGGCGGCGGGGGAGGAAGCCTGCATTTGCTACAAAAATCCGGCATTCCTGAAGGGAAAGGTATTGGAGGATTCCCGGTAAGCGGCCTATTTATGGTGTGTCAGAAACCGGATATTGTAACGCAGCATCATGCAAAAGTATACGGCCAAGCTCCTGTTGGAGCTCCTCCAATGTCTGTTCCACATCTTGACACAAGATTTATCGATAAGAAAGAATCGTTGTTCTTTGGACCGTTTGCCGGCTTCTCACCAAAGTTTTTAAAATTCGGTTCAATGTTTGATTTGTTAACTTCCGTAAAAACGGATAATCTCGTAACGATGTCGGCGGCAGGCGTAAAAAACGTTTCATTGACAAAATATCTGATCAAGCAAGTTATGTTATCGAAAGAAGAGCGCATGGAAGCTTTACGGGATTTTGTCCCGAACGCCAAAAGCGAGGATTGGGATTTAGTGGTAGCGGGCCAGCGTGTGCAAATTATCAAAAATACGGCTGCCGGCAAAGGGACGCTTCAATTTGGTACTGAAGTTATTAGTGCCGCTGATGGCTCGATAGCTGCATTGCTCGGCGCTTCTCCAGGTGCTTCTACCGCCGTTTCCGTCATGCTTGAGTTAATGAAAAAATGCTTCCCGCAACATATAAAAGCGTGGGAACCGAAAATAAAAGAAATGATTCCTTCTTATGGCGTGTCCCTTTTGAAAAACCCGGAGCTTATCCACGAAATTCATACTTCAACAGCGCGGACGCTTAGCTTAGCAGGTAAAAAACAAGCAAGTCCGGCATAACTGAAAAGCCGTATGTTAAAGGAAGCATAATTTGCCGTTTAGCAAATTTATGCTTCCTTTAGTTTTTTCAAGTACCTTTTTGGTTTAGTCGACAGAAGTCAATTTTATGACTGTTGGCCAATTGTCACATCTACAAAAATGGGGTTTAATGGAAAGTAGGGAAATCTATTAGATTCCTATTGATCTATTAAATAATTTGAGTTATAGCAAAGGAGCAAATGATGAATCAACACATACCAGGATTTCAACATAACAAAGTTTTTGCTGAGAAGAAAGTTACCTGGCTTGAACTATTTTACGATCTACTTTTTGTAGCGGCAGTTTCAAAAGCGAGTCATGTTTTGTTACATGTCGAATCTGGTTTAATACCAGTAGAATACTTAATCAAGTTCGTCCTAATTTTTGTTCCGATCTGGTGGGCTTGGGTGGGGCAATCCCTCTTTGTAAATCGGTTTGGACAAGATATCTTATCACACCGAATTTTTCTGATTTTACAATTATTTTTTGTATTAATCATGACGGCCAGCCTATCGGTTAATTTTGACCAAAACTATGTTCCATTCTTAATAGGCTATGTTGGGTTAAGAGCGATGACAGCCATTCAATATCTTTCAGTACATAAAAAAGAAGAAGCATATAGCAAGATGACTGCCCGTTATTTAGGGAGTCGCTTTTGGATTGGACTGGTGATATCTTCTTTCTCACTTTTCTTTGACTCGTGGATTCGTTATGCAGTTTTATATGCTGGAATTGCTATAGACATTTTGCTCCCATTAATCGGTCGGCAATACTTGGTGAAAAGCCCTATAAATACTCATCATTTATTAGAACGCTTCTCGTTGTTTACACTCATTCTTCTTGGCGAATCGGTAATCAGTATACTAGCAGTATTGCAGTCTAGTTACTGGACGTGGCAATCTATCTTATTTGCCTCACTAACATTTTTATTAATTATTGCTATGTGGTGGCAATATTTTGACAATGTTGAAAAGAAAGTGAACAAGACCATAGAGACTGCCGGGCAAACGATCATTTATGGTCATTTATTCATTTATTTATCTCTGTGTATGATTGCAGCTTCGATCCAATTGTTATTTTTGAAGCAAGTACATTATACATTTATGTTAAACTTTATTTTTGGATCTGTGCTTCTCTATTTTTTTTCAACTTCGTTGGTCTTCCATAAATATAGACACGAAGATCAAAGACTGGGAATATATCATTTAGCATTATTGTTAGGGTTACTTGGCGTTTTTTTCACGGTGGATTTGTTTTTCCTTGTACCCAATTACTTGATCATTGGGGAAGTGATGGTGTTCTTTGTTGTATATGCTAAATTAACGAATTGAACTTTTAGTTATGAGAAAACCTCTATCGAGGCCATTCAATGATGAGCGACCGCGTTTAGAGGTAAGTTTTATCGCCAATAAGAAAGCTGTTTTCGGGAACCGAAAACTTATACTTTCTTATGTGGTCAAAAAGGCTGCCATTTGGCAGCCTTTGCTTTGCTACTGGATTATCTTGAAAAAACACATCATGTCCACATCGTTATACCCAGATGTTCAATCATAACATTTTTGCAAGGCCCTCATATCTTACATTCCATGAACCGTCTTGCGGAAATCCCGGTGCGTGAGCGTCCGGTCCGCCTTCCCAGCCGGCTGCCATCATCGCAACTGCGCTCAGGAGGCCACCGTTTCCTGGGAGGTATACCGTTAATGGCTTCCTCTGGTAGTTGTGCCCGTTAGGAAGATAGGTGTTAGTGATCTTATCCATTAAGAGCATGTCGATAGCCAGCTGACATTCGCCTAGCCTTGCCGCCGTCATCGCAACCATCGGATAGTCCCATCCCCAGGTCGCATCCCAGTCCCATACTTTCATCACTTCGTGCAGTGTGCGGCGCATCGTTTCACGATCGACCATGTCACCGGGAAGAATGCCGAGCGGAGCGAGCATGGTCGGATGATCTTTCGTGCCTGTCCCTGCGGTGAATGTATCGGGAGCTGTTTCTGCGGCTACATATAGACCGCCAATTTCAGGCAGTTTGGACAAATGCTTCAGCACATGATCCCATTTCTCCACCCTCGGGAGCCCGAGTCTTTCCCTCCATGCATTCGCCGCCGATAACCCGAACGCCCAGTAAGACAACTCGAAGGCAGGATTCATGGTCGTCGCATGATCGAATATTTCCTGAGCGGGAGCGACGGGCGGTCCGAGCACATACCGCTGCTGACCGTTATCCCATTCCGCAAAGGAAGCCATGAATGCCGCGCTTTCGAAGACGATCTCGGCGTACTTCTCCAAAGTGTCCCGATCACCCTTGATTTTATAAATCAGCTCGGCATAATAAATCGGATGCGGCTGCTGCCAGATGAGAAACGGCTCAATGTAACAAGGTCCGTTGACGCCGTCCGGAGCAACGCATTTTGGCCAGCGTGCGCCTTCATAGCCTTGTGAAGCGGCTAATGCCCGGGCTTTATCCAAGATGCCGCCGTACCATTCCAGACTGTTCGCAAGGAGGTCAACCCGATTCCAGAGCGCGAAATGGACGGAATGCCACCAGTGCATCTCCAGATGAAATTTGCCTGCCCAGCTGTTATGGGTCAAGCCGGATTCAGCGGGAGGCAAGTCGCCGGAAGATTGGATGGCCGTCACATACTGCGAAAGCACAATTCTTCGCTCCAGCTCGTGCGCCCGTTCATCCTTGCTGCCGATAAGTTCGATGGCGCCGCCTGAAGTCCAGAAGCTTCTCCAGTACCGCTCGGATGCGGCTAGCGTTGCTTCGAAAGTCGGCAACTCGCCTCCGTCATCCTCTGGCGCATAGCGGAACCGGAGCTCGAATTCATCACTGTCCGGGGAAGGGGTCAAAAGAAACAAATGTTTGTCGCGCTTGTCGCGTGCAAACGTGCTCGTACCGTTCGACCATGCGGCAGACATGTCATACGAGTCTTGATCCAATTTCCGGCGGATATGGACGGAACTGCCGCTGCAGCGAATGATTTCCGTTTCATGCCGATCAGGCTTTCCCCAATCGACGGCAGCGAACTTCCATGTGCCGTACGGGAAATGAAAGGCGAGCTGCAAGCGCCCCTGCCGGATCAATTCGGATTTAACGCGAACCGCGACCAAATCCTGACCCGGATGACAGCAGGTGGTGACGCTCGTTCTAGTTCCGCTGACAGAAAATCCGCTTTCAACTACGCCCGACCACAAATCGAGCATCTGCTCGATCTCATTCAAGTCGTCCGGGGACGCCTCTTCCCCGGACGGCAAAATCAGCCGGAATCGAACCATACCCAAATGCAGCTTATGTGGATTAAACTTCAGCCACTTGTATTCATCGGTCACTTGACCGGGCGGCATATACGGAAAACCGACGCTTCTGCCTCCGAATGTAGGGTAATAGGTAAGCGGGAACTTTTCCACCTGATATCCTTCCGGATTTGGTGAGGTATGCCACGCCCAGTTGGATAAGTTTCCCAGCGGTACGCCTCCGTCTGCATATAGCCCCGGAAACGTTTGTAATCCGGTAGCATCGACAGTAAAGGCGTAATTCCCGTTACCGACCGTCAGGGAAGAAAACTTGTCAAAGCCGGCAATGACTGGATTGTGGCGTTGGACTAATGCTTTTCGATCAATCATAGCAGCACCCCAAGTTTGTAATATTAAAGCCGATGAGCTCATCTATTTTCATACAGCGCTTTCAAAATGGTACTTGCCAGAACCTACGCGTACAACCATATGGCCGCTTTCGCGGCGGACGATTTCAACGGACTCGGTTTCCATAATCGAAGCCCCGTTTTCCAAGAGGGTATCCGTTGATAATGCAGGAACATAAATTTCCGCCATACAATTTGCCGGGATGTTCACGCCGAGCGTTAGCCGATTTAAACCGCTGCGTTTCCACGCGACACGAATGCGCCCGGCGGGCAAGCGATATTCAGCCGTGACTTCGTCCAAGCCTTCAGGCAGAACAGGTCGAATCGACAGTTTGTAACTTTCGAAATCGGGATCAAACCTGTAGCGAATACCTGCAAGGTCGGTATAGAACCATTCCTCAATGTGACCGAGCATGAAATGATTCTGCGATTTGCCTACAGTAGGTCCGTCCCACGCTTCCGTCAACGTCGTCGCGCCGTGAACGATTTGATATCCGTAGCTCGGGTGATCGGTTTTACGCGTCATTTCATAAATGATGTCCGAACGGCCGCTTTGAGCGAGCGCTAGCAGGACATAACGGTGGCCGACATCGCCTGCGGTCGTATGATAACCGCGCTGACGAATGTCATCTATAACGTGGGCAAGAACGGTTTCCGCGTAAGGCTTGTGGGCAAGGCCCAAAACTAGCGGCATGGCATTGGAGGTTTGACTGCCTGTCGCATATTGATACGTCTTGCGGTCGAAAAAAGCATCATTAAATGCTGTTTTAATCTTTTCACGAAGCTCCGCATATCGGATCGCATCCTCGTCGTATGCCAACAGACTTGCGATTTGTGCGAACACATCAACGATATGGTAAAACATGGCCGTTTCGGTGTGAGCAACCGGCGTATTTTGAACGAAACCCGGGGGATTATCTCCAACATCGTACCAATCTCCGAGACCGCTATGTACGATCAATCGATCGGAGCTTGCGGTTATATAATCGATATATGCCTTCATCCCCTCATAATGCTCGGCCAAAATCCGGCGATTGCCGTACATTTGCAGCAAATTCCAGCCTGTGAGCACGTAAGTTGCGCCCCATGATACGGAATCGCGGAAGCAGCGCCATTTGTCGGAGAATACGACATATTCGGGCGCCGTCGTCGGCACCATCCCGTCAGGCAGCTGCGCATCCCGGATGTCCTCCATCGTTTTCACAAAAAGACGCTCGACATCATAATTAAAAGCGACGGAAGGGCCCATCAAGTGGATTTGCTCGAGCCATCCCAGCTTTTCCCGATGCGGACAATCCGTGAATATGCTCTTCATGTTGCTGAGGATCGCCCTGTTAATGATCTCGTGCGTACGGTTCAGCATCGAATCCGAGCTTTCGAAGTTTCCGCAAACCTTCGTGTCCGGATAGATCATCTGGCCTTCCAGGCGGACAAGAACGGGAACGTCCTTATCGTTCGCCGCAAAAGCGTCGGGAACCGCGCCTTCGATTTGCACGTAACGAAAACCGTGATAGCTGAAACGCGGCGACCATACTTCCTCGTGGGCGCCTCCGCTAATGATGTAGGTAAACTTGTTAGGGGAACCGGTCCACTTTTGATTGGCGGTGCCGTTTTCCTTCAGCAGTTCGGCAGGGGTCAAAGTAATTTGCGCGCCTTGCGGGCCTTTTACGCTGATTTCAACCCAACCCGAAAAGTTTTGCCCGAAATCCGCCACGTACACCCCGGGAATCGGCTGAGATATATGCACAGGCTTGAACGTTTCCATCACCTTCAAAGGGGAAATTGCTTGTGCTTTCAGCTTTCCAGCTGGCCGGTCCACTTCGGCGGCGGGTTTCCACAATTCGCTTGAGGGCAGACCTGGCCGATCCCAGCCCGCTTGAAGGCGGCGAGCGTCATAATCTTCGCCTCCGTACATGCAGGAGAAAATGATCGGTCCGGAAGCGGAGCGCCAGTTCTTATCGCTTACAATGGTGACCGTCTTGCCGTCGTCATGCGTGATTTCCAGCTGGATCAGGCATCTGGGGGTGCCAAAAGAGCTTTTGAATTTACTGTAACGGCCGCCCGTCACGTTGAAAAATCCGTTCCCCAGCATAACGCCGATCGCATTGGCGCCTTCGTTCAGTTCGTCCGTCACGTCGTAAACGCAGTAGAGACACGTTTTATCATAGTTTGTCCAGCCCGGTTCAAGCACGCTGTCGCCGACTTTTTTCCCGTTTAACCGCAGCTCGTACTGTCCTAGACCGCATATGTAGGCTCTGGCTTTCGCCACAGGCTTGCCGAGGTTGAATTCATGTCTGAATAAGGGAAGGGCAGGGCGTTCAGCGTGCTCGCTTTCGGAATGTCCGATCCAGCTCGCCGACCAATCGTTCTCATGGACAAGACCCATTTCCCACCATGATACAGAGCTTTCGGTCATTCTGTCTTGCCGGTCCCAAATCTGTACCTTCCAATAATACCGGACCCGGGATTGAAGCGGGGCTCCTTCGTATAAGATGTGTACGTTTTTCCTACTTAAGCGTTGACCGCTGTCCCACACGTCGCCATGTTCAAGCCGCAAGTTAGCCTCGCTCTCAGAAACGATGATTCGGTATGCCGTCTGCATTTGCGAGCGTTCGGTCGCGTCTGAGAAACTCCAGCCGAATGCCGGCTGCAGGACATCAATCCCGAGGGGGCGGATACGGCTTTCCACAAACATTTCATCCACTTGCATCGGTTTCGCTCCCCTTTCTCACCGTGATGGAGAAAAAATCGGATGTGAAGTGGCGACGCTGATCGTTCGGAACTCTTTGCCGTAGTTTTTGGTCGGATCCCCTTCGCGATACGGCCGGCAAGAGCAATAGAAGTGATAAAGTACGCCCTGATGCGTAATGACGGACGGCTTATGGGCAAATATGGAGTCGATGTCGCCCTCGGCGCCTACGCGAATGATCGGATCCGGATATTTCTCCCAATGTAAAAGATCGCTGGAAAGCGCAATTCCTTCTTGCGCTTTTTTATAGTTATAACCGAAGTAATACATGACCCACCGGTCGCGGTCCCGGTCATACAGCACACACGGATCGCTGGCAAATCCGGAGTCCCAGCCTTCCGGCGTAACGGGCAGGACAGGATTGTTCTCATATCTGTACCATTGTTTTAAATCCGTGGAGAAGGCGACGCCCGTCTGTTCGATCCATCGTCCCTTATTTTTATTTTTGGCGTTGTAGAACAAATAAAACTTGCCTTCATGCTCAACGAGGCATTCTTTGTAGAGGCCTCCCTTTTCCCAATCAGCCCCTTCATCAGGGGTTAAGATCGGATCGGGACATCGGTGCCATTCGAGCAGCTGCTCATCTTTCGTCCAGGCGATTCCGATTTTGGCGGAGCCTTCTTCATAACCTTTTTCAGGATATGCGTGATACACCAGCCAATATTTGTCGTTCCATTTTTTCAATACAGGAGGGGCATCCAGTCGATTATCTTTTAAAATCCAGGTACCGGCAATATTGACCGAATCCCAGGCCGCGTTTTCATTTCGTTTGAGAATGACGCTCCGGTGCTCCCAGTTAATGAGGTCATGGCTTACAGCCAAAGCCGTTTGATAACCGGTACCGTCAAACCCCACATGCATCATATAAAACATGCCGTTATGTTGAAAAACGAACGGACAATCGACGGCGCGTTCATCAAAATTACCGGGCAACCCGGAACCGACAAGAACCGGACTTCCAAGTTTATATGGCGTGAGATAAGGCTGAATATTCAACTTGACACGCTCCTCGTCATAACTGATTGGCGATAAATATTTCCACTTAACGATATCTCATAATTCAGGTTACAATTATCCGCTTTCTTGCTGTGTGGGTGATTGTATCCGATATATAGGTCGATGCGATCTTAACATTCCCGCTGCATTGACATCGACTATATGCGGGCGTAGGATGAGGGGGAAATGAGGCGATATAGCTCGGAAGGAGGAGCTCGAGTGAAGGCCAATCACGGTTTCGTTCCATATAAGTTCCAGACAGCAGGCAGCATTATTGCCGGACAAAACGCAATATCCGAACTAGTTCCACGGATTAAGATGCACGGTGATTTCCGGCATGCGGTGATCGTAACGCAACCTTCGTTAAAAGCGATGGGGGTCATTGAGCGTATTGCCGATGAACTGAATCAGGCGGGAATATCCAGCAGATGTGTAACAGAGGTGAAACCGGAACCTACGGTCGATAATATTCGCGAAGTATACAGCAACATCTCCGCAGAACCTGTTGATTTGTTGATCGGAATCGGCGGGGGCAGCGTTCTCGACGCAACGAAATTATTTTCCGTCTTGCTGACCGATCCGGTGGACGTGATGAGTCTGATCGGTACCGATCTCGTGTTGAGGCCGGGAATTCCGACGGTGTTGGTTCCGACGACTTCAGGCACCGGTTCCGAAGTGACGCCGAACGCGATTGTGACCATTCCCGAACAGGAATTGAAAATCGGTATCATAAGCAGGCACTTGCTGCCAATGATGGTCATAATCGATCCTGTATTGACGGTAAGTCTGCCGCAGGCCATCACGGCCGCAACGGGAATGGATGCGTTTACTCATGCACTGGAGTCTTATATATCGAATAAGGCCAATCCGATCAGCGATATGTTCGCTCTCGAATCGATTCGTTTAATTGCCGGCAGTTTGTGTAGAGCATACCATACCGGATCCGATCTTGAAGCGAGAGAGAACATGCTGCTCGGATCAATGTATGGCGGTATGGCGCTTAGCAGCGCCGGAACAGCGGCCGTGCATGCGCTGGCCTATCCGCTTGGAGGAAAATTCAACATTACCCACGGCGTCGCCAATTCGATGCTGCTGCCGCACGTCATGGCCTATAATATGGACGCCATACATGATCGGCTCGGTCATGTCGCCCGCGCAATGGGGCTGCAAGATGGAATGGAGGGAGGGAATGCTTCCTCTGAAGCGGTTATCCGGCGGATTTTCGAGTGGACTGCGGAGATGCGCATCCCGCAAAATTTGCGAGCATTCGGCGTTACAGAAGGGGATGTGGATGATTTGGCGGTTGCGGCTTCCAAGGTCACAAGGCTTTTACATAACAATCCCAAGCCAATGGATTTGGCGGCGATCAAGTCCATTTACCGTAAACTGCTTCCCTGACCTATGGGAAAAGGAGAGACTTTGAGCTATCGCTCAAAGATCCCTATATATAGGAGGAAGTCTCTATGAAAGTTGCCGTCATTGCCGATGACTTTACGGGAGCGAGCGATACGGGCGTACAGTTTTCCAAACGCGGCCTGCAGGTATGCGTGCTGCTTCAAAGCATGACCGAGACGGGGGGCGGGACGGAAGGAGACGTGCTCGTTCTTGATACCGACAGCCGGTCTCTTGACGCCGGATCTGCCTATCTTCGAGCAGCGCAGGCTTCGCTGAAAGCTCAAGCTTTCGGAGCGGATCTCGTGCTGAAAAAAATCGACTCTACTTTGCGTGGGAATATTGGAGCCGAAATCGATGCCGTGTATGATACTTTTCGTCCCGACTTCGTCATCATCGCGCCGTCATTTCCTGAAATGGGCAGGCTCGTCCGGCAAGGCACGCTGTATGTTCATGGCATGCCCTTGCAGGATACCGAGTTCGCCCGCGATCCGAAAACGCCTGTAACCGGATCGTACATCCCCGATTTGCTGCGCAAGCAGACGAAGCGCCCTGTGGAAGTCATTCCATCCGCGCTCGTGGAGAAAGGGAGAAGCGGCCTGGAGCCGTTTCTGCGAAGCTGCATATCGCGGGGGAGCCGCTACTTCGTTGCCGATTCGGCCGATGATGGCGACCTGAGGCGTATGGTTTCCCTGATCGGGGTGATGCCTGATTCGGTCGTATGGGCCGGTTCGGCCGGTCTGGCTCGTCATTTGTCCGAGCAAGTCCCTGCCTCCCGTCAGCTCGAGCTACCGACAAACCGTAAAGCAGCAGGACCGGTTCTTGTCGTCATCGGCAGTGTCAGTTCAAGGTCACGCCGCCAATTGGACGTTCTTTTGAGCCATCCTCGGGTCCGGGGCATACGAGTTGAGGCTTTCCGCCTCATTTCCGGGCAGTTGGAAAGGGAGCGGGAGTTGATTCATGCAGTAGGGCAAGCCGAACTTGCTTTATGTGCGAATTTTCATACGGTGATTTATGCGTCCGGGGATCGGGAAGACATTCGGCTTGCGCAAGAAACCGGCAGGCGAAACGGACTGGATACGCAGCAAGTCAGTGATGAGGTAGCCCGGGCATTAGGTGAATCCGTATCCAGGCTGCTGCAACGCGCCGGGGTATGCGGCATTATTATGACCGGAGGCGATACCGCCAAACAAATATGCGCCGCTCTTCAAACGAACGAGTTCCGTTTGGTTGACGAGGTGGAAAGCGGCATACCGGCCGGGCTGCTCGTGATGGACAAACCGCTTCCGGCGGTTAC
This sequence comes from Paenibacillus sedimenti, assembly GCF_014534655.1. Taxonomy (GTDB): domain Bacteria; phylum Bacillota; class Bacilli; order Paenibacillales; family NBRC-103111; genus Paenibacillus_E; species Paenibacillus_E sedimenti. The sequence goes on from NZ_JACVVD010000001.1 coordinate 171,745, forward strand.
CAAAGCGGGGGGATTCGGTTCCGATCATGCGCTGGTGAGCGCGCTGGAATTATTGAATAGAGGGATAGGGACGCGATGAAACCAATAATCGGAATCACGATGGGCGATGCCAGCGGCATCGGACCGGAAATTATTGTGAAAGCGCTGCATAACGTTCATGTTTACGAAACGTGCCGGCCGCTAGTGATCGGCGATCCTGTCATGCTGGAACGCGCGCTCCGCATCGTCGGCGGTTCGGCATCAATTCGCACCGTAGAGGAGCCCTTGGAAGGGCGTTACACGCACGGTAGTATCGATTGCCTGGATATGCGTCTGCTGCCGCAGGGCCTGCCTTTCGGACAAGTAAGCGCCGAAGCCGGGCATGCAGCTTACAAGTTCGTCGAGAAAGCGGTGGAGTTAGCGGCCAGCGGACAAATTGACGCTATTTGCACGGCACCGTTGAATAAGGAGGCTTTGCACAAAGGCGGCCATCTGTATCCGGGTCATACCGAAATATTGGCCGGGTTGACCCGCACTGAAGATTACTCCATGATGCTTTCAGCCCCGAAGCTGAAGGTCATCCATTTGACCACTCACCTCGGTCTTATACAGGCGATCGAGTCGATCGATCCGAATCGGACGTACAAGGTGATCATGCTGGCGCATGAGACGCTGCGGAGGGCAGGCAATGATCGTCCGCGAATTGCCGTCTGCGGCATCAATCCGCACGCGGGAGAGAACGGCTTATTCGGTAACGGCGAGGAAGAAGAGAAGTTGATTCCCGGCATTATGCGGGCAGTGGAAGAAGGCGTGGACGTTACCGGGCCTTATCCGGCAGATACGTTGTTTTACAGAGCGGTGCGCGGAGATTTCGATATGGTAGTGGCTTGTTATCACGATCAAGGTCATGTACCTATCAAAGTGATGGGCATTGAGGCCGGAGTCAATATTACGGTCGGCTTAAACGGAGGCATCGTCCGAACTTCGGTCGATCATGGGACGGCTTTTGACATTGCCGGTACCGGCTTGGCGGATGAACGAAGCATGCTTGAAGCGATCCGTTCCGCCGTCGAGCTTGCGCCCAGACAGAATGAGAACCGCAGGCAGCTTTATTGAAAATAAACCGCATCCCGATTTATTCGGAATAAGGTAAAGAAGGAGAGATCGTATGGAACGTATGCTGCAGCCTTCAGGCGTCATTCCCGCCATGGTTACGCCTTTCGACGCCGATCACCATATAGACGAAGCCGCTTTGCGGCGATTAACCCGCAGGCTTATCGAAGCGGACGTGCATGGCTTATTTTGTCTCGGTACGAATGGTGAATTTTTTTCCTTATCGTTCGAGGAGAAACTTCGGGTCGCCGAGATTGTTATCGAGGAAGCACATGGGCGGCTTCCGGTCTATGTAGGAGCAGGATGCGCAAGTACGAATGAATCCGTCCAACTGGCCGTACAATTGGAGCGGATGGGGGCCGATGCGTTATCCGTCATTACGCCGTATTTTTTGACGTATACGCAGCAGGAACTGGCCGATCATTTTCTTACAGTTGCGGACGCGACGGTGCTTCCCGTCCTTCTGTACAACATCCCGGCGAGGACCGGCAACTCCCTTCAGCCCCGGACGGTGAAGGAGCTGAGCACTGTGCCTAACATCGTCGGGATCAAAGACAGCAGCGGCAGTTTCGATACGATTTTGCAATATATAGAGTTCGCAGGTCAGGATTTTGCCGTGTTGGCGGGTACGGATTCTTTAATCTTGCCGACGCTGATGGCCGGCGGACATGGAGCCATTGCTGCAACGGCCAACGTATTTCCGGAGACCGTCAGGTCCATCTACGAATTATGGATGCAAGGGAAGCCGGAAGAAGCGGAATATTCACAGCGGAAGCTGCGTGCATTGCGCAGCTCGTTTTCGCTTGGGACGCTGCCGTCCGTGCTGAAGGAAGCCATGTGCATGATCGGGTTGCCTGCGGGGCAGCCTCGCCTGCCGGTACAACCGCTGAGCCCATTAGCCAAAGCGGAGCTTAGAAGCGTAATGGATCGTTATATGGAAGAAGGCGTCATCGCATGAACCGAAAGGAGCTGAGGTAATGTTTGTGAATATTCCGAAAGGGGTTTGGCCAACGATGGTGACGCCATTCACCGATGCCGGCGAAGTGGATTACGGAGCATTGGAGCATCTGATTGAGTGGTACATTAACCAAGGGGTACACGGCCTGTTTGCGGTATGCCAATCAAGCGAAATGTTTTATTTGACTTTGGAGGAGCGACTGCGCATTGCGCGGTTCGTCACGGGTCAAGCGGCAGGCCGGGTTCCGGTCATTGCTTCGGGCCATATCTCCGATTCGTTTGAGGAGCAGGCCGATGAGCTGCAGAGGGTGGCGGAGACTGGGGTTCAGGCGGTCGTGTTAGTCAGCAACCGGCTGGCCGGACCGGATGAATCCGATGAAATCTGGTTGGGCCGCGTCCTGCAGTTGATTGACCGTGTCCCGGATGTGCCGCTGGGCATTTACGAATGTCCTTATCCGTACAAAAAGCTCCTGTCCCCCCAATTGCTAAAGCAATGTGCGGATACGGGCAGGTTCGCTTTTCTCAAGGATACGTGCTGCGATTTGCGGCAAATTGCCGCGAAAATCGATGCAGTGAAAGGGACTCCGCTCCAAATATTCAATGCGAATTCAGCGACGCTGCTCGCATCGTTACGTTTGGGGGCGGCCGGCTTCAGCGGGGTGATGGCCAATTTTCATCCCGATATGTATGTGCGGCTGACCGAGCGCTGGCGCGAGGAACCGTCAACGGCGGAAACGATTCAGTCGTTCGTTGGGGCAGCGTCATTGGTGGAGCTGCAAATGTATCCCGTCAACGCAAAATATCATCTCCGCAGCAGGGGGTTGCCGGTTTCACTGCACTGCCGCTCCAAAGATGCCGGCGCTTTCAGGGATAATCATAAGCTTGAAGTAGAGCAGCTCGATGCTCTGTATCGGCTGGTCAAGCGGCAGCTTGCATAACAATTTAAACGAGGAGGCGTTATTGTGCCGTTTAAAGCTAAGGACAGAATTGTGTTTATCGGCGATAGCATCACCGACAAAGGAAGAAAGAAAGACCCCCTGAAGCTGGGATCGGGATATGTTCGCTTGATTCACGATTATCTCACGGCGGTTTACCCGCAGCTAGGGTTGAAAATCATCAATGAGGGCGTATCCGGCAACCGCGTCATCGATTTGGAGAAAAGATGGACGCTTGATGTGCTCGATCATCAGCCGCAGTGGGTATCGGTTTCCATCGGCATCAATGACGTATGGCGTCAACTGGATTCGCCGGATGCGGAACAAGTATACCCTGATAAGTTCGAAGCGGTATACAGCAAGCTGCTCGAGCAAACGAAACAAATCCCTGATTGCCGGGCGATCCTCATGCAGCCGACGGTCATCAAGGAGTATCCGAATGCGACGGGAAACCAGCTGCTGAGGCCATACGTGGACATCGTTAATCGGCTGGCGGAACAATACGATGCTGTCATAGTGCCCACACATCTGGCATTTGTCGATTTCATTCGGCTTGAAACGGGCCAGGATTTAACGACCGACGGCGTACATATGAATCCGTTAGGAGATATGCTGATGGCCACGACATGGTTGAAGGCCGTAGTAGGATCTACTATCGGGGCCAGGCATTGAAGGAGGCAGCCGACTCGGGCGGGACCGCGGAGAAGATGCGGGGGTTGGCGCGCCGGCGTGAGGCTGCAAAGATGTTTATCATCGTTAGAGGAGCGCTGACCGCGAGGTGGGGCGCCGCTAACGATGTTTTTCATTTTTACAGCCGAGGAAGGGGAGGATAGGCGCATGTGAAGCGCGTCGCCTATATATATGATAAATTCAGCCTATAATGGGTAGCCGGCTTTCTTGTAAACTGATCATGAACTCAATTCCGCACATACGGGAGAAAACACAAAGCACTCGACGTTTAAGGGGAGAATCGCATTGAGACTGGATCGCAAGGTAGCCGTTATTACCGGGGCGGCTTCCGGAATCGGAGAGGCTATCGCCAAGAGATTCGCCGAAGAAGGGGCTAGTGTCATGGTCAATGACATCTCGGAAGAGGGCGAACGGGTTGTCGAAGAGATCGGTAAAGCGGGCGGCAAAGCCGCATTTGTCCGTGCAGACATACGTATCGAAACGAACGTGATCGCGCTGATGGAAGCCGCTAAGCGGCATTTCGGAGGGCTTCATATTCTCGTCAACAATGCCGGGGTCAGCTGTCATACGAACGTCGTAACGGCTGACGATGAGGTTTGGGAACACGTGATGAATTTAAATTTGAAAAGCGCATGGTACTGCTGCAAGCATGCGATTCCGATCATGATGGAGCATGGGGGAGGCAGCATCATCAACATCGGTTCGACCCATGTTTTCCGTACGCAGAAAGGGCATTTCCCGTATCACTCTTCCAAAGCGGGCATGTTGGCTATGGCTCAAGGGATATGTGTCGACTTCTCAGGGCGGGGTATTCGCGCGAATACGATCAGTCCGGGGTATATCGAAACGCCGCTCGCCGAGAAATACTTGCAGTCGTATCCGAATCGGGAGCAAAAGCTGGGTGCCATGCTTGCGACGCATCCGGTCGGACGTTTCGGGAAGCCGTCCGACGTGGCGAATGCGGCGCTGTTTCTCGCTTCCGATGAAGCGGGATTCATCGCCGGTGCTAACCTTGTCGTGGACGGGGGCAGGTCTGTCCTGCAGATTTTCGATTAACAACAGTGAAGAACGAGGGGGAGAGCTAATGACATTCGAGGTGGAACGAACAAACGGAGACAGCGGATGGTTTACGCATGACCGGTTCGGCTTGTTTATCCATTGGGGGCTGTATTCGCTGGCGGCGAGACATGAATGGCTGCAGTCCCGGGAGAGATTGAGCGGAGAGAAATACCGCAGCAAATATTTTAATAAATTCGACCCCGATTTGTACGATCCGGATTTGTGGGCGCAGCTCGCTTCCGATGCGGGGATGAAATACGCGGTGGCGACGACTAAACACCATGAAGGATTTTGCTTATGGGACAGCAAGCTGACCGATTACAAAGCGCCGAACACGCCGGCCGGCCGGGATTTGATCAGACCGATGGCCGAGGCGTTCCGCAAACGGGGCATGAAAGTCGGCTTTTATCATTCGCTCATCGATTGGCATCACCCGCATTACACCATTGATACCAAGCACCCGTTGCGGTTCGATCCGGAAGCGGTCGCTGATAGCGCCAATAAGGATTTTTCTCTTTATCGCGAGTATTTGTATGGGCAAACGAAGGAATTGCTGACCGAATATGGCAAAGTGGACCTGTTGTTTTACGATTTTTCGTTTCCTGATGAAAACGGATTGCCCGGTAAAGGAAAGGACGATTGGGGCAGCGGGGAATTGATCAAACTCATCCGTTCGCTGCAGCCGGACGTTTTATTGAATGATCGTTTGCAAATCGGCGGCGATATTACGACCCCCGAGCAGTATATACCGACCAAGTGGGTTGAGATCGACGGTAAGCGCGTCGTCTGGGAGACGCCGAATACGTTCAGCGGTTCATGGGGGTATTACCGCGACGAGGAATCATGGAAAAGCGTAGATATGCTGGTCAAAATGCTGATTGATGTCGTCAGCAAGGGGGGCAATTTGCTTCTGAACGTTGGTCCGACCGGACGAGGCGAATTTGACGAAAGCTCTATCGATCGTTTAAAAGGAATCGGCGATTGGATGAAGCGCCACAGCCGGTCGATTTATGGGTGTACACAGGCTCCGGAATCGGTCGAGTGTCCGCAAGATTGCCGTCTGACGTACAACCCGGAGACAAACCGTTTGTATGTGCATGTATATAGTTGGCCGTTTAAAAGTATCCACCTGCATGGTATGGCAGGCCAAGTGGAATATGCGCAGCTGCTGAACGATGCATCCGAAATCCGGTTTAAGCAGGGTTATGTGGAAAGCGGTATCGACAATGGGGCTTATAAAGAAGGAAGAGACGAGAGCACGCTGGTCTTGTCGCTCCCTGTGAAGAGGCCGGACGTTGCGGTGCCGGTCATCGAGTTGTTTTTGAAGGGGGGGCCTATGCTGCGATGAAAGCCATTACGCTCGGCTACGACCGCAACCCCGCACCACGGGTGGAATACGGCATTCGGCTGCTAAAAGAAGCGCTCCAGGACTGCGGTTATACCGTGCTTGAGGCAGAAGCGCCATGGACGTGGGACAACTACCGTTCGGTGCCGGGATTGAAAATATATGCTGGAAACCGCCTCGAATCGGAATTGTTACAGCAATTGGAACAGCGTGACGTCCTTTTGTACCATACGGAAGCTCCGGAGGGGGAGGGATTTTATATGGCCTCCTGCCCGGGAAGCTTAACGGCGGTTTCCGGGGGGAGCGATTCAGGCGTATTGTACGGCTGCCTGGAGCTTGCGCATCGAGTCCGTGCCGCTCGGAAGCTGCCAAGTGACATCGCTTATGGGGATGCGCCGCGCTTTTCATTGCGGGGACCGGCGATCGGACTCCAAAAAACGACGGTTGAACCGCCTCGCCAGACTTATGAGTATCCGATTACGCCGGGCCGTTTTCCGTGGTTTTACGATCGGGCCTTGTGGCGGGATTTCCTCGACATGATGGTGGAGCAGCGGTGCAATGTCGTCTACTTGTGGTCCGGCCATCCTTTCTCTTCCCTGGTCAAGCTTGAAGATTACCCGGAAGCGCTGGAGGTCACGCAAGAAGAGTTAGCCCTGAATGCGGAGACGTTCCGATGGCTCACGGAAGAAGCCGACCGCCGTGGGATATGGGTCGTATTGAAGTTTTACAACATTCATATCCCGCTGCCTTTTGCCGAGAAGCACGGTCTGAAGCTGCATCAGCCGAAGCCGCTGCCAATAACGAGCGATTACTATAAGAAATCGATCGCCGCTTTCGTCAAATCGTTCCCGAACGCGGGGATGATGGTGTGTCTCGGCGAAGCGCTGCAGGGACAAATTTACGGCGTGGAATGGTTTAACGAAACGATTATTGCAGGCCTCTTGGAAGGGCTGCAGGATTCGAACGTGAAGGAAAAGCCGCCGATTATTCTGCGTTCGCATGCCATCGAGCCGCAAAAGGTTATCGAGGCTGCGCTGCCGCTGTACCCGAACTTGTACACGGAGGCCAAATACAACGGAGAATCTTTAACGACGTACACGCCCCGGGGCAAATGGCAGGAGACGCATAACCGTCTCGGTTCCTTGCAGACGATTCATATCGTGAATGTGCATATATTGGCCAATCTGGAGCCTTTCCGTTACGGTGCTCCTTCGTTTATTCAAAAGTGCATGCAGGCGGCCAAATACAGGCTGAAGGCAAGCGGACTCCATTTGTATCCGCTGTTTTTCTGGGATTGGCCGTATGCGCCGGACCGTGCGGAACCGCGTCTTCGGCAGCTGGATCGCGATTGGATTTGGTTCGCGGCCTGGTTCCGGTATGCGTGGAATCCGGATCGCGATCCGGAAGCCGAGCGGCACTACTGGGCCGAAACGCTTGGCGAACGTTTCGGCGGCAGGGAGGCCGGCGAAGCGATACTGGACGCTTACGAAGCCTCGGGTGAATGCGCGCCCAAATTGCTGCGCAGATTCGGCATTACAGAGGGCAATCGTCAAACGATGAGCCTCGGGATGACGATGAGCCAGCTCACCAATCCCGAACGGCATATGCCGTGGCCGGATTTGTGGGAATCCCAGTCGCCGCAGGGCGAACGGCTGGAGGAATATGTCGTCAAGGAGTTGGTCGGCGAACCTCACGTCGGAGAGACGCCGACGGATATTATCGCCGATGCTCAAAGACATGCGGATGAAGCGGTGGAGGCGATCGAGCGCGCGCGCACGCTTGTAACCCGCAATCGGGACGATTTCGAGCGGCTTGCCGGCGATATGGCCGCAATCCGCCATATGGTGCAGGCTTACGCGCATAAAGTCCGGGCGGCGATCCTCATTTTAACCTATAAGCATTCGGTCAAAGGGGAATATTTTCACCGGCTCGATTTGCTGGAAGAGGCTGATGCGCAGCTGGAGCAAAGCTTGGCCGGTTATCGGGAGCTGACGGCGCTTACGGAAAAAACGTATATGTTCGCGAACAGTATGCAGACGCCGCAGCGGAAGGTGCCGATTCGGGGAGGTCTCGACTTCAGGCATTGGACCGATTGTTTACCGGTTTACGAAGCGGAGCTGAACAGCTTCCGTTCGCATCTGAACGAGCTGAAGTCAGGCACGCTGCCCGAAGCTTTGAAGAATGCCAAAGCGCCGATCGTTCCTTACCGGGAGGCGCCGTTTAAGTTGTTGTCTGCGAATGCGGAAGTGTACCGTGTAGAGAAAGGGATGGAAGTGTTCACGGATGGCGACATTCACATCGTCGGCTGTGCGGAGGAATTAAACGGGTTGACCGGCATCCGTTTCAGTCAAAGGCAGGCTGGCCTGAACGGCTTAGCGGTCGATATCGAGCTGCAGCAGCCGTCCAAAGTGCTCATCGGCTATTTCAACTCGAAGGATGAGCAGTGGCTGCAAGTCCCAAGCCTGGAGGAAAACACGCATGCCGATGACCGGGGCGGTTATGCGCCGGTATTGCGCAAAGGGCTTCGGCTGTATGCCTACCCATCGGTGAATATCCACGCGTTTCAATATGAAACGGGACGGCATACGCTGGATTTCGGCAAAGGGGCGTATCTGATATTGGGCGTCATCCCAGCCGATCAGGATGTGCGGCCACGTGATGTTGAACATAAAAACGACGGCATCGACACCTTGGATTGGTTGTACGAGTGAAACTGGAGGGAACAGGATGTCCGATAAAAGGATGACACTGTGGTATGCGCAACCGGCCAGGTCCTGGTTCGAAGCGCTCCCCGTCGGCAACGGCCGTTTCGGCGGGATGGTATATGGCGGCATGGACCGGGAACGCATTCAATTGAACGAGGATACGCTTTGGTCGGGAGAACCGCGGGAAACGGTCAACGCTGAAGCGGCAAATCATTTGGATCATGTGCGCGAGCTGATCTTTTCGGGCAAGTACGCCGAGGCGGAGGAGATCATCGAACGGCATATGGAAGGGCAAGAGATCGAATCGTTCTTGCCGCTTGGGGATTTGGAGCTCATTTTCGATGAGGCAGGCGGCGGCTCGGACTATCGCAGGGAACTGGACCTGGAAGAAGGGATTGCACGCATGCAGTATCGGCTAAATGATGCTGCCTATACGCGGGAGCTGTTCGTATCGGCCGCCTATCAAGTCATGGCAGTCCGCTTGCATAGCGAGCGTAACATCGGTGTGACCGCCGTATTGCATAGTCCGCTGCAATTTCAAGTCAACAAAACGTCATGGAATCAGGTGACGCTATCCGGACGCTGCCCGGTTCATATCATGCCCAATACGGTCAAATCACACGATCCCGTTCAATATGCCGAAGGGGAAGGAATCGGTTTTAACCTTCAACTACTCGCGATCACAGATAAGGGCAGAGTGGAAGTCAGCGGTGGACGCATACGTGTCAGCGGGACGGGAACAATCACTTTCCTACTGGCCGCCGCAACCAGCTACAATGGCTTCGACCAGGATCCGGCCGTATCCGGCAAGCTGCCGGGCGAGCTCTGCGAAGAAAGGCTGGCGAATGCAGCTGCGATCGGATACGACCGATTGAAGGAGCAGCATTTACGCGATCACGCCTCACTCTTCGGCAGGGTTTCCCTCGATCTTGGAGGTCCGGATTATGAAGGCATACCGACGGATGCCCGCATTCAAGCGGTGAAGAACGGCGCCGAGGATCCCGGTCTTGCCGCCCTATTTTTCCAGTATGGACGATACTTGCTGCTCTCCAGCTCCCGTCCCGGCACACAGCCGGCGAATCTGCAAGGTATCTGGAACGACAAAATCCGGCCGCCGTGGTGCAGCAGCTGGACGACAAACATCAATGTGGAAATGAACTATTGGCCGGCGGAAGTGGGGAATCTTGCGGAATGCCACTTGCCGCTGTTTGACCTGGTCGAAGACCTGCGGAGCACCGGCCGTAAGGCGGCCAGCGTCCATTACCGATGCAGAGGGTGGACGGCTCATCACAACATCGATCTATGGAGAACTGCGACGCCTGTCGGCGGATCGCCGAGTTGGGCGTTTTGGCCGATGGCCGGAGCCTGGTTGTGCCAGCACTTGTGGGAGCATTACGATTTCAGCCAAAACGAGCAATTTCTCAGAAAGGCGTACCCTGCGATGAAAGAAGCGGCACTGTTTGCTCTGGACTGGCTCGTTGAAGCAAAGGACGGCAGCTTGGTTACTTGCCCGTCCACGTCGCCGGAAAATTTCTTTATCGCCCCTGACGGGCAAAAAAGCAGCGTCACGCAAGGGACGACGATGGATTTGGCGCTCATCAGGGACTTGTTTGACCACTGTTTGGAGACAGGCAACATTTTATCGGACACGGACCGTGCGTTCATGGGGCAATTGGAGCAAGCGTTATCGCAGCTGCCGCCGTTTCGCATCGGAAAATACGGTCAGCTTCAAGAATGGGATGAAGACTACGAGGAATTCGAACCGGGACACCGTCATATCGCGCATTTAGTCGCACTTCATCCGCTGGACCAAATTACGCGTCATGACGAACCCGAACTTGCCGCTGCCTGCAGGAGAACGCTCGAACGCCGCATGGAACACGGCGGAGCGCATACAGGCTGGAGCTGCGCCTGGATGATCAACTTCTGGGCACGGCTCGGAGCGCCGGAGGAAGCGAACCGCTTCCTGAATGAATTGCTTGCCGGTTTGCACCCGAACATGATGAATGCGCATCGGCATCCGAAAGTGAAGATGGATATTTTCCAAATTGACGGCAATTTCGGAGGTGTTTCGGGAATTGCCGAAATGCTGCTGCAAAGCCATGGCGGCGTTATCCAGCTTCTCCCCGCTTTGCCGCAGGCATGGAAGGGCGGCAGCGTGAAAGGGCTGCGCGCGCGCGGAGCCTTCGAAGTCGACATCGAATGGGAGGGCGGCAAGCTGCTGCGCGCCCGCATCACATCGATGGCCGGTAAGGAACTCCGCTTGCTTACGGCGGAGCCGGTGCAAGTGCTTCAGGACGGATGCGGCATCCGAATGGAGAAGAATGAACCGAACGCCATTACGTTAGGAACGAAAGCGGGACAATGCTATGAAATTGTCCCAAGGAGCGATATATGATGAGATATGCAAATCAAATTAAGGAATTTATTTTTGAAGAGGACAGACCTTTTCCGAGCTGTCACGCCTCCACGCTTGAGCTGCTGCCTGGCGGGGATATCATCGCAGCATGGTTCGGCGGCACGAAGGAGAAAGCCGGAGACGTTGCGATCTGGATGTCGCGCAGGGTGGGTGGCGGGTGGACATCACCAGTGAAAGCAGCCGACCAGGAGGACATTCCCCATTGGAATCCCGTCCTGTTTCGCAGGGGGGATGGCATTCTTTTTCTATATTATAAAGTCGGTGTTTCCATTGCCGAATGGGTAACGATGGTTATGCGTTCTACGGACAACGGGTTCACATGGACGCCACCGGTTCCTTTGGTTGAAGGCGACCGAGGAGGCAGAGGTCCTGTAAAAAACAAGCCAATCGTGCTGCACGACGGAACCATTGTCGCCCCTGCGTCGCTCGAACCGGCTTGGGATGCGTTCGTCGACCTTTCGTTCGACGGAGGCGAAACGTGGACCCGCAGCGAAACTGTCCCGCTGGATCGCACCGCATTGACGGGAAAAGGCATCATTCAGCCTACCTTATGGGAGTCCGAGCCGGGAATCGTGCATATGCTCGCTCGCAGCACCGAAGGCGCGATCTACCGCAGCGATTCGGCGGATGGCGGAAGAACGTGGTGCCAAGCTTATCCGACCGAGCTGCCCAACAATAACAGCGGAATCGACTTGGCGAAGCTGGAGAACGGCGTACTGGCGCTCGTTTATAATCCGACTCGTCCGGAAACCGGGAAGAAGAAGGGGCCGAGAACGCCTCTTGTCATGCGCCTTTCCAGGGACAATGGCCTAACTTGGGACAGCGAGCTGCTGCTGGATGAAGGGGACAAACAGTATTCGTATCCGGCCATCATCGCGAGCGGCTTAGACCTGTATATGACCTACACGTGGAAAAGGGAACGCATTGCCTTCCAGCATATTTTGCTGAGCGATTGAGCAGGATTGACCTATATTTTAGTAAAAAAAGACCACGAATCTCTCATGATAGTGTTATATAATGACATAAAGATGAGAGTTGCATCCAATACAAAATTTGGAAGGGGGCGAATTCATGCTGACTGCCAATCGATTGGACGAACAACTGCATGCGGGAAGGAAAACGCTTCGAACGCACCCCGGCGCTCTGCTGCTCGGTTCGACAGGAGCAAGGTTGTGGGCGGATTATTTGGATCCTGTGCCCGGATTTTCCGGAAGATTCGATTTTATTCACAAAGTTAATTTACCCTTACTGTTCAAGATAGATAATAATTTGACGGAAAGCTTCGAACCGTGTCGAACCGAATGGTATCCGAGCCACTTGCGCATGGAATATACGGATCATCGGCTTTCATTGACGGAACGGAAATTCATTGCCTGGAACGATTGTGCGGTTTCATGTCAAACCTGGACCAACCGCAGCAATGAAGAACTTGTGTTGCGATTAAACACGTATATTGAAACGTTTCAAGAGCGCAACGGAAATCATTTGCAAGGCCTTTTTCACATCGAGCATTACAGCTTCGATATTGCGGGAGCAATTGCCGTTAGCGATCCGGCACTTTTCGAGGAATTGCGATTGCAACCGGGGCAATCCGGTACGTTCATCGTGTCGGCCGCATTCGGCATATCCGGCCAGGACGACATCGGTATGCTGCATGAGCGGGCGGCCGATTACGCCGAGCGCGGATGGACAGCGGATCAGATCATCGACAAACAGAGCGAGGAATATCAGGAATGGTTTGATCACGCTCCCGTATTTACCAGTAGCGACCCGCTGCTCAACAAGACTTGGATCTATCGCTGGTTTTTGCTTCGGCACAACTTGGCCGATCCGCAGTACGGTCATTTGGCCTATCCGTTGTTTTATGAAGGAAGATCCCATAAGAAAAGCAAGGAGCCCTTCAGCAAAGGGGGCTGGGAGTTCAGCAAGCTCATCAATTTGTCCGTGCCTCTTCATATTATGGATGCCAGATGGTACCACGATCCGTTATACGGCGAAGGTCCGCTTCGCAATATGGCGGCGTCTCCGGGGGAAGGCGGGCAATTCTGCTGCCTGACGGTCGACACGGTGATGCATGCGTTCGCCAACTTTTCCTGTTGGGCCGCTTACCAACTGTATCTGGTGCACCGCAACCGGGATATGGTGGCCGAACTGCTTCCTTCGTTCAAAACACAAATCGCAGAATGTAATCGCATACATGGGAGCGAAAAAGATCATCTGATGATCGAATACAAGCATACGCGCACGGGAAAAGAATACCAGCCGAGTTATTGGTATTTTCATAACTTCCCTAAAAACCCGAAGGATAAAGAAACGTATACGCATCTGAAAAGGGTGGATCGCACCGTGTATCATTATTTGAATACGCTGGCTGTTGCCAACATGTGCGAAGTCGCCGGCGATTCGGAAGCGGATGTGTACCACCGGATGGCCAAGCGTATCAAAAGGGACATTCTCGAGAAAATGTGGGATGAGGAGACTGAATTTTTTTACGATCTCCATTATCAGACCGACGAGAAAGCGTTCGTTAAAAATATAGTCGGCTTCTATCCGGGCTGGGCGCAAATTATTGACGAACAATATAACGGGATGATCGGGCATTTGTTCAATGAACGCGAGTTTCGTACGAAGTGTCCGTTTCCGTCCGTCTCCGCCGATTGCCCTGCCTATTCGAAAGAAGGGGGCTGGATGGGCCATTACGTGAAAGGACGCAACGGCTGTGTGTGGGATGGCCCAACCTGGCCATATACGAACTCGATCGCGCTCGACGCGCTCGCTAAGGAGAGTAAGCGCAGCGATCATCAATACGACTCGTTTTTTGCCTATGCATTACGTGAATATTCATTCCTGCATTTCATGAAAAGAGACCTTAGCCAGCCCGGACTAGTCGAGCATTACAATAGCGCAACGGGCGAACCTTTAAGTGATGAGCAGGAATACAATCATTCGTTCTATATCGATCTGGTGATTACGCATGTGGCCGGTCTCAGCATTGAATCGGATCGAATCGTGCTGGACCCGCTTGATACAGGATTGGATTACTTTTGTTTGGAGCGTGTGAAGGCGGCCGGTTCGGAATTCCGGATTACGTATAGAAATCCGAATGTGCTGCCGGATCTGCAGGATCTTGAAGAAGGCTATCGTCTGTATGTGGACGGTGAACTTGTTTTCTCGAACGATACGCTTTGCCGAATAGAGCTTCCCTTGCGGGAACTAGCAAATAAGAAGGGTGCGATCCTATCATGAATAGATTTAATGGTGTCGTCTCCCGGGTCGGAACGGATACGCAGATTCAGGAGGCTTACCTTCCAGCTTATCATCCGAATGACAATCATGCGGCCAATTTGCTGGAGTTAGACAATGGAGATTTGCTGTGCGTTTGGTTTTCCGGCAGCGGGGAGGGGAATCCCGATACGAACGTCGTCATGTCGAGATTACCGGCCGGGGCGAGCCAATGGTCGTCTCCGGTCAAACTATCCGACGACCTTGAGAGGTCCGAGCAAAATCCTGTCCTGTTCCAAGCGCCAAACGGAAACCTTTGGCTCTTCCATACGTCGAACGAACCCCACAATCAGAAAACGTCCAGGATCGTTTATCGAATATCGGAAGATCGCGGGGTTACGTGGCGTGCCGCAGAGGTTTTGTCTGACGGACCGGGAATCTTTTTGCGGCATCCTCCTCTTGTGCTGAAGAACGGCGACTGGCTGCTGCCGGCCTATTATTGCAGACTTGAAGGTCATTTCAGTGTAGTTTTGATCAGCCCGGATCGGGGTGAGACGTGGAAGGAATATGAAGTGCCCGGCAGCATTCACCGGGTTCAGATGAACGTTGTGGAATTGGACGACGGTACGCTCTTTGCGATGTTCCGCAGCCGTCAGGCGGACCGGATTTATACGAGCGTTTCCCAAGACCATGGTAAGACCTGGTCGGTTCCTGCCAAGAGCGATCTGCCGAACAACAATTCTTCCACTCAGCTCGTCAAGCTACAGAATGGCCACCTTGCTTTGATCTATAACAATTCTACGATGGAGCGCGATCAGTTCCGGTGGGTCCAAAGAAAAGGGGAATTCCGTAAAAAACCGCTGCGTACGCCGCTTACCGTCTCCATTTCGGAAGACGAAGGAAAAACATGGCCGTATTTCAGAAATGTCCAGATGGCGGATCTGGAGTATAAGGATACCGAAGTCGGTTACTCCTATCCTTCGATCATTACGACTCGCGACGGCAGCATTCATCTTGCTTTTTCATATTTGCGTAAAGGAATCAAATACGTTCGTTTGCCGGTACAATGGCTAAGAGAGGGACAATAGCCACTTTGTTATGATGAAGCAGGGGACGCGCATTTGCGGGTTCCCGCTTTCCCCGATTTGCTTCAGATTCATGTACATGAATACGCCAGATCACAAATACTTGTTCAAGAGGGTGACGGTTATGAATGGGAGAATCGATCATTTAAGCGGCGATAAGTTCTTTGAAGACGATATGGATATTTTCTTGAATCGTGAATTGGAATCGTTTACAACGCTGCAGCACACCCACGATTTCGTTGAAATCAGTTTCGTTGGAGAAGGCTGCGGCTACCACTACATAGAAGATCAGGTTATATCCGTTAAACAGGGGGATTTGTTCGTCATACCGATCGGTACCTCACACGTATTTCGGCCATCCTCTCCGAAGCAGGATAAAATGCTAGTCATTTATAATTGCATTTTCCGTCTTGAACTGCTCGAAAAATGGAAGTATCTTCTACAGCAAGATTCCGTAACCTATCATACCATTCATGATCCAAGCAAGTGCTCAGAGCGATGGTTGCACTTCCAGGATAAGCACGACACCTTCTCATTGATCGTTCAGAACATGTACAGAGAATATTTAAAAAAAAGCACAGGGTTCGAGACGGTTCTAACCGCTCTTCTGATCCAGATGCTGGTAATGCTTCAGCGGTTTGAGATGATTAATGAAACGGAGACCGCATCGTTTCGGATGTTCGATGAAGTCGTTCATTTCATCAAATCCCGTTATACGCATAACCTTACGGTTCAGGATGTGGCGGATTACTTTTTTTTGAGTGCCAGCCATTTTCAACGTTTATTTAAAAAATCGACCGGCTTGTCATTTACGCAATATTTGCAAAACATACGCATCCAAAAATGCTGTGAGCTGTTGAAGTCTACCGATATCCCGATCTATCAGATCGCCAATCAGGTGGGTTATCAGGATATGAAGTTTTTCCATGCCCTTTTCCGTAAAAAAACAGGGGTAACGCCAAGGCAATATCGTCAAAACTTCCAGGAGCTCGACGAAACAGAAATTTCTTGTTAATTTATGGAGCTGGCCATCGATATGGAGCAGCTTTTTTTGTTATGCGGAAGAAAATGAAGGGGGATGGAGCGTTTGTGGTGTCCGGATCCGTATTTGGAACATGTGTATAGAAACGCGAGCGAAGAAGCGGGACTTTCACCGAAGCGAGCATGGAACGAGCGAAAAGCCGAATTGCGCCAGAAGCTAATCGAAACATTGGGAAATTTCAATTTCAATCCTGCATCGGCAGACCTGAATCCGATTGTGCTGGAACGACAGGATATGGGAGATTATACGCTGGAACGGGTCGTCTACCAGACCGATGCCCATCTCCAGATGCCCGCGTACGTGCTGATTCCGCACCGGCTCGATGGAAAAGCGCCGGCGGTGCTTGCATGGCACGGACACGGATACGGCAGCAGGGAGATCGTCGGATTGCGACCGGATGGAACCGCCGATGAGGGCGAGCCGGGCATCCATCAGCATTACGCCTTGCAGCTTGTGCGAAGGGGCATGGTCGTTATCGCCCCCGAAATTATCGGTTTCGGCGATCGCAGGCTTTCGGCCGATTCGGGCAAGGATCCGAGGAAGAACAGCTCCTGCTTCGCTCTCGCCTCGCGTCTGCTCATGTACGGCAAAACGCTGGCAGGCCTCCGGATTCAAGAAGCTATCCGTTCGCTCGATTATTTGCTGACCAGGGATGAAGTGGATCCCGAACGGATCGGCGCTATCGGATTTTCCGGCGGCGGTTTGATTGCCTCGCTCTCTTCCACGTTGGATGAACGCATCAAGGCCGTCGTCGTTTGCGCGTTCACGAGCACTTTTAGAGGCAGTTTATTATCGATGAACCACTGCATTGACAATTATATGCCGGCGATTCTTCCTTACGCAGATCTTCCGGAATTAATCGGATTGATTGCGCCGAGAGCGCTGTTTGTAGAATCGGGAATGGAAGACCCGCTTTTTCCGGTTGACTCCGTCAGAGAAGCTGCCGCTGTTTTGCAAGAGATTTATGAGGCGGAGGGGGTCAAGGGCAGATTTGAAGTCGATTTATTTCCCGGGAAACATGAAGTGTCCGGTCGCAAGTCATTCGACTGGTTAGAGCGGCAATTGGAAGAACTGAAAGCAGGATTCCCCCTATAACTAAGCAATCATCACCTATAATGCGTTCAAATGAGGGGTGTATAATAAAAGAACAAGAGCATTGAAACCGTTATCAATCGAGTATTGATGTGACCTATAGGAGGTACTGCAATGGGGCGAATTCTATTAAACCACGTGGAAAAACGTTTTGGTAAAGAAAGAGCTTACGCTGTAAAAGATTTTAATTTGGAAATTCAGGACGGGGAATTTATCGTGATGGTCGGTCCCTCCGGCTGCGGGAAATCGACGACGCTCAGGATGATTGCGGGCCTGGAGGATATTACATCGGGAGAACTGTATATCGGAGATAAATTGGTCAATCATTTGCCCCCGAAAGACAGGGACATTGCGATGGTATTTCAGAACTACGCCTTGTACCCGAACATGAGCGTATATGAAAATATCGCGTTTGGATTGCGGCTTAGGAAAATGGCGAAAAACGAGATCGATCAAGCCGTCAAAAACACATCGAGAATACTGGAAATCGAGCCTTTTTTGGATCGAAAGCCGAGACAGCTATCCGGCGGTCAGAGGCAGCGTGTGGCTCTCGGCCGGGCGATCGTCCGTAATCCCCAAGTCTTTTTGATGGATGAGCCTTTGTCGAATTTGGACGCGAAGCTGAGAGTCCAGATGCGGACGGAGATTATCGGACTACAAAAGCAGCTTGGTGTAACGATGGTGTACGTGACGCATGACCAGGTGGAAGCGATGACGATGGGGCATCGCATTGTGGTAATGAAGGACGGTGTTATTCAGCAGGTGGATAAGCCGAAGCTGATTTACAACAATCCGAAAAATATGTTCGTCGCCGGCTTCATCGGTACGCCTCCGATCAATTTCATTGAAGGAAAAATTCTTGAGAGCGATGGAGGGTTACTCGAGTTTCATACTAATCGGTACTTTTTGAGAATTCCGCCCCTGCAATCGGACATGTTGAGAAAGCACAAGAAGGTCGACAGAAACGTCATACTGGGCATTCGCTGTGAAAATATTCATCTGGACCCTGTCATCCGTGACGCAAACCCCCATGCGCAAATTACCGGGATTCAAAAGTTGAACGAATTGATGGGGGCGGACATGTATTTGTATCTGGACATCGGCATGCCGAAACTGCTCATCGCCAGGGCTCAGGCCGATCATTTCTTTGAGGACAATAAGAAGCTTGTTTTAACACTAGATATGCAGAAAGCACTGTTTTTCGATAAAGATTCCTCGGAGAATCTGTCGTACTAAGCAGTGCAGCGGGAGGGATGGAGTTGAAAGCGTTATTAAGAACTCGGGCATGGATATCCGTCATGCTGGCGCTTTTATGCGTGCTGGGCCCGACGCTATCCGTACTGGCTGATAACAACGGCGCCCTGCCTCAAGCAGGTTCCAAGGCCGGCAGCATTGATCATACAACGATTGCATCCAAAAATTTGATTCCTACTTATGCTAAAGTGCTTGACGGGTGGCAAAAAAATGGCGCCAAAGCCAATCATAATAGCAGCATCACGATTTCCGGATCTAAACTTGCCGCTAAATCGGCTAACGCCAACGCTGCTGTAGGGACCTACAACGGGAAGAACGGCGTATTGATTTGGAGCGCCAAAGGCGACGAATGGGTCGAATACGAGCTGGATGTCGCGCAAGGCGGACTCTATGCGATTGAAATGTCCTATCATCCGTTCGTGGATTCGAGAGACCGCAAACCGATTGCTCTGGGCCTGACTGTGGACGGCTTGTCTCCGTTCATAGAGTCCAAGTCGCTTGAGCTTTATCGTCATTGGAAGGATAAGCTTCCGATTGTCAAAGATGACAACGGCGATGAAATACGTCCGGCAGCGGTAGACATATCAGGGTGGCACACATGGGAATTGCGCGATATGTCCGGCGCATACTTGGATCCGCTGCTATGGAATTTGACGCCCGGGAAACACAAAATTCGCTTGTCCGGCAGCGATCCGATGGCACTTGAATCGATCACGTTCAAATCGCCTGTCCCTGTGGCGGACTATCTAACCGTAAGAAACGGACTGCCGAAGGACGCACCTCCCGTACAGGCCGAGCCGATTGTGATCGAAGCGGAGCATGTTGAGTGGAAGAACGACTCTTCCATCACGCTGGCCTTCGACAACGATATCGCCAACAGCCCTTATGTACGCGGAAAAATCAGCTACAATACGATCGACGGAACTCACTGGTCGACGAAAAATCAGGAAATCAGCTGGAGCTTTGATGCACCTGAGACCGGTTTTTATAAGATCGCGGTGCGCGAGCAGCAGTCGTTCGTCTCCAACCGTGCATCATTCCGCTCGATTATGATCAACGGCAATGTGCCGTTTGCCGAACTGAAAGCGTATCGGTTCCCGTATGCATCAGGCTGGAAAGGGGTCGCGCTGGCCGACGATCAGGGCGTGCCGTACGAATTTTATTTGCAAAAAGGCACCAATACGATTTCAATGCGTGTCACACAAGCCCCCGTTATTCCGATAGCTGCCGATATGGATGAAGCCACCGAGACATTGGTTAAGCTGTCCTCCGATCTGCGTACGTTAACCGGCGGCGTTGACGATAAAAACCGGACATGGGATCTCAAAAAAGATTTGCCCGGATTCGTCGATCAACTGCAGGAATTAAGCGATAAGCTTACTGCAACCAGGGAGCAGTTGATTTCGATCAACGGACGCCCGGATGCGATATCCCAGGGACTAGTCACTGTCAGTAAAGATATTGAAACGCTTTTGAAATATCCGGATGAAATTCCGTACGATGCAGGCCGAATGAATAAAATGCAAGGCAAGCTTGCTGAACTGCTCAAACAGCTCAGCTCCCAACCGCTTCAATTAGACCGTATCTATGTCGTTCCGGCAAATAAGCCGTTGCCGAAGATGGAAGCTACCTTTATGGAAAAGATCCAGGGATCGCTCATCAATTTTATTAATTCCTTTAAAACCAATGAGAAGTCAGGCACTGCGGACGATCAAGTGCTTAATGTTTGGATGAACCGCGGACGGGATTACGTCAATTTGCTGCAAACCATGGCGGATGAAATTTTTACGCCGCAAACGGGAATCAAAGTGAAGGTAAACCTCCTTAAGGATGATAAGCTGCTCTTATTCATGAATGCTGCCGGAATCGCTCCCGACGTCGGGATCGGTTTGCCGCACGATACGCCGTTTGATTACGCGATTCGCAACGGGATTTATAATCTCAAGCAATTCCCGGACTTCGATGAAGTTTATACCAAGTTCGCTCCAGGCGCGTGGATGCCTTACTTTTATGATGGAGGGTACTATGCCGTTCCGGAGACGCAAGCGTTCTCCGTCATGTATTACCGTAAAGATATTTTGCAGAATCTCGGGTTGAGCGTTCCGGACACATGGGATGACGTTTACCGAATGCTCCCGGTTCTTCAGCAGAACGGCATGAACTTTACCCCGGTCGAGCACAGCATATTTCTGCAAATGCATGGGCTTGAATACTACAAGCAGGACGGTTCTGGAACGGGATTAAGTTCGGAGAAAGGTTTTGAAGCGTTCAAGGCATGGACCGATTTGCAAAACAAATACGGGATCGATCAAAAAAGTGACAACTTCGTCCAGCATTTCCGGAACGGCTCGTATCCGATCGGCGTTGCTGACTTGAATGCGTATCTCCAATTGACTGTTGCCGCACCGGAGCTGAACGGCGTGTGGGGCGTGGCTCCGATTCCCGGCGTTAAGCAGGAGGATGGAACCGTAGTCCGGTGGACAGGAGGCAACGGTGGAGACCAGTTCGCTTCGGCGATTTTCAAGCACACGAAGAAACCGCAGGAAAGCTGGGAGTTCCTGAAATGGTGGATGTCCGCAGATGTGCAGGAAAGGTACGGAACCGACTTGGAAACGCTCAACGGCGTAACGTTCCGCTGGTACACGTCCAATGTCGATGCGTTCGCGAAGCTTCCGTGGAAGGAAGATGATAAGCAAGCCATTCTGGAACAGTGGAAATGGTTCCGTGAAGTGGCCAAAGTGCCCGGCAGTTATTATATGGAGCGGGAGATGATGAATGCATGGACCCGAACCGTAATTGGCGGGGAGAACTATCGGACTTCTCTCGAGTCAGCCATCAAAGAAGTCGACAGGGAAGTCAAAAGGAAAATGCAGGAGTTTCATTTTATCGATACGAACGGAAATTTGGTACGCTCATTGAATTTACCGGTGATTACGAAGCCGTGGGAAGGAGTGGATAAGTATGTTAAAAAGTGATGTGCAGGTACTTCCCAGAACGCTTGTTCCAGCCAAAATGCGAAAAAACAAAATGCTGTCGGTTTTGCAAACGTTATGGGAGTACCGGGTTTCGTATTTATTCATCGCGCCATTCCTCATTTGTTTCATCATTTTTATATTACTTCCCGTCCTGTCCGCCCTAGCGCTTAGCTTCACGTATTACAACGCAGTCGAAGCACCGCGCTTTGTCGGTTGGGACAACTTTCGGTACATGCTTTCCCAGGATTTGATTTTGATCAAATACGCGCTGCCGAATACGCTCTCGTTTGCGCTGATCGTCGGGTCCGGCGGATATGTATGCGCCTTTATGCTGGCCTGGCTCATTTCGATCCTGCCCGGCGTATACCGCAAATGGTTTACGCTTGCGATGTATACCCCGTCCTTGGCGAGCCTTGTCGCCATGAGCATTATATGGACGCCGATGCTCTCCAGTGACAGAATCGGTTATTTGAACAGTTTTTTACTGAAAATGAGCCTGATTAGCGAGCCGGTGGCATGGGTAACGAGCAAAGAGCATTTGATGACTTCCATGGTTGTTGTATCGCTGTGGAAAAGCATGGGGATCGGTTTCCTCGGCATGTTGGCCGGCATTTTGAACGTGAATCCCGAGCTGTATGAAGCCGGCAGACTGGATGGCATTCGCAGCCGACTTGAAGAGGTATGGTACATCACGATACCGTCCACGAAACCGCAAATGCTGTTCGGAGCAGTCATGGCCATCGTCGGCGCGATCCAAATTTCTTCCATCGGAACAGCGCTATCCGGCATGAATCCGACGCCGGAATATGCCGGACATATGATCACGACGCATATTGACGACTACGGCCTGAAACGGTTTGAACTCGGCTATGCGACGGCTTTGACCGTTTGCCTGCTAACGATCGTGTACTTTGCCCAAAAACTGAGCTGGAAGCTGTTCGGTACGAAGGGGGACGAATAAATGAATGTCGCAGGGACGCTGCGAAAGCTGGATGCGTGGCGCAGAAGCATGGGGATTCGACGGCTGAGCCCGTTTGAGATGTTTGCGGCGGTGCTGCTCGTCGTGTTAAGCATCTTCATGCTGCTGCCGATCGTTTATATTATCAACCATGCATTCAAGCCTTATCAGGAGCTTTTCATCTATCCGCCTAACATCTTTGTAAGGGAGCCTTCGCTGCAAAACTTTGCCGAGCTCCTGGCAACGACCAAAAGTACGGCGGTTCCGGTCTCCCGCTATTTGTTCAACAGCGTGGTCGTCACCGCATTGGCTGTCTTTTTGATCACCATGACAAGCGCCATGTGCGCCTATGCCATATCCAAACATAAGTTTCCCGGACATAAGCTGGTGTTTGCAACGATATTGCTGACGCTCGTGTTCGTACCGGAAACCGTAGAAATTCCCAAATATTTGATCGTTAGCAAGCTGCACATATTCGATACTTACTGGGGCCACGTCTTGCCGCTCGTCGCCGTGCCGACCGGCGTGTTTCTCATGAAGCAGTTCATTGACCAACTGCCGGATGAATTGCTCGATTCGGCGCGTATGGACGGAGCCAAGGAGCTCACGCTTTTTATCCGAATTGTGATCCCGATGCTGATGCCGGCGGTTGCGACGATTGGAATTATCGCCTTCGATTCCGCGTGGAAGGATGCAGGCACGTCCACCTTCTACATGCAGGACGAAACGATGAAAACATTCCCGTTCTATGTGGAGACGTTAACGAGCGGAATGGCGAACAGCGTGGCAAGGCAAGGCGCTGCAGCTGCGGCTGCGCTCCTCCTGTTTTTGCCGAACCTGATCATGTTCCTCGTATTCCAGAGCAAGGTTATCGCCACAATGGCGCATTCCGGAATCAAATAATGCCGATCAGTTTCCACGGAAAGGAGTGGACCCTCGAACATATGGCTAAACAACATAACGGACGGCAAGTGGAACAATGGGGTCAGTTTGAAATGTCGCTGAACGGACCCTCCGAAGGAAACCCGTTCCAAGAAGTTCAGTTCTCCGCACGGTTTCAATACAAGAACCTTATCTTCGAGCCTGACGGCTTCTATGACGGCAACGGCATATATCGCGTCCGTTTCATGCCTGACAGGCCGGGGGTTTGGCGGTATGTGACCCGCAGCAGCTGCAGCGAGCTTGACGGACAGTCCGGCGAGTTCGTATGCGTCCCGCCGTCTGCAGGGAACCATGGGCCCGTGCGGGTCAAAGATCAGTATTTATTCGCTTATGAGGATGGAACGCCTTATATGCCGTTCGGCACTACTTGCTATCATTGGACGCATCATCGCAGCGTTGAGCTAGAGGAGCTCACGCTGCAGACGCTGAAGAATTCCCCGTTCAATAAAGTAAGGATGTGTCTTCTGCCTACAAGGGATATGCAGCCTCCGTTAAGGCTCGCCTTCGCCGGAACGTGTCCGGAAGACGTTGACAGAACACGATTCAACACCGAATTTTTCACCCATTTGGAAACACGCATCAGCGATTTGATGCAGCTCGGCATTGAAGCCGATCTTGTCATATTCCACCCGTACGATAAGGGATATTGGGGCGTCGATAACATGGACGCGGAAACCGATGCGTTTTATTTGCGCTATGTGATTGCCCGGCTTGCTTCGTTTCGGAACGTATGGTGGTCGCTGTGCAATGAATATGATTTCAATAAAAATAAAACGGTCGCCAATTGGGATAGGCTGCTTCAATTGACTCAGCGTCATGACCCGTATCAGCATTTGCGTTCGATCCATAACGGTACGAAGATGTACAAATCCTCAAGCTTATATGATTTTAGCAAGCCCTGGATTACGCATCAAAGCATTCAGCACTGGGATGCGGAGCTGACGACAGGTTGGCGGGAAGCGGTTGCCAAGCCGATTGTCATCGACGAGATCTCTTATGAAGGCAACAGCTCCAGACGATGGGGCAACATTTCCGGAGAGGAATTGACTTACCGGTTTTGGGAAGGTTTGTCTCGAGGCGGCTTTGTAGGGCACGGGGAATCGTTCATCGACAGGGAGACAAGAGCCTGGATATCCTCCGGAGGAAAGCTGTACGGAGAAAGTACGGAGAGAATCGCATTCTTGCGCAAAATCATGGAAGAAGGGCCTGCAGACTGGATGAAAGCGGGGCAGGAGGGCACCTATAAAATGCTCTACTTCGGACGCCATCAGCATGCGTACAAATACGTGGAGCTTAGGCAAGACATTTCCTTCCGCATGGAGATTATCGATACATGGAACATGACCGTTACGCCTCTGAAAGGTACGTTCAGAGGGGCAACCAAGGTGGAGCTTCCGGGAAAACCTTATATGGCTCTGCGCATGATCAAGGTTTGAACGGATGGCCTGGAAGGAGGAGATGATTCTGGACTTTACAAATGTTGTAGAGCGCTGGGGCATGTTTGAGTTAACGATGGACGGCCCCTCTCATGGGAACCCGTTCACTGATGTTCAACTCAGCGCCCGGTTCATAAAGGGGCTAAGTGAAGCTTTTGCCGAAGGCTTTTATGACGGCAACGGCAAGTACCGCATCCGGTTTATGCCGGAGGAAGAAGGTGTCTGGACTTTTGAGACTTCGAGCGATTGTGCGGAAATGGAAGGCATGGCAGGGGAGTTTATGTGTACCGCTCCTTCGCCTGGTAATCATGGTCCCGTAAGGGTCAAAGGTACCACGCAATTTCAATATGCGGACGGAACGCGTTATACGCCGATTGGCACGACGTGTTATGTGTGGCACTTACAGAATGAAGAAGTACAAAAACAAACGCTGTGGACGCTCAGTCATTCGCCATTTAACAAAATTCGTATGTGCGTTTTCCCGAAGTTTTACATGTTTAATGACACGGAACCCGACTCCTATCCATTTGAGGGTTCGCCGGAATCCGGTTTCGATTGTACACGTTTTAATCCGGACTATTTTGCTCATTTGGAGCAGCGGGTGAAGGATCTGGCGGCAATGGGCATTCAGGCGGATCTTATCTTGTTTCACCCGTATGACGAAGGCCGCTGGGGATTTGACCGAATGTCTACGGAAGAAGATGACCGTTATGTGCGCTATGTCGTTGCACGGCTTGCCGCTTACAGCAATGTGTGGTGGTCATTAGCCAATGAGTACGATTTAATGAAGCATAAACAAATCGATGATTGGAGCCGCCTTTTCCGAATTGTGCAGGAGTGCGATTACGGAGGGCATCTGCGCTCTATTCATAACTGCAGAACGTGGTACGATTTCGGAGCATCATGGATCACGCATGCGAGTATCCAGCATGCCGATGTAAAGGTCGTTTCGGAATGCACGAAGCAATACGGCAAGCCGGCGATCATCGACGAATGCGGCTATGAGGGGAATTTGGATGCAAGGTGGGGCAGTTTGACGCCTGAAGAATTACTTTGCCGGATCTGGGAAGGCACGTGCCGGGGCGGTTATGTGACTCACGGGGAAACGTATTGGAATCCCGAACAGATTCTCTGGTGGTCGCATGGCGGAGAGCTTCACGGAAAATGCGTTCGGAGAATCGAATTTCTGTGCGGAATCCTTGAGGAAGCGCCTGATCATTTGGCCTATACCAGCGACAGCTATGATGCGGCGACGTTGTCGGCGTCAGGCGAGTATTATTTGCAGTATTTTGGTCCGCATCGCTTTGCTTACCGTGAATTTATGTTGCCGGAAGGCAGCTACAAAGTGGATCTGATCGATACCTGGAACATGACCGTCACTCCGCTCGAAAGTACATTTGAAGGGCGTTTTCGGATCCAATTGCCAGGAAAGCTATACTACGCTTTACGTATACAACAAATCAAGGAGTGATGCTAATGAAACAAGCGAGAAAATCGGCCCGAAACACCATGTTGTGGTACGAAAAACCGGCAAGATCGTGGTCGGAAGCGCTGCCGATCGGCAACGGGCGGCTTGGTGCCATGATATTCGGTAAAGTGAATAACGAAAGGCTGCAATTAAACGAAGACTCCGTCTGGTACGGCGGACCGGTTAACGGGGATAATCCGGATGGCCGGCAATATTTTCCGAGGGTCCGCCAGCTGTTAATGAAAGGCAAACAAATTGAGGCGGAAGAGCTCGCGCAAGTGGGCATGATGTCGCTACCCAAATCGCTGCATCCATATCAACCGCTCGGGGATTTTCAAATTTACCATGACGGCGAAAAGAAAATGATTTCGAATTACTATAGGGATTTGGACATTGAGCAGGGAATTGCGCATGTAGGCTATTGTCTTAACGATATTCAGCACTCGCGGGAATTGTTCAGTAGCAGCGTCGATCAGGTGATGGCGATCCGGATCAAGTGCGATCGTCCGGGGAAATTGAATCTTCGCATGCACTTAAGCCGAAGACCGTTTGATGAAGGCACTCAAAAAATTGCGAATGACACTTTGGTAATGAGCGGAGAAAACGGCAAAGGCGGTGTCACCTACTGTGCTGCTGTGAAAGCGGTTCCGGATGGCGGATCGGTCCAAGCGATCGGAGATTTCCTCATTGTTCAGGCAGAGGCGGTTACGATTTATATCGCAGCTGCAACATCTTTCCGGCACTCGGACCCGAAAGTGGCGTGCATTCGTCAGTTGGAGCAAGCGGCAAGCAAAGGGTATGAAAAAGTGAAGCAGGATCACATAGCGGATCATGTGTCTAAGATTGGGCGAGTAAAGCTGGAGCTAGGGCGGCCCGAAGATGCCGGCGAGGCCGATTTGCTGCCTACCGATGCCCGATTGCAGCGGTTCAAAGAAGGCGGGAGCGACCCCGGTCTCATCGCCCTGTATTTTCAGTACGGCAGGTACTTGCTTATGGCCTCCTCCCGTCCAGGTTCGAACCCTGCGAATTTGCAGGGCATATGGAACGAAAGTTTTACTCCGCCGTGGGAGTGTAAATATACGATCAATATCAACACGGAGATGAATTACTGGCACGCGGAAGTGTGCAATCTTTCTGAATGTCATGAGCCGTTGTTCGATTTGATCGACCGCATGCGCGTGAATGGCAGGAGAACGGCGCAAACGGTATATGGCTGCAGAGGGTTTGTTGCCCACCATAATACCGATATGTGGGGAGCCACCCAAATCGAGGGTAATTTTATGCCGGGATCGATTTGGCCGATGGGTGCGGCTTGGTTAACCTTGCATCTATGGGAGCATTACCGGTATGGATTGGACGAACGTTTCCTTCGCGAACGGGCGTATCCGGCCATGAAAGAAGCGGCTGAATTTTTCCTGGACTATTTGTTTGAAGACGAAGAGGGACGCCTCATCACGGGACCGTCCACCTCTCCCGAAAATAAATTCATCGGCTCCGACGGCAGCGTAGGGTGCTTGACGATAGGTCCATCCATGGATACCCAAATCATCTACACCTTGTTCCGCGCTTGTATCGAGGCATCCGGCATTTTGCAAACGGATGAAGCGATCCGCCACGAGTGGGAACGTGTGCTGCGTAAGCTGCCGCAGCCGCAAATCGGGAAGCACGGGCAGCTGCAGGAATGGGTGAGGGACTGGGATGAAGTGCATCCGGGTCATCGCCATATTTCCCACTTGTTCGCCCTCCATCCCGGCGAGATCATTCATGTACGCCATACGCCGGAATGGGCGCAGGCTGCCAAACGAACTCTGGATCGCAGGTTGGAAGCCGGAAGCGGCCATACGGGCTGGAGCCGGGCGTGGATCGTTAATTTCTTTGCGCGATTGGAGGATGGAGACCAGTCTTACGAGCATCTTCGCATGCTGCTGTCCCACTCTACATTGCCGAACATGTTCGACAATCATCCGCCGTTTCAGATCGACGGGAATTTTGGCGGAACGGCGGGGATCGCCGAGATGCTCTTGCAATCGCACCGTGGGGAGATTAACTTGCTCCCGGCTTTGCCGGGCGCTTGGGCGAGAGGCGAAGTCAGCGGATTGCGTGCCAGGGGCGGCTACGAGATTGATTTGGCCTGGGAAGCAGGCGAGCTGACCCGTTGCGTCATCCGGGCAAAGCATAACCAGGCGTGCACCGTCATCTGCAAACGTCCGGAGCTCCCTCTTATCGTGGAGTCGGGCGGTGTGGCGGTTGAAGCGGTTGCCTCCGGCGATGTGATCCAGTTCCGCGCTGAGGCAGGCAAGACGTATGTGCTTACGACAGGAAAGCAAACGCAAAGCATAGAAGCGAAAATGGCTACGAACATTTAGCTTTACTAATAGGATAGCGTAGTTATACGGACAGAGGCTGCCCCCAAAGGGTAGCCTCTTGCGGTGCATTGGTGGAAGGGGCCATTTGTTCAAATTGCCCACCCAATGTGGGTAAAATCGATTTATGGGCGACCAGATTCCTCTTCGTTTACCGCAGTCCGATTTTACCCACTTAGAGGTGGTGGGTACCTCAATTATTTCCCCCAAGTCCGATTTTACCCACTTGCAGACGGTTTTGAAAGGCTATTTGTTCAAATTGCCCACTCCAAGTGGGTAAAATCGATTTAGGGGCGACCAGATTCCTCTTCGTTCGCCGCAGTCCGATTTTACTCACTTAAAGGAGGTGGGTGTCTCATTTTCGAGGTGAAGCGTGTATTTGTTCAAGTGAAAAATAATCGGGGATTCCGGAGGTTCCTGCTACGCGGCTTACCAAGAGCGAGCCTGGAGATCTGGTGGCTTTTGCATACCCCAAAACTGCCCCTACATCGATTTTTGAATCGATAAAGTTACTGGTACGGGTTTACTCCGCCTTGCTTTTCAAGCTCTTTAGCTTCTTGGATGTTCTTGTTCATCGAATCATTGGTCATACGCAGTGCCGTTTGACTGTCCTTGGATTCCTTCGCGATGAGATTCCATACACTGTCCGAATTCGTGTCTATAAATGTCAAACCCGGTTTGCGAAGCGGAGGTTTGGCGCTGTTTAAATAAAAGAGCGACTGGGTGTGCTTGCCATTCCATTCCGGCAAGTCTTTCGCGAAGGCTTGTTGAACTGCCGGATCCATGAGCGAAGTGATGACACCTTGTTTTGACAGTTCGATTTGATACTCCGGCGACAGCAGATAAGCGATCACTTGAAACGCCAGATCCTTCTTGGTGGATTGATTCGTAATAAACATTCCATTCGTGTTGGGCTGAAATTTGGACTTGGGCGTCTCCGGAAATACAGGCACCGAAGAGACATCAAAATTGATACTTTTGTTCTCGTTGATCAGTCTTGTCGCATTTTCCAATGAATCCACGATCATCGCAACGTTCCCTTTAGAGAATTGGTTCGTTTTGACCAGCTGATTGCCGGGAATCTCGTAGAAGCGTCTAATATTGTTTACAATCTTCACCCAGTTGTCGGAGGTCATGGCAGCCTTGTCTTCATTGGGGTCGAGTCCTGGCTCCGAAAGCTGATTAAATCTCATATAGTGGGCGGGATTCATCTGGAAGCCTTTGTAGGTGACTTCTCCCTCCTGACGGGTCAGCTTCTGTGTCTTTTCAAAGGCTTCATCCCATGTCATGCCGTCTTTTGGGTATTCCACACCAAACTTGTCAAAAATATCTTTGTTATAAACCAGCACCCATTCGTTATTATTGAAGGGCAGCGAGTACAGTTTTCCTTCGGAAGCAGCAATGGAACGCTGCATGTCGGACGGATTCAACCTGCCGGTGTCGAAATTGTGTTTTTTGATCAGATCGGTCATGTCATATTCCATTTTGAACCTTCCGACCTGTCTGTACGAGTTGCGTCTGACTTCATCGAATATAATGTCGGGGATGGTGCCTGCCGCAATCAAGTCTTCATACCTTCTGCCCGGATTATCCCAAGCAACATGCTTGATCTTGACATCCGGAAACTTCTTTTTGAGTAATTGGCCGATCTGCTTCTCGAAAATATCTTCTTTGACGTAAAATGCAGGCCATGCCGTGTAGATGAACAATTCGTTTTCTGCGGGCTTGACAGGAACCTCCGTGACCTCTGCGCTTTCATTGATGGCCGTGCAACCAATCAATCCCGCGCCGACCAAAGTTGTCAATAGCGTTGCAAAAATCATGCGTTTTTTCATTTTCACCCTCCTTGATTTGTGCATGAAAACGGTTAAATTTTGTTTCATATTTGTGAAGCAAGATTATCATAATCCAAACCTTGAGAGTTGATAATTCTAATATTTTAAGATAGGTGGACAGTTTTAAAGTAGATTGCATTGCCTGCAAAGTTTTTCTTAGCGGTAAAGCTTTTGAAATTCGCCCGGCGTTAATCCCGTTGCCTCTTTAAACACACGGGTAAAATACTTTGCATCCGAATATCCTACCTGCTGCGCGACTTCAAACGCTTTCAAGCGACTCATCAACAATTCTTTGGCCTTTTTGATTCTGATATCCTTGATATAAGCAGTAAATGAGATGCCCAATTCTTTTTGAAACAAAGAGCTTAAGTATTCCGGAGTAATGTTCAATGAGTTCGCCAATTCCTCCAGCGTAATTCCGCTGCTGAATTTATCCTGAATGATTTTCATTGATTTATGGATCACTAGACTATGGCTTTTGGGCATCTGCGCCAATTGTTCGGCAATTTTGTCTGCGGTTTCGAGCAAAGCTTTTCGCAAGTCATCTTGTTCGAGATCTGTACCCGTTTGGCTTTGCGGCATCCCGTTCAGCAGCTGGTTTGTAACGTCTTTTTCCGCATGAAGCAGCACCTGCTGTAAATCATCGGCTGTAATCGGTTTCAGTAAATACTCGATCACGACACCGATATGAAGAGCTTTTCGGGCAAATTCAAATTCGGAATATCCGCTTAATATGATCGTTCTGGGAGTGATTCCTTCCTTTTTCAACATCTCTAGCATGTCAATCCCGCTCATGACGGGCATTCGAATGTCCGTAACGACTAAATCCGGCTTTGTTTGTTTAATGATCGCCACCCCTTCCAAACCGTTCTCGCATTCTCCAACAACTTGATAGGCGTCGCTCAATTTGTGAATCAAACGAATAATCCCTTTACGTACTTTCTCTTCATCCTCAACAACCACGATTCTCATAAATCACCATCCTTTTGCGCATTGGCATCAATCGGAAAAATCAGACTCACCTTGGTTCCCTTGCCTATTGTGCTCTCGACTCTGCATTGTGCTTTGTCCCCATAGTACAAATGCAGCCTTTCGATCACGTTCCGTATGCCTATTCCGGATCCGATTGCCCCAAACTCCCGGGCACCGCCATCCAGCATCGTTCTTACGGTGGATTCGTCCATGCCGCAACCGTTATCTTCGATTTCTACGCATAAGAAGCCCTCATCATTGAGCCGGAAGCGGATATGGAGTTCGGCGCCGGATTTTTTCCCGGCAAAGCCATGTATGATCGTATTTTCTACGAAAGGCTGAAGCAAAAGCTTATATAGTTTAACCTCTTTCACACTCGGATCGAGATGAATGAAATATTGAAACGAATCATTGAATCGATTTTGCTGTAAAAACAAGTAGTGCTCCAGCCATTCAAGCTCATAAGCGAGATTTACCATCTGATTGCTATGGCTAATGCTGTAGCGAAGAATAAGCGCGAGCCCCTTTATCATCTGGCTAATGTCATGCTCCTCTTTCTCGATGGCCATCCAGTTAATCGAATCCAGCGTATTGTATAAAAAATGCGGGTTGATTTGAGCCTCTAACGACCGGATCTCCGACTCCTTTTGTTTTTGCACGGCCAACTTCGTTTCCTCCATCAGCTCGTTAATGGTTGTCATCATGTTATTGTAGCTTGAAGCAATGATCGAAATTTCATCTCCGGTGTTGTCTTCGATTTTCACGTTGAGATTACCATGTTCCGTCAGTTTCATCGCATTCACGATTTTGTGTATCGATTTGGTCAATAAGCCTGAGAAATATACGATGAGAAGCGTAGTGACCAGGAATATCGCAAATCCTGTCCATAAATTTATCTTCTGCATGGCGTACATTTCACCGAACATTTTCTGTTCGTTAGTCATGCTTACAATGGTCCAGCCCGTCTTCTCATTCGGGTAATAGTTCATCATGGAGGACTGCCCGAGAACCATTGCCTGCTCAGGAAGATGATCCTTAGATATGTCCTTTACGCCCAGAATGCCGGAGAAATGGGATCCGATTCTTTTTTCGTCCGGGAATGACACGATGTTCTGAGCGTGATCGATGAGAATGTTGGCGTTGCTCATTCCCTGGGCTTTTGCATCCATCAGTGAAATGCTGCACGCGTTAGCCAGAACCGATTCTTCCAATGTCATTACGATGTAGCCCATTTTCTCTAGACGATCGGACGAAATGCCGTACAGCCTCCGTGCGATATGGAACACAAATTGTCCGTCGCTGCTGTCTGCATTCACTTTTTCCGTCGAGGTAATGAGGGGACCTTGCTGGATGTTATTCAGCTTCATAATCAAGAGAAACGGTATATTGTTCCTCTCTTCGCTCCATAAGGACGAACCTGTGGCTTTGTCATAGGAGGCTAATATATTTCCGTTATTATCGAAATAAGTAAATCCTCGAATCCCTGGTTTGGAGTTCGTGTAACCGGAAAATATCTGTATAAGTGTGTCCGAGTAAGTAAGCTGATCGAAGTCGGAGCCATGAAGTATTTTTTTGGTGGATTTGATAACGTCTTCACTAATAATCAATTGATATAGGACATCCTCGTACTCGGATAAGCTTGCATTTAGATTTTTATTCGTTTGAATCAAATTATACGTAACGAGTTCGTTGATTTTTGTATTCATGGCCCGCGTTGAATTCATATAGGTCAAAAAATGCATGAAGATTGACGGCAAGAACGCGACCAGCACAAAAGTAATGATCAGTTTGTTTTTATAGTTTAACTCAAGCTTTTTAAATATCTGCATAATCCTCCTTTTTATGAATGCGTATTTTTGTCTAGCATAAGTTTTTCGCGGTCATCTTACTATACATAAACTTCGAAGTGGTTGAATCCTCCCTACAAAAAAGCATGAACACCCTATAAATGATTTTCCATACTCGTGTAATGTAAGAAATAAAGAGGTGGGACTATGGAGTTCATCAGACCAGAACATTATTTGCCCAGTAAGAAGCATATAGCGAATGTGAACGAATACGGAATCGGCCTCATCGGGTGCGGCAGCATAGCCAATACGGCGCATTTGCCCGCCTACCGCAAATATGGTTTGCATATTGCGGCTTGCTGCGACGTCAATGAGGAAGCGGCGCGCGCCACGGCGGAGAAGTTCGATATTCCGTTCTGGACGACCGATGTGAACGAACTGCTCTCGAGGGAGGAAGTAGGCGTTATCGATTTGGCGATTCATCCCGAACCACGGCTCGAAGTGCTGAAATTAATCGGCAAGGCTCCGAGGCCGGTATTGTGCCAAAAGCCGTTGGCGCTGGATCTGGCTCACGCCGAGCGTCTCAGCAAAGAGGCGAACCGGCTCGGCATCATCCTCGGCGTCAACCAACAGGCTCGCTGGGCTCCGGCACATAAGGCGCTAAAGACGGTGCTGGAGCAGGACCCCATTGGCGAAATATATAGCATTCATCATTACATGCGCTCGTTCCAGGACCAGGCCGGCTGGTGGTGGACGAATATGAACAATTTCAACATCGTCGACCACGGCGTACACTACGTAGATCTGTGCCGGTATTTCAATCCTTACCCTGAAGAATGGTCCCGGGTGCACTGCACGACAGCGCAGCTGAACCGGCAAAACGCGATCGACCCGCTGATTTACTCGGCGAACGTGGAGTTCGGACCGAAGGGCGGCCGAAATCCGTTAATGGCAACGCTTAATTTTAACAATATCGTTAAAGCAAGCCGCTCCCACGGCAATACGTGGTGGATCGACGGCACGGAAGGCAGTCTTTGGTGCACGCAGGACACGCTGTACATGGCGCTGAACAAGCAAAAAAATGTCGTACACGAGATCAAGCTGAAAGGCACTTGGTTCCCGGATGCTTTCGCAGGCTCCATGATCGCCTTCATGACCGCTTTGGAGGAAGGCAAGCTCCCGCCGGTCACGCCGGAAGATAACTTGCAAACCGTGGCCATGACAACGGCAATGGTAGCATCCAGCCAGGAAGGCTGTGTGGTGGAAAGAACGGATGTGCTGAAAGGGAGCGTTGCAGGATGAACCGACTCGGATTTATGAGTTACATCTATATGGGCTGGAGTGCGGAAGCCATGGCCGAAGACGCCGGCAATCAGGGCATGATGCATGTGCAGATTGACCCCAAGCAGGCTATGCAGGTGATGGACGACGAGCCGTTCTCAGTCATCCGGGCCGAGAAAATCCGCACGATTTTTGAGAGCAGAGGCATTTCCGTCGTCGGCTTGTCGGGATACACGAATTTGATGAATCCTAACCTTCAAAAAAGGGAAGTCAAGCTTGAGCAGCTGGAGAAGATGATCGACCTATGTTCGGCCTATGGCACTAGGTATATCGCGACGGAGACGGGGAGCCTTCATCCGACCAACGCTTGGCGCGATTTTGAAGGCAACCGGACCGGAGACGCTTGGGAGCAGCTGCTGCAAATCGTCGACAGGCTGCGGAACCGTGCGGTGAAGAACGGCGTCATTCTGTTAGCCGAAGGATTCGTGCATAACGTTCTGGCCACTACGGAACAAGCAGCGGAAATGTTGAAACGGCTCGGCACCGAGGGCTTGGCGTTCATCATGGATCCTTTTAACTACTTGACGCAAGAAGATCTAAGCCGACAACCTGAGGCAATGGCGAAAATGTTTGACGCTATCGGCGATTACTCACCGATTGCGCATGCCAAAGACGCACTATACAGTGACGGGGGATTCACGACACCCCGGGTCGGGGCGGGGCAAGCGGATTGGAACGTGTATGCGGGACTCCTCGCGCGCAGGCTGCCGGATGTACCGTTGATTCTCGAGCATGCCAAGCCGGAAGAAGTGGCCGATTGCATAGCCATAATCCGCCAAGCTTTTGACAACGTCGAGGCAAGCAGGGGAGTGACGAACAGCGGTGGAGCATAACTCGCATAAACCGAAACTGGGCATTCAGGGCCCTGTCGTAGCCTGGCAGGATCCGTGGGCGGGAGAGGCTTCGGATCTTATTATGCGGACGGGGACGGGGAGCATCTGTTCCTCGCAGGATCCGAAGCCGGAGACCGGCGCTTTTGTGAATATCCTCCGTGAGCTGGATGCGGACTTTTACGTTCATCATGTGCTGCCGGAGGTTGATCATTGGGACGTAGTCGCGGATATCGCCGCAGCGGGCATGGACATTTGCCTCGGCAACGAATACGGCAACATTAACGGACCTTGGGTCGAAGGGACGAACCGGTATGACGTGCCGGATGAGGCCATCATTGAGGCTTCCGGCTCAGGGCGGTGCATCGGGCTTCTGTACGATGAGCCGGAGCATTTGCAAATCAATGCTGGACAGTACCGCAAAGACGGATGGTTTCCTCATTGGGGCGGCACGGACGGTTTGAATTTGGAGCAGTCGCGAAGCAAGGTGGAACAAGCGGTTTTGACCCGTGCCCATCACGTCAAGAGCGTTGTGGAGCGGGCAGGGTCGCCAGGCGAATCCGTGCCTTTGATATCGGAGCACGTATTTCCTACGATGTTCCACACATTTGCCAGAGCGGGAATGGATCTTTGCCCGAAAATCATGAAGGAATCGTTCCAATCGCTGCAGTTGTCTACAGCTTTGGGGGCGGCCAAACAGTACGGGAGAGCGCTATGGATTTGCGCCGATTTGTGGGGGCCGGATACGGGGAATTGGTTTACGAGGTTTCCCGGATTTCCAGGCCATTCCCCTCAGGAATTCGAATCCGCTTTAAAGATGGGTTACTTCATGGGGCCGTCCCATTTGTTCGTGGAAAATATCGACGTCCTGTTGAAGCATACGACGGCTGGATTCGCAAAGACGGAATTCGGCGAGGTGTGGCAGCAGTTCGTGAGAAAGTTTATTCCGGAGCATCCGCTCACTTGGCATCACTCGCAGGCGGAACCGGATATCGCGATCATTCATTCGGACGACGGCAACTATGGTCAAAACGTGCGGTTATTCGGCAACCGAACGCTCCCGACGCAGGACATCATCCCGAGTCAAAGCGTCTTTCATATCTGGCATTTGCTCAGCCGGGGCGCGATTCCGGCCCATGGAAGCTGCATGCATATTCCGGGTTACGACTTTCCTCGGCACCAATTGAAACGCGAAGTGCCGCTCGAGCGGTTTCCGCTCGAACAGGGGTTTGCCGGCAGCGGCGGTAAAAGGGTGCATCCGTTATTCTATCCGCTGCGGAATGTTCTGGCGTTTGATGACCGCGTAAGCGCAGAAAAGCTCGGACAACCTAAATTGATTATCATCGGAGGTACCTCGCTTTCCGCAGACACGTTATCCATGGTTACCCGAAGAGCGGAAGACGGGGCCGTCGTTGTGATCGCCGACTGGCTGCTCCCTCCGGATTGTCCGGTGCAGTTAAGGAACAGCGGGAAAATGGGCAACGGCCGCTGGATCGTCACAAACGATTTTTTGGCGGGTGCAGTGAAAGAGACCGTCGAACCGTTCTTGGGAGAGAACTGGACGCAGCGTTTCGGAGGAGCGGAAGTGAGGATGTATCCGCAGGATGAAGAAGGATTTTCGTTAGATTTTGAAATCGTGACGGTATGACGAGGAGTAAGGTGGAGATCTGATTGGAGCCAACAAAACGTTTGGATCAGTTCGCAGAAATCGCGTTTCGCGAACATCCCGGCAATAAAGACGAACTGCGGGACATTCCGCCTATAGCTTACGAAAAAAAATATTTCGCACCGGGGACGGAAAAGGCGAAGTACGTATCCGGGCTTACGTTCGAAGCGCAGATGGCACGGTTTCATGAGGAGCTGAAGCGGCTGCGCGAGAAATACCGTCCTTATTTGAGAAATTTGGTGCCGGCTCCATCCACAAAGCGGGATCGGCAAATATGCAGCGAATTTCAATTTCGCTATCAAAAGCCGGAAGATGCCGATTTTACTCGCGTATTGGAAGGCGCGGGAGATTGGGAGACGGTGACGGTGCCCGATTTCCGCGGACCGACCGGAGAAAACGGCAAATGGACGGGATTTTATCGCAGCGAGTTCGCTTATCCCTCCATTCCTGTAGGTAAACGCGTTTACATCGTGTTTAAAGGCGTTGATTATAAAACGACCGTGTATCTCAATCACAAGTGTATAGGGAGCCATGAAGGTTTTTTTGCCCCGTTCGAATTCGATGTAACGGACTTTTTACAAGAACATAACACGTTGGTCGTGGAGGTGCAGACTGATTTTCCGATGATGGGAGTCGGCGGCACGAGACTGGACGGCGACAAAATTTACGCAGCGACCGGACCTGGATGGGATGACCCTTATAGCGGCTGGAATCATTGTCCGCCGGGCGCCGGCATTTACAACAAAGTGTATTTGGAACAGCGGTCGGAGCTGTTTATCCAGGATGTGTTCGTACGGCCGAACATTGACGACGGCTCTGTGGAAGTATGGATCGATGCGGTGAACACGACGACACGAATTATGGAAAATTTCGAATTGCAGCTTGAAATTATACCGAAAAATTTTATCGGTCAAGGCGTAGATCCCATCTCGTTTGCAGTGGCTTACGCCGGACCGGGCATCAATTATTTCCGGTACAAGGTGGATTTTCCATCCTTTCAGCTCTGGGAGCCGGAATCCCCTCTGCTCTATATCGCGCGTATCGAAGTAAAGAACGGTGATGAGTGCCCGGATAGCCAGGATCGTATTTTCGGCATGAGAAAATTCCATATGGATGAACAGGAAGCGCCGAAAGGCACGCTATATCTGAACAATTCTCCGATCATTTTAAGAGGCGCCAATGAAATGGGGCACTTGCAGCAGTGTGTGATGAATAACGATTTCGACCAATTAATCGATGATATCTTGATCGCCAAGATCGCGAATTTAAATTTTTATCGGATTACGCAGCGTCCGGTTCAAGAAGAAATCTATGATTATTTCGATATGCTCGGCATGATGCATCAATGCGACTTGCCCACATTCGGCTTTATCCGCCGGAATCAATTCGTCGAAGGCGTACGGCAGGCGGCCGAAATGGAGAGGCTGATCCGCAGCCATCCGTCTTCGGTCATGGTATCGCTGATTAACGAGCCTTCACGGACTGAAAAAAGGCGGAAGGGCCATCGTCATTTGCACCGGAATGAACTGGAAGCTTTTTTCGTTGCATCCAGGCAGGCGATTTTTGTTGAAAATCCCGATCGTGTAGTCAAAAACGCGGAAGGGGACTACAATCCTCCTACCCGTGAAGGGCTGCCCGATTTTCACTGCTATAACTTGTGGTATACGAACAATGTCATTACGGTAGGAAAAATGTATAAAGGATTTCTTCCACCCATCAAAGAGGGATGGAAGTCGGGCTGCGGAGAGTACGGAACGGAAGGTTTGGATCATGCGGCGCTGATGATGAGCCGCTATCCGAAAGAGTGGCTTCCCGCATCCGAACAGGATCGCTGGCTGCCGAATGCCATCCATGGCGCC
Organism: Paenibacillus sedimenti; assembly: GCF_014534655.1. GTDB lineage: Bacteria > Bacillota > Bacilli > Paenibacillales > NBRC-103111 > Paenibacillus_E > Paenibacillus_E sedimenti. The sequence continues at coordinate 211,074 of NZ_JACVVD010000001.1, forward strand.
CAAACATACAATCTTCACGGGGACTGGTTCGCCGAACAGCATACGATGCATGAATGGATCGAGGCCAGCCAGCAGCATCAATGCTTGGCAACAAAGCTGATGACGGATGCTTGGCGCAGAAGGGCGGACAGAGTCGTGTCCACCGCCATCCACTTGCTGATTGACGCATGGCCTGCCGGATGGATGAAAGCGCTTGTCGGCGTCGATCGAATCCCGAAACCGGCGTATTTCACGTATAAGGAATGTTTGGAGCCGGTTCGCGTCAATCTGCGTTGCGATCGGTGGAAAGCGTACGAAGGCGAAACGCTGGAAATCGAAGCTTGGCTCTTGAACGATACGGCGAAGGCATACGGACAATGCCGAATCGTGGCAACGCTGCGTGACGATACCCGGGACTACGGGCATTACGAGATAACCGGCCGTCTGCCGGTAACCTCTTCGCTTTATACAGGTTCCATCCTGTTCTCCGTGCCTTCGGTGCAAGATCGGCAGACCTTGTATGTGGATGCCAGTTTGCTGGATGAAAACGGGAACACGCTGAACGTTGAACGGTTCGCTTTCGAGGCATTTGCGCGGGCAGGCTGCCGAAAGCCGCAAACGGTCTCGGTTCTCGATACGGCGTCCGAGCTCGTGAGCTCACTTCTGGGTATCGCCGGAGAGCGTTATGATGATGCGGCACCCGCGGACGGCCCGATCGTTGTTTCGTCTCCGGAAGCATTTGACCGCCATCGGGCATCTGTTCTCGCCAAGGTTAGAAATGGCGCAACGGCTGTATGCATGTTGAAGCATGCAGATAATGGGGTATGGGATCTCGAAGATACGCAGATCCGGACGGTGAAATTCCGGGAAGTGTATACGCTTTCCGTTCAAGCTGACGATCCCCTGACGCAAGGGATGAAACCGGACGATTTCTCTTATTTATACAATTTGACTACGGACAGAATTGATGGAATATCGAACTGTCATTTGCAAGGCGAGGGGATCGAACCGATCGTATTCGCCTATCATGCGCATGGCGAGCCGAATGGGAAGCGAAAGCTGCCTCTGGTAGGCATGAAACGGTTGGGGCAAGGTTTCATGTTCTTCGTCTGCATGCCGCTGGCCGGCAGGGTAGGCTTCAATCCGACGTTGGACCGTCTTTTGATAACTTTGCTGGGCAAGAAAGGGGAGAGCTGCACGTGTACGCCATTGTTAGCCGCAATGAGAGGCGACGAGCCGAGATAGCGATCACGCAGGAAGGTATGCAGCTTACTATGCGCAACGCGGGTGAGCGCACTCCCTTTTTCACAGGGCTTTTGCAGGAGATGTTTTGTTATTCTGCCGGAAGACCATGGCATACGGTCACTCCGGGGCTTAAGGATACGCAAATTTACGCCCAATCCGGTTTGATTCGGATCTGCGGCGCGTTAGAAGGATTGCATGTCACGCTGAGTCTGGCTTTTGATGAGCATCATCTCTTACGCATGGACGTTAGTTGGGAAAATCGGACAGATTGCATGCTGAATGAAGTGGCCGTTGGCCTCCTGTTCACGCTGCCGAAGCGGGGCAAGGAAAAGGTAACGATTCCTCACATGATTTACAACAACAATCCTTCCTCCGATCCGAACCGGGTTGTCCCCCGGCTTGGAGTAGGCTCGGGAAAGGGATTCATTTGTGAAGAGCATCGCTTGCCGATTCCTTGCGTGAATGTGGAGTGGGCGGACCCAGTGGACCCAGCGGAAACAGGAGCGCGTTACTTCACCATGTTTTCCATCCCCAACTATGTCGAAACGGCTGACGGTACCGTGCATTACGGCTCCCTCGGAGCGATTCAAGAGGAGAGCCGGTTCGTGGCGGCGGCGCTGAGCGGGGTGCTGATGTTTAACGGCGAGAAGGATACCTATTATGTGGCCAAAAACAAAACGGAACCGTACCACGGCGGATATTTGGACTTTGCGCCAGGTTATACCTTAACTAAGAGTTACGCGCTGGATTGGGGCTTTGTATCCCGCCCCGGTCATGCGTACCGGGAAATCGTCCGCAAAGGAATGGAGCTGTACGCGCCGGAGGGAAAGAAGCCGCTATCGCTGGAAGAGCTGGTTCGGCTGAAGACGAACGCGCTGGATGACCGCTGGAGAACCGACGGGAACGGTGCTGCCGGATATGTGAAATTTACCGATTCGAACCCGTTCGGCAACGTTTCCAAGCATCCGCTGCACTATATGTACGGGTGGACGGGACAATGCTTGAAGCTGGCCTGGTGCGATGCCAAGCTCGGTTTCGAAGGCGGACAGGAGGAACGGATATCCCGTTGCGAACGGGCCGTCGATTTTTATTTGCGCGAAAGCCGCACCGAATTTCCCGGCGTGAGACACAGCGCTTATCGGCTGGAGGATGGAACGTGGGACGACTTCCATTGGAACAAGCAGCCTGTCACTTCCAGCCGGGCTTACGGTGAGACGATGGCCGATCTGGCGGAAATCGCGCTGCTGTTCCGTGAAAGCGGCCGGGAAGTTCCCGCGGGCTGGATCTGCGCTCTGCGCGAATCGGCCAATTTCTTCCTGGGAGGCGCCTTGCCTTCGGGCATTTATCCCGCTGCATGGCTGATGGACGGCCAGCCGGCGGATACGATGATAACGGCGGCCGGCCTGCCGTGCTTGATCGCTCTGGTGAAAACATACCGGATCACCTTGGAAAAAAGGGTTTTGGATCACGCTGAGGCGATGATGCAGCGTTATTACGAGCTTCATGCCGAGACGTTCGAACGGCCGTTTGCCCGTTCCACGCTCGATGCAAAATGCGAGGATAAGGAAGCGGGCATGTATTTTTTCCTTGCCGTTTACGAACTGTTTCTTTTGACCAGGGATGATCGGTATAGCGAATGGGCCGAAATTTCGGCGGACTGGCTGCTTACTTTCGTTTATATGTGGAATCCGGCGTATAATCAGGGCTCGTCGTTTAGGAACACAGACTTCAGCGCCGTCGGTTGGCCCGGAGTCAGCGTACAAAATCATCACTTGGACGTATTTTTTCCGACCTATGAGTTTTGGCAGTTCGGCAGGCTAACCGGCAAGCCTCATTATGAACGATGGGGACGAATGGCGCTTGATGCGATGGGGCAGGGCATTTGCACGAAACCCGGCGAATGGGGATTTACCGTTGTAGGGGAGCAGGGGGAAGGCTTTTTCCAAACGCATTGGAACCACAGGGGACATAGCAATAAATGGAACCCTTCGTGGGTCATCGCGCTTGTTTTGCACAACGCTTTGCGATTCCGGGATACACCGGCATGATGGAGAACGATTGGAGGGCGACCATATGAGAGAGAAAGATATTCCGGATTGGGAAAATCTAGAGATGCTGGGGCGCAATACGGAACCGCCGAATAGCGGTTGCTTTCCGTATGCAGATGCGGAGACGGCGCTTATCGGTGAGCGGGCGCTTTCGCCCTACTATCAGTCGCTTAACGGGAATTGGAGATTTCTTTATGCGTCAAATCCGTCGCAAGCGCCGGATCGCTTTTACGATCCGTCTTATAAGACCGACGACTGGTCTACGATACCCGTTCCGGGTAATTGGCAAATGCACGGATACGGACGTCCGCATTATTCCAGCAGCTATTATCCGTTTCCGATCGATCCGCCGCACGTGCCCGGCGATAATCCGGTCGGCTGCTACCGCAGAAGCTTCCATTTGTCGGACGCTTGGAACTCCAGACAAGTGTTTCTCGTGTTCGAAGGCGTGGATTCCGCCTTTCACGTATGGGTGAACGGACAATTCGCAGGGTATGGGCAGGGCAGCCATATGCACAGCGAATTCCGGATCACCTCGCTGTTGCATACGGGCGAAAACACGGTGGCCGTAAAGGTGTATCAATGGAGCGATGGCAGCTATTTGGAGGATCAAGACAAATGGCGGCTAAGCGGCATTTTCAGAGACGTTTATTTGAAAGCGACTCCCCATGTGCATGTCCGTGACGTTTCGGTGCAGACCCGTTTCTGTGAAAATCACGAAGATGCCGTACTCGGCCTGCGGGTTGCAGTCAAACGCTATTCGGAACGCGATGCAGGCAATCATAACTTGCGGGTTTCGCTTCGGGACGAGGCGGGTCAAACCGTTTACGGAGGGACGGCCGCCGCTTCCCCTGTTTTCGATGAAAAAATGCTCGATATGGACATTCCGGTCCCTGCTCCCCGTAAATGGTCGGCAGAGGACCCGTACTTATATACGTTAGTTTTGGAGCTGGAGGACGAGACAGGGGCTGTGCTGGAATCTGTAAGCGTTTCCGTCGGATTTCGCGACATCGCCATTCTGGACGGCCGGCTTCTTGTCAACGGTACGCCCGTTACCCTCAAGGGGGTTAACCGCAACGAGTTCCATCCGGATCTCGGGTTTGCGATACCTCTGGAATCGATGATCGAGGACATCCGTCTGATGAAGAGGCACAACATGAATGCGGTGCGCACATCCCATTATCCGAACGATACGCGCTGGCTTGATCTGTGCGATCGCTACGGATTATACGTCATCGACGAAGCGGACCTCGAAACCCACGGCTGCCATTTTATCGGCAATGAAAGTCACCTGGCGCAAGATTCCCGGTGGGAAGAAGCATTTATTGACCGTGCCCGCCGCATGGTAGAGAGGGATAAAAATCACCCGTCCGTCATCATTTGGTCCCTCGGGAACGAGTCGGGCTTCGGAGCGAACCATGACGCTATGGCCGAATGGGTACGCGAAACCGATCCGACGCGCCCGATTCATTACGAACGCGCCAAGGATGCGCAGGTCGTTGATATTGTCAGCTGCATGTATCCTTCTTTGGAAGCGCTGATCGAAGAAGGGGAAAAAACGGACGATCCCAGACCGTTCCTGATGTGCGAATTCGCTCATGCGATGGGAAATGCCGCGGGCAATTTGCAGGATTATTGGGATGCCGTCTACAAATATCCCCGGCTGCTCGGCGGCATGATCTGGGAATGGGCGGACCTTGCGATTCGGCAAAAGACGGACGATGGAGAAGAATGGTACGCGTACGGCGGCGATTTTGGCGATCATCCAAACAGCGGGCATTTTTGCATTGACGGATTAGTATTCCCGGATCGGACGGTCAAGTCTTCCCTGATCGAGTTCAAAAAAGTGATCGAACCCGTAAAAGTGAAGCCGGTCGATGTACGATCGGGTATCGTGAGCATCCAGAACCGCTACGATTTCTTGTCTCTGGATCACCTCTCAGGCTCGTGGCAATTGCTGCACGACGGAGAAATCGTGGAGCAGGGCGATCTGCCGGGACTCGATGTGCAGGCCGGAGGAGAGACCACGTTGATCGTTCCCTTCAACAAAGAATACGGACGGCTGGGAGGCGAATGCTGGCTCCGCATCCGTTTTACGCTCAGGCATGAGACTTGCTGGGCACTGCAAGGCCATGAGGTGGCCTGGGCCGACCTGCCGCTTCCCGCTCTGCCTCGCGCCGCACCGCACATCAGCATGAAGTCAATGCCGAGTTTACGGCTTGAAGAAACGAATGACTGCGTGCAAGTAAACGGAAACGATTTTTTCATTGAAGTTGGAAAAAGCAGCGGTACCCTGAACGCATTCGAGTATAACGGAATTCCGCTTCTGCAGTCCGGTCCGAAAGTCAACGTTTGGCGGGCGACGATCGATAACGATTCCCGCCAGTCGAAAGAGTGGAAAAAGAGCGGATACGATGCGCTGCAGCAGCGAGTGAACGAATTTTCCATCCATCCTTATCAAAACCATGCTGTGCAGATTATGGTGAAGTCGACGCTTGGCGCAGCGGGATTGGGTGTATGTTTTACTACCTGGATAACGTTCACCGTTTACGGATCGGGGGATGTCAGCATCACAACCCGCGTTCTCCCGAGAGAGGGACTCCCCCCGCTGCCGCGACTTGGCTTGCAAATGGTCATGCATGGTGCATTCGACCGGTTCTCGTGGTTCGGACTCGGACCCCACGAATGTTATATCGACCGGAAGGAAAGCGGGCGGCTGGGCATGTACGGAGGAACGGTCCAGGAGCAATACGTTCCTTATATCAAACCGCAGGAGCATGGCAATAAAGCGGACGCGCGTTGGGCGGCAGTAACGAACGCTTTGGGAACCGGGCTGTTCATCGGCGGCATGCCAGTGTTTGATGTAAGCGCGAGTCATTATTCTACAGCGAATTTGGCGAGTGCGAAACATACAACCGATTTGCTTAGGCTGAACGAAACGATCGTGAACATGGATTACCGGCAAGCGCCGCTAGGCAATCACAGCTGCGGGGAAGCTCCGCCGCTGGAACGGTATATGCTGCATCCGCAGGATACCACATTCAGTTTGCGGATGAAGCCGTTTTCCGCAAGAGACGTATCGCCGATGCAGCTCAGTAAACGATGGCCGGAGCAAGTGCCGTTCGAAACAGTCGACAGTCCGGCACCCGGCGCATGGCTGAAGCAGGAGGCGATACGATGATCAGCCGGAAGTTTCCGAAAATATTATATGGCGGCGATTATAACCCGGAGCAGTTTCCCAAGGAGATATGGGATGAAGATATGCGGCTGTTTCAGCTTGCCGGCATTGACATTGCAACCGTCAATGTCTTCTCGTGGGCATTGAACCAACCGGATGAAGAAACGTACAGATTTGAATGGCTGGACGAAGTGCTGAACAAGCTGCATGAGAACGGCATCCATGCCTGCCTTGGAACGGGTACGGCCGCGCATCCGGCCTGGATGGCGAGGAAATACCCGGACATTTTAACCGTAACCTCCGATGGGAAAAAAAGAAAATTCGGAAGAAGACATAACTCCTGTCCGAACAGTCCGACCTTCCGCCATTATGCCGAAAGCTTGGTCAGAATACTGGCGGAAAGATACAAGGGCCACCCGGCTCTGCTTTTATGGCATGTGAACAATGAGATCGGCAACCGCTGCTATTGCGACAACTGCGAAAAGGCGTTCCGGGAATGGTTGAAAAATCGTTACGGAACGCTGGAGCGGCTGAATCAGGCTTGGTATACGCGGTTTTGGGGGCATACGTTTTACGACTGGGAGGATATTGTTCTTCCAAGCGCATTAAGCGAAGGCCTGTCCGGAGGAAATTCGGACCAAACCGCGTTTCAGGGAATGACGCTGGACTTTTACCGTTTTAATTCAGACAGCTGGCTGGCATGTTATCTCATCGAATATAACGCGATCAAATCGTTCATCCCCGATGCGGTCGTGACGACCAATTTTCAGGGAAACGGGACCTATAAGCCGCTCGATTATTTCAAATGGGCGCCTTATCTGGACATTGTCGCTCTCGATATATATCCCGAAAACCATACGCCGGAAAGCTATATGGCGCTTCGCTACGACCTGATGCGCGGCTTGAAGGACGGTACTCCTTTTATGCTGATGGAGCAGACGCCGAGCGTGCTTAACTGGAAGGCCGTGAATCCAACCAAAAGGCCCGGCGTCATGCGGCTTCGAAGCTATCAGGCGGTGGCCCGGGGGGCCGAATCGGTGATGTTTTTCCAACTGCGCCGCTCGCTTGGCGCTTACGAGAAATTTCACGGAGCCGTGATCGATCATGCGGGCCACGAACATACGCGCGTATTCAGGGAATGTGCGGAACTCGGAGCGGAATTGCGGCAATTGGGCAATCTATTGTTGGATTCGCGGGTGAAGAGCAAAGTCGCCATATTGTTTGACTGGGATAATTGGTGGGCCGTCGAGCTGGGCGGCGGGCCTTCCGCACATATGAAATATGTGGATCAAATCCAGAAATATTACGACGCGTTTTACGACAATGGGATCCAGGTCGATCTCATCCATGTGGAAACGGATTTACAACCCTACGAGTTGGTGGTGGCGCCGCTCTTGTATATGGTGAAACCCGGTTACGCGCAGAAGCTGGAGCGCTATGTCGAGAACGGAGGAACGTTCGTTACTACGTTTTACAGCGGCGTGGCGAACGAGAACGATCTGGTTACGGCGGGCGGCTATCCGGGCGAGCTGCGCAAGCTTTTGGGCATCTGGGTGGAGGAAATCGACGCTCTGTTCCCGGGCCAAAGTAACGCACTCGTAATGAAAAAGGAGCTTGGACAGCTTCGCGGTTCCTACGAATGCGGACTGGTGTGCGAAGTCGTTCATCCGGAAGGCGCGGAAACGCTCGCGGACTTCGGGAGCGATTACTACGGGGGTTCCCCCGCTTTGACGCGCAACCGCTTCGGCCTGGGGGAGGCATGGTATGCGGCAACGGACCCGAGCCGAGAATTTATGCGGCAATGGATGAAATCTTTATGCGATTGCAAAGGGATTACTCCGCTCTGCGACGCGCCGCAAGACGTAGAAATCATTCAGCGCGAAAAAGAAGGGCTGATCTTTACTTTTGTATTGAATCATAGCGATCATGAGCAATCGATGGATATGGGGAAGCACGTGCAAAAGGAGCTGCTTAGCGGCTTGAGCGTTAGCGGAGACATCCGGCTTCCCCCGAAAAGCGTCATGATCTTCGAGGTACAGAAGGAGGCGGATGCCGATGAAAGCAAATGAACGATTGCGTCATAATTTCGAGGATCCGTCGGCCGAATACAGGTCGCTGCCTTTCTGGGCATGGAACGATCAGTTAGAAGAGGAAGAGCTGAACCGGCAAGTCCAGCAGATGAAGGAACAAGGCATGGGCGGGTTTTTCATTCATTCCAGGGACGGGCTGGAAACGGTTTATATGGGCCGGGAATGGATGGAGCTGGTCAGGAAAACGGTGGAAACCGCCGAGACGCTGGGCATGCAGGCATGGTTGTATGACGAGGACCGCTGGCCGTCCGGCTTTGCCGGGGGACTTGTGCAGGCGAGAGGCGGGGATGCCTTCAGGGCCAAAGGACTCACGCTGGAGGTGCTCCGGCCGAGCGGTTCGGATGGGGTGGATGGATTAACCGCCGGTATCGACGATGCGGTGGCTTTGTTCAGAGCCGTTATTGACGAGAGAGATTTAATTCGCTGCGAGAGACTTCATGCTGTCACAGACCAAGGTATATGGAATAAGGATGAGGTGCTGCTCGTGTTTCGCGTCGAAATTTCCGAACGAAGCGCCTGGTTCAACAATGAAGCGCCTCCGGACCAATTGAATCCCGAATCGGTGCAGGCGTTCATCGACATCACCTATGAAGCCTACAAACGGGAAGTGGGACACCATTTCGGTAAAACCGTCCGCGGCGTGTTTACCGACGAACCGAGCATTCATGACCGCCATTGCAAATTTACGGAAGGCCGGGGCTGGATTCCGTGGAGCTGGTCGTTTCCTGAATATTTCCTGGAAAAACGCGAATACGATCTACTGGACATCGTCCCTTATATATTCTTCAACGGGGAGCGTTCCTCAGAGGTACGTCACGATTATTGGCGGACGGTTACCGAACGGTTCAGCGAATCGTACGCCAAACAGATTGGCGAGTGGTGCGGGAACAACGGAATTGCTTTTACGGGCCATTACTTGTGGGAAAATAATTTGGGCACAGCCACCCGTGTTTGCGGGGCTATTATGCCTAATTACCGTTATCAGCACGTTCCGGGCATCGATATGTTGAATGAACAGACGAACGAATATATAACGGTCAAGCAATGTTCAAGCGTTGCCAACCAATACGGGCGGAAGTTCGTGCTCACCGAAACCTACGGCTGCACAGGCTGGGGGTTCACATTCGAAGGGCAAAAATGGATTGGAGATTTTCAGTACGTGCTTGGCGTCAATCTGCGATCCCAGCACTTGGCGCTCTACTCGATCAAAGGGTGCCGGAAGCGGGATTATCCGCCCGTCTTCAATTACAACACAAGCTGGTGGAAATACAATTCCGTCATGGAGAATTATTTCGCCAGACTGTCGGCGGTATTGACGGAAGGCCGCCCGATTCGCGACGTACTCGTGCTCCATCCTGCTTCCACCGCATGGAGTATGGTCGGCACGGGACCTTACGGATTCCCCGCACGCGGCAAAGACCGGGACGTCTCCGGCGCGAACAGCTTCGGCCATGAATTTAACGCATTCCTTGGCAAGCTGCTCAGGGCGCATTACGACTTCGATCTTGGCGATGAGACGATCATGGCGGAAACCGGTGACATTCGAGGGGGCCTGCTTGCCGTGAATATGGCGGAGTACCGTGTCGTCGTCATCCCGGAAATCCGGACGATGCTGAACAGCACCTTCCGGCTGCTTTCGCAATTTTTGAACGCCGGCGGCAAAGCGGTAGCCGTCGGGCCGCGCCCGGCAATGATCGAAGGCAGGGCAACGAGCCTTCTAAACGAGCTGTACGATCATGAGAACATGATCGTCGTGGAGGATGCCGGGCAAGCGGTGGCCGCATTGGAACGTATGCTGCCCCGCCGGGTGAGCATCACCGGTGCGGAATCGCAAGAAACCGCAGAGCTGTTGTATATGCTACGGGACATGGGCGATACCCATGCGCTATTCGTCGTCAATAACGACCGGGAGCGCGGGCACAACGTAAACATCGCCATAGCCTTGGATGGTGCCGGAAGCATGGAAGAATGGCGGGCACTGACGGGCGAAGTGAAGGCGGTGGAGACGAGCTACCGCAATGGGTACATCCATTTGGAGGATGCATTCGGTCCCGCGGATTCCAAGCTGTTTATATGGCATACAAACAAACCGCCACAACGCCGTCTTGCGGAACCCGGCTGCAGCCATGAGAAGGATCAAACGGTGATGGAGCTCGGGCCGGTCTGCAAGTTCACGCGCTCGATGCCAAATGTGCTCACCCTGGACACCTGCTCGTACGCCATAGAGGACGGCGGCTGGTCGGAAGAAAAGGAAGTTTGGCAAGCCCAGAGAGCGATCCGCGAGGCTTTGGGCATGAGGCAGATTTACGGCAACGGCATTGAGCAAAGGTACAAATGGATTCACGAGCCTCATCCGGCGGATGGCAAGCCGGTCGCATTCAAATTTTCTTTTGAAGTGTCGGCTATGCCGGCGGAAGCTGTGTATCTGATCGTGGAGTCCGCGGAACATTATGAGATCAGGCTCAACGGAGAACCGGTTCTGAACCAGCCTGCCGGATGGTTTCTCGACCGTTCATTCGACCAAGTGCTTCTATCCGGACTAAAGGAAGGCAGGAACGAGCTGATCTTGTCCTGCAATTACCTGAACCGCATGGAAGTGGAGGACATTTACCTGATCGGCGATTTCGGGGTCGATGCCGGAAGAAGGATTACGGCCGAGCCGGAGACGCTATCATTCGGAGATTGGTGCAAACAAGGATATATCCACTACTGCGGCAGCATCATCTATCATTTTGACGTTCAGGTGGACAATAAGGCTGCAAGCCCGATCGTGCTCGAGCTTGGCGATTATTCCGCAGTTACCGTAGAAGTGCGGGTAAACGGTACAACTGCAGGGCATGTACCTTGGCGGGCGGCGAATCGTCTAAATCTGACGGCGCATGTGCATGACGGGGCGAACAGGATCGATATCGAAGTCATGGGAAGCCCTCGCAATATGCTGGGGCCTTTCCACCAGACAGCCGGCGATACGGCGACGACCAGCTGGGCTTCTTTCCGCAAAGAAGGTCAAGATTATACCCCGGCCTATCAACTGCGCCCTTACGGATTGTTTGGGCAAATCAAACTATACTTATCCCCACAAAGTGACGCCGAGCTCTGATGTATATTTCGGTTACTTTGCGGGGGCCCCAAATGATTATTAGGAGGTTTGAGCATGAAAATCCATAAGTGGGGGCTATTTCTTTCTTTCATCCTCCTGTGCGCTGCACTATTGCCTGCGACTGCGCATGCCTCGGTGAAATATTCCACGTATACGAAGGATAGCCGGGGTAATCTGATATGGCTTCAGCCGGCGTACTTTCCGCTTGGCGTGATCGGGCAAAATTTGTCTGCGCCGGATCCGAACAACAGCGCCGCCATGACGAGCTCGCCGATGAAAAATCCGAAAGACATTTTTGTAGATGCGAAGAACGAAGTTTATATCGCCGATACGGGCAACAACCGGATTGTGCATATGACGGAGAAGGGGCGGCTATTGCGCTATATTACGCTTCCGGAGAGCCCGTTCAATAAACCCGAAGGCGTATTCGTCACCAAGGACGGCAGCATCTATATCGCGGACACGGGCAACAAACGCGTACTTAAGCTGGACAACAACGGCAAGGTGCTGCAAGAATACAAACGGCCGGAATCCCGGTACATTCCCGATACGTTCGTTTTCGACCCGGGCAAAGTGATGGTAGACGAACGGGAGTTTATGTACATTGCGGTGCACGGCAGCTACGAGGGGCTCGTGATGCTCGATCCGAAAGGCAAGTTTCAAGGGTTCTTCGGCGCAAACGGCACGGCGATCTCCCCGCTAGACGCATTAAAACGTATGCTGTACACCAAAAAAATGTATGCCAATGAGGTCGCCAAAAGGCCGGAACCGATCAACAGCGTCGCAACGGACAAAAACGGTTATATTTTTACGGTCACAGGCGGTATGGCTACAACGAATCAATTGAAAAAATTAAATGTAAAAGGGGACAATTTGCTGCGCAGCTCCTCCAAATCGTTCGGGGAAATCGCACCGTGGGATGTTCCAGTGGGACCGACAGCGACAGGACCTCAGCTGATCGATGTGACCGTTGATCAAAGCGGTAATATGATCGTCGTGGATCAGCAAAATAAATATATCAGCCACTATGACGCGTCAGGCAATTTGTTGTACTTCTGGGGCGGAGCGTCAGCGGTCGGATCGTCTCAGGTCGGACTGTTAAAAAGCCCGGTGGCGCTTGACGTGAACGCCAGGAACGAACTATTCGTGCTGGACGATCAGGAAAATATCGTACAGGTGTTCCGTTTATCGGAGTTTGGCCAAAAGGTCGATCAAGCGAACCAGCTTACGCTCTCAGGCCGTTATGAGGCCAGCGAACAGCCGTGGAACGATGTGCTTCGTTTAAACGAACAGTTCGCCCCCGCCTATCTGGGGCTGGCCAAGTCCGCTTTTAAAAAAGAAAAGTACGAGGAAGCGAAAGATTTGTTTAAAGAGGCGGGAGATCAGCAAGGATACTCCGATTCCTTCTGGCAAATCAGGATGCAATGGCTGCAGTCGAATTTCTCCTGGATTGCGAGCGTGATGCTGTTCGGCGGTATTTTATACATGCTGGTCGATAAGTTCACGGCAAAGCGTGAATTCCGTGCCAGATGGCATAACCGGCCAAGAACGCAGAACCGCTTCATATCGAATTTAAAGCTAGCGCTGTATGTGTTAAAACACCCGATCGACGGGTTTTCTGCGATCCACTATGAGAACAAAGGCAGCTATTTGAGCGCAAGCATCATCCTGCTTGGCGTATACGCTTCCCTTTTGATCAGCCAATTTGCGACCAGCTTCGCCTTCAATCCGAAGACGTTCGTGGACATATATTCCACGTTCACCCAATTTTTCATCGCCTGGATCGCTTGGGTCGTCGCCAACTACCTTGTCAGCTCCATTTACCGGGGGGAAGGGCGGTTCAAACACATCTTTATCGGGAGTGCCTATGCGCTCGTACCGTACATAGCCATCGGCGTCCCGCTCGCATTCGTATCAAACGTGATGACGATGTCCGAGTCGTCCATCTACCATTTCGTGGGCAACGCCATGACGGTATGGATCGGGCTGCTCATCTTTTGGAAAATCCAGAACGTTCATAATTACAGCTTTGGGGAAACGGTCATGAATATTATCCTCACGCTATGTACGATGCTGGTCATCGGCGTGCTCATCTTCATTATTATCGGACTCACCAGCGATCTCGGTTCGTTACTTTATCAGATGTACCAGGAGGTGACCTTGAGATGATCCGGATCATCCGAACAAATAAAACAGCCATCGTCGTGACCATCTTGATCTTGGCCGCCATCGTCATATTCCTGACCCGTGCCGACATTGAGTTCAAAGCTCCGGAACATCGAATATCGCAGACAGTGCAGCAAAACACAGCAGCCAACGTGGCGAGCGTTCCCGCTAAGCTGCCATCGGATAACGATTTCAACAACGTTGCGGAATCCGAGAGCCTGCGGCTGAAAATGGATGAGAAAACCGGCCATTTTATCATCGAGGACAAACGGAACGGCAACGTATACCGCTCCTATCCGGATCCGAAATATTGGCCGCAGGAAAAAATTTCGGAAACCTGGAAAAAGCATCTGGCCTCGCCGCTGATGGTCCAATACGTCGATTTTTCGAAGAACATCCTGCAGGCAAAGGAGACGAACCTGGCGGCGGAAGGCGGACGTGTGAAGGATGTTCAAACGATTCCCGGCGGTTTTAAGCTCGTCTACGAACTACCGGCCACCGGCTTTACGATTCCGGTTCAAGTAACCATCGATCAAGACTATGTCGAGACGAAAATCATACGCGAAGGCGTAAAGGAATCGAAAATGGGTCTTGTCTGGGTCAGACCGTTTCCGTTCTTCGGAGCCGAGTACACGGACGGACAGGATGGGTACCTGTTTATCCCGGACGGCGCAGGATCGCTGTTGCGATTTAAAAACAATCAATTGAACGTCAACAAAATGTACGAAGAATTGGTGTACGGCAAAGATCAGGCATTCCCGGGGATCGACAACAACCGGAATAACATCATTATGCCGGTCTTCGGTATGAAGTCAGGGTCCAAAGGTTTTCTGGCCGTTGTCCACGACGGAGACGAGTACGCTGACATAGTTGCCGCTCCCGCCGGCGTACTGAGCAATTACAACTGGGTCGGGGCGCAAATGAACTACCGTTCGAGCTTCCTGCAGTTTACAACCAGAAATACGAATGTTCCCGATTCGTGGGGGTACGTCGACTATGACCGGGAGCGGATATTCGGCAGCGATCGCGTCGTTCGCTATTATGTGCTGGACAGTCAAAAGACGGATTACGTCGGCATGGCTGAGGCGTACCGCCAATATTTGCTGAAGGAAAAAGGGGCGAAACCCGTTACGGTCAAAGATCCGAATATCCCGATGTATGCCAATATCGTCGGCGCGGATCGGGAAAAAGGCGTGATAAGCGACCGATATCTCAATTTGACCACAACGGATGAAGCCGTTCAAATCGTCAATTCCCTGCACGATAAAGGGATCAAAAATATGTCGCTTACGTTCACGGGCTGGCAGAATGGCGGTTACAGCTCCTTTGGCCAAACATTCCCGGTCGATTCCCGGATCGGCGGCGACAAAGGAATGAAGACTTTCATTGACCATGCGCACGGCCTCGGATATCCGGTCTATTTGGAAGCGCAATACTCCCTTAACAATACGAAAGGCGGGGGGTTCGACGAGAAATTTAACGCGATGGTGAATTTGGCCGGCCGTACGCTTATGCAGAGCCCGTTGTTCAATCGTGAGCGGACGCCTGTGGTCAGTTATAAATTCATCGAACAAATGGTCAATAACGATTTGCCTAAATATAAAGCAATGGGCGTCGACGGACTTGCCGTCGGCATGCTCGGGCAGCGGCTGTACAACGACTATAACACGGAGTACGGCTCTTCGAGAGACGAAGCGCGGAATATTCAGGAGCGCATTTTGTCCGGCATTAAGGAGACACTGGGCGGCGTGCAAGGGGAAAAAGCGAATATTTACGCGCTGCCGCATGTCAATTACATCAGGGGGATGGTTTACGACAATTCCTACGATTTATTTTCGGATGAATCCGTTCCCTTCGCCCAGATTGCCACACACGGTTTGGTATCGTATTCGTCGGAATACGTGAATAACCGCCAGGAAGACGTGAACGATTTTCTGCGCGATATCGAATACGGCGCTGCGCCTTCCTTCGTATTCACGAGGGCTGAAACGAAAACGTATGTGAATTCCTACGGCTTACGCTACTATAACACGTACTACCCGGATTGGGAGGACTTTGCCACCAAGCAGTACAAGCGATATAACGAAGCTCTGGGCGACGTGCAGGATCAGTTTATCACAGGTCACCGGACGCTTGCTCCGGGCGTTAAAGAAACGACGTATGCGAGCGGAAAAAGAATTATCGTGAACTATAATTTGACGGAATACCGGAGCGGGGATTCGGTCGTACCGGCGCAAGACTTTATTGTCGTTGAAGGAGGGGGAGGCCAATGAATCGGAAAGCGAGACTCAGGTCATCCCTGATCGAATATTTGGAAGGAACGCTGTTCATAGCACCTTGGTTTATCGGTTTTATCGTTTTTATGGCGTTCCCGATCGGCTACTCGTTATTTATGAGTTTTCAGGATGTAACGATAACGGCAACGAAGACAACGACCCGGTACATCGGTTGGACGCATTACAAGTACATTCTTTTTGAGAACGGGAGCCTCTTGTATAACCAACTGCTGCCGTTTCTGCGCCAAGCGCTGTTTATGATCCCGATCATCGTCATTTTCGCCCTGTTGATCGCGATTATTTTGAACCAGAAATTCCCCGGGCGCACGTTTTTTCGCGCGATTTTCTTTCTTCCCGTCATCTTGGCGACGGGCGAAGTCGTCAAGGAATTTTTGACGCAGGGCGAAGGCGACCTCGGCTTTATGTCTAAGTTTAATATTTCCGGCCTCATTCAAGCCAATCTGTCGGCTACATGGGCCGACCCGCTGATTTCAATTCTGGACTCGTTTGTGCTGATTCTATGGTACTCCGGCGTTCAAATCTTGATCTTTCTGGGAGGAAGACAGACCATCTCGAACTCAGCATATGAAGCAGCGCGTATTGACGGAGCCGGTCCTTGGGAAACATTTTGGAAAATTACGCTGCCAGCCATGACGCCGTTCATTTTCCTCAACATGATTTATACCGTAGTCGACCTCTTCACGTTCCCGACCAACCCGATTCTGTCGAAGGTCAGGGAAAGCGAATATGGTCAATACAGCGCGTTATTCTGGATCTATTTCATGATTATCGCCTTTTTCCTGGCGATCCTGTTCTTGATCTTCAGCAGGGTAACCAAGTCGCATCGCGCATAACGATCATACGATTGAAGGGGTGAAGCTATGTTTCGTATTCGATTGAAAGAAGAACAGACTTCAGGGATGCTGCAGGTGCTCAGCAAGATCCGATATACGATTATCGGAAGAGAAGCGGATAAAGGACTGTTGTTTAAACTGTTTATCTATTTGATTTTGCTGGATACGGCCTACATTTACTTGAAACCGATTCTGCATATGATGGCCACCATGGTCAAAAATGCGGACGACTTGCTCGATCCTGCCGTCAATTGGTTCCCGAGGACGATCTATCTCGGAAATCTGCAGGAAGCATGGGAATGGATGAAATATCCGAAGGCGCTGTCGATCAGCCTGGGGCTCTCTATTTCTGTAGCCATCTTGCAGACGTTTTCGTGCGCGGTAACCGGTTATGCGTTTGCAAGGCTGAAAATTCCGTTTAAAAGGGTGCTGTTTTTTTTCCTGCTGTTGACCTTTATTGTGCCCATGCAGGTTACGATCCTGCCGAACATCATTTACGCCAGACAGTTTGGTCTTCTGAATACAGTGTATCCGATTATTGTGCCGGCATTTTTCGGCCTCGGCTTAAAGGGAGCGCTGTTCGTCATCATTTACCGCCAATTTTTCTCCACACAACCGAAGGAGCTGGAGGAAGCTGCCCGAATTGACGGGGCGGGCGTGTTCAAAATCTTTTACAAGGTGATGATGCCGCTTGCCAAGCCCGCGATTCTCGTCGTATTTTTGTTTTCCTTCATTTGGACCTGGAACGATTTCTATTTGCCGAGCATGTATTTGTCCGACATTGAGACGGCTCCCTTGTCGCTCGGCATACAGAAAATTGCGTCAGCGCTGCGTCAGCAAGCCGAGGCATACGGGCCGTCCGTTACGGACGAGGCGATTCGGATGTCCACAACGTTCTTGATGATCATCCCTCCTCTGCTCCTGTACACGTTCACGCAGCGATGGTTCGTAGAGGGTGTGGAACGAACTGGTTTGGTGGAATAGCAGATAAGTACAAGAGTAGAAAGGAGGCAAAAAGAAATGAAACGTCTTCTCGCTTTACTATTCATTGTCGTACTGGTTGTTTCTGGCATGGCGTGCTCCAAATCGACGCAGGGAGATTCGCAGAATACGGCGGGCACGCCCGCCGGCGCTAAAAAAATGCTCTATGTCAAAAGAGGCGAAGGCACGAACGACCCGTTTGTTATGAAGCATTTTGAGAAGCTCGGGTATTTCGTCATCGATATGGCGGATAACGTATTCAAGGCGGAAAGAGCGAACGGTTTTGGCGTGGTCTATGTCAGCCCGACCGTCAATTCCGCCAGAATCGATGCCGAGCTGGGTCGTTCGCAGGTCCCCGTCGTTTATGCCAAGCCGCAGGTGGCCAGTGTTGTCTCTTTGACGGGGCTGCTGGATTACGGCCAGTTGGATGCGGCCACAACCGTGCAAATCAAAGACAATAAGCATCCGTTGGCAGCAGGCCTAAAGGGCCAGGTAGCTGTCTATAAAAATGGCGGGAAAATCGGTTATGCGATTCCGGGCAAAGAGGCCGTCACCATCGTAACTGCCCCCGGCGACGATAAGAAAGCGGCTGTTTTTGCTTATGAGAAGGGTGCGAAAAACATCAACAACGAGCCGGTCCCCGCACGGCAGGTGTTCTTCTATTTGTCCGCAGGGGAAGAAATGAACCAAACCGATGAGGGTTTGAAGCTTTTGGATGCGGCTGTTAATTGGGCAGCTCAAAATGGGAAAAAGTAACGAAAGTGATAATCATACCGGGGAGGAATTCGGTTTATGAAAAAATGGTTCGGCAACGCAGCAGCAGCATCAATGGTATTTATGCTTTCCGCTTGCAGTACGGTCACTAATCATCCGGTATCCGTTTCCAACCAACCGTCATCCACGAATGCCGCCAAAGCGCAGAGCAACGGGAAAAACGTGCTCTTTATCGGGCAAGAAGGCGGTGGAGACGGTATCGTCATCAAGCGTTTCAAAGAAAAGCACGGCATGAATGTCACCGTTGTATCCGACAAGGAAGTGACGACGGAGAAAGCGAACGGATTCTCTCTGATCTTTGTCAGCGAATCTGTGAATTCCGGCAAAATCAAAGATAAATTCGTCACAACGCCGGTACCCGTCATTTATGACGAGCCTCAGGTATCTGGCGATACAGGTATGACCGCTCCTGACGCGAACGGTAAATTGGAAGGCAATAATGCGGCAAAAACGATTCAAATCCGAAACGGCAAGCATCCGCTTGCTGCCGGTCTGGATAACAATGTGGACGTATATAAAGATAACGGGAAGATGGACTGGGCCACGCCCGGCAAAGACGCGATCGTTGTAGCAACCGTACCGAACGATGAGCAAAAAGCGACCATTTTCGCTTATGAGAAAGGCGCGACTAACGTTAAGGGGCAGCCCGTGGCTGCGCGGGAAGTATTTTTCTATATGATGAGCGGAGAAGAAATTAATCAGACCGACGATGGATGGAAGCTGTTTGACGCTGCCGTTCGCTGGACGACGGAGAAGAAGTAACCTTAGCTCTTGAAAAGGAGGTACCGGCGTACATGAAACGGTTATTGTTCTTATTCGCCACGATCTTGATCATCCTTGCCTTGGCTGCTTGTTCCGCTGCTATACAAGGCAATCCCGGCAAGGTTAAGAAAGCGCTTTTTGTCGGCACGGACAGCGCGAACGACAGGATCGTCATGAAGCATCTAAAAGAGCTTGGCTTCGAAGTTACGCTACAAACGGACAAAGAGCTTACTGAGGATCAAGCTCAAACCTACGGATTGGTATACGTCAGTTCATTTGCCGGTTCTCATCGTGTCGCGGACAAATTGCTGGCGTCCCCTGCGCCCGTCATTTACGCCAATGCCAAAATTTTGGGTAAAGTGGGTTTGGCAAGCAAAGACGATTCGGATTATGGCGATTATACCGGTCAAACGATCGCTGTCAAAGACAGCAAACATCCGCTTGCGGCCGGGCTTGCAGGCAGTGTGGACATCTATAAGGCGGAAGGGAAGATCGGCTATGTCGTGCCGCAAGGGGGCGTCATTATCGCCTCTGCTCCCGATGACGACAAACGGGCAGTCATTTGTGCATTTGAGAAAGGAACCAAAAATATGAGCGGCCAGCCCGTACCGGCCCGTCGGATGTACTTCAATTTGACCGGAGGGGAAGAAATCAACCGGACCGACAACGGGTGGAAGCTGTTTGAGGCAGCCGTCAGGTGGGCGGTGGATAAAGGCTGATGAAGACGGAAGGGAAAGATGCAACAAACAACCTATAATGTCGGAGAACCCCCCTAATGTAAACGTAATCATTTCGTAATAAAGTAAATGTATACAAAATTTGAAATTTCATTTGGGAGGTTCATAGAGAAGATGAAAAAGTTTCTCAAAGTATCTTTATTGATCACCTCGGCATTTACCATCCTGGCAGGCTGCACGGATACGCCACCGGATGCAACCGAGAAGCAGCCTGTAGCCGTAGAGAACAAACCACCTGACAACGAAATATTCATTTATACGGTGTATCCCGCCTTTTACGCAAAAGAAGAGATATGGGAGAGACAGGTCGGACAACACCTCAAGAAAAAGTTCCCTAATCTCACCTTTAAACACGTTCAGTGGGATAACCCGGGCAGGCAATATAAGGATCTGATCGCAGCCGGGACCGTTCCCGACATTATTATTGATAACGCCAGGATGAATCTTCAACGGTATATTTTGAAAAATGATCTGCAGTACGACATGACCGATCTGATCAAAAAGTATAATTTCGACACCAGCGCCTTGAATCCGGCGGCCATGACGCAGATGAAGAATGTGACCCCGGAAGGGAAAATATACGGCTTGCCCTTCCAAATGAGCGATTTCGTGCTTTTCTACAACAAGGATATTTTTGATAAATTCGGGGTCGATTACCCTAAAGACGGCATGACTTACGATGAAATTTATGAATTGGCCAAAAAACTGACCCGTGTGGAAGGTGAGAACACGTACAAGGGCTATCAGCAGCATCCCGGGTTGTACATGTCCTATAATCAACTGTCACTGTCACCTCTAAGCTTGACGGAAGACAAGGCTGAACTGAACACTCCGGGATGGAAGAAGCAAGTCGACAACTTAAGGCGCTTCTACGAAATTCCGGCCAACCAGTTCACATCCGTTGACGATTTCCCTAAAGGGAAAATGGCGATGAGCGTCCATGTGTCCGAGAAAATCGTTCAATGGTACGAACAGAATAAAAACCTGAACTTCGATATCGCTGCAATGCCGTCCTTCGCCGATGCTCCCGGTGTGAAGGCACAGCCGAACATGTACGCTGCGTATATTACGAAGCAATCGACGAAGAAGGATCAGGCGTTCCAGGTAATCCAGTACCTGCTTTCCGAGGAGATGCAAATCAATTTTGCCAAAGAAGGCATTATCGGCCCGCTGCAAACGCCTAAAGTTCAAGAAGCGTTCGGGAAAAACTTGCCGCAAATGCAGGGCAAACACACGCAAGCGATATTCTACGGCAAGAACGCGATGCCTCCGGCCGCCCGCGCTGCAGGCTTAACTTATATCGACGTTCCGGTGCACGGTGTGTTTCAGCCTTTGATTTTCGGAGAGTCCAAAGATTCCGTCACCGCACTGCGGATGGTTGAAGAATCGTCGACGAAGGGGATTCAGACCGAAAAAGCCGCTAAATAACCGTTATAGCAGGCTCCTCCGACAGGAAACTGGAGGGGCCTTTCATTCAAGTATAATCTGAGGGGGGAAATTCATTATATGAAACGTATTCTCATAATGCTCATCGTCGCATTTATGACAATAACGATGATCGCTTGCTCTTCATCGAATCAGGCGTCTGACCCGGGCGCATCGCCGTCGCCTGCAGCAACCGTAACGCCGGCAGCTACGGCAGCTGCAACGGCAGATGTGTCCAAGGCTTCGGTGACGCCGGCACCTACGGCAACTGCCATGGCTGCATCAACGCCGGCCCCTTCGGCAGCCGCAACGGCGGATGCGCCCAAGCCTTTGAGTACAACGCCTGCAGGTTCGTCCAAGGCTCCGGCAGCGACGCCTTCCGGTTCAACCAAGCCAGCCTCGACTCCTACTTCACCGGCTTCTCCAGCTGCGAGTCAACCTGCGACCGCTCAGCAACCTGAGATTTCGCCGAAAGGGAAGAAAGTGCTTCTGGTCGGAAGGGATTCCATTCCTCTCCCGGCAGAAGACGTTGCGATTGCCGATCGTTTGAAGGGCATGGGGTTCAGCGTTACGAATTTTAGCGATCGCGAGCTCACATCCGATGCAGCGAAAGGCTACGATTTAATCTATATCAGTCAAACGACAAACTCCAAATTTTTGAAGACCGGCGTCATGAAGGAAGTCGCGATTCCAACCGTCTATGTGAAAAGCCACGGCATGTTTTATCTCGGCCTGTCGACCCAAGAAGAAGGGTCTACGGTTAAAAAAATCAAATCGGTCGACATCGTCGACAGCAAGCATAAGATTGCCGGCGGGCTAACGGGCACTGTAGATGTATTCTTGGAAGCCAGCGATAGATTCGGCATCAGCTACGGTATCCCGGGCAAGGAAGCGAAAGTGGTCGCTACCGTTCCCGGCGATAAGACCAAAGCCGCCGTGTATTATTACGATAAAGGTACGAAAGCCGATGACGGCTATGCGGTGAAAGCGCGCGTATCGTTCTATTATTGGAGTAACGGCATGCAGGACAATTCGACGGAAGCAGGGTGGAAGCTCTGGGATAATATTGTGCTCTGGACGCTGCAAAACGGGTAAAAGCATAATGTCACTTTTTGGGGCTATTCGCAAAGGAGGTTGTTATCCGAATGAAAAGGTTAAAAGTAAGCTTCGCCATTGCCCTTACGCTCGGATTGGCGGCAGGCTGCACGAATGAAGCGGTTCCGAGCACCAAACCCGGCGGGACCGATGAGAAAAATTCGCCGCAAGCCCAATCGCCTGAAAACGAGTTGTTCATCTACACGGTATGGCCGGCTTATTACGTTAAAGAGGAAATTTTCCAGAAGCAGATCGGCGATTTTATCAAAAAGAAATTTCCTAATGTGACGGTTAAACATGTCCACTGGGATAATCCCGGCAGACAGTACAAAGACTTGATCGCAGCAGGTACGATCCCGGACATTATTATGGACGATACCCGGATGAATGTGCAAAGGTACATTATCGATAACGACCTGCACTATGACATTAGCGACTTGATCAAGAAGTATAACTTCGATACGAGCAAATTGAATCCGGCCTTCATGGCGCAAATGAGAAATTTGACACCGGAAGGCAAAATATACGGGCTGCCGTTCTATAACAACGATTATGCTTTGTTTTATAACAAAGACATCTTCGATAAATTCGGCGTCGAGTATCCGAAGGACGGAATGACTTACGACGAGATTTACGAGCTTGCCAAGAAGCTGACCCGCGTGGAAGGCGATATCACGTACAAAGGCTTTTCGCAAAATCCCGGCCATTATCTGAATTATAACCAGCTGTCACTATCGCCGTTAAGCCGCACGGAAGACAAGGGAGACATGAGCGACCCGGGATGGAAGAAGCTGGTAGACAACATGAGAAGGTTCTATGATATACCGGCAAATCAATTCGATACGGTAGAAACGTTCGCCTCGAAGCCGAGCATCGCCATGGCTGTCGCAACGGTGAGCGACCATCTGGTCAAATTTTATGAGCAAAACAAGAACTTGAATTTTGATATCGCTTCCGTGCCTTCCTTAAGCGATGCTCCGAACACGAAATATCAGCCTAACGTGTATTCGATGTACATTACGAAGCAGTCGAAGAAAAAAGACCTCGCCTTTCAGGTGATGGCCGCTCTGCTGTCCGAAGAGCATCAAATCGAGCTGTCAAAAGAAGGCGTTATCGGACCTCTTGAGTCGGATGCGGTCAAAGCGGCGTTCGGCAAAAACTTGCCGCAAATGCAGGGCAAGCATGTGGAGTCGATTTTCTACGGCAAGAACGCGATGCCTCCTGCTGCCCGTTCGCAAGGCTTAGTTTGGTATGACGTCCCCGTTCAAGGCGTGTTCCAGCCGCTCATTTTTAAAGAGTCCAAAGACTCGGTTACGGCGCTGCGCATGGTTCAGGAACAAGCGACCAAAGCGATCGAAACGGTGAAGGCGGCCAAATCTGAAATCAATCAGGCGGCGAGCACGAACAAGCAATAGCGGTTGCTCCTTGAACTTTGAGGAAAGGGATGATGCGTGACTGTTAAGCGATAATTGATAAAAGCATTCAGGTATGAGAAAGCAAGAACTGCAATCACGAATCCAATATGGGAAGGTGAGTCACGTGAAGAAATTTGTATTCTCGCTAGTATCGATACTCCTCCTTACATTAACTGTGCTTCCGTTTGCTTTTGCTGCCGATGCAGGTATGGAAACTCAGACCGCCGCAGTGAAGAAAGCCGATGATTTCAAAGATTTAAAGGATTTGCCGCAAGACGAAAAAGATAAATTCGATGCGCTTATCCAAGGTGGCGTATTTAATGGATTGACGGACGATACGTTCGGTCTGGACGCCAGGATGAACCGGGCTCAGTTCGCGAAAGTGGCAGCGATCATTTTTGACCTGTCGGTTGATGAGACGCTGACAACTTCTTCTTTTACCGATGTCAGATCCGATGACCCGGCCAACTCCTATGCGCTTCCTTACATCGAGGCATTGAAGAAGGCAGGGCTTACGAACGGGTATGACGCCGAAGGCAAAACCTACAAGCCGGCGGGCGATGTTTCGCGCCAAGAGCTCGCAGCGTTCCTCATTCGCGGACTGGGCATGGACGATCAAGCGAAATCGGCTTCGCCGGTCAATGACAATTCAGTTGATGATTGGGCAAAAGGATACGTCGCGCTGGCGCTTGAGAAAAACATTTTGACGAATCAGGCTGACGGTACGTTTGGCGGCAAAGTATCGGCTACACGCAAAATGTTGGCGCTTGCAAGCTATGAAGCGAAGCAACTTTTTGGCGGCAGCAGCCCTGATGAGCCGGCGACACAGCCGGGAGATAAACCCGATGCGCCATCCGGGGAAATTTCCGCGCAAGGCAAAAAGCTGCTCTTAATTAGCCGTCAAAGCTCGCAAATGACACAACTCAAAGACAACCCGGATGATGAGAAAATTATTAAACGTCTAAAAGATCTCGGCTTTAGGGTTACCTGGATTAATTGCGATAAATTGACTGCTGAAAAAATGGAAGGCTATGATTTGATCTTTGTCAGCAATACCTTGAACTCCAAGTATCTTCGTTCCGGCATTATGAAGGATATTGCGATTCCGACCGTTTATTTGAAAAATCACGGCATGTACTATCTCGGCCTTTCGTCGCAAGAGGAAAACACGAACGAATATAATTTGAAATCGATCACGATTACGGAACCGAAGGAAAAGGCTGCTGCCGGACTTTCAGGCGAAGTGGACGTTCTGATAACAACGGATCCTAAAACCGCAATCGCTTATGGTATTCCGGGCAAGGAAGCGAACGTGATTGCCACCATTCCGGGCAAACCGAAAGAGGCGACCATTTACTACTATAATAAAGGATCACATTCTGACAGCGGGTATGAGGTGAAAGCGCGTATTTCGTACTTCTCCTTTGCCGGCAATTATGACAATGCGACTGACGATACCTGGAAGCTGCTGGATGCACTTGTTTTGTGGACGCTCCAAAACGGTTAATAGCAATGAATCATCAAGTCGAACTCCAGTTTTCGGACTGGAGTTTTTTTCTAATCGCAATTCGCAAATGTTAGGAGCGTGAGCAGCTATGCTTGCACAGCAACAATCAAGCCCTGCACCACTTGTTAAAGCGGAAGGCATTACCAGGGTATTCGGACGCGGCCCCGCTGCGGTTCACGCCTTGAGGGGAGCGAGCTTAAGCATTCCGGCCGAACGGCTTATTGCGCTGAGGGGAAGATCGGGTTCCGGCAAAACGACGTTAATCAACATTTTGGGTGCGTTGGACAGACCGACGGAAGGCCGAGTGTATTTTAACGGGAACGAAATCAGCGGATATTCGGAGAAGAAGCGCAATGCCCTCAGGCGCAAGGAAATGGGACTCATTTTTCAATCGTTCGGCCTCGTCCCGTTGATGACGGCTTATGAGAATGTAGAGTTCGGATTGCGCGTAGCAGGCGTGAAGTCTTCGCTTTTTAAGGATTATGCGGAAAGCGCGCTCGAGTACGTGGGCTTGAAGGCGAGAATGAAGCACCGCCCTTTTGAAATGTCCGGGGGCGAGCAGCAGCGGGTCGCCATTGCAAGAGCGATCGCCCACAAGCCGCCCCTGATTCTCGCCGACGAACCGACAGCCGAACTGGACAGCAAAATGGGGGCTCAGGTGATGAGCGTATTCAAGGATTTGGTGCGAAGCGAGGGAATGACGATCATACTCACGACTCACGATCCGGCGATTATGAGCTTTGCCGATCATGTTTACGCATTGGAGGATGGCCAAATTGTCGAGGCGACTTAAACGAATCGTGCGACCGGTGCTTGGGCTAATCTGCATAGCAGGGATATTAACGGGATGCTCGCTACTGCCTGTTGAAGAAGGGGAGTTGAAACCGCCGCTTGTCGAGCCGGCTAAGGAAACATTGAGCCTGTATGCCGTGAAGCGGGCTACTATTACGCAGCAGATTACGGGTGTAGCTACATTCGCATCGGACAAAATGGATTACTTATTTTATTCGGAATCCGGCGGCCGGTTGAAGAAAGTAAACGTGAAATTAGGCGATCAGGTCAAGGCCGGGGATGTTCTCGCAACCACGGAAACATCCGACCTGGATATGAAGATCAAGCTGCAGCAAATTTCCATCGAGAAACTAAAAATATCATTGCAGCAAGCCATGGCGGACAAAGAAGCCGATGACCCTGATATCCGGTTGAAGCTGCTCGATATGGAAAGCGCTCAGCTCCAGTTGAAATCCCTGCAGAATCAGCTCCAGAACACTAGGCTGACGTCAACGATCGACGGAATCGTAACGTTTATCGATTCGATCCAGCCCGGTGACCAAGTAGCAGCTTACAAGCAACTGATCACACTTTCCGATCCGAGACAGATGAAGCTCGTCTATACGGCTTCCAGCCAGAACGATGTGGGAGGTGTTGAGGTGGGGATGGATGTCACCATCAAAATCAAAGATAAGACGTACGCCGGAAAGGTTGTTCAGACGCCGCTCTCCGCACCGCCGAACAGCAATAAAGCGATCCAGGACAAAAACGCCAAAGCCATCTATATTCAAGTGTCGGGACTGCCGAAGGACGTAACGATCGGCAGCCAAGCTGATATCACGATTGTGACCCAGAAGCGGGATCAAGTGATGGTTATTCCCAGAGGCGGATTGCGCAACTATATGGGACGCGATTACGTGCAGGTGCTGGACGGCGAAAGCCGCAAAGAGATCGATGTGGAGAAAGGGATCGTTGCGGCAACGGAAGTGGAAATACGCAAAGGGCTAAGCGAAGGGCAGCAGATTATCCTAAACAACTAGGAGGCTAAGACATTGGCATTATTTATCATGATCTTGCGAAAAATGATCAATAATAAATGGCTTGAGCTTAGCCTGCTGTTCGGACTCGTGCTGACAGTCGCCTTGGCAAGCAGCATGCCGATTTATACGAACGCCATTTTGCAAAGATTATTGATTCAAGAAATGCAGCAGCTGCAGTTGGGCAGCAATCAGTATCCCGGCATATTTTGGCTGTCGGCTAACTTGTCTGCTCAAGAAAATCAGAAGCACGTAAACATATCGGAAACCGAACAGTTTTTGAAGGAAAGAGGGAGCCGATTTGGTATTCCCGTGCAAGCTTTCGTTCGCGAAAGAGCGACGCAGCGCTACAATTTAATGCCGGCTGAACCGGATAAAATCGATGTCAATGTTCAGAGATCGGCAGATATTTCGGCCATTGACGGAATGGAAAACCACATCAGGCTGGTGGACGGACGCCTGCCGGCGAAAGAACCGGTTAACGGCGTGTATGAAGCGCTCGTCGCGCCGGAAGCTTTGACCGAACTCGGGATGGTGCTGAATACGGTTTTCGTCGTCAACGATGCGGGTTTGGAGGAACCTATCTCTATCAAGCCCATCGGCGTGTTCGACCGCAAGGACTATGCAGATATTTTTTGGTACAACAATACAAGCAGTTACAAAAACAGTTTTCTGATCGACTTCGATTTGTTCGAAAAAGAGTTTACGGCTGGCGGTAAGCTGAATGTCCAATCCAGCTATTGGTACTTCGCGCTTGATTATAAGATGATGACGCTGGCATCCGCCGACGTGTTCCTCTACAACGACTATGAGATCGATACCTTTATGGATGCCCGCTACGAAACGCGGAACAAGAACGTTCCGGCACTGCAAACGCTAAGCAATTACTACGTGAAAGAAACGAACTTACGGAAAATGCTGTGGTCGCTTAATGTGCCGGTTATGCTGATGCTCGCTTTCTACTTATTCATGGTCGCTAACTTAATTACGGAGCGCCAGAAAACCGAAATCGCCGTGCTGCGCAGCCGGGGAGCGAGCCGCTGGCAAATTATTTCCAGCTATGCGGTTGAAGGTTTGGTGCTTGGGGCGGTTGCTTTCTCTGCCGGTCCGTATCTTGGCGAATTGCTCACCAAATTACTAGGAGCCTCCAGCGGATTTCTGGAGTTCGTGCAGCGCGCCAAGCTGGAAACCAAGCTGAATGAGGATGCGTTCCTGTACGCATTGATCGCAATTTCTGCCTCGCTTGTGATGACCCTGATTCCCGTTATCCTCGCCACGAGAGTAACCATTGTCGGACACAAGCAGCAATCGGCTAGACTTCAGAAGCGGTCTTTCTGGCATAAGTTTTTTCTCGACATCGTGTTGATCGGCGTTTCGCTGTACGGTTTGCAAAATTATAAAACGCGAGTTAACGATATTCTCTCGCTTGGCTTAAAATCCGCTGATTTGAGGGTAGATCCGCTTCTTTTTCTCATTCCGGCGATGTTTATTTTGGGACTCGGGCTGCTCGTGCTCCGGTTGTATCCCTTGTTCATGAAGCTCTTGTACATGGCCGGCAAACGCTGGTGGCCGCCCACCTTATATACGACATTAATCCAGGTGAGCCGCTCGATTATTCAATATCAGTTCATTATGGTATTCCTCATCATTACAATCGCTACCGGACTATTCAGCGCCAGCGCTACTCGAACGATCAACCAGAACACGACGGATAAAATCCGTTACGCTGCGGGTGCAGACATCGTCATGAAGATCCACTGGGAGAATGATGCAGCTCCGGCCATATTGTTCGGTACGGAGGATTCGAACGAAGACAGTGCATCTGAGGAAGCTGCTTCGGGCACGCCGGCTAGCCCGCCGCCAAAGGTGCAGTACAGCGAGCCGTCATTCTTACCGTTTACACAGTTTGCGGGCGTGGACCATGCGGCAAAGGTGTTTGTCAGGAAAGATGCGTCATTCCACAAAGGCAAGACTGAAGCGGCTGTCGAGCTGATGGGCATCGATACGAAAGCATTCGGCGAAACGGCCTGGATGCGGGACCGCTTGCTTGATTATCACATGAACGAATATTTGAATCTGATCGCCAAAAATCCGTCAGCCATCCTAATATCCAGATCGATTGCTGAAGAATACGGCGTGAAAGTCGGCGATACCATAACGGTAGGCTGGCCGAATGTAGAGCCGGCTCCATTTACCGTATTCGGAGTTATTGACTATTGGCCATCCTGGAACCCCAATCCTGGAACGGGCGATACGGTGTCGGTTACAACGAAGCAAGGAACGACAACGAAGGTGAACAAGCCGATGCTTGTCGTCGGTCACTTGGGCTACATTCAGAATAATATTGCGCTCGAACCTTACGAGGTATGGCTGAAGCTGAAACCGCAGACGAGCAGCAATGCTGTGTATCAAGCGGTCGTAGGTCACGGTTATGACATCGAGTCGTTGACCGACGCGAAACAGGAGCAGATCAAAGCGGTTAAGGATCCTTTTCAATTGGCGATTAACGGCGTCATGACGCTCGGATTTCTAATTTCGGCCGTCGTTTGCTTTTTCGGATTCTTGTTGTACTGGGTGCTGTCGCTATCTGCACGAACGCTGCAGTATGGCATTTTTCGGGCGATGGGCGTTTCCGTTCCACAGCTCATCGTCATGCTGATCGGCGAACAGATCATGGTATCCGGCGCGGCGATATGCATCGGGATTATGACGGGGAACCTGGCCAGCCATTTGTTCGTGCCTTTATTCGAATTGTCGTTTGATCCGGCTACGCAAGTACCGCCGTTTCAAGTTACCTTCGACCTACGCGACTACGAGCGGATGTATGGGATCGTTACCGTCATGATGACA
This sequence comes from Paenibacillus sedimenti, assembly GCF_014534655.1. Classification (GTDB taxonomy): domain Bacteria; phylum Bacillota; class Bacilli; order Paenibacillales; family NBRC-103111; genus Paenibacillus_E; species Paenibacillus_E sedimenti. The sequence goes on from NZ_JACVVD010000001.1 coordinate 241,364, forward strand.
GTCGGACTCGCGGTGCTGGGGCATATCGTTTCGCGAATCCGCATTCATCAGGCCGTCAAGCTTGGGGAGGATTAAAATGATCCATTGCGACAATCTCGTAAAAATTTATAAAATCGCCGATTTGGAAGTCGTTGCTTTGCAGGGGCTGGACCTGCATGTGGAGACCGGCGAACTAATGGCTATTATCGGGAACAGCGGAAGCGGGAAATCGACGCTGCTGAACATGCTCGGAGGTCTCGACCGCCCTTCGGCGGGCCGCCTGACGGTTGACGGCAAGGATTTGCTCTCCATAGGGGAAAAGGACCTCGTCCGATATAAGCGAGAGTCGGTCGGTTTCGTCTGGCAGAACAATGCGCGCAATCTGATTCCTTATTTAACGGCTCAGGAAAATGTGGAACTGCCCATTCTTCTTCGGGGCAAGCGCAAACGGGAGCGCGCGCTGGAATTGTTGGAGGCTGTCGGTCTTAGCCATAGAAGAAACAACAAATTGAACCAGTTATCCGGCGGCGAGCAGCAGCGCGTGGCCATCGCGATCGCACTGGCGAATCATCCGAAGCTGCTGCTTGCGGATGAACCGACCGGATCGGTCGATACGCGCATGGCGAACCAAATCCTTGATTTGTTCCGGCAGCTGTCCCGGGATCTGGGGCTCACCATCGTGATCGTGACGCACGATCCGATGCTGGCCAAAAAGGTGGACCGCGTAGTCGCCATTCGGGACGGCAGGACGTCGTCGGAAATATTACGGCGCAAGTCGTACGAGCAAGAGATGCTGGACCAGGAGCAGGGAGCCTATAAGCTTGAAGAGGAGTCTCACGTCGAGTATGCGGTGCTGGACCAAGCGGGCCGGCTGCAAATTCCCGCGAACTACTTGGAAGCGATCGGAGCGAAGCAGACGAATAAAGTACAGGTTACGATGGAGGACGGCAAAATTGTGCTTATGCCTCCTTCCAATTCATAACGAAGGAGATCGAGAACAATGATTATGCAGGAAAATAAGCTAATTCCGGATACCCTCCTGCTGGAGGAACGGGCCGGGCATGTCCTTCATGCCATTATCGGCATGGCCGATGAGGACTTCGGCTACATTCCTTTTTTTGCAGCGAATTTGATGGAGAAGCCGGCGTTTTTGACACATGGAGATTGGGATTACGGCTCCAGCCACGGCCGGTTGGTGGATGCCCTGATTTTGGCCCGGCATATGACGGGCGACGAACGGGGGCGGGATATCGAGGAGCGGTACAGGGCAAATTTCCTGAGCTTCTTCAAGGAAGACGGACTCAGCTACAGGCAAATCAATCCGAAGGCGCCCTGGGAGACCAACGCCAACTTAATCGACCAACGGGCGGTCATATTGGCGCTGACTTCCTGGTACATGTCGACCGGCGATCGCAAGATCAAGCGCGTTGCGGATAAGCATGTCGCTGCGCTCAAAAGAATCGCGGTCAAGGAAAAGGATGTCTGGTACTATCCGGCCTCCGAGTACACGGTGAACGGGTGGCCGTCCACGAACGCGGTCCAGCTTCGGCTAGCCCCGGATCCGGCCGCTTTTTGCGGACGTTTGGTGATGCCGCTGCTGAAATATTACGAGCTGACGGGGAATACGGACGCGTTCGAGCTGTGCCAGTTTTTTTCGGCGCTCATCGTTCATCGCAGCGGTGTCTTCAATCCGGACGGCAGCTTCAACGATTCGCTGGCCTACCGCAGCGGACACTTCCATACCCGCATCGGCACGCTTGATGCGCTCGCGCGGTTTGCTTGGCACACGCAGGACGCTTCGATCATCCATTTTGTCAAAAAGAGCTACGATTGGGCGCTGACACGCTGCACTTCTTTTGGCTGGACGCCGGGAGATATGCATGAACAGGCTTTTGAGCACGAGACCTGTTCGCTCGTCGACCTGATTTCTACAGGCATTACATTGGCCCGGAGCGGGTATGTCGAATACTGGGGCATCGTAGAACGGTTTTTGCGCAATCACCTGACGGAGTCGCAATTGCTGAATTTGGATTGGGTCGTGGATGCTGGCGACAAATCGGGTGACGATACCGGAATGAAATCGTACTTCAACGTGGCGGAGCGCGCTCGTGGCGCCTTTGCCGGCTATTCCGCCCCGAACGACTTTTGCTGCAATGTGAGCGGGGGCAGAGGGCATACGAACGATTTGCAGACCTGCTGCATCGGCTCAGGCACACGTGGCCTGTTCATGGGCTGGAGCAACACGATCACGGAGCACAATGGGACGGTCAGTGTGAATTTCTTGCTGAACCGTGGCTCGCGCTGGCTCGATGTCAGCAGCCATCTGCCCCATGATGGCCGGGTAGAGCTGGATATTCACCGGAGCTTACCGAGACTGCTGATCCGTATCCCGGAGTGGGCCGGCTATGCGAAGGTCGCGGTTCGCCGGGAGCAGGGCAATGTGGTACGCACGCAAACCGGCAGCGACCCGAGCATGTGGGTGAACCAGCGCTTCCTCGCGCTGGGAGAGGTCCAGGAAGGCGAGAAAATTACGGTGACCTTCCCGCTTAGCGAGCGGCAAACCGTTGAAAGGGTAGTTGGCCAGGAGTTTATCACCCGCTGGCGCGGTGACGATGTCGTTCATTTGAGTCCGGAAGGGACGCATCATCCGTTTTATAATAATCGGCAAATTTATGATAAGGCACCTCTGCGCCCCGGGCAGTATCGCAGATTAGAGGAAGAATTTTATTGGTAAAATTAGGGGGTGCATATGAGCAAATATTCAGCAGCGGCCGTGGTGAAAGAGGGATTTTCGGTCATCATGTTAAGCGATACGGGGAGCGGTGCCATTGCGGAACTGATCCCGGAAATCGGCAACAACCTTTATCGGTTCGAATGCGGCGGACATGAGATCATTTTACCGCCTGCGAGTTTGCATTCCCTCCGGCATGAAACGTTTGCCGATTTCAAATACGGCACGCCCATCTTGTTTCCGCCGAACCGGGTGAAAAACGGAAGTTTTTCCTTCAGAGGCCGTGCATACAAACTGCCTTTGAACGAGCCGCCCGACCATCATTTGCACGGCGAAATTTGTTCCAAAGCATGGGAAGTTGTCGGGTGCGGCGCATCACCGGAGGAAGGGGCTTGGGTCACCAGCCGTTTCCGTTACGCGGATCATCCGGAGATCATGGCCTATTTTCCTCATCTAATGACCTTTACAATGACGTATCGGCTTGTAGACGGACGCCTTATTTTGGAAGGCATCATCGAGAACGAAGGGGTGGACGAAGCGCCGTTCGCTTTCGGGCTGCATCCGTACTTCCCCATTCCATTCGGGAGCGGGGAAGAGATTGTCCTTCGGATGCCTGCGGCAGCGGAATGGCCCGTCACGAATCAGGCATTCGTGACCGGGAGGCCGGAGGCGACGGCTTTCAGCCGAAGACTTCGCGAAGGCGTCAATATCGGGGACTATCCGCCGCTCGGCTGTTCATTTCTATCACTCGATCAAGGTGGGGATCGTACCTGCCGCATCGAAATGAAAGATCGGGGCTATACGATTGCCTACCGGTTGGATCACACATTTCCTTTTGTCGTCCTGTTCCGCCCGGATTGGGCATCGGCTCTTTCTCTGGAGCCTTACACGTATGTAACGGATGCGTTTAATCTCCCGTACGAGCATGAACTGACAGGAGCCCTGGGGATTCAGGCCGGTGAACAGGTCCGCTTTACGACCGGTTTATGGGTTGAAACGAAATGACCAAAAAGGAGGAGTAATGGGTGAGTAACATTGATTTGCACTTGAATACCGGGCCTGAACTACCAGGCCGCAAAGATTTTCGCATCGGCTGCATCGGCTCCGGGTTCATCATGCGGGACTGCCATCTTGTGGCATATCGCGATGCCGGCTTTAATCCGGTAGCCATCGCATCGCGGACTTATGAGAACGCAAAGGCGGTTGCTGAACTGCGGAACATTCCTAACGTATACCGGACTTGGGAAGAGCTGATCCGGGATCCGGTGATCGAGATACTAGACATCGCGTTCCCTCCGGACCGGCAGCTCGAGGTCGTCAGGCAGGCGGTGGAGCAGAAGCACATTAAGGGCATCTTATGCCAGAAACCGCTCGCTATGAATTCACATGAAGCACGGGAAATCGTAGATTTGTGCGAGAAAGCGGGCGTCAAAATCGCCGTTAACTCGAATATGAGGTATGACCAATCGATGCGCGCGCTGAAGACGATTCTTGACCGGGGTTATCTTGGGCAACCGGTGCTCGCGACGATCGACATGCGTGCGATTCCGCATTGGCAGGACTTCCTGCATAAGTATAAGCACATTGAGATTTTAAATATGGGCATACATCATATTGATATTTTCCGTTATTTGTTCGGCGATCCGGAGAAAATTACGGCCGTCACCCGGAGGGATCCCCGCACGAAGTTCCCGCATATTGACGGGATTTCTCAATATACGTTCCAGTATGCGAACGATCTGATGGCGACCAGTCTGGACGACGTCTGGGCATGGCCCGGAGAAGGAACAGAGAAGGATATTTACATCAAATGGCGGGTTGAGGGACTGGACGGCATGGCCCAGGGGACGATCGGCTGGCCGACCTATCCGGAAAGAACGCCGAGTACGCTGGAATTTACGACAAAGCAAGCGCCGAATCAATGGTTCAGGCCAAAATGGGATCAAGTCTGGTTTCCGGATGCTTTTCAAGGCACGATGGCACAGTTGCTGCGCGCGGTAGAGACAGATAGCGAGCCGGAAATTAGCGGTCGGGACAATTTAAAGTCTATGGCGGCAATTGACGCTTGCTACAAGTCCATTGCCGAAGGCCGGACGGTTATGTTCTCCGAAGTAACAAACTCATTTCAATAAATAAGGAGGAATTCACGTATGATCTCAGTCGGTATTTTTAACGGTTACTATCCTTATTCCCTGGAGGAAACGATTTCCCGCATCAAAAAAGACGGGTTTTCCTGCGTGCAGCTGGATCTGTCCTTCAAAGACATGGACCTTGCCTTCGAGTCGCTCACCAAGGAGAAATGCCACCATATTCGCGACGCGTTTCGGGATGCCAATTTGCCGATCGTCTGCATCTCCGGCTATACGAATATCATTCATCCGGACCCGAAGAAGCGGGAACAAAATTTGTTCGGTTTGAAAACATTGCTGAAGTTTGCGCGCGAATTGGGAAGTCCGTACGTTATCAGCGAGACGGGCACGTACAACACGGAAAGCGACTGGGTGTGGGATCCGAAGAATGGCACCGAGGAAGCATACGAGGAAATATGCAAGCAAATTGAAGAGCTTTCAAAATTCGCTTATGACCACGGATCGGTTTTCCTGGTGGAAAACTACGTAAATAACGTTATAGGCTCCGTCGACATGTTGGCCCGCTTATTTTCCGATGTGAATCATCCGGGTCTAGGTCTGCTGATGGATCCGACCAACTACTTCACGGACAGCAATATCGGCCATGTCGACGAAACGCTGAACCGCATCTTCAATACGCTCGGCGACAAAATCAAAATCGCGCACGCCAAAGACTGCAAGCCCGCCGTAGACACTTCAGAGAAACATGCTGAAATCGACGCGGTCGAATCGCACACATTCCGGGGCGCAGGCGCCGTGGAGCTTCCGGCTCCCGGCCTGGGGATTCTGAACTATGATTTATATTTGCAAAGACTATCGAAGCTGCATCCGAATATCCCGATTATTATCGAGCACCTGGATGAACAGGACATTCCGCGCGCGAAAAAATTCCTCGACGACAAATTGAAGAAAATCGGCGGGTAATGCAAGAAGGAGGTACTTGGCATGACTGCAAAATCGGAAAAACGGGATTACAGCATCACTGGTCCTGAGAATAAACGGGCGATCGAACGCGGACTGGCGGAAGCCGAGTGGTATACAAGCCCGATTCCCCGTCAGCGGATGAAAGAATTGATGAAACGGAAGGATGGTCCGGCCATTCGCGATACGATCATCTGGTTCGGCGGACTGTTTGTTTTAGGGTATCTTGCCTACCTTTCCTGGGGGACCTGGTGGGCAGTTCCCGCCTTTTTGGCGTATGGCATCCTCTACGCGACGCCGGGTGACTCCAGATGGCACGAGTGCGGGCACGGAACTGCTTTCAAGACACCTTGGATGAACGAGGTCGTTTATCAGATTGCATCCTTTTTCGTCCTGCGCTCGGCTACCCCTTGGCGTTGGAGCCACGCCCGCCATCATACCGACACGATCATCGTCGGACGAGATCCGGAAATCATTACAGAACGGCCACCTATCTGGAAAATCCTCATCATGCAAATTTTCCATTTGTATGGGGGACCCATCGAAATTAAACGATTCCTCCTGCATACGTTCGGCAAGCTGGATACGCAGGAAAATGAGTATATTCCTCCCTCGCAGCACCGTAAAACGTTCTGGGAAGCACGGGTTTACATGATCATTATCCTTGGGATCCTTGCAGCTTGCATCTATTCCGGAAGCATACTGCCCGCAATGTTCTTGTTTTTGCCCTCCTTTTACGGCGGCATCGTGGTCATCTTGTTTGGCATTACGCAGCATCTGGGTCTCTATGAAGACGTGCTCGATCATCGGCTGAATACCCGTACCGTTTATATGAATCCGATCCTGCGTTTTCTATACTGGAACATGAACTATCATACCGAGCACCATATGTTTCCCATGGTTCCCTACCACGCGCTGCCAAAGCTGCATGAAGAGATGAAAGCCGACTGTCCGGCGGCAAGACCGAATCTATGGGCTGCACTTAAGGAAGTTATAGGCGCTCTGAGGAAGCAAAAGCAAGATCCTTATTACGTCGTAGTAAAACCCTTGCCTGCAACGGCGCACCCTTACAGGTTCGGGCCCTTGCATGAATCCAAAGAATGGAGCGAACTGGGATGAGTCTTAGAGAATGGATCGAAGCCTGCAGCGCAGATGAAGTGGAAATGGAGGATGTCATCCGTTTTGATCATGGTGACCGGACTTTTGCGATCTACCGTACGGAAAAAGGCGACTACTATGCATCGGACGGTTATTGCACACATGAAAAGGTTCATTTGTCGGGTGGTTTGGTCATGGGTAATTTGATCGAATGTCCCAAGCATAACGGCCGTTTCGACATACCTACCGGTGCTGCCAAACGGGCGCCTGTATGCGTGGATTTAATAACGTACCCGGTAAAAGTAGAAGCGGGCAAAGTGTTTATCCAGATATGAGAGGAGATGATTATATGAAATACAATGCTTTCGGAAAATTGGGAGATTCCGTCTCCCGGCTCGGATTCGGAGCGATGGGGTTACAAGGCGTATTCGGCCATCATTCGGAAAAAGACCTGGTGCGATCGGTCCTGCACAGCTTGGAACGGGGCGTCAATTTCATCGATACCGCACGGAATTATGGAGAATCGGAGCGAATTCTGGGCCTTGCCTTGCGGGAGTGGAAGGGCGAGAGACCGTTTATCGCAACCAAAATTCAATCCAAGGGTCCGGGCAATATCGGCTGGGGCATCCCGATTCCGGTGAAGACCGCGTTTCCGCAAGGTTGGCTTCGTGAGAGCACGGAACTCTCGCTTCGACTGCTGGGCGTCGAGACCATCGATCTGATGCAGCTTCACCAATACTGGCCGCAGTGGGATCGCGTCGACTACTGGATGGATGAGCTGCTGCAGCTGAAGCAAGAAGGCAAAATCCGGGGCATCGGCATTTCGCTCCCCGATCAGCGGCATGATGTCGCGCTGACGCTCGTGCAGAGCGGAAAAATCGATTCGGTGCAGACGGTGTTCAATATCTTTGATCCGCAACCGCTCGATTGCCTTATCCCGTTCTGTCAGGAGAACAACGTGGCCTTAATCGCACGGTGCATTTTGGATGAAGGCGGATTAACGGGATTTCTGAAGGAAGATACCCGATTCGAAGAAGAGGATTTCCGCAAAACGTACTTCGAGAATTTGCCCCGCCACTTATACATGGAGCGCGTTAACCGGCTGCGGGAAGCCTTTATTCCGCAATATGCGCACTCTCTGGCGGAGCTGGCGATTAAATTCGTGCTTCACCACCCGGGCGTGACCACAGCCATCTCTTCGATGCATGTGCCGCAATATGCCGACGAGAACATCGCAGCGGTCGACCGGGAGCCGTTACCGGATGACGTATTTGAAAACATACGGCGTCACCACAGATGGGTGCGGAATTTCTATGAGACCAAGTACTTCATATAAGACGCTGTGGGCGGAACTGCTGCCCTTCGAGTTCAAGCAAAGATTGTCGGAATGCCCCGTCGTGTACTTGCCGCTCGGTCTCTGCGAGCCGCACGGGCAGATTAGCGCGTTCGGTCTCGATACGATTAAAGCGGAATGGCTGTGCCGGGAAGCAGCCCGGCAAGTTGGGGGCATCGTCGCCCCATCGATGGGCTACCATATCCATGAGACGGGCTACCATGCCCGTTGGCTGGAAGAGACGGTCGGGGAAGAAAATCCGCACATGACTTCTGTGCCCCCGGCGGTTTTCCTCTCGCTATTCTTATATCAATTGAGAGCATTTGTGCATGCAGGTTTTACAACCGTTGTCGTCGTATCAGGGCATAGCGGGGGGAATCAGCGGGATTTGCGGCATGCGGCTGACGTATTTATGAAATACGTTGCCGTGCAGGTCTGGGTCAAAAGCGATCCCGAGCTGGTGGAAGGCTTATACGAAGGCGACCATGCCGGGAAGTACGAAATCTCGCAGCTGATGTACGTTCGGCCTGATCTTATCGATTTGACGGCAAAGGATTATGAAGATGAGCCGGGGTCCGGTGGGCGTCTTGCCCTCGGATCCGATGCCGGTGAAGCGAGTCCTGAGCTAGGGAAGCAGATCATGGAGGCGTGCTTGAACCGGCTATGCGCCGAAGTTTCCCGAATGAAACGAGAAGCCGCCGCTGTCCGCACGCCAAGAATCTCCTATGACTTGATTGAAACGATCTTGCGTGAAGTGTTGCAAAACGCTGCGGATTGGGTGACGGCCAACCCTTGGCCTGGGCAGGACGAAGTGTCCCCGCATTCGCAATGGAAGCCGTATGAACGATATAGGATTCCGTAAACATAACTCGTTTGGTGGTGTCTCTACCATCATACGTCGAAGTTGCAGAGGTGCGTGGGGGTAGAAGCGTGTGCAATAACGATGTTTTTCATTCTTATAGGTGGGAATGGGGCAGGTTGAAGATACTCAATGAGGCTGTAACGAGGTATGCTGCCAGAACTCAGATGAATAAAATAACCTATAAAGTTGCACAAAAGCCCCTATATAACTTTCACTTTTTTATTATAAAGTTAGTCCATGGAAGCAAATGAATGATAGAGAGTGGGGCTGATTGGATTGAAAAAATAGGTATGTTTCGAACGAAATGTAAGCGTTTTACTGGAAGTGTCATCTTTAATCGGGAGGTGCGTGAAATGAGAAAAGAAATTGCTTTAATATTATCGTTTATGCTGTTCTGTTACTGCTTTTCTCCATTTGTCTATGCGGAAGAAGCGGCTTCAGCTTCACCAACAACTCCTACGACATCGGCAACGCCTTCGACGAAGCCTTCGGAAACGAAACCGGCAGCTTCTTCTGAGACGGTAACTTCAGACACATACTTGGCCGACCAGCTTAGTGATTTGAAGGGTCTCTCGAAGGACGACAAGAAGAAGATCAACGTTTTATTGAAAATGGACGCGATCGAGAAGGCGCAATCCGGCACTTTCGGTGTGGACGATCCAATAACTCGCGCCCAATTGGCGAAAACGGCGACGCTTGTTTTGGGATTAACGATCGATTCCATCGTTACGTTATCGACCTTTTCGGATATCCAATCGAACGATCCTGCACGTTCTTATATCGAAGCTTTAAAGAAAGCATCACTCACCTACGACACTGTCGACAACAAGTACAATCCGACCGGGGCGGTAACCCGTCAAGAGCTCGCTATGCTGCTGGTCAAGGGACTTGGCTTGGATGAAAAGGCTAAAGCGGCAGATCCAGTCAAGGATGAGACGGTGGAAACTGCCTATAAAAGCTATGTAGCCTATGCGCTGCAGCAAAAAATCATGACGAACCAGACTGGCGGCAAGTTCGGTGGCAATGTGCCCGTGACTAGAAAAACGCTGGCGCTCGCTGCCTATGAGGCTTTGAAGCTGCATACGACAACAGCGAAGCCGTCCAAAGTTTCCATTGCCGAATTGAAGGTGATCGGAAAGAACAAGTTATCGGTAAGACTGAACCGTGACATCGATATCGATAAGGCCGTACTGTCCGTGACGAAAGCAGGTTTCTTGGATTCCGACAACAAACCTGTGGAATTCGAACCGAACACCACGTGGTCTGACGACAACATGACAGCTACGCTCGAAATGAGCGATGATTTTGAATTCGCGCAATACCATGTCGTGCTGAGCGGAGTGGATGTTGCGAACGGAACGATGGCTTTTATGCCGGAGAATGAACGTGCCGCTAAAGTCGAATTCGTCACGGCTACCGATAAGCTCTCTTGGTCTAAAGCGCTTATCGAATACAAGGCTGTAAACCAGTATGGCGAGAATATGAAATTATCGCCTGGCAATATGAGTATCTATGTAGGTGCGCCAAAACGCGTCACATCGACCATTTTGGCCGACAGTAATGCGATTGTCCTCGATTTAAGCGATTTGACTCCGGACAGCACAATTTCAGTGAACCTGTTGGAAAAGAGCGGTTACATTTCCGTAGGCAAATCGTTTACCGTCGGCGATATTCCACAAGTGAAGAAAGTCGACTTGGGCGATACGAAAAGCAATCTGAAGCTCCCTGCCGGACAACTGGTATTTCAAGCCGGAGGGAGAGCGTACCTTACATTCAAAGCGTACGACCAGTACGGAAATCGCATCGTGGATACTAAGTATTTGAACATGGGAATATTCAAGAATTATGCCGGGGCTTGGGGAAATGTGTTTAGAACGGATGGGCCGAATGATTTCATAGATTTTGACAACGACGGTTATCCGGAATTGCAACTGGCGGCTTACCCGGATTTGGACAGCAACAAGGAAGTGACCGTGAAATTAATCTTTAATGGCGAAGAGGTGTCTCAGACGGTTACGGTAGCTACGCCGAAGTCACCTTATACGGTTGTCATCGGGCCGTTAACAACGCCATTGACGGAAGGTGACCAGAATAAAGAGATTGGACTCAAGGTCATCGACTCCGCAAATAAGGAGTTGGATTCAACCGAGATCGCGCCTCTTGAAATGGCCGGGAAAATTTCTGTATATGCAACAGGAGGGCTTGTTCTGGAAGCAGATCCGGCGACGCGAACCGACCCGAAAACAGGCCAGGTTCGAAACGTCGCGATCAATCTCAACGGAACCATTCGCGTAAAACAAGTCACGTCCGCAGGGCCTGCGACCATCAATGTACGAATAAACGGTTTGAATCAGACGGTAACCTATCCGCTCATGATCGAACCGGCACGCAAGCCTAATACCATAAAGCTGGATGAGGGGAATTCCGCCCGGAACATATTACTGATCAACACCTTAGAGAAGTCAAAGACCAATGCAGTGTTCAAAATTTACGATCAATTCGACGAGGCATACTCTACGAAAAAGGTCGATTACAAGGTTGAGATGAAGCTTGAAAAGATCAGCGGTGTTACGGGAGCTGTCTATACGACAGGAAACGTGGCGCTCAGCGATGCGAATCCGGTCGTACTGAAGGAGATAACGGATATCGTCAAATCTAACGGCGACGGTCAATCGATCACCTTCAAACCGAACCCGGGAATGAAAGGAACCTACAAATTGACCGCCACGCTGGTTCATCTCGATTCGAACGGGCAAATCCAGGAAAGGCTCAGCTCCGATTCGGTTGTGGTGGATGTCGACGATCAGAATAATCCGAATCTGACCTATGCGTTGGACATTAAATCGGGCGATCTCCTGGCGATTGGAAGAATTTTATACGATACCCAAAAAATCAATAGCGTTACGAACGCGGTTTATTTGTTCACATACTACTCGGCGCTTGCGAAAGACGTCAATGTTATTACGAAAGATGCTTTAGGTCTTGACACAGGGTTATCCGTTAAAGTCAGAGCGGTTACATCAGATAACCCGAAAGCAATGGCTTACAGCACCATTAAAGGTGTAGGGAAGATCATCGGCCTCGACAGCGGAAAATTCAACTTTACCGTTTATTTCGATACTCCGAACGGAGTTAAGTCGCTCACACAAAGTCTGGGATCCGGTGTTGACTCCATGTTTCCTTCCGGCATCAAGGCACAAGGCGGCGGCTCTCCAAAAACGATCAAAGACGGCACGTCGAAGCAGCTGAATGGTCTCTACCTATGGGATAAGACCTTAATTGGAGAATTGCGGGTGGAAACGAACAGTTACGGTACATTCATCAATATCTGCAAGAGCGCAGACAACAAAGAAGCAAAGTCTTGTGCCGAAGCCGTCACGAATCAGGACCAGATCAATCCCATCATGGACCTTATCGGTATGCAGGCGTTCATCGGCGATATCGTTTATAATGAGCTCGATCCTTCCAAACAGGATTCGGTCTCCATCAATCCCGAATTAACACTGAACTATACCCGCAATCCGAAGAGCAGTAATCCGGACCGAAACAACATCCAACAATTCACCATGTATCTCGTTGGCGGAACGCAAATGTTGAAGTACACCATTATCTTGGGCAACTAAAGTACACCACCAAAACCTTGAATTAAACGGTATCAAGCGTCCCTCCGGTTAAAAGCCGGCAGGGACGCTTTTTGCGGTGCCACATTTCAGAGGATTGACCTATAATCTCAGTCGTTTTCGCTAATGGTTTGCCGACGGCTTCTTTGTATACTTACGGTAGAAGCGAGGAGGGAGAACAACGTGGCGAGAAAAAGATACGTCATCTGCGGCGTCAGCACTAGGGCGAACGGCATGTTTATCCGTCCGATGCTGGACACGTTCCAGCAGCATTGCGAAATTGTCGGATTGCTCGATCCGGATCCGGGCCGTTTTGCGAATTGCTTTAAGAAATTTCCGGCGCTCACGGGAACCCCGGTTTATGCCCCGGATCAGTTCGAGCGGATGATTCAGGAAACGAAACCCGACGCAGTGATCGTCACAGGCGTGGATTATACCCATGCCGATTATATAGTGAAAGGTTTAGAGCACCATCTGGACGTCATTTCGGAGAAACCGATGGTGACCAACGGGGCGGATTGCAAGCGGGTTCTGGATGCGCAGAACTCCAGCAGAGGCAAACTGCACGTAGCCTTCAATTACCGGTATTCACCGATCCATACGAGAATCAAGGAATTGATTCTGGAAGGCAGAATTGGCAGAGTGACATCGGTCGATTTGAATTGGTACCTCGATACGTATCACGGCGCAAGCTACTTCAAAAGATGGAACCGCAAACGCAGCAATTCCGGCGGATTGTCGGTGCACAAGAGCACCCACCATTTTGACCTTATCAATTGGTGGATCGGCCAAAAACCATTGGAAGCGTTTGCATATGGGGCGCTCCACTATTTCGGTCCCAGTGGCGAGCTCAATCCCGCCAAGGAAGACGGCAGGCACTGCGGGACATGCAGGGTCAAGCAGAACTGCACGTATTTCATGCGGTGGTCATCACGGAGCAAGGAGATCGTCCCCCAAGACGACCATTTGACTACGATGGACGTCAAGCCGGGCAGCTTTACCGGGTACCGCCCGGACGGCTGTATTTTCGATTCGGAAATCGATATTGAAGATACGTATGCAGCGGTTGTCAAGTACGACAAGGGCGCGATGTTAAGCTATTCCGTTAATTTTTCGCTGCCTTACGAAGGGTATCGGCTTGCCATTAATGGGACGAAGGGCAGGATCGAAACCAAGGAAGTGATGTCCGGACGGGCGACCTTCCATGTACCTGAGCAAGCCATCGATTATTTCCCGCTATTCGGCGCCAAAGAAACGATCCATGTCGTACCGCGATCCGGAGGGCACGGAGGGGGAGACCCGCTCATTTTGGAAGATTTGTTCCTGGGCCCTGATCCGCTTCGTCCCTATGAAATTATGGCGGGTGCGGAAGCGGGGGCTCTAGCGGTGCTGACTGGGGAAGCGGTCTGGAAATCGGCGCATGCGAACCAACCTGTACGTTTGGCCGACCTGCTGGTTGATTCGGACCTGGCCGAAATGTCGAAAGGGGGAATATCTAACCGTGTTTGAAAAGTTTGAAAATGTCCAAATTGCCCATTTTGATGTCAAAAGCCAGCTGCCGAGATGGATTTACGAATCCGCCATGCGGGCGGCCGAGATGGGAGAACAGGCACGTGCGGCCATAGTAGACGTTGCCGACCTTGAACTGCGGCAGAAGGAACTTCGCGAAGGATTTGTCAACTGCCTCGGCGGCATGCCGCCTTCGGATACCCCGTTAAAGCCGCAAATTACCGGCACTATACCGGGAAATGGCTTTCGCGTTGAGAGAGTAATCTTCGAATCGAGACCTCACGTGTATGTGACAGCTAATCTATATATACCTGATGGGGTAACAGAGCCCCGTGGTGCGGTGCTGCTGCTGTGCGGGCACCGCGAGCAGGCGAAGCATTGCGACGAATATCAGACCGTGTGCCATTACTTGGTACATGCCGGTCTTATCGTTATGTCGCTCGATCCGTTAGGTCAGGGAGAGCGTTTTGGCTTCTACGATCCCGAGACGAAGCAGGCTCCGATGACGAGTGTGACGGAGCATGAAAATGTCGGCCGGCAATGCTTGCCGCTCGGCGACAGCTTGGCACGCTATATGCTGCACGATGCCGTGCGTGCGATCGATTATTTGTGTACGAGACGGGAAGTCGATCCGGAACGGATCGGGGTTACCGGCCATTCAGGAGGCGGCACGCAAACGTCGCTCCTTATGATGTACGACGAGCGCATCGCTGCAGCAGCGCCCGGCGGATTTATCATGAACCGGCCGTACTTCCTGCTAACCGGAAAAGCGCAGGACGCAGAGCAAAAATGGCCCGGTTTTTCCGCGCTCGGCTTCGATCATGAAGATATCGTGCTCGCGATGGCGCCCAGGCCGGTGCTCGTGCTCGCTACAACGTACGATTCCGTGCCCATCGAGGCTCCTCGTCATACGGTAGCTGTAAACCGGAGATTTTGGGACATGTACGGCAAAGGGGAACAACTGGATATTTTCGAGGATGAACATGTACACCGCTTTACGATCCCGCTCGCCCGTGCGGCGGCCGGCTTTTTTTCCAAGTATTTACTGGGAAGTGCGGTTGTGCCACCGGATGAAGTGATCCAACTGCTGCCTGCCGAGCAGCTCAGATGCACACAGAGCGGCCAAGTCATCGGCGAGTGTGCTTATGCCCGGAATGTACACGCCGAAACAGTTCAACGTCTGGCAGGATACGAAAAAGCTCGTCAATCACTGCCGGATGACGTGCGAAAAAGACAGGCACTGGCGTGGCTACGCAATGCCGTTTACTTCAATCGCAAGCCGTGCGATCTGAATCCGCGCCTTTCCGGAGGCGGAGAAGTGGAGCATCTGTGGGCGCTCCGGACGGTATGGTGGAGCCAGCGCGGATTGTTAAACAACGCTCTGCAATTTTTCGATTCGAAGCTTGCAGGCCGGAGACTGCCGGTTACGATTGCCGTATGGGACGGCGGAACGAGAGAGATCAATGCGCATGCAAAATGGATCGAAGAAACTTGCGCCTCCGGCCGCATTGCCATGGTGCTCAACCCGACGGGGATCGGTTCGCTTCTGCCATACTTGAATTCTCCCGAGGAGAGACCTTTTAAACGTTTCGGCATGATGGACCGCTATACCGATGAGTTGATGTGGCTCGGCGACAGTATGGCTGCCGTGCGCACATACGATGTTTTGCGGTCTGTAGAATTGGCAACGACCATGAAGAACATCGATGCAGAGGATATGGAGCTTTACGGCAGCGGACGGTACGCCTTATATGCCGAGCTCGCAGCTTTGCTCGATCCCCGCGTCCGGAACGTTCGTCTGGATAACCGCATGAGCAGTATTGCGGATTGGATCAGGGAACCTTTTTATGATGAAAATGATTCCCTCAGTTTTATTATCCCGGGAATGCTCCGATATTTCGATCTTCCGGATGCGGACGACTGGCTCTCACAAGAAGGCCGGTTAGGCGGTACCGTTCCGGTGATCAGCGATTCAGCAAGCTAAGCGAATGCTTCGGAAGCCAGTTTTCTGGCGAAAAACTCTAAGGGGGAGAAGGTTATGACAACAGTTGTTGCGGTTTATACCGGGCAAGGGCTCTCGGAACGCATTGGGCAGCTGTTTCGGGAGGAACTGCCGGGCTGCCGTCTCGTCAACATCATTGACGATAGTCTGATCGCCGACGCGATTCAGGCAGGTAAAGTGACTTCTGCGATCACCCGTCGGTTGGTCCAGTACTATCGGCACGCAGAAGAGATCGGAGCCGATATCATTTTCAATACGTGTTCGTCAGTAGGCGAAGTAGCGGATTGGGCACGGCCGCTGTTCGACACGCCGATCGTCAAGATCGACGATGCCATGGCGCGACTCGCGACCATGAAATTCGCGAAGATCGGCGTGCTGGCCACGCTGCCGACCACTTTGGAGCCGACCCGGCAGCTGCTGCTAAGAGAGGCCGAACGTCAGAATCGGAACGTCCGCGTACTGGACGCATTGGCGGAAGGGGCTTACCAGGCGCTAGTCGCGGGCCGACCGGAGGAGCATGATCGGCTTATTCGCGAAGCTGCCAAGTCGGTAGCCGAGACAGCGGATGTGCTCGTGCTGGCACAGGGCTCGATGGCGAGGATGGAGGATACTTTAAGCCGAGAAACCGGGCTTCCCGTGTATGCCAGTCCCCGACTCGGCATTATGGCTGTGCGAGAAGAATTACAAAGGCAGGGGAAATATCCATGTCCATGAATGACCAGATCATTGCGACATACTGGCTCGAAACCGCCTTTTCACTTGAACAGGCAAGTGAAATTATCGTGAGCGAGCAATCTACAGGGACGTTTATGCCGCTGCCGAACGAAACGGACAGCTTGAAGCAAAGGCACCGGGCCAGGATTTTGTCCGTCGAGCAGCTGGAAACCTCCGCGTTCCCTTCCTTGCCTGGAGCTAAGGTGCCTCCGAGCAGCAAGGGCGAATACCGCCGAGGCATCGTAAAGATCGCTTTTCCATATGCCAACATAGGTCCTTCCATTCCGAACTTGCTGGCGACAGTTGCAGGCAATCTTTATGAGCTGGAAGAATTGTCGGGGCTTCGGCTGCTCGATCTTGAACTTCCTCCGCAGTTTCGGGAGCGGTATGAGGGCCCGCGGTTCGGCATCTCCGGCACGCGGGAACTGACCGGCGTTCATGGTCGGCCTATTATCGGCACGATCATTAAACCGAACATCGGCTTGACGCCCGACCAGTTGCGGCTTATTGTCCGGGAATTGGCATCGTCCGGCATCGACTTTATCAAGGACGACGAAGTTCACGGAAACCCGCCGTATGCTCCGCTGCACGAACGCGTGAAAGTCGCCATGGAAGAAATCGAACGGGCTGCGGACCGGACCGGCAAAAAAACCATGTACGCGTTTAATATCACTGACGATGTTGATCCGATGCTGAGCCATCTTGAAACGGTCGTGAAATCCGGCGGCAACTGCGTCATGGTCAGCATCAACAGCGTCGGATTTGCGGGTCTCGCCCATCTTAGAAAGCACGCCCCCGTCTGTATTCATGGTCACCGCAACCAATGGGGCATGCTGTCGCGGTACCCGCAACTCGGCATGTCGTTTGCCGCTTATCAAAAATTGTGCCGGTTGGCCGGCGTCGATCAGCTGCATGTCAATGGGCTCAACAATAAGTTTTATGAAAGCAATGCATCCGTCATCGACAGCGTGCGCGACTGCTTAACGCCAATGTACGATCCATCCGACACGGTGCTTCCTGTGTTATCTTCGAAACAGTGGGCGGGAGCGGCGCCTGAAACGTACGGAACGCTTCGTACGGTCGATCTGATGAATATCGCCGGCGGCGGCATTCATGCGCATCCGGGCGGACCCGGCGCAGGCTTTCGCAGTCTTGTGCAAGGCTGGGAGGCGGCGCTGGCGGGAATTCCATTGGAAGTTCATGCCGGGAAACACCCGGAATTAAAGCAGGCTCTGGAAACTTTCGGCTAAAGCCGGAAGCGAGGGGGCGGAAGGCGGGAGAAGATAGCGAATGCGGATCTGTTATTACGGGGATGATTTCACCGGTTCCACGGATGCGCTTGAGGCGCTGACGACCGGCGGTCTTCGCGTTATTTTGTTTATGGACATCCCTGACATGGCATTGTGGAAGGAGAAATTCGCCGGTTACGATGGCTTCGGCGTGGCCGGAGTGAGCCGGACGATGAGTCCGGAGGACATGGAGCGGGCGCTTCGCCCCGTTCTAACTGCACTTCGGACTTTCAAGGCGCCGATCACGCACTACAAAATATGTTCCACTTTCGATTCATCACCGGAAACCGGCAGCATCGGGAAAGTGATCGAGATCGGACGGGAGGTGTTCCCGGAACAGCGCTTTACGCCACTTTTGGCAGGTTCGCCAATTTTAAAGCGTTATACGGTGTTCGGGAACCATTTTACAGCGGAGGGTACGGATACCGTTCGTCTGGATCGGCATCCGAATATGAGGAAGCACCCGGTTACGCCGATGAATGAAGCGGATCTCCGGGTTCATTTGGCTGAGCAGACATCCTGCTCGATCGGCCTCATGAATGTCCTGGACCTGGAGCAGAACGGAACGATGCTGGAGTGGCGGTTTAACGAGAGGCTTGACAACGAGCCGGATATATTGTTGTTTGATGTGCTGACGGATGACCATCTGACCAAAATCGGGGGTTTGCTTGAGCAGGAAAGCGATAAAGCGCCGTTGTTCGTGGTCGGCTCATCCGGCGTGGAATACGCGTTTGTCTCCCACTGGCGGCGGAGCGGTTTGCTGCCCGAGGCGTCGTCGACCCCCCGCATGCAAGCGGAGCCCACAGATCGGGTGCTCGTCGTATCCGGCAGTTGTTCACCGGCGACCGAAGCTCAGATCGAATGGGCATTAGCGCACGGTTATGCGGGCATTCGCGTACCTGCGTCCATTTTCTTCGAGGATGCAACGGATACGACGCTGCCCTCTCTTCTGCAGGAGGCTGACCGCATGCTGCAAGCCGGCAAGAACGTCATTTTGTACACCGCGCTTGGACCGCATGACGAGTCCATTGAGCAGACACAGAACCGGCTGCGAACACGCGGGCTCAGCTTGGCGGCAAGCGGTGAGCTGATCGGCGGGCGATTGGGCGAGATGGCGAGAGAGCTGGTGCTGTCCGCAGGACTCAAGCGGGTTATTTTCGCCGGAGGAGATACATCGGGCTTTGCCGTAAAGAGGCTGAATCTGTACGCCTTAGAAATGATTGCGCCTATCGTTTCCGGCGGACCTCTATGTCGTGCATATTCGAATGATGAACGTATTGACGGGCTCCAAGTCGTCTTGAAAGGCGGGCAAGTCGGACCGCCGGATTTTTTCGATCGGGTGCGAAGGGGAATATCGTGACGGCCGGGCAACTGGATGACATCCATTGTCGGAAAGAAGGTTTCATATGCGCAAGGATACAAGTTCCCAACTCATACGGCGTTATTTTAAGTTTTTAAAGCCATACCGCTTCATGATCATGACGATTGTCGCGCTTGGCATCCTGCAATTCGCCGTTCCTTTGACTGTCCCCTGGATGACGAAGATCCTGATCGACGAAGTGCTTCCGCTTAAAGGCGGTTCATGGACGTTGCCCAAGGTGATCGCGGTTTTGGCGGGAGTTTACGTTTTTGGAACGATAATGAATTATGTGCGTCATTGGGTCATGGCCAAAATGGGGAATTCGATGGTCATCGATATCCGTTTTCAATTATATGAACATATGCAAAAGCTGTCTCAACGGTTTTACGATAGCCGTCAGGTCGGGAGTATCGTATCCCGAATCCTGAACGATGTGAACGGCGCACAAAATTTGGTCGGAGCCGGGGTTATCAATCTGGTGATCGACCTTTTTCTCGTGCTGTTCGCCGGATTTATGCTTTTTCATATGGAATGGAAGCTGGCCTTGCTGTCTTTATGGCTTCTTCCCGTTTATTATTTAACGTTTACGAACGTCAATGTGTACATTCGTTAT
Organism: Paenibacillus sedimenti; assembly: GCF_014534655.1. Classification (GTDB taxonomy): domain Bacteria; phylum Bacillota; class Bacilli; order Paenibacillales; family NBRC-103111; genus Paenibacillus_E; species Paenibacillus_E sedimenti. The sequence continues at coordinate 261,524 of NZ_JACVVD010000001.1, forward strand.
GCGTGGCGTTCCGTGCATCGGCAGATGGAGCGAATGTCCGGCGTGCTCGTGGAACGTATTGCCGGTATGAAGGTTGTGCAGGCGTTTAACCGGGAACGAATGGAGCTGAACCGCTTCAAGAAGCAGGCCTCGGCCCATTATGCGTATGCGATGACCGCTCAATTTTTATCGAACACGCTGGGCCGAATCAGTCAAACTTTTCAGGATTTCGGCGGATTGATCATTTGGTTCGCAGGCGGGACTATGGTTATCAGGGGCAAAATGACGGCAGGCGAGCTGATCGCGTTCCAAGCCTATTTATCCCAGCTGTACGGTCCCATTCAGCGTTTTTCCGATGTCAATGTCACGATCCAAAATTCACTCGCCAACGTGGAAAGAATTTTTGAAGTGTTCGATATAGAACCGGAAATCCGGAATAAAGACAATCCGATACCGCTGAAGGCTTGTAGAGGCGAGATCCAATTCGATCAAGTCGGATTTGATTATGTCATCGAAAGGCCGGAAAAACAGCAAGCCGAAATGGAACAGAGAAATAAAGATCTGGTGGAGCGTCAAAGACCTGCCAAACGGTTTTATTGGATTCCGCCGAAAATGAGACCCGATCCGCCGCAAATGGTGCTGGAGACCAGGGAGGTTCTTAAAGGGATCAGCTTCCATGCCAGGAGCGGTGATGTCATTGCGCTTGTCGGCCCTAGCGGGGCTGGGAAATCCACGATCATTAATTTGCTTCTTCGATTTTATGATCCGGATGAAGGAGCCGTTTTGTTAGACGGGGTGGATTTGCGAAATTATGATTTACATGACTTGCGCAGTCATATTGCCCTTGTGCTGCAGGATAATATCCTATTCTCAGGAACCGTCTATGAGAATATCGCTTACGGCAATCCCAAAGCGGAACGGGATCAAATCATTGCTGCGGCGGTAGCAGCCAACGCTCATGAGTTCATTGAAGAGTGGGAGCTTGGCTACGATACGGTGATTGGAGAACGCGGCGTGCGGCTCTCAGGCGGACAAAAACAACGAATTGCGATCGCCAGAGCGCTGCTCAAAAGTCCTCGAATTTTGATTTTAGATGAGGCCACATCGGCATTGGATGCGGAATCCGAACATTTAGTCACGCAAGCGCTGGAACGTTTGATGGAAGGCCGTACGACGTTCGTTATCGCACACCGCCTGGCGACTGTCGTTCGAGCCGATCAAATCCTCGTCATTGACCGGGGGCGAATTGTCGAGCGCGGCAAACACCAGGTGCTGCTCGCACAAAAAGGGCTATATCGCGAATTGTACGAAAAGCAGCTAAAGGCAATGAGACCGGAAGAATTGCTCGGCTTAGATACGCTCCGGCATCAAGCATAATTTTGAAAGGAAGCTGCCTATGACCAGAAATCGTAAACGTTCTCTCATCGTCCTGACTGTCGCTTTGGTTATCCTGATGAGTTCGGCTATGCCAGCAGCTGTGGTTGCAGACAGCGCAGGCAATGCCGAGACAACAGCGGCGATAGGCCGTGTTCATCTAAACGATAGCGCTTATGTCGAGATCAACCGTTTGAGCCTGCTGTCGGATGCTAACGGCAATGTCGTAACCTTTACTTTGAGCATCACGAACAATGGCGCAAAGAGCCTATCGTTAATCGATTATTGGGTGCGCCTGCTGGGTAAGAACGGTGACCCGTTCACTGCGAAAATAATGCCCCAAGACAAAGACAAAACGAGGATTGCTGCGGGTTCCACGCAAGAGCTGTCGTACTACGCTATTGTTAATGAAGCGACATCATTACATGATTTGAAGTTTAGTCTGATGAAGTGGGACTTCTCGCTCGACAATTTCGAGCGTATGCTCGGTGAAATAACGGTACCTGACGATTTTACCCAAGTAACCCCGGCAGGACGCGCGCATACGGTTAAGTTTTCGGGCAGCACCATGAATCTGGCAGTGGCGAGTTTCACACTCGGCAAAAATGAAAAGAACAGCTTGCCGAACGTCACTTTGAAGCTGAAAAATGTCGGCAACCACAGCATAACGGTGCCGGCTTACCGGTTTGCCGTTCGTACGCCGGAAGGGTATACGTATCCGCTGACAGCCAAAGGGGTAAAAGATCTTGTCGTCAATTCGCAGGAGACGAAGGAGATTACACTCACCGGCACCGTACCGGCATCGGTATCGACCGAAGGCTGGCAGCTCGTCGTTACGCAGTACTTGGCCGATCTGTCGCTCAATATGCCGGTCGCTTGCTTGGAGCTGCCTCATGTCATGAAGCAGGACGGGAAAGGTGCAGGAGTGGAAGTGGAATTTACGGACGAGAACGGCATGTACACGGCGAAGTTGAACGGCATGTATCGGCTGCCCTGGGAGGACCAGGACATCTTGACCGCCGACTTGTCGCTGGCGAACAAAGGATCGGACTCGCTGCCGATCCCGGACATGACCGGTTACTTTCTGCTCGACGGAACCGTGAAAGTAGATGCCAAGGTCATCACTCCGGCCAAAGTGCTGGGACTTGCGAACGGCAGCTCCGTCGGCCTGCAGATGGCGGCCAAAGTTCCGTATACGTATGAGTTCTCGAAGCTCAAACTCGTTTTGCAGGAGAAAACGTCCGATCAGAAAACAGTAGACGTCCTCGACTTCGAGACGCCGGCTGATATGTTGAAAGTGCCGATCATCGACCCGTCGTCTTCGTTTGAGCTCACCGATTCGGGTTACCGCTCCAAGTTTTCGATCCAGAGCGTCAAGACTTATCAAGGCCAATCGACGGATCAGTATACGGCGCAGGTGCTCATCGAGAACCAGGAGAAGCGATTCACTAGTCCGGTGAAGCTGGTTGCCAGCTTTCGCGCAGCAGGCGGTACCGTCTACCCGGCCAACGTATTGGACGTGAAAGAGAAGGTGGGCCCCGGAGGGAAGGCCCAGATCATCGTCACCAGCGTCATTCCGAAGGGTGTCGATACGAGCGGGATGAATTTGCTGCTTGGCGAGGCGGTAGCATCCGACGGCAAGTTGGTTTTGGGAGAAGCGTCGGATTCCGATGACGACTCGGATGCGGATGATGCTTCGTCCAGCGCGGACATGTACGTAAAGCCATTCGCGTTTTGGCTGCCGCAAGAAAAGAAAGACGTGAAGACTCCGCTGAAGGGAATTTCGCTTGCGCCTTACACGCTTTCCATCGATCATTTTGGCACCACGCTGAATGAAAAGGAGTTATCGTTGAAGTTCAACTACGAGATCGTGAAGGACGCTAGCACGCGCGTAAGCACCGAAGGGCGTAAGATCGTCTTTCAGATCAACGACAATAACGGGGTGAGGGCCATCGAGTGGTCCGCAGATTTGAGCAGCTTCGAGCCTCGATCTAATGAGACGCCGGAGACGCCGCAGTCGAAGTTGAAAGTCGGCAAGCATAATGGCTTCAAAATCAGCTTGCAAAACGGGGATTTGCTCTACAAGCTGTCATTTCTTAAGTCGTATGACTTTAACATTTACGAGGAGTTTCAAGGTCACCGCCGTTTGGTGGGAACGATGAAAAACGACTGGTTCGTCAACTCGGACTGATCGCCTCGGTAAAAAAGGGGAGGCTTTAGCCATTTTATGGCTTTGAGCCTCCCTTATAATTACAATCGATCCAATCTCCAGCTAGAGTCCGAAATCACCCACTTGTTTTGAAACGACGTCAAATAAACGATTTCTAGTCCGATTTTGCCAACTTGGAGCGGTAAATTTGCTCATACGGCGATTCAAAATCCTCTGGAGGTGTGCAAAATCGGACTATATAGAAAAAAGAACAAAATATCCTTTTCTAAGCGGGTGAAACCGAATTGCGAATGTTCAAAGCTAAGCCTCATCTCAAAATAGGAGATGTTTCTCATGCGATCGCTGCATCAAGGCAGCTCAACGACTCTATAGGTTATTTATTTCATTTACTCAATTAACCAGGAATCCGGGATCACAATATGCCTAAGGTTAATGATTTTGCCCTATAAACTGTTACCGATCCCCCCATAACTGCGGGGATAACTCCTTCTATAATACAAATTATTAAGATTTTTTAATTTACGGAGGTAGAGTTGTGAGTCTAACAATTGCTGACTGTTTAACGGAATATGCGAGTAACCCGCTTGGGATCGATGTGAGACGGCCGCGCTTGTTCTGGAAGCTGGAATCGAGAAGACGGTCGGCCGTTCAGGCCATGTATCAAGTGCTGGTCGCTTCGTCTCGGGAACGGCTCGACCGGGAAGAAGCGGATATGTGGGATAGTGGAAAAACTGCATCCGATCAATCAACTCACATTGAATATGCAGGGGAGACTCTGCGCTCCGGGGAAACCTATTACTGGAAAGTCCGCGTCTGGGACGACCTCGGAGTAGCGTCGGACTGGAGTGAGCCCGCCTTCTGGTCGATGGGGCTGCTGTCACGCGCAGATTGGAAGGCGAAATGGATCGGGCGCAAGGCTGAGCCCGAGGTTGAGCTGCAGCCGCCCCCTTATTTGCGCAAAAGCTTCCGAATCGTGAAACCCGTGCGCCGTGCTATCGTTTACGCAACCGCGCTTGGTTTGTACGATCTTCGGCTTAACGGCCAAAGGATCGGGGCGCTCTTCGCGCCCGGCTGGACCGATTACGACACACGCGTACAAGTGCAGGCTTATGATGTTACGGACGAATTGACAGTCGGCGAAAACGTCTTCGGCGTCATCCTGGGCGACGGCTGGTTTGCGGGAACAGTCGGTTTCCTAGGGAATCATGTGTATGGGGAACGGCCTTTTTTGCTGCTGCAGGCGAAAATCGAATATGATGACGGCACGAGCGAGCTCATCGGATCGGATTCGTCATGGCGGACTGCCAAAGGACCGATCCTATATTCCGACCTGATTAAAGGCGAGACGTATGATGCCCGCCTGGAGCTGTCCGGCTGGGATCGTGCCGGTTATACGGCTGCCGGCACTTGGGAGACGCCGGACGTTCGCTCGGGCTACAACGGCTTGCTCGTCGGAACTGCGGAGCCTCCGGTTCGCATTATGCAAACGCGGAAGCCTGTCTCAATTCGCCGCACGGAAACGGGCACATACATTTATGATATGGGGCAGAACATGGTCGGTTGGACAGAATTGAAGGTACAGGGACCTCAGGGGGTCAAGGTGACCGTCAGCCATGCTGAGATGTTGAATCCTGACGGCAGTTTATATTTGGACAACTTGCGGGAGGCGGTGCAGCAGGACCATTATATGTTGAAGGGTGACGGGGAAGAGCGATACGAACCGCATTTTACATTTCACGGCTTCCGATATGTGGAGCTGATCGGTTATCCCGGCGAACCGGATTTGGAGTCGATCATAGGCAAAGTGGTACATTCCGATATGCCGGAGACCGGGCGGCTTGAGACGAATGATCCGATGGTGAATCGACTTTATGCCAACATTACGTGGGGGCAGCGGGGCAACTTCCTCTCCGTGCCTACGGACTGCCCTCAACGCGACGAGCGGCTTGGCTGGACCGGGGACGCGCAAATTTTTGCCCGAACGGCGGCGTACAACATGAACGTGTCGCGCTTCTTCACCAAATACATCCAGGATATGGTCGACAGCCAACAGCCGTCGGGGGCATTCGCCGATGTGGCGCCGGACGCAGGCTGGATCCGGCACAAAATGTGGAATACGAACCTGAACTGGTTCGCTCCTGACAATGCAGGTTGGGGCGACGCGGGCGTTATCATCCCATGGACCTTGTATTTGATGTACGGTGACATCCGCATCCTGGAATCCAATTATAAAGCGATGGCAAGTTGGGTGGAATACCTTCGGGACAACAGCGAAGATTTCGTACGGCCGGATTATGCCAACTATGGCGACTGGCTGTCGATCGATGCGGACACGCCGAAAGAAGTGCTGGCAACAGCATATTTTGCCTACAGCGCAAAGTTGTTGGCAAGGATCGCCGGTGTAATTGGGCGGAAGCCTGATCTGATCCGTTATGAAGCGATGTTCGCATCGATTGCCAAAGCGTTTCGGGATACGTTTGTGGATGGAGACGGACGCATTCGCGGGGAAACACAGGCCGTGTATGTCCTCGCGCTGCAGTTCGGCTTGTTGACGGAGGAACAAAACAAACAGGCCGCCGAGCATCTGAGCGCAGACATCCGCGCGCGCGGAGACCGTTTATCGACGGGCTTCCTTGGCGTCGGATATTTGCTGCCTGCTTTAACGGATCATCACAAGTTGGATGTTGCCTATACGCTGCTTACGCAGGAGGACTTCCCTTCCTGGATGTATTCGATCAAGCATGGAGCAACAACCATTTGGGAACGTTGGGACGGCTGGACGGATCATAACGGGTTCCAGACGCCTTCAATGAATTCTTTTAACCATTACTCCCTGGGATCAGTCGGAGAATGGATGTTCCGTTATATGGCCGGCATCGAGGCAGACCCAGCCGAACCAGGATTTAAGCATACGATTATCCGGCCGAGACCGGGGGGACGTTTGAAATGGGTGAAGGCAGCCTATGATTCTTTGTACGGACGTATTGAAGTGGCATGGAGCGTATCCGAGCAAAAGACATTCCGGCTTGAGGTGACGATTCCCGTTAATACGACGGCTACCGTCTATGTGCCGGGCAGCGTGTCCGCCATCGATGGCACAAGAATCGAAGCGGGAGTCGGGGCCGTAGAGGGTTGTCGCTTGCTTGATTTAACGGCAGGGGAGAGTCGCCTCAAGCTAGGCTCGGGACGTTACACCTTTGAAAGCGATCTGATTACGCTGGAGGCTTCAGTTTGAAGCCGTTCTTCAAATGATTCGAGTATCTATCTCCATGAAAAGGGTGAAACGCATGACTTCCAAGAAGAAGTACGTGTTAGTCGGAGCCGGCGGTCGGGCGCGGTTCTTTTATTCCGCCATGGCGACCGACTTTCGCGAAACAACGGAGCTGCTGGCGTTATGCGACGTCAACCAGACCCGGATGGATTACGCGAAGCGGCTGCTGGGACAAAAATACGATTATCCTGCGGTGCGTACCTATAAAGCGGATGATTTCAACCGAATGATCGAAAACGAGAAGCCGGATGCCGTTATCGTAACCAGCATTGACCGCACGCATCATACCTACATCATTCGTGCCATGGAGCTGGGCTGCGATGTGATTACGGAGAAGCCGATGACGATTGACGAGGACAAATGCCGGCAAATCCTTAATACGGTTGAGAGGACGGGACGCAGCTTGCGCGTCACATTCAACTACCGCTACGCGCCTCACCATTCGAAAGTCCGCGAGTTGATCGAAGGAGATGCCATTGGCCAGGTTCACTCTGTTCACTTCGAATGGCTCTTAAACACGAAGCACGGCGCCGATTATTTCCGGCGCTGGCACCGCGACAAGCGGAACAGCGGAGGACTGCTCGTGCACAAATCGACGCATCACTTCGATCTCGTCAGCTTCTGGATCGGCTCCGAACCGGACACTGTTTTCGCCTTTGGCGATTTGCTTTTCTATGGCCGGGAAAATGCGGAAAAACGCGGCGTCGTCCGGTTCTACGACAGGGCGACGGGCAATCCGCTGGCGGAGAACGATCCCTTCGCGCTCCATTTGGACCGGAACGGGCGGTTGAAAGCGATGTATTTGGACGCTGAACACGAGGACGGCTACCATCGCGATCAAAATGTTTTCGGCGACGGCATCAGCATTGAGGATACTATGGGGGTGCTTGTCCGCTATAAGAGCAAGGCTATTTTGACATATTCGCTCAATGCCTATTCCCCTTGGGAAGGCTATCGCATAGCATTCAACGGGAGCAAAGGAAGGCTGGAGATGACAATTGTCGAGCAGTCGTATGTTAATTCGGGTGGAGACAAAGCGCTGGAAGGAGCGGTAAAAAATAAAGAGATCCGTATGTTTCCCATGTTCGGGAAGCCGTACGAGGTCGAAGTGGAGAGCGGCATTGGCGGTCACGGCGGAGGCGATCCGGTTCTGTTGCGCGACTTATTCGGCGAGCCGGCGGATGACCGGTTCAACAGAGCGGCAGATCACATAGACGGAGCCCGTTCGATCCTTGTCGGTATAGCGGCGAACCGTGCCATCCGGACGGGACAGCCGGTGAAAGTCGCTGATTTGTTAAATTTTAATGTTGTTTAGAGTTTATTAACGATCTGCATCGACATCGTGGACCTCGAGGGCACTAATAATTTGGATTCATGATATGTAAGGAAGATGGAGGAATGAGTCATGTGGCTGCGGCTGCATGACTCTTTTTGGCGTTGTAGGGCAAGGGATTTCCTTTGTTCCATAATTGTAATAGTGAATGCAAGGGCTGCAACGTCAACAGGTAACAACATTATTGAAGGGAATAAACATTATACTACGGAAAAACAAGTATCTGAAATCGTTAAGAATTAACCGATTCCTTCTATGCCGGCCGCTCTAACGAGTTCGAAGAATTTGGTGGCGCTTACCGTGTATCGTCTTCATCATCTTGCAACCGGAGATATCACAACTGGACAGAAGAAGAGTACACCACACTGGTGATCAGATGGCAACCAAGTAATGTATCAATCAGTCCGGATCAGCGGTCTAGGACGTATAGTCCTTAGACTGTTGCTAATGTGGCTGCAGCAATATTAAGGTAACCGAATCGCTCCTGCATGTTTTTGCGCCGGGGTTATCAACTATTTAAATATCATTGCCTATAGGCAGATAAACGGTAAATATAGTACCTTCATCAGGCTGACTCGCAACGCGGATGAAACCGCCGTGGGCTCTTACAAAATGATGGACGATGGATAATCCGAGCCCAGTACCGCCTGTATGCCGCGAGCGCGCTTCGTCTACGCGGTAAAATCGATCGAATAGGTGGGGCAGCTCTTCCGCCGGTATGCCGATGCCGGTATCGATCACCGAGATACGTGCAAAGAGCGCATTCCGATCAACGACCCGGTCTTCGATTTCAACCGTAATCTTCCCTCCACGTGTCGTGTAGTGAATCGCATTGGTCAGCAAATTAAAGAAAACCTGCGTGATCCGTCTCGCATCGGCCATCACGGTAACCGGCCTCGAAATCGTATAAAGGCGAATGTCCAATCCGTTTTCTTCCGCTTCGTATTTCACGTCGTCCACAATTCGTTCTAGGTGAACCGTCAAATCGAGCGGTTTGCGATCAAGCGACAATAGGCCTGCTTCGGCGAGCGACAAGACATGAAGATCATCTACAAGCTGGCTCATTCGGATCGCTTCATCATGAATCCGAAGCAGCATTTCCGGCGGGACATGGTAGCCGGCCTGCTGATAATTTTCCAGTTTAAGCTGCATAACGGACAGCGGCGTGCGAAGCTCGTGAGCGACATCAGCCACCAATCGTCTGCGGGCTTCTTCGGCTTCACGGAGGCGAAACGTCATATCATTGAACGTTTGGGCGACTTTCCCATACTCATCTTTCGTTTCTACAGGTACTTTGACGTTCAGGTCGCCCTGCGCCACGCGCTCTATGGCGGCTATAAGCTTTTTGAGCGGGAGGGCCAGCACCCCCGATATCCAATAACTGAAGAGTAACCCGATCACTATAAAAAAGAACAAGCGCACGCCCTGCGTGACTTGAAGAAGTTTGCTCAGCCTCATATTGTCAAGGAAATATGCTTTAAAGATCGCGATTTGCTCTTCGGGCGTGGCACTCAAATAGTTGTCATCGATTCGTTCCCTTTGAAATTGATCGATCAAGCTGCCTGTGTAGACTTTCGTTGTAATGGAGAAAGTGATACCTACAATGAGCACCAGCAGTCCCATATAGGCAAATATTTTCATCCGGACCGTCATCTTCATGAACGTTCTCCGAATCGGTAACCGAAACCATATACCGTTTGAATATAACGGGGATTGGCCGGATCATCTCCCAGCTTGCGGCGAAGGTTCCGGATATGGGAATCCATCGTTCTCTCGTATCCCATGTACTCATCCTCCAACGCTGCCTTTAACAATTGCAAACGGCTGAAGACGATACCGGGACGAGCTGCCAGCGTGAACAGAATTTTAAATTCGGTAGGAGTCAATAGGATTTCCTGACCGTCTTTGAATACCTGACATTTAGCTTCGGAAATGATCAAGTTGTCTCTTTCCAGGAACATCTGCCTGTCTTCAGGTCCGCGTAGGCGGCGAAATAAAGCCCGGATCCGCGAAGCGAGCTCGCGCAAGCTGAACGGCTTCGTTAAATAATCATCCGCGCCGATTTCCAGACCGACGATTTTATCCGATTCATCAGATCGGGCCGTAACCATAATAATGCCGCAATGCGAGGTTTGCCTTAATTCGCGGCATACGTCGATTCCGCTTTTCCCGGGAAGCATCCAATCAAGCACGACGAGATCAGGCCGTTCAGACCCGGCAATGATGAGCGCTTCCTTGCCGGTACAGGCGGTCAATACCCGGAACCCTTCACGTTGCAAATAGGTCTGCATCTCCTCCAGCATGCCCGGTTCGTCCTCCACAAGCAACAATTTCGGTTCCATTCCCATCCCATCTTCCATTTTAGTCTGCTTCTATTCGAGATCTAAATCTTACCGAAATTATACCGCGATTTGGCACGTTCTTAAAGAAGTGCACGGAAAGAGAGGAAGATCTGCATAAGTTCTCGACATTTGTTGTGTAAACTGGCTGTGAAAGGAGAGAAATAGCCGCGAAGATCAAAAAGAACAATTCATCTGGAGGATCGGATTCAGGGAGACGTAATTTTTGAAAGTGGAAGGAATGAACTGCGGAATGTGTGCGATGTCGATTGAGAGAGCGCTCTTTGAACTCGGCGCTAAGGGGGCGGTGGATTTATCCGGCAATTCCGTAACAATTGAGTATAACGGAAGCACGATAGCGCTAGATCAAATTAATGAAGCTATCGAAGACCTCGGATATAAAGTGTAGAGTAGCGCAATGTAAAGTTGAAATAGAGATACGGAACAACTAAGTCATTTATATAGAAAAAAGTCTTGCATATAAAAAAGATTTTTATCGAAAGCGAGGATTCAAAGATGAGTAACCTATCCTTAAACCGCGGTGAACCTAAAGTCGGGGATCGCGCGGTGGAAGCATCCAATCTATCTCCGCTCGTAGTTGGAGCGCGTTTGGTCTTTAAAGCAATAGCATGGATATTTGCGATTTGCATTTTGATCCAGGTGTTTCTTGCCGGTCTCGCACTGTTTTGGAATTCGGCCCAATGGGCCAGCCATGCAGGCTTTTCCAGACTGCTAATCATTGTTCCGATCCTGATGCTCGTCGTTACTTTCGTCGCTCGGCTGCCGCTTTCTCTTCGATTGCGTAGTGCAGGTTTGATCGGCATCATCATTTTGATAGTGGTCAGTGCAAAATTACCGTCTGGGATTGGATATTTATCCGCTCTTCATCCGGTACTTGCTTTCATGTTACTAGGGGCAACGATATCAATAGCAAGGAAGACTCAAGCCCTCGCGAAAGCATAATTAGGAACCCGCAGAGCAGGGCTTCCTTATTGAAGCCGAGTAATCTTCAATAGGAATGGAGGGAAATGATGCCTCCTACTATATTCGATTATATGCTTTTATTTTTATTCCTGATCATTAATGGAGTATCGCTTAACTTTGTTGTAAATGTGGATGTAAGAAGAACGCAAATGTTTCGAACTAAAATCATTGCACTATATGGAATAACGGGCATTGTCATTCTCTTGATTTTTGTACAGCGTTTGTAATCTAACATATCTCATTTGCATCTAACCATCAATTAGAAGAACAAGAAGTGATTGCTATAAGCTGATATATATACAGTTTGCAAAAACAACAAAGAGGAGTAATTAACAAATGAAAATGAAGCTAGTTTCATTCGTAATACTATGTACACTTCTACTTATGCCAACTATTGCCTCTGCTGAAGTGACCAACGGTAATATTGGATACGGATTAACCCCCGGGCGACTCAGGACCATCGTGGCCGCGGTGGTGGGGTTGATCGGCATAGTCCTAGCTGGGCTGCATCTGGTCAACACCACCGGTGGTTTCGGTACCGGCAACGGGCGAGCCGGGGCTATCGTGGCCATAGTGGTGGGGCTGATCGGTTTGGTCCTCGCTGGGCTATCTCTGGCCCGCTCCCGCCGCGCCGGCTGAACCGGCCATGGTGCCCTATATTGTGGCTCCTGTCCTTCCTGGGCGTGTTCCGTGGGAGCAGGGGCCCGGCTATGATTTTGAGAAAAAGTTTGAGGCAAATGAGATAGTCATGGGAAACGGCGGAAAGCAAATACTGATCGATGATCCTGCGGGATATCATTCCAAAAAAAAGGAATAAACGAGTCGTCCAGACGGTCAGCTACCTGCCGCACTTTTAAGCAACTGCGTGAGCCTTGAAGAGCTTACGCAGTTTTTTTGCGCGGATTAGCGATTTTACTGTTATAATGTCGGATAAGGGATTGTCCCAACTCTGACAAACGGGGGAATGAGATGCCGATTTGGTTGCGAGACCTGGTAGGAGTCAACAGGAGTTTTAGGATCAAACTGATTCTCAGCTTGTCCGGCATTATTTTGCTGGCTTTCGGAATAACCGGCTATTTCACCTATCAATATAACTTGAAGCTGTTTGAAGATGAAATCAGCAAGCAGTTTTCACGGACAAACGAAGAAACGATGGCTAAGATGGAGTTAAAAGTACAGGAAATTGTGCGCATCTCGCAATTGATTGTCTTTAATCCGCAAATTGAGAAGATGATCAGTCAAATCAATACGAATGAAGATGCCGATTCTTTTAATTTGTACTTTGATAAAAGGCAGATCGAAGAGCAAATCATGCAAATCAAATTCGATGCACCCTACGTTACGGGGATGTATTTGTATGACTTGAACGGAAACCCTTCTTATTTCAGTTACACGAGTTCGTCTATTAATGAACTGGACGACGAGACGTTTACTCGCATTCGATCTAAACTGGGTGACACTTCCGGGAATCTGGTCTGGATGAACATGGAATTGCCAAGCTCCCTTGAATCGAGCGGATTCAGAAAATCGATTGTGGTGTCCCGCTTGATGAAAAACAGTTCTTTGAATACGTACGGCATGCTGGTCATGACGATGGACGAATCCTTTTTTTCCAACTCTGTCAAGGAGCTTACAAAGGACGGCACGGGCAAGGTTTATTTGTTCAATCAGATGAAGGAATTGCTGTACAGCAACTCGCCAAGTGATTCAAGGGAAGCTCTTAACCTGTTGAGGGATCTTCAGCATACGCAGGTGATGGGCAGACATCTCTTTGTCCAAAGTGAATCGAGTGCCGTCTCCTTTAAGCTGGTTAGCGGAACATCGATCGAAGAGATTGACAAGAAGAACCGGGACCTGTCTCAGCGAATTTTATTTTCCGGCTTTATCAGTGTGCTTGTGACGAGTGGTTTGATCGTGCTGTCTACGGGGAATCTGCTGAGACCGCTTAAGGAACTGCTGCAAGGACTGCGCAAGGTGAGAGCCGGGGATTTCGATACCCGAATCAAGGTTCGTACGAAGGATGAGCTGGCTTACATCGGTGAAAGCTTCAATGCCATGGCGGAACACGTCGGACGGCTGATCAAGGAAGTATACATGACGCAGCTCAGCGAAAGGGAGGCTGAACTTAAGGCACTGCAGGCTCAGTTAAATCCCCATTTTCTGCATAATATGTTTAACGAGATTTATTGGAAGCTTTATTTAAATGATGAGAAAGAGACGGCATCCTTAATCGCGGCGATATCGGAAATGCTGAAGTACTCTTTAATGCCTGTACGAACTCTAACCACAGTAGGGGAAGAATTCCAACAAATCCGTAACTATGTCAAGGTACAAAGTGAACTGTTTGAATCCGATTTGGAAACGATCATCCAGGTGGAGGAAGAGGTGGCGAACTGCAAAATGATGCGCTCCATTCTACAGCCGCTGGTTGAAAACGTCTTTATACATGCCTTCCGTAATAAAGTGTCCCACAAGGTATTGCTCATAAAAGCAAGGAAGGCAGGAGATTTCCTGGAAATCGAAGTGATGGATAATGGCTGCGGTATGGATCAGCAGACCATCTCTAAGCTGCTTGGGCGCGAAGGGGCTTCCCGGCAGCGGACGGATGGTCGTGAAAGCCTTGGCGTGCAAAGTGTATTAAGGAGAATTGAGCTTGTTTATGGAGAGCCCTACCGGCTTGAAATGATTAGTGTCGTAGATAGCGGAACAACGATGCGTCTAATACTGCCGTATTCGACCATTGAGACAGGAGAGCTGAAGCATGCTTAACGGCAAGGTGTTAATTGTGGAAGACCAGTCGAATTTCCGCCGGGGACTGGTGAAGATGATTGAGAGCGGCGGACTGGGATGGACCGTTGCGGGCGAGGCCAGCAATGGGCAGGATGCGCTGGCGCTGCTGGATCAGGTGAAGCCTGATCTGGTGCTGACCGATATCCGCATGCCGATCATGGACGGAATCGAGTTTGTCGGGCATTTGCGGCAGAGCTATCCGGATTTGCTTGTGATCATTTTGACCGGGTACAAGAACTTCGAGTATGCGCAAGCGGCAGTGCGGCATGGAGCGCTCGATCTTTTAATCAAACCCTGCACGGAGCAGGATGTCCGGCAGGTTCTGAACAAAGCGTCTGAGTGCTTCTACGAAAGATATACGCAGCAGCAAAAAGAGTTTGTACAGCAGAGACTGGGGCAGGATCAGGCCCTTCGTGCGTTTTTGCTGGATTTGCCCCATACTTCACGCTTCACGCCCGGTTTGAATGAATTACTTTCCGGCAGTGAATTATGGTTGCTGCAATGTAACCATGATGATTTCGTGAAGCCGGACTATCAGAAAAGCGACAGGAGCCTGCTGCAGTTCGCACTGTCCAACATCGTCGAAGAGCTAATGAAAAGCTCGGGGGTAGATGCCCGGCTTATTCTCGTTGAGCACGATCGCTTTGTATTGGTCACAGAACACAATGGCGTCGGGGAAAGCTTGAGAGAAGAGATTCGAAGCGCTTCCTTACAATTTTTAAAAATTCGCTTAAAGATGATTCTAATGGGGACGGCTCAGTCTGCTGAACATTTGACGCAATTATATAAAAACACCGATGGGATCGTTAAAGGCGCTGCCGACAATAAGCTTGCAGGTGAAAAAGAATCTATGCCAGGCATGTTGCTGTCGCTGAATCAAGCCAAGGTGAAAGAAATGGAAGTTCAGCTGATGTCCGCTATTTTGATGGGCCAGTCGATCGGTCTCCAGCAGCTTTTGGATCAGATGCTTACGGAACTGTCAGGCAAACCTTCAGATGAGATGAAAATTGGGGCGCTGGCACTTTCCATTGCTTTGCAAAAATTAATGCAGAAGGAATTCGATCCGGATGGAACCGAGCCTTTGGCGAGAATCCCCGGTGAATTGCCGCAAAGCTATTGGACTTCAGAAGAAGTTATCGGATGGCTAAGTAAACAAGTAAAGAATTTTATACTTCTTTTTAACAATTGGCAGGCCTCCAAAAGTGATAATGTGATCGAAAAAGCGGCTCAATATATCGAGGAGCATTATCACGAAGCATGCAGATTGACGGACGTAGCGGCACATGTTCATCTGAATCCGAGCTACTTCAGCGCATCATTTAAGAAGGCTACAGGGGAAAGCTTCACTTCCTATGTAACCCGTTTCCGTATCGAGAAAGCAGCTTTGCTGCTGAGGAATACCGATATGAAAATATTCGAGATCGCCGGAGCGGTCGGGTTCGACGAACCGAATTATTTTACAAATGTATTCAAGCAGCGTTATCAAATGTCGCCGAAGGAGTACAGAAATTGCGACAAGGTATAGTTTATAGATCGGATACCCAATGAATTTATAGATTATTCTATAAATTTTTAAGGGTTTTTTTTATCTAAACTTTTAATATAAGGGTATACAAAGAAGTAAGGAGTGAAGCATTCATGAACGGAAGTCTCAAGGAATCTCCTGCCCCCATATCCGCTAAGCATGTAAGTCGTGCTTCGATATTGAATCGAAGAAGGCTGAAACAAAATATTCCTTTGTTCATCATGCTGATCCCCGTGTTCGCCTACTATATTCTGTTCAAATACTGGCCGATGGGCGGACTTGTTATCGCTTTCAAAAATTACAATTTTGCTGATGGTATTTTGCACAGTCCATGGGTAGGCCTGAAAAATTTCTCGATTTTGTTCTCTAGCTCGGAAACGCTGCAAATTATTTGGAACACCTTTTGGCTCAGCCTTCTGAATCTGGCTGTCGGATTCCCTGTCCCTATCTTCCTGGCTATTCTGCTCAATGAAGTGAGGCGGACGTGGTTTAAGAAGTGGTTGCAAACGATCATCTATTTGCCGCATTTTTTCTCTTGGGTCATCGTAGCAGGTCTCGTGTTGTCCTTATTTGCAACGGATTACGGCTCAATCAATAAGATACTTAAACTATTATCGATTGAACCAATTACCTTCCTTTACGAGTCAAGCTCCTGGGTTGCCATATTCGTCGGTTCGGGTGTTTGGAAGGAGATGGGGTTTAGCACCATTATTTATTTGGCCGCATTGACGACCATAGATCCTGCGCTTTACGAGTCAGCAGGCATGGATGGCGCTTCGAAGTGGCGGCAAATGTGGCACATTACGATTCCCGGCATTCGTCACACGATCATCCTTCTGCTCATATTGGCCATGGGGCAATTGATGGAGGTCGGTTTTGATCAGGTGTATAATCTTCAAAACTCAGCGGTTGCTGACGTGTCGGAAGTTATAAGTACTTATATTTATAAGATAGGCTTAGGAAATGCGCAATTTAGCGTAACTACGGCGATGGGGCTGTTCGAATCCGTCATTGGCTGTACACTCGTACTGGTAGCTAACAGGATCGCCCGCAAATTTGACCAAGCTTTATTCTGATAACGAGGAGGGGCGTCCGCATGAAAGCAACAAAAGGAGAAAAAATTTTCTACGCAGTCAATTATGTTGTGCTCGGGGCCATTGCCTTGACTTGTCTGCTGCCATTTATTCATATCATAGCGTTATCGCTGAGCGAGCGTTCGGCCGTAGATTCGGGACATGTCTTCTTCTGGCCGGTAGGCTTGCAGTTTACGGCATATAAGGTTTTTTTTCTGACAACCCCTGCTTTTACAGCTTTTAAAAATAGCATTTTCATTACGGTTGTCGGTGTTGTGATTAGTATGCTGGGAACGATATTGGCAGCCTATCCGTTGTCGAGAAGCTATCTGATAGGACGGCGCAAGTTTGTACTTGCCATGGTGTTTACGATGCTATTCTCAGGAGGGTTAATCCCTACTTATCTTGTCGTAAAAAACCTGTCCTTAATCGACTCTTTTTGGTCTCTGTGGCTCACCGGGTTTATCAGTACCTATAATATGCTGCTCATGAAAAGCTACTTTGAGAATATTCCTCATGAAGTGGAAGAAGCAGCGCGAATTGACGGCTGCAGCGATGTATCGCTCCTCCTTCGAATCATATTGCCGTTATCGCTTCCGATGCTGGCCACTTTAGCTTTGTTCTATGGGATTAACTATTGGAATGCGTTTATGAGCGTTCTGATGTACATCAATAAGGGCGGCATGCAGAATTTGACGGTCGTTGTCCAAGCGATGCTGCAAAAAAACGATATCCTGAATTCACCTTCCCTGGTACCAGAAGAGCAGCTAATGGTTGCTACGGAAATGGTCAAATCTGTCGGCGTTGTCGTGATGGTGGTTCCGATGCTGATCGTTTATCCGTTTCTGCAAAAATATTTTGTCAAAGGCGTTATGCTTGGTTCTGTTAAGGGTTAAACCAAATGGGGCTCCACGTTTACCAAAACTTTTCAATATAAATAGGAGGGTATGCGCATGAAAAGAAAGCTGTGGATGGGAATGACAATAGGGGTCGTAGCATTAGGGGCAACGCTTGTTGGATGCAGCAGCGACAAGAAAGAGGGTGCGGCAGCCGGTAACACGGCTACGAATGCTCCGAAGGAGTCAGCAGCTGCCAAACGCGGAAATGTTACTGTTTCCATGTATGATCGGGGAGGGGTTCCTGCGTCGGAGGGGAACTATGAGGAAAATCGTTGGACCAAATGGATCAATCAAAACGGTCCTGTGAATGTGAAATACGTTCCCGTCCTCCGCAGCGAGTCTACGAAAAAATTAAATGTGCTTTTTGCATCCGGCTCTGCGCCTGACATTGTGAACGAGTACAACACGCCGTTTAGGAACAGCTTGTACGACCAAAAGCAGCTGCTTCCCATTGACGACATCTTAAAATACATGCCTGAATACCAGAAGCTGCTTGACCAGTATCCTCAGCTGAAGAAAGCGGGAACGAAACCGGACGGCAAGATTTATGAAATCGGTAAAGTAAAAGAAGCTACAATACAGCACATGTTATTAATTCGTACCGACTGGTTGAAAAAGCTGAATTTGAGCATGCCGACAACAACGGAAGAGCTTATGAAAGTAGCCAAGGCGTTTGCTGAACAAGATCCTGACGGCAACGGTAAGAAAGATACGTACGGGATGAACATGAGCACATATTCGGAACAAGCCATCAACGAAATTTTCGGCGAAAATTCGTCCAAGGATTTGATTGCCTGGGGAGTTAAGGATGGAAAGGTAGTCCCGCTGTGGGAAAATCAGCTAGCCTCCATAACATTTAAGAAGAAGCTCTATGACGAAGGCATTATCGATAAAGATTATATCAATGATAAAGACGGCGCAAAGGCCAAACAAGACTTCCTGAACGGCAGAATCGGCATTTACGTTAAATATAGCGGCGGATTTTTTGACTTTATGATGAATGACTTTGCAACGCTGAAGAAAAATGTTGCAAGTGCGGAAATTGCTCCGTTAGGCTATCCGAAATCACCGATGGGGATATTTACCGGTGGTCTAGATAATCCTGTGCAAATGACGACGGTTGTGAACGCCAAGTCGAAGGAGCCGGAAGCTGTCGGTCGCTATCTTGACTTCATGATGAAACCGGAAACCGCTTTGAAGGTTATTAACGGAGACGAAGGGACACATTGGAAGAAGAGCGCCAATGGCTGCCGTGAGACCATCGATCCATTGAAATCGAAAAATGAAGTCGGCTACGCTTTAGACTATGAAATGTTTTACTCTACAGGAACAGATAAGTGTTTCTTTACTCTAAACGGATTTAATAATGCGGTACCTGAACAAAAAGCCGGTTCGGACATGTATAAAGAACTTCAGAAAATTTATTTCGATTCGCAAAGACAATACCCTGCAATGACACATGGGGAACATATGCCGGTCTATCCTGCTGATCTCCAAACGATTAATGCAACAATTCTTAAAGAGCAAACAGACCTTTTTGTTAAGGCCATCATCAGCGGTGCGAAATACAGCCCGGAACAGGCGATTAAAGACGCACAAGCGGCATGGGATAAAGCCAATGGCAAACAGCTTGAAGATTTTATGAACAAATGGTATGCGGAAAATAAAGATAAAGCGTTCC
Organism: Paenibacillus sedimenti; assembly: GCF_014534655.1. Lineage (GTDB taxonomy): Bacteria > Bacillota > Bacilli > Paenibacillales > NBRC-103111 > Paenibacillus_E > Paenibacillus_E sedimenti. Next base: position 280,942 of record NZ_JACVVD010000001.1, read on the forward strand.
TTGCCAAGGATATTTTGACAATTGCCAGACAACAAATGGAGCAAATGAAGTAATTCAAGTTAAAGGAGGGGCTGGACACGCGATATTACTGCTCACGCAGTTATCGCTTGAATGTCCGGCTTTTTCCATGTAGGGGCAAATGCGGTTTATTTTGACTAATTTAGCCGGAAAGAGGCAGTCGGACATGATTAAAGTAGCCATGTTAAGCTTTTGGCATGTTCATGCGAAGGATTATGCACGTCAGGCTGCTGAGCATCCGGATACGGAAATCGTGGCCGTATGGGATGAAGTGCCGGAGCGGGGACGGCACAAGGCGGAGGAGCTTGGCGTCACGTTTTACGAAAGCTTGCAAGAACTTCTATCCTTGCCTGAAATTGACGCCGTCATTGTGACTGCCCCTACGAACAGGCATCGGGACGTTATCATTGCGGCGTCGAAAGCGGGCAAACATATCTTTACCGAAAAAATAGTCGCCACATCAACGAAAGAGTGTCTTGAAATTTTGGCTGCTGTAGAAGCTGCCCGAGTGAAGCTGGTTGTATCGCTGCCTCGTTTGAACACTGCATTTACGCAAGCCATACAGCATATATTGCGCGATGAGCTGCTTGGCAATGTAACGTTGGCGCGCATACGTCTGGCTCACAATGGCGCGCTGCCCACGGAAGGAGCGCCGAATGGCGGGCTTCCCGCCCATTTCTTCGACCTGGAGCAGTGCGGCGGGGGAGCGATGATTGACCTTGGCTGTCATCCTATGTACTTGGCCCGATTGTTTCTGGGTTTCCCGGATTGTGTCAGTGCCAGTTACGGTTTTGTGACAGGCCGAGAGGTTGAGGATAATGCCTTATCCATCTTAAGTTATCCAAGCGGCGCTTTGGCCATTGTCGAAGCCGGATTTGTGAACAGCTATTCCCAGTTTGTTATCGAAATTCAGGGAACCGGGGGCAGTTTGTTCTACTCCAGAACCGACGATAAATTGCTTTTGCGCAGCAGCAAACTAATAGGTGAGGCTTCAAATGGATGGAAAGTCCAAACGGATCTGCCGGTACCTCTTCCATCGGCTTTCGAACAATGGGTTTCACATATCCAAAACGGAACGACAGCGACAGAAAACATTCAATTAGCGCTTGATTTGACGCGCTTGATGGAAGCTTCCAATTTGTCAGCACGATCAAATTCCGTATTTTGGTTGAGCGATATTCAGGAGTAATACTTGAGCTTTTAAGGAAAGCCGGTTTATCCCCTGTAAAGCGAGGGAAGACTGGCTTTTCTCACATCAATGTGTGTGGAGGAGTTGGAAACAGAGATGTTGGACAAAGGGGAATATTCATTTTCTACATGCTGGAACATCAAAAGACATACGACCGGCCGGGAGATGATCGAGGAAATTAAAGAGTTAGGCTTTCGCTATGTGGAGCTGAACTATAACGTGACGGACGAGCTGATGAAATCTATAGAGCCCATGATTGAAAAAGGGGAAATCGGCGTTTCCAGCGTGCATAATGTATTTCCTTTTATTGATGACAAAGACTATGATACGGATTCTGTGATGCTCGGATTCGATGATGAAGCGAAGCGGAAGCGTTCGGTAGAGCTGCTGATTCGATCTATGGAATATGCGGATCGCTATGGAGCTAAAGCGGTCGTTGTGCATCCGGGTGAAGTTCCGTTCGAATATAACATCGATTCGGATTTGAAGAAGCTCTATCGGGAACACGGCAAGGATTCGCCGGAGTACCAAAGACTATGGAATGAAATGTCTGAAAGACGCGAGCGCTTAAGTCCAATATACACAAGAAGGATCCAGGAAAGTCTGGAGCATGTAAGCGAGCATGCAGCAAAGAAAGGATGGTCTGTCGCCATCGGCATCGAAACGCGTTCCCGCTGTTATCAGATGCCTGCATTGATGGAAGCGAAAACGATTTGCGATAACTTGAAGGGCAGCCCGGTGTATTTGTGGTACGATATCGGCCACGCGATGATGATGGACCGGATGGGCTTGTACGATAATCTTAAAGAGCTGCAAGAGATTAAACGCTATATTTATGGCGTGCATATTCATGAAACGCTCGAACTGTCCGATCATTGGTGCCCATATGTACACAGCAAGGACCTTAAATTCTTTGACCATTTCCTTGAAGCGATCGATTTGGCACAAGTTAAAGTATATGAATTGAAGGCTGCATGCCAGCCGGAAGAAATCCATGAGAGCCACAAGCTTATTACGGATAAAATCGAAGCGATGAGAGGTATGTAGGATGGATCCCATTTATAAAAAGTTGGTACAAAATAACGACGCGCATATCGTGTCGACCCTTCAGCTGCAGGTCAATGATCCTGCATCCAAATATTTCGGCGGCATCATCGACGATACGGGCATTGCGCGGGCAAACCATCTGAATACGCCCAGAGTGATGGCGGAATGGGCTTCCGCTTTGGTGAATCCGGAGTCGCGTTATTATCGGGATGAAGCGCTTTTGGCCGCTTTTGACCGGGCAGCGGACTTTATGCTGAACCGCCAGCATGCGGACGGTACGATAACACTTGGCTCGACGAACTTTAATTCCCCGCCGGATACGGCTTTTGTCGTAGGCGGTGTAACGCAAATTTATCAGCTGCTTGAGGCTCGGGTTTGGGCGGCTGTAAAGCCCGCGGCGGCGAAAGTGAAGCTCTTTCTGGAGCGTACCATTCCGGCTATGCTTACAGGCGGATGCCATACGCCGAACCATCGTTGGGTCATTACCGCCGCATTAGCGCTGCTGCACGAGATTTTCCCGCTGCCCGAGTTGGTTGCGAGAGCGGAGGAGTGGCTGGCTGAAGGCGTAGACATCACGGAAGACGGCGAATGGACCGAGCGAAGCAACGGGATTTACAATGCGGTCAGCGATATTGCGCTGTATCATACGGCCCGCCTGCTGAACCGGCCTGAATGGATGGAAGGCGTACGCCGAAATTTGCGCATGATGGTTTATCTGGTGCATCCGTCCGGCGAAGTGGTAACCGATTACTCCGGACGTCAGGATTTTGGCCACAGCTTTGACATGGCACCCTACTTTCTGATTTACAGGCTGATGGCGGCGCACGATAAAGATCCGTTATTTGCGGCAATGTCGGATTATGCAGGTTCGGTTATTCAACGTTCCGACGCAGTGAATAACCATGCGCTGCTGGGGCTTCTTTTATTTCCGGAAGCGGATATTGCTGATTTAGAGCGGGCACCGCTGCCGGACAGCTATGTCAAAGTCATCAATGGGCGTCATCCGCTGAGCGAGCATTTGCAGCAGATCGACCGTGTCGGCCATCATATGAAAATTGAGCACAGCAGTATGCATCTGGCCTTCGGCGCCCCACTTGTGCGGATTCGTGAGAAGGATACCAGTGCGACGATCATGACCCGAACGCCTTCGTTTTTCTCGCTTCGACATGGTCAGGTGAGGCTTCTTGGCGTAAAAGTGTCGACTTCCTTTTCACCGGGAATCGTCAAGTTTGATGATTTTTCCGTCGAGCAGGGCATCTACAAGCTGGGAGTCGAAATGCAAAAAGGCTACAACGGACCGATTCCGCATCCATTTTTGCCTGAAAGATCTGGAGCTGCTGAGATCAGCCCCTGGTACTTGCTGCCGCATCAGCACCGCTCAATGACGCATCTGCAGACGCATAAGCTTCAGGCGGCAATTATGCCCGGCGCATCGGAATGGAAGATTTGCGTCCAGTCCGATGAGCGCGAGGATGTTTACACGCAAGTCACGTTTATTTTTGGCGCTGAGGGATCGATCATCGGAAACGATCTGCAAGCAGCAGGCGAAGGGAAATATATGCTGAAGAGCGGTTCCGTGCGATACGCGGTGAACGGCGATGCGATCGAAATTACCGGGGGGGCTTATGAGCACTGGCTGCCCGTAAATCGTGAGGACCAGCACCCGGCAGGCTGCCAATACGTCCATGTGAACCTGTTGACTCCGTTCGAGCGGACGTTCACTATACGCATGTTGTAGAAAGGAAGGCGGATATGACAACCTATTTTCATGAGCTTGAGAGTGTACAATCCCGTTTGGGAGATGACGATAAACAAATTTTGAAGGTGCTGGCGGATCGTTATATCGGGGCTAACCCGCCGGTCCCTTTTACCTACAGGGCTTTTCACAAGTCCGGTGTATGGCAGACGGAAGAAGGACTGTTTGATTTGAATCTCGGCCGGAGGTTTCCGGAGGCGAAGCCGGGCCAATATGCATATGCTTACGGGTTGGTATGGAGTGACGGTGAGCGGAGCTTGGATGTGTTGATTCGCTGCTTGGGTCCGATCCGGTTTTATTTTAATGGCGAACCGGCATACCGCTCCAATGTGATTGACGAGATCAAGCCGGATGCAAGTGTGAAGTTAAGTTTGAATTTCGTTAAAGGTTGGAACCGGCTCTTTATCAAGGCTATGAACACGACAGCCGGCTTCGGCTGCTTGTTCGGGCCGGATGAAGCGAAGGTGCGGATTCTGAATGTACTGACTCCATTTGCCGATAGGCAAGGACAAGCCGGATGGGTCTATTCGGCTCCGGTAGATACGGATGTGTTCGATGGAAGACCGCTGCCGGACGCGCATGCTTCAGAGCTAGAGAACGGGCTGGAGTGGCTGCCTCAATACAATTGGAGCGAGAGTGAATGGGGTGAGCCAGCTTGTGAGCGAATATTCGGCTTACAGCCAGGCAAACAAGCGTATGCTTGGACGAAGCTGAATCAAGTAAGCTATGGGAAAGCATCTTGCGTGCTGGCGGGAACTGCGGCAGGTCCGTTAACGGTTTGGGTGAATGGCAGGCAGGTGCTGGAGCTTTCGGAGGCAGGCAGCTTTCAGGCGGAAGTGCCGCTTTCGTTCGGCAAGCACGATCTGCTCGTCCGCAGCGTTTGTGGAGGCAACTCGTGGGAATTCAAGTTGGATGCCGATGTCGGGGGAGTGCCGGTTGCGTTGAGCGCTCCTGTGGATGTACTCGGTTCGAATAAACCGTGGTTGTATCTTGGACCTTTTGAATCTGGCGTCCGGTTCGATTATGAGGATCTGGTAAGAACAGACCGGTTATATGCAAAAGAAGGAGAGTCGGAGTCCGCTCAGCTGCGTGATAAGACGTATTGGCGCTTAGACGGTCCGGATGCCTGGATTCGGCCGTACTATGAAAACGCGATGCTGAGCAACAAATGGACCGTAGGCAGTGTCACGAATTATGCCAGATGGGATTATCCGTTAGGCGTAACGATCTATGGGCTTTTGCAAACGGGCCGATTCCTGGATCGGTCGGATATCGTCGGGTATGCAGCGGATCATGTACGGTCCTGTACGGACATGTTCGAATATTCTTTATGGGACCGGGAGCAATACGGTTTCCCGGCGATTAATCAGCAGCTTGTGATGATGAAAATGCTGGACAACTGCGGCTCCTTCGGTTCCGCCATGCTGGAAGCCTATAAAGAATGCGCGAATCCGGGCTTCTTGCCGATTGCGGAGCGAATCGCCGATTTCATCCTCCGCAAGCTGGAAAGGAAGGAAGACGGCGCATTTTATCGGGAATGCAATGACGAATACTCCGAAAATACGATGTGGGCGGATGATCTGTACATGAGCACGCCGTTTCTATGCCGGTACGCCAAGGTCACGGATAGCAGCGAAGCGCTCGATGAAGCCGCCAACCAGTTCCTGTTATTCCGCAAGTACTTGTTCATGCCGGAACAGCGCATCATGTCGCATGTATTTGATTTTAAATACGGCAAGGCTACGGGCATTCCTTGGGGGCGCGGCAATGGTTGGACACTGTTTTCGCTGACAGAGGTGCTGGAAGCACTGCCCGTGGATCATTCGGCGCGGCCGGAATTGGTCGCGTTCTTTAACGAGTTGTGTGCAGGCTACGCCAGCCTCCAGGCTCCGAGCGGGCTCTGGCATCAAGTGCTGAACGATCCGGACGCTTACCTGGAAGCCTCTTGTACGGCGATGTTCGCCTATGCTTTTGCAAGAGGTGTTCGATTCGGCTGGTTTAGCGATCCGGACAGATTTATCGAAGCGTCAATGAAAGCCTGGGACGGTTTGACTCGGTACGCTATCGACCGTCAGGGCAACGTGCACGGGGTTTGCAGCGGCTCGCGCTACTCCTTTACCGCCGATTATTACAAATACGACCTCCTCACGGTAACCAATGATAATCACGGGATTGGTATCATGATGCTGGCGGGAACTGAAGTTGCAAAACTGAAGGAATGGCTAAGCTCAATATAGTAAATCATAAAAATGACTATATGATGAATGGCATTGAAGGATCATTTGGCGGTGATCGGCTGATCAAACAGTTAGCGAACAATTCGAAACTATCGTTCCCCAATATATGTACTCGAAAAATCATACAGATTTATCCTTCAAATGGTAATATCCATAGTTATATACGAAAAATCATACAAAAGTACTCTAATTGAAGCGAAGAGCCCAATTTTATATGAAATTTCATACAGAATCGTTGTTTCTGTGATTACTGAACATTCGCAGTTCCGCTCTTTTTTAAGGCCCGTTACTTAAATAATGAAAATCAACAACAAAGTTTAACAGAGCTATTTTTAAAAGGGGCTTCCCTCAGGTTGCAACAGACCTTGTGGGACAGCTCCTTTGCTGCTTTATCAATGCGATCGTCTATTTGCACTTCGTTTGGGGCTTATTTTCTTTCGCGGGACGATGTAATATTAAGTAAGCTTTTATATTCTTCATTGACGATGCCTATTTTATTACTTTTCTGCAAAAGTATTTTGTAAAAGGAGTTTTGGTCGGCGCGTTGAAAGGTTAATATGCCAGAAAGCAGCAAGTAAATTAGCGACATGAGGATTTGACGATGAGTATAAAAATAAAAACGGTTATCGAGGCGTTAATAGCTCCGGTTGCCAGGCTCGGGCAGACTGTAGATCCGCTGAAGTTCGGCAATCCTGACCGGAATGGGAAACGCCCGAGTATGTAAGGGATGCGGTATATCAAAGAAAGTCCGATTTTCCAAGTTGTGTAAGTATGCGAGGAGCTGATCCGCAAGTGGGAAACGGGAACAGTAGAGAGGACGGCAACAGACAATGAATAAGAAGACGCTTTTTAATGACGGATGGGAATTTGCGAAAAGCAGCTTGGAAGTGACAGATTGTGCTGGTCTAACGTTCGAGCCCGTTGATATTCCCCATGATTGGCTTATCTATAATACGCTCAATCTTTATGAAAACAGTATTGGCTGGTATCGTAAGAAATTCATTTGTACCAAAGAAGATAAGCAGCTTTTGCTATGTTTTGACGGTGTATATATGGATTCTTCCGTCTATGTGAACGGGCAGTTTGTAGGAGAATGGATATACGGGTACTCCTCATTCGAACACGAGATTACAGCTGCCGTCGTAGATGGCGTGAATGAAATTGTTGTGAAAGTCGTGCATCAAAGCCCGAACAGCAGATGGTATTCGGGAGCGGGCATCTATCGTAATGCATGGCTCAAGACAAGAGATAACAATCATATTGCAACGGATGGCGTTTACATAACAACGAAGAAGACGGATGACGGCTGGCAGGTTGAAGTCGATACAGAGATGAGCATTTATGAAGACGTACAGATTTCGCATACGATCCTGTTGGGCGATCAAATTATTGCGTCTGCTGCAGAGAGAGTGGCTGCGGGCAGTGATTCTACAATAGTAAACCGACAATGGCTGTTTACCGAGAATCCTCTGTTATGGAGCACGGATGCTCCTCATCTTTACCGACTGATTACCAGATTAGAGCTGGCGGGGACGAGTCGTGAGCTTGAAGCCATTTCCCAGAATATCGGGTTTAGGACCATCGACCTGGACTCCCATCAAGGCATTCAAGTAAACGGCAAAAAGATGAAATTAAACGGGGTTTGTGAGCATCATGATTTAGGTGCCTTAGGGGCTGCGTTTAATAAAACGGCCATGAAAAGAAGATTCGAAATTCTCAAAGATATGGGTGTCAATGCGATACGGACGGCCCATAATATGCCGGCTTCAGAACTGATGGACTTGGCGGATGAGATGGGAATGCTTGTAGTCTCGGAAGCTTTTGATATGTGGGAAAGACCCAAAACCAGATTTGACTATGCAAGATTTTTTAATGACTGGGCTTTAGCCGATGTGAAGAGTTGGGTCATGCGGGACCGGAATCATCCGAGCTTGCTCATGTGGAGTATCGGAAATGAAATTTATGATACCCATGCGGATGAGAGAGGGCAAGAAATAACCAAGAAGCTTATGGAATATGTTAAGGCCTTTGACCCGAAAGGAAACGCAAAGGTGACCATCGGCTCGAATTATATGCCTTGGGAGAATGCCCAAAAGTGCGCCGATATCGTGAAGGTCGCAGGATATAATTATGCTGAAAAATATTATCATAAGCATCATGAGGAGCATGAGGACTGGATTATCTATGGCAGTGAGACATCTTCTGTCGTACAGAGCCGGGGCATCTATCATTTCCCGTTTGAAAAATCCATTCTTGCCGATGATGACGAGCAATGCTCCGCGCTTGGAAACAGTCCGACGAGCTGGGGGGCCAATTCGGCGGAAGCATGCATTATAGCAGAAAGGGATACACCATTCTCCCTCGGTCAATTTATATGGACCGGATTTGATTATATCGGTGAACCGACTCCGTATCATACGAAGAACTCCTATTTTGGACAGATCGATACGGCTACATTGAAGAAAGATTCGTTTTATATCTATCAAGCGGCATGGACAGATTACAAGGCGAAGCCGATGGTGCACATTTTTCCGTATTGGGATTTTAATGAGGGTCAGATGATTGATGTTCGGGTCTGCTCGAATGCGCCAAGAATTGAATTGCAGCTTAATGGCAATCCGGTAGGAACTCATGACATTGATCATAAGCATGGCATACAGCTTGTCGGATGGTGGAAGATCCCTTATCAAGAAGGTGAACTAACGGCAATCGCCTATGATGAGGCAGGCCGTATCATTGCTACCGACAGCAGAAGATCGTTCACAGATGCGAAGAAGATCCGTTTGACTGCGGATAAAAAACAGCTTGTTGCTAATGGCACGGATCTTATTTTCGTAGAAATTGCGATGGAGGACGAGAACGGCCATACTGTAGAAAATGCGAATAATCGAGTGCATGTTCAGGTGACGGGGGCAGGCCGGTTGATTGGTCTTGATAACGGGGATAGTACAGATTACGATCCTTATAAAGGAATGAGCAGAAGGTTATTTAGCGGAAAGGCTATGGCCATCATTGGTGCGGCAATGGAGCCCGGAAAGATTAAGGTCGAAGTATCTTCTACAGGATTGGAAAGCCGGTCATCAGTGGAATTCGAGTCACTTCCGGTCGTGGACGGGAGCCTTGTGGGAATTTCTGCGAATACCAGGAACCAAGAGCTGCCGTGTGTCATGGGAAGCAGCGAAGAAATACCCCTGCGCAAGATAGAAATCATTAGCGATTCCGGACAACGCTTTGATGAAACGATCAAAGAGATGAAGGTGAGAGCAAGATTACACCCCGCAAACACTTCTTATCAAGAAGTCGAGTGGAGTGTGGTGGATGCTGCAGGGATTGCATCCAATATCGCCAAAGTGGAAGCGGATGGTCATGAAGCTAGGCTCAAAGCGCTCGGAGATGGAGAGTTCCGGCTTCGCTGCACGAGCAGGAATGGCACAGACAAGACCAAAATCATATCCCAATTGGAATTTAAGGTGATGGGACTTGGTACAGCCTATCTAGATCCTTATGGTTTTATATCCGCAGGTCTTTATGATTTCAGCAAGGGTGACGTCGGCAACGGGAATGAAAGAGGAGTAGCCACCAGCAGAGATGGTGAAACTCAAGTAGGCTTTCATAATATCGACTTTGGTACCTATGGTTCCGACATGATCACCATTCCGATATTTGCCTTGTCGAGTGAAGAATACTCCCTGCAAATTTGGGAAGGAATGCCTGACGATGAAGGAAGTTCATTACTGGCAGACGTCATCTACCAAAAACCATCGAAGTGGAATACGTATCAGGAAGAAACCTATCATTTATCAAAGAGACTTTGCGGCATTACTTCGATTTGCTTCGTCCTTCGTCAGAAGGTGCATATTAAGGGGTTTTCCTTCCAACAAAGGAACAGAGCCTTCGAGCTTAACTTCGCGGCGGATTGCGACCGTATTTATGGGGATACATTTGAAATCACAGAAACAAGTGTAGAGGGGATAGGCAATAACGTTTCCCTGGAATTTGAACAAATGGAATTCACTGATGACGTTGGCGCAACGAAGCTTGTCGTTTACGGCAGATCTCCTATTGATAAAAATACGATTCATATCCGGTTCGCGAATCATGATGGTGAAAGCAGTCAGCTGGTCGATTTCACGTTTTCCGATGAGTATGAAGAGCAATCTTTTGAATTGGAAAAGATCACAGGCATTCAAAAAGTAACCTTCATCTTCCTGCCGGGATCCAATTTTGATTTTGGTTGGTTTCGTTTTGAGAGGTAAGGCTAACAAGGGCGCCCGCAGCGGGATAACGCGAAGGAGCTCCAGAAATAGAAAGAAAAACAGGGGGAGCTCGTTTGAGTTCCTCCTGCTTTTTCTTAATTAAGGATTTTACCGACTTCGTCTGTACACGCCAGGCGTAACCCCGCCGAGCTTCTTAAACATACGATGAAAATGGGGGAGGCTATCGAAGCCGCAGCGGTAAGCAATCCGATCAATGCTGTCATCGGTGCCTAGCAGCAACTCTTTGGCCCGTGCAATTCGTTTCGCGTTGATATAGTCGGTTACATTCATGCCGGTTAGCAGTTTAAAGATGCGGGAGAAATGGGCCGGAGTAACAGACACTCGTTTCGCAAGGATGGACAAGCTTAGGCCGGACTCAACGTGATGGTGGTCGATATATTGCATAATCTCTTTCATCCAAATCGGACCGATTTGGACATCTTCGGAACAATTTTGATCATTCGATTGTACAAGACGATTAATCCCGAGCAATAATCGCTGGAATTGCAGCCGAATCGCATACCGATAACCGATTTGCTTCGATCGCAATTCCTCATTGATTTCCGCCAGTATAGCCTCTGTTTGCAACCGCAATGGTTCAGTCGTCTCGATTTTGTAATGATTGCGTTTACGGGCCACATCGAACCCATACAAGTGGGAGTATGAGTCCCCGAATGAATCGAGCCGGTTGAAGGCAGGGGAGAAAAATACGGCAGTGGACATGACCGGATCGTCGGCGTTGGGAAACGCCCGATGAATCGTATTGCCCGGTATTAAGAACAAATCACCGGCGTTCATTTCATAGAAGGTTTGATTGATAAAGAAGGTTCCTTTGCCGCTATATACATAAACCATCTCGAATCGGTCGTGAAGATGATCGGGAAGTTCGTTTTGGGGGCTCTTCTTGTCCTGGTAAACGAAATCGAATGGAAACATCGGATCCTCGAAGAACGATTTGCGGACGGGATGCATATTGAGATTACCTCCAATATAAGGATATGCTTTGGATGATATCAAGATAGAGTATGTTTTTGCAATTATAAGCTATTTTATACTTTCATTCAAGCTGATATAATGACGGTATCACAAGAAATAAAAGGGCCTAATATCATTTTTTTAAAAAGGAGTGACCGTCGACATGCGGATTGACGCCCATCAACATTACTGGCAAATCGCCCGTGGAGACTATGGCTGGATTACGCCAGGGCTTCCCGAGCTGTACCGGGACTTCGGTCCGGAGCATTTGGCCCCCCATCTGTATGATCACCGGCTGGACGGAAGCATTGTGGTGCAAGCAGCTCCTACGCTCGCGGAAACGGAATTTATTTTGTCGCTCGCCGAAAAGGACAAATCGATTTTGGGCGTCGTCGGATGGCTTGATCTTAATGATCCTGAGCATAGAACCTGCTTCGAGCGGTACAGCAGGCATCCGAAGTTCGTCGGATTTCGCATGATGATTCAAGAGATGACGGATTCTTACGGCATTCTGGAGCCGCATTTCGTAAAAGCGGTGCAATCCTACGCGGAAGAGGACGTGCCGGTCGACTTGCTCGTCAAGTCGCATCAGTTAGCCCCCCTCGTGAAGCTAATAGAGCAAGTACCCGGTTTGCGCGGAGTCATTGATCATATCGCGAAGCCGAGAATCGCCGAAAGCGAGATTGAGCCGTGGCTTAGCCAGATGCGGCAGATTGCCTGTTATCCAAACATCTATTGCAAGCTTTCCGGCATGGTGACGGAGGCGGACCATAGAAGTTGGAAACCGGGCGATTTTACCTCCTATATCCGTTATGTCCTCGATTTATTTGGTCCGGAACGGGTCATGTTCGGAAGCGATTGGCCGGTTTGCTTGCTTGCCGCAAGCTATAACCAAGTCGTAGATATTCTGGAGCAAGCATTACCTGATGGTTGGGGTGAGCGGGAGCGGGCGCTGTTGTTCGGCGGGAATGCCAAAACATTTTACAAGTTGTAAAGGATGATGAACCCGGATGAAATATCGTACGCTAGGCAAGACCGGCTTGTTCGTATCGGCACTCAGTTTCGGCGCGTCTTCTCTCGGATCGGTATTCCGGGCAACAGATGATGCAGAAAGCATACGTACCGTACACGCGGCCGTTGATCTCGGTATCAACTTAATCGATGTGTCACCATATTATGGACTTACCAAAGCGGAGACCGTGCTTGGCAAAGCAATTTCGCAGCTGTCTCGCGACCGGTTCATTTTGACGACAAAAGCAGGACGATACGGGCCTGATGAGTTTGATTTCTCCGAGCGCCGAATTCTGGATAGCGTGGACGAAAGCTTACGCCGTCTAAAGACAGATTATATCGATATTCTCTTTCTGCATGACATCGAGTTCGTGCCGTTCGAACAGGTGGCGGAGGGGGCGTTTACCGCACTGGATAAGCTAAAGCAGTCAGGAAAAATTCGGTTTTCCGGAGTATCCGGGCTCCCGCTGCCGTTGTTCGAGAAGACGATCGCTCATACAGAGCTCGATGCGGTTCTTTCCTACTGCCACTATACGTTGAACGATACCTCTCTGCTGGATCTGCTTCCCCTCTTGGAGCGGCATCATATCGGTTTGATTAATGCTTCTCCTCTTTCAATGGGGCTTCTTAGTACGCGAGCGGCAGCGGACTGGCATCCGGCAAGCGGCGAGATCAAGACGGTATGCAAACAAGCGGCCGACTACTGTGCAAGCAAGGGAGCCGACATCACGAAGTTGGCCGTGCAATTCTCTGTGGCGAACGAGCGAATCCCTACCACACTGGTCAGTACCGCGAATCCCGATAATATCCGCAGAAATATCGAATGGACCGACGAGCCGATCGATGAAACGCTGCTGCAGGAAGTGCTTGCTATTCTGAGACCGATTCAAGATAAAACATGGATCAGCGGTCAGCCGGAATATAATGTCAACATTAAGCTGTAAAGAAGGGGGGACCGACAATGAGAGGCATTGTGTGCGAACAGATCGAGAAGTTTACGCTCAGAGAATTGCCCGAACCTTCTTATGTTCCAGGTGAGGCTCTCATCCGGATTCGTCGGATCGGTATTTGCGGCACGGATTTACATGCTTATAAAGGGAATCAGCCCTTCTTTACGTACCCGCGGATTCTCGGGCACGAGCTTGCAGGTATCATCGAGCGAATAGGGGAAAACGAAACGGGGCTGAGTGAAGGAGATCAGGTTAGTGTCATCCCCTATATGCACTGCGGCAACTGTATCGCCTGCCGGAGAGGCAAAACGAATTGCTGTACCGATATGTCAGTGCTCGGCGTTCATACTGACGGCGGTATGAGGGAATTGATTTCCGTTCCCGTGACGCACTTGATCAAGACCGAAGGACTGACACTGGATCAATCAGCCATGCTGGAGCCTTTTGCGATCGGAGCACATGCCGTACGCCGTTCCGGTCTCCGGCAAGGGGAAACCGCTCTGGTCATCGGCGGCGGGCCTATTGGCCTTGGCGTCATGGCTTTCGCCAAATATGCGGGTGCAAATGTCATCGCCATGGATATTAATGAGGAGAGATTGGCTTTCTGCCGATCTTGGGCAAAAGTCAGTCATACCGTTAATGCGCTGCAGCAGCCCAAGGAGCAATTGGCTGAAATAACAGACGGTAATTTTCCTACAGTCGTTTTCGATGCGACAGGGAACGCTCGATCGATGACGGAATCGTTCGGATGGGTTGCGCACAGCGGCACATTGGTTTATGTCGGACTGGTGAAAGCCGACATTACCTTTCATGATCCTGACTTCCATAAACGGGAGTTGACCCTGACGGGCAGCCGCAATGCGACGAAGGAAGATTTCGATCTTGTGCTGAAGGCGGTTCACGGTGGAGGCATCGATGTGGAACGGTTTATCACCCACCGTTCGTCCTTCGAAGAGATGATCGATCAATTCGACAGCTGGATGAAGCCTGAATCCAAAGTGATCAAAGCGATAGTTGAGTTATGATTATTTATAAGTTGGAAATTATTTATGAGACTATTGCAAGGCTTATGTTTTTTCACCCTTTTTTACACTTATGCTAAAAAACCATTTGCAAAAATTACGGGAAATAAAAAACGTGGTGAACATCGTTATCCATGTCCAGTACCATGCCCAGTGAATGTACCTAACCAGATCTGTATTTGCTTCAATAAGCACTTCAACAACGGTTATTATAGTGCAGTATGAGCTGTAGTAGAACAGTTTGAAAAATAAGCTTTTATCCTCCGGATAGCGTGCATTAAAAAAATAATAGGATAAGCCAAATACTCAAAAGTAAAGCTCGATCTGTTCACCGATGCAAATTCGCGTACCGGATACTCGATCCATCCGAGTTCCACCACCACAAGACCGATCACCCATGTGAGAAACTGTTTAAATAATATTGCCACTTGAGCCAACCGAAATGTTTTGCGCGGAATGAAGAAAAATAAGGAGAACGCCGTTATCCATACAATAACCAGTATCGTCCATTCCACTTTCATCGCGCCGTTCTCCGATCTTTATAAAATACTCCTTGCTTAAAAAACCAATTACAATATATGTTGGCTATCAAAAAGATCACGAAGAAATCAATCCAGGTCCAATACCAGGAATACTTCGTGTACTTAATAAGATTCGTATATGTACTAATAACCGTATCAAGGAACGTAAGACAGGAAATGCAGCCTGCCAGATAGAAAAGACGCAGCAGTTTCCCTGATTTGGGTTTCCGTGAGCAGAGGTCAAAAATCCGCTCTCAGACGAAGAACTGGCCACACGCTTAAAGCAAAAACGCTTTAAAATCGTAGAACATAAACCGATCCGGATTACAAATGATTAAGACCTGTCTATTCATAGACGGGTCTTAATCATTTTTTCATTTTTGACTCCCTCCGTAACTTTCAGTTGAGAATATCTCTTTCGGCTACAGGTCGGGGAAAGTTATTTTGCAGGGAGTCCCCGGAGCTGGATAGGTAAAGATAGTGGCATAGCAAGTGAAATATAATTAGGTAATGCGCTTTCACTTCTGAGTTAGGAGGTTTTTCTATGATAGGGTCAAAGCTTTGGTTCAAGCGCCGTAGTGTCATTATAACGTGGCTTTTGTCTTACTTGTGCATTCTGATGATGCCTATCCTAATTAGTGTGGCAGTCAATTACGAATCCGAAAAAATGCTGGAAAGTGAAATTCACCGAGCCAACGACGTGCTGCTGGAGGAAGTAAAGGTGCTGATCGACAATCAGATCGATAATGTCGTGAGACTGACAACGGAATTAACGTGGAACTCGCGGATTCGAGCTTATATGTACTCCAATTATTATCAAAATACGCAAAATAACGAATTTCGGTACGATTTATTTATGACGGTCAAGGATTTGGCTTTCTTTCAGAATGTATACCCCTTTATTAATAATTTCTACGTGTATTGGAAGAACGGGGACATCGTATTGCTTCCCGGGGTTTATCGGGACAGTAAATTGGCACACAGTACGATTCATGAAGGCGATAATATTACTTACGACTTATGGCTGGAACTGATGCATACGACGCATACGGGAAAGTTTTTGAAAATACAAAACTCCGATCCACAAGGGAGTACACTTGCGTATGTTCAGTCCTTTAAAGGCGATAAAGGGGAGGCTCCTCCCGGAACGGTCGTGGTGCTTCTGGATACGGCCAAGCTCCTGGAAGTGATAAGCAATGTGAAGGAGTTCAGCGGTGGCGAGGTCATGATTCTGGATGAGATGAATCGAGTGCTTCTTTCCAGCTCAAGGATGAATTCAGATCCGTACCTGTTGAGCGAACAGTTTTTAGGTGATAAGGGATCCTTCTTCGATAACTACCTCGGGGAGAAGTCAGAGGTTTTCTACATGAAGTCCAAGCATCGGAATCTTAGCTTCGTCACCGTCGTACCGAGCAAGTTGTACTGGGAGAAGGCCCGATATGTTAACAATCTAACCTATTCGGCTTTGTTCATTAGTCTTGTGGGTGGAATCCTCTTAACTGTGTATTTGCTTCGCAAAAATTACAATCCTGTCAGCCGGATACTCAGAGATTTAAGCGGTCGAACGAAAGAACCGATCGTTAAGGAAGGCAATGAATTTTCATATATTCACTTGGCGATCTCCAATGCTTTAAGCGAGAAGGATAAAATTCAATACAAGATGAAGCAGCAGACGATTATGCTTCGTTCAAACATGCTGTCCAAGCTGCTCAAAGGCCAGACGGTTCATGAGCTGCCGATTGAAGATTCGCTTGCCGCCTTTAACATCGATTTCAAGTCCGATCGGTTTGCCGTTATTCTCTTTTATGTTCAGGATTACCAAACCTTCTTCGATCACGTGCAAGGGGACGGCAGCGTGGATAAGCTGAAGCTGATGCATTTTATCATGACGAACATCGTAGAAGAGCTTGTCAATCAGAAGGATCGGGGCGTTATGACGGAAGTGGATGATTGCATGGCCTGTCTGGTGAACCTCGACCCGGCGGATGAAACGGCAGATACAGCCGGGCTGAGGGGATTGGCCGAGAAGGCGCGGAAGTTTATGCTGGATAACTTCCGGATCGATACGACAATTTCCATAAGCGGGATCAAACGGACGGAGATGGGAATCGCCGAGGCCTACAAGGAAGCGTTGAATGCGATGGAATACAAATTCGTGGTAGGCGAACGTGAAATCATCGCCTATGAGGATATATCGGGTGCTGGACAGACCACCTTGCCGTTAAGTTACTATTATCCGATACAAGTTGAGCAGCAGCTTATCAATCAAGTCCGAGCGGGAGATTATACGCGCGCAGATGCAATCATCAGAGAGATTGTCCATAAGCATATCAGTCGTCCCAAAGTATCGGTCGGGCTGGTTAAATGCCTAATGTTCAATCTGATCGGCACGCTGATCAATACGCTGAATGAGATCGAGGACGTTCAGGAAAGCATGACGATCGAAACGTGGAAACAAATCGACGAATTGATCGGATGCGAATCCGTTAAGGAGATGGAGCAACGGTTAGGAGCCATTTTGTTCAAGGTTTGCGAATATACGTCTTCCAAGAGGCAGCAGCAGTTCCAGTCCACAAGAAGTCTAATACTTCAAGAACGCAGCGCTGAGATTATCGCGTTCATCAACGCGAAATATCAGGATCCGAATCTAAACATTACGATGATCGGCGAACAATTTGAGATCACCCAGACGTATTTGTCCAAGTTGTTTAAGGAACAGACCGGCTGCGGGATTCTCGATACCATCAATAAAGTGCGCATGGAGCATGCCAAGAAGCTTCTTATGGGGAAAGGTGCCAGCGTCAAAGCTATTTCTGAGCTGGTCGGGTTTCAAGACGTCAACACTTTCATTCGAACGTTCAAAAAATACGAGGGCGTCACGCCAGGACAATATCAAAAAATGGTCTGACTGGACGTTTATTTCTTGTTTTGATGATCGGAGTTTTGATTTCGTCGATTCTCTGCCTGATATTGACGACGTCGTTCTAGTTTTTAACGATTTCCATGGACTGAAATATACGGGATACTTAGGTCAAGAGGCCATCGGCCTTGATCAAACATATTAATTACCAATGGAGGTCGAACGAATCAATGAAACCGAAAACAAAGGTAGTATCAGCCATCCTATCCTTGGTTATGCTGAGCGGTGCCGCAATGGGTTGCTCAAAGGGGGGAGAGAATACAAATACTTCTTCTTCATCAGAGCCTAGCGCCATTACGGGAACCGCATCCTATCCAATCAAAACAGATAAGAAGCTGACTTACTGGGGCGAGTACATTACGGTGAAGCCGAACATGTCGGAGGTTCCGTTCTTCCAGGAATGGCAGAAACGGACGGGAGTCCCCATTACTTTCATCAGCCCTCCTGCCGGGCAGGAGAAGGAAGGGTTAAATGTGCTTCTCGCTTCGGGCGATCTGCCGGATATGATGGAGTATGATTGGTTCAGTTTTCCGGGCGGTCCGGAGAAAGCAATCAGTGACGGCTATATTTTGAGACTGAACGACGCCATTGATAAATATGCGCCGAACCTTAAGAAGTATTTGAAGGAGCATCCGGAAGTCGATAAGATGGTCAAAACCGATAACGGAAGCTATTATACGTTTCCTTTCATTCGTGGCGACGCCATGCTGCAGGTGTACCAGGGGCCGATCGTCCGTAAGGACTGGCTGGATGAGCTGGGCCTGAAAGTCCCGGAAACAATCGATGACTATTATAATGTATTGAAAGCGTTTAAAGAGAAAAAAGGTGTCACCGTGCCATTGTCTTTCACCGGTATCGGTCAATTCAATAACGGAGCCTTCGTCGGAGCTTACGGCACTAACAGGGGCTTTTTCGAAGAAAGTGGAAAGGTCCTTTACGGACCGATGCAATCCGGCTACAAAGAGTTCTTGACCACGATGCGCAAATGGTATGCCGAAGGCTTGCTTGACAAAAACATTGCAGCTGTAGACGGAAAAACGCTGGATGCCAATATCACATCCGGGGCAACCGGCATCACAATCGGCAATGCAGGCGGCGGGATTGGCAAATGGACGCCAGTTCTAAAGGAAAAGGATCCGAAAGCGATTCTGGCTCCGGCGCCTTATCCGGTATTGAACAAAGGGGAAACACCGAAATTCGGGCAGAAAGACCACGCTTATACCACGTACGATAATGTTGCCATTTCGGGGAATTCGAAAAACGTTGAGCTTGCCGTGCGATTACTGGACTGGGGATATAGTGAAGAAGGACACATGTTCTACAATTTCGGGCAGGAAGGCGTCAGCTACAAGATGGAGAACGGGTACCCGAAATATACCGATCTACTGATGAAGAATCCGGAAAAGCTCGCACCGGCACAAGCGATGTCGCTCTATATTCGCGCTAATTCCGGAGGTCCGTTCGTCCAGGACAAGCGCTATATCGAGCAATATCTTACGCTTCCGGAGCAGCAGGAGGCAATCAAGATTTGGGCGAAGACGGATTCTGATAAATACAGTCTCGGACTCTCTACGTCTACTTCGGAGGAATCGTCCGAGCTCGCGAAAATCATGAACGATGTAAATACGTTGATGGACGAGATGACATTAAAAATAATTTTGGGAACTGAGCCAGTGGATGCTTACGACAAATATATGGAAAAGTTGAAAAGCTTAAAAATTGACCGTGCATTGCAAATCAAGCAGTCGGCTTACGATCGTTACTTAAAGCGTTAATCGGAAGAGCGGAGGGGACAGGAGCGCGGCTGCATTCCTGTCCCTTTTCACTCACAAGGAAGGGAGAGCGCTATGGAGAAGCTTACGGCAAGACCGGTCACGTTTCGCAGAACACTCGTCAAGGATTTTATATTAAACAAATATTTATATATCATGATGGTCCCGATCATTGCGTTTTATGTGATCTTTCATTATTTACCGATGTATGGCGCTATTATCGCATTCAAAGAGTATACGCCCATTAAAGGCGTAATGGGGAGCAAATGGGTAGGCTTTGAGCATTTCGAATCGTTCTTTAGCTCCTTTTATTTTTGGCGTATTCTCAAAAACACGCTGCTTCTGAGTTTTTATAATCTAATCTTTGATTTTCCGGCGCCGATCCTGCTCGCTATCATGATCAATGAAGTTCGAAGCAAAGTATTCAAGAAGTCGGTTCAGCTTATCACCTACATGCCGCATTTTATTTCGATGATCGTCATTGCAGGTATTATTAAGGACTTTACGAACAGCAACGGGATCATCACCTATCTGTGGACGTTTTTCGGGGGCGACAGCACTTCGATGCTACAGCATCCCGAGCTGTTTAGGCCGATATACATCATATCGGGAATATGGCAAGGGATCGGGTGGGAGTCGATCATTTATTTGGCCGCTTTAATGGGCATCGATCAGGAGCAGTATGAAGCAGCTCGCATCGACGGAGCAGGACGTTTTAAACAAATTTGGCATATTACGCTGCCGGGCATTATGCCGACGATTATGATTCTGTTCATCCTGCGCATGGGCAACATGCTGAATGTCGGCTTCGAGAAGATTATTTTGCTCTATAACCCGACTATATACGAAACGGCAGACGTCATTTCCTCGTTCGTTTACCGCAAAGGTCTGCTGGAATTCGGATGGAGCTACAGCTCGGCGGTCGGCATATTCAATTCGGTCGTTAATCTGATTCTGCTCGTAACTGCAAACTGGATCAGTCGAAAGGTCAATGAGCACAGCTTATGGTAGTTAAGGAGGGATTCTGGTGAGAACAAATTTATCTGAAAAATGGTTCGACTTAACTATCTATGTGCTGCTTACGATGCTGATGATCGTCACGCTGTATCCGCTCTTGCATGTCGCATTCGCTTCCGTAAGTGACGGTAACGCGCTTATCGCACATAGAGGTTTATTGCTAAGACCGCTCGGCTTCGATTTTGCCGCTTACAAAAAAGTATTCGAAAGCGGCGAGATGCTGAGAGGGTATCGCAATACGATGTTTATTGTCGTTGCAGGCGTTGTATTGAACTTGTTGTTCACGGCGCTCGGGGCGTATGTCCTTTCCCGAAAAAACGTACTGTGGAACAAGGCATTTATGATGATCATCATGTTCACGATGTTTTTTAGCGGAGGTTTGATCCCGTTTTATTTGATCGTCAAAGGAATTGGGTTATACAATTCACTATGGGCGACAGTCATTCCCTTTATGGTCAATACGTTCAATATGATCGTCATGCGAACCGCTTTCCAAGGCGTGCCCGTCAGCCTGGAGGAATCGGCCAAAATCGATGGAGCGAATCATTGGGTCATCCTGTTTCGGATTATTATTCCGCTTTCCTTGCCGGTTATGGCGGTTATGGGCATGTTTTATGCGGTAGAGAAGTGGAACGGCTGGTTTTACGCGTCGATATTTCTAAAGGACCGGGAGCTGTACCCGCTGCAAATATTGCTGCGTGAGATCCTGATCTTGAATTCTACAGATACGATTACCTCGAACTCCGGTGTCGGGGAGCAGCTTCAAGTCGGAGAAACCGTGAAATACGCGACCATTATGGTGGCCACCTTGCCGATACTGGCTGTCTATCCGTTCATACAGAAATACTTCGTCAAAGGTGTAATGATAGGCGCATTAAAGGGGTGAGAGAGTCTATAATAAGACTTGCCCCCCTTATAAACTAAAAGCGAGCGGTTTCCCTTAGCGGGGTGAACGCTTGCTTTTATTTTTACCGTGTATTCCAGCGCCTTCAAGCAATTGTTCACGTACGCTTCGTTTTCATGAAGAAATGATAGGATTTCTAAAAAAATGAAATATGAGCTGCTGCCCTACGAGCTACAATATAGGGATTACCTAACGAGAATTCAGGAGGTGAATGGGATTGTACAGGCTGCTTATTGTTGAAGATGAAGAGATCTTCAGAACGGTTCTGCCAACGATTATTGATTGGAATTCCATAGGTTTTGAAGTAGCAGGGGTATGCGAAAATGGATATAAGGCTCTGGAGTTTTTAGACAAAACAGAAGTTGATGCTATTCTGACAGATATACGGATGCCTGTATTGAACGGTCTTGAATTGGCTATGGAAGTAAAGAGCAAGTTTCCAAAAACGAAGGTAACACTATTCAGTGCTTTCAATGAATTTGACTATGCAAGGAAAGGCTTAGAGTGCGGGGTTTACGGATATATTTTAAAGTCTGACGGGGAAGATGAAATTGTTCATCATTTTACAAAGCTTAAAGATGTTTTAGATAAAGAAAATCAAATCAGGATGGATAGTGAAGATATTTGGAGACAGCGGGAAATTCTCTTTAAAGAAATTATGGAAAGTAATTCAAACACAAATGAGAAAGCGGTTACAAATATTCAAAAAGCCGGTGTTTTTGTTAAAAATAAAGATTACCGCATTACTTTGTTTCGACTCGATGAATATAAGCATCTGACCTTTTATTCCGGGGCAGACAGAGTACGAAGTATCCATGAATTTATCCGAGGGTATTTATATGAACATATCGAAATTCAAAATAAAGGGACGGTTATTTCGTTAAATGAAATGTTCTGTGTTTTATGGACGCTTCCTGAAAAAGATTTTGTGCAAACGGTAACTGAAGTATTTAGCAATTTGAAGGAAGAACTGGGCATGTATAAAAAAAATGAAGATGAATGCCTTGATATTTCTTGTGTGATTGGAAATACGACAGCTAATTTACAAGAACTTTGTCATTCGTATCTACATATAAGAGAGGCATTCCTGCACAAAGCTTACATTGGCAACTGTATGATCAATGAGAGTGAACTGGATCCTAACAGCAAACGGATATTTACCTTCATGGAGGAAGAAAGGTTGATGAAAGAAATCATGCCGCTTGTTAATGGCAAAGCGCATGTAAAATTAATCGAATATCTGGATACACTCAAAAATCAATTAATAGATTCCAAATTAACAGATATTGATATGATTTCAGGGTTTGCTGTTAAACTGGTTTTATCTATAGTGGGCGAATTGGGACAAATGGGAAAAAAATCGGATGTGTTTTTGGAAAAATCCAACTATGCGATAAAAGAAATCGGATATTGTGAGACGATTGTAATGATTTTCAAGAAGTTGGAAGCGTTTACTGTCGAGGCATTTGATTTACTTAATGAAGAGAGCCCTATGAAAAACAGAAGGATTGTGGATGAAGCCCTGGCGTATATAAGGAAAAACTATTCCGGTCAAATAAGCCTTGAGGAATTAGCAAGGCATGTAAATGTTCATCCTGTTCATGTTTCCAGGCTGTTCAGTAAGGATTTAGGACAAACATTTAAGCATATCCTCACTGAAGTGCGAATTGAAGAAGCAAAAAGGCTTCTAAAGGATATAAACTATAGAGTCTATGAGATATCAAGTTTGGTCGGTTACGAGAAGCCTCGTTATTTTAGTGAACTTTTCAGAAGCGTCACAGGACTTACGCCGTTGGAATACAGAGAAAAATACAAAGGGTAACCTAAAACTTATGAGGAGTTTGCATGATTAAATTTAACTTTAAAAAGTCTCTGGAAAAGAAAATTATTTTATTCGGTATTGTTTTTTCAGTGATATCTATATCGTTAACTACCTTAACATGCTATTTTGTCACAAATAAAATTATTTTGTTTCAGTTCGAACGCGTAAATGAGATAGCTACAGGTGCAGCAGTAGAAAAGGCCAATACGTATTTGGGCGAAATCGCCAATACGGTTAGTTTGTCTATGAAAAATGAGTATTTTGACAGGATTATCAGTGCGGATGAATCAGACCCTTATGTTCTTATAAAAGCACAAAAGGACTACGAGGATTTTCTGAAAAGTCTTATTCTAACCAATGATAAGGTGGATTCCGTACTTGTAGTTGATTACCATAGAAATATTTTTATCAAGGCTAGTAATTCTGTTGGAAAAAACTATGACAAATACGGATCTGCACAATTTTATAACCAATTAAAGAAACCTTTGCTGCAAAACGCTGAAAGTCAGTTTTTCCTTGATAGATATAGAGAAGGGATCTATGAAAGGTTAGCTATCATAAGTCCTGTATTCGAGCCGTATACCAATGAAATAAAGGCCTATATGGTTGTGGTGCTCAGTAAAAAGCTTATTGAGGAGATGCAGTTTGCAGGGAATGGAATTTTTATTACGGATCATGCAGGGAACTCAGCTGAAGTTTCCTTTAGTCAACATGCAGGTGAATGGGCTGAACAAAAATTCTCATTTAAAAATGCTCTAAACTATGAAGGGTGGACGATAACCAATACGTTCACTTTTGACAAGCTTCAAAAGTCCATTCATAAAAATTTTACTGCCAATATTCGGATTGGTTTATTATGCCTGGCTTTATCCATCATTGTACTGGCTATTACAGGTAAAAAAATTGTTAAGCCTATTAAAAATATGGAAATGCAAATAGGTTCGCTTAATCACAGCTATATTGAAAAAAAGCCAATAGCTTTGTCGAAGAGGCGATTAAGCTTCAAATTGACTTTGCTCATTTTGTATTCCGCTATAGTAACGGTTCCGGCTGTATTAATAACAGGCAGCTCCTATATATCCGCCAAGCACACGGTAGAAAGCCAGGTAGGGTCTGTCTTTGAATATAGTGCTCAAATTCTCTATCAACAGATGGAGTTTGTTTACAATAATTATCGGAGGTTGACCATTGAGACTTCCTCTTTCAATGAGAAGGTCCAAAAGCTTCTGGATGTTAGCAAATCTTCAAATACCGATCAAGAGATTCGGGATGAGATGAATAATATCATTCTTTCCAGAAATTTATTCGATAAAGGAATATCTAATATTACCATTTATAACGCAGACGAACGCCTGGTATATTCCTCTACCTACGGAAGGCCATTCATGATGCGTCCCGATGCCAAAACGGATTTGGGTTACGTAAAAGATCATTTTAGTACTTTTTTATGGCGAAGCTATACGGATTCACCCTTTAATAAAAAAGGTATACGTATAGGCATGCAAATAAGAGGTGTTGCAGATGGCATCGAGGCTGGAAAATTATTAGGGTTTATCTTAGTTGATTTTAATGGTGAAGAGATAGAGAAGATGCTGAATGTGTTTGTTAAGTACAGTTATTTGGATTTATACCTTGTGGACCAAACAGGCAAAGATATCTTCAGTGATACCGGCCGAAGTGAAAAGAAAAGCTTGTTAGAGGCAGTAACAACCCATAAACCTTCCTTAGAACAGAATGAAAGGGCGGTTTTTAGGGATGGCGGAAATAATTATTTGATGATTTCGAAGTTCTTTGATGAAAACGGGTGGAGTTTAGTATTCCTTTTAAAGGACTTTAATGAGAATGAGTACATACTGTTTTACAGTATAGTGGTTCTCTCAGGGCTTATCATACTAAGCTTTGGGTTCTCGTACGGATTCTCTTCTATTCTTTCAAGGAACATATCCTCATTGGTTAAAACCGTAAGAAACGTGAAAAGAGGAAACCTGCAAACCCGTTTTAAGAGCTCCACAGAGGATGAAATCTATGAATTAGGGAATAGCTTCAATGAGATGCTTGAGCGCATAAATCTGCTAATTGAAGAAAAATATATATCCGAGGTTAAGATCAAAGATGCTGAACTTAAAGCCAAGGAATACGAATTAAATCTGCTGCAGTCACAAATCAACCCTCATTTTCTTTACAACACTTTAAAAACCGCACAATATATGGCTTTTGCTAAGGATCCCAGGACAGAGAAAATGATCAAACTGCTTATCGCATTGTTTAAAACGAGCATCACCCGGGGAGAAAAAGTGGTGAAGGTTAGTGAGGAAATCGCACATGTGAAAACCTACATAGAAATACAGCAAATGCGGTTTGGGGGCAAAATTAAGGCAATTTTTGATGTAAGTGACGATACGTTAGATATTCCGGTTCTGAAGCTGACGCTGCAGCCAATCGTGGAAAATGCCATTTATCATGGCCTGGAGGTAACGGATCATGGAGGCACTATCGTCATCGAAGTTCGAAAGATGCAGGAGAAGTTGAAGATAACAATCGGTGACAATGGTGCAGGAATGACAGAGGACAAGTTGTTGGAAATCAGGGCGAGGCTCGAGGGGAAAACAAAAGGGGAAAGCATAGGGATCATCAATGTTCATGAACGAATAAAATTATATTTCGGAGAAGAATATGGGATTGAAGTAGACAGTAGTACTTTAGGAAAAGGTACCGCGGTCATCATCTATTTTCCTCTGTTGGAACAACAGGGTTACTTTATTTGAGTAACCCTGCTGCTTATTTCTCAAAGATTTGCTTCACTTTTGGGGGATTAAACAGGTTAAGAAAACGTAACAAATGTTAAGTTAGAGTCGTACTCAACACTCATGAAAACGCTTTATAATGAACCCAAGCAACATCACTTACGGATATCCAATACAAAAATAAAAAGGAGAAGAAACATGGATACTGAAGCAATAAAAACATCCGGACTGTTTATTAAGAAAAAACCAAAGTCTGGTTATCAAAAGAAAATGAAACTTATATCAAGATATAAATATTTCTATTTCATGCTGCTCCCTGTGCTCATTTGGTATCTAATCTTCTGTTATATCCCCATGTATGGAATAACGATGGCTTTTCAGGACTTTTCCATGAGTAAAGGATTTTTTAACAGCCCATTCGTTGGATTGAAACATTTTAAAGAATTATTTAGTGATGAAGATTTCTGGCGGGCATTTTGGAACACCGTCATTATTGCCGTATACCGACTTCTTACGCAGTTTCCAATTCCTATCATGATTGCACTGCTGCTAAACGAAGTAAGGCATATTAAATTCCGTAAGTCGGTTCAAACGATTATCTATTTACCGCATTTTATTTCGTGGGTTATCGTTGCTTCCATATTCATCACTTTTTTTAGTCCGGAGACAGGGATTGTTGCAGCCATTTTTAAAGAACAAGCTACGGATATGCTGACAAACCCGGAACTATTTAGGCCTGTGCTCATTTTAACGGATCTCTGGAAAGAGGCGGGATTTGCCACTGTCATCTATGTTGCGGCCATGGCCAGCATCAATACGGAACATTATGAAGCCGCTGTCATGGATGGCGCCGGAAGATGGTCCCTTGTAT
Source organism: Paenibacillus sedimenti (assembly GCF_014534655.1). Lineage (GTDB taxonomy): Bacteria > Bacillota > Bacilli > Paenibacillales > NBRC-103111 > Paenibacillus_E > Paenibacillus_E sedimenti. Next base: position 307,974 of record NZ_JACVVD010000001.1, read on the forward strand.
GGAATGTGACAATACCTGGCATTCGTAATGTCATTTTTATCATGTTTATCTTAATTATCGGAAAAGTTTTAACTTGGGGATTTGACCAAGTATATAACTTCTACAATCCAATGGTCTATTCAACCGGTGATATTCTTGATACCTACATTTTCAGAACCGCTCTAGGAGATAACAAATTTAGTTACGCGGCAGCAGCTGGAATGCTAAAGTCTGTTATATGCGCTGTACTACTTATAGTTTCTAACAGGATTGTAAAGGCATTTGGTCAAGAAGGTGTCTATTAACACGGGGAGGAGGATTCTACATGTATATACAAAAAAGGTTTGCACTAGCTGATACGATCATCTATCTAATCCTTGGTTTATCAGCCCTTATCATACTACTGCCTTTGTGGAGGATCTTGGTTATCTCTTTTTCCACGCAAGAAGTATATTTGACAGACCCGTATCACCTGATTCCCAAGAGTTTCAGTCTTACAGAGTACAAGAGAGCTCTAGGCAGTATCGGAGGAATTGTAACTGCTTTATTCAGATCCGTTCAAATAACGACGCTTGGAACAACAATAAGCATCATACTCACCAGTTTTGGTGCTTACGCACTATCCAAGAAGGATCTTCCGGGCAGAGGAATCATATTTCGCTTAATTGTGTTTACCATGTTTTTTAGTGGGGGATTGGTTCCGTTTTATGTACTAGTTAGAAATCTGCATCTCATTGATACCATTTGGTCGTTGGTTTTACCTACTGCGATCTCCACGTATAACCTGATTATTATGAAAAATTATTATGCCAGCATTCCCGCAAGTCTTGAAGAAGCTGCGAGAATTGACGGATATAATGACATTCAAATACTGTTTAAGATTATTATTCCGATATCTATGCCTGTTTTTGCCGCTATTAGTTTATTTTACGGTGTAGCTTTATGGAATGACTACTTTTTAGCAACATTATTCATTAATTCAAATGACATGTTCCCGCTTCAGGTTTTATTGCGACAGATGATTATTCAGGATATGGTTACCGCGGAGGTAGGCGTCATGACGTCGGGATCCAATATGGAGCAGTTTAAAATGGCTTGCATTATCATTGGAATGATTCCCGTCCTCATCATTTATCCATTCATCCAGAAGTACTTTACCAAAGGAATCATGATGGGTGCGGTAAAGGAATAATGGAAATCCCCCACATGGTGGATTACATAAATAGGTCATTATATGAAAAGGAAGAGGTAAAAAGATGAAAAAGCGTCATCGGATTATTAGTAGCTTGTCTTTGTCACTGTTGCTAGCCGGTACTGTATTAAGCGGATGTGCACAGAATGACCAGTCCAATGCTCAATCAAGCGGCCAGCCAAAAGATACGGGAAGCAGCCAGCAAAAAGAGCAAAAAGCGACTGAACCGGTTCCAATCCGCTGGGTACGTGCAGCCAACGAGCAGGACCCCCAAAAGGATCGCATCCTTCTGGAACTCCAGAAAAGAACGAATACGAAGATTGAAATTGTAAGCATCCCAAGCGATCAATTTGCCAACAAAATTAACCTCATGATGGCTTCGGGAGAAACATTTGACATCGCTACGGTTGACCCCGGCAAAACATTGAACGAATGGGCTAAGAATGGCTTGATTTTGTCGTATGATGACTATTTAAAAAGCGGTAAGTACCCGCACATCAATGCTATTGTTAACTCTGAGGTTTACAAAGGCTTTAAGATTGACGGAAAGTCTTATTACAAGCCACTGGGGCTTGCTCCCATGCAGTGGGGCTGGGTTATTCGTACAGACTGGCTGGAGAATTTAGGCTTAAGTATGCCTACGACTCTCGAGGAATTTTATAACGTTGCCAAAGCCTTCAAGGAAAAAGATCCGGATAAGAATGGCAAAGCGGACACCTATGGCGTTTATACAAGGGCAAGCGGTATGTCCGATCCTTCTATTACCCAGCTTGGACAGTTTATATCAAGAGCACATGCCGTAGCAGGCAGAACAGACAACTGGGTGGCCCAGCCGGATGGAAGCATTACCAGATATGAAGTATCGCAGAATGCAAAAGATTCGGCAGCTTTCTTTAGAAAGCTGGTCAAAGAAGATCTTATTAACAAGGATTGGCTGAGCTTAAAACCCGATGGTGCCCAAGGTCCTGAGTCGGATGATTTCGGAGCAGGGAAATACGGCATAGCTGCTACAACGAAACCTGATTTATTCTTGCAAAAGGCTAAGTCTGTTAATCCGAATGCCAAAATCGCCTATCTTCCACCGCTTAAAGGTATGAACGGAGTACCTGCTAACTTAGGTCATTCAGGCGGTTTCTGGAGGGGGAATATTATTCCGAAGACTTCTAAGAACCCTGAAAAGGCATTGGAATTAATCGAATATACGCTAACTAAGGAAGGCAGAGAACTGACTCTGTTCGGAATTAATGGAACCCACTTTACCGGTGTTAAAGAAGAAGGCGGCAAGAGAATCTTTACTGTAAACAAGGCTGAAGCCGACAAAGACTGGGACACCAAAAAGAACGGGTATCTGTATCCATTAGCATGGGGTGCGATGAATTATTTTGAATATGCTTACATTCCGATCAAAGAAAGCAATTTTAATTATGACGAGGCGTTTAAGAAGCTGCAGCCATGGATTCCTACCGAAATGGCAGAAGGCGCTTTCACGGATTGGTTTGCTACCAACGCTAAGTATACAATGGCTCCACCGCTCATGAATGTTTTTGATGATAAACTTCTTGGAGACCAAACCAAATTAAGATCAACCTTTGGAGAGGGCTGGTTGAAGGCTATCATGGGCGACGATTTTGAAGGCGCTTGGGCTGAACTTCAGAAGAAGTGGCTGGCAGCAGGCGGTCAGGACGTTATTACCTATGGACAGGAATTGTATAAGAAAAACAAATAGCATAAACTCGTTGGAGTGATAAGAATGCCTATCGAAAAATTCACAATCAGCCGGGACGATTCCATTTATGAAGCGTGGCCGGATGTTACGCTAACCGTTCAAGGAAAGCTGATCTGTGTGTTCTCGGAATGCACCCACCATAATGATCGTTCCTACACCCGGATCGTATATAAGGAAAGCTCCGATCGAGGCCGTACCTGGGGCCCGAAAATCCCGTTAACGGAAGGAACAAATGGCCGACCGAATTGGAACTGTCCGCGAATATCCCGTCTGTCCGACAACAGGCTTGTCATCGTAGCCGATAAAATTTTCGGGGAGCGGGAGTCGAAGGGCAAAAATTATATGTGGCTCGGCGATCCGGAAGGAACGGAATGGCAGGGACCGATCGAAACGCCGGTAACGGGTATCGTCCCGGATAAGCTGTGCGAACTGCCGGGAGGGCGCTGGCTGATGTCGGCCCATGATAGAAGCCCCGTTCACGGCTATGGGGAGCAGTTGCTGTGGTATTCCGACGATCAGGGGAGGAGTTGGACCGGCCCTGTTACTGTCGCCAGCGAGGCGGGATTGAATTTGGTCGAAACGAGCATCCTGCCGCTGCCGGACGGAACGCTGGTTGCATTCCTTCGCGAAAATTCCGGGGAAGGCTGGGACTGCTACAAAGCCATATCCCATGACCGGGGCGAAAGCTGGGAAGGTCCTTACCGGGTTCCGCTGCCGGGCTGCCACAGACCTGTATCCGGTATGCTGCAAAGCGGCCGCATCCTGATTACGTACCGGTTTCATCAGGGAGGTAAGGGCTGGCTGGGGGCTTGGACGCAAAACTTGTTCGCAGCGCTTACGGATATTGGATCTGCTGTGGCAAAGGAGCGCAAAGAGCAAACGACGAGAATCATGCCGATCGATTTCGACAGAAGTCCACACTCGGACTTGGGATACTCCGGTTGGGTACAGTTCGAAGACGGAGAGATCTATGTGGTCAATTATATCGTCGACGATGCGCCTAACGCGCAAATTCGAGGATACAGCTTTTGGGAAGATGACTTCTTGTGGAGCAGTGAGTAAAGCAGTGAAGCAGCGATTTTAACAAGCGATGTCGAAGACCGGGACTCCGTGGAAAATATGGGGGTCCCGGTTTATTATTTTATCTAAGAACAGTGATCGAAGGAAATCAGATGCACTTGTCGAATAGTACATAAAAAAAATTAGGGGTTAGTTTATTATGAAAAGTATAAAAGTAATATCATATTTATTTTTTGTACTTGCTTTGGTTACGCTTACGGCATGCTTTTCAAGTACAACATTGGAACCTTCTATACCATCTGAATCAACCGTTACACCTGTAGCAACAGAAAAAGCAGAACCGGCAAATACAGAAAAAGAAGTAGTGGTAGGATTTACTTTGCAAAATTTAAGTAATCCATTCTTTGTGGCGATGTCCAAAGGCGCTACTGCAGGCGCCATGCTGCATGGTGCTGACGTAATTACAGTAAGTGCAGAGGGCGATTTGGATAAGCAGACAGCTCAAATCAAGGATTTTATAGCGAGAAAAGTAAATGTGATTCTGCTAAATGCTGTAGATTCCAAAGGTATAGCGGGTGCTGTCAGTCAAGCTAAAGCGGCAGGAATCCCGGTCATTGCAGTTGACGTAGGCGCAGATGGAGGCGTAAACACGGTTGTAACCTCAGATAACTATCTTGCCGGAAAATTGGCTGGAGAATATATAGTTAAACGTTTAAACGGTAAAGGAAATGTTGTTGTCATTGATGGCCCGCCAGTATCTGCCGTAACGGATCGTATCGCCGGGTTTGAAGAAGCGATTAAAGCTGCTCCAGGAATTCAAGTAGTTGCTAAAAAAAATGGGCATGGCAACCGTGACATATCGCTTTCAATGATGGAAACCATTTTGCAGGCCTATAAAAAAGGGGAAATTGATGCTGTATTCGCAACGAATGACCCGTCTGGCGTTGGCGCTAAAATCGCTGCGGAACAAGCAGGTCGCGACAAAGAAATGTTTATCGTCGGTGTTGATGGAGCACCAGATGCCATAAAGGCGATCAAAGAAGGCAAAAGCTTTGCTGCAACCTCGGCACAGTATCCGTTTGAAATGATTAAATTGGCCATGGATGAAGGCTTTAAGGTTCTTAAAGGTGAAAAGATAGAATCGTTAATTAAAATTCCTGTTGACTTAATTACTCAAGATAATGTAGAAACCTATAAAGGCTGGTAAAGGTATGTATAAGATTATCATTGCGGATGATGAAGACAACGTAAGAGAGGGAATACGGGATAGTTTGCAATGGGAAGATCTGGGATTTGAATTGGTCGGCGACTTTGTAAATGGCCGTGATGTGCTCCAGTCCCTTGAACAACTTCAACCTGATGTCGTTTTAACGGATATCAACATGCCCTTGATGGATGGGTTAGAAGTGACACGTTATCTCTTTGAACATTATCCTCAGATCAAAATCATTATTCTTACGGGTTACGACGAGTTTGAATACGCTCAACAAGCCTTGAAGCTGAAGGTACATGATTATATCTTAAAGCCGAATACGGCTGAAGAATTATCTCAAATTCTCTCCAAAGTAAAGGCGGATCTTGATGATGAGAATCGCAAGGTAGAGGATTTAAGCAAGCTTAAGCAGCAGCTTAGAGAGAGTTTGCCTCTTGTCAGAGAGCGGTTCTTGAACCAGTTGGTTACGGGAGAACTCCGTGAAAGCAAGCTTGGGGATAAGCTTGCCTATTTGGATATTGATTTACCGGGAAGCTACTATGTAGTCGCAGTGATAGATGTAGATGATCATGGGGAATTGCAAAGATTTTACCCCGAAAGCGAGAGCGAACTACTCTATTTTGCCGTGTGTAATATTGCCGGGGAAATTATTTCAAGAAAAAAGAACGGAATTGTGTTCCAAAACAATAATGAAAAAACAATTGCCATCCTCTTTGGCGGTCATATAGAAGCGCTTCGTGAAGAGGCCGTGCATATTTTCGAAGAGATCAATCGATCGGTAAGAGAGTATCTGAAGTTTACAGTGTCCATTGGTGTGGGCGATATTTGCAACTCTCTAAATAAAATTCATCATTCTCATAAAAAGGCTTCACATGCGCTTGATTATCGCTTTTTCCTTGGAAAGAATCGGATCATCCATATCGGCGACATTGAAGGGGGAACGGGGGAGAGGGTTCCTTACGATAAACATTGGGAAAGAAAGCTCGCTACTACTTTAAAGTCGGGAACTCAGCAGGAGATTGAAGGGATCATTGAGAAAATCATTGAAAATCTGAAGGAATCCTATCTGCCAATGGATCGCTGTTATATTCACATCCAGCAAATCATCGTCTCGATTTTGGATGTTTTGGATGATCTTGAGATTTGTGAAACACTCCATAGCAATTCGTCTTCAAGCCCATTGACCGAAATTTACGGGTTAAAAACGCTTGATGAAGTTGAAGATTGGCTGAAAAATTATTGTCTGAGCACCACGGGTATTATCCTAGAAACAAGAAACAATGCTTGCAAGATTCAAGCTTTGAAGGCGGAAGGATATATTAAAGAAAATTATGCGGATGCGAATATGTCCATGGATATGGTTTGTAAGTATCTGGTTCTAAGCACTAGTTACTTTAGCCTTATTTTTAAAAACCATACCGGAGAAACTTTCATCAGTTATCTAACCCGGATTCGCGTGGAAAAGGCGAAGGAATTGCTTAAATGTACGGATTTGAAGACTTACGAAATCGCAAACCGTATAGGCTATGCGGACCCCCATTATTTCAATTTAATTTTCAAAAAAGCGACGGGTATGACCCCGACTGTGTATCGTAGAATGGTATAAAAGGGGCGAAAACATGGTAAGGAATCGAATCATGGATTTTTTCCGTTTTAAAAGTATCCAGTCAACCATTGCTGTTGCTTTTTCATGTTTAATTGTGGTCACGATTACGGTGATTGCCTGGATGTCTTATCATCTTTCCACAGATGCAGTGAAGAAAAATTCGCGCGACTATACGTATCAGCTGATGGGACAAGTAAGTTCGAATATAGATAGCTACATCAATTATATGGACAATATCTCACGCATGGTTCTTTCCAGCTATGATATCAAAGAGTACCTTTTGAAGCAGGTATATCTGGGGGCAAACGGGAAGGAAGACTTGAAACAGAAAATATCCTTCCAACTGAATACCGTGTTGAATACAAGAAAAGATATTTCGTCGATTCTTATATTTGGTACAAATGGCGAAATTATTCCTTACAATAAAAATATTAAACTAAATCCGCAAGTCAATCCAACGGAACAAAGCTGGTATAAGAAGGCAATTGAAGCGAAGGGGAAGGTCGTTATCTCTTCTTCACATATACAAAATATGATTCTGAACGACTATACTTCAGTAATATCCTTAAGTCGTGAACTAAGCAGTGATGTCGGCGGCGAAAAACTCGGCGTTCTGCTTGTAGATTTGAATTATAGTGTCATCAACGATATTTGCAACAAGATTAAACTTGGAAATAGGGGTTATGTTTTCATTGTGGATGCACAGGGAAACATTGTTTATCACCCCGAGCAGCAAATGATTAACAACAATCAGAAAATTGAATTGATTTCTCAAGTCATGCGTACTCCCGGCAGCAACTTTATAACTTCTGAAGGTAAAGATAGCCGGATGTACACGATTAAAACATCGCAAAGCACCGGCTGGAAAATTGTCGGGGTCACTTATGTGGACGAATTAGTCTCCAATAAGAATGAGTTGCAAACGTATACTTTTTTTGGAGGCATAGCGTTTCTTATCATTGTGGTGCTGCTCTCTATTATTTTATCTTTGCGTATTTCAAGGCCGATCAAACATCTTGAAAGATCAATGAAAGAAGTTGAAAAGGGGAATTTCGACATTCAGGTTGATATTCAAAGCTCGAATGAAATCGGGCACTTAAGCAATCGATTTAATCGAATGACGACAGAAATCAAGGAACTGATGCTGCAAAACGTGAAAGAACAGGAGTTAAAAAGAAAGAGCGAATTGCAAGTGTTACAAGCGCAGATCAATCCTCATTTCCTTTATAATACGCTGGATTCAATTATTTGGATGTCTGAGTCCGGCAAGTCGAAAGAGGTTACTCTAATGACTGCTTCCTTAGCTAAGTTGTTCCGTTTAAGCATTAGTAAGGGAGAAGAATTCATTTCCATTTTTAACGAAATCGAACATATCAAAAATTATTTGACGATCCAAAAAATGCGGTATAAATCTAAATTGGATTTTGAAATCAATGTGGATAAGGGCATCCTTTCTTACAAGGTGATCAAGATTATTTTACAGCCTCTAGTAGAAAATGCGATTTACCACGGAATAAGAAATAATGAGGGTATAGGTACGATTCAAATAACCGGAATTCGCATGGAGAGCAGAATTCTTCTTCAGGTCATCGATAATGGAATCGGAATGTCGCAAGAGGAAATCCAAAACATGTACCGAAAAGACCGTACATCTGGGAAGCGAAGCGGTATTGGCGTGCAAAATGTGGATACTAGAATCAAGCTGCATTTTGGCGATCAATATGGCCTGCAATTCGAGAGTGAATTAGGGAAAGGAACAACCGTCAATGTTTGGCTGCCAGTCATAGAATAAAAGCAATAAGATATAGCCCTAGCCTGATGCATAACCAGGCCAGGGCTTTTTTGTTCAGTAGAAAAATTTCAACAGTTGCGAGAAAATTTTCTATTATTTTTTGTTTTTATCACAGGTATGATTAAGACACGAAAAACAAACATCAATTACAAAAAAACGGAGGAATTTGAATATGAAAAACGTGAAAATTTTGTTGTTACTATTCGTAGTATTTGCATTAACGGCTTGCGGTAAAGCAGCGGAAACAAAACCGGCAGCAGCAACTGGGGCGCCAGCGGCAACAGCAGCTAGTACAGCTAAAGCAGCAGATCCGGCAAAAGGGAAAAAAGTAGTTATCGGTTTGACCGTACAAAACTTAAGCAATCCTTTTTTCGTAGCGATGTCCAAGGGTGCTGCTGAAGCTGCCAAGAAACACGGCGGTGAAGTTATCGCCGTTAGCGCAGAAGATAATTTGGCTACGCAAACCGCTCAGATCGAAGACTTTATTACGAAAAAAGTAAGCATGATCATTCTAAGCTCTGTGGACACCAAAGGTATTGCAGCGGCTGTGGGTCAAGCTAAAGCAGCAGGTATTCCAATCATTTCAGTCGATACCATTTCTGAAGGCGGCGTTAATGCGAGTGTAACTTCCGATAACGTTCAAGCAGGCAGAATCGCAGGCGAATATTTGGTTAAACGATTGAATGGAAAAGGCAATATTGCCGTATTGGATGGTCCGCCAGTATCCGCTGTAACAGACCGCATTGCAGGATTTAAAGAAGCGCTCAAAGCAGCTCCGGGCATTAAAATCGTTGCGAATCAAAATGGTAACGGTAATCGTGAAACATCGCTTGCTAAGATGGAAACGATCTTACAAGCAAATGGCAAAGGTCAAATTGATGCCGTATTTGCGATTAATGATCCGACCGGTATTGGCGCTAAAATTGCTGCAGAGCAAGCAGGTCGCGACAAGGAAATGTTTATTGTCGGGGTGGACGGATCACCAGATGCAGTGACTACACTAAAAGAAAATAAAAGCTTTGTTGGAAGCTCAGCGCAAAATCCATTTCATATGATTACCATTGCGGTTGAAACGGCATTTAAAGTTCTTGCCGGTGAAAAGGTAGAAGAATTAATTAAACTTCCTACTGATTTCATTACTACAGAAAACGTGAAAGACTACAAAGGCTGGTAGTACCGAATTATTCTTGCGATGTGGTTACTCTCTATAGGGGGCCACATCGTATTCATTCAATCGTCCATAAGTGATATTAACTATTAAATGGGTTGGAGTGAGAACATGGAAGCTGTACAAGCGGAAGTTCAGAAGAACATTTCCTCTGAATCGTCGTCACAAGTGTTGAGCATGCGAGCGATCTCCAAGTCTTTCTCAGGGGTTACCGTATTAAAAAACATCAACATCGATCTATACAAAGGTGAAGTACATGCTTTAATGGGAGAGAACGGTGCCGGTAAGTCGACGCTTATGAAGATTATGGCAGGGATATACCGTCCGGATAAAGGCGAGATCATGTATCGAGGCAAATCTATCACATGGCATAATGCCATGGAAGCTCGTGAGAAAGGCATCAGTGTCATTCATCAAGAGCTTAATCTTTCTCCGAATATAACCATAGGTGAAAACGTATTAATGGGAACCAAATTCCCAAAAAATAAGTTCGGTATGGTGGACTGGAAAAATGTTCACGAACGAGCCCATGTCCTATTAAAATCAATCGGATCTGATTTAGATCCTAGAGCATATGTTTCAACTTTGAGTGTTGCACAACAACAAATGGTGGAAATCGCGAGAGCTTTATCTATAGAAGCTGAAGTTTTAGTGATGGATGAACCCACAGCTTCATTAACCCATAAAGAAATAGATAGGCTATTTATTATTATTAATGAATTAAAGCAAAAAGGTGTTGCGATTGTTTATATTTCCCATCGTATGGATGAAATTTTTAAAATTTCGGATCGCTGTACCATTTTGCGCGATGGGGAGTGGATCACATCCGTTCCGATAACCGAAACCAATCCGGAACATCTGGTGAAGACAATGGTTGGCCGTGAATTGAACGAATTATTTCAAAAACCGCCTTCACATACGGACTGGATTAAAAATAAAACGCCGGTTCTAGAGATTAAACATTTATCGGATAACAAAAACGTTAAGGATATTTCTCTAGAGGTTCATTCTGGAGAAATTGTTGGGATTTCAGGACTGGTAGGGGCTGGAAGAACGGAATTAGTCAGAGCGATCTTTGGTTTATCGGAAATATCAGCCGGTGAAATTCTGATTAACGGCCAATCAGTAAAAATATCTTCTCCGGAGGATGCCATGCGACATGGGATTGCCCATGTTCCGGAAAGCCGTAAGGAACAAGGTCTATTCCTGAATATGTCGGTCAAAGAAAATATTATGATGGCTGAAATGTTTAAATATCGAAAAGCATCACTCCTGGATTGGTCGCAAATCAATCATGAAGCTGACATGTATATTAGAGAATTAGGCATTAAAACGGCAAGTAAAGAACAAAAGGTGGTTAGCTTAAGCGGAGGAAATCAGCAAAAAGCGCTGCTTGCGCGTTGGTTATCCATTAAACCTAAAGTGCTTTTGTTAGATGAACCGACAAGAGGTGTTGACATTGGCGCCAAAACTGAAATTCATAAGGTCATTTATAAATTAGCCAAAAACGGTCTTGCCGTGTTAATGATTTCCTCGGAACTGCCGGAAATTTTAGCGCTGAGTGATCGCATACTTGTTATGCATGAGGGTAAATTACGGGCAAACCTTGGGCGGGAAGACGCGACTCAAGAAAAGATCATGTATTATGCAACGGGGGAGATCAAATGAGTGCTGGAGCGGAAGCATTAGTTACTAAAAAACATAATGTTGGATTATCCATGAAGAAAATTTGGAATCAACTAGGCATGTTAATTGTATTGGTTGTTATTTGTATCATACTTGCCATTTTTGCGCCTAATTTCACGGATACGGGGAATATTCTCAATATATTAAAACAATCATCCGTTAACGGAATTCTTGCGGCGGGGATGACACTCGTTATTTTGACCGGCGGGATTGATCTGTCTGTGGGGTCTACAATCGCACTTGCAGGCGTTGTTTCCGTATTGCTTTCCAAACAAGGAGTTAACCCTGTTATTGCGATGTTTGCCGGGATTGCCGTGGGATATTTAGCGGGCTGGATCAATGGTTTTCTGACGGCCAGAACCAAGCTTCCATCCTTTATTGTTACATTAGGCAGTATGACATATATTAGAGGCGCTGCCTACGTCATTAGCGGGGGATTGCCTACCATTCTGGCCTCTGAACCGTTTAAGTTTATTGGTTCGGGGAAAATACTGTCGGTTCCAACGCCCATTTACATTATGCTTAGTGTCTATATCGTTATGTTTATCGTGCTTAAATACACAATGTTTGGCAGGCATATCTATGCGATTGGGGGAAATGAAGAGGCAGCGAGATTAACAGGCATTAAGGTTGAAAAGACGTTAATTCATGTTTACGCGATTAGTGGTTTATGTGCCGGATTAGCTGGCGTAGTTCTTGCAGGGCGTTTAATTTCCGGTCAGCCGAATGCTGGAAGCATGGCCGAGCTTGATGCCATAGCTGCCGTTGTTCTCGGCGGTACGAGTCTGGCTGGGGGAATCGGCCGAATTCAGATGACGATTATTGGTGTGTTAATTTTGGGAGTTATCAGAAATGGATTGACGCTTTTAAATGTCAGCTTCTTTTGGCAAACCGTAATCACTGGTATTGTTATCGTACTTGCGGTGCTATTGGATCGTTTGCGCAGCGATAAGTAAGAGGAAGTGGGATGCAACCCTCTTTTCAATAAACAAAGTATGCCCTTGATTTCTCCTAATGGATAGATCAAGGGCTATTTATGCGAGTTCTCCAGTATGCAGTCATACATGAAGTATTTATTAAGCGAGAGGAATATCGCCGGCCAAAACGAATACATACAAAAAATCCCATAGAGGAGAAAGGATGAAATTGTGAAAATGAAGTCCCCATTCATGAAACTGGCTGCATTGGCATTTTCCATTTCGCTAACACTAAGCACCGTAACCCCCGCTATTGCCGATGGGGAGGGATCCGCGATCATTGGAAAGGTCTCCATTTCGGAACAAAGTTACTTTGAATTAAAGCAAATTCACTTAACGGCTTCCCAGAACAGTAAACTGGCCGTGATCAACGTATCGCTACATAACGGAGGCAGCAGCGCGTTAAAAGCGATCGATTATTGGATCCGATTAAAAAACAAAGCGGGCAGCCAGTTCTCCGCACGTCCGCTTCCTTCCGATAAAGACAAGACATCCGTTGCTCCAGGCTCAAGTGTGGATCTTACGTTTTATGCGAACGTGAATGAAAATACGCAGCTCCAAGATTTGGTTGTACAGTTTATGAATTGGGATTTAAACCGGCCCAAATTCGAAAGAATGCTTGGGGAGGTCTACGTACCAGCAGCTTACACGGATGTGACTCCACCACAAGAAGGATCTATCTTTCGAGTGGGAGAAACGGAAGTCAAAGCTTCGATCAAGAAGCTCGTCAGTAACAAAAACGAAAAATATCATGTACCTGCCGTTTATTTGACACTTGAGAATATCGGCGGGAATGCGGTTGCCATTCCGGCATACATGTTTTCGATCCGTACACCAGAGGGGCTTCTGTATCCATTAGAAGCGAAAGGAATCAAAGATTTGGCCATCAAGCCGAAAGAAAGCAAAGAAATCCAGTTAGCCGGAACGATCCCGGTTGCCGTTTCATCAGATCAATGGGAGCTTATCATCACGGAGACAGCCGCTGATTTGAAAATAAACTTGCCGGTAGCCGCATTTCAGCTTCCTGCCGCAACCTTAAGTCCGGATGGTTCCATCGGCAAAGCATACTCTTTTACAAGCAAATCCGGTGTTTATTCGGCTGAAATGAATGCTTTATACCGGCTTCCATGGGAAGATCAGGATCTGCTCAGCGCCGATTTGGCCTTAAGCAATAAAGGACCGGATACGCTCGCGTTACCGAAATTGACCGGATATTTCCTTCTTGACGATGCGGTTAAAATCGAAGCAAGTGTGGTACAAACGGCGAACGTAGTCGGCATAGCGTCCGGATCGTCCTTGAATTTGCAAATGGTTGGTAAAATTCCTTATACATCGAAGTATTCGCGAATCAAGTTGGTGCTGCAAGAGAAAGAAAGCGATACGGTCACTACGGATGTAGTTGAGTTTTCAAGCCAGTCCGAGGTACAAGCAATTCCCTTTCACAGTTTGGATCAGACGTATACCCTTGCCGATGAGGGAAGAAAAACCGGTTTTAAGATCCGCAGCCTGAATCGGTATGCGAGCAATACAAGCTCATTGGTTATCGCACAAGTGGAAGCGACGAATTTGGAGAAAAGGTATACGGTGATCCCGAAACCGGTCGCTCATTTTAGATCAGCTGACGGAACGGTCCTTCCTGCCTTGGTTGCCGAAGTCACCAATAAAGTAAGTCCAAATGGTGCTGCACTGCTGAATGTCTCAGCTATGCTGCCTAAAGGATTTTCGACGGAAAACATGCATCTGATCATCGGTGAATCCGTGACGGAAGGTAAGTTGACGGAAAGCGGCGGCACACCCGATTCTTATGTGAAACCCGTGGCATTCATGCTTCCTGAAGTGAAAACAGATGTGAAGAACTCACTGATGAACGTAGACGTATACCCTTATCAGATTTCGCTCTATCAAATTGCAACGATGATCGAAAACAGCACGTTTACTATGAAATTCAACTACGAAATCAGTCGCGAAGGCTATTTGGAAACGAATGTAGACGGACACAAGCTCGTGCTTGTATTTGAGGACGGCGGCGGGCAAAAGTCGTTTGAGAAGTGGTTCGAGATGAAGGATTTTGATCCGGTGGACGGTGAAACGCCCGAAACAGGGGGCACGAAGCTGAAGCTCGGCAAACACGAAAACTTCAAGATACAAGTAACCGATGCCGATTTGCTTTTTAAGTCTTCTTTCTTGAAGCAGTATAAGCTTAGTTTATACGATGAATTTCAAGGGCAAAGAAAGCTGCTCGCGACGCAAAAGGCGGATTGGTTCGTTACGACGGATTAATAAGTTATCTCAATAAATACTTTATTTGGAAATAACACACAGCAAACATACAACGGTTAAAGTAATCATGATTCATCCTTCAAGTCATCCATCTGTGATTGTTCCACTTCCTTCAAGAAGGGTTTCAACTTTACAGCTCATGCTTTATTGCCAAGAAGCTTTAATGTTTTTTGGCATAAAAGCAACGATGTCTAAGAATGGGGAGAGAATGATCGTGTTAAGAAAAGCGCTTTGGGGAGCATTGGTTATCGTCTTATTAGTTGTTGCCGTACTAGTTACAAGCGTATTTTTCTCAAAAGGAAGCACGGCGGCTGCGGTAAAAGTCGCCACAACGCAAGAAGGCAGCATCACGAAAGAAGTATTCGCGAACGGTAAAATCGAGTCTAAAGTCATCAAAGAACATTTTGTAACATCCGGCGGTTTCATTGAGAAGATCCATGTCAAAAAAGGCGATCTTGTCAGAAAAGGTCAGGAGCTGCTTACCTTGTCCACGACGGATTTAGATGCGAAGCTGAAGCAAGAGAAGCATCAACTTCAATTGAATCTAGCTGAGAAGGAAAAGTTTCTGAATGATCAGGAAAAGGTGAGAAAGCAAACGTTGGAAACGGCGAAGAAAGAAATGAACGAAACGGGTTCAGCAGCGAGCTTGGAAACCTTTGACGAAAATAGTGCCGCTGATGTGGAATTGTACGATTTGAAAATTCAAGATGCAGAGTCCAATATCGATGATATCCGGAAAAAGCTTGAGAAGAATCGGTTACTGGCAGACATCGACGGTATTGTGACCGGAATTTCCGTCAAAGAAGGACAAGAGATCACGACGGGCACGTCTTCATTTATGATTACGAACGTATCACAATTACAGATTAAAGCCAACTTGGCTGAAAATGATGCCAACCTGGCTAAAGTCGGTATGAAGGTCAAAGTAACGGGCGACGCATTCACGAATTCCTATGCCGGCAGCATTTCGTATATTTCACCGGTTGCCGTTGCTTCCGAGCTGGATGCCAAGGAGTCGGTCGTTGAGTTTACGGTCGATCTTGAACAACCTTCCCCGGAGCTTCGTCCCGGATATAAAGCGACCGTTCAAATCACGATGGCGAACTCTTCTCATATCATCGTACCGCTTGGCGCCGTAAAACGGGACGGTCAGCAATCTTACGTATTTAAGGTCGTCGCTAATAAAGCCGTTCGAACCAACGTGAAGCTTGGGGAGGAAAACGACGAATTTATCGAAGTTCTTGAAGGATTGCAAGCAGGTGAGCAGTTTATTGAAGCACCGTCAGCTGACGTGAAGGACGGTGTGCAGGTGGACATACAATGATCGCACTGGAGGGAATTCATAAAGTTTATCGCAATGGCGCCTTGGAAGTGCAAGCCCTTAAGCCGACGAATCTGATTGTCGAGAAAGGGGATTATGTCGCGATCATCGGACCTTCGGGATCAGGAAAGTCGACGCTCATGAACATTTTGGGTTGTCTCGATATTCCGAGCGGCGGCACCTATAAGTTGGATCATCAAGAAGTCCAATCGTTGACCGAAAAAGAACTTGCCAAGGTGCGGAATAAGAAGATCGGGTTTGTGTTCCAAAATTTCAACCTGCTCGCGAGGCAAACGGTTCAGAGCAACGTCGAGCTCCCGATGTTGTACGGAGGCGTTACAACTCCGGTTCGTAAGGATCGGGCAATCAGCTTGCTGGAGAAAGTCGGCTTGGGAGGGCGCGTGCATCACCGACCGACCGAACTGTCCGGCGGACAAAAACAGCGCGTCGCCATTGCGAGAGCGCTCACGATGAACCCGTCTATTTTGCTGGCCGATGAGCCGACAGGAAACCTGGATCAAAAGTCATCTCATGAGATCATGGCGCTATTTACTCAGCTGAACAATGAAGGGTCTACGGTAATTGTCATTACTCATGAAATGGACATTGCCGAGCATGCCAAACGTATTCTCCGTTTCGGAGACGGTGAGATCATCGAAGACCGCCGAAAGGGAAGTGTGCGATTGTGAGTATTTGGAAAAATCTTTTGATTTCCTTGGACAGCTTGAGAGTGAACAAGCTCCGTTCCTTGCTAACGATGATTGGCATTATCGTCGGTGTCGCATCGGTCGTCTTGGTTGTCTCCATCGGGCAAATCGGCAAAGGCTCCGTCGTGTCGGAGCTCGCTAAATATTCCCCTGGCGTTTTCTTCGTAACGCCGTCCACGAGCGCGACGAAAGCAGATAAAATCCAAATCACCATGACGGATTTAAAGCAGGTGAGCAGGCTAGAGGGCGTTCAAGCGGCCTCGGGCTCTTTGGGCATGACGATGTCTTCCAAGTCGGGTGACAGCGCGATCACGTTCAACATGACGGGCACTTTTGCGGACATCGTCAAATTTTATAACTTGAAAATGGAATCGGGCCGATTTTTTACCGTAGGCGAACAAAAGTCGCGCCAAAAAGTGATCGTCGTAGAATCGGATTTTGCGGCCAGCCAGTTTGGCTCTGCAGATCAGGCTATTAACCGTAAGGTCACGCTGGATGGGAATAGATACGAGATTGTTGGCGTGTTCAAGTCCGATAAATCGATTTTATCCGGTCTGGACGGTAAAAATTATTCCGCTTATATGCCTTACGATTCCATGCCTCTGCTTAAAGAGGGCTCCAACAATGAGCTGGATACCCTCATGGTGATTGCAGACACCACAGATTCCATGCAAAAGGATAAGGCGGGAAAAGCAATAACGAAGCACTTAGCCAAAGCGCACAACGCGGAGAGCAGCGATTATGAAGTTCAGAAGGTAGAGGATTTCCAGCGTAATCTCGATGTAGTATTTAATGTCATGCAGATTCTGATCGGGTCTATTGCCGGCATTTCCTTGTTGGTCGGCGGAGTCGGCGTCATGAATATTATGCTTGTGTCCGTTACGGAGCGCACCAGAGAGATAGGTACCCGCAAAGCAATCGGAGCTACGCCGGGGCTGATTTTGCAGCAATTTATGATGGAGGCGATCATTCTTTGCCTTCTTGGCGGGGTCGTCGGTATTACAATCGGCATACTAGGTTCGCTTGGCTTTTCGCTAATCACCAAGTGGCAATTCATATTGTCAGGATGGACGATCGTGATCGCTTTTGGATTTTCTACGGCTGTCGGTTTATTCTTTGGCTGGTATCCCGCTAAAAAGGCGGCCAACATGCAGCCAATCGAATCTTTGCGTTACGAATAAATGAAGCGGGAGGGTAGTGATCTGCTCACGCTGCATGTTTATGCCGTGCATCTGTCGGAAGAGCTGGATAAAAGGAAGTTTAACCGGATGTTTCATCATTTATCGCCGAAGAAACAATATAAAGTCGGGCGGATGTTGAAATATGAAGACGCTGTTCGCTCGTTGGTAGGGGAGTTGTTGGTCAAGTATGCCATTGGCACCATGACCAATTTGCCTCGCCATGAGATCCGTTTTGGCGTAAATGCATATGGAAAACCTGTGATCGACGGCAATGAAGCCGTCTGCTTTAATGTCTCACATTCAGGAGACTGGGTCGTCTGCGCCATTGATTCTGATACCGTAGGGATTGATGTTGAGAAGATTCAGAAGATTGATTTGCAAATCGCCCGCCAATTTTTTTCCCAAGCGGAGAATGAGCAATTGATGACTTTGCCGGCCTCGCTTCGGGTGGCCTATTTTTTTGACATTTGGACGTTGAAGGAAAGCTTGATCAAAGCAGACGGGAGAGGGCTAAGCCTCCCATTGGATTCGTTTAGCATCATCAAGCAAGGTGCCAATATTCATTTGGTCGCCGGAGACGAAATACCGGACTATCATTTTATCCAATATGAGATTGATCCGGCCTATAAACTATCCATATGTGCGAAATCCCGGCATTTTCCTGATCAAGTCATTCACATTGACGTCGACCTGCTCGAGTCATAAATTTCCAATCCCCTTCGAACTCTTATATTATGAGCTCAATTGGCACATAATGGTAATGATATCCGGAAGGGAGGCTGCCATGCGTTTATTTGAGACCATGCTGCTTGTAAGCAATGTATTGGCATGGATTGTTGATAGTTGGTTTAGACGAAGAGCGGTTGGCTTGGCAAGCTGCGTGGCAGTTATTGGAACTGGCCTGTTACATTTTATTTTCGAAGGCTACAGATGGCAAATGATTCCGCTCTACGGCCTGACGGCGGGTTATATGCTATATTTGTTTGTAAACGACAGGCGGTACAAAGAGCGACGTAAGAGGCCCCATTTCATTTGGCGCTTCCTGCTGCCGTTCTTTTTGGCGATTTCTGCGGCACTGCCCATCCTTTTTCCTGTGTTTAACATCGATTCTCCATCTGGACCCTATTCAGTCGGAACGGTCAATTACCATTGGATCGATGCGTCAAGAGAGGAAATATTAACGGATACGCCTGAGGATAGGCGGGAGCTGCTCGTACAATTATGGTACCCCGCTCAGAAAGCCGATCAAGGCTCCGCTAAGGAACTATATATACCCGAGTATCGTCAGATTGGGCAACCGCTGCAGAAGGAATACGGCATTCCTGCTATCATGACTTATTATTTGCGCCATGTACAAACAAATTCTTTTGCGATGGCCCCTCTTTCTACAGAACTAGCCGAATATCCGCTCATTGTGTTCTCGCACGGGCTGCCAGGAGCGCGGTTTACGAGTACTGCTCAAATGGAGGAGCTGGCAAGCCACGGCTATCTTGTCGCTGCCATTCAGCATCCGTATTATGCGATGACTACCGTATTTCCCGATCATCGCATTGCGCCTAAGACGAATAAGCTTCCTTCCGTGATCGATATGGACGGTTGGGATCGACTGATCGAAGTCTGGGTGAAGGATGCGAAGTTTGTGCTGGACCAATTTGAGAGGCTGGATAAGCAAGACCCGCAAGGTTTGCTAACCGGTAAAATCAATACGGATCAAATCGGCATGCTGGGCCATTCCTTTGGAGGGGCGGCAACGATCCAAACGCTTTATGCCGATCAACGGCTAAAAGCCGGAATCAACATGGATGGAACTCCTTTCGGCAAAACGATTGTAAACGGGCTCAAACAACCCTTCATGCAGATGAAAACAGAAGTGGAAGAAACAAGTAAAAATGCGGAACCGAATGAACAACAGTTGGCGAAGATCGGTGTTAACAAACAGACGTACGACAAATATAAGACTGAGATTCCGGTTCGCAATCGCGCCTTGTTCGGGAATGGCAGTGGTTATGAGGTAACCATTCGCGGGATCAAGCATATGAGCTTTACGGACTATTATTTATGGTCTCCCGGCCTTCGCCTCATGGATGGTCTTCGATTATCCCCCAAGCAGGCTCGATATGTCATCAATAGGTATGTGCTCGCTTTTTTTGACACCTATTTGAAGCAAAAGCCATCCGCACTATTGGATGCAACGCCATTTAAAGAAGTAACGATTGAGAAGAAATGATTCCGTTACGACCCGCAATGAGAAAAGGGCTATCTCGAAAGGTCTGAATTGACCTGAGGGATAGCCCTATTTTTAAATAAATGGCTTAATGCCTTTCACCCTTTTCGTCGACGTAAATGGAACGAATCAGCGTTCTTTCGAAAGGAATACCTTTCTCAGTTTGCCCCTTTACGATGAAAGAAGCTTGGTAGACGCCGGGACTGTTTTCGTCAGTGAGATTTACCTCGCTGTTTTCATCAATAGATTCGAGGCCTTTTATTTTTGTCGTTTGCTTTTTGCCGCCGGCATGGTTGCCCTCAGGAGTAAAATCAACTTGGTATTGGACGTTAAGCTTGCCTCCTTTCAATGAAGCCTTATCCCACCCAATTTGAGCCTTCGTCTTCTCATTGTTAAGCTTCAATCGAATGGATTTGTCCAAATCGGAATCGTAATGAACGGCCATCAAGTAGCCGCCGGGTTTAGCGTTTTGTGCCTGGAATGTCCATGCGCCTTGATCGGGATTATTCACTACGGCAATGTGATGCCAAGCATTTTTGAACACTTGTTCGTCTTGATAAGATGTAACTTGGATACTCGTTTGTTTTCCCGTCGGTGAAATCAGTTCCACTTGATCTGCCTTCTGATCGGAGATCCAGTCTATGGTAAGGCTCCGAACATCGTTTTCCACAAGAAAGCTTTCGCTGGCTGTTCCATTGTGCGCTCCCCCGCGTACGAGCAAGTTGCTTGCTGTCCCGACTGTAATATCCTGCGGAGCATCGGAGGGTTTACTGCTTGCAATTGTAACGAGCTCGCTTTGAACGTCAGCTTTAGTTGATGCTGTGCCTGTGGCGGTTAAGTACGGTTTGAATAATGAAAATGTGGTTGAGCCTTTGCGGATCGTATTATGATCCCATTCACCGACCTTAATCATAGTACCCTTGGGTACATAGGAACTGTTTACGGTAACCACACCGTCGTTATTTCCGAATAGCGACAAATAAAGTCCGCCGGCAAAGTAAGAGCTGCTAGGTGAGGCGGCCCAGCCTTTTCCGGCAAATGTGTAGAACTTATTGTAGGAACTATTGGCGTTCGAATCGGTAATAGAACGGAAGTAGCTCATGTAGGAGGTCTGCATGGAATAAGTGGCGTCGTTTTTGTAGCCGATGAGGTCGGCGAGCCATCCCGCCCAGCTTGAATAAGCAAGATCGGCCAGCTCCGAACCGCGATGCGGGGAACTCAATGTGATCACATTAGTAACGTACGGATAAGCCTTGTAGTGCACTAGAGCAGCTTGCGTATCCACGCCTCCCTTGCTGTGCGCGACAATCATAAGCTTCTTGTTGAAATATTGGGAGATGACGGCAATTTTTTGAGCTAGCAGCTGTCCGTTGTCCCACATATTTTTGGGAGTTCCGCCTGAATCGTTCAATTCAATAAAAGCGGTTTGATATCCGTTATTGTAGGCCGTTTGATACATGTCATTGGTGTCATACCAGGAACCGGCATTACTGCCGAGACCTTGTACGAATAAAATGACGGGCAATTTCGAATCCAGATTAGGTGGCGTCGCTCCCGGCGACCAAGTGCCCGGAACTCTGTTCAGGTTTGGGTTAGAAACGGCAGCGGTGGCAGGCGCAATAACGAAGCTTACTACCAGCATGAATGCTAGAAAGACGGAGGCGGCAAATTTCTTCATCATTTCATTCCTCTCATTTTTTTCACTTGGCTGGCCAGCCGACTCAATTATCGCACTATTTTCCTAATTTTGTATTTTAATTGTTTATGAAGAGGGGTCATTTGTGTGTATTATAATTTTTTTTTATAAAGATGATTTTAATTTTAGTAAATTCAATACTTGATTAGTTTAATTGCTTTTACCAGTTTTATGCAGGTTGGAAGCGATATTTCACCACGTTAATTTTCCTGTTATTAACAATTCGATCACATAAAATTAAATAATTTCCATTATTTTCTTTATAATCTTTTCTTATTCAGTTAACACTACGCTAATAAATCTTCATTAACTTTAAAGATGGGTCAGGAATATGTTTGGGGACAGGGGGGAAATAACAATCTGTTAGGGTTTCTATAAAAAAATAAAAAGAGTGGAAGAGGTAGAGAGATGACATCCAAACTTCATTCATGGTTCTTGAATGCAAATGTGAATTCCCGTGCCGACCTTCGCTTATTTTGCTTTCCGTACGCTGGAGGCGGAGCTTCGGTGTTTCGTGAATGGTCTCGTTTTTTTTCGAAAAATATTGAAGTGTGTCCCGTTCAGTTACCTGGCAGAGAGAGCAGGGGACTTGAATCTCCCATGACTTCGTTAACGCAAATCGTCCAAGCAATTGTTGTCGAGATCGAACCGTTGCTGCATACCCCCTTTGTTTTTTTCGGTCATAGCATGGGCGCCTTGATCGCCTATGAAACAGCCCGCCAAATAAGCAAAAAGTATGGAAAACATCCCGTTCATTTATTTGTTTCAGGGCGTTCTGGTCCCAGATTTCCTTATACGAAGAAAAAGCTTCATCAGCTTCCGGATGACCAGTTCAAAAATGAGCTGAGACGGATGAACGGCACGCCGGAAGCGGTGCTGCAGAATGAGGAGTTGATGCAGCTTCTAATGCCAAGGCTTCGAGCCGACTTCGAAGTATGTGAAACTTATGCCTATATTCAGGATCAGCCGCTGCAATGCCCGATATCCGCTTTCAGCGGGAATGCAGATTACGATGTCAGCGTTGCCTCTTTGGCCGCATGGAATGAGCATACGCTTAACGAATTTAAGCTGCATATGTTTGATGGAGATCATTTTTTTCTGCATAACCAGCAAGAAAATGTCATGCAGACGGTTATCGATAGCATTCACCCAATCCCTGCGATCCCTGCTCAAAAGCAAGTCGTTCACACAGGCAACGTTATCTGGCTTTAGATAGAGAACAAAACATGGTGGAGGGAACCTAATGTCGAACCAACCGACTCACCCGTTAACACATGCGCAAAAAAGAATCTGGTATACGGAGAAATTTTATCCGGGCACGAGTATTTCCAACCTGGGCGGAACGTTTAATCTGAAAGATGAAAATTTGAATTACGGGTTGTTAAATCAAGCGATTCTTGAGTTCGTTAGACTGAACGATTCTATTCGGTTACGTGTTCAGGATGAGCACAGCAGCGAACCGCGTCAGTACATCGCTTCATTCACTCCATTCGAAATTCCATTCTACGATTTCAGCGGACAAGATGATGCTGACTCCAAGGTGCGCGGGTGGGGCGAAAAAGGCATGATGCAGCCTTTTCAGCTTCACGATGCCGATTTGTTTGAGTTTGCTATTTTCAAAATAAGCGATGTTGAGGGCCGGGTTTATGTCAAAATTCATCATCTGATCTCTGACGGGATCTCGATGGTGCTTGCGGTTAACGAAATCATCGATATCTACGTAGGTCTGGTAAACGGAGAGGACTCTATTCAAGATAAGCCAATGTCGTACGTGGACTACGTTCGGTCAGAACCTGAATACGAGGCTTCGGACCGTTACCTGAAGGATCAAAAATTTTGGCATGAGGAATTTCAAAGCATACCGGAATTTACAAGTTTGAAAACATACGATTTGTACCGTGTCAGCACCGAAGCGGCGAGAGAATCGCTGATCATTTCACCAACGCTGCGCGATGAGATTACAGGATTTTGCAAAGAACATAACGTTAGTGTATTTACGCTGTTTGTTGCTATGCTGTTTACATACATTTATCGCGTCACCTCTTATGAAGACATCGTGCTTGGCACCAATTTCTCCAATCGGACGAACGCAAAAGAAAAAAATATGCTCGGCATGTTCGTCAGCACGACGCCGTTTAGAATGCTGGTAGAGCCTGAGCTGGACGCACTTTCGTTTATCCGCAAGGTCGGCAAAAAGCAGATGAACATTTTCAGATATCAAAAATATCCTTATAATGTGCTGGTGGGCGATTTGCGGGAAAAGCACAGCGACATCAGCAGGCTGTTCGGCGTTTTCGTGGAATACCAGGTGATGGAATGGCAGAAAAAAGACGGGATCGAATACGTGACAGAACCGTTTGGCAATGGGGACGAAGCCAACGACTTCATCATACATATCAAAGATCGTATGGACATAGACCAACTGCAGCTGGACATCGATTATCGTACGGGCTTATTTACGAGTGAAGAAATCTCTGCCATGTTAGAGCACATGCTCATGCTGCTAAAGGATGTATTGGAAAATCCGGGCAAACCGTTGTTTGCGCTGGAGTTCTGTACGGAGCAGGAGAAGCATCGGCTGCTTCATCAATTATCAGGTATTGATGCTGATTATCCGATAGAACAAACGATCCATGGGATGTTTGAAATACAAGCGGAGAGGGTGCCGGATCGCATTGCGGTCAGTTTCGGCAGCGAGAGCCTTACTTACCGTGAGCTGAACGAACGTTCCAACCGTTTGGCGAGAATGCTTCGCGATTATGGCGTGAAGCCTGACGATCGGGTTGGTCTTATGGTGGATCGTACTGTGGAAATGTTCGTAGGCATCCTTGCCATATTAAAAGCCGGCGGCGCGTATGTGCCTCTGGATCCGGATTATCCCGAAGAGCGAATCCAGTTTATGCTTGAAGATAGCGGGGCTCTGCTTTTGCTTACTGAAGTACAGTGGCAGGAAAAAGTACCTTTTACGGGAATTGTTTTGGTCATCGATATGGATCGGCTTTCCTATGGCGATAGTTCCAATTTGCCGGTCGTAAACCAGCCGTCCGATATGGCTTATATCATTTACACCTCCGGTACGACAGGAAAGCCTAAGGGTGTTATGATCGAACATCGCAATGTGGTCCGGCTGCTGATTAACGACAAGCTGCAGTTTAACTTTAGCGACAATGACGCGTGGACCTTATTCCATTCGTTCAGCTTTGACTTCTCGGTATGGGAAATGTACGGCGCCCTATTATACGGTGGCAAATGCGTGGTGATTCCGAGGATTATTGCGCAGAATCCGAAGGAATTTGTTCAGCTTCTCCGACAAGAAAAAGTAACTGTGTTGAATCAGACGCCTACTGCATTTTATGCGTTGATTAATGAAGAGCTGCAGCAGGAAGATAGCGAGCTATCGATCCGTTATGTCATTTTCGGCGGTGAGGCGCTGAACCCGATGATGCTGAAGCCGTGGCGCAACAAGTATCCGGAAACAAAGCTGATCAATATGTACGGGATTACGGAAACAACGGTACATGTTACGTTTAAGGAGATTGGCGAAAAGGAAATTGAGACGAATGTAAGCAATATCGGAACGCCGATTCCGACGTTGACCTGTTATATTTTTGACCAAAACCGGAATCTGGTGCCCATGGGCGTAGTGGGTGAAATGTACGTCGGCGGAGCAGGGGTAGCCAGAGGCTATTTGAATCGTGACGAACTGACGCAAGATCGTTTCATCATGAATCCGTATAAGCCGGGTGAACGGTTGTACAAATCCGGTGATTTAGCCAAAATGCTGCCAAACGGAGAAATGGAGTATTTGGGCCGGATCGACAATCAGGTGAAAATACGCGGTCACCGCATCGAAATCGGCGAAATCGAAACGAGATTGCTTCAGCACCCGATGATTCATGAGGTGACCGTCATTGCGCTCGAGGATGCGCAAGCCCAAAAATATTTGTGTGCCTATCTGGTCAGCGATACGGAACTCATGGTATCTGAACTGCGCATGCACCTGGGGCTGGAGCTTCCGGCGTACATGATCCCTTCGCACTTTGTACAATTGGATAAAATGCCGATCACCGGGAACGGCAAGATTGACCGAAGAGCGCTGCCCAAGCCGACAGGGGCTGCTGTGACCGGCCGTGAATATATGCCGCCAAGCACCGAAACGGAAGAAAAGCTTGTCATGATTTGGCAAGACATCTTGGAGCAGGAAAGAATCGGCGTACAAGATAATTTTTTTGAATTGGGCGGCCACTCCTTAAAGGCGATGCAAATCATTTCGCGCGTCCATCAGCTTTTATCCGTGGAACTTCCGCTTCGCGTTTTGTTTGAGACGCCAACGATTACTGAAATTTCTCTGTATATCGATCAAGCGACTAAAGAAACTTACACCTCGATTTTACCCGCTGAACAGCAGGAATATTACCCTCTATCCTCATCTCAGAAGCGACTTTACGTGTTGAACCAATTCGAAGGTACGGGAACGACCTATAATATGCCCGGCGTTTTTACCGTTGAAGGACCGCTCGATCCAAGCCGATTGGAAGCTGCCTTTAACCGATTGGCTGCTCGTCACGACATGCTTCGAACTTCTTTTCATACGATTGATGGAAACCCTGTACAAAAAGTACACGACCACGTAGATTTTACCATTCAACATTATGATCATGGGGCCAACGACTCTATTGAGGACCTGGTTTCCAAGTTTGTCCGGTCATTTGAGCTGGATCAAGCACCGTTAATTCGAATCGGACTTGCACAAATCGATGAACACCGCCATCTGTTCCTGTTTGACATGCATCACATCATCTCCGATGCGCTGTCGATCGAGATTCTCATTGACGAACTGGCGGCATTATACCGGGGCATGGAACCTGCGGCAAAACCGGTATCTTATAAAGATTTCGCGGTCTGGCAGCATGATGCTTTTCAGTCAGGCGCTTTGAAAAAGCAGGAAGCTTACTGGCTTGAAGCTTTTGCCGGGGACATTCCTGTACTGGGTATGCCTGCCGATTTCCCGCGTCCGGCGGTGCAAAGCTTTGAAGGCGACAGCATCCTGTTCGGAACCGGCCAACAATTGATGATTCGTTTAAACCAACTAGCCGCAGAAACAGGCACGACAATGTACATGCTGCTGCTTGCAGCTTACAACGTTCTACTCGCTAAATATGGGAACCAGAACGATATCGTTGTCGGGACGCCTGTTGCAGGTCGATCACACCCGGATGTGCAGCATACGATCGGCATGTTCGTGAGCACGCTTGCTCTCCGAAACCGACCGACAGCTGACTTAAGCTTTCGTGCATTTCTGGAGGAAGTAAAACGGAACGCGCTTCTAGCTTTTGAACATCAGGATTATCCATTTGAGTCGCTGGTGGAAAAGCTGGATGTCGCAAGAGACATGAGCAGAAATCCTTTGTTCGATACGATGTTCAGCCTGCAGATGAAAGACCTGATGAAGCTGGAATTCGACGAATCATTAACTTTCGTGCCATATGTTTCGGATAACCGCATCTCCAAATTCGATCTTTCTTTGGAAGCGACGGAGAAAGAACTGGAGCTTGTCTTCCAACTGGAATACAGTACCAAGCTGTTTACGAAATCGACGATGGAGCGATTGGCCGGACATTATATCGAAATTTTAAAAAGTGTGACGGAAAGTCCGGATATCGTCTTAGCAGATATCGCAATCGTAACAGGGGATGAAAAGCGGTTGCTCCTGGAAGAGTTCAATGAGACGAACCGTGAATATCCTTCAGGCAAAACATTCCCGGAGCTTTTTGAAGAGCAGGCTAAGAAAACGCCGGATCAGGTGGCCGTTATTTGTGAAGAGGATATGCTGACCTACCGTACGCTTAACAACATGGCAAACCAGCTCGCTCGAAGGCTTCGTATCAAGGGTATTCAATCGGAGAGCGTCGTAGGAATTATGGTTGAACGTTCGATTGATATGATTATCGGCGTACTCGCGGTTTGGAAAGCGGGAGGCACCTATTTGCCGATTGATCCCGAGTATCCGGACGATCGGATTCAATATATGCTGGAGGACAGCCGGGCGGAGCTGTTGTTATCCAATCGGGCGATAGCCGGCCGTGTAGTTTTTGATAAAGAGATCATTTGTTTTGAGGATAACGGCTTGTACTCGGAAGCTGCTTCCAATCTGGGAATCAGCCCGGCCGAGAACCAACTTGCCTATATTATCTATACATCCGGCACGACCGGACGTCCCAAAGGCGTCATGATCGAGCACGCCAGCTATACGAATGTCGCTTTTGCCTGGAGAGAGGCATATCAGCTGGACACGTTCCAGGTCAACTTGCTGCAGATGGCGAGCTTTGCCTTCGACGTATTTGCTGGAGACATGGCCAGAGCCTTGCTGAACGGAGGCAAGCTGATCATTTGCCCGAACGATGTAAAGCTGGATCCGGCTTCGCTCTACGAATTGATACGGAAGTATCAAATCAACATTTTTGAATCGACGCCGGCGCTCATTGTTCCTTTGATGCAATATATCTATGATCAGGGGCTGGATATTAGCCAACTGAAGCTGCTTATCCTCGGATCGGACAGCTGTTCTGCCGAAGATTTTGCCAATCTGCGCTCACGCTTCGGAGACGGGATGCGCATTGTGAACAGCTATGGCGTGACGGAAGCTTGCATCGATTCCAGCTTCTATGAACATACGGAAGAATCACTGCCGTATTTCGGCAATGTGCCGATCGGCAAGCCGCTGCCGAACATGAAATTTTATGTGTTGGATCAGCAGCTTAGACTGCAGCCGATCGGTGTTCCCGGCGAGCTTTGCATCGGCGGCATCGGGGTTGCACGCGGTTACTATAATCAGCCTGAGCTGACCGCCGACAAGTTTGTCGATAATCCGTTTGTCCCTGGGGAACGCATGTATCGCACAGGGGATATGGCCAGATGGATGCCGGACGGTAACATTGAGTTCCTCGGAAGAGGCGACCATCAAGTTAAAATAAGAGGCTATCGCATCGAGCTGGGCGAAATCGAAGCAAGCTTGCTGAAGCACGGCAGCGTCAAGGAAGCTGTTGTAATCGCTAGGGACGACAGCATGCAGCAAAAATATTTGTGCGCGTATCTTGTTGCTCGAGATGAGCTAACGATTACAGAGATTCGTGACCATTTGTCAGATTTGCTGCCGGCTTATATGATCCCTTCCCATTTCTTGCAGCTGGACAAAATGCCGCTAACGCCTAACGGAAAATTGGACCGTAAAGCGCTGCTGGCTCTCGAAGGCGGTATGCATTTCGGAAGTGAGTTTGTTGCGCCTACGAATGTAATCGAAGCGAAGATAGCCGCCGTGTGGCAGGAAGTGCTGGGCATTGACCAAATCAGCATTCATGCCGATTTCTTCCAAGTCGGTGGCCACTCGCTGAAGGCAATGATGCTCATTTCACAAATGCACAAAGCGTGCGGCGTAGAAATTCCGCTGCGCACGTTCTTCCAAGCGCCGACGATTGCCGCTGTCGCCGCATACATGATCCGTTCGGATGAGCAGAGTTATGCAGCCATTGAACCCGTGCCTGTTAGTGAGCATTATCCGGTGTCCTCGGCGCAAAAGCGGATGTACGTGATCCATCAGCTCGATGAAACGGGCACAACCTATAACATGTCGGATGCCATGCTTGTGGAAGGGGAGCTGGATCGCGAGAGGTTAACCGACGCGTTCCGGGGATTGATCCGTAGACATGAAGCGCTGCGAACTTCCTTCCATTCCGTGGATGGCGTGCCGGTACAGAAAGTGCATGCCGAAGTTCCATTCGGCATTGAGATGATGGAAGCGAATGAGGAGAACATCTCTGTAATCATTCACGAGTTAGTAAAGCCATTTGATTTGGGGCAGGCTCCTTTGATGCGGGTCGGGCTTGTAAGCTTGTCCGCGGAACGTCACTTGTTGCTGTGCGATATGCATCACATCATTTCCGACGGCATTTCCGTATCGGTACTCATTAATGAATTCGCCGAACTGTACGAGGGCGGTTCCCTTCCGGAGCTTCGCATACAATACAGAGATTTTGCCGTATGGCAAAACGAACGGCTGCAAAATGAAGCGTCGAAACGCCAAGAGGTCTATTGGCTGGATACTTTTGCCGGTGACATTCCGGTACTCGATTGGCCGACCGACTATACCAGACCTGCCATGCAGAGCTTCGAGGGAGAACGCATCACTTTTGAGGCCGGCGAGGCATTAATGCGCCAGCTTCACAAGCTGGCCGCGGATACGGGAACGACGCTGTACATGGTGCTGCTTGCGGCCTATAACGTGCTCGTGGCCAAATATACGGGTCAGGAAGATGTGATCATCGGTTCGCCGATTGCCGGAAGACCGCATGCGGATGTGGAACGCACAATCGGTATGTTTGTCAATACACTCGCGATCCGAAACTTCCCTGAGGCTGATAAATCATTCAAGCAGTTTTTAGCGGAAGTCAAGGAAGTTTCATTGAAGTCCTTTGAAAATCAAGATTATCCGTTCGAAGAGCTGGTCGAGAAGCTGAGCGTAAGACGTGACTTGAGCCGCAATCCGCTGTTTGACGTCTTGTTCGTATTGCAAAATACGGGCGATGAAACGATCCGGACAGCCGATCTTGCCTTTTCGCCGTATGGAATCGATCGAAATATCTCGAAATTCGATCTGTCCCTGGAGGCTGCTGAAAGCGATGACGGGCTATCCTTCCACTTGGAATACAGGACGGCATTATATCAGCGTGCGACTGCAGAACGGATTGCGCAGCATTTTCTGCAAATCTTGCATGTCGTAACAGCTGATTCAGCTATCCGACTAGGGGATATCGACATGCTGTCCGCTGCGGAAAAAATGCAGCAGCTGCACGAGTTTAACCAAACTGGAGCGTCGTTCCCGCAGGATCAGACGATCCATGGCCTGTTCGAGGCGCAGGCTGAGCGGACGCCGGAGCGAATCGCTGCTTCTTGCGGCGATGAGCAGCTGACGTACCATCAGCTGAACGAACGCGCAAACAGCCTGGCTTATGTGCTCCGCAGCCACGGCGTGGGGCCGGACGTCAGGGTCGGACTGCTCGCCGAGCGCTCGCTCGATATGATCGTCGGCATCCTTGCGACGCTCAAAGCCGGCGGCGCGTACGTGCCGCTTGACCCGGACTATCCGCAGGAGCGCACGCAGTTCATGCTGGAGGACAGCGGGGCTCGCGTCCTGCTGGCGCAGCCGCACCTGATGGGCAAGGTCCCATTCGATGGCATCACGCTGGATATGAGTGACAGCGAGTTGTACGCCGGGGATACGGCGGACTTAAAGCCGATGAGCGGTCCGCAAGACATGGCATATATTATCTATACGTCCGGCACGACCGGCAAGCCGAAAGGCGTCATGATCGAGCATCGGAATGTCGTGCGTCTGCTCGTTCATGACCGGCTGCAGTTCGATTTCAATGAACTCGACGTATGGACGGTATTCCATTCCTTCTGTTTCGACTTCTCCGTGTGGGAGATGTACGGGGCGCTGCTATACGGGGGAAAATGTGTCGTCGTGCCGAAAACGACGGCGCAAAACCCGAAGGCGTTCGCACAGCTGCTGCGCCAGGAGGGCGTAACGGTATTGAACCAAACGCCGACCGCGTTCTATGCGCTGATCCATGAAGAGCTGCAGCAGCCGGATAGCGGGCTTGCCGTCCGCTATGTCATCTTCGGCGGGGAAGCGCTGAACCCGGTCATGCTGAAGCCGTGGAAGGCGAAATATCCGAATACGCTGCTGATCAATATGTACGGGATTACCGAAACGACCGTACACGTGACCTATAAAGAAATTACGGATCGCGAAATCGAAACGAACCTGAGCAACATTGGCCGTCCGATTCCGACGCTGACGAGTTACATCTTCGACGCGCAGCGCAGGTTGGTGCCGATCGGCGTCGTCGGCGAGCTGTACGTCGGCGGGGACGGCGTCGCGCGCGGGTACTTGAACCGCGAGGAGCTGACGGCCGAGCGGTTCGTCATGAACCCTTACAAGCCGGAAGAGCGGCTGTACCGGTCCGGCGACCTCGCGCGTCTGCTGCCAAGCGGCGAGATGGAATATTTCGGACGGATCGACCATCAGGTGAAGATCCGCGGGCACCGCATCGAGCTGGGCGAGATTGAAACGCAGCTTCTGCGGCACGAGCGGATCCAGGAAGCGACGGTGCTGGCGCTGGACGACGAGCAGGGGCAGAAGTTCCTGTGCGCCTACTTCATCGCAAACGGAGTATTGACCGTTTCCGAGCTGAGGGCGTACATCGGCAGCGATTTGCCGGCGTACATGATCCCGTCGCATTTTGTGAAGCTGGACCGCATTCCGCTCACCGCCAACGGCAAAATCGACCGCAAAGCGCTGCCGAAACCGGAAGGCGGGCTGGACTCGGGCACAGCCTACGTGGCGCCGAGAACAGAGCTCGAGGCAGGGCTGGCGCAGATTTGGCAGGACGTGCTCGGCTGCGAGCGGGTCGGCGTGC
This sequence comes from Paenibacillus sedimenti, assembly GCF_014534655.1. GTDB lineage: Bacteria > Bacillota > Bacilli > Paenibacillales > NBRC-103111 > Paenibacillus_E > Paenibacillus_E sedimenti. Next base: position 340,220 of record NZ_JACVVD010000001.1, read on the forward strand.
TGGACGATTTCTTCGCGCTGGGCGGGCATTCGCTGAAGGCGATGTCGCTCATCACCGCGATGCACAAAGCGTACGAAGTGGAAGTGCCTCTAAAGGTATTGTTCGAGAATCCGATTGTCGAGGCTATTGCAGCTTATATCCAAGCGTCCGTAAAAGAGGCGTATGTATTCATCGGGCGTGTGGCTCAGGAGCAGGATCATTATCCGGTATCCTCGGCGCAAAAGCGGATGTACATTCTCAGCGAGTTTAAAGGGCCGGGTACCGGTTATAACATGCCGGAGGCGTTCATGATCGAAGGATCGCTTGATGTGATCCGGCTTGAAGCGGCTATGAAGGAGCTTATTGCCAGACATGAGATCCTGCGAACTTCGTTTACAACGGTTTATGGCGAACCGGTTCAGCGAGTACACACGGACATCGAATTTTCGATTGAAACGATAGAAGTTTTGAATGAAACAGAACTTACCGGGATCGCCAAAGCGTTCATACGCCCATTTGAATTAAACAAAGCACCGCTTCTTAGAGCGGGTTTGGCAAAGCTGGCCGATGGGCGGCAGCTGTTCCTGGTCGATATGCATCATATTATTTCCGACGGTGTATCCATAGGCATCATGATGGACGAATGGGTCCGCTTATATCAAGGCGAGCGTCTGCCTGATCCGGGGATTCAGTATAAAGACTTTGCCGTATGGCAAAACGCCTGGTTCGAAACGGATGCATATAAAAGGCAGGAGTCTTATTGGTTGAGCGCATTCGCGGGAGAAACTCCGGTGCTCAATCTGCCGTGCGATTATGTCCGGCCTGCCGTGCAAAGCTTTGAAGGCGACCGTGTTCATATCGTCGTCGAAAGCGAGCTTTGCCGTCAGCTCGAACAGCTCGCTGCGCAAACCGACAGCACCCTGTTCATGTTGCTGCTGGCGGCTTACAATGTGCTCCTTGCCAAATACAGCGGGCAGCAAGAGTTCGTTGTCGGCACCCCGATTGCCGGAAGATCGCATCCGGATACGGAGGGCGTACTCGGGATGTTCGTTAACACGCTGGCTCTACGGAACTATGTCGATGAAGAAATGACTTTCCGCGAGTTTTTGGCGGGCGTGAAACAGCGTGCACTGGAAGCTTACACCCATCAAGATTATCCGTTCGATCGCTTGGTGGAGCAAATCGGCGCAGCACGGGATTTAAGCCGAAATCCATTGTTCGATACAATGTTTATCCTGCAAAACATCAGTTCGCAATCTCATGCGGATGATTCCAGCGACGGCTTGAAATTGGCTGCGACCGCGATCCATGACGGCATTGCTAAGTTCGACCTAACGTTTGAAGCCAGAGAAGTGAACGGCGAAATCGAACTGTTTATCGATTATGGTGTGAAATTGTTCAAAAAAGAAACGGTAGAACGGATCGGTCGCCATTTCGTTCAATTGCTAAAGAATGCGGTTCAAAACGCGGATATCCGTCTGGCCGACATGACGGTATTGAACGAAACGGAACGGCACCAATTGCTTGTTGCCTTTAACGATACGCGTACAGATTTGCCAAGCGACAAGACGCTGCACGGGCTGTTCGAAGAACAAGCGGAGCTCACGCCGGATCAGCCGGCGGTCGTATGCGCTGGGCAGATGCTTACTTATGCGGAGCTGAATGCTAAGGCCAACAGGCTCGCGAGGACGCTCCGGGAGCAAGGCATCGTGCCTGAGACGAGCGTGGGCATTATAGCGGATCGCTCCATAGAGCTCGTTGTCGGCATATTGGCGATTCTAAAAGCCGGCGGTGCTTACGTGCCGATCGATCCCCAGTATCCGCAAGAGCGGATCCGTTACATGCTGCAAGACAGCCGTATCCAACTCGTCCTTAGTCAGTCGCATCTGATCTCGATCATGAGTGAAGATCGTTATGCCGATTTCGACGGGAAGTGGCTCGATCTCCATGACGAGCGACTATATAGCTCTGACGGTTCGAACTTGCAGAAGGTTAACGCGGCCACTGATCTGGCGTATATCATTTACACTTCGGGAACGACAGGGATGCCTAAAGGTGTCATGATCGAGCATCGCAGTATTACACACAACCTGCTATGGAGAAAAGGCGAATACGCGCTCGATACCAGTGATACGGTGCTGCAATTGTTCTCCTTCGCTTTCGACGGTTTCGTGACCAGCTTCTTCACGCCGATCATCGCCGGAGCAACGGTCATCCTGCCGCTCGAAGAGGAAGCGAAGGATCCGCTGCTCATGAAGAAGCAAATCTCTGCGCATCGGGTTACGCATTTCATCAGCGTACCCAGCTTGTATACGGCACTGCTCGAGTGCATGAGCGCAGAAGAAGCAAGCTCGCTGCGCATCGTGACGCTGGCCGGGGAGAAGATGACCGGTACCGTGGTTGCTCGCAGCAGGCAGCTGCACCCGCACATCGAGTTGGTGAACGAATACGGACCAACGGAAAATAGCGTTGTTGCGACATACGAGAGAGGACTTGCGACCGATAAAGAAATTACGATCGGACGGCCGATTGCAGGTACGCAAATTTATATTGTAAGCGGAAGCGGCGGTCTGCAGCCGATCGGCGTCATCGGCGAGTTGTGTATTGCCGGCAACGGCCTCGCCCGCGGGTATTTGAACCGTGAAGATCTGACAAGCGAGAAATTCGTGCGGAATCCGATTGCGGCCGCTGCGAGCGGAAGCGGGCGGATGTACAGAACAGGAGATCTTGCCCGCAGATTGCCGGACGGTACGATTGATTTCATCGGACGTCTTGACGAGCAGGTGAAAGTAAGAGGATACCGTATCGAGCTCGGCGAGATCGAATCCGTCATCCTGCAGCATCCGCTCATTAACGAAACGGTTGTGATGGCCAAAGAAGACCATCGCGGAAGTACGTATCTGTGCGCTTATATTGTCGCGGACGACGTATTTACACTCGACGATTTAAAGGTACACACAGGAAAGAAGCTGCCTGCCTATATGGTACCAACGTATTTCGTGCAACTGTTGGCGATGCCGCTTACGCCTAACAGCAAAGTGGATAAACATGCGCTGCCGGAGCCGGATATGGATCTGATGGTCAAAAAAGAATATGTCGCTCCTTCCACGGCAGTGGAAGCCAGGCTGATCCGAATCCTTCAGGATTTGCTGGAAATCGGGCAAATAGGCATGCTCGACAACTTCTTTGATCTTGGAGGGCATTCGCTAAGCGCCATGACGCTGGTCTCCCAAATATACCAACAATTCCAGGTCGAAGTGCCGTTAAGAACGGTCTTCGAGACAGCGACGATCAAAGAACTTGCAGCACAAATTCAGGAGACGGAGCACTCGCGTTTCGAGTCGATTAAACCGATATCGGAGCAGCCGTATTATCCGCTTTCGTCCGCCCAAAAGCGATTGTTCATCCTGAATATGCTGGATAGCGGCAGCACGACCTACAACATGCCTGGCGCTATAACGATCGAAGGCAAGCTGGACGTCCGGCGATTTGAAGCAGCTTTCCAGAGCTTGGCAGACCGCCATGAAACGCTCCGCACTTCATTTGATACGGTTGACGGCGAACCGGTCCAAAGCGTACAACCTACGATTGAGATACAGGCGGATTATATCGAGTACGCTGTGAACTCGCTGCCGTCGACAGATGAGCTCATCGCGCGGTTTGTCCGGCCGTTTGACCTCAAGACCGCACCTCTATTCCGAGTGGGACTCGTGAAGCTGGAGGAAGAACGACATTTGCTCTTATTCGATATGCACCATCTCATTTCCGACGGGGTATCGATGGGCATTTTCATCCGAGAATTCGTACAGCTGTACAATATGGAATCACTGTCTCCGCTGCGGATTCAATACAAGGATTTCTCGACGTGGCAAAACCGTCTGTTCAGGTCGGAAACGATCAAAACGCAGGAAGCCTACTGGCTAAGCCGGTTTGAAGACGAAGTTCCGCTGCTCGATCTGCCAACGGATTATGGAAGACCGTCCATGCGCAGCTTTGCCGGAGACAGCAGAGCGTTCAGAGCGGATAAAGATTTGCTGAAACAGCTTCAGCAGCTGGCGGCGACGAGCGGTACGACGCTTTATATGGTGCTGCTTGCCGCATTCAACGTGCTGCTCTCGAAATACGCCAATCAATCGGATATTGTGGTCGGAACGCCGATCGCCGGCAGATCGCATGCGGATTTGGCACCGGTGATCGGGATGTTCGTCAATACGCTGGCTATAAGGAGCCGGCCTGAGAGCTCCAAGTCGTTCAGACAGTTTTTGGCCGAAGTGAAGGAACAGGCGCTTACGGCTTTCGAGCATCAGGATTATCCGTTCGAGACGCTGGTGGAAAAGCTTGATCTTCATCGCGATTTAAGCCGAAATCCGCTGTTCGATACGATGTTTATTATGCAAAATATCGGCAACCAATCGATCGGGATCGAGTCCTTGAAATTTATCCCGCAAGAAGTTCCGCATACGACATCGAAATTCGACCTGACCATGCTCGCGATCGAAGATCATGACGGATTGGAATTGACGATTGAATTCTGTACGGCGTTGTTCAAACTGGAGACGATGGAACGTTTTGGCCGCCATTTCGTTCGAATACTTCAAGAAATCGCCATACAGCCTGATGCGAAGCTAGCGCAAATCGATATGCTCTCTGTGGAAGAAAAAAAGCAAATTATCGTCGACTTTAACCAAACGAAAGCCGATTATGCCTACCATTGCACCATCCAGGAGCTGTTCGAGCGCCAGGCGGAGAAAACGCCGGATTATGTTGCGGTCGTATGGGATAACGAGCGGTTGACTTATCGTCAGTTAAATGCGAAAGCAAACCAACTGGCGAGGGTGCTGCGCGAGAAGGGCGTCGCGACAGACTGCATCGTCGGTGTCATGATGGAGCGGTCCGCCGATTGGATCGTCACCATGCTCGCCATTCTTAAAGCGGGAGGGGCGTACCTGCCGATCGACATCGAATATCCGGCGGAGCGGATTCGTTACATGTTGGAAGATAGCGGTGCGCAGCTCATTATTACGCAGACGCAGCAGGATTGTCCTGCAGAATATGCAGGTGAAGTCGTTGCGCTTGCCGAGATGGATTTGTATCTCCGGAATGACGCCAATTTAGGTACGTTAAGCACGTCCTACGATTTGGCTTACGTGATCTACACGTCGGGTACGACGGGCAAACCGAAAGGGATTATGCTCGAGCATGCGGGGATTGCCAATTTACAGACCTATTTTGTAAATCAATTCGGTGTGACGGAAGATGACCGGATCGGTCAGTTCGCCAGCAGTTCCTTTGACGCTTCGGTTTGGGAAACGTTTATGGCGCTGCTGACGGGAGCTTCGCTGTACGTGTTGTCCAAAGAGATCATTGGCAACTATACGAAATTTGAAGATTATATCACCGACAATCGGATATCGATCCTGACGCTTCCGCCGACCTATATGACACACCTGAATCCGGACCGGATGAGCTCTCTGAAGAAGCTGATAACCGCAGGATCCGCCACTTCGTTCGAGTTGATCCGCAGGTGGGAAGACAAGGTGCAGTATTATAACGCGTACGGTCCGACGGAAACGACGATTTGCGCGACCGTCTGGGAGGCGGACACTTCGAAGCTGAACGTCGGTGCGGTTCCGATCGGTTACCCGATCCCGAATACGCAGGCGTACATCATGAATGCTGATAATCAGCTTCAGCCGATCGGCGTGCCGGGCGAATTATGCATCGGCGGTGTCGGATTGGCCAGGGGATACGTGAATAAACCGGAACTGACGGACGAGAAATTCACGGACAGTCCTTTTGTCCCAGGTGAACATATTTACCATACCGGAGACCTTGCCCGCTGGTTGCCCGACGGAAATATCGAATACTTGGGCCGGATCGACCATCAAGTGAAAATCAGAGGGTACCGGATTGAATTGTCCGAAATCGAATCCGTCATGCAGGGTCATGATCTGATTCAAGAAACCATCGTCATCGCGCGCGAAGACCGTCATGGCCAACATTACTTATGCGCTTATTTTACAAGCAGTTCCGCAGCTCCAGTATCAAACATGAGAGAGTTTGCAGCGGGCTCGCTGCCTGATTACATGGTGCCATCGTATTTCATTCAACTGGAACAAATGCCTTTAACGCCTAACGGTAAAATTGACCGCAAAGCGCTGCCGGAGCCGGAACTGGGCGACATTCATACAGGTGTAGATTATGTAGCGCCTCGTAATGAATTAGAGCGGCTGCTTGCGGAAGTCTGGGAAGATGTTCTTGGGGTTCGTCCGATCGGCATCCAAGATCATTTCTTCGAGCTTGGCGGCGATTCGATCAAAGCGATCCAGGTATCGACGCGGTTGTATAAACATGATTGGAAGCTGGACATGAAGGATCTGTTCCAAAATCCCGTTATCGAGAAGCTTAGTGCGTATGTGCAAAAAGCAGGCCGTAAGAGCAACCAGGATATGGTGATCGGGGAAGCGGCATTGTCGCCGATCCAGCGCTGGTTCTTCGAACAGCGATTCACGGATATGCATCATTGGAACCAGTCGATCATGCTGCAGGCCACCCATGGATTTAAGGAATCGGTTGTCCGCCAAGTTTTTGCCAAAATAATGGCGCATCACGACGCGCTTAGAACGGTGTTCCAGGTTGATAATGACAGGATCGTTGCGCACATTCGCAGGCTGGAAGAAACTATGGTGCACTTGAACGTAATCGATGTAAGAAATCAGGCTGATGAGGCTTCGGTGATTACGGAAGAAGCGAACCGCCTGCAGGCGAGCTTTGATTTGAACGAGGGTCCTTTAGCGAAGCTGGCTTTGTTCAAGACGACAACCGGCGACCATCTCCTGATTGTCATACACCATCTCGTGATCGACGGAGTTTCCTGGCGCATTATCTTGGAAGATTTTGCTCTGGGGTATGAACAAGCGATGAATGGCGAGGACATTGTCTTCCAGGATAAAACGGATGCCTATCCGGTTTGGACGAATCAGCTGCAGGCTTATGCAGCAAGTAAACAGTTGTTAAAGGAACGGAATTATTGGCAGGAAATTGGGGGCATGTCTCAAGCTAATCTCCTGAGAGACAAAAAATCGGAAGAATCGAAGCTCATTCATACGCGAAGTACGGCCTTTGAGCTTAGCGGGGATGAAACGGAACGGTTGCTGAAGCAGGTTCACCATGCTTATCATACGGACGTTCAAGACATTTTGTTGACAGCTTTAGGCTTAAGCGTACAAGAATGGACGCAGCAGGATCAAGTGATCGTCAACATGGAAGGGCATGGCCGGGAAGATTTGGAGGGGCAGGTCAATGTATCGAGAACGGTCGGTTGGTTCACAGCCCAGTTCCCTGTTGTCCTTGATTTGAATGGCTTGCACGATACGGGCTCTCAAATTAAACAAATCAAAGAACATGTAAGGCGAATACCGAACAAAGGCATCGGATTCGATCTGCTGAGATTTATGGCTCCGGAAGAGATTCGTTTGAACATGGCGCAAAAGCCGGAAATCGGCTTCAACTACTTGGGCCAATTCGATTCCGATGTCACGACAAAATGGTTTACCATATCTCCTTACGATATGGGCGAGCCGATGAGTCCGGATGCCGAGCGTTTGTTTACGCTTGACGTCACAGCGCTGATTCAAGGCGGAAAACTAAGCGTCCGTTTTGCCTACAATATTCAAGATTTCCATCAGATGACGATCATGCAGCTGGAGCAAAATTTTAAAAAGCACCTGCTCGAAGTTATGGAACACTGCATCCAAAAACAAGGAACCGAGCTGACCCCGAGCGACCTCGGCGATCATGAGCTCACCTTGGAAGAACTTGATGGTTTGGTTGATATTTTCGAGTCATGAATCCGGAGTGCGAACTCCATAGAGGTGAATAATGAAAAAATCAGACACAATCCAAAAAGTATATCCGCTCACGCCCATGCAGGAAGGGATGCTCTTCCATACGATCATGGATCCGGATTCGAACGCCTACCATAACCTGCTCCAAGCCGGCCTATACGGCCGGCTGGATGTCAGCTTATTTGAACAAAGCTTTAATGTGCTCATCGCTGAGTACGATATTTTGCGCACCGCTTTCGTACATCAAAATTTGCAGCGGCCCAGACAGGTCGTTCTAAAGGAAAGATCGATCAAGCTGCACTTTGAACAAATCGATCATCTGTATGAAACGGAGCGTCAGCGTTATATCGAGACGTATATTAGCGAACGGCATGCCGGCCGTTACAACTTGGCTAAAGATATCCCGATGCACATTGCCGTTTTTCAGACGGCTGAGCAGGAATACCGCTTCATCTGGAGCCACCATCATATTTTGATGGACGGGTGGGGGCTGGGTATCGTAATCAACCGGCTGTTTCAAATTTATGAAATGCTGAAGAATAATAAGCCGCTCGAGCAAGAAGCCGTATATCCCTATAGCGATTATATCAAGTGGCTGGAAAAGCAGGATAAGGACGAGGCGCTCGCTTATTGGCAAACGTATTTGGACGGCTATGAACAATCTGCTCATCTTCCGAAAGCGACCGCATCTCAGGATAGCTTGTATAAAAAACAAGAAATCAGCTTCGTTATCGACGAAACGACGACAAGGCGCCTGACACAGCTCGCCGGCAGCTGTCAGACGACGTTAAATACAGTTTTCCAAACGATATGGGGCTTGTTGTTAAGCAAATATAGCTTTACGAACGACGTCGTTTTCGGTTCAGTCGTGTCCGGTCGCCCTTCGCAGGTGCGAGGCATTGAGAAAATGGTCGGATTGTTCATTAACACCATTCCGGTTCGCATTTCCTATCATGGCGATCAATCGTTCAACGGCCTGCTTGCAGAGGCACAGCGCAATACGCTGGCTTCGGAGCCCTATCATTTCGTTCCCTTATATGACATTCAGAGCCAAGACGGTCACAAGCAGGATTTATTCGATCATATCGTTATTTTTGAAAACTACCCGGTCGCCAAAGAACTGCAAAACAACGATTGGGATCATACGCTGGGCTTTGCTATCGGCGATGTGCAGGTCGAAGAGCAAACCAATTACCCGCTCAATATCGTCGTTGCACCGGGCAGTGAGCTTCTAATCAAGCTCAGCTTTGATGCAGCTGTCTATGCTGCGGATTGGATCAGCGGTATCGAAGGGCATATGAAGCAGGTCTTCGCGCAGGTTGCTGCGGATCCCGGCGTGTTGTTGAAGCATATCCAAATCGTGACCGAGCAGGAAAAACGGCAAATTCTTAACTCCTTCAACGATACGGAAATTCGTTATCAGGAGCAGGGGCAATCGCTTCATGCGCTTTTTGAAGAGCAGGTTGAAAAGACGCCGCAACAAACGGCGATCGTTTGCGGAGAGCTGAGCCTGACATACCGGGAACTGAACGAAAGAGCGAACAGCCTCGCACGGAAATTACGGGATAAAGGCATCGGTAAGGACTCTATTGTAGCCATTATGGCCGAACGCTCCTTAGAAATGGCTGTCGGTTTGCTCGCTATTCTTAAAGCCGGCGGAGCCTACGTGCCCTGCGATCCGGAATACCCCGCTGAGCGTATCCGTTACTTGCTTGAAGATAGCGGGGCTCAGATAATCCTGAGCCAAGCAGATTTGATACATAAAATTGGGGAAAGCGGCTGTGAATTCCTGGATCTGCAAGATGAAGCGAATGACACGTCAGATGTCACCGATCTTTCGACAGCAGTTGGCGTGTCAGACTTGGCCTATATGATCTATACGTCAGGTACGACAGGTATGCCGAAGGGTGTCGTGGTTGAACATCAAGCCATCGTGAATACGATCCAATGGAGAAAAGAGGAATACGGCTTCGGCACGGATGACCGAGTACTGTTATTCTTATCGTTTTCGTTCGATGCCTTTGTGAGCAGCTTTTTCGCCCCGCTCGTGTCGGGATCGACGGTTGTGATGGCCAGGGATGAGGAAGCGAAAGATCCGCTAGCTTTGAAAAAGCTAATCACTTCTGCACAGATCACCCATTTTAGCTGCGTTCCCAGCTTGTATGCGGCGATCTTGGAGACGATGGATGCAGAGAAGCCTTCTTTGCTGAAAGCTGTTACTCTCGGCGGCGAGAACATTTCGGCATCCTTGCTGGAGAAAAGTAAACGAATTTTCCCCGGTGCGGAAATCATCAACGAGTACGGCCCGACCGAAAACAGCGTCGTTAGCACCGTATGCCGAAACCTTGAGCCTGGAGTACCAGTGACGATCGGCCATCCGATCGCGAACTCGCAGGCGTATATCGTGGATCAACATCACCAGCTGCTGCCGATCGGGGTCAAAGGGGAATTGTGCGTAGCGGGAGCAGGTCTGGCCAGAGGGTATTGGAACCGTGAAACGCTAACCTTGGAAACATTTATCGATAACTCGTTTGTCCCGGGTACACGCATGTACAAAACCGGCGATTTGGCCATGTGGTTGCCAAACGGCGATATCGAATTCATCGGCCGCATCGACCATCAGGTCAAAATACGCGGCTATCGCATCGAGCTTGGAGAAGTCGAAGAAGCGATTGCAGGACATCGACTGGTGAATGAAGCGGTTGTGATCGATGTTGAAGACGGCGATGGTCAAAAAGCGCTTGCCGTGTACTATACGCTCGAATCGGAGGCGACGGCTGGTGAGCTGAAAGACGATCTGCTGCGGGAGCTTCCGTCCTACATGGTGCCTTCTTACTTTATGCGGATGGAGCGGCTGCCGCTTACGCCAAACGGCAAAGTTGACCGCAAAGCGCTGCCGAAGCCGGACGGAGAGTGGAATTCCGCAGCTTCGTATGTAGCGCCGGCTAACGTGACGGAAGCGAATTTACTGACGCTGTGGCAAGAGATTTTAAAAACGGAGACGATTGGCGTTACAGACAACTTTTTCGAAAACGGCGGTCATTCCTTGAAGGCCATGCTGCTCATATCGAAAATGCATCAGGAACTGAAGGTGGAAGTACCGATCAAGGTCCTGTTCGAGAAGCCGACGATCCGTCAGATCGCCCGTTACATACATGGCGCAGATGAACAAGCTCATAGCGAGATTCGTCCTGTTGATATGCGTGACTATTATCCGGTATCTTCCGCCCAGAAACGGATGTTTGTGCTGAATCGTCTCGATCCTGACGGAACCAGCTCCAATATGCCGGGGGCGATGCTGCTTGAAGGTCCACTGGATGCAGAAAGGCTGCGCGGAGCGTTCCAATCTCTGGTGGCACGCCACGATACATTGAGGACTTCTTTCGATACGGTTGACGGAGAGCCCGTTCAAATCATACATACGCAGGTTGAGCTGATGATTGACATCAAAGAGGCGAACGAAGAGGAGAAGGCGGCGTTGCTGAGCCAATTTATTCGCCCGTTTGATTTAAGCAAAGCTCCTCTGCTTCGCGTGGAGATCGTCCGCTTGGCTGCAGAGCGTCATTTACTTATGTTCGACCTCCATCATATTATCTCCGATGGGATTTCGATGGGGCTTTTAGTCAAGGATTTCATGCTCCTCTATCAAGGGAACAGCTTACCGGAGCTTACGATCCAATATAAAGATTATTCCGTGTGGCAGCGGGAATGGGCCGAATCCGAAGCGATGAAACGGCAGGAGGCTTTCTGGCTCGAGACACTTGGCGGCGACCTTCCGGTGCTTGAATTCCCGACGGATGAGCCGCGACCGCTTGTGCAGAGTTTTGAGGGAGACAAGGTCATCGTCCATACCGGCAAAACATTGCAAGAAGCATTAAACCGTCTGGCGTCGGAATCGGGCGCGACATTGTTTATGGTGATGATGGCGGCTTACAATGTGCTGCTCTCCAAATATAGCAGACAGGAAGATATCGTCGTAGGGACGCCGATTGCCGGCAGGTTCCATCCCGATCTTGGGCCGATTATCGGCATGTTCGTGGGTACGCTGGCGCTTCGCAATCAACCGGAAGGCAAGCTGACCTTTGTCGAGTTTTTGGCTGAGGTCAAGCGGAACCTGCTGCAGGCTTATGATCATCAGGATTATCCGTTCGAGACGCTGGTCGAGAAGCTCGATGTGCGCAGAGATATGAGCCGCAACCCGCTCTTCGATACGATGTTGGTTCTGCAAAACTTCGAGCTTGAATCGATGGAACTGGATGGAATATCGATATCGCCATACCAGATGGACAATCCGATTGCGAAGTTCGACTTGACGGTTGAAGCGAGAGAAGACGAAGCGGGGATTGAGCTTTGCTTTATTTACCGGACCAAGTTGTTTAAGAAGGCGACGGTGCAGCGCATCGCCGAACATTTCCTGAATCTTTTGCAGGCTGCGGTTTCGGACCCCCATCAGACGATATCGCATATGGATATGCTGAGCGAAGCGGAAAAGCGGCAATTGCTCGTCGATTTCAACGACACGGCGGCCCAATATCCGGATAGCATGACGCTGCACGGCATGTTCGAGAAACAGGCTGCATGTTGGCCGGATCGCATCGCGGTCGTCTTTGGCGGGGAACGGATGACCTACCGCGAGCTGAATGAGCGTGCCAACCGGCTGGCCCGGGAATTGCGTTTTTACGGCGTTCAGCCGGACGACCGGGTTGGACTGCTCGTCGAGCGTTCGCTCGATATGATCGTTGGCATACTCGCCACGCTGAAGGCTGGCGGCGCCTACGTTCCGCTCGATCCGGACTATCCGCAGGACCGGCTTCTGTATATGCTGGACGACTGCGGCGCCCGTGTGCTCCTGACACAGCCGCATCTGACCGGTGACGTACCGTTTAGGGGAGCGATGCTGGATATGGGCAATCCGGAACTGTATGGCGGTGATGGCTCGAATCTGAAGCCGGTGAATCAGCCAAGCGACATGGCCTACATCATCTATACGTCTGGTACGACCGGTAAGCCTAAAGGCGTCATGATTGAACACCGCAATGTCGTTCGCTTGATGGTCAATGACCGGATTCCGTTCGATTTTCATGAACGGGACGTTTGGACCGTGTTCCATTCCTTCTGCTTCGATTTTTCCGTGTGGGAAATGTACGGCGCGTTGCTCTTTGGCGGCACCTGCGTCATCGTATCGAAACCGGTGGCCCAGAACCCGAAGGCATTCGCACAGCTGCTGCGGGATGAAGGCGTAACCGTGCTGAATCAGACGCCGACCGCATTCTACTCGCTGATCCACGAGGAGCTTGAACGGCAGGACAACGATCTGCGCGTCCGCTATGTCATATTCGGAGGCGAGGCGCTTAATCCGATCATGCTTAAGCCTTGGAAGGCGAAGTACACGCAGACGCATCTGATTAACATGTACGGCATTACGGAAACGACCGTTCACGTCACCTATAAAGAAATAACGGAAGCCGATATGGAGACCAGCTTAAGCAATATCGGACGGCCGATTCCGACGCTGACGAGCTATATTTTCGATACGGAGAAGCGGCTCGTTCCGATTGGCGTAGCGGGAGAGCTGTATGTGGGCGGAGACGGCGTCGCACGCGGTTACTTGAACCGCGAAGAGCTGACCGCCGAGCGGTTCGTGGCGAACCCGTATAAGCCGGAAGAGCGGCTTTACAGATCAGGCGACCTCGCCAGACTGTTGCCCGGCGGAGAAATGGAATACTTGGGCCGCATCGACCACCAGGTCAAAATTCGCGGCCACCGAATCGAACTTGGCGAGATTGAGACGCAGCTGCTTAAGCACGAAGCCATTCGCGAGGTCGTTGTGATGGCGCTGGACGATGATCAAGGGCAAAAGTTCCTGTGCGCATACTTGCTGTCGGATCGGGAGCTGACGGTATCCGAGCTGCGCGCGCATGCGTCGGAAGATCTGCCGGCTTACATGATACCGTCGCATTTTGTGCGGCTCCCGCAGATCCCGATGACATCTAACGGAAAAGTGGACCGGAAGGCGCTGCCTAAACCGGACGGCGGATTACAAACAGGCGCTGAATACATAGCGCCCCACAGCGAGCTGGAACAAACGTTGGTACAGATCTGGCAGGAAGTACTTGGATCGGAGCGAATCGGAATTCGCGACAATTTCTTCGATCTCGGCGGCGATTCGATTAAGGGGATTCAGGTAGCTTCACGTCTGTTCAAGCACGGTCTTCAATTGGAAATGAAAGACCTGTTCCGCTATCCGTTCATCGAAGAGCTGGTCGAGCTGGTTACGCGGGTCAAAAGGGAGATCAGTCAGGAGACTGTAACAGGGGAAGTCGGTCTGACACCGATTCAGCAGTGGTTTTTCAATGAGCAGTTTGCCGGTCAGCATCACTGGAATCAATCGGTCATGCTGCATAAGCCGGACGGATTCGATTCAGCCTCGCTGGAGAAGGCGCTCCGGCAGCTCGCAGGACACCATGACGCCCTCCGCATGGTTTATACGGAGAAGGACGGACGAATCGTCCAGGTTAATCGCAGTCTGGAAGGCGAAGGCGAGACGATCGGGTTCGAACGTTTCGATTTCACGGGAACGGACACATCTAAGGTTGAATCCCTTATTGCGGCAGAGGCCAATCGCATTCAGCGAAGCTTTGACTTAAGCCAAGGTCCTCTATGGAAAGCGGCTTTGTTCCAAACCGATGATGGCGATCATTTACTGCTTGTCGCTCACCATTTGATTGTAGACGGAATCTCATGGCGCATCCTGTTTGAAGATTTGGCAATAAGCTATGCTCACTCAGCTAAAGGCGAAGAAGCCGTTCTCCAGGAAAAAACGGATTCGTTTCAGTACTGGTCGCAGCGGTTAACGGCCTACGCGGAAAGCAAGGAATTGCTGCAAGAAATTGCTTATTGGAAACAGCTGGAGAACACGCAAGTTGACCGCTTGTATAAAGATTTTGCGGTTGAAACGAGCTTGCTCGGGGAGAGCGCTACGGTTGAAATGACGCTTAGCAGGGAAGAAACCGAACAACTCCTTAAGCATGTTCATCATGCTTACCATACGGAAATGAACGATATTTTGTTAACGGCGCTCGTATTGGCGGTTCAGGATTGGGGACAGACCGACCGGATTGCCGTTCAGCTTGAAGGCCACGGGCGCGAAGAGATCATGGGCGACGTCAATATTTCCCGGACGATCGGCTGGTTTACTTCGATGTATCCGGTCGTGCTGGATCTGAAGGATGCAGGTGATGTATCCGCAGGGATCAAGCTGGTGAAAGAGACGCTCAGACAAATTCCGAATAAGGGCGTCGGCTACGACATTTTGAAATATTTGACGCCGGAAGACAAACGTTCCGGACTTCAATTCAGAATTAAACCGGAAATCTGCTTCAACTATCTGGGTCAGTTCGATTCGGATCTCGCCCATAATGCGTTCGGCCCATCCAAATTTGACATGGGAGAACCGATCAACCCGGATTCCCACCGCACGTATCCGATCATTATGAACGGGATGGCGGCGAACGGCGAGTTGAGCTTCCGCATTTCCTACAGCCCTAGACAGTATGAGGAATCAACCGTAGAACGATTATCTGCCGCTTTCAAAGACCATCTGCTCCTCATCATCGAACATTGTCTGAACAAGGAAGAAAGCGAACGGACAGCTAGCGATTTTAGCTCCAAAGGACTAACGAACGCAGAGGTCGACGATATTTTCGAACTGCTCGGTGAAAAGCTGTAATCAAGACTAGCTCTAAGGAGAGAAGCCGCTGTATGAGCCAATTTAAAAAAGAACACGTCCAAGACATGTATTTTTTATCTCCGATGCAGGAAGGCATGCTGTTTCATTACTTATTGGATCAGGGCAAGTCGAACGCTTACTTCGAACAAATGTCCATCCGCATACGCGGGACGCTCGATATCGGCTTGTTTGAGGCCAGTTTAAACCGGATCGTCCAGCGTTATGACGTGTTTCGCACGGTGTTCCTTTATGAAAAAGTGAAACGTCCGGTGCAGGTGGTGCTGAAGGAGCGGCACATACAGGTCCATTTCGAAAATATCAGCGTAATGCGGGAGCCGGAACTCGGGTCGTTCGTAGAGAGGTTTAAAAAGGAAGATCTGGAGCGGGGATTCGATTTGTCAAAAGACATCATGATGCGGGTCTCCGTCCTTCAGACGGGAGAGTCCGAGTATCAAATCTTTTGGAGCCATCATCACATTCTGATGGATGGTTGGTGCCTTGGCATCATCGTGGGCGAGCTGTTCCAAATCTATGCATCGCTGCGTGAGCAAGAGACGATTCACTTGGAAAGGACGTATCCATACAGCGATTACATCAAGTGGCTGGAGCGCCAGGACAAGGAAGAAGCGAAGCGTTTTTGGGAGGGAGCGCTGTCCGGTTACGAACAGCTGTCTTCTGTACCGCAGCTTTCTATCACGGATACGGACACGTCTGCGACTCCGTATAAGCAGGCCGAGATGACCATCAGGCTCGATGAAAAGCTGACTGCGCAGCTGCAGCAGCTGGCCGGCAGCCAGCAGGTGACGCTCAATACCGTTTTCCAGACAATTTGGGGCATTCTCCTGCAAAGGTACAGTCATACCGGCGATGTCGTGTTCGGTTCCGTCGTTTCCGGACGGCCGACACAAGTTGCCGGCATTGAGAAAATGGTCGGTTTGTTCATTAACACGATTCCGGTACGCGTACGGTCGTCCGCAGATCAAACCTTCCTGAATGTACTGCAAAGCGTGCAGCAGCAAGCACTTGCCGCAGAATCATACGTTTATTTGCCGCTTGCCGACGTGCAGGCGCAAAGTCAGATTAAGGATAATCTGTTTAATCACATTCTCATATTTGAAAACTACCCGGTTGAAGAGTCCGTACAAAACGGGAGTGCAGAAAGCCGATTGGGTTTTGAGGCGACGGATGTCCATATGATTGAACAGACGAGCTATGATTTAAACTTGCTGGTTATGCCGGGGCGTGAGCTGTCTGTTCGAATTAACTATAATGCCAACGTCTATGACGCACAGTTTTTGCGGAGCATGGAAGGGCATTTGAACATCGTGGCCAGGACGATCGTGGAACGACCGGAGCTGCGCTTGCGCGATCTCGTTGTGGTCACCGATGAAGAGCAGCGGCTTCTACTGGACCTGAACGGGACGAAGGAGGAATATCCAAGCCATCTGACGATTCATCGGATGTTTGAGGAGCAAGCCGAGCAAACGCCGGATCGGGTTGCCGTCGTCTTTGGGGAACTGGAATTTACGTACAGCGAGTTGAACGAAAAGGCAAACCGGTTGGCCCGAACGCTTCATGGTAAACAGGTATGTTCGGATCAAGCCGTCGGGATCATGGTGGAACGTTCGCCGGATTTGGTGGTCGGCATCTTGGCGATTTTGAAGGCCGGAGGCGCGTATGTGCCGATCGACCCGGAGCTGCCGGAAGAACGAATCAATTACATGCTTCATAACAGCGGAGCTTCGATTTTGCTCACCCAGAGCCACTTGATCGGAAAGACGGCGTTTGGCGGGGAAATTCTCGATATGACGAACGAGGACGTTTATGGCACTGACGGCAGCAATCTCGAGATAAACGGCAGCGCCGCCGACCTCTTCTATATCATTTATACGTCGGGTACGACAGGGAAGCCGAAAGGCGTTATGCTTGAGCATCGCAATATGGTCAATCTGCTGCATCACGTTTTCCGTCATGACCCGGTAAATTACGGAAGTACCGTCCTGCAGTACACAACGATGAGTTTTGATGTGTGCTACCAGGAAATTTTTTCAACACTGTGTTCGGGAGGGAAATTATATCTGATCGACGGAGACACGAAGCGCGACGTTCATAAGCTGCTTCATTTGATTGAAGAAGCGAATATTAAAGTCTTGTTCCTTCCGGTCTCTTTTTTGAAGTTCATTTTTAACGAGCAAGCATACATTAACCGGTTTCCATCCTGTGTACGGCATATCATTACAGCCGGTGAACAGCTGGTTGTCACGAATCAGCTTCGTTCCTTTTTGCAAAAAAATGGGGTATATCTCCACAACCATTACGGACCGTCGGAGACCCATGTCGTCACCATCTTTCAAATGGAGCCGAGCGGAGACATCCCGGAACTGCCTTCGATCGGACGGCCCATTGCGAATAACGGCATCTATATTTTGAATGACGGACTGCAGCTTCAACCGTTTGGCGCACCGGGGGAATTATTCATTGCCGGGGATAACGTCGGCCGTGGTTACAGAAACAATGACGAGCTGACTGCGGAGAAGTTCATTCAGAACCCTTATCGCAGCGGCGAACGCATGTATCGAACGGGAGACCTGGCACGGTGGATGCCGGACGGCAATATCGAGTTTCTCGGCCGCATCGACCATCAGGTCAAAATCCGCGGACACCGTATCGAGCTTGGAGAAATCGAATCGCAGCTGCTGAACCATCCGTCGGTGACGGCCGCTGCCGTGCTGGATAGGAAAGATGCGCAAGGCGGGACTTATTTGTGTGCTTATTATGTATCGGACCATCCGCTCCAATCGCTGGAGCTGCGGGCGTATTTGCTTAAAGAACTGCCGGAATATATGATTCCGTCGTTTTTCATGGAGCTGCCCAAACTGCCTATGACGCCGAACGGGAAAACGGATCGTCGCGCGCTGCCTGAGCCGGATGGGGATATCCCTAGCGGAACGGCGTACGTACCGCCGACGAATATCGTGGAAGAAGCGCTTGTCGCAATTTGGCAGGAAGTGCTTGGCGCTGGCCGCATCGGCATTCATGACAACTTCTTCAGTCTCGGGGGACACTCTTTGAAAGCGATGACGCTCATGGCACGCTTGAACAAGCATTTTAGCGTCGACATGCCGCTGCGTGCGTTGTTTGAATCGCCAACGGTGGAAGGGCTGGCCCGCAAAATCCGCGAGGCTGAAGAGGCGGATAGCAAAGCGATCCAACCTGCCGGTAATAAGCCGTACTATCCGGTGTCGTCTGCGCAAAAACGGATGTTCGTACTCCAAGACCTGGATGATGCAGGCATCGGCTATCATATGCCGGGCGTGTTTATTGTGGAAGGCGAGCTGGACCGAGACCGCTTCGAGCGGGCGTTCTCTCGTCTCTTAAATAGACATGAAGCTCTGCGCACGTCTTTTGAGATGATGGAAGGACAACCGGTTCAGAAGATTCATGATCAAGTAGATTTCTCGATAGAATTCTCACGACTGAATGATACGGACCGGGATTCAGCTGCACATGCTCGAGACATTGAAAGAGTGGTCGAGCGCTTTATGCGCCCGTTCGATCTGGGGAAGGCGCCTCTGATTCGTGCAGCACTTGTAGAACTGGAGGATCGTCGTCATCTGTTCATGTACGATATGCACCACATTATTTCGGACGGCGTATCGATGTCCGTTATCGTGAAGGAGTTTATTCAGCTGTACAGCGGAGCCTCTTTACCCGAACTGTCCATTCAGTACAAAGACTACGCGGTTTGGCAGCAAGATCAGCTGGATAGTGAACGGATGCGGGAGCAAGAGGCGTTCTGGTTACATTCGTTTGCCGGGGAACTGCCACAGCTGGAGCTGCCTTCCGACTTTCCTCGTCCTGCAGTGCAGAGCTTCGAAGGCGAGCATATACGCCTGGAAGCGGACACAGAATTGCTGGATAGCTTGAAACGTTTGGCTGCGGAAACCGGGACGACCCTGTATATGGTATTGTTCGCTGCCTACAATGTTCTGCTGTCCAAATATTCCGGTCAGGAAGATATCATCGTCGGCACGCCGACAGCCGGACGATCCAATGCGGATCTGGAACATGTCGTCGGGATGTTCGTCGGTACGCTCGCGCTGCGAAGCCGTCCGGAAGGGGCGAAAACATTTCGGACTTTCTTGGCTGAAGTCAAAGAGTATGCCCTTCAAGCCTTTGAAGCGCAGGATTATCCGTTTGAGACGCTGCTCGAGAAGCTCCATATTCGGCGCGATCCCAGCCGGAATCCGTTGTTCGATACGATGTTCAGCATGCAAAGCATCGACTCGGGACTTGGCTCTGATGGCGGTTCTGGTGTGGCGGGACTGACATTGATACCGCACATCTGGCAAAGCGGCGTCGCCAAGTTCGATTTGACGCTCGAAGTGCGTGAAGGTGCGGGAATTCTGGAATTCCAGCTGGATTACAGCACGAATTTGTTTATGAGAGAAACAGCGGAGCGGATGGCAAGCCATTTCATAAGCTTGTTAGAAAAAATCGTGCTGGTGCCGGATTTGGCATTGGCGGAGATAAGCATACTGCCCAATGAAGAAGCATGGCAAATCGCCCGGGAATTTAACGATACATATACCGACTATCCAAGAGACAAGACGATATCGGTTCTATTTGAGGAACAGGCGCATCTGACGCCTGAACACCCGGCGGTCGTTTGTGCGGATCAGAAGCTCACCTATCGGGAACTGAATGACCGAGCTAATTACCTTGCGAGCGAATTGAGGAAACAGGGGGTAGGTCCGGACACGGTTGTTGGCCTTCTGGCTGATCGTTCGCTTGAGCTAATGATCGGTCTGATGGGTATTCTGAAAGCTGGCGGCGCATATTTGCTGCTCGATCTCGAGCTGCCCGAGGAACGGTTAAAATTCATGCTGGAGGATAGCGGTTCCCGCATCGTATTGACGCAGAGCCATTTGCGTCGGAAGGCGCAGGCAACTTTTGCCGAAAACGTGATCGACTTGGATAACGCCACAGCCGGTGGCCATGAAGAGAACTTGGAGCCGCAGAGTGGTCCGCGTGATCTGGCTTATGTGATCTATACGTCGGGTTCCACCGGCAAGCCGAAAGGCGTACTTATCGAGCAGCGCAGCGTCGTGCGGCTGGTCAAAGAAACGGACTACGTGCAGTGGTGCGCGGATGAGCGCATTTTGCAGACAGGAGCGCTTGGCTTCGATGCCGTCACGTTTGAGTTCTTCGGCGCGCTGCTGAACGGAGGTACGCTGTACCTGACCGATAAGAGCGTTATTTTGGATAGCGAAAAGCTCGGCGCGTTTATTGCCGAACACCGCATCACGACCATGTGGCTCACTTCCCCGTTGTTCAACCAGCTTTCGCAGGAGAACGCGGAAATGTTCGCCGGTCTGCGACAGCTGCTGGTCGGCGGCGATGCGTTATCGCCGAGCCACATTAACCACGTGCGCAGTAAGTGCCCCAACCTGCATCTGATTAACGGCTACGGGCCGACGGAAAACACGACGTTCTCCACAACGTTTCCGATTGAACGCGATTTCGAGAGCAGCATCCCGATCGGGCGTCCGATCAGCAATTCCACCGCGTACATCGTGAACAAATACAACCAGCTGCAGCCGATCGGCGTACCGGGCGAGCTGTGCGTCGGCGGCGACGGGGTGGCGCGCGGGTACGCGGATCGGCCGGAGCTGACGGCCGAGTCCTTCGTGCCGAACCCGTTCGTCCACGGAGAGATGATGTACCGGACCGGCGACCTGGCGAAATGGCTGCCGGACGGAACGATCGAATATAGAGGCCGCATCGATCAGCAGGTGAAGATCCGGGGGTACCGGATCGAGCTGGGCGAGATCGAAGCGGAACTGATGAAGCATCCTGCCATGAAGGATGCCGTCGTCATCGCCCGCGAGGACGCGAACGGGCAGAAGTTCCTGTGCGCCTACATCGTGGCGGAGCTGGAGCTGGGTGCGCCGGAAGTAAAGGCGTTCCTGGCGCAGGAGCTGCCGTCCTACATGGTGCCGTCGTACATCGTGCAGATGGAAAAGCTGCCGCTGACAGCCAACGGCAAAATTGACCGCCGCGAGCTGCCTGAGCCGGATGGCGGATTGGGCTCCGTAGCGGAGTATGCAGCGCCAAGGAATGAGACCGAAGAGCGGCTCGCCGCCATCTGGCAGGACGTACTTGGATTGCCGCAAGTCGGCATCCGTGACGACTTCTTCCTGCTCGGCGGCCACTCGCTGAAGGCGATGACGCTGCTGGCGCGGTTCAAGCAGCAGCTGCAAGCGAACGTACCGCTGCGTGTGCTGTTCGAGTCGCCGACGATTGAGGCGCTCGCCCTGCAAATCGCACAGGCTGAAAGAGAAGCTGAGGCGGCACTTAAGCCGGTGGAGCAGCGCGATTATTACCCGGTTTCTTCGGCACAGAAGCGAATGTTTATTATGAGCCAATTTACAGGCTCGGGCACAAGCTATAACATTCCAGGCGCCATGTTTATCGAAGGCGAGCTGGATTTGGATACATTCGAGCAAACGTTCCGCCGCTTGATCGACCGTCATGAATCTTTGCGGACATCTTTTGAAACGATTGGCGGCGAAGCGATGCAAATCGTGCATACGGATGCCCATTTTCAGGTTGAGTACGCCAGAAGTACAGAAGACGGGCTGGAAGCCATCGCCACGGACTTTGTACGGCCATTCCATTTGCAAAAGGCGCCGCTGCTGAGAGTGAAGCTTGTCCATATAAGTGCTCAGCGTTATTTGCTGCTGTTTGATATGCACCATATCGTTTCCGACGGTGTGTCGATGAGCATTTTGCTCCACGATTTTGCTCGTCTGTACCACGGGGATGTTCTGCCTGAGCTAACGGTCCAATATAAAGATTTTGCCGTTTGGCAAAACCGAATGCTCGCTTCCGAATCGATGCGTATTCATGAGTCGTTCTGGCTGGAGACGTTCTCCGGCGAGATTCCGGTACTGACGCTGCCGACCGATTATCCGAGACCTTCGGTGCAAAGCTTTGAAGGGGATGCGGTTATTGTCAGAACAGGTCAGCAATTACACGAACAAATACACAAGCTGGCGTCCGAATGCGGGGCTACGTTTTACATGATTATGCTTGCCGCTTATCAAGTGCTGATTGCCAAATACAGCGGACAGACGGACGTCGTCGTCGGCACACCGGTTGCAGGCAGGTCGCATGCTGAAACGGAGAACATTCTAGGCATGTTCGTCAATACGCTCGCCATACGGAGCCGACCGGAAAGCGGCAAATCGTTCGGGCAATTTTTGGAGGAAGTGAAACGAACCTTATTGCTTGCTCTGGAACACCAGCATTATCCGCTGGAAATGTTAATCGATCGATTGGAGCTGCGCAGAGATTTAAGCCGGAATCCGCTCTTCGATACGGTTTTCAGCGTTCAGAACCAGGAGTTGCAGGCATCGGAGTTTGCCGGTCTTAAATTCGAGCCTTACCAAAGGGATAACCAAATCGCACAGTTCGATTTGTCCTTCAAAGCTTTCGAGGATGAGGGCGACATCGTGGTCCATGCGGAATTTGGCACGTTATTGTTTAAAAAAGAGACGATTGAACGGATGATGGACGATTATCAATCGTTGCTGCGGCAGGTTACCGAAAATCCGGCCATTCTGCTCGGCGAAATCGCGCTGCAGCGCTACGACAAGCTGGAAAATGTGCTGCAGGGTGAAGTGGAGTTTCTATTTTAGGAGGATCTCATGATCGATAAATATACGCAAAATATGATGCTTGCTGACGGTCAATTTGAAAAAGAGCAGCAGTATTGGCTGAATAAGCTGCAGGGTGAAATCGTGCTTTCGGAGTTCCCGAGAGATGCCGATCGAACATCCACAGTGTCCGGCAGCATGTCGGCAATCAAATACGGATTTCCGCCCGAGCTCTCGCAGAAGCTTCAGACGATCGCGAATAAGTCCGATTTTGCTCTTTTCATGATCCTTTTATCCGGAATCAAATACTTGCTTCATCGTTACGCCTCCCAATCCGAGATTACGGTCGGCATGCCGGTTTTCAAGCAAAATAAGCAAAATGCCGTACTGGTGAACTCGCTGCTGCTGCTGAAAACAACGCTGATGCAGGATGATTGCACGTTCAAGCAATGGCTGGCAGCTGTGAAGGAAACCGTCACTTCGGCCAATGAGCATCAAAACTTTCCGTATATCAAATTAACCGAGCTGCTTGACTTGCCGGAGGGGAACTCCAACCAGCCGTACCTGCCAACGCTCGTTTTGCTCGATAGCATTCATGACCGCAGCAGTATCGATCATGTACAATCCAACGTTATTTTCCAGTTTTCGCATACCGAGGAGCAGGTTGAATTGGTTCTTCGCTACAACTCGGGTGTGTATAGCGAATTTCTGATGAAGCAAATCGCTTTTCACCTGATTCATTTTTTAAGGTCGGCATTGAACGAACCGGATCGGAGCCTGGGTGAGCTTGAGCTTCTATCCTTGGCGGAAAAAATGAAGCTGCTGGACGAATTCAATATGACCGGGGCGTCTTACCCGCTGGATCAAACGATCCACGGCTTGTTCGAGGCGCAGGTGTTAAGGACACCGGAGGAAATCGGTGCCTCCTGCGGCGAGGAGAACCTGACATACCGTCAACTGAACGAACGCGCAAACAGTCTAGCTCGCGTACTTCGCAGCCATGGCGTGGGGCCGGACGACAGGGTCGGCCTGCTCGCCGAGCGCTCGCTCGATATGATCGTCGGCATTTTTGCAACGCTCAAAGCCGGCGGTGCGTATGTGCCGCTTGACCCGGACTATCCGCAGGAGCGCACGCAGTTCATGCTGGAGGACAGCTGGGCCCGTGTCCTGCTGGCGCAGCCGCACCTGATGGGCAAGGTCCCATTCGATGGCATCACACTGGATATGAGTGACAGCGAGCTGTACGCCGGAGATACGTCGGACTTGGAGCCGGTGAATGGGCCACACGATATGGCCTACATCATTTATACGTCCGGCACGACCGGCAAGCCGAAAGGCGTCATGATCGAGCATCGGAATGTCGTGCGTCTGCTCGTTCATGACCGGCTGCAGTTCGATTTCAATGAACGCGACGTATGGACGGTATTCCATTCCTTCTGTTTCGACTTCTCCGTGTGGGAGATGTACGGGGCGCTGCTATACGGGGGAAAATGTGTCGTCGTGCCGAAAACGACGGCGCAAAACCCGAAGGCGTTCGCACAGCTGCTGCGCCAGGAGGGCGTAACGGTATTGAACCAAACGCCGACCGCGTTCTATGCGCTGATCCATGAAGAGCTGCAGCAGCCGGACAACGGGCTTGCCGTCCGCTATGTCATCTTCGGCGGGGAAGCGCTGAACCCGGTCATGCTGAAGCCGTGGAAGGCGAAGTATCCGAATACGCTGCTGATCAATATGTACGGGATTACGGAAACAACTGTACATGTGACTTATAAAGATATTACGGATCGCGAAATCGAGACGAACCTGAGCAACATCGGGCGTCCGATTCCGACGCTGACGAGTTACATCTTCGACGCGCAGCGCAGGCTGGTGCCGATCGGCGTCGTCGGCGAGCTGTACGTCGGTGGAGACGGCGTCGCGCGCGGGTATTTAAACCGTGAGGAGCTGACGGCCGAGCGGTTCGTCATGAATCCTTACAAGCCGGAAGAGCGGCTGTACCGGTCCGGGGACCTCACGCGTCTGCTGCCAAGCGGCGAGATGGAATATTTCGGACGGATCGACCATCAGGTGAAGATCCGGGGGCACCGCATCGAGCTGGGCGAGATTGAAACGCAGCTTCTGCGGCACGAGCGGATCCAGGAAGCGACGGTGCTGGCGCTGGACGACGAGCAGGGGCAGAAGTTCCTGTGCGCTTACTTCATCGCAGACGGGGAGCCGACCGTGTCCGAGCTGAGGGCACACATCGGCAGCGATTTGCCGGCGTACATGATCCCGTCGCATTTTGTGAAGCTGGACCGCATGCCGCTGACCGCCAACGGCAAAATCGACCGCAAAGCGCTGCCGAAGCCGGAAGGCGGACTGGACTCGGGCACGGCCTACGTGGCGCCGAGGACAGAACTCGAGGCAGGGCTCGCTCAGATTTGGCAGAACGTGCTCGGCTGCGAGCGAGTCGGTGTACTGGACGATTTCTTCGCGCTGGGCGGGCATTCGTTGAAGGCGATGTCGCTTATCACTGCGATACATAAAGCCTACGATGTGGAAGTGCCGCTAAGCCTGATGTTCGAAACGTCGAATATTGAGGCGTTAGCACGTTATATCGAAGTCGCAGTCGTAGAAAATAATGGATATGTTGCAATTCCCCCAGCACCACAGCAGGAGGTATACCCAGTATCATCAGCGCAGAAGCGGATGTATATCATTAATCAATTTGAAGGTGCAGGCACGGGGTATAATATGCCGGGCATATTCCAATTGCATGGGAAGCTGGACCGCGGACGCTTGGAACAAGCTTTCCGACATTTGATCATACGCCATGAGACGCTGCGAACATCCTTCGAGACGGTGAATGGAGAGCCGGTTCAAAGGGTGCACGCATCCGTACCATTTGAGATCAGTTACATAGAGGCGATAGGGGCAGAGCCATCTCATGCCGAGATCGAGCGGTTGATCCGGGCATTCATTCAGCCTTTTGACCTGCAGTCGTCCCCATTGCTCCGCGTTGGGTTGATTCAGCTTGCCGTTGATCATCACATCTTCATGTGTGACATGCACCATATCATTTCGGATGGAGTTTCCATGTCGATTCTCGTCAAAGAATTTACCGCCTTGTACCATGGCGAAACGCTGCCGGAGCTATCCATACAGTATAAAGATTTTGCCGTATGGCAGCATGACAGTCTGCAAAGCGAGAAGCTAAAAAAACAAGAAGCCTATTGGCTAGACGCATTTCATGGAGAGCTTCCGCAACTGGAACTGCCAACCGATTATTTGAGACCTGCGGTGCAAAGCTTTGAGGGCAATCATGTAACGCTGCAGGCGGGTTACCGGATTATGGAAGGCGTAAAACGCATCGCTGCAGAAACGGGATCCACGCTCTATATGGTGCTGCTTGCCGCCTATAATGTCTTGCTGGCCAAATATTCCGGGAAAGAAGACATTATCGTCGGCACGCCGACAGCCGGTAGATCACATGCCGATGTTGAAGGCCTAATAGGCATGTTTGTCGGTACGTTGGCAATGAGAAATAAGCCTGAAGGGCATAAAACGTTCAAGCAGTTTTTAGCTGAAGTCAAATTGAATGCAATGAAGGCGTACTCCAATCAGGATTACCCCTTTGAAGCTCTGCTGGAAAAGCTGAACATTGTTCGCGATATTAGCCGCAATCCGCTTTTTGACACGATGTTCATGGTACAAAATATCGATGTGCAAGAGGCCGGCTTTGAAGAGCTGCAAATCGAACCGTACGTTGTGGAGAACTACATCTCCAAATTCGATCTGTCTCTGGAAGCGAAGGAAATGGAGAGCGGTTTGAGCGTTCATCTCGAATACAGTACGAACCTTTTTGCCAGGGAAACTGTGGAGAGGCTCGGACGCCATTACATCAACCTGCTCGAATCCATTGTGCAGGAGCCGGAGCGGAAGCTGGCGGAACTCGACATGCTATCGGATGAAGAAAAACAGCAAATATTAACGGATTTTAACGATACGAAAACGGATTACCCGGGCGAACTGTCCATTGCCGGATTGTTTGAGCAGCAAGCAAGGCTAACGCCGGATCATCCTGCTTTAGTTTGGTCCGGGAAGCAGCTCACGTACTGCCAGCTCAATGAAAAAGCGAACCGGCTTGCCCGGACGCTCATGGGCCAAGGTGTAGGGCCCGACCAAGCCGTCGGGCTGCTCGCGGAACGTAACATGGAACTGATTGTCGGGCTGCTCGGCATCCTGAAAGCAGGCGGAGCTTTCCTGCTTCTCGATCTCGATATTCCCGAAGAGCGCATGAAATACATGCTCGAGGACAGTGGTGCCCGTATCGTGCTGACGGAACGGCATCTGCGCCAAAAGACAGCGGCACTGGGCGCTGTTCAAGTGAACATTCTTGATGAAGAGACCGGCCATTTCGATACTGACGGTTCCGACTTAGAACCGAAGAGCGGACCGCGCGATCTGGCTTACGTGATCTATACATCGGGTTCCACCGGCAAGCCGAAAGGCGTGCTCATCGAGCAGCGCAGCGTCGTGCGGCTGGTCAAAGAAACGAACTATGTGCAGTGGAGCGCGAATGAACGCATTTTGCAGACAGGAGCGCTTGGCTTCGATGCCGTCACGTTTGAGTTCTTCGGTGCGCTGCTGAACGGAGGCACTCTGTATCTGACCGATAAGAGCGTTATTTTGGATAGCGAAAAGCTCAGCGCGTTTATTGCCGAACACCGCATCACGACCATGTGGCTCACTTCCCCGTTGTTCAACCAGCTTTCGCAGGAGAACGCGGGAATGTTCGCCGGTCTGCGACAGCTGCTGGTCGGCGGCGATGCATTATCGCCTAGCCACATTAACCACGTGCGCAGCAAGTGCCCGGGTCTGCGTCTGATTAACGGCTACGGGCCGACGGAGAACACGACGTTCTCCACGACGTACCCGATCGAACGCGATTACGAGGGCAGCATACCGATCGGGCGGCCGATCAGCAATTCGACCGCTTACATCGTGAACAAGTACAACCAGCTGCTGCCCGTAGGCGTGCCGGGCGAGCTGTGTGTCGGCGGCGATGGGGTGGCACGCGGATATGCCAATAGGCCGGAGCTGACGGCGGAGACCTTCGTTCCGAACCCGTTCGTAGAGGGAGAAGTGATGTACCGAACCGGCGACCTGGCGAAATGGCTGCCGGACGGGGCGATCGAATATAGAGGCCGCATTGATCAGCAAGTGAAGATCCGGGGATACCGGATCGAGCTGGGCGAGATCGAAGCGGAGTTGCTGAAGCATCCGGCTATGAAGGATGCCGTTGTGATCGCCCGCGAGGACGCGAACGGGCAGAAGTTCCTGTGCGCCTACATCGTGGGGGAACAGGATCTGGGTGCGCCGGAAGTAAAGGCGTTCCTGTCGCAGGAGCTGCCGTCCTACATGGTGCCTGCGTACATCGTGCAGATGGAGAAGCTGCCGCTGACGGCCAACGGCAAAATCGACCGCCGCGAGCTGCCTGAGCCGGAGGGCGGTTTGGGCTCCGAAGCGGAGTATGCAGCGCCCCGGAATGAGACCGAAGAGCAGCTCGTCGCCATCTGGCAGGACGTCCTCGGCGTGCTGCAAGTCGGCATCCGCGACGACTTCTTCCTGCTCGGCGGCCACTCGCTGAAAGCGATGACGCTGCTGGCGCGGATCAAACAGCAGCTGCAAGCGAACGTGCCGCTGCGAGTGCTGTTCGAGTCGCCGACGATTGAGGCGCTTGCCTTGCATATCGAGCAGGCTGACAAAGAGGCATATGCGGCGATCAAACCGGTGGAGTCGCGCGATTATTATCCGGTTTCCTCGGCGCAGAAGCGGATGTATATTCTTGGGCAATTTGAAGGCACGGGAACGGCTTATAACATGCCCGGCGTCATGTTCATCGAAGGGGAGCTGAACCTCGATACCTTCAGGCAGTCGTTCATACGTCTCGTTGAGCGTCATGAATCGCTCCGCAGCTCGTTCGATGTCATCGATGGCGAACCCGTTCAAATCGTACACGGGAACTTGCAATTTGAAATTGAATACATAGACATCGTCCATGACGCGTTAGAAGTGGGTCAGTTGGTCGAACAATTCGTCCGGCCGTTCGATTTATCGAGGGCGCCTCTGCTTCACGTAGGTCTGATACATCTGCAGCCCGGACGACATTTGTTCCTTTTCGATATGCATCATATTATTTCCGACGGCGTCTCGATGGCGATCCTCGTTGACGAGTTCGTCCGCCTGTATCAGGGCGAGCAGCTGCCTGAGTTAACGATCCATTATAAAGATTTTGCCGTTTGGCAGAACGGGTTTTTCCAATCGGAGCGGATGCAAAAGCAGGAGACCTACTGGTTATCTCAATTTGATGGGGAAATTCCGGTTCTTGATTTGCCGACGGACTTCTCCAGACCATCGATTCAGAGCTTTGAAGGGGATTATATGACGGTCGGCTCCGGCAGAGAGCTGGCGGAAGGACTTAAAAAGCTAGCAGTCGAAACGGGCGCAACACTGTATATGGTGCTTTTAGCGGCTTATCATGTGCTGCTCGCCAAATACAGCGGGCAGGAAGACATCGTCATCGGTACGCCGATCGCCGGCAGACCGAGAGCGGAGCTCGAACCGGTTATCGGCATGTTTGTCAATACACTTGCTCTTCGCAACCGCTCGGAAGGCGGTCAGACGTTCAAGCAGTTTTTGGCATCCGTTAAGGATACGACGCTCAGTGCATTCGAGCACCAAGACTACCCTTTCGAAGCGATTGTCGAAAAGCTGAATATGGCCCGCGATTTAAGCCGCAATCCGTTGTTCGATACGATGTTCAGCATGCAGAACATATCAGTCAGGGCAGCGCAATTGGACGACCTCCAATTTACGCCATATGAAACAGAAAGCCGAATCGCCAAATTCGATCTATCGATGGAAGCAACGGAAGAAGAGAACCAGATCCGTTTCAACCTGGAATATAGTACGCGTTTGTTCAACCGGACGACGATAGAACGACTAGCCGGTCACTATTTACGTACACTTCATCAAATCGTCATGAACCCGGATAGCTTGCTGTCTGAGATCGATATGCTTAGCGATGCGGAAAGGTACGAAATCATCCATACATTCAACGATACCCATGTAACGTTTAGCATGGATGTGACGATGCCGCAACTGTTCGAACAGCAGGCGGCACAGACGCCGGACCGCATTGCGATCAGCTTCGAAGGGACGCAGTGGACTTACCGCGAACTGAATGAACGGGCTAACCAATTAGCACGTTACTTGCTCTTGACAGGGATGGGGCAGGAAGATTTGGCGGCCATCTTGATGCACCGTTCACCGAGAATGATTGAATGTATCCTGGCCGTTTGGAAAGCGGGCGGTGCTTACGTGCCGATCGATCCGGACTATCCGCAGCAAAGAATCCGCGAACTGCTTGCTGATTCAGGTGCGGTGTGCTTACTGACGGAAATGCCTTACGTAACGCCTGAAATCAAGGATGATTTTACCGGTGTGATCATTCCGATCGACGCGGACGATGAAGTCATTCGTCAGGTCGAGGAAAACAATGTTAAGCTGCCGCCTACGATTTCCAATCACCTTGCTTATGTCATTTATACATCAGGTTCTACGGGTAAGCCGAAGGGCGCCATGCTGGAGCATGCGGGCATGCTGAATCATATGGATGCGATGATCAGCGCCTTCCGTCTGGACGAACAAAGTGTCATTGTCCAAAATGCCCCGCACTGCTTCGATATTTCCGTCTGGCAGTTGGTAACCGCTTTGGTGCTCGGGGGCCGGACGGCGATATACAGCAACGAGCTCGTGTTGAATGTGCGGGAATTTTTGGAGCAAGTGGCGGCTGACAAGGCAACTGTGCTGGAGGTGGTCGTTTCCTATATGGCCGCCATGCTGGATTTGCCGGAAACCGTTGCGCTTCCGGACCTACAGGTTGTGCTGGTGACCGGGGAATCCATCAAACCTCCGCTGGCCCGAAAGTGGTTCGAGCGCTATCCGCACATTAAGCTGGTCAACGCATACGGGCCAACCGAAGCGTCGGACGACATTACGTTGTATGTCATGGATAATGCGCCGGAGCTGGAAACCGTTCCGATCGGCAAGCCGGTGCAAAACATGCACGTATACGTCGTGGACTCTTATATGAAGCTTGTACCAATCGGCGTTCAAGGGGAATTATGCGTCTCAGGCATCGGGGTAGGGCGCGGTTATTTGAATGACCCGGAAAGAACGCAAAAAGCATTTATGGAGGATCCGTTCCGAGGTGAATCCGGTATCCGGATGTACAAAACGGGAGACTTGGCTCGTTTCCTGCCTGACGGCAATCTGGAATATGTCGGCCGAGTCGATCATCAGGTCAAGATTAGAGGCTACCGGATCGAGCTTGGCGAAATCGAGGCGATTTTGCTGAGACAGGAAGGTGTTAAGGAAGCAGTAGTCATGGATCGGACGGATGCCCATAGTCAAAAGTATTTATGCGCATACTTCACTTCTGACGATATGATTCCGGCTTCGGTACTGAAGGAAAGTTTAAGTAAAGAACTTCCAGGCTACATGGTGCCGTCATACTTTGTACAGATGGATCGACTTCCCTTAACACCGAATGGAAAAGTTAACCGCAAAGCGCTTCCGGAACCGGATGGTGGCGGGGCGCAAGACTATACGGCTCCGTCAAGTGAGACAGAACGTACCCTTTGCGTGATCTGGCAACATGTGCTGGGAATCGGCAGGGTCTGCATTCACGATAGCTTTTTCGAATTGGGCGGTCATTCTCTCAAAGCGATGATGCTGCTCGCTCAGATTCACCGCGAAACGGGCGTAGAGGTTCCGCTGCGCACGTTGTTCGAGATGCCGACCGTGCAGCAGATCGCCAAGTTTATCGATCAGTCTTCATCACAAAACTTTGTATCGATTCAACCGGCTGAACATCAAGAATATTACCCGCTCTCATCCGCTCAAAAACGGATGTTCATTCTACAGCAGTTTGAGGCCGACAGTGTCGGTTACAACATGCCGGATGTGATGCTGATCGAGGGCGAGCTGGATGTTGAGCGGTTTAATCAGGCTTACCGGGCGCTCATTCGCCGTCACGAAGCGCTTCGCACCTCGTTCCATACGGTGAATGGCGAACCGAGGCAGAAGGTGCATGAGGATACCGAGTTGCGGATTCAAATCGAGGTGTATCAGGCCGATTCGGACGAGGATACGGCGAAGTTGGTGCAATCCGTCATCCGTCCGTTCAATTTAAGCGAAGCGCCGCTGATTCGCGCTGTATTAATTCGAAGAGCGGCCGATAAGCACGTTTTTGTCTACGATATGCATCATATCGTTTCCGACGGCGTATCGAGCGGCATTATTGCGAGCGATTTTGCCGCCTTGTACGCCGGCGCTGAGCGGCCAAAGCTGAACATTCAGTACAAAGATTTTGCGGTTTGGCAAAATGAGCAATTCCAAAGCGGTATCATGCAAAAGCATGAGCAATACTGGCTGAACAAGTTTACCGGCGAAGTGCCGCTGCTGAATCTTACGACCGATTACCCAAGACCGCAAGTGAAGAGCTTCGTAGGGGATTTCGTCGCCTTTGGCTCCGGTTCCAAAAGGATGGAGTTGCTGAACCGGTTTGCCGCTTCACAGGGTACGACGCTGTATATGGTGCTGCTCGCTGCCTTTAACGTGCTGCTTGCCAAATATTCCGGTCAGGATGATCTTGTGGTGGGAACGCCGATCGCCGGCAGGCCGCATGCGGACGTGGACAACGTCGTCGGGATGTTTGTCAATACATTGGCTCTGCGGAGCCGGCCTGAAACAGGATTGACGTTTCTGGAGTTCTTGCAGCAAGTAAAAGAAACCGCGCTGCAAGCCTACGAGCATCAGGATTATCCATTTGAGCTGCTGGTCGAACATTTGGGCTTACAAAGGGATTTAAGCCGTAATCCGTTGTTCGATACGATCTTTATTTTCCAAAATACGGATGATGCGGAAATTGAACTGAACGAATTGCAATTCAAACCGTTCCCGCTCGAGCATAAAATCGCCAAATTCGATCTCGCGCTAACAGCCGTTGAGACCGAAGGTGAGATCGGATTTAATCTGGAGTACAGCACAAAATTGTTTAACATCGCAACGGTAGAGCGTATGGGCCGACATTTGTTAACCCTGATTGACAGCCTAATGGATCGTCCCGATACCCTGCTTGCCGATCTTAACATCGTAACGGAAGAAGAGCATTCGCAATTGGCTCTTTTCAATGCAACGCATCGTAACGTGCCTAATGATCAAACGCTGCACGGTCTGTTTGAGGAGCAGGCGGCTCTTTCTCCAGAGCAGCCGGCGGTTATCTTCTTAGACAGACAGTTGACCTATGCACAGCTGAATACGGCGGCTAACCGTTTGGCCAGGACGCTGCGGGATAAGGGCGTCCGTCCGGAATCGCGGGTCGGCATTATGGCGGAGCGCTCGCTTGAGCTGATTGTCGGCATCATGGCGATATTGAAAGCCGGAGGGGCATATGTGCCGATTGATCCGCAGTATCCGCAGGAACGGATTCGCTACATGCTGGAGGATAGCGGCACCTTGCTCGTGCTGACGCAGGCGAAGCTTTTCACAGGAATGAGCGATGAAATCAGGTCCGCTTTCACCGGGGAATGGCTGGATCTGGACGACGAACAGCACTATGCTGCGGACGGCTCCAATCTGGATCCGGTCAATGCGATGACAGATTTGGCCTACATCATTTATACATCGGGTACGACGGGCAAGCCGAAAGGCGTCATGATCGAGCACCGCAGCATCGCCGGCAATCTGTTGTGGAGAAAGTCGGAATATGCGTTGAGCACGAACGACAATGTGCTGCAGCTGTTCTCGTTTGCTTTCGACGGTTTCGTAACCAGCTTCTTTACACCGATTCTGGCGGGAGCAACAGTTGTACTTATGCAGGATGAAGACGCGAAAGATCCTTTTGCGATCAAAAAGCAAATCGCGCAGCATCGCACAACGCATTTCATCAGTGTACCAAGCTTGTATGCAGCGCTTCTTGAATGTATGAACGCCGAAGAAGCCGCCTCGCTCCGTATTGTAACAGTGGCCGGTGAAAAGGTGAACAAACACGTGATCGAACGCAGCAAGCAGCTATTCCCGCACATCGAGCTTGTGAATGAGTACGGTCCGACGGAAAGCAGTGTAGTAGCCACATTCCTGCGCGACCTGGCGCCGGATAAGGACATTACCATCGGAAGGCCGATTGCAAATACGCAAGTCTACATCGTGAATGAAACCTGCCGCAAGCTTCAGCCGATCGGCATCATAGGCGAGTTGTGCATCGCCGGAGACGGTTTGGCCCGAGGGTATTTGAATCGGGGCGACCTGACGAGCGAGAAATTCATAACAAATCCGTTCACTTTCGGGGGAAGCGGAAGCGACCGGATGTACAAGACAGGAGACCTGGCTAGATGGCTGCCGGATGGAACGCTTGAATACATCGGCCGTCTAGACGAACAGGTGAAAATCCGGGGCTACAGGATCGAACTGGAAGAAATTGAGGCTGTACTGCTCCGTCATGACCAGGTACAGGAAGCTGTTGTTGTAACTACGGAGCAACCGAACGGAGATTATGCGCTTTGCGCATATATTGTGGCAACCGGCAGTCAAGACATGGCAGAGCTGAGAACCTATCTTTCCTCCGAGCTTCCGACCTACATGATTCCGGGCTATTTTGTCCGCATGGATGCCATGCCGCTGACGCCGAACGGAAAGCTGGATAAAAAAGCGCTGCCGAAGCCGGACGAACGTTCACTGGCACGCGCAGTCTATGTCGCTCCGCGCAACGGGACCGAGGAGCAGCTTGCCGGCATTTGGCAAGATATTCTCGGGTTGCAGCAAGTCGGCATTCACGACAATTTCTTTGAAATTGGCGGGCATTCGTTGAAAGCCACGATGCTTGCGGCGCGAATCTTCGAGATGATGCAAACGGAGCTTCCGCTGCACTACTTGTTCCAGCATCCGACTGTTGAAAAGACGGCTCAATACATCGATTCCAAAGAGCTTAGGATCGATTTCAACAAGCCTATTGCTTTGTTGAACCGGAAAGCGGAACGCAACGTATTCTGTTTCCCTCCGGTCGGCGGTTTCGGCTTTGTGTTTAAAGAACTTGCGGATCGAATCGATACGCATGCTTTGTACGGACTTGATTTTATCGAAAGCGAAGACCGCATGGAACGATACATCGACCTTGTGACAAGCGTGCAGGAGGAAGGACCGTTTATCTTTATGGGTTATTCCGCCGGAGGCAATCTGATATTTGAACTGACCCAAGCCATGGAAAACAAAGGCTTTGTCGTATCGGATTTGATCATGTTGGACGCGTCCCGCAAAAACAAAGTCATCAGCCAATCCGACCGCGAAGTCGCGGAAGAGATCGATGCTTTACTTAAAGAAGCGGAGTCCGACGCTAAATATGAGCCGTATGTCCATAACGAGCGGATCAGAAACAATGTGATTCAAAAAATAAAAAGCTACATGGTCTATTTGAACGCTTTACAAAACAGCGGCTCCGTTCGTGCAAACATCCATCATATGCACAATGAAATCAAACCGGGCAGCAGTATCCTAAGCCGCAGCACTTGGTGGAACCGATCGACATCAGCGCAGTACCGCAGTTATCAAGGAGCAGGCCGTCATGAAGACATGCTGGATATGCCATATGCCGCGAAAAACGCGGAGATCGTCAAGGAAATCTTATCCTTATAACCCGCGATGAAGAGGAGCGATAATTTGGCCAGTCGAAAAAGTAAGCCGCAAGAATTCAGGCCGAAGCCGATTTTCTTTCGGTTAATGGCCTTCATCAAGCCCTACAGCTTATGGGTCCTTTTGACGATTGCGACTTCGCTTATTGTTGCAGCAGTCGATATCGGGATGGGGAAGCTGATTGAGCAAATGATTGACGCCAATTCGCGAACATTGCTGGACTCCGCTGTTTTCATTGCGATTTTGGCGCTGACGGGGGTTATTGCGAAGTATTTGATTAAATATGCTTCAACCCGGTTTAGCAGCTATGCGCTGCGCGATTTGCGCAATACGGTTGCTCATCATCTGGAGAACCTGCCGGTTTCCACCGTAGAAAAGCAGCAATCCGGCGACCTGGTATCCCGACTGACGAACGATACGACGGTGCTGCAAAACTTTTTTATCCACCATTTTGCCAATTTATTTTATATGCCGGTCGTGTTTATTTCTGCATTGACGATACTGCTGCTTACCAGCTGGAAACTGATCCTATTCAGTCTCATCTTGCTGCCTATCGGAATTATCGTCACCGTTGTATTAAGCAAGCCGATCAGCAAAATCTCCGAGCAACTGCAGGAACAATTAGGGCATGCGAATGCCGTTGCACAAGATATGATCGGCGGTATACCGATGGTCAAAGCATTTAACAGACAGGGCACCATGTTCGAAAAATACGGCAAAGTGATGCAGCAGGTTTTGTCCAAAAGCCTGCTGCTCGAAAAGCGCCGCGCGCTCATGTCGCCAATCAGTATTTTGCTGCTGTCGACACCGCTCATCTTCATGGTCGGCGTCGGCGGCTACTTAATTGACAAAGGAGAATTGACACCCGGCAATATCATTATTTTCTTGTATATGATTTCGTTCGTTCTTCAGCCCATCTCGATGATACCCGTGCTTTCCGCACAGGTGCAGGAAGTGAGCGGAGCGGCCCGTCGATTGTTTGATGTACTTGATATGCCGGCGGAACCGGAAATTCCTTCGACCGAGGCTCTGGATGTAAATTCGATACCCATTGAATTTGACAACGTATCGTTCTCCTACGACGGACAAACGAACGTACTGAACGGGGTAAGTTTCCAGCTGCAAAAGCAGCAGACCATCGCGCTTGTAGGTTCGAGCGGTTGCGGGAAAAGCACGCTGTTTAAACTGCTCTGCGGCTTTTACGAGCTGCCGCTTGGGTCCGGGAGCATTAAAGTGTTCGGCAGGCCGCTGAATGAATGGAGCCTGAAGCAGCTTCGCAGCCAAATTTCGCTCGTTTCTCAGGATACCCACCTGTTTCCCGGGACGATAGCGGAGAATATCGGTTTCGGGAACCTTCAAGCTACTATGAACGATATCGTGCGGGCAGCCAAAGAAGCGAATGCGCATGATTTTATCATGCAGCAGCCGGTAGGATACAACACCGTCATCGGAGAGCGGGGTTCCTTGTCCGGGGGCCAAAAGCAGCGAATCGCCATTGCGCGCGCGCTGTTGAAGGATGCGCCGATTCTGCTGCTGGATGAGCCGACATCCGCACTCGACACGCACTCGGAAGCCATCGTTCAGGAAGCTATAGAACGGGCAATGAAAGACCGTGCCGTTCTAATGATCACGCATCGTCTGTCAGCCATCGATAAAGCGGACTTGGTCATTTTTATGAGCGACGGAAATATTGTGGAATGCAATACGCACGAACAATTAATCCGCAGCAATGGCCCGTACAAAAAAATGTATTTCAAACAATTCGCGCTCCAAGAGAGCACCGGCAGCGCGGATAGAGAGGAGGGCTTAAGGCATGTTCCTGAGGCAGTCCTATAAGGAATTCAAACGGCTGATGTCTTTGATGGAGCTGCGCCGTAAAGGATATTTCACCGGATTAATCGGAGACAGCATCAGCAATGCCAGCATCGCCATCCTGCTCTCTTTTGTCATCCAGTATTTACTCGATTATTCCGTTCACCGTGACCCGGCCGTGCTGATAAAGGCAATCTGGATCGTCGGCGGAACGTTCGTCATGCTTAGCGTGCTGTCTCCGCTATTCAGCTACATGTATCACCGGAACGTAAAGCAAACGATGGCCGATATCCGGCTGAGCGTGTTCGATCGACTCGGACGGCTTCCCCAGCGTTACTATGAATCCCATCATTCAGGGGATATCGTTTCACGAATGACGAACGATATGCAGCTGATGGAACAAACGTTCACCGAGCATATGAAATCGATCATTGTAGAGTGTTTGACATTAGTCGGATCCCTGACCGTGATGTTTATTCTCGATTGGCGGCTCGCCTTGGTTTTGGTCGCTTTGGGTCTTCTGTCTGTCTTGATCAATACCAGATTCGCCCGGCCTTTGCGAAAAATAAGCGACAGGTTTCAAGAGCAAACGGGCGGCTTGACCGAACGACTTGCCGACCTGCTTGCCGGACTGCAAGTCATTAAGATGTTCTCGCTGCATCGTGCGGTTACAAAGCGTTTCTATGATATGAACGGGGAGGTCACGGTCTCGGCGATGAAGCAGGGGCATCGGACGGGTCTGTTGGAGGCCGCTAATTTCCTCATTAATTTCATGAGCCTTGGCGGAATGCTTGTTATCGGAATCATTATGTATTCGCAGAACATGATCGAACTCGGCGTTTTGGGCCAAATCATCCAGTTGCAAACGGGCGTTTCCATGGTATTCTTGCAGCTCGGCAGCATTGTTTCACTGATACAGCATTCGTTCGCCGGGGCAGCTCGCGTATTCGAACTGCTTGATGCATCGTCAGAGCCCGATCGATACTTGATGCCAGGCCCCGTCAGTGGCGAACAGGAGGCGACTCCGGAAACAGATATGGAGATGAACGGAGTCATCTTCGATTACGGTACGGCAGCCCGAGTTTTAAACGGAAGTACGCTCTCCGTGCGGAAAGGACAGGTGGCTGCGCTTGTAGGCGCCAGCGGTAGCGGCAAAAGCACAGTCATGAAGCTGTTTCTCGGTTTTTATCCGCCAATGGAGGGTACGATCCGTATCATGGGTAAGCCGCTGGGCCACTATACGCTTTCCGAAATCAGGGAGCTAACCGCTTATGTACCGCAGGATCCGTATTTGTTTCACGGAACGATTGGCGATAACATACGTTTCGGCAAACCCGATGCTACGGATCAAGAATTGCATGAGGCGGCAATTGCCGCTTATGCGCATGATTTCATTATGGAACTGCCGGACGGCTACGATACGATGGTTGGCGAGAGGGGCTCCTCATTATCCGGCGGACAACGCCAGCGTATTGCCATCGCCCGGGCGTTGCTCAAAAACGCACCGATTCTCCTGCTTGATGAGGCTACCTCCGCGCTGGACGCCGAATCCGAGTTTTGGGTGCAAAAGGCTTTACATACATTGATGAAGGACAGGACGACCCTGATGATCGCTCATCGGCTGTCTACGGTCGAACAAGCGGACATCATTTATGTCATGGACCAAGGTGTCGTCAAGGAAATGGGAAGTCACGAACAGCTTTTGTCCGGCAGAGGTTTATATGCAAATCTGTACCGGCAGGAATCGCACAAGGGACAAGAAATGAAAACAGTCACTGCTTAACGGTAATGTTGCTTTCAAAAAGTAAATCGGAAGATAAGAGGAGTGGAATTCATGTCTATTTTCGAAAAAATGGAATCGAATGTACGTTCTTACTGCAGATCTTTTCCCGATGTGTTCACGAAAGCGAAAGGTTCTACATTGTACGCCGAATCCGGAAGAGCATTTATCGACTTTTTTGCAGGAGCGGGCGCTTTAAATTACGGACACAATAACGATTATATCAAAAAGAAGCTGGTTGAGTACTTGGAATCCGACGGTTTATCCCACGGTCTTGATATGTATACCTCAGCAAAAGAGACGTTTTTGCATACATTTTCAGAGCTCATTTTGAAGCCGAGAGAGCTTGATTATAAAGTTCAATTTTGCGGTCCGACGGGAACAAATGCCGTGGAGGCAGCTTTAAAATTGGCTCGCAGGGTCAAAGGGCGGACGGGTATTTTTTCCTTTATGGGAGCCTTTCACGGCATGTCGCTTGGCAGTCTGTCGGTCACCAGCAACTTGTACCACCGATTAGCGGCGGGTACGGATTTACACAATGTTTCCTTCATGCCTTTTCCATACGGTTACATGAATACTTTTGACACGATCAATTATATAGAAGCTGTACTGAAGGACGACCATTCAGGGATCGACAAGCCGGCCGCCATCATTTTTGAAACCGTGCAGGCGGAAGGAGGCCTCAATGAAGCGCCGATCGAGTGGATGCAGAGGCTTCGCGATCTGTGTACGCGTCATGATATTTTGCTCATTTGCGATGAGATTCAAGTTGGCTGCGGCCGGACAGGTCCATTTTTCTCCTTTGAAAGGGCGGGCATCGTTCCGGATATCGTCGTGTTGTCCAAATCGATCAGCGGCTACGGTCTCCCGATGGCCATTACCTTATTAAAACCGGAATTGGATATCTGGAACCCGGGGGAGCACACGGGAACTTTCCGCGGCAACCAGCTAGCGTTCGTAGGCGCAGCAGCAGCGCTGGAATATAGAGAGTTTGCTAACTTAGAAGCTGAGGTTTACCGGAAAGGACACTTCGTCAGCCGGTTTTTGCAAGAGGAGATCGCTCCGTTAAGCGAAGATATTCAGATTCGTGGGATGGGGCTGCTATGGGGGGTTGATGTATCGGCAAGCAAACATGCGAACATTTCCAAAGAAATTGCCGCGCGCTGTTATGAGTTGGGACTCATTTTGGAAAGGGTGGGCCGTCAAGACGAAGTCATCAAGCTGATGCCGCCGTTGACCATCCCGCTGGAGGAGCTTGAGCAGGGCTGCGGCATATTAAGACAGGCGGTTCAGGATTGCTTTGAGAAATACGGGTTAAGGGAACACGCTTTAATCTAATGACTCGATTGCGGGAAAGCAGCCATATGGATATTTTTGGTTTGTGATATCACTTGGAATGCTTTAATAAGCATTTAATATAAATAAGCGCCATTTTACATTAATGGTGCTTATTTTATTTATGTCTCAGAAAAAACACTCGTGACTTCAGTCATGAGATGAATTTTCTTTGCTCCGATAACAAACGTATGTTCCGTTGGCGCTTGAGAAATGCTAGAATATAAGTGTTGGAACGGAGGTGAAAAAATGAAATTTTTCGGTGTCCAAAAAGAAAAGCTTCGAGAGTTAACACAAAAAGAATTTACAGCGCTTAGAACGCTTTTTCGTCTAAGTAAAAATATGTTCAACGTCGGTTTGTACACCGTTCGTCAGCATTTTTTTGAAACCGAACAATACCTTCCATACAAAGAAAATTATCATCACTGTAAATGGAATGAAAATTACAAACTTATGGGCTCAGCGGCGGCACAGCAAACGTTGAAAAAAGTGGACGAAGCATTCAAAAGTTTCTTTGGTCTTTTAAAAACACCGGGCCAAGCGCCACGAATTCCAAAGTACCTGGATAAAGAAAGTTTCTTCGAATTGTCCTTCCCACAGTTTCGAATGCAAAAAGACGGTACGTTTGACCTGCCGATGTCTCCAGCATTTAAAAGAGAATTTGGAAAAGTAACGATTCCTTTCCCGAAAAATCTGCGGCCGGAATCGGTTTGCGAAATTCGGTTGATCCCGAAATACGATGCTCGTTACATAGAAATTGAATACGTATATGAGATTGAAGCCCAGAAATACGAGTTAAATCCGGACCACGCTCTTGCTATTGACCTTGGCATCGACAATCTTGCTGCTTGTATAACTACCCTTGGGACGTCGTTCATTATCGACGGGAAACGTTTAAAATCTTATAACCAATGGTACAACAAGGAGAATGCAAGGCTGCAGTCGATCAAGGACAAGCAAGGCATTAAAGAACTTACCTATAATCAAGTCCAACTTGTCGTCAAACGAAACAACCGATCTCGCGATTATTTGAACAAAGCGGCTCGATATATCGTCGACTACTGTCTTTCCAATCA
The DNA here is from genome assembly GCF_014534655.1 of Paenibacillus sedimenti. Lineage (GTDB taxonomy): Bacteria > Bacillota > Bacilli > Paenibacillales > NBRC-103111 > Paenibacillus_E > Paenibacillus_E sedimenti. The sequence goes on from NZ_JACVVD010000001.1 coordinate 382,171, forward strand.
AATCGGGAAGATTGTTGTAGGTCATAACGAAGGTTGGAAACATGAATGTGATATGGGGCGATTGAATAATCAAACCTTTGTTCAGATTCCGCATAGTCAATTAATCAAGACCATCAAAAACCTCTGCACGCGATACGGGATCGAGTTCGTGAAACAGGAAGAAGCATATACTTCTAAAGCATCATTCATTGATCATGACTTGATTCAAAACATGCAGACGTACTCTGGCAAACGAATAAAACGCGGGTTGTACCAGACCTTACAGGGATTGTTCGTAAATGCGGATGTTAATGCCGCTGCCAACATTTTGCGAAAAAGTAACCACAAGGCCTATCAAGGTGAAGTGGCTAGGGGGATTTTGACGTTCCCATCGAGAATTCAATTGGTTTAATACCATTTTATCTCGAAGAATCTCGCGACTTCAGTCACGAGTAGTTCAAACTATAATTAAGTTATTACGTTCACTTGATCGATGAGGTGGGGAAAACTGTCTGATCATTCTTGGAAGGCAATTGCGGCGGAAGCTGTCCAAAACGGGCGGGATGTGATCGGCATGCACCTCACAATAACGGACGGCTCCGGCAAAACAATGGACGGAATAACTGACGAATTGGTGGCAGCTTTGCAAAGCCTCATCTATACGCTGGATGACCGCTGGAAGGGAAATAGAAGGAAGCCGCCGGCTGTTGTACTCGGTGATAATGCTTTCTACGAGACGGCTCGCGGACACAACTCGATCCGGCTTGCATCGTACGGCACGGCTGACCTTTTCGGGATTACACCGGCCACGAGAGCAGCAGCCGGCATGGCCCAATTGATTAGCGATACCCGGGACTTGGAAATACTTCGGAAACGGCTTGTGATGATGCCCGTCAATACCGTCTTGGCTTACGAGCGGTTTCTTAAAACATTGCTGAAAATCCCGGCTTCCGTATATATGGAGTGGGCTGCTCCTAACGGTGAGCAAAAATCTGCAGATCTGAACGGCCAGCAGCTGCAAAGAGGCTGCGCGTATATCAATGAAGTCACCGTATCGGCGGTTTCTATTCATGTTAAGGGCAGCTTAACCGCAATGAACCTGGCAAAAAGAACATTCCACATGGAATCGGAAGACGGCCATTTTTATAAAGGACGGCTATCTGATGGAGTCCGGCAGCAATATGCTCTTGAAGATAATATCATAGTGCTGCCTGTCAAGGCGGAGGCAGTGATCGAAAGACGAACAACCTTTCAGGCTAGCATCAATACGGAGTCTTTCGTTGATACCCTTATAGAGCTTGATACGGATGTGGGACTAGACGTCCAAGAAACTTTATATTCACTAAAGGTGCTATTCGGCCGTTTGGATGCGTTCGCGGAGCGCGATAATGATTTCGTTTCTAGTCCGGGCATCTCGATCGCTGACTATACGCAGCTTTCTGAAGTGATTGATGAGCTGGTTTACAGTAATCCGCTGAAGGGGGCACGCCGTGCGCTGGATCCCGCAGATGTTATGGAGACGCACGATCTCTTGGCAGCGGGAAGGCCGATCTTCAGGCTGGTGAAGTTCAGTACGCAAATGCTTCCTGTAAATGATGACTATACGGACGAATACAATTTAAGCTTGAAAGATGCGGCACATTGGAAGGGCTCCGGCGAGCTAACCAAGCATTTTGCTGCCGCCTATCCTGATATCCTGAAATTGCTGGTACGGATGTCGAACATGATTCATGCGCTCGAGGAAGCCGCAAAGTGAACTTGATGTTCAAAGCAGGGTGCATCAAAGGAAGGGAGCCGCATACAAGATGAACGGAAATCATTCATTATTAGAAGCATTTAATCAAACTACCTATCCATTAGTCGGTCATGGCAAAAGAAACATTCAAATATTGAAAGATGCATTGGACGATACGGATGGGAATCTGGACAGTGATATGTATGGTGCAGGTAAGCTTATAAAAGAATTTCAAAATCGTATTGCGCAGTATTTAGGCAAAGAATCCGCCGTGTTTTTCCCTAGTGGAACTATGGCACAGCAAATCGCCTTACGAATTTGGTGTGATAAGAAAGGGCTAAAAAAGGTTGCCTATCATCCCTTATGTCATTTAGAGATTCATGAAGAAGACGGGCTGAAGGAATTGCACCAAATCGAGCCGATTCTATTGGCAGATACAAGCAGACCGGTTCAACTGGAAGATGTACTGAGCATGAATGAGGATATTTCATGTTTATTGCTGGAATTGCCTCAACGCGAGATTGGCGGACAATTGCCGGATTATAGCGAGCTTGAAGCTATCTCCGCTTATTGCCTGGAAAAAGGGATTAAGTTACACCTGGACGGTGCAAGACTTTTCGAGATACTTCCCTATTATCAAAAGTCAGCTGCGGAAATCTGCAAGCTTTTTGATAGTGTTTATGTTTCATTCTATAAAGGGATTGGCGGGATTGCCGGAGCGATTCTTGCTGGCGACGATGCTTTTACAAAGGAATCAAAAGTATGGAAAAGGCGACACGGCGGTGATTTAATCAGCCTTTATCCTTATATCATCAGCGCAGATTACTATTTCACGCAAAGGTTGCCTAAAATGGGCCAGTATTACGAAGAAGCTAAAGAGTTGGCTGGTTTGTATAATCAGTGCCATGCTGTTGTAACAAAGCCACCAGAGCCTGTTTCGAATATGTTTCATGTTCATATTGATTTGCCAAAAGAGAAACTGGAGGCTATTTTAATACACATTTATGAGGCAACGGCAATCGGTTTAACCTCTTACTTAAGAGAATCCAGCGAGACCGCCTGCTCTTTCGAAGTGAATATCGGTGATCGGTATGCACATGTTCCCAAAGTGGGGATAATAAAAGCTTTTCAAATGCTCGATGAGAGGATAAAAGAAACCTCAGGTCTTCATTGACCGGAGGTTTCTTTGTTTGTAGACCGAAAAATTATGAGTTAGATCTATTCTTTTTACGATAAAAAGAAGGATTAACGCCTTCAATTTTTTTGAATGCTTTACTAAAAGAATGAATATCCGGAAATCCGATAAGTTCCGCAATTCGTTTTAAAGGTTCATCAGTAAACTGGATCATCTCTCTTGCTTTTTCGATTCTCATTAATTGGTGATATTGGATAGGACTCATCCCGAATGTTTGATTAAACAGGGTGATCAAATAGTACTTGCTGATTCCGGATATTTTGGCCAGTTCATCTAAAGTCACCTTTTGACCAATGTTATGCTTTAGAAAAATTCTGACTTGCTCCAGCTCATTGATATTGGAAAGTATGTGAGGATTTTTGTTCCAATAGTTCTCGCGTAATAATGCGGTGAATAATTGAGTAAATAATCCTTTCATATTCAATTCATAAAATGGCAGCTTCATTTGAAATTCTCGTATAATTTCAAAAAGTATTTTCTCGATAGCTAAATGATGCCGCAACCGTAAATGACTAGCCAAAGGAATCGTTAATCTGTCAATCTCGTCGCTTCGGAACCACTTCATTTCATCGTTCGTCATATGTTCAAATGTTTTAAAAGAAACTTTGACATCGGGACTATCTTCTTGATAGAACAAATCAAAATGTAAATGGGGTTGCCGAACTAAATCTGTTCCGACTTTGCTAATCGAATGCCTTTGTTTGGGGCGAAAGAAAAAGATGTCGCCCGGTTCTCCGAAATAAACATCATCCTCTATAATCACTTTTAATCTGCCTTCTTTGAGATAAAGGATCTCATAGTCAAATAATACTCTTTCCTCCAAATACCAAGGAAATGAAACATAGCTATCCATAGCAATTCGTAAATAAGGCGACAGATTGTGTATGTTCAAGTATGAGCCTCCCACCGCAATATTTGACAAATTAATAATAATTTAAGCCAACGACAATGCTGCAATATTAGTATATCATTGGTTTTGTGGAAAAGAAAACGTTTAACTGCGAAAAGAAAACGTTTTACCGAGAAAATCAAACATTTTCAAGAAACACAATTTTGGATAATCAAAATGAAAATGATGGAGGAATTGACTATGAACGCTGGCAACCAAATAGTCCTTTAGGATGACTACCATTTATTAAAGATGCACGCAGTCTTCGTGAATTAGTGTGGCCGCCTTCTTTGCACGGTACAGGTACAGAGGATTATTTTAATGCAGCTTGGGGATTTCCTAGCGGAGAGTATGCTGCTCCCTACCATGGAATTTCATTAGGAAGCGATGTCCAGGAGCATTTTGGTAAATGGAGCTTATATCGTTTCCACGCAGCCGGAATTGCCGGCGCTGGAGAAAAGATTGCCTCGCAGATGGCCAGAGCATGGTTTATGGGATCGATAATAATAAGGGGGTAACTTTCTATGAAATTAAAAGGTAAATTATTATCCGGTAGTCTTGTATTATGCATGTCTTTTTCAGCGATATTGGCTGGCTGTTCCAGTAATGAAAAGAACCCTGAAAGCTCTGCGTCCAATAAAGGACAACAGACTTCTGAGAAAGGCGCATCTGGCTCGTCGGATAAATCCATTACGGTTCTGGTTGAGGGCGGAAGTCCGGCAAATACGGTCGCCAGCCAGACGGCTGAAGAATTCAAGCAAAAGACCGGCTATGAAGTGAAAATTGAGACGGTTCCCTACATCGGAGTTTACGATAAATTAAACGTAGAAATGAAAGCGAATTCAGGAGCGTACGATGTCGCCACGATCGATATCCTGTGGTTTCCTGCTCTGGCCAAAAACTTGGTAGCCATGGATGACATCATGACAGACGAAGTCAAAAATGATTTTGTGCCAAATGTAGTTGACGGCGGTAAAGTAAACGGTAAAATTCTGGGCATGCCGGTTTGGACGAATTCCAAAATTTTATTGTATCGAACGGATCTGTTCAATGACCCGAAGGAACAAGAGGCATTTAAGGCTAAATATGGATATGATTTGAAACCGCCAACGAATTGGCAGCAATACAGGGATGTCGCTAAGTTCTTTACTCGTGATACCGATAGTGATGGGAAAATTGAACAATATGGCACAGGCATATTAGGAATGAATAACGGTGATTCGGTTGCCAGTTGGTTGGACCATGCTGCGCAAGCAGGAGCCAAGCCGCTAGTTGTAGGCAAAGATAATAAAGCTTTAGTCAACTCGGAGCCATATGTAAAAGCTCTGGAATTTGAAACAAAGATTTTGCGTGAAGATAAGTCTGCGCCGGAAGGTGCGCTGAACATGGCCTCTTCTGAAATTTCTGAAATGTTTTGGAATGGAAAAATGGCGATGATGCTGGAGTGGGCTCATTTCTTTGTCCCTTCTAATGATGCAAGTAAATCGAAAGTAGCGGGGAAAGTGGGAGCGGCACCCATGATTGCCGGGGATTCCGGAGTAGGGGTAGTACCTGGACCTTGGTATCAAGTCATCCCGAGCACGTCCAAAAAACAAGATATCGCCAAACAATACGTGAAATTTATTTATGAAAAAAATGAATTGTTTATGAATGCATTGGGTGTGGCTGCACGAAAATCGGTCTTTGAGAGTTATGGCCAAAAACCGGAATATGCACACCTGAAAGCGCTTGAAACTACGCTGGCCGGCAGCAAAACACAGAATCGCCCGGTATTGACACACTGGAACGAAATCGAAAGCGAAGCCTTAGTCACTGCGATTCAAGTAGCTCTCTCAGGAAAGGAAACACCACAAGCAGCATTAAACAGAGCAGCAGCGATAATTAACGAGATACAAGGCAGATAAGCGGGAATTAGGGGCTGTGGTTCAAGCCCCTTTTTTAACCGCATTCAATTCTCGCAGAAGGATGATGGATATGTCTTCAAGGGATCAGAAGTTTTCTTTCTTATTTTTTTTACCGGCTTTCGTTTTCATGATCTTGTTTTTTGTTTACCCGATGCTGCTGCTTTTTAAGGATAGTTTTTTTGACGATGAGGATCCTTCCAAATTTATAGGTTTACAGCATTATACGAAGGCACTCACTTCGGATACCTTCTATCAATCTTTGTCTAATACGATCGAATATGTCATCGGTGCAGTAGCAATTGAGTTGATATTAGGCATGATCCTTGCGCTTTTGCTGAGTACTGGGTTCAAAGGCGCCAACATCATTCGGACTTTACTACTGAGTCCGTTAATGATTTCGCCTTTGGTTTGCGGGTTAATATGGAAGTTTATGCTGAACGACCAATTTGGCATTTTAAATGTCATTTTATACAACATCGGTTTGGTCAAGACTCCTCAAAGTATCTTGTGGTTATCTGACAGCAAGTACGCGCTAATCTCCTGTATGATTGCCGACGTATGGCTTACCACACCATTTATGATGCTGATCCTATTAGCGGGTATACAAGGAATACCTGAAAGTTTATATGAAGCGGCGCGCATTGACGGAGCCAATAAGTTTCAGAACTTCTTGCATATCACGCTGCCGAGTTTAAAACCGGTCATTGTCGTTGCAGTTATCATACGTATCATTGATGCGGCTAAATCATTTGATATTATTTGGGTAATGACACAAGGCGGTCCTAGCGGGTCCTCTTCGTTAATAAGTACATTAATTTATAAATCGGTAGCCAGATACAATCAAGAAGGCTATGCAAGCGCAATGGCTGTAATCTTTATGATTATTTTGCTGGCCATCTGTTCATTCTTTTTTAAACAATTCTGGAATCCAACTAAGAAAGCGGTTCGATAGAAAGGAGATCAGCAAGATGGTTATAACCATGAGTAAACAAAAATCCAGAGTTGCCGGGTTATTTGTACTCGTTATCTCATGTATCTTTTTGATTGTTACATTATTCCCGTATGCATACCTTGTGTTATCTTCATTGAAACCGCCAAGGGAAGTGATCTCCACAAACCCGTCGTTTTTTCCTTCTGTTTTTACTTTATCCAATTATAATGCCCTGTTTCATCAATTGACCATCGGCAAATATTTTATTAACAGTCTTCTAACCGCATTGGCAGGGACACTATTGAGTGTTTTTCTGGGATCATTAGCTGCTTATGGCTTAACCAGGTTTTCATCAAAGCTCGGGAATTTGTTTTTGCTGTTTACTTTAGGGGTGCGTATGACGCCTCTGATCAGCGTTGCAATACCCTTGTACCGTATTATTGGGCAATTAGGTTTAATGGATACAAAAATAGCATTAGTCTTAGTCTACACCAGCATCAACATTCCGTTTGTCATTTGGATGATGATTGGTTTTTTCGACAATTTGCCCAAAGAGCTTGATGAATCCGGGCGTGTCGACGGCTGCGGAATGTTTGGAACATTTATGCGTATTATTTTGCCGATCTCGCTGCCTGGATTAGCAACTACCGCAATTTTTAGCTTTATGCTTTCTTGGAATGATTTCTTATTCGCGTTGCTTTTAACAAGCACTTCGGCTAAGACGGTGCCAGTGGGAATTTCAGAGTTTTTAACAGCATACGGTTTGGATCTAGGCCCCATGACGGCTGCGGCAACCCTATTTAGCGTGCCTGTCATGCTGTTTTCATTCGTCATGCAGAAATACATTGTTAGCGGAATGACGATGGGTGCCGTTAAAGAATAGAGACTGAATACTGCAAAAAAGAGTGGAGGATACACGGATGCTTTACGATCACCATACTTTTCATAATCTTATGTTGGCTAAAGCCGAGCTGCCGTAAGTAAGCGTCGGCTAGGCCCTGCAAGCGCAGTTTGCGTAGGATGTTTAGCATTCAGAACCTCCATTACGAATATTGGGGCGAAACGACATTGTTGGTAACCACGCTGTTTCGCTGGAATCGATTAGTGCAACAATTTGTTTGCCCGAGGTTCCTGGTAATAGGCGGCGCCGCAAACATTCTCATGTACAAGGCGTGGGAACTTCAGGCAGGGAGAGAGGAAGCTCTAGTTGTTCCAGACCTTTTTCAAGAATCGACTTTAGACTTTTGTAGGAGAAGGCACCTATGGCAACGGCCCTTGCCGCTGCTGCTTCTGAGCGAAAATAATCAGAAAAGCTGCAGGAAAAGCACGAATTCGTAAGGCTTTACTTCCAGCTATATCAAGGAAAAAGTAGTGTATGAACAAACACACTAAATTGATAGGAGAATTTATTTATGGCTAGTAAAAATTATTACGACGTAACAGAGTGGCCTGTCGGTAATCCGTATGAGGATATTGGTGAGGTAATTAATAGCATTATAGCAGATATTAAAAGTAGGCAAACGTACACTGATGTGAATAAAGGTGGAAAGCCGGGTTCGGTTATCTATATTCCACCGGGAGATTATCATCTTGGCAGTCAAGTAGTTATAGACATCAGTTATCTTAAAATTATGGGTTCTGGACACGGGTTTACATCTTCGAGTATTCGTTTTAATACTTCTGAGAATGAATGGGCGGATTTGCATGAATTGTGGCCGGGAGGAAGTCGCATACTCGTAGATATTCCCCTAGAAGTAAATGACGAGGAATATAAAGGAGCTGCATTTTATGTTGAACGAAGTGGAAATCCCCGAATAAGTTCGGTAGAGTTTTCTGACTTTTGTATTGATGGTTTGCATTTTATTGAAGATGGTTCAGGAAAAACAAATCCGGAAAACACATACACTAACGGGAAAACGGGTATTTATGTTGCAAGTGCTTGTGACTCATTTCGGATTACAGGCATGGGGTTTGTGTATTTAGAGCATGGAATTACTATTTATCATGCAGATGCACTGACTATACATGATAATTTCATAGCTGAATGTGGTAACTGTATAGAACTACGAGGTTGGGGACAGGCTTCAAAAATAACCGATAACTTGATAGGAGCCGGTTTTAAAGGATATTCAATTTACGCTCAAAATTTTGGTGGACTTTTGATTACAGCGAATAATGTTTTTCCACGAGGTGCGAGCAGTATCTATTTTGATGGTGTGACACGTTCCAGTATCACAAATAATAGACTTCATTCATTTTATCCAGGAATGGTGGTATTCAAGGGAAATTGTTCGGAAAACTTGGTTTCTTCAAATCACTTTTTACGTGACCATGAACCTTGGACTCCTTTTCTGGGAATAGACAATGGTTTAGATGATTTGTATGGCCTCCTCTATATCAGTGGCAATAATAATTCTGTAATTGCTAATCACTTTTCTGAAGGAATTAATACTCAGAACATCAAGCCGGTAGGTGCAACACCTGTAATCATACGTATTGTTTCGGGTAATGGAAATTATATTTCTAATAATCATGTTGTTGCCACGGAGGTTCATGCCAAGATAAGTGATTCTTGTTTCTCTGCGCAAGTAGACGCTTTGTTGACTACCGGAGCATCAGAGCCGCTTACCGTAACAACAGTATTGGTAGAAAAAGAATCGCTTCAAAATACGATTCTTGATTCGGGAAGTGATGCACAGGTTGTTATGGACAAGACTGTAAATGCATTCAGAGCCACTCCAACGCCAGGAGCATAAATAATATATTCAACTATGTTTTTGTGGTAGTTTTTGTTCCAAAGTTTCATTGCAAGTCGGACACTTGAATTATTTCGTTTGTCATTTAATTTTTGGGGTGCTTCCTAGCGATGGAAGTGCCTCTTTTTATAGTGTTTCCCATATTTGGATAAATGCCAATAAAGTAGACAGAAAAAAGGAATGTTTCTTTAGGAAGGCTGCCAGAAAATGTCTTCTTTTAAGTTTGGAGAAAGCATGACAATGGCAGAAATGGCATTAAATCCTTTAGCAAATTGACGGTATGTTATCTGCAGTCTTTACTGAAGGAATAAATATCCGGAAATCCGATATGTTCTCTATTCGCATTAACTGGTGATATTGGATTGGACTCATCCCAAATGTTTGATTAAACAATGTGATTAAATAATATTCATATGTTTTACCAGTTTCACCCGTATTCGGCTGAGTGGGGGCCGATGAATTGGGACATGCAAAAAGCAAAGATTTGGTCCATTGGGAACACCTGCCTATCGCGCTTGCGCCAAGTGAAGCTTATGATTTCGACAAAAAAGGCGGATGCTTTTCCGGAAGCGCTGTTGATGATGATGGGATACTAACTTTGATCTACACCGGCACGGTTATAAATGAGGGGCGTGTCATACAAACCCAATGTTTAGCTTCCAGTACCGATGGCGTAAAATTTCAAAAATATGTAGGGAATCCGGTTATCTCTGTTCCGCCGGAAGAGAGTTCCTCTGATTTTAGAGATCCGAAGGTATGGAGACACGAAGATAAATGGTATATGATTGTAGGTTCAAGTAAAGACGGGAAAGGCAGAGCTCTACTATATCGGTCGAATGACCTGTATGCATGGGATTATGTAGGTGTGTTGGCTGAAAGTGACGGTACGTTGGGCACGATGTGGGAATGTCCGGATATTTTTCAGTTAGGCGATCGTTATGTGCTTATGTTTTCGCCAATGGGAATGGGTGAAAGGAAAGCGAGTTATTTAACAGGTTCATTAGACTATACGACCGGGAAATTTACTTGGGATTATTGCGGAGAAGTGGATTGCGGGTTCGAATACTATGCTCCACAATCTTTCCTTGATGATAAAGGAAGAAGGATTATTATAGGTTGGCTGAACGCTTGGGATTGGTTGCCGTGGTTTAAGTCGTTCGGCCCGACAAAAGCCAATCATTGGTGTGGGGCCATGTCCCTTCCGAGAACGGTTGAATTGGATACAGACGGACGTTTGAAGTTTCTTCCAGTTGAACAATTGCAAACTTTGCGTACAGAACACTACGAATTGGAAAATGTATGGGTTGAGGAGGGACAAAGGTTCCTTCCTAAAGAAATGAATGGCGACTGTTTGGAAATCAAGGTCGTGTTTTCACTGGAAGATTGCGATGCGGAACAATTCGGAATGCGAGTGAGATGTTCTGAAGATGGTAGAGAAGAAACACTCATATCTTACGATGTCAACTCCAAGGTACTCCGTTTTGATAGATCCCGTTCAGATTCGTTTAGTGAAGGTGTGAGGACGTGTACGCTCGAGACAACGGAAAATGGATGGGTAGTATTGCATATTTTTGTTGATACTTCAAGTATTGAAATCTATGCAAATGAAGAGCGTACGGTAATGTCAAACAAAATCTATCCAGACCCTGCGAGTACGGGGATTGATGTTTTTTGCCGTGGAGGAAAGGTTGAAATGCTTTCATTGAACGTTTGGAAACTCGAATCGATTTGGTAAATGATCCGGCTATTGGCCGATGAATAGTCTCTTAGTTGCTCTTTTTATTTTAAGTCCGTGTCAAAACTACTGTTTTTTCACCTAGAAATGATAGGAATAATATACTATTGATATCAACTTTGGAATTGGGATAGAATGAGGGTGCAAACAAAATACGGCGGGATTGTTACTGTTAAGCAGGCAAGACCTAAAATGTTTTAAGAATGAACTGTACCGGTAGGTGCGTAATTCTTGAACGTTTTAGGTCTTTTTTTGTTGCAATTTGCTAAGCGGTTATCTCGAAGTTACACATTTGTTTGCAAAAAAAAGCCATCTGGCAACCAATCAAGGAGGAAATGTAATGAAAAGTAGACTTAAGTTTGGGAAATTGGCCTTGTGCGCAACAATTCTTGCAAGCAGCTTGGCAGCTATACCGGTTTCGGCGAGTTCACCTAGCGTGTCGGACGACTTCACCGCCATTTGGTCGCGCCAACAAGCTGAAAAAGTAAAACTTACAAGTGAGAATACTGCACCAGAAGTAGATATGAACTTTGATCTGGTTGCACCGGATCAATGGGTTTGGGATACTTGGCCGCTTCAAAACAGAGACGGTTCCCTTGCCACTATTAAAGGCTACAAGGTTGCATTTGCGTTAGTTGCTCCGCGCACTTACGGATGGGGCGAGCGCCATACGCATGCACGAATCGGCATGTTCTATTCGAAGAACGGCAAAGACTGGACCTACGCGGGTGTTCCTTACAACACCGATAAAGCGCTTGGTCATCATCAATGGGCCGGAACGGCGATGCTGGACGAGAAAGGAAAAGTGAACCTTTTCTATACGGCAGTAACCGATATGAACGCTAATGGCGGCAAAGAGTGGAATGAAGATAACTGGGTATTGCGCGCAGAACAACGCATCGCCACGGCGTCGTTCGACATCGTTGCGGACAAAGAGGGCATTCGTCTGACGAACGAAGGCGAGCACAAAATCATTCTTGAAGCGGACGGCAAATATTACGAAACGATTGAGCAGTTCCAAAAGCACGGCAACATCATTTCGGCGTTCCGCGATCCGTTCTTCTTCCAGGATCCGAACACCGGCAAAGAGTACATCATTTTTGAAGGCCAGTCCCCAAATACGACCGTGAAACCGGAAAACATCGGCGATGAAGAGTACCGCAAAACTCACAGCGTACCGGACAGAGCGCAATATTACAACGGCAATATCGGTATCGCGGAAGTGCTTGACCACGACGTCACCAAGCTGAAATTGCTGCCTCCGCTGATTGAATCCGTTGGCACGAACCATCAGTTGGAGCGTCCGCATGTTGTAGTCAATGGCGATGAGTATTACCTGTTCACAATCAGCCATACATTTACTTACGCACCTGGTCTGACAGGTCCTGACGGCGTGTACGGCTTCTACGGCAAAGGAGGACTCCGCGCCGACTACAAACCAATGAACGAGAGCGGTCTGGTCATCGGCAATCCGGCTAACAACCCGTATCAAGCGTATTCCTGGTTGGTGCTCCCGAACCAGCAGGTGATCAGCTTCATCAACGAACCTCGTGATGCAAACGGCAATGTCCAATTCGCCGGTACTTTTAACGCAACGGTGAAAGTGAACCTGAACGGTGACAAATCGGAAGTCGGCAAAGAAGGAAAAGCCGGGGAAATCAAACCTTTCGGCGCTAATCGCTAGTCGCTAATCGTCAAGTACCGATAAAAGTTCGATAAACGAAAACCGAGAGGAGTCATACAATGATTCGAATTAAAAAGAAAGCACTAACGGTGTTCGCATTGGCTACAAGCATCGTTGCATCCAGCATTGCCACGCTGCCTGCGTTTGCCCAAGGCGGAGATCTGACTGTGAACTGGACGCGCGAAGAAGCTTCGAAAATTGAATTGAATCAAGACAATACTTTGCCTTATACTGACATCAGCAAGCTGGAAAAGTTTGCGCCTGGCTATCACGTCTGGGATACGTGGCCGCTGACGGACCGTGACGGAAACATCGCCTCGATCAAGGGCTGGAAAGTGATCTTTGCGCTAACCGCTCCGAACGATGTATTGCCGGGGAAAGTGCACGATATCGCGACCATCCGCTATTTCTACTCGAAAAATGGCAAGGACTGGACCTTGGGCGGCGAATTGTTCCCTCATGGAAGCGCGCTTGGTCAACGCCAATGGGCCGGATCGGCTATGCTTGACGGAGACAAAATTCATGCGTTCTACACCGCGACGGGACGTGAAGGACAGGCCCAACTGACTTACGAGCAGCGGATCGCTACGGCTGAAGCCAAGGTTGTTGCCGACAAGAACGGGGTTCATTTTGAAAATTGGGGCGCGCATCACATTATTTTGGAACCGGACGGCAAGTACTACCAGACAAAAGAGCAAGCGCAGCAGGGAGAAGGCGGAGGCTATGCGTTCCGGGATCCGATGTGGTTCAAAGATCCGCAAACAGGCAAAGAGTACCTATTGTTCGAAGGTAATTCCGGCGGTGCAGTAGGAGAAAGACAGTTCAAGCCTGAATATGCCGGAAGCACCGAGTATCTGCAGCAGCATCCTGTTCCGGCAGGCGCCGTTCACGCTAACGGCAACATCGGTATCGCGGAAGTCATTAACGGCGATGTAACGAACTTAAAAATGCTTCCGCCTCTTATTGAAGCCAATTATGTCAATGAAGAGCTTGAGCGTCCGCATATCGTTGTCAAAGATAAGAAATACTATCTGTTCACGGACAGCCACATCAACAAATACGCAGAGGGTCTTCAAGGACCGGACGCGCTGTACGGGTTCGTTTCTGATACATTGATCGGCGGCTATCAACCGCTGAACGGAAGCGGTCTGGTTTTAGCCAATCCTCTGGAAAATCCTTACCAAGCGTATTCCTGGCTGGTTACACCGAGCTTGAACGTTGTCGGTTTCGCGCATTTCGGCGATCTGGGCAATCTGTCGATCGGCGACGTCGGCAATCAATCTCCGGAATACCAGTTCAGCCACTTCGGCGGTACGCTGGCTCCGACAGTGCAGTTGTCCATCCGTGACAACACGACGAAGCTAGAGAAGACACTACCTCAAGGCTGGATCAAGTAAAACCGTCAATCAAAAATGAATAATCGCAGTAATTCAATGAGAAGGCTGTTGACGCTCACGTCAATAGTCTTCTTCATCGCGTTTCCGGCTAGTACAGTCATATTCATTCATGAAAGCCCGATACTGTCGAAAAAAAGGAAATGATAACGAATATTATAAGGACAATGCCATTCACTAGGGGGGAGAAAGATCAAGTCCGATTTACAACAAATTGCCCACAAGCTGCTGCTATTGTTAGGGGGGAAGCCTAATATCGTTGATGTCTCCCACTGCGCGACCCGACTTCGGATCACTGTTCATGAAGACAGTAAAGTGAATACAGCCGAAATCGAACAAATGAGCGGTGTTGAAGGGGTATTTATCCGAGGCGGCCAATACCAAATTATTATCGGAACCGGCACTGTGAACAAAGTGCATAGGGCACTGATGGAAGCCTACAATAACGAACCGGAAAAACCCGCTGATGCTGACCATTCGGTTGCGGTGAAGAAAAATCGGAATCCCGTTGTTGGCTTGTTCCAAATACTGTCCCAAATTTTCGTGCCGATCATCCCGGTGATCGTAGCCGGCGGATTATTGACGGGAATGCTCGGTATGATGAAGGTATTCCTCTCTGGGGCACCGGATAATGATTGGATCAGAATGCTTGGCATTATTTCGAGCTCATCATTCATCATCCTGCCGGTGCTGATCGGTTTCAGTGCCGCCAAAGTGTTCGGCAGCTCGCCGTTTATGGGGGCGATCATCGGCGGAATTTTGACTCATCCGTCACTGCAGGATTCGATGGGACTCGCTCAAGGCACAGTGATTCCCATCCTGTTGTCCGTTTACCTGATGAGCATGCTGGAAAAAGGATTAAGAAAGATCATTCCTTCAGCGTTGGATCTGCTTGTCGTGCCGTTTACGACGATTTTGATTACAGGAACGGTATCCGTCTTGGTACTCGGCCCGCTGGGAACATTCATTGGCAGTTTCATTTCCGGTGCATGTTCGATGATTTATATGAAGGCGGGAATGATAGCCGGTTTCTTGTTCGGAGGGTTATATCCGTTGCTTGTTTTGACCGGTTTGCATCACAGCTTGAATATGATCGAAGCGGGGCTATTAGCCGATCCGACAATCGGTGTCAATTTCTTGCTGCCGATCTGGTCAATGGCAAATGTTGCTCAGGGCGGTGCGGGATTGGCCGTATTTTTTATGACACGAAATCAAACGTTGAAGAGAACCGCCATTTCCGCCTCGCTCACATCGTTTATGGGTATTATTGAGCCCGTTATTTTCGGGGTTAATTTAAAGCTGATCCGGCCGCTCGTCGGTGCCGCCGTCGGCGGGGCGTTAGGGGGCGCCTATGTGGTATTTGCGCATGTAGCGGCGAACTCGTACGGTTTGACCGGCATACCAATGATAGCTATCATTGCCCCGCTTGGAATGCTGAATCTGCTTCATTATTTGATCGGTTTTTGCCTTGCGGTCGGTTCCGCATTTTTAATCACATTACTATTAGGCATCGATGAAGAGAGAGGATCCAATGAAGTTAAGTAAGTGGTTGGGTATAAAAAAAGGGCAAATGGAAGAGACTATTTGGTCACCGCTCAGCGGCAAGGTGCTTAAACTAGCGGACGTGCCGGATCCCGTATTCTCCTCGATGCCGCCGGAATGCGGGATTGCGATCGATCCTGCAGCGGGAAGAGTGCTCTCTCCAATCGACGGAGAGGTGGTGGCCATGCTGCCTTCCAAGCATGCGGTTGTTATACGTTCAGACAGCGGCGTGGAATTAATCATTCACATCGGCCTGGACACCGTATCCATGAAGGGGGAAGGCTTTCATGCATTTGTAAGGAACGGAGATCGGGTCACAGCCGGTCAGCCGTTGATCGATTTTTCCCCGGATCTGGTTATGCGAAAGGCGACAAGCACGATTACTCCGGTTTTCATCATGAATCCGGAAGTGGTCGATTGGCTTGACATACAGATACCGGACCTTGCACAAGCTGGCATAACGCCGCTAATGAAGTTCCGGTTAAAGAGGTATTGACAGAAGACGATGATAAGAACCGGGAGGAATTATGAAAATCAAACGAATTCTGAACAACAACGCGGTTGTCGTCAATGACGGAGATGAAGAACAAATTGTGATGGGAGCGGGTATCGGATTTCAGAAAACGAAGAACGATCCGATCGACCCGTCACGAATCGAAAAAGTTTTTGTAATGAAAGATGCAACCAAATACCATAAATTTGAACAAATATTGGTTACGCTCCCGGAAGAGCATATTCAGGTGGCGGAAGAGCTCATTTCCCATGCCGAAAGCGAGCTGGGCGTTGTGCTGCACGAGCATATTCATATTGCACTAACCGATCATCTGTCCTTCGCGATCGAACGGTTGGCGAAAGGCATGGTCATTCAAAATACACTGCTGGGTGAAATAAAAGTGCTATATGCCAAAGAGTTTCAGATCGCCCGATTTGCGCAAAATTTGATTCAAGAGAAAATCGGTATTGAAATCCCTGAAGATGAAGTCGGTTATATTGCCCTGCACATCCATACGGCAAGAATCAATGCGGGAAATATGGCGAAAACAATGGATATTACGACCATGATCAGAGATATTATCGATGTGATCGAACAAGAGTTAAATATCCGTATATCGGATGAAACGGTCTCTTACGAGCGGTTGGTTACATTTTTGCGTTTCGCAATCCAACGTTCGAGCGGGGAAGAGGCTTTTCACGAAATGGAACCGGACATGGTTCGTATCATTAAAAACAAGTATCGCCGATCATTCGCATGCGCCCAAAAAATCGGTGAATTTGTGAGGGAGGCGTACAATTTTGAATTCCCGGAAGAGGAATTGGCTTACATTTCGATGCACATCCAGAGGATATATTCGAGATTCCTTAGAGCGCAAGACGATTCCATACTCTGTGAAAAAGATGTTTGAATGCAGCTTTGCCGCCGATTAATTCAGCAAAACCAATGTGAAGGGGAATTACCGCGTGCTGCGGATGATATTCGCTTTCGATTTCCCGAGTTAAAAGTTCTACCGCCGTCTGGGCCATCTTCCACTCATCCTGCATGACATAGGGGATATGGGCTGGGCGATTTCGGGATCGTCAAAGGAGATGAGCTCCAGCTCGGGCGTATCCATCCGGACAGCTTGGAGCGATTGGTACGTCAACCGGGTCGTTTCGGCAGTCAGTGTGAAAGCAGCAGCGATGTGCTGGTGGGACTGGGTGTGGATGGAGCGCATCTGTAGTGATGTTTTTGATTCTTACAGACGTGAACTTCACAATCTATGGTATTATATGTCCAAGCAGATTATATTTAATATAAATGAATCAAGGAGGGAATATCGTGCTGAGAAGTAAGCGCTTCCGAAATAATTGGATATTAATTCTGATCATCTCCAGTATTCCCGGACTTATTTTCGGCGGCGTGATTTATTGGCTTGCTGGTGATCGCCTAGAGAATGAACTGCTCCAAATGCATAATAAACAGATTCAACAGAGGGCGGCTAATATTAACGAACAGTTCTCTTACCTGGAGACTTCGGTCGTACATTGGGCTTTCGATCCCAATTTCAATTATTCTCTGGCAAGTTTAAGCCTCTCACGCGATTTCGAAATTGTTCGTGATATCACCAAAACCCTAAACATAATGAAAGGTTCCAATCCGCTGGCTAAGGCAACGGAGCTGTACTTGGAAGGACAGTCTCCAGTACGGTTTCACCCGGATTACGAGGCATTAATGGATGCTGCGCAGATCGAAAGGTATAGACAATTGCTTTCGAATGACAACAAAGTTTTCTGGTTAGAACGTACGCTGCAGCCGGAGTTTTCAAGCGAAAACATATTTACATTTGCCATAAAAATACCTCAAACTGAACTAAACCCTTACGGAGTCATCGTAGCATCCCTTGACACTATGAAAATTGCCAACCTGCTCCAGACATTGACGCCTTATCACGATGGAAGCACGTTTCTGCTGCAAGAAAACGGCGTGCAATTGTTCTCCAGCTCGGGGAAAGAGCAACCTTCGCAGCTTGAAGAAGTGCTGAGGCATCAAGTGCTTGCCAGCAAGGCCAAATCAGGCTCATTCCTGTTCGATTGGAACCGTACGACATATACCGTTTCCTTCGGCACAATGTCCCGCATCAACACCGAGTGGACGTACGTCTCCGCTTCACCGATCAGCGCCATTACCAAGCCGGTGGTCTTTATATCCCAGCTGATTTTGACGTTAAGCATCGCGATGCTGCTGCTTGCGCTTGTTTTATCTTGGCTGGCTTCTAAACGGATCTATTCACCGATCGCGCAGTTAGTCAGCATGCTGACGGGGAATACGGCAATATCTGCGCTGGGGAAAGAACAGAATGACGATTTTAAACTTATTGAGAAAGAATGGTTGCATTTGACGCGCGAGAGCATGTCGCTTCAAAACAAACTGGAGCAGCAGCTGCCTCATCTCAAGGAGGGCTTCCTGCTGCAGCTCGTGCAAGGATATCTTTATTCGTACTCCGAGCAGGCTCTTCTGGAGAGAATGCGTAACTTCGGCTGGTCGGTGGACAATCAGCAATATGCCGTATTTTATATTCATTTGAGCGGCTTTAAGAAATTGGAAGGACGCTTCTCTCCAGGGGATGAAGGGCTTGTCACTTTCGCCGCCGCCAACATTACGATGGAGCTCGCAACGAGCCGTTTCGAACAAGCGGAAGTGATCAATTTCCACGATTTGTCCGTAGGTCTGCTCATCTTTATGCCGGAAGGAACGGAGCAGCGGGAAATGCTCAGAACCTTTAGCCAGGAACTGATGCAGGCGATTCATCACGTGCTCCACATGTACGTATCGGTCACAATCGGCAGTACGTCTTCATCCATCGTTCATGTGCCTTCCCGGTTTGAGGAAGCGACGCTGGCATCCAGCAGACGCCGCTATGAGAACCGGAACCTGCTCATCGATCTGGAATCTCCTGACGAGAATGATAAGCAGCCAAGCGAGATTCATTATCCTTTTGCACTCGAAAGAGAGATTATTCAATCGCTTCGAACAGGCCAAAAAGATGAAGCGAATCAGCTCATCCGGATTTTCTTGGAAGAGTTGATTGAACGCGGTGCCAAAGTGATCGACATTCACCAAGGCATGCTCCAATTGCTGGGCAGCATCCTGCATGCCATCCGGCTTGCAGGCTTGGATCCTAACCGCATTTTCCATTCGGTCAATTTGTATGAACAGCTGATGCAAATCGGAGACCCGCAAAAAATAATTGCCTGGTTTCACAATGAAGTCGTGAGTCCTTGCATGATGGAACTGGAATCTCGATCAGACGCGCAGGTGAAAAAGACCGTAGAAACAGCGATGGTTTATTTGCAGAATAATTATATGAAAGAAATATCGCTGGACAGCTGCGCCGATTATGCGGGCACGAACACGGTTGCGCTAAGCAAAGCATTCAAGCAGGTCACCGGTAAAAACTTCATTGATTATTTAACCGAACTGCGTATTGAAAAAGCGAAAGAGCTTTTGCGCGATACAGATTTGAAAATCAATGACATTGCAGAGAAAGCCGGATATCAGCCCAGTTATTTTAACCGGATCTTTAAGAAACAAGAAGGCGTAACGCCAAGTCAGTACCGGGAATTTCACAGAAATGAATAGTATAATGCCCGAACCGCCAGCAATGGCGGTTTATTTTTTGGCTGAAAAAAAGTCTTATTTCCGGAAAAAAGTGAGATCCACCGTCTAGTACGGTGTTTAAAAAAGTACAATTGCAGGAAATTTCCGCTGTTAATATGCTAGAATCGAGCACATCGCAATTCGGGAAGGGGTAATCGGAAATGGGACAGAAGAAGCAACTCCATGTCAATTGGTTGGAAGAACCGCTTACGAATCCTACTGGCGTTACATGGGGAGTTCCTTGGCATAGGGGGGAGTTGGATCGGTCGCAAGCCGGTTCTTTGGGCCTTATTGACCCGTCAGGGTCCACAGTGGAGCTTCAGAGTTGGCCTACCGCCTATTGGCCTGATGGCAGTGTGAAATGGACAGCGCATGCTGTTTCGTTGGATAAACCGGAAAGTGAAGGCTATATGCTGCAAGCTGCAGGAGAACATTCCTCAGTGAAACAATCGGAATCTCGCTTGAAGCTCATGCAAACGGATAACGAGGTGATCGTCGATACCGGTGTTATCCGATGTATTGTCGGCAAGCAGGGGAAGGCATTCATTCGAGCTTTATACCATGGGGAGAAACGGATTGGCT
Source organism: Paenibacillus sedimenti (assembly GCF_014534655.1). Classification (GTDB taxonomy): domain Bacteria; phylum Bacillota; class Bacilli; order Paenibacillales; family NBRC-103111; genus Paenibacillus_E; species Paenibacillus_E sedimenti. The sequence continues at coordinate 402,632 of NZ_JACVVD010000001.1, forward strand.
CGGAAGGCTCACTCGTCTGTCTTCGTGAAGAGCGCAGTCAGTCACCAAACGGACGCATCTTCCAAGAAGAAACGTTTTATGGCGAGGTCACATCCCTCAAGGTCGAACAGGAAGGACCCGTAAGGATTGTTTTATTGGCGGAGGGCGTACATTTATCAAAGGACGGCGAGCGTGCATGGCTTCCCTTCCGGCTTCGTCTCTATTTTTATGCTAACCAGGCTTCGATGCGGATCGTCCATACAACCTTGTTTAACGTCGATCCGCAGGTGGATTTCGTGAAAGGGCTGGGCATCACCTTTGGTTTGCCGCTGACTGCCCCGCTATACAACAGGTACGTTCGTTTTGCGGGAGACACCGGCTTTTTCAGCGAATCGCCCCGTCATTTATCGACCTGGCGGACAAAGGGCGTCTACGAGGATAAATTTCGGCAACAGCAAGCCGGAGAAGCGATAGAATTTGATCATGAGCAGGATGCCAAATTCATGTCCCTGCTGGATCATTCCGCCTCATGGGATTGCTATAAGCTAACACAGCTATCCGCCGATTCCTACTCCGTCGTCAAACGAACAAGCGATGCATGCAGCTGGGTAAAGGCGGTCAGCGGCAACCGTGCGAGAGGGCTCGTTTATGCCGGAGACGCTCATGGCGGGCTAGCAGCAGGTCTGCGTAATTTTTGGCAGAAGCATCCTTCGTCTCTGGAAGTGACAGGCATGACGACGGATGAGGCGGGGTTAACGCTCTGGTTCTGGTCGCCGGATGCGGCAGCGATGGATATGCGTCATTACGATACGGCAACGTATGTGGAATCCGCCTATGAAGGGGCGGAAGAAATGCGCAGTACGCCATATGGAATCGGAAATACGAACGAACTTATAGTATGGTGCTGTGAACAGACACCCGGTGACGCTGACTTAGCTTCCATGACCAGGCAAGTTCAAGCCCCGCTGCAGCTTATATGCGAACCCGTACGCTATCATGATACGAACGTATTCGGGATCTGGAGCCTTCCTGACCGCAGTACGCCGGCCAAAGCTTGGATCGAAGACCAGTTGGACGCACTGGCGGGCTTCTACAAGCAGGAGGTTGAACAACGGCGCTGGTACGGTTTCTGGGACTACGGAGATTTCATGCATACGTACGATCCTGCAAGACACAATTGGAGATACGACGTAGGCGGCTTTGCTTGGCAGAACACTGAGCTTGTGCCAAACATGTGGCTGTGGCTCTCATTTTTGCGATCGGGACGGTCAGATCTGTTCCGTATGGCGGAGGCGATGACGCGTCATACAAGTGAAGTTGATGTCTATCATTTCGGAGAATATGCAGGCTTAGGTTCCCGGCATAACGTTGTTCACTGGGGCTGCGGCTGCAAGGAAGCGCGCATCGCAATGGCGGGTCTGCACCGCTACTATTACTTTTTGACCGCGGATGAACGTATCGGAGATATTTTGGCGGAAGTGGCCGACGCGGATTTCTCCACCGTTCATATCGATCCCATGCGCGCCTATTTCCCGCGCGACGAGCATCCGACTCACGTCAGGAGCGGTCCGGATTGGGCGGCCTTTAGCTCGAATTGGATGTCGCAATGGGAACGTTTCGAGAATGATAAATATCGCGATAAAATACTTCAAGGGATTAAATGCTTGAAAGCAGCACCATTCCGGCTCTTGTCCGGTACAACCTTCGGATACGATCCAGAAACCGGGATTCTCTCCCATATCAATGATGGCAACTACGGGTATCATATGGTCATCTCCTTCGGCGCGCCCCAAGTATGGATGGAGCTTTCGCAGCTGCTCTCCGATCCTGAGTGGGATGACATGCTTGTTGAATTCGGAGCATTCTATTACCTTGAACCCGAAGAAAAGTTAGCCCGTACGGACGGGGTCATCCACCAGAAGCAATTCAGCTGGCCGATGTTCGCCGCATCGATGGCCGCCTACGCAGCCAACCGGCGAGGCAATCCGGAGCTGGCCGCGGAAACATGGCGCATCATGCTGGAGAGTCGCCTGCCGGGAGGCAGCGAGGACGCTACGCGTACCTATCAGGTGCCGGGGCTTGCGTATGTCCGTCCGATTCAAGAAATGCCGTACATCACCACCAACGTGGCTTCGCAATGGTCGTTGAATGCCATTATGTGCCTGGAACTGATCGGACACGAACTGCCGGAGGAGCTTCCGGTATGACGTCATTTCATTTAAGTTAAGGGAGGATCTAAGTTGAAATACGTGACAATCAATCAAACCGAAATCGAGCAAGCCATCGACAGGATTGTAGCCAGAACGTTTCAGATGGACATGACATGGGACTGGCCAGCCGGAGTCGCTTTTTACGGTGTAGGTCAAGCCTATCTGGCTACAGGCGAGTCTAAGTATTTGGAGCAATTGCAAGCCTGGATCGACGAGCAGTTGGAGGACGGCATTCCTCCGCTGACCGTCAATGCCGTTTCCATCGGCCATACATTGCTTACTTTGTATGAGCAAACCAAATCGGAACGTTATCTGGAAGTGGCCGTCCAAATGGCGGAATTTTTGAGAACGGATGCGGTTCGATTCGCTGACGGCGTGTTCCAGCACACCGTATCGCAGAATTATGATTTTCCGCAGCAAGCTTGGGTCGATACGATGTTTATGGCCGGCTATTTTCTCGTTCGCATCGGCACTTTACTACGGAGAGACGATTGGCTGGAGGACGGCTTGCTGCAGTATCATGCGCATGAGCGCTTCCTGCAGGACCGTGAAACGAACCTGTATTACCACGGTTGGGATCATATCGCCCTGAACAACATGTCCGCCGTTTATTGGGCGCGAGGCAATTCCTGGGCGGCTTATACAATGTCGGAGGCGCTTCATATCGTAGAAGTTACACATCCGTCATACATGAAAATGTATGATTCGCTGCGAGACCAGCTTAGCAGCATCGTTCGCCTTCAATCCGAGCAGGGGCTTTGGCACACGGTGCTGAACGATCCCAGCGCATATGAAGAAACATCGGGATCTGCGGGCCTTGCCGCCGGATTGATCCGTTATAACGAAGCCATCGGCGCCCCGATGTATAATAAGTATATTCAAAAATCCGTCCACGCCGTATTATCGAAAATTTCGAATAACGGCACGGTACTGGACGTATCGGCAGGAACGGCAGTGATGAAAGACGCAGACGGTTACAAAGGGGTTGCCCATCAGCGGATACAAGGCTGGGGGCAGGGGCTGGCGTTGGTGTTTCTTTCTTCGCTTTTGAATTATAAGTGGGTGAAGGATAACTCACAAACCGAACTCACGAATGTATCGAATGACGTAACGATCGAATCCTGATCCATTAGAACCTAGCAGAAGATCTCAGATCTCCGCTAGGTTCTTTACTGTGCTGTGCGTTGAGTGTGTATGGAGGAGGGATGGGATATGGGGAAGAGGACCGCTGATGCATAACAAAACCGGCTGCCGCGGCAGCCGGTTAGCTGATTCATTGGGAAGTATCGCCAGCCTGTCTTGCTTCAACAACGACAATCCTTCGTTGAATAAAGACTTTGATGACGCTAAAAATGCGAGAATGTATACCAAGGATAGATCAGAGAATCAATGACTATAAATACCGAACAAGGTGCTTTAATCTGAGACGTTTGTTCGTTAGAGCCACATTTTAGCCTTCCATCACAAATATAGCGAACAAGCGGTAATCTAATAACGACGGGTGTCCTCAAACTGAATCAAACGATATTCATACTTGCCAATTTCTAATTTCCCCGGAAATAACGGCTGCTGTTTCAGCAAATCATAGCCTTCCTGAGATATCGTAACGCTGCCTCCGTGCCCGTCCATATTCACGATAACCCAAACAGTATAGCCGTCCCCTACTCTTGGCGCGACGATGGTACCCTGTGTAACATTTGTTCTAAGCGATAATTGGGCTTCACCCGCATAATGGCCGATGAGTTTCTTTAACAACATATCCCCCTCTTCGCCCATAGGCATCGATCCAAGCATAACGATCTTCCCTTTACCGTACTTCTGCTCTGTGATGAATGCTTTTCCTGGTGCTAAGCCTTCTTCGATGATGCCTACCGCTGCCGCTTCCTTAGTTTCGAACACAGCGCTCCACATCCCTAACGGAGCGGATTCTCCGAATGCCCGACCGATTGAGTTTGTTCCATCCATCGGATAAGTATACAACGTTTCGACGCCTGCCAGCTGTTCTAACTGACCCAAGGCTGCATCCGTATGAATCGTATGATGTTCTGTCCGGCCGCCTGTGAGCGGACCGACCACCCAGATCCCGCCTTTTTCCACAAATTGTTGGGCACGGTTTATATAATCAGGAGATAAATAATGGATGAACGGTGTAAACAACAGTTTATATCCGTCCAAGTCCGCGCCTTCCGGAATGAGATCCCTATGGATTCCCAAAGTCAAAAACCGTTCATAAAACGCGGTTACCAGGCCGCGATGATTTAGTTTTTGATGCGGCTCGGTTTTTAAATACGCTTTGGACCGATCCGAATACGTGATGGCTAGCTCCGCCTGAGCGGGAATTGTCGCAAGAAGAACCGACTCGATTTCTTTTCTTGCTTGTTCAACTTCCAGTACATTCGTATAACCTACCGTCGGCTTGCCCCATGCGCTGATGACCGATCCGTGAGGCTGCTCGCATCCGGTTCGCTGCTGTCTCCACAGCCAATAGCAGAAAGCTTCCGCTCCCAACGCATATGCGGCCACGGCTTCCGCTTTCAAGTATCCGTTCGGATGAGGCGCTGCATAGCTTTCTAAAGAGGCGCTGAATGACGGGCTCGTCTCCATAATCCAAAATGCCCGGCCTTTCTTGAAATTCCTCCATAAATCGCAGTTTATTAAATAAGCGGGCGTATTCGTGGACGATGCATAAGTATCAAACGATGCGAAATCAAGATTTTTAAACAGACGTTCATTATCCACATGAAAAGCCACGCTGCTGTTGTGGGTGATAGGGGCGTCTGAATATTTTCGGATGATCGCTGCCTGCTCGTCGGCAAATTCGGCGATCTTCTCCATAGAAAACAACTGGTACATCGTTCTCAATGAGGAGTGATGTAAAAACGGCGCCGGTGCCGGCTGAGGCACTTGCTCAAAGCGATGGTAATATTCGCTCCAGATATGCGTTCCCCAAGCTTCGTTCAATTGGCCGATCGTCCCGTAACGCTCTTCCAGCCACCCGTGCCATAAGGTTTTGCATGTCTGACACATGCATTCCGCTACATGAGCTTTAAACTCGTTGTCGAGCTGCCAACCGATAACTCCCGGTAAATGTCCGACCGCACGGGCAATATGCTCTGTGATAACTGCAGCTTTTTCTCGAAAATAGGCGTTATTCGTACATGCATGCTGTCTGGACCCATGTCCCATCACGGTTCCTTGCCCATCGACAAACATCCGTTCCGGATGATCGTATGAAAACCAAATTGGCGGAGTGGGTGTCGGGGTGCACATGACGGTCTCAATGCCATTCTCATATAGCTGACTGATCATATCCGTGAAGAAACCGATGTTGATCTGTCCTTCTTCCGGTTCCATCTTCGACCAGGCAAATTCTCCGATCCGTACCACATTGATTCCCGTTTCCTTCATGATCTTGATATCCTGTTCGATCACATCCGCATCCCAAAGTTCAGGATAATAAGCGGCTCCATGGTATAACTTTCTGTTCATTTGTACCTCTCCTTGTAAAAAGTTACCTTGCATTGTTTACATCGTAATAAACCTGGAACTTGCATACAATTGCACTTTTTTCCGCGGCAACTTTTAGTGCTCATACTTTTTTTCCGGGTTCATACTTTTTTGAAAAAAAGCCTTGATAACAGGGTAAACAAGAGCAGAACACCCTTTTCAGCAGCATAAAAAAAGTATGATTGTCGGAAATGTTCGACTCCTTTAATGTGGAATCACGAAGAGGTAAACAATCAAATCCATCCAACTGCGAAGGAGAGAGGACATGATCAAAGAATCACGCGCAGAACAGCACATAGTGTCTGTCTCAGCCGTAGGTACTCCCAAACGGAGCACGCTGATGAGCAAAATCATCAGAGATAAATATTTGTTGCTGCTGCTGCTTCCGGGATTAGCCTACTTTATTATTTTTAAATATGTTCCGATGTGGGGGGTGCTGCTTGCCTTCAAAAACTATCAGCCTTATCTCGGTTTTTTTAACAGCGAGTGGGTCGGATTGGCTAACTTTAAGCAACTCTTTCAAGACCCTGTTTTTTTCAGATTGATACGCAACACGCTTCTGATCGGCTTATACGATATGCTGTTTTTCTTCCCGGCGCCGATTATACTGGCACTCCTGCTTAATGAAGTCCGCAAAGCTTTCTACAAACGCTTCATCCAATCGCTGATTTATATCCCGCATTTTATTTCGATGGTTATCGTTGCGAGCATTTCCTATCTGTTATTAACGACAGAAGGCGGGGTCATCAATGAAGTCATCTTCAAGCTATTCGGGTATAAAATTGACTTTCTGACAAGCGAAACCTGGTTCCGTCCGATGATCATCGTACAAAGCATATGGAAAGAGATGGGTTGGGGGACGATCATCTTCCTCGCGGCGCTTGCCGGGGTGGATCAAGAACAGTATGAAGCGGCCATCGTAGACGGAGCGAGCCGATTCCGCCAATTGTGGCACATTACACTGCCTGCAATTCAGGGAACGATCATCGTAGTGTTGATTCTGCGTATGGGACACTTTATGGACCGGGGATTTGAGCAAATTTTATTAATGATCAACGCGCTAAACCGGCCTGTCGCCGAAGTGTTTGACACTTATGTTTATACGGCGGGGATCATACAGGGAGCTTTCAGCTACAGTGCGGCAGCAGGGTTATTTAAAGCCATCATCGGTGTCATTCTCGTCTTTACAACGAACTATTTAGCCAAAAGGGCCGGACATTCCGGTATATACTAACCTCAAGTCGATGCATACGAAGTCAGTTTTCCTGCGGAAAACTCTTAGGAGGAGAGAACTATGAACACCCGCCATCATACCTTGGGTGAAAAAATATTCGATATCACCAACTATTTGTTTCTTGGGTTCGTCGCCCTTTGCATGATCCTTCCGGTCTTGTATATCGTTGCGGGTTCTTTCGCCAGCGATATCGAGATAGGTGCCCGATCCTTTTTCCTGATTCCCAAAGATATCACCCTCGATGCTTACAAATTCGTTTTTAAAGATAACGCTTTACCGCGAAGTTTATTAGTTTCCGTGTTTGTTACCGCTGTAGGAACGATTATTAATCTATTTTTCACCTTTACGATGGCCTACGCATTATCGAGGCGGCACATGGTTGGCCGCAATGTGGTCTTAAACATGATTATCTTTACGATGATGTTTAGTGGCGGGATTATTCCTACTTATCTCGTTGTAAAAGGGTTAGGGTTGTTGAACACCTATTGGGCCGTCTTGCTGCCTGTCGCTATCAATGCTTTTAACTTGATTGTCGTTAAATCTTTTTTTCAAGAGATTCCTAACGAACTGATCGAATCGGCCCGCATTGACGGGAGTAACGATCTGGGTGTGTTGTGGCGAATTGTTCTTCCGCTTTCCAAACCGGTTATCGCTACATTCGGACTTTTCTACGCGGTTGCCCATTGGAACGATTTCTTTAATGCGCTGATGTATATATCAGATGCCAAAAAGTGGCCGTTGCAGGTGCTACTGCGGCAAATTGTACTTTTAGCAACGGGTGCGCTGGAAATGGGAACGTACGATCCGACCTATGTGAAACCTCCGGATCAATCCATTAAAAATGCCGTTATCGTTGTGGGCACATTGCCGATTCTGATTGTTTACCCGTTTATCCAAAAGTATTTTGCCAAAGGGATATTATTGGGTGCGGTTAAAGGGTAAGCGCATTCAAAATGAAATGGGTTCGGTTTGTCACAGCATCCGTTTAGAACCGGGTGTATGTTTCAACATAAAACAGGTACACTGAGAGTACAAAGGGAGGAAAAGAAAATGAATTGGAATAAAAAGAAAAAACCATTGTTTGCCATGACCAGCGTTGTGTTCGCAGTGACAGCTATCGCGGGTTGCAGTTCGGGTACGCCAACAGATACAGCTAAATCGACGGCTGCGCCCAATGCGACAGCAGGAGCGGCGACTGCAAAAGAAGCGCCGTTCAAAATCAGTGTCATGTTAAAAGGCTATCATAATGATACGGCCACCGCTGAAAGCAAAGTTTGGAAAAAAATAGAGGAATACACGAACACGAAGCTGGATCTGCAATTTGTCCCTGATGCGAGCTACAACGATAAACTGAACATCACGCTTGCTTCCGGCTCTATACCATCCCTTCTTTTCGTGAATAATGCGAAATTGTCGTCCGTTGCTAACGCCATCAATGGAGGCGCATTTTGGGAAATCGGCCCTTACCTCAAAGATTATCCGAATCTGAAGCAAGCGAATCCAACCGTGCTTAACAATACTTCGGTAAACGGTAAATACTATGGTCTATATGTATCCAGACCGATCGGCCGTATGGGAATCAGCTACCGTAAAGACTGGCTTGATAATTTAGGCTTGCAGGAGCCGAAGACTATTGATGAGTTTTACAATATGTTAAAGGCATTCACGAACAACGATCCTGATAAAAACGGCAATAACGATACCTATGGCATGGTCGTAACCAGATATACAGGACCATTTGATATTATGCAAACATGGTTCGGAGCTCCGAATAAATGGGGCGAGAAAGACGGCAAGCTTGTTCCCGCTCATTTGACGCCTGAATATTTGGAAGCGCTCAAATTTTTCAAGAAATTGTATAGTGAGAAGCTAATCAATCAAGATTTTGCGGTATATGACTCGGCGAAATGGGATGATCCGATCGTTAACGGCAAAGCGGGTGTAGCGGTTGACGTTACGGAACGCTCCTATTCGATTGAAGAGAAAATGAAAAAAGCAAATCTCAAGGGAAGTATCGATATTATTGGCGCTGTAAACGGGCCTGCAGGTCTTCGTAATCAACCGACAGCCGGACATAACGGCATGTTCTTAATCTCCAAAAATTCGGTCAAAACAGAAGCCGAGCTCAAGAAGGTGCTAAATTTCCTGGATAAGATCAACGATAAAGAAATGCAAATTTTAATCAGCTATGGTCTCGAAGGTGTCCATTATAAAGTGGAAGATGGCAAGCTGATAACGCTTCTCATTGCCACTGACCCTATGACTCCTGATATCAATAACAAGAGTATCACTCAGCTCTTGCCTTCGATTCCGTACATTGTACCTGAATTGTTCAAACCGGCTACACCGCTTCGCGCCAAGTCGGTCGAAGTGCAAAAAGCAAATGAAAAAATCATCGTTACCAATCCGGGAGAACCATTTACGACCGCTACCTATACGCAAAAGGGCGCACAATTGGATCAAGCTGTTGAAGATGCACGAATCAAATTCATTGTAGGCAAAATCGATGAAGCCGGCTTCAAAGCCGAAATGGAATTGTGGAAAAAGAACGGCGGCGATGCCTATACCAAAGAAATGAACGACGCATACGCCGCAAGCAAGACAACCAAATAAACACGCTTAGCGGGTAAGGTCCAGTCATTCCTCATGACTGGACTTTATCGCGACCTACAAGGAGAGATGGAGATGACAGAGGCAAGGGTTAGAGGCGGCAAAGGAACGGTGTGGCCTTCGGAAAGACGAAGTTATACTGATTTAATATCGGGCGTAACCGTAACCCAGCTAACGAATCACTGCTCGCACAGTCACCATATCTATTTTACGAATAACGGCTTCTATGGAGATGGGAATTTGCTCTTCGGTTCGGACCGCGAGAATGTTACCAATCTGTACAGTATGGATCTTCAAAGCGGTGTCATGACGCAATTAACGGATTTGGAGCGCAGCCGTGAATCCCGGATTCAAGGGACCTTTCTTCATCCGAACGGGCACGAGGCTTATTTCTACTATGACAATTCGATTGTGGCCATCGATCTGGAAACGAGGGAAGAAAGAATTCTCTATACGATTCCCGCGAAGTATAAATTCGGCAGTTTGAGCTGCACCGCAGACGGGCAGTGGCTATGTTTCGGCCTGAACGAGGATTTAACGGACCGGATCGCGATGGATACCAAGAACGGATACCTGGGTTTTGAGGAGTATTTCCGCGCTAAGCCGCACAGCCTGATTATGGCGGTTTCCCCTGCAGACGGTAAAGTGAAAAAGCTTCATGAGGAGAAGCTGTGGGTCGGTCATGTCAATACGTCGCCAACGCAAGCGAATCTGCTGACCTTTTGCCATGAAGGGCCTTGGGAGCAGATCGATCACCGGATCTGGGTGCTGGATATCGCAACCGGGCAGTTTTGGAAAGTGAAAGATAAGCTGCCTAATGAATATGTCGGGCATGAATATTGGCTGTCGGACGGCATTCATATCGGCTACCACGGATTTACGAATTCTCTCGAAGATCACGCCGGGAAAATCATCGGGGCTGTCAAGTTCGATAACAGCTGCGGAGAGCAGTATGAATTTCCTTTTCAAAATATGCACGTCCATTCCAATGATCTATCCCTTGTTATCGGAGACGGCCAGCAAACGAGCGCTTATCATGGGCAGCAATTTCAAGACACGATCCAGGTATGGCGGAATGACGGTACCGGATTCAAGGGTCCGCGTATTTTATGCAAGCACCGGGGAAGTTTCCATACGCAAAATCTCCATGTGCATCCAAGGTTAAGTCCGGACGGCAAACAGGTGCTGTTTACGAGCGATATGTCGGGCTACGGAAATTTGTACATGGTTGATGTGCCGGAATTCGAATCACTCCCCGAGATGCCGGTTAAGTGACCATGAGCACAAAACCGAATCTGCTTCTCATCTTTACCGACCAGCAGCGATGGGACACGTTAGGAGCTTATGGCAATCGGGCGATTCATACGCCGCATTTGGACCGGTTGGCGCAAGAAGGGGCCGTTTTTGAAAATGCGATAACCCCTTCTCCTCTCTGCGCTCCGGCCAGAGCCTGCACGATGACGGGATTTGCTGCGGGAAAGACGCTAGTATTCGATAACGAATCCGCACCTGCCATTGCCGAGGGAGAGTCGATAGCGGCCTATTTGTCGAAAGCAGGCTATTACAGTCAGGCGATCGGAAAGATGCATTTTACGCCTGACGGGCAAACTTACGGGATGGACCGCCTCATTTTGTCGGAGGAAATGAGAGGGGTGCGCACGGCTGAACACCTGGAAGATGTTCATTTTGATGACTACGACCAGTACCTGATTCAGCATGGTGTCTGGGGATGGGAGAAGCCTCCCGAGATCGGGTACAACGAACTGAAGCCGCTGGTGAACGGGCTGCCCAAAGAGCTCCATATCACGCAATGGTGCGGGGACCGGACGGTAGAGTGGCTCCAAAACGAAAGACCTGTTGACCGGCCGTTTTTCTTGTGGACATCGTTCGTCAAGCCGCATGCGCCTTTCGATTGCCCCGGGCATTTGACGGATTTGTACGATCCGGCGGCAATGCCGAAGCCTTGGGTTTCCGACAAGGACGGAACAGCGAAAAATCCGTATATGCAATCCCACCGCAGGGCCATGGAGGCCGATTTGTATTCGGAGCAGGCGCTGCTTCTGAATCGGGCGTATTACTACGCGAATATTACATTTATCGATGAACAGATCGGCCGAATCACGCAAACGTTGGAAGAAGAGGGGCTGGCTGACAACACCCTCGTCATATTTACATCGGATCACGGGGAGCTGCTGGGCGATCATCGGTTATGGTTCAAAAACCTGGGGTACGAGGGCAGTTTGCATGTGCCGATGATTGCCCGTTGGCCCGGTGTCATAGGGCCGGGAACCCGATGCGACGAACTGACCACCTTGCTTGATATTTTCCCGACTTTCGTAAATCGGGCCTGTGGAAATCGCGACCATGACGGCAGGTCCGGGGTCGACTTATTGAAGTTGCTGGCGGAACCCGCTTCGGTTCGCAGGGATGTTGTTTGCTCCGAATTTTATGTCGCGCCGAACTACATGCTGCATGTCCGAAGCAAAGCGTGGAAATATCTGTTTTATCAGAACGGCGGTTATGAAGAACTTTATCATCTTGTCGATGATCCGCAGGAGCTTATTGATCTGGCGGAGGATCCGGATTTTGCCGTTGTGAAAAAAGAACTTCAGGAGGCGGCTGTCCAGTGGATTCGGAACTACGGAAATCCTGAAATCGCGCTTGATGAGACGGGCTGTAAGCTGAAGGTGACACCTTATCAGCCCCATGCGATAAGAGCGAACCCGAGACCGTTCTCACGTATGCCGTGGGATTCCAGAGTTCCGCCTTCATTGCTTCCGGAGGGGCAGAGAACCTGGTTTTGGAAAACGCTGGGCGGAGATTGGAGCAGCCTAATACGATTCTTAGGAGCTAAAGAATAAGCAGCCGTTCCGCAAGCGAAAATTGTACGCAGGAGGTGGACGATTTGCCCGCTGAATATGAAATTGTAGAGACGCTTTATGAGAATGCGCTTACGTCACCGGAGGATATTGCGGATTTTCGATTGGAAGGTAGCGCAAATATATCGTTCCCGCAAGGGAGAATGCGCATGGAAAATGCATTGGATGCCGGGGAGGGGCAGAAAGCCAATTTTGTGCTTTGGTGTCCGGAGACGTTTCCGGACGGTATATCGGTAAGCTGGGAGTTTTGGCCGGTTAAGGAGCCCGGGCTTTGCATCCTGTTTTTTTGTGCGGCAGGGCGAAACGGCATCGACATGTTCGATCCTGGACTTGAACAGCGGGTTGGCGTCTATGACCAATATCATCATGGAGACATTGACGCTTATCACATTTCCTATTACCGCCGATTATGGGAGGAAGAACGAAGCTTTCATACGTGTAACTTAAGAAAAAGCTACGGCTTTCATTTGACCGCGCAGGGGGCCGATCCACTGCCGTCCGTGATGGACGCGCGAGGACCATATCGCATGCGGTTACTTGTCAATCAAGGGGAAGTATTATTCTCTATCAACGATCTTTCCGTTTTGAAGTGGAAAGATGACGGCACGACTTACGGTCCTATCCTGCAAAAAGGGCGCATCGGGTTTCGCCAAATGGCGCCACTCATTGCAGAGTATCGGAACTTGAAGGTAGAGAGTGTAAGAAAAATAAATGTAAGATAGACGCACAGAGGGGGTGCTGAGGCATCCCTTCTTTTATTTTTAATAACCAGTCCCACTGCTGTCCGAAAACGCCTAATGCGAAGAAAGCTGCTGCAGAAAGAATATTTGTAGTCCGAAAATGCCCATTTGCGGAGAAAGCTGTATCAGCCCAAATGCCTGTAGTCCGATTTTACCAAATTGTAACATAGTTTGTGCGATCGCACGTTCGGTAAAGTCGTCTTAAGTAGGTAAAATAGGACTGCATCAGCTATTTTTCTCACCAGTTATACATAATTGGGTGAAATCGTACTACAGCTACTCACCTTATCAAAAAAGGACGAGATAATAAAAACGGTTGAACAGAATCTGTTGAGAGCTGATTCTGTTCAACCGTTATATTTTACAGCCAATGAAATTATTGAAGAGCTTGAATCCATTTAATCAGAATACCCGCTTGCTCCGCTGTAATTCGGTTGCCTGTTTGAGCGTTGATTTCATGAATAAGTGCGTCAGTCTGCCGGTGTTCCAGCTTCTTCAGCAGTGAATTCTCGATTCCTTGTTCACCGGGTCCAGTGACGAACTCCCCGATCAGGCTTGCGATACTGTTCTCAGTAACTTGCACAGTATAAGATTCAGAACGGGTTCCTGTGTTGCCTGCACGATCCGTGACTTGAACCGTGACATCGTGAGTACCGAGCTCCAATTGATATGCCGGAGCACTAACGAGCGGCTGTGCACACGGGTTATAGACGATACCGGATACGGTATCTGCTGCAGTGCAGGTGATCGATACTGTCTGATCAACGGTGTAGGTCATCGCCCCATTAATTTGAATGGTCGGTGCCGTCCGATCTATCGGGATTTGGGCCGTTTGCGGTTGCTCAACATTGCCCGCGTTATCCGTAGAACGGTACAGCAGTGTATGAACGCCATCGGCCGACAGAGAGATTGGCGATACGTATAAATTCCAGGTTGAGCCGTTATCCGTGCTGAATTCGGTTTGCTTCACACCCGTCAGATCGTCGTTTGCCGATAGCTGGACGCGAACTTCCGACACGTACCAACCGTTATTTTGAGTTCCTTCGATTGCAGCTGCCGAGACAGGCGGCGTTACATCGAGAATGTTGGTCATCGTAATGGAATTGCTGGCGGCACTTTCATTATGAATCCGGTCAATCGCCGTTACGACGTACGTATATATGTTTCCATCCGTAGCAGTCTTATCTACGTAAGTAAGATCGGTGCCTGACTGCTTGCGGACTTTGGCGATAATAGGAGTGGGATCCTGAAGACCTTGGGCAGCCGCTCCGTCAAAACGATAAATTACATAGTAGGCTGTGTCACTTTGCTCGTCATTTTTCCATGTAACCTCGATGCCTGATGCTTTTCGGACGGCGGATGCCAAGACCGGCGCATCAGGTGCAGCCTGATCCAGCCAAGGCATTGCAGGAACTAAAGCCGGGTACCTGTAAAAGTCGGTTTTTAATCGGTCCGTGAACCCGAGAGGATTGGACTTAAACCATATAGAGCTGAAAAATATGCTGCCATGCACGTTGTTAAAGTTTCGGTTATAAGCGACTTGGTTCGGCATTTCGTCGGGGTTTTGCCACGCCGGATCGGCCGATCCGATCCGATAGACCGCCTGACCGCTGTATAGGTGGACATTTTTCCCGGCCGTCACACCGCTCCACCACTCGATCAGCTTATCGTAGGATGCCGGTGAATAGCCCATATACCAGTAAATTTGCGGCGCAACATAATCGATCCATGCTTGATCAACCCATTTTTTCGTATCCGCGTAGATGGCGTCGTAGCTGCTCAGTCCGTTCGTATCGGAGCCGGAAGGATCTTGGTTTTTGTTTTTCCAGATCCCGAATGGACTAATCCCGAATTTGACCCAGCTTTTCTCTTGTTTAATGGCCGCATTCATCTCCTGAACGAACGCGTTGACATTGCTGCGTCTCCAATCGCCTTTGTTCGGGAAGGAGGAGCCGTACTTCGAATAGGCTTCCTGATCGGGGAAATCCACGCCGGTAACCGGGTACGGATAAAAATAATCGTCAAAATGTACGGCGTCGATATCGTAATTTTTCACCACTTCCATGATGCTGTCTGTAATGAACTGCTTCGCTTCCGGAATCCCCGGATTGAAGTAAAGCTTGCCGCCGTATGTAACGACCCAATCCGGATGCAGTCTCGCCGGATGATTGGGCACAAGCTTATCAATACGATCCTGCAGGCTGATCCGATAAGGGTTGAACCAGGCATGAAACTCCATATTCCGCTTGTGAACTTCCTCAAGCATGAAGGCTAGAGGATTATAGCCCGGGTCTTTGCCTTGTTGTCCCGTTAGCCATTCCGACCATGGAGCGTATGCTGAAGGATAAAAGGCATCTGCAGTCGGCTTCACCTGCACGATGACCGCATTCATGCCGGCTTCTTGCAGAACATCCAACAGCTCGATAAACTCGCGTTTTTGCGCTTCCGCTTCAACAACGCCTTTTTTCGGCCAGTCGATATTATCGACGGTAGCAATCCAGGCTGCTCTCAGCTCTCGCTTCGGCACAGTCGCCACTTTGTTCACCACCAAGTAAAAATCGTTGGATTTCCCCCCGTAAGTTACCGTAATTCGTGAGGTTCCCATCTGCAAAGCCGTTACCGTCCCGCTTGCGCTGACGGAAGCGATACCAGGGTTGCTGCTTATGAAAGTAACGCCGCTAGTCAGTTCGACCGATTCGGGCAGCCATGTGTAGGTGCCGAACACTTTCGTTTGCCTCGACTCGCCGACGGTCATCGCCTTCAGGCCGGTGAGCGCGATCGATTGCAATACCGGGACCGGATTCGTTACAGTGAGCACGTATTGTAAGGAGACGCCGCTATAGGAAGCAGTGATCGTCGTCGTACCGGGCTTCACGGCTTTAATAAGTCCGGAGGCATCGACAGTCGCAATGTCAGGGCTGCTGCACTGGAATGCGGCTCCGCTCGCAATGGTAACCGGATCTGCGGCTCCGCTGTATGTAGCGTATACTCTTAGCCGGTTAGTCGCGCCGGTTTCGAGCTTGGATAGCGCTGAAAGCTCCAGTTTTTGGGGGATCGGCGCTTCTGCCGTGACCGTCAACGTATACGCAGCTTCAGGTGCATTGCCGTATGCTGCGGCTATCGTTACCGTACCTGCTTGCAGCGCCCGGACGGTTCCGCCGGCATCGATGGTCGCGATCCGTTCATCGCTGCTTCGATACGTGATCCCGCTTAAGACCGGAACCGGCTCGGTGCTGTTCTGATACGTAGCGTTTACGGCAGCTTGCTTCGTATCCCCGACTTGCATCGGCGGTAGGCCTACCACATCGAGACCAAAAACGGTTGAATCCGAATAGAACGCATTCAACTGGTCAAAATACAACACACCGCTGTTTTTGTTATTTTCCTTCGTTTCTACGACATAAATTTGATTGATCTTAAGAGGAGCTTTGAGGGTGCTCGGGACAGCAATGGTGACATATTTCCAACCGGTCCAGTTAAGTCCGTTGCTGCTCGTGAAATCAACAGCCGTTTTCGTTCCTGTCGCATCCTGCAATTGAGCGCGCAACCAATGGTTATTTCCGTCGCCGAAAACCCATACCCCCAGCTTTTTCGGAACGCCTTGCAGTGTGCGCCCGGCAGTTCCGCTCGGGTCTTTGAAATTGATATACGCCGCTGACGTACCCGTCATTCCCGTGAAGTCGTAGGCTAATTTTACAGCGTGATAACCATAATAGATCGTCTCCGGCCTGCTGATCAGGCCGATACTGACGGACTTGGCTTGTGCAGAAGACGCAGATAGATTCGTTGTTTGTTCAAAGTTTTCCACATTCGCGTAAGCCGGCGAACTTGCCGCATTGATTTCGGCCACGGAATCGGCATATGCGGTAGGTGATTCATGGCTAAATCCTGAAATGAATGTACTTGTAAAGAAGATTAGTGCTGTAAGAAAAGGAATCAATCTGGCTTTCTTTCGTGAACGAGTTGCCACCTAATCACTTCCTCCAAATAGAATTAAACCGCTTTCAACAGCCGGACTCTAAGTTCTTGACTCATCTCCTCCTTATCGTTCGTTCAGGACTGGTAAAGCTTGGAATGGTTCATTTTTAGATTATAGAGTTTTATTACGAAAATCAATACAGTTATTAAAATTTTATTTCAGAAATCCCACAAGAATCCCAATGGCGATAAATGCCCATAAACATGCATAAAGTGCCTGTTTTTCCAGCTGTAAACGTTTAGCAGACCATCATCCTGCAAAACATGCCGTTAAAATAGCCCAAGCGCCTGTGCACGGACCATTGTGATGAATTTACATGCACGATATGCATGTAAACGCCTCTTTTTGGCGAGAACTCGCAAAATTACGGCACTTTTTGCACTTAACTGCGCCGATGTTGGTTAAGGAATGGAGCACTATTTTTTTCAGTTATGGTGACAACGTTGGTTGAGGGGGAGAAGCTATGTCACAAAAACAGCCCTCAGCTACTCCATCTGGAGCGGTGAAGGCTGTTGAGCTCTGTTTAAAGTTCTTCATTCAAAACTTGCGATAACCTGACCAGATCTTCCCAAATAACCCGACATGACATGCCGATGCTGGTCAACTCTTCCCAGCCTTCATCGATCTCGGCGATCATCCGGTCAATATCTCCGCATGTGATCTTAGTTTCCTCAGTAGCGGCCAACATCTGAAGCCCCCTCCATCGTTTTTTGAACAACATCATTACGTATATTTTTCGTAATTATGTTCACGAATGAGGGTGTCGCAGGGTTAACTGAAAACAGCCTTTGCCGCTATTCGCGTGCAAAGGCTGTTCATTTTCCTAAACATTATTTCACTTCTACGATACGGCCTTCCGTAGTCGGATTGATGGACTTGCGAGCGATCAGCGCTTCTTCTATGAGCTCGTACAGCGTAATGCCCGTGTTCAGCGCTTTTTTGTCTTTGAACATCGCATAGCCGTCACCGCCTGCGGCCACAAAGTCGTTCGTAGCCAATCGGTAAGTTTGATCGGAATCAAGCACTTTGCCGCCAACCTTCACTTCAACGACGCGCTGACCGGCAGGCTTCGTCGGATTGTAGCTGAAAGACATACCGCTGATTTGCGGGAACCTTCCGCCGCCGCTTTCGACCTGACTGACGCCGTTCTCAAGCGCAGCTTTCAGTTCAGAGCCTTTCACTTCGAGGATAACGACCGTATTCGGGAACGGCAGCACATCGTAGAGCGCTTTTTTCGTAATGTCGCCTTTTTTCACTTGCGTGCGGATACCGCCGCCGTTCGTCAGCGCAACATCGGCCGCATAGCCGTCAATTTTTTTGGAACGCTCGATCATCGTATCGGTGATGAAGTTGCCGAGGTTCGTTTCGCGTTTGCGCACGAAGTTGCGGTCGCCGTCCAGATCGACATCGGTTTTGGCAATGACGACGTTCAGCGCCTTGTCAATGTCCGCAACGATGCTCTTCACCATTTTTGCTATTTCCGGATCTTCCTGCACCTTCTCGTCGTATTCAAGCAGTCCGCCGGAGAAGTTCACCAGTTCATTCCCCAGATAATAAAGATCAGCGCGTCCCAGTGATTTGCCGTATTCCCAATCCTGTACGATATAAGTGCCGTTGACCTGTTCAGGCGTACGAAGCGGGGAGTGGGAATGGCCGCCGATGATCAGGTCGATGCCAGGCACGTTTTTCGCAATTTCGCGGTCGGTTTCGATGCCAACGTGGGAGACGACGACGACATGGTCGGCTTTCTTTTTCAGCTCGGGTACGAGTTGTTTGGCGACTTCGACAGGACTTTTAAATGTCAGTCCTTTTACGTTATCGGGGTGCGTCAAGATTGGCGTTTCCTCCGTTACGAAGCCGAGGAAAGCAAACTTTTTGCCGCCGATTTCCGCATAATAGACAGGAGGGAGAAGCTCGGTGCCGTCCTGCTTGAAGACGTTGGCGTTGATAACCGGATATTCCAGCATGTCGCGCAGCTTGAGCAGTTGTTGATAGCCGAAGTCGAACTCGTGATTGCCGGCAGCCATTGTATTATAATCCAAATAATTCAGGATCGGGACAATCGATTCGCCCTTAAACTGATTGACGAAAACCGTGCCTTGGAACGTATCGCCCGCATCCATCAGTAGAAAGTTCGGATTTTCACTGCGCCACTGCTTGATCAGTGTTGCCATTTTGGCATAGCCGAACTCCTTGTTCGATTTGTTTTCCTCAATATGACCGTGTACGTCGTTTGTATGGCCGATTGTAATATGCAAGGTAGCCGCATCTCCGATAGCTTGGAAAAAATCTGCACGGTTGACAGTGGAGGCATCCGCAAGCTGCAGCTTGTAACCGGCTTGACCGAAAATGTCGATAAGACGTGCGGATGATACGGGTTTATCCGGTGACTTAACTTCATCTGCGGTAACGCCGAACTTGGTAGCACCGCTTAAAGGAACCGATGCCCAATGCGATGAAGCATCGATGGACCAACTGGTTACGCCTTTTAACCTGGCCAGAACAGTGGCTGCTTCAGCGATCGTAACGGGACGATCGAGAGCAAGATTGCCTCCCAAATCACCTTCGATGAACCTCTTTTTCTGCATCCATTCCGTGTGTGTTACCGGGTGGACCGGCGCTGCCAGCGCACCTCCTGCAAGCATGGCGGAGACGACGGCTCCTGTGACGATAAGGCTGCTGATTTTACGGATTGTCAAAACATTCACTCCTTCTCTATGGATTCAACATTAATCATATAATAGAAAAGGGATATTTTGGTAGAGTTAAGGTGGGATTAAGTATTTGTAAAAGCTTTCATTTGCGATATAGTTATAGCATTGAACATACGCATAGGAGGGATATGGATGATTGAACAAAATCGTCGTCAAATCAGCGGGCATCCGTTAATTCAAGAAATCAACAACACGCAGGTCCCATATGGAACGGCAGGCATCTGGTTTTTGGGTCAAGAAAGCGTGATACTGAAGGGCGATGGAATTACGATTTACATCGATCCTTTCGTCTCCGACGAGCTTGAGAAAACGCAAGGGATCGTTCGGCTGTATGAGCCGCCTACCGCTCCGGAACATATTACAAATGCGGATATGTGTCTGATCACACATGAGCATGAAGACCATCTGGACCCCGGCACGCTGCGCTTAATTGCCAAGCAAAATCAATCATCTCTCATCATGGCTCCAGCCTGGTGCAGGGAAAAACTATTACAAATTGGATTCGATCCTATGAAAACGGTGGATGCCGATACGGAACAAGCCTTATCCTTTTTTGATTCGAAAATAAAAATCCGAGCGGTTCCAGCGGCGCATGAAGAGCTGGAAGTTAATAGCCTGGGACAGCATCGTTATGTGGGCTATGTATTGGAGTTAAATGGTGTGAAAATCTATCACGCCGGGGATACGCTCGTGTATGACGGACTTACGGAATGGCTGCGTCATCAAGAAATTGATCTGGCCTTGCTGCCCATTAACGGCCGCGATTATTTTCGGACGAAGCGGGGAATCGTGGGCAATATGAATTACCGGGAAGCCGCGGAACTAGCAGCGAACATTGGAGTTGATGCGGTGATCCCGCTGCATTATGACACTTTTGCGGGGAATGCGGAACGACCGGGGAATTTTGTAGATGAGCTGAACGAAAAACATGCGCGGCCGAAATGTCACGTGTTAGCAAGAGGAGAACGTTTTGTTTATGTGTCTCCGAAAGCGTTTTTGCAGGAGTGAAGTAGTTATTATTAATTTCAGAGGTTGGGTTCAATGCCAATTATTAAATCAGAATTGTATATTAAAGCTCCTATTGAAATTTGTTTTGATTTGGCGAGGAACATAGATATTCATACGCAATCTACCTCACAGACTAAAGAAAAAGCTATCGGCGGGGTTACCAGCGGACTTATCGAATTAGGCCAATCCGTAACGTGGGAGGCCATTCATTTTGGCATCAAGCAGCATCTTACAGCTAAGATAACGGAAATGGATTACCCGCATTTCTTTGTGGATGAACAGGTGGAAGGGGCTTTTAAACGATTTTGGCATTGCCATACATTTACTCCGCATCATGGCGGAACATGGATGGTAGATGAGTTCGACTATATTTCGCCCTTGGGGTTGCTGGGAAAGCTGGCTGACAAGCTTTTTCTGGAGCAGTATATGAGGGAGTTCTTAATGAAGCGGAACTTGTATATGAAGAGGATAGCTGAACAAAGTGCTTGGTTTTAATGACGGATGTCAGGGCCGCACTCAAGCGCTGATCTGATCCTGCGTAAATGGCTTGAATAACGAACAGAGTCGTTATTTTGAGAACATTTGGACGTTAACCAATGGTGAGGGGGCCAAAACAGGGCTTCAGCGACCCAATGGCGCAAATTCTCAAACTTTGTTCGTAAATTTGCGCCATTGGGTCGCTATGCTCTCATTTACGTGTTACCTGCTCGATTTAGCGTCCAGAATGTCATTGTTAGCGAACAGTGGTCGTTGTTCCCAATATGCGTATCTTCGGCCGATCTTTTCGTACCGCTGTATGTCGATCATCCCCAAACAAGTAATTTCGACAACCCCGGAAACTCACATAATGTTAACGAAAAAGCCATTCTATCCGACCTCGGATAAAATGGCTTTTTGCTACTACCAAGCATATGCCCGTGGAGCTTCTCCGCCAGGACCAGGGAAAATTTCATCTAACTTCTCCAACGTGGATTCATCCAACTCGATTTCTATGGCACGAAGTGAATTTTGTAATTGTTCCAGCGTACGCGGCCCAATAATCGGTGCAGTCATTGCAGGGTGGGCCAGCGTCCATGCCAATGCTACATTAGCTTCGCTTTCACCAAGCTCTTTACATAATGCAGAGAATGCTTCGAGCTTCGCGCGATGTTTCTCTGCCCTTTCCGGGTTGCTCGCCCGCTTGGAGCCTGGGGCCGGTTTAAGTGCATAACCGCCAAGCAGGCCGCCATCCAGCGGACTCCAGGCGATGACGCCAATGCCCAGCTCTTCCGCGGCCGGCAGCACTTCAAGTTCGGGCAGCCTGCACAGCAAGCTGTATTTGTGCTGTTCGGATACGAGACCGAGCAGATGGCGGGCTTTGGCTTCGTATTGCGCTTTCACCAAATCGCGACCCGCAAAGTTGCTTGAGCCGACGTAACCGATCTTTCCTTGGTACACCGGAACTTGAAAAGCTTCCCAGAGCTCCTCCCATGACACATTCCGATCCACGTGGTGCATTTGATAAAGCTCAATATGATCGGTTTGAAGACGTTGCAACGATGCATCCAAATGACGGCGAAGCTTGTATGCGGATAAACCGCCTTCCCGGTTCGGTCCGTCGTTTTTATCATGCATGTCTCCATAGAACTTGGTAGCCAGGACGGTTTTGTCTCTGCGACCGCCGCCTTGGGCGAACCATCGACCGATAATTTCCTCGGTACGACCCGCATTTTCACCCCAGCCGTAAATATTGGCCGTATCGAAAAAATTGATCCCGGCATCCAGGGCGGCATCCATGATTCGAAAAGCTTCTTTTTCTTCGGTATCCACGCCGAAATTCATCGTTCCAAGGCACAATTTGCTTACTTTTAAGCCGGAACGTCCCAAGTAACTGTATTTCATCACAATCGCCTCCAATTCTATGTCATATCTCCAACATCATCATAACGGATTCCGTGTAGCTTCAGAAGTACGCACTTTTCCTTTACATAGTAAGCCGGGAGTTATCTACTTACCCTAAAGTAAGCGGGATAACCCGGAGCTTATCGCTTCGGGTTGTTTAACATTCATTCCAATCAATGAGACACGATCTTTATGGCGTCGGCCATGACATAAGCGGTACCGCTGGTCCAGCGGGAAACGCCGACGACGTTATAAGCGCCGCTATTCAAAGTAAAGGTGCCGAGCAAATTCCATTTCCCTCCGTTAAGCGTCTGATTCGCATATACCGTCTGATTGCCGGTAGAGGTGCTGACGATGAACGGGGTCGACGTATTGTAACCGCTGTTCGAAGGCCAACATGCATAAACGTCATAAGTTCCGGCCGCCGGAATGTTCGCCTGGAACCATGCACTGTCGCTGATTTTTTTTCGTTTGAAGACACGTGTTCTGAAAATAATCTCCCCATACAAAATATTTCCCCCTTAAATAAGAGAGGCCCTTCGTTTATTGTGAAAGTACATAGATAAAGGGAGAAGCCTTCTTCACTGTAGAAATAATAGGAAGGAGGGGATGCTGGTTGTTGAGAGATAGGGAGTAAGTAATAAGCGTTCTTGACGCGTGCCTTCAAACATTGTTGTTGCCCATATGGATTGAAAAGGAGAGGCATTTGATGAAACATCTAAAAGTATGGCTGACGAGTCTTTGTTTTTCGCTTTTTGTGATAACGCTTACAAATAACCAGGCTCATGCCGTTGTACCTGAAGAAAGCACGTTTTTTTCTACAGCGTTTGTTGAGGAAGGCAGCATTTATAATACAAATAGCGATGGCGATCTATGGCCGTCCGCCTGGTCGAATGACGATTATCTTTATTTGGCTAACGGTGATGGATGGGGATGGACCAATCAAGGCTGGCAAGATATCGTCTTTAACAGAATTACCAGCGGACATCCGGACAGCCGAAATCTGGTCGGCAACCGGATAAGCGCCGGTATGGGAAAAGTGTGGAATTCGTCGACGTGCCCGGACGGTACGGCAACTTATAATCGCAAACCGACAGGACTAACCTCCCGTGGCGGCACATTATGGATGGCCGTACAAGATTTGAATCGGTGCCCCGGCGCCAAATTTTACGGTCCGACATTCAATGACGCCCCGAATGCGACGATATTAAAATCAACGGACAAAGGCGTTACTTGGACCTATAATAATACGTCTCCTATGTTTTCGAACAATGTTTTTACGACGATCATATTTCTGGATTGGGGGAAGGACGGGGTAGATAATGATCCGAACTCGACCATAGATGATTATATTTACGCTTACGGCATGGACTACAACTGGCGCGATTCGTTCAGCAACACGGTACCTGATCCAACCAAGCTGTATTTAGCGAGAATTTTAGCTACAGACAATGTGCAGGATCTTTCCAAATGGCAGTTTTGGACTGGGGGATTGAGCGGAGGCGCAGAATCCTGGTCGGCTTTTGGCAGCATAGCTTCAAAGAAGCCTGTTCTGCAGGATGATTCAAGGGCGTACTCGAATACAAACGCCGGATTCCCTGGCGGCGATATTAAAGATATGACCAAGATTTCTCAGGGCAGCGTAACCTATAACCGCGCTTTGAACAGATTTATTTATCTTTCCTGGACAGAATATACCTTTGAGTTTTACGAAGCGCCTGCGCCTTGGGGACCGTGGAAAAAATTCCTTTCCAAAGATTTAGGCCCTTACAATTCACCTTGGACAACCGCCAAAAACGGAGGCTATACAACCGTAATGCCGTCTAAATACATTAGTGCGGACGGGAAAAGAATGTGGTTTAATGCGAATACGTTCGAAGGTCCGGTGAATAATTATAAATTTTCATTGCGCCAATTGTTTGTAACTCCTTATAACGCAAGTCTGACACCTAATAATGCCAAAAGCAGTACGAATAATCTCGCAGTCAGCGGAGAAAACAAAACGCCGATTGCGAAAGCCAGCTTCCACCAAGGCAATCCATGGGCGCTGAATGACGGCGTTAAAAATGTGAACGCCGATGATTGGAATGGAGAAGCCAAAACGGAAAGCTATTGGGGCTATACGTGGGGGCGTCCTTATAACATGAATAAGGTCGTCTATACGACAGGAAATTCGTTCCCGGACGGCGGCTGGTTCGGCAGCGGAGTTAAAGTTCAAGTCCGACAAAACTTCAATTGGGTCGATGTTGCAGGCCTGTCGGCAACGCCGGATTACCCCAGCGATGGCACATCGGCTCCGTATAAAACGTATACGTTTAATTTTGACGATACGTGGGGCGACGGCGTCAGAATTATAGGTACTCCAGGAGGAACGGCCAATTTCACGACCATAAGTGAGTTGGAAGTGTACTACTCAGATCGTTA
Organism: Paenibacillus sedimenti; assembly: GCF_014534655.1. Classification (GTDB taxonomy): domain Bacteria; phylum Bacillota; class Bacilli; order Paenibacillales; family NBRC-103111; genus Paenibacillus_E; species Paenibacillus_E sedimenti. The sequence continues at coordinate 427,797 of NZ_JACVVD010000001.1, forward strand.
CACGTCGACGGCAACAGATACATTTGATGGTTCGCTTGCAGGCGCATGGACATGGAGCGCCCCTTTGGCAGGACCGACGAACTCTTTTGTAAACGGAAATTTCAGGATGAGCCTGCCGAATACAACCAGTTACGATAATTGGACTTCAGTCGATAATTCCCCTAAATTGACCAGGACCGATATGGGAGCGGGGGACTGGACGATAGAAACGAAGCTGAACTTGTTTACGTATTCGGCTAATACCAACTTTCATACCGGACTTACCGTCAAATTCGGCCCTAACAATTATTTTATATGGGGTCAGTTAAAAGGGAACGGATTGGAATTCAGCAGGTCCGGCTATCCTGCCCTTGGCGTCGTCGCGAATTATACCGATCCTTCGGTATTTCTCAGAATGAGAAAGGTCGGTCAGCGATATTACGTCGACTACAAAGCGAATGCCGGAGATCCGTGGAATAACGTCTCGAGCGACTACTACCCTCATGCGTCGCCTATCTCTGTTGGCGTGATGTCTAAAACGTGGTCCAATGTAAATCTCACGACGGATTTTGATTATTTTACTGTTTCTAAATAGGTAATGTGCCTATAAGAGCGTCTGCTAGTTCTCTGCTAGGGAGAGGGTTAGCAGGCCTCTTATTTTTTTCGCCGGCATGGGTACTCCCTCATTTTTTGCACGCTAAAGCCTTTACATGGACGCGCACCCCCATTTTGTTATATGATATGTGTATTCATACAAAAAATTTGGGGTGAACTCGATGCTAGAGTTAAATATTGAAAATCCGGAAGAGCTAGTCCTTGTTGCACACGCGCTGTCTACGGATTTAAGGGTGAATATCATCCAATTATTAAATACAAAAAAACTGAATATAAATGAAATTGCTGAAGCGCTTCAGATTCCTGTATCCACCGCTGCTTCCAATGTGAAGATTCTGGAGAAGGCGCGGCTTATAGAAACGGAGCTGCTGCCGGCAACGCGCGGCGCAATGAAGGTATGTACTCGGACGTATCATGACATTCATATTGTTTTAAATTCACAGTTCTATAACAAGCAGCCGACGAATAACTGCTATGAGATTGAAATGCCCATCGGCTATTTTACGAATTGCCAGGTATCGCCGACCTGCGGGATGGCCAATACGGATAAAATGATTATCCAGGAGGATTCGCCCGCCGGCTTTTTCCATCCCGACCGCTCATCAGCGCAAATTATTTGGTTCCGAAAAGGGTTTGTCGACTACAGGTTTCCTCTGGAACTGCCGAAAGGAGCGAAAGTTCAATCGGTTCAGTTCAGCCTTGAGATTTGTTCGGAAGCGCCGAACTACGACAATAACTGGCCATCGGACATTTCGTTCTGGGTGAACGGCGTTGATGTCGGATCATGGACCTCTCCCGGCGATTTCGGGGGACGCAAAGGAAAGCTCAATCCGGAATGGTGGCCGGACAATTCGACGCAATTCGGGCTCCTCAAAACTTTGAGTGTGGACGGCAATATGACGGCAATCGATAATGTTCAAGTATCATCCGTCAATTTACATCAATTAGCGTTAGAAAGTCATAGTTTTATAGACCTAAGGCTTGGTGTAAAAGATGACGCAACTTTTAAAGGCGGGATTAACATTTTCGGCAACAAATTTGGCGACTACGAACAGGGGATCAATATGAAGGTGTTCTACACGTTTTAAACGATAGAGAATATGGCCATACCAACAAGATTGTTGTGTGGCTGCGTCTTTACATACAAAATATCTGTATTAATAATCTAATCATGTTCTAGTATTACAAAAATATTAAAATATTAATTGACATGACTTGATGTAAGCGTTATTATATCCCTATAAGATACAAAAAAATGGTTGTAATACACTTTTATTGTTTTATGTATCTTGAATGATAAAAAGGGAGCGATTGATTTGAAAACAAAGAAAGTATTAACGTCGATGCTTGGCGGGGCGATGGCAATATCCCTTTTGGCAGGCTGCTCGAGTAACGCGGGTACAAGTTCAACACCGGCAGGCAGCGAAGCGCCAAAGAAAGAACAAGCGGCAGAAACGCCTAAAGCGGATAATACGGGCGGGAAGAAAACGGAACTTGTATTCTGGACGCTGTTTGCCGGCGGAGACGGAGAATACATGGATCAAATCATCAGTTCATTCAATAAATCGCAAGACAATATTACGATCAAGAACGTCAAGCTGGAGTGGGCGGAATATTATACGAAGCTGGTGACGGGAGTTTCAGGCGGCAAAGGGCCGGATATCGGGATTTCCCACACGTCGAAATTGCCTGAACTTATCAAGGCCGGCGTCGTAACGGAGTTAGATGCTACGGGTAAAGCCATTAACCTCAATTGGGACAACTACAACAGCAATATTTTGAGCTCGGCTACAGTCGGCGGCAAGCATTACGCGGTTCCGATCGACACCCATCCTTTCATCATGTATTACAATAAAAAGCATTTGCAGACTGCCGGATTGCTTAGCGCGGATGGCAAACCGACCCTTGAACCGGGCGGAGACGGATTCGTGAAGTTTTTGACGACATTGAAAGATAAGCTGCCTAAGGATGTAACCCCTTTCGCTTTCTCCAACAACGCCGATGACCCTTATCGTCTGTGGTGGGCACTCTATTCTCAACAAGGCGGCAATGACGTCATTGCCGATGACGGTAAAACACCGTCAATTGATATGGACAAAGCGATCAAAGCGGCGAACTACATCAAGGACTTATATTATACAAGCAAGGTCATCAAACCGCAGGACCCTGACTTCTACAAAACGTTCCAAAGTGGCAAAGGCGCTATCATGATGACGGGCGTGTGGGCAACGGGCACTTGGGAAACGACCAAAGATCTTGATTTTGGCGCTATGCCGATTCCTAATATTTTCGGAAATACGAAAACATGGGGCGATTCCCATACGATCATCCTGCCGGTAACGGCGAAAGAAGATCCGAAGAAACGCGAAGCCGCATTGACATTCGCCAATTATGTGGCGGAAAAAGGCGGACAGATTTGGGCCAAAGCAGGTCATATTCCTGCGAACAAAACGGTCCTCGATACTCCGGAATTTAAGGCTTTGAAATACCGCAGCGACTATGCCAATGTTGCCGGCGATGTCGTCTTCCCGAAGGTATCCGAAAAAACATGGCCGAAGAACGATATCCTGAAAAAATATTTGGATGAAATCTGGTTGAATAAAACAGCGACGGATGCCGTATTCAAGAAAATTGAGGGCGAGCTAAAAACGACGATGTCCAAATAAGCGAATTTTACGGCCATAACAAGCTTGAAGTGACCATGCTTCAAGCTTGTTATGTTCAAGAAAGCGAGGGGAGAACCGGCGTGACCACAAACGAGATCGAATTGGAGAAAACTGCTGTCAGCGTAAAAGCAAAGACCAATGCCAAACAATGGCGGCTGGATATTCTGGCCTTCTTATTTCTTTTGCCTTTTTTGGTACTATACGTCGTATTTACGATATTCCCTATGATCAAGGGACTCCAGATGAGTCTGTACGACTGGACATTGATTAAAAAAATGGACTTTGTCGGCCTGGATAATTACGCGACAATGCTCAAGGATGCAAATTTTTGGAGCGCGATCTGGCATTCTACTTATTTTGTCATTTTATCTACGCCAAGCATGCTGGTATTCGCTTTGCTTCTCGCCGTAATCGCGAATCAGAAGACACGTCTTCAGAAGTTTTTTCGCAGTGTATTTTTCTTGCCGTCTGTCTTATCGGTGTCGGTCGTTTCCTACGTAGGTCTGTTCGTTATTCAACCTTACACGGGCTTTTTGAACAATTTACTTAAATTACTGGGCATTCTTTCGGCAGATCAGGAAATATTCTGGCTTACGGAAACCTCTCTTGCATGGATCGCGATAACGGCCATTACACTTTGGTGGACGGTTGGTGTCAATATGATCTTGTATTTATCGGCGATGCAGGATATTCCGGATGATATCTACGAAGCGGGAAGACTTGACGGCGCCACGGAACGTCAAATGTTTTTCCGAATTACGCTCCCGCTGCTAGGGCCGATTACGAAAACTATTTTGCTGCTGCAAATTATTGCATCCTATAAAGTGTTTTTACAAATCTACATCATTACGCGAGGCGGGCCGGGCACAGATACGCGCCCCATCATTCAGTACATTTACGAAGAGGGAATCAAAAATAATCACATGGGCTATGCAGCGACGATGTCCTATGCGCTTTTTGCCATACTTCTGATCGTATCCTTGATTCAGATGAGAATGAACGCCAAGAAGGAGGAGATCTAAAATGCGGGCTCTTCGCTTGACATTATCGTTCATTTTAGCGCTGCTTTTTCTAGTGCCGATCTCTTGGATGCTGATCGTTTCGATTAAAGATGAAGGGATGAAAATTACCGGAGTACTCGATTGGTATAAGCCGCCTTATACGTTTGAGACGTACGCATATATTTTTCAAGAAACGTCGTTGATGAGGTGGATGTTCAACTCCCTCGTCGTTGCTTCCATCGTTACGCTGATGACGTTGCTGTTTTGCTCGATGAGCGCTTTTGCGCTGTCCAAGATCAAGTTCCGGTATCGGAAATTCATCTTCGTTTTCATCTTGGCCGGATTGTTAATTCCTGGAGAAGCGACGCTGATTCCGCTTTATCAGGTGGTCAAGGATTTGGGCATGCTGGATTCGTACCAGGGCTTGATTTTACCGGCAGTTGCATCTCCGTTCGCGGTTATTGTGTTGGCCAGCTTTTTCGCTGCGGTTCCTAATGAGCTTCTGGAAAGCGCCGAGATGGACGGGGGAAGCAAACTGAGGATTTACAGCAGTATTGTACTGCCTCTTGCGAAGCCGGCTTTGGCATCGATCGTCATTCTGACGTTCATCGGCCAATGGAACAACTTTTTGTGGCCATTTATCGCGATTACATCCGAAGAATTATTCACGCTGCCAATGGGGATTCCTACCCTCATGTCCCAGTATTCGGAAGATTATGTGAGACCGATGGCGATCAACTCCGTCTCCTCCATTCCTGTCATGCTCGCTTTCTTATTTTTTGAGCGGCAAATCGTCAAAGGGTTGAGCTTTTCAGGGATTAAGGGGTAATGCATGAACCAAGAGAGAGACTACAGCATCGATGTGTTCAAAGGTTTGCTCGTGATCGGCATGGTATACTGCCATATTTTACAGTTTTTCAGCGATCCCAAGATTTTTGCCGGGGCGCAGCAAGTGATCGATGTTATGAATATCGTTACTTTTTCCGGCTTTGTATTTAGTTTTGGATACGTCGGTCAATTGGCTTATTATAGCAAGCCATTCAGAGCCGTGTATGGAAGAATGCTCTCTACTGCGTTGAAAACATTAGTTGCATTCTATATATCCGGTACGTATTACCGGTTGTATCTGGATCACAAGCTCTTAGAGTGGGAGACGATCAAGCCGATTCTCATTCTGCAGGATATTCCCGGATGGTCGGAGTTTCTCGTATCGTTCTCGCTGATTATGCTCGTCGGGTTGGCGTTATTTAAACCGTTGATTTGGCTTGTCGAGCGCAAAATCATATTTTGGACGATTGTTCTCGCGCTGCTGGCAGCAACCTGGATCCCTTATGATCAAGTGACTGTGAATCAGCTGGGAATATTGATAGGATCGAAGCGATTTGCCGCTTTTCCTGTGCTCCAATACTTCCCGTACTATTTGATAGGGATGTACGCATCACGCTATAAGCTGGGCCGGGACTGGAAGTTTATGGTCGGCTCGCTCATATCATCAGGTATCTTTATCGTTTATGTCGCAGTTAAGCATGGCTTGCCTGAACGATTCCCGCCATCCATTTATTGGATTCTAAGCTCGGCTTTCCTGCTTTATGTGTACTTCCTCGCTGCTAAGGCGCTGGCTTCCGGATTGAGGTATGCGAGCTTTTTGCTAGTTTTAGGTCAAAACGTGCTGCTTTATCTGCTGCTGAGCAATATGATGATTTTTACTTTAAAGCACAATCAGGGACAGCTATTGTTAAGCACGGCTGAATGCTTCTGGTTCGCTGTCGGTATGCTCCTTCTCATTAGCTTTTTCATTCGGATCACGATTACGAAAACGTTGAAGTCCAAGGTCTCCGTCAGCGGGTGAGCACAAACATATCTCAAGGAAGGAGCGAAGATGTGAAGAGGCGCATACTTTTTCTCGTGATGATGATCAGCTTTGTACTCATTCTTGCTTCTTGCCGGGAAGAGGGGCCGCAGCGCATGGATATGAAGAAGTGGAGTCAGTCCGCTACCTATAGCAATCCTATGGAATTGGCTGAAGAGTGGGACGAATACGGAATCGGCGATCCCTTTGTACTTCGCTATAACGGCATGTACTATTTGTACTGCAGTACGCGGGACGATCAGATTGGCGTTAAGGCGTGGAGCTCGGCAGATCTAGCCAATTGGAAGCCGGAGGGACTCGTTACAGAGGAGCCTTTGACCCAAGGCGCATACGCGCCGGAAGTCGTCTATTGGAACGGTTATTTCTATATGTACACGTCTCCTGGAGGCGGCGGACATTATGTGCTGCGCAGCGACAGTCCCACAGGTCCGTTTAAGATTCAGACGGAAAATCTGGGAATGACGATCGACGGCTCGGTGTTCGTTGACGATGACGGCAAATGGTATTTTACGCGTGCATCCGACCGGGGCATCGTGGCCCACGAAATGACCGATCCTTATACGTTCGGTTCGGCCAGGTTGATCCCGGAAGCCTACATGCAGCACTGGACAGAGGGCTCGATGATATGGAAAAGACACGGTAAATACCTGATGACGTATACAGGTAATCATGTCTTCAGTACCGGTTACCGAATCCAGTATTCCATTTCCGACAAAGGAACGTTAGGTCCGTACCGAACGCCGAAAAACAATCCGTTCGTGATCAGCACCGATGACGCGTTTAACGGCCTTGGCCACAGTTCGACGGTGCTCGGGCCTGATCTGGACTCGTATTATTTGGTCTATCACAATCTGATAGGAGCTTCAACGAAAGGTCCTCCCATACGCATGCTGAACATTGACCGTTTGCAGTTTAACGGCGATCGCATGTCGCTGCTTGGGCCTACTTATGACATGAACCGGCCTGCAGCCCGCATGCCTGATTTTGCATCGAAAGAGGTGCTTCCCGGAACTACGGCCGGTTGGAAGCAAGAGCAGATGAAGGGGATGACGTTCGTCGTCAGCGAATCCGAGACTGACCCGACGTTCACAGCGGAGTATAATTTCCGCGCCATGGCAGCGGGTGGAGCCTCACCAAGCATGGGTGTCGTTTTTGCATACGAGAATGGGAAAAATTATATGTTTGCTGGTGTGAACGGAAATCATGAGCTGACTTTACATGCTGTAAAGGATGGAAATGCGAGTCTGTTATCCAAAGCACAGCTCCCTAATGAAACGGATTTAAGCAAGCTGCATACCGTCCGGGTTGAATGTTATGACGGGGCTATTCACGTGTATTGGGACCAGATGCACAAAATCGAGGCAGATACTCAGGTCCGAGGCGGTAAAATTGGCTACTTGTACGATATCTCGGCGGTTCCTGCTATTTTATTCACAGCTTATAGCAACGACGCAGGGGGAAGCAGCGACCATGAAACCGTTAAACCGATACCTGGTAACATCGAGGCTGTGCATCACTTGAAAGACAAGGGCCGTGGTTATTCCGATGCAGGATCGGACGACAAACGAGTTACGGATGACGGCAGTCGCTCAGCCGAATTGCCTAACGCCGATGACTGGCTTCAGTATCATGTTCAGGTTAAGAAGGCAGGAACTTATGGCATCGATATGGATTTGCTGCCTGTTGAAGATGAGACAACCATTGAAATTGCCGCAGGCGGGGAGAAGCAGCAGTTTGTGCTGCAGGGAAGAGGTCATACGGACTCAAAGTGGGAACGAATACGCATAGGAAGTATGGAACTTCAAGAAGGCTATGCCGGACTAAAAGTCAGTGTTCTGAGAGGCTCGCTTTCGTTCCGAACGATGACGTTTTATTCAAGCGGAGAAGCTTTTACGCCCATCGAAAATGTGCCGAAACGGATGGTGGGCATGTGGATTCCTGTGGACGGCGGATATGAAACCCGCTCGCATGAGTACATCAAAACATTCGCAGGCAGCGAAGATTGGACCGATTACCGAATGGATGCCGAGTTCCACTATCCGACCGACCCGACAAGCGATGCCGGCTTACTGATACGATCCGTCCATGAATCTTACTACCCGCATCAAGTTCATGATGCATTTACAGGATATTACGCGTCCGTGGATCAAGATGGACTTTCGCTGAAAAAAGTGAATTACGGGAAACAGGAAGTGCTGCAAAGCGTACCTTTGGACATTCAAAAAGAAGTTGCTTACCGCATGAGTGTTGAAGTATCCGGCAATAGAATTCGCGTTTATTGGAACGGATCGCCGGATCCCGTTATCGATTATTTCGACCCGAGAGCTTATACGCATGGGAAGATCGGTCTCCTTTCCAATCATTCCGATATTATTTTTCATCAAGTTCGTTTGCAATAGCACAAAAATATAGATTCATAAGGAGCGAAAGAAAAACCATGACGACTAAAATGTATATCAAAGATTATCCAAGACCGCAATTCGTACGCCAATCCTGGCTCAGCTTGAACGGAGAATGGGACTTCCGTTTTGATGATGACAATGCCGGAGAATCGGAGAAATGGTATCGGCAGTTGAATGGAAATCTCAAAATTACGGTTCCTTTTACTTACGAGACGAAAGCAAGCGGCATTGGCGAAGAAACGTTTCATCCGAACGTATGGTACGAACGCACGCTCGCTATCCCTATGGAGCAGGAAGGCAATAAAGTCATTCTCCATTTTCAGGCCGTGGATTATATAGCGAAGCTATGGGTTAACGGAACCAAAGTCGGTCAGCATCAAGGCGGATATGCAGCATTTTCTTTTGACATTACGCCTTACATTCAATTTGGAGCGGACAACCGCATCGTGCTGAAGGCGGAAGATTCGCAAAGCTGTACGCAACCGCGAGGCAAACAGCGCTGGATCGATAACAATTTTGAGTGTTTTTATGTGCAGACCACAGGCATTTGGCAGAGTGTATGGGTGGAGTATGTGGCCCCTTCATATATCAAGTCCGTTAAAATAACGCCCGATATCGACCGCAACTCGGTTCGCTTTGAGTACCAGACGCACAGAGCTGCCTCTTCCAAACAGCTCCGTCTGGAAACGCGGATCAGCCTTCAGGACCAATTGATTAAACAATCCAGTTTAGTCATCGATCGCCCGTGGCTTGGGCTCGATGTGGAGTTGTTCCATGAGGCGAACGGGCCGTGGAAAGTGAAGACATGGTCGCCGGAGAGACCGAACCTTTACGATGTGGAATTCGTCCTTTATGAAGAGGATACGATTATTGACCATGTGTATTCCTATTTTGGAATGCGAAAGGTATCGATCGAAAAAGGCAAAGTGCTGCTCAATAACACGCCATACTACCAGCGCCTCATTCTCGATCAGGGCTACTGGCCGGAAAGCCACCTGACGCCGCCTTCGGAGGAAGCGTTGATCGAGGACATCCGTGCTGTTCAGGCGATGGGTTACAACGGGGTCCGGAAGCACATGAAAATTGAAGATTCCAGATTTCTGTACTGGTGCGATGTGTTAGGTCTGCTTGTCTGGTCGGAAATGGCGGCGACGTTCGAATTCAATGACGAGGCGGTCGACAACTTCACCACGGAATGGGTCGAAATCGTCCGCCAGCAGTACAATCATCCAAGTATTGTGACATGGGTGCCTTTTAATGAATCATGGGGCATTCAGCAAATTTTAACGCATGCCCAGCAGCAGAAATTTACTGAGGGCATTTATCATCTGACCAAATCGCTGGACCCGCATCGCCCTGTCGTGGTGAACGACGGTTGGGAGCATACCGTTTCCGACATACTGACGCTTCATGATTACGAAGAACGCGGCGAGGCATTTTCCAAGCGATATGCAGACAAACATGCGGTTACTAACAATGAATTTTCATTTAATCATTTGAAGTACGCGATGGCTCAAGGATATGCGTATCGAGGCCAGCCAATCATCATTTCAGAATTTGGGGGCATTGCTTTTAAAACAGATAAAGGCTGGGGATATGGAAACCAGGTTGATAATGAGGCGGCTTTCCTTGAGCGATTCCGCAGTATCACGCAGGCGATCAAGGATACGGAATATGTATGCGGATATTGCTATACGCAGATTACGGATGTTCAGCAGGAAGTGAACGGATTGCTTACCGAGGACCGAAAGCCAAAGGTCGCGTTGGAACTTATTAAAGAAATCAATCTCTCTTAAATGAAAAAACATAGCTTAAGTCCTTGAATGGGCTTAGGTTATGTTTTTTTTGTTGTCCTGCCCGTCTAGAAGATATAGTATATAATACACATAAGGCAACCTTTACATGACAGGGTGTGAGAGCCATAAGACGGCTTTTTGTATCGCTTCGAACCAAGTTCATCATTTTATTTTGCGTAATGATTACGCTTCCATTTATAATCAGCGGGCTGCTTGCCTATCAGAAATATTCAGCGAATAGCGAGAGAAATGCGGAGGCTTACTCGGAGCAGATCGTCGAGCAAGTTACCATTAATCTGGAACGGTATATAAAAGAGATGGACCGGATTACGATTGCCTTATATTATAATCCTGATGTGCTGCAAATTCTGAAAAACCACAGGGGGCCTTTGCAAAATGAGAGCTATCTGAAGGTCGACGAGATCTCCAAGATGAATCAGCTTATTTCAACCGGCATCATTGAGCAAACGGAAATGGAAGGTCTGTTCATTTTTGCGCTCGACGGCAGTTTGTTCAGTAATTTGCAGGAGACGATCCGCTTGAGTTGGAAACCGGAGTCCAACAGCTGGATGCAGCAGGCGAAGTGGAAGGACGGCGGCCTTACGATTGTTCCGCCAATGGAAGGCAGCTACTACCTGGAGGCGCCGAAGGAAGTGCTTTCCTTAGCCAGACTGATTAAGGACCCGGTAACGAATCAGGATCTCGGATACGTGAAGGCGGATCTTACTAACGCGGGATTTCAAAAAATTGTTTCTTCCGTTAAAGTAACCAAGAATAGCCAGTTATATGTGTTTAACGAAGATTTCAAGCGTGTTTATCCGTTTTCGGACAGCCGCGGCGACAGCTACCAGGACATTGTAAACAAGAGTACTAGAGATGTCCTTGTCTCCAGCCGCGCTACGGCTTACGGAGTGCTGCAAATCGTTGGGCTCATTCCAAGGGAAGACGTGCTTTCTGAAGCGAAGCAAATGACCACATATACGCTCTGGATTTCTCTATGCTCCCTGCTCATGGCATACGTGGCGGCAGTATTTACCTCAAGCAGGATGGTGAAGCCGATCGGGCATCTGCAGAAAAAAATGAGGCGAGTGCAGAACGGGGAATTCCACGAGCGGGCGGAAGTTTATTCGAATGATGAAATCGGTCTCCTGACGGAGGGCTTCAATACGATGGTGTCCCAATTGGAGTCGATGATCAAGGATATGTACGAGCTGCGGCTCAGAGAGAAGGAATCGGAATTGAACGCGCTGCAAAGCCAGATCAATCCCCATTTTTTATATAACACGTTGGAATCGATCAGTATGGCGGCGCACAAACAAAGCAACACGGAGCTTTCGGACGTTATTACAAGCCTTGGCAAGCTGTTGAGGTATACGGTGAATAAGCAGGAACGGCTCGTTTATTTGAAGGATGAGCTGGCTTTTGTCGAAAGCTACTTGAATATCCAGACGTTTCGCTTGGAAGACAAGCTGGACAGCGAGCTGCGGGTCGATTTTTTACATGAGTATGCGCTTGTACCAAAGCTGATTCTTCAGCCGTTGGTAGAGAACGCCATAGAGCACGGCCCCGGTTCCCGTCCCTTGAAGGTGACGATTTATACGAGAGCCGAGGACAATGATCTGTTTATTTATGTCCAGGATAACGGGGTCGGGATACCTGCTGAAAGAATGAAGCTGATCGAGACAAGATTAGCGCAGCAGCATGAACTTACACAAGAATCCGCATCCGGTCAAAGGTCAAAAGGATTCGCTTTACGTAACATACATCAAAGACTCAGGTTATTATATGGCGAATCTTACGGGCTATCCATCCAGTCGTCGGCAGGATCGGAGGGCACAACTATCGTATTAAGGCTGCCTTTTCAATGGGAGGAATAACGAAGTGAAGATTTTAATTGTGGAGGATGAGACGAAGATTAGAGAGGGCCTCCGTAAAATCGTCGAAGATGTCATAACTTCAGGACTTTCCGTCGCAGAAGCAAGCAGCGGGAAGGAAGCGATCGAGTGGCTGAAAACGCAAGATCATGTAGATCTGATGCTTACAGATATCCGGATGAGCGAAATGGATGGCATCGCACTAATCAAAAAAGTGCATCAAACCCATTCGGGCATGCATGTTGTGGTGATTAGCGGTTACGATGAGTTCGTGTACGCAAGGGAAGCGATGCGTTATGGAACGCTGGATTATTTGCTGAAGCCGATTGACCGGGTTGAGCTTGCCCGCGTGCTTGGGCGGGTGCAAGAGATGATCGGCGGCAGCAAGCATGAAGTTGCGGCGAAAGATGCGGGGCAGCAGGAGGACGATAAGGAACGGTTGACGATCCGTAAAGTGAAGGAATTTGTGGGCCAATCGCTCGATAAGGATATTTCCTTGCCGATGCTTGCGCAGCATGTTTACCTTCATCCGAAATATTTGTCCGATATGTTCAAAAGGGAAACGGGACAAAATTTGTCCGATTACGTGACGGAGCGCAGGCTTGAGAAAGCAAAGAAGCTGCTGAAGGAAACGACCATGCGGATTGCCGATATCGCGCAGTTATGCGGATTTGCCAACCATAAATATTTCGCTTCTTTGTTTAAGCAGCATAACGGGTGCACGCCGACGGAATTTCGGGATCTCTAAACATCTTACGATTTTATACCTAATATGGAAATCGTGTCGTTATTTCGATGCGATTTTTTCTTTATAATCGACCTTGTAAGCGGTTAAAAAATGAGAAAGAGGGTTCGCATATGAGAAAAAGTTTGTTGTGTTTAAGCGCTGTCATCGTATCGGCTAGCCTGTTCGCAGGCTGTTCATCCGCACCGAAAGGGAACGGGGCTGGAGCCTCGGCGGCGCCGGGAGCAACGGCGGCAAGCGCGAAAGCGCCGGCGAAGGATGTTAAGCTGACTTTCAGTATTTGGGGAAATGATATGCATAAAAAAATGTACGAGGGTCTGATCGAGAAATACCGGAAAACGCATCCAAATGTAAGCGTTGAAATTATGACGATCCCGGGTACGGACTATCAGCAAAAGCTTTCGGTTATGATGGCGTCCAGAACGGCGCCGGATGTGATATGGCTGATGGAAAGGGCGATTCCGCAATTTATGAATGCAGGTCAGCTGGAAGATATCTCTTCCATTAAATCCGATAGCGCCTATAAAGCGGACGACCTGATTCCTTCTACGTTGGAGCTGGTGTCGCAGGGCGAGAAGCTGTATGGCATTCCTTTTTCCACACCGCCTAACATGATCTACTACAATAAGAAACTGTTCCAGGAAAAAGGCTTGAAAACGCCTGGCGAGCTTTATAAGGAAGGCAATTGGACTTATGACGAGATGACCAAGGCGGCAACAGCGATTGCCCAGCCGGATAAAGGCATTTACGGTGTTAACCTGATTCGTCCGGGCGGCTGGAATCCGAGTTGGACCGAATCTTTGCAGACGCTGGTTTGGGCTTACGGAGCGGATTTCTTCAGCAAAGACGGCAAGAGTTTCACGCTGAATACGAAGCAAGGCGAACAAGCGCTGCAAACCTTCAGCGACGCGATGTTCAAATCCAAGATTCATCCGAAGCCAGGCGATCAAACGACGTTTGAATCCGGCAAAATCGCCATGCAGCAGGAGCTGTTCAGCTACATGGGAAAGGCCAAGGCGGTCAAAGATTTCGAGTGGGACATTGCGCCGATGCCCAAAGGTCCCGGCGGTCAGGGGACAACGCTCGGCTATGCGGCCTATTTTGTAACGAAGGGGAACCCGAACGTAGAGGAAGCCAAAGAATTCGTGAAATTCCTCAGCAATCCGGAAAATATGACGGTGACTTCCCAGTATTTTGTGCCAAGCCGGAAATCCGTTCTCGGATCCGAAGACTTCCTGAAGCAAGGTCCATCGCCTGAAAGCGTGAAGATTGCCGTACTCGATCAGATGGCGCAGGCGCGAGTCAGACAGGGCTACCCAAATTTCCAGAAAATCGATGAAAAGATGCGGCTGAATTTTGACACGATTTACACGCAATCCGCACCGATCCCTGACATATTGAAAAGAATGGAGCAGGATGTCACGCCTGTCTTAGGCAAGTAGTAACCCGAAGGAGTGGAGAACATCATGAGTACCGTGTCTATAGAGAAAAAGCGAGAGATCAATCTGTCAGGCGTGGTGAATAGAAGTCGGTTGAAACGAAGAAACGCCGTGTATGGATATCTGTTTATTGCCCCGATGATGCTGGGATTCCTGTTCTTCATGGCGGGTCCGATTGTGGCCGCTCTCGGATTAAGTTTTACCGATTATTCGCTGCTTCATTCCACTTCTTTCGTCGGTGTGGACAATTATATCCATGTCCTGACGAAAGATGATATGTTCTGGAAATCGGTGTGGAATACGCTGTACTTCTCGGCAGGACTGATCCCGCTAAACTTGATTCTGGCGCTGTCCTTGGCGCTGCTGCTGAACAATAAGCTGCGCGGGGTGGGGATATTCCGCACAGCCATTTTTACCCCGGTGGTGACTTCGATCATCGTCTGGGCCATTGTCTGGAAGTATGTGTTTGCGACCGATGCGGGGCTGCTGAACCAGCTTCTCAGCTATGCGGGCATCGAAGGTCCGGCATGGTTGTATGATACCAAGCTTGTCATGCCTGTCGTCATTGTGGTAAGCGTACTCAAGAAGGTCGGCATGAATATGGTTATCTTTTTGGCCGCCCTGCATGATGTGCCCAAAATGTACTACGAAGCCGCAACGATTGACGGCGCTTCCAAGTGGAAGCAGTTTACGAAAATTACGCTGCCGATGATTTCGCCGTCGCTATTTTTAACCTTGATTATTACGCTTATCGGTTCCTTAAAGGTATTCTCGCAAATCGTCGTGATGACCGATGGAGGACCGGGGAATAGTACGCACGTGCTCGTATATTACATCTACAAGTTGGCTTTCAAGACGTTCGACCTTGGCTATGCTTCGGCAGTCGCCTTTATTCTTTTCTTCCTCGTTCTGCTCTTGACCATCATGCAATGGAATTTGCGGAAAAGGTGGGTGCACCATGAACAATAAAGCGCTGCAGATCATAACCGACGGTATACGCTACTTGCTGCTTATCCTTGTTTCTATCGTTATTTTGACTCCTTTTCTGTGGATGCTGACGACTTCGCTGAAGGATGAAACGAAAGTGTTTCAATTTCCTCCGCAGTGGATTCCCAGCCCGATGGTCTGGGAGAATTACAAGCAAGTCTTTGTTACACAGCCTTTGTTTCTGACTCAATACTGGAACAGCTTATACATTGCCGTGCTTGTTACAATCGGCACTTGTATCGTGGGGGCACTGGCGGGCTATGCGTTTGCGAAGATCTCATTTCGTTTTAAAAACGTGCTGTTTCTGATTCTACTCAGCGGGATGATGATTCCTAACGAAGTGACCATTATTCCGAACTTCATTTGGTTTTCCAAGCTGAACCTGGTTGACAACCATTTTACGCTTATTGTTCCGCCGATCTTGGGGGCGGGGGGAATCTTCGGCGTTTTCCTGCTGAGACAGTTCTATATTACGATTCCCAAAGATATGGATGAAGCTGCCGAGATCGAAGGATGCACGCCTTGGCAGACGTTTTGGCGAATTATGGTTCCGCTTGCTTCGCCCGCATTTGCCACGCTGTCTATTTTTACATTCCTGAGCAGCTGGGAGGATTTCCTTGATCCGCTCATTTATATCAGTTCATCCAAGCTGTTTACGCTTCCGGTTGCGATGAAATTATTTACGGATATGGCGGGTACCGCTTGGCATCTTTTGATGGCCGCATCAGTCATGGCTACGTTGCCGCTGCTCCTGGTGTTTTTTGTCGCACAGAAGAAATTCATTGACGGTATCGCAACCACAGGTTTGAAGTAGGAGGACTTACCATGACACGAGTGATAGATGCAGATGTAGTAGTAATTGGCGGCGGACCCGCAGGCGTCAATGCGGCGATTGCCGCAGGGCGCAACGGGGCGAGGACGGTACTTATCGAGAGATACGGATTTATCGGGGGCATGTCGACGGCAGCGCTCGTCTATCCTTGGATGACTTTCCACACGGTGGAAGGAAAACAGGTCATTCAAGGCATTGCCCAGGAAATGATCGACAGATTGAGTGCCATGGGCGCTTCCCCGGGACACTTGAGAGATACGGTTGGCTTCGTTCATACGATTACGCCTTACCATCCTGAAGTGTATAAGATTCTTGCCATCGACATGCTGAAAGAAGCCGGCGTCAAGCTGATTCTTCACAGCTTCGTCGATCATGTGGAAGTCGAAGGAGACCGTATTCAATCGGTTCAGTTGACTTCCAAATCGGGACGCATCGATGTGCGGGGCAAAGTGTTTGTGGACTCGACAGGCGACGCCGACGTTGCTTATTTAGCAGGCGCTCCATGTCTGCAAGGGCGAGCCGGCGATAACAAAACGCAGCCGATGACGATGAAATTCCGTATGCGCGGAGTTGATCTGAACCGCGTCAAGCAATATATGCTGGAGCATCCGGAGGAGTTTTATCATAAAACGCCTTTTGATGAACTGGCGGATCTTCCGCTATCGGGCGTGCTCGGCTTCTATAAGCATTGGAAGGAAGCGGATTTGCCGATCAACCGCGACCAGGTGTTGTTTTTTACCGGACCGGCTGATGATGAGGTGCTTGTCAATACGACGCGCGTACAGGGGCTGGATGGAACGAACGTGGAGCAATTGACGGATGCGGAAGAATTGGGCCGCAAGCAAGTGATGATGGTCGCGGATTTCATGACCAGCAGTCTGCCCGGGTTCGAGAAAGCGTCGATCTCTCAGGTCGGCGCGCAAATCGGCATTCGGGAAACGCGCCGTATCGACGGGCGTTATTCGCTGCAGGTGGCGGACGTCTTGGAAGGCAGAAGGTTCGATGATGTCATCGCCCGCAGCGGGTATCCGATCGACATTCACGATCCGTCCGGCAATGGCGTTACCGCTGCATGGGTCAAAGGAGACGGAGCCTATGATATTCCGTACCGATGCCTGCTGCCGAAAATAATCGACAATCTGCTTTGTGCGGGAAGATGCATCTCCACGACGCATGAAGCGCTGGCGACGACGCGACTGACGCCAAGCTGCATGGCCACGGGCCAAGCGGCGGGCACAGCGGCCGGCATCGCGGTGCTGCGCGGACTTACCCCGCATCAAATTGATGTCAAAGAGCTGCAGCAGAAATTAATCGAAGGGCATGCTCATCTCGGCGATGCGATTGCATTTCAATGAACAAGTTCCGTCTTGATTTGAATTTTCTTTTATACATGGAAACCACTCATAGCAGTGGTTTTTCTTTTTAGCTTTTTATTGTGAATTGCTAGTCCATAGAGTTTTGCGTATTATCGTACAATTTTGATGTTTATTATAAATACTTGTACCTGTTATAAATTTTATAATGTAACCAAATGAAAGGGGGGAATTTCTATACGGTATCCAATGCAGCCTTTAATTCAACGAGGATGCCGGGCAAAGAAACATTACAATAAATCGTGTGAGAGGATCGATGTTAGCATGCGAAAACGTCCTGTTCGTAAGATTTATACCGTGCCGATGACAATCTTGATGGCCATCAGTATGTTGATGGTTCCATCACTTGCCACCGCCAAGAATAACACAGAGATGCAATTAAACGATAATGGGCCGGTCGGTTGGGATGTCTACAGGCACTTGGAACGGTTACCTGAGCTTGCGTCAGGAACCAAGACCCGGCAGTTTTCCAGTTACGACCGAAGCGGGGGAAATAATGATGGTTTTGAGGGCACATACTCCTGCCTTAGCCAATCGGCAGTCGGTTGTGTAATTGCCGAGTCATCCGGTCCCGGTGAAATTGAGTCCATCTGGTTCACACGAGGCGGTGATTTAAGTGCAACTGGTAAAATCCGGATCGAGCTTGACGGCAATCATATTATTGATGCTTCTTTGAAGGATCTGGTCGAAGGGAAGCTCGGCGCCCCGTTTGTATATCCGTTGGTGGCCAGCTACAGCGAGTCCTCTGGCGGAGTAGTTGTAAAGGTGCCTATGCCCTATCGGCAATCCATGCGGATTACGACGCAAAATAACCCGTTTTTCTATCATGTCACCTACCGTAATTTCTCGAGTGCCGAGGGCATAAAAACTTTCGATCCTAATGACCGTGCAGAGGATGTCATCGAGCTTCTGCGTTCCGCAGGGCAGCGTGATCCCAAACCGATCGTTTCAGGGACTAAGACGACAAATAAGCAATTTGAACTCGCACCCGGAGAACAGGTTACCTTGGCCAAACTCAACGGACCAGGCGCGATCAATGAGCTGCGCTTGCGATTGCCCGAGGTCATAGGCTCTAAAATAAAGGATTTTACTGATGACGGCCGTGCCTTCGGCAAAAACGGATATAGCGAGTTTCGAATTTCAATCGATCCGAATAATGAGGGAGTTCGGCTTATACGCCGTGTTGACCAGAAAATCGGTAACCAGCGTGCTCGTGTCCTCGTTGACGGCGTCGAAGCAGGCGAGTGGAAGCCAATCCCTCCTAAGGATGGGCAGTGGTTCGACCAGGCAGTGGAACTTCCTAAATCCGTCACGGGGGGGAAGTCATCCGTCGTGATCCGCAATGAATTTATTTCTTCCGACCTTGATTTTAATGAGTTTGCCTATTGGGCTGACTCACATGTCGGGGAACAACTCAAGAGGACTGATACCCTTGATGTAGGGCCATCACACAAGACGAACGAGCATGAGCACGCTTATTCGATCAAGGCGCAAACGTGGGAAGGCACCAACACGGCCCGTTACCCGGCCGAAACATTAGATCCGCAAGAAGCTGCGCGAATAGCTGCATCCGATGAGATACTTCGCGATACCCGAATTCAAATCTCTTTCGACGGGCGAAACACTGTCGATGCGCCGATTGGCGAATTTTTCGGATCGGGGCTTGGTGAATATCCGGTTCGGTCATTGTTCTTTGCAATGGATACAAGCGAAGACGGATGGTACTCGGCATGGTGGTTAATGCCCTATCGAGAGACAGCAGCGGTTACCTTGATCAATCATTCAAGTCAAACGATTCGCAGTGCTGACGCAGAAGTCGCATCGGCACCTGGTCACCAATGGGCGAAAGAGCTTTCTCCACATGGTAATTCCGGCTATTTCACAGCATTATCTCGAAGCGAAGACGTTGCTGACGGGAAGGATTATATCTTTGCTGATATAAGCGGGCGCGGTAAATTCGTCGGTGTCAGTCATACGATGAACGGCAAAATTACTTCAGGAAATACGCGCAACTACCTTGAGGGAGACGAGAGGGTGTATGTGGACGGGGCGAAGACTCCGCAGATCTACGGCACCGGAACCGAGGACTTTTACGAGTCGGGCTGGTACTTTAGTTACGGCACTTATTCCAATCCGATGACAGGTAACACCGGTCACGAGCGTAACGGGCTCGGCTGCACATACGAGTGTGATTCCGTCTACCGGCTTTTTATCGGTGATGCGATCTCTTACTTGAACCATCTGCGATTCGGCATCGAGCACGGTCCCGTATCTAATGAACCGGCGCTATATTCGTCTACTGCATACATGTATGCTCAACCGAACTACGGACTGCTACGCACGGATACCCTTGATGTCGGTGATAAGGCCAGTGAGACCTCGCATCAGTACTTCGAAGAAAGTGTGAGCACTCCTGTGAATCTTACTTCCGTATATGAAGGCGACGATGATCATATCCAGGTTAGCGGCATTGGTCGCACCACTACGGGGGCTGTAGAATTTCAGCTTTTAATAGATAAGCAGAACGACGGAGTGCGGCTTCAGCGGACTAGCGATCAGAAGGATCGCTCTCAAGCAGCGCAGGTGTACATTGATGGGAAGCCCGCTGGCCGGTGGTTCCAACCGCTCGGGAACGATAAGCAGCGCTGGCTCGACGATAGCTTTGAGCTGCCGGCTGCTCTGACTTCCGGTAAAAAGGCTATCAAGGTCCGCATTGTACCCGAGGACGGCGCACCTGCCTGGCACGCAGCGGAGTACATCGCTTATAGCCGCGTTAAGCCGTCGGACGACCGTAAATCCCCTTACGAAGTGACGGGGCTTTCAGCTGAAAGCGGTGAGACCAATGAAATTCGTGTATCGTGGCAACCCGCTAATGACAATGTAGGGGTAGCGCACTATCAGGTCTACGCAAGCCGCGAGAACGGGTTTACGCCGGGTCCGGAAACGCTTCTAGGCGAGACAACCGTGACTGGTATTACCTATAAAGCAGGGTTACGTGAAACTTGGCGTTTTCGGGTCGCTGCCGTCGATTACGAAGGTAATACGGGCGGTGCCTCCGCTGAAGTTCAGGCTACAACCGGGAGCAAGCTAATTATAGAAGCAGAAGCGCTTCTGCCCGCATTGGAATCGAGGGCGTCATTTGTGACGGCACAGGGTAACTGCTGCGGTGTCACCTGGTCCGGCGACAAACAGCTGTGGTTATTTGGTATGCAGCCGGGTGACTACGCAACCGTTGCGTTCACAGTGCCTCAGGATGGTTTGTACGATCTTGCTGCAGTATTAACAAAAGCGCGTGATTACGGAGTGGTGCAGTTATCAATCGACGGGCAAAACATAGGTGAAGCCTTTGATGGCTTTAACCCAACCGTCGTGAAGAGTGATCCGATCAATCTCGGAAAGCTGCAACTGAAGTCTGGCCAGCACTCCCTCACCCTAAAAGTAACCGGTAAGTCGGCCTCGTCTACCGGCTATCTCGCGGGAATCGATATATTAAGCTTGCTGCTAAACGACTAGTCATCAATATTACAAGGCTGCCGACGGATGATCCGGGGGCAGTTGCCCACGGCGATCGATTCTCTGTATGAACAGGGAGCGGTCGCTGATTTTTTTTTGTAAGCATGACAAAAAGTTACATGTTTTTTCGCTGAAATAACTTACAATGTGTTTTGTTAAGAAATTGTAAATTTCCATTGTAAGGAGTGCTTGCTTTGTATACGGTCACACTTCATGAGGCTTGCCGTGAGCATAAAAGAAGGATTGGATCGAAAGCGCTGCAGCTCGCGAAATTGACAAATCAAAATATCCGCATACCGGGCGGGTTTGTCATTACATCCGACGCGCTGCATCGTTTCATGTCAGCTAACGGGCTGGGACATGAGCAGGATTGGTCCGATATGGACGAACGGCTCGCCGATGCGGAATTGCCGGATGAAGTATTTCGGGAGGTTGCAGCCGCTTTCGAATCGCTTCAGGATGGGCCTAAGCTTGGTGGCGGGGTGGCGGTGCGCTCTTCCTCGTCAGCAGAGGATTTGGAAGACGCATCATTTGCCGGGCAGTATGAAACGATTCTGAATGTGACGGACTTGACGCATCTGCTGGAAAGCCTGAAACGGTGCTGGTCATCGCTCTTTTCGACGCGTGTGCGAAATTACGCTTGTCAAAAAAACGTCGATTTGGATGTCGAAAGGTTGCCGATGGGCGTTCTCGTTCAGCAGATGGTACAGGCGGATGTGTCGGGCGTCGTCTTCAGCATGAATCCGGTTACCCGGAATCACAATGAAATCGTCATTAATGCAAGCTACGGTTTAGGGGAAGCGATTGTATCAGGACTGGTCACTCCAGATTGCTATTATGTCGGGAAGCAGAATGGACGAGTGAACAAGGAGCTCGGGCCCAAAGAACTGAAGATCGTCGCAGCGGACAAGGAAACGATGGAAGTGGAAACGACAGAGGAAGAACGAAGACGTTACTGTTTGAGCGATGCCCAGGTTCTTGATATCGCCGAACAGACCCGAACCATCGAGGCATTCTTCGGCATGCCGGTTGATATCGAATTTGCCGTGAAGGACGGCCACGTGTATATTTTGCAAGCCAGACCGATTACCGCCTAAACTGGCTGCATTTTATATGAATCATCACCAATATACAACGTTCTATGATGAAAGGATGAGTTTATCAATGAGCAAAGCAACGTTGCAACAACAAATCACGCTTACCGAAGAAGAGAAACAGCAGGGTTTTTGGGTACAGGACGATGTACATTTGTCGCATGCGCTGACGCCGTTGTTCGCGTCTTTTATGGTCCCTGCGGTAACAGAGGGAACCAAATTAGCCTTCGAAAATTTGAAGTTTCCGCTTCTGCAGTTCCGGTTTAAACTAGCGGACGGACGTATTTATCAGGAAAATGTTCCGTATCCGGGCAATCCGGAGGAACGGCTGCAGCAGCATAAGGAGCAGATAGGGCCGATCTTGCCGATGTCTAATAAGATTCTTCAGGAATATGTGGATAACGAATTTTTACCGTTTTATCGTCGTTTGGATGATGCCAGGCAGCAGAAACTCAGCTTGGCGGAGGCGAAGGAGAAGGTACAGGAGCTAATTGATTTTTACCGTAGAGCGTGGCAGCTTCACTTCGAGATCGTTATGCCTCGCGTCGCCTTTATAGCGCTTGAGCAGTTGTACACGCAATTGACCGGCCAAAGCGATTCCGTTGTGATCTATGAGCTATTGTCCGGCGTGATGAATAAATCGCTTGAAACAGACCGGGAACTGTGGAAGCTGGCAGATTGGGCCAAAACGTCTCCGGAGCTGGTCGCATTGTTCGCATCTTCACAGGAAGGCGGCTTCCAAACGCATTTGCAGCAGTGGGAGGCAGGACGGACGCTGCTTGCACGACTTCAGGACCTGCTCGAGGTCTACGGTTACCGCACGGCGAATTCTCACGAATTCAACGATGAGACGTGGGTGGAGAATCCGGAGCATGCCTTGCAGTTTATTTCCGCATACGTACAGAAGGACTATGATTTCGACCGGGAATTCGAGCAGACGGTAAGGCGTCGGGAACTGAAGACAGCCGAAGTTCTTGCGAAGATGCCGGAAGGGGAACTGAAGCAGACTTTCATCACCATGCTTGGGTGGGCGCTCGACAGCTGGGGATTGGATGAAGACCATCATTTTTACATCGACGCGATGCTGCCTGCCAAATCGAGATTGTTCCTGCTGAATCTCGGCGATTTGCTGGTCGAGCAAGATATTGTCGCCAGCAGGAGTGACATTTTCTATCTCTATGCGGATGAGCTGCTTGAGGTTTTGTCGCAGCCGGAATCCCATCAAGACAAAGTGGAAGCGCGCAAGGGCGAACATGAGGCGAATAAGCGCAAGCAGGCGGCGCCTTTCTACGGAACGCCATCTGTACCGATGGATCCGGTGCTCGAGAAGGTATTCGGGGGCAAACCGCCGGAAATCAAGGAGCAGGAGCGCACATTTACCGGATATGCGGCTTCGCAAGGTACATATACCGGTACGGTCAAAGTCATACGGGGTGCGGAAGACTTCGGTAAATTGCAGAACGGTGATGTTCTCGTATGCAGAACGACGACACCTCCTTGGACCGTGCTGTTTTCCATAGCAGGCGCGATTGTGACTGATGCCGGCGGTATCTTGTCTCATGCGGGGACGGTAGCCCGGGAATATAAGCTGCCTGCAGTTGTCGGTTCCAAAGTCGCCACCTCCTTATTGAAAGACGGGGACAAAGTGACGGTGGACGGAACCAAGGGAGTGGTTTATTTTGGGCAATCCTAATGAACGGCTTATCTTAACTTCCATCTTGACGGGAACGTTCCTTGTTCCCGTCAACTCCACCATGATTGCCGTAGGATTGCCGACGATAGCCGATTCTCTTGGCGTCACCCTTACTCAAGTATCCTGGGTGATTACCATTTATTTGATTGTAATGGCCACCATTCAACCCATTGCCGGGAAATTGGGGGATTTGTACGGAAAGCGGAACATGTTCCTGCTCGGCATGCTGCTATTTCTTGTGGCAGCCGCCGCCTGCATAATGTCGTTTAATCTGCTTTGGCTCATCCTGTTTCGGGCGCTGCAGGCGATTGGCGGCGCTATCGCGTCTCCGAACGCCAGTGCATTGATACGCGAAGTTGTGCCGAAGGAAAAGCTAGGCCGAACGTTCGGGACGTTCGGCCTGTTAATGGGGCTAGGCGCGGCAATAGGCCCGCTTGTTGGATCTGTGCTGATTGGCGCATGGGGCTGGACGTCGATATTCTGGATCAACATTCCGTTCGCGCTTTTCAGTCTGCTGCTCGCAGCGCGATACTTGCCCAAAAGCCGTAAACAGGCTGGAGGAGCGGCCCTGGATATTCCAGGTTCTTTGTACTTGACCGCTGGACTGACTTTGTTTACACTGGCCGTCACCCACCCGAAGTTGATGAACGTGTGGACGATAGCTATTTTGGCGCTTACCGTCTTCTTGTTTATTTGGCAGGAGAGACGATGCAGAGAGCCGCTTATCCAGTTTACACTGTTCAAGATCCGTATGTTCACTAGCGCCAACGTCGCCATTTTGCTTAGCAACGCCATCATGTACAGCACGATTCTGGTGATGCCCGTTCTGCTGCAAAATGAATACGGCTACTCGGTGCAAAGAGTCGGTATATTATTGTTTATCTTCTCATTTGCGATGTCCGCATGCTCATGGTTTGGCGGGACGCTTTCAGAGCGTCTGGGCAAGAAGCGGCTTGTCCTGTTGTCTTTCGCTATATCCTTTGCAGCATTGCTAGGATTTCTCGGTATTTATTGGTATCCGACCTTCCCGTACATCGCGCTAGTCTTGCTGGTCGGAGGAATCGGTTCGGGTATGGGGACGCCTTCCATGCAGACCGCTTCGCTGCAAGCCGTCCCTAAAGATGTATCCGGCGTTGCCTCGGGAATCTTCTCTACGTTCCGGTATATCGGCGGCATGGCCGCATCCGTCATGGTTAGCCTTTTTATAGACTACCATGAATTGTTCTACAGCTTGCTGGCTGTAGCTTTGGCAGGACTGCTCGTTTCCGGCGGACTGTCGGAGCGGCGAGTCGCTTCGGATCAAGCGGGGGCGGCATAGCAAATTATTGCCCACGGCGATCGATTCTCTGTATTCAACAGGGAAGGATCGCCGTTTTTCAAACATGACTAAAGTTACATATCTTTTACACTTAAACCTACAATATCCGTAAATGAGGATCCTTTTTTAATTTTATTTTAATACTAGTCATTAATGCCTAGAAGTATTAATTTATATAATACTTATGTACTATTCATTGCCTAATCGTTTATAATCAATTCAGATAAATACATAGATGAATACCGTTAATGGCAAACCCAGCTCTTCAACCTAAATGTTATTGCAAAATGAAACTTCATCTTCGGAGGTTGATACAGTTATGTCACTTCGCCGGAAAATCATGATCTATGTCGGGTTGACCACACTTAGCCTGCTGACGCTTCTGTACCTGATTTCAGAGAGGACATTGCTGAATAATTATAAGCGGATGGAACTGGACGGTTTGCGTGAAAACATGAAGCAAAGCCTGCTTTCCTATTTTGATGAATATACGAATCTAGGCGCAATTACGATCAACTATGCAGGCTGGGATGATACCTACAACTTTGTTGCCAGACCGACAATTCCTGGTAACAACGACCCTTACCTCACAGTCAATTATACCGATTCTTTGTATACATCAAGCCGACTCAATATGACGCTGCTGATGAATAACAGCAAACAAATCTACTTTGGAAAAGCTTACGATTATGCCAATAACCTCCCTCTTGAGTATCCAAGCTCAATGATCAATATGCTAATGAAAGAACATGCTTCTTTCTTTGAACAACCGGATGCTTCTTCCCGTAAGCAGGGGTTATTGATTGTGGACAAGCAGCCTCTGATCGCTGCCTCGTACCCCGTTTTAACGAGCAATAATGAAGGACCCGTTCACGGAACCTTGGTTTTTGCGCGTTTTTTGGATTCGAACTATATTCGGTATATCTCTGAAAAAGCGGACATCCCTATGACAATATCTATTGTGGATCCGTCCTTTAGACCACCTGCGCAAGCCACGGCCATAACAATTTCCAAAAATCGGTCCTTTCCATTTTGGACAGAGTCCGATGAATCGACGATAAAAAGTTTCACTCTGCTTCCGGACGTCGATAATAAACCTGCTATCCTTTTACAGTTCATGAAGCCAAGAGAATTATATCAAGAAGCACAGAGAAGCATCATGTTTTACATGTTCTTTTTCGGGCTTTCCGGATTGGTATTCTTCTTTATCATTAGTTACGTCCTTCAGCGAACGATATTTGCCAGATTGAACCATACGATAGGCGGTATGAATGTCATTAAGACGAAACAAGATTTTTCGATTCGCATCCGGGAATCCGGCAGAGACGAGATTACTCAACTGGAGAAGTCGTTTAACCACATGATGTCGTCGCTCGAAAAATCGCAAAATGAGATCCAATATCAAGCGAATCATGATAAGCTGACTAATCTTGCTAATCGGAAAGCTTTTTTTGAGTACCTCGAGGACAGGATCAGACACAGCCAACAGGTTAATTCCAGCTTTGCCGTCATCTTTATCGACCTGGACCGGTTTAAATTAATCAACGATACGATGGGACATCATATGGGCGACCTGCTGCTGAAGGAGGTTTCCGTGAGATTGCGGCGCTGTATCAAGGAAGGTGAATTCCTTTGCCGGTTGGGAGGCGATGAGTTTTGTATCATTTCTCAGGCTGTTCATGACTTCGGCCAAATCGATCACCTGGCGAAAGTCATCAAAGAGACGATCAATGCGCCCTATGTTCTCGGTGGCTATCATGCCTCGATATCGGCCAGTATCGGAATAAGCTTGTATCCGGAACACGGTACCGATTCGGAGAGCCTGCTGCATCATTCCGACATGGCTATGCTGGATGTTAAAGAAACCGGTAAAAATAATTACCGTTGGTTTTCGGATACGATTGAGGATATTCGGACAAGAAGAATGCTTATTGAGCAATTCTTGAAAGATGCGATCAATGGCGAAGAGCTTACCCTTCATTACCAGCCTAAATGGGATCTTGTGCAAAATAAAATTGCCGGGGTGGAAGCGCTTCTCAGGTGGACGAACCCGCAGCTTGGGCACGTTTCACCCTACGAATTTATTCCCATTGCCGAGTCTTCCGGCATCATTAACGATATGGGCGAATGGATTATGCGAACGGCATGCCGGCAATTCGTCGCTTGGCAAAAGCAATCTCCCGGCATGTCTCTGATTGTTGCCATCAATATATCAGGCGTCCAGTTGCTTCAGCCCAATTTTATTGAACGGATTCAAGGCGTATTTACTGATGAAAACGTCGATCCGTGCCATTTTGAACTGGAAGTGACCGAAAGCTTTGCGATTGAAAACTTTGAAGAAGTGATCAACATTCTTGTCGAATTGCGAAATTTGGGATTTATGATTTCGATCGACGATTTTGGAGCAGGTTACTCTTCGATGAAATATGTATGCCAACTGCCCATACAATGTATGAAAATTGATAAAACGCTGATTGATCAACTGGCAGATAACGTTCGAAGCCAAGTTGTCGTCTCGACATTAATAGAAATGGCACACCGGCTTAAACTTACCGTAGTGGCGGAGGGAGTTGAACTGCCGGAGCAGCTTCATCTTCTCCGAACGTACCGGTGCGATCAAATTCAAGGATTTCTTATCAGTAAACCGGTACCGGCCGACCGGGTTATTGAGTTGTTACATACAAATGATTTAGTTAGATGAGCTAAAAAAGCAGATCACACCCATGTAACTGATTACTGGAGTATGATCTGTTTTTTTCTGTTTAAAATGAATCAGAATACCTCAGTAAATTGAATTCTTGGGGGGGTGTTTGTTATAGTGAAAAGAAAGCGCTTTCCTTTATGCTCAGGTCAGTTGCAGCAAAATCATTATGCAGTCCATACTAAAATCCGGGAAGTAGGCTGATCGATGTCCGCTTCGAAATTTTGGGATATGTTTGCGTCTCGTCCTTATTCGCTGAAATATCGTCTTATCTTTATGCTGTTTATTAGTTCTCTGACCCCGCTAGTACTGATCGGTACGATATCCTACTTTTCAATGTACGCGATCCTCAAGAACAAGGCAGAAGCCGGCGTAAAAAGCAATCTGCATCAGGTCAGAATTTCACTTGAAAATACGCTCAGCCAATTAAATCACACCTCCCAGCAGCTTGCATTTGACGGACGGGTCGGACAAAAGCTGGACAATTATCTTACGACTGATCTGTATCAGAAAAAGCTGCTGAACGATGAGATACAGAGCCAGCTTAATCTGATCCATTTTACGAATCCTACGCTTGGGCTCATCTTCTATTATCTGGGAAATGAAAAAGAGATATTGTTTGAGAACTTCTCAGTTCGCGAGTACAGCGATCTAAGCAAGCTCCCTAAGCTGTTCAGCTTCAACACAATCACGTATTTCGGGCCTCATCTGTCGCTTAATCCAATCGATGGCAACCAGGTTCTATCCATTATGCGCCAGGTGGAGATTCCGGGACGAAACGATATCTACGTATATATCGAGACCAATTTCAAGCTGGCGGAAAGCATCATCAGCAGCGATCAATTCGGGAATCACCTGGCCCATTTCATTGTAGACAATGAGGGGCGGATTGCTTACAGCGAAAACCAACGGGATTTTCCTGTCGGAGCGTTATATGCCTCTGAGTCTAATGATGACGGTCGGAGCAAGTACTACCGGTTCGAGGAGACCAGCAACCAGTCATGGAAAGTTGTTGCAGCGATCCCCGAGGCTGATTACCGGCTGGAGATCAACCGGTGGATCAAGCAATTCGTATTGTCGGCTTTTCTGACACTTGCGGCAAGCGGATTCATCGCATGGATCATCTGGCGTATGATGTACAGGCCGCTAAACCTGTTGATCATGGACATCCGTAATGTGAAAAACAATACGGAATTTTCACCGGCCAGGCGGTCGCGGATCGCGGAATTCGCCGTCATCTACCGGGAGTTTGCCGAGATGCGAAGCCGGATCGGGGGATTGATCGACGAGGTGGAACGCAAAGAACAGAGCAAGGCGCTGCTGGAGGTGGAGAAGCTGATGACGCAGATCAACCCTCACTTCATCCATAATACACTCGATACGATTCGCTGGCTGGCTCGAGCCAACGGGCAAAAGGAGATCGACAGGCTGGTTTCCACACTGAACAAAGTGCTTTATTACAATCTGGGTAAAGGCGGGCAAGCCCGCATCAAGGACGAGATCGAAGCGTTAAAACATTACGTTGAATTGCAGGGCATCCGCTACAATTTTGAATTCGACATTAAGATTCACGCATCCGATAAGGCACTGGAATTGGCTATCCCCCGTTTCATCCTTCAGCCGCTCGTAGAAAATGCCCTTTATCACGGTCTTGAAGACAAAGGTGTGATCGAAGTTGGGGTGGAAGAAGACGGGGGAACACATGTCATGATTAGCGTCAAGGACAACGGGGACGGCATGTCGGAAGAAGAAATCAGCAGTCTGATGAGTGAGACAACGGAGAATCGCAAGAAAGTGGGCATGGGGATCGGTCTGCAATATGTTAACCGAATGATCAAATTTCAATTCGGAGCATCAGCGAGCTTTCGGATTGAGAGTCAGCTGGGAGGCGGCACGACGATACGGCTTCGTTTGCCGGTCATGCAGGAGGAGGAGCGTAATGATCAATGTTTTAATCGTGGATGACGATCATTTGGTTCGTAAGGGCTTCATCGCGATGATGCCTTGGGAAATATACGGTCTTCGTGTCGTTGGTGAAGCTGGGAACGGCAAAAAAGCGCTGGAATTCATGGAACGGCACCAAGTGGATTTGCTGATTACGGACTTGGCGATGCCGGTGATGTCGGGACTCGAGTTAATGAAAGAAGTTAAACATCGCTATCCGGAGACAGATATGGTCGTTCTGACTTTTCATCAGGATTTCGAACTGATCCAGGAAGCGCTGCGGCTCGGTGCTCTGGATTATATTACCAAAATAGAACTGGAACAAGAGCAGCTCGATGAAGTGCTGCGCCGGGTTGTTGAACGTATCCATCAATGGAAGGCGCTTACGGAGTCCCATGCTTCCTCCAGACAGCGTGAAAAGGACGATGATCACCTTGATCGTCATATATCGATGCAGGAGCTTCATGAAATTGGGGAATGCTGGGCAAAGCCGGATTGGATGATGGATGAGAGAGTGTTCAGGGGCCTAATCGACGAAACCGATCGGCTGAAACTTACTGCCGCTCAGCTGGAACGTTTGTTTTACGTTGCCGCAGATCATTGGAAGAGACTGTTCGGAAGCGAATTTTTGCCGGAAGCTTTTCCAGGTCGCCAGTACGCGGACTGGAATGATTGGGCAGCATGGCTGGAGGAAGTCCGTGCAGCCGCAGAGACCTATAACCGATCGAAGGACTACTCGGCTGAAGTGAAAGCGAGCATCTGGAAAGCCGTCGATTTCATTCAGCGCGAGCTTCAAGAGAATCTTCATTTGCTTGATGTAGCCAAACGGGTCAATATGAGCCGAAGTTATTTCAGCCGCTGTTTCAGAGATATTGTCGGGCAGACATTTAACGATTACGTCAGGGATATCCGGGTGGAGCACGCCAAGGCGCTCTTGCGGCAAACCGGGAAAACGATCGGATGGATCGCTGCTCAGTCCGGTTATCCGAATGAGAAATATTTTTGCCGCGTGTTTCGCGATGTGACCGGGATGCTGCCTAGCGAGTTTCGGAAAAAAGAAAATGAATCAAAACGCCAAGTATAGCGCTTAACCCCTTCTTCATATCAGGCTTACAAAAAACGGCAGAAAGGGAGAGAGTTCCGTACTATCATTCGAACTAGCAGGGCATGGTTACAATCCGTCCTCGAACCGGTATACTTTTGTCTTTTCAATCACCCGGAAGTTTGAATGAGAGATGAAATGTTACCGAATTCAAGACGCAATCTGACGCTGATACCCATTATTTTAACTATGATTAAGGTAGAAGGGCATACAAGGAGGGACAAGAATGAAAAAAGGGAAATCGCTTATTCTACTCGTACTTACCGCCGCGTTCGTGTCAGCGTGCACCAGCCAGAATCCAGGGGCGAGCACGAATACCGGCGGCAATGCCTCAGCTGTGCCAAACGAAAAAGTCGACCAGTTCAAAATGCCCAATCCGATTGAAATCACGACCTTTAAAGGAGTTACGGCAGGGGCGAAACTTCCGGAAGGAGATACGGCGGAAAATAACCAATACACACGGTACATCAAAGATAAGACAAACATCTCGTTTAAATTGCTTTGGTACGCTTCGGGAGCGGACTATACGCAAAAGCTCAACCTCGCCGTAGCAAGCAATGATATTCCCGACATTATGCTCGTCGACGAGGGGACGTTCCTGAGCCTCGCAGCCGCCGGTCAACTTGAAGATTTGTCCAAAGTATATGAAAAATATGCATCACCGTTGACAAAAGAGCTTTACAACTCGACCGGCAATAAGGCTATTGAGAAGGCAACCTATAAAGGCAAACTCATGGGGATTCCGAACATCAGCGTACAAGCGGATGCGATGAGCTTCCTTTGGGTTCGAAAGGACTGGATGGAGAAGCTTGGCCTCCAGGCTCCGAAATCGGTCGACGATATCGCGACGATTGCCAAAGCGTTCGTCGAGAAAGATCCGGACGGCAACGGCAAAACCGATACGATCGGGTTGACGGGATACGACAAAGCGTTCGAAAACGGAGGCAAAGCTAGTTTCCATAACTTTAAAGGGCTATTCGAGGCGTATAACGCTTACCCTACGAATTGGGTGAAGGACAGTTCCGGGAATGTCGTCTATGGTTCTACGCTGCCAGAGACGAAGCAGGCGCTCGGCAAACTTCGTGAAATGTACGCCGCAGGCTTGATTGACAAGGAATTCGCCATCCTGAAAAATGCGAACCCCAATGTCATTAGCGGCAAATCTGGTTTGTTCTTCGGACCTTGGTGGGCAACCGGCATGATCGCCGATACGTTCACCAACAACCCAAAAGCCGATTTCACCCCTTATTTGATCATGGATGCGAAAGGCCAGAAAAACAATCTGATGGTTCCGGTCAGCAACCGCTTCATCGTCGTCAAAAAAGGAATGAAACATCCGGAAGCTGCGATGATTTATGCAAACAATTTTATTGCCGCACAGCGAAAAGTGGATCCGGACGCCTTGAAGCTGGATTTCTCCATTGATGCCAGCTATTGGCCGATTGGCAATGCCACTTATGACTATGCGGACGCCGTGGAACGTAAGTCCGAGATGCTCAAGAAGGCAATGAGCGGCGCGATGAAGCCGGAAGAGCTGAACCCGGAAATGAAAGATATGTATGACAAAGCGATGCGCGACAAAGCGAATCCCCGCAAGGACGTTAAGGACTGGAAGGGATACTGGGGATACACCGTTCCGGCAGAAGTGCTGAAGCAGAATTACAATAAAGTGTACAGCGAATATACGGCCGTCACCAAAACGATGGAACGGAAGTGGGCGAATCTGCAAAAGCTGGAGACGGAAGCGTTCTTTAAAATTGTCATGGGCGATCAGCCTCTTGATTCGTTTGACAAATTCGTAAGCGATTGGAAAGCTCAGGGCGGCGACGAAATCACGAAAGAAGTCCAAAACGAGCTTAAGGCAGCCAGCAAGTAATCTTGACATCGGGTAAGCAAAGAAGCACCTCCCTTCGAGTAAGGCGGTGCTTTCTTCGCTTATCGACCGGAGGTGAGCCGAGCATGAACATCAAATCTTACTATAAGCATTACCATCTGATGCTGCTTCCCGGCATCATCCTTTTGATCGTTTTTCATATCGTGCCGATGTTCGGTATTGCCATCGCCTTTCAAGATTTCCGGATCGGCCGAGGCATCTTAGGATCTGAATGGATCGGTCTCGAGAACTTCAAATATTTATTTGAGATTAATGATAGCGGCATTATTTTATACAATACGGTCTTCATTTCATTATGCAAAATTATCGTACACTTGATCGTACCGCTCATTTTTGCGGTGCTGTTGAACGAAGTTCGCTTCATGATGGTCAAACGGTGGGTGCAGACCATCGTATATCTCCCGCACTTCTTATCCTGGGTGATCCTAGCGGGAGTTATTATTGAGATGTTCTCTTTAAGAGGGATCATCAACTATTCGCTGAAGGCCATGGGAATGGAACCGGTCATGTTTTTGACCAGCAATACCTGGTTTCCCGCCATTGTGGTCGGCACCGATATTTGGAAAGAATTCGGATTCGCCGCCATCGTCTATCTGGCCGCGCTCGCCGGCATCAATCCTTCGCTGTATGAAGCTGCGGAGATAGACGGGGCGAATAGGATCAAGCAAATTTGGTACATCACGCTGCCAAGTCTGATGACGACGACGGTGCTGCTCGCTACTCTCAGCATCGGCAACATTTTAAATGCCGGATTCGATCAAATCTTCAATCTGTACAATCCCGTTGTCTATCAATCGGGAGATATTATTGATACTTACGTGTACCGGGTCGGACTGGTTCAAGCCCAGTACGGCTTCGCAACAGCCGTCGGTTTGCTGAAATCGGTGATCGGGTTTATCCTGATCGTCCTTTCATACCGCATCGCTTACAAATTCGCTAATTACCGCATCTTCTGAGGAGGCAGGTTAAAACATGGTACGGAATAAAACGCTATCGGCGCGGTTAGGCGAATCCGCAGTGATCGCGCTTATGCTTGTTATCTCGCTCATCTCGCTGGCGCCGGTCGTTCATACGGTTTCCGTATCATTCAGCAATACGGCGGCAGCAGCGGGAGGTCTGGTCAAATTTTGGCCCGTGGGCTTCAATATCGAGTCTTACCGTAAAATCATTGAAGAGCCTCACTTCATCAATTCGTTCTTCGTTTCGGTGAAGCGCGTTATCATTGGGGGAGGCGTTAACTTCCTTCTAACCGTATTAATGGCTTACCCGCTTTCCAGAAGCAGCAAAGAATTTCCGCTACGGAACGTCTATATGTGGTTCATGCTTTTCACAATGTTGTTCAGCGGGGGCGTCATTCCTCTCTACCTGACGGTGAAGTCACTCGGTCTGTTCAACTCGATATGGGCGCTTGTTCTGCCGGGTGCTGTGCCGGTTTTCAACGTTGTGCTGCTGATGAATTTTTTCCGCAACATGCCCAAGGAATTGACCGATGCGGCTTATATAGATGGAGCGGGACCTTGGTACATGCTGCTGCAAATTTTCCTTCCGCTTTCCCTGCCGTCGCTCGCCACCGTCACACTGTTCAGTGTGGTTGGCCATTGGAATGCATTCTTTGACGGGATGATTTTCATGCGGAGCATGGAGTATTATCCGCTGCAAACTTATATTCAGCAGCTCGTCGTACAGCTGAACATCTCGGAGATCGATTCATCCCAGCAGGAAATGCTCGCCAAAATATCGGATAAAACGCTGAACAGCGCCAAAATCGTCGTGTCAATGGTGCCGATTCTCGTGGTATACCCTTTTCTGCAAAAATATTTTATACACGGCATCATGCTTGGGTCTGTTAAGGAGTAAGGATGAACAGTGGATGCAACAAAGGGAGAAAGAGTGTACAACGGTCACTCCGTGACGAACGGCGGGTAAGGGGATGGAGCGGAGGTGCGCTCGGCGGAGATGATTCGGCAGCTCTGCAAGTGAGCCTGGAAGGCGAACTTTGGACTGAATTCGAGGCTGAAACGGTCGGACGGACTTTAACAGGGCGGAAGTATGGCGCCATTTTTCCGAGGTAGATCAGAATCTCTTGGCAGCCATTACGAATCCCATTTATTTCGAATAACGAACGCGAGGGGTTTCGATATGGAATTGACAGTGATGACTTTCAATTTGCGGTACAACACACCGAACGACGGAGAGAACGCTTGGCCGCTGCGCGTACACCGCGTATCCGGCATCATTCAGGATCGCGATCCGGTCATCGTCGGCACGCAGGAAGGGTACCGTGATATGCTGATCGAGCTTCACGGACAGCTGCCGGGTTACGAGTGGATCGGCTCGGGGCGATTCGGCGGACAGGATAACGAACACTGCGCGATCTTTTACAAGAATGATCGGGTAGTAATCCTCGAGCACGGGCAGTTCTGGCTCTCTGAATCGCCGGAGGAAGTCGCCTCAAAGAGCTGGGATAGCTACTTTCCGCGTATTTGCACCTGGGCTCGCTGCCGACTTATCGCTGAGAACCGGGAGTTCATGCTATATAACACTCATTTGGACCACGCCAGTCAGGAAGCGCGGGACCGGGGAATTGAAGTGATCTGGTCATATATCATTACCCACCGTTCTCTTTATGGGCTGCCTGCCGTCCTGATGGGAGACATGAACAGCTTTCCTGAGCATCAGCCGATCCGGTTTCTAGAGGAGGAAGCTAAGATTGAAGGTGGTATTGACGGCATGCCATGGCTGACTAACGCCTATACAGTGCTTCCTGCATCGGCTGGCCTGACGGCTCACAACTTTCATGGAGGAGACGAAGGCAAGCCGATCGATTACATTTTCGTCTCGCCGGAAATTTCGGTCATGGAATGCTTAGTCGACCGGCGACAGATCGACGGCGGTTACCCGTCCGATCATTATCCGATTGTTGCCAGATTGAAACTCGCTTAAGGCTGTAACCCTCTTCAACCCTCTCCTTCCGAAAGACGCGGCACATACCCGCCGAACTCGGCGATCGATACTTTGTATTCAACAGGGAGCGATCGCCGATTTTTTTTGTTGACATGACTAAAGTGGTTCAAAAGCGCTGCAACTCGCGAAATTGACAGATCAAAATGTCAGCATACCGGGCGGGTTTGTCGTTACATCCAATGCGCTACATCGTTTCATGTCAGCAAACGGGCTGAGCCATGAGCAGGATTGGTCCGGCATGGATGAACGGCTCGCCGATGAGGAATTGCCGGATGAAGTATTTCGAGAGGTTGCAGCTGCTTTCGAATCGCTTCAGGATGGGCCTAAACTTGGAGGCGGGGTGGCGGTGCGCTCTTCCTCGTGTGCAGAGGATCTGGAAGAAGCTTCATTCGCCGGACAGTATGAAACGATCCTGAATGTGACTGACTTACCGCATCTGCTGGAAAGCCTGAAACGATGCTGGTCATCTCTCTTCTCAGCGCGGGACAGCTGGGGATTGGATGAAGACCATCATTTCTACATCGACGCCATGCTGCCTGCCAAGTCTAGATTGTTCCTGCTGAATCTCGGCGATTTGCTTGCCCGGCAAGGCGTTATCGCCAACAGGAATATTCCAGGTTCTTTGTATTTGACCGCCGGACTGACTTTGTTTACACTGGCCGTCACCCACCCGAAAATGTTGAGTATGTGGACGATAGCCATTTTGGCGCTCACCGTCTTCTTGTTTATTTGGCAGGAGAGACGATGCAAAGAGCCGCTTATCCAGTTTGCACTGTTCAAGATCCGTATGTTCATAAGCGCCAATGTCGCCATTTTGCTTAGCAACGCGATCATGTACAGCACGATTCTGGTGATGCCCGTTCTGCTGCAGAAAGAATACGACTACTCGGTGCAAAGCGTCGGTATCTTACTGTTCATATTCTCGTTTGCGATGTCCGCATGCTCATGGTTTGGTGGGGCGCTTTCCGAGCGTCTGGGCAAGAAGCGGCTCGTGCTATTGTCTTTTGCCGTATCCTGCGCAGCATTACTGGGATTTCTCGGTATTTATTGGTACCCGACCTTCCCGTACATCGCGCTTGTCTTGCTGATCGGCGGAATCGGTTCGGGTATGGGGACGCCTTCCATGCAGACCGCTTCGCTGCAAGCTGTCCCTAAAGACGTATCCGGCGTTGCTTCCGGTATCTTCTCTACGTTCCGGTATATCGGCGGCATAGCCGCATCCGTCATGGTTAGCCTTTTTATAGACTACCATGAATTGTTCTACAGCTTGCTGGCTGTAGCTTTGGCAGGACTGCTCGTTTCCGGCGGACTGTCGGAAGGGAGAGCCGCTTCGGATAGAGCGGGTGTAGCATAGAGGCACCCGTATTATTGAAAAAAAAAGAGGGTTGTCGCCAGAAGTCGATAAACATGACTTGCTGCTGCAGCCCTTTTGTTTTCATGCTCATATAGGAATAGTTAAGTAGACCGCCGTTCCTCGGCCGTATTTACTACGGATGCTAATGCCGAACGATTCGCCATAGAGCAGCTTCAGTCTTTTGTGCGTGTTATAGAGGCCGATATGATCCGTTTCTCCAATATCCCGCTTCAGATCATCCTTGATCTGTGCCAACCTTTCTTTGTCGATGCCGAGCCCATTATCGATAACCGCCACATGAAGCAGCTCGCCGGTTTTCCATATTTTGATTTTGATCCGGCATCTGCCTTCCTTCACCTTAATGCCGTGGTAAATACTATTTTCAATTAGCGGTTGCAGGATAAGCTTCGGAACATTGTATTTTTTTACAGACTCCTCATACTCCCAGATGACGTCGAATTTGTCCTGGTATCTGACCTTTTGGATATCGATATAGCTTAACGTATATGCGATTTCTTTTTGCAGGATGACCGGCTTGTTGTGTCCTTCCAGGGCATAGCGCAAAATATCGGCCAGATTTTCGACCATTTTATTCAAATTCCCCGGCTTGCCGGTAAGGCTTGCGATTTTCCAATTGATCGTCTCAAGCGTATTGTACAGAAAATGAGGGTTCAGCTGCGACTGCAGTGCGATCAGTTCCATGGCCTGCGCTTTGTACTTGCGTTCGGAAAGTTGGATGGTTAAATAGTTTTGCTCGATAAAATTTTTCAGGATACGGTGAATGATGAAGCTGTATACGTCTTTGATGCGTGAAGGCAGGGCGGGCAATGGCTTGTTGTTTTCGGCCGATTCCAGAATCGTGACGATCGATTTCACATCGCGGTAATTTTTTCTGGTCAAATAATACGTCAACCCGCCGCCGAATAAAAAGGAAACCAACAGGAGCAGTTGGCTCGTCAAGTTTAAATCATTGGGAACCTTATACAACGAGGCTTTGGGGGCGATCGATAAAAACGTCCAGCCTTATTTATCCGAATTCAACTTGGATACGATAAACGTCTGGCCGTTCAGGTCCGTCTCATAGAATGAAAGCTTCTCTGAAATGAGTTGATTCGTATTCAACTGATTAAAATAGGGAAGTTTTTTGTTTTTAAACATCACTTCACCGTTTGCGCCAAGAATCAGCAGGGTTTGATCCGGCAACGTGGACAAGTTGGACAAGTGGTTTTCGATATATTTGGCGTCAATGTTCAATACGAGGAGCCCGTCTCCTTGATCGCGGGACAATTTGCGGTAAAGCGTGATCAGCTCCACGGCCGAATTCTCAAAGTTATATTTCTTAACGGTGCGGTTTTCCGTCCATACCAACTCATCGCCATGCTGATGCTTTTTGTAGCTGTCGAACCATGCCTTATCATAAAATTCATGTAATTCGATCAGCCCGCCGGAGGTCGTGGATAGCAAACGATTCTTGTCATTATTTAAATAGACATAGACGGAATCGATATAAGGCATGGCCATGGCGGGCGCATCGATCAGATTTTTGATGGTTGCGAGTATTTTATAGTCATCGAGTTCGAGCGACGGTTTGAGCATAAGGCTTTTTAAATTCGCAAATTCGATGGCGTTGGCCATAAAATGGATATTCAGCGAGTCAAGCTCGTTAAAGATCAGCTCGACATTTTCCTTGGTTTGTTTCAGCATATTGGTCGTATTATGGTTAATTTCTTCCGTTACATATCTTTTTATAATGACCGTGGACATCGTTCCCAGGATCAGAATGGGCACAAGCATCGGGATCAAGAAGGTGAATAAATTTTTCAGGAAGAACGCATGGTAGGTTTTCATTTTATTCCGCATTTCTGAATTCACGCGGGCTTTTGCCGAAATATTTTTTAAAGGTGCGGGTAAAGTTTTTAGGGTTGCTATAGCCGATCATCTCGCTGATTTCATACGTTTTAAAATCGATTTCCTTTAAAAATTGGGCGGCTTTCTCCATCTTGACGGAAATGACATAATCCGAAAAATTTTCACCCGTCTTCTGCTTAAAATATTTGCTGATATAGTAAGGGCTCATGTGAACTAACTCCGCAGCGTCTTCCAGAGCAGCGTCACGGTAGCGCTCTTTTACGTAGTTTTTGATAACCGCAATCACTTTATCGGAAATGCCGCCTTCGGGCTCCGCATCTTTTTTCCTCTCCTGGCTTAATTCCTCTTTGATGCTCATGAAAATGTTCATTAGCTCATCGTATTTCGTGGGCTTGACGATATAATTTTTTACCCCGTAGATCAGCGCCTGCTGGGCAAACTCAAAATCTTTGTAACCGCTTAAAAAAATAACTTTAATGGGTGATTTTTTATGGTAAAGCTCTTTGGCCACATCAATACCGGTCATAATCGGCATCCGGATATCGCAAAGAAGGACGTCCACTTCGTGCCTAGCGGTGTAATCCATAACCTGCACGCCATTATCAGCCTGACTCACGACTTCGAAGCCAATGTCACCCCAGGGAAAGTAGTTGCTTAAGCCATTTCTGATTTCAAATTCATCATCAGCAATAAGGAGCTTATACACGGCGGCCCGCCTCTCTGTTCGGAAAAGTGTAAACAACCTCATATAGGCACATTATAGCATTGATTGCAGGCTATCGTACCTCCATTTGTTCAATTGAACATCAAATGATTCCCTTTTGTTAAAAGATGATACTTTTTAGCCGGCGTGTCCTTATGAAGCCAATAGATGATACCAAAAGAGGAATGAACCGCCTTTTTATTCTTTTTGCAGTCTTTATAATCAAAGGTAGATGAAAGCGTTTCCCAATTGCCCTAAGCGACAGTGAAAGGATGAGGACATTGATCAGAATTTCCGTAACAACCGCAAGAACGGATCACCCCGACAGCTATTTGAAGCAGCTTGTTCAGCTGGGGGCCGATTGCCTCGATTTCGGGAACGGCTCCAGCTTCGCAGGAGTGAAGGAGCAGGGGTATCCGGATTTGGATGAACTGCTGAAACTAAGACGCAGGCTTCGATCCTTTGGGCTCGATATGAACCGGGTGACGCTGCCCAACATGTCGGAAAGGTTCATGCGCAATCTTCCCGGCTCCGAAAATGAACTGGACAATACTGTTAACGCCATGAAGGTATTCGGCGAAGCGGGTGTTCCCATCGTCAGGCAGCGGTTTGCCGGAGATACGTTCGATCACTTGATGACCAAGTATGATGCGGTGCTGCGAGGAGGCTATATCTCCCGGGGGGAAAGCCTAGGTCTTACCAAGCAACCGCAACAGACGCCGACATATGAAGAACTGCAATCTTGGTGGGAGCGTTTCCTGACCGTCTATAGTCAACTGGTTCCGATAGCTGAAGACTACAAGGTGAAGCTGTCGATGCACCCCTCGGATACGCCCAACGCGGATACACCTTTCGGCGGCCTGGGATATCATCGCATTACGGATGCTTTTCCCAGTAAGCAAGTGGGCTACATCTATTGCATAGGCACTCGGGCCGAAGCGGGCGGATCGTCGCTCGTGCTGGACGAAATTAACCATTATGGCCGACAAGGGCGCATTCATCTGATCCACATGAGAAATGTGCGTGGCAGCCTGCCGACCTCGGGCGGGTTTGAAGAGACGCTGTTAGACGACGGGGATTTGAATATGTTCAAGATATTAATGGAATTGAGGAAGGTAGGCTATGACGGATGCATCAATCCGGATCATATTCCCGTTCTTGAAGGGGACGATCCGGTTCGTCACAGTGGCGACCATCGCAGCGCCTGCGGCATCGGTCTGGCCTATTCCATCGGATATCTCAGAGCGCTGCTCTGCGCCATGTACGCGATATAATCAAAATCCAATGACGGGGTGAGACAATGAATTGGCATAGATGGAGTTCTGTTTTAGCGGTTACAGTTTTGTTCGGATCCATTGCTGCGGGCTGC
Organism: Paenibacillus sedimenti; assembly: GCF_014534655.1. Classification (GTDB taxonomy): domain Bacteria; phylum Bacillota; class Bacilli; order Paenibacillales; family NBRC-103111; genus Paenibacillus_E; species Paenibacillus_E sedimenti. The sequence continues at coordinate 468,894 of NZ_JACVVD010000001.1, forward strand.
TCGACAGGAAATAAAGCTGCAACTTCTACACCGGTCGGCAACGAGAGTTCACCGGCTGCTGTATCTAACGGAGCCAAAGAGAAATTCGTTTTTTGGGATAAAGGGGAATACACGCAGGCCTATAACAACCTGATGAAGGAACGCGTAGAGGCATTCGGAAAGGCGAACAATATTGAAACGGAATACGTGGTCGTATCCCAGAACGACTTGAAAACGAAGCTGCTTGCTGCGATTGAAGCCAAAAACCCGCCTGATCTGATTGTGGCGAATGACCCTGTGGCGAAGCAGTTTGTCGCTTCCGACCAACTGGTGGACACTTCGGACATTATTACGAAAATTAATTTTACGGAGGGCGCCAAAAAGTTTTCCGTCGTGCAAGATAAATATTTCATGGTTCCTCAGTCTTTCCAAATGGGCGGAGCCTACCTGCGTAAAGATTTATGGGAAAAGCATAATTTACCTATCCCGAAAACATGGCAGGAGCTTTACGAGCAAGCCAAAATCGTCAATGATCCGAAAAACGGCATTTATGCCGTAGGCCTTCCGCTCGGACAGTCCGGGGGTGGCGACGCCGAGAGCTTTGTCCGTGATGTGATTCTTGCTTATGGCGGAGCCGTTGTCGATAAGGATAACAATATCGTGGTCAATTCGAAAGAGACGCTTGAAGCCTTCACGTTTCTCGCTCAATTTTGGAAAGAAGGCTTAACGCCGCCGTCTTCCGTGACTTGGGACGATAACGGCAATAACAACGCTTATCTCGCAGGCACGGTCGGCTTCATCATCAACAGCGGAAGCGTATACGATCAGGCCAAGAAGGATAAGCCGGAGCTGGAAAAAAATACGCTTCTGATTCCGAAGCTCGCCGGCCCTAAGGGCGATTTTATACTGGGAGGCGGCAACGTATTCGCCATATTCAAGAACGCCAAGGGCACGAAGTGGGCCAAAAAATTCGTAACTGAATTTTTTGACAAAGATTTCTACAATAAATTCGTGGAAGTGATGGGCGGGAAATTCCAGCCTGTGCTCAAAGGCTCGGAAGAGATGCCATTCTGGAAGGATCCGAACAATAAAGCCGCCGGTTGGATGAAAATGGTCGACAGCGTCGTCGGTTCGAGCAATTATCCGGGTCCGGAGGACGATCTCGGGTCGAAGGCCAAATCGATGCAGCTTACGACGAGAGCGGTGCAAAGAATTGTAGTCGAGAAGATGGATCCCCAGAAATCTCTCAATCAGCTTGAACAAGAACTAAAACAGCTTTACGGCAAGAAGTAACGGGCTCAAAGTATACGCAATAAGGCGGTGATCCCTGACATGGGACAGCTAGGCAGAAAATATGATATGACGCTTGGATATATATTAATTATACCGGTAGCTTTCGTCATCTTTGTGGTCATCGGGTTCCCGTTTATCAATGCCATCTATTTAAGCTTTACGGACAAAGTTGTCGGCGTGGAGCCCCGATTTGTCGGACTCGACAACTATTTTCATATTCTCACGGACAGAGAATACTGGAAGGTGCTCAAAAACACGCTCATCTATATGATCTTCAGCGTCGGCATCAAGTTAGCCGTTGGTCTGATGTTGGCGGTCGTCGTGAACGAGTCTTTCTTCGGCCGGGGATTATTTCGCATGATCTTGCTGATTCCATGGGCACTCTCCGGCATGGTGGCCGCCATCACTTGGCGTTGGATGTACGACGATACTTACGGTATCATCAATTCCTTGCTGCTTCGCCTGAACATTACGGATACGCCCATTCCTTGGACTTCAGGCATTCATATCGCACTTGTTTCGGTCATCATCGTGAACGTCTGGAAAGGTCTCCCTTTTTTCATCTTCAGCTTACTGGGCGGTTTGCAGACCATCGATTCGCAAATGTATGAAGCGGCAACAATCGACGGAGCGGGGTGGGTAAGACAGTTTTTCGCGATTACGGTACCTTCGATCATGCCGGTCATCACCATTACGACGCTGCTTTCCTGCATTTGGACATTTAACAATTTTGAAAGTGTTTATTTGATCACGGGCGGCGGCCCGCTCAACGCATCGGCGATCATCTCGACGTATACGTATGAGGTTGCATTTCAGCAAAATCTAATGGGTCGGGCGCTGGCCGTAGCGGGTTCCGTCGTTCCTATTCTGGTCATCATGATTGTCGTCTCCATGAGAAAAATGAAAGCGGATGATTAGGAGGAACGCGCATGAAGCCGAAAACATGGAAAAAGATAAGAAAGCAGACGATCATCTACGCAATTGTGTTTATTTTTACCATCTGGACGTTGTTTCCGGTGTATTGGATGGTCAAATCATCCTTCACGCCTAACGAGCTCATGTATACGCCAAAGCCAGGCTTAATCCCTGAAGCGTGGACGGTATCCCATTACAAGGAACTGTTTCAAAAAACAAAGTTCATGAACTTTGTGAAAAACAGTCTCTATGTGGCTTCGCTCGTTACCCTCATATCGGTCAGCATCAGTATTCTGGGCTCGTACAGCATGACCCGGCTGCGTTACCGGGGGAGAATCTTTTTCTCGCAAAGCATTATTTATACGTATCTGCTGCCGACCGCAGTGTTGTTTATCCCGATGTATGTAGCGGTAAGCAAGCTGGGACTGAACGATAACAAAAATGCGTTGTTGATCGTTTACCCTACCATCATCGTCCCTTACTGCTGCTACATGCTCATCAGCTACTTTAAGGCGATTCCCAAAGAGCTGGAGGAAGCGGCCTTGATCGACGGCTGCAGCAGCCTACAGGCTTTGTTCAGAATCATTTTGCCCATAGCGGCTCCCGGCATTGCCGTTGTATCAACCTTTGCTTTTACACTCGCATGGAACGAATATTTGTACGCTTTGGTGTTGACAACCAGCCCGGGACAGCAGACGGTCAATATCGGTATTTCCGGCTTTAAGTTTTCTGATCAGGCCGTATGGGGATTACTGATGGGCTCGTCCGTGATTGCATCCTTGCCTGCCATTTTCCTTTATTTCCTGGCACAACGATTTTTGAAGAGCGGATTGGCTGCCGGCGGAGTCAAATGATTGATAACCTGTGAATAGGGGATAACCAATGATGAATATATCGGTTACAGTGAATACTTGCGAACTGACTGATCTTGATTTAAAACAAATGAGTCAGCTCGGCATCGATTACATCGATTTCGGCAAGGGCTCGTCATTTCCTGGAGTGAAGGAACAGGGTTATCCGGATTTGGATCAACTGCTGAAATTGCGCAGACGCGTGCGTTCCTTTGGACTGGAAATGAACCGGGTTACGCTGCCGGACCTTACCGAACGGTATATGAACAATTTGCCCGGCAGTGAAAAAGAGCTGGAGAATTCGGCTACTGCCATCAAAGTATTCGGCGAAGCGGGCTTGCCGATTGTCAGGCAGCGTTTCGCCGGCGATACCGTCCCTGTCTTGACGTCCGGCTATAAAGCCGTGCAGCGGGGCGGTGCAATAGCGCGGGGCGAAAGTCTAGGCTTAATGAAGAATAAGCCCGAAATTCCCGGTTTGGGGGAGCGGGAGCGCTGGTGGAGCCGCTTTACGGAAGCATTCCGCACACTGGTTCCGGTTGCTGAGGATTACGATGTGAAGTTGACGGTTCATCCATCCGATACGCCCAACCATGGGACACCTTTCGGCGGGCTTGGTTTCCATCGGATCATCGATGCGTTTCCAAGCAAAAACGTCGGATTCGTATACTGTATCGGAACGCGGGCCGAAGAAGGCGGAAGCTCGTTGGTGATGGATGAAATCAATCATTATGGGCGTAAAGGCAAGATCTATTTGGTGCACCTTCGTAATGTGAGGGGCAGCCTTCCTACAGCCGGAGCGTTTGAAGAAGCGCTTCTCGACGATGGCGATTTGAACGTATTCAACATATTGCTTGAGCTGCGGAAAGTCGGGTATAAAGGCTGCATCAATCCCGATCATATTACACAGTTGGAAGGGGATAGCGTCGATTTGGATCAGAGCTGGGCTCATTCGGGTATCAGTTGGAAATCGTCGAGCATCGGTTGGGGGTATTCCATCGGTTATGTAAGGGCTCTGCTGGCGGCACTTGCTGAGTTTGAGGGCATACGCTATGGACACTAGTTTCATTCGAGGAGTCATTCCGCCGATCGTTACACCCGTTGATGCTGAAGAGTGCGTGGAGGAACAAGGACTCCGCAGAGTCGTAGAGCACGTCATAGCAGGCGGCGTACATGGCATATTATCTTTAGGGAGTAATGGCGAGTTTTACGGCTTGGACCATGAGCAGCAGGAGCGGGCCGTTCACATGACGATCGAGCAGGTTGCCGGTCGGGTCCCCGTTTATATGGGTATCGGGGCGATCACGACCAAAGAGTGCGTGCAGTTAGCCCAAATGGGTGAAAGGCAGCATGCGCAGGCGATTACGATTTTGCCTCCCATGTTTCTTACGCCCTCGGAAGAAGAGTTATTTCAGCATTTCCGTAAAATAGCCGAAGCGACGGCCTTGCCGATCCTGCTCTATAATAACCCGGATCGCGTGGGCAACAACATTTCGGCGAATTTGATCGAAAGGCTTGCCGGTATTCCGAATATCGTCGGCGTAAAAGACAGCAGCGGCGATTTAACCTTGACTGCCGAGTATATCCGCAGAACGCGCGATACGGGATTTAAGGTCATGGCCGGGCGGGACGTTATGATCCTCGGTTCCCTGGCTTACGGTGCCGTGGGCTGCGTCGCGTCAACGGCTAATATTGTGCCGGCGTTGGTTGTTGAAATCTACGAGAAGTTCATTGCCGGGGATCTGGCGGGAGCCCGGGAAGCTCAGTTTAAGCTGGCTCCTCTTCGCATGGCTTTTAATCTAGCCAGTTTTCCGGTCGTAACCAAGGAAGCCATGAACCTGATCGGTCTTGACGTTGGTGCTTCTATATTACCAAATACCGGCTGTTCGCAAATGAATAGAAGTAAGCTCGCTGATATTTTAAAGCAGATGGGAGCTCTTGTATGAAGATGAAAATCGGATTCATCGGGTTGGGGATTATGGGTAAGCCCATGAGTAAAAACTTGCTCAAAGCGGGCTATGAGCTTGTTGTTCTCGAAACTAGCAAAAACAGGTCTGAACTTGCGCCGATGGGGGCCCGTACGGCATCTACGCCCAAAGCTTTGGCCGAGCAGGTGGATGTAATTGTTACAATGCTGCCGAATTCGCCGCAGGTAAAAGAAGTAGTACTGGGTCCGAATGGCGTAATCGAAGGGGCCGCACCGGGAACTGTTGTGATCGATATGAGCTCGATCGCGCCTCTGACCAGTCAGGAAATCGCCAGGAAACTGGAGGAAAAGGGCATTGAAATGCTGGACGCGCCGGTGAGCGGTGGCGAGCCCAAGGCGATTGAAGGGACTTTGTCCGTGATGGTCGGCGGGAAGAAGGAAGTGTTCGACCGATGCTATGATGTGATGAAAGCAATGGCCGCCACTGTTATACTTACAGGGGATATTGGTGCGGGAAATGTGACTAAGCTGGCCAATCAGATCATCGTAGCCATTAACATTGCAGCGATGTCCGAGGCGTTCGTGCTCGCCAGCAAGGTTGGCGTTCAGCCGGAACTGGTTTATCAGGCGGTTCGCGGTGGCCTCGCCGGCAGCACCGTACTGGATGCGAAAGCGCCGCTCGTCATGGACCGCAAATTTGATCCGGGATTCCGTGTCAACCTGCATATCAAGGATTTGCACAACGTTTTGGAAACGTCCCATGAAGTCGGCGTGCCACTCCCGCTTACAGCTGCCGTTATGGAAATGATGCAGGCATTGAAGGTAGATGGCATGGGTGACTGCGACCACGGCAGTCTGATTCGTTATTATGAGAAAATGGCTAAGGTTGAAGTAAGCAGGTAGATTTCGAAGGAGCGACACGCTGGGTATACAGATTAATCGGCAGTGGACTTCGGATGAAGGCGGAGCATAGGACACAAGTTCATGATCAGCATAGATTGCAGCTATTTCAGTACGCCAATTACTGGAATAGCTTATTTTTTTTTGTATTGACAATGCTAAAACAGCATTATATATTTGTATGTACAAACAAAATAATGGAAGCGGAGTGAGGAGCAGATGGACTCAAGCGTCAAAACGTTGAGATTGCATTACGGATGGGTGGTTGTTCTCATCACTTTTGTGACCTTGCTCGTATCAGCGGGGATTCGTTCTATGCCGAGCATTCTCATGCTTCCGTTTGAAAAAGAGTTCGGATGGAATCGCGGCGGCATTTCCGGCGTTATTTCGATCGGCATTTTTTTATACGGTTTAGTAGGTCCTTTTTCTGCTGCGCTGCTCGCAAAGTTCGGTATTCGAAGAATCATGGTCATCTCTCTGGCTGTGTTGGCCTTGAGCCTCTCCATTACGCCGCTGATGAAGTATTTATGGCAATTTCAAATCTTATGGGGACTTATTGCAGGGTTAGGGACAGGAATGATGGCGAACGTGCTGGGCGTAACGGTGTCCAATCAATGGTTCGTGAAGCAGAGAGGGCTTGTCGTGGGATTGCTAACCGCTAGTGCAGCTACAGGCCAATTGTTGTTCCTGCCGATGCTTGCCAAAATAACAGTAGATATAGGCTGGCGATATGCCATATATACGGCGGTTGGAGCTATCGTTATTTTGCTGGTTTTTGTTGCGATTTGGATGCGAAATCATCCGTATGATGTAGGTGCTGCCGCTTATGGATCTGAGGAACTTGTCAAACCAACGCCGTTCCAGGGAAACATCTTTCTCACACCGCTGCTTACCCTCCGGTCAGCATTAAACAATAAGACGTTTTGGCTGCTCGCAGGCACGTTCTTTTTTTGCGGTTTCTCGACCAATGGCTTAATCGGCACACATCTCATTCCTGCATGCGGCGATTACGGGATTCCGGAAGTGATGGCAGCTGGACTGCTTGCGCTTATGGGGCTGTTTGACCTCATCGGCACGACAGCTTCAGGCTGGTTGTCAGACCGGTATGATAGCCGCTGGCTGCTGTTTTGGTACTACGGGCTTCGCGGACTTTCCTTGCTTTTTTTACCCTATGCGCTTGATACGAGTCCGACGGCACTTCTGATATTCTCTATCTTTTATGGTCTGGACTGGATTGCTACCGTTCCGCCGACGGTTAAACTTGCATCGAAGGAGTTCGGCAAGGAAAAGGCCGGCATGGTTTTCGGCTGGGTCGTCGTCGCTCACCAATTAGGCGCTTCAACAGCGGCTTATGGTGCAGGTGTTATGAGAGAGTGGTTGGGGACTTATACCATTCCGTTTATCGGTGCCGGGTTCGTGTGCTTGTTTGCCGCCTTGATGGCGATCCGGATCTCCAAAGCGAGCAATTCGCTTCAGCAGGCTCAAGCTTAAGAGTCATCTTTCCCCCTCGGTGGAAGAAAAAATGCCGGTTACGCCGCTTTGCATGGTGAGGACCGGCATTTTTTCTTTGTTTGAGCGTAGAAGAAGGATTAACCCGCGCAGCGGCGGAAATTGACGTTTTGTTATCTGGCAACTTTTAAACTAGCGTTAAAAGCTGCTCGATTATCCCATAAAAACGAAATGATGCTGTCTCGTTCGTCAAAAAACAATTCGGCTTCGTCCAAATATTCTTGGCCGAGGCCGTGTACGCTGTAACGATTGTCATCATAGCGCATCAAGGTCCATTGTCCTCCGCGCTTTCGGTCCGGGAATACGAGGTATAGTTTTTTGCCTGTATGATCCCATTCAGCTATGGAAGAAAAGTTGTCCAAAATGATATCAATGTCGTTTTTCTTTTTAATCTGCATGGTACATCACCTTTCTTTTATATGAATGAATTCATAGTTTCATAGACATTTACACAATTTTCCCTTATTTTATAACACATCCATAAATTATTGTAGGGTGCTAAAATAAGAAGTTTTGTCAGTTTTTGTTGCACCATCTGTAATTTTTATGAAGAAGGAAGACTTGCAGATAGTTCGATTCTTCTTTGAAAAATTATTCGTTTCCAGTCGGAACTAAATTAAAGGATCTTGAGGTCAGCCGGTTTATGTGATCGACGATTGCCGTCAAGGCCGCATCGGTATCCATTATCAGCCCGGACACCCTCATGGATTCTGCACATCGATTTATATGGGAGAAGCGGCGTACTGCCGGCCGCTCTGGGATCCGGACGGTCTTGTCGCCGAAATGAAGACGCGAACAGCGCAGTATCCGGATGGCCTTCGGCAAGCGACAATAGCCAAGTTCTTGTGGGAAGCGGATTTTTCCGTTGCGAATGCCAAGAAAGCGATTGGCCGGAATGATGTTTCTTATGCGGCAGGTCATCTTTTTCGGACGGTAAGTTGTATGGTTCAAGTATTGTTCGTTTGCAATGGAGTATATCTGCTGAATGAGAAAGGGGCGGTTGCCCAGTGCGACCGGTTCCCAAAGGCTCCCATCGATTTCGAGTCACGCATTCGGGAAGGCTTCGCTTGCTTGTCGGCTGACCGTTCCGATTTGTCCAAGGCAATCGGCCTATTTGAAACACTTGTTCGTGAAACGAAAAAGATCGCTTCTTAATCGAGTCATCTATCAAAGAAGGAATAAGGGGCTCACGACGCCATGCTATGGTTACCTATTGACCGATCATCTGATTTAACTTTAACCCGGCAGGTTTACGGGCAAATTCGGGAACGCATATTAAGCGGGGAGCTTGCATCCGGAGCTAAACTGCCGTCAACACGGGAACTGTCTTCAGAGCTACAAGTGTCCCGGAACATTATTTTAGAAGCCTACGACCAATTATTGGCCGAAGGTTTCTTGGCTGCCCGTTCAGGTTCGGGGACTTTTGTTGCGGAAGGAACTTATTTAGAACAGCATAAAAAAGCACCGTTAATTGAGGCTTTGCCCTGGGATGAACAAACGAATAAAGGCAGTCACATCATTAATTTTCGCTCAGGGATCCCCGCTTTGGATTTATTTCCGCGAAAAACTTGGGCAAAATTGTCGCAAACGATGTGGAATGAAGCAGCTTCATCCGCTCTCGGTTACGATATGCCCGAAGGACGACCTGAATTAAGGCAGGTTTTATCCGGCTATTTGCTCAAAACAAGAGGCGTATACTGCCATCCGGAGCAATTAGTAATTACTTCAGGTGCGACTCAGGCATTAACGCTTGCCGCTAAGCTGCTGTTGTCGCCGGGCGACGATGTGATTATGGAAGATCCGATAACTCATGATATTCAAACGATTTTTACCCGTTCAGGAGCATCCATCTATCCGATTCCCGCCGATCAAGACGGATTGGATGCAACATTGCTGCCTTTACATATTCAACCCAGGTTCGTCTTTACGACTCCTTCCCATCAGTATCCTTTAGGCGGAACATTGCCCATTCAACGGCGGGTTCAACTAATCAAATACGCAAGGCAAAAAGATTGCTATCTGATCGAAGATGATTTCGATAGCGAATTTCGCCATGAAGGGCCTCCTGTAAGCTCGCTGCAAGGATTGGATCCGGAGCGGGTTCTCTATATAGGTTCATTTAGTAAAATTTTATCGCCAGGCCTGCGGATGGGGTATTTAATACTGCCTTCGCAACTCGTAGAAACATGCCGCAAATTGAAATGGTTTGCGGATCTGCATACGCCTTCGCTAAATCAGCTTATCCTGGCCCGGTTTATTGAGGGCGGCTATTTGGAACGGCATATTATGAAAATGAAAAGGATTTATAAACATCGAAGAGATATCCTCATCCAATGTCTGAAATCCGCCTTCGCTCATCGGGTGCATATTTCCGGTCATTCCACAGGTCTGCACTTGATCGCTCAGCTCCTGGACGTGCAATTCAACGCAGAATTACTTGCAGAAATTCGGGAGGCTGGAGTAAACGTGTATCCCGTAGAGGATCACACCATCGAAAAAGGCAAACATAAAGACAAACTTATCATCGGTTATGGACATTTGACGAATGAAGAAATCAAAGAAGGGGTGGCCCGACTGCAACAAGTTTTGAAAAGTGTATGATAGTACTCCCCTTTCATTGGATTTTATCCAGCACCTCTAATATGCACAAGATGACCGAAGCGCTCTCCTCGGTTTTTTTGTGTTTTTTTTCGCGAGAAATGTCGGTAAACATAAGGGATAATTAGACAGAAACAGTCATTTTTCGCTCTGTACAACTTAGAAAGTTCAAGCTACACTTGAGTGGTAGAATTTGAAATTAAATTTTGTAAATAAATTGTTAATATAAAATAATTTTTTAAAACAATATTTTACACTTCCTACAGAAAAATGGCACTGATCAATTTGTTTAGATACAAAATGTATCATTTTAAAGGTGAATTCCATGGGGCTGGTGATGCTGATGCAGAGTTGATTCCATAGTTTTGAAACTACAATTGGTTTGTTTGGGTTGATCAGAAAATAGAAAGGAAGTGTCCGTTTTGACGAGTAGCTTGTCATTTCCATTGCGGAAGAAAATGCATGCATCGTTAGCAGTTATGCTGCTTTGCGGCACGATTTTAACAGGAATTGGAAACGGTTTACCGGCAGCTTATGCGCAGGAAGGTTTAGCGAGCACAACAGCTGCAAATTCATCGGCGTCTGTCCCGATCCGTGAAAAAGTGATGGCGAAAAATGCCGCAGCCAAAACGATCGACCTAGAATTTAAAGGAACGGTAGGGCTCAGTGACACGCTGACGGTTGAGCAGCAGTTCGGCAGTACGGTCATTGCAAAGTCATTGAGCGATGTGATGGTTGGAGCGGAGAACGTAGATGTCTATCTCGGCAATGACGGGAAAGCCGCCAAAATCGTTATCGTCGGCGATACACCGTTGAACCGAATGCGCGTCGGCATCCGCAAAGATATTAGCAACATCGCAGACATGACTCAGATTGATCACCCGCAAATCAATATGAAATCGGCGCAAGGCTATCGCATCAAAGACAAAACGGCCAGCCGGCAGTTTGACATAACGGCGGGGACAGAAGTTACGTTTACGGCCGGCAACGGACAGATTGTCATTACACAGAACGGTGCGGAGTTGCTCCGAACCGTAAACCGATTGTACATAGAGCCGGCAAGCGTCGATTCGCTGCTGCAGGTGACTTCGATTACCCGTGCGCAGGGCAAGCCCCAGTACAGAGGTGTATTCGAACTTTTTCTGAACCCGGCCAAGGATAAATTGAGGCTGATCAATGAGCTCGACATCGAGAAGTATTTATACCAGGTGGTACCGAGTGAAATGCCGTCATCCTTCGGACTGGAAGCGCTGAAGGCGCAGTCCATAGCGGCACGTACATATGCGCTTACCGATTATTTGACCAGCCGGTTCGCCGATCGCGGCTTTCACATAGACGACAGTACACTCAGCCAAGTGTACAACAACACTTCGGAGAATGCCCTGACGTCACAAGCCGTTGACGCTACGACGGGTAAAATCATGAAGAATGGCAGCCAACTGGTGGATGCGAGATTCTACTCGACATCCGGCGGTTACGGCGCGTCGAAGCACGAGGTTTGGCACGATGTAGAAACGAATCAGTTCCCGGGCACTCCGCTGCCGTATTTGACCGGAAGGAGCTATACCTACGATCCGGCGAACAACGGCAATATGCTGAACATCAATACCTCTAACGAGCAAGCGCTGAATGCATTTTACAAAAACTTGAACTATAAGGGCTACGATTCGGACTCGCTGTATTTCCGTTGGAAAGTCAGCCTGACGAAATCGGAACTCGAAAAAACGGTTAATAAAAATATCCTTCTCCGTTATGCGGCTGATCCTCTGTTTATTTTGACGAAAGATACGAACGGCAGCTTTGTCAGCAAGCCGATTCCGGTAGAGGGTGCAGGCACCATCAGCAATATGTATGTCTCGAGACGCGGTGCCGGCGGCAACGCGATGGAACTTGTCATTGAGGGCAGTACGGGCACTTTTAAAATTGTAAAAGAATTCAACATCCGCTTCACGATCAGACCGAATAAAACGGATACGGGGTCAGCGACAGATGTGCTGGCTTACCGGGCCAAAGGCGGAGCTGGGGCTTATGACCAGGCGGCTACGCTCAAAAATCCGAGCATTTTGTATTCCGCATTTCTTACTTTTGATCTGATTCGCGACGGCTCAGGCAATTTGTCCGAAGTCACCTTCTATGGCGGGGGCAATGGCCATGGCGTGGGAATGAGCCAATTCGGCGCACAAATGCTGGGTAATCTGGGATGGAGCTACGATCGGATTCTTGACGCGTACTATAAAGGCATGCAGCTTACGGATTTGAACGCATTCAGACAACCGTCAGCTGTTTTAACCGGGCCAAGCTCCGTCCTTACCGGTCAGCCTTTTACTGTCAATTTCGGCCTGCACAGCGTCACATCGAACGTCTACGCACAGGACATCACGATTGAATACAACACGGATATTGCGGATTATGTCTCCTCCACATCCATGAAGCCGAGCGTCGAGATTGTGACGGAGAAAGCGGTGCCGGGTAAAATCAGGCTGATCCTGGCAAGTCCCGGCAATGCGGTTAACGGCGATGCCGAGCTTGTGAAGCTTTCGTTCCTAGCAAAAACGGTTACGCAAGGGACTTACGGTACGATATCCGTAACCGGTGCGATGCTTGGCGATGACCAGGGAAGAGAAAGCCAAGTGCAGTTGGCGACGTTGAACGTTACAGTTACGACGCCTCCTCCTGGTCTGCCGGGCGACTCGAACGGCGATAACAAGTTCTCGATCGGCGATCTTTCGTTCGCAGCCGCTCATTACGGCAAGAACAGCAGCAGTCCGGATTGGAATCAAATCAAAACGGCAGATATCGATAGCAGCGGAAATATTGATATTAGCGACATTGCGGCGATCGCACAGAAGATTCTGGAATAAAGTAATCAGGAGGATGCTTTTGAATGAAGAAGCTTCGAAGGAGTTTGTCCTTATTGCTATGCGGCGTGACGGTATTATCGGCACTTCTGCCATACGGAACGGCAGCGGCTGCGATTCCCCCGCTGAACAGTCAGATTATTGATGAACGAACGATGGAAATCGGTCCTGGAGCTGCATACAGCTGGTACGATATAAAGTTAGACCGGGGCCTGGAGAAGGTACATACGGTCATGTTCGATCCAAAGAATTCGCAGCTCGAATTGCAGCCGGGCAAAACGGACGGCAAGGTATATGGGATGCAGGGCGTTTCCCGAATGGCCAGTGATGCGGACAAAACAGGAAACCGGGTCATTGCGGGGATCAATGGGGACTTTTACGATTTAGCGAACGGTATTCCGCACGGCATGTTTATGGGCGATGGCCGGATTTTGACGAGTCCGCCGAACAACTGGTATGCATTCGGGCTGAAAGCTGACGGAACGACGATATACGGGCCGAGTCCGAAATTGACGCGAACGGTTACGATCACCGGTAAGACGACTCCGCTGACTCACATTAACCGCTTGCGGGGCACCGATGCGCTTGTGCTCTATACGTCTGATTTCCATACGACGACAACCACCAATGATCTTGGGGATGAAGTTGTGCTCGATATTGTGGAGGGCGATGTAAAAAGCGGGCAGACGATGAAGCTGCGCGTGGCTGGTATTCAGAAGGATAAAGGAAACACCGCTCTTACTGAAGGTAAAGTTGTTTTATCGGCATCCGGGACGGCCAGATCTTTGCTAAACGGGCTGCAGATCGGTGATGAACTGACGGCAAGTTTCGAGCTGGAATCCGCTTGGCGGGATGTCAGGACAGTCATCGGAGGATCGGAGCTGCTGGTGAAGGACGGCGAAGTACAGCCGAACGGCGATACGGCAGTCCACCCCCGGTCGGCGATCGGCACCAAAGCCGATGGCTCGGTTGTCATGATCGAGGTTGACGGTCGTGCGCCGGGTTTCAGCGAAGGTGTGCAGCTTCAGGAATTAGGTCAGATGATGAAAAATCTCGGCGTTGTTCAGGCACTTAATCTGGACGGAGGCGGTTCCTCAACTGTCATTGTCAGGAGTCCGGGAGATACGTCGCGTTCCTTAATGAACAGACCTTCCGACGGAGGCGAACGTAAAACGGCAAATGGCTTGCTGCTCGTCAACAAGGCACCGGAAGGGGCGGCGTCCAAGCTGGTTGTTCAGCCTAATCTGGAACGCGTGCTGGCCGGCTCTTCCGTAACGTTCAAATCAGTTGCTGTCGATACTAACGGGCATCCTGCAGCTTGGAACGGTTCTGCTGCCTGGAGCGCCGATTCTGCGGTAGGAACGGTGGACGGCACCGGCAAATTTACCGCAGGCACAGCAGCAGGGACTGCCGGAATTACGGCAAGCAGCGACGGCTTGACGGCAGGCAAAGCGACGGTTGAAGTCGTAGATGTTCTGACAGAGCTGAAGTTTCCCGATGCGCTCAAGACATTTGCGTCCGGTAAATCCGCCGATTTGACGGTTACGGCGCTGCGTAACGGTCAAGTCGTTCAGGCCGATAACAGCAAGCTGTCATGGCGGGTAGAAGGACCGATCGGCACCATTGATGAGAAGGGTACGTTTACAGCTACGAACGAAACGGAAAAAAGCGGCAAAATTTATGTGAGTTATCGAGGCGTAGAAACTTTCATGGATGTTAATGTAGGCCTGCCTCCGGTCATTCTTGAAGATTTTGAAAAAGGATTGGGCAATTATCTCACAAGTTCATCCGCACAGGCGGTCAAAAGTATCGCCAGCATCGAAACGAATGAAGATTTCGTGCGGTTTGGGAGCAAGTCGTTGAAGCTGGAGTATGATTTTACCGGCAAACCCGGCACTTCCGGCTCGTATTTGGCGGCCAAAGACGTTGCGTCCCGTATTCAAATTCCGGGATATCCGGAAAAAATCAGCATGTGGGTATACGGCGATGGCCGTATGCACTGGCTGCGGGCGCAAATGCGCGATGCCAAGGGAGCGATACCGATTGATTTCACCGATCAGAGTACGGGAGTTAACTGGACGGGATGGAAATATGTAGAGGCAACGGTTCCTAAAGGAAGAACGCTTCCGCTCACGATGGATATGCCGGTCCGCTATATGGAAACGCAGGCAGCCAAGAAGGATGCAGGCGTCATCTACGTCGATCAGATCCGTGCGCTCTATGGACCGGGCAAAGACGATATGGATCCGCCGGTACTGAAAAATATGACGCCGGCTGAAGGTACAACGGTGCATACGAACATACCGACGATCCGCGCGAACGGCGAGGATTTTGGCTATGACCCGGCGACGCATCCGGGCACGACGTTGATCGATCCGGACAAAATCCGGTTTTATCTTGATAATGTCCGTGTTCCGCATGCGCTCTACCCGCCGGAAGGCCGTATTTCGTATACGCCGAATGTGCCGTTGACAGACGGTGTGCACAAGGTCAAGATTCAAATCAAAGATTTATCCGGCAATCAAGCGACGAAAGAATGGACCTTCACGGTGGACACGGGTGCGCCTAAGCTCGTTTATCAGGCCCCTGCGGAAACCTATGCAGGCAATACCTATATGCTTGATGTAAAAGGATTTCATGCAGTGCAAATCCGTGACGGTCAGATCGAATTCCGTTTCGATCCGGGTAAAGTCGAGGAGTTGGAAGCGGTCAAAGGCGGCAAGCTCACTGACAGCATGTGGCAATCTTCTGTCGATGCGGCACAGGGTACGGTTCGCTTAACTTGGGACGAGATTCATACGGCAGGGCTATCGGATGATGACTTGCTCGGTCAAATCAGTTACAAAGTGAAGGCAGCGGCAACCGGATCGCACGAAATCGGCTTCCAAGCAGGATCGATATCGTTTATTGACTCGGGAGATACGCATTTTCCTTTCTTCGGTTTGCCGATTGCATCAACGATCAAGAACCATTTGAAGGTAAGCTGGGATGAATTCGGTATCGTACAAGGGTATACGACGAAGTTTACCGTATCGGATGAGAACGGAAACGGCGTCGAAGGCGCGAAGCTGCTCGCAGACGGCATTGAGGTCGGTGTGACCGGCGCTCAGGGCATTCTGGAGACGAATGCGTTGACGGCTGCAGTGAAGACTTATCAGCTGCAAGCGGTCAAAGAGACCATGTACAGCCCGGTCATGAGCTTTAAAGTATCGCCGCTAGCCGGTACGCCGGTTCCATACAATATCAGCGTTACGATGGGTGAAGATCCGACGGTATCCAGGTCTTTTGCTTGGCATACGCATCCCGGTACGGAACCGACTGTGGTGGAGATCGTGAAGGAAGCGGAGTTTACCGACTTTTCACAAACGAATGTCAAGAAGGTTGTTGGCAGCAGCTTCGTTTACAATACGTATGACCTTGGAACTGCCCGGGTGCATAAAGCAGTGGCGGACGGACTTGAGCCCGATACCCGTTACGTATATCGCGTTGGGGACGGCAATGGCAATTACAGTGCGCAGGGATCGTTCCAAACGACGGAGACGAGCGGGGATCATACGAAGTTCTTGTATTTTGCCGATTCGCAAGCATCGGACTTGAACGGTTACAAGCTGTGGGGCAATACCGTGGATAAAGCGGTGGCAGAGCATCCGGATGCTGAATTTATGGTGCATGCCGGCGATATGATCGACAGCGGCTATAAAGAAAGCGAATGGAATATGTGGTTCAGCACTGCGCAGCAGAAGCTCATGAATTCCACGCTAGTCGCATTCATTGGAAACCATGAAGTGATGGGCAACCGGGAAAATACCGACTTTCTCGCCCACTTTAACCAGCCGGGCAACGGTGTGAGCTCGCTGAAAGGCACGAACTTCTCATTCGACTACAAAGACATGCATTTCATCGTGCTGAACAGCGAGTATGCGATTGAGGAGCAGAAGGAGTGGCTGCGTCAGGACCTTGCGAAGACGACGAAAAAATGGAAAGTGGTCGGTTTTCACAGAGGCCCTTATGGCAGCATCTATGATACTGTAAATGTGAGGGAGCAGTGGGTGCCGGTATTTGACGAGTTCAAGGTCGATCTCGTCATTAACGGTCATGACCACATTTACTTGCGGACGTTCCCAATGAGTGGCGGTAAGCCTGTCGCTGAAGGACAAGGAACGACATACATGGTTGCAGGCTCGACCGGACCTAAGTTTTATTCGCTCACACCTAGAGAATGGCAGAAGGTTACGGATGCCGAGTTGACGCAAATGTATGCAGTTGTGGACATTCATGGCAACGACCTGAAGGTCGTAACCAAGACGGTAGGCGGACGGGTCGTGGATGAATTTACACTACATAAAACGGTGGAACCGGAGCCAATCACACTCAGCCTAGACAGTCCGTCTTATAACCTGAAAATCGGCGATTCGCATCAAACGGTCGTCACGGCGACATACAGCGGATCGAATACAGGAACGGATGTAACTTCGTTAACTGTATTTACGACGGCAGATAACAGCATCGCTTCTATCGATCAGAAGGGCATCCTGACCGGAGTAGCGGAAGGAAGCACGACGATTAGAGCTGCTTACGGCGGAGAAACAGTGACCGCGCAGGTGTATGTGACGAAACAAGCCGTTCAGCAAACGGAAACGACATTGATTGGTCCTGCCACTGTCATGACGGGAGCACCGTTTACCGTACGCTTGGGACTGAAGCATGTGCAAAACCTGGTGCTGGCGCAGGATTTAACGTTTCAGTATGATACAAATCTATATGATTTCCGAGATGCGGTCTCAACCCTGGATGAAATGGAATTGTATAAAAAGGCTGTGCAAGCTCCCGGTCAAATTCGCCTTCTTGGCGTAAGCGTAGGGATGGAGCATGCGATTACGGGCGATTCGCAATATATCGATTTGCAATTCATCGCAAAGCAGGTAACGCAAAATGCCAGCGGATCGATTGCCGTTACGACTGCGACCTTAGGGGACGCACAGGGCCATGAGAGTCAGGCGCTTCCGGCGACCATCCGCGTTGATGTGACGACTCCGCCTCCTGGACTGCCCGGCGACTCGAACAATGACAACAAGTACACGATCGGCGATCTTTCCATCGCTGCAGCCCACTACGGCATCGACAACAAGCATCCGGATTGGAACCGATACAAGTCAGCCGACTATGACGGCAATGGCATTATCGATATTGTCGACATTGCGGCGATTGCTAAGAAAATCATCGAATGATCTGCCGTATCCCCGGGAAAGGAAGATTCTCCATGAGACGCAAACATCTTTCTGTCAGCTTGGCATTGCTGCTGTTCATCTTACTGCTTCCAGTAACCGCGTTGGCGGCAGATACTGCTTCCTACTCGCTAACGATTTCAAACGATAAACCGGAAGGCGGTCAAGAGGTCCAAGTTACTGTTAAGGGACATAACCTTAAGGATCTGTATGCATACGAAGTTAATTTTGTCTACGATGCCGGCCGATTGCGGTTTAAGCAAGCGAAGAGTGAAATTCCAGGATTCACCGTACCCGCTCTCGTGAAGGAAGACCGCATTCAATTTGCGGGCACCAAAATCGGTGATGACCCCGGGGTGAATGGGGATGCGACACTGTGTATCATTACGTTTGAAGCGATCGGCAAAGGAAAAGCCAAAGTGGAGCTTACCGATGTAAAACTGGTTAATAGTCAATTGGCCTCAACGACCCAAAAAGCCGGTATGCAAATAGCAACCGATATCCAAAACGGTAAGCTTGTTGCATTCCGCGATATTGCCGGTCACTGGGCGAGAGAAGCGATTGAGAAAGCAGTTAAACTCGGGTTCGTGAACGGGTATGAAGACGATACCTTCCGACCGCAGGGGCTCATTACACGTGCTGAGTTCACTGTGATGCTGGCTCGGGCACTTCAGCTGCCGGACAACGGGGATAAGAAGCAATCCTTTGCTGATCTGGAGCGTATCCCTGAGTGGGCAAGGTCAAGCATATCGGCGGCGATGGCAGCCGGTATCGTCGACGGCTACGATGACAACACGTTCCGTTCCGACAACAGGATTACTCGTGCCGAAATGACAGCCATGGTTGCACGGGCGGTGAAGTTAAACGTCGATACAGCGGCCGTATCCACATTTGCCGACGCGGATCATATTCCGGATTGGGCCTATCCTATCGTTACGGCAGCGCATAAGGCAGGATTAATTCAAGGAAGAGACGGCAATCTATTCGTTCCGGCCGATCATGCCACAAGGGCGGAAGCGGTCACTCTGATTCTATCCGTGATGACTTATAAGAAATGAGATTGGGTCTGTTCCGCTGGCAGCTGAAGCTGTTGATGGAACAGGCCTTTTTTTCCCGCGAGCCGGCTCCATACCTGCAAATAATGCCTGTTTTTCAGCCATATTTGCTTACAGAGTTGGATAAAATGCAAATAATGCCGTAATTCGGCCTTTGCCGCTCAGCAATCCGCCGCCGAGCGGGCTTCATCGGCAATCCCGCCGAATGACATCGCGCCTAAGCATAAGTTCGAAACGCGGATACCGGTTTTCCGACTGTCTTATAGCTCATCGCACTCTCTTACCAGCATGCTCGGCGTAGTAGGAGAGTCTGGAGGATGCGCTTCTCCGCGCCTGTAGCGCCCATTAAGGGCGCTACAGTTTTTTCTAGGGATGGCGAGACAGCTTCGCTTATGAACTGAGCCTGGAATCAAGCTCCCGTCTTCTGCAAATTTCGTTCTTCCAACTCGCGAGTGGACGTGGAGCGGGCGCGGGATCGTCCAAGGGATGCAGCGGCTATCCCCGCGGCGATGACGACTGCTGCCGCCCCGATCCAGCTAAGGGTCGTGAGTGACGCTTGCTCCACAACAATGCCGCCGATTCCTGCGCCTGCAGCCATGGCAAGCTGCAAAACAGAAGTATTTAGGCTAAGCATAATGCCGGATGCCTCCGGAGCAAGTGTTATTAGATTGTATTGCTGTGTAGGACCCGACGACCAAGCTGAGAATGACCATAACATAAGCAGCGGGAATACAAGAGCAGGGGATTGGGCAGCCAGCGATATCAGGATCAAAGCCGCTGCATGAAGCAGCATGCCGCCGACCAGGGTACGCGGCACACCCCATTTGTCTGTGCTAAAACCTCCGACTTTCGAACCGATCAAACTGGCGACGCCGAAAGCGAACAAACCTGCGCTTACTACTTTTTCGCTCATCCCCGTAACGGTGAGAAGGAAAGGTGAAATATAGGTGTAGACGATGGAATACCCGACGATCCAAAAGAAGGTCAATGTCAAGGCTACGGCAATTCTCGGTTCCTTCAGCAGCGCCAGCTGTTTGCGAAGCGGCACCGGTTCCTCTCCGTCCGTACGCGGAATCGTGAACGCAATCACAAGGATGGCGAGCAAGCCAAGCAAGCCGATTCCTCCGAAAATCAACTTCCAATCATAGGCGGATGCGACCAACCTGCCAAGCGGCACGCCGATAATCAGGGAGGTGCTGAAGCCCATTACGAGGGTTGCGATAGCGCTGCCCTGTTTGCCTTCCGGGGCGAGCTTGGAAGCTACGGTTAACGCAGTAACGACAAACACCCCGGTGCTGAGAGCCAGTATAATCCGCGAGCCGATAAGAAATCCGAAGCCCGGCAATGCAACAGCGATTCCGTTGCCGATAACGAATATGGCAAGCGAGTAGAGCAGCAGCTTCCGACGCTCCAGTCGTGCCGTTGCGGCCATAAGAACAGGAGTCCCGAAGGCGTAGGCCAGCGAGAAGACGGTCATGAGCTGACCCGCTGCGGATACCGACACCCCGATAGAACCCGCGACCTTATCCAAAATCCCTGCGATGATAAACTCAGATGTTCCTACCAAAAAACTGACGACGGCCAGCATATAAATTTTCCATGTGTTCGCCATACTTATTGCACCTCTCTCCACTCTATTATTTTATATTTCTAAATATATAGAAATATTGACAAAAAAATCATTCCAGCAAATATGGTGCGTACTTTTGCGCCATTTCACGGTTTACGCTGTAGTAGATGTAAGTACCATCCTTGCGAAGATTCAGCAGACCGCAGTCCGTCAACTGCTTCAAGTGATGAGACAGGGTTGAGCCTGCGACGGATTCCAGTTTGCTTCCGATATCGGAGCAGCATAAATTTCTCTCCTCGGTAAGGAGCATGGCAATTTTGAGCCGAGTCGGTTCTCCGAGAGCTTTGTATACTTTAACAGCTTGGCGTACATCTGCGTTATCTTCTACCATCGTGACCTCACCCTTGCTGGAGTCGTTATTTCTATAACCGTCGAAATAAAGATACCATAGGTTTCCACGAAAGTAAACAGGAGAGCAGCCTAAAAGTTTTTTGATTTAGACTGCTCCTTGAGCTTGTAAGGAAAAGGAAATTATGCGAAGCACATTTCTGTGGATAACTGGGGGATTTTTAAAGCTGAATGAAATCGCCGCGGTATTGTTCGAAATCGGTCACTCGGCACTCCATTTTGAGCCGTGTACCGCTCTCTTCATAGCTCGTTGTTTGCACATGAGCATGTTCATTAAAATAAGCCACCAGTCGGCCTTGGTCGTAAGGGATCACGATTTCGCATTGCATGTAATTTAGAAAAATGCGATCGCTGATCAGTCGGGTAAGCTCTTCCATACCGCTTTGATGTTTGGCGGACAGGTATACGCAGTCGCCTTGGACCTGCGGATATTCATGCTCTGTCAGATCCGATTTGTTGTAAGCGAAAATCGTCGGGATTTGATCCGCGCCCAGTTCTTTCAAAGTTTCTACTGTAACAGCTATGTGCTGCTCGTATTCCGGATTGGAACTATCAACGACGTGAATCAAAAGGTCGGCTTCGGTAACTTCCTCCAGAGTAGAACGGAACGCTTTAACCAAATGATGGGGAAGCTGACTTATGAATCCCACCGTGTCCGTCAACAAGAATGACTTGCGATCAGGCAGGTGGATGCTGCGAACCGACGTCTCCAGGGTAGCGAATAACATGTCTTTGGCCAGCACTTGCTTAACTGCCCGCGGATTGAAAGAATCTATCATGGCGTTCATCAAGCTTGATTTGCCTGCATTGGTATAGCCGACCAGACAAACTACGGGAACTTCATTCTTGCGGCGCTGCTTTCGCTGGGTTTGGCGCTGGGCTACGAGTTTCTCGAGCTCCGTTTGCAGGGCCGTGATACGTTCCTCAATTTTCCTCCGGTCGAGTTCAAGCTTGGTTTCACCCGCGCCTCTATTTTTCAAACCGGACCCGCCGCCTTGCCGGCCTAACGATTCCCGAAGACCTACCAGTCGGGGGAGCATATACTGCAGCTGGGCAACCTCCACTTGCAGCTGCGCTTCCTTCGTTTGAGCCCGATCCGCGAAAATATCCAGAATCAAGATCGTCCTGTCAATCACCTTGCGATCGAGGGCTGCCTCCAAGTTTCGAATTTGGGAAGGAGACAGTTCATCATTGCAAATCACGACGGAAGCGTCCTTCTCTTCAATAAGCGCCGATAACTCTTGAATTTTACCGGTTCCGAGGTAGTGGGAGGCGTTGATGCGACTTACTTTCTGGGTAAGCTCACCGACTACCTCGATCTCGCACGCAGCAGCCAGGTTGCCGAGTTCTTCCATCGAGTATGAAAAGTCCGGGCGGTTCAAAAGATTGACCCCGACGATAATTGCTTGCTGTTTCAGTTGTTCCATAGTGGTACCATCCTCTCAAGTTTTAAAGTAAAAAACACAGACAGACTGCCTGTGTTTTCGGTAAGGAGGACGCATGACATGGCTTTTCAAAGGGAAATATACCGCAATGAAAATACGCCTAAATCTAAAGGTATGTGCGAAGCAGGCAAAGCGATACAGCCCCGACGCATGTTCTGATCATAGGGTTACCTTTAAAAATGGACAGACCTATCCTGAGTCCTCTGTACACACACAGAGTCTTTGGCGCAATCTAATTAGCCGCGCAAAGATCTAACTCGGATAAAATCAATCACAGGTAACCCCTCCGTTCTCTAAAGTAAGCTTATATTAACACAAGCGTAAGTGCTTTTTCACGGGCAAGAAAAGATATAATTGTTTTTTATTCATATTGAAAACGATTTCAACACAGTACTTGTTATACCGATATCAATCATTGTGCAAAGAAACAATATTTCAAAAATATATTTACAATGTGAAATAAAATTCTATATAATAAGTTTAAGAAGGAACAAATTACAAAATCATAGAGGATGATTCTTATGCTAAAGGGTGGCTTAGTGAGCATAGAAGCGGCCATGGGCAGTTTAAAGCCGATGGAGCGCAAAGTTGCGCAGTACATTTTAGAACATCCGGAAGAAGTAGTCAGCCTTTCGGTGCAGAAGCTGGCGGAGTACGCCGACGTGAGCGAAGCGACGATCGTACGGCTTTCACGGTCCCTGCACTGTAAGGGCTTTCAGGAGTTAAAGCTGCGAATCGCCGGCGATTTATCGCAATCGTCGCTGCCTGCTGAGTCGTATCAGGAGATCCGGACTGACGGCTCGATTGGGGAGCTCATCAAGTCGGTGTCCCATAATAATATAGTTTCCATCCAAGATACATTAACGGTGCTCTCACCGGAAAGTGTGGAGAAGGCGATAACTGCGTTGAGCGGCGCAAGAAAAATCGGCCTGTTCGGCGTCGGGGCATCGGCGGTCATCGCGGAAGATTTCAAGCAAAAGCTGTCCCGTATCAACCGCTGGTGTGAAATCGGTACCGGGTTCGATGCGCAAGCCACGATTGCCGCCAATCTGCTTCCCGGCGACGCTGTCTTTGGCATTTCCTATGCGGGCCAGACGGAAGATATGATCCGTACGCTTGAGATTGCCAAGCAAAACGGCGCTTCCGTCATCACATTAACCCGATTCGGATCAAATCCGGTGGCGGATCTTGCGGATATCCAGCTATTTATCAGCACTCTGGAGAAAAGCATTCGCAGCGGAGCGATGGCTTCCCGGATCGCTCAGTTGAACGTGATCGATATTCTGTATGTTGGGGTCGCCGGTCGTCATTACGAAGAAAGCGTCCAATCTCTGGAGAAGACGCGACAGGCGGTTAAGGCGGGGAAGCGCAATGGATAAAGCGGATCGCTTGGTAGAGGGTTGGGTACGTGACGGAGTCCTGCCGGGCGCCGTTCTCGAAGTTACCTTATTGAACAGGTTCCGATTCAGCAAATCATACGGATCGTATTCAGACGGTACTAAGGAATATCCTGTCCGGCTAGACACACTGTTCGACATCGCATCGCTTACGAAAGTAACGGCCACGCTTCCGGCCATTCTCGAGCTGGCGGCGGAGGGGACGTTGTCGCTGGACAGATCCCTGAAGGACTACTTGCCGGCGTTCCGCCACCCGCAAGTAACGCTGCGCCATCTGCTCATGCATGCCTCCGGATTGCCGGCTGGCTTATCGTTTGTGCCGCGAAAGGATCAGCGTCCCGGGCTGGTCGATGAGATAATGGCGCAGGATCTGTCTTATCAGACAGGTGCGGATATGAAGTATAGCGATCTTGGCATGATCCTCCTCGGAATCCTTATTGAACGAGTAACCGGCGAGCCGCTTGATCTTTTCGTCAAGCAGGAAGTTTTCGATCCGCTAGGTATGCGCAGTACGATGTTCAACCCCGGTCCGGAGCTGCTAGATCGCATTGCCGCTACGGAACTGGTGGACGGAGCTTTCGTCGTCGGCAAAGTTCACGACGAGAAGAGCTTCCATCTGGGCGGCGTATCCGGCAGCGCCGGGTTGTTCGCGACGGCGGACGACCTGGCACGCTATGCGGCCTGGTGGTTGCAGCCGGAGAGCCGGGACATTGTGCCGCCCTCGCTGATGCGGGATGCCACAGCGTATCCGGTCCGCGGCCGGGGACTCGGCTGGGAAGTGTATCACGACCCGTCGAACGTGCCAAGTTGCGGGGAAAGCTGGCCGAATGGCAGCTTCGGCCATACGGGTTTTACCGGCACGAGCCTGTGGATTGAGCCGGTACGGGGTCTCAGCGTTGTGTTTCTCACCAATGCGGTTCATTTCGGACGCAATAACCGGATCCGGGAGCTCCGGCCGGTTTTGCACGAAGCGGTTTTGTCCTCATGTTCATCATGGGGTTAAACATATAAGCGTAAAATAAAGGGAGGCTTTTCTCAATGAAACGTGTATTCAGTGGGGCATTGGTAACTATGGTCGCTGCATCTTCCATGCTGGTCGCTTGCAGCGGCAACACCGCAACTCCTAGCGCAACTCCTGGTGGAGCAAGTACGGCGCCGACAGCAGCGCCGACGGCAGCTCTACAGCAAAAAGTAAAGCTGACGATTGGCAGCTGGCGTACGGAAGATACGGAAGCTTACGCTAAAATCATTGCCGAATTCAAGAAGAGCAATCCGAACATCGATATTGATTTCAAGCCGACCAAAAATACGGAATATAATACGGCCTTGAACACGGCGCTGCAAAGCGGCAACGGCCCTGATATCATTCATCTTCGCCCTTACGCCGCCGGCGCTGCTTTGGCCGATGCCGGCTACCTGGAGCCGCTCAGCAGCGTGAAGGGAATGGATGTGTTCGCCAAAGATACGCTGCTGGCCGCTACCGGCAAGGACGGCAAAGTATACGGCGTACCGACGGTATTCAGCTCGACGCAATTATTTTATAACAAGAAAATCTTCCAAAAATACAATCTTCAGGAGCCCAAAACGTGGGATGAACTGCTGAAAACGGCCGATACGCTGAAGAAAAATAAAGTAACCCCGTTTGCTTTTGGCTCCAAGGAAGGTTGGATTCTATCCCTGACTCAAGGTACACTTGCCCCTTCCGTCTACGGTACGGATTTCATCAAAAAAATCCTCGCAGGCGATGCTAATTTTAAAAGTCCCGAATTCGTGAGCTCCATCAAAATGCTGAAAGATTTGACGCCGTATTTCGCGGATAATTACGTAGGCATCGGCATGGATGACATGAGAAACATGTTCGTTACCGAGCAGGCCGCAATGATGGTCATGGGTGATTGGGAGTACGCGGTCATGAAGAAAACGAATCCGGATCTGCAAATGGATGTATTCCCCGTTCCTCCGATGAAAGCGGATGGTAAGGCAACGGTGACGACTTGGGTAGACGGCTCGTTTGCTGTGAATGCCAAATCTGCTCATAAAGCAGAAGCTCTTAAATTTATGGAGTTCTTGACCACGAAGGAATTCGGCGCGCTTGCCGTTAATGAGCTGCAAAAACCAAGCACCATCCCAGGAGTGGCGGCGAAAGATCCGCTGGTGGCCAAAATCGCCAAGAATGCCGACACGATCTCAACACCTTACGCAGCAGTCGTTTATTTCAACGCGGGCAACCCGACAACAAAAGCTACACTGGAAAACTCGATTCAAGGCATGTATTTGAACAAATTGACACCGGAGCAGGTTACTGAAGAAGTGCAGAAGAGCGCCGATACATGGTTTAAGCCTAAGAAGTAAGCAGTAGATGATCTGAATATGTTTAAAATGAGGTGTGGGGCATGAATAACTTGGCCAAATCGTCCGGGTGGAAAAAGGGAGCGGTTCATCTGTTCCCGGTTCCTGCCCTCGCCGTTTACATCCTGTTCGTGATATATCCGATCGTGGCGGCGTTCGGCTACAGTTTTTATGATTGGAAAGGTCTTGTCCGAGGGGACTTTATCGGGCTAGGCAACTTTGTGAGCCTGTTTACGAAGGAACCGTTCAACCATTTGTTTTGGAATGCTTTTGGCCATAATGTTTACTATTTCTTTATTGAAATGGCCGTGCAGAACGTGCTAGCGTTCGTGCTCGCCTACCTTGTGTACAGCAAACTAAAGGGCTCGGGCTTTCTGAAAATGGCTTACTTTTTGCCACGGCTGCTTTCTGTCATCGTCGTAGGCTTTTTGTGGAAGCTTATGCTGAATCCGAACAATGGCGTGGTCAATGTGCTGCTCAAAAAGATCGGCCTTGTTTCGTGGGCTAAGCCTTGGCTCGGAGACCCGGCTACGGCGTTGACCTCAATTACGCTCGTCAACAGCTGGTTCGGCATCGGCTTCTCCATGCTGATTTTCCTCGCCGGTCTTCAATCGATTTCAACGGAAATCATTGAAGCGGCGCGGCTGGACGGAGTAAAAGGCTTGCGGCTGATTCGTTCCATCATCCTGCCGATGATGAGCCAGTCACTGATCATCGTCACGGTGTTTACGTTTATCCACGCTTTCGAGGCGTTTGAGCTTATCTATGCGATGGAAGGTTCGCAGGGAGAACCGTTCAATTCCACCGACACGCTGGCCGTTTTCTTCTATCGCATTGCATTCGGCGGCTCGTCGGGCGGCGATTCGGTCGCATTAGGGCTCGGATCGGCTCTCGCCGTCGTCCTGTTTTTCATCATCGCAACGATATCCGCTTTGTTCTTGTATTTCACCAGGAACCAATCGGCGGACTAATAAGGAGAGACTTTGCTCTCCGACCAAAGATCCCTATAAATGGTGGTAGACGATGAAAACAAACAAATCCGTTCGGGGGCTCCAGTACGTTGCGGCGTACTTGGGAGCTCTGGTCAGTTTGTATCCGATCTTTCTGATGCTGACCTCCTCCTTAAAGACGAATATACAGATTTTGAAAAATCCGATGTCGCTGCCGACCTCATTGTCGTTCACGGCTTATAACAAACTGATCCATCAAATTCCGTTCGGGACGTATTTTTGGAACAGTCTCGCAGTCAGCGTCGTTTCCGTCGCGCTGATTCTGCTGTTTGCCGTCTTGGCGTCGTTTTATATCGCCAGATATCCGTTCCGTTGGAACGGCGCGCTATTCTTCTTTTTTCTCCTGGGCATGATGATTCCCATCAAGCTTGGGATTGTACCCCTATTCCTTTTGATGAAGCAGCTTGCCATGTTGAACAGCATGTGGTCGCTGGTTAGCGTGTATACGGCGATCGGTTTGCCTCTGGCGGTGCTGATCTTAACCGGTTTCTTCCGGACGCTGCCGAAGGAGCTGGAGGAAGCGGCGCGAATCGATGGAGCCTCGGATTTCGGTGTGATGTGGCACGTGCTGATGCCGCTTATCCGTCCGGCGCTCGGGACGGTTATGATTATGAATTTCATTACGGCGTGGAACGATTTCTTCTTCCCGCTTATCTTTATCCAAGACGATTTGAAAAAGACGATACCCGTCGGGATGTTATCGCTGTTCGGGCAATACTCCACGGATTTGAGCATGCTGTTCGCGGGATTAACGCTGGCATCCGTGCCGATGATCGTCATGTTTTTCCTGGCGTCGAAACAATTCATGGAAGGCATGACGGCGGGAGCGGTGAAGTAGCATGATTGAAAATGCGGAACAAGAATAATATGACTTTATCAAGGGTACCCTAATGGAAATCATTAACAGGAGGCTGTACCCTTGTATCATTTGTATACGCATAATGATCTGGATGGAGTAGGTTGCGGTATCGTAGCCAGATTGGCATTTGGTGAAAAGGTAGAAATCCGGTACAATTCGGTCGGAGGGTTAAATCTGCAAGTCAAACGTTTTTTGGAAAAATCAAGAAAAAAGAACGATTTGTTTATTACCGATTTATCCGTAGATGAAGCGAATGAACAAGGACTTAACGAGTTTGTGAAATCGGGCGGAAAAGTAAAGCTTATCGATCATCATAAAACCTCTCTCCATATGGGCAAATATCCATGGAGCTTGGTTCAGGTCGTATATGAAAATGGAAAGCTCGCTTCGGCAACCTCTCTATTTTATGAGTATTTAATCCAAAACGGTTTATTGAAGCCCGAGAAGGCGACAGATGAATTTGTCGAGCTGGTCCGGCAATACGATACTTGGGAATGGGATCAGAACGATAACATACAGGCCAAGCGGTTAAACGATCTCTTTTATCTGGTTTCCATTGAAGAATTTGAGGAAAAGATGGTATCGCGCCTCAGACAAAGCGAGCATTTTGCGTTCGATGAATTCGAAGAAAAAATTTTGGATATGGAAGAAGACAAAATCGAACGCTATTTGCGTAGAAAAAAGAGAGAGATCATTCAATCGAGCATTCGCGATCATATTGTAGGCATCGTTCATGCAGAATCGTATCATTCTGAACTCGGTAATGATCTAGGCAAAGAAAACCCTCACCTGGATTATGTTGCCATCATGAATATGGGTGGTAAAAAGATGAGCTTTCGAACGATTCACGATCATATCGACGTTTCCGAAATAGCGGGTTTTTACGGTGGAGGAGGCCATGCGAAAGCTGCCGGCTGCTCACTGACGGAGGAAGCCTATCAATTATATGTAGCGAAGCCGTTTCCGATGGAACCCATACGCGCAGATGCAACTAAAAATGCCTTTAACCTGAAGAGCTCCGTTTACGGATCGCTTTACGAAAATAGGAATGATCAGCAAGCGTTCATTTTTCCTTCTGCGGGGAAGTGGGAAATCGATGTGGACGGGGTCGAATTGAACCGATCTTTTTCAACATTCGAAGAGGCGGAGCATTATGTGAAAAGGGAGTATGCAGCCTGGTTAGCCCGAGACGAAACCTATGTCGCCTTCCTTATGGAACATATGGCTGCGAGAAAAACTAAAACTCCTGAGCCTGTATGAATAAAAAAAGCAAAGTCAAGGACGTTTCAGCTGCCTTGGCTTTGCTTATTTTTGTTTCGACTTTAATTGCTAGGACGAAACCATAGGCTCCAGAACGGCTTCTGCTTCTTTTTTTCAGAGGAGTGACGCTCGGAGCGGGGAATAAGGAACGTGCCAGGGAGATCGGTATCAAGATTTGTTTCCGTCCTTTCTGCTTCAGGTTCAGCGAGTACGGGAACTTCAAGCGAGGCGGCCGCCTCCACTTGAATCCGCTGGAATGACTCCAATTGCTGCTCCAATTCGACTACACGCTTAGCAAGCAATAGATTCTCATGCTGGAGCTTTCTGATTAGCTCATGCAGAAATTTCAAGGTAAGCTTCGGTTTCTCTGACGGTTCCTCCTTATGGTAATTGGACGATAGCAGCAATTGTAACTCTTCTTCACTGATTACCTGGTGTGCCACGGTACGGCCTCCTTTTTTGGATGGATTTCCTCATTGAAGGGGATATCTTATTCCTCTATGAAAGTACGTCGATAGATGTTTTTTTCATAGATTAACGGATTATAACTAAAATGTCGCTCGAAAATCGTTGTCGTTTTCTAACTATTAATGATGAAGCTTCGTGTTTCTCATTTCACTTCATAAAGATATACTTTCCATGCGGAATGTTCATGATTGAATGTTTTGCGAAGTAATAGACGGTTAGATGACGCGTTCCGGATGGGTACCGAGGAAAAGATATACTTTCCGCCTAATTTCTTGAAAACATCCGTGTTAAGCTCAAGATTCCGGATTTGTTTTTTTGACGTTTTGCTATAGTCATATTTTTTCCCGAGTTCTGCGACAAATAGATAACATCGTCCGCCCCAAGTATCAAAGTAGGTCTTAAGCTTTTTACTTTTGTCTAATTCCTTGGCAATGATTTCTCTAAACGTATGTTTGTACGACAGTGAATAAAAGTTATTGTAGGTATCCAAGGTATAAAAGCCGTTATACTGCGCTATTGCCGGATGCAAGCCGATACTGGCCACACGATACGACGCTTTAGGCTCTCCAATATATTCTCCGATCTCCTGAAATTGTTCTTCGGCATAAAATTGCCGAAATGAAGGCTTGTTTGCAGAGCGATACATAATTTCTTCGTTATAGGCAAATAGCAAAATAATCTGTCCGGCGACTGCTAATTTTGTTAATAATCTTCCCTTGCTCCCCCCTTTGCGCCAAAGCAGGACACATCCTGCAGCAAACCCCATATAAATGACTAGCGGTCTAAGAAAGTGAAACCGGGCAAAGTTAAACGTAGTTAATAGCTCGAATTGTTCTTTTAAAGGCTGCCAGACAGTATGGAACCAAAATGCATACCATGTTGAAAGCGCAACATTAAGTACGAAGAGAATGATAAATAAACGAGACGTTGAATCCTTTCTCCATTGTTGGTTTACTATGCAGAAGTAAACAGTAAGAACCATAAGCGGAAGTATGATCCAGGTATGAACGGTGCCTACATGATGATGCCCAAATATGAAATTTTTGACGGTCAATCGAGCACATTGCCATACGTTCAATCGGGACGAGACGAATTCATTCCGGTTTGTCGGTGTATTCGTTATCACAAGAGAAGCAAGAAGGCGATATTCGATAGCGAGATAAACGAGACCCATAAGGAAGACGCTTCCCAAAAATGGCAGGTTCCATCGTTTGTTCATGATGGTATCCCATACCCAGACCAAAGCAATGGCTGTCTGGAAAAAGAAAAAACCAAGAACCAGACTGGAGTAGAAGGGGAGAGCTATTATAATGAACCATTCTTTCCAGGTCCAACTCCCCTTCCGGATGTTGAGGAAAGCCCATAATGCTAAGGGTTGTCCAAGAGTACTGAGCATTCCCGAAGGCCAGAACGGTGTTAATGCAAAGGTAAGGGCAACGCCGACGCGAATCCAAGTCGCATCCGAATCTGGAACAAGGTGATCTTTTAATAGTAAATACATACCAAGGAAGGCGAAAACTCTAGTGATGGTTTGGCTCCATGCATAGGCTGCCATCGCTGGAAAAAATGCATGCAAAACGACGATTCCGCTAAATTCTGTTCCCATGGCGTTTCGCTGTAAGCCATTAATTACTTGCGGAATTACCGCTGATATCGAGCCAAACCATTCGCCGCTTTGGATCAGAACTTTGTACCAGACAATATTAGAATCCAAATTATCATGAACCCGGATATGTGCATCTTGCCCCAAAATAAACAAAGGGGACAGATAGATGATCATAACGACAACGGCAGTCCATAATGACTTTTGTTCAAAGGAAGAAATTCGCATTCGATAACTCCTGATCCCCAAAATATGATGAATAATTGTGCCCACGTAGTTATCATGAGGATTCAGGTCAACGGTTATGCATCTGACGAGTTAGATTATGTATACTTAGGAAACTTGAGGTAAACCATAATTTTATTCGATTATTAAGATAATTCTGTGCGGGGGAAACGATGAAATTAATAGCCTATTTTAAGCATTCGATAGATCAATATGTTTATTTCATTGTTGTGACTATGTTAATTTGGGCTAAAACCTACATTGTGCAGCGCTTCGGTTTTGACCTTCCGGTAGAAGGCTGGTATCAGGAGTTCATACTGTTAATAAATCCTGTAAGCTCTATTCTGCTTGCGCTTTGTTTTGGTATGTTTTTTTTCAAAGGACATTCGCACGCGGCAGTTATCGTAATCAGTGCTGCATCATCGTTCATATTGTTTGCAAACCTGCTATATTATCGTTGTTTTAATGATTTTATTACCATACCTGCTTGGGAACAGTTCAAACTTATCGGGGATTTGTGGAGCAGTATCTTTGCCCTTTTTCGTCCGGTTGACCTTCTGGTATTTACCGATACGCTTTTCTTCATCTTTATGATATTCGTAAAAAAATACCGGGCTCAGGCATTCAATCCTATTCAAATGATTTCGGTCATTCATTTTTCATTTTTACTTTTTATTGTTAATTTGTTAATGGCGGAGCATGTTCGGCCTGAGTTGTTAACCCGCACGTTTGACCGAAATATTGTTGTAAAAAGCATTGGCACTTACAACTATCACGTATATGATGCTGTGATGAACTTCAAGATGGAATCCAAAAAAGTATTCGCAAGAAAAGACGATTTAGCTGCCATTGAAAATTTCATGCTGCAATTGCCCAAAGATATAATGGATCCGAATACGTTTGGGATAGCCAAAGGGCGCAATGTTTTTCTAATTTCCTTGGAATCTCTGCAAAGTTTCGTTATCAATCGGCAGGTATCCGGCCAAGAAATCACTCCTTTTTTAAACACCTTACTTAAAGACAGCTTTTATTTTGAGAACTTCTATCATCAAACCGGACAAGGAAAAACTTCAGATGCCGAATTCGCTGTCGACACCTCCTTATATCCGCTTCCGAGAGGTGCCGTTTTCTTTTCGCATCCACGGAATACTTATCGTACCGTACCGAACATCGTGAAGGAGCACGGTTATTACCCTGTGGTGTTTCACGCCAATCACCAGTCATTCTGGAATCGTAACCAGATGTATCCGAACATGGGATATGAGAAATTTTTTGCTTCTGGCGATTATTCAATTACTGCAGAGAACTCGGTCGGATGGGGTCTGAAGGACATTCCGTTCTTCGAGCAGTCCATAGAGAAAATCCGTTCACTTCCGCAACCTTTTTACTGCAAGCTGGTCACATTAACGAACCATTATCCTTTCGATCTTAAAGAAGAGGACCGGATGATCCCGGAATTTACATCGAAATCAGCAACGGTAAATCGTTATATTCCGACTGTCCGTTATATGGACGAGGCACTGAAGCATTTCTTTGAAAGGGTCAAAGCCATAGGGGCATATGAGCATTCCATTTTTATCCTTTATGGTGACCATAACGGCATTTCGAAAAAACACAGTAAAGCAATGGCCCAATTACTCGGCAAAGAAAAAAAGACAGCGCTTGATCAAATACAGCTTGAACGGGTACCGCTAATTATTCATATTCCCGGCGTAGCAGGAAAAAAAATCAATACGGTCGGAGGGCAAGTTGATTTGAAGCCAACCATTCTTCATCTTCTAGGTATCGAAACAAAGCAAGAGCCTGATTTCGGCAATGATCTATTTGCCGTGAACAAGCCTGAATTTGTTGTACTTAGAAACGGCAACTTTGTGACGGACAAGTATGTATACACCAAGAATGGATGCTACGACAAATCGACGGCTGAAAAAATAGACATAGAAGTGTGTAAAAATTACAAGGAAAATGCAGTTAATTCCCTGAAATTTTCCGATGACATCATTTACGGGGACTTACTTCGCTTCCTCAACTTTAAGGCGAAAAGTTAAGAAGGGGGAATGAATAGAGGCTGTCTCAAATAGAAAAAAAAGGATGTCCCGCCGTCTTCTTAGGCTTTGCGGGACATCCTTTTAATATCTTAATAAGCTAGAGCGAACAGACCGTGAATATGGGACAGATAGCGAACGTTGCTCGCTTCTTTCATAAGTGAGGCCGGTAAGCCTTTGAGCTGCGTGTTATTGCCGCCGATCGTGCCTATGCCGTCTTTACGGCCCAAGCTGCCGAGTGTTCCAGAGAATACAGGTGTGAATTTGTCCATAACGCCGCCCTTGATCTGAACGGATAAGTTATAACCGACCGTTTCGCCCATTTGCCAAGCAAGTTGGGCAGTTGGCGGATACGGGCGTTCGCTGCCTTCCGGGAACACAACCGCGCAGTCGCCTGCAAGGAAGATATCGGAATGAGATGTGGATTGCAGCGTCGGTTTCACTGTTGCGCGCCCGCGGTCCTCAGCGATGCCGCAGCTTCCGACAACAGGGTTTCCTTTGACGCCGCCCGTCCAGATGATGGTGTTCGACTCGATCGTTTGTCCGCTTTTCAGCGAAACGGAGTTTTTCGTAGCTTCTGTAATCGCAACGCCCGTAAGGAACGTTACGCCGCGCTTTTCAAGGCTCGTCATTGCACGCTCAATGAGCACTTTAGGGAATACCGGAAGAATAGCCGGTCCTGCTTCTACACAGTAGATCGAAATATCGCCAAAATCAATACCTTTGCTGCGGCAAACTTCAGGCAGTTTATCCGCAAATTCGCCGACAAGCTCAACCCCGGTCAAACCGCCGCCGCCTACAACGATCGTTGCATCCGCTTTGTTGCCCGAAGCTTTGTAAGCGTCCAGACGAGCTTCTACATGCTCGCGAATCCGGTTTGCATCAGCAGCAGATTTGAGCACGAAGCTGTTCTCTTCCAATCCTGGAATGCCGAAATAGTTCGTTTCGCTGCCAAGCGCAACGACAAGCGCATCATAGGCGCGGGTAGTGCCGCCGCCTAACACGACTTGTTTTTCATTCGGATTTATTTCTTTAACCGTATCGACAAGGATATTCACGTCTTTGTCGCCAAGCAATTTATGTAGAGGAAGCGCAACGGCTTTCTCCTTGATCGTGCCGCCAGCCAAACGGTGAAGTTCCGTAATAATTTGGTGTGTTGGAAAACGGTTGATGACCGTTATGCTTGCTTCCGCTGCCGTCAGGTGCTTTCGCGCTGTCAGCGCGGTCAGAAGACCGCCGTAACCGCCGCCAAGAATGAGTATTTGTTTCGACATCGTTAACATCTCCTTGCCTGTATTAATTTTTGCGTTCAGCGAGTACGTTCAAGAATGCTTGAGCGAAACGAAGCGTCTTCTGCACTTCAGGATCTTTCAGCATTTTAAGAATTCCGAAAAGACCGATGGTCGTTCCGGCCTCTGCCTGCGAACGTTCGCCGGCCTCGATCGCTGCCGCGGCGATGTCTTTTGCTTTTTCTTGCACCGGTTTGACGAATTCGCCAATGCCTTGGGCAAAATCGTTGATCAGTACTTTGTCTGTGGCAACGTTCTGCGCGAAATCATAGGCTTTAGTCAACAATGTCACCATTTCCGCCAATTTAGGCAGATTATCGACCAGTACAGTCAAAGATTGCTGTACCTCAGGCTTCAGCAATTGCTCAAGTATATCTAACGATTTTGGTTCCGCGGCAAGCGTCGCCGCCACTTCTTGAACAGCAGGTGTCTGTGTCATCTGAAAATCCTCCTTTGCGCTATAAAAAAAATCGGGTGCAGTCGCGATTGTGTTACGAACGAAAGACGTTATTCCCTAAAGATTGTAACTTTTTTCACATAAGAAAACGTCCGGCAACAATGACACAATTGGATTTGAACCTCATTCATCTATTCTACACCTTTTGACAGCAAATTTATAAAAGAAAATATTTCAAATTCATGAATAATTAATCTGAGGATGAAACCAAATTTTATGAAAATCGAGCCAGCCGTAAGCGTTAATGCTCACGCCGCGAACCGATTTATGGAACGCGGTGTTGCTCTTTGTGTGGACAAGGAACAGGACAGCATGCTTTTGCCTGACCAAATCCTCCAGCATCCCCAGTTTGCTCTGGCGCTCCTTCTCATCGGGTTCCCGAAATATGGCATGCATAGTTCTCTTCACGTTAGCTGCAAGCTGTTCGTCAAATGCCGATAAGAAAAAATTTCTCTGGGCATATACCTCTAATTCACGAACTTCGTCGTTATTAAGTACATAACCAAACAATTGACCATCGTGCTCCGGCAAAGCAGCTGAATGGTTCAAATCAGCAAGCTCCATCTTCATATAGGTTTCCACATGGATGCCGAACGATCTGCAGCGCTCCTCAATCCAAGCCGCTTCCTCCTGGTGATAGTAGTTCGTGGCCAAGCGGAATGTTTCGCCGTTATAGCCGCTTGCATCCAGCAGTGCCATGATTTCATCATGGTCTAAGGGGGGATCCTCAGCCGTATTCCCGGAAGCGGGCAGCAGAGGACGGAAGCCGCACCCCGGATAGATCAGGTTATCTCCCAAATCGGCAATCATCTGCTGCCGGTCAAGAATATGATGCATCGCTTGGCGGAATTTGTAATGATTCTGCGGACCCGTCTTCCATTGGTTAAAGACAAGCAGACTGCAGCAGGAGAATAAATTCTCCATTTCATGCCAGTCATCATCCTGACGGATGCTGGATTTCTTCAGCATATGGGTTGCATCGCCGTCCCCTGACATAACGGACGTCCAGTCGGGTTCCTTAAGACGGCCGGTCTCCTCCTTGGGGAAGATGAGCACCTCGACACGATCCAGATGCGGCCTGCCGCGAAAATGCAGAGGAAAGGCTTCAAGAACACAAATTCCTTCACTTAGGCGCACCAAACGGAAGGGCCCTGTCCCTACCGGATTTTTGGCAAAATCCGCTTCGCTTTTACTTCCGATATCTTCTGGCACGATACTGGCCGGAATTGCGCACAGAAACCGCAGGAATAAATAATTCGGCTCCTTGAGGCGGATCCGAACGGTTTTATGATCCATGGCCTCGATCCGTTCAATGTCTTGAAACATCCAACCAGCCTCATAGTGTTCCGGCTTCATGCGAAGTCGTTGAATGGAATAAACGACATCATCAGCCGTCAGTTCCCGGCCGTGATGGAACATCACCCCTTTTTTCAAATGCAACGTCCATTCCAACGCATTACGGTCACTTTCCCATGAGTGCGCGATGCAAGGAATAATCGTTCGACTCTCGGGATCGTATTCCACGAGCGTATTGAATATTTGCCCTGTCATGTGGAAGTCGAAAGCGTAATAAACCAAACCGGGGTCCAGGGTGAAAATGTTTCGGTACGCGGGGAACCGCAGCGTATCTTGCGGCATATTCGAAATGGTTTGCGTTGAGAAGCCCATTCCCTCAGAGAGCCAGTCCATCACTTGGTCTTTGACGGCAGTCCCCCCGTACCGGTTCATGAGCTCCATCGCTTCCTTGATATCGCCTCTCCCCATCCGGTTCTTGACTTCTTCCAAAAGGATGTCATCAGCATCCGTCAGCAGCGTCATCACCGAGGTATGACCTCGGCCCTGTCCGGCTTGCCATCCGATCCAGCTTAATTCGCAAAGCTTACGGACGATTAATTTCGCGTAACGGGGCGAACAGTGCCAGATACCTGTAAGCTTTTCAACGGTAACTGGAAAAGGGGTATTCATGGCTTGATCGGCAAAAGATAAGCGAAGCTCCAAAAAATGATGTGTAGTTTGCATAATGAGCCTCATCTCCTTCCGTAAAAGGTGAAGTGATTTACTCAAATCATACACTTTTCATCCCCTTTTGGATAGGTATACTTAAGACATTGAATCTTTTCCGCTAATGATAACTAGATAGAAAGTTGAGGACACATGTATGAAAATAAACGCAAAAAGACGAATGAGACTACCGGCCTTTCATCCGGTTGCATGGGGGGTCATCATCGGAACCTTTTTATCACGTACCGGCTTTTTTATGACTTTGCCGTTTTTGGGCATTTATTTGGGTAAAGTCAAAGGCATCGATCCCGCCACGATCGGGGCGATTTTAGCGGTCAGCTTGTTCGCTGGGACATTATGCAGCTTTGTCGGAGGGGCGCTATCCGACCGGCTTGGGAGATACTTGGTTATGATTGCATCCATGGCGCTATGGAGTCTGGTTCTCGCAGGGTTTGCTTTTGCGAATGCTACGTGGATGTTTTTTGTATTGAGCGGATTAAACGGCCTCTGCCGCAGTATTTTCGAACCGACCGCAAGAGCTTTGCTGGCGGATGTCACGCCCGCTGAGCAGCGTTCGGATGTGTTTAACGCGAGATATTTTGCCATTAACATTGGGGGAGCCATAGGACCGTTAGTGGGATTGAAGCTTGGCGCAGGGGGGGCTTCATCATTTTTACCGTTCATGGTGAGTGCGGGAATCTTCGCTGTTTACGCGGTTGTCTTAGTGTTTTTCATGATTGCCTTTAATCAACAGCTTCCGGAAAAGTCGGCGCCTGTTGCTATGAGGAAAATGGTGCAAATCGTGTTTACGGACAAAGTGTTCCTATACTTCCTTTTAGGGAATGTATTCGTGGCGGGGGCTTATTCCCATCTGGATTCCACTTTATCGCAATATATTGGACATGACCGGGTAGAGGCTTATTCCTTCTTGTTCGTCGTGAATACATTATCGGTACTTGTCTTTCAATATCCGCTTGCAAAACTGATGAAGCGCTTTTCATCGCTAACCGCATTGAAGGCAGGGTGTCTGTTGTTCGGGCTGGGGCTGTTCGGATTCGGCGTCTTTCACAATATCTTTATGCTGTCCTTATCGATGGTGATCTTTACGATCGGTGAAATATTGTGCTTTGTGATCGGCGATGTGCTTATCGGCGAAATTGCGCCGGAACATCTAAGAGGCGCTTATTATGGCGCCAGCGGGTTCGCCTTTATCGGGCAAAGCGCCTGTGCTTGGCTGGGGGGAATCTTGCTGAATGTATTCGGGTTCGGTCAAGGGCCGCTCATATTCGGGATTCTGATGCTGTTGACCTTCCTTGCATTTCCATTTTTTCATCGAGGCCAGCAATTGCGCGGGCAGCAGCATCGGGTTGAAAGAACTAGCGGCGTGGTTGCGTAAGTTCAGTTACAGCTAACTATAATAATGGGGAATGGGTGATTTGATGAGCAGCAACATTCAAGATTTTCATAATCTTCATCATGGAGATGACATATTATTTATCGGCAATGCTTGGGATTTGCTCTCCGCGTTGTCTCTTGAAAAAGCCGGATTTCAAGCACTTGGGACGACAAGCTGGGGAATTGCCAGGACACTGGGCTACTCAGACGGTGAAAAGATTGATTTTAATATTCATCTGGGCATAATTAAAAGTATTGTCGATCATGTGAAAATTCCAGTTTCCGCCGATATCGAGTCAGGTTATGGGGATACCCAAACAGCCATCATAGAAAATGTGTTGAGAACGGCAGATTTGGGTGTTGCCGGTATCAATATCGAGGACTCTCTCAAAAAACAAACAGGCTTAAGAGAGTTATCCGGTCATTGCGAGTTGTTGTCAAAAATAAGGGCAGCATTAGAGAATCGTGGTTATAACAATTTTTATATAAACGCTAGGATCGATACGTACTTTCAAATTCAGGATCCTTTTGCTGAAACCATCAGCAGGGCAAAGGCTTATGTCGAAAGTGGAGCAAGCGGCATTTTTGTTCCCGGATTAAAAGAAGAAGAGGAGATTAAGGCGGTTGCGGAGCAAGTTAATGCTCCATTGAATGTCCTATCATTGCCTGGACTAACCAATGTGAAGAAGCTTAATGAGCTAGGCGTGAAACGGTTTAGCTTTGGAAATGCATTTTCCGACAAGGTTGCAGCTTTTATGGAAGAGAGCGCAGCTGAGCTTTATGAGGTGAGGGATACCGCTTTTTTATACGAGTAACTTGCAAAAAGCCCCGGTATGGGGCTTTTTGCTGTTTTTTTAACATTATAGAATTTATGAATTTCCGGGGTTGTCGTAGAGGAAATTGTTTCGT
This sequence comes from Paenibacillus sedimenti, assembly GCF_014534655.1. Lineage (GTDB taxonomy): Bacteria > Bacillota > Bacilli > Paenibacillales > NBRC-103111 > Paenibacillus_E > Paenibacillus_E sedimenti. The sequence goes on from NZ_JACVVD010000001.1 coordinate 508,691, forward strand.
TAATGTGGGCATTTGTGTCGTTGGATTTAAGAGAAGAAATCTAACGACATAAAAGTGCCTACATAGTACTTAATCAACACAAGTGATCCGGTATTACAGAATAGACAACCTTCACTGAAAAACTGGAGGATGCGGCACACGGCTACAACTCCAGTGATGCATACTGCGGTCTGGCGCCGGCGAAAAGGAGTCAGATTAAGTCTGAAAGGGGACGTTACTCGAACGTGGCTCCCGTCCGATCGAGCCGTTCCCCGCGACGGCGTTCCACGCGCTTACGAAATCCTGTTGCCGTAATGGTTGCTCCTAGGACGGTACCCGCAACCGGCACGATCAGAGCGGATCGGAAGCCGTCCAACATGGCTTGGGGGGATCCATCTGTTCCAGTGGAGATAACGCTGACGGCGGTCACAACCGCGAGACCAAGTGCCGCGCCGAACTGGATAGATGTGCTAAGAATGCCGCTCGCAAGTCCTTGTTCTTCTTCTGCGATGCCGTCTGTGGCCGCAATGGTGAGCGGCCCGTAGGTCAGTGCAAAAGCGATACCAGTGAGAATCATGGTCGGAAACATAGCTGCATACGTCCAGTCGAGATCAACCGGCAGGAATAAAGCGTAGGATACGGCGGCGATAGAAAATCCTCCGAAAATGACCCGGGTGTAGCCGAATCGGTTTACGAGACGAGGCGTAACCGTCGGAGCAAGCACGGCGTCGATGCCGATCGCCAAGAGCGCAAGCCCGGTCTCGAGAGCCGACCAACCGCGAAGCTCTTGAAGATAAAGTACTGCGATAAACTGGAATCCGAAGAAGGATCCGGCTAACAATAGAGCCCCCAGGTTGGCACGTACGAGCGCACCCGATCGGAGAATGCCGAGCCGCATAAGCGGCGAAGCAGAACGACGTTCGATGGCAATGAATGCGATCATAAGGACGAGACTGGCGGCAGCCGTTCCGATCGTCCAGACCCATTTCGTTTCCGGTGCATTGATTACCGCAGAAACGAGTAGGAGCATCGCCCCTGTCACGCTGACCGCTCCGGCGAGGTCGAAGCCATGCGACGAACGTTCCGGACGTCCCGAATAAGGGATAAGACGTATCCCGGCCAGCAGAATGATCAGTGCCAAAGCGACCGGAGCGAAAAATACCCACCTCCAATCGACTGCGGTTAACAAACCGCCAACGACGAGACCGAGCGAGAAGCCTGCAGCCGCCGTCCCCGCATAGACGAGCAGAGCTTTATTGCGCGACGGTCCTTCGGGAAAACTGGTCGTGATGATGGATAAACCGGCCGGCGTCATGAAGGCGGCGGCGACCCCCGTTACGAACCGCGAGAGGATCAGGATCCATCCTTCGGTCGCCATCCCGCCGAGTCCGGAGAAGAGAAGGAACACCAAAAGCCATCCCAGGAACATCCGCCGCCGGCCAAGCAAATCGGCGGCACGCCCCCCTAGCAGCATGAAGCCGCCGTAACCAAGCACATAGGCGCTTGCGACCCAACTTAGCTCGCCGGTGGTCATGTTCAGTTCGTCGCGGATCGACGGCAGCGCGACGCCCATCATCGACACGTCGATCCCTTCGAGAAATATCGCCCCGCAAAGTACGAGCAACAACCCCCATGAAATTTTAACGTCCGCATTTCGAAGTGCGCTTGAATTATTGCTTATCATTCGAAGACATCCCCTTTCATTTCACGATACCGAAAACCAAGGTCATAAGCTTGCGCCAACAGCCGTTCATGCAAACCCGGCCTTGCATCCAAAGTATTGTATAAGATCTCGACTTTGGAGACAGGGATGCCGGCGTAAGAGGCCATTCCCACATTGAGCTGACGCTTGAGCATATCGTCGTAATGTCTCTTCTCGAAATGTTCGCGGGAAGCGCCTGCGAGACCGAGCCAAAGCACCCGCTCATGGTGAAGTTTGCCGGAACCGTAGGCAATGCCGTCGTTCCATACGCGATCGATATATCCTTTCAGCATGGCCGGCATGTTGTACCACCAAATCGGGAAAACATAGGCCAGCGCTTCGTGCTTCATCATTCTCGCGATTTCAGCCTCTACCTCGGGAGAATACATTTTGCGTGTAGACGAGAATACGGGCTCATCCGCTTCCCTCAGAGCGGGATCGAAGCCGATGCTATACAAATCGAGCAACTCCGCTCGATGTCCGGCATCTTGAAGACCTTGCGCGAAGCGGTCCGCAACCGCAAAAGTGAACGAATTCGTTCTTGGGTGACTTGCGACTATAAGTACATTCATAACGTTTCCCAACCTCCAATGATTATTTTGTGGCATGTGGTGATTATGTACCCTATAATGGGAATTGAAAAGAACGCACTTTATTGTGCCATTAACACCAAAAAGTTATATAGGCACTAAAAAGTATCTAAGAACACAATGAATGACACGTTTATCGACGGGAGGAGATAACAAATGGAAGCCCAGCCGAAACGCACGTACAATATGCCGGCAGAAGCAACTATCGAAGTTATAGGGGGCAAATGGAAAATGCTGATTCTATGCCACTTGTCCTATAGCTCCAAACGAACGAGCGAGCTTAAGAAAGCTATGCCTGGTATTACGCAAAAAATGTTGACGCAGCAATTGCGGGAATTGGAAGACGACGGAATTATTATCCGGACGGTCTACAATCAAGTACCGCCGAAAGTGGTCTATGAACTGAGTGAAATCGGAGAGACACTGAAAGCGGTATTGGACCAACTGTGCGAGTGGGGGGAAAAGTTCATTCAGGGCCAGTTTCACCGGGGAAAGAATTAATCATGATCGATACTGAAATAACGGTTGCTGCGGCAGCCGTTTTTTATTTTCTCCATTCTCTCTCTGTCGATGAAGGTGATTTTCAAACAGGTACTTCTCGGTACCTATATAACTTTTTGGTGCTAACAGCACAATAAAGTGCGTACTTCTCAAATCGAATTTCATACATTAGAGTTTGATTCGAAAGTCATTTTCTTAACTATTCAAGGAGGATTCATATGAACAAGTACGCTGGAAAAAAAGCCGTCGTCACAGGCGGTACCCATGGTATGGGATTAGCGATTGTCAAGGCGCTTTTGGAAGGAGGGGCTGAAGTCGTGCTTACGTAGGAATGAGCAGAACATTGATAATGCCCGGACCGAGCTCCAATCGGAAGCGGCGCATGTCGTTCGCTCCGATGCGGCGAACATGGCCGACATCGAAGCTCTCGGTGGGATCGTCGAGAAAAAACTGGGCCATATCGACTACGTGTTCGTCAATCACGGCATCGCAGAAATCAACCTGCTTGAGCAGGTGACCGAGGCATCCTGGGATAGGCACTTTAATATCAACACCAAGGGAGCGTTCTTCACGATTCAGCGGCTTGCTCCCCTTATTAAGGATGGCGGCGCGATTGTCTTCACTACAGTTGCCAATGATAGGATTTTCCCTGGAATAGCTGCATATTCCGGATCGAAGGAGGCTGTAGGTGCTATTGCTCAGGTGCTCGCTGCCGAGTTTCTGCCAAGGAAGATCCGAGTGAATTCCGTGGCCCCCGGCTACATTGATACCCCGACCATGGGTGTACCAGGCTTGACAGAAGAAGAACGAGCCGAGTTTATGAAGCAGGGCGACGAAATTACTCCGCTCAAGCGGCACGGTTCGGTCGGGGAGGTTGCCGCCGCCGCCTTGTTTTTGGCCGCCGATGCGACCTTCACCACCGGTGTCGAATTGCCTGTTGATGGTGGATTTGCACAAGGCCTATAGCAACCATTAAGTTGTGTTTAGGATCAAGGTCACAATAAGAGCAGAGTTTCAAAAATTGCAAAGTAGCACAGTTCGCTGAGAAATCTTAGGCGACGGGATCATTCTGCTAGCTGATGAGACGACTTGGTGTTAGGCGTATTGAAGCAATCGGTTTGGTCAACTCATCGATCGTAAAAAGATTCGCACCGCCCTCCTGATAAGATTCTTTCGATCCATAAGTGGAGATCGCAAGTCCGATCTCTTTGCCATGCATTTTATCACCACCCGGACCATACGCCCAGCCGTATTGCAGCACGGAATCAAACCATTTTTTCAATAATGGCGGTGTACTATACCAATAGAACGGATATTGCAAAATGCTGCGGTCATGCGCTTCCAACAGCGCTTGCTCCCGGGCGAGATCAATCACTTCGTTCGGATAAGCTTGATATAATTGGTGAATTGTTATGTTGCTGTGCTACTGTAATTCTTGGACCCACGCCTTATTGATGCGGGATTCGTTAATATTTGGTTGTGTCACAATAACTAATGTTTTCATATGGATTACCCCTTAATTTTGGATTTGTCGGTTGGTGAAAAAAGGAACCCTCTTCATATAAACAACGTCGATTTTCTCGTAAAGAGGTCCGTTTTGTTCACTGGCACGTTTGAGCTTTATCCATTCCGGATCATGATGAAATTTCTCAAAGCGCCATGCTTTGCAAATATTTGCAGCGTACGATCTCTAAATCTTGCTTGGATCTCTTGCATCTTGCCAGGATGTATATGGTAGATTCTAAGTTCGTATAGCATATTTCACCTCCATGTCAGCCTCCTTGAAACTGTGTATTGTGGTCCACATGACTAATCATACGTAATTAGCTAATTAAATGTAAGTATTCACTTTTACGTTCAATACTTACTAGAACGAAAGTATGGGCATGGTACGAATGAAAAAAAGTGGCAGTCTAGAACGAAGTTTCATGTTCTAGACTGCCACTTATTATTTTAGCTCCTATAGTACCTCCTTTGCGTCCTCGACTACGGGTTGTAATTCATTCAGATCAACGGAAATGAATTGCATACCCCACTGTATCAGATGTTCGACCGCCGGTCGTAAACCTTCATCTAATGGAGTTAACTCGTATTCAACCTTCGGCGGGACTACCGGATAGACTTGTCTTTGGAAAAATTGCTAATGGCAACGGCATTTTTGAATATGCTCTCTATCCTGTTTTTTGCAGCAACCGCTGCGCTTTCCTTGCGCATTTTAATTGTTAGCATCTCGCTCTTTGGGGTTTTTCTTGGTTTATCGCTGCCTTTGCAAACAACGCTTCTCGCTAATGTTCTGCCGCAACATCGCGCTACATCAACAGGCGTATACAATTTCTTTCGTTACTTTTGGATGACAATCGGTCCGGTCGTAGGGACGTTATTTTACCGCTACGGTTTCCAACTGGAGTTTTATGCTTGCGTGATCATTTTCGCATGTGCACTCTTATTCATTTATCGCCAATTTTTTTTTCAAAGAAGGTGCGTTGAATGATAACAAGCCTTCAAAACCACAGTCGAAGTGGAGTTGAAGGCTTGTTTGCCGGTCACTTATTTTACTTTCGTTTTATTAGACTTCATCTCCACTTTGTAATCGTAGGAGACACTTCCGTTTTTGCCTTCTGGTGCGGCATAGGTGGTCATCATGAGAATCCTGTCATACTGTGAGCTATGAAGCATCTCGCGCAGGTCGATCCGGTCTTGTTCGGACATATTGAGCAGATCAGGGAAACGAATAACGTTCAGATGGTTATCTTTGCCGTTCGCTTGACCCTTTTTGTAGCCGATGAATTGGACCTGGTAGTTGATATATTCTTGAATTGCTTGCTCTAAGCTTAAGAAGCCGGATGTTGATGTCATGGGATCAATGGTACTGCCGTTTAGCTTCAGATTGGAGATATACCAACCTGATTCCGTAGTGCCCCAATCCGTCATATAACGGAAGCCTAAGAGTACTTTCTGTCCGGAATACTGGCTTAGATCAAATGTTTCTGTTTTCCACCCATTGGAATTTCCTGTAAAACCCGGGAGATTCTCTTTGATTTTCGGATAGCCATTATCCACGATGTCGCTGCGAGTATCGCTATTAGCCAAAGAAGTCCAAGTTTTACCGCTGTCAGTAGAGACTTGGACGCTTCCGAAGTCCCATTGCTCCTCGATATTGTAGCTCGTATCAAATGATAGCGATGCCTGCGTCAGATTCGTCAGATCAAGCTCTTTAATTAAGAAATTATCGGCTTGATCACCGGTATTGCCCCAGAGAACAGTTCCCCGTTCAGAATCTTGAGCCGTTGTCCAATTCGTTCCGAGGAAGTCGAGCCCTTTAAAATAAAGGTGGTCGATTTTATTGTCCGGCACTATGGTTTTGAAGTCAGTGCCCCATGCCGGTGCAGTGTTATCGGCGAGCACGGAACTTTCCACGTTCGCATGAAGATCGATAGCATCGAAATTGTACGTTTTGCTGTCGCCCTTATAGGTACCGTCGAGCAGGACAGCTGTCATGTAATCGGCATAAACTTGATCGAACGTTTTGCCTGCACCGACTTTGGCCAATGCGGCGTTAATGCTGTCGATGCCATGCTTTTGACTAGTAAATTCTTCTTGGATAAAAGCTTCGCCGTATTTTTCATACAGATACAGCTGGAACAAATAGGCGTTTCCGTAATCGCCGAGAATCTGCAGGTCCGTTTGATCCCCCCATAGGGTAAGTGAATTACGGAGATGATTCATGAAGAAATCGACATGTCCCTGCGAGTGACCATATCCGACCAGATACTGGGCGAAATCCGAAAGCCCTTCGTTAATGAAGTTCTCTTCGCCGGAATCCGAGTCGCGATGCAGCAGATGCTGGAATTCATGGGCAAACGTACCCTCGTACAGATAAGGCTTCGTTGCATTTGGTCCTGTACGATTCAACCAGTCATATGCATCGACCGTCATGATATTCCGATCGGCAAAATCGCTGATCGTTGGAGAGAAATATCCCGCAATATAGCTGGGGTAATTGGAATTATAATAGCTCTGGTCTTTAATGTTATCAATAAGAATAACGGTGCGGCCGCTTTCATCCTTGTACCAGCCGTTATAGCCAGCCTCGCCTTTGCGTTCCTGAGGAGGGCCAAAGAATTCGACTTCCTTTTGATACATCCGGTTATCGAACTCATTCAGCATATATTGAATTTGTTCATCGGTAATTGAAACCATGGAATTACGAGGGTCACCGCTAGGGTATTGGAGGTTATTGGCAACCCACACTTCACCGTAGGTGCCTACCGCTCGTAAAGTGAAATCGGTCAGTGCGTATTTGCCTGTATAATCGTTATTCGTTAGCCATTTCTTCACAATGCCTACATCGGATGCAGCTAACGTTATTCTTGAAGTTGCGCCTGACTCGCCGCTCGCTGCGGCATCACCAGATAAATCGAGTCGGCCAGCAGCTTTCACATCGGCGAGAGACTCAGACCGGAGTTTGGAACCGACATCCTGAACGGATGGATTCGGATTGAAGCTTTTCGATTGTGCCAAAGCGGAAGAGGGGGTGAGAATAGTTCCAGCTAAAAAAATAGATGTAGCAAGGGTAAGTGCTTTTCGACTGCGCATGTGAATAAGTTCCTCCTCTGAAAGAATTGACCATTGTAAGGTTTCCTACATGGATCATCAATCGGCAGAAATCAACAGGCATGTCTTCCGATATTCACATTAAATAACAAAAATAGGAAGCACCGAAAGTGCTTCCTAGCCCAAGTACAAAGAACTACCTCATCTGATAATCGACTTATTATTGGCCGCTTTTACAAGATCAATGATAAACCGCGCACCCCTCGAAGAGTGATACCCGGTTTTCTGATCCGTTTGGACTAATCGTACTTGTCCTCATCGATTCTGATTATATTCTCTATGATCAGTTCTGCTTCGGTTTCGAAGTTCAAATGCAGCGGCGCAGGAAGCTGGTCGAGCAAGATTTGCATTCCGGGCAACCCCATCATTTCCTCCAATGTCTGCGGCTGCTGCTCCAACCCATAAACCCACTCACGGACAGCTTCGATAAAGATGTAAAAAGAGGCTTCAAACTCATTCGCATTTTCTTCCGCTTCATCATTATCCGTGCCCGACATGGAATTCCAGTTTCTTAACATGATATTAAATGCCTGTTCGATCGCGCTATTCATCAGCGTCCTCCTTTCTGCTTGCGGTAATCCTTTGGCGCAACCCCCTTACTTTCACAAAAAATACGGGAAAACGTCTTATAGGAACCATATCCGACCTCATGGGCAATCTCTATCACGCTCATATCCGTAGACACGAGCAGGCTGCAGGCATGCCGGAGACGCAAATCGTGCAGAAAATGGACGAACGTTTGCCCGGTCGTTTGCTTAATGACCTCGCTGATCCGCGAGATGCTCATGGCGAACAGATTCGCCAGATCCGTCAGAGTCAGCTCATCCTGGTAGTTACGATGAATATAGTGAATGATCGGCCAAACCGTGGGACTTCCCTTGGACAATTGGAGCGAATCGCTTCGCTCTTTTTCACCAATACGCCGGTAACGATCGAAATGAACCAGGATTTCTTTCAGTCTGATCTGCAGCATCATTCGCCGATGACGCTCTTCTCCGTTATATTCCCTGAACATGTCCTCGATCAAAAGGTGCATTCGTTCTTGATCCTGTCCCGATAAAATAGCGAATGCCGGCAAAGGGCTCGTATCGTTGATGAGTTCGGCCAAGCTGTCATTCAATCCGGCTTCCATCAGCAAATCCATACTGAACATGCAGTTATATAAGACCAGTGTGCTTCCAGGATCGGTGAACAGCTCGTGAACCTGATAAGGAAGCACGAAAGTGAAAGTGCCCGGACACATCGGATGACGAATGTCGTTGATCGTTTCCGAGCCGCTGCCCTCCACCACATAGGAAAATTCCAAAAAATCGTGACGGTGCGCGCGAAAACCGTTGCTCAGACGATTCTTGCTGAGATGAAGCGGTGAAGCCGTATGCATATTGGGATATGTTTTTAAATAATCGGGAAAGTAGGTCATCCGTTCATTCCTCCGAAAAATTGAGACGATTTTCGAAAAATAGGGAGCGTTTTCATTTATCTTTTATTTTAACATAGAACTCGAACAAGTAGATAAGCTTACTATGTAAGATTTCCTGCGAAAGCAGAAAACTCATTGGAGGAATCAGGATGACAGCTGTAAACAAAATTAGAATCGGAGTCATCGGGGCGGGAAATATCGGCAACGTCCATATGAAGGAATTTTCCAAATTGGCTGATACGTGTGATATTACTACGATCACCGACGCATATTTACCGCTGGCCGAGGCGAGAGCGAAAGAGCACGGCATTGCCAAGGTTGCGGCTACTCCTGAGGAGTTGATACAGAGTCCGGATGTGGATGCGGTCATAATTGGCGTGCCGAACCAGCACCATGCCCCTCTTGCCATACAAGCCATTGAGGCCGGCAAACATGTGCTGTTGGAAAAACCGATGGGCATCAACTCGGAAGCGGCCCGGCATATTTGGAAAGCGAGCGAGGCATCGGATAAAGTCGTGATGATCGGCCACCAAATGCGCTTCGAAGCGGTTCCGATGCAGATCAAAGAGCAAATCGTGCGGGGCGAACTCGGGAACATCTATACGGCCAAAACCGGCTGGTTCCGGCGCAAGGGAATTCCGGGTTGGGGAACATGGTTTACCCGGATGGATCAATCCGGAGGCGGGCCGCTAATTGATATTGGCGTACATATGCTGGATCTGGCCCTGTACTTAATGGGCAATCCTAAGCCGGTATCGGTCTACGGTGCAACTTATGCGGAATTTGGACCTCGTAAGAGAGGGATCGGCAGCTGGGGGAAACCCGACTGGAACGGCATCTACGATGTGGAGGATTTGGCCACGGCCTTGATCAAAATGGACAATGGCAGCACATTAACGCTTGAAGTTAGCTGGGCTGTTCATATGGATACGGACAATACGCCGTTCATCCATTTGATGGGTTCCGAAGGCGGGGCCAGTTATAGAGGCTCGAAAGGCAAGTTGCTTACAGAGAAATTTGACCGCCCGATCGAGACGGAGTTGATCAAGCCTGACAACGACGAAGGTGAGCGTCAACGCTTAAGTCGCCATTTCCTGGCGTGTATCCGAGAAGGTAAGCAGCCGATTACGTCGGCATTAAGCGGATTTACCAACAATCTGGTGTTGGATGCCATTTATGAATCATCAAGAACCGGGAATGAAGTGAAACTGGATTGGAATTTGTAATAAAAAGGAGAGACTACCTATGCTCAAAGGATTAACATATGCGGGAGTCGGCAGCATCGAGAGCGATGAACATTTCATCCGACTAGCATCCCAATACGGCTTTCACGCGGTGGATTTGGACGCTTCCAGGCTAGTGGATGTACATGGCATCAAAGGTGCTCATGAGCTGTTGCAGAACCATGGGGTCGAGATCGGCTCCATCGGCCTGCCGGTAGAATGGAGAACGACGGAGGAGGCGTTCCGCGACGGTTTAGTCAAGCTGGCGCAAAACGCAGCGGCAGCATCAGCATTGGGTTGCACAAGCTGCTGCACTTACATCTTGCCCTCCACAGATCTGAAGGCTGCCCATTTTATGGCGCATGCGACACGCAGATTACGGACTTGCGCGCAAATTCTTGGCGCTTACGGCATACGTCTTGGGCTGGAATTCGTCGGTCCTCACCATCTGCGTACGCGCTGGAAGCATCCGTTCATATGGACGCTTCAAGAAACGCTTGACTGGATCGATACCATCGGTGAGCGCAATGTAGGCTTGCTGTTCGACGCTTACCATTGGTATACGAATGAGCTGACCGCGGCGGATATCGAACGTCTTCGCCCAGAGCAAATCGTCCATGTTCATATCAATGACGCTCCTGATGTACCTGTTCAAGAAGCTCTGGACAACGGGCGTCTATATCCCGGTGAAGGCGTGATTGATCTGGTCGGGTTTCTTGGGGCGCTTCATCGCATCGGCTACAAGGGAGTCGTTGCTCAAGAAATTCTTACTTCAACGCCGCAGGCGGATTCGCCGGAAAGACTGATCGCCCGATCCAAAACAGGGTTCGACAAAGTTTATAACGCTGCCGGTCTATAATGTATGAGCCGTCTTCAAGGGTTATCCTTGGAGATGGCTTTTTATTTTACAGCTTGACATTCAAAACTTAAACTCATATATTTAACCATATGGTTAAATGTGATGACGAGATACTCAACGATGTATTTTCTGTACTTTCGGATCCTACGAGACGAGAAATGATTGCACAGTTAGCCAAAGGCGAGATGACGGTCATGAAATTAGCAGAGCCTTTTCAGATGTCGCTACCCGCGGTGTCCAAGCATCTCAAGGTGCTGGAAAAGGCTGGGTTGGTTTCTGTGCGGAAGGAAGGGAGGTATCGGTATTATTATCTAAATCCTGCAGCTATAGACCGTGCGAGTCAATGGATAACGAATTTACAGCAATTCTGGACTTCACAGTTATTCAGTCTTGAACGCTTTTTGGACCAAAATACGAATGATGATTAAAGGAGAATATGATCATGATCCACATGCAAAACGGCCATTTTACACTTGAACTCAAACATAACTACAAGGCGGGCAGAGAACGGGTATTTCAAGCATGGACGAAGCAAGAGCTGCTGCAACAATGGTGGGGACCTGCAGGCTTTACGACAACGATTGATCGTATGGAAGTTGTTGCTGGAGGCAATTACCGTTTTATTATGCACGCACCGAATGGATCTAATCATATTATCGGCGGCAAGTATATTGAGATTATCCCGAATGAAAAGCTGGTATTTACTTGGAAATGGGAGCATGGTGCAATGGGTGGGGAGCAGGACGAGACACAAGTAACCATTCAATTTTTTGAGCAGGGCACTGGAACTGAACTCGTTATGACACATGAGAACTTTTCGACGAAGGAAGAAGCGGAAAATCACAACAATGGTTGGAGCAGCTCATTGGAAGGCAGCTTCAAGAAATTTTTGGAACAGTAGTGAGGGAATAAGACATGGTGGACGTTGTAACAGAAATCAACATAGCGTGTCCGCGCGAGAAAGTTTCAGCGTATGCGGCCGATCCCGACAAGGCTCCTGAGTGGTATGTCAATATTAAATCGGCGGAGTGGAAAACGGCCAAGCCGTTAGCCGTCGGTTCTCAAATCGCATTCAAAGCGCAATTTCTCGGCAGGGAACTTGCATATATTTACGAGATCGCGGAATATAATCCAGGGAAGAAGCTTGTCATGAGAACAGCGGACGGCCCCTTTCCGATGGAGACGACTTACATTTGGGAAACGATCCGGGGCGACTCGACCCGAATGACATTACGGAACCGGGGAAATCCGTCGGGATTTTCCCGAATATTTGCTCCGTTTATGTCTTCCATGATGAAACGGGCAAATCGGAAAGACTTGAAAAAAATAAAAGAAATTCTTGAAGGAGGACATAACCATGGATAGCCAAACTTACAGCAATCACCGCAGGTTGCACCCCATCTATCACTTTTTCTTAACTTTGGTCCTGCTGGCAACTTTGACCGGAATTGTTGTTCTAGTTATTAGAGAGGGTTTGAGCCTCTCTGCCGTACTATTTTTGCTTATTTTCGTCATTATTGCAGTCAGTTTCTTTTTAGTGAGAGCTTACCCGCTAAAAGCGCAGGACAGAGCTATCAGAGCTGAAGAGAATCTTCGGCATTACGTGCTGACAGGGCAATTGCTGGATTCACGGCTCACCATCTCTCAAATTACCGCTTTGCGTTTTGCGAGCGATGCGGAGTTTCCTGAGTTATGCCGGAAGGCAGCAGCACAAAACTTAAGTCCGAACGCGATTAAGAAGTCGATTAACACCTGGAGAGCCGACAATTATAGAATATAGAGGTTAAGCTCTTACAGTTTTCTGTTCCCGATATTGCCGCGGAGTCATCCCCTTCATGCGATGGAACGCTCGCGAAAAAGTAGGATACGAAGAAAATCCGGATTCAAAGGCTACCTGCGAAATGGGCAATTCAGAAGTAATCAGCAGGCTGCAAGCATGACGAATCCGCAGCTCATGAAGGAAGTCGACAAAATAAATGCCTAACGTTTCTCCAAACTGCGTGCTAAGCTGCGCCGGATGGATGTGAAACTTTTCAGCCAATGAGGTTAGAGATAGCGGCTCCAGGTAATGGTCGTACACATATTGCACCACAGACCAAATGCTCTTCGCGGGAGCGGAACGCTGCAATTCTGAACGCGGCTTCTGGTTTTGTCCGCCATTACGTGCATATAGCGATAGTGCTTCCAGGAGCAAAGAGCGCAGCATGATCGGCTTCCAAGCGAGCGACGCTTCATGTTCCCGGTATAGACGTTCCCATAACTGCAAGCTTTCTTCATATTCTTTGCCCTGCAAATGGATATATGCCGGCTGAGCGTTGTCCCTTCCGAACAAAAGCTCGTTCAGACCCCAGGCAGCTTCAGGTCCTGTTGTGAGAAGCTTCATGTCGAAATTGCAAATGAACATCAGCAGGGAGTCGTCCGTATCGGCCTTATACTCATGAATCTGGTAAGGGAGCAGGAGCACGATAGTCCCAGGGACCATATCATGCTGGGTACCGTTGATCCATTCTTTTCCTTTACCTTCAAGAACCAACGAAAATTCAATAAAATCGTGGCGATGAGAGGGCACTGATGTGTACCTCTTTTTTTTCATATGAAAAGGAAAGTCGGTATCGATATTGGGGTATTCGAAAAGGTATTGCGGATACATCGCGCTAAGCTCGCCTCCTGATCGTGTTAGCTCTATTATACTTCATTTAGATTTCGTAAAAAAATGAAAGGATTTTAAAAAAAATGAAAAATGGATGTTAGCGCCGCGGGCTACAATACATTCATTACGAATGACATATTGCGCGAATGGCGCAAGGGAGAGGACGAATCCGATGAACAAAACAACGAATAACCGCGAAATCTTTGGCGGTATTTTTACTGCATTGCTGACGCCTATGCACGAGAATGGCGACATTGACTTCGACTCTTTGGCTCGACTGGTTGAGCATCAGATCGCTCAAGGCATTCATGGATTTTACGTAGGCGGCAGCACCGGCGAAGGGTTTATTTTGACTAGTGAGGAGCGTCAGCAGGTGCTCGAAGCCGTGGTTAAGGCAGCTGCGGGTCGCGTGACCATTATCGCTCACGTTGGCTGCATCAGTACGCGGGAAGCGATCAAGCTGGCAAAGCATGCCGAGCTTCAAGGCGTCAATGCCGTATCTGCGGTCGTTCCGTTTTATTATAAAGTATCCATGCAAGAAATACGCGAGCACTATGAAGCGATCATGGCCGCTGTGGAGCTGCCAATGATCGTCTACCATTTCCCGGGTGCGACGGGCGTCAGCCTATCCATGGACTTCTACGAGCAGATGAGCCGTCATCCGCAGTGCATCGGCGTCAAATTCACTTCGTTGAATCTTTTTGAGATGCAGCAAATCCGAGCGCGCTGCGGGCAAGACTTCCTCATCTATAACGGACACGATGAAGTCTATACGGGCGGTGCATATGCAGGCGCTGACGGCGCCATCGGCAGCACATTCAACATGATGCCGGGATTGTTCGCAGATATGTACGGGCTAATCTCGTCTGAAGACCGGCCGCCAATGGATGCTTTGCAGTCGATGCAGGCGGAAGCTAACGAAGTGATTGCACATATGATTCAATTCGATGTGATCGCCTACGAGAAATATATGTTATATCTTCAAGGTGTTCTGGCGACACCGACCGTCCGTCAGCCATTGAAGCAATTCAATGCAGAAGAGCGCGGACGGATCGAGGCATACTATGCGAAAAGCGAAGTGCTGCGTCGTCATGGATTTATTGCAAATGGCGAGCGTTAGGAGGGATCGCATTGATTCTCGATACGATTAGCCAATGGAAGCATAACCAGGGGCAGTACGGCGATGCGGTGCGCCGAGCGCTTGCCTTTGTCGCGAATGTGAACATCGCTGAAATGCCGTCAATGCTCGAGATTGACGGAAAACGGATGTATGTCATGAAGCAGAGTCCGGCAACAGGGACTTTCGAGGAAAAGCTTGCCGAAAGCCATGCGCAGCATGCTGACATCCATGTGGTGGCGGAAGGGGAGAAAAGGCAGGGCTTCGCCCCTGCGTCCGAGAACAACCGTGTAGTCGAGGATCGGTTGGAAGAGAACGATTATGCGCTGTATTCGCATGTCGAGAACGAGACGCGTATCCTGCTCCGTCCGGGCGATTTCAGCGTCTATTGGCCCGGGGAAGTTCACCGCCCGAACTGTCATCCAGAGGGCAGCGTTCATTTGGTGAAACTGGTAGTCAAGATTCACCGCGATCTATTTTGAAGCAACCGTAAAAACATCCCGAACCATGGCCGAGCTACCCATGGTACGGGATATTTTTATTTGATAATTTGGCTCTGTTAAACTTTGTTGTTGATTTTCTTTATTTAAGTAACGGGACTAAAAAAAGAGTGGAACTGTGAAGGTTCATAAATCACAGAAACAACGATTCTGTATGAAATTTCATATAAAATCGGGCTCTTCGCTTCAATTAGAGCTTTTGTGTATGATTTTTCGTGTATAACTATGGAAATTACCGTTTGAAGGATAAATCTGTATGATTTTTCGGGTATATAAATGGGGGAACGATAGTTTCGAATTGATCGCTAATTGTTTAGGTGGTTTATCTTACCACATAAGAATTTATAAGTTTCCGATGAGTCGGAAAACGAAATTCTTATTGGCGAATAAACCTTCCTCTGAACGCGGTCGCACATCTTCGAAAGACCTCGATAGAGGTTTATCTCATGGTTAGAAATCAACAATGAAGAATAACAAAGCCGGTAATTTTGATTGAATAATGTGTTAAAAAATAATCTGCATACTTTGAACGAATACATGAATCGAACCGACCAATACATATTCTGTCGTTTTTATCATTTTCAATTCCATATTCATGATGGTTATGTAATTGAGGTTAATTTTGTATTGTAAAATGCTAATATACGCATGTTAAAATGGCCTGCAACTTTCTTTATAATCAGGATAACAACACACACCAGAGTGATTGTTGAGAAAAAAAAGCAGGGGTGACACGATGAAAAAGATGTTCAAAACAGGAGTTGCTGCTTTATTAATAACAACCGTTGCCGTGGGTTGCGCGTCAAGCCCTGGTGCGGATACGAAGCCGCAAACAAGTAACGGAGCAGCGGGCGATGCAAATGCCAAGCCGATTACGCTTACGATGTGGGCGGGCACGGGCTTCAAAGATATTGAAGGCTATGATAGCAAGAACTATGGAGACTGGGAAAAGCTAAAGGCGGCAGAGTTCCAAAAGCTGCATCCGAATGTGACCGTTAAAGTCGAATCCGTGCCGTTTTCGGACATCGAGCAGAAAGTGAACGTAGCTGTTGCGGGTAACAATCCTCCGGACATTTTGTACGATAACATTCCGATCCGCATTAGCAAGCACGCGCGCAACGGTGTACTGGACGAGCTGGATGAAGTCGTCAAAGACGATAAAGCGGATTGGAAAGAAGCCTTCCTTAACATGGGCACGATCAATGGGAAGTTGTATGCGCTTCCGTTAGGCAGCGTTCCTCAGGTCGTCTTCCTGAATAAAACCCTTTTCGAGAAAAAAGGGGTTACAATGCCGCAGGATCGCTCCTGGACGTGGAACGAAATGAAGGATGCCCTGAAAAAAGTGGCCGATAAAAACACGTACGGCATCGCATATTTCGCCAAAAGCGAGCAAGCGGACCAACTGATGGTCAATAATCTGCTCTCCGCCGGCGCCAAGTGGGCGAACCAGGATTTCACGCAGTATTCGGTGAACAATCCG
Source organism: Paenibacillus sedimenti (assembly GCF_014534655.1). Lineage (GTDB taxonomy): Bacteria > Bacillota > Bacilli > Paenibacillales > NBRC-103111 > Paenibacillus_E > Paenibacillus_E sedimenti. Next base: position 525,326 of record NZ_JACVVD010000001.1, read on the forward strand.
GAAGGCGTCGAAGCTCTTACCTTTATGCTGGGCTTGCAGGAGGAAGGATTGGTAGCTCCGGGCACGGCAACGATGGATGTCAACGCGAACTTCGAGCTGTTCAAGCAAGGCAAGCTGGCAATTTTGAATCATACATCCCCGGTTTATGGCGATCTGGAGGCTGGAAAGAAGAACGGAGCGGTCGATCCTTCTGTAGAGGCGTATGGGATTATCCCTGTCATGAAAGAAGGGGTTAAGCCGCAAATCACGGTGACAGGCGAGAATGGCTATGCGATCTTTAAACAAACCGATGCAGAAAAGAAAAAGATGGCGGTTGAATTCGTCAAGTTTCTGACCCAGCCGGACAATATTAAAGCGATCAACAAGGCGACGTACGGGATCTCCGCACGCAAGTCGGCTACGTACGAGATTAAAAATAAAGACGCTTCCGAGGTATTCGAACAGTTAAACAAGTTGGATATCGTGGACTTGGGCAAAAACAGAGCTTACTTCTCGTCGCTAAGAAAAGCGTTTTTCCCGGAAATGCAAGCGGCCTTCCTGAAAGCAAAGAGTCCGCAGCAGGCGCTTGACGATTTTGTCAAAAAAGCAAATGAGCTGGCAGCCAAGAAGTGAGAAATAAATAACGGTGCATCACTTCGTCCTAGTCTGTCCTCCAGTTACTAGGACGAAGGTGTTTTCACTGCAGGCGATATGATAAGGAATAGCTGAGGTGTTGTGCAAATGAAGCTTCGACAATGGTTATGGAGTTATTTTTTTATCGGACCTAATTTGTTGTTTCTATCCGTATTTTTGGTGTTTCCCTTGTTTTATACGATGTATTTGAGCTTTTTCGAAGCCGACATTTATTCGTCCACCTTCGTAGGATTGGATAATTACAGCAGTTTGTTCGGGGAAGAGTTGTTTCGCAAATCGTTCGTTAACACGTTTTATTTTGTTCTGATCATCGTTCCCTGTGTTGTGATCATTTCGCTGGTCATCGCCGCGTTTATGCAGGGATTCCATAAAATATCCAAAAGTTTTTTCCGGCTCGTGTTTTATTTACCGGTTGTCAGTACACCGGTTGTACTCTCCTTGGTTTGGGGCTGGATGTACAATCCCAGCTTCGGTATTATCAAGTATTTCTCCGAACTGCTCGGCTTCGGGGCGGTCGATGTATTTTCCGGGCAATTGAGCGCAATTTTGGCGCTTTCCGGCATTGTCGTCACCTGGATGGTCGGTCAGCCCATTATCCTGTATTTGTCGGGGATGGAAGGCGTATCGAAGGAGTTATACGAAGCTGCGGAAATCGACGGGGCAGGTCCGCTTCGAACGTTTTTCAGCATCACGCTTCCGATGATCTCCCATACGACGATATTAATTGTGATCACCTCGACCATCAGTGTGTTCCAAATTTTCGTCGTGGTCCATTTGCTTACCGGCGGCGGTCCTTATCATGGAACCGAATCTCTCGTATATACGATTTACCAGACCGCTTTCGTATCTTTGGAATTCGGTAAAGCTTCGGCGCAAAGCGTTATCCTGTTTATTATTATTTTAATCATCTCGCTGCTGCAATTCCGCTTCATGAAATCCAAAACCGATTAAACGGACAGCGCAGATTCGATTCGATAGAGGAGAATAGAACCGGATGAAATTACATGTTGTCTCCAGATATACGTTTCTTTTGCTGGCATCAATCATATTTATATTTCCGTTGTATTGGATGATTACGGGCTCCTTTAAAACGCAAGTATCGATCTGGGCGATTCCTCCGGAATGGTTTCCGTCCCAGTTCAGGCTGCTGAATTATGTTCATATTTTTTCTACGACGCCTGCGCCGCTGTGGATGTTCAACAGTGTGTTTACGAGCCTGGTCACGGTCGTTTTTGTCGTAATTTTTTCGGCGATGGCGGGGTATGCGTATGCGAAGAAAAAGTTTCCGGGTGATAAAGTATTATTCTTTGTCGTCATTGCCACGATGATGATGCCGACCCAGGTCACGCTCGTTCCCTTGTACATTCTTTGCAGAGAGCTTGGCTTGATCGACAGTTATCTGGGTGTCATTCTGCCCGCAATCGCTTTTCCGTTCGGGGTATTCATCGTCCGGCAGTTCGCCAAATCCATCCCCGATGAAATCGTTGAATCGGCCAGAATCGACGGAGCGGGCGAAATCAGGTTGTTCGCTACGATCGTGCTGCCGTTGCTCTTGCCGGCGCTTGGTGCGCTGTCCATCTTTGCTTTTATGCATACTTGGAACGATTACTTATGGCAGCTTATTATTTTGCAGTCCAAGGAGAAGCTGACGCTCCCGCTAGGCATCTCGACGATTACGTATTCCGAAAACAACGTGAATTACGGCTATGCGATGGCGGGAGCTTCTTTGGCGGCGATGCCGATGATCATTTTTTTCCTGCTGCTGCAGCGAAGCTTCATTAAAGGAATCACATTAGGCTCGGTAAAAGGATAGGCCGGAGAACCCCGTATTTTACGGGTTTTCTTGCATTTTTGGATATTGGGGGACGTTCTGGATATCGGGGGATTGGTATACTGGTATATCCCGGCTTAGGTTATAATTGTTATGAGGTGATCGCGTGAAAATCATAGTCATCGAAGACGAGGTCGACATCTTAAAAGGTATTCAAGAGGTCATCGAACAGAGTGGGCTGCCATTCGAGCAAGTATTTGCGGTACACACCGCAGAGGAAGCGCTTACAGTAATTGAGCAATGCCGTCCTGAAATTATATTAACGGATATCTTGCTGCCGGAAATGAGCGGTTTGGATATGTTGGAATCGGTCAAAGCGTTCGGTTACCAGCCCAAAGTCGTCGTCATCAGCAGCTACAGCAATTTTATGTACGCCCAGCGGAGTATTCAATTGGGAGCGGTCGATTATATTCTCAAGCCTGCCCAAAAAGAGGAGCTGATCGAAAAAATCGGCTCTGTCTATGATATGGTTCAGCGTGAGCGCATCAGTGCCGACCAGATCAAAAACCAAATGGCCTATGCCCGTTTGGGAACGGAAGCGCTCAAGGAAAAGTTCGTGCTGGGTCTGTGCATGCACAAAACGGCGCTGCAAGAGCATATTCATCACCGGCTGCAGGTGTGGGATCTGCAATGGCTGGAGACACATTCGTATGTTGTGATTTCATTAAGCATAAATAAGGACGAATTCCGGGGCAAAGAGGATAAGGATATTAATCTGGACCTGTTTGCTATCGGCAATATTGCGGAAGATATTATGATGAGCTACCAGCCTTCGGTCATGATCCGCAGCATCCACCATGATTGGGTCATCCTGACGGCTTGGGAGCAGGAGCAGGATGTGGCGCAAGATATCCATGATCGGGTTCTGAAATATCAGAAAATAAAACCGGCCATTGGCATCAGCCCAAGAATGCACTCCTTTCAAGCCATATCGGTAGCGTACGAACAAGCGCGCAAAGCGCTCAAGATCGCCATACTTAACAGCAGCAATCGGATCGTCAGCTATTCGGATATAACCGATCGAATGGACGAAGAGAATGATGTGCGGATCAGTCAATGGGTGGCCGAGGCGGTTCTGGATGGGGATGATGAAGCTGTTCGGCGGTGGCTGGGGGAAGCGATGGAGCGCTTCATGCTGGACAGGGACGTAAGTAAAACCGGCGATTTATCGATCAAATGTTTTGAATGGATACTTGAGGTTCACAGCAGCCTGGCTGAGAAGGTAGACATGGAAATCAGCCATTTTCCGATGGAGCTTTGGGAAAAGGCGGAACGCTGCCCGACGGTGGACGATTTGAAGCTTTTGCTGCAAGAGCATCTTAGCGAGCTCATGAAGCTTGTTCTCGATCAGCAGCAGCCGAGTCATCCCAATTACATGATCGATAAAGCGAAGCGGATCATCGAAGCGAAATACGGGGAAGAAGTTACGCTGCAGAGTGTGGCCGATGAACTCAATATTCACCCAGTGTGGCTGAGCCGCCTGTTCAAAAAAGAGACGGGTCAAAATTTCTTGGATTATTTGACCGAAATCCGTATCGAACAAGCGAAGCAGCTGCTGCGCGGCACGAACCTGAAAATCTATGAAATCGCCGAGAAAATCGGATATCACGAAATTCAATATTTCGGCAAGCTGTTCAAGAAAAGAACGAACATGACTCCAAAGGAGTTCAGATACGGCAAATGAAGCTACTAAGAATCAGCAGTTTAACCTTGTTCGTCAAAATGTTCATACTATTGTTTCTTTCCGTATCGGTGACGGTCACGATTCTTGGCGTCTGGTATTTCAACAAATCCAGCGGGCAGATCGAGCATGTCACTTCCGCTCTGCTTACCGAGAATTTGCAGCAGAACCGTCTGCGTATCGAGCAATATTTCATGCAAGCCGAACTTCATTCGGATTCAATCATCGCCTCCGGGAAACTGGAGATTCTTGATAATGAACTGGAGGATCGCCCGTTTCTAAGCAAATCGATTACGTTAATGAACGAATTAAGAGGAACCTACGAGATGACGATTTATCCCGCGGATGAATCGAGGTACGCATCCTACTCGCAATTGATCCAATCTGGCGCGAAGTCTGCAGATTCGGAATGGCTCCACAAGGCTATCATGCTCCAGGGCAAAGGGTTATGGTATTTCGATAACGACAGGTTCATTTTCGCCAGATTGATCCGCTCGATGTCCGATCTGCGGCATTTGGCGGTCATTCAGCTGAGCTTTCCGGCAGCGCTCGCCAATCAGCAGATCCTGTCTCCGGCGGAATACCCGAATTTCCAGCATTATATCGTCGACGACGAGCGTGAAGCTGTCCTGTTGGCAAGTCATAATAAGATGCATTCCCGGGAAAAGGATGTGTTCATGTCGGAAATTCCGCTCGGCACGCTTCCGTGGAAACTGGTCGCGAGCATTCCCGAGAAGGATTTGATCGGCCCGGTGGAAACGATTAAACGCTTCTCCGTGCTGCTGGTGCTGGCAAGCATCGGCTTAATCTCGATTTTGCTGGCACTGATTACGAACAGCTTTATTTCCCCGATCAAGCACATTGTGAGCCATATGAAAAAGGTGCAATTGGGACAGCTTGTACCAAGCGAAAGGTATGGGGAACGCAGTGATGAAATCGGCCAGCTGGCCAGAGGGTATAATTCATTAATTTTCGGTTTGCAAGAGCTCCTTGCGACGACGAAACAGATGGAATCCGAGAAATCGCAAACGGAAATGCAAATGCTGATTCATCAGATCAATCCGCACTTTCTGTACAATACGCTCGATGCCATTAAATGGAGAGCCGATCATGTGAAGGAATCAACCATTGCGGAGATGGTCACGTCGTTAAGCAATTTAATCCGCTACAGCATCAATAACGGGGAAGAGTTTACTACCGTCGAGCGGGAAATTGAGCATGTCAAAAGCTACCTGAGTATAGAATCGCTAAGAAACCATGATACTTTCCAGGTCATCACGAACGTACAGCCGCGCGCATTGAATGTGCCGATTTTAAAATTAATCATTCAGCCGCTTGTTGAAAATTCGGTGCGGCACGGTCTGAGCAAGCTGCCGTCCGGGCAGGGTAAAATCCTGATTCGCGTGTTTATCGAGGGCGAGGAACTGGTATGTACGGTCGAGGATAACGGTCCCGGCTGTTCCGAAGAGGTTCAGGCCCAAATCAGCCGACCGAGTCTGCCGCCGGGAGAAACCGGAGGCGTCGGCTTGTTCAACGTCAACCGCAGGTTGAACATACGATTCGGCGCCAAATACGGCGTATCGCTGACGAGCAGAGCTAACGGGGGCTGCAAGGCGACGATCCGTCATCCTCTTATGTGAAGCCTATTCATATGATGCAGCCTTCGAGAGGACAATTTTTCAATCGATGCGGAATAAATGGAAGGCCAATATGCCGTTAGGGGCTGCGTATTTTCTCAAAGAGAAGGAGGGTAAACCAATGAAACCAATGGCAGCGGATGAAATTGTAGGAAACTGGGGAACACTGATGCTTCCCGTAAACGAGGATGATCGAATTGACTTTATCCGATTGGAACAAGTCGTCAATTACATGGCGGGAATCGGACTGAACGGGATTTACACGAATGGAACGGCCGGAGAGTTCTACACCCAAAGCGAGGAGGAATACATCCGCATCAGCGAGCTTGTAGCGGATCGTTGTGAACGGAATGGCGTGCCGTTTCAAATCGGTGCGAGCCATATGAGTCCGCAGCTTTCCCTGGAACGGATTAAGCGTGCGGTGACGTACCGGCCAGGCGCTATTCAAGTGATCCTATCCGATTGGTTTCCGCTCAAAGACGACGAAGCGATCAACTGCCTGCTGCGGATGGCGGAGGCGGCTGACGGCATCGGTCTTGTATTGTACAATCCGCCGCACGCTAAGCGGGTATTAGTCCCGGAGGTTTACGGCAAGCTGAAACAAGCGGTACCGAATCTAGTCGGCATCAAGGTGGCCGGGGGAGATGCGTCGTGGTATGAAGCCATGAAGGTGTATGCGGAGGGGATTTCTATCTTCGTTCCGGGTCATTACCTGGCTACCGGCTATTCACAAGGTGCTCATGGAGCCTACTCTAACGTCGCCTGTCTCAACCCGCAAGGCGCGCAGCGATGGTACGACTTAATGATCTCCGACTTGCCCCGCGCGCTCGAGATCGAAAAGCGGATCCAACGGTTCATGGTGGAATATATCGCTCCTTTCATCACGGAGCAAGGTTATTGTAATGCAGCCTGTGACAAGCTGATGTCGGTCGTCGGGGGCTGGGCAGATGTGGGCAGCAGGATGCGCTGGCCGTACCGCAGTATTCCGGAATTCGAAGCAGAACGTCTGCGTCCTATCGCGTACGAGTTGATACCAGAGATTATGAAGGCTTAATGCCCTCCCCGTAAGCTTATAACTGCGAACTTTTCAGTTGATGACTACGTCTACTTAACGAAGTTACAATTATTGGGAGCGGAGATCGATATGGGTATGCACAGGGGCGTTATTGTGCTGCTGATTGCTTTAGCCGCTTTTGCCGGCTGTGAAACGGGAAAAGATAGCGAGATGCCAACGGAAAACGATACTTTGCAAGAAACAGTTGGACCGAAAGCTGCTATCGACAGCGATTTAGCTATAAGCAATCTCAGAGTGTTCCTTAACAGTCAAGAGGGCAGTCAAAACGAAGTGATATTGTATGCCTCCGATGAGCAAATCATCCAAGTTACTGACCCATCCTGTGCAGCTCAACCGGGAGACACGCTTCGAACAGGGCATTATTCGTTTTACCTGCGAAGTCAGGAAGGGACTGTTACGGCACTACAGACGATTCATCCTTTTGGGACAGAGGCGCTTGAGTTTAATGACCAGAGAAAGATGCTGGAGGTATTACCTAATAACGGAGATTGGGGCTCTGATTTATTGACCGTCAGGCAGTATGCATCATGCAATGGAACGGAATATGCCCTGCTTGGCCTGTCTGCAGATGGCGATGGCTTATTATCTTACAAGTTCAAATTGAACAATAAGGAGTTCCCGACCTTGTTCGCAAGCGAATTGACACCGGTTAACTCGGGAGATCGGGAACTATTGAGAAGCTTATCATACGATAACAGCCAAGGGCATTGGACGACAAGATATTGGTTCGTAGATAGCAATCTTGGAATTTTGAGTTCGAAGGATTAGGGGGTTGACAATTAAAAGAGCCTAACCAGGCAGCTTTCATCGCTGCTAGATTAGGCTTATATTTTACGTGAGACTTTCTTGATCAGCATTATTGGATTTCGCAGCCCGGGCTTCTGCTAATTGTGCATGAGCCTGGTCAAGTTCCTGATGAGCTTCCTGAATAGCTCGTCGTCTGTGATTGTTACTCGTCTGTGCTACATTCAATTCGTGCAGTGCATCAGCTACAGCATTATGGGCCTGGATTTCTGCGTTTTGTTGTTGTTCGGATTGATGATCAGACATCCAACTCCACCTCCTATAATTTGGGTTATTTATCAAAGTTACTATTTCCAAAATCATATGAAACGATACGCCGCCGCTTTCTGCGTGACCCCATATAGTATTCATTGGTATCATACTGAATAGCAGTGGTCCGTCTTCCGATCGGCTAGTACCGGTGATAATCAGAATCGGGAATACCCGAGAAAGATGCAAAAAAGACGACCTGATTATTTCAGCTCGTCAATCATTCTATGGTCTACAGATCACCATGATCGGCCTACATAGGCACACTGATCCCGTTGATCATTTTATCCTTCGTAGAATAATTCACCGCCTGGCAGGACCGAAATAAAATGATAAAAGGTATGTCCTTAACATATTCAGATAGACAGATGCTATCAACATATAGGGGTGCCTTCAGCTGTCAATTAGTGCTAAATACCTTTAACTTTCGAATATACAACTACTGCAATTCCAGCTACTATCAGTGTGAAACCGAAGTACCCTGTATAATTAGTTATATTCCAAAAATATCCAGGTATATTGATTAATATTGCGTCTTTACCCATCGCGTGTGTCTTATTAAAAACTGCTGAAAATAAAATTACTTTTTCTAGGCCCGCTAGTCCTACTAAGAAGATTCCAGAAGCGATTAACACCCATCTCAATGATTGAATCATTATGTAATCCTCCATTCCCGAAAAAAGGTCTACACAAACAGCGCTGTGTAAACCTCTTTTATTAGTAACATTTTACACTTTATTAATACGGGTATTCAATTGCATAAATACCATTGGCCTCGCCGCTCTTTAGGCTTCGTACTGATCAAAAAAATAACGATGCTCCCCTAAAGCAAAATAACTGCGAAGATCAAAATCTCCACAGTTACTCTGCAAGCAGGGGCCGAATCATTTTTGCTAATTTAGTCTTCCCGGCGATTTATTCACTTCAAAGTTGGTCGTATCGCTGTAACTTTCACCCATCGCCTGATAGTTTGAAGGGATTTCCTCATCCGTATGTTCCACTTGATCCGAAAGGGCCGCTTCAGACGGATTCGTTGTCTGTGCCCAGCTAACAGGACGGTCCAGCTGTTTTTGCAGTTTATTTTGATCCATTGAAATCACTCCGATGTCAATTTTGTAATTAGATTCATGTTATTATTCTACAAATGGGTAAAGTTCATTCGCACTTTGGGAAAGGAGCAAGATGCTTGAAAGAGGATGCGGATCTAGCCGCCTGGGAACGTCTGCATGAATTGCCTGGGTGAAACACCCTCTGACTGTTTGAATGCTTTGCTGAAGGCAAAAACGCTGCTATAGCCGATCTTTTCGGCGATGGATGTCAAGGAAAGCTGACTGTAGATCATAAGCTCCTTCGCTTTTTCAAACCGGTATTGCATTTGAAATTGATGGGGGGAGACGCCGAATTTTTGCTTAAATAATCTCGAGAAATGGTAAACGCTCAAACAAGCTATTTTTGATAAATCATCCAGGCTGATAGACTGATTATAGTTTTCCATGATGTGCGTGACCGTGTTCTCCAAAGCCGTTTGATGAAGGTTGAATTTGGCATTATCATTCGCCTCGAGTCCTTTCAAGATCAGATACAGGATTCTAAGCATGATGGATTTTTGAAGAATCGGGAAATCCGCATCTCTTCTTTCATAGGTATGGATCAATTGAATCAGGCTTTTATGAACTTCACTATGATTTTTAATCCGGATGACATCGGGAATGTTTAATATGCTGCCAAGAACGTCCGGTCGAATCCATGCGATCTCCTCGTCCTGACATTCTTTTTTCTTTTTGAAATTAATCGGAACCTCCTCAAAATTATCGTAATACAGCACATCGAAGTGAATGTGCGGCATCCAGCTCTCACCGGCAGAGCCTACAAACTCATGCTCCTTTCCCGGCTTGAAAAGAACCATGTCACCCGGCTCAAGTGAAAAGCCGGTCTCTTCGATACGAATCCTTAGCTCGCCTCTTTCCAAATATAAAAGCTCATAATCGAAAATAATCCGCGGCTTCAACTTCATCTCTGGTGCACGGTGGTTCCATGCTCTGCGCACGTTCGGAGAGAGACGTATCAAGAGATTTTTTTTATCGGTCACGGTGACATCCATATGAAACTTCGCCTCCAAAAAAGCAAGAATAGATATGTTTTAACAATAACGGGCAAAGAAAAGCAAAGGCAATTTTGATAATATCGGAGATGTAAACGTTATCATTATATAAAGGATAATTGGTGGAGAGCAAGCAATATTATCTGTATAACGACTGAATCGGATAGGAGAGAGGCAATATGTATTTGTTTAATGGATTGGATATGGGAATAGGAAGTCTTGCGAAACTGTCTAATGCCAAGACACGATCGATTAGTGCGGAAAATTTTACAGGCGAAAAAGGTAAGGGAGGCATGGCGTCAGTAGGAACCGGCGCCGACTGTGCGCGGGATTTGGGAATCGGCTGGAAAGTGTCCCCATCCGTAGAGATTGCAGCGGGTACCACTTTTACAATGGCGGAAATCGAAGGACCGGGTGCGATTCAGCATATTTGGCTGACCTGCTTTCCCAGCCATTGGCGCAATCTCATCATCCGGATGTATTGGGACGATGAGACGGAGCCGTCTGTAGAAGTTCCGCTCGGCGATTTCTTCTGCAACGGGTGGCAGGAGCGATGCAACGTCAACTCGTTGCCTGTTGCGGTTAATCCGGCAGGGGGCATGAACAGCTACTGGTTAATGCCTTTCCGCAAATTCGCCAAGATCACCGTTGAAAATCTTGAGCCGGATAAAGTCGTTCTTTATTATCAAGTCGACTATACGCTTACCGATGTGCCGGAAGATATGGCTTACTTTCATGCCGGGTGGCGAAGAAGCAACCCTGTACCTTACAAGGGTGTGCATACCATCATAGACGAATTGAAGGGTAAAGGGCATTACGTAGGTACATACCTGGCTTGGCAGGTCAACAATACAGGCTGGTGGGGAGAAGGAGAAATCAAATTTTTCATGGACGAAGACGACGAATTCCCATCGATTTGCGGTACAGGGACAGAGGATTATTTTGGCGGCGCCTGGAATTGGGAGCAACCGCAGGGACAATATGGTACCTATTCGACGCCATTTTTGGGGATGCACCAGGTTATTAAACCGGATGGTTTATACCGCAGCCAGCAGCGTTTTGGGATGTATCGCTGGCATGTCATGGACCCTATCCGTTTTGAACAAAACTTGAAAGTAACGATTCAGGATTTGGGATGGCGCTCCGGTAGAAGATATTTGCCGCAGCAAAGCGATATCGCTTCGACCGCATTCTGGTACCAGACCGAGCCGCACGCCGGCTTTCCCGAGCTGCCTGGGAATGATGAACGGGAGGTTATCTAACCGATGGAACCAGGAGGGATAGATCGTTTAGCTGATCTTGGATTGGATCGGATTACGATCTTAAACGAACTCATTCGATCCTCTAAGATCGTTGATTTATCGGTGCTTTTAGAAAAAGGAATACCTAAATGGGCCAGTCATCCATCACTTGTCATCGATCCGACGGCAACCCATGAACACGACGGGTATGCATGTCAATCCATCTTTCTCGGGGAACATACGGGGACACATGTGGACGCTCCATTTCATATTCACAGCGACTTGTCGAACTGTACCATTGAACATATGGATCCGGGCTCACTGATCGGTAAGTGTACCGTCATTGATTTATCCCGTAAAGGATGGAAGCCTGGTGAAAGAGCAAGCTTAGCGGACATAACTGCGGCATTGGAAGAAACGCATTTCGAAGTTGAGGAAGGGGACATCGTGTTGATCCACTTCGGTTGGATGCGTTATTGGACAACATCGAATGCATGGAGTTACTACGCGAACAACCAACCTGGCTTCACCGAAGATGTCGCGGATTATTTCATTCACAAGAAAGTAAAAGCCGTTGGCACGGATACTGCTGCAGTAGGAACACCGGTTGTTAACGGTACAATAGCAGGACCTTGTTACTTTCATGAGAAGTTACTGAGGAAAGGCATCTATTTGATGGAGTGTTTGAATCAATTGGAACAGCTTCCGCCCAAGTGTTTTTTTATGGCTGCTCCGCTAAAAATTTCCCGAGGCACAGGATCCCCGATAAGGGCGCTCGCAGTTATACCGTAATTGGATAAGGAAGATAAAATGGGTTAAGGACAACATCCTAACCCATTTTGTTGTATATCTGCGAGCCTGTTTGTTCGGCTCAATTCAATTTCACCAGCATGGAGCTGTGAGGCGGCAAAGCATAGGCCAGCTCGCTTACGGTGCCCAAGTCCTTACGCTCCCACAAATCGCGTGCCTGTTTGGGTTCCTGCAGTCCCAACTGCTCCCAAGAAGTCCGGATGATTGCGAGCTCGTCCCCCGTATTAAATAGCGCAACGTATAGCTCGCCCGAAGGGCCGGACGCGGTCCATACGATATGATCACCCTCCCGGTACAGCGGTTTGTTACCGGTGCTCTCCCGATGAACCGCCAGAACCTCTTCATTGGACAGAAGGGAAAGGGTCCATTCGTCATTGTCGCGAAGTTCACCGCCGAACATGAGAGGGGACCGGAATATAGTCCACAGGGTCATCATGGTGACCTGTTCCTCTTTGGTAAACCGTGTCCAACGGTCGCTGGCGCCGCCGTCTACGGAACGGATTCCAATGTGGCCCAGTGGAAGCATATCGCAGTCTGGCCAATGGCCGGGACCAACGTGCGGATACCATTTCTCACACCGTTCGAACATATCGCGAAGAAGCTGCCATAAATCCCAATAATCGTCCGTCATCCGCCACATGTTGGCGTTCCTGACGAACATTTCATTGAATTCCAGCGGAGCCGGTCCCGGGGATAAGCTGAGCACCATATCGCGGCCGCAGCGGTCGATCGCTGTGCGGATCATTGTGATCTCCCGGTCGTGGATATGGTACAAGCGGGAAGCGGCGATATCGTCCACCTTGACGAAATCGACCTCCCATTCCGCGTAGAGCCGGAAGAGGGAATCGTAATATGCTTGCGCGCCGTCTTTGTCCGCGTTCACGCCGTACATATCCGTATTCCACGGGCAAATGTTGTTTTGGGCTATGTCCCGGGCACGGCGATCCGTTCCAAGAATGGGCGTATTGGCATGCACCGCTTGTCTGGGTATGCCCCTCATGATATGAATGCCGAATTTCAGCCCCATGCCGTGAATCTGATCCGCCAAAGGCTTGAAGCCTTTGCCGCCGGCGGCTGACGGAAACCGGTTCGTTGCCGGAATCAAGCGTGAATATTCATCCATTTCCAGGGGGACATAAGGCCTGTACTGCGAGGAGTTTGCCCCCGGCTCATACCACTGGATATCGACCACGACATATTCCCAACCGTAAGGCTTCAGGCGCTCCGCCATATACCGGGCGTTGCCGAGTACCTCCTCCTCTGTCACGCTAGCCCCGTAGCAGTCCCAACTGTTCCAACCCATGGGGGGAGTTGCCGCAATGCGGTGATGGTTCAAGCTCATATTGTTTTTACCCCTCTCATTCCTCAAATAGTACTTCTACTTGTATGATAGGGAATGAAATGGCTAGTATCTATAACAATGTTTTGCTCCCGATAGTAAAATATTGCTCTTTCTGAGCACATATGAATTTTAGAAGTTTCCGAAAAACTTCCTCTAAAAGCGGTCTGGACGATCAATCGAATTTCATACGCTGGAGTCCAACCAGTTCGCGGCCCGAACGGAATTCTCCAGGGGAAAAGCCGACCCACTGCCGGAACACCTTGATAAAATAGCTGCCGCCGGCATAGCCGACCTCTTTGGCCACCTCGTCGATGTTTAAGTCGGTACTGCGAAGCAGCTCAATGGAGCGTTCTACCCGGATTTTCGTCAAGTATTCGATAGGCGTGAAGCCTGTGAACTTCCGAAACACTCTGACAAAATGATACTTCGACAGGCCGGCGCCCGCTGCGATTTCATCGAGGCTTTGGATTTGGCGGTAGCGCTTTTCCAACTCTTGGGCAGCTTGGCGGACGGCAGTCGGCCAACTCTCCTTCTCTTTGGTGCGGCCCGTGCTGAACCGGAGAAGCTCCATCATGAACCGGTACACAATAGACGATGCCAAATAACCGTCCGTAATCCGGTTGTTGATCCCGGCGTAAAACGTATCATGCAAACTGCGGATTACGGAGCTGTCCGGCGGGATATATGGAACCCGAGTGAGCCTTTGGATCAGCTCCTGCCAATGGTTCTCCAGTTTCGCCGGCCGGAACAGGATAAAGTAAAATTCCCACGATTCGCTTGACTTAGGCAGGAAATAACGGTGGCAACTCGGAATATCGACAAGAAACGCATATCCCGGATCCACCCGGTAAGTTTGACCGTCTAAGATGACGGTTCCATAACCGGAAACCGTATATTGGAACAAATAGAGGGGCCCGTCAATTCGCTTCATGCCGTCCCAATTGTATGCGTGGGAAGTCACTTTGTCATAGCCAATGGCGAAGAGCTGGTACAGTTCGGAATCATCCATGGTATCCAAGAACCGGAAGCCCAAAGTTTGATAAGGGAGATGAGGCTTCATCGCAATGTCACGTTCTCCTTCGCGAATGATGTATGATGAATTGATATTTTAGTAACAAGTATACAACGATGAGATCAGACTTTTAATCTTACCACAGTTATTGTAGATTTACCTTATAGGTAACCCTTGCGGAACACGCCGGAAAAGTACCATGAATCCAAGCTGACCAGCTAAAGGCTGCTTACCGGCCCTTCAGCCGGTCAGCTGTATTTTAATTTGCCAATTGAAAATGTTGTTGACAGCTGCGGCAGATCAGATTTAGAATATGTGTAAACGATTACGTAATCGATTACACAAAACGTGATTTGCTCACTGCAGAAGAGAGGTAGAGATTCTTGTTAAAAGGGATACCGAGTCTTTTATCGCCTGATTTGTTAAAAGTCCTCATGGAAATGGGGCACGGAGATGAGCTTGTTCTAGGCGATGGCAATTTTCCTTCGGCGAGCTGCGCCAAGCGGCTAATAAGAGCGGATGGGCACGGTGCGAAACCGCTGCTCGAAGCCGTGCTTAAGCTGTTCCCTCTCGATACGTCAGCCGTACCGGTTACCGTCATGCAAGTAGATCCCGGCGACTCTGTAATCCCGGTCATCTGGGAGGATTACAAGCAAATTGTTCAGAACGCCAACAATCATCCTGTCCCGATCATGACGCTCGAGCGCTCCGCATTCTATGAGCGATGCAGGAATGCATTTGCCGTCGTGGCTACCGGTGAAAGCGCCTTATATGCCAACGTCATTATTAGAAAAGGTATCGTTATACCCGAAGATAAGTAAAACCCAAATTTCATAATGGAGTGATCGACTAATGGAAAATGTTAAAGTTGAAAATCGTTTGCAAGGTTCTATGCCCAAG
The DNA here is from genome assembly GCF_014534655.1 of Paenibacillus sedimenti. GTDB lineage: Bacteria > Bacillota > Bacilli > Paenibacillales > NBRC-103111 > Paenibacillus_E > Paenibacillus_E sedimenti. The sequence continues at coordinate 540,642 of NZ_JACVVD010000001.1, forward strand.
ATCGGCATCCGTCCTGTCATTGATGGAAGAAGAGGCGGAATTCGCGAGTCGTTGGAAGACGTTACTATGGACATGGCCGTTACGGTTGCTCGTTTCTTAAGCGAGAACATAAAGCATACAAACGGTTTGGATGTCGAATGCGTAATTGCCGACACCTGTATCGGCGGCGTAGCAGAAGCTGCGCAAGCAGTGGAAAAATTTGCTCGCGCGGGCGTCGGGCTGACGATTACGGTGACCCCATCCTGGTGTTACCCTACGGAAACGATGGACACGGACCCCCATATGCCTAAAGCGATCTGGGGCTTTAATGGAACGGAACGCCCGGGTGCCGTTTATCTGGCTGCAGCGCTGAGCGCTCACAACCAGAAAGGGCTGCCTGCATTTAGCATTTACGGAAAAGACGTGCAGGATATGGGGGACAATTCCATCCCTGATGATGTTCAGGCCAAATTGCTGCAATTTGCCAAAGCGGGCCTTGCGGTAGCAACGATGCGCGGAAAGTCGTACTTGTCGATGGGATCTGTATCGATGGGAATCGCGGGTTGCATTGTAGACGAAAGCTTCTTCCAGAACTACCTGGGCATGAGAAACGAGTACGTGGACATGAGCGAATTCGTGCGCAGAATGGAACGCGGGATCTATGATCATGAGGAGTTTGAAAAAGCCCTCGCATGGACCAGAGAGAACTGTCAAATCGGGCAGGATGTTAATCCGCCTCATCTGACAAGGACGGATGAACAGAAGCAAGGCGATTGGGAGACTGTGGTGAAAATGACGCTCATCGCCCGTGACATGATGGTGGGCAATCCGAAGCTCGCGCAAATGGGTTACGGCGAGGAAGCGCTAGGCCGCAATGCTATCGCAGCGGGATTCCAAGGCCAACGCGCTTGGACGGATCACTTCCCGAACGGTGATTTCATGGAAGCGATTCTAACCAGCTCTTTTGATTGGAATGGCATTCGCGAACCTTTCATGCTGGCTACAGAGAATGATACGCTCAACGGAATAACGATGCTCTTCGGTCACCTGTTGACGGATGCTGCGCAAATTTTCGCCGATGTGCGGACGTACTGGAGTCCGGATGCAGTGAAGCGAGTAACAGGCCATGAACTGACGGGTTCGGCCGCGAATGGAATTATTCATCTCATTAACTCCGGCCCTGCGGCACTGGATGGCACCGGCAGACAAACGAAAGACGGAAAACCGGCGATGAAGCCGTTCTGGGAAATTACGCAGGACGAAGTGAAGCAGTGTTTGGAAGCGACAAAATGGTGCCCAGCGGTTGACTTCTTCCGCGGTGGAGGATATTCAACCGATTTTACAACGCGTGAAGGAATGCCGGTGACTATGGCTCGAATCAATCTGATTAAAGGGCTTGGCCCCGTTCTTCAGCTTGCCGAAGGCTACACGGTAGAGCTGCCGGATGACGTTCATGACAAGCTGGATCAACGTTCGAATCCGACATGGCCGACGACTTGGTTCGTTCCGAACCTCACAGGAGAAGGTATTTTCAAGGATGTATATGCTGTGATGAATAACTGGGGTTCTAATCACGGTGCGGTTAGCTACGGTCATATTGGCGGCGATTTGATTACGCTGGCATCCATGCTGCGTATTCCGGTTTGCATGCATAACGTCCCGGAAGATCGCGTGTTCCGTCCAAGCACGTGGACTGCATTCGGCGTAATGGAACCAACAGGCGCCGATTTCCGTGCATGCGCGAACTTCGGACCGTTATATCGTTAATTTTAGCTTATGCTTACGATGCAAGTTTTCCTTCGGAAAACTCAGCTTATGCTTACGATGCAAGTTTTCCTTCGGAAAACTCAGCTTATGCTTACGAAGAAAGCAATCTTAACAGATTGCTCTTAGGAGGTACTTATGCCAGCAGCAAACAGGCTTTATACAATCGGAATTGACTATGGTACGCAATCGGGCCGCGCTGTGCTCGTAGATATAAAGAATGGACATGAGGAAGCGACACATGTGACTCCGTATCGCCACGGAGTCATTGATGAGTTCCTTCCTTCGAACGGCATGAAGCTGAAGCCGGATTGGGCCTTGCAGCATCCGGAAGATTATTTGGAGGTGCTGCGCACTTCCGTACCTGCCGTGATCAAAGCGTCCGGGAGCGATCCGTCGCAAGTGATCGGGATCGGCATCGATTTTACGGCTTGCACGATGCTGCCCGTGGATGCAGAGTTTCAGCCGCTTTGCCTGAAAGACGAATGGAAAGAGCGGCCGCATGCTTGGCTAAAGCTGTGGAAGCACCATGCGGCGCAAGAGGAAGCGACAGCCATCAATAAGCTGGCGGAAGCCCGCGGGGAGCGGTGGCTGCAACGTTACGGCGGCAAGCTTTCCTCAGAGTGGATGCTGGCGAAGAGCTTGCAAATATTAAATGAGGATCCAGAGGTTTACGCTCAGGCCGATTTATTCGTGGAGGCCGCAGACTGGATCGTCGCGCAAATGACCGGTCAGCTGAAACGAAACAGCTGCACGGCCGGTTACAAATCCAACTGGCACAAAACCGATGGCTATCCGTCGAGCGAGTTTTTGAAGCAGCTGCATCCTGAATTGGCCAATCTCTATGAGACGAAGCTGCGCGGAGAAGTATCGCCACTGGGAAGTTTGGCAGGAGGCTTGCTGCCGGAGATCGCCGAACAAATGAATCTGCGCCCTGGAATTGCCGTTGCCGTGGGCAATATCGACGCGCACGCCGCAGTGCCTGCGGTTGGCGTCGTGTCTCCCGGAAAGATGGTCATGGTTATGGGCACATCCACATGCCACATGCTGCTTGCCGAAGAAGAACGCGCGGTGGAAGGCATTTGCGGCGTTGTGGAAGACGGCATTATTCCGGGATTGTTCGGCTACGAAGCCGGTCAATCTGCAGTCGGCGACATTTTTGGGTGGTTCGTTGACGAGTCCGTACCGGCATATATGGAAGCCGAAGCCGCGCATAGAAACATTTCCATTCACGAGTTGCTCGAAGAAAAGGCTTCGCAGCTCCAGCCTGGAGAAAGCGGATTACTGGCACTGGATTGGCACAACGGCAATCGCTCCACATTAATGGACGCTGACCTAACCGGACTAATGCTTGGCATGACACTAAGCACGAAGCCGCATGAAATCTACCGTGCGCTGCTCGAAGCAACAGCGTTCGGCACACGTACGATTGTAGAAGCTTTCCGCAAGGGTGGTTTAGACGTGAGCGAACTCTATGCTTGCGGAGGCCTTCCGAAACGCAATAAGCTTCTCATGCAGATTTACGCGGATGTGAACAATATGGAGATCAAGCTGTCGGATACAGATCTGACTCCTGCTATTGGTGCAGCGATGTTCGCGGCGGTTGTGGCCGGTTCCGAGGCAGGCGGTTATCATTCGCTCCAAGAGGCGGCCGTGTACATGGCCAGAGTCAAAGAGGAGACCGTAAAGCCGATTCCAGGGAACGTTGAGATTTATGAGGACTTATACAATCAGTATAAACGTCTTCATGATGTATTCGGTAAAGATGCAGACAGTGTGATGAAGAATGTGAAACGGATCAGAAACACATAAATACCCTCCAAGTGCTTTAACCTGTCAAGGTGAAAAGCACTTTTTCTCATCCCGCAAATGGATGATATTACAGACTGCTATCCAGGCAGCTTATGTTATACTTTTGTCAAAGACTACGCGAATTGGAGAAACGGTCGATGCATGTATCATTCATGAAAACTTTGAATCTGCGCACAAAATTCATGATTATTCTCGTGTTGTTTATTTTAGCGCCGCTCATGATATTCGGCATCTTGTTTTATCAGAGTTCCAAAGACCTCGTATCGCAAAGGACGGATAAAGAGAGCCTGCAGGTACTTACGCTCGTCAATCAAAACGTTAATCAACTGCTCAAGGGATATGAATCCCAATTGAACGATATTTATGAGCATGAAGATATCATTAAGCAAATCAGCGCTTCATCTGAAACGAAGTCAGGTGAGCAGATAATACAAAGCGACGATACCGTAAATCGCTATCTTCGCGACTTCCTGAGAGGGAAGGATGATTTGGATTCCATTTATTTGTTCACGCTCAAGGCTACGTATTTCGGCGATTTTAAAGGACCAAACCTTTTTGCCCACATCTATCGTGATCATCCGATGTGGGAACGGTTCATTGCTTTAGGAACCGGACGGGCTGTCTGGCTGCCGAGCTATGAGCTTCCGCCTAACGAGTACAACTCAAAGCCTTCACATTATTTTGCAGTAGGCATGCAGGTCAAGGACGTATATGATTCCCTGCAGACGCTGGGCACCTTAATTGCCAACGTCAAAATCGATGCTTTGGATAAAATCATCAGTAACGTTCAAGTAAGTCCCAATAGCGTGTTATTAATTACCGATCATCAAGGTAACTTGATATGGAACAGAAATCCCGATGCCTACGGCATTAATTTGTCGGTGTATCCTTTCTTTAATCAATTGGATCAACATAAAGACGGGCGGTTTACCCAGGAAATTAACGGTACTTCCTATCGGGGCACATTTCTACGTTCCGATTATAATGGCTGGTATTACTTTTCCTTTGTTCCGCATTCCGATTTAAACGAACAAACCAATGATCTTAAGCGCTTCCTGGCAGCGACAGTCGTCGCTTTCGCCGCTTTGTTCATATTGCTGGCCGCATTTACATCGAATTATATTACACGTCCGATCCGTCTGATGGCACTGGCGATGAAGCAAATTCATAAGGACAATTTCGAAATGACGCCGCTATCCCAGTCTTCAGACGAAATGGGCATGCTGCAGGGCGCGTTTCTTAGTATGCGAGGAAGGATTAACGAGCTGATCAAGGAAGTAAGGTTGATCTCCAATAAGGAAAAAGAAGCTGAGGTCAGGGCGCTTCAGGCTCAGATCAATCCGCATTTTGTTTACAACTCACTCGATGCGATCAACTGGATGGCGATCGAAAATGACCAAACCCGAATCAGCCGTATGATTACCTCTTTGAGCGATATTATGAGATATGCGATCAAGCCTGGCGAACAGTTGGTTACGATCGAAGAGGAGCTAAAGTGGGCTCAAAATTATGCTTACTTGCAAGAAATGAGATTTGAAGATAAATTTGAAGTCGTTTTTGATGTGAAAATTGACACCATGGATCTAAAAGTACCGAGATTGCTATTCCAACCTTATTTAGAAAATTCGATCATCCATGGGATGGAAGATATCGACACGGGCGGCGTTATTCGGATCACAGTTCAGAGCACCGGAAGTGAGGATGATCAGAAGCTTATGGTCATCGTTCAAGATAACGGCGGAGGAATTTCTGCGGATAAGCTTCAACAAATTAAAGAACGCCGGAGCCATGGTATCGGCATCTATAATTTGGATGAGCGGTTGAAGATGGAGTATGGACCGAGCTACGGGACAACGATACAATCGGTCTATTGCGAAGGAACCATCGTCACCATTATCCTGCCTTATATTCGTTAAGACATAACGGGGGAGATCAACATGTACAAGGTTTTAGTGGTAGATGACGAGCCGAGAGTTCGCAGAGGTCTGACCAGTCTGATTCCGAAGCTTGACAGCGATTGGACCGTGATCGGTGAAGCCAAGAACGGGTACGATGCGCTGGAGGCAGTCAAGAAAGAGATGCCTGATTTGGTTATCACGGATATCCGCATGCCGCATATGAACGGGTTGGATCTTCTTAGCCATTTGAAGGAATATCCGGTGCATGTCGTCATCTTATCGGGATACGGTTATTTTGAATACGCACAAACGGCGGTTAAATATGGCGCTTTCGATTATTTGTTAAAGCCGCTGAAGCCTGAAGACATCGAGAGTGTGTTGAAAAGAGTGAAGATAGAACGGCAACTGGTTCCGGCTGTGTCACAGACCAGTTCCAATCGGCCGAATTATTCCAAGCTGTGGAAGGATTGGCTGCTCGGACTCCAGGAGGAGAAAGAACCTCCGAAGCTGCTCAGCCCTTTATTCCCTATCGATATTTCCATGTTCCGGATCATGGTCATCGAAGTAGATCTCATTGATGAGCTTATCAACGAGGATCAATGGGGGGACAGACAGTTGGTCTTGTTCGCCGTTCGTAATATTATCCAAGACATTACCGGGATGAGAACAAACTCGGACGCCCACTTTTTATTCGTGAACGGTGCTCAATTGTTCTTTCTCACCATCAATGAAGAAAATACGAGACAGCTAGCCAAAACATGCATCGAGGAAGTCCGCCGCTGGCTCAAAATATCGATTTCCATCGGGATTAGCGACGTCACCGATACCTACCTTGAATTGCCGGATATTCTGCAGCATGCGCGCGTAGCTCTACAAAATAAATGGATTTACGGGTGTGGAACCGTAAGCGATTACGATGACTTGAAAATGGAGGACATCATAGAGGTTGGCTACCCGAATGGGTTAGAAACGGAGCTCATTAAGGCGATTCGAAGCGGACGATCGGATCACTCTGCATGCGTATTATCCGAGTTCGTTGAAACGGTCAAACAAAGGAATGTTTCATTCCGGTTGTTTCGGAGGTTTTGCCTGCAATTGGTTTCTTCCGTTATTCGTTTGACCTATGAACAAAAAATGTACGATCTGGTGCTCCAGAATCTGGACCGTCCAATCGACTTATTTGACAGGAATTTTACGCTCGAAGAGTATGTTGAATTTATGCTGAGTCTCATTGAATCGTGTATGGTGTCGATGGAATGGAATAAAACGCAAAAGCAGAATCGGACAATCGAAAAGGCGCTGTCTTTCCTTCAATCGAACTATTCGCAAGACATTTCATTAGAAGACACGGCGCGGCATGTCCAGATGAATCCAAGCTATTTCAGCTCCTATTTTAAACTCGAAACCGGAAGCTCCTTTGTTGAATATTTAACGGGGCTTCGCATGGAGAAAGCGAAAACGCTCATGATGGATTCCCAATTAAGACTATATGAAATTGCACAAATGGTCGGTTATAAGGAAGTAAAATATTTTTCACGGTTATTCAAGAAAAAAATGGGTGTCACCCCCGTGGAATACAGGCAATTTTTCTTCCGAAAAGAGGATTGAGATGAAAAAAAAAACATCGATGAGGGTTAACTTTACCCGCAAGCTGGCGATCTTATTAGCGATGTTCAGCCTGCTGGTCGCTTGCGTGCAAGATCCGACAACGAAATCACCTGAATTAGACAAGCTGTTTCGTTCGGCGGCAGGGCAAAGCAAGGAGACGAATGCACCTAAGACTGTTCTTCGCTTATGGTCGTTCCATACATCTAAGGAATTTGAATTTTGGCAGGAGCTGGCCAAGCAGTATCAGCAGCTCCATCCGGAAATAGAAATCAAAGTGGAGTACGTGTCCAGCGATGATTATTTTGCAGGTGAACGGCTGCTTTCATCATTCGCCTCCGGAACGGGTCCGGATATCTTTTTTGTATCGTCGCCCATGATCAAGCGGCTCGTTGATGTCAGTATGCTAATGCCGCTGGACTCGTATTTTACGCCGGAAATGAAAAATGATTTCTACCCGGCCGCGCTGGATGCCGTTACTTTGTACAACAATATTTATGCGGTTCCGATTGAAACGGAACTGATGGGTTTATTTTACAATAAATCGATGTTTCAAAAGCATGAGCTGGTGCCGCCTAAAACCTGGGATGAGATGATGGAGGCGGCGCAGAAGCTGAGATCGCCACGCGTAAGCGGTTTAACGATTGAAACGTTCGGCGGGGTATACCAGAACTTCTCCTGGTTTCCGTTTTTGTGGCAAACCGGTGCCGATTTGATCTCTGAAGACGGCAAGCATTCCGGACTGGGCCATACGAAAGGCGAGGATATGTACAATTTTTTCCGCAGCATGGTCAATCAAGGGTTAATTAATATGCAGCCATCGCGCCCTGCAACGGATATTGGCATTTTGACGAACGGTGAAACGGCGATGCAGGTGAGCGGGACGTGGAATATTCGCATGCTGGAGACGCAATACGCCGATCAGCCGATCGGTGTTGTTCCCCTGCCGACGCCGGATGGCGGGAATCGACTAACCATCGCAGGCGGCTGGAAAATTGCCGTGAATTCGCGAAGCGAGTATGCAAGCGAAGCAGCGAAGTTTGTGATGTGGGCTTTTTCTGGCGATACGAGCATACCGCTCAGGTGGTGCAGCGATGTTAAGTTTGCTTATTCCCCGCGCAAATCCGTCATGGAAGCTGGAACCGACTATTACCGGCGCGGCCTTCGAGCGGTCTTTACCAATGAAATTTTCGGCACGGAGCGGATGGAGCCGCAGTATCCGGAAGAAATCAACCGGACATTTACCCAATCGTTACAAAGCTTATTGTACAGCAAGCTTTCAGGTAAAGAAGTGGCTCAAAGCATGGAAGAGAAGATCGATCGCTTCCTGTCCAAAATCCAAAAATAGTCCACCTAACTAAATTATTTCTCGTTATGTACAGCTGTTCCCCCGGATTATACTCAAGATGTAGACGAAATGAAAGGGGATACAAGCTATGAAAAAGACATGGAAAGTGTTAGGGGTCGCCGCGGTTAGTTCGGCACTGGTTTTACAGCTGGGTTGCGGTGCATCAACGACAGAAGCTCCAAAAGCGGGCGAAGCAACTCCGAAAGGTACAGAAGCCGCCAAGGATACAAGCTCCGCCAAGAAAGACAAAGTCAAACTGGCTTTCTGGGACATGCATACCGAAGCTGAGAGCAAGTTCTTCAAAGATTTGGTCGATGCCTACAACAAATCGCAAGATGCAGTGCAAATTGAGTATTCGACATACGACCAGGCTTCTTACACGACAACCAAGCTTCCAACCGGTTTTGCAAGCGGTGCAGGTCCAGACATCTACATGATCAGCCCTGGCGACTTTATGAAATTCGCTAAATCAGGCTTAATGAAAGATTTGACTCCGGATTTCCCGGCAGGCGTGAAAGAGGATTTCCTGCCTGCGTCTCTCGAAGCTGTAACGTATAACGGCAAAATTATGGCTCTGCCATTTGAATTAGAAACGTTAGGTCTTTACTACAACAAGGAAATGCTGGATAAAGCCGGCGTTCAAGTTCCGAAAACATGGGACGAACTCCATGCCGCTGCGAAGAAACTGACAACCGATAAGGTAGCAGGTTTGATTATCCCGCCGGATAAAGGCCCTTACTTTAACTTTATCTGGTATCCATTCTTGTGGCAGCAAGGCGGAAACGTGCTGAGTGCAGATGGAACCAAATCAACGTTCAACACGCCAGAGACGGCTAAAGCGCTCGATTTCTGGGGAAGCTTCTTCAAAGACGGTCTGTCTCCGAAAAAACTGCAGCTCGGTCCTTGGGAAATCGATAACCTCGGTAACAAAACCGCAGCCATGCAAATTGTCGGAACATGGGCCATCAATCGAATTGAAGAGAAATATAAAGATGTACCGATCGGTCTAGCTCCGCTTCCTATTCCTGCCGGCGGCAAAGCTGCAACAGACGCAGGCGGTTGGAAACTGGCTGTTAACGGTCAAAGCAAGAATGCGGCTGAAGCTGCGAAGTTCGTCATGTGGGCATTCGGTTCATCGGATCTTACACATGCCTTGAAATGGGGCACAGAAGTGAAATTCGCTTACTCCCCTCGTAAATCCGTAGTCGAAAAGGGTAAGGACATTTATAACAAAGGTCTGCGTAAAGTATTCACTGAAGAAATTTACAACTCCGCGATCCCAGAGCCTCGTTATCCGTCTGAAGTGGTCGATGCAGTTGGCGATGCGATGCAGTATGTCATGTACGGTAAAATGTCAGGTGCTGAAGCAGCCAAAACGATTGATGCCAAAATTACGGATATCTTAAGCAAACAGAAATAGTTTGGAATCTGGGGGAGACGGCTTGCTCCGTAATACTGCAAGACGTTTCTCCCTTTTCTATTACCGGGGGAGGGGTAAAAAGTGACTCCAAGACGCACCAATGCCCGCATGATTCGAGAATGGGTTACGGCTTACAGCTTCTTGCTTCCCAATATTTTGGGATTAATGATCTTTGTGTTTATTCCGATTTTATATGCTTTTTATGTCAGTTTGCACGATTGGAACGCACTGTCACCGAAAGTGTACGTCGGCTTTCAAAACTATGTTACCTTGTTATCCGATGATCAGTGGTGGCATTCCGTAACGAGAACGTTGTTATTCAGCCTCGTATATGTGCCATTGTTATTCTGTCTCGCTTTGCTTTCCGCCCTGCTCGTGAACGGATTGAAAGGGAAGACGGTGGGTATCGTCAGAACGATGTTTCTGCTCCCTTTTGCCGTCACATCGGTCATTTCTGCCATTATTGCGATGTTCTTGCTCGATCCCAGGAACGGTCTTGCCAATCAGTTTCTTTCACTGTTCGGCATCGGAACCCAACAATTCCTCGGGTCTCCTACGCAGGCCATCTATTGTGTCATTCTGACCTTGCTTTGGATCAACCTTGGTTACAACATGACTATTTTTCTATCCGCGATCAAGGAAATTCCGAATGATTATTTTGAAGCGGCCCATATTGACGGGGCAACCCGTTTTCAAAGTTTCCGGTTTATTACATTCCCTTTGCTGCGGGAAACGAATACGTTTATTTTGATTGTTACGACAATCGCGTCCTTTCAAATCTTCGATCATATCATCGTGATGACGAAAGGCGGACCTATGGATTCCACGGAAGTCAGTGTGCTTTATATCTTTAAGCAAGCTTTCCAAATGCTGAACATGGGCTATTCTTCTGCTCTCGCGTTTGTCCTGTTCCTGATTGTTTTTGCATTTTCCATGATTCAACTTAAATTTTTCTCTTCTAAAGATTAGGCGGTGCTTCTATGAGAATAATGAACCGGTTTCTATTGCCCTCGGTTTCGATCATTGTCGGGATCGCCATGATTTTTCCGATTTACATGCTGTTCATCAGCTCTTTTCGTTCGGAGACCAACGTTTTCAACATTCAGTTATGGCCGACAGAGTTTGTGTTTGCCAATTTTGTGGAGGCTGTAACCTCATCCCATTTGCTTAGATCGATCATGAACTCGTTGATCGTTTCCACAACCGTTACAGCAGTAGCCATGTTGTTCCACGCGATGTCCGGTTATGCGCTGGCCCGCTTTAACTTTCCGGGGAAAAACGTGATCTTCGCCTGGATGCTCAGTACATTAATGATTCCGTTCGCTGTGATCATGCTGCCTTTGTATTTGATTACCAAGAATCTTGGCATGACCAACTCTTTTTCCGGTTTGATCATTCCTGCCATTTTTAACGCTTATGGAATTTTTCTGTTCCGTCAGTTTTACCGGGAATTTCCTAAAGAGCTGGAAGAGGCAGCCTATATAGAAGGGCTTTCTCAGGCAGGGACGTTTTTTCGGATCGCATTGCCGCTTTCCATGCCGATTATCGCCCCATTAACGATCGGATTTTTCTTGGCTAATTGGAATTCCTATATCTGGCCCCTCATCATTACGCAAAAAGAGACCATGTGGGTTATCCAGGTTCAACTCGCTAACTTGGTCGGCGGGGGCTACGTGACGCCATGGAACATCGTGCTTGCCGCGGCGGTGATTGCTGCATTGCCTACCTTCTTGCTATTCTTCGTGATGCAGAAATATTTGGTAGAAGGAATCAAAATGACCGGTATTAAATGATGCCGAATTTCAACCAACAGGGAGCTGAACAGATCATGCTAGGATCATCATTACGAGATTTATACAGAACGCGCCAAGGAAAACGCAAAAGGGCTTCCAGTTATGATACAACGGGGGGAAACCGTGATTATCTCAAGCTATACCCTGGCGATAAAAAAAATATTTTTGATATTGCCGGATCCGGCTGTATTACCCATATCTGGATGACGATGGCGCCCCTGGATGACGCTGCGATTGAAACGTTCCTGCATCGTAAAGTTGTACTGAGAATGTATTGGGACGGCGAAGAGAATCCGAGTGTACAGGCACCGATCGGCGATTTCTTCGGTATGGGTCATGGCATTACGAAAAATTACTGCTCGACGCCGCTTGCTATGAGCCCGGAAGACGGAAGATCGCTTAATTGTTTCTTTCCGATGCCGTTTGGCCGCAATGCCAGAATTGAAGTCGAATCCAATGCGGATCAACCGATCAAATTTTACTATTATGTCGATTACGAACAATACGCGTTCCCGATTGACAGCGAACTCAGGTTTCATGCGATTTGGCACCGTGAGCTTACAGACGGTATTGAAGATAACATTTCCAATGCGTTTTTCGAATTTGGCGGCAAAAACACAACAGGCGATGGAAACTACGTGATGCTTGATGCAGTCGGAAAAGGCCATTATGTCGGTTGTAACTTGAACATTCATAACTTGCGGATGACGCGGGAATGGAACTGGTACGGCGAGGGAGACGACATGATCTTCATTGACGGGGAACCATGGCCGCCTTCGCTGCACGGCACGGGAATGGAGGATTACTTCAACACGGCCTGGTGTCCGACGCAAGAGTATCATTCTCCGAATCATGGCATCATTCTCGGCGGCGGTCCTAACTGGTCAGGCAAAATCTCGGCTTACCGGTTTCATATCGAAGATCCTGTGATGTTTGACACGTCCATTAAAGTGACAATCGAGCACGGACACAATAACCATCGCAGCGACGATTACTCCAGCACCGCTTATTGGTATCAGACGGAGCCTCATAAAGACCATCCGATCATTTTGCCGGTGGATAAGAGATTGCCGTTACCTGAAATTTTGCCTTTCAAGCCGGAAGACCTGAAAAAATGCTTTGACTATTAATCCGATCGAATAGCCGCTGCTCTCATCCTTGAAAGCTGCGGTTATTCGCATTTGCAGTCGTTGACGAAACCGGGTTCTCCAGATAATATTAATATGATAACGTTAACATGGAGAAACGGCTCAATGACTTTGATGTAAAGGATGGATCCCCTTTGACCAAAATGACAATCAAAGATGTGGCAAGAGAAGCGGGGGTTTCCACAGCAACGATTTCGCGTGTTTTGAACAATTCCGGCTATGTCAGCCATGATGTGAAGCAGCAGGTACTTGCAGTCATCCGGAAATTCAACTACCAGCCTAACGCCATTGCCAGAAGCCTAAAGCAGGAAAAATCACGCAGTATCGGTATTGTGCTGCCAGATATGGCGAACCCGTATTTTATGAAAATTGCCCGAACTATACAGCACCGCTGCTTTCAAGAAGGCTATCATCTGCTCTTTATCGATACCGAAGAGAATCCGGAGAAAGAAAGCGAAGCGCTTGACTTCCTGACCGAAAAAAGAATCGAAGCTTTGATCCTTGCAGGAACCGGCGCGAATCGGGATCAAATCCAGACGATCAGCGATTCGGGCATTCACGTTATTTTGTTCGACCGACGCTTCTCCAATTTGAAACTGGATACCGTGACGGAAGATAATTTCTACGCCGCCAAGTCAGCGGTTGAGTATTTGCTGGAGAAGAAACATGAGCGGATCGGGATCATTCATGGTCCGCAGACGATCAGTACCGCTAGGGAGAGAAGACAAGGTGCGCTTATCGGTTTAGAGGAAGCGGGGATAAGCTTATTGCCGGAACTGATGATCGAAGGCGATTATACGAGAGAGTCAGGCATCAAAGCCATTCAGCATTTCAGTCAATTGCCTGATCGGCCTACGGCCATATTTTCCTCCAATAACGAAATGACGTTCGGCATTTATTTGGGCTTGCAGGAATTGGGGATACCGCTCGACAGCGTAGAAGTGGTTTCCTTCGGGGACCTTGAATTTTCATCCTTGTTTCAGCATAAGCTTTCCGTCATTATGCAAAATCCCCAGGAGCTTGGGGAAACGATCGGCGATCTGTTAATCCGGCGGTTAAACGGGGATGACGACGCTAAAGAGAATCGTATTTTAATGCCGCGTCTTGTGCCATCGCGGTAAATGAATGATCTTACAGATCATTTTTTTCGAAGGTGTGTAAACGATAACACATAATCTTGAATTGCAATTTTGAGGAGGACCCGTTAATGAAAGCACTTGTGATTGAAGCGCCTTATCAAGCGGTCATCAAAGAAGTTCCATACCCGGCTCCGGGGGATGGCGAAGTCACCATTGAAGTCAGGAATGTGGGAATTTGCGGAACGGATATCCATATCTACAGAGGTGAATTTATTTCTCCTTACCCGATTGTGCCGGGTCATGAATTTTCCGGCGTCGTCCATGCGATCGGGGAGGGCGTAACCGGGCTGCGCGAAGGAGACAGAGTGAGTGCCGATCCTTCGCTGTTTTGCGGCCAATGTCCTTATTGCAAGACGGGTAAAGGGAATCAGTGCACGAATTGGGGAGCCTTAGGCAATACCGTGGACGGCAGTATGGCCGAATATGTTCGTGTTCCGGCGGGAAATGTTGTGAAGATACCCGACAGCATGTCATTTGCCGAGGCGGCATTTATTGAGCCGATGGCTTGCGTTGTTCATGCCATGAACCGGCTTGGGGTAAAAGCCGGGGATAAAGCGATCCTTTTTGGCGCCGGCGCTATGGGACAGCAGTTGATTCAGACATTAGTACATTCCGGCGTTTCGGAACTTGCTGTTGTAGATATATCACCCGGCAAACTGGAAATGTCCAAATCCAGGGGAGCGACACGCTGCATCCTCAGTAATGAGTCGGAATTAACTGCGGAGAAAAATGCGAATCCGGAAGGATATGATATCGTTGTCGACGCGACAGGTATTCCGTCCGTGATTCAAGAGGCGCTTTCGTTTATGGGAAGGGGAGCCAAATATTTACAGTTCGGCGTTACGCCAAAGGATGCTGTTATCGAATTGGATCCTTTTCAACTTTATAATAAGGACTGGACGCTTATCGGTTCCATGGCGATCAATCATACATTCTTGCCTGCATTCCAATGGATTCAGTCGGGAAGGATTGATGTAGGGCCGCTCATTTCAAGGGAAATATCGCTCGAGGACACGCTGGCTTATTTAAAAGGACCGCGCGATCCGGATGATCTTAAAGTACAGATTAGAGTGAGATGATTGCGAAAGAAAATAACTCCTGCTTTTCGTAACTCTCATTCATAGTGAAAGTGAAAAAAGGAGTTATTTTATTCAAACAATGTAAACGATTACACATCTACTGAGAATTGTGTGAAGGGATACCGTTACCTTTGCTACGAATGAAAGGGCTTACATAGGGTGATCTGTCTTCGGGCGTTTCTCAATATATCAACAATTTAGAAAAGGAGAGGTTCAAATTGCGTTTTCGAAAGCCCGAGCTCAATACATCTCTCAATTTGCAGCATTGCGAACAGGAGTAGGCAAGCGCTATTTAGACGAAGGCAAAATGCTTCAACCTCTCATATTTAAAGCTGGTACGATAGCCCTGCATTGGCATCACTATAATTGCGATATCAAATTCAAGGAATACGAAGACAGTGGGGAGCTTGAAGTAAGCGCCATCGTTCATTCCGCATGGAGTTATCGGGATGAAACTTTCGCTTTCTTTTTCGCAAATGTAACAGACGAGGAGCAAAGTATGCATGTGAGTTTGAAATTGAGTTCTTATTTGATCCGGGGGAATGCATTCACCATCTACTTGATATCATGTTGGAGGCGGTGCAGCGGGCACCTGGCGCCGATATGGCTTGACACTGTCCGACCAGCATAATCCTTCTTGTTGACAGCCTGTCAAGTACCTGCTGTGATGCAAGAGGGATTTTTCACATCTGCATCCAGCCTCACAAACGACGGACATTGCCGGCAAAGGAGATGTCGATTTGAAGCACTGGCTTCATCTTTTTCGCAATAAAGGACTTCGATTTAAATTGTTGATATATTTTATCACTTTAATCTTGTTGCCTGTCGCAACTTTAGGGGTTATCGGAAATTGGGTTTCCGTTAAGACTCTGGAGAATGAAGCGAATACGCATACGGAACAGATGATTGGACAGGTTACCAAGAACCTTGATTTCTATGTGCAAAATGTAGCGCAAACCCTCCAATTGATATCGTCAAACCCGGAGACCGGGCGTTTTCTTGCTGTTAACCCGCAGACTTCTGCTGAGCAGCGACAAGCCGTGGAAGTTGAAGTAAGAAGAATGTTAAGCAGTTTCACAACCATCTACCCGGATATTGCGGGAATCATCATTGTGAACGATAACGATATGGACATCAGTAACGAAATGTATCGTGTAGCCAGGGACCCATTGACAAGTGAAGAGTGGTACAGCAAAGCGATGAAAGCTCCGGAGAAGCCGCTTTTGATCAGCAAGCCGATCGGGAGAAACATTACGACGAACTTCAACTATAGTCCGGATGATGTATTATCCGTGGTGCAGGCGATACGCAATTCAGAAACAGGGCTCTATCATGGTGTGGTACTTATCGATTATAAGCTGACGAGGATGGAGACCTTGGTTCGCGACATCACATTAGGTAAAAACGGCTTTATTTATATTATGGATAACAACGGGGAAATCGTCTACGCGCCTGAGAATTCGACAGTCTACCGGGTCAGGGCCGAATGGATGCGACAACCAAACGGCGCATCTATTGTGAAGACGATACGAAACGAACGGTATCAGATTATGTATACGCTTTCCGACTTTACGAAATGGAAGACAGTGGGTTTGTTTTCGTTGAACGAAACGCTTCAGGATGTAACGAAGCTCCGCAATATTTCATTCGTATTAGGGGGATTGACCATTATTTTGGCTGTTTTCACTTCACTCTTTTTTACGCGATCGATCGTCAGGCCCATTGGCAGATTGAGACAGTTGATGAAGCGGGCCGAAGCCGGCGACTTGTCCGTCCGGTATGAGATGACGAGCCGCGATGAAATCGGTCAGCTTGGACATAGTTTCAACAATATGATTGCGGAAATTCATAAGCTGATCGAATTGGTTTATGAGGAACAAAAGAGTAAGAGGGATGCAGAGCTTAGGGTTATGCAGGCGCAAATTAAACCTCATTTTCTTTATAATACCCTCGATACGATCCAATGGATGGCGCAGGAGCGAAAAGCTGACGATATCGTGGTGATGATCGTTAAATTGACGAATCTGTTCCGTATCGGTTTAAGCAGGGGGAAGGAAACGATACTCGTCAGCGAAGAAATCGAGCATATTCAGAGCTATTTATTTATACAAAAAGCACGGTATGAATCGAAATTGAATTATGAAATATACGTAGACCCGGACGCCGAGCGGGAACTTATCATCAAATTAACGCTGCAGCCTTTGGTGGAGAATGCAATCTACCACGGCATCAAAGCTCGTCGAGGCCAAGGGCGCATTTATATCGAAGTGATTAAAGCGGAGGGCAGGTTGAAAATGTACGTCAGGGATAACGGTGCGGGTATTCCCCCTGACCAATTAGTGAAGCTGCGTGCGAGGCTGTCGGGAAATTCCGCTGACGAAGAAATTACGGGATTCGGTTTATTTAATGTGCATGAACGCATTCGGCTTGTTTACGGAGAACCGTACGGCATCAAGATATACAGTACCGTAGGCGAAGGAACGACTGTGGAAGTCTGGTATCCGTTAAAAAGGGGGTAAGGAAAAAATGTGGAGAGTGCTTATCGCGGATGACGAGCCCAAAATTCGCAGAGGATTGCGTAACAATGTCGAGTGGCAGTCTCTTGACATGGAAGTTATTGCCGAAGCGGAAGACGGCTTGGAAGCCCTGGAACTGTCCGAGCAGCTTAAACCCGATGTCTTGCTGGTGGATATCTGTATGCCGATTTTGAACGGATTGGAATTCGTTGAAAAGATGCTCGCTTTTTTAACGGACTCCGTCATTATCGTCATTACAGGTCACAATGAATTCGTATATGCGCAGAAGGCTTTAAAATTAGGCGTATTTGATTATTTATTGAAGCCTGCATCCAAGGATCAATTATATGCCGTCTTGGGGGCAGCGAAGGAACGTCTTCAGCAGAGAAAATACATGCATTGGACCGCCGAGCAGGTTTCCAAACATATGCCGCAGATGAAGGAACGCTTTTTAAATGACTGGATCGGAGGCAGTTTAACCGAGGTGGAAGTTAAGGAACAACTCGGCTTTCTGCAATGTACGTTCGACTCCGCTTTCTGTCTGGTATTGATTAAAGTTATTGACCGAATACAACTCCATGACAAACCGCAAGAATGGGATCGACTGCTATTGTTGTTTGCCGTGCAAAATGTGGTGGAGGATGTACTCCGGAAATGGGGTTCATACATCGTATTTCGCGATCGCAAAGAGTATATCGTCGCCTTAGTTACGCTGAATAACAAACATACAGGCAGTGAAATCGTTACGGCGGTTATCTCGACGGTCGAACAAGTTTTGAAAAAAACGGTGCTCGCTTTTTGCCGAGAAGGCGATTCCATCGTGACGGAAGCACCTATCGCATATGAACGGCTATATCAGGAGGCAGCCGGTGAAAGCAGCGCGACACCGATTGTTTTGCTTGCCAAAAAATATATTCGGGACAACTATCACAAAGAGGATCTGAATTTAAAAGAAGTGGCCGACATGATCAAAATCAGTCCTTCCTATTTAAGCCGTCTGCTTAGGCAGGAAACCGGATCGTCTTTTATTGACTATCTGACGCAAGTTCGAATCAAGCAGGCCATCATTTTACTGCAAGATCCGATGATCAAGATACTTGAAATTTCGAAACGGGTTGGATATAACGGGCAGCATTATTTTAGTATGGCATTTAAGAAGGTATTGGGCGTTTCCCCTGCTGAATATCGAAAGGGTGGAGTCAAGTGAAGCGGATACTAGTGCCTGTTCTCATCGTTTGTTTACTCGCATTCACCGGATGTTCGTTCACCGGGCGGGAGGATGAGGTTGGTGAAATTGAATATGTGATCGGGGTGTCGCAAGCTAACCTTGGGGAGCCTTGGCGGGTGAGCATGAATAGAGAGATCCAAGAGGAGGCAAATAAGCACAAGAATGCAAGAGTCATATTTACAGATGCGGCACAAAGCAGCCAAAAGCAAATTCGCGATGTAGAGAGGCTCATGAAGCAGGGGATCGATCTGCTCATTATTTCACCGAACGAGGCAAAACCATTAACTCCTATTGTCCAAGAGACCTATCGAAAAATACCCGTTATCGTATTGGATCGTGAAATCGAAAATAGTAACTATACCATGTTCATCGGCGCCGACAACCAATTGATTGGCCGGAAGGCGGGGCAGTTCGTTAGTCAATTGTTGGGGGCTCGAGGGGGAAAAGTAGTGGAAATCGGAGGTCTCCTCGGTTCTACGCCTGCCAAGGACCGAAGCGATGGGTTTAGGGCGGAGCTCGCCAAGCATGAGAATATTCATATTGTCGGTACGATTACAGCGGATTGGCTCAGAGATAAAGCGGAAGATCTCATGAAGGAACAACTTAGGAAGTGGCCGAATGTGGATGTGGTTTTTGCCCAAAATGATCCCATGGCATTGGGGGCGTCCAGGGCGGCAAGCGCTCTGGGGAGAAAAGGTATCAAATTTATAGGCATTGACGGTTTGTCCGGACAATGGGGCGGGATTCAACTTGTCGGGCGAAAGGTGCTGGAAGCGACATTCATTTACCCAACGGGGGGCAAAGAAGCTGTGCAATATGCGTTCAGCATCTTAAATCATGAAGCGAACCTCCCTAAGAGAGTCACCTTGGACAGCATTAAAGTTACGCAAGAAAATGTATCGGAGTACCTCTCGCAATGAATTGCGTAAATTTATGAATTCTGGCGTTTTTTCGTAAATACTTTAACAGGTCCCGAGTCCTATAATCATCTTAGAAAAAGAAGGGGAGGTGATGAAAATGGAAGAAGGGACGCTGCTTCGCTTGGAACGCATTCGCAAATCGTTCTCTAACGTACAAGCACTGAAAGGCGTTAACCTGGATCTAAAAAGGGGCGAGGTTCTTGCGTTGATGGGAGAGAACGGAGCCGGGAAATCAACGCTAATGAATATTATGCAAGGCGCTATCGGGGATTATGAAGGGGACATTTATTTGCTTGATAAGAAAGTGGAGATTCGCAATCCGATTGACGCGAGAAGGTTAGGGATTGCCAAGATCCATCAGGAGCTGCAGCTTGTCCCGGAGTTGTCCGTAGCGGAGAATATTTTTCTCGGACGGGAGCCGAGGAACCGTTTCGGCTTGGTAGACTTTCCAAGAATGAACAGGGAGACAGAGCCGTATTTGGAAGCGCTTGATTTATCCGTGAAGGAAACAGCCAAGGTGGGTGGACTTCGGCTCGGGGAACAACAACTGATCGAGGTGGCCAAGGCATTATCTCTTCAAGCCCGCATCCTAATTATGGACGAACCGACATCGGCACTAAGCGAAGCCGAGACCCGGAAGTTGTTCACCGTCATTCGTCGCCTTTCATCCGAAGGGGTTTCCATCATTTACATATCTCATCGGATGGAGGAAATATTCGAGCTGACCCACCGCATTACCGTAATGAGAGACGGGGAGTACATTGCGACTGTCCATACGAAGGACGTCACCAAAGATGAATTGGTCCAGATGATGGTGGGGCGTACCGTCTCCGATTTATATCCGGCTCGCCGTGCGAAGATCGGACAGGAAATGATGGCCGTTGAGCAAATGACGTACCTCCCGCCTGCCGAGAGTTCTAAAAAAAGGCTCTACAACGTCTCTTTCAAGGTGCATCAAGGGGAGGTGCTTGGCATAGCAGGCTTGATGGGGGCCGGGAGAACCGAGATACTGGAATGCCTTTTCGGCCTCTTTCCCGCACATACCTCAGGGACGATCAAACTGCAGGGGAAAAAAGTCCGGATTCGCAGTCCGCAGGAGGCCATCGGCTACAAGATGTCTTTTGTAACGGAGGATCGTAAGGGTCAGGGACTGGTCCTGGGACGTCCGATCAGTGAAAATATGACGCTTCCGCTGCTCAAGCAGCTCAGTCGTTGGCTGTTTCTCCGATTTCGCGCAGAAGAAGAGTATTGCCGCGAACAAATCGACAATTTAAAAGTCAAGGCGCATAGCGCGAATGTTGCGGCGGGGACTTTAAGCGGGGGCAACCAGCAAAAAGTCATTCTTGCCAGGTGGCTGATGATGAATCCAAACATCCTGCTGCTCGATGAACCGACCAGGGGGATTGATGTGGGAGCGAAAGCGGAAATCTATCAGCTTATCCAAAAGCTGGCTAGCGAAGGAAAAAGCATCATCATGGTTTCTTCCGAGCTTCCTGAATTAATCGGTAACTGCGATCGGATTATTACCGTTTGCGAGGGAAGAGTTACGGGAGAATTTTCCAGAGAAGAAGCAACGCCGGAAAAATTGTTATCGGCAGCGACGTTAAGGGAGTGAACCGGCATGTCTGAAATCAAATGGTCTGACAAGTGGCAAGGAAAAGAAAGCCTGCTGCATAGAAGAACATTAATCTCCTGGCAGGGCATCAAAAAGTTTCAAAGCGTCTTTGGTCTTGTGGGCATCATTGTTCTCGCCTCTGTTCTATGTGTGAGGGACGGGGAAAATTTGTTTTTGAACCCAACCAATTTGGCCAACGTCGTAAGGGCGATATCCGAAAACGGCATTATTGCTGTAGGTATGACGCTTGTCATCCTGGTGGCGGGAATTGACTTGTCCGTTGGCGCGATCTTGGGGCTTACGGCAACAGTCGCCGCCGATCTGATGATGCACAGGGAGTTCGGGACGCTCAGCACCATTCTTGTCGTTCTTTTGATCGGTGCGCTGATCGGTTTGTTCAACGGTGCGGTCAGCACGAAACTTTCCATACAATCATTTATCGTCACATTAGCCAGCATGAGCGTTGCAAGAGGCATCGCCCGATTTTGGTCAGGCGGCGCCGGAATTCCCATTTCTTATGGGAACGAATCGAATCTTGCACCTGCGTCTTATTCGATTCTTAGTGAACGAATAGCGGGGATTCCCGTCCCGGCTATTTGCTTCATCGGGATCAGCATCGTGATCGCGGTCGTACTGAAATATACAAGATTCGGAAGGTATGTGTATGCCATCGGCGGCAATCCAACGGCAAGTCATCTATCCGGCATTCAGGTAACCCGAATCAAGATCGCGGTCTTCATGATATGCGGAGTTCTATCGGCGGTAGCGGGACTGATTCATGCGGCTCAATTAAATCAAGGCAGCCCAAATGACGGGATCGGCTACGAGCTTAACGCCATTGCAGCTGTCGCTATAGGTGGAACCAGCTTGTCGGGCGGGATCGGTACGATTCCGGGAACGGTCATCGGAGCGCTTATTTTGGGAGTACTCGATAATATGCTAGGTTTGTTGAACGTCAATAACAATCTGCAAATGGTCTTCAAAGGATTAATTATTATTATCGCCGTAGTGCTGCAAAGAAAAAAATAAGTATACAACCTCTATTAGGAAGGGTGTTCCATTAAATGATAAAAAATAAATTTTTTTCATCGTTTGTTCTCGTCTTGCTGTTAATATCTTTAAGCGCATGCGGTAACGGTTCGACCGGCTCCGGCTCATCGAAAGATGCCCAGCCTGCTGCAGCTAGCCCAGCTGCAACAACCGCTGTTAAAGAAGAAAAGAAACCTGAAGAGCCTAAAAAGAAAACCAATTTCTTGATTGGTATGTCGCAAGCTAACTTGGGTGAGCCATGGCGTGTCGCGATGAATGACCAGATTGCCGCAGCCGCTTCCAAGCATCCGGAATTAAAAGTCGTGTTTGCCGACGCCGCGCAGGACAACAGCAAGCAGATCGCAGATGTCGAAAACTTTATCCAGCAAAAAATCGACCTGCTGATCATTTCCCCGAACGAAGCAAAGCCCCTTACGGCTGTGGTGAAAAAAGCCTATGACTCGGGTATTCCGGTTATCGTCCTGGATCGTAAAGTAGAAGGCGATGCTTACACGCAATATATTGGCGGCGACAACAAATTAATCGGTAAAAAAGCCGGAGAATTCGTAGCGAAGCTGCTTGGCGATAAAGGCGGGAATGTAGTTGAGGTTAAAGGACTCGAGGGCGCAACGCCTCAGAAGGAACGCCATGACGGTTTCATGGAAGGTATCAAGAGCAATCCGAACGTGAAGATCATCGTTTCCCAAAACGCAGATTGGTTGAGAGACAAAGCGATTACCGTTATGGAATCCATCCTGCAAGCGAACAAGAAGATCGATGTCGTTTACGGTCATAACGATCCTGCAGCCGAGGGAGCTTATATTGCGGCTAAAAACGCTAAGCGAGAAGGCGAAATGAAGTTCATCGGCATCGACGCGCTGCCTACTCTTGACGGAGGTATTAAAGCGGTAATCGAAGGCAGATTGTCCGCGACTTACGTATATCCAACAGGCGGTAAAGAAGCCATCGACAACGCTATTAAAATTTTGAAAAACGGCGAAAAAGTCGAAAAGTCAATCACGCTGGACACAGTAGAAGTTACAAAAAATAACGCTGCTGACGTTTATAAGCAATTTGGCGGCAAATAAGTCAAAGGTTAATAACGAAACGACCGCATTACATTAGCGGTCGTTTTCTTTTTCTGAAATGAAGGTCCTTTTCTCTGCAATGAACCGATAAAACAAAATGGTGCATGATTGAGTAAATAAGTAAATACAAAAAGAGTAATAAATCATATAGGAATTTTTATAAGTAAATACTCCCGCTTGTACGCAAATCCATTCGAAAATGACTGAAATCAAAGAACAAAGTGCAATATATCCAATGGTTTTCATTCCCTTTATTTGAAATAGATCGTAAAAATATATTAATAAATATCCGAAAGGCGCATAAAGCAAATAAGCGACAAGATCCATAACCGAATAGGCAGGACCGTCCATAATGTCATAAAGGTCAAAAATACCTCCCCCAATGGAATTATCTAACATACTCGCAACAGTAGAACCGAATATTAGCAGGAGAAGACTAATCGATACTGAAAACCGTCTTGGCATAAAGTAAATAACCCCATATGCAACGATGATGCATGAAATCAGAAAATAGTCATTTAAATCAAACTTGCCTTCAATAAAGACCATAGCTGCACATCCTTTTAAAGCATTTCAAAGCTAGATAAGCCATGTAAAAGAGCACCAGCCGGTATAAGAATAACCAAATCGCAGTAAGGAACCCATGATAAGTGATTAGTAGTAAAAGGTGACTCATTAGCTCCAAGCAAACCAGAGCACCAATTGCAGCTAATTGAACCGCAGCTTTTCTAGACATTACTTGATTTTGAACGGAAACATTAATCATAATCGCTATAGTAAGGGGGATGATGATGCTTTGCAATAAAGCTAATGAGACATAGAGCATGGGATCATCCGAAATCATAAAAAAATGGAAAGCATCGCCGAATAAATAATATAGATTTGTATTTAGGAAATCGACGAACAAAAACACGAAGGCAAAATCTTTGCGAGGAAACTTTTTATACATAATAGCGGAGCTTGCAATAAGAAACCAACTCATAGAGATATAAAGGGAGATGACCATATCAGCCTCGTAGTTATTATGATTTTCCATAGTATGGATTCAATGTGCAATGATTATACGATATTGGATATTGACCTCAAAAGAGAGATATGAAAAAGACCTGAGACAATGTCTCAGGCCTTTAAATATGTTTAGCTTTCGGAAGGGTAGAGCAGAACTTTACCCGCAGTCATTTGAGACTGATAATGGCTTATAGCAGAGGCTGTTTGTTCTAACGGAAAGGTTTTGCTGATTTCAGTCTGGATCATGGAGCCGATGAACTTCTTCATCGAGGTTTGTAAAGTCAAAAGATCCAGGATGGACTGCGTCTTGACCCAGTCGGACGCCCAGAAGCCATCGATGCGTTTGCTGCGGAAAACAAGATCATCCGCATTCAACGTAGTTGTACTGCCGCTGAGCCGTCCATACTGAAACAACGTAGAACCGTCAGGAAGCGCTGACAGAACTTGTCCTGTCAGATCACCGCCTACAGCATCGAAGCATACCGTTGCCCCAAGATCATAGCATAAAACTCTTAAATCTTTCTCAAAGGCTGCCGATTGACTGTTGAAGATATGTGCGCCCCCGGCCTTCCGAAGGAGTCCTATATGTTCTTCTTTTCTCACGATACTGATAATATGTATGCCGAATTCTTGACCCAACTTCACTAAGATACGTCCGAGCGCGCTTGCCCCGGCTGTTTGTACAATGGCTTTGGATTTTTGCTTTTTGGCTATTCGGATCATTGCCAAGGCGCTTGCCGGATTTACGAAGAAAACGGCGCCCTGTTCGTCCGAAACTGCATCAGGAAGTACCATGCATGTCATTGCGCTTGCTTTCGTATATTGCGCCCAAGAACCGTAGTTTTCAGATACGAAGGCGACGCGTTTTCCTTTCAGCATCCGTGCTACAAGGCTGTTTCCTGTTGCAATAACCGTTCCGCATCCTTCCATACCGCCTACGCAAGGGAGATCCCGCTTGATCCCATAATTTCCATGGATGAAAAGTAAGTCGGCAGGATTAATCGAAGCGGCGTGAACTTTAATCAGCACTTCATTACTGTTGATTGCTGGAACCGGTATTTCCCCATAGGCGATTCCCGAGCTCCCGTTATATTCGTTTAACATGACAGCATGCATCGTTTTAGACATCCCCATACATCCTACTCTCGCTTAAATTTTAGCCAATGCCAAATCTTTGATCTTTCTCCATTCCGCCGCATGCTTTTCCAGATTCTCGATGAGCTGATCTACATCCCGCAAAAAGCTTTCTTTGTCATCGGTTTGGATTTCTATATTCTCGTCCGGCAAAGCAGCGTTTGCCGGCAGAGCAGCAATAAATCGCTGCAGCTTAACTTCGATAGAAATGGCGGTCTTACCGGGTTTAGATGCTGATTTTGGCTTGATTGCCTTCGCCCTTTCAGCTTTATTTTGTTCATATACCGACCAGGTTTCCACAAGATCGGGTCCGGATTTGTACAATAACTTGTCCTTTGTGCTTGCCGACATGTCTTTATCCTTGAATAAGCGGGCGATTTTTTTGACATCGCTCACAGGCAGTTCATCTCTTGCTATGATTAGAGCGAGCGAGTCCCGGTGCTCCATAGGTAAATCTTTAATCGGCATCAGCTGATCTTCCGTTAACTTATCTTTCCTGATCTCCGTTCCGCTGACGATCAGCTTTTTGACGGGATTGCTGAACTTGAGCAGATCACATTTGTTTTTAATATAGGTTTCCGGCTTACCAAGCTTGTTAGAGAGATATTTGATCGAACTGCTGAACTTCGGATTGTTCAAAAGTTTGTCGAACGCATCCGCTTCTTCAATCGGGGAAAAGCCCTCTCTCGTTAAATTTTCTGCGACCTGTTCCAGATAGATTTCCAATTCATCCGTTACTGCCGAGACGATGCAAGGGATTGTCGGGCGGCCCAGCATCATGCACGCTTTGTAGCGTCTGTTTCCGTAAATGATTTTATATCGGCCGTTATTCGTTGTTCTTACTTTGATAGGGGATAACAGGCCGATCTCCTCGATGCTTTTCATTAATTCTTGCAGCGATTCTTCGGCAAATTGATAGCGGGGCTGATCGGTATCTTCATCAATTAAATCCGCTCTAATTTCGATAATATCCATATGATTTCTCCTATCGTTCGATTAAGTCTTCGCAAGAAGCACTCGTAGAGGTCATATGTATTATACAATAATTCAAATAAGGAGCGAACCATAATGAAGGAAAATTCTCGTAATTGATGAAAATTTTAGGTTTCAATTACGAGAAATCGAAAGGGGAATTTATTAAAAGACGGGGTCAATGAAGGGCTAACATACCGTGGGAGATGGGTGATGCGGATACTAAGAGCCGGCTTGCTCTCTTTTCCAGATTTCGAACCTTTCAGGGGAGATTCCTAACTGTCTGACAACGGTTTCGCAGTTTAGAATTCGCATAGGGTTTCCTCTCCGCTATAAAAATAAAAACAAAAATAGACCATCTTGAATAAGATGGCCGGTTGCACTAATAGCTCGAACGTTTCAAAGTGCCCAGATACAGAAACGTTTTCTTTGCTTTCCACATATTTACATTGTGTATGCACTAGAATAACATAAATAACCGGTCGAATTCTGTGAAAAATGACACGAAAATTCAAATTTACTTGAAACTATTTGATTATCTGGTTACATTATCATCATGAAAAGCATTTAAGCGAGAGGCGTGAAGGAGCATGGACTTCAGAAAATACAAAACCTTTCAGGTTGTTGCGGATTGTCTGAATTTAACCCGAGCGGCCGATCAACTGGGTTATACGCAGCCGACGATTACCCTTCAGCTGCAATCGCTGGAAAGCGAGCTGGGTGTCACGTTATTCAATCGCGTAGGGAAGAAAACCTTCCTAACGCCTTCCGGTAAACTGGTCAAACAATATGTCGATCAAATGTTTGCATTACACGAAGAAATGGAACGGGAGCTCAAGAAGCTCGAGAACCCTCACGGATTGTTGACCGTGGCTGCGCCGGAATTTTATTGCACACATTATTTGTCGCTGATCATCCATTCCTATATTTCTCAAAATCCGCAGGTGAAACTGCAGCTGTTCTCTTGCGATAGCAACGATGCGATGAAAAAGGTTGCCGCGAATGAAGCCGACCTAGCGATCATTGCCGGTCCTTGCGATTTACCGATCATGGAAACTCTCCCCCTCGGTAAGGAGGATCTCGTCCTTGTGACGACTAGAGAGCTATATGAAAAGTATGACGATAAGAACATTCTGATGGAAAAATATCCGTTCATCACCTATAAATCGGGCTCTAATATCCAGCGTCTGGTCAACGAGTGTATGGAGGAGTATGGATTCGCGCCGGAAAATTACATTGAGTGTGTAACCGATGAAACGATTAAACGAACGGTCCTGTATCATACAGGGATTGCTTTGCTTGGTTCCGCCCTTGTGGAGGAGGAGCTTCGAAAAGGGACTTTGGCTGAACTTCACCGCTTCCCCGGCAAAATCGAGACGTCGATGGTCATCTTGAAGAAACGCATGGATGAGAAAAATATTTATTCTTTCGCCGAGATCGTCAAACGAATCTGGACGGAAATGTAGTTCGATCCTCCTGAGTCATAGGCCGTGATAAACGGTTTATGCTGTAGGGGGATTTTTTAATTAATAGGGGGATAAGTATAATGTTTTTCAATCGTAACGATTGGAACATTCAATTATTTTAATGAATATATGCATGGTACAATGGCGGTACTACGGGAGATAGGAAGAGGTGCGTCTGATGAATGCGGTGAAGAACAACAAGATTTCGATGATCGGCGTCCCGCTGCAGCACGGTGCTGACCGCATAGGTGTGGACATGGGGCCGAGCGCAATCAGAGGATCGAATGTTCAGCATAGATTGGAAGCTCTTGGTTATCAGATTCAAGATTTAGGCGATATTCATGTGAATAAAATGATCGAAGCTTATGCGGCAGGGGAAAAGCTTAAGCATTTGAAGGAAATCCGGAATGTAAACAGCCGGCTGTGCCAAGTTATTGCTGATGAAATTGGTAAAGGGCAATTCCCGCTCGTCCTTGGCGGTGATCATAGCATTGCGATCGGCACGATTAAAGGGGTTCTACAGCATGTGAACAAGCTTGGCGTCATCTGGTTTGACGCTCATACGGATGTGAATACGGAGGAAACTACATTCTCAGGCAATATTCATGGCATGTCCTTGGCGGTTGCTCTTGGGTATGGTCATCAAGAGCTTGTTTCCATCGGAGGTATTGACAAAAAGATTAGATCCGAGAATGTCGTCATTATCGGTGCCAGATCGATTGATCAGGGTGAAAGGAAGTTCCTCAAAGAGAAAGGCATCCGTGTATTTACGATGCATGATATAGATCGGAACGGCATGAAGCAGGTTATGGAAGAGGCGCTTGAGATTGTTACGAACGGAACCGATGGCGTTCACCTCAGTCTGGACCTTGATGGCATGGATCCAGATGATGCGCCCGGTGTCGGTACGCCGGTATCCGGCGGCATGTCTTATCGGGAAAGCCACTTGGCCATGGAGATGCTGTATGAGCGCGATTGTCTCGTCTCGGCTGAGTTTGTCGAAGTGAACCCGATGCTGGATCAACATAACAAAACAGCGAGAACAGCCGTTGAGTTGATTGGCTCCGTGTTTGGAGAAAGGATTTTATAACTGAAGGAGGGCGACGGCATGAGTAAAACAAACAGCATCATTGAACAAACGGAGAGATTCGGTGCCCATAATTATCATCCGCTGCCAATTGTCATTTCGCGGGCAGAAGGCGTGTGGGTTGAAGATCCGGAAGGCAACCGCTTCATGGATATGTTAAGTGCCTATTCGGCTTTGAATCATGGGCACAGGCATCCGAGAATCATCCAAGCTCTCAAGGATCAGGCGGATAAAGTGACATTGACATCGAGAGCGTTTCATAATGATCAGCTTGGGGAATTTTATGAAAAGTTGTCCGCTTTGACGGGGAAAAGCATGGTTTTGCCCATGAATACAGGGGCCGAGGCGGTCGAGACTGCGCTCAAAGCCGTAAGACGCTGGGCGTATCAGATCAAACAAGTTCCTGTGAATCAAGCTGAAATTATCGTCTGCGAGGGCAATTTCCACGGTCGTACGATCACAGTGACTTCCTTTTCCTCTTCGGAAGAATATAAAGAAGGCTTTGGACCGTTTACTCCGGGCTTCAAAATGATTCCTTATGGAGATCTGGAAGCATTAAAGAAAGCGATTACGGCTAATACCGCAGCTTTTCTCGTCGAGCCGATCCAAGGGGAAGCAGGAATTGTGATTCCGCGAGAAGGTTTCTTATTTGATGCCTACCAGCTATGTAAAGAGAATGACGTACTCTTCGTTGCGGATGAGATCCAGACAGGGTTTGGCCGCACGGGGAAGCTTTTCGCTTGCGAATGGGAAGCGGTGAAACCGGACGTATATATAATGGGTAAAGCGCTCGGTGGCGGCGTGTTCCCGATCTCCGCTGTTGCGGCGGATGAGGACATTCTCGGCGTGTTTAATCCTGGTTCGCACGGGTCGACTTTCGGCGGCAATCCATTAGGCTGTGCGGTTGCAATCGCAGCACTCGATGTGCTGGAGGAAGAGGGATTGACCAGCCGTTCTTTAGAACTTGGAGCGTATTTTACCCAGAAGCTGCGTCAAATGGAGAGCCCGCATATCAAAGAGGTGCGTGGCCGCGGCTTGTTCATCGGCGTTGAATTACACGAGAAGGCCCGCCCGTATTGCGAGAAATTGAAAGAACTAGGCATTCTTTGTAAAGAAACGCACGAGACGACGATACGGTTTGCACCTCCGCTTACGATCACTAAGGAGCAATTAGATTGGGCGCTTGAGCGAATTAAACTTGTGCTCTAGATTTCGATAATGGAAAGAGATGGTGATGACGATGTCGACCAACAAACAGCTCAGCCTCATTCAAGTGCCATTCGGTCTTGGAGCCGGACGTCCTGGAACGGAAGAGGGGCCGGATAGCATGATGCAGGCCGGCCTGATTCGGCAGCTTCGCAAAACAGACTACGAACTAGCCGGTGAATATAAGGTGAGATGTCCGCTGCCGGCTACGGCAAATTCAAACGATGGTCAGGTCAAACATCTGCCGGAAGTGAAAGAGATGAGCAGGCTGGTGGCGAAGCAGATATCGCAAGCGGTTCGAAACAATACCTTACCGCTAGTTCTAGGAGGCGATCATAGCGTGACCATCGGCGTGCTGGCCGGGCTATCTTCTCAAAATGCAAATCTTGGCGTTATTTGTTTTGATGCGCACGCAGGTTTGAATACAGAGACAACGACGCAGACAGGCCATCTGAATGGGATGTCACTGGCGGTGGCTCTAGGCAAGGCGGGGTTGAAGCTGAGCGATGCGGCGGACGGTGCGATGCCGATTAAGAAGGAGAACTTGGTCATCATCGGGGTTCGCGATGTAGAGCCGGAGGAGAGAGAACTGATTCAATCCGAAGGCATTACCTGCTTTACGATGCATGATATCGATCGGATGGGCATTGAGAAGGTAATCCAAAAAGCGATGGAAATTGCCGGAGATGGTACTGACGGTATCCATATAAGCTTTGATGCCGATTGCCTGGATCCACTGGAAGCTCCGGGGGTTGGCTTGTCCGTGCCTGGAGGGTTGACTTACCGGGAAGCGCATTTTGCCTGCGAGCTGCTTGCGGAATCAGGCCGAATAACGTCCATCGATGTTGTAGAAGTCAATTCGTTGCAGGATGAAAGCCGGCGTACCGCACGGCTTGCAGTTGGTTTGATCGCTTCCCTGCTCGGCAAGCGAATTCTATGAAAAAAAGCCGTTACGATTGGTTCGGTTCGGACCATTCGCAGCGGCTTTTTTTGCCAGAATGTTCTTTTCAGAACGAAAGTATTATGCTCCCCTCTCTTACGAACATTCCAGGAAAATATAATGCTGTCCGAAAACGCCCAATTGCGTAGAAAGCTGTATCCGGCCAAATATCTGCAGTCCGATTTTACCTAATTACAAATGGGTTGTACGATCACAAGTTCAGTAAAGTCGTCGTAAGTGGTTAAAATAGGACTGCATCAACTATTTTCCTCATCAGCTATACATAATTGGGTGAAATCGTACTACAGCGCTCACCGCTCAACAAAGGCGCTTACAAGTCGGATCAACCCGCCATGCATGTGTTCTGGCTGTACTTTTCCCATCTAGGAAGAAGCATTTTTTGTCATCATTATTGAATTTAGCTCCATGCAGCTTTCATTCCATTTCGTACTCTTTCATCTTATTGTACAGTGTCCCTCGGGAGATACCCAGGAGTTTGGCTGCCGCGCTTTTGTTCCCGGCTGTTTTCGCCAATGCTTCTTCAATCATGCCTATTTCATCTTGCTCAGATATTTTAGGCTTCAATGCTTTATCACTTGAAGAGAGCATCTCTTCTGTCTCCGGATAGAGAAGACTCGGCTGTCGTTCTTGCAAGGATGGAGGCAAGTGATCGAGCGTGATCATGTCCTCATCGCTTAGAATAACGCACCGCTCTACAACATTTCTAAGCTCTTGCAAATTTCCCGGCCAATCATAGTTGGTGAAAGCCAGGATAACTTCAGGAGAAAGCGTTGGAAGCGGCTTTTGATACTGCAAGGAAAACTGTTTGAGATACATATGGACCATCGCAGGAATGTCCTCGATTCGCTCACGCAAAGGCGGTATGCGAATGGAGATTACATGGAGCGCATAGTACAAGTCCGAGCGGAATTCGTGATTCTGAACCAAGACGGACAAATCTTGTGTGGAGGCAGCGATAATGCGGGTCCGAACGGCTATCGGCGTATTCCCGCCCGTGCGGATAATCGTTTGTTGACTGATGTAGTCGTACAGTTTGGCTTGTAAATCCAATGGCAGTCTGTCGATTTCGTTAATAAATAATGTGCCGTCCTTCGCCTGCTCCAGCTTGCCGGCCTGTCCCGACTGATTGCCCGTAAAGGCTCCGCCTTGAAAACCAAACAGCTCGGTTTCGAGAAGTCCCGCGGGAACGATACCGCAATTGACGGACAGAAATAACTGTTCCGAACGCGGACTTGCGTTGTGAATGATCTGAGCAAGCTGTTCTTTTCCGACGCCCGTTTCGCCGATCAGGAGCACGGGAGTTTCGGTGGCGGCGACCTTTTTGGCCCACTGCACTACTTTTCCGATGGCGGGTCCCTTACCTTTAATAAAAGAAAATAGATCTTCCGTATTCGGTTTATGATGCGGTTCGAAGGTGTGGGACGCGGTTAATTGCTCGTTCAAACGAACCAGCTGCGTAATGTCCTGTTCGGTGGCGATGCCGCCAATGATATGACCTTGAACATCCCGAATCGGTGAGGCGTTGATTAGCACGTGTGTATCTGGCCGCGGACGATGGTAGGTGTTACGAATCATGCGACCTTCGTCGAGAATTTTTAGAACCATGAGTGTTTCAGTCTCGAAGTGTTCACCGATTCGTCTTCCCAATATATCGGCTTGCGGGAGATTATAGAGTTCTTCAGCAATCGGGTTCCAGCAGATAACCTCTCCATTGCGGTCTACAACCGTAACGGCATCTGTAACCGTCCGGGCCAATGTTGAAAAATAGGCGGACCATCGCTGCTGTTCCCGAATCGAATAATGCAACAGCGCAGATAAGTAAGCGAATCCCCGTATGCTGCCCCCTGAATCTTGAATAAGAAGCGGACGATTCGTCGTTAGTGGAATATGAAGCAATAATATATCGAGCAAATGGGTCTCGTCGTAAGGGAGGATGGCGGACATGAGGTGCTCGTTTGCTTGCACGAACGCTCCGATATTCATCTCAGTGTTATTGCGGATCAGACCAAGATCCTCAGGTATAAACAGACAATACTGGCTGCCGACAGCGACTAGTACAGCTTGTTCTTTATTTAAATAGGTGACCAGCTCTTCGATCTTTGAATCAACAGTAAGCTCATGAAAATGATTGTTCAACGGAAACTGTTCATTTTTGAACATATTGTACCTCGCACGCGTAACATTCGTTTCGTATAAATTTACCATGAAAGCCTTATCGATTCAACACGGTAAAGAAAGTATACAAACATTCCTATCTTAGACGGATTTGTACAATCTCTTCTGATAAGTTTGTCCAACGTTCAGAATTGTTAAACAAAAACTGTTCAAATTCTTGAGTATAGTGTATAATTAAGACATTAAATTATACAACATTGTACAATTCCGACGGAGGAATCACACATATGGAAATGATGCTGAAAAATATGTTTCAAGCACTGGGTAAAAGCCGTTCAGCAAATAAATTAGCGAAAAAGTATGGTCTACGCTTTGGCGCTGCCCGGTTTGTAGCCGGCGAAACAATTAAACAGTCCATTGACGCAGTAAGGCAGCTTAACCAAGACGGGCGCGTGGCGACTTTGGACCATCTCGGCGAGTTCGTATTCAGTGAAGAGGAAGCTATACAATCTGCGGACATGTGCATACAAACTTTGGATGCCATTGCGAGCTCAGGCGTTCAATCTAATCTCTCCTTGAAAATGACATCGCTAGGCTTGGATATCAGCCGTGAGCTTTGTATGAAGAACATGAAGCGAATACTCGATCGTGCGCGCCAGCATGGTAATTTTGTGCGTATTGACATGGAGGATTACGCCCACTGCCAAATCTCGCTGGATATCTATAGAGAACTGCGGGAGCAGTATGATAATGTGGGTATCGTCATTCAAGCTTACCTGTTCAGAACCGTACAAGATATCCAAGATCTGAACGCTCTGAAAGCCAACCTGCGTCTGGTTAAGGGCGCTTATAAAGAGTCCCCGCAAGTCGCTTTCCCTGAAAAGCGGGATGTTGACGATAATTACAAAAAAATCATTGAAATGCATCTTGCCAATGGCAATTATACCGCAGTCGCAAGCCATGACGAGGCGATCATTAATTTCACGAAACAATTCGTCAGCGCTCGCGGCATTGACAGAGAACAATTTGAATTTCAAATGCTATACGGTATTTGTGAAGACCTGCAAAAGCAATTAGTGAGAGAAGGATACCGGGTGCGCGTTTATGTTCCCTATGGTGTCGATTGGTTTGGTTATTTCATGAGACGGTTGGCCGAACGGCCGGCGAATGTCTGGTTTGTCCTTAAAAATATGTTTAAATAGATCCGCATACGGAGAGGAGCAATTACAATGACTACATTTACAAAAGTAACTACCTATGCCAACGAACCTTTTACTAATTTCGCATTAGAAGAAAATAAAAAAGCGATGGAAGCCGCTATCGCGAAGGTGAAAACGGAACTCGGCCGAGAGTACCCGCTTTATATCGGTGCGGAAAAAGTCGTTACTGAAGCAAAAATCACTTCCATTAATCCGGGGAATGTGGATGAAGTGATCGGTTATGTCAGCAAAGCGGATCAAGTTTTGGCGGAGAAAGCGATGGGCGTAGCTCTGGAAACGTTCGAATCCTGGAAAAAGGTTCCCGCTAGAGAACGTGCGGAATACTTGTTCAGAGCAGCAAAGCTTATGCGTGAGCGCAAACATGAATTCTCTGCATTGATGATTTTGG
This sequence comes from Paenibacillus sedimenti, assembly GCF_014534655.1. Taxonomy (GTDB): domain Bacteria; phylum Bacillota; class Bacilli; order Paenibacillales; family NBRC-103111; genus Paenibacillus_E; species Paenibacillus_E sedimenti. The sequence goes on from NZ_JACVVD010000001.1 coordinate 575,580, forward strand.
AATCAGGCAAAAACTATGTGGAAGCGGATGTTGATACCGCTGAAGCGATTGATTTCATGGAATTCTATGCACGCGAGATGATCCGTCTCAGTGAAATCAGTGAAACTCAGCCTCTAACTAAAATTGCCGGAGAAGACAATAATATTTCATATATCCCTCTTGGAGTTGGCGTTATTATTCCGCCGTGGAACTTCCCGCTGGCGATCTGCGTAGGAATGACGACTGCTGCCGTTGTATCGGGGAATACGGTTCTGTTGAAGCCGGCATCGACAACGCCGGTGATTGCGCATAAGTTTGTTGCTTTGATGCAAGAGGTCGGCCTTCCTGCGGGCGTTATCAACTTCATTCCGGGAAGCGGCGCTGAAGTCGGCGATTACTTGACGACACATCCAAAGACAAGATTCATCAGCTTTACCGGTTCTAAAGAAGTTGGGCTTCGAATCAACAAATTAGCCGCGGATACGGTTCCAGGTCAAATATGGATCAAACGCGTCGTTGCGGAAATGGGCGGCAAAGACGGCATCGTCGTTGACGAAACGGCTGATCTAGAGGCTGCGGCTGCGGCAATTGTTGCATCTGCATTCGGGTTCCAAGGCCAGAAATGCTCGGCAGGCTCCAGAGCGATTATCGTCGAATCCGTATACGATCAAGTTGCAGATAAAGTAGTCGCATTGACGAAGCAGCTGCAAGTCGGTCTTCCGGAGGATAACTTCGCAGCGGGTCCGGTTATCGACAAGAACTCTTACAATAAGATTCTGGAATACATTGAAATTGGCAAACAAGAAGGAACTTTGCTTGTCGGCGGCAACAAGGCTGACGGTAACGGTTATTACATTCAACCGACTGTATTTGGCGATGTGAGCGGTAAAGCGCGCATCATGCAGGAAGAGATTTTCGGACCTGTTCTGGCACTGGCGAAAGCGAAAGATTGGCAAGAAGCGATCGCCATGTACAACGATACTGAATTTGGTTTGACAGGGTCTTACTTCTCTACGGATGAGGAGCGTATCGCTGAGGCGCTGGAAACCGTACACTGCGGCAACCTCTACATTAACCGCAAATGTACAGGCGCATTAGTCGGCGTTCACCCATTCGGCGGCTTCAACATGTCAGGCACGGATTCCAAGGCTGGCGGCTATGATTATCTGTTGCTGTTCACTCAAGCGAAAATGACGTCCCGTAAAATATAATCATGAAAAGAGCCCTCCGGCTTCAAAGCGCGGAAGGCTCTTTTTGTAGTACGGAGGCTCCTCAAAGTAACAGGAATATGCTTCGAAGGTTAAGCGTTGCTTTTGGGGGACTTTTTATTTTTCAAGCCTTGAAGAACGGCTGGCAGTACACCAGGAAAACGCGAATTCAAATCATCATATCGAAGAGATATTAATCGTTGCGTACCTTCTAGTCTCGTTCGAGTAACGCCTGATTCTCTAAGCACCTTGTAGTGATGGGAGAGGGTCGAATTGGGAATGGGTATTTCCATGGCGCTGCACGATTCTTCGCCATTTTCATCTAAACTTTTGACAATATCAAGCCTAATCTGATCACTAAGTGCGTAAAGCACAGTAGACAGATTCATTTCATTCAAACTTGGATGATAGAGCGTTCTCAAGTTCGATCACCTACCCGGAAGTTATTATGACAATAATATCATAGTTCTATAATTATCGAAATAGCGAACAGAACAAGGGCTCTTTTCGTAGTCAATCGTCGGCTTGTAATGTTATAATTTATAACAAGACCGGAGGATTGGATGGGGATCATGTAGTGAAAGTCATTTATGTACTGATGTTCGTTTCCATGTGGACGACAGGTATTTTATTCTTGTTGAATTCCAATAAAAATAACTTTTGGAGCGGGATGTGCTTATTGGTCGGAGGGATGGCCAGTTTTACTTTTGCCATGCATTTGTCAATCATGCCAGTACTGCTAAAGTATGATCTCGTTCATCCTATAGTTAGCGCATTTCTCTATGTCGTAAGTGTGATTGCGATGAATCTTTATTTTTATTTTCTGCCTTATATATTTAGCATGGGGGGCTTATGGCTCAGCAACAACTTTTCAATAAAGATAAGGGTCGTTCTGTCCACAGCGATGGCGGTTATTCCGGTCGTTCTTATGCTGAATCACGCGTGGGTTGAAGGCTGGAATCAATTTGATGTAAGCCGTTTCCGCTGGTGGGACGGCGCTTATGTGGCATTAGGATGCGTTTTTTACTTTATGTCCGTTCAAAAAGAAACAGATGCATTTTCGAAGAAAAGCAAACGCCGGGTGGGCTTCATTTTCAGTTCGGGAATGACGTGGGCATTTTTTAGCGACTATGTGGGTTTCGAACAGTTGAAATTGGGCATGTGGAAGTTTGAGCTTCAAAGCAATGGTACTTGGCAGTACAATTTTATTTTGATTCTCCTGTTGGTCGGTCTCGTCATTTATAATACCGTGAGGTATGGATTTCTGGGCATCAAGCTCAAAATTGAGCGGGAGCGGTTAGACTATTCGATGCGGGCGTTAACGATGGGCGTGTCGATTCTGAATCACTCGATCAAAAACGAGATTCAAAAAATCAATTATTTAACCGAGAAAAGCAGTGATTTGATTCGGGGCAATCAGCCCGAACGATCGCTGCAAGCGATGGAACAAGTCCATACCATTACGGCACACTTGTTGAATATGGTGAGCAGCATCAAAGAGAAAGCGGACGATGTCGTGCTTCAAGAGAAAAATTATCCGATTCGCGAGCTGCTTGAAGCGGCTGTGGATTTCATGAAGCCTTCCGTAGAGCATAAGGAGATCGGAATTACATTGAGTATGGAAGCCGATGGGGAGCTTTACTGCGATCCGGTCCATTTGAAAGAAACGCTGTCCAATTTGATCCAAAATGCGATCGATGCGATGCCCAGCCAGGGCGGGGTGCTCCAACTACGAACCTATGTGACAAGAAAAGGATTTTATATCGAACTGAAAGACAATGGTGCGGGGATTCCAAAAGAAAATCTGTCCAAAATATTTGAACCTTTTTATACAACGAAAAAAAACACCCTGAATCACGGTCTAGGGTTGTCATACTGTTACAGTGTATTGTTAAAGCACGGCGGGCAATTGAGTATACCTGAAAGTGAAATAAACAAAGGAACCACCGTTCGTCTGCAGTTTCCGATACAGAAATTTACGCCGTCTTCCAAGGTGATTCCTACTTCGGAGTGGAAGGCGCCATCCGTGTTTTAGCCTCTATTTTATTCTTCTTTAGCGTGTGTTAATTTCGCTTTAATGCTCTTAAGCTGGGTTTTAATCGTATTGGCGGATTTATGCAGCTTCTCGGAAATTTGCTGTTTACTCAAGCCTTCCTTCCGCAAATCGAATACTTCTCTCTCGGTAGCGGTCAAAGTCATCAACTGGATTTCATTGCGCATGATCCGGGCTGCGTCAGAGTGGATCGAAGACCGATCGCTGTAAGCCTCCCGTATCGCACGGACGATGTCCTTGTAGCTTGATTTATTAATATAGTTAAGGGCGCCTATCTGGAACGATTTCACAATTATTTCTTTTTCAGTGAGTGACGTAAGCATAATGATTTTGATATTGTTTTGCTGAGATAAAGACAAAATTTCGCTTGTCGCCTCAAGGCCGTCCAGGTTATTCCCGGTCAGATTGATATCCATTAAAATGACGTCGATCTGCTTGTCACACGCGAATTGGACCGCTTGTTCTTTCGTTGCAGCCAGAGCCACAACTTCGATATCAGGCTCAATATCCAAATCCGATGTCAAATTTTGCTGCCAGAACGGGTCATCTTCGACGAGCATCACGCGAATGCTGTTCACTTATAGCCACCCCTAATTTTTTCAAATACGCCGTTTGCGTCATCTATCATATTATACCAAGTCATAGTGGCGATCTAAAGGGTGATCTTTTTTAACCCCGGGGGGTGATAAAAGTTCATCCTACTCAGCATTACCGTCTACTTGTATAATCCAAAGTATAAAGAAATGCGATGCATGAAGATTTGCTTAGTATTATCCCCCGCCAAACCTCTCTTCCCTTGAGATATTCCTCGATTGATGATCCAATCATCCTCTCATATCTTCATTCCATGTGCCCGGTTGCTGAACATACAGCATGCTGGGCACTTCCTCTTTTATAGCAGCTCTAAGAGTATATTGATACGAAGCTCTGGAATGAGCTAGAATGAGAGAGTCATAAATCTAAAACAGAGAGAGGCACGACCATGATTGATCACATTGTACTTGTTAAATTTAGCGAAACGACAACTCAAGAGCAGCTGCAGGAAGTTGTGACCCGATTTAAAGCGTTAAGAAGCCATCTTACCGGGATCGTCGATCTTCAAGCAGGTCTCAATTTCTCAGAGAAAAATCAAGGCTATCAAGTCATCCTGTCAGTTCGTTTTGAAGATCGGGCAGCTTTGGAAGCGTATGGGCCGAACCCTGAGCATCAAGCTGTTGCCGCTTATATTAGGGAAGTTGGCAGAGTGGACAGCATCATTGTCGATATGGAAGTCTAAAAACGCTATGAAAATGTTCAAGAGAAGCCGCATAAACCTTATGCAGGCTTTTTTCTTTTCCTCGAAACTTGTCTACCTGTTGGTCTGAACGACAACTTGTATGAATAGATATATATGCAAACGCTTCACGTTAAACAGCAAAATATATCAATGAGGTGATTCTATTATGAGTACGGATAAGAACAAGCTTACGACGAGTTGGGGGGCTCCCGTTGGGGATAACCAGAACTCCATTACAGCCGGTTCGCGCGGACCAACATTAATTCAAGATGTCCACCTCCTGGAGAAGTTGGCGCACTTCAACAGAGAGCGTGTGCCTGAACGGGTCGTCCATGCGAAAGGTGCCGGAGCACACGGCTATTTTGAAGTAACGAACGATTTGACGAAATATACCAAAGCTAACTTCTTATCAGATGTAGGGAAACGTACGCCCTTGTTCGTTCGCTTCTCAACGGTAGCCGGCGAGAACGGCTCTGCGGATACGGTTCGCGATCCGCGCGGATTCGCGGTGAAGTTTTATACGGAAGAGGGCAATTATGACCTGGTGGGGAACAATACGCCCGTGTTCTTCATTCGTGATGCCATTAAATTCCCGGACTTCATTCATACGCAGAAACGTCATCCGCAGACGCATTTGAAAAACCCGAATGCGATCTGGGATTTCTGGTCTCTCTCTCCGGAATCTTTGCATCAAGTGACGATTCTGATGTCCGACCGCGGTATTCCGGCTACGTTCCGTCATATGCATGGCTTCGGAAGCCATACGTTCAAATGGGTGAATGCGGAAGGTCAAGGCGTATGGGTCAAGTATCATTTCAAAACCGAACAAGGGATTCAAAACCTGGCTCCGGAACTGGCTGCGCAAATCGCCGGAGAGAACGCGGATTATCATACGGAAGATCTATTCAACGCTATCGCAAACGGTGACTACCCCGCATGGAGATTGTGCGTGCAAATCATGCCGCTCGAAGACGCCAATACGTATCGCTTTGATCCATTCGACGTAACCAAAGTATGGTCTCAAAAAGACTATCCGCTCATTGAAGTAGGCCGTATGGTTCTGGACCGCAATCCGGACAATTATTTTGCCGAGGTTGAGCAAGCTACATTTTCTCCGGGAACCTTAGTCCCCGGTATCGACGTCTCTCCGGATAAAATGCTGCAGGGCCGGTTGTTTGCCTACCATGATGCGCATCGCTACCGGGTAGGGGCGAACCATCAGGCTTTGCCGATTAATGCTGCGCGTAATGCCGTGAACAATTATCAACGAGACGGTCAAATGCGCTTCGATAATAATGGCGGAGGTTCCGTGTATTATGAGCCTAACAGCTTTGGCGGGCCCAAAGAAACGCCCGAAAATAAGCCGGCAGCGTATGAGGTGTCTGGTACTGCAGATAGCGTAGCCTACGATCATCATGATCACTACACCCAACCGGGCGATTTATATCGGCTGTTAAGCGAAGAAGAACGCTCGCGGTTGGTTCAAACGATTGTTGGCGCGATGAAGCCCGTTGAAAGCGACGAAATCAAGTTAAGACAAATCGGACACTTTTATAAAGCGGATCCGGACTATGGACAACGCATTGCTGCGGGGCTTGGTTTATCGATACCTGAAGACATTTAAACGTCTTAGGCAGCTATCCTTTATTCGTAAAGGGTAGCTGTTTTCTCTCATTTATGGGCAAATTGCCGTATTATTTTTGAATGACGATTAATAAACTAAGCTTAGATGTAAGCGTTAACAAGAAAACGAGGTGATCACAGTGGGAACGCGTTTATTATCTGAACATTTAATTAAAAACCATTTCCCTAAAATCAGGTATGTAAGAGTCCATACACATGGCAAATATGCAGCTACCATCTATGCGTGGAATGAGGATTTACATTTGCTTGATAACGAGATTCGCAGTTTGAAGCAATTCGCATCTGAATATTTACAACCGTATGTCTGCTTCAAAGTCAAATCGTACAACATGATCCAAGACGATCATGTTCCGCAAGTGGTTGAAAGGGAGCTGCCGGAAGTAATCATTAAAGCGGCTATGAATAGAGGCTTGAACCAATATGGAATTACTGCGGTTATCAATAAATTGTTCTCTTACGGCCGATTGGCTTTTAATAGTTACGATTCTGCGGTTGGAACGATCCATTTTGATTTCCATTCCATCATGGCAGTGGACGAAAGTGATCAGAAGTTAATTATCCATTATTTGCAGGAAATCATTCCCGTAGGGTCAAAATGTGACGTGAATTTTCATTGAGTAACTTTCACAGAATATAAGTCGATATTAAATCAGGATAGGCTGACCTTCAAAGGTCCACGCAACAACCTTCTCAGATGAATAAAAATAATCCGTTACCGCAATACGTATTGTGGGGATTGTGCAATATTCAGAGGAGGTACTTGATGAGTATTCTTCATCGTAAAAGAAAATGTAAGAGAGTACGGCCGGGCCAGGCGCTGCCGCTTGCAAATGTGAACTCCCTCAGGATCACATCCGTCAGGGCTTTGCGGCTATATCGGAAAATCGCAACCGATAGTGCTTTTGCTGCACGTTTGGCGGCCCTGCTCAAAGATCAGCTTTCAACGTTAGAAGTGGAAAAGCTTATTCAAACCTTATATACCAGACGTATTTCCGTTACAGAGCTTGGCGGATTTTTTGTCTGCTTTACATCGCCGCGACCGACTAATTGCTTCGGGACATTCCCATTCGCGCTCCGAACACCGGCCCCCAATGCGGCACAGCTAAGAACCATCGCTCTGGCGATGATCCCGCTGTACCTACGAATCTCCTTGGATCGCGTGTACGCCGCCAGGCTTGTCCGTGCAATCAACACGAACAATTCGGCGGATCTCACGAAGGCAGTCCGCGAAGTTGTAACCGCACCGCAGCTCGTTCGCGTTGAGGTTACCCGCGAGCAGCCTTCGCCGGAATTTGAACCTGACATCGGATTTTCTTTGTTCTTCCGCTTGAACAATAGGCTTTATTACAGCATAATAGCTTGATCTAAAAATATAGCGTACAAAATAAAAAAATCACCATCCGGTGATTTTTTTATTTTCCAACAATGTCATCAAGCTCCGGAAGCAGAACGACGCTTTCTTGTTCATTTGGATCCGTCCGGGCGATTACTGCTGTGCAAGTTTCCGATTCACTCGGATTATAAGGCAGATGGGGCATGCCGGCAGGAATATACAAAAAATCTCCGGCTTCTACTTCCATATGCTGCTCAAGCTTTTCACCGAACCACATTGCTGCTTTGCCTTGAATCATGTAGATCGCTGTTTCGTGGTTTTCGTGAAGATGCGCTTTTGCTCTTTGGCCTGGCGGAATCGTGAGTAAATGCATACAAATCCCCTCTGAACCAACGCTCTCGGTTGATATCGCTTCTCCATAGTCAAACCCTTGTTTCCCGTGATATGTTTTCGAGGAACGAATGACCTTGCAATTACGGACCAGACTCATTTGTCCACACACCTCCAAAAAATTACTCATCATCTCATGATATGAAAAAGAAATTGGAAAAGAATTCATGAATCGGGTTGAACGTTTTTTGAAAATATAGGAAAATAAACCGGAGGTGATGAAGAATGACAAAAAAGATTATTGCTTTAATCGTTGCAGCTTTTCTCCTATTCTTGGTTTTTTTCATTGTCAAAGATTATCGGGATAACCGAATAGACAGAGTGATCAGAGACAGTTTCACGTTTCATGATAACGGGTATCCTGTTGCCCAGCAGGATGAAGATTCGATAACGAGGATTTATTCGGCCGAAAATAAGACCGCTCAGCAAATCGTGGATCAATTGACACAACAAGTAAAACCTAATCAGCTAGGTAAAATAGAGGATCACCGCGCCATAATGGTGTATCCCGAGGACCTCGTACTCATCATGCGTGACTCCAGTAAACCGGACTTGATTTGGATAGAGCTTGCAAACAAGGATCTCGTGGCCGAGGTTATGAATATATCCATGCTTGAGCGGTATCAGGTTTCGAATATAGCTGCAAAACAATGGAACCTATCGAAGACCATTAACGGCAAATATGAAGGTTATATTGATCTATCAGGACAATTTGCACGTATGGTAGCGCCGTCCCAACAAGTTGTTTATGAATCAAGCGGATTCGTGCCACAGCGCGGCGGCGGGATATCCGCCGGAAAATAATGAAAGGAGCAACAATACGATGAACCCTTATATCAATACACTGCTTTATTACGCTGCAGCCGGAATCAGCATTATTATCTTCTTGTATGTCTTCGAATTGGTGACAAAATACAAGGACTGGGAGGAGATTAGAAAAGGTAACGTTGCAGTTGCGCTCGCAACTGGCGGCAAACTGCTCGGGATTTGTAATATTTTCCGATATTCCATTGAGCATAATGATACGATTGCAGAAACGCTTATTTGGGGAGTATACGGCTTCTTCCTGCTAGTGCTTAGCTATTTCGTCTTTGAATTTCTAACTCAAAAAATTCACGTCGATGAAGAAATAGGCCGAGATAACCGTGCTGTCGGCTGGTTGTCCTTTTTCATATCGGTTGGATTATCCTTCATCGTCGGTGCTAGCATTACATAACGAAAACTTAGGTATTGAGGTGAACGCGTGGAATCTCATCTTAGAAAATTATACATATCCAGTGCCATCGTATCCATCTGCGGAATTATTTTTGAAGTGCTTTTAGGGGCTGCGGGCAGCTATACGTTCGGCGATAGTGTCAAACAATACGCGCTCACGATCGGCTTATTTTTAAGCGGAATGGGTATTGGATCGGCTTTCAGCGAACGGCTTGCGCATGCTCTGGTATCTAAATTCATACAAATAGAACTGGCAATCGCTTTGGTCGGAGGCTTTTCGAGCTTCTGGCTTTTTTACTGCTTATCTCATTTTGATCCTGTGACCGCCCAAATGTATCTGTTTGCAGTTACTTTAATCATCGGCGGCTTAACAGGCGTGGAATTGCCTATATTAATTCGAAAGGCGAATGAAATCGGGCTTCAGTTAAATAAAAGCGCTGCTCGTATATTATTTTTTGACTATGCGGGCAGCTTAATCGGCGCCGTATGTTTCGTTATATGGCTAAGACCGTGGCTCGGGCTGATTAAGTCGGCATTTTTTATTGGGCTTATCAATGCAGGCGTTGCCTTATGGTTGATACTATCATTTCGCAGAGAATTGCAGCGATTCCGCCTACTATTAGCAGCAGGATTTATTTGTTTAGTCTTGCTGGCAGCCGGATTTTTGCTCGGGGAACAGCTCGCTTCGGACTGGGAGAAAAAGCTTTATCGGGATCCGGTGATACGGGCATTTCAATCCAAGTACCAACGGATTATTGTAACTAAAGCGCAGGATGATTTGAGGTTGTATTTGAACGGTAACCTGCAGTTTTCTTCTTCTGACGAATACCGGTATCATGAAGCGCTTGTGCATCCGTTAATGAGCTCGCTGGACGTCAGACGAAAAGTCCTTGTGCTAGGCGGCGGAGACGGGCTGGCGCTGCGTGAAATATGTAAGTATGAAGACGTCGAGCACGTGACTCTAGTCGATCTGGATAAAGAAATGGTGGAGTTCTCCGCTAATGATCCATTAATGACGAAGCTAAACCAGCGTTCATTAAGCAGCAGCAAGATGCAGCTTGTTTATGATGATGCGTTTCAGTTTTTGATAGCGCAGCCGGAGAAGTATGATGCGATCATCGTGGATCTGCCGGATCCGAATAATGAAGCGCTGAACAAGCTGTACACGTCGGAGTTTTATAGGCTTGTTCAAAGTCATCTCACGGAAAATGGGGCTGCCGGCATTCAGGCGACGAGCCCGTTATTTGCCACGAAAGCGTACTGGAGTATTAGCAAAACCATCGAAAGTACAGGGCTTTTTGTCAATAACTATCATGCTGAAATTCCTTCCTTTGGAAGTTGGGGCTTTGTTCTGGCTTCCAAGTATCCGATGAATCCCAATAAGTTGCGCATTCAAGTTGAAACGAAGTATTTGCATAATAACATGCTTCCGAGCTTATTCCACTTTGGAAAAGATGAAGATAATGACTTGATCGAGGAAGGTAAGCCATTTAACCTGCAGATCAATACAATGAATCGGCCCGTGCTGCTGGACTATTATTACGAAGGTTGGCGAAATTACTAGGTTGCGTCAGGGATATTGATCACAGGATAAGGAGGCGCCAGGACTTGTCGGGATACTTTAAACGCGTGTATGAGGCTTGGATCGACTATCCGCAAAGAGTAGGGAAGGTGCTTGCCGGCCAATACCGAATAGAACGTTTCCTCGGGATCGGGAGTTACGGATTGACTTATTTGTGTCAGGATGTTCAATCCGGCGAGGAGATCGTGCTTAAGCAAGCTAAGCCAAGCAAGGGACGGCTGGGTCAAGAGCTATTGCGCAGGGAAATCGAGATTATGGGACAATTGAATCATAGATCCATTCCGAGGTGCTTGGCATCGTTTGAAGAGCAGAAGCGGCTGTATATGGTGACCGAATATGTGAAAGGACAAACGGTGGAAGAGCTGATATTCGAAAGGGGAGCGCTCTTCACGGAAAAAGAGGCGTTTGGCATCGTTCGCAAATTAATGGAGATTGTGTGTTACGTGCACGATAAGGGATTTGTCCATCTCGATATCAGGATTCCTAACGTTATCCTGCAGGGGGAGCGGATAAGCTTGATTGATTTTGGTCTTGCCTCACGCTTGGGGGAGCCTGCCCACATAGATCCCGGAGCAGATATGGAGCTCGCTCGGAGAAGAAAGGTTGAAGTCTCCTCCGATCTTTATGCGATCGGTCATTTTATTTTGTTTATGCTGTATTCGGCATTTGAACCGAAAGTACCTGGCGTGGAAGCATCCGGCGGCTGGGAAGAGGAGCTCGAAGTCTCTCCGAATATGAAGAAAATATTACGCAAACTGCTTCAAATCGACCCGACATACGTGAGTGCGCAAGCATTTATCGTGGATTTGGACGCTGCGTTGAATGATTGAAAAAGAAAAAGCCGCTGGTCGCGGCCTATCGGAATATACTTCGAAGGTTAAGGATCACTTTTGGGGGACTTTGTTTAGCTGGAGCTTCTATTTCTATTTTTGTAATAGCCATGCCCGTGCTGATTATGTCCATATCCCGCACGATGATCCGATGATGAATGGCGGCGACCGTAATGAGGATTGAAATTGTTGCCTCCGCGGCGGTATTGATTATGCTTGGAATGGAGAACAGATCCTAATAGTTTATGAAGCAAATGTTTGAGCACTCTGCATTCCTCCTTTGGCTTTACTTATTACTACGAAAAGAAAGCCAAGGGGTTTCAAGTCGGACAGCCCGCTACGTTAACAGCAGCGATTTATTTTGCCGCTATTGTAACGCTCATGCAGCGAGCACATGTAGAACTCTTTTTCCGTCATTGGCGTTGCCTCGGGATGATGCTCTTGCTGATGCTTCAAATATTTGTCATAATCCGGGATGCTGAAAATGATCTTGATGGTCGCTCTGGCCTTCCGAACAAGGTTCGTTACCGTTTTCATGGCATCACGCTCCGAAAGTGGATTGTACAAACGGCGCTTCATGTAATTTCGGCCGCTGTTTTTGAATCAGGATTCGATACCAGACTCGTAAAGATTCAATAATCATGAGAATAACGACGATACCGAAGAAGATCGTAAGAATTGCATCCACATAGTTGTTCGTCACGATTTGATGCATGACGTCCATATTCTTTGCAGGCGCGATGACTTGACCGTTGTCGATGCCTGTTTGGTATTTTTTCGCTGCTGCCAAAAATCCGATGCTGGCGTTAGCGGAGAATGCTTTTTGGAATCCTGCCGTTAAAGTCGTCACCGCCAGGAACACGAAAGGAACGATGCCGACCCAGGCGTAGCGGGCTTTGCCCATCTTGATCATGATGGTGGCGGCTACGGCGAGTGCAATTGCTGCCAGCATTTGATTGGCGATACCGAACAGCGCCCATAAGGAATTGATGCCGCCGAACGGATCGACTGCCCCTTGATACAAGAAGTAGCCCCAAGCGGAACAAACAAGAATCGAAGCAATGAAGTTATAGGCGAAAACATTGGTTTTGGCAAACGGCTTGTAGAAATTACCGATTAAATCCTGGAGCATAAAGCGGCCTACCCGAGTACCGGCATCCACCGCTGTTAAGATAAATACGGCTTCGAAAAGGATGGCAAAGTGATACCAGAACGCTTTGGCTCCTGCCAGGAACGAAGAGAAAATCTCAGCCATACCTACAGCAAGCGTTGGTGCCCCGCCTGTTCTGGAGAGAATCGTTTTTTCGCCGATTTCTTTGGCCGTGGCTGTTATCTGATCCGGAGTCAGCGTGAAGCCCCACGATGAGATTTTGGCTGCTGCGGCAGCTGCATCGGTTCCGATTACAGCAGGCGAAGAGTTCATCGCGAAATAGATGCCTGGCTCAAGGGCGCATGCCGCGATCAGTGCCATGACTGCGACGAAAGACTCGGCGGCCATACCGGCAAAACCGATAAAGGGAGCATGACTTTCGCGATCGATCATTTTCGGTGTCGTACCGGAAGAAATTAAGGAATGGAATCCGGAAACTGCGCCGCATGCGATCGTAATGAATAAGAACGGGAATAAATTGCCGGAGAATACCGGTCCTGTGCCGTCAATAAATTTGGTCACGGCCGGCATTTTCAATTCCGGTAAAATAACCATGATGCCGCCGGCAAGAAGAATAATGACGCCGATTTTCAAGAAAGAGCTTAAATAGTCACGGGGAGCAAGCAGTACCCATACCGGTAAAATGGAAGCAATCAATCCGTATATGACCATCATGATGGCGATTTGCGGAGCGGTGAAAGTGAATAGTTTGGCGAGTGCCGGACTTTCCGCTACGAATTGTCCTGCCCATAAAGCAATCATCAGTAAGACAAAACCGATAATGGAGCCCTCAATCACTTTGCCAGGGCGAATATATCGCATATAAAAGCCCATGAATACGGCAATCGGCATGGTCATAGCGATCGTAAACATGCCCCAAGGCGACTCGGCTAAAGCTTTAACGACAACGAGTCCAAGAACAGCGACGATAATAATGAGGATGGCTAGCGTTGCAATTGACGCTAACGTACCGCCGAATCGTCCGACTTCGTCTTTGGCCATTTGCCCGAGCGACTTTCCGTCTCTCCGCATGGAACCGACGAGAGTTACGAAGTCCTGTACACAGCCGGCCAGCACCGCTCCGATAATAATCCACAGGATGCTGGGCAAATAGCCCATTTGTGCCGCCAAGATCGGACCGACAAGCGGCCCTGCGCCGGCGATGGCTGCAAAGTGATGGCCAAACAGTACAAATTTATTCGTAGGGACGTAGTCTTTGGAATCGTTATGCACATGAGCCGGTGTAGCACGGCTGTCGTTTAGCTCGTAGATCTTTTTTGCGATAAAGCGGCTATAAAATCGATAGCCAAAAGCATACGTACAGATTGCGGCGATAATCAGCCACGCTGCGGAAATTTTCTCTCCATTGGAAAGCGCCAGCATCGCGAAACCCGCTGCGCCAAGCGCCGCAATGGCCCCCCAGATCAAATAGGACAATAGTTTGTTCTTCACATTATCACTCCTAGTAAGCGTTTACATGAAGTATAAATGTTTTGTTGCCCACACGAAATACCTGGAGCGTATCATGCTGATTTGGGCTGGTATGATGTTAAATTTCAAGTTTCAAACGCAGCATTTTCACGTAATTCCGGCTGACAGGGATACTGCTGCGCAGCGCATCGTCCATTAAGAGGTTATAAGCACCGTTGACCCATGACTTCAATTCGGCAATAGAGCCTAAGTTGACCAGGTAACTTTTGTGACAGCGAAAGAATCCGAAAGGTTCCAGTTTTTGTTCGAGCTCTGATAACGTATAAGTGACGTCATAAGCTTGATCGCGAATATGAACCTGGACATATTTGCCTTCTTTGCTGATATAAACAATGTCCTTCGGAAAGACATACTTGATACCTTCTTCCAATTCAAGAGCCAGCTTCACGCTCGTCGCTCCGGCAGTCGTCGCGTTAACCGGGATAACAGATGCCGTCTCCAGCTGACTCTTACGCAGCTCACGAAAGACGATGGCTAAGTCTTCTTCGTCGTAAGGCTTGAGCATGTAGTGGAATGCCCGCAGCTTAAACGCATGGACCGCATACTGATCGTACGCAGTGGAGAAGACAATCTTCACCTGCGGCTGAATTTCGCCCACGATTTCGGCGATCTGCAGCCCGTTCAAATCCGGCATTTCCATATCGAGAAACAGCACATCCGGGGTTTGTTCTTTTACTTTCTTAATGGCATCCATGCCACAGGTCGCATGAGTCACCTTGTCCACATCATGGAACTGCTCCAGGAGATACACCAGTTCTTCCCTAGCCGGTGCCTCATCGTCCGCAATCACAATATTCCAGCCCAACGCCAATCACCTCACCCAAAATCTGATTCTTGTGCCTGCACCCGGCTTGCTGTCAATCTCGAGCGGATGCTCCTTGCCATAGTGGTAGCTAAGACGCTGTTCAATATTGCGCAGTGCCATGCCTGCGTGTTCTTCCCCATTCTGAAGACGGGCGGTTTCCAATCCGACCCCGTTATCTTCGACGGTAACGCGCGCATGACGTACTCCACCTTCGATTTCTTCCTTCACGGAAAGCCGGATCACACCAATTCCCTCTATGTTTTTGATGCCATGAACGATCGCGTTCTCGACGAGAGGCTGAATGGTAAAAGGGGGAATCTGATGATCCAGTATGCTTTCATCGATATCCGCGGAAAACTCCAGCTGATCCCCAAGACGGGATTTGTTCAAGCTCAGGTAGGAAATAACCAATTCATATTCATCACGGATCGTAATCATCCTCTGGTTGCCGTTGCCCATATTTTTGCGCAAAAATTTGGACAAATGCATGACCAACTGGCGGGCCTCTTCCGGCTTGGTCCGGATGAACGATTTAACGGTGTTCAGCACGTTAAACAGGAAATGCGGGTTCATCTGCGCCTGCAGCGAGCGAATTTCCGCATCGGCCAGCAGCTGCGTCTGCCTCTCGGATTCGACGAATGCATACTGCTGGGAGAGCAGTCCGGCTAGCGACGCCAGCATGCGTCTGCGATACGGATTATCTTCTTGCTCCCGCTCAAAATACAAGCGGAATTGCCCGATCGGACGCTGATTCGGACTGCCGATGAACAGGTCGATCCCATACTTCGTTTTTCTGCCTTCAGCAATCCATGATGAGCCGTCTTTGCTGAAGAAAGCGCCGGCCGCTTTCATTTCCTCATTCAACACTTTGGCGATTTCGCGCACCGCCATATTGAACTCGAGCCGCCACAGCGGCAAGGTCATATCGGCGATTTGCAGCGCTTTATTCGCATGCTCCGCACCGATACGATCTTCTTCGCGCTCCATCGTATTGTACAGCACGAAGTAGAGTGCAACGCCTACGCCGTTAGCGAGCATTTGAGGCAAACCAATGAGCGCAACGAGGTTCAGCGCACTCTCCCAGGGCCTAGCCAGCGCGAGAATAAGCGCCATTTGCAGCGCTTCAGCCATGAAACCGACGAGAAAGGCGAGCTGCACGGAGGCCACCTTGCGGAATCGTTTCTTGAATGCGTTGCGGCAAAGTCCCGCCAGGAAACCTTGCAGGATAGGGGCGATCATGCAAGCAAAAGCAACAAAGCCGCCTAAGCTGTAGCGATGCAAACCGGCCGCAATACCGACGATGAGCCCGCTTTTGGCCCCGCCAAGCAGACCCGCAATGACGACGCCTACCGTTCGTGAATTGGCGATTGCCGCTGTCGGAGAAACCTCGCCGATCCATGGGGCCGGCCGGTAGGAATATTCCGTAACGGTTACACCGGAGTAGGTGGCAAGAATCGCATAAGCGGTGAAAAAGAAAAGAAACCGCCACTGGTACGTCTTATCGCCCTGATAGCTCATATAGCTGCGCATCCAACGGCTGCGGGAGAAGGCGAATGCAAGCGCTATCAGAAATCCGACCCGCTCGATCATATCGACGAACAATTGCAGCATGGTTCTCACACCTTTGAATAATCTGTTAGTAAATGTTTAAAACCTTTTATAAGGTAATCCTAGCAGAAAATGATTTAACTTGCAGTATGAAATGATATACTAGATAAGGAGATTTACATTTTCTGGATACGTCAAAGGAGAGAAGTCAATGAGCGCAAATCAATCCTTACTAAGAAGTTTGCCTGAGTCTCAAGGTATTCCAGCAACTGGTGTAACGAGTTTTCTTAAAGAAATTCAAGAAAGCGGTCTGGAGCTTCACAGTTTCATGCTCGTACGACATGGACATGTTGTTTCGGAAGGCTGGTGGGCGCCTTATTTGCCTGAACGTCCTCATATGCTGTTTTCATTAAGTAAAAGCTTTACTTCTACAGCCATTGGCTTGTTAGAAGCTGAGGGCCTAATTACGCTGGATGAACGGGTAGTCTCTTTTTTTCCAAAGGAAGCTCCAGCCGATATTTCACCTCATTTATCTGCGATGAGCATTCGGCATTTGCTCATGATGGGAACAGGCCACGCGGAAGACACTTCAGGAAAGATGCAAGTCTCCGATAACTGGGCAGGTAATTTTTTGCAGCTTCCTGTAGATCATGAGCCAGGGACGCACTTTGTGTACAATAACGGGGCTACCTATATGCTTTCCGCCATTCTACAGAAGGTAACGGGGATTACATTGCTTGAATACCTTGAACCTCGACTGCTGGAGCCGCTTGGCATCGTGGGCGCAACTTGGGAGAGCTGTCCCCGCGGCATCAACATTGGCGGCTGGGGGATGAAGATTACAACTGAAGATATTGCCAAGTTTGGACAGCTTTATTTGCAAAAAGGACGATGGCAAGGGAAACAGCTCCTTCCTGAAGCGTGGGTGGAAGCAGCGTCGTCTAAACAAATTGCCAATGGCTCGAATGAGAATTCGGATTGGGCGCAAGGGTACGGCTATCAATTTTGGAGATGCCGTCACGGGGCATACCGTGGAGACGGCGCATTCGGACAATACTGTATCGTCATGCCTGAACAGGATGCCGTCATCGCGATTACGTCGGGCGTGGGGGATATGCAGCACGTTCTCGACGTGATTTGGGAACATCTGCTGCCTGCGATGAATGCCGGGGAGCTGCCTGCTGACAGGGAGGCGGATGAGTCGTTGAACAAACTGCTGAAGGGACTAAGTTTGGAACCTCCAAGAACGGCTGAGCATTCTCCTATGGAAGCAGACATTTCCGGAATTGAGTATGTGCTGGATGACAACGAAGTGGGGCTTCGAGCGTTTTCATTTGATTTCAAAGAAACACATGTCATCGTTAGCATAGAAAACGATAAGGGCAAGCATGGCGTACACTTTGGCAGAAACGAGTGGTCCGAGGGTACGTATACGTTGCACATGAGAGAAGCAAATACAGCATTTGGCTCGGCGACATGGCGGGATGCCGATACCCTTGTGTTAACGTTAAGATATGTGGAGACACCATTCTGTCTAACGATTGTATGTACGTTCCCGGAGGATACCTTTCAATTGCAAATTCACCAGAACGTTTCGTTCGGCGGTGTTGAGCCGATAACGATTGTAGGGAAAGTACGCAGCTAAGGAGCCGGTTACATTGAGAATTCTAATCGTTGATGATGAATATCTTGTGAGATTAGGCTTAAGAACAACGATTGATTGGCATAAACACGGATTTGAACTGGCTGGAGACTCGATCTGTGCGTTCCCAATTTCGGTGTGCAGGAATGGTACGGATTTTCCGAAACGATCAGGGAAGTGTTCCCCGGCTGTCCAGAGCTGAAAGGCGGATATATATATCTGAACGAGGGCACCGGCCTGGGAATCGATATCGACGAGAAGCTGGCCGCCAAATATCTATGCACCAACCGTCTTCCCGAGTGGACGCTGGCACGTACGCCGGACGGTACCTCGGCTCGACCGTAGGCTGTTGGGTCTTACACCTTGTTAAAAGCCATATCTAAAAGGTGCAGGAATCGAGCATTTTGCTACTAAAGTCCGGAAAAACACAATTGCATATAAGATAAAACCACCAACATAGTTTGAAGTCCGATTTTACATAATTGCAGCTTGGTTTGTGCAAGAGGGTGTTCGATGAGCGCAATATTAGCTGGCAAAATCAAACTCCAGCCGCTAACTCCATTTACCATGCTTTTGCAATTGGGCGAAATCGGACTACGATCAACACAATCGGAACCTAAAGTACTCTCGGTGCGATGTGCTCTAATTTCGATAATTGTACGGCCATAGTTTTTTCTTGCAGATATATCAAACCGATCCCATCCTAGCTTCGTTACCTTAAATAGGAAAGGCATTCATACAGAATTGAATGATCTTCATCTTATTAAGGAGGCGTGGTATCACGTATGCGGAATTTTAGAAAATTGATCTTTTCAGCTCTTTTACTGCTAGGTCTTGTCATGGGACTTACCGCCTTGACAGCGGCGGCGGCCGAACAAGTGATTGTGAAATCTGAAACCGATGTTGCGGGTGATCTCGGTATTTTGCAAGGGGACGGGAACGGACTCACAGCGGAGTACTTGAGCAAGTCAACCACAAGGTTTCAAGCGGCGATCATGTTTCTCAGACTGAAGGGGTTGGAGCGAGAAGCACTCGCTTTTAGCAGCGGACAGGATAATTTTAGAGATGCGAGCCTTGTGTACAAAGAAGGCCAATCGATTCTTGCCTATTTGAAAGCGCATCCTGAGCTGGGCTGGCAGGGAACTGGTGACAATATGTTCGATCCGCAAGCCGGTATCACCGCGCAGGCCTATTACAAAGTCATGCTGGAAGCGCTCGGCTACAAGCAAGGCGTGGATTTTGAGTTCGCCGGGGCGCTTGCTTTTGCGGAGCAAAAGGGTTTGTCTAAAATCGCCGGCGTGCAGAACATCGTCAACATGAACATAGCAACCGCATCGATCGAGGCATTGGGGGCACCGGTGAAGGGCAGTACCAACACTTTGGCAGCTGACTTATCTACAAAGGGGATTCTCTCCTCGAATAAGCTTGATGTGCTTACATACCCTTCCTTGCAACTAAAACAATCTGAAAAACTGGGCAGCTATCTTTCCGACTCCAAAGGGATGACGCTTTACTATTTTACGAAAGATGTTGCCGACATCAATTCCTGTGTGGGTGACTGTCTCGTCAATTGGCCGATCTTTTATGATGATCAATTTATAGTACCTGCCGGGTTCAATGCTGCGGACTTCAGCGTTTTCGTACGAAAAGACGGTAAACAACATGTGACTTATAAAGGCTGGCCGCTATATTATTTCGCGAAAGACCAAAAAGTTGGCGATACGATTGGTGAAGCGGTAGGGAAGGTCTGGTATGTCATTAAGCCTTCTAACGGAATCTCTGTTGGGACAAAAGCTGATCTGGGGAACTTTTTGACGGATGCGAACGGGATGGCGCTTTATTATTATGATAAAGATACCAAAGGTGTCAGCAACTGTTCCGGCAAATGCCTGGAGAAATGGCCGCTTTTCTATGCCGAGCACCTTTCAGCTCCTACTGGTGTGAATCAGGCCGATTTTGGCACGATCATTCGTGCCGACGGGAAAAAGCAAACGACCTACAAAGGCTTCCCTTTATATTATTGGGTAGACGATAAGAAAATGGGAGACACACTCGGGCAAAATGTCGGAAATGTATGGTTCGTTATTGATCCTGTGAAATTCAGCGGTACGAAAGCCGTGAACAGCTCGGTGAAAACAACCAAATCGGATCAGCTCGGCACGTATCTGGTTGATTCGAACGGTATGGCTTTGTATTTGTTCACGAAGGATAAAGCGGATCCGAATTCATGCGTCGGCCAATGTTTGGTCAACTGGCCAATTTTCTATGATGCAAATCTAACCGTATCAGGCGATTTGAACGCAAGCGACTTTGGTGTGTTGACACGAAACGACGGCACGATGCAGAACACTTATAAAGGCTGGCCGCTGTATTATTGGATTAAGGATAAGAACCCAGGAGATACGACAGGGCAAAATGTAGGGAAAGTTTGGTTTGTCCTCGACCCGGCAAAAACTGAAAATAGATAGAAGCCTTCGTTCTATCACAAATTAAACTGACATTCAAGCTCCAACCCGCTGCCAATCGGCAGCCGGGTTGGAGTGTTTGTCTTTTTCAGCCCAATCTGTGGTAGACTGAAAAAAACGTCATTTTCGACTCGGGGAGTGCCGAACTATGCGAAATCGAACAGATGGGGAGCTCATGAAGCTGGTCATGGCCAAAGAGCATCCTGCTTTGGAAGAACTCTACGATCGTTATGCCAAGCTGGTCTATTCATTTGCCATGAAATCCATGAAGGATGAGCAAGCCGCCAGAGAAATTGTACAATTGGTGTTTACACGGCTCTGGACGACGGGAAAAGGTTATGACGCAAGTAAAGGCGGCTTTGTCAACTGGATCATTACGATCACACGCAACATAACTATTGACTACGTTCGCAAGAACCGCAAGCTGAAAGAAGTGGTCCGATTTGAGCCGCGAGAGTGGGAGCAAGCTTTGATTTCCGGGGAACCTGACCCGGAGTCCGTTTTATCCCGTAAGTGGATGGGAGAGCAGATTCAACAGGCGTACGTACATTTATCGACGAACCAGATCGAGTTGATCGAACTGATGTACTGGGAAGGGTATTCGTTAAGCGAAATTGCGACCCAAAAGAATGAACCTGTGGGAACGGTAAAAAGCCGTCTGCACCAATGTTTAAAAATATTGCGCAAGCATCTGACATCATTGAGGGAGGGATGACGTATGAACGAACATGAACCTGTAGACTGCAGCTTTATTATCAACTATTTGACAGGCGAGTGTACGGAGTTGGAACGCGCTTCTTATGAACGGCATCTGCGAACCTGTGTCTCATGTCAAGAAGAGCTGCGCGAATTGCAAGCCGTATGGCAAACGCTCCCTTTTCACATGGAAGAAGTGGAAGTTCCGGCGGATTTAAAGCAGCAGGTGATGAGATCAATTGGTGTTACAGAACCACCCAAACGCAAACGATCGTTTACGTGGTTATATGGAACTGCTGCTGTTATCGTACTAGGTATTATGGCGGGAACGTGGTGGAACTACAGCGAGTCTGCCCGATCCAAAGAAGCGGCAAGCGCTTTGCTGCGAAACCCTGCTGAAGTTGTCAATACGTTTACGTTGAAATCGGCGGATAGTTCGATGCCATCGGCCTTAGGTACGGCATGGATTGTCCAACACGGGGAAGCCTATAATGTCGTCGTTAATCTGTCCGGTCTTAAGGAAACGCAAGGGGATTGGGCGTATCAAGTTTGGCTGAATCATAACGGGAAGAAATATAACTGCGGGACGCTTCGAGTCGACGATAAAGGCATTGGCGTACTTAGCTATGATGTTCGTGTTAAAGAATTGCACATTGATTCCATCGGCGTTACGCTGGAGCCGGATCCGAACGGCACCCAGCCGAGGGGGAAAAAAGTACTCGGTTCTTAACGCCAAACGTTTTTAATCCGAATACGAACCCAATCGTATAGGTTGTTCAGTCATAGACTCGAGGCGCAGCCTCAGAAGGAAACTACAAATGAAAAGTAAATTTTTAAGGAATATTTATACGTGCGTCCCCTTTTTAATCATCATTTTAATGATTGGAACGATTCACACATGGATGCTCGCTAAAGAGCAATCGAAACCGTATCCTGAACCGTTCGGTCGAGCTACGGCCCTGCCTCAACCGGCGACCGACGGGGGACCGGTGCAAATTGTCGGCGAAGGCGCCTTTGCCTACCGGTCAGGAAGCACCCTCATTTACATGAAGGTGAAGGAGGACGGACAGTATGTCTCAGAAACACGGCCCATACCGGATACTGAACTATTCAGTTCTTACAAGTTAACCGGAAACGAAGCTTTTTGGATCGGGAGCGGGAACAAACTGTACGCGAGTGAGTGGAGTCAAGGCGTTTGGTCGCCAAGGAAAGAACTGAGCGGAAGTGCGATAACAGGATTTCAAACCACGAGTGAACCAAATGGCAAAAGGGTGCTGCTCGCTTATAGCGAGCTGGAGCTATATGCGGGTATTTATAAAGCGGGAAGAGCTGTTAGCTGGTCGAAACTTGATATCCCGGGCATTAGCCGGGTACAAGGCGTTCTGGATAAAGACGGCAGCATAATCGTTGTCTACAGCGCGGGTAAGGATGGCATAGTTTCGATCGGTTATGCGAAACTGGAAGCGGACACGCTGCGGCCTCTACAGGAAGATAAGCTGAAGGATGTGGAGCTCGCTGCCTTCAACAAAATGGAGGAACTGGAGTTCAGCACATACGGAACATCGATGATAGCTGCTTATAGGATCAGTTCATCTAAATCGGGCAAAAGCTATCTGCGGATACTGTCCTTTCCGTTGGATCACCCGGTAACGGTGGAAGACCATGAATTGCAAATTCCGGTTACGGCATCCTCCTTATCAGATACGATTTTGCATCCGACATTTGCCAAGGCTCCATCCGGCGAGCTATCGCTTCTTGTTTCATCGGTTTACGAAAAGAATCGGCGTCTGACGAGTCAAGAAGTGTACCGGATAGGTTTCAAAGATGGTAAACCTACCGCTTCGATGCCGATAAGCCAGTCAGGCGGCTTTGCCGAGTATCCGGCGATGACGTTTATCGGAGAGAGTGCTCTTGTCGTATGGCTTGACCCGATGGGAGACGGGCAATTTCACTTGAATTATGCAACCGATCATCCTGCTTACAAAGAGAGAACGAGCAAGCTGACCACAGACGATATTCGTATTGCTGCCCAAACTTTACCGCTGTTATGGGGGATCGGACTGCTCACTGCGTTGCTCGGCTTAAAATGGATCGCTCTGCCCTGCTTGTATTTGTTCGCATTGATCGGATTCCGCCAGCATCATTACGATTCGCATCCCGGTTTCCACTTCGGTCTGTCTATCGGTATGTACCTGGCGGCTAAAGCGCTCTTTATTGGAGACTACCGTAAAGCTACGGCGCTGCAAGTTATGCCTCCTGCGTTACAGTCTCTTCTCGCGTATTTTGCAATTCTGACACTTTTCGCTGCCATTGCCTACGCAGTTACGAGAGTATGGAGAAGGGGTTTGGATGAGCGCAAGGTGGGATTAGAGTTTTTCTATTTTGTACTATTGGACGGTTTTATGACGAACTTATGGTTTTCATACTTTATGTCCCCGGCTGCACTTTAAACCAAAGCAGTCCAAAAGTAAGAACCTGTTGATGTACGACAGGTTCTTTTTATATGCAAACCAATTATTTCGGCAGATCAAGTTTCATCGTCCAGGATGTCCCCGACGTCCCAACCTTCGTGAACCCGAATCTTTCATACAAATGCAAAGCAGCGTTGGTGGGGTCCACGCTCAAGGAGATAGCTTGATATCCGTCGAGTCCAGCCTGTTCGATCAGCCTCCTTAATAGTTGGGATCCAATACCTTGACCTTTCGAGGAAGAGGAAACAGCGATTTCAATTTCCGGTGTTTGTTCGTCGATAAAACCATATCCCGGCTCATTGGCGGGAAACAGTCGATACCATCCGGCACCAACAGATATTTGATCGTCATCAACAGCAATAAACCCTCTATCTCCTGTTCTTCCCCAACCATACAAACAGCGTTTAACTTCCGGCTTACTGAGCAGCTCCTCTCTAGGAGGTTTGTTAACCGGAATATGAATCATCTCATAAAGCATTTCCCACATGAAATCTACGTCTTCCATTACAATCGGACGAATATTTACCATAGGATAACCACCTCTCTCAATTCAGAATTCGCGTTAGCGCATGCATGACCTAACACTTATTAAACATTTTCATGGTTCAATATGAGCATTACGGAGGATTGATATAAATCAGGCGTCATGGTTTAATAAGGATGACGATAGTGGATTTGGACACAATCTGAAACTATCTCTTTTGTAGAGGAGTCTGAACAAAAATGGGACTATATAATGCAGTAGAAACAATCGTCAGCAACATGTATGAAGAGTTTCAAAAAAGCTATGAACTTAAGTGCGAGTGCGAGCAATGCAAGGAAGACATTCTTGCTCTCGTTCTAAATCGTATACCTCCCAAATATACGTCGAGCGATAAGGGACAGCTGTTTATCAAAAGCCTTTATTTAAATCCGCAACTGCAGTCTGATGTCATGAGTGAGCTTATGCGAGCGGCTCTAATCGTCGAACACAATCAAAACCATGCGAGTGACAAGGTCAAGCAGCATTGATATTTGCCACAAATATGACACCTATTCGTCCGAATCGAATAATAAGCGAAGAATTGCCACAGAAGTCCGCTAAGAATGCCGTTCTTAGAGGGCTTTTTTTTATATTATGGACTTGGCGCCTCTCCTACGAAGACGGATAATAAATCAGCGTCTTACAGACCGCCTTCGTATCAGATAAGTTCGTATACGTATGCGGACGATCTGCCGAGAAGTGTATGGCATCGCCAACGTTCAGGATGTAGCTTTCCTGGGCGATCGTCAATTCAATTGTACCGGCTACCATTAAAATATACTCTTCGACGCCATTGTTATGGGGATCGGAGGCATGGGTGCAGCCGGATTCCATCTCAACCGTGTATACTTCGAAGTTTTTTTGCGGATGAAAGGGGAACAGAGGGTAGGCCCGGTACTGCCCATCCTCCTCTTCGAAGGGGGAGAGCTCCGCAGCCCGGACAACCGTAATTTTCGGTTCGTCGTCTTCAATCAGACTTGTGAATGATATTTGCAGTCCGCTCACGATTTTCCATAGCACCGAGATCGTCGGATTCGAATCACCGCGTTCAATTTGCCCCAGCATCGCCTTGCTGACGCCTGTCAGATCGGCGACTTGATCTAGACTTAATCCTCTGGTTTTGCGTATGTTCAATATCTTTCTGCCTACCATCTTGTGGATCGGTTCGTTCATAATGATTGCTCCTTTATTGCTGGATTCCGTTATAAAAAGTCTGTTTACAATATAACATACACTCGTGTAATATCATATACATAGATAGTAAAACGCACAAACGTATAATATAGTGCATTTGTAATGGGGGATGTATGATGAGCGCTGCTATGGTAGGGTTGGTCAAAGAGCACCGAGGACCCGGTGCCACCCTAAAAGAAGTTCCAATTCCGACATGCGGATCGGATGAGGTGCTGGTTAAGATTAAAGCAACATCAATTTGCGGAACGGACCTGCACATTTATAAATGGGATGCGTGGGCGGAAAAAACAGTTGTAACGCCCAACGTATTCGGACATGAGTTTGCAGGGATCGTCGTCGAGACCGGAGAACGGGTGACAGGGGTTAAAATCGGAGATCACGTATCCGCTGAAGGGCATATGGTGTGTGGAACTTGTAAAGCATGCCGAACCGGTAATGCGCATGTATGTCCTCATACAAAAAGCTTTGGAATTACGGCGCCGGGTTGCTTCGCCGAGTATGCGGTTGTGAAGGCCGGCAATATCATTCAAAACGATGAGAAATTGCCTTTTGAAATCGCTTGTCTCCAAGACCCGCTTGGCAATGCGGTTCAGACGGTTTTGTCGGGTGATATTGTGGGTAAGTCAGTTGCGATTATTGGCGTAGGACCAATTGGATTACTGGCGATTAAAGTTGCAAAAGCTTGTGGCGCTGGAACCATCTTTGCTGTTGACATTAATCCGAATCGCTTGGAGATGGCCGTGCAGATGGGAGCGGATGTAATTATCAACGCTATGGAAGCGCGTACATCTGATGCGTTGCGCGCTTTGACTGACGGTGAGGGCGTCGACGTGGTTCTTGAAATGTCCGGCAACCCCCAGGCAATCGTGGACGGATTTGAAGCTGCAGCTCATGCAGGGCGAATTTCTTTGCTCGGCATCCCGACGAGAGAGGTCAGTTTGGACGTGACTAATCATATTATTTTTAAAGGGTTGAAGGTTGAAGGAATAACGGGACGCAAGATGTACGAGACCTGGTACCAGATGAAAGGTTTGCTGAAACAGAAGCGAATTGATCTTGCATCGGTCATCACGCATAGATTCACGTTAGATCAATACGAGAAAGCTTTTCGATTAATGGATACCGGTCAATGCGGTAAAATTGTATTTATCCATTAAAATCAGGAGGCGGCTACTATGAACTATTTGAACGATTTGGCTGCGGATATCGATAGCTGGAAACGCGAAGGGCGATATCGGACGATCAAAGTATGGGAAAGCGGCTCCGATACATGGATGAATCTGAACGGAAGAAAAATTCTCCAGATGTCCTCTAATAACTATTTAGGATTAACTCATCATCCAGAGCTGAAGAAAGCGGCAATTGAGGCCATTGAAAAATACGGCGTAGGCAGCGGATCGGTCCGGACGATTACAGGGACGCTTGATATCCACAATGAACTGGAACTGGAGCTGGCCAAATTCAAAGGCACGGAAGCTGCGCTTGTATTCCAATCCGGCTTCACGACGAATCAAGGCGCACTTTCAGCGATACTTGGCGCTGATGATGTCGTGATCAGCGACGAATTGAACCATGCGAGTATCATTGACGGGATTCGACTGACCAAGGCGAGCCGTAAAATTTTCGCCCACAAAGACATGGATCAGCTGGAAGCAGTTCTGAAAGAAACGCAGCATCACCGCAAGCGCGTCGTTGTTACCGACGGTGTGTTCAGTATGGACGGGGATATCGCTCCGCTTCCCGATATTGTGCAATTGGCTGAAGCGTACGATGCCATCGTATATGTGGATGATGCCCATGCCAGCGGTGTGTTAGGTACGAACGGCAAAGGCTCGGCAGATCACTTCGGCCTGCATGGCAGAGTGCACATCCAGATCGGCACCTTATCCAAAGCGATCGGCGCTGTTGGCGGTTATGTGGCCGGCGCTCAGTTGCTGAAGGAGCATCTCATTCACTCGGCGCGGCCTTTCCTTTTCAGTACGTCGCAAGCGCCGGCGGTTGCAGCGACCTGCTTGGCCGCCATTCAAGTGCTGAAAGAGAGCTCGGATCTAGTCGCTAAGCTTTGGGACAATGCCAATGGGTTTCGAGCGGATCTGAAGCGGCTAGGCTTCGATACGGGAGCTAGCGAAACACCGATTATTCCGGTCATTATCGGCGACCCGGCGCAAACGATGCGCTTTTCCGACCGTCTACTGGAGGAAGGCATTTTCGCGCAAGGCATTGTCTATCCGACGGTAGCGATGGATAAAGGCCGCGTAAGACTCATCGTGACGGCGCAGCATACGAAGGACGATCTTGCTTTTGCTTTAAACAGCTTGCAGAAGGTCGGCCGGGAATTTGGGATTATTTCATAATAACGTGCTCAGAAGCGCAGTCCATCGGTCTTTCGGCTGATTGGGCTGCGCTTTTTTAGGGCCCACCGTTCGTTATTAACGACACTATGGGCGCTAAATCTAGCCAGAAATTCGTAAATTGGGGTATAGAGACCAAGTGGCGCTGATGAACGAACAATGTTCGTTACATAGAGAACTTTGGTCGCTGAAGCTATGATTTGGTGGTTACCCCAATAAAATAGCGTCAAGCAAGTACTCTAATAACGAACTTTGTTCTCAAGAGGAACGTCATTTACTCACTACCCCGCCGCCACACACGTATCTCAGCTGCCACTCCCATTTACATCCTATAGGAATGAGAGGGCAACAATTCTAAAGCCATCCTGTGATAAAACTATATCAAGAAGCACCGAAGAAATTGGGTGCTCTCGAAATTCACTAGGGAGATGATCATGTGAGTAAACTGCAAGGCAAAGTTGCATTAATTACAGGAGCAAGCCGGGGGATAGGTCGCGCTATCGCGGGGCGGCTGGCAGAAGAGGGTGCATTAGTTGCCGTTCATTACGGGAAAAACCGGGATGCTGCGGAAGAGGTGGTTCGCGAAATAGAAAAGAATGGCGGAGCTGCTTTCACGATCGGAGCGGATCTTGGATCATTAAGTGGTGTTGAAGCGCTTTACGCGTCATTTTCGGAGGCGCTGCAAGATCGCACCGGAAGCTCCGACTTCGATATTCTGGTGAACAACGCCGGCATACCGGTATTTGGATCTGTTGAAAATTTGACGGAGTCGTCGTTTGATGAAGCGATGGCAATCAATGTAAAAGCTCCGTTTTTCTTGATTCAACAAGCTTTACCACGATTGCGGGAGGATGGACGTATTATTAATCTTTCATCCGCAGTGACGAGAATAGCCATTCCCGACATTACCGCATACAGCATGACGAAAGGAGCCATTAACACCCTTACGCTCACCTTGGCCAAACAGCTTGGACCGAGAGGGATTACGGTCAATGCGATCCAACCAGGATTCATTGCCACAGACATGAATGCTGCATTACTGGAAAATCCGGAAGCTCGAAAGTTTGGTGCGGATTTTTCGATTTTTGGAAGATGGGGGCAGCCTGCGGATGTAGCGGACATTGCCGCTTTTCTTGCCTCTCCCGACGGCCGCTGGGTAACCGGTCAACTGATCGATGCCAGTGGCGGCTCACATCTATAATAGACTCAAGACATACCCGAGAAGACTTCCGAGGACTAAACCGCCTAATACTTCAATCCGATTATGGCCCATGCTCTCACGCAGCTTTGGGCCATTATTCATCTCTTGAAGCGCATTGATGCGTTCGGCGTGCCGGCCGACATGTCGGCGGAGACCCGTTGCGTCAATGATGACGATGAACGTGATCGCTGCCCCCAGGCCGAATAACGCGCTATCAAAGCCCTCGCGAAACCCGATCAGCATGACGGTGGTTGTCATAATCGTCGTGTGATTGCTGGGAAATCCGCCATTACCGATGCGCGCACGGGCATTCCCATAACGCAATTGATTGATGACGAATTTCAGTATCCCCGCACATAACCAGGCGAGAAAGGGGGCTATTGCATACATGGCATACATCTTATTCACTCTCCTGATTGTCACAGTAAAAGGCCTGAGTAAAAGCAAATGTCATAGGGTTTCGGCAGATAGGTTCCTTGCCCGCCGCGAGCGAATACGCGATTCCCCGTTCTTTTAAATGCACCATAGGGGATATAAATCCGTTCGGGTACACGGTAAGCTGTTTTCCGGTCAGGGCTGCAAACTGTTCTTGAACTTGCACGCTTTGTTTAATGTGTGTGTGGAATATAGCGTCTGCGGATTTCAACGCATTTGTGCCCATGATGATGAACAACAACAAGGCGATTCCTTGAACGAAACGTCGTTGTGACCACATACCCGCCATGGCAACAAGTAACGGTACGAGCCACAATTGGGGTACGTATCTGGCCCACCACGGCTCCGGATTAATAAATACAGTCGTTAACAATGCCAAAATGAGTAGAGTCGAGAACGCAGCTGTCCTCGGGCGGAAGATGCACACGAGTACCCACGTGAAAGCAGATCCGATCAGAATCCATGGCGAAAGAGGGCCAAAACCCGCAACCCGAGTATCGACGTTTACATGCTGAAAGTCTTCCCACGGGATAGGCCATAGCATCGCACGGGTAGCGTCCATCGGCGTGATGGCATCTACCGTTTTGGAAGTATACGAGAGCAGGAACGTTTTCAATCGGTTCTCCCCGATAAAATTGTGCGGAGAATTTAAAGTCATAATATCGATGGCGTTCTTCCCGGTAAGCGGATAAAAAGGATGCCCATAGTTCATGGCGTTAACAACATAGGGGTTCCATCCGAACACAACGAGACCGACTAACGCGCTGCCCATCAAAACAAGGATGGCGCGAAGCACAGGAGGCCGTTTCCAGGAATGAAAAAGTCTTTTTCCCAATGACCAACCGTTCGCACCGTCCTTCCTTAGTTCCAAAACGATCAGAGCAACGACAAGCCATGTGCAAATAAGTCCGGCATAGGCAATTGCCGTGAACTTAATATTGACCAGAATAACTACAGCTATTGCAGCTAAAGAAAGAGCTTTACGATCGTGACTCACCGCATAGCAGATGCATGCGCTTATCAACGTAAGCAATAGGCTGGCAATAGCGCCGTCGTTGTAGTTCGTAAGTAATTGGACAAGCGTCACCGGATTGCAAGCTGCGCATACAGCAAGGAGGAGAGCCATAAGGGGACGGAGGAAAACCGGCATGATTTGTTTTCGCTCCTGCACCTGCGGTTCATAAAGAGACCAGCATTTCAACAGAGTCCCAAAGGTAGCGCAGAAAGATGCAATCATCACAATAAGATTGACAGCTTTTCCTGATTCCAAATGACCGGTAAGCGTATAGATAGCGGCAGCCAGCACCCAGATGCCTTTGGGATAATGATTCACCCAGAGCGAATCGTGAAACTCAGGCTCGTAGATCGGATTCCAGCCATTATGAATGCTGAAAGCGGCTAACTGGTGATACCCTTGTCCATCGAAGGAAGTATCGTAGATAAGCCCCGAACCCCAAACGGCCAATAACAGGATCACGCAGACAGGCAACAGGGTGATCCCAAGTTTGCGCCAAAGAACCCGTTTTACCATCCTCCCCCATAGCAAGAGGCATCCTACAATTATTAAGAACACGGTTGATACCGTTAGAGGCTGAAAAGGAAAACGTGCTAGCAGAATCAAATATGCAGAGACATACAAAATCCCCAGACTTCCCATCAAGCCGAAAGAAACGGCCAGTCCCCATTCAGCCAAGCCGGCTATCAGATTCACGGAACGCGCAGGTTGGGCTGCAGGCGCAGTGCTAGGATTTGGCAAGGACAATCACTCCCATGATAATCATTAACAATCCTCCGATTTTCACCAGTGAAACCGTTTCTTTAAAAAGAAATACTGCCAATATAAACACAATAACATAACCGGCAGCCACCATCGGATAAGCCGCAGACAACTGAAGACGGGTTAAGCCGAATATCCAAAATACAGCTGATAAGCCGTAGCAAAACAATCCTGCGATGATATAAGGCTGCGTAAACATCGTCAGAAGCTTCGCAAAGAATGAAGTGGCGGCAGCCATATTCAACTTGGTTGCTCCTAGCTTCATCAGCACCTGCCCGACCGCACCGAGCAAAATCGAAGAAAAGACAAATATGTAAGCCTGCATCGGCACAGCTCCTTTCTTGAGATCAACCAAACAAGTGTAAAATAACGACGACGGAAATACCGAACAAAAGGGCGCAGGACAAGATGCCTTTATCTTCAAAAAGCAGCGCATCGGGCTTTCCGCCTTTGCCCAGAACGTGAATCAAATACAAATAACGGAAAATGCCGTAAATGACTAGCGGTATCGTCCACATCAAATAGATGGAATGCCCGGACATGAATGTGAACATGGAGTAGCACATAATCGCCATCGTCGTGACGATCATGGACATTTGATTCAGCAGCGGCTCCGAATACGAATCAAGCACTTTGCGGTGCGAGCCCTTGTTATTCTGAAGCAGCAGAAGTTCGTGGCGGCGTTTGCCGATAGCCAGAAATAAAGATAGAAGGAATACACAAAGCAGGAACCACGGTGTGAATATCAAACCGACGACAATACCCCCGCAGAGCGCCCGAATGACAAAACCCGAGGCCAAAATCATCAGATCGATAATCACGAC
The DNA here is from genome assembly GCF_014534655.1 of Paenibacillus sedimenti. Taxonomy (GTDB): domain Bacteria; phylum Bacillota; class Bacilli; order Paenibacillales; family NBRC-103111; genus Paenibacillus_E; species Paenibacillus_E sedimenti. The sequence continues at coordinate 607,663 of NZ_JACVVD010000001.1, forward strand.
ATGCTTAAGCTTGATGGAATAAGCGACATTCATGACAAAGTAAAGAGTAAGCAGCAGCATGAACAAAGGATGCATCGTAAAGGCAACAATCAAGGAACTAACTAATAAGATTGCTCCTACAGTAAGCGCCAGTCCAGGATGAAGCGCTCCAGAAGCCATCGGACGCAAGCGTTTTTCAGGATGCAGCCGATCGGCTTCCCGATCCATAAAATCGTTCAAAATATAAACGCATCCCGATACAAAGGAAAAGAGGAAGAAGGCACCTACGCCAAGTTGCCAATTCATGACCTGATCATTATCGACGGAAAAAATAAGTGCGGCGAATACGAGCAAATTTTTACTCCATTGTTTGGGGCGAAGCTGCAAAAGCAAGAGTTTCACGGTTTCTACAAACGATGTTGAAGTTCTGGCGGGTAACGCATCGCGACTTGGAATCATTTCCATCAACTCCTTTTTTTACACCTTAATTGATATTTGTCATTGCAATATTAATTTTTCACTGATTTATTGTGGTGATTTTGTAAAGGAGTAATAAGAAAAAGCATGGTTCGATCAGCCATTATGCTGGTCGAGCCATGCTTTTACGATTATCTGGTTCTTTTTTTCAGAACAGTCGGTCTTACTATTCTTGTTGTCAATACATTGAGGGAATCACGCACGCCTCTTGCAAAATTTAACGGTCTGTCTACCTTTTCGAAATGGATGTACCACAGATTGGGATTTGTAAACAGCCAGTGGTTATGCAAAGCCGTTACTATCACTCCATGTCTGCGGAGCCGCGATATAAAAGGATTTATTTCTGCCGTTAAAATAACGGTTTCACCCAGGCATAAGGCTCTTCCATCGCGGCCGACACTTTCAAAAGAAAAAGCTTGAGGGATCGTCAGAAATGATCTTGAGTTTTTACCTAAGATGGTCGGTCTAATATTGTTTCTGACCGAAGAAGCCGTACAAACACCATTAATGATTTGCGGCTGGGCTCTTAGAATTGAAGCAAACTGTTGACAAAGCGGGCTTACTGCCATTGAACACTCCTCCATATCCATTAATCTATCCACATACTATGGAAGAGAACAATTTTAGGTAAGGGCTTAACATACGGATGATTCGTTTGTTTTTCCAGCAATCGTTATGATTTTTAAAATAGTTCGGCACACCGGACAAAACAGACTAATACGCTACAATAGCCCAACTCTACAATAAGGAGATCATTTAATGAATAATCTTAAAAAGAACGGCAGGAAACTCATTTTTGACTATATTGTAATTGGGACGGGTCCAGCCGGTTCCGTGATTGCAAAGATGCTTACGGATGATAAAAAGACTTCCGTTCTTGTCCTGGAAGCAGGGGAAAATAACGACAGAGATGAGCCGATTAGGGATTCTACATTTGCTCCCGAGCTTGAAGAAAGTTTTTTTCCGCAATACTTCTGGCAAGGAGAAGGAGTGCCGCAGGAAGAACTTGATGAGCGTACTTTTGAATGGACAACAGGGCGACTCTCAGGAGGCGGTTCTTCGATTAACGGCGAACAGTATGTACGGCCTACATCAGTAGTTTTTAGGGAGTGGGAACGGCTTCTAGGACCGCTTTGGTCGCCCGGACGGGCTATTCGCCATTTTAAAAGATTGGAGAAATATAACGGCGAGACCAATAACCCCGGTGCACACGGGTTTAAGGGCCGTATCCACATAAGGCAGGCTCCGGTAAATCCTACCGTCATGGCAGAGAAACTAGTTACAGCCATCGAACTAGCGACCGGATTCCAAGAGATTCTTGACTATAATGATCCTAAAACGCCCCTTGGTCCCTTTACCCGCTGGCAATTGTATCAGAAGCCAAACGGTCGCAGGGAAAGCGCCTCAACTGCCTTTCTCTCATCAGATATTATGACCTCAAACGGTCATGGTATAAAAGGACGAAAGTTGAGAGTTCTCTATAAATCTACAGTTCTTCGTGTGCTTTTTTCCAATAAACGCGCTGTTGGAGTGGAATTTCTCAAAGAGGGCAAGTGCATACGCGTTTTCGCTCGCAAGATGGTCATCGTTTCTGCAGGTATTAATAGCACCCAGCTTTTAATGCTGTCCGGAATAGGACCCGCTCAACTTCTTAGAAAAGCAGGAATTCCTGTTCTATTTAATAATCCGAATGTGGGTAAACACCTCAGAAATCACACACTTAATTTTGCGGTTTTTACGACCAATCCGAATGATAGAGCATTGCCTTCTGACGATCCAAATGCCCTTTACACTGGCGGTGCATTCTTGCCTAATCCGACACCCGGGGCGGATCCGAAACGCCGGGAGGTGCAGCTTGTTGGAATCGGCTCAAACAGTTCATTAGCTATCGCTATCATTTTCTTACGCCCCAGAAGCCGCGGGTCCATTAAAATACAGAATAACGATCCAATGAAAATTGTGCTAGCCGACGAGGGATTTCTTACGATTCCCGGCGATTTGGATACAGTCAAAAACATTTATAAAATTTATATAAGAAATATCGCAGAAGAGCTTGCGCGAATTGACCCTGCATATCGGCTCATGTCTCCAACGCCGGAGGTAATCGATGACGACACGCAGCTCGAGGAGTTTATCAAGCAAAATTTTGCACATAATCATCATCAACAAAGTTCACTTCGAATGGCCCCTCTACAAAGGGGAGGTGTTGTCGATCGCCGGGGACGGGTTCATGGAGTCAAAAACTTGGTAGTTGCCGATGCTTCCATTTTTCCATTTACCGTGGACGGTAATACGGCAGCCCCTGCATATCTCGTTGGTTATACAATTGCACGGCAATTACGATTAAGAAATAGATATTTTCGAACTCATAGAAACAAAAGTAAACGATATGGAGAGTATGAAGAATGAACGATAAAGCAATCTATCCGAATTTATGAGAAAATAGATGATGCAGGTAATCGTGCAGAAAGAGGGATGATGATGAAACTATCCGTTTGTGTAGATGCGCTGTTCCGAAATCAGGATTTTACTGAAAGCGTGAGGAAGATTAAGGCTGCCGGGTGCGATACGATTGAGTTTTGGACGTGGTGGGATAAGGATCTTGAAGCGGTGGGGCAAGCAGTGAGTGAAAATGGCGTATCGGTTGCGGCAATCTGTACGAGATTCATCAGTTTGGTAGATGTTTCGCATCGGGAAGCTTATATGCAAGGACTCAGAGAATCGATTGCAGTCGCTCAGCGGCTGAACTGTCATCAGTTAATTTCTCAAGTAGGTCAGGAATTAGAAGGGGTTTCTAGAGAAGAGCAGAAACAGTCGCTGATCGAAGGACTTCGAAACTGTGTTCCAATGCTTGAGCAGGCGGGCATCACGCTGCTTGTTGAGCCTCTAAATACGCGAGTTGACCACAAGGGCTACTTTTTGGCCTCATCGTCTGAAGCATTTGATATTATCAAGCAGGTTGGAAGCCCGCATGTCCGTGTCCTCTATGATATTTATCATCAGCAGATTACCGAAGGACATATTATGGCAACGATTAATAATAACATCAAGTGGATCGGCCATTTTCATGCGGCCGGGATCCCGGGCAGGCGGGAGCTGATTACCGGCGAACTAGCGTACGACCGCATTTTTCAGGCCATTAAAGCGACGGGTTATACCGGAGCCGTAGGTCTCGAATATTTCCCAGAAAATGATGCTGCTGAAGGAATCATGCAGGCGTTCGACCTTTCGACATCATAAACCGAGAGCTTGCGACACCCCTATTTAGCTATACTCCTGGATTTGGTTCCAATGAAGTGATTAAGAAAGTCGATCAAATCATCTCGCTTACCTTTCAATCGTCTAAAGACAAAGGGGTGTCATCTTAATCCCCCCTCAGATTTATATGGATATGATCGTTGAGAAACCTTTATCAGGTTTCTCTTTTTTTGATTCAATAATATGTCATATATAAAAGTTTTCAGCGATAAACATTCTTTTTATACCCGATTAATGATTTTTTATGTACAATAATCAAAAAATAATGTACACTAAATAACAAATGAAACATACTAATTATGGCGAAAAGGGTGAAACAGGGAATGAAAGCTAACGTTCAGCATGTTAAAGAAGGAAGCACTCATTATCAATTATCAGTCTCACAATTAGTTGAACTCGCATTGCAGAGAAAAGAAGGCGGGCTTTCGTCAACTGGAGCTCTCCAAGTATTCACAGGTGCATTTACAGGCCGCTCGCCTAAAGATAAATTTATCGTCAAAGAACCGTCCGTTATGGACAAAGTGGACTGGGGGGCTGTAAACCAGCCGATCTCGCGTCAGCAGTTTGATCTGCTGTATCAGAAGGCGCAGGACTACATGGCGGATAAGGAACTTTTCATCTTCGATGGATTTGCAGGAGCGGATTCTACCTATAGGCTGCCGATTCGTGTCGTGAATGAATATGCGTGGCATAACCTTTTCGTTAAACAACTGTTCATTCGCCCGACTACCGAAGAGCTACTGAAGCATAAAGCCGAGTTTACCGTCATCGCGCTTCCGGGTTTAAAAGCAGACCCTGCCGTTCATGGTACGAACTCCGAGACGTTCATTTGCATATCCTTCGAGAAAAAAATCGTTCTGATTGGCGGTACTGAATATGCAGGAGAGATGAAAAAATCAATTTTCAGCGTATTGAATTACTTGCTGCCAATTCGAGGGGCCCTCCCGATGCACTGCTCGGCAAACGTTGGCGTGGAAGGCGACGTAGCGCTGTTCTTCGGTCTATCGGGCACGGGGAAAACGACGCTATCAGCCGACCCGAACCGCCGGTTGATCGGGGATGACGAGCATGGTTGGACGGATTCCGGCGTGTACAATTTTGAAGGCGGCTGCTACGCCAAATGTGCTTACCTCTCTGAGGAGAAAGAACCGCAGATCTGGCAGGCAATCGGGTATGGCTCGGTCTTGGAAAATGTGGTGCTTGAGCCTGAAACGGCTAAGGCTGTCTATCATGATACGACGATTACGGAAAACACGCGCGCAGCCTATCCGATCGAAGCGATTTCGGGCGCTATGATACCGGGAACTGCCGGCCATCCAGGCGTCATCATTTTCTTAACGGCAGATGCTTTCGGGGTGCTGCCGCCGATCTCGAAGCTAACGAAAGAGCAGGCGATGTATCACTTCTTGTCCGGATACACCTCGAAGCTGGCGGGTACGGAAAGAGGGGTTACGGAGCCGGAGGCGACCTTCTCATCCTGCTTTGGAGCACCGTTTCTTCCACTTGCGCCAACCGTTTATGCACAAATGCTTGGCCAGAAAATTGATGAGCATGGCGTGAAGGTGTACCTTGTCAATACCGGGTGGACTGGAGGCCCGGTTGGCGTAGGCAAACGAATTCAATTAGCATATACTAGAGCGATGGTTACGGCAGCATTAAATGGAACCATAGAACAGGCGAATTTCAAGGCTGATCAGACATTCGGTCTTCAGTGCCCTGATTCTGTGGCTGGCGTACCGAGCGAAGTTCTGCAGCCCCGGAATACGTGGGAGGATCCGGCAGCATATGAGCGTGCGGCTTGGGATCTGGCCAACCGATTCATTCGAAATTTCAAGAAATTCACCGGCGTCGATGAACAAATTGTGATGGCAGGACCACGTTTGGAAGATTAGCAAGAAAATAAAAGCATGCTGCCGCGGCAGCATGCTTTTTCATATATTCTTTTGCCGCCAATGTCCGCTATAATAATTGTAACCGCTATCATGGAAGTGAGGGGAACTATGAAGCCATATAGGATTGCATTACTAGTATTGTTGCCGATCATCTTTTCAGCATGTCATTCGAAAACGTCGACATTAATGCCTTCGCAGGAGTCCAGAGCAGCCAAGCCGCAAACACTTACTTGGATTCATCATTTTGAAGAAGAGGGCGCCAGGAAATGGCTGGACACCGGAACGCAGCTGTTCGCGAAGAAGCATCCGGAGTATAGTTTCGGTCTGATGGGCGTTGACGGCGGTGCCTACATGAATCTGTTACGTGCCCGTGCCATATCTGACAATATGCCGGATATTTATATGCTCGATTCGATCAGCTATGCAAAAGATTTAATCCATACGGGGCATGCGATGGACTTAACCGGGCAGCCGTTTCTATCGCAAATCGACGAGAAATATTTGAACGGGGTGAAGACTGAGGATGGAAAAATATGGGCACTGCCAATTGATGTCAACGGCGTTGGCGTCATTTATAATAAGGACGCTTTTGCCAAAGCGGGCATCCGCACGGTTCCGTCGACCTGGTCTGCGTTTCTGGAGACTTGCGATAAGTTAAAAAAGGCGGGCATTATCCCGATCGCTGCCGGCTATAAGGATAGCTGGACTCTTTCTTGGGACATTGCCGGCGATCTGATGGCGAAACAGTTCATCAGCGGTCAAAATTGGATTTCCAACGTAGAGACAGGGAAAACCACTTTTGCAGACGACCAAGTTCATTTCAAGGATGTGCTGAAGCGCTTCGGAGAGCGACTAGCTTATATTAATGACAAGCCCTTCGAAACGGATTGGAATCAGGCTCAGCAAATGCTCGCCGAAGGGAAGGCTGGAATGATACTGAACGGAACATGGACCATTGATGGGGTGAAATCCAAAAATCCGGCAAGCAATCTCGGACTTTTTGCTTTTCCGAATTCCGAGAATCCGGAGGACGCCAAATTCGGTTTGAAATCAACCGGCGGGATCGTGATTAATCCTAATTCCCCGCATAAAGAAGCGGCGCTTCAAGTGCTCGAGCTATTCGCTTCGCAAGAAATGGGCAATGTGTTCCAAAAGGACAAGAAGGCGCTATCGGTCATTAAGGGCTTGCCGACCGATTTTGATCCCACTTACATTGAATTGGATCAGCAGTACATCAAAACCGAAAGAGTCTATGATTGGTCTCCATATACGAATGATTTTTCAAATCAAGACCTTTTCAGAACTTATATGGATGCGCTTACAAAATTTGTGATTGATCGGGACCACAATGTTGACCGGTGTATCCAAGAGCTGGACCAAGCTTTTGACCGGATACGCAAGCGGGCGAAATGACAAGTAAGCAAGGAGAGCTCCCATTATGATGACTAGCCCTTGGAAACTGAGTCGGATCAAAGACTATCGCATTCGGACAAAAATATTGTTATCCAATATGATTATTATTTTATTTATTACATTAGCGATCGGTGGAGTCGCCCTGTATGCATCCATTCAATTCATCGAATCCAATACGAAAGACCTCGCCGTACAGGTCATTCATCAAGTTTCAGATAACATTGAGAATCGGGCGAAAGAGGTGTTCACTTCATCGGTTTATGTGATGAGCGACAGCGCGATCCGGCAAATCGTCTCGGAGACAGGCGAAGCGGTAACTAACGAGAATTATCCGGCTTTTCGCAGCCGCATGGAGTATCTGCTTGCTCAATACGGTAATGGCAACCCCTATATGAATTCGATATTCATTCAAACGAAAGGGGGCAGGGTTTATTGGTGGGAAAACAAAAAAGGGCTCGATTATGCGCTTGACCAGAAAGCGGTTCAAGAGATTACGAATACAGGTTCCGCTTATTTGCGTGCGCATGGAAACAACAAAGGATGGGCGCCCTCTTTTCGGCAAAGGAAAGAAGTATTTCTCGTTCGGGATTTTGTGGATGTAAGCCAAATTGACCAAAGTTTGGGTACGATCATCTTCAGTGTCGATGCGGACTATTTCTTATCTTTGAGCACGAATAGTTCCATCATTCAGCCCAATAATATGGCCATTCTCAATCAAACAAACGAGCTGTTGGCAGGGGGAGAGACCGAGGAAGCGGATGATCTTATCAACAGTAGCTTAGCCTCCACCTTGCAAGATACTCAATCCTCAACGGCTTTCGCTCATAATGCCAAGGCGGATGGACATCTGCTTATTCAAGAACGAACGTCAACCCTTGGGTGGCGGGTGCTTTGTTTTATTCCTTTGTCCAATCTGCTTTCGGATACACGAGTGTTGGTGCTGGTCATTGTCCTTGTCTCCTTGATTGCTATTTTGATTTCAACAGGCATTGCGATACTGCTTTCTAACTCAACTACGCGCAATATTAAATTACTGGAGCAGACAATGCGCAAAGTGGAGGACGGTAATTTTGACGTTCGCATTGCCCCTCTCGGCCGGGATGAAATCGGCAGCTTATCTGTGAGATTTAATTTCATGGTCTCTCGTATTAACGATCTGATCAATACGGTTTATAAAGAGCGGATTGCCAAGCAGCAGGCCGAGTTCACGGTCTTGATGAGCCAAATTAACCCGCATTTTCTTTACAATACTTTGGGAACCGTCAAATGGTATGCCCGCATGCACAATCAGCCTGATATCGATCGTATGTTGACAGCTGTCATCGATTTGCTGAAGTATTCGGTCCGCCGTGCAGGGGAGTTTCATAGTCTGGAACAGGAAATCAACCATTTGCGAAACTATATCTTTATACAGAAAATCGGGTATGGCGAAGCTTTCCAGATGAAATACGAGGTTGACGATTCGGTATTAGCTTGTGAGGTGCCTTATTTTATCCTCCAACCGCTTGTGGAGAATGCTATTCTTCATGGAATTGAAATGTCCAAAGGCATCGGGGTCATTAATCTTCAGGCGTGGAAAGAGGAACACCAACTTGTTATCACCGTGGAAGATAACGGGGTCGGCATGGATGCCGGGCAAATCACCCGTATTCTGAACGGGGAAAACCGTAAACAAGCTATGCCTGGGGTAACCAGCATAGGTATTCGCAATGTGAACGAAAGGATGCACTTATACTACGGGGAGAGGTATGGTTTAAGCTACGAAAGTGTTCCGGGGCAAGGGACGAAAGCGATTTTGCGTTTGCCATATAAAAGCTCTTAGGAGGACCGGATATGCTGAATGCGATGATAGTAGAAGACAACGCCATTTACCGATATGCCATTAAAACCATTATCCGCTGGGAAGATTACGGCTTCCGGATTGTCAGCGAGGCGCTGAACGGAAGCCATGCGCTGGGCTTGCTTCAGCATCATCATGTGGATTTGATCGTAACCGATATCACGATGCCGGAAATGAACGGTATAGACCTCATTCAGAACGTCAAACGCACCGACCCTGCTATTAAAATTGTGGCGTTAAGCTCCTACGATGATTTTCGTTTTGTGAAAGAAGCGTTGAAGCTCGGCGCGGAGGACTATCTGTTAAAGCATGATCTGGAGCCTGCAGCGATACAGAAGCTTCTCCAGCAGATGAGGGCGCAGATCATGGCCGATCAGGAACGGAGGAAAAAAGAAACGATTCTCGCGTCCAGTCTGCTAGAGATGAAATGGATATTAGGCCGAAAGCTGCTTTTTGGCGAGTTGAAGGATTTAAGGGATATGGAAGACCAGGCCGCTGCCATTCATTTTCCTGTTCATGACGGCCCCTGTATGGTATTGTTGGCGGAAGGCAGGCTAACAGCGGATGAGTGCCGGAGTGACCTTGCTCTGCCATGTATGATCGTACCCATTACTGAGCGGAAGACGGCTGTGATCTACTCCTTTCCTGATGAGAAGAGCGAACGGAAATGCGCGGAGGAGGCGCAAGCAGCAGTGTTACAACTGTATGCACGTGTTAAGCAGCGGGACGGTACCTTGACTGTTGGCATCAGCTCCATCGGTTATGGCTTGAAAGATTTGGCAGCTTTGTACGGACAGGCTCAAGCGGCTTTGCATCATGCTATTTATGAGGGATTGGGTAAAGTGTATACGTATTCAACCATACATCTCTTAGGCAAATCTACTGCTGAACGCACGATGAACGCGCAGTCTTTGGAGCCATTAATCACAACGATGAAAAACAGCCATATTACGGATGTGGAAAAACAAATCGAAGTTTTATTTCAAAAGTTGGGTGAGTGTAAGCTTGTATTTGCTGAGCTTCGTCAACTGCTGATTGATTTATATGCGCTGATCAAAGCACTAGCTTTGGAAAAAAACAAGCTCACCGATCAGATGCAGCAATGGAACGGGGAATTGCTTGAAGCCATCGATACGCTGCAGCCTTTGGTTCGTTTCGAGCAGTTGTTTCTGGAAATGGTCCGTCAAGTGATGGGGAGTTCCATGGATCGTTCAGCAGTTCGCTGGGAAATTCAATTGGCCATAGCCTATATTCACGATCACTACGCAGAAGATGTAACCGTTGCCAAGATGGCCGAAGTGCTGAACTTAAGTACGAACTACTTATCCAATTTGTTTAAAAATGAAACCGGCATGCGCATCATCGAATATATGAACCGTTTCCGGATTCAAAAGGCCAAGCAATTACTTCGCGGTTCCACCTTAAAAGTGTACGAAGTCGCTGAACGTACCGGCTTCCAGGAGACTTCTTATTTCTGTAAAGTTTTTAAGGAGCTAGAGGGGAAGACAGTCAAGGATTATAGATCTTCAATGAGATAAATTATTGGAGCATGGAAACGTGAGCATTGGAGGAATGGTATGAGTGAGTTTACAAGCGGGATATTGTTTTTAAGGAAAGATATACGTTTAGTTGCGAATTATGTTAATCGGGTTACGGATTTTAATTGTATTGTGAATCACTTGAACTCCAAATGGTCGGTATTATTTACTCCTAGCACGGTTTCCACGGAAGAATTTTGTGAAAATTTGTCTCATAAATTACCGCTATTGTATTTCTGGAATAACGAGGATCATGGTTGGGGGTATATCGTATTCCTAAGGGGGGCACTCCATGCAGAATTCAATGTGGAGTATGAAACTAACGTTGAAGAACACATAAGCACCCATGGAGAACATACAGATGCAGATATATTTTCAATATTCAAGCTTTCAAAAAGGCACATCATTTTACTGCAAGAAGTGCTTGCTGGAAACAAGAACGTTGATAAGTTTAAGAAGATTTTGAAAATAGAAAATATGTCGTGGCTAAACTACGATAAATGCGATGAAGATGTATTAGATTCTATTACAGTTCTTGAGGTCCAACTTCGTGAAGAGTCAAAGATCCCCCTGATATCCAATGAAACTACTGATTTAAGCCCATTCCGAAAAAATGGACAATACGGTTATATAAATGACCAAGGGGATATCGTGGTTCCACCTATTTTTGACCGGGCAAATTATTTCTCTAATGGACTTGGACGAATTAACTATAAAGGTAAGATTGGATTTATAAATCATGCAGGAGAATATGTCATAGAACCTGATTTGGACTGGGCATCATCATTTAGCGATAATCGCTGTGTTGTGGATAAGGCAGACCGGTCTATGGTAATAAACCGAAGCGGTGAGCTCATCTCGGAGATCGATAGGAAAAGTTATACATCGAATTGGAAATTTAGGGAAGGGAAAGTAAACGTTGAAACTCCGGAAAAGCTTTATGGCTTTATGAATGAACACGGTTCGTGGTTCATAGAGCCAACCTACAAGGAGGCTGGGCACTTTAATGATGGATATGCATGGGTTACGTTGCCATCGAGACAAACGCTCTTTATCAATGATAAAGGAGATATTTTACATGTACCGGAGGGGTATAGAGTCGGGAGTTCTTTTTCGGAAGGGTTGGCTGTCGTTAGTCAGAGACATACATGCGGTGTCATTGATACTAAGGGAATTTTGTTGCTGGAGCAATTACCGTTTACCTGGAATTGCTTTAAGGAAGGTTTGCTGAGCATTAAATTTCAACATCAATATGGATACATAGACATTTGCGGAAATATGGTTATCGAACCGGCATTTGACGAAGCTTTTGAGTTTTTAAACGGTATCGCAATGGTCAGCATCAAGGGGAAAACTTCTTTTATAGACAAGAGTGGCAGTCTGCTACATAAACCTCAAAAATATTACAATACTATTATGTTCTCAATGAGGGAAAATACCATATTCAAAGCTAAATACAAGGAACGATTTATGTACATGAGTAAATTAACAGGCGAACCTGTATTTTATCTGGAAGAGTTTGATATATAAAAGGCTGGGAATGGAAACCGCTTCGGAGAAATAACTTCATTACTATGCTTATGGGTTACGATAGTCCGATAAACTACACAACGAGGCTGCCTCTGGATTGATTGGCAGCCTCGTTATGTACCGTTTAATCGATTGTAAGGATGATTTTGCCGCGTCCATGCCTGGTTTCGATAGCGCGGTGCGCATCATCGGCACGATCAAGGGGGAACGTTTGTCTGATATGGATGCGCAGCTTGCCCTTTGAATGCAGATCTACCAATTCGGCAAGGCGGGCTGCTGAGCGTTCGCCACGAACGACACGAAGTCCGAGCTCTTCAATGAGGTCGTATGCGACGAACGTACAGATCCGATTCTTATCCTTCACCAATTCAACTGAAGCCCGTAAAGCTTCAGCCCCAGCCGTATCGAATGCGGCATCGATACCTCCCGGTGCTAGTGAACGTACGCGATCAACAAGACCCTCCCCATAAGTAGTCGGTATGGCTCCGAGGGATCGAAGATAATCGTGATTACTCTCGCTGGCGGTACCGATAATGGTCTTAGCTCCCCATTCTTTTGCCAACTGCACGGCGAAAGCACCTAACGATCCAGCCGCTCCATGGATCAGTACGGTATCGCCAGGTCCGACACCGATCGCTTTTAACGCGATATAAGCGCCCTGGCCGTTTCCGGTTAACCCGCCTGCTTCTTCCCAAGACATCGTTTCCGGTTTTCTCACGATTTGATCAGTACCTGCGACCACATATTCGGCATAACAATTCAACGTTGAGAAACCAAGCACTTCGTTACCCACGGAGAATTCGGTTACTCCCTCCCCAATCTGGTCTATGACGCCAGCAAATTCGTTACCTGGTATTTGAGGAAGATTTATAGAGACACCTTGTGGGGTCCAGCCGCTTCGGACTGCACAATCGTAATGTTGTACCCCAGCCGTCTTTACACGAATTCTTACTTGTCCTGGACCGGCTTGCGGATCTGGATAAGAAATGACTTTCAAGACTTCCGGTCCGCCGATCGATGAAAATGCTGCTGCTTTCATACTTCACTCCTCCTTTACTGTTCGCTGCGAGTTCGCAGTATTTTCAAACTTGCATGTTGTTGCTTAGTGCTATTTTATAGTGAATATTCAATAAATAAAAATATATTATATTCTATGTTTCTTATTCCTTTAAGTATATAAGAGGGGTAAATACATGCATCGCCTATTTTCTAAGATGACTGAGTCATGAAAATTCATGACAAGTCACAGCGATTAATGGAACAAAATGGGTTCCGCAGCATCATGTTTGAAAGCGGTGTTTACCAGTAAGATAGTTACATTCCGGTCTTGAGCTGGAATTAGAATTTAAGGGATACGGCAGTATTGTCGGTGAACCGATGCTCGGCAAATAAGAGAGTATGGCTATGACAAGAAAGGAGAATGAAATCTTGAAGAAATTTTCCGCTTTTAAAATATTGTCAGTCTTTTTTTTTGGTATTGCGCTTTTTATTGTTATGACATGGCAGTCCGTTTTTGCCGCATCGAACGCATTGAAGGTCTACTTTAATGGAGATTTGCTGAAATTTGAAGACGCACACCCGGTGATCAGAGACGGGAACACGCTCGTGCCTTTCCGACAATTGTTTGAAACGCTAGGGTTTCAAGTAAATTGGTCCGATAAGGGCGGAGTTCGAAAGGCAACAGGAGCCAAAGACGGCCTGGAGATCGAACTTACGCTTGATAGCCTAAAAGCGATGGTTAATGGTGAAGCGGTTGATTTGGAAGTGCCTGCGCAAATCTTAAATGGCAAGACCATGGTCCCGCTGAGGTTTGTTTCGGAGAATAGCGGTTATGAAGTGATGTTTGCCGATAGCGGCAGCGGGTTTGTAATTAACATCGAAGGCAATGGCGCCAACGATGGCGGAATGCAGAACTCCAGTAATGAAATGATCGAATCTGGAATTGTAAAAGGTCGCGTTTCTGATGCTCAGGGAAACCCGATCAAGGGTGCGGAGGTCGTCGCCGATAATCAATTGCTGTATAATAGCAACGCGATAGCGGTAACCGACGCGGATGGTTACTACCGGATCCCGTTAGGCATGCGAGCGACTACGTGGCTGGTGAGCGCCCGAATCACACGTCCGTATAACGGCGAGTCGTATACGTTTAACCTCATTTCCGATAACGACAAGCCATTCGCTAGCGATGACGGAGCGATTCGCAATTTCACATGGAATGCTAGCGGTACCAAGCCCGAAGGATGCTATTCCTGTCAAGGGAAAGTTCTCTTTTATATGATGGATTTGATCAATCCGAAAGGCAGCACGCTTCCTCCGCCGAATAGGGAAGATGTGGAGATTACGCTGATCCCTGAAGGAACGATTATTGACGGTAGTCCCGGACAGGTGATCACCGGCAATGGCACGAACTCACCGGATGGCTTCGGCATACAGGATGTTCCTCTTGGCAGGTATACAATCACGGCCAGATTCATGCCGGAAGGTGAAGAACCTGTGCAAATGATGATTCGTAAGGTTAGAGAAGATAAATACTCGGATTCCTTGACTACAGATTTTACGAGCATTACAAGCGGGATTAACCGCATAGAGATTGAGTTGAAACTCCCTTAAATGACAGAGCGTGTTTTATTCAAGAGATGATGTGAACGTGTTGCATTTTTCTCCCATTCGATCAGAGGCAAAATAATAGTCAACAAGCTGCCGCGAAGGCAGCTTCTTTTTGATGTTCGTTGAAGTAACGGGCAGATTAGTGAAATACATTAAAAAATTGCACAAAGGAATTAATAAACTTCATTTTTAATACCAGTGATGTTCGTTAAGGTATAAATAGAATGAACAAAACAATCTGGGAGTTGAAAATGTTGCTTAGGAATATGCCCTTTGAAGTACCTAAAGAAAAACAAATTAGACTCATTATCAATACCGAAGCTAAATGTGAGGCTGATGATCAATATGCTATTGTACATGCTGTTTTATCACCCCGATTGCAAATAAAAGGTATTATAGGTGCGCACTTTGGTACTAGAAGTGCCACGGCAATGGAAGACTCCTATTATGAAATCAATCATGTACTCGATTTGATGGGGATGCTAGGAAAGTTTGATGTTTTGCATGGTGCACCTTGTAAATTACCCGACCCCAATACGCCCATTCCTTCGGAAGGTTCAAATTTAATTATTCGCGAGGCCCTTAAAGAAGACCCATTACCCTTGTTTGTCACCTTTCAAGGACCCTTAACAGATTTGGCTTCTGCGTATCTGCAAGAGCCCGGAATCGCAGAGCGTCTTACTGCAATATGGATTGGCGGTGGGACCTACCCTGAAGGAAATCCAGAGTTTAATCTTTCCAACGATATAGATGCGGCTCGTGTGGTTTTTAATTCACCTATACGATTATGGCAGGTACCCAAGAACGTTTACGATATGGTTCGTGTTGAGCTAGCCGAATTAGCTGTAAAAGTTTATCCACATGGAAAAGTTGGGAAATACCTGTATGAATATCTAATTAGTCATAATATGAAAAATGGGCATCGACTCGAATGGCCAAAAGGCGAGATTTGGATTCTGGGTGATTCCCCAGCTGTTTCTTTGCTGCTTAATGACCAACCGTTCGATTATGATTGGATAGAGGCACCTGAAATAGCTTCAGATATGAGTTATATTCCCAGACCTGGTAACAGGAAAATACGGGTGTATCGGAGTGTTGATTCTCGTTTTATTCTAGAGGACTTCTATGCTAAATTAACGCTTTTTGCACTTACTGAGAAATGATTATTAAAAAACGCTAAATAACATTTATTAATCGGAAAACGTTCAATAAAACAGCGGCAGCCTAAGACTATTTTCTAGTCCATGGCTGCCGCTAGTTCTATTGTTTGGGACAGTCTTTCGTTTCGCTAAACATTTTGTTTAGGCTAAGAAATCGCCTTTGTCAACTTAGCGGACATCATCTTCAATATTGTTCTTCCAGGTTTCGCTTCCGTCTTTATTCCGGGTTGATTCATGCGATACGGTTGCTTCCTGTACGTCTCCAAATGCCCAATGGGTTTCCGGCATATCCGGGAATTGCGGAGACAAGCCTTTCAGCGGTCCGCGATACAGCATCCGGTTGATCATGGTTACCGCTTCGTCCCTGCGAATAGCGAGATCAGGCTTAAATGTCGCATCGGGGTAGCCCGTGAGAAAATGTCCTCGATACAGCTGTTCGATCGCCGCCCCAGCCCAATGGCCTTTGACATCTGAGAAGTGAAGCTCGGCTATCGGGCTAACCTCCAATTTCAGGAAGCGTGTCATCACGGAAGCCAGCTCGCCCCGGGTTACCGCTGCTTCCGGTCGGAAGCTGCCGTCTTCATAACCGCCAAAATAGCGATGCTTCGTTACAATCTTGATGTAGTTCGCGGCCCAGTGGGCTTCTGTCACATCGTTAAATTGGAGCGGGTCGCTGATCTTGCCGTTCTCCGTTAACCGGGCCACAATGGCAGCCAGCTCGGCGCGGGTCAGCGAACGATCCGGTTTAAACATTTTATCCGGATATCCAAGAATATAGCGCTGATGCTGCAGATGACCAAAACGATTCGCGAATACCTTCACCAGCACATTCGAGCTGACTGTATTTGCTTTATTGCCGACGGCCCTGAACTGTCCGGACAGTTCAAATTGTTGTTCCGCGGTCGTCAACTGCGGCCACTTGACAATAATCTTAAAGCTGCCGGAGGCTCCGGCAGGCAAGTTGCCGATTGTCCATGTAATCGTGTCTTCCTTCACTTTACCGCCATTCGCATCAACCACTTCCACACCTTTGGGTAGTGTAATGATGACCTCGCCGCTCGGAATGGAGCCGGATCCGATGTTTTTGTAATCAACGGTAATGGCGGTTGTGCCGCCTTCTTCCACCAGATTACGATCCACGGAAAGATTGATCGTTGCCTTATACTCTGCTGATTCCGTAACAGAGGATGAGGACGACGTTGATTCCGGACGGAACAGCTGCACATTGTGCTTGACAATTTCCTTACCGACAGAAATCGTCCGACTCACATACGTATCGTATCCGTCTTTCGTTACGATGAGATAATAATCCGTGTCCGGGTATACCATATAAGCATAAAATCCGTTCGCGTCCGTGTTTTGCACCGGGCTCGCGTTGTTGTTCGGTTCGAAGCCGGGAATTCCGGGCAGCGTAACCTGGGTTCCGCCTTTGGCGCCGTTTCTGGCCGTATTGGCATAGTACAGCGTAACTACGGCACCCTGAATCGTTGCATGAGGGAAGTCGCCGTCCGTAACCGTTCCGTAGGGGTCGACCAGTTCTTCCGAGATGTTCATTTCCCCGTCCTTTTTCACGGTGACCTCGCTGCGATTGATGATAATCTCCTGGCCTGGCTCCACTTCATAACGGATTTCCACGCTGTACGTCCCAACGGCTAAACCGTCTGCGCTGAATACCCCGCTGCCTTGCAGCCCAAATGCTTTAGGGAGCGCTCCATCCATGATGTAGCTTCCCTCGGTCGTTTTCAGATATACCTTCGTCTTGCTGATCACATCGCTGCTGAATAAACTGGACAGTCCGTCAGGCTTCTTGAGAAGAATAATGCCTGTTACGGTTTTTCTGGAATCAAAATCCTCTACGCCGCTGCCGGATATTTTACCCACTTCCGCTGTTTGCTTGTAGGTTATCGGTGTTTGAACTCCGCCGACAGCCACCGTTTGCGTGATCTCCAGGCTGTATAATTGGTCCCCTTTGGGAACGGGAAGGGAATACGAACCGTCAGCACCCGTTATAACCGTCTTGTCAAAATCGACCCCCGGCTCAATGACGCCGTCTCCGTCTAAATCGAGCGTTACTCTCACCGTTGCTCCAGCAACATCCTCGTTGTTGCTGCCTTTCGTAATAATGCCTCTGATCGTCGCCGGCATAAAGATGACGGTTATTTGATCCTGTGCGGCCAATCCTTTGGCTTCATCAATCACCGTGGCCGTAACTGGGATGCTTTGCGCTTCATCGCTCGAAATATTAGCTGACCTGTAGGTGACAGTGGCTTTACCCTGCGCATCCGTTATGGCCCGATCCGATCCGACAAACGAGCCTCCACCAGGCGGCGCAGCGAATACCACCTCTACGTCGGCAATCGGCTGCCCGTCGACATCCTGAATCACGGCTGTCAGCACCGTTGTCGATTGGCCATCGCCAATAATGCTATCGGGATTAGCTGTTAACTGCAGACTGGCACCTGCAACCCGGAACTTATTGTCTGCCAGTTTCTTCTCGGCAGGCAGCAACGTTTGATCGGCTTTTTTCGCTTCAAAAGTTACGGTGTATTCACCTGCCGCTGTCGCAGCGGGAAGTGTATAATTCGCTTTCTCCCATTTCTTGAAGCCATCCGTTTGGTACGTTTCCGGGTTTGCGAGAAGGAGCGAAACCTGCGTTCCGTTAACGAGGGCTGTGACTTCATCGGCCAGAAGTGAACTTACCGCCGATAGCTTGAGCGGGTTTCCCGGCACTGCTTTGACAATGGTCTCGTCGCCTTGATTCTTGGTCCCGACCCATCCGTCTAACGCTTTGTTGATGAGAATCGTCACAGTTGCAGGCTGACTCGTTTGGCCGTCGCTGTCCGTGACCGTAAAGCTAAAACTGTCTTCTCCTCCGGTAAAGCCGGCACTCGGCGTGTAATTCCACACGTCTTCACTCAAGTTGTCTGAAGCAGGAGCAAGCGTCCCTTTCCCTGGCTGGGATACAATCGAGTAGACCAGTCCTGTAACCGTTTCTTGGTCCGCGCCCTTTAAGACAAGCCTGATTATCGTTGTTCCTTCCTCCGCTGTTACAGTTTGCGGTTCTGCCACAGGCTTGCCGTTGTAGGCAATATTTACGAGCGCAGCGGACGTTGAGTAATAATGTCCGTCATGCGCTTGCCAAGGGAACGAAACTGTGCCGTTCGGCAAACCTTCCGCCGGGGCAAACTTCAAGCTGTTCAGCTCCGCTCTGCTGATTAAAGTATCGATTCCAGGGCTAATATATACCACACCAGTAACGGTGCTTGTGTACCAAAGCTTGCCTTGTTCATCAAAATGATTCGGCAGCGTAATAAGCACATGGTCCAGCGTATCGCCATCGGCATCTTGATAGGCGGGATTCTGCGCGAAATCGGCGGTTGTAAATTCGATCACCGTATCATTGAGGCCTGCTTTGTTGATGTCGCTCACGACAGGCGGAGTGTTCAGTGTGATCTTCACCTGCGCGTCCGCCACCGCGTAGGCCGAGCCATCCGTACCGTTCCACAGGAACGTCACCTCGCCCGTTTTGCCGGCCGCCGGCGTAAATACCAGCTTGTCCAGATCGGTCAGCGCAAGCTCCTGACCCTCCGTCACAAGCGTGCTGCCTGCACCCGTGAGAAGCCTCAGCGTCCCTTCGCTCGCCTGCGGCAGCGTCACGATCTTCACTTTCGCCAGCGGGCTTTGCTCAGGATCCGTGAACTTCGCCGTAAAATCCGCCTCAGCAAACGCGATGTCCTCTCCGGCCATGCCAGACTTCGCGATGTTCGCTACAGACGGCGGCCGGTTCACATACCCGAACGCGGGCACGGCAGCATTGCCGCTGATTGTCACACTGACCGTTTGGCTTGATCCGCCGGTGGTGGACGCCATTCCATTCAATTCCGTATTGGAGGATGGGTCAATCTCCACCGTAACCGAACCTCGATTAACCGGTAGCGCATAGGCCCCGTTCGCATCCGTCGTTACCGTAAAAGTTCCTGCCAACGGATCGGTCACGTTCACTTCCACACCGGCAATTCCGGCTTCTCCGGAATCCTGTACGCCGTCTTGGTCAGTGTCCATAAAGACAACCCCGCTAATCGAACTATCAGTCACATAAGCAGTAAACTCGCTGCTCGGTCCCGGAAAGTAAATCCATGTATCCATTGCCTTGTTGTTGCCATAGTTGCCGCTAAACCCGTGCGCTCCGTTCGAGCTGTCTTGGCCCGTAACTGCATTCCTCGGGCTGGGAGCAACCATGCCTGTTCCCGGATCAAGGCTGATAGGTGTACCGTTTGATGTCGTGTAATTGCTGTCATCATAATAAACCGTGCTGTTCGTCACACCCGTCGGGAAAGCACCTGGCGGATTCAGCATGTTAATTTTGATCCCGTTCGGAGCATGTTCAACATCGAGCAGAGGAAAGTGATACTCCCCGCCCTTGATCAGCAGCTTTGCTTTGTATGCCCCTACAGGAACAGCATTGCCGGCGCGGTTACTCCCGTTCCACTGAAGTTGATTCAATCCCGGACTTGCGACATCCTCAATTACCTTGTCCGCGCTCGGGTCAAATACACCATTGCTGTCCGTATCGATAATAAGCTGGTACGTCGCGGAACGATTTAGTGTGAATGAGAAGGTCCCACCCTGTTGGACCGGTGTTACCGGACCGGCGCCGGCCGCATTGACAAAATTGAAGTTTTCCGGTGCCGGCAAACTGAGCGGCGCCGTAGGAATGTCGGACGGCAAATCCTCGCTCGGCTGGTTGAAAAACACGCGATGCGTCATACCCGTAACCGTATCCGGCTGTTTCGGATTTTGCACCGTTACCCCGCCCAATGGAGCAGGATTCGTATCGGTGGACAGCGTTACCGAATGATACAGCGTTTTGCCGTTATCAATATAACCGCGGTTGTTCGAAAAGAAGATGAATCCGAATGGATCAATGCCATTCATATCCGTCAAATATTGAAATCCATCTTTTGTTAAAATATACACTTTCGATTTAAGAGCGATGTTATTGTTACCGCCCATATTCAATGCAAGCGAGTAGGAGAACAATCTCCCTTTTTTCTCAGCTCCTCCTGCATCCGTAACGGTAACATCCCATGCGGGCACGACTGGCGTATTTCCACCATTATCCAGCCACTGCGCCGTTGTCAAAATAGCCGCAGGATCCGATGCTACATTACGGCTTCTGGCTGCGGCATGGAATTCAACCTTCCACCAGCCTCCTTCGTTAGCCGTAACAGAACGCGGCGTAAAACCTGCCGGCGCGGAATTGTTGATATTCGGTCCCGCCGTTTCCTGGGCAACCGTGCCGATATACCCGGCGCCGTCCTTTACGACATCAAGCACCTGCCTGGTCCCGGACGGGCTGATAAGCACGATATCTTCCCGCACACCGCTGCCTACGTCATAAGAGGTATGAATGCTTGATCCCAGATGGATGATTTCTCCTGATTTGGCATAGACGTTCAATTCCGTCGTTCTGGTTATTCCCGATGTATTCTTTTCAATATCCCATTCCATGAATGGCCTGTTTCCTCCCTGGCTCACCAGGTCGCGGCTTCCTTCCGCAAAAGCGTGCTGATTCGCGCCGCAGAAGGCCAATAACAACAGAATGCCGGCTGTAATCAAGGTCCAAGCATGTCTTTTCAACAACACGGTAAAACTCCTTTCGTTTCGTAACGTTCTTCCTTTTCTTTATGGGCTTTTGTCACAGTACCACCGCTCTTTCACTCCGAATTTTGTCGATTCCCATCGAAATATTAGTATATATGAAAATACTGAACAATTTCTTAACAGTGCCTTTCCCGGAATATGACACCATCACAGGACCATAACAACATAGGGAAATGTGCCTCAAATGCGAACCATGTTCTTACGTGAACTTATTTTCGAGTATTCGTCAGATCTATGGGTGTTGAAATCCTGCGAGTGAGCATATGTAAGATAAACCCTTGAAACCGTGGGATGGACAGCAATGGGCAACCTTCCAATTCTTGGAGCGTAAAATAAGCGTACCCAAATTGCCGGTGGCGCCGTTATGACAACGGATTGTCCCGCTTTGAACTTACACACAAGGTTACTGACTTAATTTAGGATTCATTTTGCCAAGAATATAAATGATCCGTGGTTTAGAGAATTGGCAGAAAAACTTAAGTCCTTTATCTTTTGTGATCATGCAGAATATACCTCCAGATGTATTTTTTATCCATTTCATAATTCGATACTAAATATGAAATACCTTCCATATTTCGACATTAGGGCACAATTTTTTGAATATAGATTCATATCATCTTTTTTGTAATGGGATCAGAAGAAAGTTATTCAAGAAGTCTTCGTAGAAGGGTATTGCGAAATAATAACAAAGAGGAGGAATAAATATTGGATAATAACATGATTAGTCAGTTTAATGACGTTCGGAACAGAACTATAGCCTTTGTTAAAGGGATGAATTCTGACATCGCCCATATTGTTCCAGATGGATTCAATAACAATATTCTTTGGAATGTTGGACATATTATCGTTGCATGTGACCATTGGATATTTCCAAAACTAAAACAAATTCATAGGGTTACTCACCACTATCACCTTATATTTCGAAAAGGGACGAGCCCCAAAACATGGGAAGTTGACCCTCCGAATATTCATGAATTAATAGATGTATTAAAGAAACAACTGGTTGAGATTACAGATGCATGTCTCGGCAATCTTGATAAAAAACTTCCAGCATTCGTGAGAAAATCCTTATTCTTTGAGGGAGCTTAAAAGGGAAGTAACGCTTAGTTCGCGAATATTTAAATATCTTTTGTTATTTTTGTGAAGTTCGTAAACATATGGCTTATAGACGAATTTCGCAACATCGGGATTAATCATAGAAAGAAAGGAGTAGATTATATGAATTTTAATATGAAAGAAGCAATTGAGATTCTGGAACGTACACCACAAGCTTTGGAGTTTTTTTTATCTGGTATATCTGATAGATGGTTCCATTGCAATGAAGGCGAAGGAACCTGGAATGCCACTGAAGTAATTGACCACCTCATTGAGTTAGAGGACGATAATTGGATACCGAGGTTAGAATTTATTCTTCAGGAAGGTGAAAGTAAACCATTTCCCTCATTTGATCGCTATTCTCATTTAAATGAAAGTTCAACGATTGAACAAAAATTGCTTAAATTTAAAACGCTTAGAACACAAAATCTAACCAAACTTAAGATTCATATTGAAACTGAGTTGAATCTTGAATTGACGGGTATACACCCTAGATTAGGTGTAGTGAAGTTAAGAGAATTACTTTCTACCTGGGTTGTTCATGATTTAGCGCACATTGCTCAAATCTTACGGGTAATGGCCGGGAGATACAGGGCAGACGTTGGGCCTTGGATAGAATATTTGGGTATATTGAAAAAGTAATGATTGACATGTGAACCTCCATTAAAATCAAATAAGTTGGGATTGTTTCTGGTTTGCAGGCAAGACCTAAAATGCATGAAGAGTGAGTGCCCCATCGGTACTACCTCTTAAGCATTTTAGGTCTTTTTTCTCTCTCGTTTCTTCAACCGGCATCCGATTTGAGGGAAAGTATTTAGGAAGAACTCAACCGATCATTCATCTTCATCCCTGACTCAGAATCGCTTGTAAACCACCTTAAGCATATATCGGATTATCCCTAAGTATATATCGGTTTATCCCTATGGGTGATACCTTATTGGAAAGAAATTCATTATAGTTGCAGTAATGGCGCCGAGTTTATGTGAAAGGAAGGAATGCTTGCAACATGAGTACTCCTGATCTCTTTTTCCAGCGTGGCGGCGTGTTGCCGGAGGAGTCAGCTGTCAATCAAGGGGTAAGGCTCGAGATCGATATGTTTTTTGCAGGGAAGTTTTATCCGATTCTATCTTTCTTGTTCGGATTGGGCTTCTTCCTGTTGATGCGCCGTTCCGAGCAAAAGGGGGAGTGGGTGTACAGGCTTTTCTCTCGCCGGATGCTTGTTCTGTTCCTTCTGGGCATTGTGCATATGGTGTTTTTTTACAATGGCGACGTTCTGCACAACTATGCTTTAATCGGCTGTTTATTGATGTTGTTTTACCGCCGTAGAGACAAGACCGTATTCATCTGGGCCATTTCAATTCTTGTCATCTTCCTCGCCATGTTTTCGCTTGCCTTCCTCCAACCGGAGGAGGCTTTGAACTCCGGGAGCATCACGAATTATAAGATTGCGGAAGATACCGCCGCCGCTGCAATTGCAGCCTACCAGCAAGGCAATTATGGCGAGTGGCTGGCCTTCCATCTTGAATATGAGGTACTCCCAAATTTGAAGGCGGAACAGATCGGCTATCCCAGCATGTTCGCCATGATGCTGCTTGGATTTTTTTCGGCAGAATCGGTGCTTTCGAGAATATCGGGAAATATGCGCGTTTATTTCGAAGTATCAGAAACATTAGCGGTATGGTCAGCCTTCTTGTGATTATTTTATTTGCGTGCACCCGGCTGGGATACTTCGAATTAGGAGCCTATCAAGCGCGGCTCGGTCAATTTCTTATTTATGGCTGCGGCATATTCCTCAGTTTTCTGTACATCTCGCTTTTGGTGCTGCTTTTTCAGAAGCCGTTCGGCAAGAAGCTCCTTCAACCGCTGAAGTCCGTGGGACGCATGAGTTTGACTAATTATATTCTTCAGTCGGTACTGTCGATAGCGGTTTTTGAAGGACTTGGCTTCTATGCCAAACTGGATTTTATTGAGGTTGCCGGGTATTGCCTGCTCGTGATCGCTGCCGAAATTGGGATTAGCCAATGGTGGTTGAACCGGTTTCCTCTCGGACCGATGGAATGGGTTTGGCGGCGGTTTATTTACGGAAAGCTTGAGCGGGTACGGCCGAATGAGGCTTCAGCACCTTCAACCGCAACGCGAGCTTAGCGATTGAAGGGGGAACGGACTTATGACACCTCATCGAAAAAGCCAAACGATCGAAAATCCGATTATCGGCGATCGTGTAACATTTCTTTCCAATTGTATTTCCATTTGATGTTGAATCGGTTGACATCCGTTCAACTTATATGAAGGGCAGCTTACGTTCGACTTGTACGCCAGCGACAACGGCACGATCAAGGAAACGCAGTATTATGTGCTGGAAATTGAGACGCCGGAGGGTTCGATCAAATCCCAGCCGATTAAGTACAAGAATCCGATGATTTCGGAGGGGACGCCTGCTCCTGTTCCTGCGCCAGTACCAACGCCGAGTCCTGTTCCAGCTCCGTCCCTGTTCCTGCGGACGGATCGAAAGATATTGCGATCCTTGTGTTTTTCAAAGGGGCAGAACTTCATTTTGACGGTGAAAGACGGTCGCACGCTTGTCCCGTTCCGCAAACTTTTTGAAACTCTAGGTTTTACAGTGAAATGGGTGGAAGAGGGATCTGTTCGGAAGGCAATCGGAACAAAGAACGGCCTCTCCATTGAATTGACGATCAATAGTACGAATGGGATCGTAAACTGTAAAGCTGTTGCCCTGGACGTACCTGCTCAGATCATTGACGGTCACACGATGGTGCCTTTGCGCTTCGTGTCGGAGAGCAGCGGCAACCATGTTGCTTTCTCCAGTAGCGGCAATGTTTGGACGATTAAGATCGAGGACGCTGCCCCTGGCACGGGTACGGAACCGACGCCGGCTCCGGCTCCGGCACCAACACCGGAACAGCACCAAGCCCGGAACCGACACCTCTGCCATCGGCTGGAGAAATTGAGCCGTACGTCGTGAAAGGCTACGTACGTAACGCGCAGGGGAATCCAATACCAGGAGTTACGGTATATGCGGATAACCAATTGCTTTATGACAGCAACATAGGAGGGGTCACTGATGAGAATGGATACTATCGGATTGAATTGGCTCACTTTGCCACAACCTGGAATATGTCTACGAGTTTCACCCGTGAGTATAACGGCAAGGAGCTCAAATTCTTTTTAAGGTCTGACGTCGATCAGCCATTCGCCGGTAGTACAGGGGCTTTTCGGAATTTTACCTTGAAGAATATCGTAGGGCACATTGAAATCAATCCTGATTTTTGGTCGTTTGACGATAGTTTGCCAGAATTCCAAATGAGCGACCTGGAAGTTACACTCACGCCTGTCGGACCGTTACTTGATGGCAGCGCCGGCCAAACGATAACGAAACGTGCGGAAGTACTCTCAACAGGCGGTCACGGAGTGGAGAAAATACCGCTCGGCCGGTACAAGTTAACTGCTAGATGGATGCCAGAGGGGCACGATCCTATGCCTATGCTGCTACGTATAAAAGGCGTCGGTAAATTTGTCCAGTCTTCCGAATTCGATTTCCACAATCCATTGGGAGCGCCTTCCATCTTTCTAAACGAGTTTGAAGCCAAGCTCAGCAGCCAGACCGGAAATTAGATGCAGAGCATACGCAGCCTCTCATATTTGGTTAAAGGCAGCTTGCTTCGGTAGGCTGTCTTATTCATACGAAACTTCCGTGTTTTTTATAACAAATCATAGATAAATTGAATGATAACGGTCTCGAATTAGGATAAAATTCGGGGCTGTTATTATTTGCCTATGCAAAAAGCTTCGTAGTTTTGTTATATAACTTGAAGTTTATTCCAATGTAAGCGCTTTAAATCGGTTCTATAATTGGTTTAAAGAGGCAAGAAGGTTTCACTTGAAAATGAAATGGGTTTCATAAAGACAAAACGGTCCAGCAGGGGAGGTTTAAAACTTTGAAATTGCAAAATAGCGAAGCCGCTGTTCAATTATCGCCGGACGCTTTTCGAATTAACGGGAAGTCAGAATTACTGCTCTGTGCGTCTCTGTTTTATTTTCGAATCCCCAGAGCTTTATGGAAGGAACGGCTTTGCCAACTAAAAGCTTTCGGATATAACTGCATCGATGTATATTTCCCTTGGAATTTCCACGAAATGGAGGAAGGCGTATGGGACTTCACCGGGGAAAAGGATGCGGAGCAATTCCTTCGCGATGCTGCGGAGGCGGGGCTCTGGGTCATAGCCAGACCCGGTCCTTATATTTGCTCTGAATGGGATGGAGGCGCTTTGCCCGCTTATCTGTTCGTTAAGGATAATCTGCGCATCAGGGATAACGATCCGCACTTTTTGCAGCATGTGTCCCGGTGGTACGACCAAATCCTGCTGATTCTAAGGGAAAATAGCATCGATCAGCAGGGATCGATCATTGCCGTTCAGCTGGAAAACGAGCTTGATTTTTACCCTTGCAATGACCCCAAGGGTTACATTTCCGCTTTGCGTGACATGGCATTGCAGCATGGCGTTACGGTCCCGTTAATCGCTTGTGCCGGACAAGGCGGTCTGGAGGCAGCTTCGGGATTCGCGGAGGGTGTCATTCCGACCTGCAATTTCTATCCGAACGATCAAGACCCCTCTTTTGAGGAAAAAGTACTGATTTATCGAGATGAGCTGCACGAGCGGGGACTGCCATTGCTTGTTACAGAAACGAATCGCTCCCATTTCCTTCTTCGCCGGTTGTTATCCTGCGGAGTCAAGCTCCTCGGCCCTTATTTGCAAGCTTCCGGTACGAACTTCGGTTTCACGAATGCGACGAACAACTGGGGGAATCCGTTATCATTCCTCACATCGGACTATGATTTCCATGGGATGATCACACCTGAAGGACATATTCGTGAGGAAGCCTATGAGGGAAGATTGTTAAGCAACGTCATTCAAGCCTATGGAAGTTCGTTAGCAGAATCGATACCCGACTCGTCTGAACATTCCCATTACAGATTAACTTTGAAACAGGGCGGTCAATTGATTTTCTTGTGCAACGTAACCGAACAGGATGATGAAGTCTTCCTTCAGAACGCGGATACCAGCTTTCCTCGTTATACAAAGCTAGCCTCTAAACCAAACCGCTGCCCGATATTGCCTCTGAATGTGCCCTTGCAAACGTGGGGAATCGAGGATGGAATGGTATTGTATGCAACTGCGGAGATAAGCATTGTGAAACATTTATCAGATCGAACCGTTGTTGTCTTGCATGCAGAGCATGAGAGCGAGATCAGTCTAAAGTTTAGTGAAGAAATTGAAATTGTATCCGGCAATATGACGATTCATGAATCGACTGATCAACTAACCGTATCCTATAGCCCTGAAGGAAAGGATGCCAATATTCTCATTCGTCTGTCAAACAGCGTACTGCTGGAGTTGGTTGGCTTGAGCCGTTCGAAGGCGCTTTCGCTGGAAAGAATCGATGAAGCGGGCAATTTCCATTTTGGCAGAATGGCGGCAGAGCCTTCAGTTAGTCAAGATGTGACTGCCCGGTGGGCGCAGAGCTTGATCAATCCAATCGTCGCTCTCACGAATGAGTCCATACACCTTGGCGATCGTGCAGATAATTTGGAGAAGCACGGCGTTTATCGAGGCTATGCTTGGTATGAGTCTAGGGTCACGATTCCGAGTGATAAGTGCTACAAGGGCTTGTTGCTTGAACGAGCAAGTGACGTGGTCTCCCTGTATGCAGATGACACCTACATTGGTACGATGACGCCTGCAGGAGGGAGTCAATTCATTCCTGTTCCTACAGGCTTGAGCATGGAGCCGAAACTTACCGCCCGCACCGAAATATGGGGTCATTCCAATTTTCATGACATACGATTGCCTAGTCTGGAACTGACAGCGTTAAAAGGACTTACAAGCATAACAGCGGTAACGAATATTATTGATATCAGTCAAAATTGGAGAGTCAAGGCGTTGCGAGTTGGCGAACCCTTCGCTCCTTATGCCGACCCTTCGTACGCCGACCGCTCATGGCCGATTGCGAGCTGCGGGGGGTGGCTGAACACCGACCTACCTTCGTATGAATGCTACCGCAAGGAGGTTGTAACTTCTAAGGATGCTGATTCATGGGTATTGCATCTTAATGGCAAATTCTCGCATGCTCATGTTTATGTGAATGGTCAGCCGGTCGGAAAATTGACGCCTCTGCAGCCGTATGCGGATCTGACGCCTTTCGCCAGCGCGGGCGAGACGCTTTTCATTGCTTTGTTTTCTGAAAAAACGTACGAATCTCCTAGCGGAAGGATCCTCATCTACGAAGGGAATTCGGCTAAAGCTTGGAGACTGTCTTCCGCCAAAGAGACAGAACTGCTGAAGCATGCCGAGGCGGCGAAGGACGCAGCATTTGCTGTCGATGGGTCTGTTGAGCTGAAGCCTGGACAAATGTCCTGGCTGTATGGCGAACTGTGCGATGACAACGAAGGGCGTGGATGGCGCGTGTACATTGCTGGCGCCAATATGAAGCTTACCGTGTTTTTTAACGGCCATCTGGTCGGACGGCTCTGGACGAAAGGCGGCACAAGTAGACCTGTGTTCCGCGGAGGGAACGATGAATCCTTTTATTTGCCGGGACCTTGGTTTAGACCATCCGGGAATGAAATGATAATTCTGCTGGAAGCAGTCGCGTTAAACGAGGATGCTCATATAGAGTCGTTAAGCTTTGTTCCCGTAGCAGGTGCCGAGGGGGGATATGTATGAAAACGGCCGTGCAATCAAGCGTTGTAGACTCAAATTTGCTTGTCGGCAGGCGGAACGCACCCCTAAGAAAGTTTTGGACTTACCGGACGCTCATTCTGATGTGCGTGCCAGCGATTTTATTTTTCTTAATCATGTCGTATCTGCCAATGCCGGGATTATACCTTGCATTTATCAACTACAACTACTCGGAAGGCATTTTCAAAAGTCCGTTCGTCGGGTTCGATAATTTTAAGTTTCTAATCAGCTCTGGTGCGCTTTGGAAGCTAACCTTTAATACAATTGCTTATAACTTGGCGTTTATTTTAATTGGGAATACCTTACAGATCGCTATCGCCATTTTGCTCAATGAGCTGCGTAAAAAGTGGTTTAAGAAACTGTCGCAGTCGCTCATGTTTTTACCCTATTTTATCTCCTTCGTCCTTGTCGGACTGATTGCCTATAACATACTTAGCTACGATTTCGGTCTGTTAAACGGTGTTCTGAAATCAATGGACATGGAACCGGTGAAAACATATTCGAATCCGAGCATTTGGCCGGCCATCATCGTGCTTACGTTTCTTTGGCATTCGACAGGGTACGGCTCGATAGTATATTTCGCTGCTATCATGGGCTTGGATTCAGAGATTGTAGAAGCCTCAGAAATTGATGGAGCCAATGCTTTTCAGCGTATCCGGTATATTGTCCTTCCTTGGCTGAAGCCTACCTTTATTATTTTGCTCCTCTTCTCTTTAGGCGGCATTCTGAGAGGGAATTTCGGATTGTTCTACAACCTGGTCGGAGCGAACAACACCGCGCTTTTCGATGCGACGGACATTATCGAGACGTTCGTGTTCCGCTCTTTGATGAACAATTTCAACTTTTCGTTGGGAAGCGCCGTCAGTCTGTACCAGTCCATCTTCGGGTTTTTCATCGTGATCACCGCCAACTGGCTGGTCAAAAAAGTATCGCCCGAAAACACACTATTTTAAGAGGAGGGCCCTTCGATGGAGCAAGTCATCGCACGTCAACGCGGATCCGATATATCTTCGGTCAGCATCCGGGTGTTCGGCTATCTGTTTATCAGTTTATTCGCTCTGTGTTGTGTAGCGCCTTTTCTGCTGGTGCTCGGGACTTCGTTAACGTCTGAGAAATCCATTACGATTCATGGCTATAATCTGTGGCCCCGGGAATTCAGTACGTTCGCTTACAAGATTGTTTTCGAGAATCCTCAGCTCATCGTCGGTTCTTACGTCGTCACCATGGGCATTACGATTGTCGGCACGGCTGTCGGGTTGTTCATTGTAGCCATGACCGGCTACTCCTTGCAGCGACCTGACTTCCCGTATCGGAACCGGATTTCGTTTTTCATTTACTTCACCACACTTTTTCAAGGCGGAGTCGTACCGTTTTACTTGATCATGACGCAGTGGATGCACTTAAAAGATAACTATCTCGCCGTTTTGCTGCCGGGACTGATGAGCCCTTTTCTGATCATTATGATGAAAAGCTTCGTCAGGTCGATCCCGCATGCGATTACCGAATCCGCCAAAATGGATGGAGCGGGCGACTTTATGATCTTCGTACGCCTCATTCTGCCGATGACGACGCCGGCGTTAGCAACGATCGGCCTGTTTATTGCCCTAGGCTATTGGAACGAGTGGTACAATTCCATGCTGTTCTTGTCGCCGGATATGAAGTATCGGCCGCTGCAGCTGTTTTTGTACAACGTTGTCACCAGCGCAGACTTCATCAAAAACTCATCGGTTTCTTCCAACGTATTGCCGAGAGATATGCCGCTCGAATCGATGAAAATGGCGACGGCGGTCGTGGCTACGGGACCAGTCATCCTCTTTTATCCGATGGTGCAAAAGTTTTTCATCAAGGGCATTACGGTTGGTGCTGTTAAGGGCTGACGCATAGCGCAGACTCTTCAGATAATTAAAGGTTGTTTAAAAAGTCCACTTTGATAACGAAGTATTTCAGGAAGCTATATCGACATCGAATCTTGAACGAACCCGGGAAGTCCGGTACTCACGTAGAACCCCTCTACGCTCCGTTCCTCCTTCTCCGGGTATCGTCCAACCTTCTCGGTTCTGAAAGCGGACTTTTTAAACTTCATTATTAAACACAATAGGGAGGCAAAAACAAATGGTCATGAAAACAAAAAAAGTGTGGAATGCCGCGATAGCGGGAACGCTGGCGTTGAGCCTGGCAGCCTGCAGCAGCACAAGCAGCACGAACAATACAGCTACGAATGCGCCGGATAAAGGGAGTGGAACGACGAATAAACCGGCAGCAACGACATCCGCCGATGCGGGCAAAATCGATACTTCGGAATTCCAGACGATCTCCTACGTTATGCTGGGGGATAAGCCGAAAAATGGCCAGCTTGAGAAGGTAATGGACAAAATCAATGCCATTCTGAAGCAAAAAGTGAATGCGAAGCTGGAGATCAAATGGGTGGAGTGGGCCGATTGGCAAACGAAATACAACCTGCTGTTAGCTTCAGGCGAGCCCGTGGATTTGATTACCGTTGCAACGGATTGGCTGGATACATGGCAAAATGCGCAAAAAGGAGCGTTCATGCCGCTCGACAAACTGCTGCCGACTTATGCGCCGCAAACATGGAAAGAAGTTCCGCCGGAAAACTGGGCTGAAACGAAGTACAAAAATCAGATCATGCTCATTCCGGAAGATCATTACACGCAATGGGTCAATCACGGATTCCTATACCGTGGCGACTGGGCCAAAGAGTTCGGCATTACGGAACCGATCAAGGATTGGGAGACGCTCGGTAAGTACTTCCAGAGCGTGAAGGACAAGAAGCCCGGCGTCGTTCCTTGGGATGTAAACAGTACGGGTACAGGCAGTATCGGCGGCTATATCAATTCCTACACCGATGCGATCGAAATGCCGGTCAATACGGGCATGTTCCCTCTGGTCTATGGAAAATCATATGATGAGAAATATAAGGCTTACAGCCCGTTTTTCGATGACACGTTCGTGAATTATGCCAAGCTGATGAAAGAGTGGGGAGACAAAGGCTTTTGGCGCGACGATGTCTTGAACTATAAAGGCGACAACCGTCAAGCGCTTGAAGCGGGCAAGTCCAGTGTGGATCAGCACCACACCCAAACATTCCTGGGCGAGCGGATCAAAATGGATAAGCTGCAGCCGGGTTCGGATCTTCAATTCTTTCCGTTTTCAGCTACTCGCAATAACCTGGTTTCCATGTCCATTACACATGGCGGTACCTCGATCGGCGCGAAAAGCAAGCATCCTGAGCGTGCTTTAATGGTCTACGAACTGATCCGCCAGGATCCGGAAGTGTATAAGCTGATGAATTACGGATTGGAGGGCGTCCAATATGTCATTAAGGATGGCAAACGTTATCGTCCGGACGGCTATGATGTGCAAAGAGACGACTTCTACAGTAATTTCTGGGGTGGCCGTATTGACAAGAACGAAATTCCTGATGGGAATGAATATGCCGGGAAAAAAGATATTTATGCTTCCTACGACAAAATCAAAAAGCCATACCCGTATGGCAGATTCGTCTTTGATAAAGCCCCTGTCAGCAACGAGCTGACGGCAATTACGCAGATCGTGGGTCAAAAGGGGCCAGCCATTATATTTGGCAAAGCTGGCGACCCTGTGAAAGCAGTTGAGGATTTCCGCGCCAAATTGAAAGCTGCCGGTTTTGACAAAGTGATGGGAGAGATACAGAAACAGCTGGATGCGTACAAACAATTAGTGGAAAGCAGTAAATAAGACGAAACGAATGAATCGATTGGTCAGTATGCCTATACGACCGACTGCCGTTATGAGCATTAACGATTGATTATACGCGAAAAAGAAAAGCAGTTGAGTGGGAATTCCACACAGCTGCTTTT
Organism: Paenibacillus sedimenti; assembly: GCF_014534655.1. Classification (GTDB taxonomy): domain Bacteria; phylum Bacillota; class Bacilli; order Paenibacillales; family NBRC-103111; genus Paenibacillus_E; species Paenibacillus_E sedimenti. The sequence continues at coordinate 640,731 of NZ_JACVVD010000001.1, forward strand.
TTCACGTGCTTATTTAAAGTCACCCATTAAGTAATTATAGAAAGGTTCGTCAACCCAGAATTCGTAGGAATCCACTTTAAAGCCAGGGTTAATTTTATTGATGCCGGCTACGACATCGGCAGCTTTTTCACTCAGAGAGAAGGACTGCGCGTAATAGTGCCCTTTGCTGATTTTATTATTGGCAATCACTTTGTAGTCCTTCATATCGGTCAAAGAATAGTAAAGCGGCTGCCACCAGGAGGAGTAGATAAGACCCTTTTGATCTTCGCTGTTCTTTTTGGCATATTGGAAAATCACTTGTTGGAACTTGATTTTCTGCTCAGCGTTATCGAATTCAAATTCGATGTCGTACTCTTTGGCATAGGCAATGAAGTTGCCGTTCTCGATTTGCACGACTTGGTAATCATCGGATTGCGTCGGTTCGCCCCATTCCTTCAAATAAATGAAAGCGGACGTTTTCGGCTCAAGTTGAACTTTCGCCTCAATGCCTTCGCTACGCAGCAGACCGATCAACTGCAAGGCATGCGTAATATCGGAGTGTCCATAAGTGAGGGAGAGCTTCTGATCAAAATGCGCATCAAAGCGCGAATCCTTCAAATTGTAGCCCGTTACCAGGTTCTGTTTCAAAGCAGTATCGAAAACGGCACGCAAATCGCTTGCCGTAATCAAATCTTCAGTACCCCAAGCTTCATTTACTTTGCGGAAAATATCATCATCATTCGTAGTTCCGATATAATTTTTATACAGACCTTGGAAGGAAAGGACTTTGCCAAGCAACTCACTTGCAAAGCTATCATCCGCTGCTGCCTCCGGCTTGAATGTCGCGAACCGTTCGGAGGAGAGGAGGCCGGTATCTACAGCAGCCGCAAGCTCTTGCGAGGCTTGAAGCGTGAGCCCGTTTTCCTGATCGTAATCGATGTGTAACTTGGCCAGAGCGGCTTTTATTTTAGCTTGCGGATATGTATAAGCGAGTTCTTTCAAGCCGGCGGCTTTCAACGCAATGAAAGTGGCCTGAAGCTGTGTGAGCGGTTGTTCACCTTGCAACTTGCTTTCCGTGAGAATCCCTTCTTCGAACAAAGCCATAGCGGCTTCATAATAGGGGCTATCTTTTTGCAAGTCGGTAAACTTGTTTTCTTGTTCTTTGGCATCCAAATGTAAAATGCGGTCAACAGCATGGACGAAATCGCCTTTGGACAAGGTGCCTGACAAGCTGAGGCTATAATTGTCTTGCAAAAACTGCTTGTACGCTGCAGCAGAATCCGTTGCGTCAGCAGCAAAAACTGACGAGCCGAATGAAGATACAGTAGACAATAGAACTGCGGTTAATGCGACCGTGCGTACAGTTTTAATAGAGTGTAGCAATTTCATAGATAAGTGCACCTCCGATTTTTGTTAATTCATATAGGATTAGTATGGTTTATTTATAGCAGGTATCTATATAGGTGTCAATCACGAATCAATCGCATTTGCAAAGCTTTTTTCCATGATGACATAAGCTTGTCCGTCTTTCGTGAATATGTCGGAAGTCTCTTTCAATCCGAATCTCGCGTAGAAGTCTGTTTTATTGCTTCTTGCATTGCACCAAATCTTCTGCACACCCCGGGCTTGCGCCTCATCCATCATGTATTGAAGCAGTTTGCTGCCGTAACCTTTGCCCTGCTCTTGATCCAGCGTTGCGAATTTGCGAAATTGTGCTTGATGCCGATTAATAAACAATGAAATAACGGATACCAGACGTTCCCCGGCAAAAAAACCGTAATGAATGCCCTCGTCATCGTCCTTCAATTTGACATAATTCATGTCCTTGTCCGGCCACATGACCCTATGTCTGACTTCCCAAGCCATTTCTTTCGTTATGTTTCGAATACTCATAGAGATCCTTCCTTCCTAAATCACTTCATACTGCGCTCCTAGCTCACTGGCTTCCTTTACTCACCCAAAATGTAACTGTGTCTCCTTGCATACCTTTTGTTCCGGCCGCCGGGTCCTGCTTGGTTACAGTCCCCTTAGGCGCAGTGCCTGCCTCCAAAAAGTACTTATAACGCAAACCGTCGGCTAAAGCCTGCTTCTCCGCATCGGCAAGAACCATTCCTACGAGATTCGGAATGATAACCTCTTTGTTTTGCTCCTTGTCCGTTACCGAGCCTTTGGGCGAGCTCGTCGCTTGTTCGGGACTTGGGCTTGGTGTCGGCATCACCGCAGCAGGTTTAACGGACTGGCTTGGTGTGACGGATACTTGACGGTCCGATTTGGAAAAGGAAGGCCACAAGATCCATATGACAAAGATGGCCGCAACAAAGAAAGCAGCGGCGCCCACGCTTTTTCTTTTATAAAAGCGAAGTTTTGGGACAGGCTCATTTTGGATGGGCGACCTGGATGGCAGAGGGGGCTGCTCCTCATCGATAACGCTAATCGACTGTAGTTTACGTAAACCGAATATGAGCGTGGATAATGACGCCTGTCCTTGGCTGGCGGGTTTAACCAGCTTGATTAATGCGTCTTTTTGCTCCATCGTTGCCGATGGGATTTGGATACGCTCCAAATGGGTATGCATGGCTTCAAAGGGATTCACCATTTCCGTCTTTCCGGAAAGAAGCTGGACCAACAAACCGCAAAGTCCTCTTACCCCTTGTGTCTGCGGGGCTCCTTCATCCCAATAATTAATGACGGAGATTCGTCCGTTCTCGCCATACCATAAGTTTTCTAAGCTCACAGAAAAGCCGGTGACCTGCTCCTCCATAGAATCCAGCATGGATACGCCGAGATCGGTAACTAAGCTGATGATTTGATCGAAAGTCCAGAGTCGGCTTCTCAATTGTTCAGCGAGTAGATGTCCGGGCTTCTGCTGAAGGATGATGAGTAAGGTACGATCTTTGAATGAGGTATCGAGTATGTGTAGGAAGCCGTCATGATTAAAAGAAGAGGTACGTTTAAATTTATGCAGGTACGTATCAGCTGACTGACCTTCTTCTAGCTCGGTGGAATAAATGACGATTTTGCGATTTAAATATAAATCTTCGCCGTTATGTAAAACTCCATTATGTAAAGTGGTTATCAGTGAATTAGAAACATATCGATTTCCTATACGTCTATCCAATCTATCCATTGTGAATCCATCCTTTCTTATACAACATACTATTCGCAGGTAAAGGGGGATTTGAGTTCAACGTATTATCATATAGTATACCTGAAGGAACGCCGGATAGAAACAAAGGACAGCGCGAGCGCTAGGGCTCGGCTGTCCTTTTGTCTTCTTTAGCGAGAAGCTTTCAAAACGATATGGCATGCTGTTAATTTTGGAACGGTATACGTAAATGAACTGCCGTTGATGTCCGCAATAGGCTGTCTTTCCGTAACCTCGGAGCTGGTCTGATCGAATGCCCACACGCGTGCTGTTGTGTATCCTGCTCCAGCGATGTTGAATACGGCATTCATGTCGTAGTCCATGTTTTTATTAAGCACAATGAGATGCAGGTCATTGTTGCTGTCCTTAAAAACGGAGCCGTAGATGGAGCTGTTCTCGATATCGGAAGTTTCGGCTTTCACCTTCGTGTCGCCGAACGTACCATTGTTTCCATCGTAGTTCGTGTACAGATTCAATGCGGAGGAGATATAGGCCGAACCTGATTGGGCGTCCGTCATTCTCCAGAAATTGGCCATGTAGACGCCATATTTCCCGTATATGCCGAACACATCGGCTTGCGCGATTCCGCCATAAATGTTGTTTTCAGCGCCATAGTTATACTCGGTGAAAGCTAATTTCGTTCCGGGATTGTAAGTGTCAATGGATTGCTGCAATCGAGGGATCAATGGGAAGAAGGAGCTGTAATCTTTGAACAACCAGCTGTTCGACTCTGTATAGCTGGTATCCCACAGCTGCCTTGGCGCTTGGAGGCGCGCTTTATTCGTCGCTAGGTTGTCGCTGCCGGCAGGGTCTTGGATTCGTTTGCCGCCAAGCGAAGCATCGCCGGAAGTTTCCGGATACCAGTGCGTATCCAGAACATCAAGCAGACGCTTGTTTTCCTGCGCTGAAGCAGCGCGGAATTGATCCAGATAATAGTCAAGGTACCAACTATAGTTTCCTTTCAAGGCAGGCCAGTCGCTGGCCACGTACATGCTGTGCATATCGTCGAATCCGTAGGTGACGGGCCCGAATATTTGGGCGCTCGAATCGACGTTTTTCACGGCTTTTGCCGTATCGAGACCTTTATTCAGCACTTCGGCCGCTTTTGGCCGCTCAGGGTGCATATAGTGATGCGTTTTATGCCAGAGTCCAGGTTCGTTGTCGAGCTCGTAACCTTTAATGCCTGTAGGCGTCGATGCGTTTCCGAATTTGTTCGTGAGGTAATGAACGAACTCATCGATATAGACGCGGTTATCGTTCAAATCCGGCTGAAGGCTGAGCGGACCGTTTTTGGCAGCTTGCACGAGTACCCATCTGGAAGAAGGGGCTGTCTCTGACTGGGTGACATAACCGTTCTTATCCTTGGCAACATAACCCGCGGTTTGCAGCGTAACAAGCGAATACGCGTCTTTGGTTAAAGATTTTCGGTGGAAGCCAGTGAAACCAATGCCTGGCTCCGAGGAATCCTGTCCCCACGGAACGCCGCCGTAGTAATGGGCTACATAACCATCGCTATGGTGACCGGCGTCATCGCCAGAGTTCGAAGCGTTGTTTTCCCAGTTATACGTGGATAAACGATTGCCGCCAATTCTTCTGGCCGTCCAGTTGTTAGAATCGGAGAGATCATCATTTGTTCCGTAAATAAAAGGGGAGATTGGTACACGATCCGCGGAAGGATCGATGCTGAAGTTAACACTGAAAGGACCGTTCGGGGTATTCGTTGTGCCCAGCGTAAGTAGTGTACTCCAATCGCCGATCGTCGTGTTTTCTTTGGCTCTTACCCGGTAGGTGTGTGTTGTACCCGGCGTCAAATTCGTATCGTTGTAGGAGGCATTCATGCCATTGTCGATGACAAGACCGTCAATCTCAATGTCGTATCCGGTAATAACGGCATCGGGAGCATCCCAGGTTAACGTAATGGCTGTATCTGTTCTCTTCGATTTCACGTTGACCGGAGCGGGGATGTTTTGCAGGCCGGTTGTTTTCACGGATACGGCGGAGCTCCAGACGCCAACCTTGCCGTCTTGATGCGAGCGGACGTAATAAGTGTGGCGTGTACCGCTTTTCAACCAGTTATGAACAAAAGAAGTGTTGACCATATTCTCGTGCAGCACGCCGTCTGCCAAAACATCATAGCTGGTTGCTCCTTGAACCGCATTCCAAGATAACGCGATGGAAGTATCGGCCGGTGAAGCCGCGATGTTGCTTGGAAAAGCAGGAAGATCCAGCAGCGTCGGCTCTGTTCCCCACTTCAGATTACCGGATACATAGCCGGTTGCTTTATCGCTATCCGTTATTTCCGTAGTACCGGTATATGAATAATCGTTGGATTGATCAAAATTGGACCAATCGCTTTTGTTTATCCACGTGTTCATTAGTACATCCGCTCCGGGAGCTAGCGTTCCGGCGGCAGGAGTAAAGCTGATTTCCAGATAACGGTCGGCCGTTGCGGATGGGATCGGCATTTTCACAAATTGGGTGATAACGCTGGTTTGATAGGCGGGAACGGAGCACCAAAAACCGATGGATAGCGGCTTTTCTTCACCATCAATGGTGAAATAGTAACGAATTGCGAGGTCGCTGAGGTTAATCGGGGTATTGCCCGTATTCGTGATTTTAAAGTTTGGCCCCAGCATAACGCCAGTAGGGTTATTACCGGTGTTAACGGCAACTTTAATGCCGTTTGTCGGCGAAACAACGATATCGGGTAAAGTTTGAACGGTTACCGGTGCACTCCATGCACCAGGGGTTGTTCCATTTGCAGCTCGTACTTTGTATGTGTGTGTTGTGTTCGCTTGGAGATTGCTATGCGTGTAAGAGGTTGATGTGACCCCAGGAGCGATGATTCCATCGGTCTCAACCTCATAGGCGGTTGCTCCGGCTACCGGATTCCAGGTCAGCGTAACGTCATTTTTTTGCGTGGTGGCTTGCAATTGCTGAGGAGCTGGAAGTGTAGGCTGTGGATCAGGCTCTCCACCAGTACCTCCGGTGATTTGGACGCTTGCAACACCGGCGAACCATTGATTGATGTTCGGATTCCATCCGGCTCCGAAGATGCCCAAGCTGATGATATAAGTTCCTTGCGGAAGGCTTGCAGGTACTTTCCAGTTGACCGGAACAGTCTTGGCTTCACCTGCGGTGACGTTAATGTTATCGACAACAATCTGATCTACACGTTTGAGGGAAGCGTCGAATATTTCCATATCGATCATGACGGCGGTTGTTTCGGATGAGGTGAGATTGACTTGTACGGTGGTGGTTGAGGCAGCAGGGATTGGCGATGAGGCGGCTTGCGCGGATACTTGGATATCGGCTGCTGCCTCTGCGTAAGGCGGGGCGCCGAAGTAGGTGAGGCTGGTTACCATCATCATACAAGCGATGAGGAGTGCCGCCATTCGGCGCGGTTTTGGGGGTATTGAACGTGACATGATTCAATAATCCTTTCTCTATTTAATTTTTCCTGCATGCAGCAGGTTGACACGAATGACATCGTAACATATTTATCTGGGGAATTATGTGTTTAAACTAACAAAACTTAAAAAAGTTATGTCTATGCTTCAAAAGACCTAGATGATATTATGGTTTCATCTGACAATTTTACATAAGGCAACATAACGAGAGGGGAAAAATGATGAAAAAAGTCGCAATATTGGGAGGCGGTGTCGCTGGATTAAGCGCCGCACATGAATTGATTGAAAGAGGGTATGCGGTATCCGTCTATGAATTTAAATCGATCCCGGGTGGCAAGGCAAGAAGCATGCCTTTTACGGGAAGCGGGATTGGCGGCAGACGGGATTTGCCCGGAGAGCACGGTTTCCGTTTGTTCCCTCGGTTTTACAGACATGTGATCGATACGCTCAAACGCATTCCTTACGGCGAAGATACCGTTTACGATAACTTAATGGAAGTGACGCGTCTGGATATCGCTACGTTTACGGCACCGCTGCTGCCGCTCTTGGCCAAAATTCAGTTCACGTTCGATGATTTCAAAGTGATTATCAAGGATTTGTTCGATAGCCGGTTGGGCTTATCCCTGGCCGACATGGAACAATACGGGGACAAGCTCTGGCAAATTATGACGAGCTGCGAACAGCGGATTCAAGAGGAGTATAATCTGATCGACTGGTGGACTTTCATTGAAGCGCAGGAACAGTCGGAGGCATTCCAGAAAATTTTTGCCGGATTTACGAAAACGCTCGTCGCCTGCCAATCCAAAATCGCGAATACCCAAACCGTCGGGCCTGTTGCGGTTCAGATGACGATGGATATTACGACGCCAGGTACGAGCTTTGTGCGCCTGCTGAACGGCCCGACCAACGATAAATGGATTTATCCTTGGCTGACCTATCTTCGGGATCAAGGTGTTGACTACCGCATATCCGCCGAAGTAAAAAGTATGGATTGCGTAGACGGCGCGATCACGGGCGTTACGATTTTGGAAGAGGGACGTACATATGTTGTCGAAGCCGATTATTACATAGCTGCATTTCCCGTAGAAGTGATGGCTGCCTTCGTAACGGATGAGATGCTGCAAGCAGACCCGGGGCTAGAAGGGATAGTAAAATTAAAAGATTCCGTCGCTTGGATGAACGGCATCCAGTATTATTTGAAAGAGGATGTGACGATCACGCACGGTCATGTCATTTATTTGGATGCGCCTTGGTCGCTAACGTCTGTCTCCCAGAAGCAGTTCTGGCCGGATGTCAACCTGAGCGAGTACGGTGACGGCAATGTGAAAGGCATTTTATCTGTCGACATTTCCGATTGGGAATCGCCGGGCATATTGTACGGCAAACCTGCCATGGAATGTACGGCGGAGGAAATCAAGGCTGAGGTTTGGGCCCAAATGAAAAAAAGCCTGAATGTCGACGGCGCCGTCATATTAGAGGATGAAGTTCTTCATTCATGGTTCCTGGATACCGATATTCATTTTGATAACCCGCACGGAGTCGTCAATATGGAGCCATTGCTTATTAATAAAGTGGGTACATGGGACTTGCGGCCGAACGCATACACGGGCATTCCTAACTTGTTCTTAGCCTCCGATTATGTACGGACGAATACCAATCTTGCCACGATGGAAGGCGCTAATGAAGCGGCAAGACGAGCGGTCAATGCGATACTTGAAAAAGATGGCCGGGCCGAGGATTTGTGTGAGATTTGGGAAATGTACAGATTTGAAGCTTTAGGAATCGATTGGCTCAAACGCTGGCGCAAGCATGACCAGCATCGCTATGATAAAGGGCTTCCGTGGGACGGGAAGCTGCTGTAATGCTTAAGGGTCACTTTTTGGGGACTTTGTTGGGAGGTTCATCATGTTTACATTGCCCGAATACGATGTGATCAGGCAAATTTATCAGGGCGACCGTACTGTGCTTTACCGTGCTTCTCATCGTCAGTCGATGGAAAAGGTCATCATCAAGATGCTTCGCAACGAATTCCCGACACCGCCTGAGCTTTCGAGAATGAAAAGGGAATATGAGATTGGGAAACACCTGCAGATTCCCGGCATCGTGAAGCCGTTAGCGCTTCTCAAGCATCAGAACAGCGTTGCGCTCGTGTTGGAAGATTTCGACGGCGAGACGCTATCGGCTTATTTTCCTGTATTTCGCCAGTCGCTGCCTACCTTTTTGACGGCGGCTATTCAACTGGTCAAGATTGTTGGAGACATTCATCATCGTTTCGTCATTCATAAAGATATTAAACCAAGCAATATTATCATCAATCCGGAAAAAAACATTATGAAACTGGCTGACTTCAGTATTTCTTCGTTTTCCAAAGAGCGGCAGGAGATGCTGGATCCCTCGATGCTGGAAGGAACGCTGAGTTACATGTCCCCCGAACAGACAGGCCGCATGAACCGGATCATCGACTACCGTTCAGACTACTACTCATTAGGCGTCACCTTTTATGAGATGCTCACCGGCCGTCTGCCGTTTCAGACGGAAGATCCCGTGGAGCTGATTCATTGTCATTTTGCGGTTTCCCCGGCGCCGCTTGACAGTTTGCGCATGGGCATACCGAAGCCTTTGTCCGATATCGTGAAGAAGCTGCTTGCCAAAAATGCGGAAGACCGCTATCAAAGCGCATTCGGCATCATTCAAGATCTGGAGCGCTGCTTGGCGATGTGCGAGAAGCGGGAAGGAATGGAGTCTTTCGAGGTTGGTCAATCGGATATGACCGATGTGTTCCATATTCCACATAGGCTTTACGGAAGAGAACGAGAAATCGAAAAATTGCTGCAGGTGTATCAGCGTGCCGTGCAAGGATCGCTTGAAGCGGTTTGGGTTTCTGGTGAGTCCGGAAATGGGAAATCGTTCCTCATCGCAGAGACGATGAAGACGATTATGAACGATAATGGCTGGTTCCTTTCCGGCCGTTTTGAACCGAATAAACAGCAGATTTCCTATTATGCGTTATCCAGGGCATTGCGTCAGTTGGTACGGCAGCTGCTTACTGAAAAAGATGAGCAGATCGAACTTTACAGGCAGCGCCTGAAAACCCTTCTCGGCACGAGCGGGAAGGTGCTGATTGAGCTGGTTCCGGAGCTTGAGCTTCTGATCGGCGAACAGCCGCAAGCAAAGCCGCTTCCGCCGCAAGAGACGCAAAACCGGCTGCATTATTTACTGCAGCAGTTTCTCATTCTTTTTGCTGTGAAAGAGCGACCCATCGTCTTGTTTCTCGATGATCTCCAGTGGGCCGATACCGGATCGCTTCAGTTTCTCGAAATGCTCCTGTGCGACTCACAGATGCAGTATTTTCTGTTCATTGGTTCTTATCGAAGCGATCGTGAGTGTATAACCCAATCTTCAGAACATGCGCAATGGATGGATAAATTGCCGTCTCGACTGGTTTCGGAGTCTATCGCGTTGAAATCATTACAGATTGAGGCGGTCCGGCAGCTTGTCGCGGGAGCGCTCAGAATCGAGTTGCAGCAAGCTGCCCAGCTGGCAGAGCTCGTTATGGAGAAAACCGGGGGGAATCCATTTTTCGTTAAGCAATTTCTGGTCACCCTATATGAACAAAGCTTGCTGACATTCAGCTATGTTGCCAAACGGTGGGTTTGGGACATGGAAGAAATTCGGAAATTGCGGATTACCGATAATCTGATGTTTCTTTTGGCTGAGAAGCTCCTCCGGCTTCCGGAGAGGACGCAGCATTTGCTGCGCTTAGCCGCATGTTTAGGCGTAACATTTGATCTTGAAGCGCTTGGTATTGTAACGGGGACGCCTTTCACGAATGTGCTGCGCGAGCTTGAAGGGCCGATTCAGACCGGATTAATCATTCCGGTAGGGACGGACTACAAATTTTTCAGCGAATTGCACGATGATGCGGAAGCGAAGGACATCCGTTTCACCTTCGTGCATGATTCCATTCAAGAAGCGGTGTACGGATCGATTGAAGCGTCAGCCCTGACGGAGATGCACCTGAGCATGTCCTTCAAGCTGTTGAGCGATTTGCCGGATATCGAGGCCGGTCAACGCCTTTTTGAAGTCGTCAATCATATGAATATCGGATCCGATTTGTTAAGCAAACATGAACAGCGTATACGGCTGATGGAGTTGAATTTGGCTGCGGGGAGAAAAGCGAAAGCATCCAATGCGTACAAGTCCGCTCTGGAATACTATAATAAAGCGATTGTCTTGTTGCAGCAAAAAGAAGGCAGCACTCTATGTGATCAGAGCTTTGTCATACGGTTGGAAACCGCCGAGGCGCTGTATTTAAATGGCCAGGCCGATGAAGCGGAAAAATTATATTCGCTTTTGCTTGCCGCTGCTCCAACTGAAGAGCTTAAGCTGGAATTGTACAATTTGCAGGTTATTTTGTATACCAATGTCGGCAAGCAGCATAAGAGCGTAGAGGTGGGACTGGAGGCATTGTCCAAGCTAGGCATACGGATTCCAAGCAAGCCGACAGATCTGCAAATTTTTCAGGAGTATTTGAAGCTCAAGCTCATGATTGGCCGCAAAAGTACATCGGATCTGTACAATTTACCGTTATTGAATGACGAGTATATGCTTAAACTGATGAACCTTATGATGAGCGTAGCGATCTCGGCGTACTTTACGAATACGAATCTGTACGTGTTATTCATGTTTACGATGACCAAGTATTCATTGAAATACGGCAATTCACCGGCGATGTCATATGTTTATACGTGTTATGGTCTTATCCTCGGCTCAGGATTTGGAGACTATCAACGGGGCTATGAGTATGGCTTGCTTGGTGCCAGATTGAATGCGAAGTTCCAATCCCATCAGTATCGCAGTAAAAGCCATTTCTCCTTCGGGCTGTTTGTCAGCTCTTGGGTGAAGCCTTTTCAGGTTTGTATGGATCATTTGCAGGAATCGTTCCGGAGCGGAATTGAGGACGGTGATTTGGTCTTCACCGGATATGCGCTGACGTATCAAGTTCTGGTCCAAGATATTCGGGGCGTGCCTCTTATTGAAGTTTATGAAGATTTGTCCAAGCACTACCGGATTTTGGAGCAAACGAACCATCATGATACGCTGTTAATGCTGGAGATGCTCCGCATGGTCATTCATAATCTGGAGGGGCAATCCTCCAATCCGTTAGTCATCGGTAAGGATGAGGAAGAGGAGAAGCGCTTCTTGAAAAAGTTGGAAGTGCATCCGAATCAAGTGATCTTGCATGTTTACTCGGTCAAAAAGATGATGCTATACTATTTGTTCGGTCAGTATGAAGATGCCGTCAAAACCGGCATGGCCGCCGAAGCGATGCAAACCGTCTCGTTTGGATTGTTTCACATTCCTGAGCAATATTTCTATTTGGCGCTGTCGATTACGAGTATTTATAAAAAAGCATCCATACACGAACGTAAACTATACAGCAAGCAAATGTCCAGGATGCTGCGGAAAATGGATAAATGGGCCGCGAATTGTCAGGAAAATTATTTGCATCTTAGCCTTTTGATGCGAGCGGAGTGGAATCGCGTAACCGGCCAATTCCAAAAGGCGGAACTGGGTTATGAAGCATCTATCCGACAAGCGCGGGAGCAGGGCTTCATCCAGCATGAAGCGTTAGCCTGCGAGCTTGCGGGCAAACTGTACAGAGACGCTTTGCGCGAGAAAATCGCCAAAACCTACCTGACGGATGCCTATTACGGGTATCTCAGCTGGGGGGCAAAAGCCAAGGCGGACGAGCTAAAGCTTCGCTATCCGACCTATTTAACATCGCTCAAAGAGTCGCAAGATTGGAGCACGACGAAGATTAGTGACTATTCGCTTCAAGCGCTTGATTTTGTGACGATTATGAATACTTCCCGATCATTATCCAGTGAAGTCAACCTGGAGCAGCTGCTGAAACGGCTTATGGAAATCGTGACCTACTCATCAGGGGCGGAGCGTTGTATTCTCGTCTTGAAAGATCGCGAAAATCTTTTCGTTGAAGCGGAAATGCGGACGGAATCATTGGCCCGTGAAGGAAAAGAATTCAGCAAAGTAACCTCTGTGCCTCTGGAAACGAGAGAAGATTTGCCGGCTGCCGTCATTCAATATGTGGCTCGGACGAAAGAAGGCGTCGTCCTGGACGATGCGGCCAATAAAGGATTTTTTACGCATGATCCTTACATTCGGAATGTTGAAAGCAAGTCGATCTTCTGCGAGCCAATTCTGCATCAGGGCAATCTGGTCGGTGTGCTGTATCTTGAAAATAATCTCATCCGCAACGCCTTTACCTCCGAACGGCTTGACATTATCAAACTTCTGTCAGCTCAGGCTGCAATCTCCATCGAGAATGCGCGGTTGTACAATGATTTGGAGGCAAAAGTCAGAGAGCGGACGAATGAACTCACATTGATGGAGACTTCGCGTCGCGATTTGCTTTCCAACATATCGCATGATCTAGGCACGCCGCTTACTTCCATCCAAGGATATGTAGAAGCTATACTTGATGGCGTCATCCAGGATCCGGATGAGCAGCGGAAGTACCTGTCGGTCGTCCACATGCGCATTGTCGGCATTCAGCGTCTAATCACGGATTTATACCAGCTGAGCAGGTTGGAAACGAAACAATTCCACTTCCAGCTGGCTCCGACGACGAGCGGAGCCATGGTCAGGCAGCTTTTCGCCAAATACGAATTGGATGCGGCGAATGCCGGCATTGCCTACACGTTGGATATGCAGTTCATTGAAGGCGAAGACATGCTGTTGACCGTCGATACCGACCGCATTGAGCAGGTGTATGCGAATATTTTGTACAATGCGATAAAGTTCACGCCCAAAGGCGGGAATATCGGCGTCCATGCGGAGATTGCAGGGGAGCCGAGTGAGCTTATCATCCGGGTTACCGATTCCGGTGTGGGGATTAGCGAAGAAGATCTTCCGCACATTTTCGAACGCTTCTATAAAGCTTCCAAATCCCGCAGCACGACGGGGGGCAGCGGTTTGGGGCTAGCCATCGCCAAGGAAATCGTGCAATACCATGGCGGCCAGATTTGGGCGGAAAGCCGTCTGGGCCAAGGCTGCAGCATTTCGTTTTCACTTCCTGTGCATCGGATATAATAAAGAGAAAAGAGAGAAACCATATGATAACCAAACAACTATCGCCACTTGTTCAAGCGTTGGATTTAAAGCCTCACCGGGAAGGCGGATGGTACAAGGAGCTTTGGAAAGCATCCTTCGAAATCCCGAAAGACGTATTGAACGATGCTTATTCCGGCTCGCGTTATGCGGCGACTTCGATCTATTTTCTGCTTCATCCGGACGAATACTCGGAGTGGCACACCGTATTGTCTGATGAATTATGGCTATGGCATTCAGGCAGCCCCCTCGTGCTCACGCTGGGCGGAACGGGCGAGTATCCTGAGACAGCGCAGGAAATCATTCTCGGCCCCGATGTGCTGAATGGTCAGCAGCCGCAAGCGCTTGTTCCGGCGAATGTGTGGCAGAAAGCGAAGCCTCTTGGGAATGAGCCTGTGTTCGTATCCTGCGTAGTCGCACCAGGGTTTCATTACGACGATTTTAAGTTGATCGGCCAATAAACGATCCAGACCGGAAACGGAGTCCCTTCCTTGAAGGAGGCTCCGTTTTTCTTTGACCGATGTCGCATTTTCGTACTTTCCTTGTCCTGAAGTTAGACTAAAATTATAAGTTTTCCTGTGCTACATTAATGACAGATGTCTTCATTTCACATAGAGGCAGAATGAAGTTTGCGGGAAAAGAGGGATTTAGATGAGCAGGAAGTTAAAGATAGGAATTATTGGCAGCGGCGGCATAGCCGGCGCCCATGTTAAAGCTTACCGAGAGCTGAGTGATGTCGAAATTGTTGCTGTCGCCGATGTCATACCGGACAAGTCAGCTCAATTTGTGAGTCATTGGAATCTGACTTCTGCGCGAGCTTTTGACGATTATAAACAGCTTCTTGAGCTCGAACTAGACGCAGTGAGCATCTGTACACCGAATGTCGCACATTATCAGACAACTCTGGATGCCCTCCGTGCAGGCAAGCATGTCATGTTGGAAAAGCCGATGTCCGTTACGCTGGAGGAAGCGGTGGAAATGGCGCAAACGGCTGCGAAGACGGGGTATATGCTCAATGTTGGATTTCAACCGAGATATGACCCGAACATGAAGATCATCCAGGATCTGGTTCAATCCGGGCAATTGGGCAAGGTTTACTACGTGGAAACCGGCGGAGGGCGCCGCAGAGGAATGCCTGGCGGTACGTTCATTCGCAAGGACATTGCCGGAGCTGGGGCGATCGCAGATATCGGCTGCTACTCGCTGGATATGGCGCTGAATGCAATGGGCTATCCGAAACCGCTTACCGTATCCGCTTACAGCTCGAATCATTTTGGGACGAATCCAAAATTTCATAAAGAGGCAAGCCAATTCGACGTCGAAGACTTCGGTGTTGCAATGGTCCGCTTCGAAGGAGATCTCGTTCTCAACTTCAAAATATCCTGGGCCATGCATATGGATACGCTTGGACCGACGATCTTTCTCGGTACCGAAGCCGGACTTAAAGTCACACCGGCAGGGAAAGGGTCCTGGAGCGGAGTGTTCGACGGTAAGGTCGGTTCCATCACGATGTATCATGATGTTAGAGGCCACCATACGGAAAGCGCGATCCCACTCATTGAACACAACAAAAACGTGTTTCATGAGAAAGTGCGCGATTTCGTGGAGGCTGTGCAAGAAGATAAGCCGGCGCCGATCCCGGGGGAACTCATCGTACGCAACCAAGCCATTATCGATGGCATCCTTCGCTCCTCCCAATTGAAGCGCGAAGTCGATATTCAATTATAATTTGAACTATTCAGGAGGTACTCTTATGTCTCAAATTTATCGTATTGGAATTATTGGCTGCGGCGGAATTGCCAATGGTAAACATATGCCCAGTCTGAAAAAACTGGCTAACGTGCAAATGGCAGCGTTTTGTGACATCGTTGCTGAACGCGCGACGAAAGCGGCTGATGAGTATGGCGATGAAGACGCGAAAGTATACGCTGATTACCGAGAGCTGCTGCAGGATCCTACTCTGGACATCGTACATGTTTGTACGCCGAATGATTCCCATGCTGTAATCGCCATTGCTGCTCTAGAAGCAGGCAAGCATGTCATGTGCGAGAAGCCTATGGCCAAGACTGCTGCTGATGCGAAACGTATGGTCGAAGCGGCTAAGCGTTCCGGGAAAAAACTGACGGTCGGATACAACAATCGCTACCGGGCAGACAGCTGGCACCTAAAAGAGCTCTGTGAACAAGGCGAGCTTGGTGATATTTATTTTGCCAAAGCACATGCTATTCGCAGGCGAGCAGTTCCAACCTGGGGCGTGTTTCTCGATGAAGAAAAACAAGGCGGAGGTCCGCTCATTGATATCGGCACGCACGCGTTGGATTTAACGCTCTGGATGATGAACAACTATAAGCCCAAAGTTGTGCTGGGTACCGCATATCACGAGCTGTCCAAACGAGAGAATGCTGCCAACGCCTGGGGGCCTTGGGATCCCGGCAAATTTACGGTCGAGGATTCAGCTTTCGGTATGATCGTAATGGAAAACGGAGCAACCATTATTCTAGAATCCAGCTGGGCGCTCAATACGCTCGAAGTCGATGAAGCGAAGTGTTCATTATCCGGTACCGAGGGTGGAGCAGACATGAAGGGCGGTCTGCGCATTAACGGGGAAAAAAACAGCCGTTTATTCACTACGGATGTCGAATTAAAAGCAGGTGGCGTTGCCTTCTATGACGGCGCTTCAGTAAGTGCCCCTGACGTCGAAATGAGACTGTGGATCAAAGCGATTGAGGAAGATACGGAACCGGTCGTTACACCCGAACAAGCCTATGTCGTTTCGTATATTCTAGAGGCCATCTATGAATCGGCGCGCACTGGGAAAGCGGTATACTTGGATTAAGATGTGAAGGGAGGCCGTGTGCCTCTCTTTTTTTGTCGTCCATAATATTTTCTACATAAACAGTTGAATAGTTGAGAGTTAGCGATTAAAATAGAGATGTAATAATTGATATTGTTAATTAGTTAATTAAAATATTAATCCAAAAGGAGCGTGCACTACGATGACAACCTATGTAACGATTAATGCCGATATGGCGAAGGGTAAGATTAACCGTAACATTTATGGACATTTCTCCGAGCATTTGGGACGATGTATTTATGAAGGCATCTGGGTAGGCGAGGATTCACCTATTCCTAATACGAAGGGCATTCGAAACGATGTGCTGGCAGCGTTAAAAAAAATCAAAGTCCCTGTACTCAGATGGCCGGGCGGATGTTTTGCAGACGAGTACCATTGGAAAGATGGCGTTGGCCCGCTGGAATCGCGGAAAAAGATGATCAACACGCATTGGGGCGGCGTTCTGGAAAATAACCATTTCGGTACACATGAATTTTTATTGCTATGCGAATTGCTCGAATGCGAGCCATACATATGCGGGAATGTGGGCAGCGGAACTGTTCAGGAAATGTCGGAATGGGTGGAGTACATGACTTTTGACGGCGTTTCACCGATGGCGGACTGGCGCCGCTCAAACGGGCGGGAAGAGCCTTGGCGCGTTCGCTATTTCGGCGTGGGCAACGAAAACTGGGGCTGCGGCGGAAACATGCGTCCTGAGTATTACGCGGACTTGTACCGCAGATATCAAACGTACGTCCGTAATTACGGTGAGAATAAAATTCATAGAATCGCGTGCGGTCCGAACGTGGACGATTACCATTGGATGGAGACCTTAATGAAAGAAGCGGGCAAGATGATGGATGCCATCAGCTTGCATTACTATACGATTGCCGGTGATTCCTGGCAGCATAAAGGCAGTGCGACAGGGTTCAGTAATGATGAATGGTTCATAACGCTGGAGCGTACAAAACGTATGGACGAATTGATTCGCAAACATTCAGCTATCATGGACCAGTATGATCCTGAGAAACGGGTAGGTCTTATCGTGGATGAGTGGGGAACATGGTTCGACGTGGAATCTGGAACGAATCCCGGCTTCTTGTACCAGCAGAATACGATTCGCGATGCTTTAGTTGCAGGAATTAATTTTCATATCTTCCATGAGCATTGTGACCGTGTAGAGATGGCGAACATCGCACAAGTCGTTAACGTGCTGCAGTCCGTCATTTTAACCGAAGGTGAACGGATGTTATTGACGCCGACGTACCACGTCTTCGATATGTACAAGGTGCATCATGATGCGACATTGCTAAACACTCACTTGGTAAGTGACTATTATGAGCATGACGGTCGCAAGATGCCGCAAACCTCAGTATCCGCTTCAAAGGATGAGCAAGGTCGCATTCATGTCAGCTTATGTAATTTGGATCCTGCAGCAGGTAGCGATGTTCGAATTGAACTTAGAGGTATCGCAGGAGCGAGCGGTTTGAAGATTAACGGTACGGAACTAACTGCCAGTGCGATTGACGGTCATAACACGTTTGATCAGCCTGAAGCGGTAAAACCTCAGGCGTTCCATTCCTATTCTTTGGAAGGCAATGAGATTCGAGTGCAGTTATCCCCGAGATCCGTTACTGTGCTTGAAGTAACAGTTTAGGGCATTCGATGGAGCAAAACCGGCGATGCAAAGGTTGTCATGACCAGTATCAAATAACGGAGGAGCAAATATCACGCGTACTGTCGTCGCCAATGTTCCAATCGGTGGAACATTGTGTTACAGATTCCGTGTATCAACAGCGGCTGCTGGCCTGTACGGCCTGTCCTAAGCTGCTAAACGGAACAACCTGTTCCATCTGTGGTTGTATCGTTCGCATCGCGGCCAAACTTAAAGAACGCAGCTGCCCAAAACCGAGTGATAATCGGTGGCAGCTAATAGTATGACGTACGAGGAGGCGGGGGCTTTGCAGCCCTTGCTTTTTTTGCGCTGTAGCACTATTCCATTGGCTCAGGTGACATGAAAAAGCTCTCCGCGGTTGATGAACTGCGGGGAGCTTTTGTTATGGACGGATCGTCACACGGGTATGGATGGGAACAATTGCGGCTAGCTGCAGCACATCCTCATTATACATGCGAACGCAACCGTGCGATGTTCGTCTGCCAATCGATGAGGGATCGTTCGTACCGTGGATGCCATAATGCGGTTTGCTTAAGCCCATCCAGAATGCGCCGTACGGCCCCCCCGGATTGGCTTGTTTATTGATGATATAAAACTCCCCCGTAGGCGTTTTGGTTACCATTTTACCAATCCCCACAGGAAATCCCCGAGTAACGATATTCCCGTCCAAAAGATACAACTGGAAGTCCGACAGATCAATGATGATGCGATATTTCGGCATAGGGCCATCACCTCGATCTATACTATGTGCATTTGCTGAAAGGTGAAGGGCATCTGCCAGGTCTGTTTGCATGCGAATCGCGATTTTTTCGTAACGGTACACTCGATTTCATTCATGTTTTTCTGTATAATAGGATAATTCGAAAACGTGGCGGACTGGGCACAGTCCGTCTTTGTCATTTTCGCAAGGAGGTATCATGAAACATATCTTATTTGTGCTAGCCGGGGCAATCAGCTACGGCTTGTTATCAACGTTTGTGAAGAAGGCTTATGAATCAGGCTTTCACGTCGGCGAAGTCGTCGGCAGTCAAAATTTATTCGGTGTCGTCATGCTTTGGACCATGGTGCTGGCGACCGCAAAATCGGCCAGAGCAGATTTAACGCAAAACACGTTTAAAGTAGCGCCCAGTCAAGCGCTCAAGCTCATGGCCGTCGGTACTGCATCGGGCTTAACGGGAATGCTCTATTACGCGGCATTGCAGTATATTCCGGCATCTTTTTCCATCATTTTGTTGTTTCAGTTTACCTGGATGGGGATTCTTCTGGAGGCGATCATAGAGCGTAAGCGTCCAGGCAAGGATAAGATCATTTCGCTGCTGATTCTCTTTGTAGGGATCATTATGGCAAGTGGCTTTGTGGGCGGAACGCATGAGGCTACTTCATGGATCGGGATCGCTCTCGGCTTACTTTCAGCCGTTACTTACACGATGTTCATTTCGCTTAGCGGGAAAGTCGAGAACCACATCGCTCCGATTACACGCAGCGCGATCATGCAATCCGGCTCCTTCGTGCTGGTCATGCTGGTGTTTCCGCCGCATTTCCTCGTGAACGGAGCGCTGCATCAGGAGCTGCTGCCATGGGCGCTGCTTCTCGCGCTCTTCGGCGCCGTCATTCCGCCGTTGTTCTTCGCAATCGGCGTGCCGCGCATTGGCGGCGGGCTAGCCACGATTCTCAGTGCAGCTGAGCTGCCGGCGGCTGTGCTGATGTCTTTCGTCGTACTGAACGAGTCCGTCCATTGGCTGCAGTGGCTAGGTGTGGCAGTTACGATGTTCGGCATCTCACTTCCCGAACTCATGAAGAGAAGAAAGAATCGCCAGGCTATCATTAGCGCAAAAATCACCGTTTAACAGGCAATTCGATACGTTATGGGTAGGCATGAAATCGTGATGATTTTTCGCCTGCCTTTTTTTAGTTGTTCAAAAATTAATAATTATATGTACGAAAAGTTCATACATCACACAAATGTACAGTGGAAAATCGAGCACTGAATCCATTATGGTTATCGTCAAGGAGGTGATAGGCAAATCATTTTGAAAGCGCTTAATTCAATGCCGCAGGTTTTCTTGAAGCAGCTTGTAGCAAGGTCACATTCACGAAAAATGAAAGAGAGAGGAAGGATGAATGAATGAAAAGAAAACAGTGGGCTCGTTTGTTATGTTACATGCTCGTTGCTTTGCTCGGCCTGCAATTGCTAGGTGCATCCCTACTGGCTTCTAAGACAGAAGCGGCCGCTGTCAGCGTCCAGAATGGCATTCAATTTAAAGATACTAGCGGCAATGTCATTCATGCTCATGGCGGCGGTGTTATTAAAGTCGGCAGTTACTATTATTGGTTTGGCGAGAATCGCAATTCGGACGGTACGTTCAACGCGGTATCCTGTTACCGCTCGACCGATCTGAGGACTTGGGAGTTCCGCAACGACGTCTTGACGAAAAATTCGGCTGCAGAATTGAACGTCTCCAATATTGAGAGGCCGAAGGTCATTTATAACAGCTCAACCGGCAATTTTGTCTTGTGGATGCATTGGGAAAACGGAGTGGACTACGGCCAAGCTCGCACGGCTGTCGCCTATTCGAGTACGGTAGACGGCAATTATACGTATCAAGGCAGTTTCCGTCCGCTCGGTTACGATTCCCGCGATATGACAGTTTATAATGATAACGGAACGGCTTATCTCATATCCGCGACGAGAGTTAATGCTGATTTGAATATTTATAAGCTGACTTCCGATTTCCTTGGCGTCGATTCTCTCGTGCAGACACTTTGGGCCGGACAATATCGGGAAGCTCCGGCAATGTTTAAAAGGAATGGAGTTTACTTCCTGGTGACCTCGGGA
Organism: Paenibacillus sedimenti; assembly: GCF_014534655.1. Classification (GTDB taxonomy): domain Bacteria; phylum Bacillota; class Bacilli; order Paenibacillales; family NBRC-103111; genus Paenibacillus_E; species Paenibacillus_E sedimenti. The sequence goes on from NZ_JACVVD010000001.1 coordinate 661,740, forward strand.
GCGACCGGATGGGACCCTAATCAAGGCAAATATGCGACTGCAACTAGCATAACAGGCACTTGGAGCGGTCTTTCGAACTTTGGAGACAGCACAACATATGATTCGCAAAGCGCTTATGTGCTCCCGATTGAAGGATCCAGCACGACTTCATTCCTTTACATGGGCGACCGGTGGGGAGGGGCGATGGGCAGTAAGGTGATGGACTCCAGATATGTTTGGCTGCCACTTACGTTCCCGACGAGCACTTCACTCTCCATGAGTTGGGGCAGCTCGGTCACGATTGATACGGCCACAGGAACCATTACGGCATCTTCCCCAGCCATAGATACTAGCGCATATTATCTGCTAGAGAATCGTAATAGCGGAAGGGATTTGAACGTTCGTTCTCAAGGAACAGCTAATGGAGACGATCTTGAACAATATATGAACAATGGATGGTACAGCGGGCAATGGCAATTCGTCAGCGCCGGAAGCGGGTACTACAAAATTGTCAATCGCAACAGCGGCAGGTTGATTGGCGTTTCGAGCGGATCGACAGCCGACGGTGCGATCATCGAGCAGTGGGCAGATGGCGGATGGACCAGTCAACAGTGGCAAATTATCGATAGTGGCGGGGGGAATTTCAAGTTGAAGAATAGGGCCACCGGCAAGCTCATCGACATTTCCGGCGGTTCCAAGACAGACGGTGCCAATGCGATTCAGTGGACGGATAACGGCGGTAAAAATCAGCAATTCAGACTTTTGAAGGTCGAGTAGGCAAGACATCTCTATTAAGAACAGTACCCGGAATCGTACATATGTTGCGTTCCGGGTATTTTACAAATTCGTGGAAAAATTTACTTATTTCATGTAATGTTAGAGAGAAGGATGATCTAATTTATGGAGTTTGTTAGAAGGAGATCAAATCATGCTAAAAGGTTTTATATTCGACATGGACGGAGTCATCATCGACAGTGAACCGATTCATTTTGAAACTGATATGCAGACGATGAGTCATTTGGGGGCGACGATTACCAAAGAAGAGCTGGAAAAATTCGTCGGCATGACGAACCCTGAGATGTGGAAGATCATTAAACAAGAGTATCAATTGCAGCAAGAGATTGAGGACATTATTGAGTATCAAGTTACTCTGAAAGTAAATCTGCTGCGGGCAAGTCTTATTGAGCCTATTGAAGGAATCAGAGAGTTGATAAGCACTTTGAAAAAACATCGAATTCCTCTTGGCATCGCGTCCTCCTCGCCTCGAGTGTTTATTGAAGAGGTTTTGAGGAAGTTCGACCTCATAAGTTCCTTTGATTGTGTGGTGAGCGGAGAAGAGGTCGAGCAAGGAAAACCGGCACCGCATGTTTATTTGGAAGCAGCCGCCATGCTTGGCGTGGAGCCAGCCAGTTGCGTTGTTGTCGAAGATGCCAAGCATGGCGTCGCTGCCGCCAAAGCTGCGGGGATGACATGTTTTGGATTTATTAATCCGAATTCAGGTAATCAGGATTTGTCCAAAGCGGATTTTATTATCCATTCCATTCGTGACATCAAGATTGAAAATCTCATGTAAGTCTAAAGATTTCACATGCCATGGCTGCATCCCTATTTTTAAGTAGCAAGGAGAACTAATCTATGGACAATTGGCCTGTATGGGCAACCGAAGAGGTTGAAATCCAATCACCGAATCCTGAATGGCTTGAAAAAGGCAGGCAAGAAAGAGAACGCTTGTTAGAACTGCTGCTCCCGTTAGGCATTTTAGAGGTGGAGCATATTGGCAGCACATCCATTCCGGGCCTTCCCGCTAAACCGATCATTGATATAATGGCCAGCACTGAAGCCTTTCACAATTTAAATGAAATTATTGATGTGCTCTCGCAATTTGACTGGCATTATGTGCCGCCGGAGTTGGATGGTCGGGAGTGGAGGAGATTTTTTGTTAAGGTTCGGGACGATAAAAGGGCAGCCCATCTGCATCTCATGCTGAAGAACGAAGAACGATGGGGGCAACAGCTGCAATTTCGAGATATTTTAAGGAAAGATTACGACTTGGTTAACGAATACTCAGAGATAAAGGTTAGACTTGCGCAACAATTCAAGAACGATAGAGAAGCATATACGGAAGCAAAGACTCATTTTATTCAAAATGTATGGAGGGGAGCAAGCGGAGTTTAACCGCCTATTATGCAGGCGGTTTATTTGAATTTTTCTTCAACTCAATAGCATCGGTTTACTGGATACCGTCGGTATCGCGATTGGTCAAATCATCGGAGCCGGTGCATCATTTCCAAAAGATAGTTGGGTTAAACGCCTGGCAAATGTTCGGGTTGTTGGCTGATTACAGTGCCGTCTGCAAGCCGCAGCCATGTCTCGAAGGAGCGTTCACCTTGACGCAGTCGAATGATTCGCGCGCCCCTCGTGAAGCCTTCTTTGCCGTATGTGTTGTAGCCGGTTGCGCGACCGTAGCAGAGCCTTATGCCTTGCAGCTCCCCCCAATAGTCGTTGATATGGTCATGACCGGCGAATGTGCCCATTACATCTCCCAATTCAACCATGGAAGCGAACAGACCCGAATTCAAACGAGCGCAGCATACGTCCTCAAATTTGTTGCCATAGCAGGGTACGCTCTCCCATACTTCTTTATATTCCTGAAGCGGTATGTGAAAGAAGGCCAGAGCAGGCAATACGACTCCGTTCATCTGCTCGCGCAGCTTGACGGATTCTCCCGCGTACCACTGGATTTGGTCAGGACGAATCCAATCGTAACCAGGCACATGCGGGACTGGCGAGAGACAGCCCGAATCAAAAAAGTACAACGCGGCAGCAGTCGTTCCGTCAGTACCTGTAATGTGCAGAGCGTAATTGCCGATCCCATTCACTTCTGCAGGTCCTCGCTGCGTTACGGTATGAGGATGTTCCAGTACCGTTTCCATAAGCTCTCCTCGGGTAATTATAGATTCGGTATCGTGGTTGCCGAAAACTACGGCCCATGGGATCCCGCGCACTTCGACTGCGTGAACCGCATCGCGAAACGCTTGCAGCGGATGCTCGCAAACAGGATCCCCTGGGGTCACATAACCTGTATAGATGATGTCGCCGGTAAAGACAACAAGATCAGGTTGCTCGGCTTCCAGCACTTCTTCCATAAGACCGCGTGTTTGTTGGTCCTCGAAGCCTCCATTTTTCCAATGGAGATCAGTGAATTGCACAATCGTAAACGACCGATCTTCGCGAAAGGCAAGCTGATGCTTCATGATGGCAGCCCTCCTTGTTGGTTGTACACTAACTTATTTCTCATAAAAAGAATATGTTGAAGGGACGAATATTAATAAATGATTAGTTGCCATCGATCTTCTCATATCACCGTCGACACTGGTCTCGTAATATGGGATTATGGATGCAGGTACACAATGTAAAAGGGGGAATCGGGCATCAATGGGTTTCACTCAACCAGTCGCCTTGGTTACAGGCGCTTCTAGTGGATTTGGCTTACTAACTTCTGTTGCATTGGCGAAAAAGGGGTATCGGGTAGTCGCTACGATGCGTGATTTGAGCAAAGGCGAGAGCTTATTAGAAATAGCCGAAACGGCGGGAGTTCATACAGCAATTGAGATTATGCAGGTCGATGTAACGATTCATGATACGATTGAACAAGCCGTTGCGAATATGATCCGCGACTATGGGAGAATCGACGTATTAATAAATAACGCGGGCTTTGCAATCGGCGGTTATGTGGAAGATGTGCCGATGGAAGCGTGGAGAGCGCAGCTCGAGACGAACGTGTTCGGCGTCATCGCAGTTGCTAGGGCAGTGCTTCCGCACATGCGCCTGCAAGGATCAGGCTGCATCGTGAATATCAGCAGCGTAAGCGGTTTATCTGCCTATCCAGGCTACGCACCCTATAGCACATCCAAGTTCGCCATCGAAGGCTTCAGCGAATCGCTTCGTCTGGAAATGAAGCCCTACGGCGTCCGGATCGTCCTCGTAGAGCCAGGGGCTTATCGGACGGAGATTTGGCGCAAAGGATTTGACGCCATCCACACGTCCGCATCGTCCCCATACTGGAGCAAGCTCAGCAAAATGCTCCAATACTCCAAGCAAGCAGCCGAATCGGCTCCCGATCCGCAGGAGGTTGCCGATAAGATTGCGGCTATCGTCAGCACAGCCAATCCGAAGCTTCGCTACCAGTTGGGGCGCGGCGTGAAGATGGGCCTGTGGGGGCGGGCTTTGCTGCCTTGGAAGTGGTATGAGGCGATTTTGCTGCGATTGTTGAGATGAGTATTGATATCAGGCAATTATTTCTTCCATTTGTCCAGAGATGTCGTTTACGATTACTAAATGCAAAACTGCTCTAAAGTCGGATGGGAGACGCTTTCGACTTTGGAGCAGTTTTGCATTAAGCCCTTACTAATGCTTGCGATGAAGCGCGGATCAGCAGCTCGGACGGAAGAATCAGCTTGCGATTCTCCCGGGCGGGTTCGCTCTCGATGCGCTCGATCAGCAGCTGCATGCCAAGCGAACCGAACTGGTAAGCCGGTTGAGCGGCCACGGTGAGGAATGGGTTGATGGCTTCCGCATGGACGAAGTCGTCGAAGCAGACGACGGAGATATCTTGCGGAACTTGAAGTCCTCTCTGGCGCAGAGACTTAATGACGCCAACAGCCAGCATATTATTGGCTGCAAAAATGGCGGTTGGCGGCGAAGGATGCTGCAACAACGCCTCGAGAGCAGACTCGTCGTGAAAATCACGATAGTTGACGTGAATAATGAGCGAGTCATCGATCGGCAGACCGTTGAGCGTATGCGCTTCGCGATAGCCCAAATGCCGCAGGCGCGCGGTTGAAACGTCCTGCGAGCCGTTAATCAGCGCTATGCGGCGGTGCCCGATGCCGATCAGGTGCTCGACTAGCTTTCGCGCGCCTTCCTTGCTGTCCCCGAGTACAACATCCGCTTCGATGCCCGGAACTTCGCGGTCGAGCACGACGAAGGGGATGTTGTGCTTTTGCAGCTGCTGCAGGTGCTCCAGCGAATGGTCCCCCGTCGGTGCGAATAAGACGCCGTCCACGCGAGTCGATAAAATCATATCGACGTAATCTTTTTCCTTCGCATAATCCTCATCGCTATTGCCAAAAAGCAGCCTGAACCCCGAGCGCTTGGCAGCATCCTCGGCACCGCGCGCTATCGTTGTATAAAACGGATTCGTTATATCCGTAATGAGCAAAGACAAAATGTGCGTCTTTTGCAAAACAAGACTGCGAGCCATCGAGTTCGGGATGTAATGGAGTTCCTCCATTACTTTGCGGACTCGTTTGCGAGTCGCCTCGCTAATCCGTCCTGTGTTATTGATAACTCTCGAGACCGTCATGGCAGAGACGCCGGCTTTTTCAGCAATATCATAGATTGTAATCACGTGCAGTCACCTTTTCGTTCATTCTATTCGTCTATTGTATAGAAATTAAGGATTGACAGCAAGGCAGGAAATTGTTAATTTTGAGTTATCGGTAACACAATTAATTCATCGTATAGTCGTATGAAGAACGAAATCCTAAGAAAATTCAATGGAGGTTATGAATATGCTAAAAGGAATTCCATCCATTCTTTCACCTGAACTTTTGAAGGTACTGATGGAGATGGGGCATGGCGACGAAATCGTCATCGCTGACGGTAATTTTCCTGCGGTCAGCCATACGAATCGATTGCTGCGCAGTGACGGTCACGGCGTCCCCGAGTTGTTGGAAGCGCTTTTAACTTTGTTCCCGCTTGATACCTACAGCGAGCAGCCGGTTGCTCTCATGGACGTCGTCCCGGGAGATACCGTGGAAACGCCAATCTGGAGGACTTATGAGCAGATCATTGGCAAACACATAACCCCAGCGATCGAGCATGTGGAGCGTTTTGCTTTTTATGAACGTGCTAAGAAAGCATATGCGATTGTAGCAACAAGCGAAAAGGCGCTGTACGCCAACATTATTTTGAAGAAGGGCGTCATCAGCGAATAAGCCAATTCGCCCCATATGCGAACTTTGGATTATCGATAACTCTATCAAAACTCTAAGGAGGAATTAAACATGGCAAACAGCGACAACAGATGGAAACAAGGCTTCCCAAAAATCGGGATCAGACCGACAATCGACGGCAGAAGAAAAGGCGTGCGCGAATCGCTCGAAGATCAAACGATGAACATGGCTAAAGCAGTCGCATCACTGCTCAGCGAAACGCTGAAATATCCGAACGGCGAGCCTGTCGAATGCATCATCGCGGATACTTGCATCGGCGGCGTTGCTGAAGCCTCAGCGGCTGCTGAGAAATTCGCGAAAGCCGGCGTTGGCGTCTCCATCACGGTGACTCCTTGCTGGTGTTACGGCACGGAAACGATGGATATGGATCCCTCGACGCCGAAAGCGATTTGGGGCTTCAATGGTACCGAGCGCCCGGGAGCCGTCTATTTGGCAGCAGTGCTTTCCGGCCATGCGCAGAAGGGCATTCCCGCATTTGGCATTTACGGCAAAGACGTGCAGGATGCAGGCACGACGGATATTCCGCAGGACGTTCAGGAAAAGCTGCTCCGTTTTGCCAAGGCAGGACTTGCCGCAGCCTACATGAAGGGCAAATCTTACCTGTCCATCGGCTCCGTCTCCATGGGAATCGCAGGATCCATCGTGAATGAGGAGCTGTTCCAGAACTACCTCGGCATGCGCAACGAGTATGTCGATATGACGGAGCTGGTGCGACGCATCGATGAGGAGATTTTCGACCCGGAAGAATATCGTATCGCTCTAAACTGGGTTAAAGAAAACTGCAAGGAGGGCCCTGACAAAAACCCTCCGGAAATCCAAACGTCGCGCGAGAAAAAAGACCAAGACTGGGAAAAGGTCGTCAAAATGACCTTGATCGTCCGCGATCTCATGGTTGGCAACCTACGTCTTGCCGATCTTGATTACGGTGAAGAAGCACTCGGTCATAATGCGATTCTATCCGGCTTCCAGGGGCAGCGCCATTGGACGGATCATTTCCCGAACGGAGATTTCCTGGAAGCGATCCTCAATACGTCATTCGACTGGAACGGCAAGCGCGCGCCATATTTGGTCGCAACCGAGAATGACAGCTTGAATGGCGTGGTGATGCTCTTCGGTAATTTGCTCACGAATACGGCGCAAATTTTTGCGGACGTGAGAACGTACTGGAGTCCGGATGCGGTGAAGCGGGTTACGGGACATACGCTCACCGGAGCGGCGAAGGATGGCATTCTTCATTTGATCAACTCCGGTCCTGCGGCGCTGGATGGTACGGGTGAACAGACACGCGATGGTAAACCGGTGATGAAGCCTTTCTGGGAAATTACGGACGAAGAAGTGACTAAATGCTTGGAAGCGACGTCCTGGCGTCCGGCGGCTGTGGAATATTTCCGGGGCGGCGGCTATTCCACGGACTTCCTGACCAAAGGCGGCATGCCGGTCACGATGTCCCGCATCAACTTAGTGAAAGGCTTGGGGCCAGTGCTGCAGCTTGCGGAAGGCTATTCGGTCGACCTGCCGGAGGACGTTCACAACACACTCGACCTTCGCACGGATTCGACATGGCCGACGACGTGGTTTGCTCCTATTTTGACAGGTGAAGGATCGTTTACGGATGTGTACTCGGTGATGGACAACTGGGGATCGAATCATGGCTCGATCAGCTATGGTCACATTGGGGCCGATTTGATTACGCTCGCTGCGATTTTGAGAATTCCGGTTTCGATGCATAACGTTGCGAAGGAACATATTTTCCGTCCGCGCGTGTGGAGCAATTTCGGTACTTCAGACCCTGAAGGCGCAGATTTCAGAGCTTGCAGCAGTTTCGGTCCTTTATATAAGTAAAGGGATTTGCACGTTAGTGAGGTGATTGCAGTGGGAACGAACCCTTTGCATATGTTAGCGGTAGATTTTGGAGCAAGCAGCGGAAGAACGATTCTTGGGCGCTGGGACGGCGCGAGGCTTACGGTGGAGGATATTCATCGTTTTGCCAATGATCCGGTCCGGCTCGGCGACAGCCTCCATTGGGACTTTCTCCGCCTGTTTCATGAGCTGAAAAAAGGGATTCATGCTTACAAACAGCATGCTTCAGGCAGCCCGGCATCGATTGCGGTAGACACATGGGGCGTGGATTACGGCTTTGTGAACGGAAAAGGGAAGCTGATCGGCAATCCGTACCACTATCGGGATGCGCGCAACACAGTTGCGATGGAAGAACTGCTGGCTTCGCTGCCGGATGCGGAATTGTATGCCCGCACTGGGATTCAGCCCTTATCATTTAATACGATTTTTCAGCTTTATGCGGAAGCAAAAGCACAAACTCAATCCTTGGACGGCGATACGCGGATGCTGTTCATGCCGGACTTATTTCGTTATTACTTATCCGGTGTTCGTTCTACGGAATACACGATCGCCAGCACCTCAGGGCTTCTCGATCCGACAGCAAGAGATTGGGACCGGGATCTGCTGGGCCGGATTTCGGTACCGTCCACGCTTTTTACGGACATCGTCATGCCGGGCACCGCTGAGGGCGTGCTCCGAAAAGAAATCGCCGAAGAACTGCAAGTTAGCGTTATTCCGATCGTCGCAACGGCTTCTCATGATACGGCATCCGCTGTTGTTTCCATCCCCTCGCTTCAAGGTGACTATGCCTACATTTCTTGTGGGACCTGGTCCTTGATGGGCGTTGAGCTGGATCAGCCGATCCTGAATGAAGATGCCCGCCGCTGGGGCTTTACGAATGAAGGGGGAGCGGAACGTAAAATCCGCATGCTCAAAAACATCATGGGCCTGTGGCTTCTCCAGGAATGCAAGCGGCAGTGGGAGCTGGAAGGCGAGACGCTTTCTTACGCCGAAATGCAGGAAATGGCGAAGCGGGAGAAGGGGCTGCTTTACTATGTAGATCCAGAGGACCCCGTCTTTCTTGCGCCGGGCCATATGCCGGATCGGATTCGCCGTTACTGTGCACATACCGGTCAAACGGTGCCGCAAACGAAAGCGGAGCTGATCCGCTGTGTGGTCGATAGCCTCGCTATGAAATTTAAGCAATCGCTCGATGAGATTGAGCTGCTGCTCGGCAAAAAGCTGGCCTCCATCCATATCGTCGGCGGCGGCATTCAAAATCGCCTGCTGTGCCAACTGACGGCTAATGCAACGGGCAGACCCGTGATCGCAGGTCCCGTCGAGGCGACGGCCATCGGCAATGTGATGATGCAGGCCAAAGCGCACGGCGAGGTGGGCACGCTCGAGCAAATCCGCCAGGTCGTCATGGATTCCTTCCCGCCGGACCGGTATGAGCCCGAGGATAGCGCGGAGTGGCAGGAGGCTTTTCACACCTATAAGCAAGTTATTACTAAGAAATCAGTAAGGAGTTGATATGAGATGTCGGAGCAGAAAACGAGAGAAGAACTAACGAAATATGCGCGTAAAAGCGTGGCAAAAGGACTCGTTGTCGGTCCCGGAGGGAACATCAGCGCCCGATTCGAGGACATCATGTACCTGTCCCCAAGCGGCTTTGCGCTGGAAGATATTGAGCCTGAGCAATGGGTGCCTATTCACATTCCCTCGGGTGACATTTTGGATAAGTCGTACCGTCCGTCATCTGAAGTGCTCATGCATTTGTTCTGCTATCGCGTGAACCCGAACATGCAGGCCATCGTGCATACGCACCCGGCGTACTGCATTGCATTAACGCTTGTAGACGATGAACTGCCGATGCTGTTCCCGGATCAAGCGGCGCTTGTCGGCGATGTGGCCTTCGTGCCTTACGTCGTACCGACGACGGATAAACTGGCGAATCTCGTTGCCGAAAAGGCTGACCGGTACAGCTCGATTTTGCTTAAAAATCACGGCCTCGTCACGACCGGCAAAAACTTGCGCGAAGCTTACTACCGCACGGAAGTGATGGAGGAAAGCGCCAAAATCTACATGATCGCCAAGTCCGTAGGACAGCCTAGACGACTGACGGAGGAAGAGTACAAAGAAATTCAAGGGCTCGAAAGCGAAGCATATCGCGTGAATTTGCTGCAACAAATGAAATAAGGTACAAATAAGCCCGCCATCGTTGGCGGGCTATTCAACGTTTTGGGCTCTGCAGCCGCTATCCCCCTGGCTCAGAGGAGAGTGGAAGTATTTGTTCTGGGCACTATCCCCCTGGCTCAGGTCCGGTGCATTTGTTCTAGGCATTTTCCCCCTGGCTCAGAGGAGATGCGGAGCCTTTGTTCTAGGCACTATCCCAATGGCTCAGAGGAGAAAGTATTTGATCTAGGCATTATCCCCATGGATCAGATCAGGTACGATAGCATTTGTTGTATGTATTATCCCCACGGCTCAGCTGCAGGGTAAAATACAAGGTTTATGGGCCGAATCTATATTTACGGATATCTTGAAACTGATGTGCTCTCACCTAAATTTTCATTTGTTATGGTTGTTTCTGAGTTAAGGGGATATTGCTGTTATAGAAATAAAAAAGAGATAGCGAGCTGAGGATATTGCCAAAATACGGTAATAATCCATAAGTTGGTAACGACTTGCGATTCAAAGCGCTAAAAGAGCTAAAAGAGTTAAAAAAGCTAAAAGAGCTAAAAGAGCACCGCTAAGAGCGAACCGCCAACAGCAGTGAGGACGACAACGACCCATGGAGGCAGTTTCCAGAGCATGAGCAAGGCAAATGCTGCCAGGGTAAGACTGAAATCATATGCGTTATGGATGGCGCTTGTCCAAACCGGATTAAACAATGCTGCAAGCAGAATGCCGACGACCGCTGCATTAATGCCTTGCAATGCCGCCTGGAAATTCGGGCGTCGACGGATCGCTCCCCATAGAGGAAGTGTTCCGACAACGAGCAAATAGGATGGCAAGAACATGGCTAGAAGTGCGATAAGTGCGCCTAGCCATCCGTTCATGATCGCTCCTATATAAGCGGAAAGTGTAAATAAGGGGCCGGGAACGGCTTGCGCGGCGCCATATCCGGCCAAGAACTGTGAGTTTGTAATCCATCCTGTCGGAACGACTTCCGCTTCAAGCATCGGCAGGACGACATGACCTCCGCCAAAGACAAGCGAGCCGACGCGATAGAAGCTATCGAACATTGCAAGCCACTGCGAAGGGTACAACTGCCTGAGGAGCGGCAGTCCGAGCAACAATATCGTGAAAAGCATCCATGATATCACGGCAATTCGTTTGCTAAGGAAAGGAACACCTTCAGAAGCCTTGGGTATCTCAGCTTTTGGCAGGAATAGTCGGCCGAATATACCCGCTGCAGCAATCAGAATCAGCTGGCTATATGCTGTAGGCCATATCAATGTGATGATTGCCGTCAGAACGGCGATTGTACCTCGGGTGCGATCAGGCGCAAGCGTTCGAGCCATTCCCCAAACCGCCTGGGCAACGACTGCGACGGAAACAATCATAAGACCATGCAGCCAACCTGATTGCGCGAGATCGTAACTGCGAACAAGCATGGCGAAGACCACGAGCGCAAGAGCCGATGGCAGCGTAAATCCCGCCCAAGAGGCGATTCCCCCGAGCAGTCCTGCTCGCAGAATACCAATGGACATGCCGACTTGACTGCTTGCCGGTCCGGGCAGGAACTGACAGAGCGCTACGAGATCGGCATAGCTTTTTTCATCAAGCCATTGTCTGCGTTTAACGTATTCTTCCCGAAAATAACCAATGTGAGCGACCGGTCCGCCAAATGAGGTCAGTCCAAGTTTTAAGGATACGCCAAGAACCTCCCATATCGTACCTTTCTTCGTTTCTGATTGTTTATCCATCCGTCGTTCTCCCTTGTTTTTATCTCCGATTATGATACCACATCGAAGTCCCAGGCCAACTATTTTCTTTTATTAAATTTTAATTGTTGACAGAATCATGGATGGGTAAAATGGCAGTCGGAAGAGATTCCGGTTGTATTTTTGCCATTCTGTGCTTAAATGTGTTACAGTTAAAAAAGAGGTGATAAAGATGATTAAATTGGGCATTTTGGACCAATCACAAATAGGAGAAGGTCGCACAGCGGCGGAGACGCTCGCTGAGACGACACAATTAGCTCAGGAAGCAGATAAGCTGGGTTATACGCGCTACTGGGTATCGGAGCACCACGCCTCACAGGCGCTGGCGCACTCCAGCCCTGAGGTGCTGATCGCTCACTTGGCTGCGAAAACGACGCGCATCCGATTAGGCTCAGGCGGCATCATGCTGCCTCATTACAGCGCGTACAAAGTGGCGGAAAATTTCCGCCTGCTGGAGGCGCTGCACCCGGGTCGCATCGATATAGGACTCGGCCGCGCGCCTGGCGGCATGCCGATCTCAACCCGCGCGCTGCAGGAGGGCAAATATACAGGTGTGGACCAATATCCGCAGCAGGTCGCGGATTTGACTGGATACCTGTATGATGCCCTGCCTGCTGACCATCGTTTCGCCTCATTGCACGCAGCGCCGATCATTCCGACCGCGCCCGAGGTATGGCTGCTCGGCTCGTCCTATGAGAGCGCCCGCATTGCTGCTCAGCAGGGTGCTGCCTTCGGCTTTGCGCAATTTTTCGGCAACGCCGATTGCACGGAGGCGCTGCGCATCTACCGCGAGCACTTCCAACCATCGCGGCTGAACGAGCAAGCTTGCTCCTTGGCTGCAGTGCTCGTCATCTGCGCCGAAACCTCAGAAGAAGCGAACTTGCTCGCGACGAGTACGGATCTGTTCTTCCTCTCACTGATGCGCGGCATGCTGCTCCCTTCTTTCCCATCGGTGGAAACGGCGATGAACTATCCGTACACTGAGATGGATTACGCGATGATCCGCGATGGCCGTCATAAGCGCATCGTGGGCACCCCGCAGCAGGTGAAGGAGGAGATTTTGAAGCTGAACGAGGCTTACCGCGCTGACGAAATCATGATCGTTTCACCCATTCATAATGTTGAAGCGCGAATTCGCTCCTACCGACTGGTAGCGGAGGCTTTTGAACTACAATAAACCGGTTCGCGCAAGCGGCCGCCCCCGAAGATCTGTAAAGATTGTTGGGGCGGCCTTCTTTTATGCCTATAACATGTGGATCTAAGTTGTTTTTACTATTGAAAAATAACATAATGAACATGAAGGGCTTGAAACATTCGATGCTTGAGTAAACATGACAATTAACATCTGGGGAGAATGGATTAATGAAGTTTAGAGCAGTATCAGATGAAACGAAAATCAATTATTTGCTTTGGAGTGTCAGGAAAGAAATTTTCAGAGAAAATAAGTATCTAAACACACTTGAATATGATCCTGCACCGTTTCTAGATATCGTTAAGCGCCATATAGATAACTGGGACCCCATTCAGCTATTAGAAATGGATTGTCCGGCAGATGAATATGATGGTGAGACCCGGACAGTTACCGTTTATATCACTAAGCATCTTAAGGATATTGACGCAATTTCGCTTAGCAAAACCATAAACAGGGTATTCGGGGATTCGTTTAATCTTGAATTTAATAAAGAAAATGAGTCCATCGAAATTGCGACAAACATAATAAATTCTTTACGATCAAGTAATTTAACGCCCCATTTTCCAACCTCCATCCGAATACTATAAAGTTATCATACATCACGAATAAGTAGGGGATTCAACATGCTTCAGAAAACACACAGCGTCGCCGGACTCGTCTCCGCCGAGCTCGTTCTGGTCTATCAAAATGTAAGCTTTTTATCGTGGGAGGCTGCGGGAGCGCTATTGCTGGGCTGTCTCGCAGGCACTCTGGCTGACGTAGACAAACCGGGGTCTACCATGGCGAAGGTACTATTTCCTTTATCCGCACTGCTTCGGGTACTTCAAGTACGTCACCGGACAGTGACACATTCGATCCTGCTGCTCATCCTATTAATGCTAGTTTCATCGCCGATACCGGCTTTGTTTTATTGGGTGTTTATCATCTCATACGCTTCTCACCCGCTTATCGATTTGTTTAACGACAAAGGGGTACAGCTCTTCTGGCCGATCAAGCCAAAAGTTCGATTGCTCCCTAAATGGATGGCGGTCACGACCGGTTCCGTCGTTGAAACCGGCATTCGTTTCGTGCTGCTGATCATAAGTCTGGGTATACCGCTCCTGTATACCTTTCACCTGATATGAACGAAAAAGGAGCAGCCCCAATGCTGCTCTTTTAGTCATTCTTCCGGCCCCCATGTCCTGCCACAACTCTATAAACATTCCTTTTACCGCGTACCATCTGAACCCTAGTTGCAATACGGCCAACTTTCGTTACATCTGTTTCCCCGCGATCATTTTTCGTTAAAGTCAATGCCAAAATCATGCCTTGAGTCGTTTTCGGATTTCTATTCAACTGTGTTGAGACAAAGTTTCCCAGTGAGGAAGCGGCGACTCGGTTTCTAACGTTCCCGTGGATGTCTTTCACTTTTATCATAATTACCGGGTGCAGTACATGGGGGTGTGCGCCTAAGATCACATTCACGCCTTGTTTAAATAATAAGTACATCAATTGTTTTTCATTTTTGTTAGGATAAATCCGATATTCCTGACCGAAATGCAGGCATACGATGACGAAGTCCGTTTTATTTTTCAATTCGCGGATATCCGCTATCATTTTCTTCGGGTTGATACGGCCCACTAACCATGGTTTAGGTACGGGTATAGAATTCGTCCCAGATGTATAAGACAATATTCCGATATTCACTCCCTTCACCCGTACAATCAATTTTCTTTTGGATTCCTGGACGGAACGAAAAGTTCCCGTATGTTTGAGACCATATCGATCGAGGACATTTAATGTTCGTGTTAAACCTGCTTCGCCACCGTCCATGCAATGATTGTTGGCTGTGGTCAGAACATGGAAACCGGCATTCTTAAGCGTCGAAGCCCATTCGTCAGGACAGTTGAATATAGGAAAACCCGTTTTCGGATTCCGGCGCTCTCTCGGGCAGTTGCATTTCAGACGTCTTTGGGCAACTCCCAGTTGCCTTTTTCCTGAGAATGTCGTCTCCAGATTGCCGATGACAAGATCGTGTTTTTGTAGGTAAGGTTTTACTTTTTCCAAAATAGGATCAAACTTATATCCACCGGGTTGTTTAACTGAAGCAATAATTTCGCTTTTCATCAACAAATCGCCGACTGCGGCTATTGTTATCCGGATCAAGGCAGTCACTCCTTTCATGACTACACATTATTCGTCAAAAGGTATTCTTGTTTGCATGATAGGCAAACCCCTATTACCTGTTCCCAAGAAGCCGAATATGATATTGGAATTCTTGTGTGAGGAGATTGATCATGAAACAAGTTCATTTAGCTATTGCTTCCAAGCCGAATAAACCTGCAAAAGGCATCAAATGGGACCAGCATCGTGAATTAATGCAGAATCCCCATATTAAAGAGCACCTTCCCGCAACCAAAAAACTAAATAAACAATCTTTATCTGCAATGTTGTCCCAATTTAAAACGGTTTATTTAAAGCCGAATCAAGGTGCTTTTGGCGTAGGCGTCATGCAGGTTCGAATGCTCGGCCCGGAGAAACAACAGTCTTACCGTGTTCATTTGGGGACTGTTCAAAAAAAATTCCGTTCCATGAATGAGGTATACGCCTTTGTTTTGTTAAAGAAAGTGAACAACGATTATTTGGTTCAGCAGGGTATAGACTTGCTCAAGTGGAAGAAACGTCCGTTTGATCTTCGATTGATGATGACGAAACAAAGTGATAACACTTGGCAAAATAAAGGATTTGTCGGCCGCGCGGCTGCTTCTGACAAAATCGTAACGAATATCCGAAGCGGCGGAACCGCACAATCCATCGAGGAACTATTAGGTCCGTATACCAATCCATCCAGTCAAAAAAAGGCTATCTTTAAGTTAAACAGGCTTGGCAGTCGGATATGCAAACAGCTTGAAAAAAATTATCCTGGCATTCGACTTTTCGGAATCGATATGGGTATGGATAAAAACTTAAAGCCTTGGGTTATTGAAGTGAACACAAGACCGGAGAAAATATGTTGGAAATGCTTGAGGAAGCTGTACAAGAAAAATAGCCCGAACAAATGAGCATGAACGCCCACAGCGAAAACTGTGGGTTTTAATCTGGTATAGTGGCGCAGTTTGACCAGACGATTAAAATGTTAGATGATGGAAACAAAGCTAAAATCAATAATTTGTCTTGGAGGAGATCATTCGTGGAAATTATTTATCATGGACACTCGTGTTTGCAAATCGTGGTTGGGGGCAAGTCGCTCGTCATTGATCCTTTCTTGCGCGGCAACCAACTGGCAGTGATAAATCCTGAGGATATTAAAACAGACTACATACTTCTAACGCATGCCCATATGGACCATATAAATGATGCGGAGCCGATTGCCAAAGCGAATGATGCCCCTGTAGTGGCCAATCCCGAGCTATCGGCGTACATGTCGTGGAAAGGTGTCAAAACGTTGGAAATGAACATCGGCGGCACGATCGATCTTGGTTTCGCCAAAGCGAAAATGGTTCAAGCGTTCCATAGCTCGGGTATTGTGATCGCCGAAGAGAAGCGTATTCTCTACGGTGGAATGCCAGCCGGATATATCATTCAATCAGAAGGATTAACGATTCTGCATGCCGGAGACACCGCGCTGTTCGGAGATATGAAGATGATTGGCGAGCGGTATCAAATCGATGTCGCGTTTATCCCGATTGGCGATCACTATACGATGGGGCCTGAAGATGCGCTGCAAGCCGCCGAATGGTATCAGGCTAAGCTGGTCATTCCGGTGCATTACAACAGTTTTCCTGTCATTCAGCAGGATGCAGCGGCATTCGTTCAGAAGCTGGAAGAGCGAGGCTTGAACGGCGAGTTGCTTGCTCCAGGAGAAAGTATAGAGATCGCATGATCTCTTGTTAAGCCAAATAAGGCGTAATAAGCGAGCGTACGCGCTGTATGCCCTCCCACATATCACCGGGTCCGTCGTAGACGACGGTGATTGGCCCTTCGTAGCCCGTGCGCTTCACAATTTGCATACAGCGCTCAAACTCAGCAGCATCGGGTATTCCTTCTTCATCCGTCTGTGATTTAGCGTGTATCGATTCGCTGTGTGGGATTGTTTGGGCTAGCATATCGTATTTCTCCGGCCCTTTGAAATTCCCGAAGTCGGAGGTTAGTCCCAGACTTTCTCCGCAAGCGTCGAGCAGTGCAAGGCAGTTGTCCGATACGGAGGTAAGCGCATGAAAGTTTTCCGTGACGACCCTGACTCCTCGAGCGGCGGCATATTCGCACAATTCGACCAATGCTGTTGCCGATCGTTTCAAACCTCCTTGATCTTTAGGATCTGCGTCTCCGGCGATAATTCGCACCCGTTCAGCGCCTGCTGCCGCAGCGATTTGAATCCAGTGACGAATCCAGTCGATATCCGAGCTTCTGCGTATTTCATCGGCGGTTGAGATATCTCCATATTCAAGCAGCAGCGTATAGAAGCGGATGCCCGCTTCTTTGAAAGCGCTTCGAAGCGACAGCAGGTAGGTTTCTCCGGTATCGGGAAAATGAAAATGACAGATTTCCGCCGCAGCGAATCCTTTTTGCATCAGCACAGCAGGTAACTCGAGTAAGGATAAGGTTTCAGGTTGCTCTTGCGCGTCTGTATAAGTAATTTTGCTATGATCGTCCCACCGGGTCCAACGTAATGGGCCTAGATTTCGATGCAAACTCCATGAGGTTAAAGATAAATAAGGCATCGTATCACTCCTTTGCATGCTATGTCCAGTGTACCAAACGATTCTCGCGCAGGGCCATACTCGATCTGCGATTTACATAACATATTTGGCTATAAGTGCTTCTTTAAATTTCCATGGAGGGATGTACATGTTCAGCGAACAAGATAAGGATGCTCTGTACAGGATCATTCATGCAAGAAGAGATATCAGAACCTTTTTGACGACCCCGATTCCGGAGGAAATCGTCAAGCATTTACTGGAAGCCGCACATCACGGTCCATCGGTGGGATATATGCAGCCCTGGAGTTTTATATTGGTGACGAAAGATACAATCAAGGAAAGGCTGGCCTGGGCGGCGGACAAAGAAAGACGAGCACTCGCCATTCATTACGAGGATGATCGACAAGACCAATTTCTAGGGCTCAAGATCGAAGGAATCAAACAAGCGCCTTTAACGATTTGCGTCACGTGCGATCCGACTCGCGGGGGATCCCATGTACTCGGGCGGAATTCCATACCCGAAACGGATGTGCTGTCAACGGCGTGCGCGATTCAAAATATGTGGCTCGCCGCTTGTGCAGAAGGGTTAGCGCTTGGTTGGGTCAGCTTTTATAAAAAAGCGGATATTCGCAATATATTAGGCATTCCTCCGCATATCGATCCGGTCGCTTTGCTGTCTATTGGCTATACCGATCATTATCCTTCTAAGCCTATCTTAGAAACAGCGAACTGGGAAAAAAGAAGAAGCCTCGATGATCTGGTTTTTCACGAAACATGGGGAGGCAAGGTATGAGCAAGCTCGTTTTTTTCTTAGGCCCGGCCGGAGCAGGCAAGACTACGCTCGCCAAAGCCTTAGCGAGAAAGCACCGTGCGGCTTTTTTCGACATGGATACATTACTCAGACCGGCCGCGGAATCGATTATGACGCTCTCAGGGCATGATCCGAACGATAGGGATTCGGATGTATACAAAAAGCGCTGCCGCGATTTAGGGTACCGGATCACGATGGACGCTGCCATGGAGAACGTGGAGCTTGGCATCGATGCATTCGTCGTCGGTCCATTTACCAGGGAGACGGAGGACCCTTTATGGCTTGAGAAGGAACTGGCTCGAATTGGTGTTTCGAATGGCGATGTCGATGCCAAAGCTGTGTATGTCTTCCTCCCTGACGATGAAGCATACAAGCAGCGCATTCAATCGAGGGGCTCTGTCCTGGATATTTGGAAGCTGGACAACTGGAGCAGCTTTAGTCGGTCTTTGACTCGCCGGGAAATTAAATGGAATGTTCCGGAAGCATCCATCCTATATTTCGATAATTCGGGACCGCTTTCGGAAGAGAAGCTTACGCTTGTAGAGCGGTTTATTCTAAAGTGCACATAATTCGATTTCAAAGCCCAGATCTTCAATGATCCGATGATCGGCAGAGACATCTTGACCTTCCGTCGTCAAATAGTCGCCGACAAAGAGGGAATTCGCTGCGTACAAAGACAGAGGCTGCAGCGTGCGCAGATTGACCTCGCGCCCTCCTGCTACGCGGATCTCTTTAGATGGACAGATGAACCGGAATAAGGCCAATACTTTCAGCGCCTTCATGGCCGGTATACGTCCCGATTTTTCGAGCGGAGTTCCCGGAATTGCGTTCAAAAAATTGATCGGAATGGAATCGGCGTCAAGTTCCCGAAGCGCAAAAGCCATTTCGATAATTTCTTGATTTGTCTCGCCCATACCGATAATGACACCAGAGCAAGGGGACATGCCTTGCTTTTTTACTTTTTCCACCGTTTCAACCCGTTGGTCGTACGAATGCGTTGTCGTGATGGCAGGGTAGTTGGCTTTGCTTGTGTTCAAATTATGATTATACCGGTGTACGCCCGCTTCCGCTAACCGTTTGGCTTGGTCATCTTTTAGTATGCCAAGGCATGCGCAAATCTTCAGCGGCATCGTTTCGCGGATTTCTTTGACGGCTTCGACGACTTGATCCAGCTCCTGATTCGTCGGGCCTTTTCCTGCTGCAACGATGCAATACGTACCCGCTTTGCGGGCCATGGCCTCCCGAGCTCCGGCAAGCAGTGTTTCTTTATCCAGCATGGTATATTTCTCGATCGGCGATGTTGAAACGATGGATTGTGAGCAGTAGCCGCAATCCTCGGGACATAAGCCGCTTTTAGCGTTGATTATCATATTTAGTTTTACTTTCTTGCCGAAGTAATGGTTCCGCACCTTATAAGCGGCGTGCAAGAGCGGCAATACCTCATCGTTATCGGCTTCGAGAATAGCGAGCCCTTCTTCTAATGTTAAAAATTGTTCGTTGAGTGCTTTTTGGGAAAGGTACTGCCAATCTGTATAGATATTAGTTGAATTCAACAAATGATCACCATCCTCTAATGATATTGTTAACCTTAAATACAATTAATAAGTTGACAATTAATTCGTAGCAATTTTAGCAGACGAAGTCTTCCATGTAAAGGAGATTTTGTAATCCGGGAGTGATGTATACAATGATGTGTAACTGATTTGTAACCGTTCAGTTGTACAAATAAGTTATAGAAACTTGTCGTGTATAACAAAAAGAAACAGCCGTGGCGATACATGGAGGGAACAAGCGTGAATAGTTGGGAGACCGAATGGTTTGAGTGGAGAAGCCGCATGACACCGGACAAGACGGCTGTGGTTGATGGGTATTCAGGGTTGAGCTGGAGTTATCGCCAGCTGCAGGAGCGGACCGAGCATTTGGCTGCGGCTTTACGTCAATGGGGTATTTCCAAAGGTGATCGCGTTGCGCTGCTTGCGCCTAACGGTCTTTGTTATTTTGAACTGCTATTCGCTTGCGCCCGTATGGGGGCCGTTCTGGTTCCCCTGAATTGGCGGCTGTCCGGCGTGGAGCTTGGCTATATTTTAGACGATTGCGCCTATAGATTGCTTTTCTATCACGAAGAATTGGAGGCGCTTGCACAGTCGGTTGATCCCGGTCGGCGCATAAGCTTGCAGAGCGATTCATATGCTAACGCTGGTACAGAAGGATCGGTTGGGACTGGTGAGCAAACCGTCCAAGCGCCGGAAGCAAAAGATCCGCTGCTGATGATTTATACGGGCGGGACAACAGGGAAGCCGAAGGGTGTTGTTTTATCCCATCTATCGGTATATGCAAACGCCTCGAATACCGTCATAAGCTGGGGATTGACGGACCGGGACGTCACTGTCACCTATCTGCCGATGTTTCATACCGGCGGTATCAATGCACTTTCACTGCCCGTTTTGTTAGCCGGCGGTACGGTTGTTGTGGAGCGGGAGTTCAAGCCGGAACGTGCAGTCATGCTTCTGGAGCTGATGCAGTGCTCCGTCGTGCTGATGGTGCCTACGATGTATCATCTGCTCGTGCAAACACAGTCCTACCGTGAGGCTTCTTTTCGTCACATGCGTGCCTTTATTTCCGGCGGGGCGCCGTGTCCTCTGACCATATATGACGCTTTTGCCGCTAAAGGTTTGCCGTTCAAGGAAGGATATGGGATGACGGAAGCCGGGCCTAACAATTTCTATATTGATCCGGCTGATGCATTGCGAAAACGCGGATCGGTCGGACGACCGATGATCTGCAATCGAATCCGCATTATGCGTGAGAATGGCACACAGGCCGCTGCCGGCGAAGTGGGTGAAATCCAAATAAGCGGACAGCACCTGTTCGAAGCTTATTGGAATAACCCGAAAGCTACGGCTGAAGCATGCAGAGAAGGCTGGTTCTGTACGGGCGATCTGGGACGCTATGATGATGAAGGCTTCTACTACATCGTCGGCCGCAAGAAAGAGATGATCATTACCGGCGGCGAAAACGTGTACCCACTTGAGGTGGAGCATCTCTTGCAGCAACATCCGGCTGTGGCGGAGGCAGCTGTGATCGGGCTGCCCCATGCCAAATGGGGCGAGCTGGTCACCGCCGTCATCGCATTGCGGGATGGCAGTCATGCTACTAGCGAAGAGCTACAAGCTTACTGCGCCTCCCGGATCGGCAAATATAAGGTGCCGAAAAAAATCCTGTTTGTCGAGACGCTGCCAAAGACGCCAGTCGGGAAGATCGATAAGAACGGCCTCGTATCCGCGTTCAGCGGCCTATGGTAAAATAAGTGAAAAAGCGCTTTCAAGGAGAAGAACATGAGATCAGCCAAGTCGATCTTGGTTACCAAGATTACGCCGCCTCAGCTGAAAAAGAATACGCTGCAGCGGCAATCCCTGAACAAAAGGCTTAAGCAGGTATTCGAATACCCGCTTACGATTGTGCAAAGCGGACCGGGTTATGGAAAAAGCACCGCTTTGTCCTCTTTTTTCCGCATGGAGCGGATTGCGGTGTGCTGGTACAGTTGCGGAGAGCGCGAGGACGATCTGGTTCCTTTTTATCAATATTTGGTTCATGCGATACGGACTCAGTATCCCGGGTTTGGCGAGCAATTAATGGTGTCCCTCTTGGAGGGAGCCTACGGTTCGGATGAACAGGATCTGTATGTGCTCAGCGATACGCTCATGAATGAATTGACGCAGCTCAGCGACGAGGTCATCGTGGTCATCGATGATTTCCATCTCGTAGAGCATTGCGATCCCGTGAGCAAAAGCTTGGAGTATATGGTTCGTCATCTTCCTCCACAGGTTCATCTCGTCATTTCAGGGAGAACGAAACCTCGTTGGGATTCGCTCACTTCCATGAAGGTCAAAGCCGAGCTGCTCGAACTGGGCGAGTCGGATCTCGCGTTCACAGCAGAGGAAATTGACGTCTTATTCGCCGATTATTATGAGCTTCCGCTTGGTGAAGCGGATGTTAAGGAGATTTTCCGCAAGACGGAAGGTTGGGTCATGGCCGTCCAAATGATTTGGCAGCAGCTGACAACCGGCCGGAAACTGGCGCAAATTCTCGATCACGACGGCAGGTCGATGGATGATTTATTCCGTTATCTGGCCATGGAAGTGTTCAGCAAACAGACCGAAGAGATTCGTGAGGCACTGCTCATGACCTGCATTTTCGATGATTTCCATACATCGCTGTGCGATAAGCTTTACGGTTGGAACGATTCCCACATGATGTTGGATCGCATATGCGGCTTGCGTTTGTTTTTGTTCCAGACCGGAGAGCAGCAATACCGTTATCATGCGATGTTTCGCGAGTTTCTGGTGCAGCGCTTGAAAAGCGAAGACAATCGCTTCCGTTCCCTGCATAAACTCGCAGCGCAATATTTTATGGATCATCAGCAGCCGGAGGCGGCGCTGTATCATTATCGAACCATTAGCGACCAGCAGGGGATAGCTGCGGTTTTGCACGATTACGGGAAGACGCTCGTGAAAACCGGCCGCCTAGGTAAGCTGCTGGAGCTAACCCGTACTCTGCCGGAACCGCTGCTGGACCGCTATCCGTGGTTATGGGTTTATCAGGGGGAGGCGTACCGCTACCGCTGTTTATACGATAAAGCCCAAGCATGTTACAAGCAGGCCAAGGAAATAGCCGGATATCGGATGGATGAGACCGGAGATGGTTTGATCAGAGCCGCTGCGCTGGAAGGGCAAGCACGCGTGTATCTGGATACCATTCAACCAAGGAAAGCGGATGCTTTGCTCAAAGAATCACTGAACCTAATTGAAAGCCTCGAAGACTCATCTCGAAGTACTCATGACAGACTGCGTCTCTACAGCTTGCTCGCGGAAAATCTGGTCAACTCCGGACGGGCCGTCGAAGCCCGGAAGTGGGTCTCCCGCTGCCGGGAGCTGGATCCTGTTTTCAAGGACGATGTGCTGGAGATCCGCATGAATCTGCGGAGCGGCAAACTGGCAAAGGCGCTGCGTTTGCTAGAAAAATTGAAGCTGGAGGAAACCGTGAAGGGCGGCATCGTGCTCTCCCGCTCGCACCGCGAATTGAACATTTTAGCCTCACTGATGGAGTCGATGCTCGGCAACCCCGAGAAAGCAAAAGCCGCCGCACAAGAAGGCATGCTGCAAGGGATTCGCACCGAATCCCCGTTCGCCGAAGCGTGCGGCTGGATGCGCATGGGGCATGCCGCACAGCTAATGCCAAGCGTGCAGTTCGATGTGGTGCTGAACTGCTACCGCACCGCGCAGGAGATGATGGAAGGCCTCGAAGTGTCGCGAGGCAAAGCCGAACCGCTGATGGGCCTTTGTCTGCTTCACGGTCGGGCCGGCACCTTCGAGTCGGCGCTGCAATACGGCAGACTGGCACTGCTGGAAACCGAGCAGGTCAACGATAGCTGGCTCTCCGCATGGATCCGGCTCAGCATCGCGGTCGCCTACATCTATCATGGCAAGCTTTCCGAATCTGATGATTTAATGGCCGAGGCGGAGCTTCTTTTTGGTGATTGCGGGGATAGTTACGGACTAACGGTTGCGCTGCTATGGCGTACTTGGATCGCCTATCATAGCGGGCGCGAGCGGGAATTCCATGAACATTTAGAGCGATTTCTTTCTCAAATGCAAAGCGGCGATTATGAATACCTGGTTCAAAAGCGGACGCTTTTCGGTCCAAAAGATATTCAGCAGCTCGTCCCTATGTTGATTGCGGCGCAAAACTGTCAGGCCGTCAGCCACTACGCATCGTTTCTTCTGTCCGGATTAGGCCTGGAACAGGCAGCTTATCATCCCGGTTATACGCTTCGCGTTCAAACGCTGGGCGAATTTAAGGTTTTTCTTGGCGACAAGGAACTCACCGACAAAGACTGGCAGCGCGGGAAGGCGAAGGAGCTTTTTCAACTATTGGTCGTGAAAAGGAAGCAGTTGGTGCCGAAAGAAGAGATCATGGCGCTGCTCTACCCTGAATTGGATGAAAAGGCGGGCGTGCGGGATTTCAAAGTTGCCTTGAATGCGCTGCATTCCGCTCTTGAACCCGGCAGACAGGCGCGCTCGAATCCGTTTTTCGTACAGCGGCACGGCACTTCGTACGGCTTGAATTTGGCGCCCGGACTTATTCTGGACGTTGTCGAATTCGAGGCGCATGCCAAAAACGGCTTAGAAGAATCCGATAGAGAACGCGCTGCGGCGCTGCTTGATAAAGGATTGCAGCTCTATCACGGAGACTATATGCCGGATCGACGCTATGACGACTGGTGCATCGAAGAGCGGGAGCGCATCCAGGTCTTATATCTCCGATCATTGGAACGGATGGCCCAGCTGTGTGTCGAATCCGGACAGTTCGACCGGGCCATTCACTGGTGCGAGCGAATCGTACAAACGGATGCGTGCTGGGAAGAAGCGTACCGTTTGCTGATGTACTGCCATTACAAGCAAAACAACCGCAATCAGGCGTTGAAATGGTATTACCGCTGTTGCAAGGAGCTGGATCGTGAGCTCGGTGTAGCTCCGATGGAGCGAACGAGGCAGATGTACGACACCGTCATGCAGACGCATGTAACTGATTTGTAACCTCGCATGGATACAATGAAAATACGAAAGATCCATTATCCATTGAGGGGGCTTTAACCATGTTTGCCAGAAAATTAGCACGCTTAGGCGCCTTATCGATGCTAGGGGCTGCGGTTGCTTTGACAGGCTGCAGCCAAGGCGGCGGCGGAAATGCAAGTTCAACGACCCGGGCGAGCACGGCGCCTGCCACAACTGTAAGCGCTTCAACAACACCGGCAGCCAGCTCCAATAAAACGCCGCTCAAGATCGGATTGCTCGCTTCCAAAACGGGTGCGCTGGAAAGCTACGGCAAACAAACCGAGCGAGGTTTTCAGCTTGGCATCGAATATGCGACCAAAGGCTCGAAAGAAATTGCGGGCCGCCCTATCGAGATCATCGTAGAAGATACGGAAACGAAGCCGGATGTAGCCGTACAGAAAGCAACGAAGCTGCTGGAAAAGGATAAAGTAGATTTACTGGTCGGCTCCTCAAGCTCGGGCGATACGCTCGCCGTTCTTCCCCTCGCCGAAGAGTATAAAAAGGTGATGATCGTCGAGCCTGCGGTCGCCGACAGCATCACAGGCGCGAACTGGAACAAGTACATTTTCCGTACGGCGCGCAATTCCTCGCAGGATGCGGTCGCCGGCGCCGCTGCCATCGCCAAAAAAGACGTCAAAATCGCCACGTTTGCACCTGACAGCTCATTTGGTCGCGATGGCATCGCCGCCTTCAAAACAGCGGCATTGAAGCTCGGCGCGACCATTGTTGCCGAGCAGTACGCGGATCCGAAGGCGACCGATTATACCGCCAATATCCAGAAGGTCGTCAGCGCGAAGCCGGATTACTTGTTCGTCGTCTGGGCGGGAGCGAACTCGCCTTGGAAGCAGTTCCAGGATATGAAGGTGCAGCAGCAAGGCATCAAAATCTCAACCGGCGCTCCGGATATTCCTGCGCTCAAAACGATGAACGACCTGATCGGGATGGAAGGTTTCTCGGTCTATTATCACACGCTGCCGCAAAACGACATCAACAAATGGCTCGTGGATGAGCATAAGAAGCGTTTCAACAACGAGGTTCCTGACCTGTTTACGCCAGGCGGCATGTCGGCCGCACTCGCTGCGGTCGAATCGCTCAAGAAAACGAACGGGGACTCTTCGGCCGACAAGCTCATTCCGGCGATGGAAGGAATGTCCTTCGATACGCCGAAGGGCAAGATGACGTTCCGAAAGGAAGATCATCAAGCGCTGCAGCCGCTCTACGCCGTTAGACTGGAGAAAAAAGACGGCTTCGACTATCCGGTGCCCGTGCTCATTCGCGAGATGACGGCTGACGAAACGACGCCGCCGATCCAAAACAAATAATGAGCAAACCGATTCATATATTTCATGTGCAGGAAGGAGCGACCCATGGTACCGATTCTGGAAACGAAGGGACTTACGATTACGTTCGGCGGGCACACGGCTGTGAGCGACGTCCATTTTCAAATGCCGCCCCATCATTTTAAATCGATCATTGGTCCCAATGGTGCCGGCAAAACGACCTTTTTCAACCTGTTAAGCGGTCAGTTAAAGCCATCTGCGGGCACGATTCACTATAAGGGCAAGGATATTACCCGTTTATCCCCGACTGAGCGGGCAAGGCTCGGTATCGGGCGTTCTTTTCAGCTGACGAACGTATTTCCGAATTTGACCGTATTGGAGAACGTGAGACTCGCCGTGCAGGCACAGGCAGGCATCCGCTACAACATGTTCTCGCATTTTCGCAAGTTCAACCGCCTGGAAGAACGCGCATACGAGTTGCTGCAAACCGTACTCCTGAACGGCAAAGCGGAAGCGCTAGCCAAAAATCTCGCCCACGGGGAGAAAAGGAAGCTGGAAATCGCCATGCTTCTGGCGCTACAATCCGAAGTGCTGCTGTTAGACGAGCCGACGGCAGGCATGTCGCTGGAGGAAGTGCCTGCGATTCTCGAGGTCATTCACAAAATCAAGCAGCAGGGTAACAAAACGATCATTCTTATTGAACATAAGATGGACATGGTGCTCGATTTGTCGGACTCCATCATGGTGTTATTCAACGGCAAGTTTCTGGCTGACGGTCCGGTAGCGGACATTATGCAGAGCGAAATTGTGCAGTCTGCCTACTTGGGAGGGCTTTACGATGACGCTTCTTAGTGTGCAAAACATTCATTCTTACATCGAGCAGTATCATATTTTGCAGGGCATCTCTTTTGACGTGAACGAAGGCGAAATTACGGTTCTTTTCGGCAGGAACGGAGCCGGTAAAACAACCACACTGCGCTCGATTATGGGCATGGTACCGATCCGCAGCGGAGCGATTCACTACCAAGGAGATTCGATCAGCAGCTTGCCGACCTACGCGATATCGCGCAAAGGCATTGGCTACGTGCCTGAAGATCAAGGTATTTTCGGCGATCTGACCGTTGAAGAAAATATGAAAGTAGCCATGCAGAAGCGTGACGATGCTTCCATGGAGCGTCAGGAATGGATTTTGAGCCTATTTCCCGATCTGCGAACGTTTTGGCACAAAAAAGCAGGCTTTCTCAGCGGCGGTCAGAAGCAAATGCTTTCCATCGCAAGAGCTTATGTCAATGACATAAGGCTGCTTTTGATCGACGAGCCGAGCAAGGGGCTTGCACCGATTATGGTCGAGAAACTCATGCAGTCGATTCTGATGATGAAAAAGAAAACGACGGTAGTCCTCGTGGAGCAGAATTATATAATGGCGAGCTCGATCGGCGAACGTTTCTATATCGTCGAGGAGGGACGCATCGTGCGCGGGGGCGCCATGCCTGAAATGAAAGGCGATGCAGAGCTTAGGCGCAAATATTTGGGCATCGCTTGATGTGTCGGAAAGGAGAGACCGGGTTTGGATGTGCTGCTGAACCTTGCAATTAACGGGTTAGCGACGGGCATGCTGCTTTTTTTGCTGGCGGCAGGTCTGACCCTGATCTTTGGGCTTATGGACGTATTAAATTTCAGTCATGGCGGTTTATTCGCATGGGGCGCTTACTCGGGCATCTGGTTTTATATGTTCTCAGGGAGCTTTCTGGTTGCCATACTGGGTGCGATAGTGACAGGAACAGGCCTTGGATTTTTAATGGAAAAATGGATTGTTCGGCCGGTTTACGGCAATCATGTGACGCAAATTCTGGTCACTCTTGGCGTTATGCTCGTTCTAAGCGAGATGTTGAAGGTCGTTTGGGGACCGAATCCCATTAACGTGCCGGTGCCAAGCTACCTCGACGGCAGTTGGCAAGTCGGCGGGGTCATTTTCATCAAATACCGATTGTTCTTGATCGTGGCTGGACTCCTCGTATTCATCGGTTTACAAATGCTGTTAAACCGAACCCGGTTAGGGTTGATTGTGCGAGCTGGCGTCATCAATAAAGAGATGGTTGAGGCGATGGGTGTTAATATTAGGCGGGTGTTCACGTTCGTATTTATGCTGGGAGCTGCACTAGCTGCGATGGCCGGTGTGTTTGTTGCTCCCTATTCAGGCGTCATTCATGCGGAAATGGGCATGCAGTTCGCGATTTTGGCATTCATCGTCGTCGTCATCGGCGGCATGGGCACAATGAGCGGAACCTTATTCGCCTCGATCCTCGTCGGCCTATCGGGCGCGTTCATGGCGTATTACGTGCCGGAGCTGTCGCTCGCCGTTAACATGCTCATTATGGTGGCTGTACTGCTGCTCAAGCCTTCCGGATTATTCGGGGCAAGGGGGTAAACGAATGTTAAAATTGCTGACCAACCGGTCCTTGCTCGTATTTGCCGTCATCACCCTGCTCCTTGCCGTATTCCCGCTCATTCATAATGAACGTGCGACGATGATCGTCATCACCCACATTTTCATTCTGGCCGTATTTGCAATGAGTTACGATTTGCTGCTCGGTTATACGGGAATCGTTTCTTTCGGGCATGTCATGTTTTTCGGCATTGGTGCGTACAGTGTGGCGATCATAATGCAAAAGCTCGGACCGACCATTCCGTCCCTGCTGCTGGCTGTTGTCATTGGCGCTGTCTTGTCTGCAATACTCAGCTATATTGTCGGCATGCTGTCGCTTAGACTCAAAAGTCATTACTACGCGATGTTGACGCTCGCTTTTTCAGGCTTGTTCCTCGTCATTGCGGAGAAATGGCGCTCTTTGACCAGGGGTAACGATGGGTTTACTTTTTCCATACCAGACGTCCTGAAAGATCGACTTACTTTTTATTACATTTCTTTTATCGTGATGATTATCGTATTCCTGATGCTGCGCAGGTTCACGCAGTCTCCATTAGGCAGGGTGCTCCAATCGATCCGGGAAAATGAACAGCGCACCCAGTCGCTCGGTTACGAAATCATTCATTACAAAGTCATTGCCAGTGTGGTTGCCGGTGTGGCAGCATCCGTCAGCGGTGCCCTGTATGTCGTGACATTGCGATTCGTCAATACGACCGTATTGGCGTTTGACTTGAACGTCGACGCTCTGCTGATGACCATTATCGGAGGCGTTGGCACGTTGTTCGGCGGTATTCTTGGCGCAGCCATTATTGAGCTCGCTCATGAGCAGTTGACCAGCTTGGCTAAAGTGCATTGGATTTTTGAGCGTTGGATTATCTTTTTCGGTTTGCTTTATATCCTGGTTGTCATGCTGTTCCCCAAGGGAATCGTCGGTACCGTCAGGCATTGGCGGGATCATCGGCGTGACAACATTTCGAAAAACGGGAGGGCTAAATAGGGATGGCTGACAACCAGCAGGTGACATCTTTTGTCGTGCGCTTTAGCCCGATGGGACAGGAAGAGCTTCCGGAGTCGAAACGATGGCGTATTCGGGTGACGCATGTGCAGGGCCAGGAAGAAATGACAGTGTCTTCGATGGAAGAGCTGTGTGAATTAATGGAACAAATATTGAAGCGAGGTTAGCGGGGATGATAACCTATTCAGATTCGAAAATCGGCATTCTCGGTACGGGGATTTACATCCCCGAGCATGTCATAACGGCTGGGGAAATTGCCGAAGCTTCCGGCATTCCAGAGCATGTTGTGCGCACGAAGCTCGGGATTACGCAGAAGCTGGTTCCCGGCGAAGAGGATCACAGTTGTGCGATGGGCATTCGGGCCGCAAAAGCTGCTCTGGACAAAACGGGCTTGGATCCAGCAGAAATTGATCTGGTAATTTACATCGGCGAGGAATATAAGGAGTATCCCGTATGGACGGCAGCACTCAAGCTGCAGCATGAGATTGGCGCAGTTAACGCCTGGGGGTTTGATGCGGCTTTGCGCTGCAGCACGACGGTTATGGCGCTTAAGGTCGCGAAGAGCATGATGCTGGGTGATCCGGCGATCCGAACCGTTCTCTTGGCTGGCGGTTATCGCAACGGGGATCTCATTGATTACAAAAATCCGCGCACGCGTTTTATGTTTAATCTGTCGGCAGGAGGTGGGGCAGTCCTGCTGCGCAAGGGGCTGGAACGGAACCTTCTGTTGGAAAGCGCAATAATGACGGACGGGTCATTTTCGGAGGATGTCGTTATTCCAGGCGGAGGTACGAAACGCAGCGATGACGGGTTGGAACGGCTCGGATTCGGCTGCTTCGACGTACCTGATCCGGAAGGCATGAAGGAACGGCTGGAACAGAAATCAATGGCCAACTTCCTGGCTGTCGTTCGTTCTTCACTTGAGCGCAGCGGGTATATCGAGCAAGACATCGATTACATCGGCATTTTGCACATGAAAAAATCGGCCCATGATTATGTGTTGAGCGAGCTCGGTCTCCGAGAGGATCAATCCATCTATTTGAGCGACTATGGGCACATGGGGCAGATCGATCAAATTTTATCGCTGGACCTGGCTATTAAATCAGGTCAAATTAAGCCAGGATCCGTGGTCGTTCTTGTAAGCGCAGGGATTGGCTACGCTTGGGGCGCAACTACATTGAGATGGGGGTAGATGGACAATGAACAATGTGGAATTGAAATCCGTGGAGCTTAGTAACGGGGAAACCCTAGTTTATCGGGTACGATCAGGCGGAGAAGATCCGCTCTTGCTAGTACACGGAAATATGTCGTCATCTGTGTTCTTCGATGTGCTTTTTGAAGCCTTAGACCCTAGATTTCAGGTCGTTGCCGTTGATTTACGAGGGTTTGGGCTTTCCTCTTACCGGACTCCAATACACCGAATCGAGGATTTCGCGGAAGATTTATTGCTGTTCGCAGACGACGTGGGACTAAGTGAATTTTCCATTCTTGGCTGGTCGACAGGCGGCGGAGCAGCGCTTCAACTAGCTTCGATGATCCCTGACCGTGTTCGATCTGTCATTCTGATGGCTTCGATGTCGACAAGAGGCTACCCGTTCTATGGTCCCGAGTCCGGCGAGGCCGGAACTCAGCCGCAACGTCTTACGACTTGGGAGGAAATAGCGGCTCAAGAAAAAACGCAGGTGATGTCGGGAGCCATCGAACGGGGAGACAAAGCTTTCTTGCGCGCCGTATTCGATGCCGCCGTGTTCACTAATGCTAAGCCGTCCGACGACCGATACGAAGCTTACTTGGATGAAATGCTGCTGCAGCGCAATTTAGTGGATGTGTATCATGCGCTGAATGTATTCAATATGACCGACGAACCGCATGAATGCTCGCCGGGAACCGGGGCGCTAAGCCGAGTGAGCTGTCCGGTGCTCTGTGTGCAAGGAACGGATGACCTTGTCATTACCCGTCTAATGACAGAAGAACTTGTACACGATTTAGGAGACAGACTGAAATTAGTAGAGGGGCATAGATTTGGCCATGCACCGCAAATCGATGATGCCGAGTGGCTAGCGCGAGAAATCGCACAATTTGTTTTGAAGTAGTTGAAAGGGATGAGCGGGAGTATGCGTTTAGCTGAGAAAGTGGCGATTGTTACAGGCGGCGGCAGCGGAATTGGGAAGGAAGCAAGCAAGCTGTTCGCACGTGAAGGTGCAAAGGTCGTTGTTGCAGAGTTTAACGAGCATGCCGGGCAGGACACCGTTCAAACGATCCGTGAAACCGGTGGAGAAGCTCTTTTTATTCAAGTGGACGTATCCGACTTGGATAGCGTCGAGCGCATGGCCGCACAGGTCATCGAACAGTTCGGCCAGATCGACATATTGATCAATAATGCGGGCATTACGCAAGACGCCATGCTGTCCAAAATGACGCCGGAGCAATGGCACCGGGTCCTGAATGTTAATTTGAACGGCGTATTTTATTGTACGCGTACAGTGGCTCCGCATATGGTAAAACGGGGCAGCGGGAAGATCATTAATACTTCGTCCATCGTAGGCGTCCAGGGAAATATGGGGCAAACCAATTATGCCGCAGCCAAAGCGGGCGTCATTGGCGTGACGAAGACGTGGGCGAAAGAGCTTGGTTTTAAAGGGATTACGGTGAACGCGGTAGCGCCTGGCTACGTGGAGACAGGCATGGTTGCGACAGTCCCCGAAAAGGTGCTGCAAGGGATGCTGGAGAAGGTGCCTTTGCGGCGATTAGGCAAGCCTTCGGACATCGCTAACGCTTATTTGTTCTTAGCATCGTCTGAGGCCGATTACGTGAATGGCACCGTTCTGGAAGTGAACGGCGGTTTATCGATCTGATCCGTTGCACAATCGCATAGCAAAGCAAAAGACCTAAGGTGCTGGTGCTGCCCTCAGGTCTTTTTTGTCGGTATGGTTGTTTCAGGGAGTCCCGGGATTGGCATCGTATCGTATCTATTGCCCTGGTGCTCGCTGCCGCAGTCGGTTTGAAACTGATATCATAAGTGTTGTATAAAAATAAAATTATTTTACAATGTTATTGCATAATAATCGATTTAAATTATATAATATAAATAATTAGTAATGTAATAATACATTAATTGTTTTTTTATATTGAGGGGAGAGATGGTTATGAGCAATTTGGCACAATCGTCGATGAAGTTCGAAAGAAGAAAATTCACAAACCCTAGCGCCTATGATTTCCCAAGATCGGTTACAAGCCTTGCAGAACGAGGAGAACACGACGAATGCGGGGAGACAGCCTTCTACCCCATGTCACCGCTATCTTTGACACTGTATTACGCATTTGATATTGAAGCGGAAATTGGATAAAACGCAGCTAAATAAGTATTGTGATTAAATGTAAGGTCTGTCGAACATCGGCAGGCTTTTTTTGTTGTGCTGCACGCTATCCCGTTGAGTCAGGGTCGAGAATGCACAAACGATCTATGCTTGTTATCCCCTACGGTTAAGTACTGTTAATGAAGGAGTGCTAAGCCCCACTATCCCCTCGGCTCAGAGCCGAGACTGTTGGTTTACTTGCGCTCACTATGCTCTAGAATCCAAAGATTAATCGGGAAAATCGTGTTAATGTACTCTGTAGGGCAAAGGCGGCGTAATAACGCTGTTTTTCAGCGTTAAGTTTGAGGTCTGCCATTCATTCTGGAAGAAAACCTAGAAGAAAACCTGGTCGTAATTGGTTAGGGCTGAATTTGTTTCTGAGTGAATGGGATAGTGTCCAGTAGATTGTAGCAAAGTTTAAATATTGAGCACCGGAAATATTATATAAAAAATAAAAAAATATATAATTTTATAAAACAGTATTGAACAATAGCAGACAATGTGTTATATATTATATTAATAACAACGAATTGTATTAATACATTGAAGGAGGAGACAACAATGGATTGTCCAACATGTCAAGGTAATGGGGATTTGGAAGAAATAAGAAGTACGGATGAACAATTTCAAAAAGAGGGGAACAGCATGAATTTCGGTAAAGACCGCGTACTGTGGCCGAACACCTGTCCCGTTTGTGGAGGCAGCGGATTTCTGGACGTATCCTTTTAAGCTATCCAAACTCAATTAAAGGAGTGTAATAAGCATGAGCCAACAACGTCAAAGGGAACAATTGCAAGCAAGCTGGAATTCCAAACGATTCGAAGGGGTGACACGTCCTTACACCGCAGATGATGTTCTCCGTCTCCGCGGATCAGTGATGATCGAACAGACGCTGGCTGAGCAGGGCGCATGCAAGTTCTGGAAGCGGGTCAACGAGGAAGATTATGTGCCGGCGCTCGGAGCGCTTACAGGGAATCAAGCTGTACAGCAAGCAAAAGCAGGCCTTAAAGCGATTTATTTAAGCGGTTGGCAAGTAGCCGCAGATGCGAACTTATCCGGTCATATGTATCCCGATCAAAGTCTTTATCCTGCGAACAGCGTACCGAGCGTTGTAAAAAGAATTAATCAGGCCTTGCAGCGAGCCGATCAAATTCAGCATGCCGAAGGAAAAGGCGGAATTGATTTCTTCCTTCCGATCGTCGCTGATGCGGAAGCAGGGTTCGGCGGTCCTCTCAACGTATTCGAGCTCATGAAAAGCATGATTGAAGCGGGAGCGGCAGCCGTCCATTTCGAGGATCAGCTGTCTTCCGAAAAGAAATGCGGTCACTTGGGAGGCAAAGTGCTTCTGCCGACACAACAGGCAGTTAGAAACCTGATCGCAGCAAGGCTGGCGGCTGATGTGATGGGTGTTGAGACGGTGCTGATCGCAAGGACGGACGCGAATGCGGCTAGTCTGCTTACAAGCGATATCGATGATAATGATAAGCCGTTCCTCACCGGCGAGCGCTCTCCTGAAGGTTTCTTCTATGTAAATGAGGGTCTCGATCAAGCGATTTCCCGAGGCCTTGCTTATGCGCCATATGCGGATATGGTCTGGTGCGAGACGTCGGAGCCGAATTTGGAGGAAGCAAGGCGTTTTGCTGAAGCGATTCATGCGAAATTTCCGGGTAAGCTGCTCGCCTACAACTGCTCGCCTTCATTCAATTGGAAGAAAAAACTTGATGAACCGACGATCGCCAAATACCAAAAAGAGCTCGGCAAGCTGGGCTATAAGTTCCAGTTCGTGACACTGGCAGGCTTCCATGCGTTGAATCACAGCATGTTTGAGCTTGCAAACGATTATAAAGAACGCGGCATGGCGGCTTACTCCCAGTTCCAACAGTCGGAGTTCGCAAGCGAGGCCCGCGGTTATGAAGCGACACGCCATCAGCGTGAGGTAGGAACGGGGTACTTTGACGAGGTGTCTCAAGTCATTACGAGCGGTACTTCTTCGACAACGGCGCTCTCCGGCTCGACGGAAGCGGAACAATTTGCCCATTGAGGTCACCAATCAAAGGAGATGAGGTCATTGATCGATCAAACACTGCCAATGGGGATAGAGCTTCGAGGCTCTTCTAACCGTGGAGAGCAGATTCTTACCCCGGAAGCATTGGAATTCGCAGCAGAGCTAGAGCGAACGTTCGGAGCCAGAAGGCGCGAGCTTCTGGAGCAGCGCAGCTTGAGACAAAGCTGTATTGACGCCGGCGAACTGCCGGATTTTATGGAAGAAACGGCACATATCCGCGAAAGCGATTGGCATGTTGCCCCGATTCCTGCCGATCTTCAAGACCGGCGCGTCGAGATTACAGGCCCAGCCGGCGACCGTAAAATGGTAATTAACGCCTTCAACTCGGGAGCGTTCGTCTATATGGCCGATTTTGAAGACGCTAACTCACCGACATGGGAGAACACGGTACAAGGGCAAGTGAACTTGCAGGATGCCGTTCGCAGAACAATTTCATTCTCAAGTCCTGAAGGGAAAATTTACCGGTTGCTGGACCGCGCCGCTGTATTGAAAGTTCGTCCTCGCGGTTGGCATCTCGAAGAGAAGCACATGCTTGTTGACGGTAAGGCTATATCAGGTTCGTTGTTTGATTTTGGACTTTTCTTTTTTCATAATGCGAAAGAGTTGATTCAGCAAGGAAGCGGCCCGTATTTTTACTTGCCGAAGCTGGAAAGCCATCATGAAGCGCGACTTTGGAATGACGTGTTCGTATTTGCCCAGCAGAGGCTCGGCATCCCGCAAGGCACGATCAAAGCAACCGTGCTGATCGAAACGATTGTCGCCGCTTTTGAAATGGATGAAATATTGTATGAACTTCGCGAGCATAGCGCCGGCCTGAACTGCGGCCGTTGGGACTATATTTTCAGTTATATCAAAAAGCTGCGGAAGCAGCCGCATGTGATCGTTCCGGACCGCGCACTGGTCACGATGGAGTCGCCTTTTATGAAAGCTTACTCGCTGCTCGCCATTCAAACATGCCATAAGCGCCACGCGCCCTGTATCGGCGGGATGGCTGCACAGATTCCCGTGAAGAACGACCCGCAAGCTAATGTTGAGGCAATGGCGAAAGTAAGGGCCGATAAGCTTCGCGAGGTGATGAACGGCCATGACGGTACGTGGGTGGCGCATCCGGGGCTGGTGCCTGTGGCGAAAGCGGTGTTTGACGAGCATATGCCGGCAGCGAACCAAGTGGAACGACAGCTTCCGGACATCCGAATTACGGCAAGTCAACTGCTGGAGGTGCCGCAAGGACCGATTACGGAGAAGGGAATTCGGACGAACGTCAGCGTAGGGATACAATACTTAGAAGCTTGGCTGCGGGGCTTCGGCGCCGTTCCCATCCATAATTTGATGGAAGACGTGGCTACAGCAGAAATATCCCGCGCCCAGCTGTGGCAGTGGGTTCATCATCCCAAAGGGATTATGGAAGACGGGCGCGAAGTTACGGCGGATCTATTCCAACAAATTCAATTTGACGAAATGGAGAAGATCAAAACGCAGCTTGGCGAGGAGGAACTCCAGCAAAGAAAGTTTGATCTGGCTGGCGCGCTTTTTACACAGATGACGGTGTCGTCGGAATTTGAGTCCTTTTTAACCGAGCAGGGGTACCGATATATTTGAACAAAGGACAGGGCCTTGTTGAAGGCTCCTGTCTTTTTTCGTTGTACTGTATTATAATTGTTAAATGTTATAGAACAGTTCAGCGAGGTGTGAACAATGAATTCGGGCCACTCGGAGCTCCATACGAAACATGAACAAATTACGAAATATATTGAATCTTTGCCCGTCGGTACGAAGCTATCCGTTCGGCAAATCGCGCAGGACCTCGATGTGAGCGAGGGAACGGCCTATCGCGCCATCAAGGAAGCTGAGAATATCGGGCTGGTCAGTACGAAAAGGCGTATCGGCACCATTCGAATGGAGAAGAAAGAAGAGCCGGTTATTGATAAATTAACGTTCGCTGAAATCGTGAATGTGGTGGAAGGCGTTGTATTGGGCGGGGTCACAGGCATCAACAAATCGCTGAATAAATTCGTCATTGGCGCTATGCAGCTGGAAGCGATGCTCAAATATATAGAATCCGGCAATCTCCTCATTGTCGGAAACCGGGTGCAAGCTCATATGTGCGCGCTAAGTCAGGGGGCAGGCGTACTAATCACTGGTGGATTCGACACGACACCCGAAGTGAAAGAGCTGGCTGATGAATTGCAGTTGCCCATCATCGGCAGTTCGTTCGATACGTTTACCGTTGCGACCATGATCAACCGCGCTATGGAAGATCGGCTCATTAAGAAAAAGATCATGATCGTGGAGGATATCGTACGTCAAGATAGTCCTGTGTATTCACTACTAGCCACGAATACGGTCAAAGAAATGCAAAAACTCGTCGAGGAAACGACGCATACGAGATATCCTGTGGTCGACGAGCATCAGATGCCTGTCGGCATGATTACGACCAAAGACATTATCGGCGCGAAGCCTACTCAACCCATCGGGTCGTTGATGACGCCGAATCCGCTTATGATCAGCATAAAAACATCCGTGGCCTCTGCAGGCCACATGATGGTGTGGGAAGGGATTGAATTGTTGCCCGTCATCGACACGGATCGAAAAATGATCGGGGTTATATCCCGCAAAGATGTCATGAAGGCGATGCAGCACATGCAAAGACAACCGCAAAACGCCGAGACGTTTGAGGTGCAAATCTATGCGGGCATCGAAGAGCTGCGGGATGCCGAAGGCAAGCTGTATTTTAAAGGGGTTGTCACACCGCAAATGACCAGTTTCGAAGGACTGGTCTCAGAGGGTATACTAACCACAATCATGATTCGAGCGGCCTATCGGACGGTTCAAGAGCAGAAAAAAGGTGACCTCATCCTTGACAGCTCCTCGAGCTATTTTTTGGTTCCTCTGCAAATCGATGATGTCATCGAAATTGTGCCGTCCATCGTGGAGATGAGCCGCAGATTTTGTAAGATCGATATGGAAATTGTAGCGAATGGCACGCGTGTGGCAAGATCGATGTTTACGGCGCGCATTTTGTGAAAGTAAAAGAACCGCCCCTTAGCGACGTGTTAAGGGGCGGTTCTATATTAAATGGCCTCTTCCAGCGGAACAGCCGGCATGCGAATTTCGACAGTCGTCCCTTTACCAGGGCTGCTTCGAAAGTGAAGACCGTATTGCTCGCCATAGAATAGCTTAATTCGATGGTTAATGTTTTTAATGCCATATCCTTCTTTTTTATCATGGAAGTCGTTACGGTTGAAGCGGTCCACCATTTCTGCAGGCATCCCGATGCCGTTATCCTCCACGCACAAAACCATCGTATCGTTCTCCATATAGGAATGGATGAAGATCTCGCCTGCGCCGTGCCGGGAACCATTTTCCTTAATCCCATGCAGGATTGCGTTCTCCACGATCGGCTGCAGCGTAATCTTGAGCATGGTACAGTCATACAGACTTTCATCTACATCGCTATGAAACAGAATCGAGTTCCCGAACCGCTTGTTCTGGATGTCCACATAAAGCTGGACGTGTTTCAGCTCGTTCTCGACGGAAATCAATTCATCGCCTTTGTTCAGGCTGATTTTATAGAACTGGCTTAGCGCCTGCACGATTTCGGGGATGTCCGGCACCTGGTGTTTAATGGCCGTCCAATTGATCAAATCGAGCGTGTTGTACAAGAAGTGAGGGTTGATCTGCGATTGAAGCGCCTTCAGTTCCGCATTTTTAGCCTCTTGTCCCAGCTTGTACTGCTCTTCGATAAACAGCTTCATCCGTCCCACCATGTAATTAAAGTTCTCCACCAGCTCACCGACCTCATCGCGCGTCGCTTCCACTTTAACCGTATCCAACTCGCCGCTTTGCACCTTTCGCATTTTACGGATGACGACTGCGATCCGGTTCGTAATCGAGCTGGAGATGACGTACGAGCAGAGGTTGGCGGCAACGACCAGAATGGCCATGATCAGCAAGGTCTGATTTCTCAGCTTGGCGCTGGACGAATACATTTCCTGCAGCGGTAAGACGGTGACAAGCTGCCAATCTGTGCCTTTAATCGCTTTCGATCCGACGAGCACATTTTCGCCGCCGCGGCTCAGCGTCTGCCATGGATCGCTTTTACTCGCGATATGCTGAACGGTCGGATAATCCAGGAGCCATCGTTGCAGATTGGTCTCATTGGAACTGACGATCACTGTCCCGTTAGCGTTCTGCAAGTAGGCAACTCCATTTTGCGTCGTATTGGCGCGTTTTACGATTTCCTGCAGCATATCCTCGCGGATATCGACGTTGAGCACGCCGACTTTATCGTCGAGGGCACTGAAGTTTTTGACAAACCGGATGGAGTGGATCGTTTTTTGTTCCGGATCCCTAAGCGCTGGAATCGCTTGCGTATCGTCAATCCATTTCATTTTGCCGACGTTATCAAGCAGAAGCTGCTGAAGAGGGGACTGGGTGAACTCGCTGAGCTTAAAAAACATTTGTTCCTCATTCGAATAAATAAGATCGTCATGGATGAATAGTCGAATTCGAACGATATCATCGACCTTTTGAAAAGACGAGAAGTTCAACGACAAATTTTGAAAATCTCGCAATTGTTCCGATAAACTGTATTGGTCAACCGGACGGGATAGCATGTCATTCATGTGGCTGTCGAGTACGATGCTGTCGGATATTTCGATGATTTTTCCAAGCTTATACGTAAGGAAGGAGTCGGTTTGTTCGAGCACTTGCTTTGTAGAAAACAGTACTTCAGTGTTGACTCGCTCCGATCCTTGTTTATAGGACATATAGGAAAGAATGCTGAGTGAAATCAGGATGAGCAAGGAATTCAGCAACATTAATTTATGCTTTAGCTTTAAGTTTCTGTAGGCTTGTCCAAGGCTCATGCGTACTTCTCCTTGTATTCGGAAGGCGTCATCCCCGTCAGTTTCTTGAATGTTTTGGCGAAGTAGTTGGCATCCTGGAAGCCTACCAGCACAGCGATTTCGTAAAGCTTGCGCGACCGGTCCCGCAGGAGCTCTTGCGCCCGCTCAATCCGCAGTTCGGTAATATATTGGTTAATCGTAGAACCCGTTTCCTTTTTAAACTGGAGGCTTAAATAGTTAGGCGTTAAAAACAATGCCTCGGAGATCGATTTGATCGATAGCTCCGGGTTATCGACATGCGCTCGCACATGCTTTTGGATGCTGAGGGCAATAGAGCCTTCCTGTTCTTTGTGCTCTAAATACCGGAAGAAACTCGCAAGCTTTTCGAGTACGTATTGCTCGACTTCGTGAATCGTATGAAGCTCCGTGATCATATTCCACAGAAACTGCTCGTGTCCGCCTTCCTCCGTAAGCGGCACATTCTTTTTGTCCGCAATCTGGTACACATTCATAAGAAGCTTAAAGTAAAAGTTTTTGGTGCTGTTAACAAGCGTATCTTCGGTTTCTTGAATGTCATTGGTCACCTGCTTGATGATGGAAAAGGCTTCTTCTTTCTGTTCCGATGCAAGATGCGCAGCGAACTGTTCGATCAAGGATTCATCAAGTGAATGTGATCGTTTGTTTGGCTCCAATTCCCGATAGGCGAGCACTTGGTTATAGCCGAGAAAAAACTGGCGCTGCAGTGCGACGATAGCCGTCTGGTAAGATTCGAGTATATGCTGGGCACGGTATACGAGTTGCCCGATCCCGGTAAATGTCTTATTCGCTGCGCCTGTGTATGACAGGAGCACGGTACGTACGCGATGGATCGGGTTCACCAGCTGATTCGTATGTGTCAGCTTCTTACCGTACGCATGTACGATCAGATGATGCAAATCTTTGAAAGCACAAATGCAGCCCATGTCGAATTCATCAAAAATCGTTTCGATTTGTTCGAAAATCGCTTTCTTGTTAGCATGGAGAAGCTGCAGGGAAGCATCTTCGGCGCCAAGCATTTTGACGACGACCGTCACATTCGCCGCTCCCATCGGCAGCTCAATGCCAACAAGCTGAAAAGACTCGTCTAGTTCGGTTTGAGCTAGCGGTTTGCTGATCAGCTTCAGGGCAAATTCCTCGCGAAGCAGCGTCAAGCTTTTATTCAGCTGCAGCTCAATCGCCGATTCCTTTAACCGCCGGGCTTGCTCTTCCAGACAAATCGAAACGGCCTCGCGGACATGTTTCTTAATTTCCTCCAGATTGACCGGTTTCTCCAAATATTCAAGAGCCTGCAGTTGAATCGCTGATTTCAAGTACGGTTTATCTGCGTAACTGCTTAAAAAAATCACTTTGCATTGCGGGAGCGCTTCCTTCAGCTTTATGGCGAATTGGATCCCGTCCATTCGGGGCATTTTGACATCGGTCAGCACGATATCCGGTTTGAATGAATCGCTGATTTGAAGCGCTTGCAAACCATCCTCGGCAGCCTTGACTATTCCTATCCCCAGCTCGCGCCACGGAATGTAATGCAACAGCCCGTCCCGCGTTATTTGTTCATCATCAACAATAAGAAGTTTTAACATGCTGGTCGCCTCCGATAAATCGTGTTGAATTTTACTCACTATTATAGTTTTGTCGTATGTTCCAAGATGCTGCCAGGGCTTATGATAGAACCAGATAAAGAACTAGATAAGAATTGGACACCAAGGAAGAGAGGTTGCGAGATGAATATGATCGGACGCGGATTTATCGGAGAGATTCGTAAAAATAAGGTAAAATTGCTTATGCTATTGCCTGCTGTTCTTTTTTTCTTCGTCATGGCGTATCTGCCTATGGCCGGGATCGTGATTGCGTTCAAACAGTACAATTATACGGATGGTATCTTCGGAAGTCCATGGGTGGGACTTGATAATTTTAAGTATTTTTTCGAATCGGGACAGCTTTATAAGGTGACGATGAATACGATCCTCTACAATACGGCATTCATCATCATTAATAACGGGCTTGAAATCGTATTTGCGATTATTTTAGCAGAAATTGCAGGAAAGCACATGCGGAAATTTTTGCAGTCCGCCTTATTTCTTCCCTATTTTATCTCCTGGGTCGTCGTCGGCGCCTTCGTGTATAATCTGTTTAACTTCGAATTAGGCTCGGTCAACACGTTCTTGAAATCAATCGGCATGGAAGCCGTCGATGTATATTCGAATCCGACCGCTTGGGTATTTATTCTGATCTTCTTTTCGGCCTGGAAATCGGTTGGATACGGAACGGTCTTCTACTTGGCGGCCATCATGAACATCGATCATGAAACCTACGAAGCTGCTGAAATTGACGGCGCGAATATTTTTCAGCGTATCAGGCTCATTACATTGCCGGCGCTTGTGCCGACGATCATCATATTGCTGCTGCTATCCGTCGGAAATATTGTGAGAGGCGACTTCCAGCTATTCTATCAGGTTGTAGGCGAAAACGGACTCGTCTTCGATGCAACGGATGTCATTGATACGTTCGTCGTTCGTTCCCTGTTAAATATTCAGGAATTCGGAATGTCATCGGCTGCCGGCGTTTATCAATCGGTTCTGTCGTTCATCATCATTATTAGCGTGAATGCGATCGTCAGAAAAGTGGATAAAGACAACGCGTTATTTTAAAAGGAGGTAACCCCATGCCAGTACGCATTCAATATGATCGATTATGGTTTAATATAATCGGCTATACACTCATCGGATTTTTCGCTTTGCTTTGCATTCTTCCGTTTGTTATGGTCATTACCGGCTCGTTTACGCCGCAGGAACTGATTTTGCAGGAGGGTTATCGGCTCGTACCTAGCGCATTCACGCTGGAAGCCTATCAAATCTTGTTCGGATCAGCCGATAAGCTGCTCCGAGCATATGGCGTATCCATCGTAGTTACAGTTGTCGGCACGTCAATAGGCCTTTTTCTCACCGCAATGACGGCTTACGTACTGAACTGTCAGGATTTCAAGTACCGCAACCATTTTTCGTTCTACTTTTACTTTACGACATTGTTCAGCGGCGGACTTGTTCCTTGGTATATTATGATCGTCAAATATTTGGACCTGAAAAACAACCTGCTCGCCTTGATCGTTCCGCTTCTGCTGAATGTGTTCTATATATTGATTATGCGAAGTTTCGTAAGCGCAATACCCGAGGCCATTAAGGAATCGGCCAAAATTGACGGTGCAGGAGACTTTACGATTTTTTTCCGGCTCATTCTTCCGCTACTTCAGTCGGCACTGGCGACCATCGGTCTGTTCATCGCGCTGAACTACTGGAACGATTGGTTCAATTCCATGCTTTTCATGGATAATGAGAAGTTGTACAGTCTGCAATATTTTCTGTACCAGATTTTAAGCAAGCTGGAATTCATGAGCGCAGCGATTGCGCAAGCGGGCATTTCAACGCCGACGATGCCAACTGATGCTTATAAAATGGCCATGACCTTAGTTGCTACAGGACCTACCATTCTTCTTTATCCGTTCGTGCAGCGTTATTTTGTTAAAGGAATCACGATCGGCGCCGTTAAAGGATAAACTCGGATTCACCGATTTATCATATATAAGCACATATACATTGAGAGGGGAAACAAAACATGAAAAAAAGCCTGAATTGGAAAAGCCTTGTCGCTGTTCCGATGGTTTTGACGCTCGCCTTGGCAGGATGCTCATCTTCTAAAACACCCGAACCGGCCAAGACGACAGAACCGGCTGGGCAAACTGCGGCGCCAACCGCGGCAGCAGCGAAAAAAGCAGACACCTCTAAAGAAGTTAAATTAAAAATGTATTTGCTCGGAGACAAGCCTAAGGATTTCGACCTGGTCTATGGCGAAGTGA
This sequence comes from Paenibacillus sedimenti, assembly GCF_014534655.1. Classification (GTDB taxonomy): domain Bacteria; phylum Bacillota; class Bacilli; order Paenibacillales; family NBRC-103111; genus Paenibacillus_E; species Paenibacillus_E sedimenti. The sequence goes on from NZ_JACVVD010000001.1 coordinate 705,698, forward strand.
ACAAGCTGCTCAAGCAGGACATTAACGCGACTGTGGACGTGAGCTTCTTGTCCTGGGGCGATTGGCAGCAAAAATATCCGCTGCTGTTCGCATCGGGCGAAGATTTCGATTTGATCTATACGGCGAACTGGGCGCAGTATAACACTCAGGCTACCAAAGGCGGGTTTCTTGAAATTACAAAGGATATGCTGAACCAGTATGCGCCGAAAACAGCGGCAAGCATGTATCCGGAATCCTACGAGCAAGCTAAGTTAAATGGAAAGACATTCATGCTTCCTATGAATTTCAAAGAAATTCAAGGCGTCATCACGCTCTTCCGCGGAGATCTTCTTGAGAAGTATAATCTGGATGTAAAAGACGTGTCGTCGACTCCGATGAACATGGGTAAATACTTTGAAGCCGTAGCAAAAGGCGAAAAAGGTCTTCTCCCAATTAACGGAGCCGGTTTACAGTGGGTCGGTTTCACGCAATACATGCCTAAAGATAAGATGAAAAACTGGTTCGAAATCGGCGGAGCCGGAAACCTGTCCGTTTGGTATAATGCAACAGATAAAGATAGCAAGGCTGTATCTTACTATGATACGGAACAGTTCGTTGAAGGCGTGAAAGTATCTGCAGAGTGGGCGAACAAAGGCTACTGGTCAAAGAGTGCTGTAGTGAATAAAACGACAGACAACGATGCGTTCAAGAACGGTAAAGCAGCTGTCGTTGGCGGCAACCTTTCGACGATGAACTCCTTGTATACGACTGTAAGCAAAGAACATCCGGAATGGAAAGTTGTTGCAGCCGACACCAACTTCGGCAACCCGGTTGACTTGAAGCCTTTCATTCAAAACGGCGTCGCGATCAACAAAAACTCCAAAAACCCGGAGCGCGCGCTAATGATGCTCGATTTGTTCCGTAACGATCCGCGCTATTTCGATCTGACGTTCTATGGCATCAAAGGCAAGCATTATGACCTTGCAGCCGACGGCAAAAGCATCAAGCTGCTGCCTGACAGCGTGAACTTCCAGCCGGAGGGCGCATGCCCTTGGGGATGGCGCGATGACAAGCTGGTTCGGGCGATCGAAGGCGGTATTCCGAACTATAACGAGCTTCGCGATAACATGCTGAAGACGGCGATCACTGCGCCGCTCCAATCTTTCAACTTTGACGACAGTAAAGTGAAAAATGAGCTTGCAGCTGTAGGTAACGTGCTGACTCAATATGTGAAACCTCTAACGTTTGGAGTCGTGAAATCCGACGTAGATACGGAAGTGAAGGAAGTTAGAAAGCGTTTGGAAGAAGCGGGAAGCAAGAAAATTATGGATGAAATGAACCGTCAAATTGCGGAATTCCTGGCGGCTCAAAAGAAATAAGGCAACCAAATAGCACGCAATAAGCGCGGCGGAGGCTTCTCTAACGGATGAACATAAGGCGTCCGTTGACAGCGATCCGCTGCGCTGTTTTGCATATCTTGATGCATTTCGAAAAACGATTTGAAAGGCGGATTGAATTTGACGATGAAATATAACCCGACTACGAAAGTTCCCCGCATGCTGCATGGCGGTGACTATAATCCGGATCAGTGGCTGGCTTACCCGGAAATTTTGCAGGAAGATATCCGATTGATGAAGCTGTCCGAGTGCAACGTCATGTCGGTCGGCATTTTCTCCTGGATGTCCCTGGAACCGGAAGAAGGCAAGTTTACGTTCGAATGGATGGATCAATTAATTGACAGGTTCGCGGCAAACGGCATTTATGCGTTTCTGGCAACGCCGAGCGGTGCGAGACCTGCATGGATGTCCGCCAAGTATCCTGAAGTACTGCGCGTAGCGTCAAACCGTGTACGCAACCTGCATGGGTTCCGTCATAATCATTGTTATACGTCGCCGGTGTACCGCGAGAAAGTCGCGATGATGAACCGCAAGCTGGCTGAGCGGTACGGGAACCATCCAGCTGTGATCGGCTGGCATATCTCCAACGAATTCGGCGGCGATTGCCATTGTCCTTACTGTCAGGAGGCATTCCGCGTTTGGCTGCAAAACAAATACAAAACGCTGGACTCCCTGAATCATGCGTGGTGGACGACCTTCTGGAGCCACACGTACACCGACTGGTCACAGATTGAATCGCCGGCGCCGCATGGCGAGACGCAAGTGCATGCGCAAAATCTGGACTGGAAACGGTTTGTCACCGATCAAACAGTCGATTTTTGCAGGCATGAGATGGAACCGCTGCGGGAGCTTACGCCGAGCCTTCCGATCACAACGAATTTTATGGAAGTGGCCGGTTTCTCGGGGCTCAACTATTGGAAATTCGCCGAACTGCTCGACTTCATCTCCTGGGATTCTTATCCGACTTGGCACGATGCGGACAACGAACATGACCAAGCGGCATGGATCGGATTCAACCATGACATGTTCCGTTCGATCAAGGGAGGCAAGCCTTTCCTGCTGATGGAAAGCACGCCGAGCTTGACCAACTGGCAAGCGGTCAGCAAGCTGAAACGACCTGGTATGCACCTGCTCTCCTCGATTCAGGCTGTAGCGCACGGTTCGGACTCGGTGCAATATTTCCAATGGCGCAAGAGCAGAGGCTCCAGTGAGAAATTCCACGGCGCGGTTATCGATCATGCCGGGCATGAGCATACGCGCGTTTTCCGCGATGTCACGGAAGTCGGCCAAGCGTTGTCGAAGCTGGATGAGATTGTGGGTACATCAGTCAAGCCGCAGGTCGCTATCATCTTTGATACGGAAAACCGCTGGGCGGTGAAAGATTCGCAAGGTCCGCGAAACATCGGGGTCAAATATGAGGAAACCTTAAGGAAACATCACAAACCGTTCTGGGATATGGGCGTGTCCGTCGATATCATTGATATGGATTGCGACTTCTCAGCGTACAAGTTGCTTGTCGCGCCAATGCTATATTTGGTGCGTCCCGGAGTTGGGGAACGCATCGAACGTTTTGTCGAAAATGGGGGCACGCTGGTCTGCACCTATTGGTCCGGTATCGTCGACGAGAACGATCTGTGCTTCTTGGGCGGTTTCCCTGGTCCGCTTCGTAAAACGCTCGGCATCTGGTCGGAAGAACTCGAAGGGCTGCATGATCGCGACGTCAACGGCGCGTTGATGAAGGATGATAACGCATTAGCATTAAAGGGCGAATACGAGATCCACGAATTATGCGATCTTATCCATTTGGAGGGCGCAGAGGCGCTGGCTGAATACAAGAGCGATTTTTATGCCGGCCGCCCGGTTTTAACCGTGAACAAGCTCGGTAAAGGAAAGGCCTATTATATCGCAGCACGCATCAAAGAACCTTTTTATCACGACTTGTATCGGACTTTAATTAAGGAGGCAGGCGTAACGCGTGTGCTGGATACTAACCTTCCGGCAGGTGTTACGGCTCAACTTCGTACTGATGGTATACATGACTTCGTCTTCCTTCTCAATTTTACGGATCAGGAACAAAAGGTGTCGCTCGACGAGAAGGACTATGCGGATATTCTGAATGGGGAAAGCTTTTCAAAATCGGTGGAGCTTTCGAACTTTGGTGTAAGGATTCTAAGAAGAAATGCCAAGTAAATCCGAAATCGATACCAAGCGATTGTCCTTATGGCATTTATCCTGGCCGCTTGCCATAGAAATGCTGCTTCAATTTCTGATGGGCACGCTGGATTCACTCATGGTCAGCCATATTAGCGATAATGCGGTGTCGGCGGTCGGTCTTTCTAATCAAGTCATACAGTCCATCATGACGATTTTTTTCCTTATTAACTCGGGCGCGGGCGTTGTTGTTGCCAGAAAATGGGGAGCGGGGAAAAGGGATGAAGCTCGTAAGACGGTCTTCATGACGTTGAAATTAAACGTCTACGGCGGCATTGTGATGAGCCTCATCTTGTACGCGGCCGCAGAACCTATCATTCGAATGATGAACGCTCCGGGCGAAGTGCACGATTACGCTGTTACGTATTTAAGAGTCGTGGGAGCCGGAATGTTTGTAACGCTGCTCCACCTTAGTGCTTCGGCAGTCATACGCAGTACGGGCAATACACGCGGTCCGATGCTGATCTCGGTCGGCATGAATCTGATTCATCTAGGATCAAATTCGGTTTTGATTTTCGGATTCATGGGATTTCCTGAATTAGGGATTCTCGGCGTCTCCATTTCAACGGTAGCCAGCCGATCGGTCGCGCTGCTCTGCTGCTTATGGCTGCTCTATCAGATTATGAAACCCGGCTTGCGTTGGACTCACTGGAAAGGGATCGACAGGCCTTTGTTAAAAGAAATGCTCTCCATCGGTGTGCCATCGATTTTCACATCATTTTCATGGGGGATATCCCAGATCGTCGTACTTTCCATTGTCTCTTCACTGGGGGAAACGCAGCTTGCATCTTATACGTATATGAACGTGATTCAGCAGCTGCCTTGGGTTATCGGCTCAGCGGTAGGAGCTGCGGTACAAATTCAAGTCAGTCAGTACTATGGAGCCGGGCGGCATGACCTTGTCTATCCATGCCCTTATCATGGAGCAAGGGTCGGGATGGCGGTCTCGTTTCTTGGCGCGTTAGCAGCTTGGGCATCGGCCCCTGTGTCAATGGGTTGGTTCACATCCAGTCAAGCTGTGATTGAGACGGCACTGCCTGTATTCGCGTTTTGCTTAGTATGGCAGCCGCTACGCATTTGGACGTATACACTCACGAACGCATTGAATTCAATCGGAGAAGCGAGGTTCGTTGCGGTCATCAGCGTGCTCGGCATGTGGCTGACGACAACGGCCGGCGCTTATTTGCTCGGCATAGCAGCTGGGTGGGGCATATACGGCGTGTTCGGCGCTTTTATGATCGATGAGCTGTTTCGTGCCATACTGGCATGGAAGCGGTGGCAACGAAAAGGGCTTCTCACGTCACGCAATCAAACTCCAGCCATACTTGAAGCGTAAGAAAGCAAAACCCCATTCCCTCCTAACGGAGTACGAATGGGGTTTTTGGATTTTGATTAGGATGGCAAAAGACTTCTCACATATTGTATGGTTTCGTCAATCGTTTCATCGGCAAGCTGCTCTAAGGAGATATCGATGCCTGGCTTGTGCTTATGCAATTTATGGAGGAATGATTGTGTCTGGAAGACGCCTGCGCCTGAGCGGACTTGTTCCAGCTTGTCGCCTTGTACCCTCACATCTTTCAAATGTGTGAGAACGATACGGCTGCCGAAAGTCCCAAAGGCATGGTCCAGAAAGGCTTCTTGATCGCCGATTGCATCTTGCGGGAGCAAGTTTACAGGATCAAATACGACACCCAAATTGCTGGAAGGGACTTCTTCCATAATTCTTGCCATCTTCTCCGAGCTGGAAAGTGTGTGCGTGAACACCGGTTCCAGACCGATGAAGACACCCCAGCGTTCCGCTTCCTCGGCGAGTTCTTCGACGGTTTGCCGAAGCACGGACCAGCCGATCTCCTCGTATCGCTCGGAATCTTGAGCGAAATAGGTGCGCAGATCGCCGGTTTCCGTGGCGACAATTGAAGTGCCGAAATCCCGCGCGAAGCGAAGATGCTCCTTGAACCGGTCAATATCATGGCGGCGCTGCTCGGGATCGGGATGTACCGGGTTGATGTAGCAGCCGAGTACGCCGATCCGCAGGCCGGCGCGGCTGAATTGCTCGCCAATGTGATTGGCGAGAGCCGGGCTCAGCTTGCCGAGGCTCGTATCGATATCGCCGATGGCTTTGCTAAGCGCAAGCTGCACGAAATCGATGCCTCGACCGCTTAGTTTAGCTGTCAGCTGGTGAAGCGGCAGCTGTCCGACGGCATGAGCGAGTGTGCCGATGCCCATCTATCTCGCCATCCATCCGCCGTCCACGCAAACCACGTGTCCGTTCATATAATCCGAAGCTGCAGAAGACAAGAATACGACTGGACCTTTAAGATCATCCGGCGAGCCCCAGCGTCCGGCCGGGATGCGTTCTGTGATGGATTTCGTACGGTTCTCATCCTTGAGGATCGGCGCCGTATTGTTCGTCGTCATATATCCAGGCGCGATTGCGTTGATCTGGATGCCTTTTCCAGCCCACTCATTGGCCAGCGCTTTGGTAATGCCGGCAATCGCGTGCTTGCTAGCCGTATAACCAGGCACGTTAATGCCGCCTTGGTAGGTGAGCATGGAAGCGATGTTGATAATTTTGCCGCTTCCGCGTTCCAGCATATGCCTGCCGACAAGCTGGCACAGGAAGAAGGCGGAATTTAAGTTCAAATCAATCACATCGTGCCAATCTTGACGGGCATGATCGACAGCCGGTGTACGGCGGATGATGCCTGCATTATTGACAAGAATGTCGATGCTGCCATAAATGCCAACGGCTTTGTTAACAACATCATCCAAGATATCTTCATTACTCAAGTCAGCGGCGATAAGCTCTGCCTGTCCGCCTAATGCGCGAATCGCTTCTACGGTTTGCACGCTTTCTGATGAAGAAACGGCAATAACTTTAGCTCCAGCTTCCGCAAGCCCGATAGCCATCGCTTGGCCCAGACCGCCTGAAGCGCCTGTTACTAGAGCAACTTTACCTGTCAAATCAAATAAACTCATGATTGGCACTCCTTTTTCGTACTTATTGAGTTTCGACGCGAACGCCCGCCTGACGGAATTGTTCAGCAGTTTCGGCAGGCAGCGCGCTGTCGGTTAGAATGATCGAAACCTCAGACAAAGCGGCAAACGTTCTTAATGCGCATTGTCCGAATTTAAAGTGATCGGCGACGCCATAGACGGTCGCGCTAGACTGAATCAGCGCCCGCTTGTAGTCGACGAGATCGCTTGTATAAATGGTGAAACCATGCTGCAAATGCACACCCGTAGCGGAAAGGAACGATTTTTGAATGTTGAGCTTGCTGATGTAGGCAGCAGCCTCGGGACCTGCGAGCATATTGCGCAAGCGGTACCCTCCGGGTACGACCAGTCTGATTTCATCTTTGTGCACGAGCTCAGAGATGATGTACAAGTCGTTGGTCACTACCGTCAGCGGCTGATTATCGAGCCGCCTGGCGATCTCCAGCGTCGTGCTGCCGCCATCCAGCGCAATGATGTCGCGGGGCTGGATGTAACGCAGCGCGATTTCGGCGATCTCCGTCTTCTCGTCCGCATGCTTGACGATCGGTTCCTTCGCTGAAAGAATGCCGAGCTGGTCGCTCTGTGCGAGCATGGCGCCGCCATGAACCCGCACGAGCAGCCCTTTTTCCTCGAGCTTCGCCAAATCTTCGCGGATCGTTTTCCCGGTGACGGCCAGGCGCTCGCTAAGCTCGTTTACCGTTACTTCTTTTTGTGCCAGTAGTATTTCCATGATGGTTTCATATCTGCGTAAAGGGTTCATCGGTGTGAATCGCATCCGTTTCTAAAGTTGATATACGGATTATTTTAAGTCTTTCATGGCAACGGCGTCCATATCTTCGAAAATTTGATTTTCACCGGCCATACCCCAGATGAATGTATAGTTGCTTGTGCCTACGCCGCTGTGAATGGACCAGCTAGGGGAGATCGCAGCTTGTTCATTGCGCATTACGAGATGGCGAGTTTCTTGCGGTTCGCCCATCATATGGAAAACAACGCCGTCTTCCGGCATATCGAAATACAAGTAAACTTCGGAACGGCGGTTATGCGTATGTGAAGGCATTGTGTTCCACATGTTGCCCGGTTTCAGCAGCGTCATCCCCATAACCAGCTGACAGCTTTTCACGCCGCCGGTATGGATATAACGGTAGATGGTGCGCTCGTTGGAGTTCGTGATGCTGCCCAAGTGAGTCGGAGAAGCTTCGCTGATCGCGATTTTCACTGTCGGGTAAGTGGCATGAGCAGGCGTAGAGTTGAAATAGAATTTCGCCGGCTCTGCAGCGTTATCGCTTGCAAACGTAATTTCTTTGGCGCCAAGACCGATATAGAGGCCGTCTTTGTTATCCATCGTGTACACGGTTCCGTCTACAGTTACGGTACCTCTAGCACCGATATTGATGATGCCGATTTCGCGGCGCTCCAAAAAGTAGTCGGCTGCCATGTCTTTTTTGTTGGCTTCCAGTTGAAGTGCTTTGTCAACAGGAACAACGCCGCCAACGATAAAGCGGTCTACATGCGAGTACACCATTTTGACTTCGTTTGCTGCAAATAACGTGTTAATTAAAAATTCTTCACGCAGGCGACTTGTATCAAAACTTTTCACTTCTCTTGGGTGTGAAGCGTAGCGAATATCCATTTCCATGTTCAATCTCTCCTTTAGTTTGTTCAAAATGGTTTATATAAGTTCATATAAGTTTAAGTTACTCCAAATGTGTGAAATAGGCAAGTGAGAATTTTGAGATGTCGTACATTAGTAAATCGTTATGCATGATTTCCTTTGAATTGGCAAATTACTACATCATCAATAATCACCAGGAGGGATTTGGATATGGATAATAGCCACTATTTTGATCATGGAAGCAACGATACGATTCCGACACCTGATGAAGAGGATACGACACTTAAGGTTAGCGAAGCGGTTGGGGAATTTATGGACAACATTAGGAAGGCTTTTACGATTAACGACCAGGATGAGCGTTAGTGCATTACCGCGGCGTATGCTGCTGCCATGCGCAAATAAGAAGGGGCTGACCCGGGTAGCTTAGCTACTTATGGGTCAGCCCTTCTTGTGGTTGTTTGTTAACCCACGGCCATATAGGTAACGCCCCAAAATAAGGCGAACCATCTCTCAAAGCCGGGAAGCCCGAACGAAATAAGCATAATGACGATCAGGAGCACCGTCCAGCGAGGGAAAACCTTCGCACGGAAGGTCAAGATGCCAAGCAGAATCGTACCGAGCAGCAAGCCCATGCCGGATACATACTATCGTCTCCCCAAATAAAAGACGAAGGTGTCATTCCTATTCTGATCACTCCCGCCAATTCCGGGAAATGTCCCTGCGGCGATATACAGATATATGGGTGTCGGCTATAATTTCCCTATATGTCCTTGGTTTGGGAAGGCAGGTAGGGAAGATGGCAGCACGACTTTTTGTTATCGGATTCAGTCTCATAACGATTCTATGTTTCGCCTCCAGTATCGCGAATTATTTCGAAATCCTTCGCACCGAATGTATCCTTGAGGCTTGCGGTGAGCTGGGACCGCCGCCAACCACGGTTGAGACTCTTCATCGTTACAATCTTACGCCAGAGTCATATGCCGGCGCACTTGTCATGATCGATAGCGCTTTAGCATTTATTTTTTATACGGCGGCAGGGATTATTTTCTGGAAATGCAAACGGGAAATGATGGGGTACCTTGCCATACTCGCATTAGTTTCGTATGGATCTACCTTTCCTGCTTTGGTCTACCTTGCTTCTGAAGGAAACTGGTTGCTTGCAAGGTGGAACGATGCCGCCCAGGCTGTCGGCTGGATGGCGCTCTTCTTATTTTTTCTGCTTTTTCCGAACGGGAGGTTTTCACCCCGGTTGACCTATGTCTTATTCATTCCATTTTGCATCATTCAACTATCCGGCTTTATGTTTCCTGACACAATGTTGAATTTGCATCATTGGTCGGGTTCGGCGAGAATCATTGTATATGCGGCTGCTATCGGACTCATGATTTATTCACAGTTTTATCGCTATAGAAAAATATCCGCGTCTGAGCAAAGGCAGCAAACGAAATGGGTCGTTTACGGCGTTTCGATATCTTTTATCGGCTTCATCGGGGTTAGTGCTATATTCGTTTATCCGGCTTTTGCCGAAACGCCGGTTACTTATTTGTATTTAAACGGTGCGCTGCATCTGTTTGTCGCGATCATTCCCTTCGCACTGACGTTCGCTGTACTCAGACACCGTCTTTGGGATATTGATCCGCTTGTCAACCGAACGCTTGTTTACGGAGCGTTATCTCTTGCCATTGTGCTGATTTATTCGATCTCTGTTCTATATTTAAGCAGGCTGTTCCGGACAGAGGGGAACTTCTTCATTTCACTCGCAGCGACATCTGTTGTAGCTGTTCTATTCGTTCCAATCAAAGAGCGGCTTCAGCGAGTCGTCAATCGGATGTTAAAAGGAAGACACGATGATCCCTACTCCGTTCTCGTCGAACTCGGGGATCAGCTAGTGAAACCGATAGACCCGGAGGCGATGCTCAGCGTCGTTGCAAGTTCGATACAAGATGCCCTCAGGCTTCCCTATGCCGGTATTTCCATCCGGCTGAACGGACAGGAGTCGTTGGCGGCTGAGGTTGGCAAGCATAAATTTGAAATACACCAATTCCCGATTGTTCATGGCGGTGAAGAGCTCGGGATGCTCCTTTTATCAAGCCGCTCAGCCGGAGAAGCTTTCAGTGCGGAGGATCAGAAGCTGCTCCATGTTTTGCTGCGGCAAGCTGGGCCGATTGTTCACAATGTCAATATGACGTTCGGCAACAAACTGCTGGCGAAGGATTTGCAGGAATCACGCGAGAGGCTCGTGTTGGCCAGAGAAGAGGAACGCCGGCAAATTCGCCGAAATCTACATGATGATCTTGCGCCCCGATTGATGTCATTAGCTTTTAATGTTGCAGCTGCAGAGCAATATATTAAAAAAAGCCCGGACACTGCCATCGAATTGCTCGAAGCGCTCAGGAAAACCATTCGAACAACCGTTGACGATATTCGTACGATGGTCCACGACATGCGGCCGCCGGCGCTCGACGAATTTGGCTTGCTCGGCTCCGTTTACGCGCGGCTGGATGAGGTGCTCAAGACGTCGGAGCAAATGTCCGCTTCCACAAAATCGGCTCCTTTACAGGTAAGCTTGCATGCTCCCGATGAGCTTCCCGCTCTGCCTGCAGCGGTTGAGGTTGCCGCATACCGCATCATTACGGAGTCGCTCGTCAACGTTGTGAGGCATGCTCAGGCAACATATTGTGAAGTACATATTCAAGTCCATTCTTCAACGGAATTGCTGATTGAAGTCATAGACAATGGAATCGGTTTGCCCAATCAGATCAAACCTTCCGGCAATGGTGGGATTGGCATCACCTCGATTCGTGACAGAGCGGCTGAATTGGGTGGACAATGCATCATAGAAAGATTGGAATCAGGCGGCACAAGAGTGAAAGCTCGGCTGCCATTTTCACAGGAGGCGGCTACTATATGAAAATTTTGCTTGCCGACGACCATCCGTTGTTTCGCGGCGGCGTCCGCAATCTAATCCAAACGACAGACGATTTGGAAGTGATCGGCGAAGCGTCCACCGGGGAAGAAGCGATTGAAATGGCGCAATCCCTTCATCCGGATGTGATTGTCATGGACATTCGGATGCCCGGCATTAACGGAATCGAAGCGACTCGTATCATTAGGGAAAAGCTTCCCCACATGAAAATATTGATTGTGTCCATGCTCAAAAACGATAAGTCGGTCTTTATGGCCATGCAAATGGGAGCGAGAGGATATGTGCTGAAGGACGCCGGCGAGATGGAGCTGCTGCATTCCATCCGCATGGTAGGAGGCGGCGGGGCTGTGTTCAGCTCCGATATAGCAGAGCGTATGATGCATTATTTTGCGGTGCCGCAGCAACCGGAGCCGCGAAATGCCGCGTTATCGGAGCTGACCGGACGCGAAATGGAAATATTGGAGCTGATTGCAGGCGGAAGCACAAACGCTCAAATTGCGCTCCGCCTTCAATTAAGCGTGAAAACGGTCGCCAATCATGTGACTAATATTTTGAACAAGCTTGAAGTGGCAGATCGGTACGAAGCAAAGAAGTTATTGAACAAGCCTCGTGAAGGGTTCGGCTTTGAAGAAGAAATTGAATAAATATTCATATAAATGTATAATCATTCATTATCCATATTTTATGAGGTGATGACGATGATTGATGAAGGCGTAAGAGAAACAGATGAGCTGCTAGCTGAAGCGGAAGCTTCCATTTTGTTTACGGCCAAGCGCCCGCCGGTGGTTATGGAGCGCGGCAAAGGCATGTATGTGTGGGATACCGACGGGAACAGGTATCTCGACTTTATCGGCGGATGGGCCGTCACTTGCCTCGGGCATTCGCCGGATGTGCTGAAAGATGCGCTTGAGCGGCAAGCGTCCCAGCTAGTGAATGTCAGTCCGGCGTTTTACAATAAGCCGATGATCGAACTCGCCAGCTTGCTCACGAAGATTTCCGGTTTTGACCGGGTATTTTTCGGAAGCAGCGGGGCGGAAGCGAATGAGAGTGCCATTAAGCTGGCACGCAAATATGGCGCCATTCGCAAGGGCGGCGCCTATGAGATCATAACGGCGACCAACAGCTTCCACGGACGTACGTTAGCGATGATGTCAGCGACCGGCAAGGCCCAATGGCAGCAGCTTTTTGCGCCCAAGCTGCCTGGTTTCCTTCACGTTCCCTTAAACGATTGGGAAGCGATGTCTCAGGCGATCGGCCCGGGCACGTGCGCAGTGATGCTGGAGCCGGTTCAAGGTGAGGGCGGCGTCCATGCCGTGGATGCCGATTATTTGGCGCAGCTTCGCAAAAAGTGCGATGATGAGGGGATTTTGCTTATTTTTGACGAGATCCAAACGGGGATCGGGCGGACCGGCACCATGTTTGCGTTTGAGCATTTTGGCATTCGGCCGGATATACTGACGCTTGCTAAAGGGATAGGCGGCGGTTTCCCGCTATCGGCCATGCTCACCAAAGAGGAGCTCAATTTGTTCGAACCAGGCGACCAGGGAGGGACTTATACCGGTCAACCGCTTGCGATGGCCGCAGGATTAGCCGTCGTGGGAGAAGTTATCCGTCTTAACTTGCCGGAGTATGCAGCCGTTCAGGGAGATTATCTGATAAGCGGGCTTCGCAGCATGCAGACCAAATACAAGCTTGAGCATATTCGCGGAAAAGGTTTGCTGCTTGCGTTCGATCTGCCTGAACCAAAGGGAGCTGAATTGGTTGCAGACTGCATGAAAGAAGGATTGCTTATCGATTCGCCGAGCCCGCGGACGATTCGCCTGATGCCCGCCCTTAACGTATCGAAGGCGCATATTGATGAGATGCTCGGTATTTTTGGCCGGGTGATGGATCGGTTGTGGGGTTGATGAGCACCCGGTTGTTTCAACAAATTCTAATGGAGCGGGACTACCATCCGCAGGTGCTCGCCTATTATTTTAAACAATGGAACGGCTTTGTCATGCCCTTTCACCGCCATGATGCCACCGAGATCATGTATACGATTCATGGTTCCTGTGAAATTGAAATTCAGACTCAGCTGGAGAGTTATGACAGCGTAAGCCTGAAAAAGGGCGAATTCATGATTTTGGACGCAAATGTACCGCATCGCCTCATTGTCGACGAAGCGAATCCTTGCCGAATGCTCAATGTCGAGTTCCGTTTTATCGAGAGCAGAGGCGTGATGCCGTCCATCAAGCAGTTGGCTGCCGAGGAGACCGTTCTGTCGAACCTGCTCGAGGTACAGTCCCCATACCTTGTGCTTCGCGACCCGGATGAGGTCTATCACATTATGAAAAGCCTCGTGCTGGAGCTCGATAAGCCCGGAACGAAAAGCGATACGATGGTACATTTACTCATTGCGCAGCTGCTCCTTCGAATCTCCAGGCTCCGGAGCGAAGCCGTCAGTAGCGAGCAGCCGCAAAGCGACTGGTATGTCAAGATGAGCATTGATTTTCTCCATCAAAATTATGACAGGGACATCCAAGTGAAGGATATCGCGGGGGCCGTAAATCTGCACCCGGGCTATTTGCAGCGCATCTTCAAAGCGCAGACGAAACAAACGCTGATGGAATACTTAACGATGATCCGCATGGAAAAGGCTAAAATGCTTCTGATTGAAACGGACGTGCCTATCGCGGAAATATGCGATTACGTCGGCGTAGGCAGCCGCCAGTATTTCCATATGCTTTTCAAAACATATACCGACAAGACACCTCTCGAATATCGCAAATCGGTTTCGGCACATAAGTGGGACTACCCGAAAGAAAGTTAGAATTTTTGACATTTTACTTATGAAATGGTGAGGAATTTGATAACGCTCTCTCATTGTCGCTTGCTACAATGGAAACTGTAAAAGTAACGACAGAGAGGAAGATGGACGTGTCATTTAAAGTTGTTTTTGTTGGGGCAGGGAGCATTGGATTTACAAGAGGCTTGCTGCGTGATTTACTGTCGGTACCCGAACTGCAGCAGATTCAAGTGGCTTTTACGGACATTAACCAGCATAATCTGGATATGGTGACGGAGCTGTGCCAGAGAGATATTCGCGAAAACGGCCTGTCCATCCAAATTCAAGCGACGACGGATCGCAGAGAAGCGCTGAAAGATGCCAAATACGTCCTGTGTACGATTCGCGTAGGTGGCTTGGAAGCTTTTGCTACGGATGTGGATATCCCGCTAAAATACGGCGTTGATCAGTGTGTCGGGGACACTTTGTGTGCGGGCGGCATTATGTACGGACAGCGAGGCATAGCTGAGATGCTCAATATTTGCAAAGACATTCGCGAAGTCGCGCATCCTGACGTCCTGCTGCTCAATTATGCGAATCCGATGGCGATGCTGACTTGGGCGTGCAATAAGTATGGCGGCGTTCGTACGATCGGACTGTGCCATGGCGTTCAGCACGGTCATCATCAAATTGCCGAGGCGTTCGGGCTGAAGCAAGATGAAGTGGACATCATTTGCGCCGGCATCAATCATCAAACGTGGTATGTGCAGGTGCGCCACAATGGGGAAGATTTGACAGGGAAGCTGCTGGAAGCATTCGAGAATCACCCGGAATTCGCCCGCACGGAAAAAGTGCGCATCGATATGCTGCGCCGCTTCGGCTATTACAGCACGGAATCGAACGGACACTTAAGCGAGTATGTGCCGTGGTATCGCAAGCGTCCGAGCGAGATTCAGGACTGGATCGACCTTGGAAGCTGGATCAATGGAGAGACTGGCGGCTATTTGCGCGTATGCACGGAAGGACGCAGCTGGTTCGAGACCGACTTCCCGAATTGGATGAAGGACCCGGCTTTCGTGTATGCGCAGGATAAGCGTAGCCAGGAGCACGGCTCCTACATCATCGAGGGCTTGGAGACCGGACGCTTGTATCGCGGTCACTTCAATGTGGTGAACAACGGCGTCATCGCTAACTTGCCGAAAGATGCGGTTATCGAAGCGCCTGGTTATGTGGATCGCAACGGTATCTCCATGCCGCGCATCGGAGAGTTGCCGCTCGGACCGGCTGCCGTATGCAATGTCAGCATTTCCGTGCAGCGACTTGCCGTGGAAGCGGCGGTGCATGGCAATGATAAGCTGCTGCGCCAAGCGTTCATGATGGATCCGCTAGTCGGCGCAGTTTGCAATCCGAAGGAAATTTGGCAATTGGTCGACGAGATGCTGGTCGCCGGCGAACCGTGGCTCCCTCAATATACGGCCGCCATTGCCGAAGCGAAGCAGCGCCTTGCAACCGGGAACCTGCTGCCGACTCGTCAGTACGAAGGAGCAGCCCGTCTAAAGGTCAAAAGCGTAGAAGAAATGCAGCAGGACCGCGAAGCCGCAAACAAAAACGCCGGTGAAGCGGATAAGGGGAAGGATCGCGCCGCTGTCAGTTCTTAAATGTTCATTTGCATTCAAGTGTGTTCATATATGTTCTTATCGGTTATAATGTAGGAGCAAGCGAGGGAGGACGGCTTGGTCCTTTTTCGTTTCGTATTCAACCGTTGGACAGCGAAAGGGGAAAGCTCGAATGTCGAATATCGGAGTTTGGGAACCGGCAGAACCAGGCGTGAAGCGCTGTATTTTGAAAGCTGAAGTGGGACTTATGATGATGGAGGTTCACTTTGAACCTGGAGCCGTCGGCTATCAGCACAGCCACGTTCATGAACAAATGTCGTATTGCTTGAAAGGCAAGATCGAATTCACGATAAATGGCGAAAAGACGACGATCGAGCAAGGACAAACGATTTATATACCGAGCGGGGCTCAGCATGGCGTCACCGCTCTGGAAGCTTCGGCGCTTCTTGACGTATTTACGCCGATTAGAGAGGATCTTGTGAAACGATAAGGGTATTCCCCAGTTGCGTCTGCAGCTGTTTTTTTTGCAAATGTAATGAATGCGTTTACAAGTGCTTCGGAGATGGGGGACGAAAGTGGGCAGAAGAGGACGAAAAGCGTGGATCTGGTTTTATCGCAGCTTATTTTTACGCGATCGGCCGCTAACCGTGAAGCTGCTTGTGTATTCGGCCATGCTAGTTGTCATCCCGCTGATGGTCGTTGGAATGATTTCGTTTCAGAAATCGTCGGAAGTGCTGCGTGAGGAAGCGAATCTGAGCAACCGGCAAATTATTGAGCAGGTGAAGCTGCATATCGAGTATTACATTCGCGATTTCGAGATCGATTCAATCCGCATGCAAAATCATCCGTCTATGCAGCAATTTTTGCGGATGACCAGCGTGCAGGAAGTGGAGAGATCGGGCATACGCGAGCCTATGATGCAACTGCTGGGGGATACGGCTTATTCGCGTTCCGATATTTCCCGCATCATGCTGATTATGGAGAATCAGACCGTGCTGGATACGAGCATGAACAAAAATGTAACGCCGGCGCTGCAGCTGATCAAGGAGCCTTGGTTTCAAAGCGTTCCGCCGAACAGCGATATTATGCTGACGATAAGGCCTCCCTCCGTACGTTATGAGCTGGAAGCCATGCCGGTTCTTTCCATCGTAAAGCGTTTGGTCAGCCCCAATACACTGGAGCCTGTAGCGACGCTGATTATGGAAGTGAACTTTAAACGTATTCAAGAGATTGCCGACCGGGTAACGATCGGCAGGACAGGCTATTTGTCGATCCTGGATCCGCAGGGCAAGTACATTTATTCTCCGGAGTATTCGGAAATTGGCCATCTGGCGCCATGGGAGAAATTGAAGTGGATTTTGCAGCAGGATAGCGGCTCTTATCAATCTCAGTCGGGCGACAAGCCCTTTTACACCTTCAGTCGTTCTGCCTACTTGAATTGGCGTTTAGTCACAACAGTTCCTGAGCATGAGCTGATGCGCGGAACGACATTCATCAGGCAAACGATATGGTGGACGGTTATCATCACCCTTGTTATCGCATACTTGATCGGCATCGGTTTCGCGGCAAGTATTGTTCGACCGGTGAGAGCGCTGCAATTTTTCATGAAACGGGTGAAAGAGGGCGATTTTCATGCCAGGGCGGATATTGAATCGAAAGATGAGATTGGGCAATTAACAAACGATTTCAACAAAATGGTGGATAAGCTTCAGGTTCTGCTGGATGAAATATACGTATCGCAGTTAAGAGAAACCGACCTGCAGCTGAGACAAAAGGAAACCGAGCTGAAAGTACTGCAGTCCCAAGTCAATCCGCACTTCCTGATGAATGCGTTAGAAACTGTGCGGGGGATGGCGCTTGAAAAAGATATGTCCGATATTTCCGATCTTGTCGCTTCGCTTGGAAGGCTGCTGCGGTATAATTTGAACCATGCCGGAGCCACGATCTCGCTGCGGGATGAAATCCTGATCTGCGATCTTTACCTGCGCATTCAGAAATACCGTTTCGAAGAAAAGCTCACTTATGAGTTTCATATACCCAGTTGGGCGGAGGATCAGCCGATTGCCAAATTCGTGCTCCAGCCGCTCGTGGAAAACTGTGTCATTCACGGCATTGAAACAAGCGCACAGCCTGTTCATATCGACATATCGGTGAAACGGCAAGGGAAGCATCAATACGTAGTGGAGCTGAAGGACAGCGGGGTCGGTATTTCGAGGTCGAGGCTGAGCGAATTGCAAACGGATTTGCATCAAAAAGATATGCTTACCGCAGATTCTCACATCGGAATCGTCAATGTTCACCGCCGCATCGCCTACTTGTTCGGAGAGGCATACGGCATCGAGCTTGAAAGTGAAGCGGGAATTGGAACTTTGGTGCGAATCAAACTGCCGCTAAGCATTCAAATAGAAAAGGGAGCGTAGAAAGTCATGTACAAAATCATTCTGGCCGATGACGAAAGATGGGTTCGCATCGTGCTGCGAAAAGCTGTGGAACAATCGCAGCTCCCTTTTAACATTATGACGGAGTGCGCAAATGGTTTGGAAGCTTTGGATGCGCTGCAGCAGCTTGGTGCGGATTTGATCATCTCCGATGTGAAAATGCCGGTCATGGACGGAATCGCATTGGCGGAGCAAATGGCCACGATGCGCGCTAGTTTAATTCTCGTCAGCGGCTATGATGATTTTCAGCTGGCGCAGAAAGCGATACGCTTCGGGGTCAAGGACTACTTGCTGAAGCCCGTTGAAACAGAAGCGATGGCCGATTGCCTGTGGAGATGGATGCGGGCGCAAGAAGCGAAGAAGGAAGCGAGCAAGGTCGATTTACCGGAGATCGGAGCCGCGGGATTGTCTACCATCGAACAGGTCAGGCAGTTTATTGCTTCCAATTTATCGCGAGACATCACCTTGTCCGATGCAGCATCGTCCGTGCACTTGAATCCCAGCTACTTGAGCCAGCTGTTCAAACAGCAGACCGGCGGAAAGTTCGTTGATTATGTCATCGAAATGCGTATGGAAGAAGCCAAAAAGCTGCTTTTAAAAACATCGCTGCGTGTATCCGAAATTGCGGAACGGCTCGGTTACAGCGATATCTCTTATTTTAGCAATACGTTTAAAAAGCTGTCCGGCTGCTCGCCTTTGGAGTATAGAAAATACGAAGTCCGGACAGTTGAAAAAGAAAAAGGACATTCCACGGGTTTAAGCTGACCCGGAGAATGCCCTTTATGCTATTTTTTCGCTTTTTCAATCGCCTCAAGCGTTTCTTTGTAATCATTGCGGTACTTGTCGATGACTGGCTTTACGGCTTCCTGCCAAGGTTTGAGGTCGGACACCTCGGTAATGGTGACACCGGCCGCCCTCACTTTGGCTTCGGAATCTTTCTCGAATTTCGCCCATTCTTCTTTTTGTGTTTTGACCGAGTCAAGGGCAGCTTTCTTGATGAGCGCCTTATCATCTGCAGATAGCTTATCCCATGCGACTTTCGAGATCAGAAGCACCTCCGGAACCCGTTGATGTTGATCGAGGATCAGATTCTTGGCCTGTTGAAAATGATTCGACGAGAAGTAGCTCGGATAGTTGTTCTCCGCGGCATCGATGATGCCGGTTTGCAGGGCGTTGAACACATCCCCGTAAGGCATCGGCGTTGCATTGGCGCCAAGGGCGTTCATCAAATCGATATTAACTTTGTTCTGAATGACGCGAATTTTGAGGCCTTTCAGGTCGGCAATGCTCTTAACCGGTTTCTTGGTGTAAAAATGACGCGCACCGGAGCTGTAATACGCGAGCCCTTTCATGCGGGAGCTTTCAAGGCTGTCCAGCAGCTTCGTGCCTTGCTCACTCTCAAGAAATCTCCACTGATGCTCGTCATTGTCGAAAATATAGGGCAGGCTGAATACCTCGTACTGCTTGTTGAAGCCGCCGAGCGCACCGGTGCTGACGCGTGTGAATTCGATTGCGCCGAGCTGTACCTGCTCGATCACGGCTTTCTCTTCGCCAAGCTGGGAAGAGGGGAACACGTCGATTTTGATGCGCCCTCCGGAGGCTTGATTCACGAGCTCGGCGAATTTTTTATCTCCGATCGTGGTTGGATAATCGGCCGGATGCGTTTCGGCGAGACGGAAGTTGAGCTTGGGACCGTCCGTTTTTGCGGCTGCTGCTGTTGCAGCTGCTGGCGTGGCGGTTGTACCTGTATTTGTCGGCGCTGTACCTCCTCCGCAGGCTGTGAGCACCAAGCTGCTGCCAATAATTGTCGTCAGAACAGTCGTGTATTTTTTGAACATTTTCATCGTTTGGATTCACCCTTTTCGATAAATTTCGATTATTTGAATAAGTTCGGGAGCCACATTACAAGACCGGGTATATAGGTCAAAATCATCAGTACGATACACATGACGTAGAAGAACGGCATCATCGCCTTAGTGCCTTCGGAGATCGAAATATTGCCGATGGCGGAGCCGACGAATAAGACCGTTCCGACCGGAGGGGTTAGAAGCCCGATGCCTAAGTTTAGCATCATAATGATCCCGAAGTGAACAGGATCCATGCCGAGTGCGGTGACGACGGGGAGCAGGATCGGCGTCATAATGAGGATGAGAGGAGCCATATCCATCGGCGCACCGAGCAATAACAGCAAAATGTTAATGATGAGCAGGATGATAAACGGGCTGTCGGTTATGCCGAGCATCCAGTCGGTCAGCATGGCAGGTACTTTCAGGAAGGCCAGCACCCAGCTGAACGAAGCCGAAGAGGCGATCAGGAAGAGCACCATCGCGACGGTGCGGAACGTGCGTTTAAGAATTTTCCACATCCGGCTGACCGGAATATCCCTGTAGATGACAAAGGTCAGAATAAAAGCATATAAGCATGCGAGTGCGCCGCTTTCGGTTGCAGTGAACCAACCGGTGAATATGCCGCCGAGAATAATGACGGCCGTCATGAGGGAGAGCAGCCCGTCGCGTACGATTTTCGGAATATCGCGCAACGGAACGGCTTCGCTCTTGGTGTAGCCGCGTTTGATGGCGATAAAATAGCTGGTGATCATCAAGGAAACGCACAAGATCAAGCCTGGGACAATGCCAGCGAGGAATAGTGATGCGATCGATATGCCGCCGCCTGCGGCCAATGAGTACAAGACCAAGTTGTGGCTGGGCGGTACGACGACACCCTGTATAGCCGCAGATACGGTTACGCCAACCGAATAGTCTGTGTCGTAG
Source organism: Paenibacillus sedimenti (assembly GCF_014534655.1). Taxonomy (GTDB): domain Bacteria; phylum Bacillota; class Bacilli; order Paenibacillales; family NBRC-103111; genus Paenibacillus_E; species Paenibacillus_E sedimenti. The sequence goes on from NZ_JACVVD010000001.1 coordinate 726,415, forward strand.
CCTTTTTTCTTCATCATCGGGATCATGACGGAGCCGATCGAGGATACGTCGGCGATCGCAGAACCCGAGATGTTGCCGAAAAACATGCAGGCCACGCAGTTGACCATGGCTAGGCCACCGCGAATGCCGCCGACAATTACTTGGGCCAGGTTAATGAGGCGCAGCGCCATCTGGCCTTCACCCATAATTTGGCCGGCCAGAATAAAGAACGGGATGGTGAGCAGTGAGTACGAATTCATCCCTTGAATCATCGTCTGCCCGATCGTCGCTAGCGGGACTTTCAGGTATAGCACCGTCAGAAGGGAAGAGGCGGCAAGCGCAAGCGAAATCGGAAAGCGCAGCACGATTAATCCGACGAAGACAATGCAAAGGATGAGAATAGCTGTCGTTGAAACCATTTAATCATGGCCTCCTTCCTGTAATTGATGGTGCCGCTTCGTATCGATTCCGAGCAGCTGTAAAAGGGAGTATGCACAGGTCATCAGTCCTGTTATAGGCATAATGACATACAAGATGCTGTTCGGCCATCCTGTTGCCGGGAGCTCGGAATCATTCATCATGACCGTAAAATCCCAGCCGAAGTAAAGCAAATAAGCACCGAAGACGAAAATAACAGCTTCGATCGTCTTGTCCAGCACTTTATTGACGGATGCGGGCAACCGATAAGTAAAGGAATCGATACCCATATGGAGCTTCTCCCGAAATCCTATGGCTATGCCCATAAAGGAAAACCAGACCAACAGCAGCAACGTCACTTCTTCGGACCAGAAAAAGACGAAATCAAACAGTTTGCGGGTCATCACTTGCATGGTAACAATGATAATCATACTGAGCAGTCCGATCAGAGCGGCCGATTCAATGAAAGAATCAATGCCGAGGGCGATTTTACGCAGTGCTTTCATCGGAAAAGCGGACCTCCTTTCTCTATAGTGTAAGTGCTTTCATTTGGCGTGTTTTCATTATAGCCTTCTGGCTTAATGGAAGGTATGCCATTGTTTTTAGGTTTTTTTGTAGTTTTTTTAGATACTGACTGCAAGGTGGGAGAAAGGATTGCAATGGAGGGCAGCTGCAAGGGGAAAATGCTTGGAGGAATATGATCACTATCCCATTAACTCAGAAAAGTGAAATCAAACGAACGCAGTATTACTGAGGTGAAATCATATGATCACTATCCCCTTAACTCAGAAAAGTGAAATCAAACGAATGCAGTATCACTGATGTGAAACCATAAGATCACTATCCCCTTAACTCAGAAATGTGATATCAAACGAACGCAGTATTACTGAGGTGAAATCATATGCTAACTATCCCCTTAACTCAGAAAAGTAAGATCAATCGAACGCAGTATCACTGAGGTGAAACCATAAGATCACTATCCCTTTTACTCAAAAAAAAGTCCAAACAATTGCAGTACCTCTGTTGTAAAAGCCTAAGAAGCTAGTCTAGTAAAATACGTACAACAAGAAATTGGGCTTGAGAAGCATAGAAGCGCTAATCGAGGGAAAATTTGCGTGTTTTTGATCGTCATATTCATACGAAAGCTGAATTCGTCTAAATACATTTGAAGATGTCTTGCTCCTAATCCGTGAAACGTTTCATTGATCCATTTGCTAGCTTGATGGGCAAAAATCATGAGGGGACGGGTTCGTTTAGGGCTGTAAAACCTGGTTACACTCTCAATATTATTCGTATGGGGAGCGATATGTTGATTTGTGAAGGCCAAACTAACGGATCGTGAAATGTGGCGATCTCTTGGATTTTCGGGGATCACGAGCTTTATTTTCAAATATTGGTCTACGCCATGCTCATTCAGGGAGGACCCGATAAGGAGCAGGTGTTCTTTTGGGTGCTTATGAACGGAAGGATTAAATGGGCGGCCATAAACAGCTGAATTGACCCGAACGGAGCCGGTTAAGCGTATATTTTGGTCGGCCTTTTGGATGACTTGACGTATTTTAAATAGAATTAGCCATGCGGTTTTATACGTAACTTGAATAATCCGTGAAAGTTCAACAGCATTGATGCCTTGTTCTTCGCGCGATACAAGAAAAATAGAAAGAAGCCACTTTCGAAGTTCGGTCCGGCTGCCCTCCATAACGGTACCTGCTGTGATAGAAGATTGGTGGCGGCAATGAGAGCATTCATATAGTGGAAGTCGGCGTGTCTTGGTCAAATAGGCATGACGATGTTCACAACGTGGGCAAATAAAACCATTAGGCCATTTTATATGAAAAACATACTTAGCACATGCATCTTCCGTTGAGTATTGACACTGAAATTGTTCGAGAGACATGTTTGTAAAATCCATATGGCCACCCCGTTAAATTTGATTCGAACCCAAACGTTTGTTCCTCTTTATTATATCGAACATACAATCGTACATCAACATTTTTTTACAAATAAATACAAAATTTAAAGCTACAGGCTGTCTGAGCCAAAGGGAGTGTGCACAAAGAAGGACTAACATGAAATGTTGAAGCTCGTATCTGATCGAAGGGGATAGTGGTTCAAGAAATCTTTGTGGATCAAAAGTTGCGCAGGTTGTCTGAGCCAAAGGGAGAGTGTACAAAAGAAGGACTAACATGAAATGTTGAAGCTCGTATCTGAGCGAAGGGGATAATGGTTAAAGGAATCTTTGAGGGTGAAAAGTTACGCAGGTTGTCTGAGCCAAAGGGATAGTGCACAAAAGAAAGGTTAGCATGTATGTTGAGGATCGTATCTGAGCGAAGGGGTTAGTGCTTCTAGGTTTCTTAGAGGTTGAACTGTTGTTACAATTAGTATAAGACAAGGAAAAGAGTGGGAGTGTCCAAAAATTAAAGGAAAAAGCGTCCTGTCTCACGAAGAATTCAACAATATAGAGATTATTTGGTCAGGAAATGTGGTGACTTTCAAATGAAATCAAGTTTTCTCCTGTGGCTTAAGGAAATTAGGAATATCCGGATTAAGGCCAAACTATTCCTCCTTATTACGATCAGTATGGCTGTCAGCTCCTGCATTTCGTTGGTGGGTCTTCAGATTGCTTACTCGATGTATGATCAGCAAATTTACGAGAAGTCATCGCAAGTATTGAATCTTTCTTCGGCGATGATTGAGAATGAACTAAACAAGGTTGAACGGCTTACTTTCAGCATCATGTCCGATGAGCAGATTCAGCAAAACCTGGTTATCATGAATACGAGCGACAACGATTATGTGCGCATTCAATCGCGGGCGAAGCTGGTGGATCGGCTTGTACAGTATATCAACTCAGAGACCTATATCATCGCTGCTATTATTACGGACCTGGAAGGCAATAATTATTCAAGCGGGAATTTGACAGCGCTCTCAAACGAGCGGCAAAGCTTGATCCAGAAAACCGCTGATCAAGGAGGAGGCAGTTTGGGTTGGGTGTTTCCCGATGCTCAGGATTTCAGCCTGATTGCTGCCCGGCAAATCCGTTCTTTTAATAATTTGGATATAAAAAAGCTGGGCAGTCTCGTTTTGCAGGTAAATCTGGACAAGATCGTCAATGTCTATGCCAGAGAAGCCGTCACGCGAGAGGGCGAGCTGCTGATCGTCTCGGAAGGCAACTTGATTTATCCTCGAACCGTTAGCTTAAAAACGTTAATTAATGACGGGAACCCGCTAAATTCCGCAAAAGGATTTCGCATTATCGATCAGGATGGAGAATCCTATTTCGTCTCGCACATTCATTCGGATTATTTAGGATGGACGTATTATAATACGCTCCCTTTTCAGGAAATTTTTCATACTATCATTCTGATGAAAAATTGGATGATAGCCATATTTATGATCAGCTTTTTCCTGCTTGTCGGGTTTGGCATGACGGTAGCCAGAAGCATAACCAGGCCAATAGAAGGCCTGATTACGAATATGCGGGGGCTGCAGATCAGCGATTTGGAAAACTCCGATCTGCATACGATCGCTCCGCCTTCCGTTCAAATGGATGAAGTGGGTTTGCTGCAGCGTACGTACCGGATGATGATTGTTCGTATTCAAGAGCTGATCAAAGAGAATTACATGAAGCAGCTCATGATTAAAGAAACGGAGTTTCGCTCGCTGCAGGCGCAGATCAACCCGCATTTTCTTTACAATACGCTGGAGTCGATCAACTGGATTTCCAAGATGAACGGTCAGAAGCAGGTATCCCAGATGGTTGAAGCGCTTGGGTATTTACTGAGATCGTCCATCAGTTTAAAGCAGGACATCATTACGCTCGGAGAAGAGCTGCAGCTTGTTCAGCATTACATCACGATTCAAAAGGTTCGTTTTGAAGAGCGGCTCGATTTCCGGTTGGAAGTGCCGGAGGCGTTAATTGGTCAACTTATTCCGAAGCTCACCCTGCAGCCTCTCCTGGAAAATGCGATTAAATATGCGGTAGAAGTGATGCTTGAGCCCTGTACGATCCGGATCACGGGTCGGGAAACGGAAGATGCCGTGGAGCTGTTCGTCGAAGATAACGGTCCCGGCATCGACCAGACCTACTTGGAGCAGATCATGAAGGGCGAAAGACAAACGAAAGGCACCGGCATCGGTCTGAAAAATATCGATGAACGAATTAAGCTATCGTTCGGCGATGGTTACGGCATTCAGGTTGAAAATCGAGAAAGCGGCGGCACCTGTGTGACGATTCGAATTCCCCTAACGAAGAGAGGTTAGAGATTTATGTATAAAGTGCTTCTTGTTGATGATGAACGTATGATTCTGGAGGGTATATCATCGATCGTAGATTGGCAATCCGTTGAAACATCTTTGATGGGAACTGCTCGAAATGGAATTGAGGCGTATGCTTTTGTTTGTGAGCATGCTCCGGACATTATCATCAGTGATATCCGCATGCCTGGGCTGGATGGTCTGGGACTTGTAGCCAAAGTAAAAGAAACACATCCGCAGATCCGTTTTATTATGCTTTCCGGGTTCGATGAGTTCGAGTATGCCCAGATTGCTATGCAGCACGGCGTGAAGCACTATTTATTAAAGCCGTGCAATGAGAACAGCATCCTTGGCGCGCTCAGTGAGCTCGTGGCCGAATTCAAGCTGGAAGAAAGCAAGGAGCAATTTGTTTTATCGATGAAAGCGAACATGAGCAAAGTGCTTCCTCATGTCAAAGAGCAGTTCCTCAAAGAATTTGTGACCAATAAATCGTACGGCAGTCGCGACTGGGACTATTATCAGGAATTGTTCGGTCTTCGTGCTGTCAACAAGCAAGTCAGGTTGCTCCTTTTCCGGCTTGAGGGTCAATTTGAATACGAACATCTTTTTGCCGTGAAAAATATCGCAGAGGATATTCTGGATGAACCGCTTTTGAGTTCGACTGTCGCCGAGCAAGTGTTGATTCTCATTGAGGACAGTAATGGTTTGGAGCGATTGCAAGAGCAAATCAGCGAAATTCGCCGGATATTTGCTCTATACTATAAAATTGACACAACCATCGCATTGAGTGAAGCAGGTGAAATTGTTGAGGCTAGACGCTTATATCAGCAAGCCCTGGATTGCTTAGGGCATCGCTTTTATCTGGGGGAAGGCGGGCTAATTACAACCCGTGATATATCTGATGCATCCGCGGTGCGGAAGGGCGATTTCGTCTACGATGAAGACCGCATACTGTTTCCGGTCCGGGCTGGTAACTGGCAGGAAGCGGAAGAGGGGATCGACGCTTTTTACGAACAGTTATCCAATTCTCGCCTGGATATTCAGACGACGAAAACGTATGTGCTGCAGCTCTATATCTCCATGACCCGTCTCTGTTCAGAGGAGCAGATGAAGGCATATATGGGGCAAATCGTTCAAATATCGCAAATGGAAACGATGCTGTCGAGCATGGCTTTCTTGAAGAAGGCGGCGCAGGAAATCACGAATTTGAATTTCCAACAGAACAAGACGAAGCATTCCGCCATTATTCAAAAGGTCATCGATATTGTGAACGAACAGCTTGGAAATCCTGAGCTTTCATTGAACTGGGTAGCGCATCAAATGCTCTATATGAATCCGGACTACCTCGGCAAGCTATTCAAAAAAGAGACCGGAGAACGTTTTTCCAATTATGTGGTCACAGTCAGAGTAACGAAGGCCATGGAGCTCATCAAACACCAAGATGATGTCAAAGTATTTGAATTGGCGGAGTTGTTCGGTTTCGGGGATAATCCGCAGTATTTCAGCCAAGTGTTTAAGAAAATAGCCGGTTGCGCGCCTTCGGAATACAAGAAGCAAACGATGTGAGACTTCAATTCACTGATTTTTGAACATTTATCGCGGTTTATTGCATTTATCTTTGTTCGCATCAGGTAGATAATAGGAACTGTAGAGCATAAGTGACTCATAGGGAGGAAGCCATCTATGAAACGCAAACCGTTGCCTTTCTTGCTCTCGACGGCACTGCTTCTGACCTTGACAGGCTGCAGCAGCGCTTGGAACTTAACGTCAGGAGGAACAGCGACACCGAAGACGACAGCAGAGACGAAGCAAGGGGATGTCGAACGCGACGTCAAGCTTCGAATCGCATGGTGGGGAGGTCAGGCCCGACACGACTATACTTTGAAACTGATCGAACTCTATCAGCAGAAGAACCCTCATGTAAAAATTGATACCGAATATGCTGGTTTTGACGATTATTGGAAAAAGCTAGCTCCGCAAGCAGCAGCTAACCAGCTTCCGGATATTATTCAAATGGACATTTCGTATTTGGGACAATACGGCAGCAAAGAGCAGCTGGAAGACTTGACGCCGCTTACGAACAGCGGAGCTTTAAATATTAGTTCGGCTTCCTCGGATACGATTAATACCGGGCGAGTTGACGGCAAATTATATGGGATACCGCTCGGTATCAACGCCCTAGGTACTATTTACGATGATGAGCCGTTGAAGCAAGCAGGCATCCCGTTAATCGATCACAATTGGACTTGGTCGGTATTGGAGCAAATCAATGACAAAATGAAGAAGCAGGGCAAATTATTAGATCACTTGCGGTTCGATCAATTCTTCCCTTATTATTTGCGAACGCAAGGACAGCATTATTTTAACGCCGATGGCACAAGTCTTGGTTATTCGGATAATAAGTACTTTATCGAGTATTACAAAATGTACAAAAGATGGTACGACGCCGGTTACATGCGAACCTGGGACAAAGAAGCATTATCGAAACTAACACCAGAAGAGAATCCGATCGCTCTGGGCGACGGTTTTATGACGATGGCCTGGTCGAATCAATTCGTAACGCTGCAGCAAGCGTCCAAGAAACCATTGCAAATTATGGGTCCCCCAGGTCCGAATCAAAAGCAGGGGCTTTACTTGAAACCAACGATGCTGTTCTCGATTTCGAAAAGCTCGAAGCAGAAAGAGGAGGCAGCCAAATTCATTTCCTGGTTCATTAACGATCTGGATGCGAACATGTTGATTAAGGGCGATCGGGGCATTCCGATCTCAAGTAAAGTGAAGGAAGGTTTAAAGCCTTCGCTGCGCCCGGAGGAACAACAAGTCTATGAATACGTTGCCTGGGCCGAACAAAACAGCAGTGTCATGGAACCGCCGGACCCTACAGGTGCTGCAGAAGTGAGCAAGCTCCTCAAGGATATGCAGGAACAAATTTTATATAACAAAATTTCCGTCGAAGAAGCCGCGGCTAAATTCAAAAATGATGCTAATGCGATCCTAGCCAAAAATAAGAAATAGCGATGCTTACGATTCGCTAAGCTTGATACAGGGGGGCGGCCGGCGAGTCGCCCTACCACATACACAGAAATGGACACAGACAGGGAGTGGAACTATGAAGTTACGTGAAAATAATCACATAGTCGGATATGTGTTTATATCGCCATTTGTTATTGGATTTCTGATTTTTACTCTTTTTCCGATGCTATCATCCTTATATTTCTCATTCACAGAGTATGACCTGCTCTCTGCCCCGCGATGGGTCGGTCTGGCCAACTATGAGAAGATGTTCACAGATGATGAAAAGATTATGGATTCCATTAGAGTCACGCTGATTTATGTGCTCACATCGGTTCCTATGCGGCTCATTATCGCTTTGCTTGTTGCCATGCTGCTAAACAGGGCGGCAAGAGGCATCGGCTTGTACCGAGCGACCTACTATTTGCCTTCCTTGATTGGCGGCAGCGTGGCAGTGTCCATCATGTGGCGTCAAATTTTTGGAGATAAAGGTCTCATCAATGCTTTCCTTGGCGTGATCGGGATCGATACGCAGATCTCTTGGATCGGCTATCCGGCGACGGCGCTCGGCACCTTGGTGCTGCTGTCGGTATGGCAGTTTGGTTCGTCCATGCTCATCTTCCTCGCAGGGCTCAAGAACATCCCGGCCTCTTATTACGAAGCAGCGAGCGTGGATGGAGCGGGACCGATGAGCAAATTTTTTAATATCACCCTTCCGCTGTTAAGTCCAATTATTCTGTTTAACTTGATACTGCAAACGATTTCCGGATTCCTGACCTTCACACCTGCCTATATCATATCTAATGGTGAAGGCGGACCACTGAACAATACGCTGTTGTACTCGCTTTATTTGTTCCATCGTGCCTTCGTCTTTTTCGAAATGGGATATGCATCCGCGATGGCGTGGTTTATGTTGATCCTGATCGGGATTATCACACTGGTCATTTTCAAAACATCTAAATACTGGGTTCACTACGAGAACTAGGAGGAGATCAGATATGGTCATACGTATGAAAAATGTGAAATCGATGCTGTACCATCTGATCGTATGCGTCATCGCTGTAGCCGCGATTTATCCGATATTGTGGCTGGTTGCCAGTTCGTTTAAGCCTAACGAAGAAATTTATACAACTGCAAGCAGTTTGATTCCAAGCAAGTTTGAATGGAAGAACTATGTAACCGGATGGAAGGGCTTCGCCGGTATTACCTTTGCTACATTTATGAAAAACTCTTTTATCATCGTGATTATTTCAACGATTGGAGCGGTAGCCTCCTCAGCGTTAGTTGCATATGGATTCGCGCGTATCCGTTTTGCCGGAAGCAAGCTCTGGTTCTCAGCTGTCATGTTAACCCTGCTCCTGCCGCATGACGTTACGATTATTTCGCAATATGTTCTGTTTGCCAAAATCGGCTGGCTTTCCACCTTTAAACCGATTATCGTTCCGCAATTTTTTGGAATTCCGTTTTTCATCTTCCTCATCATCCAGTTTATCCGTACGATTCCAGGCGAACTGGATGAGGCTGCAAAGATGGACGGCTGTTCGAAGTACAGCATTTTCTTTAAGATTATTGTGCCATTGATCGTTCCGGCACTCGTGACATCGGCCATTTTCTCCTTTTACTGGAGATGGGACGATTTCTACACGCCGCTGCTTTATTTGAACGATCCCAAATTATATCCAGTATCTTTAGCACTTAAGCTATTCCTGGACAGTGAATCTATAAACAACTGGGGCGGTATGTTCGCTATGTCCACACTGTCTCTGGTTCCTATATTTATTGTCTTTATCATCTTCCAGAAGTACATCGTGGAAGGGATCAGCACCAGCGGTTTGAAGGGATAGTGTGCAGCTATTATGTTAAGAGAAAATGGTCAACTACAGGGAGGAACCGAAGAGATGCCTGCATTACAATTCGATCCGGATGAAATTCGCAAAGTGATAGATCGCGTCGTTCGGCGCACGTTTCGAATGGACTTTAATTGGGATTGGCCGGGCGGCGTAGCCTTTTATGGCGTGACGGAAGCTTACGAAGCAACGGGCAATGAAGAGTATCTTCAGATGCTGAAAGAGTGGGTGGATGAGAAACTGGAGGACGGGCTGCCTAAGCTGTCCGTCAACGGAATCTCCATCGGTCATTCGCTGTTGACGCTGTACAAAACGACCGGCGAAGAACGATACATCGAAATCGCCACGCAGATGGCGGAGTTTTTAAAACATGATGCGGAGCGGTTCGCGGAAGGGATTTTTCAGCATACGGTCAACTCTGAGACGTACAACTTTCCCCAGCAGGCTTGGGTGGATACGATGTTCATGGCCGGTTACTTTCTTGTGCGCATCGGTTCCTTGCTGAATCGTGAAGATTACTTCGAGGACGGACTGAAGCAATACCATGGGCATGAGAACTATTTGCAGGATCCGACAACGAATTTATATTACCACGGCTGGGATCATTTGGCCCAAAATCATATGTCAGGCATCTTCTGGGCCCGCGGCAATTCATGGGCTGCAATCACGATGGCCCGCGCACTACCGCTTGTGCATGTGACGCATCCTTCCTTCATGATTCTGGAAGGCTCGCTCCGCGATCAACTCAGCGCCCTTGTACGTTTGCAGGATGAAAGCGGGCTATGGCATACCGTACTGACGGATCCTGATTCATACCTGGAGACGTCCGGGTCAGCAGGAATTGCGGCTGCATTATTGAGTGCAGGAGCACTCTATAACAAGTATTCGAATAAATCGATCCAAGGCATCCTTTCGCGAATTACGGAAGATGGCACCGTTACGAATGTGTCGGCTGGTACCGCGGTCATGCGGGATATCGCCGGGTATAAGGGCGTTCCGTATAAACGCATTCAAGGGTGGGGGCAAGGCTTGGGACTAACTTTCTTGTCATCCTTATTGATGCGTAAAGATTGGTAGTGAGCCGATATGACGATGGCGTTCAGATTTGATTTTGGACCGGGAGATGCGGAGGAAGGTTATACAAAGGTTCGAGCTTCAACCGTGTATCAAGAGGAGCTGGGCTACGGTTTTCTGGAAGGCTCATCTGTCTATGAACGGGACAGAGGCCAGCCTGATGGATTGCGTCGAGATTTTTGCATTCCGGTCGGCGCTTCATTTGCCGTGAATGTTCCGAATGGCAATTACACGGTTAAAGCTGTAATGGGCGATCTCATAACAGCGACGTTCACGGGGATTAAAGCTGGACAAGGCCGGCTAATCGTATCGGATCTTCATGCAGCGGCAGGGGAGTTTGCAACCTATACATTCACGGTCCATGTCCAAGAAGGAAAGCTGAAACTCACCTTCTCCGGATTGGCTCCCCGGATTAACGCTTTGGAGATACTGCCTGCACCCCAAGCGGCCACGCTGTTCTTGGCAGGAGATTCAACCGTCACCGACCAGCCGGAAGATGGCTACCCTTATACGGGCTGGGGACAAATGCTGCCGAAATTCATCAAAGCGGATGCAGCTGTTGCGAACCATGCGGTATCAGGCAGAAGCTCCAAAAGCTTCATCAATGAAGGGCGTTTGGAGCCGATGATTCGGCAAATGGGTCCCAATGATTATCTCTTTATTCAGTTCGGTCACAATGATCAAAAGCTGGACGAAGAACGTTTCACGTCTCCTTTTACAACCTATAAACAGCACTTGAAAGTATATATAGACGAAGCAAGACAGAGGGGAGCGACGCCGATCCTGGTCACCTCTGTTCAGCGGAGGTTTTTTGGCCAGGATGGCGTATTGATGGACACACATGGCGAGTATGTGACCGCAATGAAGCAGCTCGCTGAGGAAGAGGATGTCATTCTGATTGATCTGGCGGAGAAGAGCAAGCAATTGTTCGAAAAGCTCGGGCCGGAGGAAACGAAGTCCTTATTCATGTGGACGCTGCCCGGGGAGTTTCCGAACTTCCCTAAGGGTGTAGAAGATAATACGCATTTTCAGGAAAGAGGCGGTATCGCAATTGCGAAGCTTGTTGTAGACAGTATCAAGGAGCAGAATTTGTTCCCGCTCTCGCTATACCTCCGATAATCCGATCAGGCAGGCCCAAGTCGATTAAGACGACTTGGGCCTGCCTGATTTTGGGTAATCGTAACCTGCTTTTGGCTGCCCCATTGACTTATCCAACAACTTTTAGTAATTTGAATTCAAACAAGGGAAAGAAAGGGCTGTCCTTATGCCGCTGCGAACGGAACAACAGCAAGCTGAAATCATTAGGGAATTCCTCATCACGATGGGGCAATCTCTGCAGCAATATCAATACAGCTTTGCGTGCAGCGCCGAACTCTCCCGGCATGAATTCAATGTGCTCTTTGTCCTGCGGCTGAGAGGTCCCATTGTCGTGAAAGAAATTGCACAGCAAATTCCTGCAGTCTCGCTCAGCACTTTGACCCGGCTGCTAGACAGCCTTGAGCAAAAAGGCTACATCGAGCGCAAGCTTGATCCATGCGACCGCAGAAGCTTTATCATTTCTCCAACGGAGAAAGCCCATCAACTGATGGAGCATTTTCCGCAGCATTGCGACTGCTTCGTCCAGCGTATCACCCAAGCATTAACCTCTGAAGAGCAGACGACTCTATCGGAGCTGTTCGTCAAAATAAAAGCGCATCTTTAGCTGCATAAGATTTTGGAAAAGGGGCTGTCCCTCCGGTCGTTTCAGACCTTATGGGACAGCCCTTTGCGTCAATCGCTTATGCTGCCTTCGTGAGCTTTCTTATCCAGGATATCTCCCTTTACAATGCCTAGGCCGTTCGTACCGATATAGACACGTCATCAAATCGCAAATTGCAAACGCTTCCAAAAGCAATCCCCTTCATTTTACCCGCAGCTTCTGAAGAAAAACACCTTGTAAACTTGAACAAAATTCATGTGGAAATCGATCTTTTTTTCCAGCATCATTAAAAAGTTAATTTTTTATAAAAAGTAGTAGATTTCGTAAAAAGACACCGCACGAAATCCCCCCTATACTCAAATTACACCCGATGCAACCGCATTAACGACGGACATCGGTCAAGCACAATTTTGAGAGGGGTCATGCAATTTGAAAAAGATCGTAACCGTATTCATGATGTTGGCGATGGTATTCTCCATTGCAGCTTGCGGCAACAGCGGTAGCAACAGCGGAGGCAGCCAGACGGAAGCGAAGACGACGCCGGCACCAGAAGCTACGAAAGCGGCTGCTGCAGAGACGAAGGCGCCAGCTAAGACCGAAGGCAAAGTAGGAATTTCCATGCCGACCAAATCATCCGAGCGTTGGGTGAGCGATGGCGCCAACATGGTAAAGGAATTCGAGAAGCTCGGCTACAAAACGGACCTGCAATACGCGGAGGACGTTGTTGAAAATCAAGTCTCTCAAATCGAGAATATGATCACTAAAGGCGTGAACATTCTCGTTATCGCGCCGATTGACGGCGAATCTTTAACCGATGTGCTGAAAAAAGCGAACGACGCTAAAATCAAAGTCATCGCTTACGACCGCCTGATCAAAAAGAGCGACTTCGTCAGCTATTACGCGACCTTCGATAATTTCAAAGTAGGTGTGCTGCAAGCCTCCTATATCGAACAAAAACTTGGTCTGAAAGAAGGCAAAGGTCCGTTCAACATCGAGCTGTTCGCAGGCTCTCCCGACGATAATAACGCCTACTTCTTCTTCGACGGCGCGATGTCCGTCCTGAAGCCTTATATCGACAACGGCAAGCTCGTCGTTCGAAGCAAACAAATGAAAATGGATCAAATTGCAACTCTTCGTTGGGACGGTTCCGTAGCTCAATCGAGAATGGATAACTTGCTCAGCAAAAATTATTCGTCCGAAAAAGTCAACGCGGTGCTGTCTCCATACGACGGTATCAGCATCGGGATTATCTCTTCTTTGAAAGGCGTTGGCTACGGCAGCGCGGATAAACCTATGCCGGTTATCTCCGGTCAAGATGCGGAGCTCGCTTCCGTGAAGTCCATTATCGCCGGCGAGCAAACGCAAACGGTATTCAAAGATACACGTGAGCTTGCCAAAAAAGCAGTGGCTATGGCTGACGCGATCCTTAAAGGGAAAGAAGCGGAAGTAAACGATACCAAGACCTACAATAATGGCGTAAAAGTCGTGCCTGCATATCTGCTGGAGCCGGTATCTGTGGATAAGTCCAATTATGAATCCTTATTGGTTGGCAGCGGCTACTACAAGAAAGAACAACTGCAAAAATAGTATCCTTCAACTGAAAGTGATGCGGTGGCGGCCTTAGGCTGCCGCTGCTTTCATGAATTTAATCGGAGAAAGTCTGGTGAATCATAGATGGGCGTAGCGGATGCCATTTTGGAGATGAAGAACATTACCAAAGAATTTCCAGGCGTCAAAGCGCTTGAGAATGTCAATTTGAAAGTGAGAAATGGGGAAATCCATGCGCTGCTTGGTGAAAACGGGGCTGGCAAATCAACCTTGATGAAGGTGCTTAGCGGCGTGTATCCGTATGGTTCCTACGACGGGGAAATTAAGTTCAGCGGCAAGACCGTCGCCTGCAAAGACATTAAACAAAGCGAACAATTAGGGATTGTCATTATTCATCAGGAGTTGGCACTTATTCCCTATTTATCTATAGCGGAAAACATTTTTCTCGGCAACGAGCAATCGCGGAATGGGATTATCGACTGGAATGAAACGATTGTAAAGACACGTGAGCTGCTCGGCAAAGTGGGACTTAGCGAATCGCCGAACACGCTGATCTCAGAGATTGGCGTAGGCAAGCAGCAGCTTGTTGAAATCGCCAAGGCGCTTTCGAAAAAAGTGAAGCTGCTTATTCTCGATGAGCCGACGGCAGCTCTGAACGAAGAGGACAGTGACAACCTGCTGAACCTGCTGCTCGAATTCAAGAAGCAAGGCATCGCTTCAATTCTGATTTCCCACAAGCTGAATGAGATTTCGAAGGTTGCGGATTCCATTACGATTTTGCGGGATGGCAGGACGATCGAGACTCTCGATGCAAGCAGCAGCGAGGTGACGGAGGACCGGATCATCAAAGGGATGGTGGGCCGGGATCTGACACACCGCTATCCGGCGCGGGAGCCTAAGCTCGGTGAGCCGTTTTTTGAAGTGAAGGGTTGGAATGTTTACCATCTTCACCAGGCTGAACGCAAAGTGATCGATAATGTTAGCTTTCATATCCGCCGCGGTGAAATTGTAGGGATTGCCGGCTTAATGGGGGCGGGACGCACGGAGCTGGCGATGAGTATTTTCGGCAGATCCTTTGGGAAGAGAATCAACGGACACCTTTATAAAAACGGCAAGGAAATCGAAGTGAAAACCATTAATCAAGCGATCGATAACGGGATTGCCTATGTTACCGAGGATCGGAAAAATTACGGATTAATTCTTATTGACGATATTAAACGAAATATCTCGCTTGCCAGTTTAAAGAAGAAGCTGTCCAAAGGCTTGGTCGTGAATGAAAATCAGGAGGTTGTGGAAGCGGAGAGATACCGCATGCTGATGAAGATCAAAACGCCTAGCATTCAGCAAAAAACGGTCAATCTAAGCGGCGGCAATCAGCAAAAGGTTGTACTTAGCAAGTGGATTTTGGCCGAGCCTGACCTGCTTATTCTCGACGAGCCGACACGGGGCATTGATGTGGGGGCCAAATACGAAATTTATTCGATCATCAACCAGCTGGCGATGGAAGGGAAAGGGATTTTGCTCATTTCCTCCGAGCTCCCGGAAATTCTCGGAATGTGTGACCGCATTTATGTAATGAGCGAGGGCCGGATGACGGGCGAAGTGCTCCGGGAAGATGCGACGCAAGAGAAGCTGATGCGGTATATGACAAGAGCAGGGGGAGAAACACATGCAAACGCTAGCGAAAATGTTTAAAAGCAACATCCGGCAGTACGGCATGATACTGGCCTTAATTTTGATCACGCTGCTGTTTCAAATTTTGACGGACGGCATTTTGTTGAAATCCTTAAATATTACGAACCTGATATTGCAAAACAGCTACATTCTGGTTCTTGCCATTGGCATGCTTCTCGTCATCATAACCGGAAACATCGATTTATCTGTAGGCTCAGTAGCAGCCTTCGTCGGCGCGGTATCCGCTATTATGATGGTGGATATGAAAATGCCTTTCATACTGGCGCTCGTCATTTCGCTGGTGATCGGTGCGATCGTTGGAGCTTGGCAGGGCTTTTGGGTAGCTTATGTGAAAATTCCATCGTTCATCGTAACGCTCGCAGGCATGCTCTTGTTCCGCGGCTTGACGATGATCGTGCTGCAGGGGCAATCGATTGCGCCGTTCCCGAAGGCTTTTCAGAAAATAAGCTCCGGCTTCCTGCCGGATCTGTCCGCAGGAAGTAAACTGCATTTGTTGACCATCATCATTGGCATCGTGTTGTCGCTTCTTTTTGTTTGGAAGGAATGGAAAGATAGACGGACTCAGAAGAAATATAACTTCGAGGTCATGCCGGAAGGCTTGTTCGCTGCCAAGCTCATCGCGATTGTAGCGGTCATTAATGTGTTTACTTATGTACTTGCCACGTATGAAGGCATTCCGAACATTCTTATTTTACTGTTTGTCCTCGTTGTTATATACACTTTCGTGATGAACCGTACGGTGATGGGGCGGCACATCTACGCCCTAGGCGGAAGCGAGAAAGCGGCGAAGCTCTCCGGTGTGAAGACGAAACAGGTCACGTTCTGGGTGTTCGTCAACATGGGCGTGCTTGCCGCATTATCCGGACTTGTGTTCGCCGCGAGGCTGAATGCGGCGACACCGAAAGCCGGCGTCAACTTCGAGCTTGATGCCATTGCTGCTTGCTTCATAGGCGGCGCTTCGGCGACAGGCGGCATTGGTACAGTTATCGGCGCGATGATCGGCGGACTTGTGATGGGCGTTATGAACAACGGGATGTCGCTCGTTGGGCTTGGCATCGACTGGCAGCAAGGCATCAAAGGTCTCGTACTGCTGCTTGCCGTCGGTTTTGATATCTACAATAAATCAAAAACAAACTAAGTCCACTTTGTTAAGCGAATTCAAAGTCACCCGAATGGGTGATTTTGTCGCTTTCGAGTGGCCTTCGTTTTGCTATAATAAGAGCATAGAAGCCACACACACACACAAGGTGGGAACATGATGAAAAAACTGTTGATGATCTACGCTGTATTAATTGCCACTTTTTTGCTGTTTCTTTATGTTTACGCTTTCAGAGATGCATCCGAACATTCGGACGAAGCTTTGAAGGGGGGACTTCACGGTGATATCGGGGAGAAATACGTAATGGTCAATTTCCAGTCTGGCATCGACTATTGGAAAAGCTGTCTCAAAGGGTTCGAAGATGCGGCCAACATTCTAAACGTATCTGTTGAGTACCGGGGGGCGACCCAATATGATGCTAACGAGGAGCGGACTGTGCTGGAACAAGTGATTGCGAAAAAGCCTGCTGGTATTGCGGTATCCGCTATCAATCCGGAAGCGCTTGTCGTTTCCATCAATAAAGCGGTGGAGGCGGGCATTCCTGTTGTGCTTTTTGACTCGGGGGCTCCGAAGTCCAAAGCATATTCATTCCTTGGGACAGATAATTATAATGCCGGTGTCAAAGCGGCGCAGCAGCTTGGCGAGCTTCTTGGAGGTTCGGGACAAGCGGCCGTCATTACATTGCCCTTACAGCTAAACCATCAGGATCGTACGAGAGGATTTCAGGATACGATCCGCACCCAGTACCCGAACATGCAGGTCATAGCAGTTGAGGACGGCAGAGGTGATCAACTTGATTCCGAACGTGTGGCGAAGAAGCTGCTTGCGGAAAACCCGGATCTGACCGGAATTTTTGCTACCGAAGCAAACGGCGGTGTAGGCGTTGGTAATGCCGTGAGGGGAGCCGGCCGCTCGCCGCAGGTGAAAATCATTAGCTTTGACACCGATAAAGGTACACTGGATATGGTTAAAAGCGGCGTTATTTCCGCCACGCTTGCGCAAGGAACCTGGAACATGGGCTACTGGTCGCTTATGCAGCTGTTCCATCTGAAACATGAAATCGTGCAGCCGCTGGCGGATTGGAAGCAGTCCGGTATATCGCTCGTTCCTCCCTCCGTAGATACGGGTATTACAGTCGTGACACAGCAGAACGTGGAGAACTACTATGCGAAATAAGGGGAGTGTCCGCTGGTTTCAACTGAATAATTGGCCGATTCGGGCCAAGCTCATTATGCATTTTCTGCTGATCAGCCTGCTGCCGGCCATTTTCTTAGGTGTACTCATTGCTTGGGCGACGGACAACATTATTGAAAAGCAAGTCAACGACCATACTTCGCAGTTGATCGGCAATGTGAACAAGTCGCTGGAGTTTTACGCGAGCAACCTTCAAAACATGACTTATTTTATATCATTTAATCCTCAGATAAAGCGTTTTCTGACAAGCAGCATGAAGCAGCCGGAGTCAGAGTACGATATGCGGAAATTTTTGCAGGGTTTTACGACCCTGTATACAGAAGTCGCCGGTATTATGGTGGTTAATGCGAAGGGCGAGTATCTCAGCAATGAAATGTACGCCAGATCGAGCAGAAGCTTAACGGAGGAACGCTGGTACAAGGAAGCCGTAGAGGAGAAAGGAATTTTCAAGCTGATTGGCCATCCGGCAGGACGCAATGTCACCACGCATGTAAATTATAAGGATGATGACATCGTATCCGTCGTCCGCGCGATTGTGGATCCGGAGACGCAGGAGGTCCAAGGTGTTGTATTGATTGATCTGAAGCTGCGTGTCATCGCAGAAACGGTCAAGGACGTAAGGCTTGGCAAGTCCGGTTATTTGACTGTGGTCGACGATCAAGGAGACAGTATATACACCCCCCAACATCCGATCGTGAGCAGGCTGGATCTCAAGTGGATTGAGGATAACCCGTCAGGCGTATTTTCCAAGGTAATTGACGGTAAGCGAGTGCAGTTTATTTTCCGCAAGTCGCCTTTTACGAATTGGACGACAGTCGGCGTCTTCTCTAGCAAAGAAACGCTCATGGAAGTCCGGGAGATCAGGTTGTATATCATTTGTTTTATTTTCATCGTATGTTTGCTGGGGATAGCTGCATCCAGTTTCCTCTCTTATACGATATCAAAACCGATTTGGCAGTTGATGTCGTTCATGCGGCGGGCCGAGGATGGGAATTTGTCGATCCGCTTCAAGGATGATCGTCAGGACGAAGTGGGGATGTTAGGGCGCAGCTTCAACGCGATGCTGCTGCAAGTGACGAAGCTAATCGACATGGTGGAAGAGGAGCAGAAGAAGAAGCGGGAAGCCGAGCTGCGCAGTCTTCAAGCGCATATTAAGCCGCACTTTTTATACAACACCCTGGATACGATTCAATGGCTGTCACGCAAAAGCGGTGCCAATGAAGTGACGGAAGTTGTGGATGCGCTCTCCCGGCTGTTCCGGATTGGGCTGAGCAAAGGGAATGAGATCATTCCGCTCATGGAAGAAATGACTCATATCCAAAGCTACCTGACGATTCAAAAGACGAGATATCGCGACAAGCTTAATTATAGCGTGGACATTGACCCAAAGCTTCAGGGATTGTCTGTGATTAAAGTCATTTTACAACCTATTGTAGAAAATGCCATTTACCACGGGATCAAGGAGCGGCGTGGACCTGGGCGCATTCATATTCGAGCAGTCCTGGATGGAGAACGGGTTGTTATAGATATAGCAGACGATGGTGCGGGAATGCCGGCAGAGAAACTTACTAAGCTCAGGCAGGCTCTAGCCGGTGCAACAACGAGGAAGAGAAGCGGCGGCGAAGACGTGTCCGGGGATGGCTACGGATTGACGAACATCCAAGAACGCATACAGTTGACCTACGGTGAGAGTTATGGCGTGTATATGACAAGCGAGCCTGGGCTGGGAACGAAAGTAACGATTATTCATCCGGTTATTCGAGGAAGAGAGGCGGGATAGTATGGTGCAAGGTTGGAAGGTTCTTATCGCGGACGATGAGCCTAACATTCGTGAGGGCATACGAGACTGTGTCGACTGGGAACGCCTTGGTCTTAAGGTTGCTGCTGAAGCGGAGGACGGAGAAGAAGCGCTGGAGCTTGCACTGGAGCATGATGTTCGGATTCTGCTAGTGGATTTGAACATGCCGATTATGAATGGCCTGACCTTGATCGGTCTCATCAGGGAGCGTCTGCCGGCCTGCAAAGTTATCATTATTACCGGGCATGATGAATTTACTTACGCGCAGGAAGCGATTCGCCTTGGCGTAGACGACTATATCCTGAAGCCGGTTAGTCCTCAGCAGCTTTTCGCGATACTGGAGAAAGCCGTGAAACAGCTGGAAATCGCAGCCAAAAACGAGGAGCATCTACTCATGGCCTCCAAGCAGATCGAACGAAACTTCTCGCTGCTGAGGGAGCGCTTTTGTCTCGAGTGGATGGATGGCGAATTGAGCGAAGGGGAGATCCTGGAGCAGCTTTCATTTCTGAAAATGCCTGTGAGCACGCCCGTGCAGATCGGTGTCATTCGATGGCCTAGTGCCTCCAGGGGAAAAGAGCTTCTTTCAGAGAAAGACCGCCAGTTGTATCTGTTCGCGATGGAAAATATGGTGGAGGAGATATTATCGCCTTATACCCTTGTTAAATTCCGCGATCATATGGGAATGCTCGTCGTCTTGCTGTGGCATACGGTGCCAGACCCTGTTCTTCATTCCATTGATGAAGCTATTCTCACGTATTTGAAAATTACGGCGGTGTCGGCATTTTTACCCGTGACAAGCGGGGTTGAAACCGTTGCTTCCGCCTACCTGCAGGCGAAGACAGAGGTCTACAAGGAAACGCGTCTGTCGCCGTTCGTCCGCTCAGCCAAGGATTTGATCAGCAAACAGTTTAGTGACCCTGATCTCAACCTTGAAGGCGTCGCCAACGACCTGAGGGTATCCTCTGTATATTTAAGCCGTATTTTTAAACAGGAGACAGGAATCTCCTTCATCAGCATGCTCACGCAAATCCGAATCAAGCATGCGATTCACCTCCTTACATCTACCGATTTGCCCATGTTGGAAATTGCGGAGCATGTAGGTTACGACTCCCAGCATTACTTCAGTACAGCCTTCAAGAAGATCGTCGGTTTACCGCCGAACCAGTATCGTAAAGAAGGCGTGGGGAGTTAAACAGGGTTTCAAGCAGAAAAAAGAGCTATTTTGAGAGGAATCTCAAGTAGCTCTTTTCACATTCAATTAATTTTTCACAACCGATACCTCATCGATTTGCAAAGAAGTCAGTCCGGGAGAATCGACGTAAAAGCCTACGTCGAGCTGTCCGCTGGACACTTGAACGGTAGCGTGAATCCGCTGATAACCACTTGACGGTGTAATGTTTTTATACACTGTCTTGCCTCCGTGGCTGCCAATTTCCATTCGAACAGTCTTCGGCTTGTCCCCGTAAACCGTTTCTTTTACCCAAGCGCTCACGGTATAAGTTCCATTTGTTAACCCGTATATTTTCTGATGAACACTTTGCTTATAGGCTTTGGTATCCCAGAAATACAACTTCTTGCCGCCCCGATAAACATCATAAGCATCCACGCCGTACTTTGCGGATTGATTCCCCGGGTGCCACTCGTTCCATCCATCGATGTCACCGCTTTCAAAATCCCCGTTGATCAGAAATGAAGCGTTCATTTCCCCGAGTCGATTTGGATTCAATAAGATATGGTCCAAATTGATGGCACCTGTATCGGCCGCCGTTCTTTCTAATGTAATCAGATTCACGCCGGCTTTCAAATGAATCTGATCCGTACGGTTCATCCATCGATCCCAGCTCGATGCATGATCAAAAGTTACCTTCCGAGCCGCTTGCACGAAAGCTCCTTTATCGTCGGCAACGCTTACATGCATCGTACTGCCAGAGCCGGTCGCATTCGCGTAACGATAGGAGATCGGATAGTCGCCATCTTCAGGCACACTGACGGCATATACGATTTTTGCGCCGACATTGCCGAGTCCATCGACAAAGCCGAATCCTTTATACCCCGTATGATTGTTGTTAAAATGCGTACCGCCAAGCCAAGTCGCTACTTCCGCTTCATACGTTGCATTCGTGCTGTTAGGCTTGATTTTCACGACTTTAGATGCGTGTTTGTCTAAGGCCGGACTGTAAGAGGTCAAAGCTCCCAGATTGCTTCCAGTCCACATATCTGTCGTTAGAGCCGAACCGCCGAGCCCCAAATCTTTGACATAGTCAACTGAACGAATCGCGCTGGAATCCGAACGATTAAATAAACCTACGATCCAGCTTCCATCCGGCATTTGGCCCAACCACTTCTCAGAGTCGCGGGCGTTTGGATCGCTGCTGAACGAGTTACCGTTACGATAATAAGGTTTACCTACAAACCCTTGATTATGAAGATCGAGCATGTTTTTGTTTTTGTAAAAACTGCCGGTTTTGCCGATGGTCGAATGTTGATCCGTTATGGCAATCGGCGAGCCGGCCATCGTAAACAAATTAATGATGCTTTTGCGTTCTTCATCGGTTTTGAACGTGTTCATCCGGATGAAATCGCCGTCCAGAATCATGTTGGAACCGCGTCCGGCAATATCGGAGAAACCGGTGAAGCCTTGAAACGGATTCGCCCATTGGGACCAGCCATTCATCCAATTCTGGCGCTGACCGCTTAAGTTTTCCCAGCCGCCATGGGCAAGATCCTCATTAATTCTTACCATATCGCCGTAAGGAAGTTCGCCGGCCGCGTGATTGTTCAGGTGCGGCATGACAAGACTCAGCTCCATATCGTCGCCGGCTGCTTCATGCATCCATTTCAGCGCGGTTTGGTAATTCGCGGAGCCGTGATTGACGCCAATCTTTTTCCCTTTATCGGTACCGTTTTCATACCACGAGAGAAAATCGATTCGGAGATACGGGACGCCTAACTGTTTGAAATAGTTCACATAGCCTTGAATATATTCTTTGGCTCCCGGCTTGGTCACATCAACCCAATACAAGTCGTCATTGAACTTGTCGGAAGAGTTCGCGATATCTTTAACCTTGTAGTTAGTACCAACAATTGTCTTGCTCGGATCGTTCGCGGCGCTTCTGGTCACCCAAAGAGGATTGTAATACACACCCATTTTCATGCCTTTATTTTGAATATATTGCGACCAATAACCCCAGTCGTGCTTCCAATTATCATTATGGGACATAATGTATCCGTTTTCATTTGTTTGCTGTGCACCTTCGATCCAGCCGTCCGAAACGATCAAATCGTAACCGTAACTCTTGTAATCGTTTGCGATCCAGTCGATGTTTTTCTTCCATTCGATCTCGTCCATCGGTGCATTATGCGTATATTGATATTCGTAGGTACTCCAATAAAGAGGCCCTGTGCCGCTTCGCGTAAATTGACTTTCACGCGCTGAAGCGGTCTCGGAAACTAACGTAACTGATAATAGGAGTCCGGCACATAGTAATGACCATTTCGTAATAGCCTTTTGCGATGTAAGCGCCTTCGTGAATATTGTCATGATTGCAGATCACCTCTGTCTGTTATTCATTCATTGCCCTTTCATCATACCTGAAAGAAAGACGTATGCCTATGACCTTTTTTAACCAAATGAAAGAGACTGTTACTCTCATACATTTATATGAAACAATGATTGATGTCCAAGAATTTAAGAGTTTACGTGCATACTTTGAAAAAGAAACAAGACTTGAATCAGTTGATAGAGATAGTGAAAGTGAGAGGCTTGGCGATTCTGAGACTTTATCTTGGATTAAATGTTATGAGGAATGGAGTGATACAAGGATGAGACGACTCAAAATCGTCCAAGTAATTTCTAATATCCCGGATGCGGGCAGAATCCCCCCTACCAATCAGGGAGGTACGGAAAAAGTAGTATACGAGCTGACGGAGGAATTGGTACGCCGGGGGCATGATGTAACCATATTTGCAGCGAGAGGGAGCAGAAGCAGCGCAAGGCTGATTCCAATACCTGCAGGACTTCGCGACGAAGGCATTGCACGTTTTGTACTCAGCAGAATGCCGCAAGGCGTTGATATCATCCATGATCACACTTTCAGCTCAGCTTTGGGCAGGAGACAGCTGCGAATCCCGACCGTGTGCACCCTGCATTTGCCTGTCAAACAGCGCGTTAAACACCCCGTTTATGTCAGTAAACGCGCTCAAATCGTGATGGGCAAAAGTCGGGGCGATTATGTATATAACGGTGTTAAACCAAGCGAATATGAGTTCAGCTCAGATAAACGCAGCTTTTTGCTATTCATTGGACGAATTCTGAGGGAAAAAGGCATTCTGCATGCCATCGAGATCGCGGAACGAACAAACAAGAAGCTCATTATTGCCGGTCCGATCAAAGATCGGGAGCTATTTCGCAAAGAAATCGCACCGCGAATACGCCGAAATCCTCGCATCCATTATGTCGGACCTGTCGGGGGCAGTAAGAAGCAACTATTACTTAAACGAGCCAGCTGCCTATTGTTTCCAACTTTATGGGAGGAGCCGTTCGGGTTGGTCATGATCGAAGCTATGGCCTGCGGGACTCCGGTCATCGCATTAAACAATGGGGCGGTATCCGAAGTATTGGCCGGATTTCCGCAATTAATCTGTCGTTCCGTACCGGAAATGATCCGGAAGGTGAATGTCGGGAAATATCCGAGTCCTGAGGTGCTTCGCCGGTATGTCACAGAGCGATTTACTACATCGAAAATGACCTCGAAATATATACAAATTTATCTGAAAGCTATGCGGAGCAGATAATATTAGGGTGAGCCGGACATGATGAAGCGCGTTTTCCTTTAGGGGAAAGCGCGCTTTTTTGTTCATGTTCAGGTCGCCTCCTTTGCACGCTGATGCCCATGGGTGAATATATTGGAATACATCTGTTCACGTAATTCTTACGACATTAGGAGGAACCCCATGAGAAAATATACGGTGAAACGCGATCCGCGTGATTTTCGCGATCTCTTTTATCGAAGTCCGAAATATATTCGCGAGACGCAATTACCGCGCAACATCGATTTACGGAATAAGCTCTCTCCGGTTGTCAATCAAGGCAATCTGGGTTCTTGCACGTCGAATGCCATCGTTAGCGGGCTACGGGAGTATTGGCTTCGCCAGGACGAACGGGAGTCGACACGTTTGTCCCGATTATTTCACTATTGGCATGAACGGGAACTGAAAGGTACGGTGAACCGGGACTCTGGGGCTACCGTTCGCGACGGTATGAAAGTACTCCAAAAAATAGGCGTTTGTCCAGAATCCGAGTGGCCTTACCGAATAGCGAAGTTTAAGGAGAAGCCCGATCAAGAAGCGGAATCGTCCGCAGGTGAGTATCGTATCGAGGCGTATCACCGTATTCATGACCTTGCAGGCATCAAGGCGGCATTAGCCGATGGCCAACCGGTAGTCTTCGGAATTTGGCTTTACGATTCTTTTGTGGGTGCGCAGGCGGCCAGAACAGGGCGAATTCCATATCCTAACAGGAAAAAGGAACAATTTCTGGGTGGGCATGCGTTGCTGGCGGTGGGCTATAAAGACGGTAAGAGAAAGGGTCAAGGTACGATGATCGTGCGTAATTCATGGGGCAAATCATGGGGAGATAACGGTTATTGCTACTTGCCGTATTCTTTTTTCAAAAACTCGGTGCTGACTTTTGACTACTGGACAGGGAGGTGATGGACAGATGCTAAGCGCGAAAGACGCGAATACCATCATTGCTTTTTTATCTGCTGCTTATAATGCGATCCAGGATCCTGAAGCGAGAGCAGAGTTTCACCGACTGGCCAATGAACTGCGAAAAGCATCAGGGCAGCCGGAGGAGTGAAAATAACTATTCGATAAGAATGAGAGGCGGCTTTCATGTCAAAAGAAAATTTGACGCTGCTTATTTTGGTGCTTTTTGTGCTGCTAAGCCTGATATTACTTTTATGGGTATAACATCAAACAGCCCGATGCGAATGTGGCTCGCAGCAGGCTGTTTTCATTTTTAGCTTAGAAGCCTTTGTATTGGGGCTCTTCATTTTCCAATTGTTGAACGCGGGATGAAACTTGATCCACGATTTGTTGAGTCGCTGAGGCGGCATTTTCAAAAAGTTGCTTCGCTTCTTGATTTTGTGTGCCCAACGCAAAAGTTTCAAGGCTCGCTTGAGCGCTTTTTAATGAAGCGAGCGTTGTTTTTACTTGAGATGCTACAGTCAAGATAATCACCTCCTTAAGTTTGCATGCAAACTGGCATCGTAAGCATATTGAGTTTTACACAGCCGAACCGGCATCGTAAGAGTCACTCAATTTTGCGACGCTCTTTAATATTCCCGTTCTTTCGTTCTCCATAATTGCCAATTAAATCCATATGAAAATGATGATAGTTGCCCCTCAAAAAGCGCATAATGACTTTGTTTGGTACAAAAGGCAAGGGAGGGAAAGTTTGTGCCTGAGTGGTTTATTATTGTCATCAGATCGCTAACCGCGTTAGTGACAATGTTCGTTTTTACAAGGATTCTTGGTAAAAAACAAATATCCCAACTCACTTTTTTCGAGTACGTAACGGGAATTGCGATCGGTGACTTGGCAGGCGTCGTTTCAACAGATCTGGATAGTCATTATTCTTATGGGCTTATTGCTATGTTTATCTGGTTTATAGTGCCCTTAGTTCTGGAAATGTTGACGCTCAAAAGTAAAACGTTACGTCATTGGTTCGAAGGAACAGGCACGATGCTTGTCAAGGACGGCAAGATTCTCGAGGATAACTTAAAAAAGGAACGTTACACTGCGGACGAGCTGCTTGAGCAGCTGCGCACCAAAAGTGTGTTCAAAGTGGCTGACGTAGAGTTTGCCATGCTGGAAACGAGTGGAGAATTGAGTGTGCTGCTCAAGAGTGAACATCAGCCGCTTACACCGAAACATATCGGCCTGAAGCTTGTCACAGAGAAGCCGGCTCAAGCAGTCATCATGGATGGAGTGATCCAGGATGAGCCTCTGGCAACAGCAGGCAAAAGCAGAGGATGGCTTCACAGTGAGCTGGATAAGATAGGGGTGACGAAAGAAAATGTGTTTCTTGGACAAGTGGATACATATGGTGTATTAATGGTCGATCTGTATGATGATAAGCTCAAAGTGCCTAAGCCGAGTCAAAAGCTGATACTGCTTGCCACATTGAAAAAGTGTGAAGCGGATTTAGATCTATTCTCACTGACCACTCGTCATCCGGAGGCACAACAAATGTACACCACATGCTCTGAGCAAATGAGGCAAGTGATCAAGGAGCTGGAGACCACTCTGAGGAGCTAGATGGAGGAATTATATGGCCAACAATAAAAAGAAAAACATGACCATGACACAGCAGGAATACCAGAAGCTGGCCAAGGCTAAGGAGCCGAAAAGACCGGTGCTGCAAAACTGTATCCGCGCTTTTTTCGTTGGCGGATTTATTTGCTTGATTGGTGAATGTTTCATGCAAATGTTCATTAAATGGTTTGGATTTACTGAGAAAACGGCCGGCAATCCGACGGTAGCCGTATTAATTTTCATCTCTGTAGTCCTTACCAGCTTTGGCGTCTATGATAAAATTTCCCAGTGGGCTGGGGCCGGGTCGGCCGTACCTGTGACCGGTTTTGCTAATTCGTTAGCTTCCGCAGCTATTGAACACCGAGCCGAAGGAATAGTGCTTGGGGTAGGGGGCAACATGTTCAAGCTGGCCGGATCTGTTATTGTATTCGGCACGGTAGCAGCTTTTTTTGTCGGTCTTGTGCATCTCATCATTGGAACCGGGGGCTGAAGCGTATGCTGAAAGGACATCAGAGCTGGATCTTTGAAAATCGGCCCGTCATTCTTGCGACGGGGACCGTGGTAGGACCTGATGAGGGGCAGGGGCCTATCAGCGAAGATTTTGATATTGTTCACGGCGACATGACACTTGGTCAGAAGACGTGGGAGAAAGCGGAGAAGGCGCTGCTCGAAGAAGCCGCTCAGCGCGCGCTGGATAACGCCGGGCTAACCGGCGGCCAGGTGCAATTCTACATCGGAGGAGATCTGATGAATCAGATCATCTCCAATACGTTCGCTGCGCGCACGCTGAACATGCCCTATCTCGGCATCTTCGGCGCCTGCTCGACCTCGATGGAAGGGCTCGCGCTTGCCGCGCAGTTGGT
Organism: Paenibacillus sedimenti; assembly: GCF_014534655.1. Lineage (GTDB taxonomy): Bacteria > Bacillota > Bacilli > Paenibacillales > NBRC-103111 > Paenibacillus_E > Paenibacillus_E sedimenti. The sequence continues at coordinate 754,217 of NZ_JACVVD010000001.1, forward strand.
TGATTCCGGCGCGGCTCACTACGCGATGAGCGGCACTTGCAGTCATAATTGCACGGCGGAGAAACAGTTCCGTTATCCGACGGAGTATGGCTCTCAGAAACCTCCGACGGCACAATACACAGTGACCGGTGCTGCCGCGGCCGTGCTTGGAAGGTCCGGTGACGGACCGGTCGTCACCTCAGCTACGATCGGACGGATCGTTGATATGGGAATTAAGGATCCGTTCAATATGGGGGCTGCCATGGCTCCCGCAGCGGTAGATACGATTCAGGCTCATTGCCGCGACCTGGGCAGGGAGCCCGGTTATTACGATTTGATCGTGACGGGAGATCTCGCCACGGTAGGCTATAACATTGCGAATGAACTGTTCAAGAAGCACAAGTTTCCTATTGAACAGACCACATATAACGATTGCGGCTTAATCATCTACGATGTGGACAAGCAGTCTGTTCAAGCCGGGGGAAGCGGCTGTGCGTGTTCAGCGACAGTCACTTACGCCCATTTGCTGAAGCGGATCAAAAATGGTGAACTGAAGCGAATCCTCGTTGTTGCAACGGGAGCGCTGCTATCGCCGCTCTCATTTCAACAGGGAGAGAGCATTCCTTGCATTGCACATGCTGTTTCAATAGAGTCTGGGGGGTTGTACGCGTGAATTTCGTTTGGGCTTTTCTGATTGGCGGTGCTATATGTGTTTTCGGGCAGCTGCTCATGGATGTATGTAAGCTAACTCCGGCTCATACAATGAGCACACTCGTGGTGCTCGGGGCAATAGCGGACGGATGCGGCCTGTACGATCCGTTTATCGAATTCGCCGGTGCCGGCGCGACGGTGCCGATAACAAGCTTTGGCAACGCGCTTGTGCACGGGGCGCTTGAAGAGCTGCAAAAAGAAGGTTATATCGGTATAATAACCGGTATCTTTAAAGTTACGAGCGCCGGTATTTCGGCGGCGATTATATTCTCGTTCTTGGCTGCGGTAATCGTTAGGCCAAAAGGATGAATTTTATATGTCCAGCGCTGATAGTTCCCTATGAATGAAAAGGTCAACCAGACTCCTGGTTGACCTTTTCAGGTTGCATGTATGTCAGGTTCCAGATCAAATGCGTTGAAACCTCTCTGCACGTGAAGGATGATGCGTCCCTCAAGTAGAATTTATTAACTCTGTAGGACTACTGATCTACTATGAGATGGTTATTATTTACAAAGAAATTTAGAAAAATTACAAGTATACGGACGAAATACTTTCCTGTAAACTAGATTTACGCTCGTTTACCTGTATTTTCTAAGGATAATGGCTTATAGCTGTGATTTTTAGCTTCTAAGGCAAACGCTTACGACGATAGCTTTCCTAAAGGAAAGCTCTAAGGAGGATCAGACATGGAAACTGCCACCCAACAACACGTGGAAGTGCTAGCGAAATTGAAATCGAATTTGGAATCATGCATTCTTGGCAAGAGCCCCGAGATTGAATTGTTGCTCACCGCGATGCTGGCCGGCGGGCATGTTTTACTGGAGGATGTGCCTGGCACGGGTAAAACGGTGCTTATCAAAGCATTGGCGCGTTCTATTGACGGCCAATTTCGCCGTATTCAATGTAATCCTGATTTACTGCCTTCTGATATTACAGGTGTTTCCATATATCATCCTAAAGAAGAGAAATTTTTGTTCCGATCCGGCCCCATCATGACGAATATTTTGCTTGTGGATGAAATCAACCGGGCGACGACCAAAACGCAATCCGCTTTGCTGGAAGCGATGGAGGAACAGCACATTACGGTAGACGGCGATTTACATGATCTTCCTTCTCCGTTTCTGATGCTCGCTACGCAAAACCCAATCGATTTCGAGGGAACCTATACGCTCCCGGAAGCTCAGCTTGACCGATTCATGATCAAGATCAGCCTGGGGTATCCGAATGAAGCTGCCGAGAAGCAAATGATTGTCACTCAGAGCAAAGCGCATCCTATGGAGTCGCTGCATGCTGTTATGACTACGGATCAAGTGCTGACGATTCAAGCGGATGTCCGCAGCGTGCATATGGATGAAGCCGTTGCCGACTATCTGGTCACGATTACGAGAAAAACGCGGGAACATAAAGCCGTATTCCTTGGTGCCAGCCCGAGGGCAACGCTCTCGCTCGTACTTGCCGCCAAAGCATACGCTTTTATGAACGGAAGGGATTATGTCATCCCTGATGATATTAAATATTTGGCTCCTTACGTCCTCGGGCACCGAATGATTCTTCATTCTGAAGCGCGCATGGACGGAGCGACCGTCACCTCTGTTCTGGGATCGATTTTTGAACAGGTGCGCGTGCCGGTACGATTGGAGAAGTGAGTCCATGAACCGTCCGTTCTCGAAGCGATATGGGGAACGCCCCCGGTTTCCGGCAGCTTTATGGGTTCTCGTTTCCTGCGTGGTCGGCTGTCTTTTTTTCCTCTTGTTTCAAGGGGGCAAGCTGGCTTCGATGCTGTTCATTATCGTCACGCTCTTGTCCGTGTATTTGCTTCTCGGCAATTGGAGCGGGGTCAAACGTACGCAGGGTGTGCGTAGACTGACGAACGTTGGACAGGAGGCAAATCTTGAAGCTGGTCAATGCCTTCAGATTGACATTGGTGTGCAAATTCCTGGCTTTTGGCCTATTCCATACATGATGATTAAAGACCAGCTGATCCGTCAGAACGGTGATGCCGGTGAAACTGCAGTATTTGAAGGGTCTCTCGTACCTGATTGGAGGCGGCGGGGCGAACTGCATTACAGCACGCCTCCTTTGCGAAGAGGCCTGTACCGATTTGGTGAGACGGAATGTATGACGGAAGACATATTCGGCTTTTTTCAACATAAAGGTCGTTTAGAGCTGCAACAACAGGTGACCGTCTATCCGCAAACCGTTCAGATTCGGGAGTGGTCCCAATTTCATCAAATGTTAAAAGGTATGCAGCATCATTCCACAACGACGCGTGCGCACCGCGAAACGACGCAAATTAACGGTGTCCGTGAGTATATTTACGGGGATCGCCTTTCCCGCATACATTGGAATGCAACTGCTAAGACAGGTACGTGGAAATCCAAAGAGTTCGAACGCGAGTCGCTGCCCAAAACGATTATTTTGCTCGATCGTACGAGCCGATCATACCGGGATGCTGCTGAGTTCGAGCTTGCCGTATCGGTTGCCGCCTCGCTATTCAAATACGCATCCGGCCGCGATTTGGCGTTAGGCTTACTGTCCATCGGTAAGGAAGCAACCTATATGGAGCCGAAGCAAAGCCAGAATCACCACAAACAAATTATGAACCATTTGGTCGGTGTGGAGGCGGATGGATACCATCAGTTAAACCAGATTTTAAAAGATCGTTCCCGTCAACTCCCGGCCGGCTGCTTCTTCGTCCTTATCTCACCGCAAAGGGGAGTTGCCATGTTGCAAGCGCTGCACTATCTTAAGAATCTCCAAATGAATCCTTGTCATATTTGGATTCATGGTGCAACGACAGATGCATTCAAATTGCAACCCGCTGAGCCGGCAAGCATTCAAGAGAATTGGATTAAGCAAATTCGCGCCCAAGGATTTATGGGTTATGAGGTTACTCAATTGACTGAACTCCCTAACCTGTTAGGAGGGGCGAAGCGCTATGCGTAATCCGTTATGGAAAAGAATCCTGCTTGCAGATTGGCCGCAGCGCATGACAGCGATCATCACAGGATTGTTTCTGCTTCAATTCGTATTGTGGATCAGCAAGGAAGATGGGCTATGGCTGCCGGAGACCATTTCACTGGTTAGCGGAACGCTGGGGCTTATCGTTCTCACCTATCTGATTCCCCGATTACACCGATTTTGGCGAACGGTGCTTCAACTCGTTCTGATTATCGGCATGCATGGCTATGTACTGGACTATCATTTTACGAGCGTCAAACTTACGGCATGGAAAGACGTCTTAAAGTGGTTGACACTGAACGCGGTTCAGATCGCCCCGTTCATATGGTTCAGTTTAACAGCGTGGGTTGCTTATTTATTCGCCATGTGGGCCGTACAATCCAAATTACGAATTTTTGTACTGATTTTGGTCAGTGTTCTGTTCTTCGCTATTCGTGATTCGTTTAGCGTCATCTTTTTGTGGCAGCAAGTTGCAGCTGTGCTGTTATGCGGTTTTTCACTGCTGATGCTTCGTCATTTTGCGCAATTGAAGCAGCGGGCACCCTTTATTTGGGAATCGATTATTGAGTATCCGGCTTCGATTGGGATTCCGATCGTACTCATCGTCATTTTCACTCTTTTCATCGGTGCGATATCACCGACAGTAGACCCGGTTCTAACCGATCCTTATACGGCATGGAAAGTAAGCCGCGGCGAGACTGTCCCTTTACTTGGCAAAGGGATTAGCACATCAGCCTCGACAGTGGATGCTGCATCCGGTTATAGCCGAGACGACAGCAAGCTTGGCGGCGGGTTCCGGTATGACTATACGCCCGTGATGACCGTGGATACGACAAAACGGACTTATTTCCGCGGAGAGACAAGATCCCTCTACAATGGGAAGGGCTGGGAGCTTAGTCCTGCTGAGAAGAATCTTTCGTTAACGCGTGTAAACGGCAATCCCATGCAGACGGATCCCAGGTTTAATATGTCGCTTTTGAAAACGAAAGAAGTGACCCAAACCATTATGATGGACCGGGAAGAGGTTTTTCCCGTCATATTCGGTGGCTTTGCCATTCAAAAGATCGAAGAGATCAACAAGGGAGAAAATCCGTATCAGCAGCTGCTCTGGGCTCCTCGTCAAAGCGAATTGCGCTTTATCGACAAAAATAATTACCCCAAAGATTATAAGATTATAACGCAGGAGCCGATTCTTGATGAGCCCGGTCTCCGTCAAGCGAAGTCCGACTATGCACAACGGCCGGAATGGAGCGAGTATTTGCAGCTGCCTGCAGAGCTGCCTGATCGCGTCAAGCAATTGGCTGTGGACATTACGAAAACGGGGACCAATCCTTATGACAAAGCCAAGCTGATTGAAAAATATTTGTCCGAGCACTATCCTTACACGAACACTCCTGACGAAAGCAAAGGCAAAAGCAAAGATTTCGTAGACCGCTTTTTGTTTGAAGTGAAGCAGGGCTACTGCGATTACTATTCCACGTCGATGACTGTGCTGGCACGTTCCATCGGGCTTCCTGCCCGCTGGGTCAAGGGGTATTCGTCAGGGGCCTCGCCGATTCCGGATCAAATCAGGGATTTTGGTGTCATGAGCCAATTTGGAGAAGACATCGATCCCAATGGAGCGGGCACTTATACAGTCAGAAATTCAGACGCTCATTCATGGGTTGAAGTCTACTTTGAAGGATATGGCTGGATTTCATTTGAGCCTACATCCGGCTTCGCGCTGCCCAACGTTTTCCCTGAAGCGGCAGTTGAACCAACCGATCTTTCTACCGATAACGAGCCTGTAAATGAAGTTACCGAAACAGAAAGCGGTTCGAATTATACTTGGCTGTGGTTGAGCGCAGCTGGAGCCGCAGTTATTGCCGTTATCGCATCTGTATTGTTCCTGATGTTCAAAAGTGTTTCCTTAAAAGCTTGGCGAACGAAACGTAAGCAGGCGCAAGCTGTTAATTTTAATCAAAAAATTATTGTGGAATTTGAAAAATTGCTTCGCTTGAGCAGGCGCAAGGGTTATTCGAGACTTGAACATGAAACGATGCGCGAGGCTGTGAACCGTTGGTCAAAGCAAAGCAAATGGATGAAGCAAGAGCTGGAGACGGTTCTTCTGCTCTTCGAACGAGCGAAGTACAGTCAACTAAGCTCCACGGAGCAGGATTATTGGAAAGTTTCGCAATCGATCACCAAACTAAAAGAGCAAATGAAATAGGCATATAAACCACCCGCCAACCAAGGGGGTGGTTTTGCCTGTGAGGGGAGAATCAATTATGGCGTTTATGGATTGTCATTTCTATTCGGAAGCGTTAGGGGTTTCCGTATCGATGTACGTCGTTGTTCCTCAAATCACGCAGAGCCAAATCGGCATGGATTCCAAAATCCATGGGAAAAAGCACCCCACCCTTTATCTGCTGCACGGCTTGTCAGACGATCATACGATATGGCTGCGCCGAACTTCTATTGAGCGATACGCCTCTGGGCGAGGTATCGCTGTCGTCATGCCAGCCGTCAATCGCAGCTTTTATACAGATATGGCTTATGGCTATAAATACTGGACTTTTGTCAGCGAAGAATTACCTGCGCTTGCCAGATCTTTTTTCCCGCTCGCCGAGGAGAGAGAACTGAATTATGTGGCGGGATTGTCGATGGGCGGATATGGCGCTATGAAGCTGGCGCTTACGCATCCTGACCGATTTGCTGCTGCAGCCAGTTTGTCTGGCGCGCTCGACCTTGGACGTTTTGCCAGAGAGCAGGTGCGGAATGATGACTTTAAGCTAATCTATGGCGATTTGAGCCGGATTGAGGGCAGCGAAAACGATTTATTCCATTTGGCCGACCAATTAGCTGCCAATAACGCGGAAACTCCGCAATTGTACCAATGCTGCGGAACAGAAGACTTTTTATATGAGGATAATGTTCGATTCCGCGAGCATCTGCGAAAGTTGTCGATCGAGCTAACCTATGAGGAGGAGCCGGGCGAACACGAATGGGGTTACTGGGACCGGAAAATACAAAAGGTACTGCAGTGGCTGCCTTTACCTGCTAATTTATAATAAGTGTTTGTGGGAAAATATGTTCTTTTCTTTTTTGCAACTAACGGGTCACTATGGTATAGTTTCACGTATATGTCGAGGAATTAGTTGGAGGGAATTCGTTTGCTGAAAAAGCTTGTGCCTAGACAGTCCGTGCACACGATTTATGATATCGATATCGATCATCTATGGGGATTCGGCGTTCGCGGTATCATTACAGACCTTGATAATACGCTTGTTGGCGCGCGCGATCCGCATGCGACTCCAGAGCTGATAGAGTGGTTGAAACGCGTACAGCAATTGGGCTTCAAAGTTGTGATTGTATCCAACAATCACCGTGGGCGAGTGTCCGCCTTTGCAGAGCCGCTGGGCATTCCATTCATCTACCGGGCGAAAAAACCGACGAACGTTTCGTTCCACAAGGCTATGAAGCTGCTTGGGACGAATGCCAGACAAACGGCTGTGATCGGTGATCAAATGCTGACCGATGTCCTGGGGGGAAATCGTATGGGACTCTACACGATCCTCGTTCAGCCGATCTCCATCCTGGATGAAGGTTTTTTCACGAAAATCAACCGCCGTATTGAAAAGCTGGCATTGTCGATAATGAAGAAATAGCGTTGCTTACGAAGCAAGCTTTCCTTAAGGAAAGCTCTTAGGAGGACATCATGAGTAAGGACGAAATTATGCACTGCGCCGGCTGCGGCGTAGAGCTGCAGATTGAAGAGCAGGGGAAGCTGGGTTATGTGCCTGTAGAAGCTTTTCAGAAAGAGCCGATCATCTGCCAGCGCTGCTATCGCATTAAACATTATAATGAATCGTCAAGCATTACGCTGCAACAGGATGATTTCTTGAAGCTGCTCAGCCATGTCGGCAATACGAAGGCACTGGTCGTCAATATTGTTGATATTTTCGATTTTGAAGGCAGTATGATCAGTTCGCTGGCACGATTTGTAGGCAGTAATCCGATTCTGCTCGTTGTGAACAAAATCGATCTTTTGCCTAAAGTGACGAATCCGAACAAAATCATTAACTGGGTACAGCGCAGAGCCAAGGAGCATAGCCTTCGCGTGGTAGATATTGTGCTGTGCAGCGCCAAGAAAAATATCGGCTTTGACCGGGTAATCTCTGCTGTAGCGGAGCATCGCGGCAATCGGGATGTGTATGTGGTCGGCGCGACGAATGTCGGTAAATCGACGCTGATCAACCGTTTGATCAGCGATTACAGTGACCTGGATGCGGAGCTGACAACATCCCAATATCCGGGAACGACACTGGATCTGGTGAAAATACCGCTGGATGACGGCCGTTATATCGTTGATACGCCGGGGATTGTATATTCGCATCGTTTGACCGAGGTCGTAACCAAGCGTGATTTGTCGCGGATTATGCCGGATAAACCGCTTAAACCAATCGTATTCCAGCTAAATAGCGAGCAAACGCTGTTCTTCGGTGCAATGGCTCGTTTTGACTTTATCAAAGGCGAGCATCAATCGTTCACTTGCTATACGTCAAACGCGGTCCAAATTCACCGCACCAAGCTGGAGCGGGCAGACGAGTTGTATGAAGGTCACAAGGGCGAGATGCTTGTGCCTCCGGTCAAAGCGGATTTGGACGAGCTGCCGAAGCTGGTGAAACACCCGATCCACATTCCGAAGGGGAAACGAATGGATGTGCTGATATCGGGTCTCGGCTGGATCAAAGTGAACAGTGAAGCTGGAGCCGAGTTGGCTGTGCATGCACCGAAAGGGATCAAGGTTATCGCGCGGGAATCGTTGATTTAGCTAGTGCTAACGAAGCAAGTTTTCCTTTCGGAAAACTCTTAGGGGGAACGAAAAACCATGGAGAACAACCGGACGCTAGACAGCCATACGATTCTATATGGCGTATTCGGAGATCCGATTCGGCATTCACGTTCGCCGATCATGTTGAATCGGGCTTTCCGGGAGACGGGTCTGAATGCCGCATATGCAGCTTTCCACGTGAGCCCGCAAGGTTTGGGCGATGCGGTTCGCGGTATTCGCGCGCTTGGCTATCGCGGTGTGAACGTCACAATCCCGCACAAAGTGGAAGTGATGCAGTATCTTGACGAGATCGATGGAGGGGCGCAGGTCATCGGCGCCGTCAATACCATCGTGAATGAGGCTGGTCGACTTATAGGCTATAACACGGACGGCATCGGCTATGTTCGTTCTCTTAAGGAAGAGACTGGCATCCAGCTGCAGGGCAAACATGTATTGCTGCTAGGTGCCGGCGGAGCGGCTCGAGGCGTTGCTTATGCGCTTGCCAAAGAGGGATCGGCTTGCATATACATCGCCAACCGTACTAAAGAGCGGGCGGTGGAGTTGGCAGCGACGATTGGCGCTTTTACCAAAGCAGTCGGGCTTGGATTGGACGAGCTTGGAGATGTCGTAGACGCAGCCGGTTTGATCGTCAATACGACTTCCGCGGGCATGCACCCAAGCGTAGACGAGCTTCCCATGTCTGTCGATCATCTGCGCGAACACCATCTGGTCAGTGATTTAATTTATAATCCGCGGATTACGCGTTTCCTCAGGGAAGCTGAAGCGAAAGGAGCTCGCATTCACGGCGGGCTCGGTATGTTTATTTATCAAGGCGCCTATGCGTTTGAATATTGGACTGGAACCCCTGCGCCCGTTGCGGCGATGAGACAGGTGGTAGAGCAGTCGTTAACTGAATAAGAATAGAGGGACACACATGTTAACAGGCAAGCAAAAACGTTATTTGCGCTCTTTGGCGCACCATCTTGATCCGATTTTCCAAGTAGGTAAAGGCGGCGTAAACGATCATTTGATTCGTCATATTCAAGAAGCGCTGGAAGTTCGTGAATTGATCAAAATCACAGTACTGAATAACAGCGGAGAAGATCGCGATGAAGTCGGGCAAGAGCTGTCGGAAAAGTCCGGCGCAGAACTCGTGCAAGTGATCGGTAAAATTGTCGTACTCTATAAAGAGTCCCGCGACAATAAAAAAATCGAACTGCCGTAATAAGCGGATAATGAACACGCTGGTAAAGAGGTGGAAGTATGCTGGTCGGAATCATGGGAGGCACCTTCGACCCGATTCATACCGGTCACTTGATCGCGGCGGAACGGGCGCGGGTGGAAGCAGGACTGGACGAAGTATGGCTGATGCCGGCTAACGTGCCGCCGCATAAGCCGAATGCACCTAAAGCAACGGCCCGGCAGCGCTTCGACATGGTGTGCCTTGCTGCAGAGGGGAACGCTTTTTTTCGCCCGCTTGATATCGAAATCGGTAAAGGCGGCGTATCCTATAGTATCGATACGATTGAGCTGCTTAGCAGTCAGCATCCTGATACTGATTTTGCTTACATTATAGGTGCGGATATGGTACAGTACTTGCCGCAATGGCACCGTATCGATGATATTGTGCGGCATATTCGGTTTATCGGGCTAGCCAGACCCGGCTATGAGCTTGATATGGATACAATTCCGATACACATTCGTTCACGTGTAACGATTGTGCCAATGCCGCTTGTTGAAATTTCTTCGACAGCGATTCGCGAAGAGAGGCTGAAGGGCAAATCCGTCCGTTACCTTGTAACGGATGCTGTTCACAACTACATGGAGGTGAATCATTTGTATGAATCGTGAGCAACTGATAGCCGCCGTGAAAGAGCAGATGCCTGAGAAGCGTTGGCTGCACACACTAGGCGTCATGGAAACCTCGGTCCAATTGGCTAACCGTTACGGGGCTGATCCTGTTAAAGCGGATCTGGCAGCTATCCTTCATGATTACTGCAAGTATTGGCCGGTACAGGAGCAAGCGAAAATTATTCGCGAGAACGATCTTCCGCAGGATTTGCTCGACTATGATAAAGAACTGTGGCATTCACATGCTGGCGCTTTCATCGCCCGAACGCAATTCGGCATCGATGACGAAGAAGTATTGGATGCGATTCGGTACCATACGTCCGGTCGCGAAAACATGACGCTGCTGGATAAGGTTGTTTGCTTGGCTGATTACATGGAACCGGGCCGTGATTTTCCAGGCGTGCATAATATTCGTGAAATCGCTGAACATAGTCTTGAGAAGGCTCTTCTTGCCGGCTTCGATACTACGATCAGCTTTTTGGTCTCCAAAGGGAAGCGGATTTATCCGCTTACGATTATGACACGGAATTATTTGATAAAACAAATTCAAGAGTAAACATTAACACTATGCGAGACTTTGAGCAGAGCTCAAAGATCCCAAAAAGGAGAGACTTTGAGCTCCGCTCAAAGATCCCTAAACTAGGAGGATGATTGAATGAGCATGACCCCAGAAGCAATAATGGCTCTAGTGGTGGACGCGGCAGATGACAAAAAAGCGATGAACGTGGTGACGCTGAATTTGCAGGGTATTTCTTTAGTCGCCGATTATTTCGTTATTTGTCACGGAAATTCTGAGACCCAGGTGCAAGCTATTGCCACTGAAGCCAGAAAAAAAGCGCAGGAGCACGGCGTGCGAATCCGAGGCTACGAAGGCGTCGATACCGCAAGATGGGTGCTTCTGGATCTGGGTGATGTTGTACTACACGTATTCCACCGCGATGAACGCGAGTATTATAACATTGAGAGGCTTTGGTCCGATGCCAAAGTTGTGGAACGCGTATGAGAATGGAAGCGGGGACACTCGTCAGCTTAGAAGTGGCGAGAGAAGTTCCACCTAATGGCTATTTTCTGACAGACGGCTCTCAAGACGTGCTTTTGCCATATGGAGAAATCGTGGGTACCATTAAACCTGGTGAACGTGTTGACGTGTTTCTTTTCCACGATACCCAGGATAGAATCACTGCAACGATGAAGCGCCCTCATTTGATATTGGGTGAGGTTGCACTTCTTGAGGTCGTAGATATTCACCCGCGATTTGGCTATTTTCTGGAAATGGGGCTTGGCCGGAATTTGTTGCTCCCCTACAAGCATGTGCCTGAACTTGAAACATTGCGCCCTCAAGTCGGAGACAAGATATATGTAACGCTCGCGCATGACCGGCAAGGGCGCTTGATTGCCAAGCTTGCGACAGAGGAGGATCTGGCTCCGCTTTGTGTGAGAGCTCCATCCAGCTGGAAAAACCAGTGGGTGGAAGCCCGTGTGTACAAGCCTTTACAAATGGGAACTTTCGTCGTCTGTGACGCCGGTGTTCTTGGTTTCGGCATCATCGGGCTCATTGCAGCACCTGAGCGCACTCGCTTGCTTCGCGTTGGGGAGACGGTAAAGGCTAGAATCGCTTTCGTTCGTGAAGAAGACGGCCGTGTGAACCTGTCAATGCGGCTTCGTAAGGAAAAGGGAATGGATGAAGATGCCACTCGCATCTTGAGTTTTCTGAAAGAGCGGCCAAACGGAGCGATGCCTTACTCGGATCAAACGTCAGCGGATTTGATCAGCGATCGGTTTGGTATGAGCAAAGCAGCCTTCAAACGCGCGATGGGTAAGCTGATGAAGGAAGGTCTCATCTACCAGAAGGAGAACTGGACCTATCTGAAACAAGCTGATGCTTCCGAAGCAAGTTTTGCTCCACAAAACTCTAAGGAGACGCAGGGCTAGGATGAGCTACGAGCGGTTTGCGTATACATACGATCGCCTCATGGAAAGCATGCCTTATGGCGAATGGCTTCGATTTGCCAGAGAGAGCTTCAAGCGTTTCGGCTTAAACCCTGTGACAATTGCTGATTTAGGGTGCGGCACAGGGACTCTGGCAATTCCTCTTGCGCTCGAAGGGTACCGGGTAACGGGCATCGATTTATCCGAGGACATGCTTGCTGTGGCCGAACAAAAGGCTGAGCAGCAATGTACACTGCTCAAAACCGGCGCATTGCGCTGGGTGCAGCAGGATTTGCGGGAATGGGAACTTGGCGAACAGGTGGACATAGCGATCTCTTTCTGCGACTGCATCAACTATTTGCTGGAGGAAGAGGATATAGTTCAAGCATTCCGGCAAACGTATGCTAACCTGAAGCCAGGCGGCATTTTCCTGTTCGATGTGCATACCCCGGAGCAGTTGTTTGCATATGCCGATTCGCAACCTTTTTTTCTCAATGAAGAAGACGTTTCCTATATTTGGACAAGCGAACTGGATGAAGAACGAGTTCAGATTGAACACGACTTGACGATTTTTGTTCAAGACGGCCCTGCCGAGTTGTTCCGACGTATCGATGAGGTGCATGTCCAGCGCGCTTATCCCTTGCAATGGTTAGAACAGCAGCTTCTCAAGGTTGGTTTTACTGAGGTTCATATGGCTGCCGATTTTACTTGGGAACAACCGACATCAAAGACTCAGAGAGCTTTCTTTGCGGCGAGAAAATAATTCATCATACGTGATTCGCGGCTTGACAGTGCGGCATTATTTTACATATAATCAAAGCTAATCAGAAGATTAATGCTTTGAAGAGGAATAGTAGCTAGGCGCAGCATCTTTCAGAGAGCCGGGAAACAGGTGAAAGCCGGCAGATGCAGCAAGTGAACTCGCCTCTGAGCTAGAAGGTGAACGCCGACGTCAACAGTGGGTGCTAGCCGGATCGTTTCACCCGCGTTAAGGGGCAGAGTGAACACAGGCAAAGTATGCCGCGTGTTAACTAGGGTGGTACCACGGGAATTTAACCTCTCGTCCCTAGCGATATCCGCTAGGGATGAGGGGTTTTTTTGGCGTATTGAGCGCCCATGAACAGGAGGATCTTGCATATGTCACAGGAAGTTAAAGAAACAAGAGAGCAGATTGGTTACAATCCGCAAGCGATCGAGCCGAAATGGCAAAAGTACTGGGATGAAAAGAAAACATTCAAAGTGCTGGAAAATTCGGATAAGCCGAAATTTTACGCACTGGATATGTTCCCATACCCATCCGGGGCAGGACTGCATGTCGGACATCCGGAAGGTTATACGGCAACGGATATCGTTTCCCGTTTTAAGCGGATGAGAGGCTACAACGTGCTGCACCCGATGGGGTGGGACGCTTTCGGTCTGCCGGCCGAGCAGTATGCGCTGGATACGGGAAATGATCCGCGCGACTTCACGAATAAGAACATCGATACGTTCCGCCGGCAAATCAAGTCGCTCGGATTCTCTTACGATTGGGATCGTGAAATCAGTACGACAGATCCCGAGTATTACAAATGGACGCAGTGGATTTTCATCCAACTGTACAACAAAGGCCTTGCCTACGTCGATGAAGTGCCGGTGAACTGGTGTCCGGCCCTCGGAACGGTTCTGGCGAACGAAGAAGTGATCGATGGCCTGAGCGAGCGCGGCGGACACCCGGTGATTCGCAAGCCAATGCGTCAATGGATTCTGAAAATCACAGAATACGCGGAGCGTCTGCTGGAAGACCTTGAAGAGCTCGATTGGTCCGAGAGCATCAAAGATATGCAGCGCAACTGGATTGGCAAATCCAAAGGCGCAGAGGTGCAGTTTGCGATTGACGGGCACGCCGAGAAAAGTTTGACTGTGTTTACAACGCGCCCAGACACTTTGTTCGGAGCAACCTACTGTGTGCTTGCGCCGGAGCATGAGCTTGTTGCAGCCATTACGACTGAAGCGCAAACAGCAGCAATCCAGGAATACCAAGAAAAAGCGGCCCGCAAAAGCGATCTGGAACGCACGGATCTGGCGAAAGATAAAACTGGCGTATTCACCGGCGCTTACGCAATCAACCCGGTAAACGGCGCGAAAGTGCCGATCTGGATCGCCGACTATGTGCTCGGCGGATATGGTACGGGTGCCATCATGGCTGTCCCGGGTCACGACCAGCGCGACTGGGAATTCGCTAAGCAATTCGGTCTGCCAATCATCGAAGTCGTGCAGGGTGGAGATGTTCAGAAAGAAGCCTATGCCGGAGACGGCGCACATGTCAATTCGGAGCTGCTTAACGGTTTAAACAATGAGCAGGCGATTAGCCGGATGATCGAGTGGCTGGAACAAAACGGCAAAGGCCGCGGCAAAGTCACGTACCGTCTGAGAGATTGGCTGTTCAGCCGTCAGCGCTACTGGGGTGAGCCGATTCCGATTCTGCATCTTGAGGATGGCACCATGAAGCCGGTTCCTGAAGATCAACTGCCTCTGCTTCTGCCTCAAGTCGACGAGATTAAGCCATCCGGAACAGGAGAATCACCGCTAGCGAACGTAACCGAGTGGGTGAACACGGTCGATCCGGGGACGGGCATGAAAGCCCGCCGCGAGACGAATACGATGCCGCAATGGGCTGGCAGCTGCTGGTACTATCTGCGCTTCATCGATCCGCGCAATGACCAGGAGCTTTGCTCGCACGATCTGCAGCAGCAATGGCTGCCGGTTGATCTGTACATCGGCGGCGCTGAGCATGCCGTACTTCACCTCTTGTATGCGCGTTTCTGGCACAAGGTACTGTACGATCTCGGTGTTGTTCATACCAAAGAGCCGTTCCACAAGCTCGTTAATCAAGGCATGATTCTCGGCGAGAACATGGAGAAAATGAGTAAATCCCGCGGAAACGTTGTGAATCCTGACGATATCGTAAGCGAACAAGGCGCCGATACGCTGCGCATGTACGAAATGTTCATGGGTCCGCTCGAGGCGACTAAGCCTTGGAATACAACGGGCGTGGATGGTATTTACCGCTACTTGAGCCGTGTTTGGAGACTCTTTGTCGATGACAACGGTCAGCTTCATTCCAAAATCAGCGCGGATGAAACTTTGGGCAGCGATACATTCAAACGCACATGGCACCGTACAGTCAAAAAAATAACCGAGGACTTTGACGCCCTGCGGTTCAATACAGCGATCAGCCAATTGATGATTTTCGTCAATGAAGCTTACAAAACAGAGCGCCTCCCACTGGAAGCCATGAAAAATTTCGTCCAAATGCTGTCCCCGATCGCTCCTCACTTAGCTGAAGAGCTGTGGGAAAAGCTTGGCGGCACAGAATCGGTCACTTATGAGCCATGGCCATCCTATGATGAGGCTTGGACTGTTGATAACGAAATTGAAATCGTTGTGCAAGTCAACGGTAAAATCGTCGATCGTGCTCTTATTTCCAAAGACATGGAAGAAGATTCCATGCAAGAATTGGCTATGAATCTCGACAAAGTCAAAGAAGCGACCGCCGGAAAGGCCGTTCGCAAATTGATTATCGTTAAAGGAAAGCTGGTTAACATCGTTGTAGGATAATACGCTTAGTTGGCTATTGAGAAGGCTGTTGGTTCAAGGTGAATTGCAGCTCAGCCTTCTCAAGGTCTTCTTCGTATTTTGCATGTGTGGCACGAATGACTTGGTGGAATATACCGATCAGCCCATTATGCATAATTCGCAAGCCTTCAGCCGTGATACCGCCGGGTACAGCTACGCGTTTTTGCAGAGCGACAGGATCGAATCCGCCGGTTGTGAGAAGTTTTCCGGTACCCAGCGTCATTTCGCTGGCAAGAAGCGTAGCTTCTTCTTTGGAAATTCCCGTTTCCTCCACGGCGGCGTCAATGAACGATTGGATAACATAAGCAAGAAATGCAGGTCCGCAGCTCGATAGATCGGAAGAAATACGCGTGAAATTTTCGGAAACACGAATTGGCGAGGAGATATGAGCGAGTATATTTTCCAGCCATTCCTTGTCCTCCGGCTGCATACGGTTGCCATGAATACACAGAGTAGCGCCGCTGAGTACATAGTTTGTGATGCTAGGGATGATCTTGCTGATTTTGGCAGGCAGCAAACATTCCAAATGCTTAAGCAGCACAGGACTTGTAATCGACACAAACATGTGAGAAGGAAGCACGTCCTCTTTAATTTCATCAATAACAGTTTTAAACTCTGACGGCTTCACACATAGAAAAATGAGATCGCTTTGAGTCGCAACTTCTCTATTTGATCGGGCCACATGCAGTCCCGGATAGGTCTGTGCCAGATGCTCCACTTTGCTGATCGTACGATTACCCGCAATGATCTGCTCCGGGTTGAATGCACCGGAGTGAATGAACGCTTCAATTAGAATACTTCCCATACTCCCAGTACCGATGAATCCTGCTTTCATCTAGTTATCCCTCCCAATAATGTTCAGTCACCCTAGTTGTGCCTCATACAGTTGGTTAGAACTGGGCCCAAGCATTTATTCCACTCAGATGCTTTTTCATCTATATGCTCATTAACAAACATTCATGCTATGAAAGGAGAGAATTCGTGGAATTATTTAGTAATAAAAGGGGTTGGATCGCGATTTCTGCTGTTTCAGCCTGTTTATTTGGGTATATCATCTGGCAATTTGCGCTAGGCGGACGCTCCATGGTCCGAACGGAATTTCAACCGGTCAACGATCAAATGCAGCAGCTTATCGCCCAAACAGCCGAACAAACTCAATCTCCCGCCAAAGTGGAAATGGAGCAAAAGTCAGCGCCTGCAATTTCCGCGGTTCCATCTGCCTCGACGGAGCCGATTGCAACTTCAACGATGCCATCAATTGCATCAGGGACGCTCCCGGATTCGTCCGCATCGGCCAAGCCTTCTATGATCCCATCACCAAAACCATCATCTACGTCAATGATTGCAGCTCCCGGAAAATCCTCCGTACCACACCTCGATTTGAACTCTGCTACTCTGGAGCAATTAGATCAATTGCCCGGAATTGGAGCCAGCAAAGCCAAGGCAATTATCGATTACCGAAAGCAAAAGGGGCAATTTAGCCGGATAGAGGAGCTGACGGAAGTCAAAGGAATTGGCGAGAAAATGCTGGAGAAGCTGAAGCCGCTTATTTATGTGTCTAAGCCATAGTCATTCTTTTAATTTACCGGGAAGTATGAGAAGATAATAGGGAAATTTTACCTGAGGGGGAATGAATGTAAATGTCCGCAGACCGTAAATTGTCCATCGAAACATTAGCCGTTCACGCAGGTCAGGAAATAGATCCAACCACGTTATCCAGAGCTGTTCCTTTGTACCAAACTACGTCCTATGGCTTCCGGGACACCGAGCATGCCGCAAACTTATTTGCACTCAAGGAATTCGGCAATATTTATACGCGTTTGATGAATCCGACTACGGATGTTTTCGAAAAGCGGATTGCCGCTCTCGAAGGCGCTCCGGCGGCACTTGCGACGGCTTCCGGTCAAGCGGCTATTACGTATTCCATTCTTAATATTGCCGGAGCCGGTGACGAAATTGTATCCGCTTCGAGCGTATACGGCGGAACTTATAATTTATTTTCAACAACTTTGCTGAAGTTGGGCATTCACGTTTCTTTTGTAGATCCGGTTAATCCGGAAAACTATCGGGCTGCGATCACGGATAAAACCAAAGCATTGTATGCGGAAACGATCGGCAACCCGAAAGGGGATGTGCTCGATATCGAAGCTATAGCCGCAATTGCGCACGAACACGGTATTCCGCTTATTGTAGACAATACATTCCCTAGCCCTTACTTACTCCGACCTATCGAGCATGGAGCCGATATTGTTGTTCATTCCGCAACCAAATTTATCGGAGGTCATGGTACGTCAATTGGCGGCGTCATCGTAGACGGAGGGAAATTCGATTGGCAAGCTAGCGGTAAATTCCCTGGCTTGACAGAACCGGATCCGAGCTATCATGGCGTTGTTTATACAGCAGCTGTTGGGCCGATTGCTTATATTATTAAGGCGCGAGTTCAGCTTTTGCGTGATATGGGGGCGGCGATATCGCCATTTAATTCATTTTTGCTGCTGCAGGGACTGGAAACGCTGCATCTTCGTATGGAACGCCATAGCTCGAATGCCTTGAAAGTTGCGGAATTTCTTGAGAAGCACGAAGCTGTCGAGTGGGTTAATTATGCGGGGCTGGAGAGTCATCCATCCTATGTGCTCGCGCAAAAATATTTGCCGAAAGGCCAAGGGGCGATTCTCACATTCGGCATAAAGGGCGGTCTTGAAGCAGGACGCAAAGTGATTAATGCGGTTCAGCTGTTTTCCCATTTGGCCAACGTAGGCGATTCCAAGTCGCTCATTATCTCACCCGCCAGCACGACACATCAACAACTCGGCGAGGAAGAACAAGTGTCCGCTGGCGTTTCACCTGGCATGATTCGTCTCTCTATCGGGACGGAAGGAATCGACGATATTATTCATGATTTGGATCAGGCTATCAAGGCCAGTCAGAAATAAAAGGAGCTAGAGAGAGCGGCTATGAGAAATCGCAAAGACTGGGACACCTATTTTATGGATATCGCCTATATGGCATCCACTCGTTCGCAATGCAGTCGCAGACACGTTGGAACTGTACTTGTTCAGGGGAAAAAGCTTCTGGGAACAGCCTATAATGGAGCCCCAATGGGGGTGCCCGATTGCAGCGAAGCGGGTTGCATGCTTGTTGAAGAGATCGAGTTAAAGGTCGTCGAGGACAAAGAGGAAGTTATTCGCAAACAGCGCTGTATCCGCACCATTCACGCCGAACAGAACCTCCTGCTCTTTACTGACAGGGAAGACCGTGAGGGTTCAACCGTTTACGTGACCGACCAACCCTGTTGGACTTGCGCTAACATGCTGGCGAACAGCGGCGTGACCGAAATTGTATTTCACCGAGGCTACCCGAAGGATCACGAAAAAGTAAGCAGCCTCATGCTCGCAAGAGGCATTACCTTTCGAAGAATGGAAGCCTACGAGCCCCCAGCCGGCACCATTTCAGAAGTAATAAACTAATATTGCTTGAAAGCATAATAGGGGAAGAACCTCTTTCTGCAAACGGCCATGTGTGCCGGTGTGGAAAGAGGTTTTTCGTTTTGTTGCGGCTGATCGCTAATGTGCAGCCTTTGGTTTATACACCTTTGTGCTGCTATTGGCACTATCCCTTCGGCTCGTGGAGCCCGTTGCTGCCGGCTCTATCCCTATGGCTCATGTGGAGCATGTTGCTGCTGGCACTATCCCTACGGCTCATATGGAGCATGTTGCTGCTGGCACTATCCCTACGGCTCATATGGAGCATGTTGCTGCTGGCACTATCCCTTCGGCTCATGGAGCCCGTTGCTGCTGGCACTATCCCTACGGCTCATGTGGAGCATGTTGCTATTGACACTATCCCTTTAGCTCATGTGGAGCATGCTGCTGTAGGTACTGTCCCTTCGGCTCATCTTGTTGCTGTACTATACCTTTTCCTCAGGCAAGCAGTAGTCGTACTCTACCCGGTTGTATCCGACGTTGCATCTGAGCGAAGGGGATAGTGATGAAAGGAAACGACAAAAAATAAATGGAGGTTCAGATGAAACGACCAGTTGTTCTTGGGTGTTGTCTGTGGATAACCGGATATTCACTCGCGCTATACATTGAGCTGCCGTGGCTTTCTTTAACGGCTAGCGCGCTAATTCTGCTAGCGCTGATCGTAATTTATGCGCTCCGGCTGCCGGGAAGGCTGCTTGCAGGCGCTTTGCTGCTGGTCGGTGTAGCCTACGGCTACTACCACTGGAACGACCAGCGGAATATTTCCGCGCTGCTGCCGCTCACGCAGCAGCAGCAAAGTCTGGGCGGCAGCGAGGTCACGCTGCTCGGCCGTATTGCAAGCCCTGTCTCCGTCGACGGCGACAGGGCCAGCTTCGCCGTGGAAGCGGAGTCCATCCGCTTCCATGAATCCGACGCTTTCCCGCTCGGCGGGGAAAGCGTTCAGGTTTCGCTGCGCCTGCTCCAGCAGGAGCAGCAGGCGCAAGCGGCGGGTTGGCGCCGGGGCGACGCCCTGACGCTGCAGGGGACGCTTCGCAGCCCGGCGCCAGCCCGCAATTTCGGCGGTTTCGATTACCGCCGATACTTGCGCCTTCACCACACACACTGGCTGCTCACAGCCAAGGGTGCGGATCAGGCGCAGGTCGAGCCTGCGGCCTCTCGCGTTAGCGTCGTTCAGCTGCTGCGCTGGAACGACGAGCTGCGCGACGCCCTCGGCAAGCGCATGGATCAGATTTTCCCCGCATCACAAGCGGGGTTCATGAAAAGCATGCTGATCGGCATGCAGGACGATCTTGATCCTGAACGGTTCCAGCAATTTTCGGAGCTGGGACTTACGCATATTTTAGCCATATCCGGCCTCAATGTGGCTGTTTTTCTTGGTGTCTGCATATGGATCATGCGCAGAATGAAGCTTGCCAGAGAAACCTACCTGTTGGTATCGATGCTGCTCCTGCCCTTTTATATCCTGCTGACAGGAGCATCTCCGTCCATCATAAGAGCGGGCCTCATGGCGATCGTCGCTTTGTATGCGGCCAGGCGGGGAGTGCTGAAGGATGTACTTCATATTATGGCTATCGTCGCATGGCTGATGCTCGTATGGGATCCTTATTATATGTTGGACGTTAGTTTTCAACTTTCCTTTTTGGTCACGTTAGGCCTCATTATCGGTGTTCAAAGAGTGAATGAACTAATAGAAGACGCTATATCCTCTCAGGTGCTTCGGAATACAATATCCATCACCATCGTTTCCCAATTGGTCTCATTTCCGGTCTCGATTTATTATTTTAATCAATTCTCTTTACTATCATGGCTTGCCAATGCAGTATTGGTCCCGGTTATTAGTATGGTTGTCTTTCCGGCAGGGCTTCTGGCTTTAGCAGCAGGACTTCTGCACATACCTGCCGGCGCGTGTGTCGGATGGCTCTTGTCTTGGCTTAACGTTGTCGTATTCTGGGTGACGGACAAACTACAGCAGCTGAGAGGGTTCAAAATGATTTGGCCCTCGCCAAGTTTGGCGTGGATCGCTGTTTTTTACTTATTGCTAGTTTTAATCTACGTACTTTTGCATAAACGGCATCAGCTTCAAAGGTCAGATAACCCGATCGTATTACAATCGTATTTATACAAGAAGGGGAAACTGCTTAGAATCTTGCTTTTCACTTCTGTTGTCAGCTTCGCCATTTTACTGTGGACCGGATATTCGCCGAATCGATTCGATCGTTCCGGTTTGGTGCAATTTATCGATGTTGGACAAGGCGATAGTATTCTGATCCATACTCCTCACGGCAAACATGTTCTTATCGACGGAGGAGGAACGATCACCTTCGAGAAACGCGGGGAGGAATGGAAGCGGCGCAAAGATCCTTTTGAGGTCGGTCGTAAAGTGCTTGTGCCGCTGCTGAAGAAGAGAGGTGTCCATGCGTTGGATCTTCTTGTTCTGACGCATGAGGATGCCGATCATAGCGGAGGGTTGCAAGCGGTGATGGAACAAGTTCCGGTCAAACAGTTCCTTTTCAATGGAACCTTGAAGCCAAATGCAGGAATAGAGAAATTGTTCACCACTGCGTTGAATCGTAAAGTACCGCTATTAACTGCGCATACAAGCGAGTGGATCGAGCTCGATCCGGAAACAAGGCTTCAGGTGCTTTATCCTTTTGCCGGTCGGACCAAACAGGTGGAATTGCTTCAGGAGCAGAACGCTCAATCCATTGTTTTTCTATTAGAGATGCAAGGGACGCGATGGCTTTTTACAGGGGATATGGAGAAAGAAACGGAAGCGGCCTTACTCGAAAGTTTCAAGGAAAAGTCAGAGAAGCAACCAAAGATTGACGTGCTTAAGGTTGCTCATCATGGAAGTAAAACATCAACTACAGGGGCGTGGCTGGATTATTGGAAACCGACACTGGCTGTCATATCGGCCGGAGCGAATAATCGTTATGGTCATCCTGCTCCGGATGTTATGCAGCGATTAAAACAGGCTGGGGTTCAGATATTTCGAACTGACAAGATGGGTGAGGTTCAACTTGAAGTACGTCAAGGGATGATATTCTCGAGGATGAGGATAAATTAAGCTGTCCGGTAAGCTGGAGCAGATTTCCAAGGTGAATCCCCGTCCGATTCGACGGATAATCACTTTTACGCGGACTTCAATTTCGGCCTGTGTAAACAGGTTCGCTCCTTGAAGGGCAATTTTGCGTTTGGTGCGTTCAACTTTAAAATCAACCGTATAACATGATGAAGTCCCTCACTTTTGGACAAGCCTTACTTACAATATTCTCTTCTTTGGTACTACATAAACATAGTACTATGCCTTCAGTTTAAAAGGATTACAATGGATAGTAATTTAACTCATGTCCAGGAAAGGGGCTGAACGGGAGTGTAATTCGGCATTAAACCAAATGCAATTTCTTGCGTCTAATATACGTAATGCGGATGGCACGGTATATATTTATTTTTGAAATTTTGTTATTCTGATAGTTGCAAGACAGCAAATGTTTTTTTATTCTATAGATTGCAACCTTATTGGATGCAACTGCGTCTGTAAGATTGCAAGAGGGAGGGATCCCAGTGGTAGCACCCGAACTGGTTAGGGCCGCTCAAGCCGGTGACCGTGATGCTCTCATTACCCTATTGCGAGAAATCGAGGCTCACGTCTATCGAACCGCTTATTATATTTTGAATAATGAACAAGATGCCTTGGACGCATCGCAAGAGGCCTTGCTTCGCATTTATACCAAAATTAATTCTTATGAAGAAAAAGCACTGTTCAAGACGTGGGTGCAGCGGATTGTCACCAACATCTGCATTGATAAATTTCGCAAGGCGAAGCCAACGGTTTCCATTGATGAGCACGAAATGATATTTACTGCCGAACATAACGTAGAGAATGAGATTATGAGCGGATATTTAGCGAAAGATATACGAGAAGCGATCGATAAGCTTCCCGATCACCACCGATCTGTTGTTGTTCTTCGCTATTTGCAGGACTTTTCGTATCATGAAATTGCAGAGTCGTTAAACTTACCGCTGAATACGGTAAAGTCTTACTTATTTCGAGCTAGACAGCAATTGCAGTCGCTGCTCCAAGAATATCAGAAAGGAGGTGTTCGGGGATGAATTGTCAAGAGGTGATGGAGCTTATGCAAAGACAACTGGATGGAGATTTGCTTGCACAGGAGGAGGAAGAGCTCGAAGCTCACCTGATGCATTGCTTAGAGTGCGCCGAAATGTTCGAACGTTTGCAGCGCTTGTCCGATGAGCTGGCAGGACTGCCCAAGGTCGTTCCTCCATACAGCTTGGTCGATGCGATACTGCCGCAACTGGGTGAGATCGATCGGCATGCCGCGGCATCCATTACCGATCCGGCGACTGCTTTCAGCACGCAAGCTCCATCCCTGGCAGCCGGGCAGCCGACTAAACTCCCTTGGACACGCCGTTTCGGGTCGCAGTTTTCTTGGAAATTCGCCGGAGGTGTCGTAGCAGCGGGCCTCATTATCGGATTTTTTGCTTTCAACATGAAGCATCCGGTGCTGGATCAAGCGGATGGCTTGCTTCAACCTAGAACCAAGTCGGAGTCTTCCGCCGCCGCACAAAACGCTCCTGCGGCCGGCACAACATCCGGTGGCGCAGCCGACCGGAAAACGATGATGGATGATGGTAATTCAGCCTCTAAGGCTGCACCCGCCACCTCAGAGATGAATCGGGAGAGCACTCCGCCTGCAGATATCCCTTCTCCACAGGCAACAACGGATGCGAAACTGGAGAAACCAATGGCTCTTGATCAGTCAGGTTCTCCGAAGAGTACACCAAGCGATCCGGCTTCGCGCATGACTCCGGCAACAACGGAGCCTGAGCGGATGAAAGATCCGCAATCGCCGGGAGCTTCTGAGAAGAATAATCCTGCTGCTAAACCAGCGGAACCGACGGATTCGAATCAGAACAAGGCGAATACGACACAGGATGAGCCTAAGGATATGAATACATTGAAAGCTGATGAGCCTTCACCGTCTCCGGTAGCAAAAATGAGTGACCCGCAAGAGAATATCGGCAATAGAAATGGTATTTTTTCTTTTACTGCCCAGCCTGACCATCCTTTAAAATCTGCGACTGGCGCTTATGAAGCTGTCATCGAGCAGCGGCATGTTGTCATTCGGGACAGCTCCTCCCAGGAAATCGTGTTTACTTCCAAACAGGAATGGTCGGAGTCCGATGAGCTTAAGCTAGTTGAGTGGTCTACAGATGACAAGTTGACTTATCAAGTTACCAGTGGCGATACGTCCAAGTCTTTTGTGATCGATGTAAAAGCAAAGACGGAAATTTCTCCATAATTTTTTTGCAAAATGAATGCACCAAACGGATCGCCGCGCGTATGCTGTATGAGAAGCGCGTGAATGTGTTCGGTGGTTCGTCACTCGGTCAAAGGTTTCTAGAGCCTTTGCACCGGTGTTTAAATAGATGCTGTTTCCGAAAGGGGACCCTTTCGGGACAAATTCTTCCAGTTGCTCGGCAAAGGGATTGCGTCAATGTCTTCGGACTTTGACGCAATCCCTTTGTTGTTGGTAAGATGATGGTGGGAAGCTTGAGCTTATAGGAGTGTGTGGGAAAATGGATGCGAAGAAAGCATTGAAAGACATACAAGCAGGGCGGCCGGCTCCGGTTTATTTGTGTTACGGGCTCGAGAAATATAGAATGAGAGAATTCATTCAAGTATTGATGGATTCGCTGATTGAACCGGAACATAAGGAATTTGCCGTCAGTAAATTTGATTTGGGTGAAATCAGTCTTTCGGCGGTGCTGGAAGATGCAGAAACACTGCCGTTCATGGTTCCGAAAAAGCTCATCATTGCGACGAATGCGCTTTTTTTCACAGGAGCTAAAGAGAGCACCAAGGTGGAGCATCACCTGGACCGCCTGATCGACTATCTGAAGTCTCCTGCCGAGCATACTGTGATCGTCTTTACTGTCGATGCGGATAAGCTGGATGAGCGCAAAAAGGTCGTTAAATCGCTTAAAGAGCATGAAGCAGCGATTCCGTTCCTCTCGCTTACTGCGGAGGAGCTGCAGCAGTGGGTCACTCGACAAGCGCAGAAATTAGGTTTTGCCTTCACTGGAGGATCGGTCGATCAGTTGATTCTGTATACGGGAGGAAATCTGCAGTCCTTATCGGCTGAGATTGAGAAGATATCTTTGTATGTGGGGAATGGAGGTACGGCGTCGAAGGAAACCGTTGATCAACTCGTGGCGCGCAGCACGGAGCAGAATGTGTTTATTCTCATCGAAGATATCGTAAATTTGAGGCTGGAAAGAGCGTTCGTCATCCTGGAGGAACTGCTCAAACAGCGTGAAGAGCCCATTAAGATCGCCGCGCTCATCGCCAGACAGTTCCGCATTATGCTGCAGGTGAAAGAGCTAAGCAAGCAGGGATATTCGCAGCAGCAGATGGCTTCGCAAATCGGATTGCATCCGTTCGCGGTTAAAGTGGCAGAGGGACAGGCCCGCAAGTATGAAGCGGACAAGCTGTGCGCGATCATGTCGCAACTGGCCGATCTTGATTTCCAGATGAAAAGCGGGAAAATCGATAAAGTATTAGGACTCGAAATGTTTTTGCTTAGGCTGGCGGCCTAACTTATCCCCCACCTCTCACCATATAAAGAAAAGTCCAGTTCTCTTGAAAGAGAGCTGGACTTTTGTTTGTATGTTCTTGGGTTACGCTTGAGCCGTAAGAGCGTTCAGCTTTTTAGCCAGACGGGACTTCTTGCGGTTAGCGGCATTTTTATGGATTAAACCTTTAGAAGCTGCTTTGTCTAATTTCTTAGAAGCGTTAATCAGAGCATCTTTGGCAGTTTCTGCATTATTGCTTGCAGCTGTTTCGAAAGCTTTCACAGCAGTACGCAGTGCGGACTTTTGGGAAGCGTTGCGAAGACGGCGCTTTTCGCTAACTTTTACTCGTTTAATAGCGGATTTAATGTTTGGCATGAAATTCACCTCCTACTTCACAAAACACGTTCAACGTTACATTTGCATGTTTGCTGACAACTTTAAGTATTCTACCATGCAGAAAGTGAAAATGCAAGACCTGTCAATAGGTTCTCGCCGGCCTTCTTTTTTGAATAACGGTTATATGTTCGTCGCACAATAAGCTATGCAATGCTACCTGAGAAAGGGGAACAGTTATGGATTTAAACGCATATTCCACACATATAGACCTTGCGTTAGATGCAAGGGACTTGGCGCAGGCTGCCAATCAGGGGCAAGCCATACCCGGTATTGAAACGGATACGAAACGAGAAAATGGGATTCGGGTGACCAAGATCAATGTATTAAATGAAGAAGGTTCTAAGGCGCTTGGCAAGCTTCCCGGACATTACATAACGATTGAAGTGCCGGCTCTACGGCAAAAGGACACCCAATTGCAGGATCGCGTGGCAACGAAGCTTGCTCAAGAATTTGGCCAGTTTTTGCTGGAGATCGGTATATCGAAAGAGGCAAAAGTGCTCATTATCGGACTTGGCAATTCCAGCGTTACGCCCGATGCGCTCGGTCCTCTAGTCGTGGATAATGTAATGGTGACACGTCATTACTTTGAGCTGATGCCTGATGACGTAGGCCCGGGGTATCGCGCTGTAAGCGCCGTAGCGCCCGGCGTATTGGGTACCACAGGCATAGAAAGCAGCGATATCGTGCAGGGGATCGTGGAGAAATCCCAACCGGATTTCATCATTGCCATAGATGCCTTAGCATCCAGATCCTTAGAGCGTGTCAATACGACGATTCAAATCGCTGATACCGGCATCCATCCCGGCTCAGGGATTGGCAACAAGCGCAAGGGCCTTACAAAGGAGGTCTTGGGCATTCCGGTCGTTGCCATTGGGGTCCCAACGGTTGTCTATGCATCAACGATTGTTAATAATGCTTTTGATATGATGCATAAGCATTTCAGTGAGCAGACAAGCAATACTGGGCAGATTCTGGGGCTTCTGGACGGCATGAAGGAGGAAGAACGACTGCTGTTGGTCAAGGAAGTGCTGAATCCGGTCGGGCATGATCTTCTCGTGACACCGAAGGAGATCGACCAGTTTATCGAGGATATTGCCAATATTATCGCAAGCGGCTTAAATGCTGCACTTCACGATGCCGTCAGTGTCGATAACGTAGCGGCCTATACCCATTAATCGTTCAAAGCTGTCACTACAAATCGTAGGGACAGCTTTTTTGCTAAATTATGGATAGATTTTGAAGGAGAAAGGAGCGTGGTGTCGAATTGGTTGACAATGATAACTGAGAAGCAGGAAGTGGGATTATGAGTCATTCAGAAAAAGCGAAGTTATTCATCGGGTCTTCCGCTGAAAGCGTAGAAGTCGCTGAAGCGTTACAGGCTAATCTTCAATATGCGTTTGAAGTGACTGTATGGAGTCAGCTGTTGTTTCCTCCCTCTCAAACGACGTTAGCGCCACTCATCCGGAATGCTAAGGCTTCAGACTTCGCCATTTTTGTTTTTCAACCGAGCGATTTGACGCTGCTGAGAGATACCGTAGTCAGTACGGTCAGAGATAATGTCATTCTTGAGCTTGGCTTATTCATCGGGCAAATTGGCTTAGAGAGAACGTACTTCCTTGTTCCGGATGACGAGCCTTTCCATCTGGCTACCGATTTAATCGGTTTAACCCCATTGAAATATAATCCGCATCACAGCGCAGGACTACTTGCGGGACTAGGTCCAGCCACTTTTACAGTGAAGCAAATGTTTAAGGAATTAGGGCTAAGAGTAAAATGAAGCCAAAACTATTTATCGGCTGTTCGCAGCAAAGCTCCATATGGGCAGAGTTTTATCAAACCCAACTATCGGCTGCTTCGGAGGTTTCCGTTATTCATCAAGGCGTGCTTTCCGCATCGCATCATAAATTGAATATGCTGAAGAAACATATGGAAGAGACGGATTTTGGTCTCATCATCTTAACTCATTCGGATATGGATAACGCTTCAACCTATCATAATCTATTAATCTTAATCGGGTTGTGCATTGGAGAACTAGGATACAGCAGGACGTTTATTGTGATGCCAAAAAGCCGTCAATTACCTGACTATCTGGAAGGCTATCATCCTTTGACGATCGACGACCATAATGAAAATGATGAATTAGTTCAACTGGCGGGACCGCATCTGTATCCACTGAAAACAAGTATCCTTGGTCAAAAAAAGCGCTATAAGAAGTCGGATATACGAAAAAATGATGCGCTTCGCAGTTTTCTGTTTGATTCCTTGGATTCGCTCAGCGTTGCCAGTGTAGATTACGACAGGGTGCTGGATAAATTCCATAAGACATTTGATTCCAATTGTGGTACAATTGAGCTTCAAGAAGTGACTGCTGCAACATTGTTTGAACTGCTGGAAGATGGCGTCACTTTGAAACAATTTGGCCGTGCCGGTCAGGTTGGCAGCCACCATCAATTTCATGTCGATGATCCTGTAAGTTACATTGCAGAATGTTATCGCGGCAAAGATACGAACATATACTTAGGGCGAGCTAAAGACAAAGAGGATGGAGAGTTTGAGTACATTTACTGTGTCAAGCTGCATCCGACGATTGTTTCATCCATACATTTCAAAACCAAGACGGATATCCCGTACAGAAGCCATCATGGAGTAATGATGGAGTTGTCTGAACGAAACGCGAAGCTGGTGTCTTCACTCAAATCCATTGTGAAAGGAAGGATTCAATATGTTGAAGCCCACGAAGAAAGCTCGTAACCAATCTCGCAGCAAAAGGGGCGAAAAGCCTACGAATTCAAAGCTGGTCAAACTTTACAACGGTCCTACCGTGTTAAATAAAACTAGCGGCGTGACGATTGTGGCGAAAGGCTCTTTTGATTTTGGATCTGTTGTATAACCCCATAACTTTATAAAATATCCAGACGTCGATATCAGGGATGATATGCGGCGTCTTTTCTTTTTCTCTATCTGAAAAAAATCTATCGTTTGAGTTCTACTGAAGGAGCTCGTTTCATAGATTGAAGTAAGATAGATTAGGAGGAATCACACTATGAAATGGACATCCGCCACACTCAATCTCAGCCATGTTCGCAAAACGTTTCAGAGCGCTGGTTCTGTCGGGAAAACATTTATCCTGCTCAGCACCGCTACTTTCGCTTTGTTCGTCCTTCTTGGAGTCGGAGGCTTTCTTCAGGCCAAAGTCATAACGACCTCCCCTGTCTCCTCGATGAAAAGTCTCGCCGCCTCCGTCACCAATCAATTTTTTATCGATATGTTAGGCATGGAAGTGCCGCATCTGCATAAGGACAAGAAGAAATTTACATTTTCACAGCACAATGTGTTTAACTTTGCTTTCCGTTTTATGACGGATATTAACCCGCGGGATCCCAAAAGCTTGATGGCCAGCGAAGTGCCTGGCATGGATTTGACAAAGAGTACGGTGCTTGTGAGAGGAAGTGCGACGAATCCGAGTGAACCCCAAGATTATACACCTCCGGCGAATGCACTTGACGCAGAAGCCAAAACCCCGCTGCCTTCCATAACACCGGAGGTTGCCGTATCCGCAAGTCCAACGCCAACGAACGTATCAATGGGCCAACCACCGAGAACAGCCGGTAAAAACGTCGCATTTGTCTATCAAACGCACAGTAATGAATCGTTCTTGCCTGAGCTTAAAGGCATCACTAATCCTGATAAAGCCTATAGTGACAAAGTCAACATTATTTCTGTCGGCAAAAGGTTGGCGCAAAATCTGGAAAGAGACGGCATCGGCGCCGTTCATTCAGAAACCGTATATCCGAGCACAGTGAAAAATTTTGAATATCCGTACTCGTACAAATATTCGTTGAAAACACTCCAGGAAGCCGCTGTCGCTCACCCGGATCTACAGTATTATTTTGATATTCATCGCGATTCTTCATCCCGCAGCAAAACGACAGTTACCATCGATGGCAAGGATTACGCGCAGGTGTACTTTATCATCGGCGGCAAAAATCCGAATTGGAAAAAAAATGAAGAATTTGCGAGAAAAATTCATCAGGTGCTGGAAGCCAAACATCCCGGCATTTCCAAAGGCATTCATGCCAAAGAAGCCAATGAGGGCAACGGTCTTTACAATCAAAACTTTTCTCCCAACAACATCCTGATTGAAGTCGGGGGTCCTTACAATACCCTGGAAGAATGCTACCGGACAACGGATTGGCTGTCAGAGGCTATTTCAGAAGTGATATTAAATGCGAAGAAAGTAGACGCGCCGGTTCCGGCCGCTAAGCAATCTTAATACTGGGCGCGATTGAAGGCGGAGGAGAAGATGAGGATGAAGCATTTTTATTTCAAAGTCGGATTGTTCGGACTGTTATTGATGTTTTGCATCTTATTCGGCGTGAGCCTTGCGTCCGGTGGAGTGGAACGCATACAAGGGCCGCTGCCTCCTTCCTCCAAAGAAACGCAAGAGGCGACCGTAAAGCCGAAAGCAAAAGTAACGGCGCTTGCCGCTGAGGTAACCCCTTCGCCTACCAAGTCAGTAGCGAAGGGCAAAGCTGCCGAGGAAGAGGAAAAAGCGAAAACTGAAGCGGAAACGAAGCCCGACCCTGTAGCCGATCATGATAATTCGCTCAACCATGTCGGGAACAAGCTTGGCGACCTGCTGCAAATCGTAGCGCACCACGGGATCAAGCTGTTTGTATCGTTATTTGATGCGGTGCTTGGCAAAGGATGACGCCGGCACATTGCTGGGACTTCTTACAACTGCTATAATGAAAATTATTTGCATGTAGTGGGGGTTAGTCTTTAGCATGACGGACATTCGAGCTAGACAAAAGAAAATTCGCAACTTTTCAATTATCGCACATATCGACCACGGTAAGTCGACGCTTGCCGACCGCATTTTGGAATATACAGGAGCGCTGTCTTCCCGTGAGATGCAGGAGCAGGTGCTCGACCAGATGGATCTGGAGCGGGAACGCGGAATCACCATCAAGCTGCAAGCGGTAAGATTGACCTACCGCGCGGACGATGGTGAGGAGTACATTTTGAATTTGATTGATACCCCGGGGCACGTCGACTTCACGTATGAAGTATCCCGAAGTCTTGCAGCTTGCGAAGGCGCGCTGCTTGTCGTGGACGCGGCACAAGGCATTGAAGCGCAGACGCTGGCCAATGTATATCTGGCGCTGGATAATAATCTTGAAATTTTACCCGTTATTAATAAAATCGATTTGCCGAGCGCCGATCCTGAGAAAGTGAAGCAGGAAGTTGAGGATGTCATCGGCCTCGATGCGAGTGAAGCGGTGTTGGCTTCCGCGAAGGCCGGTATCGGCATTAAAGAAATTTTGGAACAAGTGTGTCAGAAAGTGCCGGCGCCTCAGGGAGATCCGGACAATCCGTTAAAAGCGCTGATTTTCGACTCTCATTATGATGCCTATAAAGGCGTTATCGTGTATGTTCGGGTCGTAGACGGATCGATCAAGGCAGGCTCCAAAATCAAGATGATGGCGACGAACAAAACGTTTGAGGTCATTGAAGTTGGCGCGTTTAAGCCAAGAATGTCGATCGTGGATTCCCTCGATGTAGGCGATGTAGGCTTTATCGTAGCCGGAATCAAGAATGTAGGGGATACGCGGGTCGGGGATACAGTGACAGATGCAACTCGTCCGGCGCCTGAACCGCTTCCAGGTTACCGCCGGATCAACCCGATGGTATTCTGCGGACTGTACCCGATCGAAACATCCGATTACAACGATCTTCGCGAGGCACTGCAAAAGCTCGAGCTGAACGACGCGTCGTTGCGCTTTGAGCCAGAGACATCTTCGGCACTTGGCTTTGGTTTTCGCTGCGGATTCCTGGGACTGCTGCACATGGAGATCATTCAGGAGCGTATCGAGCGCGAATTCAACATCCCGCTTATTACAACCGCGCCGAGTGTAATCTACCGCGTAACATTGACGAACGGCGAAGTGATGGACATCGATAATCCGTCCAACTACCCGGATCCGCAGCGGATTGATTTCGTTGAAGAGCCTTACGTGAAAGCATCGGTTATCGTACCGAACGATTATGTAGGTACGATTATGGAGCTTTGCCAAGGTAAACGCGGTGAATACATCAATATGGAGTACCTGGACTCTAATCGGGTGACATTGACGTATGACATCCCATTGTCCGAGATTGTCTATGATTTCTTCGACCAGTTGAAGTCAAGAACAAAAGGCTACGCTTCATTCGACTATGAAGTAACAGGCTACAAGAAATCCAATCTCGTGAAAATGGACATCCTCCTTAATGGCGAACAGGTCGACGCCCTGTCGTTCATCGTTCATCGTGACGGAGCTTATAATCGCGGTAAAATTATTTGCGATAAGCTGAAGGAACTCATTCCGCGGCAAATGTTCGAGGTGCCGATCCAAGCGGCAATCGGACAAAAGATTGTTGCTCGTGAGACCGTTAAAGCGATGCGCAAAAACGTCCTCGCCAAATGTTACGGCGGTGACATTTCACGTAAACGGAAGCTGCTCGATAAGCAGAAGGAAGGGAAGAAGCGCATGAAGCAGGTCGGCAGCGTTGAGGTGCCGCAGGAAGCATTCATGGCTGTTCTCAAAATCGACGAATAGAACGAAAAGATGAGAAGCCGGGGTGGCAGAGTACTCTGCCCCTTGGCTTTTTCGCTCAGAAAGGAACGATTTCTTATGCTGGTTACTTATGCGGCTCCAACGGCTGTGTATATTCATATTCCCTTTTGCACGAACAAATGTCATTATTGCGATTTCAACTCTTACGTGCTCAAAGGTCAGCCGGTGATGGAATATTTGGATGCCCTTGAACGTGAAATGGAGCTGACGGTAAGAGAGAATCCGCCTGCTAAAGTAGAAACAATCTTCGTTGGCGGCGGAACGCCGACAGTTCTGCTGCCCGATCAAATGGAGCGGTTTCTGCTAATGGTTCGGACTTATTTTCCAGCGGACAGCTCAGAGGTTGAATTCTCGATGGAAGCGAATCCCGGGACAACGGATGAGGATAAGCTGGCCGTCATGAAAGAAGGCGGCGTCAACCGCATCAGTTTCGGCGTACAGTCCTTCAATAATGATTTGTTAGCAGCAATCGGACGCATTCATAATACGGACGATGTATTCAGAAGCATCGAGAACGCCAAGAAACTGGGCTTTAATAACTTATCGATCGATCTGATGTTTGGACTTCCTAAACAAACTGTCGATATCATGCAGGCTACTTTAGATGAAGCTTTAGCGCTGGATTTGCAGCATTACTCGATATATAGCCTAAAAGTGGAAGAAAACACGTTGTTCCACACCTTGTTTCACAAAAATCAACTGCCTCTTCCAAGTGAAGACGAAGAAGTGGAAATGTACGAACTGATTATGAACAGACTGCAAGACGCGGGTTACAAGCAGTACGAGATCAGCAACTTCGCAAAGCCGGGTTGCGAAAGCAGGCATAACTCGATGTATTGGCGCAACCGCTCCTATTATGGTCTGGGCGCCGGGGCTCACGGGTATATGAATGGACAGCGGCATGTCAATGTAAAAGGCATTCAGCCATATATCGATGCGACCAAACAGGGCTTGCCGATTGCGGAGCAATTCGAAGTAACGCGCCAGGAAGCAATGGAAGATTTCATGATGGTCGGCTTGCGTATGCTGGAAGGTGTAAGGAATGCCGATTTCATCAGCCAGTTTGGTATCACGATAGAATCGCAATTCGAATCTACATTAGACCAATGGCTGCGCAAACAGCTGCTCGAACGAACGCAGGACGGATATAGGCTTTCGAAGCAAGGAATCCTGCTTGGCAACGAAGTTTTTGCATCATTCCTTTCCTAAAACAACTTATCCATTTCTGCCAAAATCGGTATAAATAGTTCTTGTGCAAATATACGTTTCGTTGTATATTTATACATGAATCCACAAGCGTAAGTGCGGTAAAGCCGCTATGACGCTGGCTTGGGTTTTATGCATTTTTTATTGCGATTGGTGGGATAATGGTGAATTCAACAGTGACCGTGAGAAAAGCTTCCAGCGATGATATCGAGAAGCTTTATGATATTATACAAGGCTACGCCAAGCAGGGGATTATGCTCCCCCGTACCAGAAATATGCTGCAAGAGCACATCGAAACGTTTGTAGTCGCTGAACATGACAATCTGCTCATCGGCTGCGGTTCGTTAACACGTCTGGGACCTGACTTGGTTGAGATTCGTTCACTGGGAATGACACCAGGCTATAAAGGGCAGGGGATCGGCGGCAAGCTCGTCAATTTTCTTGTTGAAGAGGCAAGAAGCCAAGGCATTATTAAAGTAATGGCACTCACGTATGAAGTGGCTTTTTTCCAAAAAAACGGCTTTACCGTTGTGCCTAAAGAGATATTCCCGGAGAAGGTTTGGAAGGATTGCATGCATTGCAAAAAGCAGTATTGCTGTGATGAAATTGCCGTCCTCAAACGATTGGATTGACTTGACAACAGACCTTAGGGTCTGTTATTTTTGTAATAGGATTTAGCACTCACTAAATAAGAGTGCTAACGACAGTGGAGCAGCGATGGTAAAGTAAAGCTCTCACAAGGAGGGGTATATATGTTATCAGAACGTCAACGTATGATTTTGAGTGCTATCATTGATGACTATGTACGTTCAGCAGAACCGATTGGTTCTCGAAGCATTTCCAAACGGGGCAACGTTGGATTCAGTCCGGCTACGATCCGTAATGAAATGTCCGACCTGGAAGAGATGGGCTTTCTCGAGCAACCACATACATCCGCTGGCCGGATCCCTTCGCACAAAGGTTATCGCTATTATGTGGATCATTTGCTTCAGCACGGCTCCCTGCAGACACATGAGCTCGATGCCATGAAGATGGTCTTCGCACAACGCATTCAAGAGATGGAAGATGTCATTCAGCATGTAGCGGGAATGCTCTCTAGTCTCACTAATTATACATCCATCGTTCTCGGCCCTGAGGTGTTCAGCACGACTTTGAAACATCTGCAAATCGTTCCGCTGTCGGATACAACGGCAGTGACGATTATCGTGACAAATACGGGGCATGTGGAGAACAAAACGATCACGATCCCGGAAGGCGTACCGATGTCCGAGATCGAAAAGGTCGTCAATTTATTGAACGCAAGGCTCAAGAATGTGCCATTGCTTCAGTTTAAATCCAAGCTTTACAACGAGATTTCGAGTGAGCTGAGCAAGTATGTGAATGGGTATCAGGAGCTCGTGTCTGTCGTGGAAAGCGTCCTTCAGAACGATGAGAAGGATCGCGTTTTCCTTAGCGGGATGACGAATATGCTCATTCAGCCCGAATTCAAAGACGTTGATAAAGTGAAGAGCATTCTTGATCTATTGGAAGAAGCGCCTACGCTCATCAAACTGTTTACATCTTCCAATGAAGGCATCGACGTCAAAATCGGCAATGAAAACAGCATCGAAGCGATTAATAATTGCAGCTTGATTACCGCTTCTTATTCGATCGGCGACAAGCCGCTTGGCACGATTGGCATTCTAGGACCTACCCGCATGGAATATGGCAGAGTTATCAATTTGCTGAATCATCTTTCGAAGCATTTGGAAGTCGTTCTTGGGCGATGGTACGGCAAATGAGCGGCATTCAACATGAAGGCGAAGAGCGGTTCTCAACTCTGGTGAACAACGCTGCAGCGGTTAGAGCAATTTGCTCCGCTGTAGAAGGCACACTTGGCCCCAAGGGACTCGATACGATGCTTGTCGGAACGCAAGGTGAAGTGATCATCACCAACGACGGGGTTACCATCTTGGAAAAGATGGACGTCACACACCCGGCTGCCCGGCTGCTCATTCAAGTTGCGAAAAGCCAGCAGCGTCAAATCGGTGACGGAACGACGACCGCAACCGTGCTCGCCGGAGCGCTGGTACACGAAGGCGTTGCGCAAGTGACACGCGGCGTCCCGGTGGCGAAGGTCGTCAGCGGGATGCAGCAAGGCATTGAGCTGGCTGTGAGGAGCCTGCGTAGCAGGAGCCGGGCCGTCCAAGGGCTAGGCGATGCAGCGCTGAAGCGCATCGCAATTACCGCAGGCCGCGAGCAAGCGGATATCGCGCGGCTGATCGTCGCCGCCGCCGAAGCGGTCGGCGAGGCGAAGCTGCGCGAAGACGGCTACCGCTTCGCGGACAGCGTGCTCGCCCATGAAGAGGCGAGCAGCGAAGTCTGGCCCGGCATTCTGCTGAATCAGAAGCCGATGAACTTGCATGCGGGCGGCGAGCTTCGCGATGTCCGCGTACTCGTGCTGCATGACGCCTTGGAGCCTGAGGCGGTCAGCGAGGAATCGCTGGTCACCGAGGCAGGCTTCCAGCGGCATATGCAGCTGAGAGAGCAGTTCCGCAGCAGCTTCAGCATGCTGCTGGAGCTTGGCGTCGGTCTGATCGCCTCAGACCGCGGGGTGGATCCCGAGGCGGAGCAATTTTGCTCCGACCAGGGTATTCTCGTGCTGCAGCGGTTGTCCCGCAGGGACCTGCAGCAGCTGAGCGAGCACACTGGCGCCCGGCCGGTGCGGCGCACGGCGCTGCGCAAGAGCGCGCCTGAGCTCGGCGCAGCGCTCGGGCACGCGGGCTACGCCGCCTACGATGAGCGGCTGGAGCGCGTGCGCGTCAGCCGCGGTCACGGCGAGCAGCACGTGACCGTCATCGTCGGCGCGGCGACGCGCGAGGCGGCCCACGAGCGCTCGCGCATCGCCAAGGACGCCGCGTCGGCCGTCCAAGCCGCCGTGCGCGGCGGGTATTTGCCCGGCGGCGGCGCCGTCGAGATGGCTGTCGCCCACGATCTGGAGCGCCTGCGAGAGACGATGAAGGGCATGGAAGGCTTCGGCGTAGCCGCCGTAGCCGGAGCGCTGCGGAAGCCGCTGGCGCAGATCGTCGTGAACGCGGGCTACAATCCGCTGGAAAAGGTCGAAGAGCTTAAAGCTGCACAAATCGCTATGGAAACAGACAGCTTGGGTATCGATTGCGATACGGGTCAGGTGACAGACTTCATTGAAGCTGGCATCATTGACCCGGCCGATGTAAAAATACATGCGCTGCAAGCGGCTGGAGAAGTTGCAGCGGCCGTATTGCGCATTCATACCGTCATTAAGATGAAGCAGCCTTTTGAAGAAGCCTAAAGATGGGCAAACTGACGGCAAGATATAGTTTTTTAAGGAGGTGAAGGACAATTGAGTAATGAGAATAAACAAACTGCAGAGCAAGATGTGAATGCTACATACGCAGCCGAAAGCGAGCAAGCTGCCGAGCAGCAGGCTGAAGCGGCAGACCAATCGCAAGCGGGATCCGAGGAAGCTGGTGCGCTTAGCGAATTGGATCAATTGCGTATGCAATCCGATGAAAACTATCAGCGTTTTTTGCGCGTTCAAGCGGACTTCGATAACTTCCGCCGCCGCTCCAGAGCGGAGAAAGAAGATTTTGCGAAATACGCTTCTCTTAAATTGATCGAGCAGCTTTTGCCTGTCGTCGATAACTTCGATCGCGCGCTGTCTTCCAGCAAGGAAGCGAAAGATTTTGACGCCTTGGTGAAAGGTTTGGATATGACTTTCCGCCAACTGGATCAAGTGCTGACGCAAGAAGGCTTGAAGCCGATCGAGGCCGTAGGTCAACCGTTCAATCCCGAATTCCACCAAGCGATCATGCAGGTAGAATCCGAAGAACACGAAGAAGGCATAGTCGTTGAAGAACTGCAAAAAGGCTATATGCTGAAGGATAAAGTAATCCGCCCGGCAATGGTGAAAGTAAGTGTTTAATCTTAGTAGTTGTTTAAAAAGTCCACTTTCATAACGAAGTTATTCAGGATGTTATATCGGCATCGAATCTTGAACGAACCCGGGAAGTTCGGTACTCACATCTCGCTCCGTTCCCCCTTCTCCGGTTTTCGTCCAACCTTCTCGGCTCTGAAAGCGAACTTTTTAAACTCTTATTGTAAGTAGCCTGAATATGATGAAATGAAATGCTCCAATGGAGCATGGAACTAAAGGAGGCATTTTTAACATGAGTAAAGTAATTGGTATTGACTTAGGTACAA
The DNA here is from genome assembly GCF_014534655.1 of Paenibacillus sedimenti. GTDB lineage: Bacteria > Bacillota > Bacilli > Paenibacillales > NBRC-103111 > Paenibacillus_E > Paenibacillus_E sedimenti. The sequence continues at coordinate 792,598 of NZ_JACVVD010000001.1, forward strand.
CGAACTCTTGCGTTGCCGTTATGGAAGGCGGCGAGGCTGTCGTCATCCCTAACGCCGAGGGTAACCGTACGACACCTTCCGTTGTTGGTTTTAAGAAAGATGGCGAGCGCGTAGTCGGTGAGACCGCAAAACGCCAAGCAATTACAAACCCGGACAAAACGGTAATTTCGATCAAACGTTTCATGGGTACGAATCACAAAGAAAACATTGACGGCAAAGAATATACGCCTCAAGAAATTTCTGCGATCATTCTGCAAAAGCTGAAAGCTGATGCGGAAGCTTACCTTGGTCAAACCGTAACGCAAGCGGTTATTACGGTACCAGCTTACTTCAATGACAGCCAACGCCAAGCAACGAAAGACGCTGGTAAAATTGCCGGTCTCGAAGTTTTGCGTATCGTGAACGAACCGACAGCAGCAGCGCTTGCATATGGTTTGGAAAAAACAGAAGATCAAACGATCCTCGTTTATGACCTTGGCGGCGGTACATTCGACGTATCGATCCTTGAGCTTGGTGACGGCTTCTTCGAAGTTAAAGCGACTAGCGGGGACAACCGTCTGGGCGGCGATGACTTTGACCAAGTGATCATTGACTACCTCGTTGCTGAATTCAAAAAAGAACAGGGCATTGACCTGAGCAAAGATAAAGCAGCAGTACAACGTCTGAAAGACGCAGCGGAAAAAGCGAAAAAAGAGCTTTCCGGCGTACTGACAACAACGGTATCCCTGCCGTTCATTACTGTCGTTGACGGCGTTCCTCAACACTTAGAGTTGAATCTGACTCGCGCTAAATTCGAAGAATTGTCCGCTGGTCTCGTTGAAAGAACACTCGGACCAACTCGTCAAGCGCTTAGCGATTCCGGTCTTTCCACAAGCCAAATCGATAAAGTTGTTCTTGTCGGCGGATCCACTCGTATTCCTGCGGTTGTTGAAGCGATAAAAAAACTGACAGGCAAAGAGCCTCATAAAGGCGTAAACCCGGACGAAGTTGTTGCTCTTGGAGCAGCGGTTCAAGCGGGCGTCTTGACAGGTGACGTGAAAGACGTCGTTCTTCTCGACGTAACTCCACTTTCCCTGGGTATCGAAACTGCAGGCGGCGTATTCACGAAAATGATCGACCGCAATACAACGATTCCGACAACGAAATCCCAAGTGTTCTCCACTTATGCGGATAACCAAACAAGCGTAGAAATCCACGTTCTCCAAGGGGAGCGCGCGATGGCTACCGACAATAAGACATTGGGCCGCTTTATGCTTGGCGATATTCCTCCGGCACCGCGCGGCATTCCGCAAATCGAAGTTAGCTTCGACATTGACGCTAACGGTATCGTGAACGTATCCGCTTTGGATAAAGGAACAGGTAAAAGCCAAAAAATCACGATCACTTCTTCCAGCGGTTTGAGCGATGAGGAAGTTGATAAAATGATGAAAGATGCGGAAGCACACGCAGAAGAAGACCGTAAGCGCAAAGAGCTTGTAGAAGCGCGCAACGAAGCGGATCAACTGGTATACTCCGTTGACAAAACGATCAAAGATCTTGGCGATAAAGTCGACCAGGGCGAGATCGATAAAGCCAATGCTGCCAAAGAAAAAGTTACAGCCGCACTCGCAGGCAACGATCTGGAAGCAATCAAGGCTGCAACTGCCGAACTGACTGAAATCATTCAACAGTTGTCCGTGAAGCTGTATGAACAAGCGCAGCAAGCTGGGGGCGCAGGTCCGGAAGGCGGCGCTGCAGGCGGCGAAGCTCCAAAAGGCAGAGAGAATGTCGTTGACGCCGATTACGAAGTAGTTGACGATCAAAAGAAATAAGCCTATCCTATTGTAAGATCATTAAATAGTACGGTCGAAGTCAAAGCCGCTAGGAGTGTCTCCGTGGCTTTGACTTTCCGTTTGTAGTCTTGAACATGGGAGTGGAATCATGAGTAAACGCGATTATTATGAGGTGCTCGGGCTCGGCAAAGATGCCTCGCAAGAGGATATCAAGAAGGCTTACCGCAAAATGGCCCGTCAGTATCACCCTGACGTGAATAAAGCCGCGGACGCGGAAGATAAGTTCAAAGAGGCTAAGGAAGCTTACGATGTACTGAGCGACGATCAGAAAAAGGCGCAGTATGACCGTTTCGGGCATGTTGATCCGAATCAGGGCATGGGCGGCATGGGCGGTCAAGATTTCGGCGGCTTCGGCGATATCTTCGACATGTTCTTCGGCGGCGGCGGAGGCAATAGACGTAACCCGAACGCGCCGCAGCGAGGCAACGATCTTCAATACACGATGACGATCGAGTTCAAGGAAGCGGTATTCGGTAAAGAAACGGATATTCATATTCCGAGAACGGAAAACTGCGATACGTGTCATGGCTCAGGCGCAAAACCGGGCACGAAGCCGGATACTTGCGGCGTCTGTCACGGCAGCGGTCAACAAGAAGTTGTGCAAAATACAGCTTTTGGCCGTATAGTCAACCGCCGTGTTTGTTCGGCATGTAACGGCCAAGGCCGCATCATCAAGGATAAATGCGGTACTTGCCACGGCGCGGGCAAGGTGAAAAAGCAGCGTACGATCCACATCAAGATCCCTGCGGGCGTGGATGATGGCGCACAACTTCGCGTTTCCGGCGAAGGTGAAGCGGGTACCCGCGGCGGTCCGGCCGGTGACTTGTATGTCGTCATTCGTGTGAAGTCCCACGAATTCTTCGAGCGTGAAGGCGACGACATCTATTGTGAAGTGCCGCTAACGTTCATGCAGGCTGCGCTCGGCGATGAGATTGAAATTCCGACCTTGACCGAGAAAGTCAAGCTCAAAATTCCGGCAGGCACACAGACCGATACCTATTTCCGCTTAAAAGGAAAAGGCGTACCGCGTCTGCGCGGCTATGGCCAAGGCGATCAGCACGTGAAGGTGATCGTCGTCACGCCGACGAATTTGAGCGAAGATCAAAAGGATCTGCTTCGCCAATTCGGCAAGCAAAGCGGCGAGCATACGCATGAGCAAAATCAATCCATTTTTGAACGCATGAAGAGAGCCTTCTTAGGCGATTAATAGATCTTTGAGCAAAAGGAAACACTCCGTAAGAGCCGTTCACAGATATTATCTGTTGAACGATTCGAGCGGAGTGTTTTTTATCATTCAGGGTTTTATTAAACGAATGTAAAGAGAGCATTGTATAATTAACTGAATATTAGCCTGATGTGTATAAATTGTTATTTTTTTTGAAAAGCGCTGCGTTTTCATGGAATAATTAACAATAAATTAAAACCCCAATAATCATCTTTTGATAATTCCTAGTTATGCTTGTCCTGAGGGTAAACAATATGACTGGGGAGAGTGCAATATGGATAAGAATATGGACCGTCGTACGTTTTTATCTTATTTAGGTACAGGAGCGGCAGCGTTGGCCGCAGCTTCGGCAGGACTCGGCGTTTTGGAAGGAAAAGCATCTGCTATGTCTCCGACAGCTGATCATTTATTTGGTTTCAATACAAACAAAGTCAGCGGGTACTTTGAACCGATTGAACCATCGAAAGAGGACAAGCTTCTCTTGCCAAAAGGTTACAAATACGATGTTGTTGCCGCATTTGATGATGTAATTAATGCCGCTGGCGAAAAGTTTGGACAAGGCGCAGACTATAATGCTTTCTTCCCGATTAATGGCTCCAATACCCGCGGTCTGTTGGCGACAAATCATGAATATACGAACATCTTTGCTCTTGGACCTATTGCAAACGGGAAATTGACCAAAGAACAAATGGAAAAAGATCTGTACTATCAGGGTATGTCCGTGATCGAAGTGTACCAGGATGAGAATGGTGTTTGGAAGATGGATACTTCCTCCAAATATGCAAGAAGAATTACTGGTTTTACAAAGTTTGAGATGACTGGACCTGCCAGAGGAATTGCCGCCCTTAATAACGCAACTACGGTACAGGGGACATGGGGGAATTGCTCCGGAGGAGTAACGTTCTGGAACACGGTGCTCTCCTGTGAAGAGAATGTCTCTGATACGGCCGATGCAGCGGGCTTGCCTCAAACCCATTATGGTTGGGTTATCGAAGTGGATCCGTTCGATGGCAGCTTCTTGAAAAAGCATACTGCCCTGGGTCGCTTTAACCATGAAAATACAGCGATGGGACTGGCTAGTGACGGTCGTATTGTCGTATATATGGGGGATGATAAGAAGGACGCTTGTATTTATAAGTTTGTATCGAAACACAAATACAACAAAGATTTGGGCCGCGGAAACTCTGCATTATTAACAGAAGGTACTCTTTACGTAGCTAACCTTAAGTCTGGAAAATGGATTCCGGTAACTTACGAAGCCGTATCGAAGGCTCTCTCTAATGAGAAATTTAAAGCGCCTGCCGGCGTCAGCGGCAAGCGCGAAGATCTGCAAAAGAAATTCCAAAGTCAAGGTGATGTTGTGACGTATTGCCATGAGGCGGCATTGATCTTAGGAGGTATGCCTACGGACCGTCCGGAAGACATCGAAATTTCGCCTTTCGATAATACAGTGTTTATCTGCCATACGAACAATGACAGCCATGGCAATATTCATGGCCATATTACGCGAATCTTCGAGAAAGACAACGATCTTGGAGCATTAGAATTCGATTTTGAGATTTTTGCCGCTGGCGGTCGCCAGTCTGGATTTAGTTCTCCTGATAATTTAGCCTTTGATTCTAATGGAAACTTATGGGTTGTTACAGACATGTCTTCGAGCAGTACTAATAAAGGTGTATTTACATCATTTATGAATAACGGATTACATGTTATTCCGACATCGGGTCCTAATAAAGCCATGGCTATGCAATTTGCTTCTGGTCCTAATGATTGTGAATTAACGGGTCCGTTCTTTACCCCAGACGAAAAAACGCTATTCCTGTCTGTTCAACATCCAGGTGAATTGACAACAGACTTGAGTAAACCAACCAGCTTGTGGCCGCACCGTAAAGGTGACACCAAGGCACGCTGTGGCGTAGTGGCAATCAGCGGCTTTAAACTAGGTTAATTGGGGTCATAAATACAAATTCATATTTGAAAAGGGGAAAGCACATGCCATTTGGTAATATTGGTATTGGAGGACTTGTTCTTATTCTCGTGATTGCACTAATTATCTTTGGCCCGTCAAAGCTTCCTGAGCTCGGAAGAGCATTCGGCCGGACGTTAAGCGAGTTCAAAAACGGAACTCGAGAGCTTTTTAACGGCGATAAAGAGGACGGGGACAGCAAGAAAGAAGCTTCTGAAGATAAAAATCCGAAGGTTGTTACTCTGGATAAACAATCCTCGTAAAAGGCAGGCTCCAGGATATGAAGCAGCAGGAAGTTTCATTTGTATTGCATTTGGAAGAGCTCCGTAAAAGATTAATCGTAACGCTGGCTGCTTTCTTAGTATCATTTTTCGCTGCATTTCTTTTTGTGCAGGATCTTTATCAATGGCTTGTCCGGGATGTAGAAGGCAAACTTACGATACTAGCGCCATCTGACGTTATATGGGTTTATATGGCCATATCCGGAGTATTTGCTTTAGCTATCACTATCCCGGTTGCCGCATGGCAAACTTGGATGTTTGTGAAACCGGCCTTGAAAAAGACGGAATATAAAGCGACCATGTCATTTATTCCTGCTCTTGCGGTTTTGTTTGCGGTTGGAATCTGCTTCGGATATTTCATCATTTATCCGATGGTGATGCGGTTTCTGGAGCAGATGGCGGCAGTCAATTTTGAAACGATGTATACCGCGGACAAATATTTTACGTTCATGATCAATATGACCGTCCCGTTTGGTTTACTGTTTGAAATGCCGGTTGTCGTATTGTTTCTGACACAGATAGGGCTCCTGAATCCTCAGCGGCTCGCCAAAGGAAGGAAGCTGGCTTATTTTCTGCTAGCGATCGTCGCGATTACGATTACGCCTCCCGATATCATGTCGGATATATTGGTCATCATCCCTTTGTTTCTGCTGTATGAGATTAGCGTGACGCTTTCCAAATTCGTTTATCGTAAAAAAGTTGCGCAGGAAGCAACTGCATAGAATAACCTCCACTGAGAGAAAATAGGCATTGTCGTACTTGCAAACCATGCGAAATGCCAGTCATTGTAACGGATGGCCTAGAACTCTCAGGGAGGTAAACCATGTTGAATGATAACTTGAATAAGGAAAAGCAAAACAGCAGCTTGCCGATCACTAAAAATGAGGACGTGGAATTTGCGGCTGAAGTAGCGGATGCTGATGATTTCGAAGCGGCAGAGCGGGCGCAAGCGGCTGACTACAGACAGGAACATCGGTAATGGCGGAGAAAAATATTCTTGCCTATTTTCATACGCCCGAAGAAGCTGAAGGGGCGGCCGCCAAGCTGAAAGCATTGCGTGCCGTTGCTGTATCTGTAAACCGGTTTGGCCGATATGAAGGTTACGGCTTACAATCCGTCATGAATCCGTATGCGGGAGACTTCGGCAGCCTGGGGAGACTGACGCAGGCGGCACACGTTTCAACGCCGGACGAGGGCATATTAATTGCAGCGGATCCGGCTGCCAGCGGGATGAGCGACGGCGGGGGCGGCGGCGTAACTGGAATCGACATCGTACTTGCCGCAGTAATCGATGATTCCGTATATGAACAGGCCATCCGTGTTATCGAGAGTGCCGGAGGAAGCGTATAATTTGGAATTGGAGCATCTGTCATTTCGTGCTGAGGCACTGGATGGCGGATGCTTTTTATCTTAAAAAGGCGCGATTTTACTAAGGGAAGTGAAGTGTAGTACAATAAGCATTGTGAATTTAGGGTTACATAAAAGGGAGAGACGATATGCGTTGGCACGAAATTACCGTACATACGACAGAAGAAGCAATAGAAATGATATCGAATTTCATTCATGAACTCGGTGCAGGCGGGGTATCGATCGAAGAATCCGGAACGTTGAACAAACAAAGGGACACGTCGCTGGGCCAATGGTATGAACTGCCGCTGAACGACATTCCGGAAGGAAGAGCGGTGATTAAAGGCTATTTTGCGCAAGGTACTGAAATGGATACGATCTTGGATAATCTCAAAGCATCGATCGAGCAGCTGCGTGACTTTGACATTGATACCGGTAATCCTGCCTATGAAATGAGAGAAGTGGACGACGAGGATTGGGCAAATGCCTGGAAGCAATATTTTAAACCGATTCGCGTCTCCGAACGTTTGACTATCAAACCGACGTGGGAAGAATATACGGCATCGCCTGACGAACTGATTCTTGAACTGGATCCGGGAATGGCGTTCGGTACCGGTACGCATGCAACAACGGCACTCTGCTTGAGAACGCTGGAAAAAGTCGTTCAGCCAGGCGACGACGTGATCGATGTGGGAACCGGTTCAGGCATTCTGTCCATCGCTGCAGCGAAGCTGGGCGCCAGGCACGTGCTGGCTGTCGATTTGGATCCCGTCGCTGTATCAAGCGCTACGGAAAATGCAAAGTTGAACCAGCTAAACAATCAGATTACAGTGAAGCTTAGCGATTTGCTTGGCGTTTTGAAAGCAAGCGAAACCGAAGCCTCCGACCAATTGGGCGTGACGATTCCGGTACAGGTCGTAGTCGCAAATATTTTAGCGGAAATCATTTTGCTATTCGTGGGCGATGTTTACGAAGTGTTACAGCCAGGCGGATATTACGTCGCTTCAGGGATTATTACAGCTAAGGAAGCTGATGTGGAAAAAGCGCTCGTTGCGGCCAACTTTACGATCGTAGAGAAAAACTACGATTCTGATTGGGTTGTGATTGTAGCCAGAAAGCTGTAGGTGGGGTTACATGGGAGGATTATTGTTTTACGATTGGAATACGCTTCCGTTTGTTATTCTGGTTTTAGTTATTTCCTTTACCATTCATGAGTTCGCGCATGCGTATAGCGCGTATAAATTTGGAGACTCTACAGCGTATCAATTCGGCAGAGTCTCTTTGAACCCGATGGTGCATCTGGATCTGTTCGGTACGATCCTGCTGTTGATTGCGGGCTTCGGTTGGGCGAAGCCGGTTCCCGTTAACCGCGGGAACTTTAAAAAGCCTCGGCTTATGGGGATTATTGTTACGGCGGCCGGGCCGGTTTCGAACTTGATTTTGGTTTTTATCAGCGCTTTTATTTTCATGGCATTTTTGAAATTCGGCTGGTTTGACGGTTTATCCACAGGCAGTGCGAAGGCAATTAAACTGTTTTTAACGTTGATGCTGAACATTAATCTCACGTTATTCCTGTTCAATTTGATACCGATTCCTCCGCTGGACGGATACCGGATCATTCAGGATCTGGTCAATTTGAAATATAGTGAATCGCTTGTGAAATTTGAGCAATGGGCATCGGTCATTTTTCTATTGGTCGTTTTCGTAAGACCGCTTAGACAAGTGACATTGGATCCATATCTAAGACTTGGCGACGATATTTTGGCATTCTTACAGGTCCCGATTCGTTGGATTTTAGGCGGATAGAAGCTTCCAACAAGGAGCTGTAGATTTTCCGTCTCAAAAAAGGTATGATGGTGTGTGGAAGTTTCATAGAAAAACACAAACTAAATTTATAGTCATGAAGATAGAGAGGCTTTGACCTATGCAGCGTTATTTTCTGCCGCCTGAGCAGTTTCAATCAACATCTGCGCAAGTCGCCATCGAAGGAGACGACGCTCATCACCTGCAGCGCGTCATGCGGGCTGAGATCGGAGATCAAGTGATCTGCAGCAACGGCGTGGACCGTGAAGCGTTGGTTCGCATTACAGGGCTGGACAAAGGCCGTGTGATCGCCGAGGTGATCGAGGAGCTGCCGATGAATGCCGAGACGGCTGTTGAAGTGTGGGTGGCGCAGAGCTTGCCCAAAGGCGACAAGATGGAGACGGTAATTCAAAAAGGGACCGAGATCGGGGCAGCCCGGTTTCTTCCTTTTTTATCGGAGCGTACCGTTGTACAGTACGATGCCAAGAAAGAAGCGAAGCGTACCGAACGCTGGCAGAAAATCGCCAAGGAAGCTGCCGAGCAAGCGCATCGGAACCGGGTTCCGCAGGTAGAAGCGGTGCTCAGCTGGAAGCAGCTGCTCGTACAAGCGAAGGAAGTCGACGCAGCATGGATTTGCTACGAGAAGGAAGACGGCCAGCAATTAAAGCCTGCGATTCAAGAGGCGGTTTCTTCCGGCAAGGTTGATCGGGGCAAACGAGTGCTGATTGCTGTTGGGCCGGAGGGAGGTTTTACGGAGCAGGAGATTGAGCAGGCAGAAGCAGCCGGGTTTCGCTCCGTATCGCTGGGTGCACGCATTTTACGCACGGAGACTGCCGCCTTGGTAGGGCTCACGTGCCTTTTCTATGAAACCGGAGAGATGGGAGGATAAGCGTTATGGCAACGGTAGCGTTTCATACATTAGGATGTAAAGTGAATTTTTATGATACAGAAGCCATTTGGCAGCTGTTCAAAAATGAGGGATATGAGCAGGTCGATTTTGAACAGACCGCTGATGTGTATGTGGTAAATACATGTACGGTTACGAATACAGGCGATAAGAAAAGCCGTCAAATGATTCGTCGGGCGATCCGCCGCAATCCGGAAGCGATTGTCGCGGTAACGGGCTGCTATGCACAAACGTCGCCTGCTGAGATTTTGGCTATTCCGGGCGTTGATATGGTCATCGGTACCCAAGATCGCGATAAAATTATTCCGCTTGTGAAACAATTGGAGCAAGATCGCCAACCGATCAATGCAGTACGCAACATTATGAAAACACGTCAGTTCGAAGAGCTGGATGTGCCGGATTTTGCCGATCGTACGCGTGCGTTCTTGAAAATCCAAGAAGGCTGCAATAACTTCTGTACATTTTGCATTATTCCATGGTCGCGCGGACTGATGCGCAGCCGGGAACCGCAAAGCGTAATCCAGCAAGCCAAACAGTTGGTTGAAGCCGGATACCAGGAAATCGTCCTGACAGGTATTCATACTGGCGGTTATGGCGAGGATATTGAGGACTACAGCTTGGCGAAGCTGCTCTGGGATTTGGATAAAGTTGAAGGCTTGAAGCGTATCCGTATCAGCTCCATTGAAGCGAGTCAAATTACGGACGAAGTGATTGAAGTGCTCCAATCATCCGATAAAATGTGCCGCCATTTGCATATTCCGCTGCAGGCAGGTGATGATCAAGTATTAGCGCGTATGCGCAGAAAATACACAACAGCCGAGTTTGCCCGCAAAATCGAGCGTCTTCATGAGATTATGCCGGATGTAGCGATTACGACGGATGTCATTGTCGGTTTCCCTGGCGAGACAGAAGAAATGTTCCGTAACGGATATAAATTTATGGAGCAGATGAAATTCTCCGAGATGCACGTATTTCCATACTCCAAGCGAACAGGTACGCCTGCGGCCCGGATGGAAGATCAGATTGACGAAGAGATCAAAAATGCACGTGTGCATGAACTGATCGATCTCTCGGAAAAAATGCAGCTCTCTTACGCGCAAAAATTCGTGGGACAAGTGCTGGAAGTTATTCCGGAACGTGCTTACAAAGGCGCGCCTGAAAGCGGCTTGTACATGGGATATTCCGATAACTACGTGCAGTTGGTATTTGAAGGTTCGGAAGACATGATCGGCGAAGTATGCCGCGTGAAAGTGACTGAAGCAGGGGTTAATGAGAGCAAGGGTCACCTTGTGCGCATAGTAGAGCCTGCGCATGCAGTAAACCTATAATTGAGAGTTTCAACCTTATAGAGTGAAGATGAGGATATCATTCCGCCCTGATAGTTTTGCTTCAGCAAAACTTTCTAAGTAAGCAATCGCTTTGGTGGGGTGGCATCCTCTTCTTCGTCATTAACATGCATAAAGCGGGGGGATAAATTCATGAAAGAAATATCGGCAGGCGGTGTCGTATACCGTAAACAGGACGGCCGATTGCAGGTTCAAATGATTCAAGATCGTTACGGTAAAATTACGCTGGCCAAAGGTAAAATGGAGCCGGGAGAAACGGTGGAACAAACCGCGCTTCGAGAGATTTTGGAGGAAACAGGCATTCAAGGACGTATAATCGAGCCTGTGGAAATTATCGCATATCAATATACCAACCCTTCGTTGGGAGTCGTTGATAAGGAAGTTCACTACTATCTGGTTGAAGCTGTTGACGGCTCCCTTCAGGCACAGATGGAAGAAATCCGCGGGGTTGAATGGCTGGAACCGCTGGAAGCCTGGCGTCAGCAGCAAGAATCTGGGTATGATAATAACAACAGTGCTTTAGGTAAGGCTTTGCGCAAATTAGGACTTGAGGTTTAGCTGAAGAACCTCCAGCTAAAAGGATAAATAGTGAATGATGGAAGCTGGCACGACTAAGATCCGGTACCAGCTCCTGCAATCACGATTGTGAACGGAAATCAAGCCGCTTCCACATGCTTAGATAACAAAACGGCAGTGCAAGCAGCGAGCTTATGACGTTAAAGATCGTTTGCGCGCGGGCGATGATCTCCGATGCGCTTCCGGCCAGGATCTCCGAGACGCTTACGAGCTGATGGATGAACGGATAAAAGAGGATCGCGCCGCCTACGTTGAGGAGGATATGCGACCACGCGACGTATTGGCCGGCGCGCGAGCCTCCGATTCCGGCGATAAGTGCGGTCACGCAGGTGCCGACATTGGCGCCGATCGTGATCGCAACGCCCAGCTCGACAGGGATGCCCTGGATGGCGGCGAGTCCCATCGCCATCGCAATGACAGCCGCGCTGCTGTGCACGAGCGCGGTGACCGCGGCGCCTGCGATGACGCCCCAAAGCAGGCTTTGCTTCGCTTGGAGCACGAACCAAGCGAACAGGCCTCGGGACTGCAGCGCAGGCCCGATCGTTTGCATGATCTCGATGCCGAGCAGCACGAGAGCAAAGCCCGCGGCCGCCAGCGAGCCGTAGCGCATGCTGCGCAGCCAGCCGCGACCGCCGGTGACTCTGGCGGTCCAGCCGCCGGGCACTGCGAGCACGGCGCTGCGGGCATCAAAGTCGGTCGGCGGCAGCGGCCCGGCGAACCAGCTCGCGAGCCAGACGGCTGCGCTCGCGAGCAGCATCGGCACGCCGAGGTGGCCGATGCTGAGCCCGATGAGCTCGGTCGTGAGGCACGTGCCGATGTTCGTGCCGAGAATGATGCCGAGCGTTCGCGGGAAGGTCAGGACGCCGGCGTTAACGAGGCCGATGGCGATAACGGTGATGGCGGTGCTGCTTTGCAGCGCCGCCGTGAGCGCAGTGCCGGTGGCGAGTCCGCGCACCGGCGTGAGGGTGAAGCGCCCCAGCCACTGCTGGAGGCGGGCGCCGGCCCAATGATGAAGCGCGGTTTCCATCAGCTTCATCCCGAAAAGAAACAAGGCTAAGCCTGTAAGCACAGGCAGCACGATTGAAGTAATCATAAGCAGCGGATCTCCTTCGCAAGCTTGCACTATTTTCCACAAATATATGTGACCGCACAGACAAGCATGACAAGCTGACGATAGAAGGCGGTTTCACGCAAAGGAAGGCATACCAATAATGGCAGCAGTAATTTTACATAAAAAACGGAAACCTCGTCTGGAACAGGGACATCCTTGGGTGTTCCGCAGCGAAATTGAGCGAGTAGATGGGGAGATTGAGGCTGGACAGCTGGTACCGGTTCATAACCATCTCGGCCAATATCTCGGGACGGGCTACTACAATGAAGCTTCTCAGATTACGGTTCGAATCGTAGCTTATCAGCCGCTTGAGGCGCTAACGACTAAGGTGTTCATAGAGCGGATTTCAAGTTGCTTGCAACATCGAAAACGCTTTTTGCGGGATACGGAATCATACCGATTGGTTTACGGCGAAGCCGATTTCCTGCCGGGGCTTATCGTCGATAAGTTTGCGGACATACTCGTTGTTCAAATACTTACGCTTGGAATGGATCGCTGCAGGCAGCAAATTGTAGATGCATTGGTTCATGTCATGAATCCGGCCGGCATTTATGAACGAAGCGATGTGCCGGTCCGCGAATTGGAAGGCTTAGCTCAAACCAAGGGATTGCTGCACGGGGAGTGTCCGAAGCATGTGGATATTCTGGAGAACGGCCTGCGCATTCGCGTCGACATTGAAGAGGGGCAGAAGACGGGGTATTTCTTCGACCAAAGAGAGAACCGCGCTTCTATCGCCCCGCTGATGACCGGTTGGGGTGCTCGCAGCGGCATCGAACTTAAAAAGGTCGAAGAAGAAGGCGTTAGCCAAACCCTACCTGTCAATGCGAACGGCAAAGTAGTGACATTCCCTTACTGGGATGGCGCTACGGTGCTGGAGTGCTTCTCCCACACGGGCAGTTTCACGTTAAATGCGTGCAAATACGGGGCTAAAAAAGTGACATGCCTTGATATATCGGAGCATGCGATTGAAAGCGCAAGAGCGAATGTTCAACTGAACGGCTTCGAGGACCGTGTCGAGTTCGTCGTAGCGGATGCGTTCGACTATTTGCGTCAGCAGGTTAAAGGGCTGGATGAGCGGAAGGTGCGCTCTTCTGTGAATGTCGGACAAGCCAAGGTGGACACGTCGAAGCCGGTTAGCGGCGGACGGACGTGGGATGTTGTTATCCTGGATCCTCCAGCTTTCGCCAAGACGAAAAGCGCAGTCGAGGGCGCATGCCGCGGCTACAAGGATATCAACTTGCACGGCATGAAGCTTGTGAATGAAGGCGGGTATCTGGTGACGGCCAGCTGCTCATACCATATGCGTCCGGAGTTGTTCCTGGAGACTATTCATGCTGCTGCGACTGACGCCGGGAAAATTCTTAGGCTGGTCGAGTTCCGCGGCGCGGGCATGGATCATCCCCGCATCCTTGGGGTGGATGAGGGGCATTATTTGAAATTCGCTATTTTTGAAGTGCGCAGCAGATAGGTTTAATAATTAGAGCGAGGCTGAGAAGCCTCGCTTTTTTTGGTGCGACTTTCAATGCGAAGTCAAAGTGCTTGAACCCGATCACGAAGCACTTGAAGGAAACGCTCGATACCAGAAACGGCAGTTTGATTTGATAAAATAATATGATCGATAAAATATTTGAATATACTTTTATTTATCGGCATTAAAGAAAACGTGAATTGGATGAATCTGTAAGACCTGAGTATGATGAAGGAAATCAAAGTTATTCATCTTCACTCTGAAAGGGAGGCATTCAGAAATGGCATCTGTAACTGGATTAGAAGGTATTGTTGCAGCGGAAACCGAATTATCATTTGTCGACGGCGAGAAAGGGCTGCTGATTTATCGAGGTCATGAGGCGAAAGAGCTTGCACTTCAGACAAGCTTTGAAGAGGCGGCATATCTATTATGGAACGGCAAGCTGCCTGGGGATGAGGAGCTGATTCATTTTCGGGCACAATGGAAAGCTCACCGAGTACTTCCTGCAGCGTTAAAAGCAATTATAGATCAGCTTCCGGCTAAGTCCGATATGATGAGTGTTCTGCGAACGGCCATATCTGCAGAAGGTGCCGCGGATGGTACAAGCCGTGCATGGCCGCCGCAGCCGGAGGCTGCATTACGATATACGGCTATGCTGTCCGTTATCATCGCATACCGCTACCGGCAAACGGAAGGGTTGCCGCCGGTGGAACCTCATCCTGAATTGGACCATGTCGCTAATTATTTATACATGCTTACAGGCAAGTTGCCAAAGCAAGCACATGTAAAGGCGTTAACGACCTACTTCATTCTAGCCATGGAGCATGGGATGAATGCTTCCACTTTTGCCGGACGGGTTGTGCTCTCCACGCAGTCCGATATGGCTTCAGCTCTTTGCGCTTCCATCGGGGCGATGAAAGGGCCGCTCCATGGCGGCGCACCTTCCGAGGTTGTCCATATGCTGGATGAGATCGAAACGAAGGAGCGCGCAGAAATGTGGCTTCGACAGCAGCTGAGCTCAGGTCAACGGCTGATGGGATTCGGGCATCGCATCTACAAGACGTTCGATCCGAGGGCGGAAGCGCTGCGAATCATTACGACCGGGCTGGCGGCGGAGGATCCTTGGTTTGAACTGGCAACACTTGTAGAGTCCGTTGCCGTCAATCTGCTTCATGAGTTTAAGCCGGGAAGGAAACTTTATACGAATGTGGAGTTTTACGCGGCAGCCGTGCTAAGAGCCGTCTCTATGCCGAAGACGTTGTTTACGCCTACGTTTACAGCAGCCCGAATGGTTGGGTGGACGGCTCATTTGCTCGAACAAGCGAGCTGTAATCGTATTTTCCGACCGCAGTCCGTATATGTCGGGACAATACCGGGATAAGTTAAAGCTCAAGACCTGGCTATAAGCCAGGTCTTATTGTTGAATTGCATGAAATAGCGGAATTGGGACCCTATTCGTTAATAAAGACTTTCTGGACGCATAAATTCGAGCAAATTGCCAGCGAATGGGGAAAGGAGAACAAATGACGCTAGGTAACGAACATACAACAAACTGGCAGAACGAAAGCCGGAAACAATGAGATATTGCACTAAGTACATCAACATTTTATTCATGTAGTGCCGAGTCCCCTATTTACGCCAATTTGTTGTATGTTTTGCAATAAGAAGTGAGTATAGAGCTGCCCAGCAACTGCCTTGTTGCACAAACTGCAATAATTAACGACCGCCCTATATCCACCTCCTGATCAAATGTATGGGGTTAAACAGGACCTGAGGCTCAGCCTCAGGTTTTTCTCACGTTAAAATGCCGATGGATCAAAATAATCAGCCCTGTAAAGAGCTGATTTTATTTGCAAGATCATGGACGACCTGGTCAAGCGTCACTTGAGCTAATTCCCGCTCGAGCGCGTTTTGCGCTTGCTGAAGTTTGTGCTGCAGAACAGATTGAATGTTGCTGCCGACCGGGCAGTTCGGATTAGGCTGCTCATGAAAATGGAATAAATCCGTCTCTTCAGCCACTTCGACCGCGCGGTATATGTCAAGCAGCGTGATTTCGTCAGGCTGTTTGGCTAATGTGGCTCCGCCAACGCCTTGTTTAACGTGGAGTAAGCCGGCTTTTTTGAGCATCCCGCTCAATTTGCGCACGATGACAGGATTAACATTAATACTGCCGGCAATATATTCCGATGTACAGTGTTCGCCTTTTTCCAGATCAATTAACGACAGGATATGAACGCCAATGGTGAAGCGGCTGCTGAACTTTTTCATAAGTTTCACCCTCTTTGATGTACATATTTTAATTACAGCCACTCGGAATGTCAAGAAAGCGATTGAAAAGGGGCGAATATCGGCAACCCCATCATCTGCCCTACCATATAAAGGGACCTTTGAGCGCAGCTCAAAGTCTCTCCTCTCTAGGAAAAGTATGATAGAATAAGAGGAAGATATCGTAAGCGAAGGAGACTCCCATGACCATTCGATTCGTGATTGGCAGAGCCGGCAGCGGCAAAAGCGAGCGCTGTTTGGAAGAGATGAAGCAGCGCCTGTCTGTAGAGCCGGAAGGCGATCCGCTCATTCTGCTGGTGCCGGAGCAAGCGACGTTTCAAGCCGAGCATGCCCTAGTATCCGATCCCCGGCTCGGAGGGATGATACGCGCCCAAGTACTCAGTTTTCACCGGCTTGCATGGCGGGTGATGCAAGAGGAAGGCGGAACTGCCAGACTCCCTATTGATGATACAGGTAAAAAGCTGCTCTTAACGAGCATTTTACATAAGAACAAAGATCAGCTTCGTCTATTCGGACATTCCGCTGAACAAATGGGGTTTGTCGACAGGCTGAACCAGCTGTTTACGGAGTTGAAACGCTACTGTGTCTCGGCTGAACAGCTCGATGAACACGAAAGCAAGCGTATTACTTCGATAGGGGAAAGCGGTTTGCTTCGAGAAAAAATGCATGACATCAGCCTCGTTTACCGGGAGTTTGAATCGGTACTCTCTCGTCAATATTTGGATGGTGAAGATTATTTGACGCTACTGGCGGAGCAAATTCCGAATTCCGCTTATTTGCGCTCGGCAACACTGTGGATCGATGGCTTTCACGGCTTCACGCCGCAAGAGTTCGCGGTACTTGGCGGGCTTTTCTCCCATTGCAAAGACGTGACGATCACGCTTTGTCTGGACCGACCGTTTGAATCCGGTGATACACCGGACGAGCTGGATTTGTTCCACCCGACGGCGATGACCATGGTGCGTTTGCAAGAGATGATTGGGCAGCTGGGACTTAACGCCGCTGAAGTGCTGCTGCTTGAGCCGGAATGCTCCCCGCGTTTTCAAGATAGTCCGGCTCTAGGATATTTGGAAAAGGTGTTTGACCGCCGGATCGGCGGCGGGACACACCGTTATCAGCCGACTGACGGCGAACAGGTGAGCGATCAGCTTGTCATCCGGGAGGCCGTTCATCGGCGTGCAGAAGTAGAGGGCGCTGTTCGGGATATGCTGCAGCTCGTGCGAGAGGAAGGCGTTCGTTGGCGCGAAATTGCAATCATGGTTCGCAATATGGAAGGGTACCAGGATTTATTGAAGGCGGTTTTGACCGACTACGAAATTCCGTACTTTTTTGATCAAAAGCGTACTGTGCTTCATCATCCGCTTGTTGAATTCATTCGCTCAGCGCTTGAGGTTGTCCAGCATAATTGGCACTATGACGCTGTGTTTCGGTGCGTCAAAACGGATCTGCTGCTCCCCATGGACGCCTCGTCCGGGCGACACCTGATGGACAAGCTGGAAAATTACGTGCTTGCCTTCGGCATCCATGGCTATAGATGGACGGACGGAAAGCCATGGACTTATAAGTATCGGGCTAATTTGGAGCAAGCGGATGAGCGCGCTAACGAAGATACTGCTGCACTTGAGCAGTTGAATGCGGGCAAGGAATGGATTGTGCGGCCGCTGATGGCATTCTCCAAACGTCTTAACCGGGCGAACTCTGTCCAAGATCAGGTTCAAGCGTTGTATGATCTGCTTGTAGATGTGCAAGCTCCAGACAAGTTGGAGGCGTGGAGTCAGGCTGTTCTTCAAGAGGGTAAGCCTGAGAAAGCCCGCGAGCACGGGCAAATGTGGAACAGCGTCATGGATATGCTTGATCAGCTTGTCGAGACGATGGGCGATAATGAGTTATCTCAAGAGCTTTTCACAAGACTGATCGAGACCGGTATGGAGAGCATGAAGCTGGGACTGGTTCCGCCTTCCATGGATCAGCTGCTCATCGGGAGCATGGATCGGACACGATCCAGCGGCATTCGCTATGCTTACATATTAGGCGTCAATGACGGTGTCATTCCTGCGCAAATGGACGAAAAAGGCGTCCTGACCGAGGCGGAACGGGAAGCGTTAACGGAATCCGGATTGCCGATGGCCGACGGCAGCAGGCGCAAGCTGCTTGACGAGCAGTTTATCATTTACACCTCGCTCACCGTACCGGGCAAAAGATTGTGGATGAGCTATCCGCTCGCTGATGAAGAAGGGAAATCATTGCTTCCATCCGAGCTCATCAAGCAAATTCGTCATTTATTTCCCGGCACCGGGCAACCGCTTTTGCTTGCCGAACCAGCCGGCGATACGCCGGAAATCGATCAGGCCGCATATATCGCTCACCCGAGCCAAGCTATTTCCTATCTGGCTGTCCGTATGAAGCACTGGATGCTCGGCGGGCGGATGGCTGACCTCTGGTGGGAAACGTACAATTGGTACGCCAATCAACCGAAATGGCAGATGAAGCTGCAAGCATTAGCGCTTGCGCTTCAATATACGAATAAAGAATCCGGACTAAGCGCCGCCACAAGCCAGCGTTTATATGGGCAGCATTTACGCGCCAGCGTATCCCGGATGGAAAAGTATGTGGCGTGCCCGTTCTCTCATTTTCTTTCGCATGGATTGAGACTGCAGGAACGACGTGTTTATCGCTTGGACGCCCCGGACATCGGGCAATTATTTCACGCGGCATTGAATCAATTTGTGCAAAAGCTTCAGCAGGATCAGCTCGATTGGGGCTCCCTTTCCGCCGAAGCCTGCCTGGAGCGCTCAGCGCAAGTTGTAGATGAGCTTGCACCGAGGCTGCAAGGGGAAATCCTGCTAAGCTCAAGCCGCTATGCTTACATCGCGAGAAAGCTCAAGCAAGTCGTCGGCCGGGCAGCGATCGTGCTTGGCGAGCATGCGAAGCGCGGACAATTCCAGCCGCTCGGACTCGAAATCGATTTTGGTCCCGGCAAAGAGCTGCCGCCGCTCACGTTCCAATTGGATAACGGCTGCACGATGGAAATCATCGGCCGGATCGACCGCGTCGATCGGGCCGATGGCGAACAAGGTGTTCTGCTGCGCGTCATTGATTATAAATCGAGTCAGACCTCCCTGCAGCTATCCGAGGTATACTATGGTCTATCTCTCCAAATGCTGACGTATTTGGACGTCATTATTACGCATGCCGAGCAGTGGCTCGGAATACCGGCCAAACCGGCGGGAGTGCTCTATTTTCATGTGCATAACCCGATGCTTCAACAAAAAAATGCTCTGGACCCGGCCGAAGTCGAAAAGGAGCTGCGCAAGCGGTATAAAATGAAAGGTCTCATTACAGCCGATGCAGGCGTGGCTGGTCTTATGGACGACCAATTGGTTCACGCTGCGGGCCATTCCCAGCTGATTCCGGTTGCTTTGAAGAAGGATGGAAGCTTCTATTCCAGCTCCTCCGTAGCAACGGATGCGCAGTGGGATACGCTTCGAAAATATGTTCGCAAACAGGTCAAGCAAATCGGAACCGGCATCACGAATGGACATGTCGATATCGCTCCTTACCGTTTGGGCAAAAAAACGGCCTGCTTGCACTGCTCATATAAATCTGTTTGCCAGTTTGACCCGTTGTTCGAGGGAAATGAAGTTCAGGTATGGAAACAACGAGGTAAAGACCAACTCTGGTCCGAATTGGAGCAAAGCGCAGCAACGACATGACCAAATCGGAAAGGAGCGCATGGAAATGAATCAACAACAACCAAAACCGGCGGGCAGCACATGGACGGACGATCAATGGGATGCCATTACGCTCGGCGGTCAAAATATGCTGGTCGCTGCGGCGGCCGGCTCCGGTAAAACAGCGGTGCTCGTCGAGCGGATCATTCGTCGTATTTCGAACGAGCGGGAACCGATCGATGTCGACCGACTGCTCGTTGCGACATTTACGAAAGCTGCGGCGTCGGAGATGAAGCATCGGATCCGGGAAGCGTTGGAAAAAGAGCTGACCAAACATCCGGGCTCGCAGCATCTGCGCAAGCAGCTGGCGCTGATGGGACGCGCTTCGATTACAACGCTGCATTCTTTTTGTCTGGAAGTCGTACAGCGTTACTTCAGTCTCATTCGTTTGGATCCTGGCTTTCGTATCGCGAACGAGACGGAAGCGGAGCTGCTCAGGCAGGATCTGCTCGGCGAGATGCTGGAGTCCTATTATGCCGCGAGCGGAGAGAACAGCTCCTTCTGGAGGCTGGTCGATTCGTTCAGCGGCGAGCGCAACGACGACGCGATCATGCAGCTGATTCAAAAGCTGTATGATGTGTCGCGCAGCCATCCGTGGCCGGAGCACTGGCTGAGGACGACGGCCTCGATGTTTGGGCCGCCTGCGCTCGAGGAAGCTGCGGATGAGGCCGCCTCCGCGTTTGCAGAGGCGCTGCCTTATGTAGCCGCAGCGACGGCGACGGCGGATTCTTCGATCTGGGAGCGGAGTCTGATCCGCGATCTGCGGCTTGAGCTGGAAGGCGCTGCCGACCTTCTGCGTCAAGCTCAGCAGCTGGCTGAGCTGCCGGGCGGACCGGCGCCGTATTTGGACAATCTGCGAGAGGACTTGCTTCTCGTGAACAATTTGCTGGAGACGACGACATATCCATGGTCGGTCTTGTATCAAGGCTTTCAGACGGTGGAGTTCGGTAAGCTGAAAGCGTGCAAAGGCGACGATTATGATAAAGAACTTCAAGAAGAAGTGAAAGAACTGCGCAATCGGGCAAAAGAGCAAATCAACAAAATCAATGAGGAGTTGTTCGGCCGTACTCCTGAACAGTTTGGGCAGGAAATCGCCGAGCTTGCACCGGTTCTGCATACTTTGGTCGATCTCGTGCTCGATTTCGGACAGAGGTACCAGCAGGCCAAGGCGGCCAAAGGATTAATTGATTTTGCCGATTTGGAGCATTACTGCTTGCAGATTTTATGCGCGCCGGGCTCCATGCCCGATGAACTATATCCATCTGAGGCGGCTCTTGCATACAGGCGGCAATTCGCCGAAGTGCTGCTCGATGAATATCAGGATACGAATCGTGTTCAGGAAGCGATCGTATCGCTAATCTCGAATGAGAAGCCGGGTAATCGCTTTATGGTTGGCGACGTGAAACAAAGTATTTACAAATTCCGACTGGCCGAACCTGAGCTATTTTTAGAAAAATATAAGGCTTATCGCTCAAAAACGGATGTAATGGTGTCAGCGCAAGCCTCTGTTCAAGGTGGCAGAATCGATCTGGCGCGCAACTTCCGCAGCCGGATTCAAGTCGTCGATGCTGTAAACTTCTTGTTCAAACAAATGATGAACGAGACCGTTGGCGAGATTGAATATGACAAGCGTGCGGAGCTTGTATACGGTGCGGGTTATCCGCCGCCGGCTTCGGATTGCTCGGTCGAAATGCTGATCGTGGACCGTTCCGCGGATGTGCAGAACCAAAGCGAAGCGTTTGGCAGAGACTCTGACGATCAAGACGATGTCGATTCAGCAGACGATGCAGGAACTGGAGATTCTGTTTCGAATGCGCTCGATCCGATTCAAGATGCTCAAGAGTTGGAAACCGCCCAGCTCGAAGCGCGGACGATCGCAAGGCATATTCGCCAGCTGTTAGGCGACGGGGGCAAGCAGGAGGCTTTCCAGGCCTTTGACAAACGGACAGGCGGCACTCGTCCTGTGACGTACCGGGACATTGTGATTTTGCTCCGTGCCACGCAGCAATGGTCGCCGATTATTATAGAAGAGCTCAAGCTGCATGGCATTCCTGCCTATGCGGACTTGAGTACAGGTTATTTTTCTGCGACGGAAGTAGAGGTTATGATTTCTCTGTTGAAAGTGATCGATAACCCCTATCAGGATGTGCCGCTGGCTGCAGTACTTCGTTCTCCTGTGGTGCAGCTATCGGCCGAGGAGATGGCTCTTGTTCGAGTCACAGATAAGTTGATGCCTTTCTACGAATCCTTACTGCGATTTGTAAGCGGTGATGCAAATGTACCTAACGCTGGTGATCACCATCCGATTTTGCTGGAAAAGTTGAATCATTTTCTGAAGCTGTTAGCGCAGTGGCGAAGCGAGGCAAGACAGGGCTCGCTGGCGGATCTGATTTGGAACATATATCGGCAAACAGGCTATTATGATTTTGCGGGCGGGTTACCTGGCGGTTTGCAAAGACAAGCGAACTTGAGAGCTTTGTACGACCGGGCCAGACAGTATGAAAGCACATCGCTTCGCGGGTTGTTCCGCTTTTTGCGATTTATTGAGCGGATGAAAGAAAGCGGAGGCGATCTGGGAACGGCGCGGGCGCTCGGTGAACAGGAAGATGTCGTAAGAATCATGTCCATCCATAAAAGTAAAGGGCTTGAATTTCCAGTCGTTTTCGTGGCGGGTATGGGGAAAATGTTCAATCAGCGCGATCTGAACGACGCGTTCCTTCTGCACAAAGAGCTTGGCTTCGGGCCCCGGTTTGTCGATACGACGCTTAGGGTAAGCTATCCGACGCTGCCTTCGCTTGCCATTAAGAGACGTATGAAACTGGAACTGCTCGCCGAAGAGATGCGCGTTCTGTACGTGGCGCTGACGCGCGCCAGAGAGAAATTGTACCTGCTTGGCACCGTCAAGTCGCTGGACAAGCAGCTTCGAGGGTGGGGACGTCACTTATCGAGATCGGAATGGTATTTGCCCGATTTTGAACTGGCCAAGGCCAAAAGCTACCTGGACTGGGTAGGCCCGGCTCTGCTGCGTCATCCCGATGCGTCTCTGTGGCGGGAGCGCACAGGCATTAGTGCTGCTACGCCAGGAGTGCGGCTGCTTCAAGATCCTTCTAAATGGAAGTTGACTGTGATTACGCCGGATAGCTTACAGTCGGACGAGCGTTTGGAGCAAGTGGACATACTGCCTGATGCGGAGCGCTTGGAAGCGATTCGCAGCATTCAGCCCGTCGCCACATCAGGCAGTTGGAAGGAATGGCTGGGGGAACGGCTTTCCTGGACATATGAATATCCCGATGCGCCCAAGCTTTTTGCCAAGACGACTGTTTCCGAAATGAAGCGGCTTTCTGAGCAAAATCGGGTGGCTGGCGAAGGAGAGCTTGCATCATCGGAAATCGCAGGATTGTCTGTATCGCCTTCTGGAACGGCCCGGGAGAAAACAACGGCCGGGATTTGGCGCAGACCGAGATTTATGGAGGAAAACAAGCTGAATGCTGCTGAAAAGGGAACCGTCGTTCACGCAGTCATGCAAAATATATCGCTGCAAGAAATGCCGACAGAAGCGAGCATTAGACAGACTTTGGAAGAGATGTTGAACAAACAAACGCTGACCCCGCAGCAAACGGAAGTTGTGGACATTCCTGTCATTTTGAGCTTCTTCCAAACCGGCGTCGGGCAACGTATGGTACGGGCCGCGAACGTTCAGCGCGAGGTGCCGTTCAGTTACGGTTTGCCGGCCAGCGAATTATATGAAGGATCGGATCGTTCCACTGAAGGCGAAACGGTGCTTATTCAAGGGGTCATCGATTGCTTGTTTGAAGATGAGCAAGGGCTTGTGCTCGTTGATTATAAAACAGATGCCGTCAAAAGCAGCGATGTCTCCGAATTGCGCGCCCGATATGAAACTCAAATTACTCTCTATACACGGGCCGTGGAGCATATTTGGAAACGTCAGGTAACGGGTAAGTATCTGTACTTCTTTGACGGAGCAAAGTTAGTTGAAATGTGAGAGGATGCGTAAGCGATGCGGGTTTTACATACGGGGGACTGGCATTTCGGCAGGACGCTGGAAGGGCGCAGCCGAATGGAGGAACAGACGGCTTTCATGGACGAGCTGGTACAGATCGTTCAAGACCAGATTATTGATCTTGTGCTGGTTGCAGGAGATATTTACGACTCCGTCAACCCACCGGCAGCTGCGGAGCAGCTCTTTTATGAGGGAATCGCAAGACTTGCTGATGGAGGCAAACGCCAAGTAGCCATCATTTCAGGGAATCACGATCATCCGGACAGGCTCGCCGCTTCCGGACCTTTGGCCGCCAAGCAGGGTATAACGCTCATTGGGCTGCCTGTGCCTGAGATACAATCGATCGGTATCCCCAGAACAGGAGAAATAGCCAAGCTGGCAGCGTTGCCTTATCCTTCGGAATCGCGTTTGAAGGAACTTTTATCGGATGCGGCTGAGGAGGAGACGCTGCGAAGCAAATATTCCGAGCGGGTAGCTTCGCTCATTCGTCATCAGGCGGCTTCCTTTGAAGCCGGTACGGTGAATTTAATCATGAGTCATTTGTACGTCTTGGGCGGGCTGGAAACGGAATCCGAACGTCCGATTCAAGTAGGAGGCGCCTACACCGTGGATACTTCCGCTTTCGTGGCGGGAGCGCAATATGTGGCCCTAGGCCATTTACACAGGCCGCAGAATGTGAAAGCAGCATCACCAATTCGCTATTGCGGTTCCCCGATCGCTTACAGCTTCTCCGAAGCGGGACAAGCGAAGTCGGTTACAGTTCTTGACTTGGCACCAGGACAGAAGGCGGAACCGCAGGAGATCTTTCTGACATCAGGCCGTCCGCTGGTCAGCTGGAAAGCGAAAGAAGGCATCCGTCAGGTACACCAGTGGCTGGAAGAACGACGCGACGCCAGTGCCTGGATCGATCTGGAGATCACGATGACCGAGGCAATGTCGATGGAACAGATTCAATCCCTCCGCAAAGCTTACGACGGCTTCATCCATATCCGTCCTATTTACCCGGAGACGGAAGTTGTTCGAGCTTCCGCACCGCGCGCTGCACTTTCGATGGAAGAGCACTTTGCGCGCTTTTATTCGCGTCAAACAGGCGGCGCGCAGCCTGAACCGGAGCTTGTCCGGTTATTTCTTGAGCTGCTGCAGGAGAATGATGCTGCGGAAGCGGATGGGTAATAGCGAGAGAATCTGAGCTTATCCTAATGGAGTGCTTGTGGATAACTATCAAGGGAATACGAAAAACGAAAAACGAAAAACACTTAGGAGGACTTGAACACATGCGTCCTATTCAGTTACAAATGTCCGGCCTCCAAAGTTATCGCGAGCTGCAGACGATTGATTTCAGCCAGCTTATCGATGCCGGGGTGTTTGGTATTTTCGGTCCTACTGGCAGCGGCAAATCATCAATCCTCGATGCCATAACGCTCGCGCTGTACGGAAAAGTTGAGCGGGCCAGCGGCGGCACACAAGCGATTATGAATCATGCCGAACAGACGCTGTTCGTTTCTTTTACGTTCGAGCTGACGAATGCTGCAGGAACCGAGCGCTACCGGGTCGAACGGCAGTTCAAGCGCGGGTCGGAGCAATCGATTAACGGCACCATTGCGAGGCTTCTTCAGTTCAAGGGGGAAGAGACGGTTGTGCTTGCCGATAAATCGGGTGAGGTGAATCAGCAGGTACAGACTGTTCTGGGACTATCCATGCAGGATTTCACACGGGCTGTCGTGCTGCCGCAAGGGAAATTTGCCGAATTTCTGACGCTGACGGGTAAAGACCGCCGGCAAATGCTGCAAAGACTGTTTCATCTGGAGCAATACGGCGATCATCTGAGCGCGAAAGTGAGCTCTAAAGTGAAAGAAACGGACAGCGCTGTCAAGCAGCTTGCAGCCGAGCAGCAAGGACTAGGGGATGCTTCGGAAACAGCGCTGGAGGAAGCCAAAGCCCGACTCATTGAAACCGAGCAGGAATCGGAACGAAGTCGCTTAGAGCTGCAGCGCCACGAAGCACTTCATGAAGAACACAAGCAGGTGTTCCAATGGCAGACGGAAAAAGCCGCTTTAGAGCTGCAAGTTAGGCAGCAGAAGGAACAAGAAGCGTACATCCTGGAGAAAGAGCTGCTGCTGCAAAAAGCTGAGCAAGCGGAACGCGTGCGACCTTATTTGGAGCAGCAGGCGCTTGCTGTGACGGAAGTTCAAAGGAGTCAAACGCAGCTAGAAGCGGCGACGATATCACAAAAAGCTGCCGATATCACTTATGAGCAATCGGAAACGGCCAACGAACAATCCCAACGGGACCTGGCGGCTCAAGAGGGACCTTTAATGCTGCGCCTGGATCAGCTGCAGCAAGCATTGGTTCTTCAGAATGAGCTTGAGCAAATTCGGCTTCAAGTACAGGAGGCACAAACCCAAGAAGCGGCTGCGAAAGCGTTGTTGGATGGTTTTCAGGCTGAAATCGGGAAAACCGTGGAGACGAAGCAGAAAGCACTCGTTAAGCAAGCGGAGCTCAAAGAACAGCTGAAGCAGGTTGAGCCCAATATAACTATGCGCCATCATTTGCAAGAAGCTCAGCAGGAGAAAAAGGCGATACAATTATTGCAAGTGCAGGAACTGGAAGCCCGGAAAGAAAAAGACGCCAAAGCGGCTGCTTTAATGGTATCAGAACAAAACCAAGCGGAGCAGGCAGCGAAGCGTCAAGTTTTCCATCAACGGCTATCAGAGTGGTTGGTACAAGCTGGGCAACTGCGTAACTCGATGTTTTTGGATAACGAACGGCTTGTCCAATTAATCTCAGTCGTACAGACAGCTCAGGACGAGCATAAACGAATCTGGAAGCAGCATGAGCGGGAGGCACTTGCAGCAATTCTAGCTGAGCAGCTAATAGCCGGTGAAGCCTGTGCGGTATGCGGTTCAACCGAACATCCTTCGCCACGCCGTGCATTGGAAGACGGTCATGCGTTTCATGGGACTGCCGGCAGCGGAGCAGCATCGGAAGAGACCTTGCAGCAAATTCAAGACCTGCTTCAGCTGGCAAAGGAGTTTCAATTTACGCATTCGCAGCAAATATACACAGCTGCTCATGCGATTGAACAAGCGAAGGCTTTAGGTGTAACGATGACAGGAGTTACGGATTCAATGCCGAATTTGCAGTCATCCGAATTATTACTGGGAGACCTTCGAAACAACGTATTGCTGGGCGAGGTAGCTGCAGCTCGAGAACTCGCTGTTCCTGTCGTACA
Organism: Paenibacillus sedimenti; assembly: GCF_014534655.1. Classification (GTDB taxonomy): domain Bacteria; phylum Bacillota; class Bacilli; order Paenibacillales; family NBRC-103111; genus Paenibacillus_E; species Paenibacillus_E sedimenti. Next base: position 819,730 of record NZ_JACVVD010000001.1, read on the forward strand.
TACAGACGAATTGATTAACCAAGCAGCAAGCTTCGTAATGCTTGAAACTGCGTGGGAGTCGTTAAGGGAATCTATAATTTCCAATAAAAACCAAGTGGGGGAACTGGAACGCAGCCTAAACGCTTTGCAGAAAGAGCATCAATCGCTTGAACAGCAGCATGCTCAAGCGGCCGCTCAACAGCAAGCAGCAGCTAGTATGTTCGCAGAGACGGAGCGCAAGCTGGTTGCTAACAATGAGAAGCTAGCTGAGCAGTTAAGCCATTGGCACAGCCGTTTCGCAGAGCTGTCGTGGGATGACGTCGAGACGCAGCTCGAGCAGCTGCTTTCGAATGAGCGCGCCGCGGACGAACTGCGCGGCCGCATCGAGAAAAGCATCCCGTTCCTGGACGGGCTGCTGGTCAAGATCGAGGAGCTCCAGCGCGCGGCGCTGGAGCAGGACAAAACCGCCCTGCAGCTGGACGAGCGGCTGCAGGGGCTGGCGCAGCTCGCCGCCGACAAGTCGCGGCAGCTCGCCCAGCGCGCGCCCGGCGCGGCCGTGCCGCAGCTCATCGCGGAGGCTTCCTCCGCGCTGGAGCGGCTGCGGCAGCACGCGCAGCAGACCAAGCTCGCGCATGCGGCTGCGCAGCGCGAGCAGCACCTGGCGGCGCAGCGCCACAGCGCCGCCGCTGAAGCTGCAGCCGCAGCAGGGCGGCAGCTGGCGCAAGCCGAGCGCGCGCTCCATGCCGCGCTCGCGGATAACGGTTTCGCGTCGCGCGAAGCCGCCGAAGCCGCTGTGCTGGCACCGGAGCAGCGCCAGCAGTGGGCTGCGCTCGCGGCTGAGCATCGCGAGCGCGAGCAGGCGCTGCGCCACGGGCTGGCGCAGCTGGCGGCGAAGCTGCAGGGCCGCGTGCTGAGCGCGGCCGAGTGGGAGCAGACGCAGGCGCAGCTGGGCGCCGCGAAGGCAAGGGCGGAGGCCGCGCTGGAGACGCGCGCCAAGGCGGCGCAAGCCGCCGAAGAGCTCGCTGCGCGGCATGCGCGGTGGAGCGAGCTGGAGGTACGCCGCATCGAGCTGGCGGCACTGCTGGAGCGGCTTGGTAAGCTGCAAGCCGTGCTGAAGGCAAACGCCTTCGTCGAATACCTCGCCGAAGAGCAGCTCATTCAGGTCAGCCGCGCAGCTTCCGAGCGGCTGGGCGAGTTGACGCGCCGGCGCTATGCCATTGAGGTCGACTCCGGGGGCGGTTTCGTCATCCGCGACGACGCTAACGGAGGTGTCAAGCGCCCGGTCAGCACGCTTTCTGGCGGAGAAACGTTCCTCACCTCGCTGGCTTTAGCGCTTGCCTTATCGGCTCAGATCCAGTTGAAAGGCGAGTATCCGCTGGAGTTTTTCTTCCTGGACGAAGGCTTCGGCACGCTGGATCAAGATCTGCTGGATATGGTCATCGGGGCGCTGGAGAAGCTGCATATGGACAGTCTGGCCGTAGGTGTAATCTCTCATGTACCGGAGTTAAGGGCTCGTCTACCAAGAAAGTTGATCGTCCATCCGGCAGAGCCGTCAGGACGGGGAAGTCGAATTACGATGGAAGAATTATAAATCATATTGGAGAAGGCTGATCGAAGGTTTTACCGTTGATTAGCCTTTTTTTCATAACGTTGAAAGTTATTAGGCGAAGTCCTCAAGCAAAGTCGTACATGGGTGCATACACTGCACCATCCTGACCGTAAGGGAGCATGCGAATGGCGACATTTTATGAGGCTTTAAAGCATAAGAACAGAATTTCAATGTCACTGCTGAAACGGCCCGATGTCTATGGTGTTGGCGTCGGTTACGCAAATCCGAACAAACCGGCATCAGGGGCCGGCATTAATGTGTATACCCGGAAAAATATTGCAGCTACGAGTGTACAGAATTTGAAAATGTTAATGGCAGCTGTTGGAACGAATGTTCCTGTCCGATTTATAGGTTCCAGCAAGTTCAGAGCCAATGCGGCTGCTTCTAAACCGAAATTAGTCAGACCCACTTTGTTTAATCGCCGTGTACGCCCGGTACCGGGCGGCACAAGCATAGGGAAGGTGGACCCTTTTAGCACGGGAACGGGCGGGCTCGTTGTCATCAAGAACAACCAGCTTTACATTCTCAGCAATAACCATGTTATCGTCAAAAATAACAGTACAGCATTTGCGGAAACGGTTCAACCGGGACCGGCGGATGCCGGAAGATCAGGCACAGACCGGATTGGGCGTCTTTTCCAGTTTGTCCCGTTGCGGCCGGCTGGGGTTAATTTTCAAGATTCAGCCATTTCTATTCCCACATCCAACAGTTTGCTGAATCCGCGTTATTTGGTCAGTTCCTCTGGCGCGTTAATCACGTTATCCGGACATCTGACCAGTTATCCGGTTGGATTACAACTTATGAAATCAGGTCGTACAACGGGATTTGTCAGAGGGACGGTCGAAGCGAATAATGCGGATGTAAATGTGAACTATGGTGGTACCCTCGGTACGATCATGTTCCGAAACCAGAGTATCATTCGAGGAAACGTCGGCGCCGTATCGCTTCCGGGAGACTCCGGATCGGTGTGGTTGCGTTCAGACAGATTCGCAGCAGCCCTGAACTTCGCCGGATCTGAGAATGGACGGGTTTCGATCAGTAATCCTTTGGGAGTGATCATGTCCACCTATGGAGTACGGGTTGCCGTACCGGCTGCCGGCGGTCGTTTCAGAGCCGGTGCCATTAGAGGGGCTGCTCAAAAAGGTAATTTTGCCTATGTTCAACCGTTAACGCGGGCTGAGCGCAAACGAACACGCGCCATTTTCGCGAAACCGTCCCAATAATAAGAAATTTGCCTGATTCAGCGACTTTGTTCGCTGATTTTTTTTTTTCTAAAGGTTTATCGGATACAAATTGTTTCACGTTATTGTAGGGATTTTGTTGTATAATAGCGTCAAATTATGCCATCTGTTAAGCGGATGGGAAAGAGGTATGGATGAAAACAAGTCGAACGCAAGGTCAATGGGGCAGATCTTCAATAAGTAACAAATTAAAACATGCCGGAGTTATGACTTTAGTCAGCTCCATGCTGGCAGTCAGTCTCGTGAGCGCACCTCATGCTGCCCGTGCCGATATCGTATGGGATCATTGGCAATTGGCGGATTCGTTAGTTTCCAAAGGCAATAAAGCGGAAGCCGTCCCTCACTGGCAATATCTCGCCGACCATTACGCAAGTATCGGAGAGTGGGAGAATGCCGCCCTCTTTTACGGCAAACTGGATGCCTACTTCGATTCCATAGGCGATTATGATCAAGCGATTCGATATTACGAGCTTGAAAACGAATACTGGGTCAAAGCCGGGAAAGATTGGGGAGCCGTGAAATTGCAGCGCGCTGACCAAATTCGAACGACGGTCGAATTGTATATGCAGGATTCCGATCAAACGGAGTTACAAGCTCGTGCGCTGCCAACGAACGGCAAACTCGCCAAATTCGAACCTGCGTATGGTACATATTTAGGATTATATTCCGAGCAAGATCCGAAAGTCGGTAATCTGTTTACGAAAACGGAAAGTGTTTACGGCAAAAAGCATGCGATTTATTTGGCCTATGCACATTGGGGGCAGCCTTTCCCTTCAAGTTACGTCAAAAGAGCCAAAGAAGCCGGGGCCGCTTTGCAAATTGCTTGGGAACCTGATGACGGACTCGATCCGGTAGCGGATAACGCTTATTTGCGTAAATGGGCTCAGGATGCAAAAGCTGCGGGCATCCCGATTTTCTTGCGCTTTGCAGGCGAGATGAACGGGGCATGGGTAAAATGGCACGGCAATCCAAGCCAGTATATAGAGAAATTCCGCATGCTTCACGACGTGTTTGCAGCCGAAGCGCCGAACATTGCAATGGTCTGGAGTCCCGGCGACGTCCCTGCGAACGATATTGACCCCTATTATCCAGGTGACGCATATGTGGATTGGGTAGGTGTGAGTTTGTACATTGAGCCTTACGAGAACGGTGATCCTTCATTGCCTCCTATGATTGCAACCAGCAATGTGGAGCGGTTAACGAGGCTATATAACACCTACGCGGATCGCAAACCGCTTATGCTGGCCGAGACGGGTGTTCCTCACTATTCCCATTCGGCGGGTGAAGATTTTACGGAATGGGCGAAGCTCAATTTACAAAGGTTATATGAAATTATGCCTTACAAATATCCAAGATTGAAGGCTATCACGTACTTTAATGTCGATCAAAAAATGGACAACGCCAAAAATGACTATTCTTTAAGCGACTCGGCCGCCGTCCAAAGCTATTACAGCAAGTTGATTGCAAATCCTTATCTGCTGGACAATGTGTCTCAAGCAGCAAAACCTGCGGATGGTATCGGTTACGTCCCTCTTGATGCAAATCACCAGACATTTGCCAAGAAGACCAAGCTTGTTCCATTTGTGAAAATACCGGACATATACATCGGAAAAGTGGAGTATGCGCTGAACGGGCGAGTAATTGCGACGCAGACTGAGTTACCTTATGGTTTGGAGTTGCAGGCCGGTGAAGTGCCGGAAGGATCCGTTTTGCAGCTGCGCGTTTTTAATAAATCCGGCAAGCAAGTCGCAAGCCGAACGTTCGGGTTGTCCTCGCAAGTTTCCGTCCAAATTGACGGCAAAAACGAAGCGTTCGAACAACCTCCTGCGATTATTAACGGATCCACGATGACACCTTTGCGTGCAATTTTTGAAAAGCTGGGTGCGACTGTGGAATATGAGGCCCAGACGCGTAAAGTAACTGCGCGCAAAGGAAGCACGACCATACAGCTCACAATTGATCAGACGACCGTTTACCTGAATGGGAAAGCCATGCAATTGGATGAACCTGCTCAATTGGTCAATGGTTTTACGCTGGCACCTGCCCGATTCGTTGGGGAAGCGTTTGGCGGTAAGGTGACATGGGATGGTACGAGCAGAACGGTTACGATTGCGACTGGAAACTAAACTGTACATATTGCTCAATGAAAAAACGGCTCCAACATCCGACAACAATTGTCGCAAACGTTGGAGCCGTTTCTTTTTTTATGCGTGTTGTAGTGCCTGTTGAACTTCCTCTACGATCGATAATGCAGCAATACGTGCACTGGAGAATGCTCGTTCAGCCAATTCGCCTTTTCCCGTACAGCCGTCTCCGCAGAAGTAGAACGGCACATTTTCTATGCGCGTTGGCAATAAGTTGTTGGTTGCGATGTTTTTTACACTGGAAACCATCGCTTTTTTCGATACCCGTTTCACAGCTGTCACATCGCGCCAGCCTGGATAGTGCTTGTCAAACAGGGCTTCCATTTGCACGGTTTTCCGTTCCAAGTATGCTTTGCGTTCTTCTTCGTTGTCAAAGTTGTCGCTCAGATAGGCGATACCTTGCAGCAATTGCCCGCCTTCAGGAACAAGCGTGTGATCCGTTGCGGATACGTCGCTGATAAACAGCTTGTTGTCCATATCGCTGATGTAGCTGAACGGTCTGGCAACAACGTTGCTGAGTCCGATATCATAGACCATGACTTCCGTAGCCGTATTGGATTCGTAAGGGGCTAGGAAAGGCTCCCACGCCGTACCTTTGAGCAGCTTCACGACTTGTTGAACCGGCATGGCGAAGATGACTTTGTCAAATGCCATTTCACGGTTTTTCGTTTGAAGGATGAACTTCCGGTCCGAGTAACGAAGACTGTCTACGCCTTCTTGAAGCGCGATTTCCCAGCGGCCGCTTAAAGTCATTTTTTGCTTCAGCTGATTCGTAATGACGGCCCAGCTGCCCAAAACATAATTCACCGGCTTGCTGGAAAGGAACAGATTGTGATAGTACTCGCTGATGACGGCGCCGGATACTTTACGGGCATCTTCAGGGGCGATGAAGAAGTTGGAGCAAACGAGATGCTCCCATAATTCTTTTACATCCTCGTCAGCATCGGATTCGGCTAAGTAATCCGCTAAGGTCGCGTAATTTTTAAGGTTATGAATATTTGCGATAATGGCGGCAATTTCACCGACGAATCGAACTTTTTGAACGGTATTGAGCAGATCGGTTCTTAGCAGGTTGATTGCATCGAGCGGAGCCGGCGTGAGCTGATTGTTCTTGGCATAAACAACCTTGCGCTTATCCACTTGCTTGGAGCTGAAAGAAAGTCCCAGTTCTTTTTCCATGGAGGTCAATGTGTGCCGGTCGATGCCATACACCGCGTGTGCGCCGTAATTAAGCGTGAAGCCGACTTTTTCGTACGTAAAAGCGCGTCCGCCCAATTGCGGACTGCGTTCAAACAAGATGCCTTCAACATGTGGATTTTCGGATAAATAAGCGGCAGCGGTTAATCCGGCGAGGCCACCGCCAATAATTGCTACTTTCATTTTGTTTTCCTCCTTGGAGACTGGTTCTACCTGCAGCGACGCATTTGGCTCTTCGGATCGAAGGCCTGCCCATAGCCAGGCTAAGTTGTTTTTCATCATGGAGAGTAAATCGGCATTGTCTTCGCTGCACCATTTCAGTATGGTGCCTGCGTACATACATACTAGCAGTTCGATTTTTTTAGGCTCCGGCAGCCAATGCAGCAAGCTTTCCGAGAGTATGCGCAGCTGATGCTGTTCTTCCGCCTTCACTGTATCGTTTTGCAGCGAAAGTGCTTGTAAACTTCGAATCAGACGCGGGTACGGTCCAATATTGGACGCTAAGTCTAAAAACAAGCGGTTAATGTGGCCTTCAAGGGACTGCACCTTGGAAGGAGGTTGTTTTACCCAGTCTTGAATGAATTCGATTTGCTTGCTGTAAATCGCTGAAATGATGGCATCCTTGCTTTTGAAATAATGATAAAAGGTTCCTTTTGATGTACCTGTCGATGCGATAATATCGTCAACAGACACGTTTTCGTAGCCTCTTTCCATAAACATGGTCAAAGCCGCTTCCATCATGACATCCCGCTTTTTGCGGGTGGAGGCTCTCATGAACTGACTCATCGGATCACTCCGTTTCAACGATCGGTATACTTTTATTATATGCTTAATTAGACCGTCAGTCTATAAGGGAATTGACCATTGTTAACGTAATGCTGCGGTGGAGAAAAAATCGTTAATAATGATTGTTTCCCGTGTGATTTCTAAGCCGTCGGACTATACTTGTATTAGATTTGCATGAGAGGATGAATCGGGCGATTGAGTAGAGATGATTTGGGATGGAGTCCCTTTTTTGAAAAAGCTTTCGAACCTTATAAACAAGAAGGATATCAAGCAGGCCGCGTCTCTTTGGAGCATAAGCATATGTATCGCGTACAAACGGAATCAGGTGAAGCGTTGGCGGAAGTTTCCGGGAAAATGCGCCATAACGCACTTCGGCGTGAGGATTATCCGGCTGTAGGCGATTGGGTGGTTATCACCGTTCGCGAAGATGAGCAGAGAGCGACAATCCACGCTGTGCTGCCGCGCAAAAGTAAGTTTTCCCGCAAAGTAGCAGGTCAAGTCACAGAAGAGCAGATTGTCGCCACCAATGTAGACACGGTATTTTTAGTCACAGCGCTTAATCTGGATTTTAATGTGAGAAGAATCGAACGTTACCTTGTACTGGCTTGGGAAAGCGGCGCTAATCCGGTAATCGTACTAAGCAAAGCTGATTTGTGCGATGATCCGGAGGCGAAAGCCGCGGAAGTGGAAGCGGTGGCTGTCGGCGTGCCGATTCACATCATTAGCTCGGCGGAAAATCGGGGGCTGGCCGATCTTGCTGCTTATGTTTCAGCCGGGCAAACAGTAGCTCTCCTAGGCTCATCGGGTGTAGGAAAGTCCACGCTCGTCAATCGTATTTATGGCGAGGAGATTTTGGAAACCGGGGATATCCGTTCCGGGGACGATAAAGGAAAACATACGACCACGCATCGGGAGTTGATCGCTCTTCCTGGCGGAGGGATCTTGATCGATACACCGGGCATGCGGGAGCTCCAGTTGTGGGATGCGTCCGAGGGCTTGAGTACGTCTTTTCAAGATATTGAAGAGCTGGGAGCGAGCTGTTTCTTTCAGGATTGCAAGCACGAGAATGAGCCTAAATGCGCTGTGAAGCAGGCACTAACTGACGGGACTCTGGCACATGAGCGCTTTCAAAATTATTTAAAGCTGCAGAAAGAGCTCGCTTTTTTGGCGCGCAAAGAAGATAAAGGGCTGCAAGCGGCGGAAAAAGCCAAGTGGAAGAAAATTCATCAAGCTGCCAAAAAGCAGCATAACCGTTAGATTTTGATTCTCAACAAAAGATAAGCCTATTTCTAAAACTCCTAGTAGCCATTTGCCCATAGCTGAATATGCTGTTGGTAAAAAGGAGGCTGGAGCCTATGCATAAAAAGGAAGCTTATTCTCTTTGTAAAAGTCACATGTACAGATATGTTAGCGTGACTACGGTGGATGGCACGATGTACGACGGAATAGTTGAGAATGTGGATGATGATCATTTATACCTTGCTGTGCCGATTGGCGGGCAAGAAATGGAGCAAATGAGGGCGTTTGCGCCATTTGGTTACCCATATCCATATTATCCATATCCGTATCCGGGTTATTATTTCCCACGGCGGAGATTTGCCAGACAAGTGCTGCCATTGGCAACTTTGTTAGCTTTATCGCTGTTGCCTTATTACTAAAGAAGAGCTGATCATTAAATGTGACGTCACGAAATTCATTTTCGTGGCGTTTTTTGTTTTATGTTACGTTGGTGTCACAGTATTTGTCGAGAGCGTCGATTTTTAGGAAAATTTGTACTTTTATAGGCCTTTCGATATAATTGTGTTAGATTATATAACATAACTAATTACGTAGAGGAGGTGTTTGTTGTGAGGATTCTTCCATTTCAGTCTTCTAGGCAACAAACAACAGAGATGCTATCTCGTCTTGCGGCCGGTGATTTGACGATTGTACGAACAAAACCATCACCCAAGAAACAGACTTTCGCAAATATGATCTTCAAAACAGTACATAGTTTGAATTCCCTGATTCGCATAGTAGACCGTTCCTCCCGTCAGCTTCATGAAAAGGTCGAAATCATTCGGGATTCTTCGGATTCTGTTTCGCTTCAAGTTGAAGGAGTCACGAATACGATACGAGAGATGACAATTGGCATTCAAGATTCGGCAGAGCATATTCAGTATGCTTCTGCACAGGTTAATGGTATCCAATCCGCTCTCGAGCATATTCGCAAAGACAACAATAATGTCGTTGCAGCATCTGCCGAATTGTCAGTTGAAATCGCTCACGGCAAACAAGAGATCTCAGCTGCCGCCGAACACATTAGAGGAATGACTTTAGAAAGCGAACAGCTTCATCTGGAAATGGATCAATTGCATCATGCATTGGCCAAAATAGCCGAAATTACCCATATCGTTGAAGAGGTATCTGGTCAAACTCAGTTATTGGCGCTCAATGCTAATATCGAAGCAGCCAGAGCTGGTGAACATGGCAGAGGATTTGCAATTGTCGCCCAGGAGATTTCCAAATTAGCCGTCCAGTCTAAGCTGGCAACCGCAAATATCGGAGAGCAACTTCAAAGAGTCTCGGATTCGGCAAATACGTTGGCCGCTTCTGTATCTAATATGAAAGAAGCCGCGGATAACGGCGTACAAATCATGGATAAGGGTGCCCACCGATACAGTCGAGTTGAATCATTCTTATCCGAATTGTGCGGCAGCATTGAATCTGTTGATCAGTCTTTGAAACTGGTAACTGGCAGCACAAGTACAATTTCGGAAGCCGTACAGCATACAGCAGCTATGTTTGAACAGATTGCAGCCGGCAGTGAAGAGGTGTTGGCCTCTGCAGAAGTACAGCAGCGCAGTATTACAACGATGTCCGACAATATTCGCGGAGCGAGACGTAACAGTTTATCGTTACGTTCAGCCGTTTCCCAGTTTAAGCTTCCGGAATCGAATATTATCCATCCGATAAAATCTAGTATTGATGCCTGGATTGAAGGGGCTATCGGTATTCGAGCGGTTATGGTTTCGATGATTGAGTCTCGGGACACAGAGCGAATCCAGAGTTGGTTCGAGGAAAAAAATGTGCTGGAATCGGAGCTCTCCACATGTTTCAAACAACTGAACGATTTAGCTCAAAAATCCGAAGACCGGCTATTCTTGCAAAACTTAGAGCAAGCCTGGCAATCTTTTCACGAGGTTAAAGAACAAAATGCAAAATGGATGTTGAGCGGAAATTATGAAGAAGCTCGCAGTTCCCTTATAAATCAAGGCAGGGCTCGGTTTAAGATGGCCGTCGATCTTGCGCAAGAATGGTTTGATAGCTGAAGCATTTGCAACTGTATCCGGAAATGGATTTTTTCTTTTCTTTCCGATAAGATTAGAATAGCCACATTCGATATAAGTTAAAGGAGCGTTCGAAAAGATGAGTGACTGTATTTTTTGTAAAATTGTTGCAGGAGAACTCCCTTCCAAAAAAGTCTACGAAGACGAGCAAGTCTTGGCGTTTCACGACATTCAACCCGCGGCTCCGATTCATGTATTGATTATTCCCAAAAAGCATTTTGCTTCATTGGACGCGGCAGCTGACGAAGACTGGACGGTTATCGGACAAGTACAAAAAGCGGCCCAACAAGTCGCAAGGGAATTGGGAGTCTCTGAAACCGGATATCGGGTGATTACGAACTGTGGAACTAATGCGGGACAAATTGTACATCACCTCCATTATCATCTGATGGGAGGGGCTAAATTAGCTCCGTTAGGGGTCGCCAACTAAGGTGATCATTGCCTAGGAAAGGTTACGCATTGACACCCTAATTGCTATCACATATAATGAGATTTGATGAACCGCTTTGTCTTGGACGGTCTGTTCGGAGGGAGGGAAAACTGGTGTCAGAAACTCGAGTTCGCAAGAACGAAACTATAGATGCTGCACTTCGTCGCTTTAAGCGTTCCATCGCTAAGGATGGCGTTCTAGCAGAGGTTAAAAAACGCAAACATTATGAGAAGCCTAGCGTTAAGCGTAAGAAGAAGTCAGAGGCTGCTCGTAAGAGAAAGTTCTAGGAGGCAACATGAGCTTAAGCGAACGATTGAACGAAGATATGAAGCAAGCGATGAAGAGTCAGGACAAGTTCAAACTCTCTGTAATCCGTATGGTTCGTTCTACTATCAAGAATTCGGAGATAGATCTGAAAAGAACCTTAGACGACAATGAAGTGCTTGACGTTCTTACTCGTGAGATCAAACAGCGTAAGGATTCCCTCCAAGAATTTGAAAAAGCCGGCAGAGACGATCTGGCCGACAACCTGAAGGCAGAACTTGTTATTCTAGCTGAGTACATGCCGCAACAGCTTTCTGAGGAAGAAGTGAAAGCCATTGTACAGCAGACCATCCAGCAAGTTGGTGCTTCTTCCAAAGCGGATATGGGCAAAGTGATGACTGCATTAATGCCACAGGTAAAGGGACGCGCTGATGGTAAACTTATCAATCAGTTGGTCCAACAACAATTAGGTTAAACCAAATATGTTCGGCAAGACCGGAGGGATGCTATCCTTCCGGTTTTTTGTTTTTTCAGTTTACGAAACAGTTTGTGTTGTAAAACGTACATATTATTGATAGGTGCGTGAAGGAAGTATAAGGAAAGGGAGTGAAGGGTTATGCTTGCGGAACAATTGTCTGCTTTTCTGACTCATCCGGTTACTGCAACTGTGTTGTTGATTGTCGGAATTGTGGGGATTGCACTTGAACTGCTTTTTTTTAGCAGCGGATTGCTGGCCGCAGCGGGGATTGCCGGCTTCGCACTTTATTTTTTAGGTTTTTATTTGGCCGGGTTCGCCGGTTTTGGTGATTTGGCTGTGTTTGGTATCGGTATCTTGCTATTAATTTTGGAACTTGTCGTCCCGAGTTTTGGCATTCTCAGCGTCCTGGGGGCAATTTGTCTATTCGGCGGAGTCATGATGGCCTCGTCAGATCCTAAGGAAGCCGCAATCATGCTTGGCGTAGCGTTGTTAGTAGCTATTATTGCAGTAGCCTTCGCCATCAAGCACTTTAAGCATCGCGGCGTATGGAATCGCTTTATATTGAGGGAGCAGTTAACGGCGGATAAAGGCTTCATATCCCATCCCGATCGGAGCTTTCTAGTCGGCAAAACCGGAGAAGCGATAACGCCGCTTCGCCCCGCAGGGACGGCACTATTAGACGGAGAGCGCGTTGATGTGGTAACAGACGGCAGCTTTATCCCGACTGGCAGGGCGGTTATCGTTGTACAGGTAGAAGGAACGCGTATCGTCGTTAGGGAATACAATCAAACAGATACCAAGGAGGCAATGAAATGACCTTAGACCCAAGCTTGTATATGCTGCTTCTTGCAGCCATTATTATTATTGCGCTAGCGGTGCTGCTTAGTGTAGTGCCTGTGATGCTGTGGATTTCGGCGCTCGCTTCAGGCGTGCGTATCAGCATCATCACTTTAATCGCGATGCGTCTGCGCCGCGTTATTCCAAGCCGGATCGTCAACCCTTTGATTAAGGCGACAAAAGCCGGCATTGAACTAAGCATCAATCAACTTGAGAGCCATTTTCTGGCAGGCGGTAACGTGGACCGCGTCGTCAATGCATTAATTGCGGCTCATCGCGCCAACATTCATTTGGAGTTTGAACGAGCAGCGGCGATCGACCTCGCAGGTCGTGATGTGCTTCTTGCCGTTCAAATGAGCGTAAACCCACGCGTTATTGAAACGCCAATCGTATCTGCCGTAGCGAAAAACGGAATTGAAGTGAAAGTTATCGCGAGGGTTACGGTACGGGCGAACATCGATCGCTTGGTCGGGGGTGCAGGGGAAGAAACGATCATCGCCCGCGTCGGTGAAGGGATTGTTACAACAGTCGGATCCAGCGATTCCCACAAGGATGTTTTGGAGAACCCTGACATGATTTCCCGAACTGTTCTGGGTAAAGGACTGGATGCAGGGACCGCGTTCGAAATCTTATCCATCGATATTGCCGATGTCGATGTAGGCAAGAACATTGGCGCACATCTGCAAACTGAGCAAGCTGAGGCGGATAAGCGTATTGCCCAGGCAAAAGCCGAGGAACGACGTGCGATGGCGGTTGCAGCCGAGCAGGAGATGAAGGCTCGGGTTGTCGAAATGCGCGCAAAAGTTGTCGAATCCGAGTCGCAGGTACCGCTGGCGATGGCGGAAGCACTGCGCAGCGGCCAGTTAGGTGTCATGGACTACATGAATCTCAAAAATATTGATGCAGATACGCAAATGCGTTCTTCTCTCGGCAAAATGAATGACGGCAAGAATGAGAAGGAATAGCAGGAAGGAAGTGCCGGAGTGGAACAATGGATCGAGTTTGCATTCAAGCATTGGTACTTGGTCATAATAGCGCTAACCTTCTTCTATCAAGTCAGAAAGAAGTGGATGGATGCATCTTCGAAAGGAAGCGACAAGAGGCGAACGATTCATGGTATGCCTTCATTCGATGGCAAACTAAGCAGCCCTTCAAAGCCTCACGGAGCGCCTCGAAGCTCAGAAGGTCATACATCTGCAACCAAGCAGCCAAAACGCCAGCAGAACGAATATGGGAGGTCTGAAGCTGCCAGAACTTCAACGCTCTCTCCTGAGCGTAAGGAATCGCCTTTTCATTCACCCGCGTCGGCATTAAACGCGTTTGCTGAATCAACTGCTGACAATCAACCCGGCCATAGCCCTGAACTGCTTTCCGTACAACCGACGCAGCAGCAGCTTATGCAAGGCATCGTATGGGCAGAAATCCTTGGCCCCCCTAGGTCAAAGAAGCCGTATCGCCGATAAATAATAGTTCCGAGCTAACACCCCCTCTGACTACTATCAGACGGGGTGTTTTTTCTTGGAGCACATAAATCACGGATTTACAGCATAATTTGGTAAAAAGTCTATGCGCGCTCCTGCCGCCATGATCATCTAGTTTAGAGGGGGTACTGCCCAGCTATGCGTCGCTTGACCCGCAAATGGAACCAGTTCACGGCTAAAATCCTCGATCTTCCCCAGGATGTGGTGCAGGATTTGCCGCGCATTACGATGATCGGCAACGTACAGCTTTATGTGGAGAATCACCGGGGCGTGCTTCACTTCTCCAGCGAGATTTTGAAGCTCGAATTAACGAAAGGGAAGCTAGAAGTGTACGGAAAGCAGCTGGTCATTCGCGCGATTTTATCAGAGGAAGTATTCATCGAAGGTTTGATTGATGATGTAAAGTACATCCCATAGATGCGCGCTTGATAGTTATGAACAGGAGGCTGTACCATGAAGCAATCAATTTTCATTGCCCGTCTGCGAGGGTATGTTCGCATACAGCTAAAAGGTAAGGGCGCCCAAGGCATCATTAATCCCATGATGGAGAGCGGCTTCTCCATATGGGATATTAAGCCGACGGAAGAGAATAAGCTGGAGTTATATATCTTGATCAAGGACTTCTTCAGGCTGCGACCGCTTTTGAAACGGACAGGCTGTCGCGTACATGTCCTGACGCGTCATGGGCTTCCTTTTTTTATGGACAGACTGGGCAGACGCAAGCTGTTCCTTGGCGGTATAGCCGCTTTCATCGTTGCTTTGTACGTGCTGACATCCCTTGTTTGGCAGGTTAGTGTGGAAGGGAATGAGCGCATTAGGAAAGACGAGATCTTGCAAGCAGCCGCTAAACAAGGAATACATACGTTCCAATGGAAATTTAGGCTAAAAAAAACCGAGGAGCTTTCGCGCGAAATTCAGGGAATGTTGCCGAATGCCGCATGGGTTGGTGTCGAAATTCGCGGGACGCATCTTATAATTAAAGTTGTAGAAGCGACGATTCCGGATAGAGGACCGCTTATGAACCCCAGGCATCTGGTTGCTTCGAAAAACGCGCTTGTTACGGAAATTCAATCGGTGAAAGGCAGACCGATGGTGAAGCCGAATACGTATGTCCGCAAAGGGGACGTGCTCATTTCCGGGATTATCGGTAATGATGCGAATAATCAGGTTGTCGTAGCGAATGGAAAAGTGAAAGGGATTGTCTGGTATACCTCCAAAATCGAAGTGCTGTTAACGAAAAGCTATAAAGTATATACAGGAGAAACGACCAATCGCAATTATCTCATTTTCGGGACGAGGGCACTGAAAGTCAGCGGCTATGGCAAACACAAATATGCTCAGTTCGAAACGATTCCCGAACGCAAAACGCTGCAATGGCGTTCTATTACACTGCCAATAGGGTGGCTTCATGAGAAAGTCATGGAGGTTAATTATATCGAGGAGCCTGTTGAAGCAGAGAATGCCAAGAAGAGCGGTTTAGAGCAAGCGAGAGCCGATTTACTCACTTCCGCTGGACCGGATTCGCGGATCGCCGGCGAAAAAATTTTGCATGAAAAAACAGAGAGTGGTAAAGTTTATATGGAAGTGCATTTTGAAGTGGAAGAAAATATAGCTGTAGAACAGCCAATTGTGACACGAGGAGAATGAGGCCTGTTGGTAGAAAACGCACAATCCGTGAAATTGACTTTGAAAAATCCTGCTGAAGGACTAGCTTTGTTCGGACCGCAGGATAAGTTCCTGCACTTGATCGAACGCGAAATTGAAGCGCAAATCTTTACTCGAGAAGAGGAAATAACGATACAAGGAGCTGCTGGCGAAGTGAACTCACTTCAGCAGCTTTTTGAGGTTTTGCTGCAGCTCATTCGTAATAACTACACATTGACAGAGCGCGATGTGTTGTACGCAGTGGAGCTTGCCAAACAAATGAAAGCGGACCAGCTGCTTGACCTGTTCAAAGGCGAGATTACTACGACCCATCGGGGTAAACCGATTCGGGTCAAAACAATCGGCCAACGGCAGTATGTATCGACGATCAAAAAGAAAGACATTGTCTTCGGTATTGGGCCTGCAGGCACGGGTAAAACCTATCTGGCCGTCGTTCTTGCCGTAACCAAGCTTAAAGAGGGTGCCGTCAAACGGATTGTTTTGACGCGTCCGGCTGTTGAAGCCGGCGAAAGTCTCGGATTCCTTCCCGGGGATCTGCAGGAAAAAGTTGACCCTTATTTGCGCCCATTGTATGATGCTCTTAATGATGTATTAGGTCCCGAGCAGGTGGCCAAGTCGCTCGAGCGCGGGCTTATTGAGATCGCCCCTCTCGCTTACATGCGCGGCAGAACGCTGGATGACTCTTTCATCATTCTGGATGAAGCGCAAAATACAACGCCGGAGCAAATGAAAATGTTTTTGACGCGCCTTGGCTTCGGTTCCAAAATGGTTATTACCGGAGACGTGACGCAAATCGATCTGCCTCGCGGCAAGTCGTCAGGACTCGTTGAAGCGAATCGGATTCTCCGCAATATCGAGGAGATTGGTTTTATTTATTTTGATGAGCAGGATGTTGTCCGTCATTCGCTTGTACAGAAGATCATCATAGCCTATAACGAAGAAAAGGATAAGTGAACAAGCTTGGTTGATATGTAGAGAGGAATGACCTTCCGTGATGAAGAATGAAGTGCAAGTAAAAGGCAAATTTCATTACCGGCTGATCGGATGGAAATACAGCATTTGGGTGCGTTTGCTGTTGTTTCTCCTGCTGGCGCTCATCTTTTATATGTCTCTTTATGTTAAGCTCGTCCCGCAAGTATATGATATTCAACTAGGCGCTGTCAGCGAGAAAACGATCTACGCACCAAGGCAAATCGAGAATGCTGTAGCTACCGAGCAAGCCAAAGAAGATGCGGCCAAACGCGTCCAACCTGTATATCGGGTTGTTAATCTGAAGAATGATGCGTTAATTGATGCTATTTATGATAAATTATTACAAATCAATGTTGACGAAGAAGTGAAATTCGACGATAAGGTCAGCATTTATCGCCGAGTCATTCCACAGCTCATCAGCGAGCTGGAAAATCAGTCGGTTAAAACGCTGCGTAACAGCGGCCAGTACAACGATTCATTGTTGGAACAGATACAACAGGGGCTGGCTGAACAACAGTATCAGCTCCCTGAGGAAGCATTCTTCAAACTTCCCCGTTTGACAAAAGAAGATTTAACCGCCATGCTGCCGGTTACAAAGGATATTGTATCAAAACTGATGAACGATCAGATTCTTGATGCACAGACGGCGCGTGCGAAAGTGGCGGAGCTGGTTAACACATCCAACCTGACGAAGAATACGTCAAGGGAATTGGTGACAGAGATTGTTCGAGCGGTTATTACACCGAATAAATTTTTCGATCAAAAAGGTACCGACGATGCAAGAGGACAAGCCCGGGAAAGTGTAAAGCCTGTCTATATTAACAAGAATGATGTCCTTGTGAACGTCGGTGATGTCATCACCGAGGAGATTTACGCAAGGCTGGATAATCTGGAGCTGCTCAAGGACAAAGCGAATCATTTGCCGCAGCTGGGCCTTGCGATATTAGCTGCCCTTTTATCTTTTGTTGTCTTTATGTTTGTGAGACAAAGCACATTACCGATTACATACAATAATTCGCAACTTGTGATGCTTATCCTTATTTTTCTGATAAACGTTGCAGGTATGAAAATCATTTCGCTTGGTCAGAACATGGATTACCCGTATATCGGGTACCTGGCTCCTATGGCTCTAGGAAGCATCCTTATCACGATTTTGCTGGACGCACCGCTTGCTTTCATCTCATCGGTCTTATTTTCCTTAATGGCAAGCATTATTTTCAACACGGAGCATATGCTTCTTTTTGATTTTCGATACGGATTAGTAAGTTTGGTTATTTGTTTCGTTGCTGTATTCACGATTCAAAGGGCAAGCCAACGAGCGACCATATTGAAAGCCGGTTTGATGATCTCGTTCTTCTCGATGCTGACGATCACGGCCATGATGCTGATGGAGGATCAATTCTCCCAAAAAGAAGCGATTATGTCGCTCTCCTTTGCGGCTGCCGGCGGCCTGCTCACAGTCGTATTCGTCATCGGTTTGCTGCCCTTCTTTGAAGTTGCATTCGGTATCTTGTCGCCTCTAAAACTTGTGGAGCTGTCAAACCCTAATCATCCGCTGCTGCGTAAGTTGCTCACGGAGACACCAGGCACTTATCATCACAGTGTGATGGTTGGTAACCTGTCAGAAGCTGCGGCGGAGTCGATCGGGGCGGACGGCCTGTTGTGTCGAGTCGGATCGTACTACCACGATATCGGAAAAACGAAACGTCCAAGTTACTTCATTGAAAATCAAACGAACATCGAGAATCCGCATGATCGCATCGATCCGAACTTGAGTAAATCAATCATCGTTGCCCATCCGCGCGATGGGGTTGAAATGTTGAAGGATTTTAAGATGCCGAAGCCGATTAGGGATATTGCCGAACAGCATCATGGTACGACCCTGCTGCACTTTTTTTATCATAAAGCAGTGAAACAGGCAGAGGAGGAGGGCGCGGACAACGGAATTCGTGAAGAGGATTTCCGCTATCCGGGTCCGAAAGCGCAGTCCAAGGAAGCGGCTATTGTCGGTATTGCAGATAGTGTAGAAGCTGCCGTTCGTTCTCTTCGAAATCCGACGCTGGAGCAGATTGACTCGATGGTCCACAAAATCATTAAATCGCGCCTGGACGACGGTCAGTTCAATGAATGTGATCTCACGTTGAAAGAACTGGACACGATTGCCAAAACGTTGAACGAAACTCTATTAGGTATTTTTCATTCAAGGATTGAGTATCCAAGTGAACTGGCTTCCAAGAAGACGGGCACTTAACGGTGATGTTGATTGTGTAATTTATATTTGTGGGGTTAATTTAAGGAGGCGGCTGCAATGGCAAGTGTTGATTTAACGCTGGAATGGAGCAGCGAGCAAGAAGTAAAGGACATCACGCCTGAGTTTGCCGGCAAACTTGAAGAACTTTTACGACTGGCTGGTGAGTCGGAAGGCGTTACTGCAGGCGAAGTTGCGCTTACATTTGTTGACGATGAGGCGATTCATGAGCTCAACAAGCAGTACCGCAATATCGATAAACCGACTGATGTGCTTTCGTTTGCGATGAGCGAATTCGGCGTGGATGAGATTGAAATTAACTACGAAGACGGTGAAGAAGTCGAAGGTGCGGACGGTGACGAGGATTTTGCATTTATTGAACCGTTAGGCGATATTATTATTTCTGTGCCACGCGCCATTGCCCAGGCAGAAGAGTACGGACATTCAGTTGAACGAGAGCTTGGATTTCTGTTCGTGCATGGCTTCCTGCACTTGATTGGTTACGACCATCAGAGTGAAGAAGAAGAAAAAGTGATGTTCGCTAAGCAAGAAGAGATTTTGCAAAAAGCAGGTCTCACCCGCTAATGTCGGACGGCTTCCGTAAATGGCGCAGGAGCTTCCGATACGCTTACGAAGGAATCAAATATGCTCTTGATACGCAGCGCAATATGAAATTTCATTTTTGCGTTGCTTTTCTCGTTTTACTGGCGGCCTTGTTCTTTCAATTGCCCAAAACAGATATCCTGTTTATTTTGCTGGCCGTCACCCTCATGATTGTTACGGAACTTATTAATACCGCTGTGGAAAAAGCAGTCGATCTGGCGATGCCGGATCGTCATCCGCTTGCCAAAATTGCGAAGGACGTCGCCGCGGCGTCCGTATTGGTGTCCGCGGGTTTTGCCGTCATTGTCGGTATGATTGTGTTCTTCGAACCTATAGACCGATTGTTTCGGCAAGCCAAGCTTCAAAATACTCCTATTTCAGCGGGGACTATATGGGTACTGATTGCACTCGTCGTTCTGACCGTTATCGTCATTGAAACTCGTTTCTCTGACAAAGGGAAGCTCGTTCGTCCGAGCCTTCTGGTTGCAATCGCATTCGCAGTATCGACAGTCATTACGTTATTTGTCACCCTGACTATTGTCGCACTGCTTGCGTATACGTTATCCGCACTTATCTTTATGATTCTGTATGATAAAAAAACAAGACCATTCCCAGCCCTCATACTGGGAGCGTTAATTGGCACAGCAGTAACCATACTAGCTTTTGCATGCCTGCATTTACTTTAAACTCTTATTTTAAGCAATAATAATCAAGAAGGGACGAAGTCTATGGATCCAAAAGAACTTATTCAACATGCTAGAGAAGCAATGAAAAAAGCTTATGTACCTTATTCAAAATTTCAAGTTGGAGCTGCGCTGCTTGGGGCCGACGGTCATGTGCACCATGGCTGCAATGTCGAAAATGCCGCCTACGGGCCAACGAATTGCGCCGAGCGGACCGCGTTATTTCGGGCAATCGCGGACGGGAACCAGGCAGGTTCTTTTCATGCAATTGCCGTTATGGGTGATACGGAAGGACCGATTTCTCCTTGTGGCGTTTGCCGACAAGTTTTGATAGAGTTATGTAAGCCGGATATGCCTGTTTATTTAGGAAATCTTAAAGGTGACTTCGTTCAAACGACAGTTGCAGATTTATTGCCTGGAGCATTTACAACCAAAGATTTGCATTCAATGGAGGAAAAGTAGTGACTAACAAGGAGTTTAAATCAGGCTTTGTCGCGATTATCGGACGTCCGAATGTAGGGAAATCGACGCTGATGAACCAGATCATCGGCCAAAAGATAGCCATTATGTCGGACAAGCCGCAGACAACACGGAATAAGATACATGGCGTTTACACATCGGATAACGGTCAGATCGTTTTTCTGGATACACCAGGCATTCATAAGCCGACATCCAAGTTGGGCGATTACATGAGCAAAGTTGCACACAGCACGCTTGGCGAGGTTGACGCGATTCTCTTTCTAGTCGACGTAGCAGAAGGTTTGGGCGGCGGGGACCGATATATCATCGAACAGCTTAAACATGTAGAAACACCGGTCATCCTCGTACTTAACAAAATAGACCGCGTACATCCTGAAGAGCTGCTGCCTATTATCGTGAGCTACAAAGATTTGTACAATTTTGCTGAAATTGTGCCGATTTCCGCTCTAAAGGGCAATAATGTGACAACGCTGCTGGAGCAAATCATCCGATACTTACCGGAAGGACCGCAGTATTACCCGGCTGACCAAATTACGGACCACCCGGAACAATTCGTATGCGCTGAGCTCGTCCGTGAGAAAATTCTTCACCTAACGCGTGAGGAAATTCCACACTCGATTGCCGTTCAAATTGAAGACATGCGGGTGGAGGAAAACGGTCTTGTTCGCATTTCGGCCGTTATTTTCGTTGAACGCGATTCGCAAAAAGGAATTATCATCGGCAAGCAGGGCAGCTTGCTCAAAGAGATCGGCAAACAAGCCAGACAGGATATTGAGGCGCTGCTGGGCTCCAAAACTTTTCTGGAACTTTGGGTAAAAGTCAAAAAAGATTGGCGCAACCAAGAGCGTGTTCTGCGTGATCTCGGATTCCGCCACGAGTAATAACGGTTTATTCGTACCAGTTATTGCAAGGCATAGATTAGCCTCCTCCGAACCATCCTATACGTATCACGAGCGATGGGGAGGATGCTGCACATGAAAGACTTTTCGTGGAAGTATTTTTCAAAGACCGGTGATGTAGATGCCTATCTGCTGTATAAACAAGTCTCTGCTCAGCCAGGCATGGAGACAGATATACAGGAAGAGGATCAAAGTAACGAAGAGCCGCTGGAAGGGCTGGATGGCTTTCATTAGTTCTAAGCGGCATTCATGGGGGACGTTAATTGCTGCGCAGCGTACAAGGAATCGTGCTTCGTAGTATGGACTACGGAGAGGGGAACAAAATTATAAGTCTGTTCACACCCGAGCTTGGCAAAGTCAGTATCATGGCTCGGGGAGCCAAAAAAATGAAAAGCAGACATGCCGCCGTAACGCAGCTTTTTACGTACGGCGATTTTGTGTTTTTCAAACAAAGCGGTCAAATGGGTACGCTGAATAGTGCCGAAATTATTGAGGCGCACCACGCTTTGCGTGAGGATTTATATATGTCCGCCTATGCTTCTTATTTAGTCGAGCTGACGGATAAAATGCTGGGTGATGAAGAGGGAAGCTCCTATTTGTTCGAGCAAGTGAAGGCCGGTCTCGCTGCGATTGAAGAGGGCAAAGACATGCAAATCGTCGTTCATCTGTATGAGATGAAAATGTTTGATTTGGCAGGGTATTTGCCCGTAACAGATGCCTGTGTTTCTTGCGGAGCTGAATCTCCGATTACAGCCTTTAGTCCTGCAATGGGAGGGATATTGTGTGCGCGCTGTCGGCATAAAGATCCGGTTGCCATACCCATAGGAGAAGGTGCATTGAAGCTGCTTAAGTTGTTCCCTAGAATGGATATGCGGAGGCTTGGCACCATTAAAGTCAAGGAAGAAACGAAAGCGCAGCTGAAGCAATGCCTGCGTGCTTATATGGACGTTCACGTTGGTATTCAGTGGAAAGCAAGAGGATTTATTGAGCAAATGGAGAAATATAATATTTGACCTTTCTGATTTATTGACATGTGGATTTCGCTTTGATATGATTTGTTGAAAACGTCTCGCCATTCTGCTGCATGCATATTGGTGAGTTTTTTTGTGCTTTCGTTCTGTTCTTGCATGGCGTACATACTTATGACTAATGGGACGCACTTATTGAAAGGAGAGCAGGGATATGATGGACCATCAATCGCCAACCCGCGTATATGTTGTCTCAGATTCGGTAGGAGAAACAGGGGAATCTGTTGTACGTGCCGCTGCAATGCAATTTTACCCTGCACATTTAGAAATTGTCCGTGTCCCTTTCATTCATGATCGCGAAGGCATTGATAAAGTGCTGAATACGGCCCGTGTTCAAGGGGGAATAATCGTGTTTACCTTAGTTATTCCTGAGTTGCGTGACGATTTGATTCAAAAGTCGAATGAATACGGAATTCCTTACATTGATTTGCTTGGACCTATCGTATCAACTTTAGGGCAAGCACTGCAGCAGGAGCCGCGAAGACAGCCTGGAATGATTCATCCGCTGGACGAGGATTATTTCAAAAAAGTCGAAGCCGTTGAGTTTGCAGTTAAGTACGATGACGGTCGGGATTTTAGCGGTATCCAAAAGGCCGACATCATCCTGCTTGGTGTCTCACGCACCTCGAAAACCCCGTTATCCATGTACTTGGCGCATAAGCGATTCAAAGTGGCCAATGTGCCGCTTGTGCCGGAAATGCAGCCGCCCGCGGCTATTTATTCGGTACCCAAAGAAAAGATTATCGGTCTTCGAATTGATCCGGATAAATTGAATGTAATCCGGCAGGAACGTCTGCGTACGCTCGGACTTGCAGAAAATGCAACCTATGCCAATGTAGAACGTATTAAGATAGAACTGGCATTTGCCGACAAAATTATGAGTAAAATCGGCTGCGTCATCTTCGATGTCTCGAACCGGGCCGTTGAGGAGACGGCTAGCCTTATCATGGATCATATCGAGCGAATCCAGTAAGTCCACTTTCATAACGATGCTGTTCAGGGAATGATTCGACGTTGAATCTTGAACGAATACGGGAAGTCCAGTACTCACGTAGCAAATCACTACGCTCCGTTCCTCCTTCTCCATATAACGTTCAACCTTCTCGGTTCTGAAAGCGGACTTTTTTAACTTGCATTAGTAGAGTTTTATCTTTATCCTAGCAGGATTTTTTGCAAGTCCATCGTATATAATATTACGGTGAGATTCCGACAGAGCATCGGGGGCTATGGAAGATGCGAGCGAGAACTATTATCGTCGATGCCGATGCTTGTCCTGTTAAAGCCGAGATTGAGCAGGCGGGCAAACAATTCGGTGTTCAAGTCATACTAGTTGCTTCCTTCGATCACCGAATGAAGGAAAGTACAGACGTCAAAGTTGTACAGGTCGATCGGTCCGATCAATCTGTCGATTTGTATATCGCCAATCATATTCACAAGGGTGATATTCTGGTGACGCAGGACTTCGGACTTGCCGCTCTGGGATTGGCCAAAGGTTCGATTTGTTTAACTAACCGGGGGCAGCAATATACCGATAGTACGATTGACTTTCTTTTGGATCGTCGGCATACTTCCGCCAAAATGCGCCGAAGCGGTAAGCACGGCAAGGGGCCAAGACCCTTTACCGAAGCGGATCGGCAATATTTTCTACAAGGATTGACAAAACTTTTGATTCGATTGCAGGAAATTGAAAAAGAGTAGCGAATAGTAATGAGTCGGAAACGCTGACTTGAATTGTAGGTGGAACGAACATGAGGTACGGACGCATACCTGAAGAGGTCATCGAGGCTGTCCTCAAGCGCCATGATATCGTTGATGTCATTGGCAGGCATGTCCATTTAAGTAAGCAAGGCCATTATATGAAGGGTCTATGCCCCTTCCATTCTGAGAAAAGCCCATCTTTCACCGTCACACCGGAAAAGCAGATATATCGCTGTTTTGGTTGCGGGGCTGGCGGAAATGTTATACGTTTTTTGATGGAAATCGAAGGTCTTAGTTTCTCTGAAGCCGTGACCAAGCTGGCTGAAGAGGTTGACATGCCTATCACTTGGGAAGAAGCAACGGAGGAGCAGAGCGAACAGCAGCTTGAGAAAGCCAATCTGCTGAAAGCTTATGATTTTGCTGCAAAGTTGTATCATTATATATTAGGCAACACAGAGCAAGGTAAAATGGCCAAAGGCTATCTGGTCTCACGGGGAATATCGGATAAGCTGATCGATACGTTTCAAATCGGTTACGCGCCAACCATGTGGGACACACTCGTTCAACAGCTGGAAAAACGGGGATTCTCGTTGCCGCTGATGGAGAAAGGCGGGCTCATTTCCGCCAGACACGAAGGCAGCGGGTATGTGGACAAATTCCGGGACCGCATCATGTTCCCGATATGCGATCCGACGGGTAAGACTATCGCGTTCGGTGGAAGATCGATGGGTGATGCACAGCCCAAATACTTAAATAGTCCGGAATCTATGCTGTTCAATAAAAGCCGGACAGTATACAACATGCATCAAGCTAGACCTCATATGCGTAAGCTTCAACAAGCTGTTCTATTTGAAGGCTATGTGGATGTAATCAAAGCATGGGAGGCAGGCGTCAGCAATGGTATCGCCACGATGGGTACAGCCTTGACGAAAGAACATGCGGCGTTATTAAACCGCAATGCGGACAGAATCGTCGTATGTTATGACGGCGACAATGCCGGACAATCCGCCGCATTCAAAAGCATACCTCTGTTAGAAGAGGCTGGCTGTCAAGTAACCGTAGCGATGCTGCCGGATGGTAAGGATCCTGATGAATATGTAAGTACTTACGGTTTTGACCGATTTGTACGGGAGATTATTGAACCTGCCGTACCGTCGATGAAATATAAGCTTTTATACATTCGTAAAAACTTCAAGCTGCACGAGGACGGTGACCGACTCCGTTATTTGCAAGCCGCAGTAAAGATGATTGCTGATCTCCATTCACCTATGGAACGTGAACATTATTTGAAGCAGCTTGCTTCGGAATTTCCGGATTCGTCTTATGAGTCGATGAAGCTGGATCTTCATGAAATCTTGCTGCAATCGGAAAAAAACCGATCAGACGGGGATAATAAACCATTTCTGTGGAATAATGTTATGAATAATGGGAGACCAGCTGGAAGATCGCGAGATCCTATTCTCGACAAATATCAAAAGTCTGAGCGATTGTTACTTGCGGCTATGATGCAAGACCGTGAAGTATGCAAGTATGTTGAAGAGCAATTAGGCGATCAATTTAATTTCGAAGCTCATGCAGTATTAGCTGCTTATCTATATTCTTTTTTTGAAGACAATATGGAGCCCGACGTAAGCCGATATATGTTAATGCTTCAAGATGGAAAGTTGGAGAGCTTAGCCAGTTCTATTGCAGATATTGGAGCTGGTCACGTTAGCAGTAATCGAATCGTCGATGATTACATCAGTGAAATCAAGAAATATTCGATTACACAAGAAATTGCCCGCATGACTGAACAAAGCATGATAGCTGACAGAGCGGGCGATACGAAGAAAGCAGTTCAGTTAGCAATTGAGATTATGGCCCTACGTAAGCAATTATAGTCAACTGGAGACACTTATTTGTAGGGAGGAGGGAGTCCGTACTATGGCGAATGATCAGCGTACAGAACTAGAGACAGAATTAACCCTGGAACAGGTGAAAGACCAGCTAATCGAGCAGGGTAAGAAGCGGTCCTCACTGACTTACAAGGATATTATGGAGAAATTGGCCCCCTTCGATCAGGACCCGGAGCAAATCGATGAATTTTTCGAACAGCTTTCTGAGCATGGCATCGATGTAGGGAACGAATCGGACGACGAGATGTCAATTAATCCTGATGAGCAAGAACACGATGAATTCAATTTCGATGATGATCTGGCTTTGCCGCCGGGCATTAAAATTAATGATCCTGTTCGGATGTATTTGAAGGAAATTGGTCGTGTACCGCTTCTTTCTGCGGAAGATGAAGTCGATTTGGCCAAACGGATTGAGAATGGCGATGAAGAAGCAAAAAGACGCTTAGCAGAGGCTAACCTAAGACTCGTAGTCAGCATCGCGAAGCGTTATGTGGGTCGTGGCATGCTGTTCCTGGATTTAATTCAAGAAGGCAACATGGGGCTTATTAAAGCTGTAGAAAAGTTCGATCACACCAAGGGTTACAAGTTCAGTACGTATGCAACTTGGTGGATTCGTCAAGCGATTACTCGCGCAATTGCAGACCAAGCGAGAACAATTCGTATACCGGTACATATGGTTGAGACGATTAACAAGTTGATTCGGGTTTCCCGTCAATTGCTGCAAGAACTGGGGCGCGAACCTACACCGGAGGAAATTGCGAAAGAAATGGATCTCAGCACGGATAAAGTACGTGAGATCATGAAGATCGCACAAGAGCCGGTATCCCTTGAAACGCCGATTGGTGAAGAGGACGATTCCCACTTGGGAGACTTTATTGAAGATCAAGAAGCTTTAGCGCCAGCGGATGCCGCGGCATATGAACTTCTGAAAGAACAGCTTGAGGATGTTCTGGATACGTTGACCGAGCGAGAAGAAAATGTACTCCGCTTACGTTTTGGACTGGATGACGGACGCACGCGGACGCTTGAAGAAGTAGGCAAAGTATTTGGCGTGACTCGAGAACGGATTCGTCAAATTGAGGCCAAAGCGCTCCGTAAACTAAGACACCCGAGTCGAAGCAAACGATTAAAGGATTTCTTGGAATAAGTGAGAAGGCCCTGCCCCATCGACGTGGTGGGGTCTTTTTGTGTCAGTTTCTCCAATTCATACTAATGCGTTCAGCCAAATTCACCGATAAAGTAGCTAGGAAGGTGAGCGAACTAATGGATACCGAAAAAAGGAAAATAATAGTAAAAGAAATCGAGCATTGGCGGAGAAGCAGGCTGTTGCCCGAACATTATTGTGATTTCTTGATGAATTTATATTTAGACGAAGGAATGGAAAAACCAAAATCGTTGATGGGAGTTTCTGCGTCCTCAGTAGCGAACAGTAATTGGAAAATATGGATAGTCGTCATGGCGATCATTGCCGCTTTAGCCTTATCTGCTCTTAATTTTAACTCTTTTGGAATGCCAATGCAAATTGGAATTTCCACTCTTTTTGTCGTAATTTGTTATGTGCTTGGATATCGTCAATACAATAAATCACCTATCGTCAGCTGCTTACTTTGTGGGCTTGCTTCGATGGCAATGATTTTTATTGGTCTTTACTTGTTGCACTTGTATGAAGTGAGTTCATCTTATGCCTATGTCGGTTATGTAGCCCTCTGCAGCTTGGTTTGGCTCATCAATGGGCTGGCGGCTCGAATGGGGATCTTTCAATTTTGCGGCTGGATCGGGCTTGTTGGCACGTATGGCTGGTTTTTGATGCGTAAACTGGACAATCCCGGCTGGTTCTTGCTTGAAATTAGTTGGATTCCCGTTAGTATAGTACTTATATGGATCGCATGGCTTGTGCATCATACCAATAAGCAGTCTGCAAGTATATTATTATTGGTAGGTGGACTGGTTTGGTTCGCTCCAGAAGCAATTACGTTTCTAGTTGATGTAGATATGAGCTCCAGATTGATCCAATTGTCGTTTACAGGTAAGCTGGTATCAGCGGGAATAGCGTTATTTTTGTTTCGTAAAAAATGGGTAGAGTGGGTAATGTAACATGGTGAAATTATCAAAAAGACTTCAAATGATTGCAGACCGAGTACCTAAAGGGTCCCGACTCGCCGATATCGGTTCAGATCATGCGCTCCTTCCGACTTACTTGGTCCAAAAAGGTATTGTTGTATACGCGGTAGCCGGTGAAGTAAATCCTGGGCCTTTTGAGGCTGCGACCAGGCAGGTTTTGGAATGCGGATTGTCAAGTAAAATTAGTGTTCGATCAGGTAATGGGCTCGCTGTCATTGAACCGGGCGAAGCAGAAGTAATTACGATCGCCGGCATGGGCGGAAACCTGATTGCCAGTATTTTGGAAGCTGGCAAGCACAAGCTGCGCGGCGTGAAACATTTGATTTTGCAGCCGAATGTTGGTGAGGATCAAGTACGTCGTTGGTTGGATGAGCATGGATGGTTCGTTGAGTCTGAGGCGATTTTGGAGGAAGACGGCAAGATCTATGAAATATTGACTGCCGTTCCTGCGGAAGGCGTTATGGCGGGTCCGTTCCAAGCCTTGTATCAGGATAGGCGTTTGCATGGCGGCAAGGTCGTAGACAAAGCCCGTCTCCTGCAAATGGGACCTTATTTGTTGGAAGAAGCCCCGGAGGTTTGGTTTCGCAAATGGGAAAGCGAGCTGGAGAAGCTTGCGATGATTGAGGCACAACTATCTCGCTCTTCGGCTGAAGCTTCCAAGGCGAAGGCTGAACAAATTGCCGAAGAAATTCGGGAGATCAAGGAGGTGCTCGCTTGTTTGCAAAAGGTCAAACCGTAATTCAATTATTTGAACAGCTTGCACCTAAGCATTATGCAATGCCGGATGATAAAATCGGCTTGCAGCTCGGCTCCTTGCAAAAAGAAATCCGAAAGGTGCTCGTGGCGCTTGACGTGACAGACGAAGTCGTGGAAGAAGCCATTCGCATCGGAGCGAATCTCATTATCGCCCATCACGCGATTATTTTCCGTCCGCTTGCACATCTTCAAACCGACACGCCGGCTGGCCGTCTTTATGAAAAGCTAATCAAGCACGATATTGCTGTTTATATCGCTCATACAAACCTGGACGTCGCGGAAGGCGGCATCAACGACATGATGGCAGTGGCACTCGGATTAACTGAGCTGACGCATCTCGAAGATGTGCATACGGAGAAGCTGCAAAAACTTGTAGTCTTCGTGCCTGAGACGCACCATCAGCAGGTGCTGGATGCCCTATTCGCCGCGGGAGCGGGGTGGATCGGGCAGTACAGCCATTGCAGCTTCAACATCCCCGGCACGGGCACGTTCCTGCCGCAGGAAGGGACTCAGCCGCATATCGGGGAAGCGGGCAAACTCGAACGCGTACAGGAAGTTCGCGTGGAGACGATCGTAACCGCCAGCGTGCAGCGCAAGGCGGTTCAGGCGATGTTGAAGGCCCACCCCTACGAGGAGGTGGCCTATGACCTCTACCCGATGGATCTCAAGGGTAGAGTGTTCGGGCTCGGCCGCGCAGGCAAACTGCCTGCGGCCATGACGCTCCGCGAGCTGACGGAGCTCGCGAAGCGGGTGTTCGACGTGCCGGCGGTGCGCGTCGTCGGCGATTTGGCACGGCCCGTCCGCAAGGTGGCCGTGCTGGGCGGATCCGGCGGCCGCTATATGCGGCACGCCATGTTTGCCGGCGCCGATGTGCTGGTCACCGGCGACATCGATTACCATACCGCGCACGATGCGTTGGCAGCGGGGATTGCTTTGCTCGACGTAGGGCACAATGTCGAGAAGATTATGATACGCGGCGTGGCCGATTATCTCGCCGCGCAGCTGGCGAAGACGGACACACAAGTGATCGCGTCCGTGGTGAACACGGAGCCATTTCAATTTCTATAAATCTGATCAAGTTCTTTCCGCTGGAAAATGAGGAAGCGATCAGTAGTTGTATTTCGCGGACAATCCTTGTATACTAGCAAATGCAACGGAAAGTTTGACAGACAATCGCTGGCGTGGTGACACGCGAGAGGAAAGTCCGGGCTCCATAGGGCAGGGTGCTGGATAACGTCCAGTCAACGCGAGTTGAAGGATAGTGCCACAGAAACGGACCGCCGATGGCGCTTAATAAGCGCACAGGCAAGGGTGGAACCGTGGTGTAAGAGACCACGAGGTTCTATGGTGACATAGATCCTGGTAAACCCCACTTGGAGCAAGACCTAGAGGAACGCAGGCCGCTCTCGCAGCGGCAGTCTTTGCCCGAGACGCGTTCGGGTTGGTCGCTTGAGCCGTGCAGCAATGTACGGCCTAGATAGATGATTGTCGCTTCAATGGTGGCAGGGAAATAGACGCCCGTTATGACCACTGGAAGTACAGAACCCGGCTTACGGCAAACTTTCCATTCTGTCGGTTACCCGCAAGGCTTCTCGCCTTGCGGGTATTTCATTTTTCTTGACTTTTTATTTTAGTTAGTAAATAATATATTTAATAAATATTTAGTAAGTAAAGTTTATGTGCTAAAATAAAAGGAGGTTTTCTCATGAATGAATTTGAGTGTCAGGGCGATTCCACTTTCCTAGTTCAAGAATTAGCACGTACTTTTGGTCAACTATCAAGAGCAAGCAGCAAAAGCCGGTCTTTTCAAGGTCTTAGACAAAGCGAATTTACACTGCTTACAACAGTATCCTACTACGCTGGACCAAATTCTACTGGGATTAAAATTTCCGAACTGAGCAAATCTTTGCAGATGACCCCGGCAGGAGCCACTCATTTAGTTGATGCTCTTGAAGAGGGCGGTTTCCTTGAGCGCATGCCGGATCCGGACGATCGCAGGATCGTTCTTGTACGGGTAACACCGAAAGGTGAGGAGCAAATAAAATCAACGGAAGCTCATTTTTTTGATGTGTTCAAAGAGCTGGCGGCTCACCTAGGTGAAGAAGACAGCAAACAGCTTATCAGATTGCTGAAAAAGAGTCTGAGCTTCCTGAGAGATGTGAAGTAGATGGCCATTATTTCCGCCACTGGGGGAGCGTTTAAAAACCTCATCCGTACTCAAGGCGTTACCCTTGTTGATTTTGATGCTCCATGGTGTTCGCCGTGCAAAACATTACTTCCCATTTTTGAGGAGATTGTTCGCGAATTTTACGCGAGCAAAAACGCCATCCTCTAGGGACGGCGTTTCTTTTATCTCTGAGCCGAAGTATTCGGCTGTGCATAGGAATTGAAACTTTTGGTTTGTTCAGCCGCCTGAACCGCTCTAACAACATCAATCAACCCGAACCCGAAGTACTTATCTTTGCCCGGGGAACCTAAATCTTGGGCCGATTGTCTTATTATCTCGTAAACTTCGGTATTTTTAAGCATTGGATTCGTTGAGCGTATCAATGCCGCCAAGGCAGTCACATGCGGGCTAGCCATGGATGTTCCTGATAATGCGGCATATTGATTGTTGGGATACGTGCTTGCAATACTTACTCCGGGCGCAGCTACATCAATGTAGTCGCCATAGTTGGAAAATGGCGCTTTATTATTTTCCGAATCCGATGCAGCGACGGCAAATACTTCCGGGTATGCCGCAGGGAAGCCGGGTTGCTCCGTATTATCATTGCCGCTTGCGGCGATAAGCGCGACATCCTTATCATAGGCATATTTGATCGCGTCATGGAGGAAGCTGGAATCCGCGTAGTTGCCTAGGCTGAGGTTCATCACTTTGGCTCCGTGATCTGCAGCCCAGATGATCCCTTGGGCGACTGCATAGGTGCTGCCGGCCCCCGTTTGATCAAGAACTTTAATGGGAAGCACCTTGTTATACCAAGTCATCCCAGCGACACCTAGACTGTTATTGACAAGTGCGGAGATAACCCCCGCGACGTGCGTGCCGTGTCCGACATCGTCCTGCGGCGAATCTGTACCGCTAATGACATTGTAACCCGACAAAAGATTGTCTTTCAGATCCGGATGTTCCAAATCCACCCCAGTATCGACAACTGCAACGACGACATCTTCGGCCCCGCGATTCACTTGCCAGCCTTGAACAGTTTCTATTAATGGCAAGTTCCATTGATATCTGCTGAACAAATTGTCATTCGGCGTAAAATTCTGACTGATTGGCGCCGTTTCGGTTGGGTTCGCATCCCCATTCGAATCACCGTAATCATCATTGTCGTCATCAAACCAGCTGTTTGTTAAATATAAAAAGTGAGGTTCTACATAAGCGACATTCCACTTATTGAAGTAGGTCATTAACTGCTTCGCTTCCATGCCATCCGTACGAAATACGTACGTATATCCTAATTTTTGTACGGAATTAGCTTTGATCTCATTTTTGATTTGAGCAAGCTGATCATCTGTAGGGTTTTGTTTAAAACGAACGACAACCTCATTTTGGTTATAATGGCTCGTCCCTTGATTGTCTTCCGGATGATCGACGACTTTATCTTTTAATGTGTTTGTATCTACGGACTCGACTTTCCAACGATTTTCATTAGGATAGGGTTCTAGCCGTAAATTTTTGCGCTGATGGTCAGCAACTTGATGCAGGATGTCCTGATGAATGATGCCAACAAGTGAACCGTCTGCTTTCTCCGACGGTACTCCTATCACGAAATACGCTTGTTGGCCTTGGCCGAATTTGGGTGATTGATAGTGCTTTCCTGCTTCTACAGCTGTTTTTGCTTCTTTCATGTATGAAGCGGCCTGATCCTTATAAGGCGTTTGAAATTCACCGGCTTGAATACCTTGCTCCAGAGGTTGGTTTCTTTTGGACCACACCAAAACGTCCATTTTCTCATGTTCAGACTTCATTGCCTTCAAAACCTGATCCACTGGCCCGCCGGCCTCGATTTGTCCGATCATATTCGTGAAATCAAGGGAGCATTGGCTTCTGCACAAATCATCGGTCAGCTTCACATCCTGATCCAGGAGCGACTGCTTGCTTGCCATTTCATACTTCACGTTATAGATTTCAGGTCCAGGTGTTGTATTTCGGTTAGGCCGATCTGCCAGCAGGAAAATACCTAAGCCCAAAACGAGAAAAAAAGAACATACATAACGCCACATGAATAGGCCTCCTCGCATTTTATCCAAGCAATACTTCTTTATTAGCATCAAAAAAATATCTCTTGAAGTAGGGTTAGGCGCGGAGGTTTGTTTTATGCATCCCGACTGGAGTTTTGCTTATACCTTTTCAGGCTATTTTATGGTAGGATAGGAATAGCGCAATTAGAGGAGGTCTTCATGCATGGCTGTTTTTAATGTCAAAAATATTTGTGATTCTACCCGTATTAAACTAAAAGAAACTACTGCCAAAATGGAGCTGTTTCTGAATCAACATTCGCTCGCACAGTTAAATGTGGAGAATGACCCGGCAATGGATGAGTTTTACAGAGGCTATCTGCAAGATACACGCCATCTGCTTGTATTTTGTGAAGTCGCTTATGAGAAACTGGGCGTTTGCTTGCGACGTCCGACGTTTAACGTGGATTTTTCCGAAAAAGTGTTGTATGAAGTGTATCATACATGCGTCAATACATTTTTCTATCCTAAAAATGAATGCTATTCAG
This sequence comes from Paenibacillus sedimenti, assembly GCF_014534655.1. Taxonomy (GTDB): domain Bacteria; phylum Bacillota; class Bacilli; order Paenibacillales; family NBRC-103111; genus Paenibacillus_E; species Paenibacillus_E sedimenti. The sequence continues at coordinate 853,280 of NZ_JACVVD010000001.1, forward strand.
AAGATGGCAGATATGCCTACACAGGTCAGGATGCGATTCGTTTCCGCAAAAAGCCTTCGCGCGAAGTGCGCGATCTGACGATCGAGCTTTCCAAAGTATTCGAAGAGCTTCGTGAGGATTTGGCTTATTATGAGACAGACTACATCACTCAACGCCGCATGCAGGGCGAAAAGGTATAATAGATTCTATTTAAAGACAAAATGACAATTAAGGGATGCGACAACAGTTGCATCTCTTTTCATTTAGGAGGTGTGCAGTATCATGGATCGCGACCAGTTAACAGCTAATTGTATATCTATTATTAAATTGAACCAGCACCCTCGCGGGGGATATGCTGCATCTCCGTTATTCACCCACTATACATACAGTTGGCTCCGGGATGGCACATTTATCGCCTATGCGATGGATCAGTCTCATCAGAGCGAAAGCGCCGAACAATTTTATCGCTGGGTACACCGTGTGCTGAAGGATAAGAGAAGCACAGTGGACATGCTTATCGGCAAGCATGAACGAAAGGAATGGATTGACCGTGGGGAATTTCTGGGGACCAGGTACCATCTCGACGGCAGAGAAGATCAATCGGAATGGGGACACTTTCAACTGGATGGATACGGAACATGGCTATGGGGTTTGGCGGAGCATGTCCGCGCTACTGGCGATCACTCCTTGCTTCAGGAACTAAGAGAGAGTATCGAAATTACGGTTGATTACTTGATGACGTTCTGGCATTACCCCAATTTCGACTGCTGGGAAGAATTTCCTGACTATGTTCATCCTGCAACGTTAGCCTGTGTATATGGAGGACTTAAAGCTTTAGGTGAACTGGAGCAGCGTCAGCCTTTGTTAGAAAGAGCCGAACAGATTCGGCAATTTATCCTCGAACATGCGGTCAAGGAAGGACGCCTTGTTAAATCTATTCAATGTGTAAATGAAGTGTGGCAGCCGGTTTTGCCGGATGTTGATGCAAGCTTGTTATGGCTTGGCGTTCCTTTCGGTGTTTTGAAACCAACAGATCCGATCATGCAGCAGACCGTGCAAGCCATTGAACATGATTTGAAGCACGGCGGTATTCAGCGATACCCGGCAGATCGTTATTACGGTGGCGGAGAGTGGCTGCTTCTGACCGCATGGTATGGGTGGCTGAAGGCTGAAACCGGCGATCGTGATGAGGCGATGCGCTGCCTGGAATGGATCATAAGCAAAGCGGATCCCCTTGGAAGACTACCTGAACAGGTTGCGGACAACCTCCGAAATCCTGCCGTTTACGAAGAATGGCTCTCAAAATGGGGAGAACCGGCATTACCGCTTTTATGGTCGCAAGCGATGTTCTTGGTGCTATCTAACAAACTTAATTAAGAATAGGTCACCCCGGCTGCGGGCAAATTGTTAAAGGGGTGATCATTATGCCGGATGTGAAATGTGCAGTTGCCGATTGCGAATACTGGGCGCAAGGCAACAACTGCAGCGCAGGTACGATTATGATCGAAGTGGATCAACATGCGAACGCAAATTATAACGTAGAATTTGCCGGTGAGTCGTTTGATACGGAACACCAAGATACTGCAAAAAAAGCAGCCAGCACTTGCTGCCACACGTTTGAACCCAAAAAAAACAAATAGCTTCAAGCAACATGGAGGCAACATGAAAAAAGACGACGTTTCATCGGGCAAAGCCAAGAAGGAACGTTACCAACATGATCAGCTCCGCATCGAGAGCGGTTTAAACAACAAAGAAGAGTATGCGGCGGAAATTACTGCACCAGTGCGGAAAATTACCTACGCCGATCAGTATCGATCTGCCAAAACTAAGGAAACCGCTTCTCGCACGCAGGAAGTAGGCGATGAAGAGGTCGCCGAGTTGGTAGATTCGGTAAGGAGCAATAAAGCAGTCGGCTATATCGCCCTGTTCGTTGCGCTGGCATCTCTCTTTGTATGGCCGGTTTTGTTGGGCATCTCAGGCATGATCCTGGGCGTGATCGCGTTCTTTTTTGGCAACAGAGCTTTGGGCTCCTGGTCTATCGCACTTGGGTTAGTTGCTGTCGCCGCTTATTTTCTGTTAGTCCCGTATTATGCTTGACCATAGATTTACAAGTACAAGCCGAGAAATCGGCTTGTTTTGTTTGTTAGAGGAAAAATGGGTTTATTCGGGCCAGAGAGGGGCAATTCTCTGGTATGCCACCATTGTTGTCTCATTTTACCCCCTATGCTCCCGTTTGCTCGTACTTTTTGGCGTCAGGAGTCATATTCGCACCTTTGATTGCTTAGAGTATTATTATATAATGAAAAGTGATATTTACTATTTTAAATTGACTTTTAAGGGAGGTGTACCTACTCTCCTTGGTGCGATATTTGCACTTTAGAGGGGATAGGTAAGGTATTGGAGGATCCTTTACCGGGAACGTTAATTAGTTTTGCACTAATGCTTGGCCTTGTTTTTTTGAACGGATTTTTTGTAGCGGCAGAGTTTGCGTTAGTCAAAGTGCGAGGCAGTCGGATTGATTCGCTGGCCGAAGAGGGCAATCGTAAAGCCAAATTCGCCAAAGGCATCATGAACAACTTGGATGCCTACTTATCTGCTTGTCAGCTCGGCATCACACTTACGTCGCTTGGACTCGGTTATGTCGGAGAACCGACCTTCGCCAAAATTTTGGAGCCGCTGCTTGGCCCGCTGAACTTGCCGGAATCCGTGTTTCATACGATAACATTCCTGATTGCTTTCACGCTCATGACGACGCTGCACATCACGCTTGGTGAGCAAGTCCCTAAAATCTATGCAATCCGGAAATCAGAGCAAGTGACTTTGATCTCATCCGGACCGCTAGTCTTGTTTTACAAAATCATGTATCCTTTTATCTGGAGTCTGAATGGCCTGTCCAACTGGATGCTACGCCGTGTCGGAATCGAACCGACAACCGAACATGAATCCGCGCATACCGAGGAAGAAATTCGAGTGCTGATGAAAGAAAGTCATAAAAATGGACTAATTGATAAAACAGAGCTTACGCTTGTTGATAATATATTTGATTTTGCCGAGACAACCGCCAAAGAAATTATGATACCAAGAACCGAGATGGAATGCTTATACGCAGGCCTCTCCTTCTCAGAAAATCTCTCGATCGCCATCAAGGAAATGCGGACCCGTTACCCGGTTTGCGATCCGGACAAAGACAATATTATCGGCTTCGTCCATATCAAGGATCTTTTGAAGCCAGATGCGAATCTAAAAGGCATTAAAAAAATCATTCGACCGATAACAACGGTTCCGGACTCTATTCATATTAGCGATTTGCTCAAAATGATGCAGAAACGAAAGAGTCAGATGGCGCTGCTGATTGACGAATACGGCGGAACTTCCGGACTCGTCACGCTTGAAGATATTATGGAAGAAATCGTTGGCGAGATCCAAGACGAATTCGATGAAGAGCGCCCGACAATTGAAGTGAAGGATGATAATACATTTTCTATCGATGGACTGCTGCTCATTGATGAAGTGAATGATTATTTCGGAACCGAGATCGAATCCGATGATTATGATACGATCGGAGGCTGGATTTATGCTCAGATCGAGATTCCGCCGAGCAAAAACCAGCAAGTGACGTATAATGACGAATTGACGTTTATTGTAGAAGAAACGGACCATCTTCGTATCTCACGGGTCAAGGTCCGAAAGAATCTTGAACAGAACGAGGTCTTGGAGCAAAACATTTCTTAGGGTATGAGAGGGACAGCCAAATGGCTGTTCCTTTTTTTTGGCTAAGTATCGATCGCAAAAAAATGAGGATAGTCTCCAGGGCTCAAAACGTGTACAATAGAGGAAGCCTAACACATCTACAGAAACGAGGACTCCGCATGAACAGCATTGACCCTAGAGTCATGAAAGAATTGCTGCAGCTTCAGATACTAAATAAGATGAGCTTATTATCAGGCGATACTTCAACATCCGGCTCTGATGATTCCGGCGATTTTGGCGCACTCTTAGAGGCTATTATGGGACAAGCGGCGTCAAGCGGCAGTAATGACACAACGTTGTCCTCCACGCTAGGCCAGACAACCGGCAACATTCCAAGTGCTTTAATTGCTTTGAATAAATCGTATACCCCGTTGCAATCGGTAAGTAAGGAGTCAGCTTCCACGCAATACGATAATCTCATTGAAGCAGCCAGCAAACGCTTTGGCGTTGACTCCTCGCTAGTGAAAGCAGTCATTCAACAAGAATCTCATTTTAATCACCGTGCAGTATCCTCTGCCGGCGCCAAAGGCTTGATGCAGCTTATGGACGGTACGGGCCGCGGGTTTGGTGTAACGAACCCTTTTGATCCTCAGCAAAATGTAAATGCAGGTACGCATTTTCTGAGCAATTTGCTAAAGAAGTACGAAGGCAATGAAGGCGTTGCTTTGGCCGCATACAATGCCGGACCTAATCGTGTAGATCGACTTGGTATCCGCAATGATCAAGACTTGGCCGATAGAATTCATTTACTGCCAAGAGAGACTCAGGCATATGTGAAAAAAGTACTCGGGCACAAGATAAGCTTCTCTACATAAGTTGTATGATAGCGGGCTGATTTCCGTTTATTTTACGGGGATCGGCTTTTTTTTGTTTTCAGCAGAAGCTTGAGTTATGTCTCATTTTAAGCTTTAATGATGAAAGAATGCATTTTAAAAAGATTTGTATAAGCAAGCGAGGAAAAAAATTATGCTTTATCTGGATTACGCGGCAACAACCCCGCCATATGAGGAAGTAGTTGAAACAGTTGCCGAAGTGATGAAGCAACATTACGGCAATCCGTCTTCGATACATAGACTCGGCATGCAAGCTGAAAAGCTGGTACAGGGTTCCAAAGAGATTGTGGCTGGCGCTTTAGGCGTACGTGCTGATGAAATTATTTGCACGTCTTGCGGCACGGAAAGCAATAATCTTGCCATTAAAAGTGCAGCATATAGTTATCGAAATCGTGGAGATCATTTGATCACCACGGTCATTGAGCATCCTTCCGTTCTTGAGGTATTCCGTCAGCTTGAACAGGAAGGATTTCGAGTCACCTATTTGCCGGTGGACAATAAGGGGATTGTCAAGCTGGATGAACTCAAGGAAGCGGTGTGCGATGAAACAACGCTTGTCAGCATCATGTATGTCAATAATGAGGTAGGCAGCATTCAACCGATTCGTGAGATTGGGAGGATCCTTACTGATTATCCTAAGATCATCTTTCACGTCGATGCGGTGCAAGCCATTGCCAAACTGCCTTTTCGGCCGAAAGAATGGCGCGTCGATTTGTGCAGCGGATCGGCTCACAAGTTCCGAGGTCCCAAAGGCGTCGGCTTCTTATATCGCAGGGACGGTATACAACTGAAGCCGCAACTCGCCGGTGGAGGCCAGGAGTACGGTGTCCGTTCCGGAACGGAAAATGTTCCTCTTATTGTGGGGATGGCTAAAGCGTTAAGGCTTTCCATGGAGGATATGGAGGCAAAGACAGAGCACAGGTACCGGATCAGGCGGCGCATTGTTCAAGGGATTGCCGCTATTCCTGAGCTAGCGATTACAGGATCAGAGCTTGAAGTTGAGGCGGCACCACATATTGTACATTTTTCTTTCAGCGGTATGAGGGCTGAAGTGGTTGTCCATGCTTTAGAACAGAGAAATATTTATGTTTCTACCAAATCTGCATGTTCTTCGGGCGAGTCGGATCCAAGCCTGGTGATGCTGGCCATGGGCTGCAGCCGCGAGCAGGCGGCCAGCGGGCTGCGCATAAGCTTTTCCGAGGAACATACGGAAGAGGATGCAGATCAATTGATAACGGCGCTACGGCATGTTGTAAATGAGCTTGCCCCAATGCTTAACGTACCGTCAGCCAGGAGGGGAAAGCGAAGATGAAACCGGATTGTATGATTCTGCGTTTAGGGGAATTAACGCTCAAAGGCAGGAATCGAAGACGCTTTGAGAAAAGCGTGATGTCGCAAATTCGTCACGTGTTCGCGGCATTTCCAGATTTAAGGTATATTCCTGAGTACGGGCGCGTATATGTGGAGCTAGGAGGGGCTTCGTTTGTGGAAGCGTCAGCGGCGCTTCAGAAAGTATTCGGACTGACGTCGTTTAGTCCTGCTTACCATGCCCCGCTTGAGCTTGAAGCGATTCAGGAGCTTGCGCTTCAGATGATGAAAGCTTTGCCAAAGCAGCCGGCCACATTCAAAGTAAGCGTTCGAAGGGTAAATAAATCGTTTCCTTATGACTCGCAAAAGATGAACGTTCTGGTCGGGGGTTATGTGCTGCAAGCCTGCCCAGGACTTACGGTGGATGTCCATCATCCTGAAGTTGAATTAAGGGTAGAATTGCGCGAAGAAAGAGCTCTGCTGTACGTAGAAGTGATTGAAGGGGCAGGCGGGTTCCCTTTAGGAACGAATGGTAAGGCGCTGCTCATGCTCTCAGGCGGAATCGATAGTCCTGTAGCCGGCTGGCTGGCCATGCGCAAAGGACTCGAGCTTGAAGCGATTCATTTTCACAGTTATCCCTATACCAGTGAACGCGCAAAGGAAAAGGTCATTGAGCTGGCACGGCAGCTCTCGGGCTATACACATTCCATGAAGCTCCATCTGGTGCCGTTTACGGATGTGCAAACATCGATTCACCGTGTTTATCAAGATAACTTATTGGTCACTCTGATACGCAGGGCTATGTACCGTATTGCTGAGAAAGTGGCAGAACGCGAAGGATTGGACGCCATTGTTACAGGTGAAAGCTTGGGACAGGTAGCCAGTCAAACCTTGTCCAGCCTGAATGTGATTGGCCGCGTCGTATCGCTGCCGACTTTGCAGCCTTTGATTATGATGGACAAGCAAGAGATCATCCGGATTGCGGAAAAAATCGGAACATTCCCGATTTCCATATTGCCGTATGAGGATTGCTGTTCGTTGTTTTTACCGCCGTCGCCCAGCACAAACCCTAATTTGCGAGTGGTAGAAAAGTTGGAACATAGTATGGATTTCCTGCCGGAGCTTATCGAACAAGCTGTACGGCAAACAGAAACCATACAGATAATGTTTAGCGAAAATAAGGCAACACAACACTTGTTCTGAAGTCAGAATGAAAATAATAGTAAAACACAAAAGTATGCTTCGGAGGTATGAAAGATGGTAGAGGCGCTCTTTTTGTTTTTGCAAATTATGTTAATCAATATTGTGTTAAGCGGAGATAATGCCGTAGTCATTGCGCTGGCGAGTAAAAACTTGCCGCTTGAGGAGCGTAAAAAGGCGATATGGTGGGGAGCATTCGGTGCGATTGCACTACGCTTAATTCTTACTTTAGTTGCTGTGAGCCTTCTTAAAATTCCTTATATCCAAGCCGGAGGTTCGATTCTGCTGTTCTGGATCGCAGTTAAACTGCTGACTGACGACGACAGCCATTCCAATGTCAAAGAGGCAACTACGCTGGGCAAAGCGATCTGGACGATTATTGTCGCAGACTTTGTCATGAGTCTGGATAATGTTCTGGCCATCGCAGCCAAAGGCAACGGAAACATGACGGTCATTATTCTCGGTATCGGACTCAGTATTCCCATCATTATTTGGGGCAGTACCTTGGTCATGAACCTGCTTCATAAATACCCGATATTTGTTTATCTGGGAGCAGGTGTACTGGGCTATACGGCAGGAGAAATGTTTGTCAAAGATGAGAAAATGATCGATTTGTTCCTTTTGGAGAACGAATTCCTCCATGTATGGATTCCAATTACCACTACGTTGTTAGTCGTAGGCATTGGATTTGCCGTGAAGTGGGCACGCACGCTGAAGTTGAAGACACGAAACGGCTAGGTTGGGAAAACCGTCAAGTTGATGATTAATCAACTTGGCGGTTTTTATGTTTTTTTGAAACTTTTTACCAATTTTGTCGTCTAGATTGTAGATAGACTTTGAGGAGAAGGGAGCTTACAGTGTGAAAGTAAGCAGGTACAGCGGAAGAACGTCCCGCATCGCTCGTTTGGCACTACTTATCTTGTTCGTTTTAGGGGTCCAAGCTATACCATGGTTTGCAGGGTTAGCCGTGGCGGAGGAAGCTAGAGTAGAGGTTCAAGCCGAAGTCGGGTTCGGCGCATCCAATGTGAAGCAGGGTTTACTGACCCCAGTCAAATTCACATTGTTAAATCAGGGAGCGGACATAGCCGGCGATCTCGTGCTGCAGATTGCCAATCCGAACGGGAGCAAAGACTTCAGTTATGTTCAGCATGTTGAACTTCCTCAGGGAAGCACGAAAGAGATCCGCATGCTGGTGCCTGGATACACGTATTCAAAGAGCAATAATCGGATATCTTTTTTTCAAAACTCAGTTCAATCCGGGAAAAAGATTAGTCTGGATGGTTCTACATATTTGGAAGCTTTCAACATGCCGCGAGAAACGATGCAGGTTGGGGTTCTAGCCAGAGATGCGGATACGATGAACTTTCTGGCGGTGTTGAACCAATCGGGCAAGAAGCTGAATGTGCTCCATTTGAAACAAGCGGATATACCGGGTTCCGCATTAGGTCTTGCCGGGCTTGACGTTCTCGTTTTGAACGATTTTGCCTCAGATACCTTCACCCAAGAACAGGTTCAAGCGATTCATTTATGGGCACAGCGTGGCGGCACTTTAATTTTGGCAGGAGGGGCAGGCTATCCGAAGACGGCGGCACCATTTATCGAGGCAGCTCCTGTTACTTATCAAGGCACGACGGCAATTCAAAATCTTCCCGAACTTGCCAAATCGGGTGAAAAGGAGCTGACTGTAACGTCTCCGTTTACAATCTCTCAAGCCCAGCTTGCTAAAGACGCGGAAATCGTGATTGCCGAAGGGAACATTCCGCTGTTTGCCCGCAAAGCTTACGGGAGCGGATCCATTGTGTATGCGGCATATGATTTATCTTTGAATCCGCTTGCGTCCTGGAATGGAAATTCCAGACTATGGGAGCAAATCCTCGCAGATCCTCTGCAGCGCGCAGTTGATAATACTACGAACCAAATGCGGTTCGGACCGCAACCGTATTGGGAGATGCAGCAGGCATTGGAATTTTTCCCGAACCTGCAACCGCCTAGGTTGGCTATTTTAGCATGGGTAATGTTGTTTTACGCCATCGTCGTGGGACCGATTCTTTATTTTATACTCAGGCGGATGGATCGAAGAGAATTGGCATGGGTTGTCATTCCACTGTTAGCGGTAGTCACGAGCATCGGTATATTTCAGTTTGGCGCGACGAATCGCGGCAGTATGATGGCCCAGGCTTTTCATACGGTTGAGCTGGACGGATCGGGGTCAGGCGTTATGCAATCCACGATGTCAGTCTTCTTGCCGAAAGGCGGCAACCTGGATCTGAAAATTCCTGGAACTGCAGCCGTGCGTCCTTTCTTGCAAAACGATAATTATAACGGGCAGCAAATCAATGAACAAAGCGAACTGCTCATTCGTCAGGAACAAGAAGCAACGTTAGCCAGATTGCAAAATGTTCCTTACTCTTCGGTCAGCAAGTTGCATGTGGATGAGGAAAAGCGGATTCAAACCGGGAAACTGGACTATACCGTAACATCACTCTCGGGTCATGCAGCCAAGGGTGAAATAACGAATCATACGCAGCACGATTTGACGGATGTAGCCGTCATTATCAATCAGGTTTTTATCAAAATCGGCCCGATGAAAGCCGGGGCATCAGCAAGCTTTGACACTTCCAACGGCAGTGGCATTTCATATGGACCCGATGCCGCTCATGTAGCGTTTCCTAATTCAGGAATGGGCGGCTTGGATGCGAATTTACATCAACGCTCTGTGTTGAATGCTTATTTATTTGACAAAACGAAGCTGTCGGGTGGATTTGATCCGCTCATTATCGGCTGGTCGAAGGATCAGACTTCGATCCTGTTGGGCAATGGTAAAACCTTGCCTACTGATCAATTAACGCTTTTTGCACAAAAAATGAAGATCAATTTTGTATCGACAGATGGAAAAATCCATATTCCTTTTCCGATGCTCGTCCCGGATCTGGTCGATAATCATCTTAAAGTAAGTGACATCAATTTTCATAATGGCCCGTACATGCAAATGGGGGGAGGCGATGTTACGTTCGAGTATCGGTTGCCTTCGATACCCGGAGCGAATTATCAAAAGATGGAGATGCACGCCGATGTCAATAGAGACGTGACGTTAGATCTGTGGAATACGCAGTCGCGTGAATGGGAGACCATCGATGTAAAGCCTCTCATGACATGGGAAGGCGAGAAGCTTCAGCCCTATATTCTGGAGGGAAAAATGATCCGCATAAAAGCAACTGCATTACAAAATAATATCGGATTCCGCATTCCGGCCATTTCAATGGAAGGAGCGGTGAAACCATGATCGATATTATGCAATTGACCAAAAGATACGGAAATTTTACGGCACTCGATTCGCTTACCATGCAGATTGATAAAGGGACTGTATTCGGTTTCGTTGGTCCAAACGGTGCAGGCAAATCAACGACGATGTCGATTTTAGCCACCTTGCTGAGCCCGACATCGGGTACTGCAAAGGTCGGGGGCTATGACGTGACGGAGAAACCGAAAGAAGTCCGTAAATTGATTGGATATATGCCGGATTTCTTTGGGGTATATGATAATTTTAAAGCAACAGAATATCTGGATTTCTATGGAGCTAGCTATGGGATTCCGAGGGCGGAACGTTTAAAACTGATTCCACAACTTTTGGAACTGGTGAATTTATCGGAAAAAGCGGATTTCTATGTGGATTCATTATCGAGAGGGATGAAGCAGCGTCTTTGTCTTGCGCGATGCCTAGTCCATGAACCTGAAGTACTTATACTCGATGAACCTGCATCAGGACTGGATCCTCGGGCGCGAATCGAGATGAGGGAAATCCTGAAGGAACTGAAGGCTATGGGCAAGACGATCATCATTTCGTCGCACATATTGCCTGAGCTTGCGGAGATGGTGGATGAGATCGGGGTTATCGAATATGGCAAGCTCATTGCCAAAGGCAAAGTGTCGGATATTCAAAATCGGATGAAAGCGAATCGTGTCTTGCATGTTCGCGTCGTCGGCGGCATGGAAGAAGCAGCTTCTTATCTCGAACAACAATCTCATGTCACAATGGTATTCACGGATGAGAAAGGGATTCACGTTCATTTCGGAGGCGCAGATGAAGATCAGGCCAAGCTGCTAATTCGATTAGTTGAGAAGGGCTTCCAGGTCCTTTCGTTCAGTGAAGCCTTGACGAATTTGGAAGATGTGTTTTTGGAAATTACGAAGGGGGGCGGTGCGCACGATGAACAACAAATTAAATTGGATTAACCCGGTAATGGAAAAAGAGTTCCGCTTGCGCATGCGCACGATTCGGTCTCCAATCTCCATACTTGTATATTTGCTGGCAATAGGTCTGCTCGCCCTTGGCTTCGCCTATATCAATATGGGGAACCAACCCGGCGGTGTTCTCAGCATCAGAAAAAGCAGCGAGTTGTTTTACTTTTTGAGCGGTGCGCAGCTGGTACTGATCGCTTTCATGACGCCGGGATTAACGGCTGGCGTAGTTAGCGGGGAGCGTGAGAAACAAACGTTAAATATGCTGCTAACGACACAGCAGAGCTCAGGGACTATCATCTTAAGCAAATTATTCTCCTCGCTCAGCTTCATGTTGTTGACGGTCGTGGCTACCATGCCGCTATACAGCATTGTGTTTTTATATGGCGGGGTATCGCCGTGGCAGCTGCTGTCGGTATTTATTTTTTATGTGTTTGTTATGCTCCTGCTTGGAGCTGTGGGCGTCTTTTTCTCCACGATACTGAAAAAGACGGTCCTTTCCGTTATTGCAACGTACGGGTTTGTCCTCTTTATTTTTGGTTTCACGGCACTAGCCGGTCTGTTCTTCGGACAAATCGGCGGCAGGGGTATGGATGAGGATGTGCTCGGGTATTTCCTCAGCTTCAATCCAATGGCGGTTTTGGTAAGTCTCATGATCCCAGACTTCGCCAAACAGCTATTCAAAGGGCATACCTGGCTGCAAATGTGGCATCTGTTTTGTGCTGCCTATACAGTGATTTCTTTTGTGCTGCTTTGGCTAAGCATCCGTTATTTACGTCCGATCATGAAGCGTAAGAATTAGATATAAATGTTAAAAAAGTCCGCTTTCAGAACCGAGAAGGTTGGACGAAATCCGGAGAAGGAGGAACGGAGCGAGATGTGAGTACAGGACTTCCCGGTTTCGTTCAAGATTCGATGTCGAATAAGCATCTAGAGTTACTTCGTTATGAATAAACCTATATCGAGGCAATTCGGAGTTGAGCGACCGCGTTTAGAAGTAGTTTATTCGCCAATCAGTCTATCGTCTGATGTGGACAAAGAGGGCTATTTTAGCTACCTCTTAAAAAGAAGGCTCTGTTAAACTTTGTTGTTGATTTTCTTTATTTAAAAAAGAGCGGAACTGCGAAGGTTCATAAATCACAGAAACAACGATTCTGTGTGAAATTTCATATAAAATCGGGCTCTTCGCTTCAATTAGAGCTTTTGTGTATGATTTTTCGTGTATAACCATGGAAATTACCGTTTGAAGGATAAATCTGTATGATTTTTCGAGTATATATATGGGGAAACGATAGTTTCGAATTGATCGCTAATTGTTTAGGTGGTTTTTCTTACCATATAAGAATTTATAAGTTTCCGATGAGTCGGAAAACGAAATTCTTATTGGCGAATAAACCTTCTGCTGAACGCGGTCGCACATCTTCGAAAGACCTCGATAGAGGTTTATCTCATGGTTAGAATTCAACAATGAAGAATAACAAAGCCAAAAAGAAAGGAGAGGTCTGATCGTGGAGCAAACCTTGCTGGAAGCATCTCTTCAACCTGTACGAAGCCGATTGCGGCAGGCTTGGGGTTTAAGAGTATTAAGCTGGAGTGTACTTGCAGGAATCGCGGCAGCTTGCTCGTGGATGATGTTGGGACGTTTTTTTCTCATTCCTGGCTATCGATATGGCGCTATCCTCAGCATGTTGTTCATGCTGGTTATTGGATTCGTCTGGCTTTTTTTTAGAAGACCTGATATAAAAGCTGCCGCCAAGCTGCTGGATGAACATGGATTGGAGGATCGGGTGTCTACAGCTCTGGCCTACAGCGATCAGACTTCCGTATTTGCCAATCTTCAAAGGCAGGATACGCTAGAGCGAGTTTCAAGCTTTGTGGATACGGAGCTTCGTCGTGTTATTCCCTTACGATTGACTTATCATCCATGGCTTTTTGCATTAGGCTTTGCGGTTATCTTCGTTGTGTTGCTTCTTTTACCGAATGCCAAGGATCAAGTTCTTTTGAATGCTGAGAAGGAACGAGCCTGGGTGCAGGAGCAGAAGGAGCATGTGGATGAATGGGTGAAAAAAGCTGAAGCGATCCCATCCCCGCGTCCAATAACGAAATCGACGTTAGATGCGCTAAAAGAGCTGGAGCACAAACTGGGACAGACGCCAACTTCAGCCAAAGCTTTGGAAGAATTGGAAAAAGCATTGAAGAAACTTGCAACGGGCTTAAGCGATCTTGAAAAGCAGCAGAAGCGCGCTGAGCAATGGGCTGAATCGATGCAGCGAACCGAGGCGCTGCGCCAGCTAGGGCAAGCGCTGCAGCAGAAGGCGGCGGAGCGCGTCGCGCGCGAAATGGCAAAGCTCGGCGAGCAAGTACAGAAGATGACGCCGCAGCAGAAGCAGCAGCTCGCGAACGAGCTCGAGCGCCTCGCGGCCTCGGCTGCTGCCGCGTCGCCTGCGGCCGAGCAGCAGCTTCGCGAGCAGCTCCAGCAGGCCGCGTCAGCGCTGCGCAGCGAAGGCGACGCGCATGAGGCGCTCGCCCGGCTGCAGGAAGGCCTAGCGGCGGCCAGCGCGGAGCAGCAAGCTCTCGCGCAGCAGCAGGCGCAGGCTGCGCAAGCAGCGGCGAGCCTTGCCGCAGCTGTGCTGCCGCAGGCCCGCGAGCTTGCCGCGATCGGCGCGCAGCCCGGCCAGGCGTGGGCGGCCGGCGGCCTCGCGGAGCAGCTCGCCGCGGCCGGCACGGCACCGCAGCCGGGCGCAAGCGCCGGCTCTCCGCCAGCGGCGGGCACGGCTGCGGGTACCGCAGGCACGAGCCCCGCGCCGGGCGGCACGTCCGGCGGCGCTGGCGCGGGTGCCGGTGCAGGAGCAGGCGCCGCAGGCGGAGCGCCAGGCAGCGGAGGCAGCCCGGGCCAAGGCAGCGGCGTCGGCGGCACGCAGGGCGGCACAGGCGCTGGCTCGCGCGGGCTGGTAGCGACGCCGCGAGAGCGCTCCGGCACGGGAGGCACCTACGCCGACGGCGGGCCGACCAACGGCCGCGGCGGCGAAGTGAGCCAAGGAGGCTCAGCGCCGGCCTTGGACGGAGCGTCGCGCCCGTATGAAGATGTCTACGCCGATTACGCAGCAGAGGCCTCGAGCGCCTTGAATCGCTCCGATCTGCCCCAGAATATGCAGAATTTGGTGCGGGACTACTTCTTGGAAATTCAACCTCAACGTTAATCTGCACAGGGGGAAATCGACCAACAAGTCAGTTTTGCTACGCAAAATTTTAAACGGATGCTTACGTAGTCAGTTTTGCTCCGCAAAACTTTAAGGAGAGAGAAGAAGCGATGGTGGAATCGAAAGAGCAATTAGATGCCTGGAGTATAGCGGTCAATCAAATAAGGGAACAGATCGGGCGCGTCATTGTCGGACAGCAAGAGGTTGTCGAGCAACTGCTCTGGTGCATGTTGGCCGGCGGTCATGCGCTCTTGGAAGGGATTCCGGGACTTGGCAAAACGATGCTCGTCAAAACGATTGCCGATACGGTCGACCTCAGCTTTTCCCGCATTCAATTTACGCCGGATTTGATGCCGGCTGACATAACGGGAACGAACGTCATTCAATTTGGCGCACAGGGTGAAACGACATATCGTTTCCAGAAAGGACCTATATTCGGGCATTTTGTTTTGGCGGATGAAATTAATCGGGCCACACCCAAAACACAGAGTGCGCTGCTGGAGGCCATGCAGGAGAAAACTGTAACGGTAGGCTCCGAAACCTATAAGCTGCCTTCGCCTTTCTTTGTATTAGCAACTCAGAATCCGCTGGAGCAGGAAGGGACATATCCGCTGCCTGAAGCTCAGCTTGACCGCTTTTTGCTCAAAATCCATGTTACCTACCCGACGAAAAGCGAGCTGAAAGAAATTGTGCTGCGTACGACTTCGGCGATCGAACAGCGGGCTGAGAAAGTAGCCGATGGCGGGCTTTTACGTCATATCCAGCAGGGGCTGAAACATATTTTAGTTGCTGAGGATGTTCTGGATTATGCCGTACAACTGCTCATGAACACACATCCTGAAGAGACGTCCGCGCCTGAAGCTGTCAAGAAATATGTGCGTTTTGGTTCAGGGCCACGCGGTGTACAGTCGATGATTGCAGTGTCCAAAGTACGGGCTTTTCTAGCAGGACGCTACCACGTTTCTAAACAAGATCTTGCCGCAGTAGCGTATCCGGCTTTGCGCCATAGGTTATTCTTGAACTTTGAAGGACAGGCCATAGGGATTTCGCCGGATTCGATCATTGAAGCTGTCGTCCATTCTTTGGAGTCCGGACGATGAGCGGCAATGGATGGGACTTGCTCGATCCTGCTCTCCTGCAGCGTTTGGAACAAATGAATATAGCAGCGAAGAGCCGCATTCGCGGCACGATGCAAGGCAAACGCCGATCAACGGATTTCGGTTCGTCATTGGAATTTGCCGATTATAGACTGTATACGCCAGGCGATGATACAAGGCAATTGGATTGGCATGCCTATGGAAGGACAGGCAAGCCGTTCATTAAGCTTTTTATGGATGAACAGGAGCTGCAGGTGAACCTTTGGCTGGATGCGTCGCAGTCCATGAATTTCAGCTCCAAATGGGAATATGCCAAACAGCTTGCAGCGGCAATTGGTTATATCTCCTTAAGCCGTTACGATCGCGTCAGCGCAGCCGTTTTTACATCGCAAATTACGAAACAGCTGAAGCTGTTTCGCGGTAAGGGAAGTTCATTGCGTTTTTTTAATTTTCTATCAGGAAGCCAAGCTGAAGGATTGGGCGATATGGGTGCTGTATTCCGCAATCCTTCCATACTTCCCAGGCAGTCGGGAATGACCTGGTTATTCTCCGATTTTTTGTACGAACAGGGCGTGGAGGAGGCATTGACTTATTTGCTTGCGGCCAAACAAGAAGTTGCAGCGATCCAAATTCTTGCGCCCGAAGAGCTGGCACCCGAACTTGCCGGCGAGCTGCGGCTCATTGATAGCGAAACCGGAGCTGCCAAAGAAGTGGCAATGAGCAGCAAAATATTGCAAGCCTACCGGAAGGCAGTAGAGCAGTATACATCCGGGCTTAAGGCATTTTGTTATGAGCGGGGTATTACTTATGTGCTTGCGGTGACAAGCGTGCCGATCGACGAATTTTTGTTAGGCGAGCTTCGGCGCAAAGGTTTGATGCGATAGATATAAATCGATGCAACTATCGCCCCAGAGGCTTGCTGTTTCCGCTCAGTAACCTAAGCTAGTTCGAAGTCCGCCCGAAAAGGCGCACAACACGCTTGGCTTGCCAGAGGCACCATCCATAAATGAGCAAGAATACGACCATGAGAAGTACCGAATACCGGTACATGACCGCATAACTGCCGCAATAGGTTGCTAAAGCGCCCAAGGCCATAGCACCTAAACCTATGCCGAGATCGTTGGCTGAAAAGAAGGTTCCGCTTGCAGCGCCCCGGCGATTTGGAGCCGCTCTAGCGATTGTCCATGCTTGAAGAGCAGGCTGCAAGGAGCCGAAGCCTACGCCATAGCATAATGCAGCCGCAGCCAGATTGGCTTCGGAATGTGCATAAGAGAGCAGCAACAGACCCGCGATTGTAAAAAAAGCGCCCGGCAAAAGCACCCATTCAGGTCCTTTGCGATCAAAAAGCAGACCTGTTATAGGGCGCACGATAAGCACCATGGAAGCATTGCACAGGAAAAACCAACCGACATTCGAAATGCCGGCTTCACGGCCGAACAGTGTGATAAACGTGACGATGCCTCCGTAACATACAGCTGTACAAAGCAATAATATGGATGGGAGCAATGCAGATCGTTCAAATAGACGATCCGCGAGCGTTGGCCGTTGAGCCGGTTTTTCGAAAGGCATTGGCGGTTTCGGATAGGTGATAAACAATGAGCTTAACAATGATAAGAGTGCAAGACATGTGGAAAGCTGCAGTACGCGTAGGAAACCGTATGCATTCATCAGCCATAAGCCGGTTAGAGGGGCGAGAGCCAATGCAAACGTATTGGATAACCCGTAATATCCCATCCCCTCTCCGCGCCGTTCAGCAGGAATGATGTCGGCAATAACAGTGCCTAAGGATGTGGTGGACATACCCCAACCGATTCCGTGAACGAAACGGGCAGCGAGTATGAGGGTGATTGCAGCCATATACGAATATCCGGCAATCGTTAAAGCGCAGATGGACAATCCGACAAGCAGCACATGTTTACGGCCAAGTGAATCAAGCGCCTTACCGGCAAAGGGCCGGGTTAACAGCGATGAGATCGTAAACAATCCAATGACAAGTCCAACTTGAGCGTCGTCTCCGCCTAATTGCGAGATATGGGTTGGGATCGTTGGGATCAGCATTTGAAAGCTAAAAAACAACAATAAGTTTGATAATGAAGTAAGCAGGAATGCTTTTGTCCAAAGCGGCTTATGCTGCTTTGCGGCATTTGGCTGTTTCATGATACCTCCCTGTTAGTACGCATAAAGACTTACGCTAGTATGCCCCAGTTTTGGAAATCGAACGCAATTCGTGAGCGAACGACCCTCATTCAGAAAAAGGTGAGCTTTTATGCAATTCGCGTCATTAGGCGGGCTTTGGTTCGCGCTTTCATTGCCCTTCATCGTCCTCCTATACATGCTAAAGCGCCGTTATACGGATACGGAAGTATCCAGTCACCTGCTATGGCAGCGGGTTCTGCGGGAACAGGAAGCGAACCGCCCTTGGCAGAAACTTCGTCGCCAGCTTTTATTATGGCTACAATTACTTGCCGCAGCTTTGTTCGTAATTGCACTGATGCAGCCTTATGTTCAGAGGCAACATTCCGCTAAAACCCATGTTATTTTCGTACTGGACGATTCTGCTAGTATGCAAGCTTCCGATGATCATCGTACAAGGCTTGATGAAGTCAAGACAGAGATGCTTGAGTATGCCCGCGAACATGCGCCAAATAGCGCGTACACACTCCTTGTTATGAAAGATCAGCCGGAAGTGCTCATCTCACGGCAAAACGGCGTCTCATCGTTACAAGAAGCTCTTAAACAAGCGGGTCCTTTTTATGGAAAAACCAATTATCAGGAAGCTTTATCCTTAGCTTCCGCATTATCTCGAGATGATCGGAATGCCGAAGTTCGTGTTTATACGGACGGACAGTGGACCGAACAAGCTTCCGGCGTTGTTTTCTCAGTTCCTGTTACGGTTCAGAAGCTATCCGGAACAACCGCGCCGGCTAATGTGAGTATCTCCCAATTTGGTGTTAAAAGCATCGCGGACGGTTCGGCTTACCAAGCGGTTGCAGCTTTAAAAAATTGGAGTTCCTCACCAATATCGATGAAAGCGACCGCTTTCATCGATTCGCAAGCCGTACATACCGATTCCATTGAGCTTAAACCCGGCGAACAGAAGTCGATCTTCATAGATCAACTGGCACGCGGAGATGTCTATAAGCTGCAAATCGATACGAAAGATGCGATGGAAGCTGATAATACGGCTTATGCATTTCCCGAAGGGAGCGGACGTATCCAGGCCGCTTATGTTGGAGAAGGGAATCTTTTTCTGGAAAAAGCACTTGCGCTGGCGAAGGTGGATTTGCTAAACGTTCAAAAAAACGCCAGCGGGGCCTATCCGCTTCCGCTTGGACGCAAACCTGATTTGATTCTATTGGATGGTGTGGATGAAGCGGCAATAAATGGTGAAGGATGGAAACGACTATTGGCTTCAACGCCTGCTTGGTCGATTGCCCCCGGCTCTGCAGCCGCCATAGAAGAAGCAGCGGTACTTCCATATACAATCGCAGATCATCCCATTACCCGTTACATTCATTTACAAGACGTAAATGTGGCAGGTATACAGAAACGGGCTGCAAGACCGTGGGAAAAGCCGATCGTTCAATCCGCTGCATCGCCCTTAATGCTTGCGGGTATGGAAACGGGCATTCCCAGATTGACATTTGCCTTTTCGCTTCAGCATACGGATCTTGTACTGCGTCCAGAATTTCCGGTCCTCGTACAAAATGCAGCGGCATGGCTTACCCAGTTTCGCGGCGGCAATCTAGGGCGCGTAGTTGCGGGAGAAACCAAAGAGATCGCGCTTCATCCCGAGACGGTTAAAGCATCTTGGAAGCATGATTCTGAGGGGGCAGTAAAAGATGAAATTTCTGCAGCACAGAACGGCATAACCCTGCAGTCAAGGCAAATCGTACCTGCTTCACCTGGACTGTATCAATTCGCGGAATACAATCAGGAGGGTCATTTGATTCAAACCCGGCCTCTGGAGGTCACGATGGATCCCCGGGAATCCAATATTAATGATCAAACAGAGATCAAGCTAAGCAAGAAAGACGACTCGCAATCAATCGGACAGGAAAGAGTAGAGTCTCTGAATCATCCGATTGCTCCTTGGATCGTGGTGATCCTACTCATCATGATGCTGTTTGAATGGGAGGTGTACCGTCGTGGGCTTTCAGTTTGACAGGATCTGGGCACTTTTGCTGTTACTGCCTATCCCTCTTTACATTTGGTGGTTATGGCAAGGTCTATACCGCCTCCGGGGCGGGAGGAAGAAGCTGGTAGTGATCCTGCGTACGGCAGTGCTTGTGCTTCTCGTTTTTACTTTGGCAGGCATGCAGTGGTTTACACTGGATCATCGCAAAAGTGTTGTATTCGCTGTAGACAAATCGGATAGCGTGAAGGCGGAAGCCAGACAAGCCGCGTGGATTCGAGATGCAGTGAAACTACGCTCCGAGCAAGATGAAGCGGGCGTTGTTTCAATAGGCTTACAAGCAGCCATTGAGAAGTCACTTGACGCTAATCAGATGGATGCTTTTCAGTTCAGCTCGCAGACGAACGGCCAGTTTTCCAATGTAGTTGCAGGATTGCAGCTTGCATCCGGGTTATTGACCGAAGCGAAGATTGGCCGTGTCATTCTGATGTCAGACGGCGAGGAGAACGTTGGCGACCTTCTCCGTCAGGGGACACTGCTTAAAGATCGTGGTATTAAAGTGGATGTGGTGCCGCTTCCTGCAAAAGAACGCAAAGATGCGGCAGTCGAGTCGCTGCGCGTACCCGATAAGTTGTTCCAGGCGGAAGCTTATACGCTAGAAGTAATGATTCGTTCGTCGTCAGCAGGTTCGGCGCAGCTTCGCGTATTCGAGGATGACAGGGAGATAACAGCCCAAGGGGTCGTTTTAAACAAGGGCGAAAATCGTTATGCTGTCCAATCGCTTGCCAAAGAACCGGGATTTCACCGGTACCGGGCGGAAATTTATTTGGATGGTGACGAACAGTCAGCGAATAATACGCACTATGCGTTCAGCAAGGTACAAGGTCCGCCAAAAGTGCTTATCGTAGAAGGCAAACCGGGTATATCCAAAAATGTGGAAGCTGCCCTCGAAGCCGCTTTGATCCCATTTGAGACAATAGCTCCTGAGTTGCTATCAAACGATTTTGCGACCTATATGAGCTATGAAAGCATCGTCCTGAATAACGTAGCCGCTACGCAAATTCCGCAAGCCAAGATGGAGATGATCGAGCAGGCGGTTCGGGATTACAGTGTTGGATTCGTTATGTTGGGCGGGGAAGACAGCTACGGTCTTGGCGGCTATTTCAAAACTCCGATTGAACGCGCTCTTCCGGTTTATATGGACTTAAGAGGCAAACGGGAAATCCCGTCGCTCGGCATCGTTCTCGTTATGGATAAGTCGGGCAGCATGTCTGGGGATAAAATCAAACTCGCCCAGGAAGCCGCATCTCGAACCGTCGATTTATTGCGTGACAAAGATACGGTCGGCGTTCTTGGCTTTGACAGCTCTCCGCATTGGTATGTGGAACCGCAAAAGCTAAGCGATAAAGAGGGAATTGTTAACAAAATCAACTCCATTCCAGCCGATGGAGGCACTGAAATTTATACGGCTGTAGAGCAAGCCTATGAAAAATTGTCAAAGGTGGACGCGCAGCGAAGACATATCATCTTGTTAACCGATGGGCAATCGTCAACGAATCAAAGTTATGAAGCTTTGACAGCACGCATGCAAAAGGACAATATCACGATGTCCACCGTGGCCATCGGCACGGATGCGGATCAAGTGCTGCTGGGGCAGCTCGCCGAGCAGGCGAAGGGAAGGTATTACGCGGCGGTAGATCAAACGACGATTCCCGCGATTTTCAGCAGGGAAGCTGTGCTGATTTCAAGGACGTATGTGGTGAATCAGCCTTTCGTTCCGGCCTATGCGGCTGGGGCTGATTGGAGGAACATTTTAGGGCAAGGATTACCTGCCCTGAATGGCTACATTGCGACAACGGCTAAAGAAGCGGCAGAGGTCGTCCTTACAAGCCCCGAACCTGATCCGATTCTGGCGAGATGGCAGTATGGAGCCGGGAGATCCGTCGCTTGGACGAGCGATGTTACAGGGGCATGGTCCGGGAACTGGGTGACGTGGCCGGGATTCGCTCCAATGTTGACGCAAATCATCAAATGGACATTCCCGCAGTTTCAATCTTCACCGCTGGAGCTTAGCAGTCATTTGTCCGGCAACGAGGTGACGCTTGAAGCAAGAAGCGCCGCCGGGAGCGGCGAGGCACATGGCGAGCTGCGGGCTGTAGTGACGGATGAGTCCCTCGGTTCGCAAGAAGTGGCTTTTACACCGACAGCGCCAGGCGAATATTTAGTAAAGCTGCCTGTGGATAAGTCAGGCGTATATCTTGCCAAGACCGAACTGCTGGCTGAGGGCAGCGGCGAAGGTACGGAGAAGCGTATCGTCGGGAGCGCGACATCGGGATTTGTGATCCCGTATTCTCCGGAATACCGGATTACGGACGGGCAAGGTCTCAGCAAGCTGAAGCAGCTGGCTGAACTGACCGGCGGCCGGATGCTCTCGCTGGAACATCCGGAAGAGGCCTACGCCTTCGCTTCCGCGGCGCAGAAGCGGCTGTCGCCCATCAGCGATTACTTGCTGATGGCTGCGCTCTTGCTGCTGCTGCTCGACATCGCAGCGCGGCGCATATCCGTGCCGCCCGGCCTGCTGGCCCGGGCGGCGGCATCGCTGCGGCGGGCCGCGCCGGCCGGCCCGCCACCGCAGACGGAGACGCCGCTGGCGCGTCTCCGCGAGCGCAAGCAGCTTGCTGCGCACAAGCTGCAGCGCGTTGTGGAGCGCCCAGCCGGAGGCGGCGCTCCAGTACAATCGCCTGCTGCTGCGCAGCAGCAGGCGCAGGTCGAGCAGCCGGCGCCGCGCGCGGCTGCTCCGGCCCCTCCGGCGGCGGGCGAAGCGCCGCCGGACGCGCTCAGCCGCTTGCTGGAAGCTAAGCGGCGCGGCCGCAAATAAGTGTTCGCACCCTAGCAATTTTATCCAAGGTGCGATACACTAATTGTTGAAGGGTGTCGAACTGGACATCCCGTCGACTAGTGAATCGGGAGGGATTCGTATGGCTAGAAATAGCTACTCCATTGGAATTCTGTTAATCGGTGTGGCCGTAGTTTTACTGCTTGGCAAGCTGGGTGTTTTTCATTTTATCGCTTCCTTCTTTTGGCCGCTTGCTCTGCTTATTCCTGGACTTCTGTTCCATTTGCTATTCTTTAATCGCACGCTGCCCGCTGGTGTGCTTGTACCAGGAGGCATATTAACAACGTATGCGCTGATGTTTTTCTATTGCAACCTCTTTGGCTGGGGTTCTATGAGCTATTTATGGCCAGGATTTATTTTGGGTGTGGCTGTCGGGTTATACGAGCTTCATTTATTCGATCGCAGCAGCGATCGCGGCGTTCTGATTGCTGCAATGGTTTTGGGCATTATTGCGGCTGTATTTTTCGGAATGACACTTTTATTCAAGCTAGGCATTTATGTTATTGCACTGCTGCTTGTTCTAGCTGGCGCCGCCTTGATTTTGCGCCGGCCAAGATCGTGGTAAAACTTCAGCCGACCTTGTAAATGTTTTGTGTTTATTGGCTTTTACCTTGCATAATGTCGAGATTTTGCGTATAATAAATATAAATGTCAAGCGTCGGCGCTTTTGTCCGACGCTTCTTTTATGAACAGAGACGAAAATTATAGGGTAGAGAGGGTTTGACATTCATGCACGCAAGAGACAAGATTCGCAATATCGCGATCATCGCGCACGTTGACCACGGGAAAACAACGCTCGTAGATAAGCTGCTTCAACAATCCGGCACATTCCGGGAGAACGAAGCTATACAAGAGAGAGCAATGGACTCCAACGATCTCGAGAGAGAACGCGGGATTACCATTTTGGCGAAAAATACAGCCATTTCTTATAAAGATTATTTGATTAATATCGTAGATACACCAGGCCATGCCGATTTTGGCGGTGAAGTTGAGCGGATTATGAAAATGGTTGACGGCGTTCTGCTCGTTGTCGACGCTTTTGAAGGTACAATGCCGCAAACGAAGTTCGTGCTTCGTAAAGCGTTGGAGCAAAACCTGTCTCCGGTAGTTGTCGTTAACAAGATTGACCGTCCGAACGCTCGCCCTGCTGAAGTTGTGGACGAAGTTCTGGACCTGTTCATTGAGCTTGGCGCAACTGACGAGCAGCTTGATTTTCACGTTGTTTATGCATCTGCCCTTCAAGGGACATCCAGCTTGGATCCTGAGAAACAAGATGAGAACATGCACGCGATTTATGAGACGATCGTGAATCATATCCCATCTCCGACTGAGGATGTAGAACAGCCGCTTCAATTCCTTGTAACGTTGATGGATTACAACGAATACCTTGGCCGTATCGGTGTAGGTCGTGTCAACCGCGGTAAAATTCGCGCAGGTCAAACCGTAGCTGTAATGACTCGCGAAGGTGCTACAAAACAAGCTAGAATCGAGAAATTATTCGGTTTCACAGGCTTGAAACGAATTGAGATTGAAGAAGCTGCTGCTGGCGATATCATTGCCATCTCCGGTATCAAAGATATCAATATTGGTGAAACTGTAGCGGATCCGGCGCATCCTGAGGCGCTTCCGGTTCTGAAAATCGATGAGCCGACGCTGCAAATGACGTTCCTGGTGAACAATAGTCCATTCGCTGGACGCGAAGGCAAATGGGTGACTTCCCGTAAACTTCGTGAGCGTCTCTACAAAGAATTGGAAACTGACGTGAGCTTGCGTGTAGAAGACACAGACAGTCCGGATGCATTTATCGTATCCGGTCGTGGTGAGCTTCACCTCGGTATCCTGATCGAGAACATGCGCCGCGAAGGCTTCGAGATGCAAGTATCCAAGCCGGAAGTTATCATTCGGGTGGTAGACGGCCAGAAAATGGAGCCTATCGAGCGTTTGATTATCGACGTTCCGGAAGACAGCATGGGTTCCGTTATGGAAAGCTTGGGTTCCCGCAAAGCTGAAATGGTCAACATGATCAACAATGGCAGCGGCAACGTTCGCTTGGAGTTCCTGATCCCTGCTCGCGGTCTGATCGGTTACAGAACGAACTTCTTAACGTTGACTCGCGGCTACGGAATTATGAACCACGCTTTCGATAGCTACGGTCCTTACCAAGGCGCAGGCGTTGGCGGACGTCATGAAGGTGTGCTTGTGTCCAGTGAAACGGGCGTATCCACGTTGTACGGTATCTTGTCCGTTGAGGACCGCGGTATCTTGTTCGTACATCCGCAAACGGAAGTTTACGAAGGTATGATCGTAGGCGAGCACACGCGCGACAATGACATCATCGTTAACATTTGTAAAGAAAAAGCAGTAAATAATATCCGTTCTGCGAACAAAGAAGAGACTGTGAAGATGAAGACTCCACGCCTTTACTCTTTGGAACAAGCGCTTGAATATTTGAACGACGACGAGTATTGCGAGATTACTCCGAAATCCGTTCGTCTGCGCAAAAAGATTTTGAACAAAAGCGAGCGCGAGCGTGCTGAGAAGCACCGTAAAATGTCCGAAGCTGGCGTTTAATCAGGGTTTGTATAGGAGAAAAGGGAAATGTGGGCATAATGCCTCATTTCCCTTTCCCTGTATTTACATATGCATGATAATCAGCTAATTGAATATATGAGGTGAGTCATCCATGACGGAATGGTTTGGTAACCATATTTTTATTACCTACATACTTATTTTTGTCCTTATGACCTATGTGTACAACAAAGTATTCAGGACCCGCAAGCTGCCCGTTTTGAAGGCGCTAATCATTTATATACTGCTTGCAATCGGCTCCGTCATGCTGCTCTTTTTCCAGGTGGCAGGCTTGCCAATCGTGCCCAGCTTAGCGATAGCCGTATTTCTGATGCTGCTCGTTCGTATACGCTACTTTGTCGAGAAAAGAAGCGGAAACAAGCCATCCCGATAAGATTTCTGTAGGAGGGGCAAATGACGAAATACTGGCTGACTCCAATTATTCATAAGTTTCCATTACAGTTTGGGGCGGATCGGGTCTGCTGCGAACCGTTGCATGAACTCGACTCGTTTCGGGAGGCCGCTCATAAGCTGCATCCCAGATTGCTTCCCATGTTTAAAGCGAGTCTTCTTTTGAGTGATGACGAAGAGTTATGCGGTTCTGAGCTTATTGAGCTGGATTTGTCAGACGTTTACGAGATTGTGTTCGATGGCCGTCCGTATCATTTGTCTCATTGCGCTGAAGCGTTTCTGGATCGTATTTTGAACCCGCAAGAAGTCTTGCAATTGGTTTCAACTATGGACGATAACAATTCGGAACTTTCTTCTGACAAGCAACTATTATGGAAACAGCTTTGGCTGGATTGGCTGAAAAGCGGATGGGACGTTATTTTGCTAAGAGAGGACGGGGTCTGACGTGAAGCTGCAAGATGCATTGTTCAACTGGCTTCAAATGGAAATTGTTACGGAAGCGAGGCCGGATGATGAGGCTGCCCGCGAGACCCGTGATTTTTTTGCTTTAATCCTTGAAGAGGATCATTCGGTCAGTAACTTTTATATCATACAAGAGGATTCTCCGGCTATTTTCATTGCTTATGAACAAGAAGGGATCGGCAAGAAACAGCAGTTTGATCGTGAATCAGCCGAAAAGCTGCTGGAGGATATTAACTCGAATCCGAAATATAATAATCAATAGCCGCTTACGTTTCGCGACATATCTTTCTCAATTGGGCGTACAATAAGGTATAACTGGGTGTAAAAGGAGTGTTCGCATGGTACAAAAAATAGATGCATAATGGTGGTAGGCTCGCCACCGGCTATGCTATACTTAAAGCGTAAGAATCGTTTTTCACCACCTTATAGGAGGCGCGAACGACATGGCTGAACTCATCACAGCTTTACCGGAGCAGTTGTACTCAGTCCTGCAAAGAGAGAAGTTTTTGCTTCTAAACACCCAAGACGTTATGTTTTATGGCGCCCGTTTTGTGACCGAGCCTGAATTTGAAAAAACTTACGACATCCGTGCTGCTGAGAAGCCCGCCGGACAAGTTTTTGATGCGATGAAAAAAGCCTAGACCTGCGTACGCAGTCAGGCTTTTTGTTGTATTTCCGCGAATTATAGGTTTGGATTGCCAACTTGGTTCGCGTCGTTAGGCGCCTGATTGACTGGCGGATTGCGAATATCCCGCGGCAACTGAGGCATAATGCGGCCTACGATATCCGCCATTTGCTCGGCAAATCCGGTCATAGGTCTACCTGCCCTTACATTATCTCTAATGTCGCGTAAGCGTTGGTCTAAATCCATATCTGCTGTAACGACGGCATTGACACCATAGGGATCTTTCTTGAGTGCTTCCGCTACAGAATACTTGACTGTTCCGACTTTCGCTCGATCTAAGTCCTTTTTGATGTTGATACCAACGACGGCAGTATTGCCGAAGACGACGCAATGTGCGTTTTCGACCTCAGGTATGCTGGTGGCCAGCTGCTCCAAACGATCCGCAACTGCTTGAGAATCTTTGATTTCTAACTTTTGCGGCGCGATTTGTTGTACTTTGACTTGATTATTAGTTGGATCTTGAGGGGGGGCAGCACCATTATTAGGCGCTTGACTACAGCCGGCTGTGAGAGACAGCACCAGCAACATCAGGCAGATTTGTCTCACTAGAATCGTTCCTTTCTTTTCCTTGAATCTCGCGTTTAGTTTGTCCTATATAACTAGGATGTATGTATGAATCAAGATCTAACGCCAAATCCGGGAGGGGACATATAATGAAAAAAATTTACGTGTTAGATACCAATGTGCTGCTTCAGGACCCTAATGCATTATTTGCATTCGAAGATAATGAAGTGGTCATACCCGCCGTGGTGTTGGAGGAAATCGATTCGAAAAAACGAAATGCCGATGAGATTGGTCGAAATGCAAGATATGTATCGAGGTTGCTTGATGGCCTGCGGGCTAAGGGGACTTTGTCCGACGGTATCACACTCGAGCAAGGCGGCAGTATTAAGGTAGAGTTGAACCATCGCAGCTTTACAAAGCTGCAAGAAACCTTTGCCGAACTCACGAATGATAATCGGATTCTCGCTGTAGCGCTGAATTATCATATTGAAGAACAATCGAATGACCTTCCAAGACCCGTCGTCATCGTCAGCAAAGACACACTGGTGCGCATTAAAGCGGATGTGCTCGGGTTAACTGCTCAGGATTATTTAACAGACAGAATCGTTGCTCAAAACGACATGTATACGGGATATTTAACGCTGCATGTTCATCCTTCCATTATTGATGAATTTTACTCCTATCGTTACTTGAGCGTGAATTCGCTTAATATAGGCTATATGCTGCATCCGCACGAATTCGTTATTTTGCGTGATGAGCTTGGTACATCCAAATCGGCTCTACTGAAAGTGAATGCCGAAGGCAAAAAACTGGAGCCGCTCTTTATGAGCAATGAGCCGATCTGGGGCATTGCGGCTCGTAATGCCCAGCAGCGCATGGCGCTCGAGCTTCTGCTCAACGACGATATCCCGCTCGTCACCCTGACAGGGAAAGCGGGAACCGGCAAAACGCTGTTAACGCTGGCGGCGGGCCTTATGAAAATTGAAGATGAACGCAAATATAAGAAGTTGCTGATCGCTCGTCCGGTAGTTCCAATGGGAAAAGACATCGGTTATTTGCCAGGGGAAAAAGACGAAAAGCTGCGTCCGTGGATGCAGCCGATCTATGATAATTTGGAGTTTTTATTCGATACGAAAAAACCGGGCGACATCGATAAAGTGCTTGCCGGACTCGGCAGCATTCAAGTTGAAGCCCTAACCTACATTCGCGGGCGCTCGATTCCGGGTCAATTCATCATTATCGACGAGGCTCAGAATCTTTCGAAGCATGAAGTGAAAACGATCGTCTCTCGCGTCGGGGAAGGCAGTAAGATCGTACTGCTAGGCGATCCGGATCAAATCGATCATCCGTATCTCGATGCGTCCAGCAATGGACTCACCTATGTGGTGGAGCGTTTCAAACAGGAAAGTATTAGCGGTCATATTACGCTTGAACGGGGTGAACGTTCCCATTTGGCGCAGTTAGCTGCGGATCTGCTCTAAATGATAGAAGCCCTCGTCCCGATTGGGATGGGGGCTTTCCAGGTTTTTATCGAATTAGACTAGAACTTCTATTTGACATTTATAGGCTTTCGCTATACCGTGCATGAGCTCTTCCAACTGCCGGTCCACGACAAAAATGTTCTGTCCCTTTTCTGTATATCGAGCAAGCAGGTGTTCTTCCATCTGAAGAAGTGCTTGTTCTACTTCCGCCTGATCGCTTGTTTTCACAATGCGAAATGTGCGGATCAGCTTTTCATAGAAAAAAGGATGATCAGCACGGCTTATGAAGCCGTAATCGCTAAATAAGTCAGTTAATTCCGCTTCTTCCGGCAAAAGGCGGAGAGGCATGATTTCTGTTTCAATCTTGTAGTGAGCCATGATCTCCAGTGCAGCTTGCCGCTGATCCTCATCGCTGACAATGAGCATTTCCTTGTCCCTGTCGAATAACTGAACCTTGCCGGCAAGAGCCTTAACGATTTGTGCGTAAAAGCCGGGGACTTTATCATCCGGCAAATCCATCAACAATCCTATTTTCGATTCCATTATGCATTTCCTCGCTTTTGATCACAGATTGAGTTTGAGCTTTACAATAGCAACGCCTTTTTTCGTCTCGACGCTTACGACATCCAGATAATTGACAATCTTCCTGGGTACGAAGCCTAATCTAAATTCCTTCATGAAATCATCAATCGTTGTATCCGGTAGCTGAAATCCATTGAATTCGAGCTGTTTCACGATAAATTGGACTTCATTCATATCGGGATTTTCCTTGAGGACAAATGTTCCTTGCAGCTCAATACTGACCTCACCCTTTCTCCCCTTGGCCATAATATTATCGTCCGCAAATTCAAAATTCAAATTTTGAAGAAGTTCATTTTTACTATGAATGTATGTATTAAAGTCGGTGTCCGTTATGGTGATGACGGGATTTTTGAAATTGGATAAGTCCAGATATTTATTGCTTCCTTCAGTGACATGTTGCGGCAGCTCTTTGAAAGCAGCGGACAGGTTGTTCAAATATTCCCGGAAAAGCGGTACGCCTTGTTCTTTCCATTCATTGTTTAAGCTCTTGATTTGCTCCTGGATGGCGGCCGCTTGCGCGCTAACAGCTAGCTGTTTATCCAGCTCCTCTTGAAGTTTCACGAGTCGATCACGCTGTAATAGATAGTTATCCTTCGTCTTCTGCAGCTCTATGCGCGCAGTTTCCAGTTCACCGCGCAAAGCTTTCAGTTTTTCGAAAGATACGGTGAAATTGGCTAATGCCCTGTGATCATTATTGATAATCATTTGTAAATATTCGAACATTTTGAGCGCATCGGCAAAAGAGGTGACGGAGAACATCAGCATCCAGATAGAGTCTCGATCACCGGTATAATATGCTCGCAGCACCTTGCCGGCGTGCTGTCTTGTGTTCTCAACTTCTTTGTTTTGCTTGTCTATATCGCGTTCGTTTTGCTTTATCTCTTCGACGATTTTGGCATCTTGTTCATTTAAACGGGCGACCTCTTTATCGATTTCAAAAATGGTAAGCCCCTTTTGCACGAGTTGTTTCGTTTCGTCGGGCGCGTTCGAGACTTCTTCCGCAAGGACCGAATAGGCCCCGAATGTTATGGATTGAATCAATAATACCGACATAATAATGGCTGCAATTTTATATTTCATCTAACGAACTCTCCCCCTATGAACAGATTATCATATTTCTATTAAATGAAGCACAAAAAAATACTTGCCTCGGGGAAGAGGCAAGTATTTTGAAATGGATCTATTTTTTTTCAGGAGTGATTAATTTGAGGATCTCATCGAAATTTTTAATGTTTTTCGGAACTTCTTTCGTTAATGCTGTTGCTTGATTGATCGCATCATAAGTTTGATGCAAGGAAATGTGATTTGCAGCTGTTTTGCCTTCCGCCGTGGTAATGGAGAAGTTGATATCCAATGATTCGTCGCGGATAAAGCCTTGACCATCAATAGCCAGAATCAGTTTGCTAGGAGCGTGGATTTGTACCGCGCTTGCCGGTGACTTCTTCAATTGTTCTGCTTTGTCTGCTGTGAGCAACCCATTATTTTGAAGTAAACTTATGAGTTCAGGCATTTTAGTTTGAAGTATGGCGTTAAGTTCCTTTTCATTTTTACTCGTTACTTCCAGATTGATGGATGAAGCGGTTGTTCCATCCGCCAGCTTAACCGGATTCTTCTCTTGTTTATACCATTTGGCATCCGTGCCGCTAAAAATCAATCCGGCAACCGATGTCGTCAGATGGGACGTATTTTTTAAACTGTCGAGGGTAAGCGGCGATTTACTGTTTTGACTCATTTGCTGCAAATCGATCGCGTAGTACTCTTCAGTCGTTTTATTTAAAGCTGGCATATTAAAATACATTTTGCTATCTTTAATGAGAACTGGAATCTCAATTGGCGATGACGATCCCTTTGGCGTTATTTTCAAATCAGCCTGGTATTGAAGCGGGTCGACATTGCTGATCCCCTTCCATTCAATCGTACTTTCTCTGACTAGAGACAGTAACCCATTCGTTAGCGGGTTTGCGGACTTCATTAAGGCATCGCTAATCGATAATGTTGTGCTGCCTTCGAACGTGTACGATTTCATCTCTTTTTGTTTGTCTAGCGCTAGCAGGGCTGTTTCTTTAATCTTCGTGTTATCGGTACATGCTGTTAACGATGTGACGCTGATCGCAGCTGCCACCGTTAAGGTCAACCATTTTTTGGACATGCTTTTATGTCTCTCCTTCCGTAATCCTTTTTCATTATAAAGGTTTCTTTTTCGTTTGTCTTCAAGTAAAGAAATGGGGGAAAGCGTTTGAACACACAGCTCGGACATCCTGATGTTGTAAACGCCTTGCTAGCCGCAATTCGGCAAAGCGAGAAGCAAATGATATCATTTCGGGATTTTATGAATATTTGTTTATATAGCGAGCCAGGAGGCTATTATCGAAATCCGAATTCAAAAATCGGCAAAGACGGTGATTTCTACACCAGCTCCTCTATCGGATCCGTCATGGGGGAGATGGTAGCAGCGTATATCTGTTCGCAGATAAGCACGGAGACTTCCTCGGATGACCCCATTCATCTGGTTGAATGGGGTGGAGGCAATGGGCGATTGGCTCTGCACTTGCTTAATGAAATTAAGCTCATTGCACCATCTATTTTTTCTCGTTTGTCCTATACGATCATCGAATCAAGCGGTTTTCATCGCGGGCTGCAAAGGCAGACGCTCGAGCAGCACATTGATCTTATTCAATTCATGAGTGAAAATGAATGGTTTACCGAGGGATCTCGTGATAACGTCTATGTTCTGGCGAATGAATTGTTGGATGCATTCCCTGTTCACCGGATTCGGTTTCAGGACAGGAAGTTCCAAGAATCTTACGTTTCATGGAACGCTCAGGAACAAATCTTTGAAGAAAATTGGCTGCCACTTGACGCTAAGCCTTTATTAGACTATATCGATCGGCTAGAAGTTCAATGGGCTGAAGGGCAAGTTGCAGAGCTGAATCTAGCCGCTGAAGCATGGGTAGGCTCAGTAGCTGCACATATGATCAGTGGAAGCTGTATGATCATTGATTACGGTGACCGTGAAGAGGAGCTTTATGCCGCACACCGTCACCAGGGAACGTTGTTGTGCTACCGCAAACATCAAGCTCATGACAATCCGTTTATTGCGCTTGGTGAACAGGATATTACATCGCATGTGAACTTCACATCCTGCATCGATTCCGCACATCGGAGCGGCTTCACAACCTGCACGCTTCAAACGCAGCGTGAATTTTTAGTGGAGCAGGGGATTTTGCAAAAACTACAAGACCATTTTGACCCGAATCCGTTCAGTGAGGTCTCCAAAAGAAACCGGGCTATTCGTCAGCTGCTGCTTAGCGATCAGATGAGTGAGTTGTTTAAGGTGTTTATCGCCAAGAAAAAAAGGTGATCCGACTGCCAATGAGTCGGATCACCTTTTTGTTGTTTGTCTTTTGTGGCGGCAGGATTAAACGGACATTTTGAAAAATGACCAGTACGTAAATCCGCCGAAGGAAATAATCATATATCCCCAGAACAACAATATGTAAGTGCGTTCTGATAAGCGCATATAGCCCAGAATGACGAATACGGCTGTTTGGAAAAAGAAAATCAGAGCCATCGGAATCATATTTCCAGCTAAGCTCATCAAAGCGATTACAAGTGTCCAAAAACCTAGAACCCGAAACATGCGATCCATTCTCGTTATATCCCCCTCTCATACCACGTTGCACTTTTACTACATCACATTATACCTTTTGATCCGAACAGTGTAAACCGTCAAAAGGTGACGAAATTAAAAACATTTCATCATATAAGCGTAGTATTCCATTTTATCCGAACTCCATGTATGAGTGTCAAAAAAATTGGCAATACCATTTAGTATCAAATAGATTCTATGAACTCTAGTATGGGCATAGAAATAGTAATAATGGCACGAATCAATTTATCCCTACTCCCTACGAATTGATTCTCTTTATTAGATGCATAGGAGGATTGACCTTATGTCGGCAATTAGACAAGATGCTTGGAGCGATGAAGACGATTTGATTTTGGCGGAGGTGACACTGCGTCACATACGAGAAGGAAGCACGCAATTATCCGCATTTGAAGAAGTGGGCGAGCGAATTGGCCGCACAGCGGCCGCATGTGGATTCCGTTGGAACAGTTTTGTTAGAAAGAAGTATGAAGCAGCCATTCAAATAGCGAAAGCACAACGTCAAAAGCGAACGCAACTCAAAAAACACGCTGCTGTCAGCATTTCCAGTTCTTCAATCGCAATGCTCGACGCCTCGGATTTGACTTCGGGCAAACCAGATTCTTTTACGGAAGAAACGCTTTCGATTGATGCGGTAATCAGATTCCTTCGTCAATGGAGAAATACGTATCAAGATATGAACAGGCATATCAAAAATTTGGAGAAAGAATTGCAGGACAAAGAAGACGAACTAGATAGGCTAGGCCGGGAGAATGACAAGCTGAACAAGCAAGTGAATGAAGTGGAAACAGACTACCGTGTCGTCAATGATGATTATAAAGCATTAATCCAAATCATGGATCGTGCGAGAAAATTGGCCTTCCTTGTTGAAGAGGAAGAAGATGGGAAGCCGCGCTTCAAGATGGATGCAAACGGGAATTTAGAAAGAGTAGACTAACAAATAAACATGTAGAGCCTCAACGAAGCTTCGGTAAAAGGGTGATCCCCTTAAGCCGGGGCTTTTTTTAATAATTGAACAAGCTTTAACCTTTAGGTAGACATAATGGTATAATGTAACAAAGAAACAACGATCGTGGAGAGGATTTCGTTTAAATGCGCATTATGATAGTAGGTGCAGGCTCACTAGGCTTGTTATTTGGAGCCAAGCTTTTTACGGTATGTGATCATATAACCGTTGTGACAAAAACAAGGGAACAAGCAGAGGCGCTCCGAATGCAAGGTATTAGCTTGGACGGCGATAAAGTGATCTCAACGAATTCGAATGAGCACAACATACGTTTCCAAAGCTATGATGAAAGTGTAAAAGAAGACAAACATCCGGATTTCCTTTTTGTTATGGTCAAGCAACCGGCTATTCGGGATGAATTTATCTCTTATTTGAAAGATAGTATGTCTGCCGGGACAATCGTAGTCTGTTTCCAGAATGGAATTGGGCATGAAGAAAAGCTGATAAGCGCAGTTGGATCAGACAAGCTTCTTCTTGCTGTAACAACAGAAGCAGCGAGAAAAGAAGGTTTAACCAAGGTTGATCATACTGGCCATGGTATTACATATCTAGGTTCATTGACTAGAAAAGGCGGGCCGCCCCAAGCATCGCAAATTTTGTTGCAGGATTTATTAAAGACGGCAGGAATTGAAGCCGAAGTGTCGAATGAGATGGAAGTACGGATTTGGAGCAAGTTGATCATGAATGCAGTGATCAATCCGCTTACCGCTATTTTGCGTGTGAGAAATGGAGAATTGTTGGAGTCGCCGTGGGCCATGTCGCTTATGCGCGAGCTTTACGATGAAGCGATGCTCGTTGCAGGTGCAAAAGGTATTGAACTGCCTGATAACCTATGGAAAACGCTGCTGCATGTTTGTAAAGCAACCGCTCAGAATCATTCCTCGATGCTTCAGGATCTAATGCAAGCCAAGGGCACGGAAATTGACAGCATGAATGGCAGCTTGCTGCGTATCGCTAAAGAGTTGAAGCTGGAGCTTGCTGTCCACCAAACCGTCTATTGTGTCGTGAAAGCCCTTGAATAAGTAGGTGATTTGTTAATGAGCTTCATAATGAACTTCTTTTCGACGATTTATGCTATTTTTGCAGTTGCTCCATTTATCACTTTTGTAATTCTATGGTTTATTGTTTACTTCTTTTTAAAAGACAAGAAAATAACGACAAGACTGACGATGGATATCACGACTGTATTTCTCATTGGTTCCGTCTCTTTAATGTGGAATCAATTGTTTCAGTCTACGTTTGGTTTCTGGCTGATTATGTTGGTTCTATTGATCTCATTTGGGATAATTGGCGGCTACCAAACCCATTTGAAAGGGAAGACCGAACTATTAAAAGTGAGCCGCGTCGTATGGAGATTAAGCTTTCTGGGACTTTCGGCGCTCTATATCGTTTTGTTCCTACTGAATATCGGAAAAAATTTTATTTTTTCGACATAATCATTCAAGAAAGTGCTTACATATCTTCGTGAAATTAGTTCAATTGTAATATTTTTTTGAGAATTGTAGAAAATAACAAAGAAATTCATATAGATTTTATTGACCGTTGGTTGTATAATTAGAAACCGTGAGAACCATTTCTCAATATTATTTTAACAAAGGTAAATTAACGCTGGACATTATTTTGCAATATGTTATAATTCCTTGCGTATACTCTAGTAATTTTTTTTACCAGAGAATTTTGTTAGATAATGTGACATGATAATGAGAGTTCACGGCTACAAAATTCACCTTCGGGTTCTCGGTGTTAAGTTTATGTTAGTAAAACTATCACAACACCTGACCATAAACTAGATATACATAATTTTAAAGGAGGAGTTTTAATGAAAGCGACAAAGTGGGTTTCAACAGCAGTAGCTCTTACTCTTATGGGTAGCGTTGCAATTGGTTGTGCTAAAAGTGGTGAAACACCAACTGCTTCACCGGCTGGGGATGCAAAAGGAACTGCTGCGCCAGCGGCTTCCAACAAACCGCAAGAAATCAAAATCAACTTCAGTGCAGAGCCGCCAGTATTGGATAACTCCAAATCCACAGCTAACGCAGCGTTCACGATGATTAACGCATTTAACGAAGGTTTGTACCGTGAAGACAAAGATGGTAAGCCGACTCCAGGTCTTGCAAAAGACTTCCCTAAAATTTCTGCTGACGGTTTGACTTACACGATCGACATTCGCGACAATGCTACATGGTCCGATGGTCAACCGGTGAAAGCGCAAGATTTCGTATACTCCTTCAAGCGTACGCTTGATCCGGCAACAAAAGCTCAATACAGCTTTATCGTTGCTTGGATTAAAGGCGGAGAAGCGGTAACTAAAGCTAAAACTCCTGAAGACGTTAAAAAAGCACAAGATGCTCTTGGCGTAAAAGCGATTAGCGACAAACAACTGGAAATCAAACTTGAAAAACCGGTTGCTTTCTTTACAGGATTGCTTGCATTCCCTGTATTCTTCCCGCAACGTGAAGACATCGTTACTAAATATGGCGACAAATACGGCGCTGACGCTGATAAAGTTATCGGTGCTGGTCCGTTCAAATTGACTAAATGGGAACATGAACAAACCCTTGAGCTTGTTAAAAACGACAAGTACTGGGATGCAGCTAACGTGAAGTTGACTAAAGCAACTGTCAACATCGTGAAAGATACAAACACTGGTTTGAACCTTTACGAAACAGATGCAGCTGATTTGACTGAAATTAAAGGCGATCAGTTGAAACTATACGCAGGAAAGCCGGACAGCACGCCAAAAAGAGAGTTAACTAACGCTTACGTTATGTACCAAACGAAAAAAGTGCCTGCTCTTGCTAACAAAAAGATCCGTCAAGCGCTTGGTATGGCAATCGACCGTCAAGCATTCGTAGATACAGTTCTTGCTAACGGTTCCGTAGCATCTACAGGTCTTGTACCTGCTGGTACTGCAGATGGCGCTGGCGGCGACTTCCGTAAATCTGCAGGCGAGACACAACCTAAGTTTGATGCGGCTAAAGCTAAACAACTGTTCGATGAAGGTTTGAAAGAGCTAGGCGTGACAGCTCTTCCTAAGCTGAAAATCAATGCTGACGATACAGAGACAGCTAAAAAGTCGCTTGAATTCATCTTGGCTCAATGGAAACAAAACCTTGGATTCGAAGCGGTAGCTAATCCGCTTCCGCATGCTCTGCGTATCGAACTTTCCTCCAAGAAAGATTTCGAAATGGTACTTTCCCTCTGGGGCGCTGACTACAACGATCCAATGACATTTATTGATATGTGGGTAACCGGCGGCGAGTTTGACGAAGGCGACTACAGCAACCCGCAATACGATGCTTTAGTTAAACAAGCTCAAACGGAAACTGATGCTTCCAAGCGTGCGAAAGCTATGATCGAAGCTGAGAAAATCTTGATGGACGATCAAGGTATTACGCCACTCTACTTCCGTACACGTGCTTACGTGAAAAAGCCTAACATTGAAGGATTGCTGCTTCCTTCCTTCGGTAAGGAATGGGAACTGAAGTGGACTTCCGTTAAGTAATAGTCGGAAAAGTACGATTGCATCATGAGAAGAGGCCGTTCGCACCTCGTGGGAGCGGCCTCTTTTAAATTTCTTGGATCATAAAACTAATATAAGGAGGAGCACTATGGTTAAGTTCATTCTTCGCCGTTTCTTATATGCGCTTATTACGTTATGGCTTATTTCAACGTTTACATTCGTTTTGATGAAAAACTTGCCTGGGGATCCGCTGGGAGAAGGCTCTGAACGGATTCCGAAAGAAACGAAAGCGATGTTATTGAAGCAATACGGACTGGATAAGCCGTTATGGGAGCAGTATCTTACATTCTTGAATAATATCCTTCATGGTAATCTAGGAGCTTCCTTTCAATTCCCTGCTCGTACAGTAACGGATATTATTAAACAAGCATTTCCTTCTTCCCTTGAACTTGGGTTGATTGCGATCGCAATTGCAATAATTGTAGGTTTGTTTTTAGGTATAACAGCCGCGTTAAAACATAATAAATTCGGCGATTATACAGCTATGTTCATTGCGGTATTAGGGGTTTCAGTTCCATCCTTCGTACTTGGACCGTTACTGTCCTACTACGTTGGCGTTAAATGGGGAATTCTGCCTGCAGGTTTGTGGAAGGGACCAAGTTACAAGATCTTACCGGCGATTGCACTTTCATTTGGTACGATTGCGATCCTGGCACGCTTGATGCGGACTTCCATGTTGGACGTTTTAAATCAGGATTATATTAAGACAGCTAAGGCAAAAGGTCTTACCAATCTCACTGTAGTTGTTAAGCATACGATCCGTAATGCCATATTGCCGGTTATTACAATCATTGGACCAATATTTGTAAACGTCATCACGGGTACGCTCGTTGTTGAACAAATCTTCTCTGTACCAGGTTTGGGCAAGCACTTTGTATCTTCCGTTTATTCGAATGATTATACGATGATCTCAGGTTTGACTATCTTCTATTCAAGCATTCTTATACTAGTAATCTTCATTACAGACGTACTGTACGGCTTTATTGACCCTAGAATTCGTCTTGGGAAAGGCGGGAAGTAAATGATGCAAACTACATCGCAAACAACCGAGAACAACAACAAGTTTGCTCCCGTTTCAAGCACATCTTTGAGTAGCGAAAGAATCGTAAGACCTTCGCTCAACTATTGGCAGGACGCATGGAGACGACTTAAGAAAAATAGACTGGCTATGGCTGGCTTAATTATACTAGTTACTTTGATGGTATTATCGATTGTTGTACCTTTTGTTTCTAGCTACGATTATCAGACGCAAAACTTGAAAATTAAAAACCAAACTCCTTCAGGCGCACACTGGTTTGGGACCGATGACTTCGGACGCGACCTATGGACGCGGGTTTGGTGGGGAACAAGAATTTCGTTGTTTATCGGGATTGTTGCTGCTTTCATTGATTTAGTCATCGGTGTCATTTATGGCGGAATCTCCGCTTATTACGGTGGTCGTGTCGATGAAGTTATGCAGCGTGCTATCGAGATTGTTTATTCTATTCCTTATCTGTTAATCGCTATTCTTCTCATTATGGTTATCGGACCAGGTATTCCGACAATTATATTGGCTATGGCCATAACGGGTTGGGTTCCAATGGCGCGGTTGGTTCGCGGTCAAATGCTTACCTTAAAAGAACAAGAGTTTGTACTTGCATCGCGTACTTTGGGCGCTTCTCCAATAAGAATTATTATGCGCAGCTTGATTCCTAACGCGCTCGGCATTATCATCGTACAAATCACGTTTGTAGTGCCAACAGCGATTTTTACTGAAGCGTTCTTGAGCTTCATCGGTCTTGGTATTAAACCGCCGCTAGCATCGCTGGGTAACTTGCTGTCCGACGGCGCGAACTATATCCGTTTATATCCGCATCGCCTTATATTTCCTACTATCGTTTTCAGCTTAATTCTATTAAGCTTTAACTTGTTAGGCGATGGGCTTCGCGATGCGCTTGATCCTAAAATGCGCAAGTAAGAAGGGGTGAATGATAGATGAGCACCAACAATAATTTGCTGGAAGTAAAAGATCTGAAAGTTTCTTTCCGTACGTATGCGGGGGAAGTTCAAGCTGTTCGCGGCGTATCTTTTTCTTTGAAAAAAGGTGAAGTATTGGCGATTGTAGGAGAATC
The DNA here is from genome assembly GCF_014534655.1 of Paenibacillus sedimenti. Lineage (GTDB taxonomy): Bacteria > Bacillota > Bacilli > Paenibacillales > NBRC-103111 > Paenibacillus_E > Paenibacillus_E sedimenti. The sequence continues at coordinate 892,917 of NZ_JACVVD010000001.1, forward strand.
CGGTTGCGGGAAATCCGTTACCGCGCAAACGCTCATGCGTTTAATTCCTACTCCGCCTAGCTATATAAAAAGCGGTTCGATCCTGTTTGACGGCAAAACAGATATTACGAAACTGTCTAATAAAGAGATGGAGAAAATCCGCGGCTCCGAAATGGGTATGATTTTCCAAGATCCGATGACATCGCTCAATCCAACGATGAAAATCGGCGACCAAATCACTGAAGGTTTGGTTAAGCACGAGGGCTTAACTAAAAAGGCTGCAACAGAGCGCGCAATTGAGATTCTGAAACTTGTTGGCATTAACAACCCTGAGGGTCGTATTCATCAATATCCGCATGAGCTTTCCGGCGGTATGCGACAGCGTGTGATGATTGCGATCGCGCTTGCTTGTTCGCCGAAGCTTCTTATTGCCGATGAGCCAACAACCGCTCTCGACGTAACGATTCAAGCTCAAATCATTGATTTGATGAGAACTATCTCGGAAAAAACGGACTCATCCATTATCTTAATTACCCATGACCTTGGTGTTGTGGCTGATATGGCTCAACGTGTAGTAGTTATGTATGCGGGGAAAATCGTCGAGCAAGGAACTGTTGATGAAATTTTCTATAAACCGGAGCACCCATATACCTGGGGATTGCTTCGCTCGGTTCCGCGCCTTGATACGAACAGTGATGAAGAACTGATTCCGATTCCAGGAACTCCGCCGGATCTGTTTGCACCTCCTAAGGGATGTGCGTTCGCAGCGAGATGTCCATATGCGATGAACCATTGCCTGGAAGAGGATCCTGAGCATACGAAGTTATCTGAAACGCACAGCGCCGCTTGCTGGCTGCTGCACCCTGATGCTCCAAACGTTGAACGTCCTGTAGGAGTAGGAGGTAATCAACATGCCTAATCAATCCATTTTGGAAATTCGCAACATGAAGAAGCATTTTAATCTTGGCGGCGGCAAAATATTGAAAGCCGTTGACAATTTTTCAATAGAGATTAACCGCGGCGAGACTTTCGGTCTCGTTGGAGAGTCCGGTTGCGGTAAATCGACAGCAGGAAGAACGATCATCAAGCTTTATGACGCAACGGCTGGCGAAGTGCTTTTCAACGGTGAGAATGTTCACCAAATGAAAGGCAAGAAGTTGAAAGATTTTAACCGCAATATGCAGATGGTATTCCAAGATCCTTACGCATCCTTGAACCCGCGTATGACAGTTGGAAATATTATTGCTGAAGGCATCGACATTCACGGTCTTTATAAAGGCGCACAGCGTAAAGAAAAAGTTATGGAATTGCTTCGCGCTGTCGGCTTGAATGATGAGCACGCTAACCGTTTCCCGCATGAGTTTTCAGGCGGTCAACGTCAGCGTATCGGGATTGCCCGCGCACTTGCGATCGAGCCGCAATTTATTATTGCGGATGAGCCGATTTCCGCACTGGACGTATCCGTACAAGCGCAAGTCGTGAACTTGTTCAAACGCCTGCAAAAAGAGCGCGGCTTGACTTACTTGTTCATCGCGCATGACCTAGCAATGGTGAAGCATATTTCTGATCGTATCGGCGTTATGTACTTGGGTAACCTCGTAGAGGTCACTACATCCGACGATCTATATGCAAAACCGCTGCATCCGTATACGCAATCCCTGCTCTCCGCGATCCCGATTCCGGATCCGGAAGTGGAGCGTACACGCGAGCGCATCATTCTTCAGGGAGATGTACCAAGCCCATTGAATCCGCCAAGCGGATGTCCGTTCCGCACGCGTTGCCCGAAAGCAATGCCGGAATGTGCAGCTTCGATGCCGGCAACCAAGGAAGTAGAGCCTGGCCACTTCGTAGCATGTCATTTGTATTAAACCATCTAGAGCCGTCCCGAAAGGGGCGGCTTTTCGTCGTGATTAGGACTTGAAATGTAATTGAAATAAATACAGTTTTGACGATTGCCGGTCATACGTGTACAATCAAAATGAAGAACGTCTTTTTATTTGGGATAAAGAGGAGACAGCGTCGCTTATGCAAATGGAAACTTTTCATTGGAAGAAAAGTCAGATTCTTGCCGAAGATTACATCATGGATAATGACCTGGCCAAGGATTTGTTCCCTTATCATTATCGCAACACCAAAGATTGGGAGGAGCGTGCAGCTTGGTTAACTGAAGAGGCAAAAGCTCCGCGAGCGGATCGCGATCGATTAGTTCAAGTTTTAACCGCATATAACGAAAGTATTGGCAACTTCTCTGCTGCATTGGAGAATATCAATTCTCTTAACAACAAGAACGCTTTGACGATTGTTGGGGGGCAGCAGGCAGGGCTTTTTGGAGGTCCATTGCTTGTTCTCTACAAAGCGATTACCATTATTCAACTCGCGCGCCAGTGGAGCGAGAGATTGCGTCAGCCGGTCATACCAGTCTTCTGGATCGCAGGCGAGGATCATGATTTTGACGAAGTGAATCACATTTACGCTTTATCGGGCACGCAGCAGGTTGAGAAATTAAAAGTCGACCATCCAACCGGGCAGCGTACTTCAGTCAGCAAGCTTCCGCTAAGTCCGGAAGCATGGAAAGAAGCGCTTAACAATCTGGATCAATCGCTGATGGATACAGAGTTCAAAGCTTCACTGATCGCTAAGCTCCAGCAAACAACGGAAGGGGCAAGCACGTTGTCCGACTCATTCGCCAGGTGGATGGCAGCTTTATTTGGTGAGCATGGTCTCGTGTTGATCGACTCGGATGAACTTGCGCTCAGGCAGCTGGAGTCTTCCATGTTTGAACAGCTTGTTTTGCACAATGAGATCCTTAACGCTGCACTTGTGCGGGGACGCGACCAAGTCGAAGCTGCAGGTTATATGGCGCAAGCTGATATTTCCGAGGATAGTGCAAATCTGTTTGTATTTGCAGGAGGACAGCGGTTGCTGCTGCATCGTGAAGGTGATCATTTTACCGATAAAAAGAAAGACTATACGTATACGCGGGCGCAATTGCATGACCTTGCGGTAACCTCGCCGGAAATGTTAAGCAACAACGTGATGACGCGACCTTTGATGCAGGAGTTTTTGTTCCCGGTACTGGCCGCGGTACTAGGTCCAGGTGAGATTGCTTACTGGGCGCAGACAGGAAAAGCGTTCGAACATTTTGGGATGAAAATGCCCATTATTGCACCGCGCATGGAATTCACGCTGATTGAGGGTACTGTACATAAGCATATGAACAAATATGGGTTAAGCCTGGAGGATGTGCTTGAACGTTTTGATCAGAAGAAGCAGGAGTGGTTGGACGCACAGGACACCTTGAAGCTTGGTGAACGATTCGACGCTGTAAAAGCGGAATTCTGCGCCAGTTATGAACCGCTCGTTGAATCGCTGGCGACAATTAACCCTGGTCTGAAAAAGCTCGGGGAGACGAACTTGGCAAAAATCGTGGAACAAATCGAGTTTCTTGAGCATAAAGCTTCCGATGCCTACAGGACTCAGTTTGATTCTGCGCTTAGACAGCTTGAACGCATTCGGCTTACCGTAGTGCCGTTAGCCAAGCCGCAAGAAAGAGTGTATAATGGGTGTGCTTATATGAACCGATATGGGAATGATTGGCTGACTGCGTTGGTTACAACGCCTATTCCGGTAGACGGCATGCATCGCGTTTATTATTTATAGGAGGGAAATGAAATGAACACAATGGATAAAAGTATTGTGACCGATATGAACTTGGCCCCGGACGGCCATTTGAAAATTGATTGGGTACAGGCGCATATGCCGGTATTAAACCGTATCCGCGAGCAATTTGAAAAAGAGCAGCCTTTCAAAGGGTTGAAAGTGACGATTTCCTTGCATTTGGAAGCAAAAACCGCTTACCTTGCTAAGGTTGTTAAAGCCGGCGGCGCAGAAGTCACAATTACGGGAAGCAACCCGCTTTCCACGCAAGATGACGTGTGCGCGGCCCTTGTTGAGGATGGTATTACCGTATTTGCCAAATACAATCCTAGTCCTCAAGAGTACAAGGAACTGCTCATTAAATCACTTGAATCGAAGCCTGATTTGATTATTGATGATGGCGGCGATTTGGTAACTATTTTACACTCCGAGCGTAAAGATTTGCTCGTAAACATTAGAGGCGGAGCTGAAGAGACGACAACGGGGATCTTGCGTTTGAAGGCAATGGAGAAAGAAGGCCAGCTTCAATTCCCGATGGTAGCCGTGAACGACGCTTTCTGCAAATATTTGTTTGATAACCGTTATGGAACGGGACAATCCGTTTGGGATGGCATTAACCGTACGACGAACCTTGTAGTGGCCGGTAAAACCGTCGTTGTTGTCGGGTATGGCTGGTGCGGCAAAGGTGTGGCGATGCGTGCCAAAGGATTAGGCGCTAATGTCATCGTTACTGAAATTGATGCGATTAAAGCTGTCGAAGCTTACATGGATGGCTTTAAGGTCATGCCAATGATTGAAGCGGCTAAATTGGGCGATTTCTTCGTGACGGTAACGGGTAACCGTGACGTAATCCGCAGCGAGCATTACAAAGTGATGAAAGACGGTGCCATTCTTTCCAATGCAGGTCACTTTGACGTTGAGGTTAATAAGCCTGAACTAGAGGCGATGTCGGTATCCAAACGTACGGTTCGCCGCAATATTGAGGAATACCGACTGGCTGATGGCCGCAAATTCTTCATCATAGCCGAAGGGCGTCTCGTGAACCTTGCTGCGGGAGACGGACATCCGGCAGAGATCATGGATATGACGTTTGCGCTGCAAGCGATGTCGCTGAAATATGTCAACGAACAGTACCAAAGCATCGGTAAAATGGTCGTTAATGTGCCTTACGAGCTGGATGAAAAAGTGGCAAGATTCAAGCTGGAGTCGCTTGGAACCAGCATCGATTCTTTAACGGATGAGCAAAAAGCTTATTTGGACAGCTGGGCTGAGCATTAATATTTATGGAAAAGGCTTGAAGGAGCGATATGGTTCCTTTAAGCTTTTTTTTATTCCTAATCGAGTAAAGCCGTGATATCAAAATTTCTGATGCGGCGCTGCAACCTTCTTTCTCGCGCAACCGTTAATAGGGTGTATAACCTATATCTGGTAATGAGGAGATGGCGCAATGGGGGGCAAACAAAGAAAAGGGAACATGCTTAAGTTCAACCGAAAGGAAGGAAGCAGCGCAGCGGATAGACAACAAGAGGGACTCATCAAGGTAGGCATTCGAGGAAATAAGCCATGGCGATCGATGATGCTGATGGTTAGCCTGGTTATCCTGTTAACTTGGATGTTCGCTGGTTGCAGCGCCTCCAAGTCCGACTCACCCGCCGGAACGGCCGACCAAGCCAAGGCGGCGAGTCAATCGAGCGGCAATCTGCAAGAAAAACCGATGGCTGTAGCTGATCAAAAAAGCAGCTCTGATGCTGCTGCCCCAGCCGAACGATCGAATACAACCAGTGGCTCGGTCAATCAACCGGCTGCTGCTCAGGCTTCCGCTAAGACACCGCCGATAACGGTGATTCCGGCAACAGGAAGCGATGAAGCGGCGGGTTTTAACCGTAAGCTGATTTATCGCGCTAACCTGGTGATGCCGGTTGAAGATTATAGTAAAGCCCAGACGCAGTTGCGCGATCTGGTGGCGCTGAGCGGAGCTTACATTTTGCAATTCTCCGAGAATGCGAACACTGGGGAGAGGGGTGGAACGTTCACTATTAAAGTGGCGGCAAACGGGTTTGTCTCCTTGCTGGACGGGTTGGAGAAAATCAGCCCCTCGCTGCAGCGTAACGTCCAAGGGCAGGATGTAACCGAGGAATACGTAGATCTGGAGTCCCGTTTGAAGGCCAAACAAATGGTAGAAACACGATTGCTTAGTTTTATGGAAAAAGCTTCGAAAACAGACGATTTACTCGCATTTTCAAACGAATTATCTAAGGTGCAGGGTGAGATTGAACAAATTAAAGGCCGGATGAGGTACCTGGATCAGAATGTGGCGTACTCGACCATTGAATTGCGTATGTATCAGCAAACCGGCAACAAGCCGCTTTTATCCGATCCGAATAAGCTAACACTGCAGGAACGTATTCAAAGAGCATGGAATTCCAGCTTACATGTACTTGCTGTGGTTCTGCAAGGTATTCTTGTGTTCTTGGCCGCTGCTCTGCCTGTCATCTTCATTGCCGCCATTATCGGATTGCCGATCTGGATGTATAGAAGGAAAAGAAACAAACAACTCGTAGAGATGAGAAATCAGCTCAAATCGCAAAATGCTACTTTCAACACTCTTGAAGATGAGGGTCAAGGGACAAAAGACGGACATTAAACCTAAAATTGAAAAATAATTTCGCAAATCCTGCCTTCGTAGCAGGATTTGCTGCATTTTTGGCGAATAAACATTAAAAAGTGGTGGAAAGTGGTACAAAGTGGAGGAAAAGGGGGCGCCATGCTATGTTCATGGGGGAATACCAACATAGCATTGACGAGAAGGGCCGAATGATTATTCCGGCCAAATTTCGTGAAGCTCTTGGCGACTCGTTTGTTATCACTCGAGGCTTGGACCAATGCTTGTTCGTTTATCCGAGATCGGAATGGACGATACTTGAGCAGAAGCTTAAAGCGCTGCCGCTGATGAAGTCCGATGCGCGGGCCTTCACCCGGTTCTTTTTCTCCGGAGCTACGGAATGCGATCTGGATAAGCAAGGGAGAGCGAACATTCCCGGTAACCTGGTTGACCACGCCAAGCTTGAAAAAGATTGTGTCGTTATCGGAGTTTCCAACCGCGTTGAGATTTGGAGTAAGCAAATTTGGGAAAGCTATTCCAATGAATCCGAACAATCATTCAATGAAATAGCAGAGAAGCTCGTTGACTTTAATTTTGACCTGTAGTTACACATTAAGGGCCCCCGCAAAGTATGGGGAGTTATAGGGATCTTTGATCGGAGATCAAAGTCTCACCTTTTTTAGGAGGACACCAAGTGTTTCATCATGTGACTGTACTGAAGGAAGAATCTGTTGAAGGTTTACATATAAAGCCGGATGGCGTTTACGTCGATTGCACCATGGGAGGAGCTGGTCATAGCTCACTGATCGCTTCCAAATTGGGACCGGAGGGATTGCTCATCGCGTTGGATCAGGATGATGCGGCACTGGCGAATGCACAAAAGGTGCTTGCACCATACCTGGATCGTGTGAAAATTGTGAAAAGCAATTTTCGCGAATTGGAACATGTACTGCGGAACGAGCCTAGAGCGCTTCGCGACGGCAAACCGCAAGTAGACGGCATTTTGTTCGACCTTGGGGTTTCCTCTCCGCAGCTCGATGAAGCGGAACGCGGGTTTAGCTACAATCATGATGCAGAGCTCGACATGAGGATGGATCGTACGACGGAATTAACCGCCAAAACGATCGTCAATGAGTGGTCTCCTGACCGAATTGCGCGAATTTTGTATGAATATGGCGAAGAAAAGTTTTCGCGCCGGATTGCAGCGGTCATTGCAGAAGCGAGAAGCAAGAAAACCATTGAAACGACAGGTGAGTTGGTCGAGCTTATCAAGGAAGGCATTCCGGCTGCAGCAAGAAGAACCGGCGGACATCCGGCGAAGCGTAGTTTCCAGGCTTTGCGAATCGCCGTGAATGACGAGTTAGGAGCTTTTGAAGAAGCGCTTGAGCAATCAATCCGCTGCCTTGCTCCACAAGGAAGAGTTGCCGTTATCACGTTTCACTCGCTAGAGGATCGAATTTGCAAGCAAATTATGGTGAACAACGTGGAGAAATGCACGTGTCCTTCCGACTTTCCAATATGCGTATGTAAACGAGAAGGTACGCTGAAATTAGTCACGCGTAAGCCGATTATCCCAGGAGAACAAGAACTGGAAGTCAATCAGAGGGCAAGATCTGCCAAATTGCGAATCGCGGAAAAACTTTGAAAGCAAGCGTTACGATGCAAGTTTTGCTAAAGCAAAACTCTAAGGAGGAATGAAAAATGCCCGCTTATATCCAAGGAAGTTTGGCTCTTGACCAAAAGCGTTCTCAAAAGCAACTGCCTAAGGTGAAAATAAAAGAAACAACGAAGGTTGTTTATCGAAATAAATCATTGCCCGTTCAAGAGAAAATGCTGTATTTGTTTACTGTTGTGCTTTGCGTAATCGTTGCTGGCGTTATCATATGGCGATACGCGGCAATCTATCAGATGAACACGCAGATCTTACAAATGCAAAAAGAAATTCGCGTTATTCAGGCTGAGAACAGCGCACTCAAGCAAGAAGTAGAGAAATTGCAAAGTCCAGAGCGGCTAGGTCAAGAAGCTAAACGTCTCGGGTTGAAGCCGCAGGATGAGAAGCAAGTAAACCAGACGCCTCCAAATAAAGGGAAAACGGCTGCTAATGTCGACAAGAACACGAAAGTAGCCTATAATCCATAAACAGGCAGGTGTTCCCTATGACTAAAAAAATTAAAGCTCGATCGTTGTTAATCGGAGGGGTATTCACCCTTCTTTTTATTGTCCTCATTACTAAAGTCTATTGGATTCAAGTTGTAGAAGCCTCGTGGTTGCTAGACAAAGCAGAGAAGGTCTGGGAGACCGATAAGGTGCTTGCGCCTGTCCGTGGCTCGATACTTGATAGAAACGATAAAGTGATGGCTGTTGACGCTACCTCCTATACGGTAACGTTAAACCCCAAAATGATAGATGGCTATCATATTTCAGAGGATGTTGCACAAGGGCTGGCGGAGATTTTAAAAGATTCGGATGAAGCGAAGCCAGCTTTAGTCAACAAAATTCGTGAGCGCGCGACGAAAAGAAAAGCGGACGATTCCGACTTTGCTGCGAATGTAGAAATTCGCAATGAAGGTTGGAAAATCGAGAAGGATAAAGCGGACGAAGTCACGGAGTTCATTAAGAGTATGCGGACGAAGCTGAAGCTGAAAGAAAAAACGGACATTGGCGTCAATATTCTGGAGGACAAGAAGCGGTACTACCCAGGGGAAACGTTGGCGTCACACATACTCGGATACACCAATAAAGAAGGGGTTCCATCGCTAGGCTTAGAGATCAAACTAGACGACGTGCTGAAGGGCGTTCCGGGTATGATGAACTATGAGACGGATGGCAAGGGTGTCGAGCTTCCGGACTCCAAAATCAACTTCAAGCCCGCCGAAGATGGGAAGAATGTTAGGCTCACTATCGACAAAAACATTCAATTCTATATCGAAAGCGCATTGGCGAAAGTTAACGAAAAGTGGCATCCGAAGAGCTTGACGGCAATTGCTGTCGATCCGCATACGATGGAGATTCTCGGAATGGCTAACGTGCCCACGTTTAACCCCAATAAATATTGGATGATCAAGGATCAAAGTGATTTCAAGAATAACGCAGTCGCTTCTCGTTATGAGCCGGGTTCAACGTTCAAACTCGTCACCTTGGCCGGTGCGTTACAAGAAGGGGTCTTCAATCCAAGCGAAACCTATCAATCCGGTATGATCCGCGTGCAGGATAGAGAACTCCATGACCACAATCGGGTAGGATGGGGCAAAATATCGTTCCTGGATGGACTCAAACGGTCCAGTAACGTTGCGTTCGTGAAACTTGGTTACGAAAAACTGGGTCCTTCTAAGCTGGAGAATTACATACGTCAGTTTGGTTTCGATCAAAAGACGAATATCGATATGCCTGGGGAAGTATCGGGCCTCATTGATATGAAATATCCGTCCGAATTTGCAACGGCGACTTACGGTCAAGGAAAGGTCGTCGTAACGGCCATTCAGCAAACAGCTGCATATGCCGCGATGGCGAACGGCGGGAAGCTGATGTGGCCGCATATCGTCAAAGATATCGTCGATCCGAAAACAGGGCAAACCATTCAAACTTTCGCTCCTCAAATGGTACGTCAAGTTGTGAGTGAACAGACGGCCAATCAAGTTAGCAATTACTTGGAACAGGTTGTATCCGATCAGGAAATCGGTACAGGTAAACTGGCTTATATTGACGGTTATCGCGTTGCCGGTAAAACAGGGACTGCCAACCTCGTCCTTCCTGGCGAGAAAACATATGCAACCGATACTTGGGTGATTTCTTTTATCGGGTACGCGCCTGTTGAGAATCCGCGCATCCTGGTGACGTTAATCGCAGATCAGCCAGATCTCGGCGGCAACTATCATTTGGGCGGGCAAGTGTTGGCCCCTGCATTCAAAGACATCGTCACGGAATCATTGAAGTATATGGGTGTTGCTTCAACGAAACAACCGAAAGTAACTACACCGGAAGCGAACAAGCTCAAGATGCCTAACTTTGCTGATAATACGGCAGACATCGCGAAGGAAATAGCTAAAGAAACCGGATTAAAACTGGAAGTGCATGGAAAAGGGACGAAAGTCGTTGATCAGTTTCCTAAAGCGGGTACTGAAATCTTAGCTACGCAACGAATCTATGTAGCGTTACAGTCTGTTGATGAGCTCTCGCTTCCGAATTTACAAGGCAGATCGCTGCGAGATGCGATGGAAGCTTGTTCCTTTTTCAAAGTAAACTGTCAAACTTCAGGTGAAGGGTATGTTGCCGATCAAAGCGCTTCTGGTGATGCCGGGAGTCGAACGGTTGTTTTGCAGCTGCGACCGCTGAGCGAGAAAACGGCAGCAACGCCATCGGCGGCGCCAACACCTAATGGCAAGGAAGCGTCCGGGCGCACGGCTGCCAAAAAGTCCCCATAGGATAAGAGCTTGTTCTAACCCCTGGTTGTCCCGAATAGTCATGATATGAACGATCTTGACTGGTTTGGAAGGGGGAGCGAACGTTCATGCGTGCATCCAACGTTACCGTTCGTCGCAGATTATTTACTGCGCTTATTATTGGAACTATCATCTTTACTGCGCTCATCCTGCGTCTTGCTTATGTCCAATTGTGGATTGGCCAGGATTTGGCGGATAAAGCGGAAAATAGCTGGCGTCGAGATATACCATTTGCGCCCAAGCGGGGAGAGATTCAAGACCGCAACGGCGTAGCGCTCACTTATAACGTCAGCACGCCTTCTGTGATGGCCATTCCAGTTCAGCTTCAAGATGCCCGTGCAACGGCTGCAAAGCTAGCTGAAGTGCTGCAGGGAAACGAAGATGAGATTTTTAAGCAAATGACTAAAAAATCAAGAATCAACTATATCAAACCGACCGGACGTAAAATTACGGTAGAGAAGGCCCAGGAAATACGCAATCTAAAGCTCCCTGGAATCGTTGTTGCAGAGGATAATAAACGATTCTATCCGTTTGGAACGCTTGCTGCGCATGTGCTAGGCTTTACGAATGCTTATAACGAAGGCTTGACGGGCGTGGAAGCCAAATACAACAAGTTCTTAAACGGCGTGCCGGGCAGCATTTCCTACATGGCCGATGCGGCGGGCAGACAGTTGAAAGGCACAACAGATGAATATGTGCAGCCGAAGGACGGGTTGAACCTGCAACTTACCATCGACAGCCATTTGCAATCAGTGCTTGAGAGGAATTTGGATCAAAGCATGCTTGAGACTCAAGCCCAAAACGTGCTCGCGATTATGATGGACCCCAATAACGGGGAAATACTGGCAATGGGCAGCAGACCGACCTATGAGCCAGGTAATTATAATAACTATTCACAAGAAACATATAACCGCAATTTGCCTATATGGAAAACGTATGAACCAGGTTCTACATTTAAAATCATCACATTGGCATCTGCATTAGAGGAGAAAAAGGTAGATTTAAAGAATGAACAATTTTTTGATCCTGGTTACATTGAAGTGGGCGGAGCCAGGCTCCGATGCTGGAAACGGGGCGGACACGGCAGCGAGACAATGATGCAAGTCGTAGAAAATTCCTGCAACCCCGGCTTCGTCGTTATGGGGCAGCGGCTTGGTAAAGAGAAGCTCTTTGATTACATTACAAGATTCGGATTTGGGAAGAAGACGGGCATCGACCTTGGCGGAGAAGAGAACGGCATTATGTTCAAGCCTTCCCAGGTCGGGCCGGTTGAGCTAGCAACAACAGCATTCGGTCAAGGGGTATCCGTTACGCCAATTCAGCAAATTACGGCCGTTTCTGCTGCGATTAACGGCGGCAAGCTTTTTAAGCCTCACGTGGCGAAGTCGTTCACGAATCCGGAGTCCGGGGAGATCGTTGACGTTGTTGAACCGGAGCTCGTACGTAATGTGATTTCCGAGAATACGTCCAAACAAGTGCGTGAAGCACTGGAAAGTGTTGTGGCCAAAGGAACGGGACGCAATGCGTTCATTGATGGGTACCGCGTTGGAGGTAAAACGGGAACAGCGCAGAAAGTTATAAATGGACGTTACTCTCCCGATGAACACATTGTTTCTTTTATCGGGTTTGCTCCTGCTGATAATCCGAAAGTTGTCGTATACGCAGCTGTAGATGACCCGCAAGGCTTACAATTTGGAGGGCTTATCGCAGCTCCGCTCGTGAAGAATATTATGGCTGACGCTTTGCGGTATATGAAAGTGGAACCGAACAAACAGCAGCTGGACAAAGAATACCGTTATGGCGAAACACCGGTCGTCGAGGTGCCCAACTTGGTTGGAGCTTCGGTAGATGATATATTAGAAGATCTGAACATGAATTTTAGATTGGCGAAGTCCGGCAATGGTAAATATGTCATTAGCCAGGCGCCAAAAGCCGGAACGAGAGTAGATCAAGGTTCGACGATCCGGATCTTTTTATCCAACAGCGAACCGCCGCAATAAAAGATCAAAAAAAAGATTTGCCGATAAGACATGTTTTGCTTTTCCATATGCATAAAATTGTCCATAATAGATATGATCGTGAACGCTAAAGAGAGGGTAGGGTGCCCATGAATTTGAAAGAGCTTGCTTCTGCTCTGCTCATTACACATATACACGGTGAACCGGATACGAAAATTACAGGGATTGAGGCCGATTCCCGGAAGGTGAAGCCTGGAGATTTGTTTTTGTGCATTCCCGGATTGACTGTGGATGGTCATGATTTTGCCCCGAAAGCTGTTGATTTGGGGGCTTCTGCCCTTGTAGTCGAACGTGTGCTGGATTTGCCGGTGCCTCAGCTCCTCGTGAAAGATGCCAGATATGCGATGGCGGCGCTTTCCGCACACTTCTATGGTTATCCGAGTAAGCAAATGAAGATCATCGGCATTACAGGCACAAATGGTAAAACGACTTCTACTTATTTAATTGAGAAAATTTTGCGCGACCAAGGATTCACAACCGGACTCATGGGCACGATTCAAATGAAAATCGGCGATACGTACACGGAGATGGAGCGCACAACGCAAGAAGCGCTTGATCTGCAGCGAAGCTTCAGGAAAATGAACGAAGTGGGTACCGACTACTGCATTATGGAGGTATCCAGTCATGCGCTGGAACTGGGCCGTGTAAAAGGGATTCACTTTCGTTCGGGCATTTTTACGAATTTGTCGCAGGATCATTTGGATTATCATAAGACGATGGACGCTTATCAAGCGGCAAAAGGTCTTCTTTTCTCTAGACTGGGTAATGGATTCTCACAGAATCCCCAGGAGCGACAGTATGCCATATTGAACGCAGACGACCCTGCGACTGATGTATTTGGCAAGATGACCGCAGCGCAGGTCATTACCTACGGGATAGATAACGAATGCGACGTAAGGGCTAAGGATATTCGAATTACCGCTCAAGGTACGGAATTTAACCTCGTTTCCTTTGCGGGGGAAGCTCAATTCCGCATGAAATTAGTTGGTAAGTTTAATGTGTATAATACGCTTGGGGCAATTGCCTCAACTTTGGCGGAAGGTGTTGCACTGGAACAGATTCGGAATAGTTTAGAAAGTGTAGCTGTCGTTGATGGGCGTATGGAGGTTGTTAACGAGGGTCAGGATTTTCTGGTCTTGGTTGATTATGCCCATACGCCTGATGGTCTGGAGAACGCACTATCGACGATTCGTGATTTTGCTGAGGGCAAGGTTTACACGGTATTTGGCTGTGGGGGGGACCGGGACCGGAAGAAGCGTCCTCTCATGGGAAAAGTAACTGCGAAATATAGCGATTATCTGTTTGTTACTTCCGACAATCCGCGTACCGAGCAGCCTGATGCTATTTTGCAAGATATTGTTCCAGGCATAGAAGAAGCCGGCTTTCCGCATGAGCGGTTCGAGTTGATTGCGGATCGCAAGCTTGCGATTCAAAAGGCTATTGAAGAGGCAGGCCCGGGCGATGTAGTATTGATAGCGGGAAAAGGCCACGAAACGTATCAGGATATCATGGGGGTTAAGCATGATTTTGATGATCGTTTGGTGGCTAAGACTGCGATAAGGGGAAGAAAAAGATGATTAATCGTACACTGGGGCAAATGATAGACATGCTGGGCGGCGAGGCTGATCTCGTGGCTGCGTCCTCTTCAGCTGCTGACATTCAAATAACGGGCGTTTCAACCGATACGCGCACGATACGGCCAGGGAGCCTGTTCGTGCCACTAATCGGCGAACATTATGATGGACACGCATATGCCGCAGAAGCGTATGATAAAGGCGCAGCTGCCGCCTTATGGCAGGATGACCGTCCGAACCCGCCCGAAGGCATGCCGATCATTCGAGTGAAGGATACACTCACAGCGCTGCAGCAGTTGGCCAAAGCTTATCGCAAGCAGCTGTCTGTGCGAATCGTCGGCATCACCGGCAGCAACGGCAAGACGACAACGAAGGATCTGGTTGCTGCTGTGCTAGGCAGCACATATGAAGTTCATAAAACAAAGGGAAACCTGAATAATCATATCGGATTACCCCTGACGCTTTTACAGCTGGAAGAGACGACACAATACGCAGTCGTTGAAATGGGGATGAGCGGACGCGGCGAGATCGAGCTCTTATCCGGGCTGGCAGAGCCGGACGCGGCGATCATCACGATGATCGGTGAAGCGCACATGCTCCAGCTTGGCTCACGCGAGGAGATCGCTCGAGCCAAGGCGGAGATCTTGAACGGCATGCCGAGCGGCGGGCTGTTCGTCTATAACGGCGACGAGCCGCTGATCGAGCAGGCGCTCACGGAGCGAAGCCTGCCGGACGGGCTGCGTCGCATACGCTTCGGCAGCGGCAAAAGCAATGATCTGTACCCGACCGTCATTCGAATGGATGCGGAAGGGGCTTACTTCGACATCAATGCTCCGGACTATCCGGAATTGTATATTCCTTTGCTTGGCACGCATAACGTCATCAATGCGCTCTCGGCCATCGCCATCGGCGAAGCCTTCGGCGTATCGCCGCAGAACATTGCAGCGGGGCTGCGCTCGCTGCAGATGACGAGCATGCGCATCGAAAAGCTGACGGCAGCCTCCGGGCTGACCGTGCTTAACGATGCGTACAACGCCAGCCCGGCCTCGATGCGGGCTGCCATAGCTTTGACCGAGCAGCTGCGCGGCTTCGGTCGCAAGTTCGTCGTGCTCGGCGACATGCTGGAGCTCGGCGAGCACGAAGAGCAGTTCCATCGCGACATCGGCGCGATGCTCTCGCCTGAACGTGTCGACTACGTCTTCACGTTCGGCCGCCTCGGCAGCTTCATTGCCGATGAAGCGGCAAAGTCGTTCCAGCAGGCGTATGTGCGCGCCTACGATGACAAAGAGCAGCTTGCCGCCGAGCTCCGAGAGCTGGCACAAGCTGAAGATCTCGTACTCGTAAAGGGCTCGCGCGGCATGCGGCTGGAGCAGGTCGTGCAGGCCTTGCTCGGCTAGTTGCTGGATTCTGAGACCAGCTTTAAGACGGTCTAACTCATAATCATGAATAGCAAATCGTTTTCTACCCGGAAAACGAGCAGGAGGAACCACAGTGGAAAACGCAGTATTATTAACGATGGGCGTGGCTTTTGTGCTGGCTCTCATTATGGGGCCGCTCTTCATCCCGATTTTGCGGCGGATGAAATTCGGTCAGCAAATCCGTACCGACGGTCCGCAAGGGCATTTGAAGAAGCAGGGGACGCCCACGATGGGCGGGACGATCATTTTGTTGGCGCTGGCGCTTGCGACGCTTCGTTTTGCCGATAAAACTACAGATCTCCTAATCTTGTTGATAGCATCACTCGGATACGGACTGGTAGGCTTTCTGGACGATTATATTAAAATCATCTTTAAACGTTCATTAGGTCTGACAGCCAAGCAAAAGCTGTTCGGTCAGCTTCTGATTTCCGCTGTCGTCTGTTTCCTGCTCATTAAGGAAGGGCACAGCACGGACTTATACATCCCATTTGTCGAATTACATTTTAATCCAGGCTGGTTGTATTTCCCGCTCATGGCGATACTTATGCTTGGCGCTTCGAACGCGGTGAATTTCACAGACGGCTTAGATGGCCTGCTTGCAGGAACAAGCGCGATCGCTTTTGGTGCATATACCGTGATTGCGATGAACAATACACAGCCGGAAGCGGCGATCTTCTCAGCGGCCATGGTCGGGGCCGTGCTCGGTTTTCTCGTATTTAATGCCCATCCGGCCAAAGTATTTATGGGCGACACAGGCTCGCTCGGCATCGGGGGCGGACTTGTAGCCGTTGCAATACTGACCAAAGCAGAGCTGCTGCTTGCGATTGTAGGCGGCGTGTTTTTGGTGGAGATTCTATCGGTTGTCATCCAGGTCGTATCATTTAAGACAAGGGGCAAACGCGTATTTAAAATGAGCCCGATCCATCACCATTTCGAATTGGTTGGCTGGTCGGAGTGGCGTGTCGTCATCACGTTCTGGGCCACAGGTCTTGTGCTTGCCGTGCTCGGATTATACATGAATGAGGTGTTATAGAGAATGAATCATCCGCGTGAATATCGTGGACTTGAAGTGGTTATCTTGGGCTTGGCTCGCAGCGGAGTCGCTGCGGCAAAGCTTTTTCATCAAAAAGGCGCCATAGTCACGGTCAATGACAAAAAAGAGCGACATGCATGCCCTGAAGCCGACGAACTCGAGGCTCTGGGTATTTCTGTTGTTTGCGGCTATCATCCGGAGTCTATCGTGCATGCAGGTGTAGCGCTTGTAGTGAAAAATCCCGGTATCCCTTACACAGTGGAACCGATTCGCAAAGCACTAGAGCTGGGCATCGAGGTCGTTACGGAAGTCGAGGTTGCTTATCAATTCTGTCAAGCGCCGATTATCGGGATTACAGGTTCGAATGGAAAAACAACGACCACAACTTTGATTGGTAAAATGCTTGAGGCAGGCGGCTTGCAACCGGTTGTAGCGGGCAATATAGGCCGTGCTTTGACCGAAGCTGCTCCTGAAGTGACGGAGGATCATTGGATGGTCGTTGAACTGAGCAGCTTTCAGCTGAAAGGAACGACTTCATTCCGTCCGCGTATCGCGTGCTTGCTGAATCTATATGAAACCCATCTGGACTATCACGGCACGATGGATGATTATATTGCCTCCAAGGCGAAATTATTCGCGAATCAAACGGAAGCAGATACCGCCATTTTGAACTGGGACGATACGGTGTGCCGGTCGATCATGCCAAGTGTGCGCGCCAAAGTGCTGCCTTTTTCCATGAATGAGGCTTTACAGCATGGCGTTTATTTGGACAGAACGACGGACACGCTTGTTTATGCGGATGGGCAAGGCAGCGTTCATGTTATTCTCCCTGCGAAGCAAATGGGCATACCAGGCAGTTTCAACATTGAAAATGCGCTTGCTGCCGCTGCTGCAGCCATTACAACCGGTGTAAAGCTCGAAACGATCGCGAGCGTTCTTAGAAGCTTTCAAGGCGTTGAGCACCGTCTGGAGTTTGTCAGAGAGCTTGATGGCGTTACGTTCTATAACAATTCAAAAGCGACGAATCCGGCTGCTTCGATCAAGTCGATTGAAGCGTTCGAGCAAAGCATTGTGCTCATTGCCGGCGGTTTGGATCGCGGCTCAGACTATATGGAACTGCTGCCTACATTCCGTGAGCGGATCAAAGGGGTTGTCACCCTGGGACAAACGAAGGAAAAAATCAATCGCATTGCTGCGATGGCAGGGATTAGCCTTGTTGAAACCGTCGATACTGCTAAGGATGCAGCGGACGCGGTATCTCAAGCTGTTGAACTAGCCTATCGCATGAGCGAGCCTGGAGATATCGTTCTCCTATCGCCGGCTTGCGCGAGTTGGGATATGTTCCCTTCCTATGAAGACAGGGGACGCATGTTCAAAGAGTCCGTGCATACACTCTAAGTAGGGCCTATCCACTTTTGCGGATAAGCCCACAACACACGGCTAAGAGGTGTCTGTTATGGGTAAAACGCGGTCCGCTCCGGACATTTGGATCATTATTCCTACTCTGTTGCTTTTGACAATCGGCGTTATTATGGTGTATAGTGCCAGTGCGGTTCTTGCTTTTCATGATTTTGGCGATTCGTTATATTACTTGAAACGTCAGCTGCTTTTTGCGGTTTTAGGCGTTATCGCTATGTTTTTTACAATGAATGTGGATTATCTGGTGTGGAAAAAGTATGCGCGCATCGCGCTCCTCGTCTGTTTCGGAATGCTCGTAATCGTATTGATTCCGGGCATTGGGGTCGTGCGTGGCGGTGCGAGAAGCTGGCTCGGGATCGGAGCATTCGGTATTCAACCTTCCGAGTTTATGAAGATCGGCATGATTCTTTTTCTATCCAAAATGTTGTCCGAGCAGCAAGCGAAGATTACGCTGTTTACAAAGGGGCTTATGCCGCCTCTCGGCATTATGGGCTTGGCTTTCGGACTGATTATGCTGCAGCCGGACCTTGGTACGGGCGTTGTTCTCGTAGGGGCCTCGCTGCTCATTATTTATACTTCCGGTGCAAGGTTGCTGCACCTCTCGTATCTAGGTATGATTGGGATTGCGGGATTCGTAGGGCTTGTCATTGCTGCCCCTTACCGGTTGCAGCGGATTACCGCCTTCTTGGATCCGTGGCAGGACCCGCTTGGAGCGGGCTATCAGTCCATTCAGTCGCTATATGCAATTGGACCCGGAGGGTTGGTTGGACTGGGGCTGGGCATGAGCCGGCAAAAGTACAGCTACTTGCCGGAGCCGCAAACCGACTTTATTTTCTCCATTATCGCCGAGGAACTTGGATTCATTGGCGGCACGCTCGTGCTTTTGTTATTCACCATACTGGTCTGGAGAGGCATGAGGGCGGCCATTACGGCACCAGACACGTTTGCCAGCCTTATTGCTGTCGGCATTATCGGAATGATTGCTGTGCAGGTTATCATCAACATAGGCGTAGTTATCGGGATGTTTCCGGTAACGGGCATTACATTGCCGCTCATTAGTGCAGGAGGATCGTCACTGACGCTTATGCTCACATCGATCGGCATCCTGCTCAATATATCCCGTTATTCGAGGTGACAGAGCATGAAAACTATCGTGTTTACCGGAGGCGGATCCGCCGGACACGTTACGCCTAATATAGCACTGATGAGCAAGCTCCGTCAGTTAGGCTGGGAAATCCGCTATATCGGCTCGGCTACGGGCATAGAGAAAGACATTATCGAACGCGAGGGCGTTCCTTTTTATCCGATTTCCTCCGGAAAATTACGCAGATATTTTGACCTGAAAAATTTCAAAGATCCATTCAAAGTCATCAAAGGCGTTTACGAGTCTTATAGATTGCTGCGTCGTTTGAAGCCCGCCATCGTTTTTTCGAAAGGCGGGTTCGTTTCCGTCCCGGTCGTTCTCGGCAGCCGGCTGAATAAGATTCCGGTTATTATTCATGAGTCCGATATGACGCCGGGGCTTGCCAATAAAATCTCGATTCCATTTGCGACCAAAGTATGTGTGACGTTCCCGGAATCGATGCAGCATGTACAGGATCAAAAAGCGATTCTAACCGGATTGCCGATCCGCGAGGGTATTTTGAACGGAAAGGTGACAAAGGGATACCAACTCTGCGATTTTCACTCTCAAAAACCTGTGATATTGATCATGGGAGGCAGTCTTGGTTCTCAAGCCATCAATCATGCCGTCAGGGACAATCTGGACCGGTTGCTTGATCAGTTCCAAATCGTGCATATTTGCGGAAAAGGCAATATCTCTCAAGAACTCTCCGGTAAAAGAGGATACAAACAATTCGAATTCATTTCTGACGAACTGCCTGATATGATGGCGATGTCGGATTTGGTCATTTCCCGGGCGGGGGCTACTTCCATCTACGAATTTCTCATTTTGGAAAAGCCGATGCTGCTCATACCTCTATCGCTGCAAGCGAGCAGGGGGGACCAGATATTAAATGCAAAATCGTTCCAAAAGGCCGGCTATGCCGATGTACTCCCTGAGGAAGAGCTGACCTCGGAGTCCCTTGCTGAGCGAGTTGAAGCCATGTACGCGAATCGTGAGGCTTATAAAACAGCGATGGCAACCCGGAGTGAAACGAATGCAGTGGATTCGATCGTCAAATTGATCGAAACGCATAGCTTATCGACCTGATTTCGCGAAAGCGGATGGGCAATTGTCACACTCTTTCCGATTTTACATAAACTACACTATAACCGTGACAGACACCTAAGGTTTTATACGATGCCAAATACCGGAAACCGGCCGATTTCGGCACGGCTCGTATAGATGGAATGACAGAGCTGCTTGCTTGGCTTAACGCCCGTGCATTCCACCCGAAGTTCTGTGAAGGAGGTTTTCCCATGCAGCAGTTAATATCCGACTTACACGCAGCACATATCGGCGACATCCGAACGAATGAGCGACTGGCTCCTTATACGACTTGGAAAATCGGCGGTCCTGCCGATGTGCTGGTCATTCCGAACAGCAAAGATCAAGTCGTGGCCGTCATTAAAATGCTTCATGAACGAGGCGTTCCCTGGACGATTATCGGTCGAGGATCGAACCTGCTCGTGAGTGATAAAGGAATAAGAGGCGTCGTTATAAAGCTTGGTAACGCTCTAGAAACGCTTCGCTTCGATGGCGCTACCGTGTACGCAGGCGGTTCCTATTCGTTCATTAAATTGTCCGTATTGGCAGCCAAAGAAGGATTAACCGGACTCGAGTTTGCTTCTGGAATTCCCGGTTCTGTGGGGGGCGCCGTCTACATGAATGCAGGGGCTCACGGGTCCGATGTGTCACGCATACTCAAGCAGGCTGAAGTCATCCTGGACACAGGGGAATTGGTCACTATGCAGGCGGAGGATTTGCAATATGCGTACCGGCATTCGATCTTGCATACGCTGCCCGGCATTGTAACGGAAGCTGTCTTTGAATTGCAGGTTGGAGACCGCAAAGAAATCGCCGGAGCCATGGCTGCTTACCGCGATCGGCGTCTCCGCACACAGCCGCTTCAATTAGCTTGCGCGGGCAGTGTATTTCGCAACCCCGTAGGCGGATTTGCAGCGAAGCTTATCGAAGAAGCCGGCCTGAAAGGCAAACGTGTCGGTGGAGCGGAAATCTCTCCGCTGCACGCCAATTTCATTGTCAACACCGGGAATGCTACAGCCGTGGACGTTCTCACTCTAATCCAAGAGGTGCAGCAAATCGTGCTGGATCAGTACGGGGTTGCACTCGTGCCTGAGGTTTTGGTGATGGGTGAGAGGTAAATCGGAGGTGGAATTTTGGAGAAGCTCGTTATCGAAGGTGGAAGACCTCTCTCGGGAGCCATCCAGATACACGGCGCGAAAAACGCCGCATTACCAATCTTAGCAGCCTGCATCTTGGCTAGCGGCACACACACCTTAAACAACGTTCCTAATCTGCTCGATATCGACACAATGCTGCGGATACTTCGCGCACTCGGATGCCGGGCAGAACAGCAAGGGGACAGTGTATCCGTCATAACATCCACAGCTCATTCCTCTCATATCCCTGAAGAATTGATGGGGCAGATGCGTTCATCCATCTTTCTTATGGGACCGCTACTAGCCAGATTCGGCAGTGTGACCGTGTACCAACCGGGCGGCTGCGCCATCGGCGAACGTAAAATCGATCTTCACCTAAAAGGACTACAGGCTCTTGGAGCCCACATTGAAGAATCCGCCAACAAAATTGTATGCACCGCCGAATCGCTTCAGGGATGCGAGATCGTTCTCGACTTTCCAAGCGTAGGAGCAACGGAAAATATTATGATGGCTGCTGTGAAAGCAGAAGGCATTACAACGATTTACAACGCAGCCCGCGAGCCTGAAATCCAGGATCTGCAGCATTTCCTGAATGCGATGGGCGCCGATATTATCGGGGCAGGCACGGATACGATCACGATTCGTGGAGTCAAAACGCTGTCTCCTTGTACGTATCGCATTATACCGGACCGCATTGTTGCGGGAACCTTTCTCGTAGCTGCAGCAGCAACAAGAGGAAATGTTACTTTGGAACAGGTGAACCCTGCCCACCTTACCTCAGTGATCCACGTCCTCAAGCGTGCGGGTGTTCAAATCGCAGCGAGCGGTGATATAATACAGGTGAACAGCCCGACAAGGCCGAAGGCAGTCGAACGCATCATAACCTCGCCGCATCCGGCGTTTCCCACGGATCTTCAATCACAGGTCATGGTCCTGCTCTCCCTGGCGGATGGGCTTAGTGTGATGAAAGAAACGATATTCGAAGGTAGATTCAAGCACGTAGATGAACTGTCCCGTATGGGCGCAGACATCCGTGTTGATATGAGTTCAGCCTTTATACGCGGCGTTCCCAGACTATACGGAGCGACCGTAGAGGCGACTGATTTACGAGCCGGAGCCGCACTCGTTATCGCCGGTTTGGCTGCGCACGGCACGACGATCGTTGAGCAGATTCATCATATTGATAGAGGCTATGATAGAATCGAGCATATGCTTTCAAGATTGGGGGCCTCTGTACATCGCCAATCGCCCGTTCCAAGCGAGTAAACGTACTTTTGACTTCCGCGGATCCCTTCCTGCTTACAGGAGGGGATGCACGGTTTTCGTTCGTTTATTTAGTGCTTGTAAATAATAGTTCTTTCGATAGATTCAATTGCTGACAACAAACTGTAAAATGTACAGTTAAATAAGCCAATAATCGAAGTATATCCACAATTGTATGCAAAATGATCAGCTAAATGATGCATTTTAGCCAAATTTAACGTGTATGAGTTAATTTACCTGCGTTTTTTGCAGGTAAATGCTACATTGAACTCGAAATATTTAATCTACATGTAGGAAATGCATGTATTCAGCACATGTTATTTTGATCGATGCAAATTTATTCATGCAAAGCGCTACCCGCTTTGCAATCATTCACAAACTCAGCTAATGCTTACGAAGTCAATTTTTCTCCCGAAAAATTAGCTTATGCTTACGAAGCAAGTTTGTTCATTCAAAGCGCTACTCGCTTTGCAATCATTCACAAACTCTTAGGTGGTGCCCATCTTGTCCGAAGACCGCAAAGTACCCGCCCTGCCGAATCCCAAGCCGCGTGCGCGTACCAATCGGAAGCTGCTAGGTTTTTTATTTGTTTTTTTTATCACGGTGCTGGTCATTCTCTTTTTCCAGTCATCGCTCAGTCGCATTAGCGCTATCCAAATTGAAGGCAACGAACTGCTCGCTTCAGATGCAATCGGACAAGCTGCACAGATTGTGGCAGGAGATCGTTTTTTTGCGGTAAGCTCACAAGCAATCGAAAAGCGCGTAGCAACTTTACCGATTGTCAAGTCGGCGAATGTAACGAAGCATTTTCCAGGCATCATTCATATCGCTGTACAAGAGTATCCTAAAGTCGCCTTTCAGATGGGTGCAGATGGCACGAAAGAGGCTGTATTGTCAGATGGAGCGGTTGTGAAGCTGTCATCAGGGAGTTTCCCGCTGGATATGCCGATTTTATCCGGCTGGTCCGACAATGATCCTTATAAAGCTGCGTTGTGCAAGGTGTTAGGGGAGATTCCGGCGAGTAGTCTGGCTGACATTTCAGAGATTAAACCGGACCCTTCGGATTCCTATCCGGATAAAATCAAACTCTACACAAGGTCACAATTCGAAGTTTATACGACGATTGCCTATTTACCGGATAAAATTGAAAACTTGCCGGCTTATATAGCAAGCTTGCAAGAAGATCATATTACCAATGGGATCATCAAAATGCTCGAAGTGGACAATCATGCGCCTTTTGAACCTATCGATGAACATAAGAGCGAAACAAACAGTCTAACCAATCAGAAGTCTTCAAGCAGTCCAAGTCCGTCACCCAGTCCGAATAAGGAAAATGGTAAGGCGGGTAACAAGCAAACGGCTAAACCAACCCCCAAACCAACGCCTAAGGAAACAGCGCCTCCTTCCTGATAAAAAAACGTTTGATGGGCTACTCAATCGCTTGAAATAATGTTAAAATTAGTTTTATGGTTAAATATGAGTCTACTAAAAATGGTTGCTCTATTGGAATTTATTGCTAGAATAGGAATGCGGTTTTTATCGCGGTAACGAGCTTCTCAACATGAACTTTACAAGGTTGCAAAAAAAATGTAGAAAAAAGAGGGAATATGGCAGTTGTGTTGAATAAGTACAGAAGAATCTGTGATCAACTCACTTTTTTACCAAGTTACAGGAGGTGCCAGGGGCTTGAGCAACAATGACATCATTGTTAGTTT
Source organism: Paenibacillus sedimenti (assembly GCF_014534655.1). GTDB lineage: Bacteria > Bacillota > Bacilli > Paenibacillales > NBRC-103111 > Paenibacillus_E > Paenibacillus_E sedimenti. Next base: position 917,379 of record NZ_JACVVD010000001.1, read on the forward strand.
GGACATCGGTACATCCAAGGTTCGTGCTATTATTGGGGAAGTCGTTAACGGAACCATTAATATAATAGGTGTAGGATCTGCCGAGTCAGAGGGTATTCGCAAAGGCGCCATTGTCGACATTGATCAAACTGTGAATTCCATTCGCAGTGCTGTGGATCATGCCGAACGTATGGTTGGCGTACAAATTTCCGAGGTTTATGTTGGGATTACCGGCAATCATATCGCGCTTCAATCCAGTCACGGTGTCGTTGCGGTTTCCAATGAGGATCGAGAAATCGGAGAAGAGGATATTGATCGGGTCATTCAGGCAGCTAGAGTTATCGCACTACCTCCCGAGCGTGAAATCATTGGAGTTGTACCCAAGCAATATTTAGTTGATGGACAAGAAGGCATTAACGACCCTCGGGGGATGATCGGAGTTCGCTTGGAAGTGGAAGCGACCATCATTACCGGGGCCAAGACAGCGATACATAATTTAATCCGGGTTGTGGAAAAATCCGAACTGAAGGTTGCAGGACTTATTCTAATGTCTTTAGCATCCGGACAACTGGCTTTATCCAAGGATGAGAAGTATATCGGCACGGTACTGGTAGATGTCGGAGCCGGTGCCACGACCATTGCTGTATTCGAGCAAGGCAACCTGGTGGCAACCTCTACAATTCCAATCGGCGGCGAATATATCAGTAATGATATCGCGATTGGTTTACGGACACAGCTCGAGATTGCGGAAAAAATCAAGTTGAAATACGGGTGTGCTTCGATTGATGATTCGGCACCGGATCAAGTGTTCAAAGTAACAAGAATCGGCAGCAACGTTGAAAAAGAATTCTCTCAGGTTGACCTCGCGAATATCATCGAACCTCGCGTTCAAGAAATCTTCCAGTTGATTCGTGCGGAAGTGCATCGTCTTGGCTATGGCGATTTGACCGGTGGTTATGTACTTACCGGCGGAACCGTATGTATGCCGGGTATGCTTCCTGTTGCACAAGCTGAACTCGCAACGTCTGTTCGCATTGCCGTTCCTGATTTTATCGGCGTGCGGGACCCTTCCTACACTAGCGGTGTTGGCATTATTCAATTCGTATCCAAATACATGAAAAATCGCAACTCCGGCTTCACGAAGAAAAACGTAGTCAAGACGACAAGTAAGAAATCCTCCGACAGCAGTAAGCCCGGCTTTATGGAACGGGTGAAAAACTTCTTTAGTGAATTCATATAAACCGATTTCATCCGATCCGGTTTATAACGTAATGATGTAAAAATAGTGGCAAGTGAATTACAGTTAGGGGGATATGGCTCGCATGTTTGAATTTGATCTGGATATGGACCAATTGGCTCAAATAAAAGTCATCGGTGTAGGCGGCGGCGGCAGTAACGCGGTGAACCGTATGATCGAGAACGGTGTAAAAGGCGTTGAGTTTATTACGGTAAATACGGATGCACAAGCTTTACACCTTGCAAAATCGGAGCACAAGCTGCAAATTGGGGACAAGCTGACACGCGGTCTGGGTGCCGGGGCGAATCCTGATGTAGGAAAGAAAGCTGCAGAAGAGTCGAGAGAGCTTATTCTCAACACGCTTCGCGGCGCTGACATGGTTTTTGTTACTGCAGGTATGGGAGGCGGCACAGGTACTGGTGCTGCTCCGGTTATTGCAGAGATCGCCAAAGAAGTCGGGGCGCTGACGGTTGGCGTCGTTACCCGTCCATTCACGTTTGAAGGACGTAAGCGTTCATTGCAAGCAGAGCAAGGTATCGCGGCTTTGAAAGAAAAAGTCGACACATTGATCATTATTCCGAATGATCGTCTCTTAGAAATCGTCGATAAGAAAACGCCGATGCTGGAAGCGTTCCGTGAAGCGGATAACGTCCTCCGTCAAGGCGTTCAAGGGATTTCCGACTTGATTGCGGTTCCAGGCTTGATTAACTTGGACTTTGCAGACGTTAAGACGATCATGACTGAACGCGGTTCGGCCCTCATGGGAATCGGTGTTGCTACAGGAGAGAATCGCGCTGCGGAAGCGGCTAAGAAGGCGATCTCGAGCCCGCTCCTTGAGACATCGATTGAAGGAGCTCGTGGTGTACTGATGAACATCACAGGCGGTATGAATTTGAGCTTGTACGAAGTCAATGAAGCGGCAGACATTGTTGCTTCTGCATCTGATATTGAGGTTAATATGATTTTCGGTGCGGTTATTGATGATAGACTGAAAGATGAGATTCTTGTTACTGTCATTGCAACCGGCTTCGAACATAAGGCGGCACCAACGCAGCAACAGGTGAAACGTCCCGTATCGAGTCAGCAAGAAACAGGTTCTGACAATCGTTTGAACAACTTACGACCTTTCGGCAGCCAACCTTCGAATGACCAACTAGACATTCCGACGTTCCTGCGCAACCGTGGTCGGAATAACGACAAATAAATACACTTTGTTTATGAAGAGACCGAAGCCCTACACACGTAGAGGCTTCGGTTTTTTGCTTCTCACCAGGCTTCACATATTTTTCAAGTGCCGCGTCAACTGACAAAAAAAGTTGCAAATAACTAGCAAGTTTAGACAGACTTTGAAATATGATTATTTTATACTGGTCTAGAACCTTAGAGTTTTCGCCAGAAAACTAGCTTTATTCCGCTCTGGTATTTTTATTGGCATCGGTTTTTGGGAGGTGAGGAATTTGTGGTTGTTTATGCAGATCTCATTTTCCTGTTGAACTTCCTGATGGATGCAGTCATGCTGATCGTGACGGCAAAAACGCGGAAACTATCGTTCAAATGGTGGAGAATTGCCGGTTCGGCTTTTTTAGGCGCAACTTATGTGGTCATGATGTTTTTACCCGTTCCTTCTTTTTTATTTACATTTTCTGTGAAATGTATATTTTGTATTGGGATGATTATGACAGCTTTTCGTTTCGGCAGCCTACAAAATTTTTTGCGAAACCTGGGTGCGTTTCTTCTCGTTAACTTTGCTGTTGCCGGAGGTATGTTCGGCATTCATTATGTTTGGTCGTCGTCATCGGAGGTTATGAAGGGCATCGTCTTCACGCAATCAGGAGCACCTGTGTTCCAATTGCAGGTTGGACTTATTTTTGTACTTGTTCTGCTTTTTCCGCTTATTTGGTGGTTTCGAACGGTATTCTTGAGCACTAAACAGCGAGAAGAGCTAACGACCTTTTTGGCAGAAGTGACGATTCACGTGGAAGAATTCAAGGCTACTTGTAAAGGGCTTATCGATACTGGTAACCAACTCTATGATCCTCTCACGAGAACACCTGTCATGGTCATGGAAGTGTCGGAATGGGGTGACGTACTACCCGGGGAATGGTTGCAAAGAATTCGTTCTGCGGATGTGGACCAGATTATTAGCGGGTTAGGTACAGAAGAGTTTGTTTGGCAGGATCGCTTGCGTCTCGTGCCTTACCGGGGTGTAAATCGAAATACGCAGTTCATGCTCGCGATCAAACCGGATAAGGTGGTGATAACCCATAACAACAAGCAAATCGAAATATCTAAAGTACTTGTCGGACTCGATGGCGGGAAGCTTTGCAGCGACGGCACTTATCAAGCGATCATCCATCCCGCACTCGTTGCAGCCGGATAATGCTTGTATGACAGATCCTCATGGTTTACAGACAATGCTAACGATGCAAGCTTTTCTAACGAAAAGCTCAGCTTATGCTTACGACGCAAGCTTTCCAACGGAAAGCTCGGCGAATGCTTACGATGCAAGTTTTCCTACGGAAAACTCTTAGGAGGAAACTAACATGCTCTTGAAGTGGAAACTGCTGTTGCAACTTACTTATTATCGCATATTAATGTTCTTAGGGCTCAAAGGCGAAGAAATCTATTACATAGGTGGCAGTGAGGCGCTTCCGCCGCCATTAACAAGGGAAGAAGAAGAATATTTATTGGAAAAATTACCGTCCGGTGATGCGGCGATTCGCGCAATGCTGATCGAACGCAACCTGCGATTGGTTGTGTATATAGCCAGAAAATTTGAGAATACCGGCATCAATATCGAGGATTTGGTTTCCATAGGTGCGATTGGATTAATAAAAGCAGTGAATACATTTGATCCTGAAAAGAAAATCAAGCTCGCAACCTACGCTTCGCGTTGTATTGAAAATGAAATACTCATGTATTTGCGCCGTAACAGCAAGATTCGCACCGAGGTCTCCTTCGATGAGCCGCTCAATATTGATTGGGATGGCAACGAACTCCTTCTGTCAGACGTTCTCGGGACGGAAAATGACACAATCTACCGCAACATCGAGGAGCAGGTAGATCGGAAGCTGCTGCATAAAGCGCTCGACAAGTTGACTGAGCGTGAACGCATTATTATGGAACTGCGCTTCGGATTGCAGGATGGCGAAGAGAAGACACAAAAGGATGTAGCGGATTTGCTCGGTATTTCTCAGTCGTACATATCCAGATTAGAAAAGCGCATTATCAAAAGGCTCCGTAAGGAGTTTAATAAAATGGTGTGAGAAGAGAGGGAGACCTCTCTTTTTCGATGCAAAAAATTTTTTTCCGGTGCCAATGACGAAATTGTTCAGCAGTCACGGGAGGGAGCAGGTCAGCCCCTTTTTGTCAAGTAGGGACAGACCGGTTATGGCACGAATAAATCAATCACTCACGGGGATAATTAACAGTAATGTTTCTCCTTGGGAGGTAATCACGGTGACCCGAAATAAAGTCGAGATATGTGGTGTTGATACCGCCAAACTGCCTGTTCTGACCAATGCTGAGATGCGCGAGCTATTCGCTGAGCTGCAGACTAAACAGGAGCGAGCTGCAAGAGAGAAATTAGTGAACGGGAACCTCAGGCTGGTTCTCAGCGTGATTCAGCGGTTCAATAACCGGGGAGAATACGTGGACGATCTCTTCCAGGTTGGCTGCATTGGCTTAATGAAAGCCATTGATAACTTTGATTTAAGCCAAAATGTCAAATTTTCCACTTATGCAGTACCGATGATTATCGGTGAGATTCGCCGCTACTTACGCGATAATAACCCGATTCGGGTGTCTCGTTCCTTAAGGGATATTGCTTACAAAGCGCTGCAGGTCAGAGATAGTTTGACGAACCAAAATTCGCGCGAACCGACCATTTATGAGATATCGGAGGCGCTGAATGTTCCCAAAGAAGATGTCGTCTTCGCACTGGATGCGATCCAAGATCCGGTTTCGTTATTCGAGCCGATCTATCATGATGGCGGTGATCCGATCTATGTGATGGATCAGATCAGTGATGAGCGCAACAAGGATATGTCCTGGATCGAGGGTATTGCGCTGCGTGAGGCGATGCGAAAGCTGAATGCGAGGGAGAAGATGATTCTATCCATGCGTTTCTTTGAAGGCAAGACTCAGATGGAAGTTGCCGACGAAATCGGCATTTCCCAAGCGCAAGTGTCCAGGCTGGAGAAATCGGCCATATCCCAAATGCAGAAACATGTGAAAACCTAAAGCATTTACATAAAGACTGGATCGGCTGCAGGCGAGCCGTGAAGGTCTTTTTTTGGTTTGGCAGGACATTTTACCCACGTCCTACATATACTAGTACAAAGCAGGTCAAAATCCTTTGAAGATTCGTGGTGGTGAATAGCTTCATGAAAATATCCGATTTCCAGACAAAGGATGTCATTAATATCGTGGATGGCAAGAAGCTTGGCCAGATCAGCGATCTGGAGCTGGATTTGCGCCAAGGCCGTATTGAATCGATTGTGGTTCCTAACCAAAGCCGGTTTTTCGGATTGTTTGGCTCTGGAACAGATGTCATTATTCCGTGGAAACATATTGTAAAAATAGGTGCGGATGTCGTGCTCGTCAAACTTGAAGATGCAAGGCCTTACCGTCAAACCGAAGAAAATGAGCAGGTGTATGAATACAACCGGCAATTCCGAAATTAATTCGGGGCACACGTGCTAAAGCCAGCTGCGGTCAGCAAGCTGAGCGACTATCGTGTGTCTTTCCATTTTATGATAAAGTAATGGTGTAGATTGATATTCAAGGGAGAGACATGCGTGGAGCCGTTCGTGGAACAAAAGAAGGATGATCAGCCAGTCCTTTTTACAATAGAAAGATGGATGAATCAGTATCCTGGAATGACAGCTGGCTTTACCTCACGCCACGGCGGCGTGAGCGGGCCGCCCTATACGTCTTTGAATTGCGGGCTGCACGTAAATGATATTCCAGAACATGTGGTTAAGAACCGGATGCTGCTGGCTGAAGCTATCGGTCAGCCATTCGAATCATTCACTTATGCGGAACAAGTGCATGGGAATGATGTCATCGTCGTGAGTAAACAAGAGAAAGGCTTGGGCAGGCTGACGCGTGAAGAGGCTATCCAAGCTAAAGACGGTTTCATTACGAATGAGAAAGGCATAATTCTATGCGCCCAATTTGCTGATTGTGTGCCACTCTATTTTTATGACCCTGTAAAGCAGGTTGTTGGACTTGCGCATGCCGGTTGGAAGGGTACTGTACTAAAAATTTCCATGGCTACAATATCCTCAATGACACATACTTTTGGTAGCCGGCCGGAACACATTCGTGCAGCCATCGGTCCGTCGATCGGCGCTTGCTGTTATGAGGTAGATGATACGGTTGCTGCCCGTGTGCGAGAGGTTCTTTCAGACATTGGCGCTCCTGCCAATCTCACTCAGCAAATCATTCAGTCAAAAGAGAACGGGAAGTATTTGCTGAATTTACAAGTATTAAACCGAATTTTAATCGAGCAAGCAGGAATTTTGTCGTTACATATCGAAGTAACTCAGTTATGTACGAGCTGTAGCACTAACAGATTCTTTTCACATCGGAAAGAAGGCGGAACTACAGGTAGAATGGTTGCTTGGATTGGAATCACTTGAAGTACCCCATTTCCCGGCAATGTGTTGAATAGAGGTGCCTATCAAATTGAGTTTACGTGAACGAATACATGATGTTCATACCCGAATCGCAGCTGCATGCCAGCGGTCCGGGCGTCCGGAAGAAGAAGTTAAAGTAATCGCTGTTACGAAATATGTCTCGCTGGAAACAACGAGTTCCGTCTTGGACGAGGGTCTTCTCCACATCGGTGAGAACCGCTGGCAGGATGTGAAGCCCAAATGGGAAGCACTTCATGAACGGGGAACCTGGCATTTCATCGGGCATCTGCAAACGAACAAAGTGAAGGATGTTATTGGCAAGTTCGCCTACATCCATTCTCTTGACCGCATGTCGCTCGCCAAAGAACTGGACAAGCAGGCTGCAGCTCTAGGCATTCAAGTGAAATGCCTGCTGCAAGTCAACGTATCCGGTGAGGAATCCAAATACGGGTTGGCACCGGGAAATCTCCTCGAATTTGCCTTGGAAGTTAGCAAAATGAAAAACATACATATTGCAGGTATGATGACCATGGCTCCCTATGAAATGGAGGCTGAGGCGACCAGACCTGTATTCCGAGGCCTTAGAGAGCTTCGAGACCGCCTGAATGAACAGAAAATCTTCCCCTACGAGATCACCGAGCTATCGATGGGGATGTCCGGGGATTTTGAAGTGGCCATTGAAGAAGGGGCTACGTGGGTACGATTAGGAACCATCCTAGTAGGTAAAGAGCTTTAGTGTAATCGATATGACAAGGAGGGAAATGCAGTGGGTGTCATGAACAAATTTATGAATTTTCTTGGTCTTCAGGAAGAAGAAGAGATTGTAGAGCGTGAACGAATTGTTGAAGCCACTGAAGAACCTGAAACCAATCCTTATGACTTACGTAGTAAAAATAAAGCAAACGTCGTCAGCATTCATTCGCAGAAAAATGCTCGCGTTGTGCTGAGTGAACCCCGTACTTACGAAGAAACACAGGATATCGCCGATCATCTTCGCTCCCGAAGAGCGGTCGTGGTGAACCTGCAGCGAGTGCGTGGCGACCAAGCCGTCCGCATAGTGGATTTCTTAAGCGGAACGGTATATGCTTTAAATGGGTCTATCTCCAAGCTGGGACCGAATATCTTTCTATGCACGCCGGATTCGGTTGATATTCATGGTCACATCTCCGAAATGATGGGCGAGGAATAGGCGCATATCCTGACATAAAGGTGGATTTATACGTGGCATACGTTGAGTATTATCTTGGCATTTTGATGGAAATTTATTATTTCATGATTATCGGGTATTTGATCCTCTCATGGTTTCCCAACGCGCGTGATAGCTTCATCGGCGAGCTTCTCGGGAAGGTGGTTGAACCGTATTTACGTCCATTCCGTAAAATTATTCCGACCATTGGATTTATTGATCTCTCGCCAATCGTAGCCCTCATTGCACTTCGCTTTGTTGTATTGGGGATTCTGGCTGTGATTAAGTTTGTAGTTGGAGTGTTTTAGCCTTGCAAAAAGAAATTTATGGTCATTTTCATCCGGATGAATACCATTTTGTCGATAAAGCATTGGAATGGGTCGAACGAGCCGCTTCGCAGCATGCTGTGAAGCGGACTGACTTTTTGGATCCGAGACAGGCCTTTATCTTGACTACGCTGGTGAACCGTAATCCGGATGTACATTGCCGCATAGATGGCGGCTATCCGGCTGCTGAACGCAAGAGGGCGATTATTGCACCGGATTACCGCGCTTTAGACAATGAGGATATGGGCATCGCCGTATTGTCGGTTTCTTCGGGTGACGGGAAGTTCTTGACCTTAGAACATGGAGATTACATGGGCGCCATTCTTGGTCTCGGCATGAAGCGGGACAAGGTTGGCGATATTCATGTTATAGAGGGTGGCTGTCACTGTCTCGTAGCTAAGGATGCTGCCGATTATTTGCATTTGAATTTATCGCAAGTACACAGGGTACATGTTCAAACTGAGCTGCTCCCGTTGGATAAGCTGGAGCTTGCGAATGTGCAGTTGGACGAGCTTAACTTATCTGTGGCTTCCATGCGAATGGATGGTATTGTAAGCGATGTATTCCGGCTAAGTCGGACCAAAGTGCTGATTCCGATTCAAGCCGGGCGCTGCCGCGTTAATTGGAAACTGGAAGAAGACCCGAGCAAGCCGCTCAAAGAAGGCGATATAGTGTCATTGCAAGGATTCGGACGTTTCAAGGTGATTGAGGTGGAAGGTGTTACCAAAAAAGGGCGAATACGTGTGAAGATCGGCAAATACGCATGATGGTGGAGAATTTATTCACGAACAATGCAGGAATTTATTGGTTTCTGTCGAACTGATCATGTAAAGGATTGCTTACGAAGTAAGTTTTCTACGAAAACTCTAAGGAGGGGCACGAATGCCATTAACACCGCTTGACATACATAACAAGGAATTTTCCCGCTCTTTCCGCGGTTATGACGAGGATCAAGTGAATGAATTTTTGGATCAGGTTATCAAAGATTACGAAGCGCTGATTCGAGAAAATAAAGACCTGCAGAATCAAACGGTAACCCTGCAAGAACGGTTGGATCATTTTTCGAATATCGAGGAGTCGCTCAGCAAAACGATAATCGTTGCTCAAGAGGCCGCGGATGAAGTGAGAAACAACGCCAAGAAAGAAGCGCAGCTTATCTTGAAAGAAGCGGAGAAGAACGCAGACCGCATCATTAACGAATCGTTAGCACGCTCCCGCAAAGTGGCGCTTGAGATTGAAGAGTTGAAGAAACAGGCGTCCATTTATCGTACGCGTTTCCGGACTTTGCTGGAAGCACAGCTTGAGCTGTTGAACACAGAAGGCTGGCAGAGCATGCAGATGGACCACCAACAAGCAGAGTAAGTACAGCGCCTCTAGGCGACATTTAGGAAATAGCTTCTAATGATCTCTTCACTATTGGGGGTTCGTCTATATTGACTCTGCCTGATGAATTCGTTATACTCCTGTTAAATGTATTGAATGCAAAGCGATGACTGGAACGAGTAGGACGTTACCGCAGTGTCAGCGAATTAGGGTTTTGGTGTGAGCCTAATCTCTGCAGCGTGCCGAATATCCCCCAGGAGCGTCTCTTGAATCAAGTAGAGAGAATCGGGTCATGCCGTTATCCATGATCGAGTGAAAGAGCTTATGAGAACTGCATGCCTGAAGGCTTGCATTTTAGGCTTTTTAACGAGGGTGGTACCGCGAGATGAGCTTCTCGTCCCTTTTGGGATGAGAGGTTTTTTTGTTTTATAGGTTGTTAAAAAAGTCCACTTTGATAACGAAGCTATTCAGGAATGCTGCTCGACATCGAATCTTGAACGAACCTGGGAAGTCCGGTACTCACATCTCGCTCCGTTCCTCCTTCTCCAGATGTCGTCCAACCTTCTCGGTTCTGAAAGCGAACTTTTTTAACACTTATTTTATGGTTTTAACGCATTTTAGTATGGCAGGAATGGAGTGGTTGAGTATGGATTATGGAAAAACATTGAATTTATTGCAAACGGAGTTCCCGATGAGAGGCAACTTGCCGCAAGCGGAACCGAAAATTCAAGAACGCTGGGATGATGAGGATATCTACGCTAAAGTACAGGAGAGCCGTAAAGGACGCGAGAAGTTCATTTTGCATGACGGCCCTCCGTACGCGAATGGCGACATTCATATCGGACATGCGCTGAATAAGGTATTGAAGGACATTATTGTGCGTTTCAAAACGCTGCAAGGCTATGATGCACCTTATGTGCCAGGCTGGGACACGCACGGATTGCCAATTGAGCAAGCCATCACCAACGGCGGCAAAGTGGACCGCAAGAAAATGTCTGTCCATGAATTCCGCAAATATTGCGAAGAATACGCACTGCAATGGGTGGAAAAACAGAAGAGTCAGTTCCAACGACTGGGTATCCGCGGCGACTGGAAGAACCCTTACATCACGCTGCAGCCTGAATATGAAGCTCAGCAAATTCGGGTTTTTGGTCAAATGGTGCAAAAAGGATACATTTACAAAGGGTTGAAGCCTGTTTATTGGTCTCCGTCTTCCGAAAGCGCGCTAGCCGAAGCGGAAATCGAGTACAAAGAGAAGACATCGTCTTCCATCTATGTGGCATTCCCTGTCAAAGACGGCAAAGGCAAGCTGCCGCAGGATGCTGCAATCGTTATCTGGACGACAACGCCTTGGACTTTACCTGCGAACTTAGGGATCTCTTTGCACCCTGAATTCGATTATGCTGTTGTGCAGGTAGCAGGTAAGAAATATGTGCTGGCGCAAGGCTTGTTAGAAACAGCGGCTAAAGAAATCGGCTGGACGGACGTAGAAATCCTTTCAACAATCAAAGGCAGCGAGCTGGAATATGTAACTTGCCAGCATCCTTTTTACGATCGGGAATCGCTCATAATGGTCGGCGAGCATGTAACGCTCGAAGCGGGTACTGGCTGCGTGCATACGGCTCCGGGCCACGGGGAAGACGACTTCGCGATCGGTCAGCGCTACAACATCGGCGTACTTTGTCCTGTAGATGATCAAGGTCATTTTACAGCGGAAGCCCCAGGGTTCGAAGGCATGTTCTACGAAAAAGGCGGCAAGCTCGTGATCGAGAAGCTGCAGGAATCCGGACTACTGCTCAAAGTTGGAGAAATCCAGCATCAGTACGCACATGACTGGCGTACAAAGAAACCCGTTATTTATCGTGCTACAGAGCAATGGTTTGCTTCCATCGATAAATTCAGAAGCGAAATGCTCGAAGAGATCAAGAAAGTCGACTGGACGCCGAATTGGGGCGAAGTTCGATTGCATAATATGATCGCCGAACGTGGGGACTGGTGTATCTCAAGACAACGCGCTTGGGGCGTGCCGATTCCGATTTTCTACTGCCGCAGTTGTAATGAGCCGCTAGTTAATGAGCAAACGATTGAGCATGTAGCTCAGCTTTTCGCCAAAGAAGGTTCGAACGCTTGGTTTATCAAGGATGAGAAGGAGCTTCTGCCGCATGGTACGACGTGCTCAAAATGTGGTCATGGAGACTTTCGCAAAGAAACGGACATCATGGACGTATGGTTCGATTCCGGTTCAAGCCATGTCGCTGTTCTCGAATCCCGTCCGGAGTTGCAATGGCCGGCTGATCTGTATTTGGAAGGCTCAGACCAATATCGCGGGTGGTTTAACTCTTCTTTAATTACAGGTGTCGCAGTGAGAGGCCAATCGCCGTATAAAGGCATCCTAAGCCACGGATTTACGTTGGATGGAGAGGGACGCAAGATGTCCAAATCGATCGGTAATACGATTGATCCAACGCAAGTTGCAGGCAAGCTCGGAGCAGATATCCTTCGTCTATGGGTGTCTTCAGTCGATTATCAATCCGATCACCGGATTTCGGATAACATTCTGAATCAAACAACTGAAGTATATCGCAAAATCCGCAACACATTACGCTTCCTGCTCGGAAACCTGAGCCATTTCAATCCTGCGACGGACCGCGTAGCTGCTGAGAGCTTGTCAGAACTTGACCGTTATGCGTTGATCCGCCTGAACCGCATGATTGACAAAGTTGTCAAAGCTTACGCAAATTATGAGTTCCATGTGGTTTACCAAACGATTCACCATTTCTGTGCAGTGGAAATGAGCTCGTTCTATCTGGATGTTATTAAGGATCGTTTATACGCTGGAGCGCCTGACGATGCCGCGCGTAAAGCTTCACAAACGGTATTGTACGAAGCTCTTACGGCAATCACTAAATTAATTTCTCCAATTCTTGCATTCACTGCTGACGAAGTGTGGAAGTACATTCCGGGAGTTGAGCTGAGCAGCGTACAGATTGCTGAATTGCCTGAAGTACAAACGAAACTTTACGATGAGGAACTGGAAAATAAATGGGATAGCTTCCTGGATGTCAGAGATGAAGTGCTGAAAGCTTTAGAAGAAGCGCGGAAAGAGAAGGTCATCGGAAACTCTCTAGGAGCTGCTGTTCACCTTTATCCCAATGAGCAGGTTTATAACTTACTCAGTCAATTTGAACAATTGGATCAATTGTTCATCGTTTCGGCGGTTCAAGTGCATGGACCGGGAACGGCAGTACCGGAAGGGGCTTATCAGTCGAAAGAGACAGCGATTATAGTTGCTGTAGCCGAAGGCGAGAAGTGCGAGCGCTGCTGGATAGTGACGCCAGAGGTTGGGCACAGTAAAGAGCATCCAACGCTATGCGTCCGATGCAATGATGTCGTAACGGCTCACTATCACGAGTAGTTTAATTAGTACAAACGAGCTATCGTCATCTGAGCGAAGCTCGTTTGTCCATAACGGGGCCCCCGCAAATTAGTCGTCTTCGAGGTCATACGAATCTTCAGGCACCAGCAGGGGATCACCCTCGCCATTGTGCAAGTAATCACGGTATGCTTTGCTTCGTACAATCGTCACGTGATCGCCATACATGTCGGTTGCAACGAAGCTTTCAAATGATTCGACGAAGCCTTCATGTTCGTCTGCTTCAATGTACATCTCATTGTAGTCTCCGACATTCGGATCTTCTGCAAATGCGGGACTGTTCGATGTTCCCCAGCTTTCAACAATTTGCCAGGCGTCTTCACCGTCGAACTCGGTTTCGTTATCATGCTCGTCCATGCTGGTTCGGCCAAATGGCGGGTGGAGAAACGATTCTTCTTTAGGTCTTCGTTCAGACTCATTTGGATCGGGAACATGCTCCAAACAATAAAGAGTGGTAGGAATGGCTTGCAGACGTTCAAAAGGTATCGGACTTTTGCAAAACACGCAAACACCATATTCACCCTTTTCCATAAAAGTCAACGCTTCATTGACTTGGCGAAGATGAAATTCAGCATGCTCATTTAAAGAAATGTCTTTTTCTCGCTCGTAAATTTCTGTAGCAATATCGCCAGGATGATTATCATACATCGAAAGTTCGCCGGTAGTGTCTACAAATGAGTTGGACAAGCCAAAATTATCATTGGCGTCAACGCGCCGTTCGAGATCCAGCTTTTCCTCCAATAACTGCAGGTTTAATTCTCTTATTTGCTGCTCGGTCAGATGGTTCATGGCGGCACAGCTCCCTTCTTGCGGAATAATCCATACCGTTATAGTGCCGAGTGGAAGCTTTTTTTAGTGAGGTAATTCCTTGAATATAAGGATGACTTAGGAGGAACTTAAGTGAAGTATTACTTATATGCTTTAATTGTATTTTTGCTCGATCAAGCAACGAAGTGGATGATTGTGAAACGTATTCCCATTGGCGAGGAACGTTCCGTTATCGGTGATTTTTTCGTCATTACATCACATCGCAACCGCGGAGCGGCGTTCGGCATTTTACAGAATCAAAGATGGTTTTTCATTATTATCACGCTTATCGTGGTTGTTGGTATTATATGGTACATCCGCCGCACGATTCGTGAAGGTAAAGTATTGCTGTCTTTCGCGCTAAGCCTGCTTTTAGGCGGAGCGCTTGGCAATTTTTTGGATCGGGCACTGTTCGGGGAAGTTGTTGATTTCTTGCAATTTACGTTCGATTTCAGCTTGTTCGGTAAAGCGATTTATTATATTTATCCGATTTTCAATTTAGCTGATTCGGCCATCGTTATCGGGGTTATCCTGATTTTCTTGGAGTCACTGCTTGTATGGAGAAAAGAGAAAAAAGGAGCTGCTCATGAACATAAACCAGACCTCTCCTGAATCAGCATCAAGCGAAGCTGTTGAATGGACGGTTGAACGGCAATACGCCGGTGAACGTATCGATAAATTCATCACAGAAGCATTGGAAGAAGATGTATCCCGGACACAAGTGCAGCAATGGGTAAAAGAGGGGCACGTTAAAGTTAACGAAAAACCGATTAAGCCGAATTACAAGCTGTCTGAAAATGACTTCATTGCTTTGCATATTCCGGAACCTACGGATGTCGAGCTAATTGCAGAGGACATTCCTTTGAACGTTGTATTCGAGGATTCGGATGTCATCGTGGTCAACAAGCCAAGGGGACTGGTGGTACACCCGGCTCCCGGCCATTACTCGGGTACTTTGGTCAATGCACTGATGTATCATTGCAAAGATTTATCCGGCATTAACGGCGAGCTTCGTCCAGGCATCGTACACCGGATTGATAAAGACACATCCGGCTTAATCATGGCTGCAAAGAATGATAAAGCCCACGCGAGTCTGGCCGATCAGCTGAAAGCACATACGGTACATCGCAAATATGTAGCTATCGTTCATGGCACGATTCAGCATGAGCATGGAACGATAGATGCGCCAATCGGCAGAGATACACATGATCGGAAAATGTATACGGTAACCGACCGCAACAGCAAACATGCAGTTACCCATTTTGTTGTTCTTGAGCGATTCGCCGATTGCACATTGGTTGAGTTGAAGCTTGAAACCGGCAGGACGCATCAAATTAGGGTCCATATGAAATTTATTGGCCACCCGCTTGTCGGCGATCCCATGTACGGAAGAAGCAAAGGCATCACGATGGAAACAAACGGTCAAGCCCTGCATGCCGCGGCACTCGGCTTTGTACATCCGAGAACAGGGGAAACCATGCAATTTGAAGCGCCGCTTCCTGCTGATATGGAGCATCTTCTCCATATTTTGAGGACATCGTAGCATTCATCCAGCCGATGCTTACGAAGCAAGTTTTCCAAAAGGAAACCTCTAGGGGAGAGGAATGAAACAGATGGAGCATCTCATTAATCCACAAGTAAAAGATATTCAAATCTCAGGCATACGCAAAATATCCAACCTCGTCAGCACCATTCCAGGTGCTTTGACCTTAACCATTGGCCAGCCCGACTTTCCGACGCCGCGGCATATTATTGAAGCGGGTCAACGGGCATTAGAGCAAAATAAAACGGTCTATACGCCGAATCCTGGCTTGTTAGAGCTGCGTGAAGCGGCATCCGGCTTCGTCCGGAATAAATATGGACAGCACTACCGCGCAGCAGATGAAATTATTGTAACGGTTGGCGCAAGCGAAGCGGTAGACATTACGCTGCGTACCATCTTGACACCAGGCGCCGAGGTGATCATTCCTGCACCGATTTACCCGGGCTATGAGCCGCTAATTCGATTGGCCGGAGGGGTTCCGGTTTATGTTGACACGAGAGCGAATGGGCTTAAATTAACAGCTGATTTATTAGAACCTCATATAACCGCTAACACCCGCTGTGTCATTCTATGTTACCCATCCAACCCGACAGGGCAAGTGTTGGCGGAACGGGAATTGTCGGATTTAGCTCAGCTGCTTGAAGATCGGGACCTGTTTATATTATCCGACGAGATCTATAGTGAGCTTGTATATGGAGAGAACCATCGCTCCATCGCTACCACAGGGAAACTGCGCGAGAAAACAATTGTGATAAACGGTCTTTCCAAATCCCATGCAATGACAGGCTGGCGCATTGGATTCACGCTTGCACCTGCATTCTTAACGGAGCATATGGTGAAAGTTCATCAGTATAACGTGACTTGTGCTAGCTCCGTAAGCCAGTATGCTGCCTTAGAAGCATTGACGAACGGAGTAGATGACGCACTGCCTATGCGAAATGCATATGAAGCTCGCAGAGATTATGTATACGACCGGCTGATGTCTATGGGCTTCGAGCTGGAAAAGCCGAACGGAGCGTTTTATCTGTTCCCCTCGATCGCCCGCTTCGGGCTGAAATCGCAAGAGTTTGCCATGCGGCTGCTGCAAGAGGAGCATGTAGCCGTAGTTCCCGGCGATGCGTTCACTTCTTACGGGGAAGGCTATATTCGCATATCCTACGCTTACTCGCAGGAAGTGCTTGAACAATCACTGGACCGTGTCGAGCGGTTTATCAATAAGTTGTCTTAATCGATACATCAGAGCATGCAAAAAAACCTCCTAATCCACTAAAATAGCGGGATTGGAGGTTTTTTGCTCTACCTGCTCGAATGATGACGCAGATAAGCGGTGATGGTCTCGATGGCGATATCAATCGCCCGCTCGTCCGGCTCGATTTTGGCATGGTGCAGCCCGTGTGGGGTATCTACACCCAACCAGAACATAAAGCCGGGGATTTGTTCCAAAAAGTAGCCGAAATCTTCACCGGTCATTGCTTCCGTACATTCAATGAGATGAATGTTGTCATTACCGCGGAGCCAGTCCATGAATTCCTCAGTCAATGCAGGATCATTATAGACTTGGCGATAATTTGAACCGTAATCAATAGTTACTTTGCAATCGTAGGAGCTTTCGATTCCGGAAGCTACGGCTTCGATACGTTTTTTGATCTTTGCCATAGAATCGGCGGACAGGGTACGGATCGTACCTTCCAAGCGTGCTTTTTCCGCGATGATGTTCTGCTTCGTCCCGGCTTCCATCTTGCCGATCGTTATAACGGCCGAATCGAGCGGATTCACATTGCGGGAGACGATCGTATGCAGCTGACCGACCATTTGCGCACCAGCAACGATCATATCATTCGCCTGATGCGGGTAAGCCGCATGGCCGCCTTTACCGAGAAGGTCAATGAACAGCTCGGACGTATTCGCAAACAAAATCTCCGGCTTGGTGGCAATGGTGCCAACAGGGTACTCCGGAGCGATGTGCAGCGCCACGATCTGATCAGGCTTCCAATCCTGCAGCTCTTCAGCCGCAAGCATTGGCAACGCGCCGCCAGGCCCTTCTTCAGCCGGTTGAAAAAACACAACCAGGTCATCCTGCATAGGTTCGTTAGCGAAGTGAGCTATAACACCCATCCCGATCGACATATGCAGGTCATGCCCGCAAGCGTGCATATAACCAGGGTGCTGGGAAGGGAACGGAAGAGTCGTCTCTTCCGTGATGGGGAGCCCGTCCATATCTGCGCGGTAGCCGTACCGCTTCTTGGGGTTCGTGCCGGCAATATACACCAGAATGCCTGTCCGCCAAGTGCGGATTATCATTCTGTCCTGAGGCAGCCGGGCTAACGTATCCAAGAGCAGCTGCTGTGTCTTGAATTCCTGAAAGCCGGGCTCAGGTATTTGGTGAAGCTGGCGGCGCAGCTCTACGAATGGGCTAGCCATGTCGAATCCCTCCCAAACATCTTACAGGGTACGAAGATCTTGTAAAATTTCCGTTTTGGACTTTGTTTTATCGTCCACTTTTTTAATAACGCGAGCAGGGGCTCCTGCAACGACGGTATATTCTTCAACGTCTTGCGTTACGATGGCGCCTGCAGCAACTACAGAGCCTTTACCGATGCGTACGCCTTCCAAAATAACAGCGTTAGCGCCAACGAGCACATCATCCTCAATCACGCAAGGTTGTGCGGATGGCGGTTCGATAACGCCTGCAACAACTGCGCCTGCGCCGATATGACACATTTTGCCTACTTGTGCGCGTCCGCCAAGAACGGCGTTCATATCGATCATCGTTCCGTCGCCAACCGATGCGCCGATGTTGATGAGTGCGCCCATCATAATGACTGCGTTATCTCCGATATGTACTTTATCGCGAATAACCGCGCCTGGCTCAATGCGGGCATTAATTGGCTTCAGGTCGAGCATAGGGATCGCGGAATTGCGACGGTCTGCTTCGACAACGAAATCTTGAACAAGTGATTTGTTAGCTTCGAGAATTGGCTGAATAACGCTCCATTCGCCGAAAACAACGCCGCTGCCGCCGGAAATGAAGGATTGGCTTCCTTCGCCGAAGTCGATCGATTCGAGATTTCCTTTTACATATACTTTAACGGGAGTCTTTTTTTTGCTTTCTTTGATAAACTGGATAATTTCTAGCGTATTCATTTCACTCATGGTTCCATCTCCTTTGAGTTTTGCGGCGCAAAACTTGCATCGTAAGCATCCGCTTGATTTAGATTGACTCTCCTATATTATCAGAAAGGCGGCATTTCAGCCAATCCGTTTAAGAGGGAAGTTGACTTTTTTGGTCGAAAAGAAGGGCTTTTAGGTCTCCGGATGTAGATTAAGGCAGACTATCGTATGAAAAAAAGAACAGTCCAACTCACTCTGGAGTTGAACCGCTCGCTTGCTTGTCAACCTGCCTCTTGCGTAATGGATGCTGTCGCGAATTGACTGTTGTACAGATCTGCGTAGAAACCATTTTGCTCAAGAAGCTGCTCATGAGTGCCTTGTTCAATGACGGAACCATGATTCATCACAAGGATCAGGTCTGCATCTCGTATTGTCGAAAGCCGGTGAGCGATGACGAAACTTGTTCGGCCTTCCATCAAATTGCTCATGGCGCGCTGGATCGAAACTTCGGTTCGCGTATCTACGCTGCTAGTCGCTTCATCGAGGATGAGGATGGCAGGATCGGCCAAGATCGCGCGCGCAATCGTTAAAAGCTGCTTTTGCCCGTGGGACAGGTTCGAAGCCTCCTCATTGAGAATGGTATCGTAGCCATCAGGAAGCGTTCGAATGAAGTAGTCGGCATAGGCCGCTTTGGCAGCGCTGACGATCTCGGCTTCCGTAGCGCCATCACGACCGTAAGCGATATTATCGCGAATCGTGCCGTTGAAGAGCCAGGTGTCTTGGAGCACCATGCCGAACAGCGCACGAAGATCGCTGCGTACCATGTTACGCGTATCTACACCGTCAATGGAAATGGTTCCGCCTTTTAGTTCATAGAACCGCATAAGAAGATTTACGATAGTCGTTTTGCCGGCGCCGGTAGGTCCAACAATGGCAACCGTTTGACCGGGCTGAACATCGATATTCATGTTTTGAATCAGTGGAGCTTCTTCTTTGTAAGAGAACGCGACATGATCAAATTTAACATGACCTTTGACATGTTTGTTTGGCTTCGCAATTGTCAAATCTTGTACTTCTTCCGGTTCATCCAGCAGTTCGAAAATGCGTTCCGCAGCCGCGATAGTCGATTGGATGACGTTGGCGATATTCGCCACCTGGGTAATCGGCATTCCGAACTGTCCGGAGTATTGAATGAACGCTTGAATATCTCCGATTTTGATGGAGCCCCCGGTCACCATAATACCCCCGATAACACTGACCAGAACATAGCCGATGTTGCCGATAAACGACATGAGCGGGAAGATCAATCCCGAGATGAATTGAGCTTTCCAGCCTGATTGGTACAGCTTGTCGTTAATCTCATTAAAACGTTCGACTGACTTCTTTTCTTGCCCGAATGCTTTAACGATCGTATGCCCGGTATACATTTCTTCAACGTGGCCATTAAGCGCTCCAAGCGTTTGTTGTTGTCCTTTAAAATACTTTTGCGAGCGTGACGCAATCATCTTCGTCCCCAGAATGCTGAGCGGCAGTGTAATAATGGTCGCCAGCGTGAGCAGCGGGCTGATCGTCAGCATCATGATTACGATGCCCAGCACAGTAACTAGAGATGTGATGAGCTGGGTTAAGCTTTGCTGCATCGTCGAGCTGATCGTCTCCACATCGTTCGTTGCCCGGCTCATGGTATCGCCGTGACTGCGTGAATCGAAGAAGGAAAGCGGGACGCGCGTAAGCTTATCACTGATCTGCTCGCGCAGATTATAAACGATCTTTTGCGTGACGCCCACCATGATCCATTGCTGAATATACATCAAAACGGAGCTGAATATATAAAGCGCCGCCAGGATGATCGCGATTTGGAATATCGCATCGAAATCGATCCTAGCGCCGGCAACTTCTTTCAGCTTTGCGACGGATCCTTCAAATAGAATCGTCGTTGCGTCCCCCATGAGCTTCGGAGCTACGATACTGAACACGGTGCTTAGAACTGCCGTTACAAATACCAGCGTCAAAGAGATTCGGAAAGGCATCATGTAACGAAGCAGTCGTTTTAATGTGCCTTTGAAGTTTTTGGCTTTTTGCACAGGCATCCCCATTGCGCCCATACCGCCGCGACCAAATTGTGCAGGTCCCACGCCAGCGGCAGGCCGCGTATCTTTGGATTTTTCACTCATGCGATTTCCTCCTCTGACAGCTGGGAAGCGACGATTTCTTGGTAAACTTTGCAGCTTTTCATCAGCTCAGCATGAGTACCCATACCGGCGATCCGCCCGTCTTCCAACACGAGAATCCGATCAGCGTCCATAATGGTGCTGACGCGCTGTGCAACAATAATCATCGTTGCGTCCTTGGTTTCGGCTTTTAGCGCAGCCCGCAATTTCGCATCCGTTTTGAAATCAAGCGCAGAGAAGCTGTCGTCGAACACATAGATGCTTGGTTTGCGGGCCAACGCACGGGCAATGGAGAGGCGCTGCTTTTGTCCGCCCGATAAATTCGTTCCGCCCTGCGCCAGCACGGACTGAAAGCTATCCTTCATCTCTTGGATGAATTCTGCAGCTTGCGCGATTTGGGCGGCATGCAAAATCTCAGTCTCGTTGGCTTCTTCACGACCATAGCGGATATTGTCAGCGAAGGTGCCGGAGAAAAGAACGGCTTTTTGCGGCACATAACCGATCGCCTCCCGCAAACTGTCGAGATCCAGCGACTTCAGAGGTTCACCGCCAACCTCAATCCGGCCGCTATCTACATCATAGAAGCGGAGCAGCAGATTAATCAGCGTTGTTTTACCTGATCCGGTTCCGCCGATGATCGCGGTCACTTCACCCGGTTCCGCGCGGAATGAAATATCCCGAATGGCAGGCTGCTCGGCACCTGGGTAACTGAAGGAAACTTGATGAAATTCGACTGCACCGCGACCACGGGGCAAGGTTTTCGCACTTTCCGGATTGCGAACGATCGATTCCATATTCAAAACTTCATTAATACGTACAGCGGAGGCAGAGGCCCGAGGAATCATGACGAATATCATCGTCATCATAAACATGGAGAACATGATTTGCATGGCGTATTGAATAAAAGCCATCAAATCGCCGATTTGCATTTGGTTGTTATCGATCCGGATACCTCCGTACCAGAGGATCACGACGACGCCGAGATTAAACACCAGCATCATTAGAGGCATCATGGTTGCCATGATATTATTGACTTTGATCGCCGTTTGCGTATAATCACGATTCGCTTTTTCGAATTTATGCTGCTCATGTTCCGACCGGTTGAAAGCCCGGATTACCCGGATGCCGGTCAAATTTTCCCTAAGCACCAGGTTGATTTGGTCGATTTTAACTTGAAGAGCTTTAAACAGCGGTATCCCTTTTCGCATAATAGCAATGATGGAAATTGCGAGAATGGGAATAATCGCGATCAAAACGAGTGCAAGATTGAAGTCTTTATAGACCGCCATAATAACCCCGCCGACAAGCATGGTTGGAGCTCCGATGAACATACGCATCATAACGATAACTTGTTGAACCTGCGCGATGTCATTCGTCGTCCTCGTGATGAGTGAGGAAGTGCCCAGTTTATCGAACTCGCCCAAGGAGAAGCTTTCCACATGAGCGAATACCGATCTGCGCAAATCCCGGCCGAAGCCAGTCGCAGCCCGCGCCAGCAAGTAGCTGGCAATCACGACACATACCCCTGCGCTCAAGGCAACGATTAGCATGTAAGCTCCGAATTTGAGGATGTAAGGAACGTCCCCTTTCACAACACCGATATCGACAATGTCAGCGAGCAGAGTAGGCAGGTACAGTTGAGCAAGCGATTGCAGCAGCATGAAAATAATAACCGCAGAGACTCCGACTTTGTACGGTTTTAAAAACCGGAACAGTTTAAACATGATTACCTCCTAATATTCATTTGGGGTCCCCGCAAAGTAATCGGAATAAACTTCAGAGCTTAGCGTCACTTTGTGGGGTGTTACAGGGATCTTTGAGTGTAGCTCAAAGTCTCTCAGCTTTGGGATCTTTGTAAAGACGCTTTGCAAAAAGAAGAAAATTAGGGTAACATAATTATAAAGTATGCTTATAGTAAGTAACCTTAGTTATTACCTTCAGTTTACTTAATCCATTTTCAAACGTCAAGGAGGAACTGATCTATGGAATCGCACAAGCCTCCTGGTGAGGCTGGTCCTACAGCTTCTGAGGTTGTTCATGCCATCATCCGAACGGCTCATCATATACGCCATGAGTTCGAAGCGGGCTCATCGGCATTAGGCATACCTTCTTATTTAACAGGACCCAGACTGCGTGTGTTGGGGGCTGTGTCTGAGTTCGGACCTATTCGAATGAATGATTTGGCTCAAAAAATGGGTATCAGAGCGATTACCGTAACGCAGTTTGTCGATGCTCTTGAGAAAGAAGGTCTGCTTGTGCGCCTTCCGGATCCGACAGATCGACGCGCGACGCTTTTACAGTTAACGGAGACGGCTCCGGCGTTATTAGAAAAAGCGCGTGAAGCGTCCAGACAAGTTACGGAGAAGATGATGGAGCCTTTGTCTATGGAGATGCGCTCCCAACTGCTTGATATTCTTTCCCGCATTGGTGACTATAAGCAAGTGTGCTTGTTTGACGATAAAAACGTGAAGTCAACGGAAGGCTGAATAACATATTGACTTATCGTGTCGAAAATGGGATAATTCTTTTAATCGAATATGTACCTTTAAAAACAGTCCAGAGAGGCTGGCAAGGTAGTCGTTAAGAAAAGACGGGATATGCCGGATCGAGTATTCGGTATATGAACAAGCATAAGGATGTGCGCATCCTAATGACCCGCTCTGTATCTTTGTGCACGCACAACTCCTTGCCAATACATGGCAGGGAGTTTTTTTATACCGCAATTTCATGTAGATGCTGTTTGCACATGCAAGTTTCCTACAGAAAACTCTTAGGAGTGATGAAATGATGACCGAGACAGCTGAACACAGCATTATGGATGAAATGGGCATTCGCAGAGCGTTGACGCGGATTGCGCATGAGATACTGGAAAAGAATAAAGGCGTAGAGAACTGCACCTTGATCGGGATTCGGACCCGGGGCATTTATTTAGCCAAGCGGGTTGCTGAGCGGATACTTGAAATCGAAGGCGTGCCAGTTCCCGTGGGCGAGATCGACATCACCTCTTATCGCGACGACCGGGTTAAGGTCAAATCGGTGGAGGACGTGCAGGAAGGCGGTAAGCTGCAAATTCAAGACCGTAAGGTGATCCTTTTCGATGACGTGCTCTTTACCGGGCGCACCGTAAGAGCAGCAATGGACGCTTTGATCGATCTGGGCAGACCGCAGATGATTCAACTCGCGGTGCTGGTGGACAGAGGGCATCGCGAACTGCCGATCCGCCCCGACTATGTGGGCAAGAACGTACCTACCTCCAAGAGTGAGAGCATTGAAGTGCTGCTAACCGAGATTGACGACAAAGACCAAGTGATCATACTTCAACAGAGGGGGAAACTGGAGTGAGCATGGTGGACGTACAAACAACCAAACATTTTCTGGGATTGAAAGGACTTAGCGGGGGGGAAATCACAAGCATTCTGGATCGCGCCGCTTATTGGGAACAATATCCGGTGAAGGTGACGAACCACCTGCAAGGCAAATTCGTTTCCAACCTTTTTTTTGAAAATAGTACAAGAACCCGATTCTCCTTTGAACTGGCGCAAAAACGGCTGGGAGCCGATGTGCTCAATTTCTCAGCAGCGGAGTCCAGCGTGCAAAAAGGAGAGTCGATCTACGATACAGTGAGAACGCTCGAGTCGATGGGCATTGACGCCGGAGTGATCCGCTTGAAGCCAGTTGGTGTATTGGCTGAGCTTGCTGAGAAAATCAAAGTGCCGCTGATTAACGCCGGAGACGGCAACAATGAGCATCCCACCCAGGCGCTTCTCGATTTCTACACGATGCGCAAGCAGTTCGGTGAAATCAGAGGACTATCCGTCTCTATCGTCGGAGACATCCTGCACAGCCGCGTAGCTCGCTCGAATCTATGGGGGCTGCTGGCTCTGGGCGCGAAAGTGCAATTCTGCGCACCTGCTAACATGCAAGCTCCTGAGCTGGCTGAGTTTGCTCCTTACGTCTCCATCGACGAAGCGCTGAAGGCTGATGTAGTTATGATGCTGCGCGTGCAGCTCGAGCGTCATGATAAAGGCATCATCCGTTCAGCCGAGGAATACCGCGAGCAGTACGGGTTAACCGTGGAGCGGGCAAGCCGAATGGCGCCGCACGCGATCATTATGCACCCGGCTCCGGTGAATCGCAACGTAGAGCTGGATGACGAATTGGTTGAACACGAGAAGTCAAAAATATTCACGCAAATCGCTCATGGGGTACCGATCCGCATGGCGGTCATCGAGAGAGCTTTATCATAAATAGACGCCAAATCAATATAGGGAGGCACAACGTTATCATGGGTATTTGGATTTTGAACGGACTAACGGTGGATGCAAACAATGTACAAGCGAAAAAGCATATCTTCATCGAAAATGACAAGATTGCGCAAGTCGTGGAAGCCGGCGCTGGCGCTGCACCGAACACGGACGGGCATGAAGTGATTGACGTCGCTCGCAAACTGGTTGCGCCGGGCTTCATCGACATGCACGTTCATCTGCGCGAACCTGGCTTTGAGCATAAAGAGAATATCGCTACAGGAACGCGTTCCGCAGCGAGAGGCGGCTTCACTACAATCGCATGCATGCCGAACACGAGACCGGTTATCGACACGGTCGATACCGTGAACTACATAAAGGATAAAGCCGCGACAGAGGGTGTCGTTCGCGTTATTCCGTACGGCTGCATCACGAAGAACGAGCTGGGCCGCGAGTTGACGGATTTTGCCGCGCTGAAGGAAGCTGGCGTCATCGGCTACACGGATGACGGCGTCGGCGTGCAAAGCGCCCAAATGATGAAAGATGCGATGGCGTTAGCCGCATCGCTCGGCATGCCGATCATCGCGCACTGCGAGGATAACACGCTCGTTGAGGGCGCGCCGGTAAGCGAAGGCGCGTTCGCCAAGAAGCACGGACTGAAGGGGATTCCGAACGAGTCCGAAGCGATTCATGTTGGCCGCGACGTGCTGCTGGCGGAAGCGACTGGCGTTCACTACCACGTGTGCCACGTAAGCACGGAGCAATCGGTTCGCTTGATCCGGCATGCAAAGCAGTTCGGAATTAAAGTAACTGCTGAGGTATGTCCGCATCACCTCGTGCTCTCCGACGAAGATATTCCAGGGCTGGACGCGAACTGGAAAATGAACCCGCCTTTGCGCTCGCCGCGCGACGTGCAGGCAGTCATTGAAGGTCTGGAGGACGGAACGATCGACATGATCGTTACCGACCACGCACCGCATAGCGAGGAGGAGAAAGAGCGGGGCATGCAGCTGGCGCCATTCGGCATCCTCGGATTTGAAACGGCATTCCCTCTGTTGTATACAAAATTCGTACTCACCGGCAAGTGGACACTCGGCTTCCTGATCGATCGCATGACAGCCAAACCGGCAGACGTATTCGGCCTTCCATACGGAACATTGAATGTCGGCAGCATAGCTGACATCACAATCGTCGACCTGGAGAATGGGCATGAAGTATTGAAAGAAGAGATCGTATCGCGCAGCAAAAATACACCGTTTATCGGTTGGAAGCTGCAAGGCTGGCCGGTCGTGACGATCGCATCCGGCAAAGTTGTTTGGTCATGATACAGCTATAACCTCTATACGGCGAATGAAAATTCGTGTATATTTATACAGAATGATAATTTTTTATGCATGACAGGTGTATGACATCTCGGTTCGAATGCGAACCGTTTGACAATAGCGAAGGAGCTGAAAGAACATGCAGGCAAGATTGTTGCTGGAAGACGGCACTCTTTTTACAGGGAAATCGTTCGGCAGTGAGGGTGACTCCGTCGGCGAGGTTGTATTCAATACGGGGATTACGGGTTATCAGGAGGTGCTATCCGATCCTTCATATTGCGGGCAAATCGTGACAATGACGTATCCGCTGATCGGGAACTACGGCGTGATTCGTGACGATTTTGAATCCGTACGCCCGTTCATTCACGGGTTTGTGGTTCGGGAGCATGAAGAAATCCCAAGCAACTGGAGAGCGCAATACACGCTCGGCAGCTTGCTTAAAGAATACGGCATCATCGGCATCAGCGGCATCGATACCCGCATGTTGACTCGTAAAATTCGTCACCATGGCGTCATGAAGGGTCTGCTCACGACTTCAAATAAATCAATCGCAGAGCTGACAGAAATGCTCGGAGCTTCCAAGCTGATGACCGACCAAGTAGCTCGCGTATCTACGAAAAGCGTATTCGGCGCACCGGGACACAAAGAGCGTGTCGTGCTGGTTGACTTCGGCGCGAAAAGCGGCATTATCCGCGACTTGAGCAAACGCGACTGTGACGTCGTTGTCGTGCCTCAAGATGCGACTGCCGAACAAATCCGCAGACTGGCTCCGGACGGTATTCTGCTGTCCAACGGCCCTGGGGACCCGAAAGACGTGCCTCACGCTGTGAAAACGATTCAAGAACTGCTCGGCGAATTCCCGATCTTCGGTATTTGCCTGGGGCATCAACTGTTCGCACTCGCTTGCGGGGCGGATACGGAGAAACTGAAATTCGGACACCGCGGCGGCAACCATCCGGTGAAAGACCTGATTTCCGGACGCTGCTACATCACTTCGCAAAACCATGGCTACACGGTAAAGGAAGATTCCATTGCCGGAACCGACCTGGAAGTGACGCACATTAACAATAACGATCGCACCATCGAAGGCTTGAAGCATAAGAACGTTCCTGCTTTCTCGGTTCAATACCATCCGGAGGCGGCACCGGGTCCTTTTGACTCCAGCTACTTGTTCGATGATTTCATTGCGATGATTCGAAAGCATAAGCTTGACAACCCGCAGCAGCCGCGCCAAGCACAAATGCTTGCTCAGTGGAAAGCAACGTCGGCGTCGACATCTGTGAAGGAGGAACTGCAGTATGCCAAAAAATAATACACTCAAAAAGATTCTCGTAATTGGTTCCGGCCCGATCGTTATCGGTCAGGCGGCGGAGTTTGACTATGCAGGAACGCAAGCTTGCCAAGCTTTAAAAGAAGAAGGCATGGAAGTTATTCTAATCAACAGCAACCCGGCTACGATCATGACCGATACGAACATGGCCGACAAAGTATATATCGAGCCGATTACGCTCGACTTCGTTACGCAAATCATTCGCCAAGAGCGTCCTGACGGCTTGCTGCCTACACTCGGCGGTCAGACGGGTCTGAATATGGCTGTTGAGCTGGCGCGCGCCGGGGTACTTGAGAGCGAGAACGTCAAGCTGCTCGGTACGCAGCTGACGGCGATTGAAAAAGCGGAAGACCGCGACTTGTTCCGCGACTTGATGAGAGAATTAGAGCAGCCGGTACCGGATAGCGTGATCGTGACTACAGTAGCGCAAGCAGTAGAATTCGCCACTGAAATCGGCTTCCCGATTATCGTACGTCCTGCTTACACCCTGGGTGGAACAGGCGGCGGTATTTGTAACACGCTGGAAGAGCTGACGGAAATAGTAGCTTCCGGTCTTCGTTACAGCCCGATCGGGCAATGTTTGGTTGAGCGTAGCATCGCGGGCATGAAAGAAGTGGAGTACGAGGTTATGCGCGACGCGAACGATAACTGTATCGTCGTTTGTAACATGGAAAACTTCGACCCTGTAGGCGTGCATACCGGGGACAGTATCGTTGTGGCGCCAAGCCAAACGCTGTCTGACCGCGAGTATCAAATGCTGCGTTCCGCATCGCTGAAAATTATCCGTGCGCTGAACATCGAGGGCGGCTGTAACGTACAGTTCGCGCTGGATCCGCACAGCTTTCAATACTATGTTATCGAAGTAAACCCGCGAGTCAGCCGCTCTTCAGCGCTCGCTTCCAAAGCAACGGGCTATCCGATTGCCAAAATGGCTGCGAAAATCGCGATTGGCTACACGCTTGATGAACTGATCAACCCGGTTACGGGACAAACGTACGCTTGCTTCGAGCCGACACTGGATTATATCGTATCCAAAATTCCGCGTTGGCCGTTCGATAAATTTACGGCGGCAAACCGCAAGCTGGGCACACAAATGAAAGCAACCGGCGAAGTGATGGCGATCGGCCGTACATTCGAAGAGTCGATTCACAAAGCAATTCGCTCTCTGGAAATCGGTGTACACCGCCTTTTCTTGAAAGAAACGGATCTGCTCGATCAAGAAACACTCGAATTCCGTCTGCAAAAGCCGGACGACGAGCGCCTGTTCTTACTAGCAGAAGCTTACCGCAGAGGCTATACCGTGGACCAACTTCAAAGTCTCACGAAGATTGACTGGTGGTTCCTGAACAAGCTTGACGGCTTGATTAAATTCGAAAAAGAAATCGCTGCAAGCGATTTGACGCCTGAACTGCTGCTCGAAACGAAGCGCAAAGGCTTCACGGACCGTGCGATCGCTGAAATTCGCACACTTGCAGGCAGCGCTACTTACACCAAAGAAGTAGATGTTCGTACACTGCGCCTGAATCAAAACATCAAACCTGTATACAAAATGGTAGATACATGCGCAGCAGAGTTTGAAGCTACGACGCCTTACTACTACTCGACATATGAGCAAGAAGACGAAGTGACGGAGACGAACAAGGAGAAAGTTGTCGTTCTGGGCTCCGGTCCGATCCGCATCGGTCAAGGGATCGAGTTCGACTACTCCACGGTGCATGCAGTATGGGCGATCCAAGCTGCCGGGTACGAAGCGGTTATTATCAACAATAACCCAGAGACGGTTTCCACGGACTTCAATACATCTGACCGTTTGTACTTCGAGCCTTTGTTCTTCGAAGATGTAATGAACGTCATCGAGCGGGAGAATCCAATCGGCGTTATCGTACAATTCGGTGGCCAAACGGCAATTAACTTGGCAGCTCCGCTGTCCAAAGCCGGCGTACGCATTCTCGGTTCCGACCTCGAGAGCATCGATACTGCGGAAGACCGCAAGAAATTTGAAGCGCTGCTTCGCAAATTAGCGATTGCTCAACCGCCGGGCGGCACGGTAACGTCCGTGGATCAGGCTGTGGCTACTGCAGCACAGTTTGGCTATCCGGTTATCGTTCGTCCTTCGTACGTCCTTGGCGGACGCGCAATGGAAATCGTCTACTCCGATGAAGAATTGCTGAGCTATATGGAATACGCGGTGAAAATCAACCCTGAGCATCCGGTACTCATCGACCGCTATATGCTCGGTAAAGAGGTTGAAGTTGACGCGATCTGCGACAAAGAAACGGTTCTTATCCCAGGTATCATGGAACACGTGGAACGCGCAGGGGTTCACTCCGGTGACTCGATTGCCGTCTACCCGCCGCAAACGATCTCCGATGAGATCAAACAACAAATTATTGAGATTACGACGAAAATCGGTCTTGAACTGAAAGTAGTCGGCCTAGTTAACATCCAGTTCGTTATTCATAACGATCAAGTGTATGTGATCGAGGTTAACCCGCGATCCTCCAGAACGGTGCCATTCTTGAGTAAAGTGACGAATATCCCGATGGCGAATGTGGCAACACGAGTAATCATGGGACAAAAATTGGTGGATATGGGCTATCAAAACGGTCTGTGGCCTGAAGACAAATATGTATCGGTTAAAGTTCCTGTATTCTCCTTTGCAAAGCTTCGCCGTGTAGACACGACGCTCGGGCCTGAAATGAAATCGACAGGTGAAGTTATGGGCCGAGATACGAATTTTGCGAAAGCACTGTACAAAGGCTTGATCGGCGCAGGCATGAAAATCCCTGCTGCGGGATCCGTCGTAATCACGGTGGCTGACAAAGATAAAGACGAAGCGATCGAGATTATGAAAGGCTTCTATCGTCTCGGCTACAAAATCATCGCAACCGGCGGTACAGCAAAGGCGCTGGAAGAAGCCGGCCTGCCTGTAACGAATGTACACAAGCTGAGCGAAGGTTCTCCGAACATTCTGGATCTCATTCGCGGCGGTGAAGCGCAATTCGTCGTAAATACGCTGACGAAAGGCAAAACGCCTGAGCGCGACGGTTTCCGAATTCGCCGTGAAGCGGTAGAGAACGGCGTTGTTTGTATGACATCCCTTGATACGGTGAGAGCGCTCGTAAACATGCTCGAATCGATCAACTTCTCCTCCCGCGCGATGCCGGTTTACGCGTAAGGGATGGTGACGAACGTGAGTACGCTAACACGGACGGAAGTGGCAGGGCGCATTATGGTCGCCCTGGATTATGCGAATGCAGGGGGAGCCGAAGAGCTGCTGAAGCAGCTCGAAGGCATTCCCTGCTATATGAAAGTGGGCATGCAGCTGTTCTATGCTGCAGGGCCCGGCTTTGTAGCCAGCCTCAAGGAGCGCGGCTACAAGGTTTTCCTGGATGTCAAAATGCATGACATCCCGAACACGGTCAAGGGCGGCTCGGAGAGCGTGACGCGCCTTGGGGTGGATCTGTTCAACATCCATGCTGCCGGAGGCAAGCAGATGATGGAAGCGGCATTGGAGGGCGTCGACAAGGCGCTCGCCCCAGGTGCCGGACGCCCGATCGTGATCGGCGTCACGCAGCTGACCAGCACCAGCCAGCAGGTGCTGAACGACGAGATCGGCCTGACCGGCTCGGTCGAGCAGGCCGTCATTCGCTACGCCCAACTGGCGCATGCCGCAGGGCTCGATGGTGTCGTCGCGTCACCGCTTGAGGTGACGCAGATCAAAGCGGCGTGCGGTGACGGCTTCGTCACCGTTACGCCGGGCATTCGCCCTGCGGGAGCCGACGTGGGCGATCAGTCGCGCGTCATGACGCCGGCCGAAGCGTTCGCGCAGGGCACGGACTACGTCGTGATCGGCCGTCCGATTACGGGGGCGGCTGATCCAAGAGCAGCCATCGAGTCGATTATCGATTCGATCATATAAGACTTCATGGGTGAAGGCTTCCATGTACAATTAGAGGGAAATCCTCCTTCTAAATTGGGCCTTCCCCCTTTTTATGCGCATGGATATGGAAAGAGAAAGGAAAGGTGTCACTTATCATGAGTCAGCTCGAAACGATCGCGCAGCACATTGCTGCATCTTTACTGGATATTGAAGCGGTATCGCTTCGTCCGCATCAACCTTTTACGTGGACATCCGGCCTGAAATCGCCGATTTATTGCGATAACCGTCTGACGATGTCTCACCCTGTGATTCGCGAGGCTATTGCCGAAGGTTTCGCAGCTTTGATCAAAGAGAAGTTTCCGGAAACGGAAGTCGTAGCGGGAACGGCTACTGCAGGCATTCCTCATGCGGCTTGGGTTGCACAAAAGTTGGGACTTCCCATGATCTATGTCCGCGATAAAGCCAAAGGTCACGGTAAAGAGAACTTGATCGAAGGTTCCGTCAAGCCAGGACAAAAGGTTATCGTCATCGAAGATCTGATTTCTACAGGAGGCAGCTCGCTGAAAGCAGCTTTGGCCGTGAAAGAAGCAGGCGCTGACGCTCTTGGCGTACTTGCGATTTTCTCCTATCAGCTTGATAAGGCTACGCAAGCTTTCGAAGCGGCGGACATGCCTCTGCATACACTTTCCAACTACTCGAAGTTACTTGAAGTTGCTTTGAAAAAAGGCAAAATCAAGGAAGAGGATCTCGAACTGCTCCGCTCTTGGAGAGCGAATCCTTCCGAATTCGGCGTGTGAATTCCGTATATAACAAGTAAGAAGAAGCTCCGCCTTTTTGCAAAGGAGAGCTTCTTCTTTTTTTTGCCTGATTGCTTAACTCTCTTGATTTGTCAGCATTCCCATGAACGCCTGTAACGGCTGTGATATCCACTTTTTGGGATGCAGCAGCAGTTGCAAGTCAAAGCGCAGCGCGGGGTGATTGAAAGGAATAATAGCGAGCTTGCCTAGTCCTATCTCCGTTTCGACGGCGATACGTGGAAGAAGTGCGATGCCAAGACCTGTCATGACGCAATGTTTGATCGTTTCCAAATTCCCTAGCTCGAAGCCGATTCGGAAGGGGATGGCGTTGTCTTTGAGCAATTTCTCAAACATATTCCGATAAATGCAGCTGCCTTCTGTAACGATAAATTCCGTATGCTGAAAGTCGCTCAGCTGTACATTCGCTGCATGCACCAGAGGGTGGTCAGTGGGACCAATGAAAACAAGCGGTTCATCACGGATTTGGATACAATGAAGGAATGGATTTGCAGGATAACGGTCAAGCAATAGGCCGATGTCGTAATCGCCTTCTTTTACCTTCGTTAATAAGGATGATTCGTTGTCAGGGAGAAGCTGGATGTTGAGGTTAGGGAATAGCTGCCTGATCTGCTGCAAGTAGGGCGGCAAATAATATGCGGCTAGTGAATCAATCGTTCCGATCGTAAGCGTTCCGCTGACCTGGTGGGCGATCCTTTCTCTGGATTGATCATAAAGTTCAAGCATTTGTACAACCAGTCTCAGCAAGCTTTCACCTGGCGGCGTTAGCCGAAGCTGACGGCCAAATCTTTCGAAAAGAGGGACCCCGTATTCGCGTTCAAGCTTTTGAATTTGCATCGTCACGCTGGACTGGGCATAGCCCAATTCTTCCGCTGCGCGTGTAAAGCTTTTTCGCCGGGCGACCTCCCGAAACGTTCGAAAATACGTAAGATCCATCAAGTTCCCTCGCATTATCAAAATTTTTGATGACTCTTATCATTTATTATAGCTAACTGTGATATGTTCTACCATGCTAAAGTGAGAGTAAGGACAAATTTTGGCAAGCAGGGAGATGGTTGAGATGTTAAGAGAGAAAGACCTTCAGGGCGTTTACGTGCCGATCATTACTCCTTTTGATGAGGAATATGAGGTGGACGCGGCTTCTTTTTATAATCAGGCGTACAATTTGTTTCAAGATGAAGTGGATGGTTTGGTCATCAACGGGACGACTGGGGAGTCACCGACGATAACTTCAGAAGAGCTGGACATTTTGTTTGCGACCGTTCAAGCGGCAAGGCAAGCTTCTCATACTGAAGTGCCGTTAATCATAGGTACAGGCACGAATGATACGCGTTCAACTGTGAGAAAAACGGAGGCTGCCGGAAAATTAGGCGCAGATGCCGTGCTGGTTGTTGTTCCTTACTATAACAGACCGAGTCAGCAAGGGATCATTGAGCACTTCAGACAAGTTGCGAGTGCCGGTGTTCCAGTCATATTGTATGAAGTTCCCCATCGTACCGGCGTTACGTTAGAACTGAACACCCTGCGTACGATTCTTGACATTGACGGCGTTATCGGGATGAAAGACAGTACACCCAATGTACAACTAGTGTCAGAGCTAACTCGTCTTGGCTCGAAGCCGGTGCTTTGCGGGGAAGATTCACTGCTCTATGCAGCCTTATACGCAGGAGCAAAGGGTGTGATGAGTGCTTCAGCCAATGTGGAAACGGAGCGTTTTGTTGAGTTCTACCGCAGCTTTGCGGCAGGTCAGCGAGAAGAGAGCAAAGAGCAGTTCGACGAATTGCTTCCGCTAATTCGATTGCTCTTTCAAGAGCCGAATCCTGCGCCGCTGAAATGGCTGCTTGAGAAGCAAGGCGTCATTGCATCGGATACACTTCGACTTCCGCTTCTGCCCATAACGGAAGGATTGCAGGA
Organism: Paenibacillus sedimenti; assembly: GCF_014534655.1. Lineage (GTDB taxonomy): Bacteria > Bacillota > Bacilli > Paenibacillales > NBRC-103111 > Paenibacillus_E > Paenibacillus_E sedimenti. The sequence continues at coordinate 951,645 of NZ_JACVVD010000001.1, forward strand.
AAAGTTGGCGGCTTATTTGTAACCATCTTGGATGATGATGATGTTTTTTAAGGGGGACAGCAAAGATGCAAAGAACTAAAGTCTTTACGGGCTCGCCTTGGGAGCCGCTCGTTGGGTATTGTCGCGCTATACGTGTCGGGAACCGGATTGAAGTGGCAGGGACAACGGCAATGAAGGATGGAGCAGTTGTAGGCGTTGACAATCCTTACGAACAAACCCGCTATATTCTGCAAACCATTGAAAAAGCGCTGCAAGAGCTTGGCGCGCAAATGTCGGATGTGGTTCGGACGCGCATGTTCGTGACGGATATTTCAAAATGGATGGAGATCGGTAAGGCGCATGGCGAGTTTTTCCGCGAAGTGCAGCCCGCGGCAACCATGGTCGAGGTGAAGGCGCTAATAGATCCTTTGCTGCTGGTTGAGATCGAAGCTGAGGCTATTGTAGAAGACCATAGATGAAAGAAAAAAAGCTTATCCTTCTAGTCAGCCATACAAGTGATCGCTGACTAGAAGGATAAGCGTTATTTCATTTCAATCGTTGTTACCGACAGACAAGCCAGTTTACAGCGCTAACAAGTGTGACTAGATATTTACCCTACGCGTTTGCCCAAAATGATCAGATCGCGCTCGATTCCGTCTAACTCGGCGATGCCTGGCAGGTGCGCCCAATTCTCAAAACCAAAGCTTCGAAACAGCTTCAAACTAGGCTCGTTGTGGCCGAAAATGAATCCGAGCAGCGTTTTTATTCGCAGGCGAGGGCAAGCGTCGATCGCTTGCTGCAGCAGGTAACGCCCGATGCCTTTCCCGCGGTGGGCCTCATCGATGTAGATGCTTACTTCAGCGGTGGCGTTGTACGCAGGCCTGCCGTAAAATGACTGAAAGCTGAGCCACCCGCAAACGCCGCTGCGGCTTTCCAGGATCCATAAAGGGCGAAAGTCCGCGGAATGTTCATGGAACCAATATTCGCGGCTCTCTACGGTTACGGGTTCGGTGTCTGCAGTTACCATCCGTCCGGCCACGGTTGAATTATAGATGCGCACGATCTCGTACAGATCCTCTAGTTGTGCATCGCGAATGGTTAAATCCGGTGTGCTCATTGTTTGCTCGTCCCTCTCCCATATACTCAGGTAATCATTGCTCGCTTTTAGAAGCTAGTTTCAACCAAAAACGACTGATTGTCTCTAAACCTTTATCCCAGTTTTCCAAGTGGAAATGCTCATTAGGCGCATGCAGGTTTTCGCCCGGTAAACCGAAGCCGAGCAGGACAACCGGGGCGTCCACTAAACGTCCCAAGACTTCGACAATCGGGATGGAACCGCCGCTGCGCGTATAGACAGGCCAAGTGCCATAACTTTCTTCATAAGCTTCGGAGGCAGCTATCATAACGGGTTCGTCGATCGGTGTAAGGAACGGATTGCCGCGCAGCTGCCGATCTATACTGATTTTTACGCCCGGCGGCGTATGTGCATGAATGTGCGTTTCGATGGTGTCCATGATTTCATCCGGGATTTGTGCGGCGACGAGGCGGCAGGCCACTTTGGCAATTGCCCGACTCGGGATAATTGGCTTAATACCTTCTCCTTGGAATCCGCCGCTTACGGATGTGATCTCTATGGTAGGTCTGGAAGTCGTTTGCTCGTAGAACGAGAATCCTTTTTCTCCATACAAGGTATCCACTTGGAGATCGCTGCGTATCTTGTTCGAATCCGGTTCGACTTGTTTAAACGATTCGCGCTCTTTTTCCGATAGCTCGATGACCCGGTCATAGAAGCCTTTAACCGCTACACGGCCGTCGTCATCATGGAATGAGCTAAGCAGTTTGGAGAGCGCATGAATCGGGTTCTGCACAGCACCGCCAAATAGACCTGAGTGCAGATCGCTATTCGCACCTTCTACGGTAATTTCGAACCCTGCCAGACCGCGAAGTCCATACATGAGCGCAGGTTTTCCGGGGCCCTGCATTTGAGTATCCGAGAGCGTAATTACATCAGCTTTCAGTTTGTCCTTGTGTTTTTCGACGAATGGCGGCAAATTCTTGCTGGCAATCTCTTCTTCGCCCTCGATGCAAAATTTGATATTGACCGGCAAGCTCCCGTTCGTATGCAAGAAAGCTTCCACTACTTTGACGTAAAGCAGCAGTTGGCCTTTATCATCGGTGCTGCCTCGCCCGAACAATTTTTCGTCGCGAATTACGGGTTCAAAAGGAGGTGTAGACCAGAGTTCCAGCGGCTCTGCAGGCTGTACATCATAATGCCCATACACAAGAACTGTTGGTTGACCTGGCGCATGAAGCCAATCTGCATAGACCACAGGATGTCCGTCAGTCGGCATAATTTCGATGTTTTCAAGACCGGCTTGTTTTAGCGAAGCTGCCGTCCATTCAGCGCAGCGGATGATATCCGGCTGGTGTTCCGCAACGGCGCTAATGCTTGGAATCCGCACAAATTGCATCAATTCCTCTATGTGTTTGTCCCGTTGCTGCTTATAATACGATTTTAATGTTTCGATCATCTGTCGAATCTCCTTCTGAATAGCAATAAATGGTTCTATCTTTTAAAGTTCCCTAAAGGAAGGAAAAATCCTGCCAGTGGTTAATTATTTGCCCGGCTTTGGAGTAACGACAGAGAATCCCTTTAAGAATTCTTAAGAAATTTTATAAAAATAATTCAACTTCTCATGTTACCTTCATAACTAGGCCATACCGCTTAAACTTATGGAGGGATAAGAATGAAAAAATTAGGGTGGCTTTTCCTATTTATGGTCATAGCTGGATTCTTGTTGATGAGATTGACCAATCATGAAAGCTTTGCAGACAATCCTAAGGTAGATGCGAAAGCAGCATTTCTAATGGATGCGCAAACCGGTGACGTCTATTATAAATACAACGCCGACCACGCGCTGCCGCCGGCCAGCATGTCCAAAATGATGACAGAGCTAATCATACTGGAAGATATCCGCGACGGTAAAACGAAATGGAATGATCCCGTATCCATCAGTTCTTATGCTGCAAATGTAACGGGTGCCCAAGTTGGATTGAAGGCAAAAGAAAAGCTCTCGATTCGGGAATTATTCGAAGCTATGGTCGTTCATTCCGCTAATGATGCGGCCGTGGCTTTGGCAGAGCATGTAAGCGGGACGGAAAGTAAATTCGTTGCAAGGATGAATCGTACTGCTCAGACAGTCGGACTCTCATCGAAAACGAAATTTGCCAATGCTACCGGACTCTCTTCGGAAGATTTGCAAGGAATAAAGTCGGCAGCCTCTGGAGGGGATACTGTCATGACAGCTAGAGATATCGCGAAATTAGCCGCTTACCTGATTGGCAAGCACCCTGATATTCTCGATATCAGTCAAATGTCGAAGGTCAATTTTTCCAGAAAAAGCATTACCTTGCAAACCACCAATTTAATGTTGCCTGGAAATTTATTCGCCTATTCCGGGAATGATGGACTTAAGACCGGGTTTACCGATGAGGCCGGATACTGTTTTACCGGAACGGCTTTACGTGATGGCAAAAGGCTGATATCAGTCGTCATGGGAGCGCGGGATTCGGAGTCGAGATTCATAGAAACGAAGAAGCTTTTTACTTATGGTTTTGCTAAATGATGAAAATTTGTGGCTAGGGGGAGACGATGAAAAAGATTTTGATTGTAGACGATGATAAAGAAATTGCCCAACTCATTTCTATTTATTTGCATAATGAAGGATTTGAGCTGAGACAAGCCCATGACGGAAATGAAGCATTGGAGCAGATGGATCAGATTCCGCCGAACCTGATCATACTCGACATTATGATGCCAGGAATGGACGGGCTGGAGGTTTGCAGAAAAGTGAGGGAGAAATCGGCTGTTCCGATCCTGATGCTGAGTGCCAAAACGCAGGATATGGATAAGGTGCTTGGGCTCATGACGGGTGCAGACGATTATATGATCAAACCGTTCAATCCGCTTGAATTGGTCGCAAGGGTGAAGTCGCTTCTGCGGCGCTCTTTTCAATATAATAGTGAGTTTAAAGCGGAGACGGATCCCGTATTGAGAATCCAATCCATTGAGATTCATAAGCAAAACCATAGAGTAACGGCGAATTCGAAGGAAATCGTACTTACCGGCAGAGAATTTGATATCTTATATTTGCTTGATAAGCTGGAGAAAGAACTCGGATATAAGCTGATTCAAACCGTGTGGGGGGTGGGATATAAAATCGATGCGTAAGCCATTTAGAGGGATACGTTGGAAACTTGTGTTTATTTGCTGCTTGAGTATTTTATTGACAATCCTTACTGCCTTCTTTCTTCAGCAATTGATGAGATCACTGGTATCTGTATTTTATGATCAACGGTTTTATTATTATTCGTATCTTGTGCAGAGGCTGAATGCGAATATTGGTTTTCCGGTAGTTCCTAGCTTGGCGGTGCCGACGTTGTTCATTTTCTACTTATGGTTGCTCAGTCGCGGGATCATTAGCCAATTAATGCAAATCATCGAAGGGGTCAAACGGCTGTCTAAGGAAAATTTCGAAAGGGAAATTCCAGTGTGGTCCGAAGATGAGTTAGGTGAATTAACAGGGAACATCAACCGCATGGCGGAACAATGGAAGAAGTCGATCGAAGAGGAGCGTCATGCCGTTCAGACTAGGAATGAGCTTATTACGAACGTGTCCCATGACCTCCGAACCCCGCTTACATCTATCATCGGTTATTTGAGACTGATTGAGGAGGACCGTTACAAGGATGAAGTCGAGCTGAGATATTACACGAATGTTGCCTATACGAAATCGCGAAAATTAGAACGGATGGTGAATGACTTATTTGAGATGACGAAATTAAGCATGGGGCCGATCGCGTTAAACCGCTCTGATATTGATCTTGTTGAGCTGGCAGGTCAGCTTAGCGCCGACTTCGCTCCCCAGCTGCGTGAAGCTGAGATGGAAATCAACGTTGCTTGCGGGGAACAGAAAATGATGGTATGGGCTGACGGAAGCATGTTGATGCGAGCTTTGGAAAACCTTATTTCAAATGCGATCAAGTATGGCAAACGCGGCAGAACTGTGGATGTCGTCATCCGGCAAGAATCGGGGAACGCTGTATTGCAGGTGATTAATTACAGAGCACCCATCCCTAAGGAAGATTTGCCTTATCTATTCGAACGTTTCTATCGCGTAGAGAAATCACGTTCAGAAGAAACGGGCGGTTCCGGGCTTGGGCTCGCCATCGTCAAAAGCATCATCGAGCTGCATGACGGCTTGATCAAGGTGAGGAGCGACGCAAGGGAAACCGCATTTGAAATAAGTCTCCCAATGCGAAGTAAACATAAATCCGCAAGGCCTTGATTCTTCAAGGCTTTTTTTGTGCTCCCATTAAAGGAAACATCAATTCTTTAGGTTTCTTAAGATATTTTTTCAAGGTTCTAAAGGTTTGTTCTTTATGATTGAAAGCGTAAGATGGAGGGTTGCTTCTCAACATCCTACGATTTTTAGATAGACAAAATTAGGAAGTGAGAGGGATTGATAGATTAACCATATAATGGTATAAAAGAATGGGCATGACCCCAATCGGTCGTTTTCAGCAAATTTTCAGCTGGTTGGAACCTTTTTGCAGGTTGCTCCGTCTATTTTATCATACAGATTGGAAATGAAAGGGAGGTTACTACGTGGCAGGCTGGCTTCGCAAGAAAAATAAGAGCGCGATAGAAGCAAAATCAATCGAGGATGAGCCGCAATTTGATCTTCCTCCCTCCCGGCAAATGGTAACTGATGGTCCGCTTCTAACCGTTACAGGCGTACAGCGGTCCTTTCATGTCGGCAGTCAGAGGCTGGATGTGCTCAAAGGCATTGAAATGGAGCTGCTGCCCATGCAATTAGTCATGTTGAAAGGCCGCTCGGGTTCGGGGAAAACTACGCTGCTGAACTTGATTGGCGGCTTGGATCAGCCGAATGAGGGGGAGATCATGTTTCAAGGGCATCCCTTTCATCGCTGCAGCGATGATGAACGTACGCATATCCGGCGTAAGGAAATTGGTTTTATATTCCAATCTTTCGCTTTAATGCCGCTGCTCTCCGCATGGGAAAATGTCGAGCTCGCCCTGCGCATGGCAGGTACGCCTCGTTCCCAATGGAAATCGCGCGTGACACACTGTCTTGAGCTTGTCGGCCTGGGTAAGAGGATGCACCATCGACCTTTCGAACTATCCGGAGGTGAGCAGCAGCGGGTTGCCATTGCCAAGGCGATTGCTCACAGACCTTCACTGATTTTGGCGGATGAGCCGACAGCAGAATTAGACTCGCAAATGGGTGCGCAGATTATGTCAGTTTTTCGCGACATCATTACAAGTGAGCAAGTAACGATATGTATGACTACTCATGACCCTACGATTTTGGAGGTTGCCGATCATGTTTACGAAATGGTGGACGGAAGATTCGTCTCGTAACCGGACGTTGAAACCATTAGCTGCACTTATTTTATGTTCCAGTCTTATTTTTGCTTCCGGTTGTTCGCTGCTGCCTAAGGAGCAGGAAGAGGAAGCACTTCCGACCATCAACCCGCCCAAGCTTTCCAAAAAACCGGAATATGTGGTGAAAACCGATACCCTGGAAACGAAGGTTCGAGGAAGCGGGCGTTTAATGGCTTTGCAGGAGGAAAAGCTGTTTTTCTCCGAAGACATGAACAGCAAGCGCATTAGTGCGATTCTTGTAAAAAACGGCGATGCTGTCGAAAAGGGCCAACCGATTGCCGAGCTCGACGTCTCCGACTTGGAGAGCGATCTTAAGCGTAAACGGCTGCAAACCCGCAAAGATGAGCTGGCGATGATCGAAACGCTGCGTAAAGCCGATGAGATGACGCCGGAGCAAGTCGAGCAGGCGAAGATAGATTTTGAACTTAAACGGGAAGAGCTCAGCAAGCTGGATACGCAAGTGAGCAAAGCGAAGCTGCTCGCCCCGTTCAGCGGAACGATTGTTAGCGTGACCGCGAAGAAAGGCGACACTGTGAAATCCAATGAGTCCGTAGCAACGATTGCCGATTTAACCCAATTGACTGTGGCAGCAAGCATTACGGCAGACGATGCGAAAAAAGTAGCGATCGGCATGGAAGTCCAGGTCGATATTAATTCCGCCGGTCAGCATAAGGGGAAAGTCAAGCAGCTGCCGAATCCGCAAACAAACAACAACAATGGAGGCGGCGGCGGCTTCTTTCCGGGAGACGGTTCGGGGGGGCAGCAGGACTCCATTGATAACTACCTCGTTGTACAATTGGATGAGTTTCCGCAAGGCTTGAACCGGGGAACTCCGCTAAGCGTCACCATCATTACGCAAAGAAAAGAAAATGCGACCGTCATTCCGCTTGCGGCACTTCGCTCCTATTCAGGCCGTAACTATGTGCAGGTCATTGATAATCAAGGCAACAAGAAGGAAGTGGACGTGGAAATCGGCCAGCAGACTTCGACGGATGTGGAGATTGTCAAAGGCCTTACAGCGGGACAGAAAGTAGTGGGTCGATAATGTCCATGCCAATGCTGCGGTTTTTGTTTCGCAAAATGTGGAATACCCGTTGGCTGACGCTCAGCACACTTCTTGGACTCGTGATGGCGGTTGCTTTCACGACAAGCATACCGATGTACGCGGACGGATCGCTGAAGCGGGTCGTCGCCAAATCGTTGGAGGAGAAAAGCAGCGGATTGCCTGCGGGCTCACTGCTCATTCGTTATCAAGCAGTAGGTTCCGATCGTGCAGGGTTAACAGAGCTGAACGACGTCAATGTCTATATCCAGGATCAGATTCCGAAAGATATCGGCTTCCCCACAGACGCTTATGCAAGAAGTTATACCATTAGAGGAGCCCAGTTAACTCCCGCAGATCCAACGAAAGTGGATCCGAGCAAACGCCGGCAGATGACGTTGACCTCTTTAAGCGCTCTGAACGAGCAAGTAGAATGGTCGATCGGGCAGATGGCTTCCGATAAGCTTGATAACGGGGTTATCGAAGCCGTTGTATTGGAAGAAGCGATGTATCGGAATGATCTGCATGTTGGCGATGTGTTCAATTATTCGGTGTCCGGTGCCAGTGGGAGTCAATTGCTCAAGGTGAAGATCGCCGGTTCATTCAAACCGAAGAATGAGAACGATCCTTATTGGTTCCAAGGTCTTGAAGGCCTGGTGAATTCATTAATTGTCAGCGATGATGTATTCATGAAGTCGTTGTTAACCGAGAAAAAAATTCCGCTTCAACTCGCGAACTGGTATTATGCTTTCGATCTTCGTAACATTCAGACGAGTCAGCTGTCTGCCCTCGGGAATCGTTTGGAACGATTGGATATCAACTTGTTTCAGAAGTTGAAAAATACGAAAGTGGACGTATCTTTCCAACCGATTCTGAATGAATTCAAAGCGCAAAGCGTGCAGATGCAGATTTTGCTATTCACGCTTGCAGCGCCGATGATCGCGATGGTGTTCTACTATATTGTGATGAACGCCAAACAATCGCTCGATCGTCAGCGAAGCGTGATTGCCGTTCTTCGAAGCCGAGGCGGAAGCACGAAGCAGATAATAGGCATATACTTTCTGGAAGGATTGGCGCTCGGTATCATTGCACTGCTCGTAGGTCCGTTCATCGGATGGTTTATGGCCAAAAGCATTGGTTCCTCCAGCGGCTTCTTAACCTTTGTAGATCGCAAATCCATTCCTGTCGGTTTCACGACGGAAGCGATGCTGTACGGAGGACTCGCAATTGTCATCGCGATTATGGCTAGCGTGATCCCAGCGGTGATCTTTGCCAGATCTTCGATCGTCAATTACAAGCAGCAGCTAGCACGGTCCGACCGATCTCCCTTGTGGCAGCGGTGGTTCCTGGACATTGTCCTGCTTGGAGTTGTAGGGTACGGATACTACTTGTTTGACCAAAGGCAATTGCTGTCTGTGCAAACCGGGCTGACAACGGATCAATTGCAGGTGCATCCGCTGCTGTTCTTCGTGCCGGCGCTCTCGATCTTCGCGCTGGGGCTGTTCTTCCTGCGGATCTTTCCGTGGCTGCTGCGTCTGTTTGGCTGGCTGGGGCGCAGATTTCTGCCCGTGCCGCTTTACTTGACGCTTGCGCAGCTATCCCGATCCGCCAAAGCGTACTATCCGCTCATGCTGCTGCTTGTGCTCACGCTCGGCCTTGGCGTTTACAACTCCTCGGCCGCCCGTACGATCGATCTGAATTCAACGGAGCGGACGCTTTATCAATACGGCACCGACGTCGTGCTGCAGACGGTGTGGGAAGGCTTCTCCGACGATCTGCCCAAGGACCCGAATGCGGGTCAGGGGAATGGCGGCGGAGGCAATGGTTCGGGCCAAGGCGGCCAAGGCCAGGGTGGCGGTTCTGGCGGTAACGGAGGATCCGGTGCAGGAGGCGGTCAAGGTGGCGCTGGTGGCGGTGGCGGTGGCGGTGGTCCTAAACCGGGAGAAGAGACGCCGTCTAAGATTCGCTACGTAGAACCTCCGTTCCAGTTATTCCGCGAACTGGAGGGCGTTGAGGCAGCAGCCAGAGTGCTGCAGACGAAAGGAAACGTCGTCGTTTCAGGCAAGTCGACTGGCAATGGTTTGGTCATGGGCATCGATAACGTCGATTTCGCCAAAGTCGCTTGGTTCCGAAATGACTTGTTCCCGGCGCATCCGAACCAGTATTTGAACTTGCTGGGCACTTATGAGCAAGCTGTCATTATTCCTTCGAATTATGCAAGCAAATATGCGCTGAAAGAAGGCGATTTGCTTTCCATTTCAATTCAGCAGCAGCCTGTGGAATTCGTCATTGTCGGCATTCTGCCTTACTGGCCGAGTCAATATCCGGATCAGACGCCATTTTTCATAACGAATCTGGAATATTTGTATGATCAGGCGCCTATTGCGCCTTATGAAGTTTGGCTCAAGATGAAGCCGGACGCCAGGGTTACGCCGATGGTGACTTCTTTGCAAGCCAAAGGCATTGAAATCGCATCGGTCAAAGATGTGCGCAATGAACTGATTACGCAGAAGAAGCACCCCGCTCGTGGCGGAGTGTTTGGAATTCTCAGTCTAGGTTTTCTGGTTTCTGTGATCGTGTCATTAATTGGATATATGTTGTATTGGTTCTTTAATCTTTCCAGCAGGGTTGTGCAATTCGGTGTTCTCCGCGCGATGGGGCTTTCCCGCAAGCAATTGACAGGTATGCTGCTTCTCGAGCAGGGCTTTACAGCGGGATTATCCATTGCTCTGGGCATCGGAATCGGTAAACTCACGAGCTATTTCTTTCTTCCGTTCCTGCAAACGTCAGAGAATGTGAAAACGCAAGTGCCGCCGTTTCGCGTTGTCTTTGATTCCAAGGACACGTATCAGCTTTACTTCGTCGTTGCTTTCATGATGCTGACCGGCGCCATGCTGTTGTTCCTGCACATTCGCAGGCTGCGCGTTCATCAGGCCGTGAAGCTCGGAGAGGAGAAATAATTCATGATTACATGTGAAGGCTTGGTCAAAATATACAAAACCGACGACATCGAGGTTGTCGCTCTGCAAGGGCTCAACATTCATATTGAGCCTGGTGAGCTCATGGCGATTATCGGCAACAGCGGAAGCGGCAAATCTACACTGCTCAATATTTTAGGGGGGTTGGATCGTCCGTCTGCAGGTCAAGTGAAGGTCGGCGATTGGGATTTGCTCAAGATCACCGACAAACAGCTTGTAGAATATAAGCGCAATACGGTAGGTTTTATTTGGCAAAATAACGCGCGGAATCTGGTCTCGTACCTGACCGCACTGGAAAATGTGGAAATGCCGATGATGCTAAGCGGCAAGTATGACCGCGCCTATGCCAAACAACTGCTCGAATGGGTCGGGCTTGGCCACCGGATGAATAACAAGCTGCAGGAGTTGTCGGGGGGTGAACAGCAGCGGGTCGCGATCGCCATATCACTGGCGAATCGCCCGCGTTTGCTGCTGGCGGATGAGCCGACCGGATCCGTCGATACGAAGACGGCGGATATGATTCTTTCCATTTTCCAGCGGTTGAACAAGGAGCTCGGCGTAACGATTGTGATTGTTACGCACGATTTGTCCATGGCTGGCAAGGTGGGGCGGGTGGTTGCCATCCGGGACGGGATGACCAGCTCGGAGTTCATTGCCCGTAATCCGTCCATCCATTCTCGAGACGGTTCCTCTGGTTCGGGACTGACAGCGCAGGCCCACGAAGAATATGTGGTGCTGGATCGCGCCGGGCGCTTGCAGGTACCCAAAGAATACTTGGCCGCTCTGCAAATTAACGGTAAAGCGACCATGGAGTTCGATGGCGAGAAGATTATGATCAAAGCCCCGAATTCCTTGGACAAAAAGGAAGATATCGAACCAAATACACAAATTGTTGGAGGAAAAATGAAATGAAAACCTTGAATCGTAAAATTCTTGCTGTATCCTTAACTTTGGCTATGGTCGCTCCGCTCGCTGTAGCGTGCAGCAAAGGCGAAAAAGCGGATGATCAAAAGGAGCGCGTGCTTAAAATCGCGACTACAGGCTACGGTGGTGACGATGAATACTTCCGCCAGCAGTTCACGGAGATTTTTGAATTTGCCAATCCGAATATCAAGATTGAAATTATTTCGACCATGGATGAGAAATACCGATATGGCGGCATGCAACCAGGCGAGAAAATGCCGGATCCGCTAGAGAAGCTCAAGGAAGTTATGCAAGGCGACAATCCGCCGGATTTGGTCATGATGGGGTATGAACAACTTCCGGATTTGATCGAAAACAATTTGCTGACGCAGCTGGATCCTCTGATTACAAAGGATAAATTCGATACGGCAGGTATCGTTCCGGCTGTCATTGACGGCATCAAAAACGCCGGTGGCGGCAAACTTTACGCGTTGGCACCTTCTTTCAGCTCATCCGCACTCATTTATAATAAGAAAATGTTCACGGATGCCGGCGCTGATTTCCCGAAAGACGGGATGACCTGGGATGAGGTGTTCGATCTGGCAAAGCGCGTAGCGAAAGGAGAAGGCGAGAACAAAGTCAGCGGATTCTCTTTCTCCACACAAGCTCAAGGCGATTTGTTCTACGGCATGCAGACATACACAGCTCCGCTGCAATTGAAAATGTTTGATGATGCCGGCGAGAAAATGACGGTTGATACCGATCAATGGGAAAAAGTCTGGGCGAAAATGGCACAAATGCAAAAAGAAAACGTATTCCCGGATCTCTTCGATCCTCAGAAGCCGATGAATCGACAATTTGATCAGCAAAACCCGTTTGCTTACGACGATTTCATGTCAGGACGTCTGGCCATGAGTATTATCCATTATGGGCAAGTTCAACAGCTTACGAACGCAAACAAAAATGCGGCAAGCTTTAAAGGTTATACGCCGATCGAATGGGATGTCGTGACCATGCCTTCCCATCCGGAAGCCAAGGGTGTGGGCGGCGCTATCTACATGAACGGCATTATGGGTATTAACGCCAAAGCGCAAAACTCGCCGGACGCCTGGAAATTCATTCAATTTATTAACGGCGACGATTGGGCCAAATTAAAATCTCACAGTAGTTATAATCTGGTAGCGCGCTCCAAATACTTGAAGCCGAAAGACGGTCAAGATTTCCACATGGAAGCTTTCTATAATGTGACGCCGGCTCCGATGGAAAATAACAACAATAAGATCTTCCAAGAAAAACCTTACATTTATCAAGTTCAAGATATCGGCCGCCAGCAATTCGACAACGTGCTGAAAGGCAAGAAGACGGCCCGCGAAGCGTTGAAAGAGTGGCAAACGCAAGGGGACGCCATGCTGAAGCAGATGAAAGAAAATCCGAACCAGCCGGTTCCACAGCCAGCAACGATGGGTGTGGCGGGTTAAAATTGTAAGCTTGTAAGCTTGCTTCCATTTGGGAAGCAAGCTTATCTAAGCCCATGCACGAAAAACTCTTAGGAGGTCATCAAAGACATGAACACCAAGTTTCGATACAAACGTCTGGCTACAATCGCTTTGTCTGCAACGCTTGCGCTAGGAGCGGTCACTCCCGTTTGGGCGGACGGCACTGCGGCAGCGGTTACTTCATCTGTAGGCAAGGTCTCCATAACGGGAAGCAGCTATTTTGAGCTGAAGCAGATTCATGTGCTGCCTGATCAGAACGGCAAACTGGCGACATTCACCGTCACCATACATAATGAAGGAAGCAGCGAACTCCAGTTTATAGATTATTGGGTGAGGCTGAAGAGCAAGTCGGGCAATCAATTCTCGGCGCGTTTGCTGCCTGCGTATAAAGACAAGAATCGAGTGGCTCCCGGTTCCAGCACAGACCTGATTTTCTATGCGACAGTCAATGCCAATACGAATTTGCAGGATCTCGTTGTTCAATTTATTAAATGGGACTTCAGTCAATCGAATTTTGAGCGATTGCTTGGTGAAGTGGCTGTGCCGGATTCCTATACGGATGTAACGCCAGCGGATGGGGCTGCGGTAGTTTCCATTGGCGGAACGGACGTGAAAGCTTCAATTAAGAAATATGTCAGCAACAAAAATGAGAAATACCACGTACCAACCGTGTATTTGACACTCGAGAACGCTGGAAGTCACACGGTAACCATTCCTTCGTACTTATTCTCCATTCGTACTTCGGAAGGGCTGCTGTATCCTTTAGAGGCTAAAGGGATTAAAGACTTGAAGATTAACCCGAAGGAAAGCAAGGAGATTCAACTTTCGGGTTCCATTCCAGTCGCTGTGACGGCTGATAATTGGCAGCTGACGGTAGCTGAAACGATCGCGGACCTTAAATTGAACGTATCCGTTGCCGCTTTCCAACTGCCGGCTGTATCCCAGGGTGATGGCGGATCGGTAGGCAAAGAATACTCATTTACAAATAAATCGGGTGTATATACTGCACAGCTGAATGCGCTGCACCGATTGCCATGGGATGATCAGGACATCTTGACTGCTGATTTGACCTTAAGCAATAAAGGCGACCAATCGTTGCCGATTCCCAATTTAACGGGGTACTTCCTGCTTGATGATGCTGTGAAAATCGATGCGAAGCTGATTCAGACTGCTAAAGTGATTGGGTTGGGTGCCGGAGCCAACGTGAACCTGCAGCTTGCAGGAAAGGTTCCGTATACTTACGAATTCTCTAACATCAAGCTTGTCCTGCAAGAGAAAGAGGGCGGAACACCTGCGACTGGGACAGGAACCGATACAGGCAGCGGGAGTATTACGGATGTGCTTGAGTTCTCTACACAAGCTGAGGTCCAGGCGATTCCATATATCAGCATGGGGCAATCATACACTTCGACTGATGTAGGGCGTAAAACCAAATATGTAATACGAAATGTATCTACCTATGAGGATAAAACGAACATCATGTACTCAGCAATGGTCGAAGCGACAAATCTGGAGAAACGGTTCACGAATATGAGCAAATTGGTGGCCAATTTCCGTTCGTCGGATGGAACTGTATTTCCGGCGACAGTCGCCGAAGTGAAAAATAAAGTGAGCCCTAGCGGTAAAGCACTGTTAAACGTCTGGGCTTCGGTCCCGAAAGGATACTCAACGGCCAATATGAGCTTACTGCTCGGCGATGCGGTTACGGATGGCAAGCTATCCGAAGGCGACAAAGCGGTAGCGGACTCATATGTGAACCCTGTAGCTTACTGGCTGCCTGATGAGAAAAAAGATGTCAAAACGACGCTGGCGAATATCGGGTTGTTCCCCTATACGATCAATATCAATAAGATCGGAACTTCAATCGATGGCAGCAATTTCACTTTGAAATTCGATTATGAATTAACGAAGGAAAAACTGACAGAAATAAACACGGAGGGTCATAACCTGCTGCTCGTCTTTGAAGACGGTGGCGGTGAAAAACGTTTCGAGAAGAAGTTTGATTTCAAAGACTTTGATGTGATCAATGGGGATTCGACTGCGGATGAAGATACAAAGATTCGTCTCGGGAAGCGGGAGAATTTCAAAATTTCGATCTCCGATCCGGGGCTCATTTTCAAAACGAAATTCCTTAAACAATATACACTCAGCGTCTATGACGAGTTTCAAGGGCAAAGAAAGCTGCTCGCTTCGCAAAAAGCGGACTGGTTTATCACAACGGACTAATTCATACGATTCATACCTAAGCGGAGGCCTTGTGCCTTCGCTTCTTGGCATGTATTTTGGGGGATTGCAAGTCACATGAAGTCATAGCTATCAGGGATTAGGCATGACTGAATATATGACTAGAGATATGACTTAATTCACCTGTTTTTGCCTGTTGTCGCATATATAATAAATCCATGATGCAAGCTTTGGAAATTAATGTGAGGAGTGTGGGGACAGGGAAAGAGAGGAACTGCTGGGAAAAAGAGAAAAATACATAAAAATTTCAACACCTGTTTATGTTCTGTTAAGAAATGTCGTTTATGATGAATGAGTACGAACGGGAATAATTGGAAACAAGCTGGTGATAGGGGAGAAGTGGGAATGAACAAGTTAACAAGTTTTTCGATGAAAAACATTGCAGCGGTTTTCATTATCATGCTGCTATTGGTAGTAGGAGGAACCTTTTCTACTACAACACTCAAGGTAGAAAGCATGCCGGATATTACGTTTCCGGTTGTTATTGTAAGCACTACATACGTGGCACCGCCTAAGGATGTGCTTGATGAAATTACGAAGCCTCTGGAAAAGGCGGTAGCCGGTCTGGATGGTTTGAAAAATTTAACATCCAGCTCACAAGATAATTACTCTCAAATTGTACTGGAACTGGAGCAAAGCAAGAAGCCTGAGGATGTTAAGAAAGACGTTGAAAGTTTAATCTCAAATGTCAAGCTTCCCCAGGGCGCGGAAAAGCCTAAAGTATTAACAGCAGGGTTTGCTTCAGAACCTGTGTATTACTTGGCTGTATACGGTGAAAAAGGAATCAATCAAACCGAACTGGATAAACATTACAAGGATACGATCCTTCCTGGTTTTAACGGATTAAAAGGGATTGACCACGTTGACTCCGTCGGCAACCAGGATGCTGTACTTACCATAAAGTTGGATGCGCTAGCCATTAACAACTATGGTTTAACGCCTTCGGAAGTTGCGAATCTCATCAAAGCATCACTTGTTTCCAGTCCTGCCGGTACGGTTGATTTTAATGGTAACTCACAGATGGTTCGGGTTAAAGGCGAATTCGATACGATCTATAATTTGGATAACTTGAAAGTTACGACGAAAACCGGCGATACGCTCTTGCTCAAGCAGCTAGCCAAAGTTGAAGCGATCAGCGAGTCCAAGTTTATTGCAAGACTAGATGATAAACCGGCTATTGGTGTACTGCTCTATAAAACCAAAGCAGCTAATGCCGTCGAATTTGCGGATAGTGCCAATTTACTTATTCAAGAATGGGAGCAAACGCTGCCTGGCGTGAAATTCCATAAGATTTACAATTCGGCGGACGATATCAAAAAATCGATTCACGGCATGGTGCAAGAAGGCGGTTTGGGCGCTGTACTCGCCTCATTAATGATCTTGCTTTTCCTGCGTAATATTCGAATGACGATCATTGTTCTCGTTTCTATTCCATTATCCATCCTTGTCACGTTATTAGTGATGGGCCCATTGGGTATTTCCCTGAACATCATGACACTTGGAGGCATGGCGATCGCAGTCGGTCGGGTCGTGGACGACAGTATCGTCGTTATCGAGAACATTTACAGTCAATTGCAAAAAGCGCAGGAACGAAATGAATCCGTAATCGGGTTAGCGACCCAACAGGTTTCTAATGCGATTACTTCTTCGACAATTACAACAGTTGGTGTCTTTGGACCGATAGGGTTCGTCAGCGGGGTGGTCGGTGAAGTGTTCCGTCCATTTGCAATTACACTTGTTGTCGCTTTAATGTCTTCATTAATCGTTGCTTTAACCGTCATACCGATGCTTGCAAAACTTATGGTACTTAAAAACAAGAAGGTTACGGCCCATGATGAAAATCATGTAGGTCCAATGGGACAGCGTTATAGAAAAGCAATCATATGGTCGCTGAATAACCGTATCAAAACATTGCTGATTGCAGGGGGCATATTCGTCTTATCGATCGTCGGTACAGTACCTAATTTAGCGGTCTCCTTTATGCCTGCCAGCGAAACTGTTAAACAAGGGGCTATTGAAATCAAAATGCCGAGGGAAACATCCATCGACATGATGAATGAGAAGTCGAAAGAAATTGAAGCGCATTTGAAATCTTTTAAAGATAAGACCGGTGAAACTTCATTCAAGTATATCGAATCGCTTGTCGGCTATAACCAAAGCAGCGACAGATTCGCCTATAGAACAATGATGTTCTTTGAGTTTAGTCAAGGAACAGATGCTGACGCAGCTGCTAAGACGTATAAAGAAGAAATGTTGAAACTTTTGCCAAAAGGCTCAGATGTCAATGTGCAATTGTTTACAGGGGGGCCGCCAACATCGACTGGCGGAGATCTTTCATATTCACTTAAAGGAGACGATCAGCTTTACCTCAAAGTTGCAGCAGAGATGATTAAAGAAAAAATGAAAGAGTTCCCTGAGCTTAACGATATTAAAGACAGCTTGAGTGATTCCAAAACCGAGGTCGAAATCACTGTCGATCAAAACAAAGCGAGAAGCTTTGGTCTCTCTACCGCGCAAATTTTGCAAACGGTCAATAGCTGGATTGCAGAAGAAAAGCTTGGTGATCTGAAATTCAATAACGTAACTTATGAGACAAAAGTGATGCTGAATCCGATTTATAAAAATTCAGTGGATAAAATGGCTGCATTCCTGATCCAGACTCCTACTGGGCAAACCGTACAGTTAAACGAGGTAGCCAAAGTAAGACAAATTGATTCGCCAAATAGCATCAGTCGTGAAAATCAAGAGCAAATCATTAGCGTTAGAGCAAAGATCGAAAGTGAGGATAAAGGAGGCGTCAGCAAAAAAGTTACTGATGAACTTGCTAAGCTGGAGCTGCCGTCAGGTGTTACCCGCGAAGTGAAAGGGGTATCCGATGATATCCAAAAAAGCTTTATGGAAATGTTCATGGCTATCATTGCTTCCATTTTTATCGTCTATATGGTGATGGTGATCGCATTCGGAAACGCCAGAGCACCACTCGCAATTCTGTTTTCTCTGCCTCTAGCTGCAATCGGAGGACTTATCGGATTACTAATTACAGGCGAATCAGTGAATGTTACCTCATTGATCGGATTCTTGATGCTAATCGGTATCGTCGTAACCAACGCAATCGTACTTGTTGACCGTGTACAACAGCTTAGAGAACAAGATTATTCGATTCGTGACGCACTTATTGAAGCGGGAATAACGCGAATAAGACCTATCATCATGACTGCTGGGGCTACGATTCTCGCGCTTATGCCACTCGCCTTAGGATTATCCGAGGGAACGATTATTTCAAAAGGTTTGGCCGTAGTTGTTATTGGCGGTCTGACGACATCGACACTGTTAACGCTTGTAATTGTGCCGATTATTTATGAGATTTTATTTAGGAAGAGAAAAGGCCGTTGGTTCAAAAGAAAAGGCAAATCGGATGCTAATCAGGTAGAGCAAGCAGTGACAACTGCCCAATGAGGGTAAATTCACGTAGTCTATGAAAACTCTAAGCTGAACAGGGGAAAAGGGGAAATCGAAAATGAAACGTCAGTTGTTTACCATTAAACGTAGTGCCAAATTAATCGGTATCGTCGCGCTAAGCGCGGCGATCGCCGTTGGTTGCTCCGCAGCACCCGCTGCGAGCCCGACAAGTGCGCCGGCTGCTGCTAGCCAAGATAAAACGGTGAAAACGGCCAAAATCGAGAAGCAGAAAATTGGCGAACCGATCGAGCAAGTCGGAGATGTCGTTTCTTCGATCCAATTGGATGTAGTGGCAAAAGCAAATGGTGAAGTGATTGAAATTTTGAAGAAGCGAGGAGAGAAAGTAGAGAAGGGTGAGGTGCTTTTCCGCTTAGATCCAACGGATACGCTTATACAGAAAGATTTGAATGCTGTGAATTTGAAGGGTACACAGGAAGGGCTTGCTTCTGCTAAGCAAACCGTGGCTAATGGGATTGCAGATGCGAAGGATGGCGTATCCAAGTTAGAGACAGCAGTAAGCGATTTGGAGAAAGTTTATAATAAGGCGCGCAATGATTATGATCAAGGCCTCGTTACTAAAACTCAGCTGGACCAAGCTGAAACGTCGTTGAATAACATGAAAAAGGATCTGGACAGCGCACGTAGAAAACTTAAAGCACTGCAAGAGACAAACTCACTCTCTCAAGCAGAAACGGCTTATGAATCCGCTCAAGTTAACAGCCGCAGCATTGAAAGATCGCTCAGCAATTTGGAAGTCAAAGCTCCTGCTTCCGGTATTTTGACAGACCTTGATGTTGAAGTAGGTCAGACTATTACGCCTGGTGGCCGAGTTGGAGAAGTCCAACAAACCAATCCGGTTAAAATTAAATCGCAACTGACGGAGACAGCAGCCAACTTAGTTAGAGGTAAAACGGAACTTACTTTTTACATACCAGGGGTAACGGATAAAGCCAACGCGAAAGTCATATTCTTATCCGATGTTATTAATGGGCAATCGAAGGCTTACGATTTGGAGCTGGAAGTTCCGAATCCAGACGGCAAATTAAAGCCGGGCTCCAAGGCGCAGGTCGAGTTGACCAAAGAAGACGAGCAAGTGGTTCCTGTCGTACCAAGCCTTAGCATCGTTCGTGAAGGCGGAGATTCTTTCGTATACATTTTAAATGGAGACACAGTTCAAAAGCGTAAAGTTGAACTGGGCCGCCTCAATGAGACGAATCAGGAAATTATTTCAGGCGTCAAAGAAGGCGAAACACTCGTCGTTTCCGGTCAGCATCAGCTGAAAGATCAAGATAAAGTGAAAGTCGCGAACTAAACTGGCAATTACACAAAGTTCCATATTTTAGGAGGATAAACAGTGAATAAGACAATGAAAAAATCCCTGGCCACCATCGCATTATCCGCAGCGCTTCTTACATCAGCATGTTATCCGGCTTGGGCCGCGGAATCGTCAAGTGCGGTGAGCTCCGCGGTTGCGGCTGCGAACGCCATCGTCAGCTATAATCTCAAGGACAATATTGATGTAGAAATTAAAAGTATTCTCAACGAGCATGATTCGGACACAACGAAGCTTGGCGTCGTCGTCCGACTAAAAAATATAGGAAGCAAGGTTACCCGAGTACCTGACTATGAACTGCGTGTGCGAATGGCCGATGGTGTGGAATACACACTCCAACCAAGTTCGAAAAATCCTAAATCCGTCCAACCGAAAAGCCAACAAGAGCTAAGTTATTTATCTACAGTTGACCGGAGTGATGATGTTGCTCTGACGGATATCAGCTTTGTAGATGTTGATTTGGAAGTATACCCAAAGAAAGAAACGACATTGCTGACAGTTGCAGCGGATGCCGGCATGGTTTGGAACGGAAGCGATAGCACCATTACGAAGCAAACGGCTATTTTGAAGTGGGGCGAAGCCTTCACATTGCCTTCTCTGCATTCACCTGTGCTATTTGTACCAGTAGACATTCATAAGGAAATAACGGCAAAGGGCGTATCAACCGTCGTACAAATCCAAGCGGTGAATCCGACAACCGAACGTCAAACTGTGCCTAGTTTCGGCATCGACGGGAAGACGGAGAGCAAAGTATACTCTGGCGATCGTGCGGAAGCTGCTGTGACGCTGGAACCGGGTGAAAAGAAATATGTGCATGTTGTCATTCCAAGCGATCTGGACACAGAATTCTCCAGTCTGAATGTTGTTACGCCAGAGAAATTCGCTACAGGTGAAGGTGAAGATAAGTATCGGGTAGGGCGAGTAAATATTTTGCTGCCTAACGGCGCTGTGACACAAGGCGTGATTCCTGCTCCAGATTACAAGCTGGGTACGCCGGTTAAGCTGGATTCGACCAATAAATTTGTACCATCGAATGTGGATGTTTCATTGGAGGAACTCCACATTACCGAGAACGAAGATGACGGCTTCAATACAGCCGTTGCTAAATTCAAGCTAACCAACAACAGCGACAGACCGATTCCGATTCCTGCGATCCAAACCGAACTGGTCAGCAAAGACGGTTATGCCTACGCAGGCAGCAGACAGGCGCAAACTGCAATCAGCGTTGTTCCTAAGGCTTCCTATGTGGTTAGCTACGCTTATGCGCTGCCTTCCTCCGAGACAGCCGAAGGGCTGAAGATGAACCTATACAGCAAACAGGCAAGTGGGGAAACTTCCTATAAATCGCTGCTTGCAACGGCGAAAGTACCTGTACAGAAGAACGATTTTACCAGCAATATGCTTAAAGTTTACCCTTATGATGTGAAGATCAAAGATTGGACAATATCGGCCATCTTCCAAGGAAACATGACATATAATTACAAACTGAAGCTGGAACTGGATATTTCACAGGATAAGCAAGTAACGGTCGATGCGTATAACAATAAATTGCTCATCGAGCTATTTGATAATGTTGGCAATCCAGTAGGAAGATCTACTGAAGCATTATCGGGAGTTAACCGCTTGTACAGCGGAACAAACACTATCTCATTGAACGCGGACTCGGCGCAGCTGGATTTCCCGCTGACAGTCAAAGTGTTTGAGGCCTTCGCCGGCGAAAATGGAGAAGTCGTGAAACGGTTACTGACGACTTTCAAGCAATAATAAATAATAGCCGCAAGGAAATGCTCCCAATGAGCTTTTCTTGCGGCTTTTCTTTCATCCCCGAAGCAGGAATGTTTGATACACGGTCCATGCTCCATTTTCCGTTTGATACAATAGATGAACCCGATCTACGCGCGACCTGAAATCAACAGGGTTTTTTTTTAGACTCGATAAAACATCATGCAGCTCATCGTCGCCTATCTGCTGGCCGATCGTCAGATGGGGGTTATACGAATATGTTTTACCTGTTTCCGCTAATTCATCCTTGCATATGGCATTGTGTAAGTTTTCCATATTTGTTGTATCCGAAAGAGCCAAATAAATCACATTGTTAACCGGATAAAAGGAAGAAAATCGATTAAATTCAATCTCGAAAGGGGCGATCCCTCTCGTTACTACCTCCAGCCGGTCGACCGCGGATCCAAGCCGCATCTCATCCCACTCTTCTTTTTCCCTAATGGTGAGATGGGGTTGAATGAAATTATAGTGAGGATCATACCGTTTTCTATAGCTATTGGCAGCGTCTTGAACTTGCTTGGATGGAAATATGGCGATTCCGCAGTTCATTTGTATTCCTCCTTAGAGTTTTTCGTTAGAAAAACTTGGCTCGTAAGCGTAAACAGAGTTTTCGTTCTCTTATTATACCGCTTTCCTGCTTTTTCTAAAACAGCCGGAAATTAAAGTGCCTCATAAGCAGGCTCCTTTTTGGTTATGATAGGGATATCGATCATAAATAAACGGAGTGAATAACATGCATTGGATTTATTGGGCCAAACTTTACGATTCCAAATTCCAAGCTGGTTGTTTGGCAAAGCGAATGGAAGAAGATTGGTGGATTTACGGTTATGAATGCCCGCAAGAAGTCGAAGTATATAAGTCCAAAAAAGGTCGCTTCGGCGTCCGTTTCAGCACATGATTTTTCCAACAGTACCAAAAAAATAATGCTTGACTTTACGCTCGCGGTTGGTGTATATTTAATTTTGTCGCTGTAATCGGCAACCAATGACGCGGGGTGGAGCAGCTCGGTAGCTCGTCGGGCTCATAACCCGAAGGCCGCAGGTTCAAATCCTGCCCCCGCAACCAAATCACTTGTATTTGGGCCTATAGCTCAGTTGGTTAGAGCGGTCGGCTCATAACCGATTGGTCGGGGGTTCGAGTCCCTCTGGGCCCATACGATGAAACTCTTGCAGATGCAAGGGTTTTTTTATTTTGCGTGTACTTTTTTAGTAGATGCTTGAAACGGGTTGCTTATCCTTACATGATCAAAATAGGCGTCAGTTGCGTTGTTCCCTATACCAGCATATTTTACCATATAAGAGTTTTAGCAGTTTCCGATAAGTCGGAAAACAAACCGTAAGAAATTAGCAGAAGGGAAGGGTGATTGAGATGACAAAAGGTTTTGATTGCTCAACGCCGTTAACGGCGCAAACTGCAGCAGCTTTCTTCAAGGATGGTTATGAGTTCGTGGCCAGATATCTCGTACCAAGCGGATATAAAGCACTAACGAAATCAGAAGCGAATATCATCTCGACAGCTGGTCTGCAAATCGTATCGGTTTATGAAACGACGGCGAGCCGCGCACTAGGCGGACGCAGTGCTGGCCTGGCGGACGGAGCCACAGCTTTACAAGTAGCCGCTGCAGTCGGTCAACCGGTAGGCAGCTGCATCTACTTCGCAGTAGATTTTGACGCTGTTGACGGGCAATTACCGACAGTCATTGCATACATCCGTGCTGCGAGTGAAGCGACCCCCGGCTTTTACACCGGTGTATACGGTTCTTATAAGGTAATCGAAGCGGTGCGCGCGGCAGGGGCTTGTTCTCGATTTTGGCAGACTTACGCTTGGAGCAGAGGCAGTAAGTCGGCCTTTTTGAATCTATATCAATACCAGAATGATATGACGGCTCATGGCATCAGCGTGGACTATGACGAATCTTACGGGAATGAAGGCTGGTGGCAGATAGGTGCGAGCCCAGTGACTAACTCGCTATCTGCAAAGGATGCCAACCTTATCATCCCGTTTCTTGCAGCTGGGTATAACGCTACTGCTTATCCCGCTGCTCGAGCTGAATTTCACCGTTTGGCTAATGAACTGCGTAAGGCTTCCAGCCAACCAGAGGAATGAAAATCAATGAAGAGAGAGGGGCATTTATCATTGAATATCTGCGCTGCGGATATACCAGCGCGCTTCAGGCGAGACTCTTTCAAGGTGAAAGAGGACTCGCCTTTTTCGCGTCGCGTTCGAGCCTTCCGGCGTAGCCGAAACGTCGACCGCGACGTCTAGCTGTAAGAGCTGGGACGAGTCCAGCTCCGGGAAGTTGGACAGTCTGCGCATAGTTCTCATATGCACAGCGTGATCTTGCCCCGTCGTGACCTGCAGCAGCTGCAAGTCACCTTGATTCGCCGCGGTGATCCATACGTCGATCAACGCCCAGGGCGAGAGCTTGCTGACATATTCGTTCAGCAAGCCGGCAGCCCGGTGCACCATAACCTGGTGCGCCGGATCGCTGGAGCGGGAGCGATGCGTTACGCTCCCGAGGAAATGGATACAGAAATGACCTTTGAAGCCATTTCCGGGAATACCGTCACCGCCATGCGGCATGCCGTGCATGGAGCCGGCCAGGGTGCGGCCATTCAGCTTCACAAGGACCGCTCTGCGGTCCCAACTCCAAGCGCCGCCATAGATCGTTTTTAGTGTCGCAGAGTCGGTCTTGGTCAGCGGCTGAACATCCGCGTGATTGGAGCCAGCGCGGCGCTGCCCCTCAAAGCTAAGACCGCTCTCCATATCGGTGATGGTGAACTTGCTATATTTGGGCAGGATTTCATCAGCCTGTTCCCAAGGGAGTATTTCCCCATAGTGCTTAGATCGAAGAGTCTGCACCTGTAAGGCCAATTTTTCCTGCAAACGTGTTGGAACCTTCAGGAAGATTTTCCTGGAAAGATCAACAATCTCGCCCTTGGTAGTTACCCCAAAGCTATGGATGTGCCCGTTCTTTTCATATGAAAGAGTGGTGTCGGGGAACAATGGCTCTTCAAATGGACGACCGGGGGTTCCATCTTCGAGTTCCCTTATCATTTTTTTGTCGGTAAACATGACTTCTGTCTGATATACAGATTGGCTGGTCGCTTTGACAACAAGTCGCAAAGGGAAAGTACTCACAGCATCATCTTGTGAGGAGCTATTCGCCATTGTGCTGTCTGATAATAAGCCAGTGGTAAGCAGCGCGGGCAGCATAACTAAGTAGATCAGCTTTTTGAGCAAGCTGCGTGCTCGAAATCGATGCATAAGTAGGCTTCCTCCTGTAAGGTATCAACACAGCAGTGGATGGGTGGGCCCGCGGATCGGACTCTATAGTCAAGTTTTTGCTTAATTTCACTAAATTATGAACACTAAAAAGGCAAGCTCATAAAGTAAGAGCTCGCCTAGAAATGTTGCTTAGTTTGCTTCAACAGGGACACTAAGTTCAGTAGGTATTCCATTAAAAGTAGAGGAATTAATTATCGTGTTGATCATTATGTCCGTCATGAATGGAAGCGCCGATCAAGAATAGAACTATAATGAGCAACCAAATCACTTGGATCACCAAATCCCCACCTTTTCAATGATACATTCAGTTTATCAAGAAATGATGGGGAATTCTGTCTGAAAACAAACAAAATTGTAGAATTTGCTCAAAAAATATAGAGCAGTTCAGTAAAGAGAGAGAATGACAGCAACATCGGTATCATTAAAATCATAATTTCCGTCATAGGATTTTCTGAAACAATAGCCTCTGGATTCAATAAAATTGCAAAGCTTAACCAGCTTTGTTGGCTCTAATCCCAAAAGTCCAGAAAGTTTATTGACACAATTTGGATGGGGAATGACTTCAAGCATAAGTATTAGTTAGCCTCCATATGAAAGAATGATACGTTTTGTATTATATTAAAACATTCAATATGGAGTTTGCAGTCGAAATTTCGTGTTAACAAAAAGTTCAAATCTTCATTATCAGTAGAACATGGAGGAGGAGTTGCGATCTTATAAAAAAAAGAAAAGGTTTCCCTCCTCTGAGATGATGTGAGATATTGAAAGG
This sequence comes from Paenibacillus sedimenti, assembly GCF_014534655.1. Classification (GTDB taxonomy): domain Bacteria; phylum Bacillota; class Bacilli; order Paenibacillales; family NBRC-103111; genus Paenibacillus_E; species Paenibacillus_E sedimenti. The sequence goes on from NZ_JACVVD010000001.1 coordinate 977,387, forward strand.
GATAACCCTAATCTTCAGGTGTCCGATCCAAGTAAAGACGCGTTACTGAAGTAGAGTCGCCTTTCTCAACATCCTCTTCGGTTGCCTTATCTTCTAGTGGATCGTGCGTGTTCATACCTGGGGCTATTGTTGGCTCATGATAATTTGACTCTTTCAAAACGTTCACTCCTTTTTTGAATTTCAAGCCTTATGTTGGAACATTATTACTTGAATTATTCAGATTTCGTGAGTGTAATCGACACGAAGTTTACAAAGTAAAGTTAACATTAAGTTTTGATTAAAATGATTAAATAATCTAAATCATACTAACGATCTCATACTCATTTGTCGATAATCTCGATAAAGGGAGGTCGATTATGAATAATAACTACTATTGCATTCAGTGCCATAAGCTTCATTTGCGAATTTACTCCGTAGAAGAAAATGTTTTAAAATCAGGCTTCCATTTCGTAGACTCGAATTTATATAGTGTCGGAATATGTAATAAACTTGAAGAAAATCAAAAATCTCACTTGCTCATTCCTTCTGAGGAGTGAGTTTTTATTTTTTGGCTCGTTGGCAGTTTTTGAAGGGATAATCCGGAATAATCTCGAATAAATATTATTTCAATAAAATAGATCTTCTAAGAGGGGAATGGTGGGAGTGGTTTATTTATCCATCTTGATTCTAATACTCATATTTTATATAAGTTTTATCTTACCTACACAATGGTTAAAAATTGAGCGGGTCAAACATCCTTTGAATCTAAGCTTGAAAATCCTACAGATCAGTGATTTGCATGTAGAACGGTTAAGAATAAGTCCTTCGAGAATTACAACGATTATTCATAACGAAAAGCCCGATTATATCTTTCTTACGGGTGATTTTACCAAAATCCGTAAAAGTCTTAACAAATTAGAAAAGTATCTAAGAGCTTTGACTATATGTAACGTTCCCATATATTGTGTTCTCGGCAATCATGATTATCAGCAAAAAAATGTAATGGATTTAATCAAAATGCTTAGAAGGTATGGTTTACATGTCTTAAGAAATGAATCGGTTTATTTAGATCCATTTGAGCTAATTGGAATTGACGATTTTGATTCAGGCATGAGCAACATTGAAGCATCATTTAAAACGGTTGATCCAAGTAGAACTAAAGTCGTTATTACTCATGATCCTAACATAGTCTTACATATGAATAAACACTATGACTACTTAATGGCTGGGCATCTACATGGTAAACAATTTAATATTCCATTTTTCTTTAGAATTAAGGACGCTGGCAAATTGCCTAGGATGGGGATATATAAAGGTCTCCATAAAAATCAATATGGTACGTACTATATATCCAAGGGAATTGGACAAACAGGTATTAATGCCAGATTTCTTGTCAGAAGTGAGATGACAATGCATTATCTTTAGCTCGATTTTAAGGATAGCGTTATGTATAAAAAAAATAATAACCACCCTCCGTAGGTGGTTATTCATGATTATTCTTCTGATTTTGAAGGTTGATTTCCGAATGAAGTAAGCTTTTCATCTCCAATTATATCAACATACCCTCTAGCCCCTTCAGGAGCAGGTAATAAATCTGCCGCTTCAACTGTTCTTTCAAGATTTTCGATACCTTCCCTTGTTTCGTTGTCCATTATTAACCTCCAGTTTCTAATTTTTCATCGTTTTCGCTTTTTTGAGATTCATCTCTTTTATAACCACGACGCTCATGAACGGAAAGATCTTCGTAGATCGTTAATGGATTTCCATCCGTTTCTTTTTCAATTTTGTTATTAGGCATTGATTCATCTCCTTTAATTTGATACATAACTTATAATCTGCATTGAATAGGATGTATATTCCTTCCTAAATTTTTTTTGAGGACAGAAGAGGAAAAAAGCCCAATAAATCAGTTCTTCCCCTAAAATCCTCAAACAATCGGTATTTACATCCCAAACTCCATCCCAAATTCGTCCCGTGATTTCTCCCACGGTTTGCTTGCGATAAAAAGCTTGTCCGAACTCGTCTGCTGTCTGCCGATTAACTGTTGATCGAACATGGCTGTAACGACCCATCATGCGAGAATCAGCATGTCCTAAGCGCTTCGCGACCTTTTTTGGGTGAAGATTAAGTCCGAATAAATACGTCGCATGACTATGGCGCATAACTTGGAAACGGATGTGCGGTAATGGCATCTCCTCATTTTGAGAAACTCCACCCAGTATCACCGTTACTTCAACTGTTAATCTATCAAAGTCGGCAAAATACTGAAATTCATGGCAGGTTACTTCAAATGAAAAAGAAGTTAGATTATCGAAATTACCTAAATCCGATACGTTTTGGGCTCCACGAAATATGCGAATTGATCCTTGAAAGTTAATTCGTGAAAACAAAACTAGTATCACAGAATCTGTGGTTGAAACATTTCTTAGACGGAAACTGGAAAGGACGTTATCAAAACGAAACGCTCCCAAATCATCTGAGTTTGCCAATTCTATCACCACTTTGGTCCTAAACGGCTTCGATAATCCATACGGATATAAAGACGATCGATTTTTGCCAATCATCTACGAGCTTAATGACCGCAAGGAGTAGCGGTGCAAGTGGCCAAGGTTGCAGTGGCATTCGTCGAAATGTTTGATAGGTTTCAAGGAAATGATTAAATCATTGTTTTGGGGTCCAGAAATTAACGAATGCTCTAGTTAAAGTACCAGTGAAAATATAAAAAAGGAAGGAATAGGAGTAGGTCCAGCCATAATAAGAAACAGCTCCGGCCCAAACTGAAAATGGTTCGCCAATATATGAAAAAATAAGAGCCTGAAGAAATAAAGCAATGGAGAAAGTTTTCCATGTTGTAAAGTATTGAAATATCAACATCTGCGCAACCGGAATTACAGAAAAATCAAAAGGGAACGCAATAAGAGAGTAGGGAACTAGCTTAATAGGATATATCCAAATACCAATTTCCGCACCAAGATCGTCCGTAAAGGAAGAGATAATTAGCACCATTAGTCCAAAAAACCAAATAGAGTGAGATCTTTTGCGATCAACTAACTTTATAAAAATGCACCATGGAATAACAAGCATACCAAGCATGAACCACCAAGTCCAAGTAAATACACCACCGTCTAACCATCTTTCAAGTTCGAAATATGCAGTATTTTGTTGTATTTCATGTAATTGATCATTCATAGTTTTTTGCCTCGACCATCGGAATTTTTTTCCTCTGGCTTATTGTACCCATATCATGTTTAGTTAAACTTAGGGTTACCTGACCAAGAACTGGTAAGAAAATTATATACATGGCTACATATTAAGAAACTAAAAAAGAAGAGGTCACCCTCTCCTTATTACGATTTTGTTCAATTAAACTTCTACAAACTCTGGTCTTTTAATTTGAAGCGGAGGAGGAATTAACCATCCTTTTTCCTTGCTCACCTTCAATATTTTCAATCCAATTGCAGCTTTGGTTGCGTGGTACTTAGCAAATAGTGCCCCAATGTCTTCTCGTGTCGCCTTACTCATAACTTGACTACATGCCACTAAGCTAATAGAAGTATTAGCACCAATCATTGCGACAATTTCTTGATCAGCGAATCTTACACCAACTGGGATATCTTCTAATTTAGTTTCAGGTCTATCGGGTAATGCTGGGGGAGGCACGAAGCCATTATTTATTAAAATAGTATCGCACTCGCTTATTTCAAGCTCTGCTTGGTTAATGATGTCGCCAAGTATTTTCTTGAGGTCTTTATCACCAGCATGATACTAATATGCTCGGTTGGCAGAAACACAGCCTTTTGCCATCTTTGAGAACTGCCATAAATCATAGATCTCTCCGTAATGTAATGGTTCATCTTTTTGATTACCAGATAAGATACCCATAGTTGCAACTAACTCCTATTAAAAGATTTTTTTATCGCGGTTCTTAAGATTCCCAATGATTACAGAAAAATTCAAAGAAAATGTTCCAGCTAAGGAGTGATGAGCGTGGTGCGCGAGGCTGATCAAACCAATGTTTGGCTAACACATATTTGGAACCTTAAAAAGTCTTATCGCGTCACCTATTGGATACTACGGGAAGCATTGAAGGCGTGCGGCGAGCTGCTTATCAGAGGAACAAACTAGTTGATCCGCTGCAGATGCAAGCTTTTGTCCAGCAGCATCATGCCGGTAGCCCCGCAAACATATCGGATGCTGAACGGTTTAGAAGCAATTCGTATCAAATTCGTATCACTCTGTATTTGTAGTGAGAAAATGATAAGAATGATTTGATTAAAAACAAGAAAAACCCTTGAACATCAAGGGTTTTTCTAATATGACCTGTAGTGGGCTCGAACCACTGACCCCCACCCTGTCAAGATGGTGCTCTCCCAGCTGAGCTAACAAGTCGTTTTTGAGGACAATTAGTAATATACCAAGGTTGACAGTGAATGTCAACACTTTTTTAATAATTGTCCAATCTTTATTCATTAATCTATGCTATAAGCATCAGGATAGCACGTTTCCTGTATAAGAGGTGACATGAAAGCCAGCTCATTTTGAAAATTAAATTCTATGTAAGTGTCTATCTTGTCTAATACTTCGCTCAACAGCGATTGACTAAACATGATATCGTTTTGGACGGCTTTATATTTATTTTCATCTTTACTGATTTTAAATCCTCTGTAATTATCGTAAATCGTTCTCATAATTCCATCTCCTTCGCTTTGATGTATATATTAAAATATCACCAAATGATAATTAATGGAAGAGGTGTAAATTGAAAGGATATGTCATATCATGGCAGTTTCTAAGAAGATTTATTGTCGGTTCAGCTTGGCTGTTTGATCATAAGACTATCTTCTTTGAACGTTTTATGGTAACTTGTTGTCATTAGAGCATGGGAGGAAAAGGGTAATGGCTAAGCAGCAGCACAGATGGAATTTGCGTTTAAAGAGCAGTAATGTTTATTTGGGAACTGTATATTTGGGGGATCCGCTTCCGGAAGTGGAAGATGTCATCATGATCGGAGATAAGAAGTACACGATTCTGGAGCTGGGCAGTTCAAGAGATGCAAGCGATGTTTTTGTGGAAGAAGTGAAAAAGAAGTGATGGCTCAAAGCTGCGCTAGCCTAGACGGATAATTCCGTTAGGCGGCGCTTTTTTTGAAGGATTGCGATTAGGTGATGTTGTAAAGCGAAGCGAGACAATCCACGAACATTTTGTTGTATTCCTCACGTGTTAAATCCTTATTGCAGGCAATGTCTCTTCCTAAGAATTGAAACCAGGTAATTTCAGTTGCTTCTTTTTTGTATATAAACTTTTCGTGCTGAATGAGAAAGGTATCATTCTCGAAAGGGGGCACATTGTCAAAATTCAGTTCAGCTTCGCCTTTTTTTTCACTAACCAAAGTGGCCAATAGAATCAACATTCGGTATGGATCACGGAAGATTTCGTATTGTTCGGTCATAGTAAGCACTCCTTCATTAACATGGTAAGGCTATCATACTAGAAGCATTTTACAAATAGAATGGTTTGGATTAAACTGGTGAGAATATTGAAGGATTGCATGATAATTTCGAAGAAAAAGGAAAAAGACTGCAGTCACTCTAAGGAGGATGGAGTGAAACAGCCTTTTTGTGCTTGCTCCTGCATCAAAGGACTAACGTTTGAAGCTAGATAGTTGTTGTTCAGCAATTTGTACCAATCGTCTGGTAATGTTACCGCCAACGGCACCGGCATCGCGAGTTGCTAAGTTACCGTTATAGCCTGGAGAGAGTGGAATACCAATTTCCTGAGCGACTTCTAACTTTAGTTGATTCAATGCTGCCTTTGCTTGTTGCACGACTAAAGTGTTATTGTTAGCCATTCAAAATCATCTCCTTGTATTTGGTACACCAGTATTATTTGAATGTTCAGATTATTTATTCAAAGTTTAACAAAAAAATTTTAATTGCCGCTTTTCCCGCATTCCATTTGGTTTTTAGGAAGAAATTAATAAGCCCCCTTCCATTTAAGAAAGGGGGCCGCTTGTATATATTAAGAATTATTCCTCTTCGGATTCCGGACTTTCATCAGTTGCCGCAACTTCCTGGATTGCTTCAACTTCTTCCCCAGTCGATTCTTCGCCGACTACGTCTTCAACGGATTCTTCGGCGTTTTCTTCTTCATTCACGGATACTACTTCTTCCTCTTGGCTCATATGGTCACCTCCTCCGATACGTATAGTATCATAATATCGTTTTTTTGAAGGAAGGACAAGTAGGGTTAGCGTTAATATGTTAGATTTAACAGGAACTTAATGTGATTGTCAATTTGCGCGTTTAATCCCGTCAAAATTGGTCGCACGCTGTTTTAATAAGTTGAATTCACACGGAGAGGACTGGTATTTCAGCCTCTATTTCGAATGATACATAACGTATTAATCCCAATCTGTAAATGGATGTCCGAAGCGTGCAAGCTTACATAGCATGTTTCGTCCTGATCTGAATATATATGTGGCAAAGGAGAGACTTTGGGCTATGCTCAAAGATCCCTATATTTAGGAGGAATCCAAATGAATCGGTCCGATGTTATTTTGGAACTTCAGCTCGTACCTGAGCTGTTAAAGCAGGCCGAAGCCATTTATGTAGATGCGGTTAATGAGCTAGCTTTAGCAAAGCATCAACTGTTGGCCAAAGAATGCGAGGTAATCGGGGAAGGATTGGTTACAGGAAAGAATGAATTGCAAAGACAAGCAGAGCTATGGCCGTATACCAGGGATTTGCAACAGCAAGTTCTGCGTATGGAAGCTTCCGTAGAGCATACCAAGGTGGAATTCCATTATTACAAAAGGAAGCTGGAAAATTTGCAAACGATCGCGAAGATGATGATCATATTGTAATCCTCAGTTCATATGATATTTTGGATGAAGAGTCTGCAACCCTTTGCAGGCTTTTTTCATGATGGAAAGATAAATAAGATTTTGTTTATTTCGAACGTTTACGGGTGAATCCAGTTGCGCATCCTAAGGGTAGATTTTGTAAAACGACTAGTAACTAGGAGGAACCTTAAGCAATGAAGTCAATCCATATTCTTATGACTGCCACTATGATGATGCTTCTGCTTAGTGGCTGTCAAACTACTCAAAACGTAGCAACGATAGAAGCGGCAGCTCCGCCACAAGAAATTAACGTTCCATTGATTGGCGCTACCGGACAAAAAATAGGTAACGCTAAGGTATTAGCTGTCCAAGAGGGAGTAAGGATCGAGGTCCAAGTCAGCGGGTTGAAACCAGGACTGCACGGATTGCACATTCATGAGAAGGCTGTCTGTGAAGCGCCGGCTTTCGAATCCGCAGGGACACATTTTAATCCAACGCATATGGAGCATGGCTTTCACAATTCCAAAGGCTATCACGCAGGAGACTTACCGAATTTGTTAGTTGATGCGCAAGGGAATGGCAATTATGATGTCATCGCAAAAACGGTTGTCCTCCTACCGGACAAGCCCAATTCGCTGCTAAAAACAGGAGGCACCAGCATCGTCATTCATGAACAGGTGGACGATTATAAAACGGATCCGAGTGGCAACTCTGGCAAACGCATCGCTTGTGGAGCAGTGAAATAATTGAAGGGACTGACGTATCCATCATGATTAAGACACAAGACCTTAAACTGCAAATCGACGAGTTGACCAAACAAAATGATATGGTGCTCATTGAGCTTGAACAAGTTAAGAAAATGCTGATGAGCGCGGGCAGCTCGCAGATCTCTCAAGGTACCGGACAAAATCAGAGCCAGAATCAAAACGCCGGTCAAAGTGCCGGAACAAGCGGACAGCAAGCTTCTGGCGCTAACCAACAGGGTCAAGGGCAAGCTCAAGCTCAAAGCCAGAATGCGAATCAAAGCGGATCTAGTGGGTTGCAAGTATCTGATCTAGCCTACGAGTTGTTGAAAATAAAAGATCTTGTTGAGAAGCTGGAGCAGAAAACGTCTCAATATGTAAGCAGCCAGACGAATGGGGCTTTAACCGAAAAAGATGCTGTTAACCTTGTACTTACCCTGATGAACGGCATGGTGGATTGGGCAACTGAATTTGTTTCGTCAAAAGCCTCTTCCAACGGGCAAGTTCAGTAAGTAATATGTCATTTTATGACAAAAGAGCCGCTCTTCGCGACTCTTTTGTTCTTTTTGTCGAAATCCGGATCATTCCATCAAAATATATTAAGAAGGATTTGATCGATTTTTTAGGCGTTTCGACAATATGCACTTATTTACAGAAGCTGGAATGACCGATAAAGTATAGAATAGAAAAAGATAAAACATAGACAAACTATTGATGAGGTGTGGAGCCATGAGAGAAATCGATATTAACCACTTAATGAGTCAGCTCGGACTATCTTCAGTTGATTTTGTGAGATGGCAAACAGAACAAACCAATCATTCCGAAGTGGAGGAGCCTTGCATCATCGAGACCCCGGTTGATTCGCTCGCCGAACTGTCGTCTGGATCATCCATTGAACTTGCCTATTAGTTTGTACTAGAAAGGATTCTTAAACAGCTATACCATCCGTTTAACGGCCACTTGTGCAGCAGCCTCTTAGGTTTTTAAGCTGATCGGAAATGAATCGTTTCGCCAGCTTCCTCAATGACCCCTTGTAAATACATTTTCATGAACACGACTGAAGGTTTGATAGAGTTTATAATTTTTTTTAATTTCTAATCGGTAGGAATGGGGTCTAAATCCCATTCTTTTTTTTGTTACAACATGAATTTGTCCGGGGGACGCTAGTTTATTTACAGATGGATGGGGGAATGCTTGGAACAGAAGAGAGGACTTATCGGAGGTGGAAAACATCGCGATGAAGACAATCGTCATTATTCCTGCTTACAATGAAGAGAAGAGCATCGCCAACGTAATTTCATCGATCCAAAGCGCGCTGCCTGATGCAGATATTGTTGTCATTAACGATGGTTCGGCGGATCAAACCTCATCCGTTGCCCGCTCAACGGAACATGCTGCCGTGATCGATTTACCTGTAAATTTAGGGATCGGCGGTGCCATGCAGACCGGGTATTTATATGCTTATCGGAACGGGTATGATCTTGCTATACAGATCGATGCAGATGGACAGCATGATCCTCATGAGCTATTCAAAATTATGGAACCCATCTTGAATCATCAGGCGGATTGCTGTATCGGGTCTCGATTTTTGCAAAAAACCGATTATCGACAGGCCTGGATTCGTAGAATCGGGATATGGTTCTTTACATGGATGATTCAGTGGATGATAGGTAAAACATATACAGATCCAACCTCAGGATTCCGTGCTGTGAACCGTAGGATCATTCAACGATTCGCTGCCTATTATCCTGAAGATTATCCGGAGGTGGAGGCGATTGTATGGCTCGAGCGGCAGAAATTCCGCGTACGGGAAGTATCCGTTGTCATGCATTCCCGCCAAGCGGGCCGCTCATCGATTACACCCATGAAATCGCTGTATTATATGATCAAGGTTTCCTTAGCCGTATGTATGACTAGAATTCGCAATGTGAGTTGATGGATATGAATATATACATGCTCGCCATTACCTTTTGCCTGGTATTCTTATTTATGACGATAGAGCTGATTCGACGTCAGAAGCTTCAAGAGCAGTATGCCATCCTATGGCTCATGCTAGGCTTTATTATGGCGCTGTTCAGTTTGTTTCCGAATATGCTGGGTCCAATATCCCGTTTGATGCAAATTCATTATGCTCCTTCTTTGCTATTCCTCGTTGGTTTGCTGTTTTCGCTTGTATTCATCATGCATTTGACCATCGTCATTTCCAAGCTTCACCGTAAACTGACAAGACTCGTCCAGGAAGTAGCCCTGCTGCGGGAGCAAGTTAGAAGAGAGGGATCAGAATGATTCAAGTGACGCCGCTTGTCATCGTCTTATTGAACGTTCTCCTGTTAACGGGTGGACAAATTTTGTGGAAACTGGCTTTGAGCCGTACTCCGCTAACCGGGCTTAATAACCTGGGTACGGTTTTGATGCAACCTTACATTCTGCTCGGTTGCATGCTTTATGGAGTCGCAACGCTTTTATGGTTCGTAGCGCTAAGTCGGTTTGATCTCAGCCGAGTTTATCCGCTCCAATCCATAGCTTACGTAATTGGGGCGCTTTGCGGTTTGCTAATGTTCAAGGAAACGTTTACAACCTCACAGTGGATGGGACTCGTATTGCTTGTTGGCGGCGCTTGGATGTTAGCAAGATAGGGAGTGAGGGTTTCATGAAAAAACGGAGTTTGTTAGGGTTAATACTCCTATTGACTGTTGCCTTGTATTTAAGGCTTCATTATGTACTGGAAGCGGAGTATGCACCCTTGGAGTGGGATCAGCTGGAATTTACGAAGACTGCGATTCAACTTCTTGAAAAAGGCATTTTTGCGTACCGGGATACGATACCGAATTCGCTGGTTACGCCCGGTTGGCCGATCATTTTAGCGGCTGTTTTTAGCCTTACAGGTTATGATCAATTAGAGCCTGCTTTGATGGTCGTCCGGGTGTTAAACTGTTTTGTCGCTTTAGGGGCAATTATGTTCATATATTTACTGGGAAGCCGATTGTTTCATCCCGTATCCGGTTTAATGGCGGCTGGGTTTGCGGCAGTTTATCCGTCATATGTATGGTCGGCATCACTCATACTAACGGAAGTTCCATTTTTGACGGTATTTACAGGAATGCTTTATATGCAAGTGCGGATCATACAAGAGAACAAGTGGAGAGATCATGTATGGATGGGCTTATTGCTGGGGATTTGTGTGCTTATTCGACCAAATTCGCTCCCGATGGCCGTCATTCCTTATCTATTCCTCTGGTTTAAAGAGAAAAGGATAGATATGAAGCCAGCTTTGTACGCCGCCGCTTCATTTGCAATCGTCATGCTTCCTTGGTGGGTTCGAAATTTGCTAACGTTTCATGAATTTATTTTCATTGCAAAAGGGGAAGCAGGTAATCCGTTCCTAGGCGGAACGGATCCTTACTTCCAAGGCACCATTGACTGGAATCATATCGACAAAAATCATCAATTTGCCGAAGGGATCAAGCGGATTCAACAAGGATTTAAAGAGGATCCGATCTTGTGGATCAAGTGGTTGACAATCGGAAAATTGCTCGTATTTTTCAAAACGATGTGGTGGGGGCCTTACCCGTTCTCCATACCGGAGTGGTATGCAAGCTTGCTAACGAAACTGCATAACTACCTGATTATCATTGGCAGCATAACGCTGGCCTTGTTTAGCTTACGAAACAGCTCTATCCGTTTTTTAGCCGTTGGTTTTCTTGTGTTTCTAAGTGTACATATGGTATTCATACCCGTTGATCGATATCTCTATGCGATGCTGCCCTTTCTCATGCTGGGAACAGCATATTTCGTGACGCAGATCGGGCTTCTGATACGTTATGCATGGACTACATCTCTAATGCTGCGGAAGGGGATTTAAACATCTGCTTTGCGCAGTATTCGATTATGTCGCTCCTTCGCACGATTCCAATGAATTTGTCGGAATCGTCGACGACTGGAACGAAGTTCTGTACTTTAGCAAGCTCAATCAGATCATCCATTTCGGCATGAATGTGGACGGGCTTATTTTTCATTCGAAGCGGCACCTCTTCCAGCAGATGGCGATGAGCATTTTCAAAGCCAATGCCTTCTGAGTTTTTAAGGAACCAAAGCAGATCGCCTTCCGTTACGGTTCCGACATAGTGCCCTTCATCGGAAAGAATAGGTACAGCCGTGTATCGATGATATTCCATCCGCTCCAGCGTTTGGCGAAGTGTCGCTTGTAATGTCGTAGTAATGACTTCGGATTTAGGTAAAAGGAAAAAAGCAATATTCATTTCGTAGCACTCCTTAGAGTTTTGCATATGCAAAACTTTCTTCGTAGAGTCGTCTTCACCTCTATTGTATCAAAAAAAGCGAATAGAATCTAAACCTTCGATGAATTCTATGAGAGAGGTGAATTTATGAATCGAGCGCTAACAACCGCGTTAATTGGAATTGGTACAGCACAAGCGTTAAAAATTCCTATCACTTATGTTAAGACTAAAGAATGGGACTGGTCCCAACTCATACAAACGGGAGGCATGCCCAGTTCCCACTCTGCCGGCGTATCCGCATTAGCTGCATACATTGCGCTAAAACGCGGGTTATCAGCCATTGATTTTGCAGTGAGTTCAGTGTTTGGGGCTGTTGTCATGTACGATGCAATGGGCATTCGGCGTGCAGCTGGTGAAATTGCCATAGAAGTGAATGATTTGGATGAGCAGGTGGAGAGACTCGCCCGTCAGCATCCTGGGCTCTACCATGCGCGGAGACGTAAAGCACTAAAGGAACGGCTGGGTCATCTGCCGATAGAAGTGCTGGGTGGAGCATTATTGGGCGTGGCCGTCGGAGCATTCAGTTATTTGGTTGAGCAAAGTAACAAATGAGCCTGCTTATAGACAACTTTTTGAGAATGGGATAAGATCAAGGAACGTTCTCAGAAAGGATGAAAGTCGATATGGAAACGATACGCGTAACAACGTCAGAGGAGCTGCAGGCATGCTTTCAAGTGCGTTTGAAAGTATTTGTTGAGGAACAGCAAGTTCCCGAAGAGTTGGAAATGGATGAGAAAGATGAATCCCCTGCAGCCTGCCATCATTTTCTCATTGTAGACGAGGGGCAACCTGTTGCGACTGCCCGTTGGTACTTCTATCAAGATAAAACAGCTAAATTCCAACGTGTTGCCGTTTTGAAAGAGTATCGGGGCAAAGGTCTGGGCAAGAAACTTATTGTAGAAATGGAAAAGCAAGCTCGCGAATTGAATGCCGAATCGGCAATTTTGGATGCTCAATGTCAGGCCGAGGGATTTTATAGCCAGCTTGGTTATAGGGTGATTTCGGAAGAGCCCTTTTATGATGCCGACATCTTACATGTCAGAATGCAAAAGCCGCTTTAAATGAAAGCGGCTTTGTCTATATCAGTATCTTTTTCTGATGCAAGCGGAAACGTGATGATGAAACGAGCTCCATGTCCTGGCTCACTTTCCACTTCCAGCGTCCCCTGATGATCCTGCACGATTTTGTGGCAAATGGACAAACCAAGTCCCGTTCCGCTTTCTTTCGTCGTATAGAAAGGATGAAAGATTTTCTCAAGCGATTCATTCGAAATGCCTGGTCCATTATCTTCAATGACCAAAGTCGCGTTCTTCTGATCGCGGCTTAATTTGATTTGAATGATGCCGTTTTCTTCAATCGCTTCACAAGCATTTTTTACCAAATTCAGAAGGAGCTGTATCATTTTATCCTGATCCATCATAATGGGAATCGGTTCAAACGATTCGCTGTAATGAATTTCATGCCCAAGTCGAGTCGCCTCTGATTCCATAAGCGAAATCACTTTTAGTACACACTCATGAAGAGAATGGACGCGGAATTGGGTCGAATGCGGTTTGGAAAACTGAAGGAATTCTGCAGTTAAATCGCTCATTCGATCGATTTCATCCATAATCATCGAGTACCAATTTTCAATGTTATAACCGTTTGCCTTGGATAATTGTAGAAAACCCTTGACTGTGGTTAACGGATTTCTTATTTCGTGTGCCATGCCGGAAGCAAGTTCTCCTACGACTCGCAGTTTCTCCGAACGCAGCATATGTTCTTCGCGCTTGAGCCAAGCTTCGCGTTTTTTCATAAATAAATTATGCTCCGCGAGAAGTATCAGATCATCTTTCGTTAAACCTTGTGAGGGATAGGTAGCGATTCCGTATGTAATTTGAATGCCTGTCAGTTTTGGAAGTTCAGAGTCTAGCTGAAGTTTGTAGGAGACGGAAGAGGAATGACTATCCTTCATTAATGGCATCACGACTGCGAATTCATCGCCTCCATATCGTGAAATGAAAAGAGCGTCCGAGAATAAAATTTTGAGCAGCTCCGCGATTTGCTTCAAAATAAAGTTACCCGCTTGAAAGCCGCGAGTCGTATTCATCGACTTCAGGTCAGTACAATCGATAAGAATAAGGATCAGATCTTGTTTCTCTTCGATGTATTGTTCCAAACGCCGATGACATTCTTCGTAGTTATATAAGCCTGTTAATGAATCTTGTTTGGATAATAAAACGCGCTCTTTCCTCAGCAACTCAGTCTGTTTAATGGTCGTATGACTCGTTCTGGTCATTAGCGCGATTGCAGTGAAATGCAGCGTGTTCGTAAGCGCGTAAAACCAGAGTAAATGTATTGAACCATGATCCCAAAAAGTGTAAGCAGTAGTCATATATGTCAGTGTGTGAATAATTGCTAAGATCCATGACTTCTTTTTGCTATCTTCCGCATAAATATCCCGCGACAAGGTAAGCAAGTAAAGGGGTAGAATGAGGTTGAGCTGGCTCGCCCAATGGAAGCAGCACAACAGCAGAAGGCGCACCCATGGCATAAAGGAAGAAAAACGCCAAGCATGCAAACTAATCACATACAGAATACAAGATAGAATGAGCAGTTGCTGGTTGAATGCAACTTGCGAAACATACGCATAGATCGTAAAAATGATAGCATAAGCATAAAGAATCCAGTTGATTAACACCGTATCATCTCCTGAGTGCAAGCGTGACGGAATTTTACACCCATGTCATATGTTCTCTATTGGCGTTAAAATCCCTTCAACAAAACGTAAATAATAGGAAAAAATCACGGAATTTCTCGAAAAAAAGAACCTGCTGGAAATATCGCGAGCAGGTTCTGGTATATCTGTTAAAAAGTTGGTAAATTATCTAGATTATTGTTCGGATCGCCGTCTGCATCGGAACGTAAGTGTTCGTCTCCATCGCGTCCCTTGAACACGTTGACATGTTCGATCTGTCCTGCCTTGGCCATCTGTTGAGCTTGCTTATAATCAACGACTGCCCCCGAGGACAATTGGAGCTCAACGATATCGCCGTCGCCATTTTTTCTAACAGCGACTACTTGTTCTTTGTTGTTTGGATTCATCGCGATCACCTCCACAGCTTAGTATGGAGGAGAACGGAATTGATTATTCAGGCAGCGTAAGAATTTGATATTGTTCGATAAAAGTCATGCTGCCCGTTTGACCGATGTAAGCGGGCATTTTATCGTCATAGTGCATGAGAAAAATGCGTTTTTGTACATCGTCTGGCAGCGTTAGTAGTTCTTCCAGCGTTGCATGGATGACTCCCGTACCGCTTAGCTGGCAATCATGCAGGATCGTATGACAATTTCTTTTTTGGACCACTTCATGAATCAGCAACTGTTCGTTAAAGCGGATGTCTGCGCTGTAAAATATCCGGCTATTAATAAAAAGAGAGTAGCTGGTTTTGCGAAGAATATGTTGAGTAGGTAAGATTTCGATGGTTAGACCCCGGAATATTTCAGTGGGCTTGTTTTCTTCTAAAAGGATCACATCGAAATAATCATCTAAGCTGATATAACCGTCTTCGGGATTGTTCATACCGCCTTTGAGCGTATTTTCCCAGAGTATGAACGCCAAAGGTTCCGTGATAAAAAGTTTGATCCGCTTCTTGTTGTGTTGATAAAACAATCGAAATGCGATCTCTTCCAGACCTCCGACATGATCGGCATGTATATGTGAGATGACGATTCCATCGATTTGATCAGGTGTAATTCCAAGTTTATGCAGCGATTTGGGAGTCGTGAAGCCGCAGTCGATCAGAATTCGGGCATGTTCATTCGTGACCATGGCACTTGTATTGTAAAAGGTTTTGGCAAACGCGCTGCCGGTTCCAAGCATTTGAATTTGCAAACTCATTCAGCCGCCTCCATTTTTCGACAAAAATCATCTTTTTCTAATGTAGCATGGGAGGTTGCCGAATTTCAACCATTATGTGAATTCACTTTAGAACGGGATAGGGCAGTGTTATAATGGGCTGTATGTGGAAGCGTTTGTTTCCATTTATCAGACGGGAGCGATATTTTTCATTTTGGCTTATGGTATGCTTCTTCCTTGGCGGGTAGCCATGTATGCACAGTACCGGAAATTAAGCCATTAGAATTAGTCGAATTCGGATTGTTCAAACAATGGGGTGTTGATAGATTCATGCTATGGTTCATCGTTAGTTTATTTGTACTCATTGGATTGGGATTGATAGGCATGTCTACGTATGTGGGGTGGAGGCTCACGCACCCGATACGCAAACCGGTCGACGAAACTCCGGAGCAATACGGGCTGCAAGCCGAAGCGATTAGGTTTCCAAGCAGGATGGGGGATGTGATACTGCAAGGCTGGTTTATCCCCGCGACGCAAACCGAATCTTCGATGACGCTCATTCTCGCTCATGGTTACGCGGGAACACGTCTGGAGAAAGGACTTCCCGCGTTAGCTTTCGCCAAATCACTCGTGGAAGCCGGGTATAACGTGGTCATGTTCGATTTTCGCAATTCGGGAGAATCCGAAGGGCATTTGACGACAGTCGGCTATTTGGAGAAGGAAGATCTGCTCGGCGCGATCGATTGGGTGAAGGAGCATATCCCTGGTAAAATCGGACTGATCGGCTTTTCTATGGGAGGCAGTACGTCTATATTAGCTGCTGCAGAAGAGTCCGCCGTGAGAGGCGTCGTTGCCGACAGTCCTTTTAGCCAGCTGAGTCCTTACTTACAAGCGAATTTACCGGTCTGGTCCAAGCTGCCGCGCTTCCCGTTCACACCGCTAATACTGGCGATTTTGCCGCGATTGATAGGGATACATCCTCACTATGTCGATGCGCTTACAGCCGTCGATCGAGTCTATCCGAGACCTATGCTATTCATTCATAGTGAAGACGATTCTGCGATTCCTTGGTCCAACAGCGAAGCGATGTGGAGCAGACATCCGGATGCTTTCGAAATGTGGATTACACAAAAAGCAGCGCATGTAGGGTCTTACAAACTGCATCCCGATGCGTATACCAAACGGGTACTTGCTTTTTTTTCAAAATTGTAAAAACAACGCAACTCTTCTTAACCTTCGGAGTATAAAGATGCAGACACAAAGATTACTAACGAGAGCTGGAGGTTAAGAGGATGAAAGTTCAGCGTATATTTGCGTTGATGCTGGTGTTTTTTGTTCTTAGTACGGCTGCAGTGGTGGCCTCATCGATATGGGGGGATTATAAGGGGTTTAATATTGCTCGCTTAGTTGTCAATGACAAGACTGCGGAATTTGGCGATTCGGAAGTGCCTCCGCTTATTGTTGAAGGCAAAACCGTCCTGCCGCTTCGTGCAGTAAGCGATGCGCTGCAAGCACTTGTAAAGTGGGATAATTCGAACAAAACGGTATCCTTGTACAAACCGAACGTACATATGTTCTTTACGACCGAAGTCCGTAAGGATTCCGCTATCGTACCTTTTGGCGTAGTCGAGGAAGGCAAGGAAGCGGATTTCATCGTTTTCGCACAAGTCGACAATTTAAAAACGAGCATTAATTCCGTGCAAGTTTCCGTTATCTCCCCAAGCGGCAAGAGTGTCGTGACCCCGGTTGTGAAATCGATCAATGAATCCAAAGAGTCTTTCTGGTTGAAGGTTCCGCTTTACGGCGTATCTTTTGATGAATCCGGCACGTACGTGGTGAAGTTTGCCATGAAACAGGATGGCGCTTCCGACTACTCCGTCGTATCGGAGAAGCAAATTCAATCGGAATAAGGACTTCCATACCAAGATGCGGTTTGACCTCTCAATTTGAAAATGTTAGGATAATTGGGTAACCAATTATTAAACGAAATGAGGTTCTGCCTGTGAGCGATCATAAGCACGATCATGTGCACGGCCCGGACTGTGACCACGATCACGAGCATGGGGAAGATATTTTTATCGTAACTGACGAGAACGGTGAAGAACACGAGATGGTAATGGTGTACACATTCCAATCTCAAGAGCAGGCATATGCCGTTTTGCTCGATCGTAACGATCCTGAGGCAGATGGTGTCATTTTCCGTATCGAAGAAGAGGATGAAGAAGCTTACCTGGTCAATATCGAAGATGAAGCAGAATGGGAACGCGTCGTGACCATTTATAATGAAATCGTAGCTCAAGAGAACGAAGAGTAAGAGCTATACATAAGAACCCCCTTTCAGAGAAGTTTCTGGAAGGGGGTTTCTGTTTGTTTCTACGATTTCATTTTCTTGGGTTGAAATACATGATTCTGCCATTGAATAGATGAAGTTCAGCTTTTAATTGCTTGCCAAGATATTTGCAGAACTCGTTGCCTTTGCTCTTGTCTCCGTGGGTTGCATCTTCCGGCAATACAACTTGGACATAGTGGCGATCTTCCTCTTGGTTCCGCTCGCTGCCAACACCGATAACTATATATTTGTACAGCGGATTTATGCCTTTAAGGTAAAACCACTTGCCTTCGCCTTCCGGCTTCGTCTCGATCGTATAGGGAAACCCAGCCTCGTCGTACTCCCATCCCAGCTGCTTAGCAGTTAGAGACAGTTGTTCTCTGTAATGCAGCAGTTTCTCTTTCAGCTCATCCAAGGATAGAGCGGGGACAGCGGAGCCTGTTACGAATTTAATATAGGCGCTTTGAGCCATTTCCTTGATCACCTCACCGACTAAACATCACCATCATCATAGCATCATGTAAACGGTTTTACAATATTTTCACGAGGGGGAGCAGGCTAGAAGATGGCCTGCGTCTCGACGATGACTTTCACGTTCTGTACGCTGCGGTCCTCAGGGCCTTTCACAGGAAGACCGACTTCTACATGTTCGACGATGTAGTCGATCAGCTCTTGCGTAATAACCTCGCCTGGCAGCAATATAGGAATACCCGGCGGGTAAACGTATATAAATTCGGCGATAATGCGGTCTGCCGCATCTTTGAAAGGAATCGTCTCGGTTTCGCCATAGAACGCATCCCGAGGCGTCAGCGTTAGCTGCGGTATCGCCGGTACTTTGATAACAACTTCTTTAACATCAGTAACATCATCGTTGACGTGGGAAAGCTTACGTAATGCATCCAGCAAAGTATCAACGTTCTCTTGCGTGTCCCCAGGTGTAATCAGGCAGAGGATATTGTACATATCACTCATTTCCACTTCGATGTTGTAATGCTCACGCAGCCAATTCTCAACTTCAAAGCCGGTAATGCCAAGCTTGCGCACGTGTACGCAAATTTTAGTAGGATCATAATTATATGTGGCCTCTTCGCCAAGTATCTCTTCACCGAAGCAGTACAGATTCGTAATTTCATTGATCTGTTTTCTCGCGTATTGGGCGAGTTCGATGGCCCTCTCAGCCATTGCGCGGCCATTGAGAGCGAGGTGTCTGCGCGCTGTGTCTAATGAACCTAGCAAGATGTATGAGGTAGACGTCGTGGTCAGCATACTGATGATCGTTTGAATGCGTTTCGGGTTCACGCGGTTGCCCTGCACGTTAAGAACCGAGCTCTGGGTCATTGACCCGCCCAGCTTGTGCACACTCGTTGCGGCCATATCGGCTCCGGCTTCCATCGCCGACATCGGCAGCTTCTCGTGAAAGTGAATCAGAACGCCATGCGCCTCATCGACAAGAACAGGCATGTTATAGCTATGAACGAGATCTACAATCTCTTTAAGATTCGTACAGACGCCATAGTATGTAGGGTTTATGACCAGCACTGCTTTGGCGTCGGGGTGCTTCTCCAAGGCTCTGCGAACGGAACGAGTCGGAATTCCATGGTCGATCCCGAGGTTTTTATCGCGGGCTGGTTGAATGAAGACCGGCTTAGCTCCTACGAAAATAATGGCCGCTAAGACAGATTTGTGCACATTGCGCGGAACGATGATTTTATCGCCTTCCGAGCAAACGGTCATAATCATCGTCATGATGGCACCGCTTGTGCCTTGTACGGAGAAAAATGTATGATCGGCGCCATAAGCGTCCGCAGCAAGCTTCTGAGCGTCCTCAATCACGCCCATTGGTTGATGAAGATCATCCAGCGGTGCTATATTGATGAGGTCGATGGACAGGGCGTTGTCCCCAATAAAGGAACGAAACTCCGGGTCCATGCCGACTCCTTTTTTATGTCCAGGAATATGGAACTGAATCGGATTTTTCTCGGCGTGCTTAAGCAGTGCAGAGAACAGGGGGGTACGGGTATGATCCACCTGATTATCGCTTCCCTTCTATTGTGGATTGCTTGTCGATCTTTGCAACAAACAAAAAAAGTATAACAAAATAGAAATTACATGCAAGCTAAATTTTTGAAAATAGTTTGCGTCAAATACGGCAAAACTAACAGTATCCGTATAAAAAACTGGAAGAGAAGGCGATATTCCGTGAATCCGCTGCAAAAATGGCAGCAAAAACGATTATTTTCACCGTTTGTGCTGAAATTGTTAATAATTATGTTTGTTGTCGAATTTGTGAAGGGAGCCCTGCTTTTGACGATTCTTCCTGTCTATATGAAAACGACGCTCGGCGCTTCCGCATTTATTATCGGATGGACACTAGCCGCTCAATACATAGGTGACAATGTGCTGCGCACTCCGGTCGGTTGGATTATCGACAAGATGGGATACCGGACGACGATGCTTACGGGAGTTCTGCTTACCTTTATTTCCGTTATTCTCATCGCGACAACCTCACAATATTTATGGACGATCATCGCTTGTGCGCTGCTTGGTTTTGGTACGGCTCCGCTATGGCCCTGTGTGATTACAGGCACAACGGAGGTGGCAGGGGATGAAGCAAAAGGAACGATTATGAGTGTTATCTATATGGCCTGGCTTTCAGGGGTGGGGCTGGGGCCGGTGGCGATCAACTTTTTTATCAATGACAACAATTACAGTTTAGCTTTCCGTCTGCTTATCGGATGTATGACTCTTGTCGTGCTGGTAGCGCTGCTGCTGCCAAGAAAACAGAGTGCTGAGGATCCTAAGATAGATAAGGTGGGGGGTAAGGCGCATGAAACTTACATTCCTTTTTTTCAAAGAGCTGCTGCATATTTTAGAGAAGTTCGCCGTTCCATGTCCGTAAGCCCGCTTTTGTTTCCCGCGATGTTCGCGCAAACCTTTGCTTTAGGCATTTTGACGCCGATTTTAACGCTATATGCAAAAGAAGTGTTGCAACTAACTTCCTTTCAGTTCAGCATGTTTCTGATCGCCGGAGGTGCGGTGACGGTGATCTTACTGGTTCCAATGGGGAAGCTGGTGGATCGAATCGGTATTCGTCCTTTCTTGATTGCCGGCTTTTCGATTAGCGCCGTCACGTTGCTTTTCTTTACATTCGTACAATCTTTGACAATTCTCTATGTGCTTGTGGCTGCACTTGGAGTTGGCTATGCTTTCATCATTCCATCATGGAATGCGCTTCTTGCCTCAGCAATCCCGCCAGAGAAAAGAGGAGCCGTCTGGGGCTTCTTCTTGACCATTGAAGGTCTAGGGATGATCGTAGGGCCCATCGTATCAGGCAAGCTATGGGATGTATATGGCTATCATGCACCTTTTCTAATGAGCGGTTCCGTTCTGGTCGTACTGCTCGTTCTTCAAATGTTCATTTCCATCGGAAAAAAAGGTGTGGTACGATAGTGGAAAATGTTTCATTTGGAGGATAGACAAGCAACATGAATAAACAAATCGGTATCATCATGCTGTTGCTGATGACCATATTTATTGGTTTCGGTATTATCATCCCTGTACTTCCTGAGGTCGTGAAAGGTGCTGGAGCCGAATTTCACAATGCGCTCTTGCTTTCGATATACTCTGCAGCGTCATTTCTCATGTCGCCGATATGGGGGGCCATATCGGACCGCATCGGACGCAGGCCGATCATTTTGATCGGATTGATCGGTTTCTGCATTAGTTTCCTTATATTCGGATTTGCGGATGGTCATTTGTGGGTCATGTATGTGTCCCGGATCTTCGGCGGGTTATTCTCGGGTGCGGCTACCGCCTGTGCAGTCGCTTACGTGGCTGACATTACGACGAATGAAAATCGGACCAAAGGTATGGGCATGGTCGGCATGTCCATTGGTTTAGGCTTTATTTTCGGCCCGGCCATCGGCGGCATTTTGAGCCGTTGGGGCACAGAGCTTCCGTTTTTTGCAGCATCCGGTTTATCATTGGCTGCTTTTTTATTCGCTTTCGCGATATTGAAGGAGTCATTGCCTGCAGATCGGCGCACAACTGTGAAGGAGAACAAGGCTTCCAGATGGACCGCGTTTGCCGGCGCTTCCAAGTATTTGTATGTATTGTCGTTTTTCGTTTCTTTTACGCTTGCTGGCTTGGAAGCAACGCTTCAGTATTTTCAAATGGACAAGATCGGCGCTACGCCTTTTGATATTGGCATGATGTTCCTGGCAAGCGGCATCGTCGGCGCTCTTATTCAGGGCGGAGTCGTTAGACGCTTGGTCAAAAACGGCGCCGAGCAGCGGGTGATCGCGATCGGCCTTATTTTGTCGGCAGCGGGATTCTTCCTGCTGCTGTACTCGTCAAGCGTGCTCACGGCCGCGCTGTATCTCTCGATCTTCGGCGCCGGCAACGCGCTCATCCGCCCGTGTGTGACGTCGCTGATTACGCAGCGGACGAAAGTCGGGCAGGGCGTGGCAACGGGCCTCAGCTCCTCCATGGACAGCCTGGGCCGCATTGCCGGCCCGCTGCTCGGAGGAGCGGTGTTCACGGTTGCGCACTCGCTGCCGTTTATCATCGGCGGCGTGCTCTGCTTGGCGGCGATGCTTCTGCTGCTGCGCTTTATGCTCCTGGACCGCCAGAGTGAGGTCCAGCAAGCAGCTTGAGCGGCATGGTGCCCGCGGGGCATATGGCCATGGAACTTTTAAGCGATTTTTCCACGTTAAAGTTCCTGCGTACTGGGGAGCCGTAGATAACGTTGGGAAACCGCGTTTCTCGGTGGAACATTAGGATAAACTCCCACTAATTCACCCCAATCCAAAAAGACCTGCATCTCAACACGATGCAGGTCTTTTTGGATTGGGTCACAGGAAGTACGTATTAGAGTGATATAGGTGCAACTGATGTGGTTAATAAAACTTTTGTAATGCCTAGTTTTCATTGATTGGATTCATGCTTTCCGGTTTTAACAAATCAAATGCAAGCAAAAATCTAAATCCGCCTGCAAATGCTGCTTCATCAATTCTTCCGCTTGGTCTCCAGCTCTTGCTTTGATGGCCTCATAAATATTCTCATGCTCATCTATTAAGAAGGGCCGGTTGTAGTAAACAACGGTGCGGCGAAAGAGATAAATAATCGATTGCATACGATCGATGATATCAATCATGAAAGGGTTGTTGCTTGCCTGGACGATGATCTCATGAAATTTCTCGTTAGCCTTCATAATTTCTTCCAGTTCACCCGTTCTGCCGATCCTGACACATTCAAGCAGAGCTTGAAGCTCGCTTTCGTGAAGATACGTTGCAGCGCTTCGGGCTGCGTGTCCTTCAAGCAGCATGCGGACTTGAAACGTATTTCTCAAATCCTTCTCGGAAGGATTGATAACCATTTTACCGGCAATAAGCCCTTCTTGTTCCAATTTACGTATTGATTCGCGTATCGGGGTCCGGCTGACTCCCAATTCAGCAGCAAGCTTTTCCTCAACAATTTTGGTTCCGCGAGGAATGTCGCCTTGTAAGATCATGTCACGAATAATTTCGTAGGATTGGTGGTAAGCTGGACGAGATTTTTCAGTGTTCTTGGGCAATATGTACACCTCTTTGCAGATCCGAAATCATAACTAAATTATAAATTATAATGCATTTTATCTTAAAAGTATAGACTAGAACTTTATATAAATTCAGAATAATATATTTGTATCCGAAAAATATAAAATTGTATACAAAAATATGTGTAATTGAATACATTTCGGTCGATCGGGATAATGCGAAACGCTTCTTCCTGCAAACGAATTCTAGATTTTATTTTTAATGAACGCTGCATTTGTCAAAAAGAGCAAAGCTTTAGCGGCAAACATGTGAAAGCGTAATCAATTGGAGGGAATCGAATGAGTAAAAAAATTGGATTTATAGGCCTAGGCATTATGGGAAAACCGATGTCCATTAATCTTTTGAAAGCCGGTTATCATGTAACCGTATACGATGTAAATAAGGAAGCCGTGGACGGGGTTGTTCAATCCGGTGCTGTCGCTGCTGCATCTCCCCAAGAGGCTGCGGAGAAAACCGACATTATCATTACTATGCTTCCGAATGCAAATATCGTCAAAGGGGTTATTTTCGGGGAAAACGGAATTCGCAAAGGTGCAAAAGAAGGATCGGTCGTCATTGACATGAGCTCAATCTCACCCGTAGTTTCCAAAGAGATCGCAAACGAGCTGGCTAAGCAAGGCGTTGAAATGTTGGATGCGCCTGTAAGCGGCGGCGAACCTAAAGCGATTGACGGCACTTTGGCCATCATGGTAGGCGGTAAGGAAGAAGTTTTTGAAAGCGTGAAAGATGTTCTTTCTTGTATGGGAACAGCTATAACATTAGTCGGCGGAAACGGGTGCGGATCAACGGCCAAATTAGCCAATCAAATTATGGTGAATCTCAATATCGCCGCAATGTCGGAAGCGCTTGTTCTGGCAGCAAAAGCAGGCATTGATATCGATAAAATGTATCAGGCCATTCGAGGGGGACTGGCCGGAAGCGCTGTGCTGGATGCAAAAGTTCCTTTGATCCTCGACAGAAATTTTGTAGCCGGAGGAAGAATCGATATTAACCTTAAGGATATTTCGAATGTGATGGAGACAGCTCACGAGATCGGAGTTCCGCTTCCATTATCCAGCCAATTGTTAGAGATCATGCATGCGCTGAAAGCAGATGGCAAAGCAAGTCATGATCATGGCGGTATCGTCCAGTATTACGAAAAACTTGCACATGTCGAAGTTAGGAGGGCATAAGGAATGAGTACGGGCGCAGTAAGTATTTCTTCAATTGAATCACAGTTACCACCGGAATGGCAGAGTAGCAATTATCGCGAGCAAATCCGTCAAATCAACCAAACCGGCAACAAAAAAATTATTGTTCTGGATGATGATCCAACCGGCGTACAAACTGTACATGATGTCGATGTATTGACGCAGTGGGATAAAGAATTATTGCGAGAAGCTTTCAATAAGCCTGAAACTGTATTCTATATTTTAACCAACACACGCGCCTATCAAGCGGCTGAAGTGGAACGCATTAACCGTGAAATTGCCCAAAACGTACAGGCAGTTGCTAGTGAAACCGGGATTGATTTCGTCTTTGTAAGCCGAGGCGACTCTACATTACGCGGATATTATCCTTTAGAAACGGATACGTTGAGGGATGAGCTTCATCGTATGACCGGACTTGAATATGACGGGCATCTCATAATTCCAGCTTTTTTTGAAGCGGGCCGCGTCACCTATCAACATACACATTTCATTAAAGAAGACGACAAGCTGTTACCGGTTCACCAGACGGAGTTTGCCAAAGATAAAGTTTTTGGCTATGAGCATAGTGATTTAGCGCAATGGGTTGAAGAAAAAACAAAGGGTCGCATCAAGTCGGATGATTGCGTTGTGATATCACTTGAGCAAGTGCGCAGCGGACCGGATGCTGTGGAAGAAATCTTGTTAAATGTGGAAGGGAATGCACCTATAATCGTAGATTGCCTATCCTATGCAGATCTTGATGTCCTGGCTTTTGCCCTGCTGCAAGCTGAGCAAAAAGGCAAAAAGTATATTTTCCGCACGGCAGCCTCTTTCGTGAAAGCCTACGGGGGCATCGCTGATCAAGATATTTTGCCGAAGGAAAAGCTTATTGCAAAAGGTCAAGAAACACACGGAGGTCTTGTGGTCGTCGGTTCCCATGTACAGAAGACAACACGCCAATTGGAGCAATTGCTGAAAGGGACCGACATCATTTCGCTGGAAATGGACGTCAATAAGATTTTGAACCCTGCAGAAAAAGCGGATGAAACGAAGCGGCTTATTTCGAAAGTGAATGAGTACATCGCCAGAGGGAAAAATGTGGTTGTTTTCAGCAGCCGTAAGCTTATTGCCGTTGATAGCTCAGAGGGAAACTTAAACATTAGCCAAACGGTATCGGAATCACTCGTTAAAATTGTAAGATCTCTGGACATTATCCCTAAATTCATCATTGCAAAAGGAGGCATCACCTCCAGCGATGTCGCCACGAAAGGGCTTGGCATTCGCAAAGCAAGAATCATTGGACAAGCCGCAGCAGGTATTCCAGTCTGGCTTACTGGCGAAGAGGCCAAATTCTCAGGAATTCCATATATCGTGTTTCCGGGTAACGTAGGGAGCGATACGACACTTCTTGAAACAGTTCAGAAAATCGAAGGATAACCGGATTAGAGAGAGAAGGGACCCGCAGGATGTTAGTAAATACGAAAGACATTTTATTAGAGGCGCAAAAGAAAAAATATGCTGTCGCGGCATTCAATGTTATTAATCTTGAAACTGTACAAGCCGCTATTCAGGCAGCGGAGAATGAGAAACAACCGGTGATCATTGCACTGGGAGAGCGCTATTTTCCCACAGTCAATGTTGAAGGATTTGCTGCGCTGGTTCGAGCACTTGCGTCCAAAGCTAGAGTTCCCGTTGCGCTGCATCTGGATCACGCTTATGAAAAGGAATCCATAATAAGAGCGATTCAGAACGGCTTTACATCTGTGATGTATGACGGCTCCAAATATGATCTTAGTGAAAATATTTCACGCACAAAAGAAATCGCAGACATCGCTCATCAGGCAAATGTATCGGTGGAGGCTGAGATAGGGTCTCTGGCCAGAGGCGCTTTCTCGGACGAAGAAGAAGGCGATGGAACGCTTACAGATCCGCAATCGGCAAAAGAGTTTGTTGAGGCGACGAGCGTTGATTTTTTGGCCGCCGCTATAGGCACAGTACATGGCATGTATCAAGGGGAACCTAAGATTAGCCTGCAGCTTTTAGAACGAATTCGTGATGCCGTCGATATTCCGCTTGTTTTGCACGGCGGGTCAGGGACACCTGATGAGATAATCAGGCAAACGATTGGGCGCGGCATCTGCAAAATTAATGTGAATACGGAAGTGTCCATGGCAGCGGTGACTTATCTGCAAAATAGGTCTGACCAATCGATGGTTCATCTGTCAACTATCATGTCAGAGATGCAAAAATCAATGGAAACTGTAATGACTAAATTCATCCGCTTGTTCGCTGAGTAAATTTTTCGGAAAAAGGAAATCGCTTACAAATAAAGGGGGATAAATATGTATTCTTTGTTCGGATTAAGCCACGACGCTAGTTTGTTGCTTTATGCTTTGATTTCCATCGTAGGTTTAATTGTATTGATCGCCAGGTTTAAAACAAACCCATTTATCGCGTTGATCGTTGCAGCTTTGTTCATGGGATTGATTTCGGGAATGAAGCTGCCTGACATTGTAAAGTCCTTTCAGGATGGGGTAGCCGGCACTTTAGGTTTTATTGCCATCGTGATCGGACTTGGAACGATGCTCGGCAAAATGATGGCCGAGTCAGGGGGAGCCGAACGTGTCGCCCGCACGCTTATACGCGTTTTTGGCGAGAAGAATGTCCACTGGGCGATGATGGTAGTGGCTGTCATTTGCGGGATTCCTGTATTTTTTCAGGTCGGGGTTGTCTTGTTGATTCCTCTTGTATTCGTGATTGCCAAGCATACCGGCACTTCGTTAATCAAGATCGGTCTTTCTTTAGTTGCCGGACTTGCCGTTGTTCACAGTCTGGTTCCGCCTCACCCGGCAGCGATGCTGGCAGTAGGTATTTTCAAAGCTGATTTGGGTATGACGATCTTATTATCCATTTTAGTAGCTTTTCCTGCTGCTGCGATAGCGGGACCGATTTATGGCTCGTACATTGCCAAGAAGGTTATAGTAGAACCGACGGGTGAACTGGTTGAGCAATTCACGAAGGCTCAGCAAAAGGAGCTGCCTGGTTTCGGCATTACGATCTTTACAATTTTGCTTCCGGTTATTTTGATGCTGCTTGCTACTCTCGTGGATGTTACTCTTCCTGCGACTAACGGATTACGCATCGTTGTTGATTTTATTGGAAGTCCGGTTGTAGCTCTCCTGATTTCGCTGATATTTGCTTTCTATTCATTTGGCTTTGCCCGCGGCTATGATAAAAACGACCTTCTGAAGTTTACGAATGATTGTCTGGGACCTGTCGCTTCCATCATTTTGATTATTGGCGCAGGCGGAGGCTTCAATAAAATATTGATTTCAAGCGGAGTGAGCGACGCGATTGCTAAACTGGCTACAGGCGCACATATCTCGCCGCTTGTATTGGCCTTTGTAATCGCCGGCATTATCCGAGCTGCAGTTGGATCTGCCACTGTCGCGATGACAACATCAGCCGGCATCGTTGCCCCGCTGGCTGCTACAATGCCCGGTACTAGCCCTGAACTGTTAGTGCTTGCAGTAGGTGCAGGTTCGATCATGCTTTCTCATGTGAATGACTCCGGGTTCTGGTTGATTAAAGAGTTCTTTAACATGTCGGTAGCCCAGACGTTAAAAACGTGGACCGTGATGGAAACCATTCTGTCTTTCGTTGCCTTTGGCTTGATTTTGTTGCTCAGTCTATTCATTTAAGGGAAAGCGAGAAAGAAGCAGTTTGCTGGATAAGTAATGTGTTTATCCGCCGCTGCTTCTTTTCGTTTTGAAGATATTCTATACCTGTTGGCTACTCAACATGCTTCTTGCGGTCAACCATCTTCTCAATAGACGGGGTTAGCTGCTCTTTAATCGATGCGACCAATTTATCCTTCGAAATCCCTTTGGATTGGGCGATTTCTGCAAGTGACTTGCCTGCTCTAAGCTGGTCACGCATCTCATCCCTACTCATGCCGAGCTTTTTCGCCAGCTTCTCCGGATCAGGCTTCAAACTGTGCCTGTGCCACTTGCCGTGTCCGTCCGCATGCTCGAACAAGTTTTTCTCGTTAAGGATAAACTTAAGGTGCTCGCCGAGGTTTTGTTTCATATGCTCGCCTTGTTCGGCTGTCAGCTTGCCGTCTTTGACGGCTGCTTCGATCTTGCCTGTGCGCAGCTGCTGCAGTTTGGCGGTCAGATCAGCTTCGCTCACACCTTTTTCCGCTGCGACTTGAACGATGCTCTTACCGTCTTTCAGCGACTTGACCATCGCATCTTTATCGATGCCCAGCAAGGATGCGGATTCTTCGACGATAGGCCATTTTCGGCCATGGCGGCCATCCTTATACTCGTCCGTGTATGAATCGATTGTACTTTGCTGAGTCTCTGAGCTGCTGGCTTGGGCCTTGGCATTCTGACCGAAGCTGCCACCAAGTACAAGGCTGAGAGCAATAGAGCTCACTATGAGTTTTTTCATGTATGCCTGGTTCATTTTGGGACCCTCCTTTCCGTTAGGATACGGAATTACAGCATTTAGTCTGTGCAGGAGGGGTTAAAATTAGTTTAAAAGAACCTTAGCCTAACATAAATTTTACTGCACACCCACAGCCATCTGATAAAGCGGCATCAATGTCTCAAACGTTTGTTTGACAAGCTGCTCGAACTCAGCGCCTTTAGTTAATAACGGATCAACGGAATTCAGGTTGCGGCCGATCAGCAGCTCCGCTTTTTTCACGTCACGGAAGCGGGTTAACGCCGCGTTCCACCCATTGCGATCCAGCTCGGAAACGGCAGTGGTATCTTTTTTCATATGATCGAAGGAGATTACGAAATCGGAAGGGAGCTCCTTTTGAAGCCGATCGATTTCTTTCATGTATCGCGCAGCGATATGACTTTTGTTCGGGAGCTCATAAATGAGTGCAAGCCATATAAAGACACGATCGTCGAAAAGCCCGACCTGAAAGTGAGGAACCTGCTTGTACCCCCGTTTATTCGGGCAGATCGCCATCCATGTGTCTACAGGCGGGTTAACAGTGCGTCTGGCATGCTTGGCAATATGCAAATACATTTCCGTGCCGGAAAGAAGGGTAAGATCCTCGCAGAGTGAGTCGCCAATAGCCTTGAATTTGGGTTGTATACGCTCGCGGATCGCTTCCATACGGCCCTCCAGACCTTCTATAGCAAACGTTTTAAAATCATGTGAAGTAAATCCGGTGAAATTCATCTTGTTCAATTCCTCTCTTATCTCCTATTTATAATAATTCTAAAACAATTCGACGCTTCTCGCAATGCAGGGCAGTTAGGTAGCCTTGTGGTAGTAGGTCATTTGATCCATTTTAATGAGAAAAGCAGGAAATTTCTCGGATTTTGGCGAAGTTTTAGAAAGAACTTATAAAGGAAGACAGGAGAAATTATACGTATGAGTATGCCAAAATGGTCTAAACTTACAATTATCGGCACTTTAATGGGTACCTGCTTCACAGCAGGCGTTTACGCACAGGATTTGATTCAACGTGTTGATGCGTATTTGCGCAATGACTACAATATTGTCGTTAACGGCCAGCAGGTGAAGCTTACGAATCCGCCTCTAATTTATAATAATTCGAGTTACCTGCCCGTGAAAGAACTGAGCACATATTTGGGAGCGGTTGTGAATTGGAAGGACAGCAACAAAACCATCTATATCAATAGCCGAATCAGTCCTCAGCAGCCGACAGAAGGAAACAATACGACCTATACGGAAATTGTGCTGCAGGTTCCATATGCGCAATATATGGATTATCTCGGAGGTACGTATCCCGTTCTAACGAACATGACTGATCAAACGTATTATCGTTTGAAAGACGTGGAGCGAATGGGCATTGATACGCAAGGATTACGCAAAGCGAAGGAAAAATATACGGGCGACCTGTACGTAAGCGAGGCGGAATTGCAGACCAAATGGAAAGAGCAGCCGCAGATTTCGTATCTCATGAATGAGCCGGTTGTGATTACGGGCGAGACAAATGACTTGAAGCGCAAGGTGATAAAAGAGTACATAGACGGTTTCCGTTATTATGAAATTAATAAAGTGCCCTATATGACTACGCCAATCATAGTAGATGCGCTGCCGGAGGAGAACACCTATAGTTACTTATTGACGGAGAATGGGCACTTTTACCGGACAACGCTGAAACTTACGAAGTTAATGACGACTAACAGCACGATGGATTATGTAGTCGGCAGTTCGTCCAAAGAAGACATACAGGTGACCAAGGTTCAATAGACTTAAGCACCTGCGCCTGACTGGCTCTTTAAATAAAAAATCGCAATCTGCGTTCGATCGCGCAAATTCAGTTTACTGAGTATTTCAGTAATATAATTTTTGACCGTACCTTCGCTCAGGAATAATACCTGGGCGATTTCTTTGTTGGAGAGACCTTCAGAGATTTTGACAACGACGGACTGCTCAGTTGGCGTTAATCCGAGAGTGCTCAATGGCTTATGTGCTTCCTTAGGCGTATTTGGACTAAGGTTGATGAACGAAGTCAGCTTCTTCGCGATGTCCGGGTGGATAAGCAAGTTACCCTGATGGACGGTTTTGATGCTCTGTATAATCCGATCGGGCGCAATATTTTTAAGCAGGTATCCGCTCGCTCCGTTACGTAATGCCTGAACGATGAATTCATCATCGTCAAAAGTCGTCAAAATGAGTACTGCAATACGAGGGAAAGCCTGTTTGATGCGGAGGGTACCCTGAACGCCGTCGCAGATCGGCATACGAATGTCCATCAGCACAACGTCTACTTTTGTGCCAGCCTGAATGAGTTCAAATGCCTCCTCGCCATGGGTGCAAGTACCTGCAATTGTAATTTCCTCGTCAAGGCCGATAATTAATTTTAAACTTTCACGAATAAATGGATCGTCATCAGTGATGAGTACATGTATCATTTTATATGAAACCCCTTCTACATAGATTGAGCATGACGGTAGGCAGGTAAGACGGTGGTGACGTTATACCTTTCATCGACGCTGACGAATAACTGACCGCCAATGACTTTCGCGCGTTCTTCCATCCCGCTAATTCCCAAGCCTTTGATGCTCGTATCGGTAGGCAGCGCCCCGTTATTGGAAATATTCATCGTTATTAATTTTGGCTCGTAAGTTAATTCAATCAATACCTGTGTTGCACCGCCGTGACGAATTGCATTCGTCACGGCTTCTTGGGCGTTACGGTACAGAATAAATTCCAGACTCGGATACAGTGCATATGGCATACCGTATATCTCCAAATCGATCGTGATGCCGCTGTCCCGAATCAATTCTTCGATCAGCTTGTTCAGCGAATAAGTCTGCATGGTACCCTCATCAGGCTTTAAACGGCGTACTGTCGCCCGGAGCAGCTCCATGCTCTCCGTCAACTGGTCGCGTACGGAGAGCATCATATCCATCCCTTGCTGCTGCTGTGCCGGAAGGATGCGGATACCGGCCTCCATCATCATTTTCAAGCGAATAAGCTTATGTCCGAGATCATCATGGATATCCCTTGAAATGCGGTTACGCTCATCGGCTTGAGCGATATTTTCGACCTTACGGGCATAATCGATCAACTGCATGCGAGCTTCGTCAAGCTCGTAATGTTTTCTCCGCAGTCGATCATAGACCAGTTCCACTTCCTCTTTATTTTGCGATGTGAAAAGCAGCTGCAAGAGGAGGAGGGTAAGCGCGATAAAAATGAGGTTGGCGATTACGTAATGACTGGCGGGTTGTTCATGCAAGGAAATGTTTAATAGGATGAGTTGAAGGAGCAAACAAGGGTAACGATATTGACTGCCCGCGAGTTGGACATACGAAAGTTGAGTCGAGTAGAACGTGAGAAATAATAGACCTCCATAAGAATAGCTCAACCAAGCACCAAAACCGATTTCGATTAGCAGGATAAAAAAAGAAAAAGATGCTAAAAGAGCAATTCTGCGAAGCTCTGCGATCCATATGAGCAGGAGAGTGAAAAAGACAAATTTTCCGTATGAGGAATAGTTTTCCAGATACATAGAAGCAATTGCCGGTATGAGTATAAGCATGTATCGCGTAAGCGGCAGAAGAGCAGTCAATCCGTTCCCGTCCTTTTCCAGCAGGTTTACGAAAATTATAGCACAGTTTTTAGAAGGGGTAGCAGGGATTTGGCCATATATGACTTTTGTCATGTTGGAAAATGACTAATTCTACCTGTGGTATATCGTCTAATCAAGTACAATTGCTTCACGGACAATAAATGGAAGAGAACGCTGATGTTTACGAAGAAAGTTTTGCTGAAGCAAAACTCGAAGGAGAAGATTCTATGAGCTTTATCCAACTCAAGGATGTCGTTAAAAGGTACAACAACAATA
Source organism: Paenibacillus sedimenti (assembly GCF_014534655.1). Lineage (GTDB taxonomy): Bacteria > Bacillota > Bacilli > Paenibacillales > NBRC-103111 > Paenibacillus_E > Paenibacillus_E sedimenti. Next base: position 1,010,525 of record NZ_JACVVD010000001.1, read on the forward strand.
TATCTGTGGATCATCTGAATTTAACCATTCAGGAGGGCGAGGTTTTCGGGCTATTAGGTCCGAATGGCGCAGGTAAAAGCACAACCATCAAAATGCTGAGCGGATTGCTCAAAATCGATCAAGGGCACGTGCTGGTTGACGGTCTTTCCGTCGCGAGTCAACCGCTTGAAGTGAAGCGCAGAATCGGACTCGTTCCTCAGGATCTGGCGATCTACGAGGGGTTAACTGCGAAGGAAAATGTGACATTTTTCGCGAGGTTATACGGTTTGCGCGGGAAGCTTCTTAAATCAAGAGTGGAAGAAGCGCTGGACTTCGTCGGATTAGCGGATCGCAGCGGAGATAAAGCGAGTTCTTTTTCGGGTGGAATGAAACGAAGATTGAATATCGCATGCGCCATCATGCATCATCCTAAGCTGATCATAATGGATGAACCGACGGTGGGCATCGATCCGCAGTCCCGCAATCATATTCTTGAGTCGGTTCGCACGTTGAACCGCATGGGTTCTACGATCATTTATACTAGCCACTATATGGAGGAAGTATCGGCGATTTCAACACGAGTCGGGATAATGGACCACGGCCATCTGATCGCTTGCGGTACACAGGAGGAGCTACGGTGCAAAGTGGCACAAGACAATAAAATTATTATTCAGGCCGCGAATATCGTGGACGAAGCGATTCAAGAGCTCAATAATCATCCGCGAATCAAGAAAGTAACTCTTCAAGATCAAATGATCGAATTACTACAATTAGCGTCCTCGCAAGCTTATTTACAGGATATCTTGTTTATTTTATCTAAACATCAGGTGAAAATCGTTTCGCTTACCCAAGTTGAGCCGGATCTTGAGGCGTTGTTCCTGTCCTTGACAGGGCGAACCTTGCGGGATTAGGGGGCTGCGCATCATGACCATATGGGTTATCGCCTGGTACGAAATGCTGCGAATACTGCGTATGCGCTACGTACTTATCGTTCAATTTATTTTGCCTCTTTTGCTTATATTCATCTTAGGATCAGCACTGTCTAATGCGTTTAAGGTCGAGGACCGATCGCTGAAACCGGTGGAAGTGGATATTGTTCAATCAGATAAAGGCTCTTTGAGCAACCAATTTCAAAGCTTTCTTGCGGAGCCTGAAATTAAAAAACTTCTAAATGCGAATCCCGTTTCCACAAGAGATGAAGCCGTGAAACGGGTAAAGGCGGGAGAATCCGAGTTTGCCCTGATCGTCCCCGCTGATTTCAGCACGAAAGTTATTACGGGTCAAGAAGCAGGGTGGGAGATGATCCTTGGCAAGGATTACGATCAGAACCTCATCGCTCAAATGACGCTGCGCTCCTTTTTAGAAACAGTGAATCTGATTCAAGCAACCGCGTTAACAGCCGATCCTGCTGCGATTAATATGATGAAGAGTCAAGCGGGCAATGCTTTTCAAAATCCGGTTTACCCCGCTTCCTATGTACGTCTCGGAAAACTGAGCAATTCTGATGCTGCTTATACCGCTACGCAGTATTACGCGGCATCCATGCTTGTTATGTTCTTGTTGTACTCGGGAATGGCCGCAGCAATTGGTTTGCAAAGCGAGAAGGAGGTTCACACATTGTCACGGTTGAATTCACTGCCTATTTCTAATCTGCAGATTCTGCTGGGCAAAGTGCTGGGGAATACCGGAATTGCATTGCTGCAAGCTTTTGTCATCATCGGGACAACGACGTTACTGTTCGGAGTGGATTGGGGACACTCATTCCTGATGCTTTTCCTTGTTTGCTTGATGATCATCATTGCATCTATGAGTCTTGCGATTCTGGCCATGTGTCTTGCCGGGTCGACGAAGACAATTAGCATGATCTTTCAAATTCTCATTACGGTGATGACTTTTCTGAGCGGAGGATTTTCGCCATTGCCGGATGGCTTGTTGCATAAACTGGGTGTATTTACAGTGAATCACTGGGGAATGCAAGGTATGCTCCGAATAATGCTTGGGAGTGACAACTCGATTATCATGCATCACGTGTGGACGCTGGTCGCGATAGCTGCTGGGCTTCTGATCGTTTCTCTGGTCGTATACCGAAAGGCGGGGTACCATGAATAGTTTCTATATTGCGCTTAATATGCTGCGACGTACGTTGCTTCAGAAAAAAGGATTTCTAATCTATGTGGTCATACCTGCAGCTGTCATTTCGTTCATTATCGGCGTAGTCGGACAACAACATACAAACCAAAGCAACATCGAATATATCAATGCGGATCGGGGGCCGCTGGGTGCACACCTAGTCCACGAGCTTTCAACCCTGCCTGATTATCAATTAACGGAAGCTCCGTCGGAACAATCGTTGAAAGAACACGTGATCAAGCAAAAGGTGAGTGCAGCTGTAATGATTCCCGAAGGATTCAGCGATACGATGATGAGGGGATCCACAGCCGAGGTTGATCTGTTTCAGATCAGCTTGAATGAATCAACATATTCGCTAAAACTTAATCTCGACAGCACATTGTCCAGATATAAAGAAATCATTGATCTTCAACAAAGCATTGGGCTGCAAAATGAGGCATTGGCGGATGCCGTAGAAAAGACGATTGTTCAAATGGAGAAGCATCAAGTGAAGGCAGCGGTCACCGATTACGATTTGTATACCAATCCGAATATGAGCACGGTTATCGGTTTTATGCTGTTATTCATGATGGGATTAATTAATAATACAGTCACTGTGATTATGGAAGACCGCAGACATCGTACGATGGCGCGGATGTATACGGCTCCGGTCAGATCGGCGGAAATTGTTCTCGGCAATTTTTTAGGCAGTTTCCTTGTGGGCACGTTACAAGTTCTAGCCATCCTTTTGTTCACCAGATATGTCATCAACTACGATTACGGATTGCCGTTCCTACCGCATTTCATCATTATTGAATTTTTCTTGCTCGCGAGTATGGGAATTGCCAGTGCGATCGCAGGCATGGTCAAAAATTCAACGAATATCAACATCATTAATTCCATTGTTATTACGCCGACAAGCATGCTGGGAGGTTGTTTCTGGCCGATAAGTGTGATGCCGGACTGGATGCAGAAAATTTCCAACTTCGTACCGCAAACGTGGGTGATCGACGCCATCGAACGGATGGCTTCGGGGCAGACGCTGTCTGAGATGTGGATGCATATGGGCATACTAAGCTTGTTCGCCTTGATCTTGCTTGGAGTCGGTTCGGTGATCCTCAAACCGGGGGAAGCTGAGGCCAGCTAATCGCCAAAAGTCCCCCATCATACAAAAATAAAGGGCTGCCTGCGTATCACAGGCTTGCCCTTTTCGTATTTATAATTGAATTAGAGAACGAAAGCGCTAGAGATAATTACCAACAAAATGAAAAGAACCAAAATTGCCGCCGAAGACGTGTATCCTACACCTGCTCCATAGCTCATTGTATTCACCCTTTCGTCTTGATCTGATTGAGTTACGAGATAGCATATGGTTAAGTTCCTCAGAATGAATGGGCTAATGGGAAGTGCTTTTATGATTGTGCTCCTACCTAGCATGAAAAAAAATCATGGTTTATGTTACAATACAGTGATGACATGATAGTGGGAATGGAGAGTCGAGAACATGCCAATTACTGCAGAAGAAGTAGCTGAATGGATGTTTCAGGAATTGAAATCAGCCGGCATTTTATATCAAAAGGATGCCGTCGATTATATTGTAAACAACTTTGGCGAATCGTTCATATACGTGAACGAGAACGGTAATCAAGCCATCGGGAAAGATGTGAAAAAAGCGTTTAAAAAATTGCACGGCGGGAGAGCGGCCTGGGAACGGGACGGATTCTTCTGGGGCTGGCACTAGGCAATAGCGGGAATATTTACAAAGTTAGGCTGGGGCCGCATTGGAATAGGCGTCAGCTTTTTTTATACGCTTTCACTTAAAAAAATGTCAATAATCCAAGTTGCTAAAACATAGAATTCATAATAAGATAAGGGTAAGAGGATAAGTTGTCTGAATATTTAAACAAAAATGCTGGGATTTGATATGGAGGGGATTGCCGTGAGTAAGAGTCATGAAGTGGAGTATTGCAACCTAGAGTTACGATTTGATCGCCGGCTAATCCGGAATTTCATCAAAGCACTTATTCAGGAAGGTTATTCTTTGTACTGGAATGAGAGTGAGCAGCAATTTATCATTTCGATTCGCACGGGTCGTAAGCTGATCAAGCTAAAATTCGAAAGAATTGGTGAGAAATATAAAATTGTTGGCAATTACTCCTTCAAGGATGAGAAGCTCGCTGAAATGATGGAAAAACTGATTGGGGACACGCGCGGTCACGCGGTGGTAAAAAGGTTTAAAGATCGTCAAATTCTCATTGAGAATATTATGTTCGGTGAGATCATTCGCATGGTGGAGATTAGCGGTATCGAACATAAAGTGCTGTATCAGAAGGAGCCCACTGTGACAGTTGAGGAAGTGATGCAAGCGCTGCGATCCAAACGGACAGATGAACGAATTCCTATTCTGCGTATGGAACTCGACTACGAATTGGCAACACTTCAAGACGCCATCGCGGCAGGGGATCAGAAAGCTGTGCTGGAAAGCAAGCTGAGGCTGGTCGAAATGAGACAAGAAATGCTATTATTGGAGATGTGAAAATGAATAGTGGAATCAAATAAAAGGAGAGCCTGTATCCAGATACGGTCTCTCTTTTGCGTTTTTGTTGCGAAAAAATGACTATTGTTAACGTGTGCATAACATGGTATTCTGTTCTCAGAGGTGAATGTATGAGCGTTACGATCAAAGATATAGCACGACTAGCAGGCGTATCGCATACGACTGTTTCCAGAGCGCTGAACGATAGTCCGCTAATCAATGAGAAGACGAAAGATCGGATTCGCGCCATCGCGGAAGAGATGGATTATACGCCGAATTTTAGCGCGAAAAGTTTGGTGCTGGATCGATCTTATAATTTAGGGCTCTTTTTTACCACACTGAGTAAAGGGACTTCGGCGGGTTTCTTCTACGATGCGATCCGTGGCGTTAATAGCGTCATTCAAGACCGGTATCAGCTTATTGTCAAAGGCATTGACGACTATACCAGCTTTCACTCTATTACGCGCAAAAGCTTCGACGGCATTATTGTCGTCAGCCAGAGCGATGAGGATCAGCCGTTGATCGATCATGCGGCGGACAAAGGAATACCGCTGGTTGTGTTGAACAGGCCTGTAGATACAGTGGGAGTGCTGAACGTCCTCTCTGATGAAGAGCAGGGAGCGTTCCAAGCAACCTCGTATTTAATTCGGCAGGGACATCGGAATATGGCCTTGATCGAGGGTCGGGTCGGGTTTAAATCCGCTCAGAACCGTAAGGAAGGCTTTGAGAGAGCATTGGCGCATCATGGTATAACGCTGAAGCCAAGCCATCGCTTTCCCGGGCTATACGATTTGGAGAGCGGTTATAAAGCAATGCAGCAATTTTTGATGCTCGAGGATCGGCCTACTGCGGTGTTTTGTTGTAATGATGAGATGGCGCTTGGTGCTATGAAAGCGATCTCGGAAGCAGGATTGCAAGTGCCCGGTGATATATCGGTGATCGGTTTTGACGACACGGTATTCGCTGCTTATGTGACCCCCGCATTAACGACCGTGCGTAGACCGATTGAGCAAATCAGCAAAGAAGGCGCCATCCGTCTTCTAGGCAATATAGAGAACAAACAGTACGCAACGGAGCAAGTGCTTCTAAAAACGGAGCTGATTGTGCGGGAATCCGTACATCCGCTACAATTAACGGGGGAAGAGGGATAAGACGATGAGCATTCTCAGAGAGTTGTTGAAAGATATTCCAATACCGCAAATGGTGAAAATTCGGCAGAAATTTGACCGAACACGGCTGGAGCATCCTGAGAAGGAGCTTGAGTTCAAGCTCGCCGGCAGCGGTGTAATGGAAAGCATTCTGCCGGGACAGCACGTGGCAGTAGCCGTAGGCAGTCGGGGTATCGCGAACATTGCGGGTTTTACAAAAACGACGCTTGATGCGATCAAAGCCAGAGGCGCTTATCCTTTCGTCGTACCGTGCATGGGAAGCCATGGCGGAGCAACAGCTGCCGGACAAACGGAGGTGCTGCAGCATCTCGGTATTACAGAGGATAGCATGGGAGCCCCGATCCGCTCCTCTATGGAAGTGGTACAAATCGATCAGCTGCCCAATGGGCTGCCCGTTTATGTAGACCGCATTGCCTCTGAGGCGGACGCGATTGTCGTCATCAACCGGGTAAAGCCGCATACGGCATTTCGGGGACGCATTGAAAGCGGTATCATGAAGATGATTGCGATCGGACTCGGTAAGCAAAAAGGGGCCGAGGCGTGCCATCAGCTCGGTTTCAAGTATATGGCTGAGAATGTGCCTGCGATGGCTGCAATCATGATCGAGAAGCTGCCGATCGTATTCGGCGTGGCACTCGTGGAGAACGCTTACGACGAGACATGCCGCGTAGAGGTGCTTCCTGCGTCTGAGATCGAAGCGCGCGAAGAGGAACTGTTGGTAGAAGCGAAATCACGTCTGCCCAAAATTTTGTTCGACGAGATTGATGTGTTGGTCATCGATTATATCGGCAAAAACATTAGCGGCGACGGCATGGACCCGAATGTCACCGGCCGTTACCCGACACCCTATGCTCATGGCGGCCCTGAAGTGGCTAAAATGGTTGTTCTGGATCTGACTCCAGAAACAAAAGGGAATGCGAATGGCGTAGGCACCGCAGATTTCACAACGCAGAGGCTTGTCGATAAGACGAATTTGGAGGCTACTTACGCTAACGGATTGACTTCGACGGTTTGTGCCCCTACTAAACTCGCTACAACGCTTGAGAACGATTTCTACGCGTTGAAAGCTGCCATCAAAACATGCAACATTCTTGATTACAACACATGTAAGCTGGTTCGCATACAGGACACGCTTCATCTTGGAGAAATTGAAATTTCCGTTAACCTGCTAGAAGCTGCCCGTCAGCATCCGGACATTGAGATTTTGACAGAACCATACGAGCTTCAATTTGACAAAGAGGGGAATATTCGCAAATGACATACCTAGCAGCCACGAAGCCATATGTATTAGCGGCGGATATTGGCACGACGAGTACTAAGACACTGCTCATCGACCGGGATGGAGTCGTGAAAGCTTCGCATTCGATCGAGTACCCGCTGCACACGCCGGCTGCCGATCGCGCAGAGCAGGATCCCCAGCAAATATTCGATGCTGTAGTTCAAGGCATCAACGCAGTTATGAGCAAACTCGGCATCCGCGCCGAAGAGGTACTTTGCGTATCCTTTAGCTCGGCGATGCACAGCATTATCGCCGTGGATCGGGAAGCTATTCCGCTCACGCCTTGTATTACATGGGCGGACAACCGCAGCGCCAGCTACGCGGAACAACTGAAGATCAGCGGCTTGGGGCAGCAAATTTATGCCCGCACGGGTACGCCAATCCATCCGATGTCACCGCTGCTCAAATTGATGTGGTTCCGTGACAACAGACCGGAACTCGTGAGCCAAACACACAAATTCATCGGTATCAAAGAATTTGTATTCGCTAAGTTATTCGGCCGCTTTGTCATCGACCACTCACTGGCAAGCGCTACAGGACTGTTCAATCTCGAGCGGCTCGACTGGGACGAAGAAGCGCTGCGTTTGGCCGGTGTGACGCGAGACCAGCTCTCGGAGCTGGTGCCCACTACGTTCCGACTCGAGGGACTAAGTCCGGAGCACGCCTCAGCTATGGGGCTAGCCGCAGATACGCCTTTCGTAGTCGGCGCCTCCGATGGCGTGCTGGCCAACCTCGGCGTCGGCGCCTTCGAGCCTGGCGTAGTCGCCGTGACGATCGGGACAAGCGGTGCGGTTCGAAGGGTTGTCTCCAAGCCGCAAACGGACCCCGAAGGCAAGCTGTTCTGCTACGCGCTCACAGAGAACTTCTGGGTCGTCGGCGGACCGATCAACAATGGCGGCATCGTTTTTCGCTGGATTAGAGACCAGGTGGCGACTCAGGAAGCGGAAGAAGCGAGACGGCAGGGCATCGACCCGTATGACCACTTAACGGAGCTGGCTTCTGAGGTGCCTGCCGGCTCTGATGGCTTGTTGTTCCTGCCGCTTCTCTCCGGTGAGAGAGCTCCTTATTGGAACGCTAATGCCAGAGGCGTCTACTTTGGACTCTCGCTCAGTCACCAGAAGAAGCATATGGTTCGAGCAGCCTTGGAAGGCGTGATGTTTTCCATTCATGCCGTCGCTGCTTCTTTAGAACGGCTGATGGGACCGGCGTCCGAGATCCGGGCTTCCGGCGGATTTGCGCGATCCGAATTTTGGCGTCAAATGATGGCGGACATGATCGGCACGACGGTAACCGTTCCGGATTCCATTGAGAGCTCCGGTGTAGGAGCAGCCTTGCTCGGATTGCTCGCAATGGGTGAAATCAAAGATTTGTCTCACGCGCACAACTGGATTCAGGTAGGAAAGGCTCATGAGGTAAATGAAAGCGATTATCGCATCTATAAACAATTGACATCTATTTATTCAAACGTATATCATCAGTTAAAAGATCAATTCGATGCGATAACCGCCTTTCAGCAGCAGCACCTCACGAGTCCTCAAACATAATGCATAATATTGAGAGGATGAGGAAGATGAACTTATTTGATCTTACAGGCAAAACGGCAGTCATTATTGGCGGAAACAGCACGCTCGGCGGATCGATGGCAGTAGCGCTAGGCGGTCATGGAGCGAAAGTGGCCGTCGTTGGCCGCAATCAGGAGAAAAGCGAGCTGGTGCGTCAGAGCATTGAAGCAGCGGGCGGCGAAGCTCAATGCTTCCAAGCGGATGCGACCAAACGCGAGGATTTGGAGCTTCTTCTCAAAGAAGTGATCGCATGGTCTGGGAGCGTAGATATTCTCATGAACTGTCCCGGCAAAAATAGCGCCACGCCTTTCTTTGACATTTCCATGGAAGAATGGGATTCTATTATGGAGGTTAATTTGAAAAGCGTCGTGTTAGCCTGCCAAGTATTTGGGAAATATATGGTAGAACGAGGAGCTGGCGGCAGTATTATCAATATTTCGTCGGTTTCATCGGATCCTCCGCTTTCCCGTGTATTCACTTACTCTGCCTCCAAAGCGGCCGTCAATAACATCACGCAAAATTTGGCCCGTGAATTTGCTCCTAGCCGTGTACGCGTTAATGCGATCATTCCAGGATTTTTCCCGGCGGAGCAGAATCGTAAGATCTTATCGCCTGAGCGCATCGAATCTATCATGCGGCATACCCCTATGAATCGATTCGGTGAAGCGGCAGAGCTGCAGGGCGCAGCGGTATTTCTTGCGTCCGAACTGGCTTCCAGCTTTGTGACGGGGTCTGTGCTTAGAGTGGACGGCGGTTTCGGCGCGATGACGATTTAAGAGGAGGTTTAAATTATCCACTTTGAAAACGAAGTATTTCGAGAAGTATTTTCGGCATCGAATCTTGAACGAATCCGGGAAGTCCGGTACTCACATAGCAAATCACTATGCTCCGTTCCTCCTTCTCCGGATTTCGTCCAACCTTCTCGGTTTTGAAAGCGGACAATTTAAACTTTCAATAAAATTTATCTATCGGAAGGGTGTATGAGAGAGATGTCTAAACAACAAATTGGTGTCGTCGGTCTTGCGGTCATGGGGAAAAACCTGGCGCTGAACATCGAAAGCAGAGGATTCAGCGTATCGGTTTATAACCGTTCTTCCGAAAAAACAAAAGAGCTTCTTGCTGAAGCCCCTGGTAAAAACCTGGTAGGTACATACAGTGTTGAGGAATTCGTGCAATCGCTCGAAGTTCCGCGTAAAATTTTGATCATGGTCAAAGCGGGCGGACCTACGGACGATACAATCAACCAGCTGCTTCCTCATTTGGATAAAGGCGATATTTTGATCGATGGAGGCAATGCGTTCTTCCCGGATACGCAGCGCCGTAATAAAGAGCTCGAAGAACATGGCATCCGCTTTGTCGGTACAGGTGTTTCCGGCGGTGAAGAGGGTGCGCTTAAAGGCCCGTCTATCATGCCAGGCGGCCAAGAAGACGCATATAAATTGGTTGAGCCGATTCTTACAGCCATCTCAGCCAAAGTGAACGGCGACCCTTGCTGTACATATATCGGACCGGACGGCGCCGGTCACTATGTGAAAATGGTGCATAACGGCATCGAATACGGCGATATGCAGCTTATTTGCGAAGCTTACCAATTGCTCAAAGACGTGCTGGGCGTAAACACGGAAGAGCTTCATGAGATATTTACAGAATGGAATAACGGTGAACTCGACAGTTACCTGATCGAAATCACTAGAGATATCTTCACCAAATACGATGCTGAGACAGGCAAACCGATGGTTGATGTGATTCTTGACTCCGCAGGACAAAAGGGCACAGGAAAATGGACCAGCCAAAGCGCTTTGGATCTTGGCGTACCGCTTTCCATCATTACGGAATCCGTGTTCTCCCGTTTCATCTCGGCAATGAAAGAAGAACGCGTAGCGGCTAGCAAAGTGCTCAAAGGGCCTGCTGCTCCAGCATTTTCTGGCGATCGTAAAGCGTTTATCGAAGCTGTTCGTCAAGCGCTGTACGCAAGTAAAATTTGCTCTTATGCGCAAGGTTTCGCGCAGATGCGGGCTGCTTCTGAAGAGTATAACTGGGGATTGCAGTACGGCAACATCGCAATGATATTCCGCGGAGGTTGCATTATTCGTGCGAGATTCCTGCAAAATATCAAGGATGCATACGATCGTAATCCTGAGCTCAAAAATCTTCTTCTCGATTCTTACTTCCAAGGCGTTGTTGAGAACTATCAACAATCATGGAGACAAGTAATTGCTGAAGCGGTAACTCGCGGTATCGCGGTTCCTGCCTTTGCATCGGCGCTTGCCTACTATGACAGCTATCGTACGGAAAGACTGCCTGCGAACCTGCTGCAAGCACAACGCGATTATTTCGGCGCACACACATTCCAGCGCGTTGACAAAGAAGGATCGTTCCACTTCAACTGGATGGAAAACTAAGAGACGCTTCTATCGAACGGAAACAATGCGGCTTGCAGTGTGTTTATTCATCCTCCTGTATGCCGTACGCCGCTTCGCGCAGCCACATTTTCAGTCGATCAGCTTCTTGATCGAAGCCATTGCGCCTATGGATCAACATCATGGCGACCTCGGCAAAATACCGGAAATTTCTCATTAAGCGTGGTTGAGCAAGGCCTTGTAGTTGCGGGTCTTCTTCAGCCACTTTTTTCTTAATAAATTCCAGAATCCAGACAACATCGTCTTTGCAAAGCGGATAGCTCGGGTGCAGAATTTGTTCCAATTTGCCTTTGGTATGATTGGTATAGAGGGCAGTATGGTTCAAAGCTCCATCTCTCCTTGTCGGCATGTGGTCTTTTTCATTCTTAGCGGTTCATGCTGGAATTTATTCACACTACTATATGTTTTTTTGAAGGAATGTATTCATGACTTGACTGCATGTGGTATGATGTTGGGAAAGTTTGCATGTATAGCTTATGGGAAAAGGGGATCACAAGTGACAACAAGCAATATTGTGCTGGTGGGCTTCATGGGGACAGGCAAATCGACGGTTGGTCAAAAATTAGCTGAGCGTCTGAGCTGGACATTTCAAGATTCGGATGCGGTGGTTGAAAAAGAGCAGCAGACGACGATATCCGAATTGTTTCGCGTGCATGGGGAAGCTCATTTTCGTGTTCTGGAGAGCAAAGCGCTCGAACATATTTTAGGTCAGCAGGGTCAAATTCTAGCAACAGGCGGCGGTGCCGTTCTGGCTGAGAGCAACCGGGCTTGCATGCTGCGTCACGGTTATGTAGTTGCACTTCAGGCATCGCCGGAAACGATCATACAGCGTGTAAGGAGCGATCAGAACAGGCCACTCCTGCAAGGCAATCTGGAGGACCGTGTATATATGCTGCTCGAACAGCGAAAACATGCCTACGACTTTGCGCATACGACAATTGATACCACAGAACTTACAACGGATCAAATTGTAGAGGAAATTATTGTCAGGGCAGGGCTTAAGGAAGAGGGACAAGCCTGACGCTTAGTCCTCCCACTCCAGCATCCCGCCTGTCATATTTTTGAGGCCTTTATATCCTAGCGATTCCAAATATCCAAGCGCCCGACCGCTGCGGTTGCCGCTTCGGCATACGAGAATCACTTCTTCTGCTTGCGGGATTTCGGTGTGACGCTCCGGCAGTTGACCGAGCGGGATGTGCTTGGCACCGGGAATGGTGCCGGCGGCCACTTCTTCGTCTTCGCGAACGTCAATAATCGTCAGCTGCTCGCCGCGGCTAAGTCTTTCTTTGATTTCGGATGGTAAAATCGTATCCAAGGCAAGGCCTCCTGGCATCAAATTGGTTGGGAAGAAGTCCCATTGTAGTAATGATAGAAAGAATTAAACAAGATGTCAAACCACTGGTTAATTAGTTGCGCTTATTAGCCTTTTTTTGCAATCGTTGGAAGGGAGTGCCTAATGAATATGCTCTATATCGGCGTTGCTGGAATATTTGGTGCCCTCGCCAGATATGCGCTATCACTTGCATGGAATTCCGCATCGCCGACGGCATTTCCTTGGGGTACGCTGTTATGCAATTTTTTCGGTTGTTTGCTGTTAGGTTTTTTGGCATTTGCCGAATGGCTGCATATACCAGATAAACTTCGTATCGCTTTGACCACAGGGTTTATCGGGTCATTTACGACATTTTCCACATTCAGCTATGAAACGATCGGCATGTTGAAACAGGGACATCTTCTCCTGGCTGCAATTTATGTGTGTGGCAGTTTGTCTGGAGGGCTAGTCTTTACATGGATCGGGATGCGTTTAGGTGAGATTACCCGAACGGGAGGCAAGCCTTCATGACAGCATGGTTGTGGCCTTTATGTTTGGTAGGGATTGGCGGTTTTTTTGGTGCTATTTGCCGATTTCAGGTTGCCGGCTACGTCTCCAAAAGGTTCCCAAGTTCTATTCCGTATGGTACACTGACTGTAAATCTTGTGGGCTGTTTTCTAATCGGCTGGTTGATGAGGTATCATGAATTTGATGATTGGAAGCTGCTGATTGGGACAGGATTTTTGGGTGCTTTTACAACCTTTTCCACATTAAAGCTAGAAAGTCTAAAGCAACTGCGCACCGGGGAGATGCAGGCATGGCTGCTTTATACGTTCCTGAGCTATATCGGCGGTATTTGTTTAGCGTTCTTTGGATATTACATATAATTTATATGTTTAGGAGAGATCAATAACATGAAAGCCATTGTGAAACCGACTGCTGAGCTTCAAGGCGAAATCAACGCGTTATCTTCCAAAAACTATACGACGCGCTACCTTTTAATCGGAGCGCTTGCGAATGGGACAAGCACGATCTATTATCCCGCTCATAGTGAGGATAGTGATGCGATGCGACGCTGCGTACGCGATCTTGGAGCAATCATTGAAGAAGATGACGAGAAAATCATAATTACCGGTTTCGGCAAGCATCCGAAGCATGTCTCTGAACTTAACGTCGGTAATGCGGGTGCAGTATTGCGGTTTTTGATGTCGATAGCGGCATTTTGTCCAGATCTGACCTTTGTCAACACATATCCTGAATCGTTAGGCAAACGTCCGCACGACGATTTAATAGAAACTTTGCAACAAATGGGCATTGAGGTACAACATTCCAATGGTCGTCTTCCGATAACTATTAAAGGGGGACAACCACGAGGCGGCAAACTTACTGTTTCCGGTAATGTCAGCTCTCAGTTCTTAAGCTCTCTGTTATTTATGACGCCTCTTCTTGAAGAGGATACCGAGATCGAAGTATTGCATGATTTGAAATCCAAAATTATTGTCGGTCAAACACTGGAAGTATTAGAGCAGGCAGGAATTGTCGTTCATGCCAGCGATGATCTGATGCATTACCGTATACCGGGACGTCAGTCCTACCAAGCTAAGGAATATGTGATTCAAGGTGACTATCCGGGTTCGGCAGCGATTCTGGCAGCGGCAGCTGTCACGAATTCGGATGTGCGCGTATTGCGTCTTGAAGAGAACAGCAAGCAAGGCGAGAAGGCATGTGTGGATGTGCTTCGCGCTATGGGCGTCAATTTAACGCATGACAACGGAGTTGTTCATGTACGGGGCAATCAGAAATTAATTGCCGGAGAATTCGACGGCGATCACTTCACAGACGCTGTTCTTGCTATGGTAGCTGCAGCCGTGTTTGCTGAGGGAACCTCCCGATTCTATAATGTCGAAAATTTACGATATAAAGAGTGCGACCGGATCACCGATTATTTAAACGAACTGCGAAAAGCGGGTGCCGAAGTAGAAGAGCGCCAAAGCGAGATTATTGTTCATGGTAAACCGGATGGGGTTGAAGGCGGGGTTGAGATCAATGCGCATTTTGACCATCGCGTTATTATGGCGCTAACCGTTGTAGGACTTCGTTCGAAAAAAGGGCTCATTATTAAAGATGCCCACCACGTAGCGAAATCTTACCCGCAGTATTTTGACCATTTGCGTTCCATCGGTGCCCAGGTTGAACTTGTGAGTGATTGAGCATTCTCAAATCAACGAACGGGTGAATCAACATGAGGATTATTTGGCAAGGATTAAAGGTAACGTTTGGTATGTTTCTCGTTGCAGGACTTGTATTTGCCAGCAGTGTTTTTGCCGTATTACTGTATGCCAAAGCGACCGGTAAAGAGCAGGCCTTTTTCGCATCCGGAACTGTTTTGCCTGTTAAATCGTCGATAAAGCCAGTCCAAGTCATCGAAGCAACACCAAAGCCAGTCCGTGAAAAGCTAAAATCAGCTATGATTGATGCGCCTGTTGTTAAACAATTGCCCGAATTGCCGGCAGGGTGCGAAATAACCAGTTTGACCATGCTTCTGCAGTTCAGCGGCGTAAATAAAAATAAGATAGAGCTGGCTCACGAAATGCCGAAGGATAATACGCCTGTTTCCTTGAATACAGATGGCTCCATCGCTTACTGGGGTAATCCGAATACAGGTTTTGTCGGGGATGTGACTCGTAACCAAAGGGGCTTCGGCATTTACCATGCGGGCTTGTTCCCACTGCTAAAAGCTTACATCCCATCCGCTATAGATGTAACCGGCGAATCGTTTGATATGTATGAAGAGCAAGTGGCAAGAGGAATTCCAGTCATCGTATGGACGACGATTGATTATAATATTCCTTATAAATGGGTAACATGGGATACGCCGATTGGCCCCCTGCAGACTTCATTTGCCGAACATGCGGTTTTATTGGTAGGATATGATGAAGATAACGTCTACTTGAATGATCCGCTTAGCGGCAAAAAGCAATTAAAAGTGAATAAGGCACAGTTCATCGAAAGCTGGGCAGCAATGGGAAAACAGGGTTTGACATATCTACTCCCCATAAAGTGACGCTGGGGGCCCCAAATGAACATTAGGAGGAATGACGATGGCCTTCGAAAATCCATCCCGTGAACACATTAAGGAACTTCTGGCAGAAGCCGGCAATATTGCTGTAGTCGGATTATCCGACAATCCTGACCGCACCTCGCATATGGTCGCTGCGGCGATGCAAAAAAGAGGATACCGAATCATCCCCGTTAATCCCAACGCAACTGAAATATTAGGGGAGAAAAGCTATGCTTCGCTTAGTGAGATTCCTGAGGCTGTCGATATTGTTAATGTGTTCCGCCGCGCTGATCAAGTCGTACCAATCGCAGAAGAAGCAGCGAAGATCAAAGCCAAGGTATTCTGGCTTCAACTGGATATTGTGAATGAGGAAGCTGCCCGCATTGCCAGCGATGCAGGGCTTGAAGTGATCATGGATAGATGCATCAAAGTCGAGGATGCGATCCTTAATCCCAGGAATAATTAAACGACTCCAAATAAAAACCGCTCCACGCTTAGGAAAAGCGCGAGCGGTTTTTTAGGTTTTATTAATTAAGCTTTCAGCACGTCATGATCCACGTAACGTTCGCCGTTTATCTCGCTTATTACATTAATGGCGACTCTAGCACCATCACCTGCTGTGATGATCGTGTGCATGCTGACTCCTCCGGTTGTTCCTGCAGCCCATACGCCTTTAACGCTTGAATTTCCTTGCGAATCCACATCAATGATCGATTTGATGCGTGGCTCGGTACCGGGCTTTGTCTTGATGCCAGCAGCTTCTGCCAGCTCAACGGATAATCCTGTCGCAAGAATAATATGGCTTCCTTCGTATTCTCCATTTTCTGTTGCAATACGGAAACCGTTGCCGGATTTCTCCAATTGGGTTGCTTTGCCTTGAACGAATTCAGCACCGAATTTTGCGGCTTGCTTTTTACCGATTTCCACTAAGTCAGGACCCGTTATGGACTCCACGCCGTAATGATTTTCAATCCAAGCTCTCTTAGTAACGCTTTGATCGTTGTCAATGACAAGCGTCTTCTTGCCTGCCTTAGCTGTAAATAAAGCAGCGCTAGCACCAGTAGGACCTGCTCCAACAATAATAACATCGTAAGACATGTCGTCACTCCTCGTTATTAGAAAATGAAGTACAAGAAGATTATGGCATACTTATCTTAATATAGTCAATTTATGTGTATAAAAAGTATAGGAAATAATCCTCCGGCTGTCTTCTGAATTAAGTATCCCCAAAGGGAGATAAAGTTTGCCTTTGATAAATAAAAACGGAACTAGCGGAGAGAATAAAAAAGGCCGCAAAAAAAGGCTACATTCATGATGAAAATCAGAGGAGGATTTACACGTGTATAACACCAACTTCAGCAGCTATGGTACTTCGTCTTTTGGCCGGACACAAGGTTTACAGAGTGGCCAAAACCCAACCTCGCAATATCAAGGTATTCAGAAGCAATACCAACCGGTAGGTTTTGTTCAGTCCTTCTACGGACAAAACGCAGGACAAACGAGCCAAGGGTATGGACAAAACGTATCGCAAGTGAACCAAAACTGGGGACAAGCAACTTCTCCGGAATCTTTTCACACAGCGAACTACCGTGGTAACCAACCTGGACATGACGCTTACCAGCGTTCCGATTCTTCAACGCCTACTCAATCCAGCTTCCAAGGCGGATATTCTTCCTATAGCGGCATTAGTGCCGGCCAATATGGCAACCAGGCTCAAGCTCAACCACAATACAGCAACCAAAGCCAATCCCAATTCGGTTTCCAAAACGCTCAACAGCAATTTGCCGGCAGCCAATTCGGCAGTGCAATTCAGTCCGGTCAATCTTATGGACAAACACCGGTATCTCCGAATGCTTTCCACACAGCGAATTACCGCGGTAACCAACCTGGTCATGACGCTATATATCGTTCGGATTCCTCGAATCCAACACAAGCGTCTTTCCAACCGCAAGCAGGATTTGGTTCCCAAGGGATTTCGTCCTTTAATCCAGGACTTAATCAATTCGGACAATCCGGTCAATTCGGTTCCTCGTTTTAATATCGGAAAGTGCGCTGAAGAGCAAATAAGCAGGTCGATTGCCGACCTGCTTATTTTATTTTGACAAACAGACTGACAAGCTATACGATTTGAGTAGAAAGCTTACGCTACGAAGAAAGTTTTCTACGAAAACTCTAGGGGAGGTAGCAATCGTTTGAACTGGATGGGGAATTTACAACAGCTAGGCCGCTCTTTAATGCTGCCTACCATTGCGCTTCCTATAGCTGCTGTACTGCTTCGTCTAGGTGATTTGCCGTGGGATGCGATACATGCTTCCAGCTTCGGGGATATGCTGCTGTTAGCGGGGAATACCGTTTTTGACTATATACCGATCATTTTCGCCGTTGGAGTTGCTCTAGGTTTAACAGAGAGCGCAGGTATAGCCGGATTATCGGCGATGCTTGGCTATTTTATGTTTACCAGGCTGATCGAACACCAATTAGGAACCGATTTTCAGCTCGGGGTACCTGGCGGAATTCTGATTGGTCTTCTGTCCGCCATTATTTATCATCGCTTTAAAGAGGTAAAGCTCCCGGAATACATTCAATTTTTTGGTGGTCCCCGCATCGTTCCGCTTGTGATGGGCTTAGCTACCTTAATCGTGTCTTATATCATGATTGGCATCGGCCCTTATCTGGAAGTGGGAATGGCGAAACTGTCCGGTTGGCTTCTTGGAATGGGCGGTTTTGGCTCTTTCATATACGGAATCGCACACAGGTTGCTTGTTCCTTCAGGCTTACACCATATCTTGAACAATTTTTTCTGGTTTCAAGTGGGGGCGTACAGTACGCCAACGGGCAATATGGTTTATGGAGATCTCCCCAGGTTTTTTGCCGGAGACCCTTCAGCCGGTACTTATATGGCAGGACTTTACCCTATCATGATGTTTGCCTTGCCGGCAATCGCCTTCGCCATTATCGGTGAAGCACGGGAGGATTTGAAACCAAAGATTAAAACGACATTCCTTACCGCGGCATTGGCTTCATTTTTGACCGGTGTAACAGAGCCTATTGAATTCGCCTTTTTGTTCGTTGCACCTTATTTATTTGTGATTCACGCGATATTATCAGGCGCGGCCATGTGGATCGCTTATTATTTGAACATTCAACATGGTTTTTCGTATTCGGCCGGCGCAATCGACTATGTCATTAATCTGCACTTATCGCATCACGGTTTGCTGCTCATACCTATCGGTCTTGTGTATGGATTGCTGTACTATTTCTTATTCCGATGGGCGATTCGGAGATTTCAAATCCCGACACCCGGCAGGGAAGAGGGTTCATCATTGGAAGAATGGGCAGGAGATATCCCTTACCGTTCTCCGCTTATTTTGCAAGCACTCGGTGGGAAAGACAATATTAAGAAGATTGAAGCCTGCATAACCAGGCTGCGACTTACCCTTGTCAATGATCGTCTGATGGACATCACGGCATTACGACATTTGGGAGCGGCAGGCGTCATACGTCTTGGGGGAGGCAATGTTCAGGTCGTGTTCGGAACATTCTCTGAGCTAATTCGTGAAGAAATTATGAAAGTATTACGCAAAGACATTCATGTAGTGCTGTTCAATGCCCCTATGCAGGGCAGAATGATTCCGATTGAAGAGGTGCCGGATCGCATCTTTGCTTCTCGTTTAGTCGGTAATGGTGTCGCTTTTTTTCCGGAAAAAGGGGAGCTGGTTTCGCCGGTGGCCGGTACCATTATGCACATTTATCCGACCATGCATGCACTTGGCATTTTAACGGAAGAGGGGTTGGAAGTACTGCTTCATATTGGAATCGATACGGCAAGCTTACCGGGCAAATGCTTTACTGCGGTGGTGAAAGAAGGCGATCGCGTGGAGCCGGGGCAATTGCTCGTTAAATTCAACCTGAATAAAGTGAAAAAGTTTGCAGCATCATTGGCGACACCTATGATTATTACGAATCCGGATCTTGTGAAGTCTTGGAGTTTTGCTCCGTTTAAAGCAGTCAAAAAAGGCCAAGGTTCCGTGATGTCCGTCGTCTTAAAGCCTACTAAAACGTCGGGGGGGACAAACGGATGATCAGAGGGATAGGAGCTTCTTCGGGGATCGCAATGGGTAAAGCATTCGTCATCCCAACCTGGGAGTGGGATTTTCCGGAGAAAATGATTGACGTGACGGATCTGGCCTATGAATTCGAACGTCTGTATGATGGCATCAGATCTTCCAAAGATGAGCTGGAACTCATCAAACAGGAAATTAAAGAAGTCGTCGGACAGGACCAATCCTATATTTTTGATGCGCATTTAGCGATTTTGGAAGACCCGATTTTCATGAATGAAATCCAAGGCATCATCGAGCTGCAATATAAGGCGGCGGAAGTCGCAGTGAAAGAAGTGATTGATAAGTTCGTCGGCATGTTCAATCTCATTGACGATGAATACATGAAAGAACGGGCGCTTGATATCAAGGATGTCGGGAACAGGCTGCTTAAGCATCTTCTGGGCGATACCAGCTCGAATGTTCCACCGGTTG
This sequence comes from Paenibacillus sedimenti, assembly GCF_014534655.1. Taxonomy (GTDB): domain Bacteria; phylum Bacillota; class Bacilli; order Paenibacillales; family NBRC-103111; genus Paenibacillus_E; species Paenibacillus_E sedimenti. The sequence goes on from NZ_JACVVD010000001.1 coordinate 1,030,487, forward strand.
ATCATCCGTATATTCTGGTGGCTAAAGAACTGACGCCTTCGCAGCTGGCTCATCTGGATCCGGGTAAAGTGCTTGGTCTGCTTACGATTCTCGGCGGAACGCATTCCCATGTGTCCATCATGGCCAGAGCGATGTCCGTTCCTTATGTACTGGGTTTGGAGGGCAAGCTGCTTAGACCGATCCAGAACGGTGATTTTCTTATCATTGACGGTCAGGAAGGCACGCTCTATATTAATCCCGATCAATCAACCATTGAGCGTTATAAAGCGCGGAAACGTAATTGGCTTGAATTCAAAGAAAGCTTGCAGGAAATTGCGGATGTCGTTCCAATGACCTTGGATCACAAACTTGTGAATCTTCATGCGAATATGAATTCTGTGATGGAGATTGACCAAGTTCTGCGCAACGGAGCCTCGGGCGTAGGGCTGTTTCGAACAGAGTATTTGTACATGGATCGCGATTCGCTGCCAAGCGAGGACGAGCAATTTGAAGTGTACCGCCACGCGGTAAAGCAATTGCAAGGCAAACCGATCATCATACGAACGCTCGATATCGGCGGCGATAAGAAGCTGGACTATTTGCCGCTCGCCAAGGAGGATAATCCATTTCTGGGTTACCGGGCCATCCGTATCTCGCTGGACCGCAAAGATTTGTTTATGACCCAGCTTAAAGCGATACTAAGAGCAAGCAGCTATGGTTCGGTTAAGATCATGTATCCGATGGTGACCTCGCTCAGTGAAGTGCGTCAAGCGAAAGCGATGCTGGAAGAGGCTAAGCAGGAGTTAAGCGCGAAAGGGATTCCCTATAACGCATCCATTGAGGTCGGATTAACCATTGAGGTTCCGGCTGCGGCGCTAATAGCGGACGTATTGGCGAGCGAAGTGAACTTCATCAGCATAGGCACGAACGATCTTGTCCAGTATGTGTTAGCTGTAGATCGCATGAACGAGAGCATCGCGCATTTATATGATCCTTATCATCCCGCGGTTATTCGACTATTGAAACATGTCATAGATTCAGCCAAAAGCGTCGGTATTCCGGTTGGCGTGTGCGGAGAGATGGCCGGGGATATCCGGGCTCTGCCGATCTGGCTTGGCCTTGGCATTGAGGAGCTCAGCATTTCCGTACAAACGCTGCTTCAGGTCAAACACCGTTTGTTGACAAGCGATGCAGCCAAGTGCAAAGAGCTCGTAGATCAAATCTTAACATGCAAAACAAGCGAACAAATTACGGAATTGCTTGCTCTGAACGAACAAGCAGATGAATCGAAAGCAGCTTATGTATCCGATGCCGGTTATACTGGCGAATAAATAACCCCACAAAGTGACGTTAAACTCTGAAGCATATTTTCGTCCGCATCGAGTCAAAGACTTGATCGGCGTCTAAACACACTACTTAAAGCGGTCATTCTTCCCGAATTGCTTCGATAAGAGTTTAGACATTACTTTGCGGGGGGCCCCAATGAACATTAGGAGGGAAATGAAATGGAATTAACAGGTAAAAAGGTGTTAGCGTTTGTTGATGAGGAATTTGAAGATCTGGAAATGTGGTATCCGGTTCTGCGACTAAGAGAGTCTGGAGCTGAAGTTGATATCGTCGGACCAAAGGCGAAGACCGTTTATCATGGCAAATATGGTGTTCCTATTACGACGGATTACGCATTTGACGAGGTTAAATCGTCAGATTATATAGGTCTCTATGTGCCTGGAGGCTGGGCGCCCGATAAGCTTCGCCGCTACCCCGATGTACTCCGCCTTACGCAGGAGTTCCACGCCGCTGCAAAGCCGATTGCACAAATCTGCCATGCCGGTTGGGTGCTGATTTCAGCCAAAATCGTAAAAGGCTACACACTGACTTCAACGCCAGGCATTCGTGACGACATCGAAAATGCGGGAGCCACATGGGTAGATGAGGAAGTGGTTGTGGATCGGAACATCATTTCCGGGCGTCGCCCGCCGGATCTTCCCGCGTTTTCCAAACGTTTTGTGGATGAGCTAGCAAAGTACGACAAATAGAAGGAAAATCAGCATCCGTCTTCCATAGGTGGCAAAAACTACTACTTATAATCCGGAAGGAAATCGACCGATATAGTAGAATATCATAGTACAAGCAAAGCGAGTACAGGCCGCCTGTCATGAAGGAGTGTTTAGGATGCAAAAGTATTGCAAGTGCGGACGCACGATGAACCTTCGTCTGCGTACGGTGATTTATCAAAATAAAGTCGACATTGAAAATGTGCCTATCTACTCATGTGAAGCATGCGGCAGAAGCGAAGTAGTCCCCCATGTCAAACCCGAATTGACCAGTTTGATCGGCAAGCTGGGGAGTAAACCTGAGAAGCAGCAATTCTTTTTTCATGAACTATCGGAAATCGCCTATTTGCTGCTCAAAGTGACGGAAAAAGAGCACATGAATGATTCTATGGAAAAAATCGTTGAAGAACGCATCAACGAGCTTCTGGACATCCTGCTGCTGGCCCAATCGCTTGGTGACGAGCCTTGGACGGAAGAAATCCGCAAACGGTTATCGCAAATTACGCAGAGTACAATCTCGACTTAGACGTACATAGCCAATCTCCTTGGAGGTTGGCTTTTGTTCTACGCACGGCTGCATTTGAAAATGATTATGAAAATCTGTACAATTATTTTCAAAGCATTTTCAATATTCATTGCAAGATGCCTAAATTTGTCGTATCATAACTGTAATATGCTAGGATCGCAGAATACTTTTGAATATGGAGAGAGTAACCGTGACCGTAACCATTTATGATGTAGCTAGAGAAGCAGGAGTTTCGATGGCGACCGTTTCCAGGGTTGTCAATAACAATCCGAACGTAAAGCCGCAGACGCGTAAAAAAGTTTTTGAAGCGATTGAACGGCTCGGTTACCGCCCAAATGCGGTGGCGAGAGGTCTTGCCAGCAAGAAAACGACAACGGTCGGCGTTGTCATTCCGGATATTTCCAACTCTATTTTTGCCGAAGTGGCACGTGGAATTGAAGATATCGCGAATATGTATCATTACAATATCATTTTGAGTAATGCGGATAAGAAGAAAGAAAAAGAAATTCGTGTTATCAATACGTTACTTGAAAAACAGGTTGATGGCCTGTTGTTCATGGGCGGCATCGTCACAGAGGATCATATTCAAGCATTCCGTACGTCATCCGTACCTGTTGTACTGTGTGGAACGAAAGATGAGAACAACACGATGCCTTCCGTCGATATCGATCACGAGAAAGCGGCGCTCGATGCTGTGAATGTGTTGATTGCCAGTGGTCACCGTGATATCGCAATGATTTCCGGTACACTGCAGGATCCAGCGAACGGCTATGCTCGTTATCAAGGCTATAAGAAAGCTTTGGAAGCAGCAGGTATCTCCGTTCGTGATGAGTATGTACGTGTCGGGAACTACCGTTACGAATCCAGTGTGGATGCCGTCAAACATTTTCTGGAGCTATCGCCTAGACCGACAGCGATCTTCTCGGCTACAGACGAGATGGCAATCGGAGCCATCCATACGATTCAAGATAATGGCCTGAGAGTTCCTCAAGATATCGCCGTCATCAGTGTGGATAACATCCGTATGGCTTCCATGGTAAGACCGACATTAACGACCGTTGCTCAACCTATGTATGACATCGGCGCCGTGTCTATGCGTCTCCTGACCAAGCTGATGAACAAAGAGTCGACTGACAATATGCAGGTTATTTTGCCGCATGAGATCATTAACCGTCAATCTGTGGCTCAGTCTTAAGGAATCTGCCGCATGATCAACAACCTCTAGACGCGGTCGCTTATGAGTAGGCGACATCGCTAGAGGTTTTCTCATTTAAAGAAGGAAAGAGGATTGCCGAACATGACTTGGAACAAAATTGCGCTCATCGGAGCGATGAATGAAGAAATAGAGCTGCTGCTCTCTCACATGAGCGGTGTGAAGGAAACCGGTAAAGCGGGAATTACGTTCCGTGAAGGCGAATACTTCGGTAAACAAGTAGTCGTATGCAGAACCGGCGTGGGCAAAGTGAATGCGGCTGTGACGACGCAAATCCTGATTGCTGAATTTGGAGTAGAGGCTATCATCTTTACCGGTGTAGCCGGGGCTCTTGATCCGGCATTGAACATCGGCGACATCGTCGTGTCGAGCGAATGCTTGCAGCATGATATGGATGTTACCGCGCTTGGTTTTCCGCGTGGCGTCATTCCATACGAAGCTAAATCCACATATGAAGCGAATGGGAAACTGGTTGAACTCGCCGTGGCATCGGGAGAAAAACTGTTTGCCGGCAAAGTGAAGCTGGGAAGGGTGTTATCCGGCGATCAGTTTATTGCCAATCGTGAAGTCGTTGCTCAACTCCACCAAGAACTTGATGGCGTTTGTGTAGAGATGGAAGGTGCCTCCGTGGCTCAGGTATGCTCCATGCATCATATTCCCTTCGTGGTAATCCGCTCCATGTCCGATAAAGCGGATGGTTCGGCACATGTGAACTTTGCTGAGTTCACGGTGCAAGCTTCGGAGAATTCTTATAAAATGGTTGAGGATATCGTGAAACAACTATAGAGATAAAGAAAAGCTCAGGACATGCCGGTTTGGCAGTGGTCCTGAGCTTTTTTTTGTATCAAAGATAAGAAAGTATAAAATTTGAGGAGTCCGAACCCAGTTCCCACCCCATGCGCAAGCGTATCGCTTTGCTGTTCCGGGAATAAAGGTTGCATCTTAAATAAATATTACAGCAAAATGTGCCTGTTTTTTTGCCGATTATGCAAGAATAGACGATCAGTATGCAAAAAGTACCGTGAATAATAGCTCGCTTATTTCAAATACATCATGGCAATCTCTTTCGTTTGCCGATTTTTCTCTGTGATCACTTGGCGCCTTGGAATCGGCGCCCAGGCGTCAACGGGGTCCAGCCACGTATCAGGCAGCTGGACCGGGCTCTTGCCCTGCCAGGCGTCCAGCCACGCCTGGGGCAGCCTCAGCTGATGCTGCGCATCCAGCTGCTGTATGACGGCCTGCTCGCTCATCACGAGCCAGAGCAGGCTCCAGGCCCTTGGTACGACGCGCCAGATGTCGTACCCTCCGCCCCCGAGCGCAATCCACCGACCTTCGCACCACCGGTGCGCAAGGGAGTGGATCAGCTCGGGCATGGCCTTGTACACGCGCATGGAGCAGTGTACATGCGCGAGAGGGTCGTAGGCGTGGGCGTCGCACCCATGCTGCGAGACAATGACGTCCGGACGGAAGCGGGCGACGGTCTCGGTCAGCACCTCACCGAAGCACTCCAGCCACGATTCATCCTCGGTGTAAGGCTCCACCGGGATGTTAATGCTCGTGCCGAATGCATCGCCTTCGCCCCGTTCGTTCACGGCGCCCGTGCCGGGGAATAAATATTTCCCCGTCTCGTGAATGGACATCGTGCATACCTGGGGATCGGCGTAGAAGGCCCACTGCACGCCATCCCCATGATGCACGTCCGTATCGACGTACAGCACCTTCGCGCCGTACGTCTCTTTGGCATGCGCAATCGCCGCCGAGGCGTCGTTGTAGACGCAAAAGCCCGCACCCTTGCTGCGCAGGGCGTGGTGCAGCCCGCCGCCCAGATGGAGGGCGTGCGGGGCGGCGCCGGACATCACCAGCTCCGCTGCGGTGATGGAGCCGCCAACGACTTTCGCCGTGATCTCGTGCATCCCGGCGAAGTACGGCGTGTCGTCGGTATCGAGGCCGAAGCGTGCCGCTTCCCGGACCCAGCGATCCTCCGGAACGGCGCAGCTAAGCGCTTTCACAGCTTCGATGTAAGCGGGTGCATGAACCTGCAGCAGCTCCGCATCCGTAGCTGGCCGAGGCAGCCTCAGCGCGCCATCCGGGAGCGCGCCGGCTTTGCGAAGCAGGTCAACGGTCATGAGGAGCCGGTCTTGATTGAAAGGGTGATCTTCGTTAAATCTATATTTAATTTCCTGAACATCGTAGATGAAGACGGGACTAGATTGTTTCATTTTCATATCCAATACTCCCCCAAGACTCGCAAACAATGCTTAATTAAACTGACGATGGCTCTTCGGAACGATCAATACATGAAGCGCTGCTGAAAACGAATGCGGTCGAATTGCTCGACGGAGGAGAGCGGCACTTTTTTGCCGATCCGAACCATCAGGCAGTTAGCCGGATGTGAGCAAATCTCGGGATCATCGGTTGCGAACCAGACCATATCGACGCATTTCATCAGCTTTTCCATCATCTGACGATATTCCCAGACGGTTAAACCGCTTGTTTCCAGGTCCCAATGCCAGTAATACTCCGTTGTGAAGCAAATTACATTCTCGAGTTGCTCGTCTTCAAAAGCAAGGCGGATCATCTTTTTGCCTAAGCCAACGGAACGATAATCGTCGGCAACTTCAATAGCGCCAAGCTCGATTAAATCCTGCATATGGCCCTGCGACCACCGTTCAATTTCGTCAGGATAATGAAAAGTGACATAACCGACGATCGTTGAGCCGTCACGTGCCAATATAATGCGGCCTTCCGGCAGCCGGGCAATTTCGATTAAAGCCTCAAGCTGCTCTTTGGGTTTGCGAAAGGCATCCAGTTTGACGTGCATCGTAAGATCCTGCAAGCTCTCCGGCGAAACAGGGCCTTCAATGACGATTTCGGGTTGGTTCGGAGCAGCGCGAAAGCTGTGCGAGTGATACCTCTTGATATGCTGCATAACCTTAGCTCTCCTTTTAAAAAACAGCATGTTGAAGTTTTCCTTTTCCAAATAAGGTCATAGAATATATTACCACAATAGAAAGTATAAAGTTTAGATTTCATGAAAACAACTTTCAAAGAAGAGGTTTGCTCATTAAAGTAACTGGAAATAAATGCGTATTTGGGCATAGGCGAAAATTTCACTATATGATATAATAGAATATGTCAAAAAGTGATCACATTTTGCGTGAAAAAGTCACTAAAATGAAAGCGTTTTAAAACTGTGAGGAGGGTTTTACGAACATGGAGGAAATGAAAGTCGAACTCATTGAAGCGGTATCCCCTAACCCGAACATGAAAAATTATGAGCAAACTCGTGCGGAGTTTGATTGGAAAGAAATCGAACAAAGTTTTTCCTGGTCTGAAACCGGTAAAATCAACTTGGCTTATGAAGCGATTGATCGTCACGCGGATTCTTCCAAAAAGGACAAGATTGCCCTGTACTACAGTGACAATCAGCGCGAGGAAGCAATTACCTTCGCACAAATGAAAGCGAAATCAAATCAGTTTGGTAACGTGCTGCGCAATTTGGGCGTTAGCAAAGGAGAGCGCGTTTTTATTTTCATGCCCCGTACACCGGAACTGTATTATGCGCTTCTAGGTACGATCAAAGTTGGGGCAGTCGTAGGTCCATTGTTCGAAGCTTTTATGGAAACGGCGGTCAAGGATCGCTTGGAAGACAGCGCAGCGGTTGCGATCGTCACAACGCCAAGCTTATTGTCCCGCGTTCCTGTCAGTGAACTTCCTCATTTGAAACACGTCATTCTAGTTGGTCAAGATATCGAGCTTGGCGAGGGTCAAGTGGATTTCTTCAAGCAAATGGAGGGAGCTTCTACGGATCTGGACATAGAGTGGGTCGATCGTGAAGACGGATTGATCATTCATTACACATCCGGATCAACGGGCAAGCCAAAAGGTGTCTTCCATGTGCACAACGCCATGCTGCAGCACTATTTTACCGGAAAAATTGTACTGGATCTGCAAGAAGATGATATCTACTGGTGTACGGCAGATCCAGGCTGGGTCACTGGCACTTCGTATGGTATCTTCGCACCTTGGTTGAATGGGGCTACGAATGTCATTCGTGGCGGACGATTCAGTCCTCAAGATTGGTATAATACGATTCAAAAATATGGAGTGACCGTTTGGTACAGCGCTCCGACGGCATTCCGCATGCTGATGGGCGCAGGTGACGAGGTCGTTAAACAGTTCGATCTTTCCTCGCTTCGTCACGTCCTGAGCGTGGGCGAACCGCTCAATCCGGAAGTTGTTCGTTGGGGACTTAAAGTATATAACCAACGTATCCATGATACATGGTGGATGACGGAAACAGGCGGACAATTGATTTGTAATTATCCTTCCATGACAATTAAGCCAGGCTCGATGGGCCGTCCGATTCCAGGTGTGGAAGCCGCGATCATCGATGATGCCGGCAACGTTCTTCCTCCATACCGGATGGGGAATTTGGCAATCAAAACCCCTTGGCCGTCCATGATGCGTAAAATTTGGAACAATCCGGCCAAATACGAAGAGTATTTCCGTCTAACGGGCTGGTATGTATCCGGAGACTCCGCTTATCAGGATGAAGATGGATATTTCTGGTTCCAAGGTCGTGTGGACGACGTAATCAATACGTCCGGCGAGCGCGTAGGACCGTTTGAGGTCGAGAGCAAGCTTGTTGAGCATCCGGCCGTCGCAGAAGCTGGCGTAATCGGTAAGCCTGACCCGATGCGCGGCGAAATCATTAAAGCTTTCATCGCCCTGCGCGAAGGATTCACTCCATCAGATGAGCTGAAAGCGGATATTTCCAAATTCGTTAAAGAAGGCCTTTCTGCGCATGCAGCGCCTCGGGAGATCGAATTTAAAGATAAGCTGCCGAAGACGCGCAGCGGTAAAATTATGCGCCGTGTCTTGAAAGCATGGGAGCTCAACTTGCCGACAGGAGATTTGTCCACGATCGAAGATTAAAAGCAATCGAATCGGATAATCAAGCAAGCCCTCTTTTTTCCGCATCTTGCGGTAGAAAGAGGGCTTATCTTTTCTTAAAAACAAAAGACCCGGTTTCCCGAGTCTTTGATCGGTCAGTTGTTATAAGCAATGGCTGCAGAAGGTTTTGATTCCCCTGTGTCGTTCACGGCAGTTATTTTGTAGTAGCCATTGTACGCCGGTGCGTAATAATGATATTCCGTGGCACCCTTTACAGAGCCAAGCTTCGCATAGGTGCCTTTTTCTTTGTCGCTGTAATAGACGTTGTACTGTTTGACCTTGTCTTTGGAAGTATTGGCCTTCCAAGTCAATACAAGGCCAGCGCCGTCTTCCTTCGCTTTAATGCCCGTAGGAGCAGCAGGGAGGTCCTTGGGTTTGCTGGTGGACTCACCGCCATTATTGGTATTTCCAGCACCTGCAGAACCTTCAGAGCCGTTGTTGTTTCCTTCATTGCCGTTATCAGTTCCCGGATTTGTATGGTCCGGAATTTCATTGCCGTCAACAGGAGGGACGAATAAAGTATCGAGCGAGCTTCCGTCCGTATAAGCGGTACGGCTTGGCGCCGATTCTTTGCCTGCAACATCAACTGCAGTGACATAGTAACCCATCAAGCTGGATGCAGGGACTTGATCGGTGAACTTTGTCTCCGCTCCTGCCAGGACAACCTTGCCGCCTAAAAGCTGAAATTTGTCGCCATGATTGTCGGAACGATAGATGCGATACCCGACTATATCAGAGCTTGGACTTGCCTGAAAGGTTATGACGGCTGTATCGCCGGATTTGGTAGCTACAACGGTCGTTGGCGTTTCCGGTGCTTTCCCATCGTCGACGCGTGGATCGACCTCGGAAGGAGCGTCGTCGTCATAATCGGTCGGCTTGTAGTTACCAATCGGCTTTCTGCTCTTCTCAGGAAGCTTGCTCATCGCTTCTTCCACTTCTTTTAGCAGCTGGCTAATCGATTTCTGCCGCTTAATGACCGTTTTCTCTTGCACGAAATCAACTGGCGTACCATCTTGCGCGAGGTAATTCAGGCCGTTGTATGTGCTGATTTTCGCGTTCATCATGACGTTATCTTCTTCAGTAGGTACATATTTTTTGTTGAAAATATCGGTTACCAGATGATTAGCCTTCGTCGTTAATTCACTCGGAAGCTTGCCTGAGAGACTTGATACGGTAGCGGATACGATGCCGTCCGGTTTCGCGAACGTCTTGTTCGGGAAGAGATCAGGTTTCTTCTCGATGGTACTGTTCATGATGTGCGCCCATATATCTTTGGCATGATGCGTCTGGAGCGTCTTGGCGCTCAATTTATGGATCGGTTGGTCATAACCGATCCATACGCCAACCGTAATATCCGGTGTAAAGCCCATGAACCACGCATCGGCATCGTCTTGAGTAGAACCGGTTTTTCCTGAGATTTCAATTTTGCCGTACGACTTATACTTTTTCATCAAATCTGTTGCTGTGCCCTGACTTATGACTGTTTTCATCATATCGGTTATCAGGTAAGCGGATTGCTCGGAATAGACTTTGACAGGCTTTTGCTCCTGTTCGTAAATAATTTTGCCGTTTGAATCTTTGATTTGGCGTATCATGTAGGGTTCGTTGAAAACACCCTTATTTGGAATGGATGCGTAAGCGCCCGTCAATTCTTTCACGGAAGTACCTCGGCTTAAACCGCCGATAACCCCGGTCTGTGCGTAATAATCTTCCTTTTGAATGGAAGTGATCCCTAATTTCTTGGCGAAATTCCAGGCTTCATCCATACCGACTTTGTTAAGAAACAGGTCGATCGCCGGGATGTTGTAGGACTGGTTTAATGCTCTTCTGGCCGTCATCAAACCATGGAACTTATGATCCCAGTTTTCCGGTAGATGGAAGCCTTTGACGCCATCTTTCAGAATGATAGGCACATCGTCCAGTACGCTCGCAGGCTGGATAGCGCCTTTTTCTAAAGCTGGTATGTATGCGGCGATCGGTTTCATCGTCGAACCCGGCTGTCTGAAAGCTTGCGTAGCGTGATTGAGCTGCTCATCAAAGAAATTGCGGCCTTCAATCATGCCTTTTATCGCGCCTGTTTTGCTGTCGATCATAATGGCTCCAACTTGCTCGATGCCTTTTTTGTCATCTTTTGGAGCAAAGTTTTTTGCATTATTCGAAATATCATGCATGGAGTCATAAATCGTTTTATCAATCGTTGTATAAATTTGATATCCGCTGCGCAACAGTTGTGCTTGTACGTTTTTTAACGCTTCATTGTAAGCGGCTGAATCTTTCTTGGGATCGAGATCCGGATTCTGCACTTTGAGCAGAATTTCTGCTGCTTCTCTTTCGGTCTCAATCATCAGATAAGGATACGTCGTATATGCCTTTTGCGAAGGGGCTGGCATCGAAGCTTTCAAATCGAATTTCAGCGCTTCCTGGTACTGATCGTTCGTGATTTTCTTTTCTTCCAACATCCGTTTGAGAACAAGCTGCTGCCGCGTGACGGCTTTCTTGAAATTATCGTCATCGAAGGAGGGCTTGCTTGTGAATGCCGAGTACTGCGAAGGCGATTGAGGCAGTCCGGCCAGGTAAGCGGCTTGCGCTACGTTCAAATTGTTTAAATCATCGATATTGAACAAGCCTTTGGCTGCCGCCTTGATCCCGTAAAGGTTATAACCGGTAGCTCCGTTACCATATGGAATTTTGTTTAAATACGCCAACAGAATTTCGTCCTTGGACATCAATCGTTCCATTCGCAGTGCGAGGAGGATCTCCCGGGCTTTACGACCGTCGTCGCGATCGAGCGTTAGGAATACCCGTCTTGCAAGCTGTTGAGTGATTGTACTTCCGCCTGTTTGGACTTCCTCATTGAGGAGCTTCTGCGTAACTGCGCGGTAAAGACCGCGGAAATCAATGCCTCGATGGTTGTAGAAGTCTTTGTCTTCGATCGCCAGAACGGCGTCCAGCACGACTTGCGGAATATCTGCCAGTGCGATGAGACGTCTGTCTTCTTCCGTTCGCAATTGGCCGATGACGGTGTCGTCATTAAAGTAAGCAAAGCCTGTAACGGAATTTTCTTGCATTTGCTGGCGAATTGCATCCTGGCTGCGTACAGGGTCTTTTTTGACCAGAGCGCTAACATATCCGAATGCTGCGAAGCCGCCAACAAGCCCGGCCAGAAAGGCCGCAATAAGAGTCCACTTTAAGGTAATCCATGTTACTTTGAACGTTGTTCTCACCCAAGGGCGGTTCCATTTCGTAAAAAAATTGCGCATAAGTTCCAATATCCTCCTTACATGAACGGTAATAGTATACCATATCTGCCTGTTTTGCGGTAATGATGAACGTCGATTAGAGCTGCTGCAAGGGTTTGACAACACTAGCAAGCTGTGATATAACTTGTTACAAATGCGTGGATGGATCAGCAGTAGGTAACTTGCGGATGCTTTCAGAGAGCCGGTGGAAGGTGCGAACCGGTACCTGCATGTTAGTGAATTACGGTCTTGAGCAGCAAATGGGAACCTGCAGCAGTTTGCGCGGCAGCAGTAGCGTTTGCCGGGTAAACCCCGTTACCGGTTCTTGAGTGAAAATGGTCAGTGCCGTACGGTTATACATGCTCGGTATAGATGTACGCAGCTGCTGTTTTAATTAGGGTGGTACCGCGAGTCAAGTCTTCTCGTCCCTTTGTGGATGAGAAGGCTTTTTTGCATGTATTCAGACAAAGGAGATGGATAAACATGAGTATTTTAAAGGATCTTGAGTTTCGCGGTTTGCTGCATCAAATTACGGATCGGGAAGGTCTCGACAAAAAGCTGAGCGAGGAGAAAGTCGTCTTATACTGCGGATTTGATCCAACGGCGGATAGCTTGCACATCGGCAGCTTGCTTCCGATTTTGACTTTACGACGGTTCCAGCTTGCGGGACATGTTCCCTTGGCCCTCGTAGGCGGCGGAACGGGGTTGATCGGAGACCCGAGCGGTAAAGCGAACGAGAGAACGCTTAACGGGCCTGAAGTCGTAGAAGCATGGTCCCAGAGCATTAAGAGACAATTGTCTCGTTTTCTGGACTTCTCCGAGCAATTGGACAACCCGGCTGAACTTGTCAACAACTATGACTGGCTCGGATCGCTCAATGTGATCGAGTTTCTGCGCGATGTGGGCAAAAACTTTACGGTGAACTACATGCTCGCCAAAGATTCCGTGGATTCGCGGATTAGCAAAGGTATTTCTTTCACTGAATTCAGCTACATGATATTGCAAGCTTACGATTTCCTGAATCTGAGCCAAACGAAAAACTGTTCCTTGCAAATTGGCGGCAGCGATCAGTGGGGGAACATAACAGCGGGTCTGGAACTGATTGGCAAAACGACGGACAAACGCGCTTATGGTATCACACTGCCGCTCGTGACAAAGAGCGATGGTCAAAAATTCGGTAAAACGGAAGGCGGAGCCATCTGGCTGGATGCCGACAAAACTTCGCCATACCAGTTCTATCAGTTCTGGGTGAACACCGATGACAATGATGTCGTGCGCTTCCTTAAATATTTCACCTTCATCAGCCATGAAGAAATTGAGAGATTGGAGCAAGAGGTGAAGCAACAGCCGGAGAAGAGAGAAGCACAAAAGGTGCTGGCGCGAGAAGTAACGAAGCTGGTGCATGGGGAAGAAGCGCTGCAAAGCTCTTTGAACATAACAGCGGCTTTGTTTAGCGGCAATATTCAAGAGCTATCCCGTTCCGAGATTGAAGAGGCCTTCAAGGATGTACCGTCGACGACTTTAGAACAAGATGACATTGCTTTAGTAGATCTGCTAATTGCAGTTGGGGCAGCACCTTCCAAACGTCAAGCGCGTCAAGATATCGAGAGCGGAGCCGTTACGGTAAATGGCGTGCGTATTACGCAAGTGGATGCAGCTGCTAATGAACTCGGCAAACTCGGCGAATCCTACCTGATCGCCCGCCGCGGCAAAAAGAATTACTACCTTGTTCAGTTCGCCAAATAAGTTATTTTAAAAAGTAAACCCCTTAGGGCAATCCCTAAGGGGTTTAATATTAACGGCTGTAGAACTCGACGATTTGTTTCTCGTCAATTTCTTGTGGAAGCTCTGAACGTTCTGGCAAACGGATGTATTTACCTTCTACGCTGGACTCTGTGAACTCCAGGTAAGTTGGCAGGTAGTTACGGTTTGCAAGAGCTTCTTTCACTGAGGAAAGACCTTTACTTCTTTCGCGAAGGCCGATAACGTCGCCAGTAGATACGATGTAGGACGGGATATCTACTTTTTTGCCGTTCACAGTTACGTGACCGTGAGCAACTAATTGACGAGCGCCTGCACGGGAGTTAGCAAGACCAAGACGGTAAACCAGGTTGTCCAAACGGCTTTCAAGCAAAATCATGAAGTTTTCACCGGAGATACCTTTTAGCTTGGAAGCTTTATCGAACAGGTTACGGAATTGTTTTTCGTTCAAGCCGTACATGTGACGAAGTTTTTGTTTTTCTTGCAATTGAACGCCGTATCCGCTCAATTTTTTACGTTGTCCCGGGCCATGTTGACCTGGAGGGAAAGGACGTTTCAATTCTTTGCCAGAGCCGCTCAAGGAAATGCCAAGACGACGGCTTAATTTAAATTTCGGACCTGTATAACGTGCCATGTTAGGAAAAACTCCTTCTTTTTCACATTTAGTTAATAAAATCTCTTGGTGTCAGGGTGAAGACATGTGCCCGATTTTGCTTACGAATCTATTGATAGGATTCCCTGGCAAGAGTAGTTCAGCCGCTGTCTTGGCAGGAGCAAAATCAGTGAGGGTGATCACAAATGGCTTTCACCGAAATCATGTTAGTACTCGACTTCTAATTTTATAAAAAACAACCTAGTGTGTCAAGTCTCATTCCTTCGACTCGATTCGAAAAAATAGTGCAATAAGCATAGAAAAATAGTATTATATATAGGTATAGAAATTAGAAAAAACACATTGGGTTGTAAGTTTTCGGGAGAGGAGAAGCCTATGAGCGAATTACTTCGTAGTAACCAACAGCATAGTCGTGCGAAGCACTTCGAAGATTTCTTTCGTCAAGGACTTATTCTTTCCGCCGATTTTTCCGACTTCGGAAATGATTATCGACAAGCGTTGCAAGATACTTTAAATGAATGGCTCGGTGGTGCCGGCCAAGCGATGATTCCGCCGCAAACCGCGCTGTTATGCGTTGATTCGGAATTATGCGTGATGAGTTCTTGCGCAAACGCTATTGAACTTGCCAATTATTTGCTGCAGCCGGGAACTTATTGGCATTCCAGTGTCAGAAGAGCAAATCCGTTTGCCAGCTGTGCTGACGACCCTACTTTTCAGTTCATGACGGGGCATGAGATGGGTTCAAGTGAATTGAAAATGGTCTCGGGCGCCTCCATTCCAGTACAAGAAGCTCAAGGCAATATAATTGGATATTTAGGACTTTTTTCCCAATCATATAGAGAACCAGAAGAATTAGCAAACTTACTGTATACACTCGTTATTTCTTTCCAGGGCAGTTTACAAGTATTAGTTGAACGGAGTAAATATGAATATATTTTGCAGTTGAATCGTCAAAATGAGCGGAAATCAAAGAAGCAGGATGTTTTATTCGAAGCATCAAAGAAGCTGCACGCCAAGATCGATGTAGATTCAGTGTTAACTGAAGTCATAGAGAGTATTCATAGTGTATATCCCAAGATTCAAGTGGATTTACTGCTTTCGCAAGATAACGATAGTACGAATTTACGTGTTAAACCATTAAATTTTCAAAGTTTAGAAGATGATATATGTACCCGCGCCTTTATGGAAGGGCATCTGATCTTCGAGCCTACCTCTGAAGCCATAGGACCGAGCGTTGGCAATATCGCTGTTCCTTTGTCCGGTAAACAAGGCGTATATGGCGTTCTATACCTGCAGTCAGAGCATGATTTGATACATGCATCCGACTTGCAGTTCATTTCATTATTGGCCGATACGGCGGGATCAGCATTTGAAAACGCTAAGCTCTACGAGCAATCGAATTTGCTCATTAACGAGCTTCGTCTTATTAACGAAATTACAAAGCAATTGAATCAAAGCTTGCGGCTGAATGAAATATTTAATTTCGCATCCAGTGAGTTATTATCGATCTTTGGTGCCGACTATAGCTGTATTTTGCAAACGGATAAACAGAATGAAAAGCTAATTGTTCAAGCAAGTAATCTTCCAGCGATGTATCACGAGAGTTTCACTCTTGATCAAGGCTTCTCCGGACTCATCTATACATCCAAAGAACCGATCATTATTTCTGATTACTGGGCCAGCTCCAAGGTGAATTCCAAGTTAATGGAATTAACCGGTTCCAGATCACTGATCGGCTCGCCGATTCTCGTGAACGGGGAAGTTGTCGGTGTGATACTTGTAGTTCATAGTAAGCCTAACTTCTTTTCGTATGATAATTACAAGCTGTTGCAAGTTCTGTCCGGGCACATTGGGCTCGCCATGTCGAATGCATCCCTACATGCTGAAGTAAAGCGCATGGTGATTACGGATAATCTAACTGGTTTGTATGTGCGCCATTACCTGGACGAACAGGCCAATCTGATGCAAAAAAAAGATTTCTGCGGGTCGCTTATCGTTGTAGACATCGACAACTTCAAAAGAGTTAATGATACGTATGGTCACCAAGTTGGCGATAAAATATTAATTCAAGTCAGCCAGATCATAAAATCATGTATCCGTGACAGCGATATCGCTGCCAGATGGGGCGGGGAAGAACTGGCGGTCTATTTACCGCAAGTGGGCAAGGAGCAGACGCAACGCATCGCAGAGCGAATCCGCCTTCGCGTCCAACAAGAGACGAGCCCGCAGGTTACCGTTTCTTGCGGTGTGTCCGACTGGAATTGGGAAGAGGATAAGATTAGCGTGGAATCGCTTTTCTATCGAGCGGATATGGCCCTATATCAAGCCAAACACAATGGCCGGAACCAAATCCAGGCCGGCTAGACATCTAACGAAGCACTTGTCTAAGGACAGTGCTTCTTCAATATCCCACGTCTCATATTTTTGCCATTAGAAGGGAAAGCTTCATAAATGAATGAACCAGCATCGGCTCCCCAAAGCCAGATCCCTCTTCCTGAACCTTCTTTAACATGGTACAATAATTGGGGTCTACAGGAAGGATGGTCGAAATTTGTCGTATTTAAATAAAGTGCGGATTTTGCAAATTGGAATTGTACTCATCTTCGTGTTGAGTTTGGTTTATTTTTTCTTCTATAACCAGGTAGGCATTAAACTTTCACATAGCAATATGTCACAATTATCCGAGCATCTTAGGAATCTTGGTTGGACAGGCAAATGGATCGGGATGGCATTAATATTGTTGCAGACCTTTTTTCCGTTTATTCCTTTCGTGCTTGTTGCCGGAACGAACGTGGCGATTTTTGGTATAGAATGGGGCTTTATTGTCAATTATGCGATGTCTTGCCTAGGAGCGGTAGTTTCATTTTTCATAGCACGTTATTATGGACATGCTTGGGTGGAAAAGAAACTGCAAAAGTTTCCCCTTGTATCACAATTTAGCGAGAGAATGGATAAACACGGTTTTGTATATGTATTGCTGGGCAGATTGATTCCGATACTCCCATCATCAGCGATTAATTTCGCTGCAGGACTAACGCGCATCCGTTTTCATCAATTTCTTTGGGGCACATTAATTGGTAAACTGCCAATCGTTTTCTTGGAATCGATGATTGCTCATGATTTGTTTCATTTCCATAAATATAAGGGAAGGCTCTTGCTGCTTCTGGTTGTCTTCGTTGCTTTAATCGTCATTGGCAGCAGTATTAAGAAAGTGCTTACATCGAGTCGTAAGTAAGGTTTCCGAATGGAGAATGAAGGAAATTTGTTGTTGCGCTTTCCTACCTTTCCAAGTTATCATATAGGAAGCAAGGCGACCGATTCATATGTGAATAAATGGAGGAATGTAACATGCCAAGTGCTAATAATGCTGCTATCGTTGAGATTTCACAAACTGCTAACAAATTCAGATCGTCTATCGTACTTCAGTATGATAATAAGTATATCGATGTGAAAAGTATTCTGGGCTTGTTCACGACTTTGCTAAGCTCCAGCAACTACGATTTGCATGTGCACGGTCCTGATGCAGAAGAAGCGAAAAAAGCAATGGCCGAAGTATTCTCCAAGCATAATCTAGGCGTTAACATTGTAGAAGAATAAGCCGAACGAAAAAGAAGGTATTCTCAGAATCTCTGAGGGTACCTTCTCTTGTATATTGGAGCAATTTCGCTTAATATAGATCATATAAGGACGGATGACTTAGCGTATGGGGGGAAAAGTTGGAATGTCTTCATCTGATCTAATGCTTAATTTGAATCAAAAAGCGCTTAGTCTTCTTCAAGAAGATGCAGATAAAATCGAAAAGCTGATCGAAGTACAGATGGAGAATTTGACAACTCGTCAATGTCCGCTGTATGAAGAAGTACTCGATACGCAAATGTACGGACTTTCGAGAGAAATTGATTTTGCCATCCGTGCGGGGCTCGTTGCCGAATTGACGGGTAAACAAATTCTCAGCAAGCTGGAACGTAATCTTGCTCAGCTATATGAAGCGCTAAATGCCAAAAAGTAACCCGCGAGGGGTTACTTTTTTTGTGTTTGCGTGAATTTTGGGGGAACTTATACGAGGAAGAACACAACGCCCAAGATGATGTAGACGACAAGCAGCAGGAGTCCCTCGTACCAATTGGTTGATCCGTCTTGCGCGATGGATTTGGTGATGAACACGGCGACACCGATGGCTGCAAGCTCATATGTGGTGAATACGATGTTCATCGGCGTTCCGCCCATAAAGAAGCTGACGAGCACTAACACAGGAGCTACGAATAAAGCAATCTGCAAGGAGCTGCCGATCGCGATTTCGACGGCTGCACCCATTTTATTTTTCATCGCCATAAGCACGGCT
Source organism: Paenibacillus sedimenti (assembly GCF_014534655.1). Classification (GTDB taxonomy): domain Bacteria; phylum Bacillota; class Bacilli; order Paenibacillales; family NBRC-103111; genus Paenibacillus_E; species Paenibacillus_E sedimenti. The sequence goes on from NZ_JACVVD010000001.1 coordinate 1,049,170, forward strand.
GCACTATGTTCGGCAGCGTTTCCGATAATCGCGATCAAGAATGCGCCTACGAACAGTTCGGAAAGTCCGAATTTATGCGTTACTTCCTCCAATGTTCCGACTAGCCATTCACTCGTAAAGGCTACCATAACGGTCGCCAAAATGAGAAACAGGATCGAGGTTTTCTTCGACCATGCGGCCTCACCATGTTCAATGACTTCGTCAGCGAGCACGTTTTTGTGCGTAACCATTGAGAACAGCAACCACAGCAAGTAAGCGGCTATGAGTAAGATCGCTACGATCAAGCTCATGTTTGTTGTTTCCTTCGTTGTTAGGCCGCCTGCGAATATCGCTGGTATAAACAGGGCGATAACACCAAGAAGCATAAGTGAAGAGTTGTGAGATGCGAGTTTTACGTTAAAGGTTTGTTCTTTAAACTTCAAGCCGCCTGCGAAGACGCTGAGTCCCAAAACGAGCAGCAGATTCCCAATAATCGCCCCTGTCAAGCTTGCTTTCACGACGTCAAACAATCCGTCTTTTACGAGAAAGAACGCAATAATCAGCTCAGCGGCATTGCCGAATGTCGCATTCAGAAATCCGCCTATACGTTCTCCTGCATAATGGGCTACGCTTTCTGTGGCTTTGCCGAGAAAACCCGCTACGAAAATGATCGCAATGGATGCAATGACGAATTGGAGCGTTTGGTTCCAATGCGCGTAATGTGCCACGCCGCTAAGCGCGAAAGTACCAATCAAACCGATGTTAAATATTTTTCCTTTCAAATCAAACCCTCCGACTTTGCAAAATGAGACTGGCATTTTTTGACTTCTTTAATATACAGATTTTAGGCTGCAAAGTAAATTCGGTTCTTTATTGAATTCCGCATTTCTTGCTTTCATCTTTTGAACTTATTACAATAGATTTATACCAAGTTTAGGGAGTGATCCGTATGTCCGAAGACAATCAAACCGGCTTAATTCGTATTTCTGATGACGTAGTTTCGACCATCGCAGGACTTGCAGCCCTGGAAACACCGGGAATTGCAGGTATGTCAGGCGGCATCTCGGAGGGTTTAGCCAAGCGCCTGAGCGGTAAGAACGTACAAAGAGGCGTCTCTGTAGAAGTGGGTCAAGTGGAAGCGGCCATCGATCTTCGAGTTATTGTTAACTACGGTTCCCGGATTCAGGACGTATGTCGGGATCTCCAGGAGAACGTTCGGGAAGCGGTTGAGAATATGACGGGTCTATCCGTCGTCGAAGTGAATGTGAAAGTGGAAGGCGTTGCATTTAAAGAAGAAGAAGTAGAAGACCCGCATCGGGTCAAATGAGAATAAAGACCCTATCGAAATCCTCGATCAGGGTCTTTTTTTGGTTGGAGCATCGGCCTTGCGTGTCTGCTCGCGGGATATGCTAAGAAGTACACCCATGCTGATCAGACAGACCATCATAGAGGAGCCGCCTGCAGATATGAAGGGCAGAGTCACACCTGTTAGCGGTATCGCTCCCGTCACACCGCCGATGTTGATCAAAGCCTGGAACGCAAACATTCCCATGATGCCGACGCCGGCCACCATACCGAACATATCCGGACTGCGAACGGCGACCAGAATGCCCCGCCAGATAAAGAACAGGAAGAAAAGGATAAACAAGGAGCTTCCGATGAAACCAAGCTCTTCTCCGATAATGGCGAAAATAAAATCGTTATGCGCTTCAGGCAGATAGTGAAGCTTTTGAATACCTTGACCGAATCCTGCGCCTGACAGCCCGCCGTGGCCAAAAGCGTATAAAGATTGGACAACCTGATAGCCTGTATCGGAGTGGTCGGAAAAAGGATCGAGAAAAGATGTCAGACGATTCACGCGGTATTTAGAACTGTCACCAACCGCGGATCCCATTAATAAATAGAAGCTGACAACCAAGGCGCCGATTACGGCAAGGCCTGTCCCTAATGTAAAAATATGCTTCAAATTCGAACCGCCGACAAAGATAACGATAGCGGAGCAAGCAAGAAGAATCATACAGGAGCCTAAATCGGGTTGGAGCATGATGAGAAAGCTGACAAATCCGACAATTAGCAGGGCAGGGAGCAGCCCCTTTTTAAAGTCCCGGAACTTTTCCTCTTTATTGCTAATAAGAGAGGCCAAATAGATGATGACCATTAATTTGGCGAATTCCGTTGGTTGGATACCAAATTTACCGATGTTAAACCAGCTGGCGGCTCCGTTTGCCTTTTCAGTAAAAATAACGAAAATAAGCAAAACAACGGTAACAATGAAGGCAGGTATGACCAACTTCTTAAACTTGGTGTAATGGATATTCATGCAGAACAGCATGCCGATCGTGCCCATTCCCACGGCGATCAACTGCTTTTTGGTAAAGAACCATGGATCGTTATTATACTTTTCATAAAAGGCACTAGTCATCGAGCTTGCGCTGAACACCATCGCAAGTCCAAAGCAAACGAGCACGAAGGTCAAAAAAAGCAGCAGAAAATCCGGCGTTCCTCTCCGAGGGGGATTCATGCCGATTCCCCGCTTATTCCGCTAGCAACTGCTGCAGCTGGGCTAATTTTTGAGTGGAGATTTTCATCACGGACTCAGGTACAGGTGAGTTGTAATCCAAACCGTGAGGGAATGTTTCTCTTCCTATGTAAGCATCTTCCAAATAGAGAACAGCATAAGGGGATTCCAATTTGCCGGACTCAACGCGAGCGTTCACGCGCAAGAAATAGACGGCTTTGCCAGCTTTATCTTCAATTTTGAGGTCGTAGGTCGCGCGGGTATATTCCCACTGCCAACGCACGAATCCAAGTTTTGTCGTTACTTCGTCCAGATGAGCAAGGTCGCTTTTTAAGCCTTTTAAGCCTTTTGTTTCAATAATCACAGATTAACGCCTCCATATTGTACGTATGCATTCTTTATTCATGATAGTATGTTTCTAAAGGTTCTGCAAGTCGATAACTGACTGTATTTTCTACTATTTGATGGCACTTTAGAGATGAAACGTGCTTCTCATTTTGGTAGAATAGGTTATAACTTAGGATAGCGGAGGATTTTCCCTATGAACGATTTTGAGATCGGTTTACAGCAATGCTTCGAAGAGATGGTTGAGTGGAGACGTTATTTGCATCAACATCCTGAGCTTTCATTCCAAGAATATCGCACGGCTGAATTTGTTGCCAATCACTTGCGCAGTTGGGGGATCGAAGTGCGTACGCAGGTAGGCGGAAACGGTGTTGTCGGTCTGCTCCGCGGTGATGGTCAAGGACCAACTGTCGCACTTAGAGCGGATATGGATGCACTGCCGATACAGGATGAGAAAAACTGCGAGTACAGCTCGCTTGTTCAGGGTGTGATGCATGCCTGCGGCCACGATGCTCATACATCGACGCTTCTCGGTGTTGCTAAAGTAGCGAGTCAGCACCGCGGTAAGTTGCAAGGTAATCTTGTTTTCCTCTTTCAGCATGCTGAAGAGACGACGCCAGGCGGGGCCAACGCTATGATTCAAGATGGTGCGCTAGAAGGCGTAGATGCAGTGTTCGGCGTACATTTATGGACGCCGTTTCCAATAGGTCATGTTTACGCCAAATCAGGTCCGATGATGGCCGCCCCTGATGAATTTACGATTCGCGTTCAAGGGAAAGGCGGACATGGCGGCCTGCCGCATCAAGCAGTCGACAGTATCCACGCTGCCGCTCAGCTAGTTGTTAATCTTCAATCGATTGTCAGCAGACAAGTGGATCCGGTTGAGCCTTGCGTGGTCAGCATAGGCTCCTTTCATGCAGGTACCGGCTTTAACGTCATTGCTGAAACAAGTACGTTAAGCGGAACGGTCAGAACGTTTAATTCCGAGCTTCAAAAAGATGTGATGAAACGTATGGAGCGAATTATCGACTCCACATGCAGCATGTTTCAAGCATCGTATACCTTCGACTACAAGATGGGGTATCCGCCTGTTGTCAACGATACGAATGAAGCAGAGCGTTTTTTTAAAGTCGGAACGGCATTATTCGGTGAGGAAGCAGTTCATGAATCTCCGCTTATTATGGCCGGTGAAGACTTCTCCTATTATTTGTACCATAGACCTGGCTGTTATATGTTTGTCGGTGCAGGTAATGAAGAGGCCGGCATTATACATCCGCATCATCATCCCAAATTTGATATTGACGAGCGTTCGATGCTGAACTCAGCCAGGCTCCTTCTCGGTATGGCTTTGGATTATATGGCATGAATCATTTCTCCGTTTTCGACAGAGTCTAACTTTGAAGCAGGTTTCTGCGGCTTACAAGCTCAAACGTGAAATCTGAGTCTTAACGAAAATTCTTGAGGAGGAATGACGGATATGCCAGGCAGAACAGTCAAAGATATTATGGCGAAGGATTGTGTTACCGTTACATTGCAGGACAACGTATTCGAGATTGCACTGAAAATGAAACAGCACGATATAGGCTTTGTGCCGGTAGTTGAGGGCAAGAAATTAATAGGCGTGGTCACCGACCGTGACCTGGTGATTCGCGGCTATGCCGAGAAAAGATCCGGATCGGCTGCGGTTGAACAGGTTATTTCTAAAGACGTTACCACAATCACCCCGGATACGACAGTGGACGAGGCAGCGAAAATTATGGCCAAGGAGCAAATTCGCCGTCTGCCGGTTGTGGTAAATGGCGAGCTTGTCGGAGTCGTAGCGATTGGCGACCTTGCTGTACGAAGCATTTTCGACGATGAAGCAGGTGAGGCTTTAAGCGAAATCTCTATCGACAAAACCCCGGTAGGAAGTAAATAAGATTGAATATCGTCCGTTTCCATCATAGGGAACGGATATTATTTTGCCAAAGACCAGGCGACCGGTCTTTTTTTTGTGAAAAAATATAACTGTCAAAGTTCGCAATAAGGTGGTCAATTCGTGACAAGATGATGCCATAGTTATTATGCTACAGTGATAACGTGAACAGTAATTATGAATATGAATTACATAATAAAGGTGGCGTAAAAGATGGGAAAAGTGCGGATCGGAATCATTGGTCTCGGCAATATGGGGACTGGACATGCCAAATACTTGGTGAACAATGAAGTCAAGGGCGCTGAACTTACGGCCATATGTGAAACAAGACCTGACCGTTTGCAATGGGCGAAAGAAAACCTTGGCGAAAGCGTTCAATTATTTGACAATCTAGACGAATTTCTTGCATCTGATGCGATAGACGGCGTGTTGATTGCCACACCTCACTACGATCATCCGGATGTGGCGATAAAGGCTTTCCAAAACGGTCTGCACGTGCTTTGCGAGAAGCCGGCCGGTGTATATACCAAGCAGGTCCGACAAATGAATGAGTCAGCGAAAGCATCCGGTAAAGTGTTTAGCATGATGTATAACCAGCGAACGAATCCCCTTTATACAAAGTTGAAGGATCTTGTATCCTCAGGAGAACTAGGGGAAATTCGCAGAACGAACTGGATTATTACGAATTGGTACCGCTCACAAAGTTATTATAATTCCGGCGGCTGGCGTGCAACGTGGGCAGGAGAAGGCGGAGGCGTGCTTATCAATCAAGATCCACATCAACTGGATCTTTGGCAGTGGACGATCGATATGATGCCCAAAAGGGTGCGCGCATTCTGCTACTTCGGCAAACATCGCGATATTGAGGTCGAAGATGATGTAACCGCATTTGTGGAATATGAAAACGGCGCAACAGGCATATTCGTGACCACAACAGGGGAAGCGCCGGGAACGAATCGTTTCGAATTATCCGGAGATCGCGGCAAAATCGTGATCGAAGACGGGAAGTTGACGTTCTGGCGATTACGTGTCTCCGAAAGAGAATTTAATGAGACCTATCAAGGCGGGTTTGGACAACCGGAGTGCTGGAAATGTGAAATTCCGATTGAAGGTAAAGAGAAAGGACATATGGGCATTACACAAAATTGGGTGGATGCCATTCTCCACGGTACGCCGCTCATCGCTCCAGGTGAAGAAGGTATAAAGGGACTAATGCTTTCAAATGCGATGCTTCTTTCTACATGGACCGATAATTGGGTAGATCTTCCGATTGACGAAGATTTATTCCACCAGCATCTGCAAGCAAAGATCAACCAGTCCAAGGTAAAGAAAGATACAACATATCAAACCTTAGAAGTGAAAGGTTCCCATTAAGGGTGCCCGTCATGCAATAACGGAGGTGTCAACCATGCAAAAGAGCGATGGAATGAATTACGCGCCAAAAGGAAAACCGAATGCTGTCGTTAACAATGGGGAGTTCATATTTGCGGCCATCGGGCTGGATCATGGTCACATTTATGGGATGTGCAACGGTCTTCTGGAAGCGGGGGCTGAGTTGAAGTGGGTATACGATCCGGACCCTGATAAGGTGGATGCTTTCTGCCGAAAGTACCCGCAAGTAATAGCGGCTGTATCGGAGCAGGAGATTTTGCAAGATACGGCTGTTACGCTGGTTGCAGCGGCTGCTGTGCCTTCCGAACGATGGGCACTGGGCCTTCGCGTTATGGATCATGGCAAAGATTATTTTACGGATAAAACGCCTTTTACCTCTCTGGATCAGCTTGCGGCAGCTAAGGCGAAAGTTAAAGAAACAGGCCGTAAATATGCCGTTTATTTCAGTGAACGATTACATGTGGAAAGCGCTGTTTTTGCCGGTCAGCTCATTGAGGAAGGGGCAATTGGGCGCGTCGTGCAAGTTATGGGACTTGGCCCGCATCGACTCAATGCGCCATCCAGACCTGACTGGTTTTTCAAAAAGAAGACTTACGGTGGCATTCTCTGCGATATTGGAAGCCATCAGATCGAGCAGTTTCTGTTCTATGCCGGCTGTAAGGATGCGAAAGTCGCAAGCAGTAAAGTGGCGAATTATCATAACAAGGATTATCCGGAGCTAGAGGACTATGGCGATGCAACGCTTATTGGCGATAATGGGGCGACGAATTATTTCCGGGTCGATTGGCTCACGCCAAACGGTCTTGGTACTTGGGGAGACGGTCGAACCATCATCTTAGGAACAGAAGGGTATATTGAGCTTCGCAAATATATTGATGTGGCGCGGGATCCTCAGGGAGATCAACTCTACCTGGTCAACCAGCAAGGAGAAAAACATTACAGCCTGCATGGGCAAGTGGGCTTTCCTTTCTTCGGCCAGTTCATCCTGGACTGCATTCACCGTACGGAGCATGCCATGACGCAAGAACATGCATTCAAAGCGGCCGAGCTTTGTTTGCTTGCTCAGCAGCAAGCGGTGCGTGTGGAATAGCAGAGTTGCTTGAGAAGCTAAAAAAGAGCAGTGCAGCGGAAAACCGCTCACTGCTCTTTTGCTATTACATAAATTAACAAGGTCGCTTATCTTCGAAAGACCTCGTTAGGGGTTGATCTTATTTTTTCGTATCAAATGCACGATCGTAATCTTGCCACAGCCCTTTTTTCTTGTTTCTAGCTTCTTCCTGATCTTTCTTAAACAAATCTACGTATTTTACATTCGGAGGATAGGTTGCCATCCGTGCATAACCTTCCTGAATCAAAGTGCGGTTAAAAAGTTCATCCCCAATCCACACATACGCAAGCAAGCGTTTATATTGGTCTTGCTTTTCAACATCGAATTCAAGTTCGACGGTTTGCTTTAACAACCGTTTCTTAGAATAGTCGCTGGCTTCTTTGCCATAAAACATGACTGGCGTATTCGGCTTTTTCGTTTCCGGTGTGTCCACACCGATTAATCGAACTTTTTCCTTCTTACCTTTGAGCGTAACCTCGAACGTATCTCCGTCTACCATTCGATCTACCTTCGCACTTTCTCGGCCTAGCGTTGCAGCAGATTGCTTTGCGCATCCGATTGTGACAGCGATAAGCAGCAGCAGGCTAACTGCGGTAATCCATGTTCTCATCATTCACTTCCTAACTTCAAAATGTATAGGATAGACGTTAGCACGTTACAGATGTTTAAATCAAGTACTTTCCTTTCATACTAGATAAGAGATGCTTACGAAGCCAGTTTTGCTAAAGCAAAACTTTTAGGAGGTGGCACACGGTTGAATTGGGATCCGGCAAGACCGCTGATCGTGCAAAATGATTTATCTGTCCTGCTAGAAACGCATCATTCGGATTTTGAATACGTTCGCAGCACCTTATCCCGTTTTGCAGATTTGATTAAAACTCCCGAGCATCTGCACACATACCGCATAACGCCGTTATCGCTATGGAATGCCGCCGCCGCAGGAATGCGTGTTGATGAAATGACAGCTTTTTTGCAAAAATACGCAAAATTCGACGTTCCAACCGGCGTCATGAGCAGCATTCGGAAATATTCAATGCGATACGGCCTGCTGCGCTTGGAAAATGTAGGTAAAGAGCTATACCTGGTCAGTGATGACACGGTGGTGCTAAAAGAAATTTGTACGTACGATTCAATAAATGGTTATTTACAGGATGCTCGAGGAGATCGAGCTATCGCCATTTCTCCTGAATATAGGGGGCTGTTAAAACAGGAGCTTACAAAGCTTGGATATCCCGTCGAAGACATGGCTGCTTACCGTCGTGGGGAATTCGTCCGCATTCCGCTTCTTGACAACATGGAAGATGTCGAGGTCCCGTTTCAATTGCGCGATTATCAAAAACATGCCGTTGATGCATTCCAACGCATCGGAGACGGCCGAGGTATCGGGAGCGGCGTGTTGGTGCTTCCCTGCGGAGCGGGGAAAACGATCGTCGGCATAGCCGCGATGGCCAGGTGCAGCTGCGCAACGTTGATTCTTACCTCAAATGTGACTTCCGTAAGGCAGTGGAAACGAGAGATATTAGAAAAAACCGGGCTTACAGAAGAGCAGGTTGGAGAGTACAACGGAACTTGTAAAGAAGTGCGACCGATAACGATAGCGACGTATCAGATTCTGACGCATCGGGGGAAAAGAGACGACGAGTTTTCTCATTTGCATTTATTTAGTGAGCGGGAATGGGGATTGATTATTTATGATGAAGTTCACTTATTGCCTGCCCCCGTGTTCCGGGCTACGGCTGAGATTCAAGCGACCCGCAGACTGGGTTTAACAGCTACGTTAATTCGTGAAGACGGGAGAGAAAAAGATGTATTCTCTCTCGTGGGTCCGAAAAGGTATGAAATGGCCTGGAAGGAGCTGGAATCCAAGGGTTGGATTGCGACGGTCACCTGCAAGGAAATACGCGTACCGCTTTCTTCGCAAGACCGCGATCTATACGTTGCTTCGGGCGCCAGACAGCAGTTTCGAATAGCTGGAGAAAATACGGCTAAGCTTGAGGTCATTGATGATTTGCTGCAGCTGCATGCGAACGAGCAGACATTGATTATAGGCCAGTATATTAACCAACTGGAACAAATCGCTGATCATACAGGGGCGCCGATGATTAGCGGCGGGATGTCGCACGATGATCGTGAGAAGCTGTACCAGCGCTTTAAAGAGGGAAGCCTCCCGTTGCTGATCGTGTCCAAAGTCGCAAATTTTGCCGTGGACCTGCCTGACGCTGCCGTAGCCATCCAGGTTTCAGGGAGTTATGGCTCCAGACAAGAGGAAGCGCAGCGGCTTGGGAGGATTCTTCGCCCCAAGCGAAAGGGTGCAAACGAGGCGGTTTTTTATTCCCTTATCAGTGAAGATACGAAGGAACAGGATTTCGCGATCAAACGTCAGCTATTTCTTGTAGAACAAGGCTACCGGTACAGTATCAGCCCTCGGAATACCGTCAGATAGGGCGAGAAGGAGGACGCGATGCGGTACGAGCAAATATTTAATAAAATGCCCCAAAGCATGTTGGAACTCATCTCTGGGCAGGCGTGGTGCCGAACCTTGATTGAGCAAGGCGAGAAGCCGGGCAGGCTGCTCTCAGCAAAAATTCATTTAACGAAGCTGCACCGTCAAATGTCGGTGGCTGAGCTTCATACACTTCGTCTGATCCTATCCGCGTTCGGATGTGAGCCGTTTAGCAAAGAGGCTCTAGAGAAGCAAGCCGCTGCCCGCATGGCTGGTGCTGAAGTAACAGTGGGGCTTATAGGGCTTAGGAAAGTCGGCGTGATAGTAGCGTTCCGTAAAGCATGGGGCGAGCAGTTGTACGTGCTGCCTGAGGATGGTTTTCGTGCATGGCAGGAGCTGCTTTACCCGGATTTTCTGATCCAAACAATCGCCGATGATCGAGAATTGGAGCTTTTGGACATTGCAGCAACAAGCCCGAGAGGGCTTGCACAGCAATTGCTGCATTTTTTCGTAGCTTGCTCCCAGCAGCCGGGTTTGCCTCTTACAAACAAAGGCACCTTACATAAAAAGCAGCTTCAGAAGCTGTCAGAACAACTCGTATTGCCGCGAGAGTTATTCCAAGCGACAGGGCTCTCTTACGCATTCCGGGATGTTTATGATGAGAACATAGCGATTCTTCTTGAAATGGCCATTCGTCTTGAAGTGTTGGTTCACATTGGTGATCGATACCACCTTGATCATGAAGCGCTATTTAAATGGCTCCGTCTTCCTTATGACACTCAGCAAGCTGAGTTGTATATCATTTGGCGAAGTTTATTGCTCCCCGCACCCGCTTGGCTGCAGCATGGAATTTCACTGATGGAGTGTCTTTCAACCCATGATTGGTTCAGCTTGGACGATATTGTTACCTCGATTCACCGCTGTTCCGTCTCAAGTAATCCGTATGATGTCCTTGCTATCAGAAATGCGCTTATGGAACAATGGATCAAGCCGTTATGCGCTTTCCGTTGGTTGAAGCTTGGGGTTGACGCACAAGGGGGTATCTGGTTCCATTATTTGATATCTGCCCTTTTCGAGACCCCAAATATGAATGAAGAGGGAAGTACAGCGGCTGAAATAGAAGCGCAAGATGAATCGAAGGCCGAGCGATCCCTATATGTACAACCTGATTTCGAGTTGTTGCTGCCGCCCAATGTGTCATTGTATGAGGAGTGGCAAATTGCGGCTTTTGCCGATCTGCAATCATCCGATCTTGTCCGCACCTACCGGATGACGAAAGATAGCTTCCATCGCGCTTCTGAGAATGGAACAAGAAGTGAAGCAATTTTGCGCTTTTTGCATAACCATGCTTGTTACGGGGTTCCTGAGCATGTTGAAATAACTTTGCAGCAATGGGATCAGCAATCGGGCAAGCTGCAATTGAAAGAAGTCAATCTGCTGCAATGCGAATCTGCCGAGGTAGCCGCTGTCCTTTTACGTAATGAGAAGTGCAGTCGCTTTTTGCAAAATCGAATTGGAGATTCTCACTTTATTGTCGAAGCGGATCATCTTGCTGATCTTCGTAAATGTCTCGAACAAATGGGCTATCATCCGCGAGGTATTGCAGGTAATGGTGCTAAATCAAAGAGTACTTCATCGGTTGCTCGCCAGACGGACGCCGTGGAAAGCACTTTTGCACCCGCCAAGCTGCAGGGGTTGTTTTACTCTCGCGATACGATTCAACTATATGAAATCGACTCTGCGCTCCCGGAGTGGGATGACTTGTATCCAGATATGCAGGATATTCCAAGCCTATGGTTAAAGGAATTCAGGGATTATCACGGTTCCACGCGCAAAGAGATGATTCGCAAAGCCATTGAATGGAAGAGCTGCTTGCGGCTTCGCAAAGAAGGGCGAAACCGACTTATTATTCCGCGAGCCATTTATGAAGAACGATCGGGCTGGACGCTCTTCGGTTTGGAAGAGGATCAAGAAATCATGTTAAAAAGTGAGGATTGGGAAGAGATGCAGCTTATATTGCCGGGCATCAATGATCAAGAAAAGCCGACTTTTTAAACACTTAATTTAAGAACTGTGGTATGATAGAGATTGTTATACTCTAAGAGAGGAAGGATGTTGATCGCAGTATGAATACTATGGAAATGGATACGCTGGATATGTCAGCAGTGCTCATGCAAGCTTACGACATGGGTGATATGATTAATTCCTCTGCGGAAGTGGCAGATTATTTATATTGGAAGTCCGTTGTGGAAAAGAGCGAGGAAGTTCGCGTTCTAAAAGCGGTTTTCGCGAGAAAGAAAGAATTGTTTGAGGAATGCGAACGGTTCGGGCATTATCATCCGAGCTATCATGAAGCTCTTGCGGCAGTGAATGAAGCGCAACAAAAGCTGGACGCGCTAGAAGCCGTTCGCCGTTTTAAAGAAGCCGAAGACCGGCTGGATGATTTGCTGTTCACCGTTTCTTCAACAATCGCACACGCGGTATCTGAATCTATCAAAGTGCCTAGCAACAACCCGCTGCCAACCGGCAAAGGCTGCAGCTCCGGCGGAAGCTGCAGCGGCAATTGCGGCTGAGTATAAGTGCGAGTTGATCAAGTCCGGCTTTCAGATGGGATCTTCTATAGCTGAAAGTCAGGTTGAATGCGTCCAACTTCGGTACCCTGCCAATTATGAATTGTAGGAGTATGATAGGCAGCAAGTGCGCTTACTTCGGATTCCTTGAGCAAGCCTAGCTGCTTCAGAGCTTCAACGACGGCCGGATACATGGCTCGTTGATTGCCGTCTTCGACTTTCAAGACGAAGCCTATGCCTTCCTCAGGCATCGTGAGTGCGAAGATGCCCTCGGCTCCCATTTTTCCTATGATTCTCCCGCCTGTAACCTCGATTAATCGCGTGTCGAAGCGATCGCTTCCCGCGAGGAATTGAGGATATTTTCGCACCGCGGCGACAATTCTCCGGCAAGCGCTTGCACGTGCTTCTGCAAGTCCGGCCGGTGAACCCAGTCGCGCAAATGCGAGTGCAAGCCGATCGATGGGCATGCCGAACACTGGAACGCCGCAGCCGTCGATGCCGAGGTGCATCAGTTCTTGGGGCACTCCGGACATGGCGCATACCGCTTCCAGCATCAGTTGCTGGACGGGATGTTCGATGCTCATGTACGTATCAGGAGCGGCATGCAGGTGCGCTGATAGCGCCAGCATGCCCGAATGCTTGCCCGAGCAGTTGTTGTGCAGCGTGGTCGGGGTTATGCCTTGCTCGCGCATCGCCTGCGCAGTAGGCGCGTGATAAGGCTCATGAGCGCCGCACTGCAGGTGCTCATGCGTGTACCCGAGCTTGCCCAGGATCCCCCGGGCAGCGCTCACATGCTCGGCTTCCCCGTTGTGGGAAGCGCAGCAAAGGGCGATTTCGGCATCTCCAAGGCCGAAATGGTCAGCCGCGCCGGATTCGATGACCGGCAGCGTTTGGATTAGCTTCGCCGTAGAACGGGCGAAGGTGAGCAGGTGCGGGTCGCCGGCTTGGTGCAGCAGCGCCCCGTCGGTATTCACCACCGCGAGATGGAAGCGGTGGATGCTTTCGGTAATGGGACCGCGATAGATGCGGACGGTCATGTCAGATGGCTTCATGTGTTAGTTTCACTCCAGAGCAGGATAATTGAAAAGAGGTAGAAATCATGATGATCGAGCGTAGCGGATTAATTGTTTGGGTGAACGATACGAAAGCGGCCAGAAACCTGGAACGATTCGGCTCTCTCCATTACATATCCAAAAAGATGAATTATGCTGTCCTTTATATACATGCAAGTAAATTAGATGAAACGATGCGAAACCTTCAGAAGCTTCCATACGTAAAAAAAGTAGAACGCTCTTATCGCAACGAAATCAAAACTGAATACAGTAGTAATATGCCGGACAAAACTAGATTTTACACCCTTTGAGGCTGCAGTGCAAAACAAAGCTTCGAAAGAAGCTTTTTTCTTTTTTCTGTTTTGTTTGAATTTTTAGAAAATAAGCATTTTTTCATGAATTCACAAATAATAATTAATAATTTTATATATTCTTACATGGAAAAAAAAGATATAATCAAGTAAAATAAAACTTACAACGCAACAGGGAATAGGTATTCGGTCCCATTTTAGTAGGAGAGGGGTTGTGATCATGAAAGACAAGGTTATGGGGAGATGGAGTACTTACGAACCATTTTTCGTACAATTAGGTGATAAGAAAGTGGCGGATATCGTGATCACGAATCATGCCAAGCTGAGATGGAATGATCGTGTATCCGACCAAAACGGTTCGCTGGAAGAGATTTGCGCTTTTCTGTGGGAAAAGCTAAAAAATAATAAAATCATGCCGTACTATCGCAATGAGGAAGACGTGTACTTAATTGATGAGGATCTTGTCGTCGTTGCGGAGTTTTCACATCTGGAACACGAGACCGACATCGCAGGCAACCCGCTTCATAAAATGATCATCGTCACCTTCTTGGGCAGAATGTCCGAGACCATCGAGCTGCGAGATTTGAAATCGTATTATTCTTGGCTCCGACACTCACGTCGGATGACTTTAATCAAAAACAGCCGCAAACGCAGGTAACGATATGCTCATTGCCAGAGTATGCCCGGTCGTAGGGCATGCTCTTTTTTTGAGTTTACGATTTTGGCGGATTTACCGGTTAATGGACTCTCATCACGGATTTTCATATAATGGAACAAAAGAGAGGCGGGGGACGATGGCACTTAATTTTCATCAACTACATATTTTCTTTACAGTCGCGGAAAAAGGCAGCTTCTCTCATGCGGCGGCTTCGCTGCACATGACGCAACCGGCGGTGACGATGCAGGTTCAGTCGCTGGAAGATTATTTCGGCGTCAAGCTTTTTCACCGCAGCACCAAAAAAATCGAATTGTCCGAAGCAGGGCGGGCCCTTCTGCCGTTTGCCAAGCGGAGCATCGAGCTTATTCGCGAAACGGATGTGGCGATGTCGAAGTTCACGAAGATGATCGAAGGCAGGCTTCAGTTGGGAGCGAGTTTGACGATGGGCGAGTATATTTTGCCGCGGCTTCTCGGTCCGTTCAGCAAAGATTATCCGAACATTTCCGTCTCGATGAAGGTCATGAATACGACGCAGATTTTGGACGAGGTTCTCGGACATCAGCTGAACTTTGGGCTTGTTGAGGCGCCGATTCACCATCCGGATGTTCATACGGAAGCGATTCTCAGCGATGAGCTTAAACTGATCGTGCCTGCGGACCACCCGTTAGCGGATCTGAATGTCGTTACATTTGACGATGTGCTCAAATATCCGTTTGTTCTCCGCGAGCAGGGCTCAGGGACGAGAAGGGTAATGGAGGAGGAACTGACTCGTCGTCAGATCGATTACAGTGACATGAAGATTGTTATGGAGCTGGGCAGCACAGGTGCGATCAAATCCGCCGTTGAGGCTGGGCTTGGCATTTCCATTTTGTCACAGTCGTCCGTTAAGCATGAGGTAACTCTAGGTTTGCTTAAAGTAAAACAGATCGAGAATATTTCCTTCGAACGGAGCTTCTACGCGATATATTTGAGCTCGACGCTGCTGCCGATTTCAGCGGTCAGCTTTATGACCTTTTTACGTCAGGAAGACTTGAGCCGCTGGCTCTGAAAATTTACATAAAGCTGCAGTTCGCTTAATGGTCTGTTTATACATGTCATCTACGATATAGAAAGGGGAAACATCATGCCTTTAAGAATGCAGGCGGACCTGCACACGCATACGACAGCTTCGGACGGGACGCAAAGGCCATCGGAAAATGTGCGAATGGCTTTTAAAGCCGGATTGGGCGGAGTGGCGATTACCGATCATGATACGGTTTCGGGGATAGCAGAGGCACTGGATGAAGGCCGTAAACTAGGTATTGAGGTTGTTCCCGGTGTTGAAATAAGTACCGTTGCCCGAAATCAAGATATTCATGTGCTGGGCTATTTTATAGATGTGAACGATGCACTATTTTTGGAAAGATTGGAGTCTCTTAGAGAAACTAGAGATCGTCGGAACGAAATGATTATTGAGCGCTTA
The DNA here is from genome assembly GCF_014534655.1 of Paenibacillus sedimenti. GTDB lineage: Bacteria > Bacillota > Bacilli > Paenibacillales > NBRC-103111 > Paenibacillus_E > Paenibacillus_E sedimenti. Next base: position 1,064,923 of record NZ_JACVVD010000001.1, read on the forward strand.
CAGCAGCTTGGGCTAAGCATTACCATGGACGAAGTCTTCCAGGAAGTGGAAAACGTTAAGACGAAGGGCGACACGGTCGGAAGGCCTCATATTGCCGCAGTACTGTTGAACAAAGGCTATGTCTCCTCCGTCAGTGAGGCATTTGAACGCTATTTAGGCAAAGGTGCTGCCGCTTACGCGAATCCGCCGCGCATAGAACCGGCTATGGCGATTCAGTGGATTCATGAAGCGGGAGGTACCGCCGTACTAGCGCATCCTGGAATTTATCACGATGATGAATTAGTGGAGATCATTATCGGGCAGGGCTTGGATGGGATCGAAGTATACCATTCCGACCATACGCCTGATGATGAGGCGAGATACGTGGGACTCGCGCATCGTTTCGGACTTCTGATGACGGCTGGTTCCGACTTTCATGGCGAACGCGGGGGCGTAGTCTTCCATGCACCCATAGGTGCCAGAACAATTGGAATCGATATACTTTCCAGTCTGCAAAAGAGGAAGGAGCAACGTCCATGAAAAAAATCCGCAAAGCCATTATTCCTGCGGCAGGTTTGGGTACGAGATTCCTGCCTGCGACTAAAGCGCAGCCCAAAGAAATGCTGCCTATCGTAGATAAACCTGCCATTCAATATATCGTCGAAGAAGCGATCGAGTCCGGTATTGAAGACATAATTATTGTTACAGGACGCAACAAGCGCGCCATTGAAGATCATTTTGATAAATCTGTTGAGCTCGAAACCATGCTGGAGGAAAAAGGAAGCGCGAAGCTGCTCGAAATCGTGGAATCCGTCTCGAACCTGGCGGATGTTCACTATATTCGCCAGAAGCAGCCGCTTGGACTTGGCCACGCCATTTTGTGCGCGCGCAAATTTATTGGGGATGAGCCTTTCGCAGTATTGCTCGGTGACGACATCCTGCAATCGACCCCGCCTGGGCTCAAGCAGATGATGGACATTTACGAACAGACCCAAACCTCCGTCATCGCGGTACAAGAAGTCCCGTGGGAAGACGTGAGTAAATACGGCATCGTATCTCCGTCAAGCAGTATGGACGGTTACAAACTGATTCAAGATTTGGTGGAAAAGCCTGACCGTGATCAAGCGCCGTCTAACCTGGCAGTCATCGGCAGATATATTATAATGCCGGAAATTTTCAAGATCCTGGAAGGTCAAAAGCCGGGAAGGGGCGGCGAGATTCAATTGACCGATGCGCTTCGAGTTCTGAATAAAGAGCAGCAAATGGCTGCTTATCTGATGCAGGCAAAACGTTACGACGTAGGCGACAAGCTCGGATACATTGAAGCAACCATTGAATTGGCCTTGCAGCGTCCGGATTTACAGGACCAAGTGAAAGCATATCTATTAGCATTGATTCGTCAGTGGGAAATAAAATAGAGAAGTATGATTCATCTTGGGAGGTAGGATAGGATGGTCGAACGCATTGCGGTTATTGGAACAGGTTATGTCGGTTTGGTCTCGGGCACCTGCTTTGCAGAGATGGGGCATCAAGTGGTTTGTGTGGATCGCGATGAAAACAAAATCGTACGATTGCAGCAAGCCGACATTCCCATCTATGAACCTGGCTTACAAGAACTAGTCGCTGCCAATATGCAGTCTGGCCATCTTTCTTTTACCTCTAACTTGGTAGAAGCCGTGAAGGTTTCCGATATTATCATTATAGCCGTTGGAACACCGACTTTAGACAATGGCGATGTGGATATGTCACAGGTCCGCAGTGTTATTGCCGGAATGGCTCCCCATTTGACCGCAACGAAGATCATTGTGATGAAAAGCACCGTTCCCGTAGGGACCGGAAGGTGGGTTGAAAAGCAAACTCGCGAGCTTGCACCGCAGCATGCACACATTCACGTTGTTTCGAACCCTGAATTTCTGAGAGAAGGCTCAGCCATTCACGATACGTTTCACCCGGACCGGATTGTCATCGGTTCGGAACATGCTGAGTCTGGTGCAAGGATTGCCGCTATTCATGCTCCTATTCGAACTGAACTGCTCATGACTGACCGTGAAAGTGCCGAACTTATTAAATATGCATCGAATGCTTTCCTTGCTGCAAAAATTTCTTTTATCAACGAAATGGCGCACGTATGCGAGAAGGTGGGAGCCGACGTTGGGTTTGTCGCCAAGGGAATGGGATTGGATCGACGTATCGGTCCCCATTTTCTGAACGCGGGTATTGGCTATGGAGGCTCTTGTTTTCCTAAAGATACGAGGGCGCAATTGAAAATAGCCCAAAACGTGGATTACGATTTCAAAATATTGCGTTCCGTTATCGAAGTCAATCAGCTGCAGCGGGAACGTTTCGTTAACAAGATTCATCGCACGCTAGGTGATTTGGAGGGAAAACGGATCGCCGTCATGGGCCTTGCCTTCAAGCCGAATACGGACGATCTGCGTGATGCTCCCGCACTTGATATTATCGCTGCTCTTCAAAAGCTCGGCGCAAACATCTCCGCCTACGATCCGGCAGCGGCAGTTCATGCATCCAAGCTGCTTACAAATGTGAGTTTGCATATAAATCCTTATGATGCGCTTCAAAACGCAGATGCTATGGTCATTGCGACGGAGTGGGAGGCCATTCGGCAATTGAATTACAATCTCGTACGCAGCATGATAAAGCAGCCAGTCATTATCGATGGCAGAAACATGTTCGAGCCGAAGGAAATGAGCAAACTCGGGTTCACCTACATTTCCATCGGCAGAACTGCTCTTTCTCTAGAAATGGTTATTTGACACAACTAATAAAAGACAAAAAGAACAGCCCCTAAAGAGCTGTTCTTTTTATTTACTTCACAGTTACTTTCATCTTTTTAATTTTATTTTCATCCGGGGTCACGAATACTGTTTTTTGATTCACATAGATGACGAATCCGGGTTTGGAGCCATTTGGTTTATGGACGTGCTTGATAAAGGTATAATCAACGGGCACTTGGCTCGATTGCTTTGCCTGACTGAAATAGGCGGCCAGCTGCGCAGCTTCCAGAAGAGTCTCATCGGAAAAACGGTCGCTGCGAATAACGACGTGCGAGCCGGGGATATCTTTTGTATGCAGCCAAGTATCCGTAGAACCAGCTAAACGATTCGTTAAATATTCGTTCTGCGTATTGTTTTTACCGACATAGATGGGAATGCCGTCACTTGATGTATAGCAAGCTAAAGCCGGCTTATCCTGCTTTTTCTTTTTGCGCTGCTTCCTGTTGCGGTCACGCAAATATCCCTGTTCCATCAGCTCATCGCGTATTTCTTCAATATCCTGTAAAGAAGCTACGCTTAGCTGCTGCAAGAGCGAGTTCAAATAAGCGATTTCTTGATGGGTTTGCTCGATTTGCTTTTCGACGATCGCCGTGCTGTTTTTCATTTTTGTATATTTTTTAAAATAGCGCTGCGCATTTTCCGAAGGCGTAAGAAGCGGATCCAGCTGAATCCGGATTAAAGCTTGTTCCTCATCATAATAATTTATCGTTTCCAGTTCTTTGTCGCCTTTTTTGATGGTATGAAGAGAAGCGGTCAACAGCTCGCCGAGAATCCGGTGCTTATCGGCATCTTGGGATTCTTCCCAGGTTTCCCTTAATTTTTCCAGTTTTTTAACATTTTTGTTTTTCTCATTTTGTAATAATCGCAGCAGATCGGCTACTCTCTGCTTTACTGTATCCCTTTCGGCTTTGTCCCCGTAATATTGCTCCAAACAAGCGTTGGCTGAAGGGTATGATGTAGAAGGACCATCGAGGTGGGTCAAAGGCGTCATCGCAAAAAACAGCTTGCCGCTCTCCGCATGCTCCACGATAACAGGGTCATATTCATGCAGGCGCGCTGCTTCCATAACTTCAGAGAAAGCTTGCCACATCGAGGGTAACAGAGCCTCGCCATCGTGCAGGCTTGCCTTTCTACGGCCCCGGTATACAATTTCTCTTGCTATTAAGGGGCTTAAACCGCTGAATGAAGCTACCAATCGCTGCTCCGGCTCTTCGGAAGATACCTCCTCAAAGAGGTGATGAAAGGCTGTGGAATCAACCTCCAGAGGATTCAACTTATCCTGTTCGGGTGGCGTGACGTACTTGCTTCCGGGCATCACAATTCGGTAAGCGCTAATGGATGGAGTTACATGATGAATGCCGTCTATAATTGTGTCTGTGAGCGGATCGATCAGAATCATGTTGCTGTGACGACCCATGATTTCAACGACGATTAATTTACTGCTCATATCTCCTAATTCATCCCGGTGACGAACCAGAATGCGAATGATACGCTCCAAACCCACTTGTTCAACAGCTTCTATAACACCACCCTCAAAATGCTTGCGAAACAGCATACAGAACATGGGCGCTTCAACAGGGTTCATAAACTGCTGTTCGGTTGCGTGTACCCTCGGATAGGTAGGATTCGCTGAAAGCAGAAGCTTGATATTTTGCCCTTGCGCTCTAATTTGCAGAACGACGTCATTGTTTGTGGGCTGGTGAATCTTATTGATTCGGCCTCCTACACACGCTTGCAATTCGTGAACAATCGCATGAAGGACGAGTCCGTCTAAAGCCATGATGCATACAACTCCATTCTAGGTTGAAAACCGTGTTAACTTCTATCATGCCATACTTTGAGCAAAAACTTAAGCTCATTTCGGTTAGAAAGATGTTTAAAGGGATATTTTCCGGCTTGTCTGAATACAAATACGTAATAGAGGTTGACCCATATGAATGAAAGGCGAGATCAAGTGGGAATTGGGAGGGAGAAGGGCGGATGAGTCAGAACAAGTGGTACCAGATGACATCGGAGGAAGTCTTGCAGTCTCAGCAGGTGAGCATGCAGCAAGGGTTGCCCTGGGAAGAAGCTTTTAAGCGGCTGGCAGAGGTCGGCCGAAACGAACTTTCAGAGGGGCAGCGCGTCTCTCCGATTACGCTGTTTCTGAATCAATTCAAAGATTTTATGGTTCTGGTCTTATTGGGGGCGACCCTCATTTCCGGCTTGCTCGGGGAATATTTAGACGCTATCACCATCGTGATTATCATTTTGATGAACGGAATTCTTGGCTTTGTGCAGGAATTCCGCGCAGAGCGTTCCTTACGTGCGCTTAAAGAATTGTCAGCCCCGAATGCGAAGGTATGGAGGGATAACGCAGTTCATCAAATACCGGCTCGCGATCTGGTTCCAGGCGATATTGTGCTGCTCGAAAGCGGAGACCGCGTACCGGCGGATATTCGTTTTCTGGAAACGAATGGCGTTTATATCGAAGAATCGGCCCTTACAGGCGAGTCGGTACCGGTCAGCAAAATGACGGCAGCGATGCCGAACGCCGATATTCCTCTAGGCGATCAACGCAATCTCGGCTTTATGGGTACGATGGTATCCAGAGGAACCGCTAAGGCAGTCGTCGTTCGTACGGGCATGGACACCGAAATGGGTAAAATCGCAGATTTGATTCAAAATACGGAATCGATGGAAACTCCTTTGCAGCACCGTTTAGAACAGCTTGGCAAAATACTCATCATAGTAGCTATCGCACTCACCATTCTTGTCGTTGTCGCAGGCATTATGCATGGACAACCGCCTTACGCCATGTTCCTGGCCGGTGTAAGCCTGGCGGTAGCAGCCATACCTGAAGGGTTGCCGGCGATTGTGACCATAGCGCTGGCTCTAGGCGTACAGCGTATGATCAAGCGCAAAGCGATCGTACGCAAGCTTCCTTCCGTAGAGACGCTTGGTTGTGCTTCCGTTATCTGCTCGGACAAAACGGGAACTTTAACACAGAATAAAATGACCGTTACCCATCTGTGGGTAGGCGGTGAGGTTATGGAAGTGACTGGTGACGGGTATGCGCCGACCGGCGAAATACACGTGGGAGGTCAAAGCGCGGATCTTCGCAAAAATCCAATGCTGCATAAATTGCTGCAAATTTCCGTACTTTGCAATAATGCAACACTAGAAGAAGAAAAGCAGGAGCAGAAGCGAAAAAAAGGCAAAGACGGCAAGGACCAACCGGATTCAGTGTGGAGCATTAAAGGGGATCCAACCGAAGGGGCATTGGTCGTCTTGAGCGCCAAAAGCGGTATCACGCATAAATCGCTCAGCGAGCAATTCAACCGGATTGCAGAATTTCCTTTTGATTCGGAACGCAAACGGATGTCGGTGCTGGTATCCTATGACGGAGGACGGATGGCCTGTACGAAAGGGGCACCTGACGTCCTGCTGCAGCACTGCAGCTATATCCTATGGGAAGGTAAAGTGATCCCGTTTACGCAGACATTGAAGCAGAAAGTGATGTCCGCTAACGAAGGTATGGCGAAATCGGCGCTGCGTGTATTGGGACTGGCTTATCGAGATCTTAAGATCAGCGACCGTTACGACGAATATGATGACGTGGAAAATGGTCTTGTTTTCGTCGGCCTTACCGGCATGATCGATCTGCCTCGCAAAGAAGTCCGGGAAGCTATAGCCAAATGCCGCAAAGCGGGCATTAAAACGGTCATGATTACCGGTGACCATCAAACGACGGCAGAGGCAATCGCCAAGCAGCTTGGGATGATTCCGGCCAACGGGATAAGCTTGAGCGGACAGCAGCTCGGACAACTGTCGGATGAGGAACTGGAAGCGAAAGTCGACGATATCTACGTTTACGCGCGGGTATCGCCTGAACATAAGCTCCGCATCGTCAAGGCTCTGCAGCGCAAAGGTCATGTCGTTGCGATGACAGGGGATGGCGTGAACGATGCGCCCGCGATCAAAGCGGCTGATATCGGCATCGCGATGGGGATTACGGGAACCGACGTATCGAAGGAAGCATCTTCGCTCATCTTGAGTGACGACAATTTTTCAACAATCGTTGCTGCGATTGAAGAAGGACGAGGCATTTATGAAAATATCCGTAAATTCATTCGTTATCTGCTTGCTTCGAACGTCGGCGAAATTATGACCATGTTCATCGCCATGATGGCGGGCATGCCGCTTCCGCTCGTGCCGATCCAAATCTTATGGGTCAACCTTGTAACCGATGGACTTCCTGCAATGGCGCTAGGCATCGACCAAGCCGAGAAGGACTTGATGCAGCAGAAGCCGCGTTCGGCGAAAGAGAATATTTTTGCAAGACGTTTGGGTTGGAAAATCATTTCTCGCGGTATCCTGATCGGCGTATGTACGTTGGGTGCTTTCTGGCTCATCCTGCGGGGGAATCCAGATGATGCGGAGACACTGCTCAAAGCGCAAAGCGTTGCCTTCGCAACACTCGTCATGGCTCAGCTGATTCATGTGTTTGACTGTCGCAGCTCACGATCCATTTTCCACCGCAATCCATTACAAAATAAATATTTGGTGCTTGCTGTGCTTTCTTCACTTGCGTTAATGCTCCTTGTGATGTATGTCGAGCAGCTGCAGCCGATCTTCAAAACGGTACCGCTCGGCTTCAAAGAATGGATTCTTGTCTTAATTGCTGCAGGTATTCCAACGTTCCTGATGGGGCTGGGCAGTGTACTGTCACCGAAAAAAAACAAACGCTCTGGTTCAATTCCTTTTAATTCAAAGCCCAGCTTCAGATAATCGGAATGATGACAAGCTGAAACCAAAGAGATATTTCTTCATGTTCTCCGAATTTGTCAAAGAGGCAGTCCCTCCGTCATCTATGATGATTGGCGGGATTGCCTCTTTTGGCATAGCACTATGCATCATTGCGGTTTTACGCTATGATAAGGGATAAAACACTTATTTGGAGTGCTGATTAAAATGAAATTCACAAAAATGCACGGTCTAGGCAATGATTTTATCGTTGTAGCCGGTGAAAAAGAACTGCCGTCCGGCGCGGATCAACTTGCCATCCGGCTGTGTAACCGTTTCTTCGGTATCGGAGCGGATGGTTTAGTCTATATCCTTCCTTCCGAAACGGCCGATTTTAAAATGCGCATTATCAACTCCGACGGTTCCGAAGCGGAACAGTGCGGAAATGCAATTCGCTGCGTTTCTAAATATGTCTACGATAATGGCATGACCGATAAAGCGGAAATAACTGTCGAGACGTTAGGTGCAGGCGTGCAAAAAGTGCAGCTTAACGTTCAGAACGGGAAAGTCGCAACGGTACGTGTTGATATGGGGCAGCCGATTCTAGAGGGCCTTCAGGTGCCTACGACTGTGGATCAAGCAGAAGTTATCGACTATCCGATTGAAGTGGATGATCGGCAATTCCGGTTCACGGCCGTATCGATGGGCAATCCGCACTGTGTAATCTACGTGGATGACGCGGTTAACTTCGATCTTTCCTTATGGGGGCCGAGGCTGGAAGTGCATCCGATGTTTCCTCGCAAGACGAATGTTGAATTCGTGACGGTGAAGAATCGTGAGCATACGGATATGCGCGTTTGGGAAAGAGGAGCGGGGCCGACATTGGCTTGTGGAACGGGCGCATGCGCGACTCTCGTTTCATCTGTTTTGAACGGTTTGACAGACCGCCGGGCAACGGTTTCACTGAAGGGCGGAGATCTCTTCATTGAATGGGACGAAGCCGATAATCACGTGTACATGACTGGACCGGCGGAAGAAGTGTTTAAGGGAACGCTCTAATGGCGAGTTTTAAGTATAAAAAAAATTGATAAACGTTCTCCTTAATATCGGCCTGGTTTTGTGATACAGTAAAGCTACATTTTTTAGTGGGTGGGGAGTTTATCATGAAATCGGATCTTCGGACGGCACTTCAGCGGGAAATTTTGACCGGTGACGGCGCTATGGGGACTTATTTATATCAGATGGGATTTCCCGTCGGTATTTCTTATGAAGAATTGAATCTGCTGCGACCGGAGACGGTTGCTGACGTGCACCGCCGCTATTTTGAAGCAGGTGCTCGTCTTATTGAGACGAACACCTTCTCGGCGAACCGTGAGAAGCTGTCCAAGTATGGGCTGGAAAGCGATGTTGAAGCGATTAATCGTGCAGGCGTTGAGCTGGCCCGTAAAGCAGTCGGCAACGATGCTTATGTCGTTGGAGCAATCGGTTCCATACGTGCCGGCAAACGTAAAAATGTTCGCACGGCCGATGTGGAACAATCGCTTCGTGAACAGATCGGTGTTTTACTGGACTCTCCGGTGGACGGGCTGCTGCTTGAGACGTTTTACGATCTGGATGAGCTTCAGCTGGCTCTGCGGATTATTCGCAGCATGAGCAACCTGCCGGTCATTTGCCAATTCGCAAATGAAGGAACAGGCAGTACGCAGGATGGCGTACCGCTTCAGGAGGCTTTTGAGAGATTGCGCGACGGCGGGGCAGACGTCATCGGCTTCAACTGCCGCGTCGGCCCGAACGGGATTCTCCGCTCGATGGAGAAGCTGACGCTGCTCGCCGGCGTGCCGTTTTCGGCGTTCCCGAACGCGGGGCTGCCCGACTACGTTGACGGGCATTACACGTACGCAGCGACGCCGGAGTACTTCGCCGAGAGCGCGCTGCGCTTCGCCGACCTCGGCGCGCGCATCATCGGCGGCTGCTGCGGCACGACGCCGGAGCATATCGCCGCTGTCGCCAAGGCGCTAAGCGGCTACGTCCCGGCGGCGCCCGGCGCCGCCGCGCACGTTCGACCGGTGCGCGTAAGCGAACCGGCGCCGGCTAAGCCTGCGCCGCCGGCGGCAAAGCCGTCGCTGCTGGACATCGTCAAGCAGCGTAAAACCGTTATCGTCGAGCTAGATCCCCCGCGGGATCTCGACATCGACAAATTCATGCAGGGATCGAAAGCCCTGCAGGACGCTCATGTCGACGCCATCACAATGGCCGATAATTCACTTGCAGTGACGCGCATGAGCAACCTTGCCCTCGGCTACCTCGTGCAGGACAAGTTGGGCGCGCGTCCGCTTATTCATATCGCATGCCGCGACCGCAACATGATCGGGACGCAGTCCCATCTCATGGGTCTGCACGCGCTGGGCATCGACCACGTGCTGGCCGTAACCGGCGATCCCGCCAAGTTCGGCGATCTGCCAGGGTCCAAATCGGTGTACGATCTCACTTCGTTTGAGATCATCCGCATGATCAAGCAGCTCAACGAAGGCATCGCCTTCTCCGGCAAACCGCTTAAACAGAAGGCGAATTTCGTCGTCGGTGCTGCTTTTAACCCGAATGTGAAGCATTTGGATAAAGCTGTTCAACGTTTGGAGCGAAAAATCGAGGCCGGCGCAGATTACATCATGACGCAGCCCGTTTATGACGCCAAGCTCATTGAGCAGATTCATAACGCCACCAAGCATCTGAACGTCCCGATCTTTATAGGGATCGCGCCCCTGGCCAGCGGCGGGAACGCTGAGTACCTCCATAATGAAGTTCCCGGAATTCAATTATCGGATGAAGTCAGAAGCCGCATGAGCGGTCTCAAAGGGGAAGAAGGCCGTGCGATGGGCGTTGAAATCGCCAAAGAGCTGCTGGATGCTGCCATGCCGTATTTTAACGGCATCTATCTGATGACGCCGTTTCTGCTCTATGAAATGTGCGTAGACTTGACGAAGTACGTATGGGAAAAGTCGAATCGCCATGATTTCCACTTGTACCCACTTTCAAAATGAATTAAAATAGGGTAATGGATGTGATCAGGATGATTTGCAGTATGACCGGATTCGGACAAGCGAATCGTTCTTTTGTGGGATACAAGGTATTTATCGATGCCAAATCGGTCAATCATAGGTATTGTGAAGTGGCTGTCCGTCTGCCCAAAGAATGGGCGGCTTTTGAAGACGCATTGAAGAAAACTGTGCTGCAAGCAGTGAAAAGAGGACGCGTCGACGTCTACATTTCAGCTGAGCGCGAAGCGGTTACTTCCAGAAATGTAACTGTGGACTTTACCTTAGCCGATGCTTATTTACAAGCGGCGGAACAGTTGAAGCAGCGTTACGGCTTCACCGAGAACATTGAACTCAAAGATGTATTGAAACTTCCCGACTTAGTTCAAATGAAGGAAGATCGCACGGATCCGGATGAACAGTTCGAGATGGAGCTATGCGCCTGCTTGCAAGATGCCGTAGCCCGTTTATCTGACATGCGGGTTCGGGAAGGGGCGTTTCTAGAGCAGGATATTCGTGAACGTCTAGCCGAGCTGAAGCGTATCCATGTAGAACTGCAAGCTTTTGCCCCGCAAGTGGTTCAAGATCATGCCAGCAAGCTTAGCGGCAGAATCCAGTCCCTTTTGCAGGAGCAGACGCCTGTAGACGAGCAGCGTTTGGCTACAGAGATTGCCATTTTTGCAGATCGCTCTAATGTCGACGAAGAGCTTACCCGGCTGCAAAGTCATTTTCAGCAATTCGATCAGCTGCTGGAAGGCAATGAACCCGTAGGACGCAAGCTTGACTTCCTGATTCAAGAAATGAATCGCGAAGTGAATACCATCGGCTCCAAAGCGAATCATGCTGAGCTAACGACAAGAGTCATTCACATGAAAGCAGAGCTGGAGAAGATGAGAGAACAAATACAGAATATCGAGTGAAGCGGCATGAGGCTTCGCGAGGAGGAAGTTGAATGGCTATCAAATTAATCAATATCGGGTTCGGGAACATCGTATCGGCGAACCGCATTATCTCGATCGTGAGTCCGGAATCGGCGCCGATCAAGAGAATCATTCAGGAAGCGCGTGATCGTCACATGCTGATTGACGCTACATATGGTAGAAGAACCCGTGCCGTTATTATCACCGACAGCGATCATGTCATTTTGTCGGCGGTACAACCAGAAACGGTAGCACATCGACTTTCCAACAAGGACGATGATCATGACGAGTAATACGAATACTCTCGAGCGTGAGAGAGGCATTTTGATTGTATTGTCCGGTCCCTCCGGTGTAGGAAAGGGAACAGTTTGCGCTGCATTGCGCAATTGTTCACCGGATATTGTGTATTCCGTATCAGCGACAACACGCGCCCCGAGACAAGGGGAAGTGGAAGGCGTGAATTATTTTTTCAAGACCCGGGAACAATTTCAACAGCTTATCGATACCGATGAAGTGCTCGAGTGGGCTGAATATGTAGGCAACTACTATGGAACGCCGCGTCGTTTTGTTGAAGATACGCTGCGTGCGGGCCAAGACGTCATTTTGGAGATTGAAGTGCAGGGCGCTTTGAAGGTGAAACAGAAGTTTCCGGAAGGTGTTTTCATCTTCTTGCTGCCGCCTTCGCTCGATGAGCTTCAGAATCGCATCGTGACCCGAGGCACGGAGACGGACGAAGTCATTCGCAGCCGCATGTCAGTCGCTGTGGATGAAATCCGCTTGATGGAGCATTACGACTATGCGATCATCAATGATCGTGTTGAGACGGCTTGTTCCAAAATACAGTCGATTCTGGCTGCGGAACATTGCAAAAAAGATCGGATGTATCCGAAAGTCATTCAATGGATTGGTGAGGTGAACTAAACATGTTATATCCTTCAATTGATAAACTTCTCGATAAAGTAGACAGCAAATACTCGCTCGTTGTTGCCGCAGCGAAGAGAGCAAGACTACTGCGCGACGGAGCCAAGTCCGATTTGAGAGGCCAAAAATCCCATAAACAAGTCGGAGTTGCCTTAGAAGAACTATACGGTGACTACATTGCTTACGAGAAAATTCAGTCTAAAGAGATCGTGAAATAAATGCTTTCCCTGACAACCCTAGCGGTTGTTATTTTTTTCTTATTATTCATTTGGGGGCTCCCCGCAAAGTAATGTATAAACATTTATCGAAGTAAGCCGAAGAAGCTCGACCGCTTTAAGCGGAATGTTTAGACGCCGACCGAGCTATCACTCGGTGCGGACGGACTAACCTTCGAAGTGTCACAGTGTCACTTTGTGGGGACTATTAAGGAGGATACTCCATGGGTGTTCTGCACGGTAAAACGATCGTACTCGGCGTATGCGGAGGCATTGCTGCTTATAAGGCTGCTGCGCTGACGAGCAAACTGACTCAAGCTGGGGCTAATGTACGGGTCATTATGACAGAGTCCGCAGTCCAATTTGTAGCGCCTCTGACGTTTCAGACGTTGTCGCGTCATCATGTGTTCGTTGATACATTCGATGAGAAAGACCCTTCCGTCGTCTCTCACATTAACCTGGCGGATAGCGCCGATCTCGTTGTGATTGCGCCGGCAACGGCCAATATGATCGGCAAGCTGGCACTTGGTCTTGGCGACGATATGCTGAGCACTATGCTGCTTGCGACCATGGCACCGATTTGGGTGGCACCTGCGATGAATGTGCATATGTACGCCAATCCGGCAGTGCAGCAAAACATGCAGACGCTGCGCAGCCGAGGCGTTCGTTTTATAGAGCCGGGAGAAGGACAGCTTGCCTGCGGGTATGTCGGGAAAGGGCGCCTGGCCGAGCCTGAAGAGATTTTTGCTGCAATTGAGCAGCATTTTGCTGGGAACGGTCTGCTTCAAGGGCAGCGTGTGCTTGTGACAGCCGGAGGCACAGTGGAGCGGATTGATCCGGTTCGCTATATTACGAATGATTCTTCAGGCAAAATGGGCTATGCGATCGCAGAAGAAGCGGTACGGATGGGAGCCAGTGTCACCTTAGTGACAGGACCAACAGCTTTGCCTGCCCCTGAAGGCGTGGAAATCATACCCGTACAGTCCGCTTTGGATATGAGAGAAGCTGTCATGTCGCGAATGAATACGAGTCAGCTTATTATCAAAGCGGCTGCCGTCGCCGATTATCGCCCTGCAGTCGTCGCTGAGCAAAAGATGAAAAAGAAAGCGGACTCGCTCACATTGGAGCTTGTCAAAAATCCGGACATTTTGCAGGAGATCGGTACGCTGAAAAAAGATCAGTTTGTTATCGGTTTCGCCGCTGAAACCGAACGTCTGGATGAACATGCGCTGGAGAAGCTGAAGCGTAAAAATTGCGACCTTATCGTTGGTAACGACGTTTCCCAAGAGGGCGCAGGCTTTAGCGGGGATACGAATGCGGTACGGATTTTTGATCGGAACGGGCTTGTCGAGGCCCTGCCATTACAGAGCAAGAAAGATGTGGCGCGCAGGCTTCTGGAGTTGGCGGCGGGGCGGATGAAGACAACTTGAAACGCTAAGGAGAATGTGGATGTATGCAAAAGTCATTGTCGATGTCCCGGCAAAGCAAACCAATCGGGCTTTTGACTATGAAATTCCTGCGGCTTTGCGCAAATGGGTCGAAGTAGGGAGCCGCGTTGGCGTGCCATTTGGTCCTCGGGTGCTGCAAGGATTTGTTGTCGAACTGCTTGAAGAAACGCAGATGGATACTAAACGAGTCAAGCCGATTCAAAGCGTGCTGGATTTGGTTCCGCCATTGACAGAAGAACTTGTAGGACTCGGCAGGTGGCTCAGCCGTATGTACTTGTGCCATGAGGTTACGGCATTGCAAGCGATGCTGCCTGCGGCTCTCAAGGCGAAATACGAAAGGGCCATCTCTCTTGGGGATGAATCCGGCGAGCAATCGCTGTTGGATTTGCCGGATCTGCAGGAGATCGTCGCCTTTGTGCGAGCAAAGGGAACTGTTCCGATGGAAACGCTGATGGAGCGTTTCGAGAATGACGGGTCGCTCATTAAGCAGCTCTTGTCCAGCGGCATCCTTATGGAAGCGCAGATGGTCAAAGACCGCATGACGGCTAAGAAGGCGCTGACGGTCTTTCCTCCGGCAGATGGCAGAAGCTTGGAAGAAGCGGTTGGCATGCTGCCGGCTAGAGCGAATAAACAGCAGGACGTGCTTCGTTATCTGATAGAGCATCCGCATGCGATTCGGCTCACAGAGCTGATGGAAGCGGTGCAGGTTGGAGCCGGCACTGTTAAAAGCTTGGCGGATCGCGGCTGGATCGAGCTGCGGGAGGTCGAAGTGATGCGTGATCCTTACGCGGGCCGCTCGTTCGCGCGAACGAAACCACTTCCTCTGACAGAGGAACAAAGCAGCGTTTTCGGCGAAATCCGCAGCGCCGTCGCTGAGCGCAGGCATGAGGTTTTTCTTCTTCACGGAGTGACGGGCAGCGGTAAGACAGAAGTATATTTACAATCCATTCAGGAATGTCTAGACCAAGGCAGAGAAGCCATTGTATTGGTGCCCGAAATTTCGTTAACACCGCAAATGGTGGAACGTTTTAAAGGCAGGTTCGGCGATCTGGTCGCCGTGCTTCACAGCCGGTTATCGAATGGCGAACGTTATGATGAATGGCGTAAAATCACCCGCAAGCAAGTGAAGGTCGTAATCGGCGCTCGCTCGGCCATTTTTGCCCCTTTTACCCAAATCGGTCTTATTATTATTGATGAAGAGCACGAGTCCTCGTACAAGCAGGAAGAGAGTCCGAAATATCATGCCAGGGACGTGTCTGTCGAAAGAGCGAAACAGCATAACGCTGCCGTTGTTCTGGGTTCCGCTACCCCTTCGTTGGAGAGTATTCAAAAAACGATGCGAACCGGAAACGGGGAAAAACCTCCATATCGACTGCTGACGATGAAAGAAAGAGTTGCCGGCAGGCCGCTGCCGACCGTTAGCATCGTGGATATGCGGGAAGAGCTGAAAAACGGAAATCGCTCCATGTTCAGTAAGTCACTGTATAAAGCTATTGAAGAAAGGTTACAAAAGAAAGAACAGACCGTTTTACTGCTCAACCGGCGCGGTTATGCAACCTTCGTCATGTGCCGTACCTGCGGTTTCGTTTCTACTTGCCCCCATTGCGACATTTCGCTTACCTATCATCAAAGCTCGCGCATGCTGCGGTGTCATTATTGCGGTTATGCCGAACGTGAAGTCAAGCAGTGTCCGAACTGCTCTTCCGAACACATCCGTCATTTCGGGACAGGAACGCAGCGCGTGGAAGAAGAGCTCGGCAAGTTATTTCCCGGCATTCGCGTTATACGGATGGATGTGGATACGACGACTGAAAAAGGCTCCCATGAAAAATGGCTGACGATGTTTCGCGATAAGCAGGCCGACGTATTGTTGGGTACCCAAATGGTCGCTAAAGGGCTGGATTTTCCAGACGTGACGCTGGTTGGCGTTATTGCGGCCGACACCGTACTCAATCTGCCTGATTTTCGCTCTGCTGAACGGACGTTTCAATTGCTTACGCAGGTTGCCGGAAGGGCTGGGCGACATGAAAAGCTGGGAGAAGTATTCGTGCAGACGTATACGCCGGAGCATTACAGCGTGCAGTGTGCGAGCCGGCATGATTATATGGCTTTTGCAAGGCATGAACTGGATATACGCGCGAATTTGGACTATCCGCCTTATCATCGGTTGATTCTGATTACTTTTTCCCACGAGGAAGTTCCTTTATTGGTGCGCTCTGCGGAGGCATTTGTGACCAGGCTCAAAGAGCTTGCACAAGAGCAAATGAACAGGCCGGTTGATCTGTTTTCGAACATGGAACCATCCTCCGAATCGTTCAGTATGGATGTCTTAGGGCCTGTCGCATCACCGATTTCCCGAATCAAAGATAGATATCGATTCCAATGCGTGGTAAAATATCGGGGGGAAGCTCAGGCTTCAGAGCTTGTAGGCCGAACCGCCCAGTGGTTTGAAGAGCGCTCGGCAAAGGAAAAATTGCAAATTAGCGTCGATGTAGACCCGCAATTTTTGATGTAAACTTTTAAATCATAGAGAAGACTTCAGAGGTAGGTGCACGTTATGGCTATTCGTATTATTGTTAAAGATCCGGATCCTGTACTGCGGGAGAAGGCCATCACCGTAACTAAATTCAATTCCAATCTGCATAAGCTGCTCGATGATATGGCAGATACGATGTACGATGCGGAAGGCGTAGGACTTGCAGCCCCGCAAATCGGTATTTTGAAACGCGTGATTGTGATGGATTGCGGAGAAGAGCACGGCGGATTAATCGAAATGGTGAACCCGGAAGTGGTCACTTCCAGCGGGGAGCAAATCGGACCGGAAGGCTGCCTGAGTATTCCAGGAATTCGCGGCGATGTAAGCAGACCGTTAAACGTAACGGCTAAAGGTCAAGACCGACATGGCAATCCCATTGAGATTACAGGTACTGAGTTGCTTGCGCGTTGTATTTTCCACGAAATCGACCACTTGAACGGAGTTCTGTTTACGGACCTTGCAACCAAAACGTACACGGCAGAAGAAGAGGAAGAAGACGAGTGAATATTATTTTCATGGGTACGCCTGATTTTGCAGTACCCTCCTTACGATTGTTATTGGAGGAAGGCTATAACGTGACAACCGTTGTGACGCAGCCGGACCGGCCGAAAGGACGCAAACGCGTCCTGACGCCGCCGCCAGTGAAGGTTGAAGCGGAGAAGCACAACATTCCCGTTCTTCAGCCGGAAAAGCTGCGTCATGCAGACTCGGTAGAGGTGCTGCGTCAGTTGAAACCGGATTTGATTGTGACGGCTGCTTACGGTCAGATTTTGCCTAAATCCGTTTTGGAGCTGCCTAAGTTCGGATGCATTAACATCCATGCTTCGTTGTTGCCCAAGTATCGCGGCGGCGCTCCGATTCATCATGCGATTCTGCGTGGCGAGCAGGTGACGGGGGTCACGATTATGTACATGGCTGAAGGTCTGGACACCGGCGATATGATTAGCAAGGTGGAAGAGGCGATCGAAGACACGGATACGACCGGGACGATGTTCGAAAAGCTAAGCTTGGCCGGAGCCGACCTGCTCAAACGAACGCTGCCGGACCTATTGGCTGGACGCATTCAGGCTGTCAAGCAGAATGAAGCTGATGCTGTATACTCGCCGAATATCCGTCGTGAAGACGAGCTCATTGATTGGTCGCGTTCCGCTGTCGAGATCTGGAATCAAGTTCGTGGCTTGAACCCTTTTCCGGGCGCATATACGCTCTGGAACGGCGAAGTGATGAAAGTTTGGTCTTGTGTAAATCCTAAGGAAGAAGTGCCGAAGAGTCGTCAGGTTACACAAGCCGGTGGCGCAAAGCCAGCTCCCGGAACTGTACTTAACAGCACCGAGCTTGGCCTTGAAGTGATGACCGGAGGCGGTACGCTTTGGCTTACAGAGATTCAGCCTTCAGGCAAAAAGGCGATGCAAGTGTCAGAATTAATTCGAGGCGTCAAGATTCCGGACGGCACTGTGTTCGGCAACTAACTACATAAAAAGAGGTATTGCATTTGGCTACGCAAAAACCAAAACGTCCGCAATCCGGATCAAACAACAAGCCGCAGAAGAGGGCTGGTAGTCCATCTGCATCAAAACCTTCTCCAAGCGCTGCGAAGAGCAGCGCTGTTAAGCGTTCTGCTCGCGAAGCGGCGCTGGATGTGCTGATCCGGGTGGAAGAGGATCAATCCTATAGCAACCTGCTGCTCAACCAAACGTTGCAAAAGCATGCGTTGGAAAGGGCCGATGCAGGGCTGGCTACGGAGCTTGTTTACGGGACGATCGGCCGTAAAAACACAATCGATTTCTTTCTTGAGCGCTTTGTGAGCAAAGGGCTCGGAAAGCTGGAGCCGTGGGTAAGGTGCTTACTGCGGCTTAGTTTTTATCAGCTCTATTATTTGGACCGGATTCCTGATCATGCGGTCGTAAGCGAAGCGGTCAATATCGCGAAGCGCCGAGGTCATCAAGGCATCTCGGGGATGGTCAACGGCGTGCTGCGGGCCGTCCTTCGCAGCAAAGACGAGCTTACGCTGCCGGCTGCGCTCGGCGACGTGAAGCGCATCGCGCTGAGCCATTCCCATCCGGAATGGCTCGTGCGCCGGTGGATTCGTCAGCTCGGCCCGGAGCTGACGGAACAGATCTGTGCGGCGAACAACGAGCCGCCGCATGTGAGCATCCGCGCGAACGCGAGGCGCCGCACCCGCGCGCAGCTGCTGGAGAAGCTGCAGGCGAGCGGCCTTCACGCGGAAGCGTCGAAGCTGGCCCCGGCCGGCATCCTCGTGCATGGGGCCGGGAACATGGCGTTAGTCCCCGGCTTTCAGCAAGGGGACTTCTCGATCCAGGACGAGAGCTCGATGCTCGTCGCCGAGGCTCTGGATCCGCGTCCAGGCATGAAGGTGCTGGACTGCTGTGCCGCCCCTGGCGGCAAGACTGCACACATCGCCGAGAAAATGGACGACGCGGGACAGATCTGGGCTTGTGATCTGCATGAGCACAAGCAGAAGCTGATCGCCGATCAGGCGGAGCGTCTGGGACTGAAGTCCATTCAGACGCTGGTTATGGATGCGGCGAACTTGACGGAGCATTTTGCGGCCGAGTCGTTCGACCGCATTCTGCTCGACGCTCCCTGCTCGGGGCTGGGCGTGATCCGGCGCAAGCCGGATCTGAAGTGGGCCAAGCAGGAAGCGGAGATCGCCGAGATTAGCGAGCTGCAGTACGCTATTCTGAGCAAGGTTCATCGCCTGCTTAAACCAGGCGGCGTGCTGGTGTACAGCACGTGCACGATCGAGCACGCGGAGAATGAGGGCATGATCGGGCGCTTCCTCGCCGATCATGGCGAATTTGAGCTTGCGGCTTTGCCGGAGGAAGCCTTCGCCGGCATCGATCCGCAAGCGGCAGCATCCGGAATGGTCCAAATTTTGCCGCAGCAATTCCATTCCGACGGATTTTTCATTGCACGCCTGCGTAAGCGAACCTAGCGGTTTGCGAGTTAGCGACCTGCACTCTTTGCAGGATGCTCAATGAGAGCAGCGTCGAGTAGGCGGGCATTTTGCTATTTTCAGTCGGTAATGGTTTAATCAGGCTTGGGTTTTTAGCGGTCCAAATTGTATGGACAAGTCACGGGGATGTGTGTTCGTCCCCTTATTGTGATAAAATAGATAAGATCGGCAAGAAAAAATTTGAACTAACAACAGGTTGTGATAATGATGTCTTTAAAGCCTTACGAGAAAGATAAACCGTTTGTTTATGATTTAAATTGGGATGAGTGGCAGGGCTGGGTCAAAGAGAACGGCGAGTCCTCTTTTCGCGCCGGGCAAATCTTTGATTGGCTCTATATCAAGCGCGTGTTTAGCTTTGATGAGATGACCAACTTGCCAAAGACGCTGCGAGACAAGCTCAAAGAACAATTTGAGTTTGTAACGCTTACCGAAATCGCCAAATACGAGTCGCAGGACGGTACGGTCAAATTTTTATTTGAACTGGAAGATAAGAATGCCATCGAAACCGTTGTCATGAAGCACAACTACGGCAACAGCATTTGCGTAACTACACAGGTAGGATGCCGTGTCGGTTGTACGTTTTGTGCATCCACGCTTGGCGGACTCAAGCGCGATTTGCGCCCTGGCGAAATTGTTGCTCAGGTTGTTAAAGCTCAAAAGCTGCTCGATGATACCGGGGAGCGGATTAGTTCCATTGTGATCATGGGGATCGGGGAGCCGTTTGAAAATTATGAGGCGACAATGAATTTTCTGCGCGTCATGATTCATCCGAAGGGACTCAACATCGGCCAGCGTCATATTACGGTTTCGACGAGCGGCATCGTGCCGAATATTTACAAGTTCGCGGACGAGAATTTGCAGGTAAATCTGGCGATTTCAATTCACGCGCCGAACGATGAGCTGCGTTCCAAGCTAATGCCGGTCAACCGGAGATTTCCTTTCGCTGATTTGATCGAAGCCTGCAAATACTACATAGCCAAAACAGGCCGGAGAATTACGTTTGAATACGCACTCATGGGCGAAGTGAACGACCAGCCTGAACACGCGGAAGAATTGGCTCGGGTGTTGAAGGAAATGCCGCTTATCCACGTAAACCTGATTCCTGTTAACTTCGTGGCCGAACGTGACTTTAAGCGTACGCCACGGGACGATATTTTTACGTTCCAACGCATTCTCGAGAAGGGCAAAATTAATGCGACCATACGCCGTGAACAAGGCAGTGATATTGCTGCCGCCTGCGGACAATTACGGGCCAAGCATATGGAGAGCAAGTAATGAGGTGAAATCGGGATGAAGATGGTGAGCCGTACCGATATCGGCAAGGTTCGGTTAGTGAATGAGGACCGCGCCGCCATTCATCAGGAACTGAATGGTCTCTCTCTGGCCATCGTTGCCGATGGCATGGGGGGACATCAAGCAGGGGATATCGCCAGCCAAATGGCAATCGAAATCATTGAAGCCCAGCTGCAAACGATCCATTGGGGGATGCCCGTGGAAGAGTGTAAACAGGCGCTGAAACAAGCGATTGAGATGGCGAATGAGAAAATCTATGAATTTGCTTCGCATAGGGAAAATTACCACGGCATGGGGACGACGGTCGTAGCGATCGTCGTTTCTCAAGAGCTTTTGATTATTGGACATATTGGCGACAGCCGCGCTTACAAGATTACTAACGATGCGATCACACAGCTGACAGAAGACCATTCTCTCGTCTATGAACTGGTCAAAAACGGTCAAATTACGCCTGAAGAAGCTGATCATCATCCAAGACGAAATTGGATCACCAGGGCGCTTGGCACAGAGCCGGGCGTTGAGGTTGATCTGTACGAATACGGATGGCGCCCGGGCGAGACGATTCTCATCTGCTCGGACGGTCTCAGCGGGCTGGTGGAGTCTGGCGAAATCTGGCAAATCGTCAAGTCGCATACGAATCTGGAGGAAGCTGCCGAACGATTAATTTACCGTGCGCTGGATGCTGGCGGGGACGATAATGTAACGGTTGTTTTACTGGCTCACGATCATGATGAAGACGAAGAAAAGGGGTGATGAGAGTTGATCGGTAAAAAGCTTGGAGGCCGCTATGAAATATTGGAGAGAATCGGCGGAGGCGGCATGGCTTTGGTGTACAAAGGGCATGATCTCTTACTTAATCGCAAAGTCGCCGTGAAAGTGCTGCGTTCGCAGTATGTGCATGACGAAGAATTTATACGTCGTTTCCGCAGAGAAGCTCAAGCAGCCGCTTCACTGTCTCATCCGAATGTCGTCAGCATCTATGACGTCGGGCAAGAAGGTGAAGTACATTATATCGTTATGGAATACATAGAGGGCACGACCTTGAACGATTTAATCAAGGAAAAAGCACCGCTGCAGGTTGAAGACGCGGTCCATTACGCCGGCCAAATCGCTGATGCGCTGGATCACGCGCACCACAATGAAATCATTCACCGCGACATTAAGCCGCACAATATTTTGATCGGTAAAAATGGCCGCGTTAAGGTGACGGATTTCGGTATTGCCCGCGCAGCGACCTCTTCAACGATAACGCAAACCGGATCCGTGGTAGGATCGGTGCATTATTTTTCGCCGGAGCATGCCAAAGGGACGAATACGGGCGAGAAATCCGATTTATATTCGCTTGGCATCGTCATGTATCAAATGCTGACTGCCAGATTGCCGTTCCTCGGGGAAAGTCCGATCAGCGTGGCGCTCAAGCATTTGCAGGAAGATGTAGAGGAGCCGCGCAAGGTAAATCCGCTTATTCCGCAGAGCGTGGAAAATATCATTTTGAAGGCGATGCGCAAAAAGCCTGAAGAACGCTATCAGTCGGCAAAGCAGATGATGGCGGATTTGGATACGTGCCTTAGTCCGGACCGCAGGAATGAACCGAAGGTTGCTTTCTGGGATGCAGATGGCATGGATGAGGAGCGGACTCTGGTAATGCCCGCCATTCGTGCGAACCAGCTTGGCGATTTCAAGGACGAGGAGTACGAAAAGCCGAGTTGGCGCGAAGAACCGGCACCAGCCAAACGAAACGGCTGGATCAAGCCTACGATCTGGATCGTAATTTTGCTCATCGTCCTCGGCGGGATGTGGTACTTGGTCGGGTATGTGAAGAGCATGTTTACGATTGAAACCGTCGATGTTCCCAATGTCGTCAATAAACCGCTGACGCAGGCACAAGCGGAGTTGACGGCTGCAAGACTGGGTTGGACCATTGAGCTTGATAAGGTAAGCAAACTTCCGAAGGATACCGTCATTCGCCAAGACCCAACAGGGATGCGGATGAATGTCGGGACGAAAGTGACCTTGTATGTCAGTGAAGGCGTTCCAAAAGTAAAGATGGAGAACTTCGTGGGGCAGAAAATCAATGATGCCAAGCTGAAGCTCCAAGCGCTCGGGATCAAGGAAGATCAGATAACAGTCGTGCCAGGGACGACCGAGGATACACCGGATATCATTCAAAAGCAAACACCGCTTGTCGGCGACGAATTTGAAGTCGAGAAGGCGGCGATAACCTTTACAATCAGTAAAGCGAAGGAAACCTTCAAAATGCCTGACCTTGTCGGTATGACCGAAAAGGAAGCAAAAGATCAAATCGCAAAGCTGAATTTGAAGCTTGCCGTAAATGCCATAACACGTGAGAAAACTTACAAGCAGCCAAAAGGGAAAGTCATTGATCAATTTCCTTATAAGAAAAACCAAGATGTATCTGCGGGTTTAGAAATCACGAGTTTAATCATTAGCGACGGACTGCCTGAAGACGCCGGACAATTGAACGTCAGCATCCCTGTAAAACCGACTGAGGAAGGTAAAGATTCGGAGTTTAAAATCGTCGTAAGCGATGCGCAATACGACAATTTCGAATACAAGACGGAAAAAGTGACGAAGCCGCAAAATCTGGATGTCAAAGTTATCGTTTCTCCGGATAAGAAAGCTGTTATCTTGATCAAAGAAGGCGACAACCTGGTGAACTCAATAACCCGTACGTATCAAGATTATTTGGATCAAAAAAGTGGCAAAACCACATCTCCAAATCCATCCCCATCGCCTGGGACATCACCCAAACAGCAAACCAGCGGACCGGCGATTCCGGCCGGCGGTAGCGGCAACGGGCAAACTGGGGGGAACACCTCCAAACCTGGAACTGGAGGAGGCAATTAATGCCACAAGGAGTTATTGTTAAGGCATTAAGCGGCTATTACTACGTTTTGCCCGAAGGGGCGGACCTCCGCACGGCAGTGACAATTACGTGCCGCGCACGAGGAATTTTCAAGAAAAAAAATGTGTCTCCGCTCGTCGGAGATCAGGTGACGTATGAGCTGACGGAAAATGGGGAAGGAACGGTAACTGAGATCTTTTCTCGATCGTCTGAGCTTATTCGTCCGCCAATTGCCAATGTTAATCTGGTTGTACTCGTCTTCGCAGTCACAGAGCCCGTCTTGAATTTACAGCTGCTGGACAAATTTCTCGTTCATATCGAGCATACAGGCATTGATGTCCTGCTGTGCTTTACGAAGAGAGACTTGCTCGCCGAAGGCGATGCCACTGAAACCAAGGAAATGACAGTTGCCGAACTTGATCGGATCCATAAACTTTACACGGATATCGGATATGATGTTCTAACGACGAGTTCCAAGCTGCATGAAGGCGTCGACGCGATTCAGCAGCGTTTGAAGGGGACGGTCAGCGTGTTTGCCGGTCAATCCGGTGTCGGAAAATCCTCTTTGCTCAATGAAATGATCAGCGGGCTTGAGCTGGAAACGAACGCCATCAGCCAGCGTCTAGGCCGCGGTAAGCATACGACACGCCATGTAGAGCTGCTTCCGCTTGAGGACGGCGGCTTCGTGGCTGATACGCCGGGCTTCAGTCAGTTGGATTTCATGGAGCTGGAAGTGGAGGATTTGGGAAGCTGCTTTAAGGAGTTCGCGGTACTTGCAGAAGGCTGCAAGTTCAGAGGCTGTCTGCATCTGCACGAACCGAGCTGCAAAGTGCGCGAAGCCGTCTCCGAGGGGACGGTCGCCGCTTCCAGGTACGAACATTACTTATTGTTTTTAAATGAAATGAAGGATCGGAAGAGGAGGTATTAAACGGATGGTATACGTGGCACCTTCCATATTATCAGCCGACTTTGCGAGGCTTGGGGAAGAGATTAAGGAAGCGGAGCTTGGCGGGGCGGATTGGATTCACGTTGATGTGATGGATGGTCATTTCGTGCCGAACATTACGATTGGCCCGCTCGTCGTGGATGCCATTCGCCCGATAACCAAGCTGCCGCTAGACGTGCATTTGATGATCGAACATCCGGACCGTTACATTCCTGACTTTGTCAAAGCGGGTGCCGATTTGATATCCGTTCATGTAGAGGCATGCACGCACCTTCACCGGACATTGCATTTGATTAAACAGAGCGGTGTTAAAGCAGGTGTGGTGCTGAACCCGGCAACGCCAATATCGATGATTGAGCACGTGCTCGACGAGCAGTTGGATCTGGTGCTGATCATGACGGTCAATCCCGGATTTGGCGGGCAAGCGTTTATTCCCGGTATGCTAAGTAAAATACGCGATTTGCGTGAGCAAGCGAATGCCAAGGGACTGAACGGCCTTCATATCGAAGTGGACGGCGGTATTAACGAGGCGACCGCACGTCAGGTGGCGGAAGCCGGTGCCAATGTGCTGGTTGCCGGCAACGCCGTGTTTGGTCAGCAGAACCGTGCTGAAGCGATAAGTCGAATCCGCGGGTAGAAGGGAGCTACGGTAGATGAGAATTCTCTGGTTATTCATCTACAGCATCATTTGCGGAGTGCTGCTGACGTTTTATACGAACATACAAGACATGACGAAATTTATATTCTCACTAGGCGCTCTTTATGCGGGCATTCGATTTTTTCGCCGCTTTGAGCAAATTGGATTTCGCGTGTGGTTTATCGTTCTTTCCGTCATTTTATACTTTATTTTCAGTTTGGGCTTTGCGCTTTACACGCATATGAGGAGCATAACTCCATAGAAGCCGCATACACATAGTTACAAGAGTGATACGCTCTTGTAGCTTTTTTTGCTTTCTGGAAGCGATTTTTGAGGGCGCGAGTAAATAGAAGGCACTTTTTTACGGTCCGGGCATATACTGTTGTAACGATGCTGAGGAGCAGTGATGCAACCAGTGGGGCTTATGTTGGCGCAGTCCATAACTGATTTGAAACTCGAAGCTTATGCCCTGCGCAGTAAGTTTCCAGGTAAACTCGAAGGAGGGGTAGAGTATGAAGTTTTACACAATCAAACTACCAAAATTTTTGGGTGGATTCGTGAAGGCCGTACTAAATACTTTTAGCAAAAACTAGGCCCGACACATACTTTTCCCAGAAATGCAAAAAAAGCACCGTAAAGGTGCTTTTTGTCTATTAGTTGACGATTTTACATGACTTCGCAAGTGTAAAATCGCAACAGCTTGCCGCGATTAAACGCGAGTCACTTTACCGGACTTTAACGCACGAGCGCTTACGTAAACACGTTTAGGTTTACCATCAACGAGGATGCGAACCTTTTGAACGTTAACTCCCCAAGTACGCTTGTTTTTATTGTTAGCGTGGGACACGTGATTTCCAGTGCCTGGACTTTTACCTGTAATAAAGCATTTGCGGGACATGTTTGACACCTCCTTCGGCAGTATACAAAGCAGCCTGGGTGGCAAGCCTAAGCTTGACTTGACAGCTTTCCTCAAATTTAATCTCGGTTTTATCTTATCAATAAACAAACCGCAAAAACACACTTAGATATAATAGCATAGCGCGAGGAGCCTAGTCAACGAATTGCCTGTATTTTTGCCGTTTATTTATTTAGTATGTTATAGTACAATGAAGATTAGTCCATAATCCCATACATAGAGAGTTAGTTTTACTGAAGAAAACTCAGGAAACTCGAAGGAGTTGTAGAATAATGCCGATTGAGCTTACAACCGAATACGGAAAAGTTACTGTTACCAATGAAGTGCTTGCAACTCTGGCAGGTTCCGCTGCCTTGGATTGTTATGGACTTGTTGGCATGGCGACTAGAAAACAGCTGAAGGATGGAATCGCAGAGTTGCTTGGACGGGACAATTTGACCCGCGGTGTCGAAGTGCGTCGAGAAAACGGGCGGCTCGAAATTGATCTCTACATTATCGTCAGCTACGGCACCAAAATATCCGTTGTCGCGGGTAATGTGCAAACCAAAGTTAAATATATTTTAAATGAAGTCGTAGGACTCCATGTGGACGATGTGAATATTTTTGTTCAAGGCGTTCGCGTTGCTAAGTAAAAGCCCCGATAACCAGGAAGGAGAATCGCTTTGAGTAAGCGCTTTATTTCAATAAATGGAAATGACTTCACCGCCATGGTCTTGGCGGGTGCGGATAACCTTCGCCGTAACGTAGACAAGGTTAACGGATTAAACGTTTTCCCCGTACCCGACGGAGATACCGGCACCAACATGAATCTGACTATCACCTCCGGTGTGGAGGAACTGAAAAAGAAGCCATCCTCTCATATTGGGAAAGCTGCTGATGCGTTGTCCAAAGGATTACTGATGGGTGCAAGAGGAAACTCAGGCGTTATTTTGTCGCAGCTGTTTCGCGGTTTCGCGAAGCATGTACATGATTTGGAAACTGTGAACGTACAGCAGTTCGCGGCTGCTTTGCAGCAAGGCGTGGAGACGGCTTATAAAGCAGTGGTCAAACCTGTAGAAGGCACAATATTGACAGTGTCGAAGGAAGCAGCTAAGCATGCGACGCAGTATAGACGCGGCGGAGACTTGGCGGATCTGATGCAGGAAGTTCTGAGCAAAGCGAAGGAAGCCCTCGCCAGAACGCCTGAACAGCTCCCTGTGCTTAAACAAGTCGGCGTTGTAGATGCCGGTGGACAAGGTCTTGTATGTGTCTATGAGGGCTTTGTCACGGCGCTGAACGGCGGTCTTGTCGATGTCAGTGATGAGTATGCGTCGATGGATACGACGCTAGACCATGTATCTGTTGTTCCTGCGATCAATTTGTCCAAGGAAGCTCATGAACTTTTGCCTGCACAAGCTCATTTGGCTACGGAAGATATCGTATTCGGATATTGTACGGAATTTATGTTGACGATCCAGCCAGGCAAAGTCAAAGGACTGACGTTCGATGAGAGCGGTTTTCGTGATCAGTTAAGCAAGCTGGGTGATTCGCTTCTTGTTGTAGCGGACGATGAGCTGGTGAAAGTACACATTCATGCCGAGTATCCGGGTGAAGTCATGAACCAGGCCATGAAATATGGGGCTCTGAGCCGTATCAAAATTGAAAATATGCGCGACCAGCATTCACATATATTAGAAGATGCTGCAGGTGTATATGCAGCTTCTGAAGACGTTGCAATTGAGACGGCCGTGCCTCTTGAAGTACGCAAGCCTTATGGTTTCGTAGCCGTAGCTCTTGGCGACGGCATTACCGATATACTCACCAGCGTTGGCGTCGATGTTGTATTATCCGGCGGACAGACGATGAATCCAAGCACGGAGGACATCGTCAATGCAGTGAACAGCATTCATGCGGAAACTGTGTTCGTGCTGCCGAACAACTCGAATATTATTTTGGCGGCTCAGCAAGCAGCGCAATTGGTGGAAGGGAAGTCGCTCATCGTGATCCCGTCCAAATCAATTCCGCAGGGACTTGCAGCGATTCTTGCCTTCCAAGAAAAGGCAGAGGCGAAGGCGAATACCGAGGCGATGAACGCCTCGCTTAAACGAGTTAAATCAGGGCAGGTCACTTATGCAGTACGCGACACGAACATGGATGGCATTGACATTAAACAAGGTCACTTCATTGGCATTCAAGACGGACGTATTGTCAGCTCTCAGCCAAGCCTGATGGATGCTTGCAAAAAGCTTCTGCAGGAAATGATTGAGGATGGCAATGAAATTGTCACGATCCTTACAGGGGAAGATGCAAAAGAGGAAGAGACCGAGGAGCTGGAAGCATTTATTCATGAAATGTATCCGGACATGGAAATCGAGCTTCATCCGGGCGGACAGCCGTTGTACGCATACTTGTTCTCGGTGGAATGAAAAAATAGGATGGGGTGAGCCCTGTTTGAGCAAAATTAGGATCGTTACAGACAGCACAGCCGATATTCCACTCTCGGTAAGGCAAGAATTGATTATCGAGATGGTACCGCTGAAAATACATTTCGGTAGTGAAGAATATCTGGATGCGGTGACTTTGCAATCAGATCAATTCTACGAGAAACTGAGAACGTCTACGCATTTTCCTAGGACCTCGCAGCCTTCTCCAGCGGAATTTCTGGATTTATATCGGAAGCTGCTTGAAGGGCCTGATACCGAAATCATTTCAATTCATTTATCATCCGCGCTTAGCGGAACCTATCAGTCCGCATTGCTGGCTTCTACGATGCTGGAAGAGGACGAGGGCAAAGTTCATGTGGTAGACTCGCGATCTGCTTCTTACGGGATCGGAGCACTCGTTGTAGCGGCAGCGAAAGCTGCAATGGAGGGTCAAAGTACGGAACAAATATTGCAGCTTGTTCGATCGATGAGAGAGAACTTCTATATATACTTTTTAGTCGATACGCTCGAATTTTTGCAAAAAGGCGGCAGAATCGGCAAGGCTTCCGCTTTGTTCGGCTCCTTACTAAACATTAAACCGATTTTATCGATTGACGCGGAGGGTGAAGTCGCAGCAATTGAGAAGGTTCGCGGCCACAAAAAAGCGATCGCGCGCATCCTGGAGCTGCTAGCTGCGGATTTGGCAGGCGGCGGCATTCATACGCTGCATATTGCGCATGCGAATAATTTGGAAGGCGCGGAACAACTGCGTGAGGTCATTTTGCAGCACTTTGCCGTGCAGCATGCGGACTATATCGCGCTCGGACCTGTCATAGGCGCACATGCCGGTCCAGGGACGATCGCAGCTTTCGTGAGCAAGGTGTAGGATGATGGATTTAAATCAGTGTGCAGTACGCGAAGTCCATGGCGTTGGAGCTCAAAAAGCAGTTGAGCTGAATGCCATGGGCATTTTTACGGTTATGGATTTACTGGAA
This sequence comes from Paenibacillus sedimenti, assembly GCF_014534655.1. Classification (GTDB taxonomy): domain Bacteria; phylum Bacillota; class Bacilli; order Paenibacillales; family NBRC-103111; genus Paenibacillus_E; species Paenibacillus_E sedimenti. Next base: position 1,094,526 of record NZ_JACVVD010000001.1, read on the forward strand.
TACATACCGTTTCGATATGAGGACTATACGGTTCGGGACTTAGCGAGCGTCAAGGACGGCGATCGGGTGACGGTACAGGGCGTCATTATCGGTGAGCCGGTGCTGCATCGCTACAGCGGCAAATCCCGGCTATCCTGCAAGGTAATGGTCGATCAGTTTCTGCTGACGGCGGTGTGGTTCAACCGCCACTTCTTAAAGGACCGCTTGCGGCCCAAGCAGGAGATCGTACTCACCGGCAAATGGGATGGCAAGCGCAGACAAATGAGCGTGTCCGACTCGGAATTCCCCGGACAAGGCGCTTCCAAAACCGGCACGGTACAACCGGTATACTCGGTTGCAGGCTCCATTTCGCAAAAATGGATGCGTAAGGTCATTCAGCAGGCGCTGACTCAGTACAGCGCCTTGATCGTAGAGGTGCTGCCGGCTGGGATTGTCAGCCGGTACGGGTTCATGCCGCGCGGCAAGGCGCTGTCCGTCATCCATACGCCGAGCGGCGTGGAGGAAGGGAAGCATGCGCGCCGGCGCATGGTGTACGAAGAGCTGTTCCTGTTCCAGCTCAAGCTGCAGGCATACCGCGCGGTGACGCGCAGCCGCGCGGACGGGGTAAAGCAGCAGGTCGATCTGCCTGCTGTCCGCGCCTTCGTGCGCGCGCTGCCCTTCCAGCTGACTGAGTCGCAGAAGAAGGTCGTCGGCGAGATCCTGCACGATATGCAGGAGCCTTATTGCATGAACCGCCTGCTGCAGGGCGATGTCGGTGCGGGGAAGACGGTCGTCGCAGCGATAGTGCTCTATGCGACGGTGAAGGCCGGCTACCAAGGCGCGCTGATGGTGCCGACGGAAATCCTCGCCGAGCAGCACAAGCGCTCGCTCGACAAAATATTCGAGCCTTACGGTCTGCAGGTGGCGTTGCTCACGGGCAGCTCTACCGACCGCCAACGGCGGGATATCCTGGCCTCCTTGCAAATGGGCATGATCGACGTCATCGTCGGTACGCATGCCCTGATTCAAGAGGACGTATATTTCCGCCAGCTGGGGCTCGTCGTGACCGATGAGCAGCACCGTTTCGGGGTGAACCAGCGCAGCATCCTGCGGCGCAAGGGGATGAACCCCGACGTGCTGACGATGACGGCGACGCCGATCCCGCGCACGCTGGCGATCACCGCGTTCGGCGACATGGACGTGTCGACGCTGCGTGAGCTGCCGAAGGGGCGGAAGCCGATCAAGACTTACGCCGTCCAGCATTCGATGCTGGAGCGCGTGCTTGGCTTCATTCAGCGTGAAGTCGCGGCGGGGCGTCAGGCGTACGTCATTTGTCCGCTAATCGAGGAGTCGGACAAGCTGGACGTACAGAACGCCATCGACGTCCACATTCAGCTGCAGCAGCATTTTCCGCAAATGCGGATCGGCTTGCTGCACGGCAGGATGAGCGCGCAGGAGAAGGAAGCCATCATGCGTGAATTCAAGGAAGGCAACGTGGCTGCACTGGTCTCGACCACGGTCATTGAGGTCGGCGTGGACGTGCCAAATGCCACGCTCATGGTTATCTACGACGCCGACCGCTTCGGCCTGTCACAGCTGCACCAGCTTCGCGGGCGGGTTGGCCGCGGCGAGCACCAGTCTTACTGCGTGCTCATCGCCGACCCGAAGACCGAGGTCGGCAAGGAGCGCATGAAAGCGATGACGGACACGGCTGACGGCTTCGAGATCGCGCGGCGTGATCTGGAGCTGCGAGGACCTGGCGACTTCTTCGGCACCAAGCAAAGCGGCCTGCCGGATTTTCGCATTGCCGACATGATGGTCGACTTCGAAATCATGGAACAGGCTCGCGACGACGCAGCTGAGCTCGTAGGCGATTCGACCTTCTGGACGGGAGCGTCATTTGTGCCGCTACGGGCTTACTTGCAGCGCGCGCAGGTATTTGACAGTGAAGTTTTAGACTAACAGCTAAATCTTATAAAAACGCTAGAATGGACTGATCAATAACAGTTCATTCTAGCGTTTTTCTCATTCATTAGCCTCGTACATTCGCACGATATTCCGACGGTGGAATCGTTAAATATTTGACAATGATAATCATTATCAAATAAACTGAAACTGAACTTAAACTAGAACTAACACTCCCTAGATTTGGCTGGATATGTTGAATTCGGATAAGAAGGAGCTGAGATTGTGTTGCAACGTTCCCCCAAAGATGATACGGGTGATTTTTTGTTTCACTTTTCTTCCATTAAAATTTACAATGAGCATACTCTGGTGGCCGCTCCAATGGGTTCTGGTGTATATGTTAGACATAAGGAGGGCGACTGGGAGGGACTTCGTCAAGGGATGCCGGAAGATGTACATGTGAACCGGCTCATCATTCAAACCGGGAAGCTCTTTGCTTGTACGAATAAGGGATTGTTTGAATTCGATATGATCTGCGAGCTGTGGCGCGATACGGGGCTGGTTATTGGCTGTTATCAGTTGAGAGAAGCCGGAGGTCAGCTATGGGCTGCAACTCCATACGGTCTTTGGAGCCGAACCGGCACCGGATGGCACAAAATAGCCTACTCGCATGTTAGGGTCTATGACTTTCTATTTTATCCTGAATTTATCATTCTCGCGCTTGAGTTTGGTATCGCCGTTTATGATCGGCTGGTGGGCGTATGGATGGAATTTCCCTTTAATGAGGCGGTTACAGGCCTTGCAGTTTTTGAGGGACATATTCTGGGTGTTACCGAAAATGGCACTTTATTGCATGGCGATAAGCAGGGAGGCTTTGAGCAAATTCGGTTCCCGCATCTGTTTCTGTTCTCCATCGTGACAAAGGGTTCGGAAGTCTATGCTTGCTCGGATCGCGGTTTATTCCGTATTAGCTGCATCCGAGATCAAATAACACTCATATCTGTAAGATTGGGTTGTCCTGTAACGGACATAGATTGCAATGCGGATAACTTATATATGGCTACATTGTTTCAAGGGATTCAAAGGTTGGAGCTATAAGGGAAATATTTGACCGTATTCAGATTCGATTTTAATATGATAGTAAGCTTACTATTTTATTAGAAACGAAGGTGTACGGACATTGACTTATTTCTTATGTTATTTGATGCTGATGAATATTGTTACGTTTATAGAAATGGGACACGACAAAGGACAAGCTAAGAAAGGCGGGCGCCGGGTGCCGGAGAAGCGTCTGTTTATACTCGCTGCCCTAGGCGGCGGAATTGGCGGTTGGCTCGGTATGAGGGCGTGGCGACACAAGACGAAACATACCTCGTTTGTCGTCGGGATGCCATTGCTCATTGCGCTCAATGCCATTTGCGTTATTGTGATCGCGTTGAATATGTAGATGCAAAGTGGAATCGTCCAATGGATAGGGTTGCAAGTCAAGTTTGCGGTATTTCGCTCATAAGATAGGAACATGACGCTGATCGGAGGTAAGCTCATGAGCTATCAACAGTATGGGATTGATCCAGCCTTGGTGGAACGCGTGAAGTTTAAACTGAAAAATCCTGAGACGAAAGAACGTATCAAAATGCTGCTGCAGGGCGTCACGAAGGCCGATTTGCAAAATCGTTCCAAAGTGACTCGCTTGCTCGGGCTTGCTGCCGGCATCTTTGGAGAGAAGCTTGCCGGCAATCAGGCGAATCAAATTGTGGATTTTGTCATCGCGCAGAAAATTGATCCGTCCAACGCATTCCATTTACTTAAGTTATGGGCTATATTTCATTAACGCGAATAAATCCCCTGTCCCGTTGCAATAAAGCAACAAAACAGGGGATTTTCACAATGCGCTTTCATGTAAATGATAGGTTTCTTTGTTCACTGGCTGTTTTGTTCGTCACGCTTCTCTGCAATGAAACCGCTGATACTTTCTTTGCGGCGATCATTCTTAGCTTCAATGTCTTGCTTATCTTGGGCGGAAATTTCATCGGCATGTTCGTCCAAATAATCTTCAGCTTCACGTAAGTTGGCAACGGTATGATCGATCGCGTTTTGCAAACGAGCCGGATTATTTTCGCGGTTGTCTGGTTTAGCCATTTCGTGGTTCCCTCCTTTATGCACTGAATTTAACCCTTCATTACAGTTCCACAGAGTTGTGAAGAATATACGGAAAAAATAGTCAAGTTTCTATCATTCTCTTCATACATTATCCCAAAAGAGTATATATAGAGGTGAATGGTATGGCAATTACACTTGCAGAATTTTTACTGTCGATCTTCATGTCCTCGATTTTTTATGTTATGTTGAGAGAAATCAGAAACGCTTGCAAAGACTCTGGGTAGTGCCGATTTGCAGCTGGAATGGAGAAGGTAAGTAATGCTGGGATTTGCTATATTACTTGCATTTAATTTCATAGGATATGGCATTCAAATAAGCCTAAACGTGCCGCTTCCAGGCAATATTATCGGGCTTATTCTATTTACCGCCGCACTATTCGCGGGGCTTATTAAATTGGAATGGGTGGAGGGCGCCGCGTCGTTCTTGACGAAGCATATGATGCTTTTTTTTCTTCCGTTTACTGTGGGTGTAATCGCATTCACGCCAATGCTTGGCGCGAATTGGTTATCCATCTGCAGTGGCATCGCCCTAGGGACGTTGGCGGTATTGATTGTGACGGGTTGGGTTTCCTCGATGCTTAACAAGGAAGCGCCGGAAGAAGGTGCAGCGGATGGAAAATAGTTTCGTCCAGCATCCGTTATTCGGACTTTCGATGAGTGTTATCGCTTATTCTGCGGCCAATTTACTTTATCAGCGATGGCGGTTTCTTCATCCGCTTTTTGTATGCACAGGATTTATTATCATATTGCTGCTCAGCTTTCAAATCCCTTATGAAGATTACAAGCGGGGCGCCGATCTGTTGACACTAATATTGGGGCCAGCAACCGTGGCACTCGGCGTTCAGCTTTACAAATATGCGCCTTTGATACGTAAAAATTTTAAACGTGTTTTATTCAGTGTCCTAGCCGGGTCTGTGACAGGGATTTCGATCAGTGCTTTGATTGTCGGGCTTTTTGGCGGGAGTCAATCGATCATTCTGAGCATGATGCCTAAATCCGTTAGTTCGCCAATAGCCATCGAAATCGCTCAGCACTTGGGGGCTATCCCTGAGTTGACGGCTGTATTAACGACATTAACCGGTCTTTTCGGCAGTATGTTTGGCACGCAAATCTTACGCTGGCTTCATATTCGTGACGACATCTCTATCGGCATCGCGATCGGAACCGCCGCTCACGGAATCGGAACGGCCAAAGTGCTGAAGGACTCCGAGGTGCAGGGGAGCTTTAGCGGCCTGTCGATGGGAATATGCGGCATTCTGACCTCGATTCTTTTCATTCCGATTTATTTGCTGCTGCATCATTAAATAGAAATCGTCATTGAAAGCAGAACTCCTGATGGAGTTCTGTTTTTTGTTTTTTGTAGTCGCCTGTAAAAACATTACAAAAGCTTAACAACACGAAAACGGCCGCTTAATAAACCTTTGCTAACCTTAAATTATTAGATTCAGTAGAAAGGCGTGTGGAAGATGAGTCAAGTCCTTCTAAATACGGCGCCGCAGCATTCCAAGCTGTCTGTCATGCTTGCGACAAGCGCACAAGAAATTGAACATGCTATGCGTTTAAGGTATGAAGTTTTCGTGGAAGAAGAGAAAAACATGCGGATGCTGAATGAGGAAGGATTGGAGAAAGACGCCTACGATGCGTTCTGCGATCACTTGATTGTCAAAGATCTGGAAACGGATCGTGTAGTCGGAACGTACCGACTGCTCCCTGGAGACCGGGCGGTCAACAATATCGGATTTTATTCCGAAACTGAATTTGATTTGTCAGCGTACGCCCCATTCAAAACTCAAACCTTAGAGCTGGGACGCAGCTGTATCGCGCCCGAATACCGTGGAGGTAAAGCTATCCAGCTGCTTTGGGAGGGAATAGCTTCTTATATTAGTGAGCGAAATTGTACGCATTTGATTGGTTGTGCAAGTGTGCACATGAACAATCTTGATGAATTGAACTTGATTTATACGATGCTGCGACAAAAACAAGTGTTGACCGATCGTTTCGGGATTCGTCCTCTCGCGACGCACCGTATCCCCGGTCTAACGGTTCTGGAGACGGAATGCAATGAAAAAGAAGTTTTCCGCAAGCTGCCGCCGCTGATGAAAGGTTATCAATGGCTCGGCGCGGAAATTGGCGGGGATCCGGCGTATGATGAACTCTTTGAAACCGTAGATTTCTTTATTATCCTTCAGAAGGATCGTGTGACCCGTAGATACAAGCGCCACTTCTTGAACGCTTGAATAGTTCATAAGACACGGGAGGGGTAGTTTTGTACGATTGGATCGCGAAATTGACAACGAATGATACGTTGCTGCGCCGTTTATCGAATGGTTTCAGCTTCTTTCCCAGCTGGCTGATGAATGGTGTATGCGCTATTATGGCACGTGTACTGTTTTGGGGAGCAAGAAAAGGCGTTCGCAGACGGATTGAACGGAATATGGGGGATTTGCTTGCCCCGTTACCTCTAAGCATTTTAAAGCGGAATAGTTTGAACTATTTTCGAAATTTGGTGTTCACACTATATGAAATTTTGTTCCGATCGCATCGCATGGAGAAGTATGCCATTTCCTCATTTGATGTTCGTGGGGAGGCGAACCTGCATGAAGCTCAGGTACGGGCGCAGGGAAAAGGGTTCATCGTGTATACGCCGCACATGGGTAACTTTTTCTACTACTATTGGTATTTGACTCGCAAGTATGATTGTTTGACGATTGCCTCAGCCGGAAGCCCGGAGCTCCGACCTCTCTATTTGAAATTCCAAGCGATGGGCTGCAAAGGTCTCGATTATGACAGCACACCGCCGCTGGAAATGTACCGCACGTTGAAAAAGCATTTGTCAGGTGGTGGCGTGCTCTTTATCCTGGGCGATTTCTGGCGTCCTACCTTTCCAATCTCGCGGCTTTTCGGTAGACTCACCCGGACGCCTGAAGGGGCGGCGATGCTTGCGTTGGAGATTCGAGTACCTATCGTGCCTTTTTACGGTTATAGAGTAAAAGGATTTCGGCATCGTCTTGTTTTTGAACAGCCTATGTATTTGTTTGAACAGTTTTCACGTTCTCAACGTACGGAAGCGAATCAGGTGCTAAATCTCTTCATGGAGCGGGTTATTAGGGATCGGCCTTCAGAATGGTTTTACTGGTTTAACGTGCATGAACACTGGGAAAAAGCACGGGTGACGGGCGCCGCAGAACGGATGGATGAGACGGGAAACAGCGTGCGCGCTTCAGAAGCAGCAGGATAACAACGACGAAAAGGATAGGTGAATGACCCATGGATACAGGAAGCCACTTATTGTTTGGAGTCACATTAGCAGGACTTTCGTGTTTGGAACCAGCCGTTGCCGGGGAACCTGCACTTGCCCATGCTATACTCGCCGGCACCTTAATCGGCTCGCATGCACCTGATTTTGATACGGTCGCTCGCTTGCGAGGCTATTCGAGCTACGTTCGAATACACCGGGGAATCACACATTCGTTACCTGCCTTATTTCTCTGGCCCATAATCCTCAGCTTGCCAATTGCAGCCATATTCGGTGTCTGGGACCATCTGATCAGCCTTTATCTATGGACATTCGCTGCCGTTGTGTTTCACGTGTTCCTTGATTTATTTAACGTATACGGTGTTCAGTGCTTTCGGCCTTTTTCGAAAAAATGGTTCCACCTCGATACTTTGTGTCTCTATGAACCTTTCTTGTTCGGTATCCATACTGTAGGTGTGCTGTTGTGGTTATTGGTATGGCAAGGAAACAGTAATAGCTCTATTGGAATGATTTTCGCCTGGATCTATGGGGCAACCTTTGCTTACATCGCCATCCGTTCCTGGCAGCGTTATTATTTGATTAATCGGGTGAAAAGCGAACTAGGTCGCGATGGGATCTGCCATCTGATTCCCGGATTGAGCTGGTTTCATTGGCAATTCGTGCTGGAGAGCGAAGGAAGCTTCTTCCTTGGCGTCATCTGCTTCGGCAACGTTCAGATTCAAGAGGAATATACCCGAACGAACTATACGCAAGGGGATTCTCACCCGATCGTTCAAGCGACCCTGACCACGGACGGCGTTCGCGCATTCCTGCACTTCGCACAGCGCATCCATGTGTGCTGGAAAGAGAAGCACGACGGCTACGAAGTACAGTGGCGCGATGTGCGGTTCTGGCATAAGCACAAGCTGCCTTTCGGCGTGAATGTGCAGCTGGATCGCGACATGAACGTGATCAGCGATACGCTCGGTTGGGATAAGAAGGCGTGGGATCCGCCTTATGTTTGAAAATTGAAAAACCTTGCCTCTCTTGAGCAAGGTTTTCTTTACTTTTGTTTTATTTATTTAACGGGTTGATTGAACGTACCTTCAAAAAGCAGCTCAATCACCGGGCGCCTTGAGGAAGGCACTTCACGTTCTTGAAATTTCTCAGCTAACGCATCAACGGGTCCGCGATAGCCGATGGCAATAACCGCGTGAATGTCGTAGTCAGTAGGAACGCCAAGCGCTTCGCGAGCCTGCTGTCTGTCAAAACCGCCCATCGCGTGGGTGACAAGACCTTGATTGGCAGCTTCCAGTGCAAGGTAGCCCCAGGAGGCTCCGGCGTCAAAAGCGTGCGACGTGTTCGGATTGCCATTCAAAGTTTGTGTGTTTGAGATAACAACCGCAAGTACAGGAACTTTCTCGCACCATTCACGATTTCCGGGTGCGATAAAGGTATGGAATGAGGCTCTTTCTTCAGCCGTACGTGCGATAATGTAACGCCAAGGTTGCAAATTACCGCCAGACGGAGCCCAGCGTGCCGCCTCGAAGAGGCTTAGTAAAACGTCCTCGGGCACTTCTTGATCTTTGAAGGAGCGCGGGGACCAACGTGTCAGAAACTGCGGGTTAATCTCATGGTCAGGCTGGCGGTGGGTTTCAACTTCTGAAGGTAGAACTTGGGTCATCATGGATTCCTCCTTTTTTTCAACTCCCCATCATTTTAACTGATTTTTCCATATAATACGAATTCGCCGAATAGGCAAGAGTTGTATGTTTCCCAATAATTAGGTAAAACTAGTTGGTATGATATAATGTACCGAGAAGAGGTGCGAGTTGATGGTGAATTTTACGAGTCAAGATATTACGATTATTGAAAGAGCACTGAGAACGGCCATGAAACATGAGCAAGAGGAGAACAGATCCCGGGATTATCGGGAAGTGCTGTTGAAGCTGCAGGAAAGCGCTGAGCAAGCGCTGAAATTGAATGCCAGGACGACGCTTGAAGATCATGACGGGATTCGTTACGATTATGATGACTCTTCGGATCTTATGTAGACATACGAACGTATATTCTGTAAAATAGAAGAAACTATTTGGTAAGGAGATTCGACTTATGAATCCTTTAACTGGCAAGGTTTCTTCCATCGCAGAAATGATAGACTGGATTCGCAAATCGCCTGAGATCATGTCTCAGGTTACATATTGGCATACGATACCCCCGCGCGATCCGAAGCTGGCTGAATTTCCAGAAGGACTGCACGAGGGTATTCGTTCTGCGCTAAAGCATAAAAATATTAACCGATTATATACGCATCAATCAGATTCGTTTCGAGAGGCGACTGCCGGCAATCACGTGGTTACGGTGACGCCGACGGCATCGGGCAAAACCCTTTGTTACAATCTGCCTGTGCTGCAAAAAATTCTTGAAAACGACGCATCGCGCGCGTTGTATTTGTTTCCAACCAAAGCGCTCGCGCAAGATCAGGTGGCGGAGTTGCAGGAAATGGTCGACTTCATGGAGGTCGATATTAAGACGCACACGTATGACGGTGATACACCCCCAACGGTAAGGCAAGCGATTCGCAATGCCGGGCATATCGTGGTGACGAACCCCGATATGCTGCATTCAGCCATCCTGCCGCACCATACGAAGTGGGTGAAGCTGTTTGAGAATTTGAACTATATTGTGATTGATGAGGTACATTCATATCGCGGGGTATTTGGTTCACATGTTGCGAATGTCATTCGCAGATTGAAGCGGATTTGTCGATTTTACGGCTCGAATCCGCGGTTTATTTGCGCTTCGGCGACAATCGATAATCCGAAGGAGCATGCGGAGCGGCTGATTGGGGAGAGCGTGTCGCTAATCGACAATAATGGAGCGCCGGCAGGCGAGAAGCACTTTGTGTTCTATAATCCGCCGGTCGTGAATCAGCAGCTCGGCATTCGCAAGAGCTCGGTGCTGGAGACGCGCAAGCTGGCGGGAACGCTGCTGCGGAGCGGGATCCAGACGATTGTTTTTGCCCGGAGCCGCGTGCGCGTGGAGATATTGCTGACCTATCTACAGGAGCTTATCGCGCATGAACTGGGCAGCAAATCGATCCGCGGCTACCGCGGCGGCTATCTCCCGAAGCTGCGCCGGGAGATCGAGAGAGGCTTACGCAGCGGAGAAATCCGCGGCGTCGTCAGCACGAACGCGCTTGAGCTGGGCATCGACATCGGCCAGCTGCAAGCGTGCGTGCTCAACGGCTATCCGGGCACGATAGCCAGCACTTGGCAGCAGTCCGGGCGTGCCGGACGGCGGCAGGAGACCTCGCTGACGATTCTCGTCGCGAGCAGCAACCCGCTGGATCAATATTTGATCCAGAATCCGCGGTATTTCTTCGAGCGGCCGCCGGAGCAGGCGCTCATACACCCAGACAACCTGATCATTCTCGTGGATCATGTAAAATGTGCGGCTTATGAGCTTCCATTTGAAGCGAATGAAAGCTTCGGAGGTGAGCAGCTTACGGATATTTTGGAGTTTTTGACCGAGGAGCAGGTGCTTCATCAGGTGAAGGACCGCTGGTATTGGATGGAGCAGTCTTTTCCGGCGCATAACATCTCTTTGCGCTCGGCGGCGCAGGAGAACTTCATCATCATCGATATGACGAACGGACATCGCGTGATTGGAGAATGCGATCGCTTCAGCGCTCCGACGCTTATTCATGAAGAGGCGATCTATATCCATGAAGGCATCCAATTCCAAGTTGAGAAGTTGGATTATGAAGAGAAGAAGGCGTACGTTCGTCAAGTGAACGTGGATTATTTCACTGACGCTAGTTTAGCGGTTCAGCTTAAAGTGCTGCATGTGAACCGGGAAGGTAACTCAGGCGGACTGCTCCGACAACTTGGGGAAGTCACCGTTAATGCGCAGCCTACGATTTTCAAAAAAATTCGTTTGAAGACACATGAGAACATAGGTTCCGGTCCTATACGGCTTCCGGAAGAAGAGCTGCATACGAGCTCATACTGGTTTACATTCGATGAGTCGATGTCGGCAGGCCGCAGCGCGAACGATATGCAGCACGCGCTGCTCGGCATCGCGAACGTGCTGGCTCATATCGCGCCGCTCTATTTGATGTGCGACCCGATGGATATTCGGGTCGTGCCACAGGTGCGCGCCGTGCATAACAAGCTGCCGACGGTGTTTTTCTATGACCGCTATCCGGGCGGCGTAGGTCTGAGCGAGCGGCTGTACGAAGTGCACGGCCAGCTCATGGATCAGGCGCGCAGCCTCATCACCGGCTGCGGCTGCCTAAGCGGCTGCCCGGCCTGCGTCGGGCCGATCGAAGAGGTCGGCTTGCTCGGCAAGCAGCTCGCCCTGGAGCTGCTGTCGCAGCTCGAAGGCGGTGCCCGATGAGCGGGCTCCGCGAGAGACTCAGCCGCCTCCGGGGAACCGAGGCGGCACCTGCGGCTCCGCCGCCTGCGCCGGAAGCGGGCGGCGAATGGGCGCAGCTCGGCGCCCATGTCGAAACGAGCCCGGCAGGCTCGTTCGTGATGCGGCGCCGGACGTACGGCGCAGACAGCGTGCACGGCAAGTATCGGCTGAGCGAGCTCGCCGAACATGTGCAGCAGCTGTCCTGCTTTCACGACCGCGATGCCGTCGTCCGTATCGAAGAGCTGCTCTTCTTCGATACGGAGACGACCGGACTCGGCGTCGGAGCGGGCAACGTGCCGTTCCTCGTCGGCATCGGCTATTACAGTGGAGAGCTGTTCATTATTGAACAGCTCTTGATTCGCAACCCTGCAGAAGAGCACGCGATGCTCGCCTATCTGCAAGCGTTGCTCCCGCGCTTTACACATATTGTTTCTTATAACGGCCGCACGTTTGATTGGCCGATTTTGAAGAACCGCTATGTGCTCAACCGACTAAAGCTGGACGACTCCGAGCTGCTTCAACTTGATCTTCTCTATCCGTCTCGCAGCTTGTGGCGGAACTCATTACCCTCATGCCGGCTCAGCAAAGTCGAGGAAAGCCGCCTCGGTTTCGAACGTGTCGATGATGTGCCCGGTTCTATGGCGCCGACGCTCTATTTTCAATACCTGGCTGAAAAAGATCCTTCTGTGCTTCAGGGCGTATTCGTCCATAATGAGCACGATATTGTGACTTTGGCGGCGCTGTCGATTCATTTCGGCAAGCTGCTGGGAGGTTCGGATTGCATGGAAGTCAACGCAGATAAGGATTCCGGTATAAGTTTGGATTCTGATCCGGAATCAGGTATGGGTGATTATATAGACTTAGAAGAACGCTATCGGACGGGACTATGGCTAGAGAAGATGGGGCGATCTGCACTTGCGGAGCAAGTGCTTGATAAGCTCTTCGCAATACTTCTACATGAGGCTCATTCCTCAGCATCGCAAACCGGTACTATGCAACCATCAGGAGCATTCACTCATTCTGATCAGGAGTCAACGCTCTTGCTCTTAGCTTCGTTTTATAAGAAAAAAGGGAAATACCCGCGATCCGTCGAGTTGTGGAAGCGATGGATCGAAGCCAAACATGCCAGTATTGCGCTCCAGTTGGAGCCCTACTTGGAATTGGCGATGTACTATGAGCACCGTGAGAAAAATGTTCGTCAAGCGCTCTTTTATGCTGAAGAAGCATGGGCTAAGCTGTGGCGCAGGCGTTCCTTGCAGCGCAGCGACAGCAAGCATGCGGAAGCTGAAGAGGCATTGGAGCGGCGTATTCGGCGGCTGAAAGAAAAGCTGCAAAAGATGGAAAGCCCGGAATCCCGGCTTAACCTCTCCAAAACGTCGCAAGCCAAAGCGGCGAAACCGCGCCGTTTGAAACCAGTGTACGTTAGTGAAGGCTTGATTTGACTTCGAGTTTTTTTCTTCAGGGATTTGGTCCGTTTATTAGCCGTTCTTTTTGGACATACAAGGAAGAAAACGGCAAGGAGCAAGCAGCATGCCTGAACTTCCGGAAATGGAAACGTACCGCCTGCAATTGACCCCTTTGATTCAAGGGATGACCATAACCGGGGTCGAAGTTACCCGTCCTAAATCATTGAATGTGGAGCCTGAGCGATTTGCTCAAGCGCTGACAGGCAGCCGTATTGTACGTATAGATCGCAGAGCGAAACACTTGATATTTCTATTAGCAACCGGAGAGGTGCTGCTTCTGCATCTCATGCTTGGGGGTTCCTTGTTCTATGGCTCGGCGGAAGAGAAACCGGATCGGACGGCACAGGTTGTGATCGATTTCGGAACGAAAAATTTATATTTTATCGGGCTGCGCCTTGGTTATTTGCATTTACACAAGCTCGCAGATTTGGAGTCGCTGTTAAGCAAGCTTGGCCCGGAGCCGCTTGAATCCGACTTCACTTTTGACGAATTCCAGCAAGTCCTCAAAGGCAAGAAAGGCAGCCTCAAAGTAACGTTGGTTGATCAGACTGTCTTATCAGGCATCGGAAACTGTTATTCGGATGAGATTTGTTTTTATGCAGGACTGCTGCCGATTCGCAAGGTTCCATCCTTCAACATTGAGGAGCTGAACCGCCTGTACCAGGCGATGCGGACCGTTCTGCACGAAGCTATTGGCTACGGCGGGTATATGGATTCTCCTTTATTTGCCGGTGATCGATTAACCGGAGGGTTTGATGCGCGTTGCCGGGTTTACGATAGGGAAGGGGAGCCCTGTATGCGGTGCAGGCATCCTCTTATTAAGGTTGAGGTATCAAGCCGCAAATGTTTTTACTGTGCGAATTGTCAGATATGAGGGGGCTGAGCATGCATGTTTATTGGCTCTCATGTGAGTACGCGAGGCGGCTATATAGGCGCCGCCAAGACAGCTTTATCCATAGGTGCTAATGCCTTTCAGTATTTTCCGATGAACCCCCGAAGTCTGGCCACCAAAGTTTTTAGTCTCCGTGATGCTGAAGCATGCGCGCAATTTTGCCAAGAGCAGAGAATGTTGTCAATTGGTCATGCACCTTATCCTTTGAATCCTGCAGCCGGAGACGATGAGAGAAGTTTGATGGTACGGCTTTTGATCAACGGATTGGAAATTACCGGGGCTTGCGGGTCTGTAGGTCTTGTGGTGCATTTTGGAAAATATGTTGGAAAAGACCCGTTACAAGGCTACAAAAATATAATACAATGTTTGAATAGCGCAACGCGGGCGTATCGCGGATCGTCATTGATTTTACTTGAAAATCAAGCCGGAGAAGGCGCTCAAATGGGGCTGACGCTGGAAGAGATGGTACAGGTGCGTAAGCTCTGTGAACACCCGGAGAAAATTGGTTTTTGTTTAGATACGTGCCATGCTTTTGCTAGTGGAATGTGGCGTGGCGATGATTGGAAAGAGATGGAGACGAGGGGCGAGAGACTGGATTACCTCCCGCACTTGAAAGCTGTCCACCTTAACGACTCTGTTCATCCCTGCGGTTCCCGTCGAGATCGTCATGCGAATATCGGAGCCGGCTATATTGGAAACGATCACATGCGGCAACTGTTAACTTCCAGACATTTGCAGCATCTACCTATCGTATTAGAAACAGGAACAGGCCGGGATGGAACCCACCGCGAAGAAATATTGCATGTAAAATCATTGGCAGGAAAGGGAGATCCGCGATGATTCATATTTATTTAGACGATCTGCGGCCTTGTCCGCAAGGCTTCGCATTAGCTAAAAACGCAGAAGAGTGCATCATGATGCTGGACACATGTGAAGTGGATATTCTGTCATTAGATCATGATCTTGGCTGGGGGACGCAGCAAACGGGTATGGATGTTGTGCTTTGGATGATTCAAAAGAGAATTTTTCCGAGAAGCATTTACATTCATACCTCAAGCCCGTCAGCATGTACAAATATGTATCAAATGCTCTACTCGGTCAAGCCCGAAACGGTGAAGCTTTATCCGGGACGCATTCCGGACGATGTGCTCTGGCAAATTGCCACGGGAACGCATAAAAACGGTTAGTCAGCGAAAGGAATTGATGCAATTATGATCCATTTATCCGGCATACATTTTATTCGTCAAGAACGGCACATCCTGGAGGATGTGAATTTGCATATGAACCCCGGTGAGCACTGGGTTTTGTTAGGACGCAACGGCTCAGGTAAGACTACTTTACTGGAATTGATGAACGGCTATGAGTTTCCGAGCAGAGGTACAGTAGAGGTTTTGGGTAA
Organism: Paenibacillus sedimenti; assembly: GCF_014534655.1. GTDB lineage: Bacteria > Bacillota > Bacilli > Paenibacillales > NBRC-103111 > Paenibacillus_E > Paenibacillus_E sedimenti. Next base: position 1,109,980 of record NZ_JACVVD010000001.1, read on the forward strand.
CCGTTATGGGCAGTGTGATGTGAGGGAAGTACGCAAGAATATTGGGTACATCTCTCAATCGCTCTTCGAAAAGCTTAACCTCACCGATCCCGTGTGGGAAGTTGTCGCGACTGGAGAATATGCCTACCTGCGTTTTTATCAGGAAATACCGCAAGAAGTCAAAGAGCGTGCGCTTCTTAAGCTGGAGCAGGTTCGTATTCCACATTTGGCTGATCAACCGCTCGGCACGCTTTCGCAAGGAGAACGAAAGAAAGTCATGCTCGCCCGCTCGCTGATGATGAAGCCTTCCATTCTTATTATGGATGAGCCGGCTGCAGGCTTGGATTTGTACGAAAGAGAGCGTTTGCTGACAGATATTAATGATCTCAGCCGGCAGGATATCATGGTCGTCTATGTGACTCATCATATCGAAGAAATTATTCCCTTATTCACGCATGTCGCTCTCATTGAACAAGGTAAGCTGATTGCTGCTGGACGCAAGGAAGAGGTATTGACGCCAGAAAATGTGCATCGAGCCTTCGGTGTTAACATCACATTGGAGTGGTTCCAGGAACGCCCCTGGATCAGAGTCATTGAATCAAAATAGCAGACTACATAAATTAAGTGTTTAACTACCTTTAAAGGATGCGGCTATGACAATATTAGCAAAATGTATCGGAACTTCTAATCACGGGTTTGCCCAGTATGCTCAAGAAGAAATTCGCAGGTTGTTTCCTGCGGCTAAGTTTACGTTGCTGGTGCCGACGGAAGTCTTCATGTTCGAAGTACCAATGGAAGTTCAAGAAGTTTTAACGGCAATTAAAGAGCAAGAGCCTATTTTTCTCAGACACGTGCAGCCTGTACATCACGAGTGGGATTTAAGCCGTTCCGACACGGATTTGGATCAGCTTAAAACCTGGCTTGGACAAGTTGTATCATTAGGGCTGATCGGCCACGGTGAAAAAATAGCGGTTCAAGTCCGAAAAGAAGAACGTGCTGACGTTCCTTACGCTCCGTTTGCCGTTAAGGCTGCTCTGGATGAAGTGATTGTGTCCGAGTTGCGCTCGGAGCCTGTCGTACGGCAGTCGGACCGGATTGTATCCGTGTATATAAGCGCGAACAAGCTGTTTGCCGGCATATCCAAACCTGCGGATAATTTGTCCGACTGGTCAGGCGGAGCGATTCGATTTCATAAGGAAGAAGACCAAATTTCACGGGCAAAGTTTAAGCTTTTGGAAGCTGAGCAGCGGTTTGGTCTTGATTTTAGTTATGCGCGATCGGCACTTGACATTGGTGCGGCTCCTGGAGGTTGGACGTCCTTCTTGCTGGAACGCGGTTTACGTGTGACGGCCATTGATCCTGCTGCCATGCATCCGAGCTTGTACGGCAATCCGATGCTCACCATCCATAAGAAAAATGCAGGAGACGTGAAGCTGCGACAGGATGAATTTGATTTGCTTGTTTGTGATATGAGCTGGAGTCCGCGTCAAATGGGCCGCCTTGTCGCTGATTTACTTTACGCTCTTCAGAGCGGCGGAACTGCGATCATTACGGTAAAGCTGATGCACAAAAAGCCATTTCAAACGATTCGCGAGCTCATGCAAATGTTCGAGCCGTCACTCTTCCTGATCAAAGCCAAGCAATTGTTCCACAATCGCGAGGAGCTAACACTTTACCTGCAAAAGATGTAGAAATTTGGAAATATTGTGTAGATTTTTATTCAGAGCCCTCTTATAATCAAGGTAATTCTTACCTGATAAGGGGGCGATTTTTTATTGTGCAGAACAAGCAACAATTAATTGGTACAAGTATTGGGGGAAGATATCGGATCCACTCCTTGCTCGGACAAGGTGGAATGGGGCATGTTTATTTAGCTGAGGATTTGAAGCTTAAAGGTAAGAAATGGGCGGTTAAGGAAATCTTACTGGGCACGACTGATCCAGAGAGTTTTTTGGATGAAGCGGAAATGCTTGCAAGGCTTGGGCATCCACAGCTCCCGCAGTTGGTGGATTATTTTACGACGGATGATGGTAGTTGTTTCCTGGTCATGGACTATATACAAGGCCCGACGTTACAAGATTTGTTCGAGGAAAAAGGTCGTCAGATGCCCGTTGTGCAGATCGTGGGCATTGCGCTTCAGTTATGCGATTTGTTTCACTATCTGCATACCTTCAAGCCTCGTCCGATCATCTACCGCGATTTGAAACCGGCGAATGTGATGTTGGGGGAACTAGACCAGGTGAGGCTCATTGATTTTGGTGTGGCCAGGCATTATTCGCAAGAGAAGCAGTCGGACACGATGCAAATCGGCACGCTTGGCTTTGCGGCACCCGAACAATTTCTCGGGCTGCAGACAGATCCTCGCTCTGATTTATTTACGCTTGGCGCAATGCTATATTATCTTCTTTCAGGAGGTCATTATGCTTATATCACTCAGAAGCCTATAGAACAAATTCGAAAAGGGCTCCCGGATGCTTTAACGTCGACCATCCAAATGCTTCTTCAAGAGCAGCCTCAGAACCGCTGCCAATCTGCATTAGAAGTCAAACACCGACTTCGTTCTCTTCATTCCGAGATGACGGAAGTTCGAATCCGGCAAGATTCAAGTTTGACCGCTGCTACAATCCCGGATAAGCTCATTGTGGTAGGAGGTTTATTTGCCGGTGTGGGGTCGACGTTTGCAGCGATTTCGCTAGCCCGAATTTTACATGCCAAGCAGATTCCTAACGCGGTTATTGAGCATCCTGCCAATGAGCCTGATCTGTACATGCTTCTATACGGCGATCAAAGAGCACCCAAAGATTATATTTTCGCATCCACGGCATTAACCGGTCATACCGCAAATGAAACTACCCCGTGGACAAGCGGTTTTACGACATGGGTGCCCTTGCACCCGGAGGGTTTCCAGGGTGCTTGGCATCCGGCAGATTCATATCGACTTTTGCACACCATCAAAAAGCCGATCGTGCTGATGGACGTGTCCACTCACTGGGGAGACAGCACGGTTCAAGAGTTATGCCACAGTGCGGACGAAATAATTGTAGTACTCGATGCCTCTCCAGGTAAGTGCAACCGACCGAGTACACATGCACATTTGGCCTTGCTTGACTTGTACCGTAAACGTGGCAAGAAGATACATTTTGTAGCTAATCGTGCAGCGGCTGTGGGGCGTTTACATAGAGAGTGGGTAGACTCACTGCCTGCCGCTCCGATATGTACCATCCCTGAATTTCCATATGAGGTAGTGATGCGGGCAGTTTGGAAAGGTGCATGCATTCAGGATGAAGATCAGGTGTTGGAAAAGCTGGAAACTTCGTTAACTCCTCTTTTACAGCAGTTTTTGCCTGATGCCATCATCCGGCAAAGACGCTATCCATCTAGGAATACGATGTTTTCCCGATTCAAGTAGGGGATTAGCAGCCAGGCGGAATTAAGTATGTTATTATATTCATAGAGATAAAATGAAGAGGGGCTAATTGACTTGGAACAAAGATACGCCAGAGAATCCAGATGCTTCAAAACGTCTAGAATTTTCCCGACCGATGTGAATAATCACAATACGTTATTTGGCGGCAAGCTGATGTCGTACATCGATGACATTGCTTCCATTGCTGCCCATAAACATTGCCGTAGGTCCGTTGTGACGGCTTCCACGGATTCCGTCGATTTTCTGTACCCGATTCATACTTCGGATTCCGTATGCCTGGAATCGTTCGTGACGTGGACAGGCAAAAGCTCGATGGAAGTATTTGTAAAGGTAGTGACTGAGGACTTGAAGACTGGAGCGCGCAGAATTGCGGCGACCTCTTTTCTCACATTCGTAGCACTGGACGATAACAAAAGGCCGGTGGAAGTCCCGCATGTTGTGCCTGAAACCGAAGAAGAGATCAAGCTGCATGAGTCTGCACCCCATCGAGCGGAAATGCGTCGAATTCGTAGAGAAGAAAGTAAGAAGCTAGCAGGCTTTTTCACTATGAAATACCCTTGGGAATAAAAGGGATTGATTTCTCGATGGATTGTGGTATAATTTGGGTAATTTAATACGACAAAAGCGGAAGCACCGCTGATGGTTGAGATTCTATCTCTTCAATCAGCGAGTGCTTTTTTGTTTTTGACCGTACCTGATCTTAGGAGAGTGATGCATGAATTCTGCAACCACGACTCGAATTGCAATCGTGCTTGCGATTATCAGTTTTGTGCTGATCGGCAGCGGATTGTATGAGATGATCTTTTGAATTTTCTTTACTAGCGAAGGAGGATATGATGGGTAAAATTCAGCTTTTTGTGCTGGACGATGACTCCGTATATGTGGAACGGTTGGCTGCTTTCATTCGCAACTCGGAGTTCGCAGAGAAACTTCATGTGAAGCTTTTTACGAAGCTGGAATTCGTGATGGAGCTGCTTGATAGGCCGCAATGCGAAGGGATTTTGTTAATGTCGGAAGCTTATTTCCCGCAGCTAATGAACCGTTGTACTTCATTAATCAAAATTATATTAAGCGAAACAATTGCCAGCTCCAGCGATGCGGAGGCGAAAGTTCCATTCTTGTACCGTTACCAGTCTCTGCATCAACTGCTTTCCCGATTAGTGGCTTTTTATTGGGAGAAGCAGAAAACAGGTACGGCTCACGGATCGAGAAGTACGCAGGTGCTATCTATCTACAGCAGTGCCGGAAACAGCGGTAAGTCCATAACCGCTATTCATTTGGCGAAGCAGCTATCATTCCGGGGCGAACGCGTTTTTTACTTAAGTCTGGAGACAGTTAGCTCGGCTTCATTGTGGCTGCAGGGAGATTTAGCTCGTTTTTCGCACATTTTATATTATTTGAAAAGTACACCGGAACTGCTCGGACCTAAGCTGGAGCTTCTCAAATCTTGCGATCAACGCCTTCGGATCGATTACATGGCACCGAAAGATCAAATTCGGGAAATGCAGGAGATGACCGGCGATGCTGTTCGCCTTTTAATTGAGGCGCTCACTGCACTGGATCAGTATGACTTTATCATTGTGGATTTAGAGGCGTCTGTTCATCCAAGAATCCTTAAAGCGCTAGAGTTAAGTGATCATATCCTATGGCTCTTACTGGATGATTTGAGTGATATGTTTAAAACACAAGCGTTGTACAAGCAAATAGGTTCACTACAGCAATTGCATTTTGTAATTAATAGATATACAGGCAAGCATTTGAATGATTTATCTGTCCTAGGAAATAACATTGTGAAAGGTCATCTTCCCTACATTCCTGAGTGGAAAAGTTTACATACACCCGAGCAAGTATGGCAATCTGCTTTGTTTTCCGAACAGGTTTATGACATGTTTCACGCTTGCATTTCAGGACCCTTGACCTTTGATTTGAATGAAAAAGGAGCTGCAGCTTCATGAACCAGGCCTTGTTTCTCGATTTGAAGCAGCAAATCAAGGAGAGGCTGGACTTATCGAACGCTGTGAGTGATGCGCAGTTGATGGAGCTGATCGAAGAAGTTGTATTTTCCATTTCTGCGGATCAAACATGGACGTCGTGTGAGATGTATGAAGGCGTGAAGCGATTATTCAACTCATTCCGAGGGCTCGATGTGCTTCAGCCGTTGTTGGATGATCCGTCGGTAACGGAGATTATGGTGAACGGGTACGAACATATTTTTATTGAGCAAAAAGGGGCTGTGGAGCGATATCCATATTCATTTGAAAGCGAGGAGAAGCTGGAAGACCTGATTCAGACGATTGTTGCTAAAGTCAACCGTATTGTGAACCAGGGCTCGCCCATCGTCGATGCGCGGCTCAAAGATGGCTCACGGGTTAACGTCGTACTCCCTCCAGCGTCGCTCAGCGGTCCGACAATTACGATTCGTAAATTTCCGGAGAAGCCGCTGCTCATGAAGGATTTAATCCGAATGGGCAGCATCTCGGAGGAAGTTGCAGAGTTGCTGCAAACGATGGTTGAATCCGGCTTTAATGTATTCATTGGCGGAGGAACCGGCTCAGGAAAGACGACATTTTTGAATGCTTTAAGTACTTGCATCCCTTCTGACGAAAGAATCATTACGATTGAAGATTCAGCCGAGCTGCAGATCCAGACCGTACCGAATATAGTCCGGATGGAAACCCGAAATGCTAATACGGAAGGCAAAGGCGAGATCACGATTCGCGATCTCATACGTACTTCGCTGCGCATGCGGCCAAATCGCATCATTGTTGGTGAAGTTCGTGGGGCGGAAGCGCTTGATATGCTGCAGGCTATGAATACGGGCCACGACGGTTCGCTTAGCACCGGGCACGCCAACTCATCCGCTGATATGCTCAGTCGGCTTGAAACTATGGTTCTTAGCGGAGCTGCCCTTCCTGTAGAAGTTATCCGTAAACAAATTGCTTCAGCGCTTGATATTATGATCCATCTCAGTAGAATTCGCGACCGTACTCGCAAAGTCACGGAAATTCATGAAGTGCTGGGTGTTGTGAATGGAGAGGTACAGCTGAATCCGCTTTTCATGTTCGAGGAAGCAGGTGAAACGGATGATCGGAAAGTAATCGGGAATCTTGTTCATACAGGCAATAGGCTGCGTAACATGCACAAAATACGGATGGCCGGTAAGCAACTTCCGGCTTGGTTTAGAATCGCTGAGGAGGAAGGTGCAAGCAAATGACTCTTGTGCTGATTGTACTCTTAGTTGGCGTTTGCAGTTGGTTTCTTCTTTTGCAACTGGAGCGGAGAAGAGGTACAGGGGGAAATCAGGTATCGGGGCCAGAGGGTGGAGAACAAACGTTTGCGCAATCGCATACACTTGTGGACTACGATGATTATCGGCTTACAACCAAAGAAAGGATTACGGCTATTGTAATGCTTGCTTTACCAGCTGTTGGTGTAGGTTATGTGTTCTATAAAAGTATCTTCCTGGCACTGGCTTTTGGGGCTGTAGGCTTACTTTTCCCGCGTATCCGAAGAAAACAATTGATTCTATTGCGTAAGAACAAGCTTCATGTGCAGTTCAAGCAAGCGCTTAGCTGTTTATCTTCATCCATGATAGCAGGGAAATCGATCGAAACTGCATTCCGCGAAGCATTGGAGGATATGAAGATGCTCTATCCAGACCCGAACTGCTTGATCGTCGTTGAGTTCGGCATCATTTGCAGAAGGGTGGAGAACGGCGAGCCGATTGAGGCAGCGTTGAAAAACTTTGCCGACCGCAGTCATTTGGAAGACGTCAGCAGCTTTACGGATGTTTTCCTTACATGTAAGCGTACTGGCGGCAATTTGGTTGAAGTGATGAAGCGAACCGCCGGCGTTATAGGGGAAAAGCTTGAAATCACACAGGATATTGCTGTCATGATTGCACAGAAACGATTTGAATCAAGAGTACTGCTTTTCGCACCTATTGTGATTGTAGCTATACTTGCCTTTACTTCGCCGGAATACATGGACCCTCTCTACACAGGCAGCGGTGTACTCATTATGACTGCGAGTTTGCTGCTTTTGGCTGCGTGTTATGGGCTCACTCAAAAAATTATGAATATCAAGGTGTAGCATGATGTGGATCACGGTTATATTCATCGCTGAAATCATTGTTTGTCTGTTCATGCTGCTGTTTGGCCGTAAACGTAATGGCGGCTTTTTCCGAGAGAATCCGTATCCGTTTCAGATCAAATGGCTGCTGCCCGCAAGCTACTTGATCGTAGATCAGCTGCAGCTGATGGAGAAATTTCCTGATTTTACAGCGAAAGTACATCATAAACTGCTTACGCTCTATGGGAGAAGTTTCGCCTCGCACGGCAGCAAAATGTTCTTCGCAGAACTCATTTCAGCTTCAACAGCTTGCGTGCTCATCTTTACATTATTATCAGCTCTTGCAGGAGGTGATGGAACCATAGTTGGATTTGGTATGATTGCTTCTCTTCTAGTACCAATGCTCATGGTGCGGGATCTGGATACCAAAATACGTAAAAAGCAGCAGCATATGATTCTTGAGCTGCCTGAAGTGCTTAATACGATCGTACTTCTCGTGAACGCCGGTGAGACCGTTAACCGTGCTTGGATTCGCTGTGTCGAAGCACGAAAGCACAAAGGCCAGACACCATTATTTAAGGAGTTGGCCCAAGCGGTTCACGAGCTGGAGATGAATGCTTCATTTACGAAAGTCATGGAAGATTTCAGTAAACGCTGTGCGCTGCATGAGGTGTCGCTGTTTACATCGACTCTATTGCTGAACTACAAGCGTGGAGGCAGCGATTTTGTAGTGGCCTTACAGGCACTCTCATTAGAGCTATGGCAAAGACGAAAATCCGTTTCTCGAATACTTGGCGAAGAAGCTTCGTCCAAGCTGGTGTTCCCAATGGTGCTCATTTTCGTGGTGGTGATGGTTATCGTTGCCGCTCCGGCTTTACTTATGATGAAACAATAAACTTATGAGTAAGCAACTTTAAGGAGGAATATAAAATGAAAAAAACGCTTGAATGGATGAAAGCATTTTGGAAAGACGAAGAGGGTCTTGGGACTTTGGAAATTTTATTGATTGTGGCCGTTCTTGTTGCAATAGCGATCATATTCAGAAAGTGGATCGTCTCATGGTTCCAAAAATTAATTGGAGATGCCAATACGGATCTCAAGGACAACAGCACTGTAACGCCATGCGTGCCGGGTCCGACAACAAGCTGTGCACCTTAATCGTTTGTGCTTCCAAAACCTGAGGAAAAGCGAGCAAGGGAGCTTTACGTTGGAAGCTTCCCTTGTATTTCCAATAATCCTGCTGTGCACAGTTACGCTGCTGTTTGTCGGCATGTATGTGTATCAAAAGGTTTTTGTCCATCAAGTGGCGCAAACAACCGCGGAGAGACTCGCTTTCACGTGGGATAACAGTCACAAGGATCTTGTAACCGGCAACTTTAATCCCAGTGAAACAGATGGTTTATACTGGCGGCTGACGCAGAATAGCGTGACTGATCTGTTCGGCAAGTTGTTTTCGCGTGATTCTTCGGAAGTAGCAATTCCTTCTTCTAATACTGGAAATAGCGGTCAAGTAGAGAAAAAGCTTGCTAATTCGTCCGCCACGTTACCTAAGGGTATGACAGGGACGGCTAAGTACTCGAACTATATCCTGGATCACAGAATCGAAATCCAAATTAACAAGCCTTTCTTAATGCCTCCCTTCATAAGAAAATGGTTTGATCCGCAGCGGGCCCAGGGTCGGGCAACTTCCCATGTTGTGGAACCGGTTGAGCTAATCCGTCTCACGGACATTACCCGTACCTACATCAAAGCGATCAAAGGGAGAATATCGCCTCAAAAGGCAAGAGATGCACTTGCAGAACCAACGCAAGATCAGCTTGCAGGTCCTGGTAGAACGATTAAAACCGAGCGACAAGCGGCTTCATACTTAAAATCTCTTGTTGGGGGCAGTGAGGTTGTATTATCAACCACTTCTGGTAAAAGCAGGACAGTTGACGCTCTCGACGCACATAGAGTTGCCCATCAAGCTTTTTACAATGTAACGGAAACTCAGCTTCGTGAGGAACAGATGCCGAAAGATACGGAGCTGCTCGAACAAGGTACTCAGGTGAAGGGAGTCGTATGGCATTTTTTCAAAAAAGAGGTGGGGGGCAGGCAGGTCCCCTCTGATAAATTTCGCAAGGAGCTTGAACGGAAAGGAATTGTTGTTGTCATTCATAATTAATCAGCGGGGTATTTATGCTATCATTTATTCGCTCTGAAAAAGGCGCGGTATCGGTGTATCTGATTTTGATCATTGTACCCATATTTTTATTCCAAGCCGTATTGATTGATTTCGCAAGGGTCAAACTCGCAGAGAGAGAAAATGAATCAGCCGTCAAGGCTGCAGCTCGTTCTGTGATGTCAGCCTACGATCCGGAACTCCAAGCGATGGGCTTATATGGTCTTGGTGTGAAGCAAGAAGATGCTGAGCGTATGTTTCGTGAGGTGTTTGCGAAAAACCTGTCCGGCGATGTATCATCAGGCGGATTTCATTACATAGACACCAAACCTGTGGATAAAGACGTGCGTGTAACACCTGTTTATTCGTTGGCCAGTCATGTAATTTTTGAACGCCAGGTATTAGAGGATATGAAAATTAAGGCGCCTATTGAATTCACGCTTGAAATAACGGACAAGTTCCGAAAAAGCGGTACGACGGTTCCCTTCCAACAGGGATCCCAGTTTTCAAAGGAAGCTGCAGAACTAGATAAACTGTTAGATCAGAGGGAAAATGAGTTAGATGAGACATGGGAAAGCAGCGAGGAGCTGCATACGAGAACTTCAGCCTACCATATGTACTATACAGCCCGGATTGCTGAATTGGATGATTTAGCGGCGCAAATCGGAATTCATACAATTGATGAAGTAAGAATCAATTTGACGAATGTAAAGAATCAGTTGCAATCAGTTCGAGAATCGATAACAAATCTGAATATGACGATCGCTTCTCTAAGCCAAGCCGGAGCACAGGGAGCAGCCGGCATTCAATCGATTGTGGAGTCCAGACGAGCATTAGAAGCGCAGGCTCAGGAACTCATGCAAAAGCAAAATGAACTCGAAAGATTGCTGGAGCTTTTGATCAAGTACGCGGCACTGATTGCAGCAACGAAACTGGAGGTATCAGCCAATGGAAACGTTATGCGAGATTTACAGCAAACCATCGAATCAGCATTAAGGAATGCGAAGCTGAAAAATAATGAAGTTCGTGAAAAGCTGAATGGCATTCATCAGAGCTCTGGCAGTAATCCGTCTAAGGCTAATGATGCTTTTCAAAGTGTAATCGTCTACGGGGATGATTATTTCTATAATTACCAGACCTCCATTGCAAGCATTTCCGCACTGTTCAGCGCTTTTCAAGAAATCGTTGATTCCGTCTATCTGTATACAGCTGAAAACACACTCAAGGCCAATGGTGCGAATGGTGTTTACTGGACTAGATCCAATGAGTTTTATGCTAAACAAAGTGCCCTGGAGAAAGTGAGAATGGACAAGAACGAAGCGATTACTACAAACAAGCGCGAACAGAAAAATAAAATTCAAACTGTACTGGATCAGGCAAAGCAATCCATCGGCGCATGCAGCGTGACGGGGGAGCGGAGTGGAGAAAATGAGTTGTATACTCGATTACAGGGCGAAGGGCGGACGGGTGGCAACAAGGGCTACTATCAAAAGTATCGCGAAGCAAATGCTCAGGAATCTGTCATTGGCAGCGAGGTGGCCTTCGATTTAGAAAAATCGGAGCCAGTTAGTCTTCATGCCATGAGCATGCTGGATGCTTTTAATCAAGCGGCTGCATCGCTTCGTAATGAGCTCTACGTGAATGAATTTGCATTAACAAAATTTAATTACCGTACTTACGGCTTAGAAAAGGATCCATCGGGACAGCTGAAAACCTCGAACGAGCTTGTCGATCCTAGCTCGCATGCTTTAGCGAATCAAGAGGTCGAATATTTGCTTTATGGCTTTTCCTCATGCGCGGCGAATATTACATCGGCTTACGCTGAAATGTTTTCTTTTCGAATGGCGATCCGGACAGTGGAAGCGCTGCTCGATCCGAAAAAAGAGCTGCTTAACATAGGTTCTCCGCTGCTCGTGTTATTGGCAGCTGCCGCAGAAGGAGCATTTGAAGCATTTCAAGATATGAATAAGCTTATCAAAGGGGAGTCAGTAGAGTTGTCTGCCAAAATAACCTCTTCAGCGTTGAGCTTGACGTATAAAGATTATTTACGCATTTTTCTGCTCATGCATAGCAATAACACCAAGTTAATGGCGCGAATGCAGGCCCTAATTGAGTTACAAACGGGGAAAGACCTCATTCAAGAAACTACCTACATTCAAGGATCAGCGGCAAGCAGTATGAGACTTTGGTTCATTCCCCAGATGATGAAGCTGATGGAAGGATCAGGGCTGCTTGGTTGTAAAGTGCAGGGAAATCGGTGTCAATTTGCAAGTACGGCCGCAGTATCCTATTAAACGAAAAGGGGAGGGTACATGCTAATTAAATTTCGTAGAGAGCAGCATGGGGGCATAGTTTTGGAAGCTTCATTACTGCTGCCTTTTTTTCTCGCATTTGTAGTAGGACTCATCCTGTTCATCCAAGTTGCCGTCATGGAAATGGCACTGCAAGCTGGTGTTTCAGAGGCAACCAAGTCGGTAGCAGGACAGCTGTACCCTGTACGATTGCTCGTACAAGAAGCCAAGTCCCGTTATGACCAAAGTCAGGCGGCTGCAATGATCAACTCGGCAATTGATCATGTCAAGACAGCCAGAGACAAGGTAATTGGTGCTGAAGATTTAGCCGATGAATATGCAGCTTACATTCCGGATTCGCTATTAGAGTTGGTCAAATGGGAAAAGGAAAAACGCGTTCAGGGAGAGGGCAAAACTCAGGAAGAGATGGATCAAATTTACGTTCAACAGGTGAAGCCGCGAATCAACACGGCATTCACACCCATCGCGTTTGCTTTTTGCGACAGCTCCTTGATTCAGAAGGATCAATTCAAAGTAACTTCAGTTACGCTGCCCAGCATGGAGCCCGGTGGAAGTGCCTATTTTGGAATCGAAGCTCAAATTGAATACAAGCTCCCGCTGCCATTTCTCAGCAAAACGATCATCTTGAAGAAGAAAGCAATTGAACGAGCATGGGTAGGCGCCTAGCCTGTAGAACAAACAAGCAAGCAAATGATTCCTAGGAGGATTCTATTGATTCATTTGATTTTTTTCGTTTTTGTCGGTATCGCATTTATCACGGATGCTCGTAAGTCTGTAATTCCTAATGTACTTACGTTAGCTGGAACGTTAGTTGGGGTGTTATTTCATTGTTTAAATCAAGGCTGGGATGGTTTAGCATTTGCTACTTTAGGGGCAGTAACAGGATTTGTAGGACTAATACTGTTGTATGTATTTGGGGCTCTTGGAGCAGGCGATGTAAAGCTGTTTGCATCGATCGGTGCTCTGATGGGGTTCACATTTGTCATTCAGTGCATGATTTACGCGATTTTGTTTGCCGGAGTGATCGGTCTATGTCTTCTATTTGTTCGTAAGCAAGTGGCGGCAACCGGGAATAAGCTCGCAAACTGGGTTATTTCTATTGTCGCATTTGGAGATAAGGAGACTCTGCTAAGTATGAAGCGGCAAAATAATATGAAGTTCCCATTCATGTATGCCGTGGTACCGGCGGTCATGTTGGCATGGCATGAAGCTTTTGTATGAAAGAGGTGGAGCATTGAACCAGGAAATCTTCGGACTTCGCTACGATTTTGTATACCGGCATGGTCATTATATGGAGCTATACAAAGAAGAAGGAATTTCTCAAGACGAGCTTTCCGGACTGCAATTGCGCATGTTGGAAGCGAACCCAATACCCAATCTGTTGCCGCTGGAGGTTAAGGAGGTAGACTTTCGTATCAGCTTGCTTTACAACTTATCCTCTAAGCGTATGCTCGCCCATGTGCTAAAAGTGGAGAGTTTTTCGAAACATCATTTTGTTAAAATCCTCTACGCTATTGTTTGCACGTTGGAAGAAAGCAGAAATTATATGCTTCATGAGAATGGATATGTATTGAAAGATAATTTTATTTTCATCGGTACGGATTGGTCTGATGTCTATCTGACTTATGTGCCTCTGCATCACGAGTATGAAGAAATATCAGTTCTGGATTCATTAGAATCGTTAAAGATGCACCTTGCCGACAAAGTGAAGGAAGATGATAAGCGTACATTCATATCATGGATGGAGTCGCTTTCGCAGAATCGGAATTTGTCGGAATATAAACAGAAGCTGCTAACTTTGATGGATGATATAGCTATTAACAAACTTGTATCAGCAAAGCTAACAGACAGCCGATATGAACCATCAATTGAATCAAATTTGGAAATGCTGTCAGAAGTTCCAGAAGTGCCAAAAGTTTTGCCAAAAGAAATGCAGAAAGTAGTATTTTCTGAGCAGGAGAGCAGCTTACCTAAACCTCTTTGGAGTAGAAATGAAGATGTCGTATTTTTTAGGGGTGGAATTTCGGAGGAGGAAGGCAAAAATTTAACCGTACGCGGCGCTTTTTCTTTTTTTAAGATCTCACACCGAACACAGATCATTATGTTAGTTGTTTTTTTACTGTCAACTGCTTTCTTATGGCAAAATTATTTGACATATCCTTCAACAGCATCGCTCCGTATCACTTTGGGATTGACATTCCTTTTCGCAGATATATGGTTTGTGATGAAGTTCAAAGGAGTTCTTTGGTATCATGCAGTAAAAAGCTCCCCGTTATATTCTGCTGGAGAACAGCATGTTGAAAATAAATGGGTTGAGCCACAACGTTTCAATCCGCAAAATATACAAGAACATTATCAGAACCTCCACATGCATACAACTTTACTGGGCAATTCAAAACCGAATATAACTGTATTCTTAGGTAGTAAGTTGAAACAGATGCAAGGAGCCAGACTAGTAGTACAGAGGGATGGGGGCAATCAAACCTTTGCTTTGGAGAACAATAGTTTTCTAATTGGCAGGGGCGATGCCGAGGTGAAGGTTGATTTCGTTCTGGATGAATCGGGTATTTCCAGACTACACGCAGAAATATTTAAAGATGGAGACAACTTTGGCATTAAAGACTTAGGTTCGACGAACGGAACTTTTTTGAATGGAGAGGCACTTGTTTCTTATCAAGCTTATCCGCTGCAGGAAGGTGATGTGATTCGAATAATCCGATCGGAAATGACTTTTCGGGTAGGTTAAATAAGAAAGAAGTTTCCTGTCTATTGCTTACAATGTTATAATAAATCGTTACAGCTTGTAACAGACAGGAGTTCGGGTTTACGATATGAGTCTTTTGACAGTTGAAGATTTAAGCCACAGTTTTGGGGATCGCACTTTATTTAAAAATGTTTCATTCCGCCTGCTCGCCGGCGAGCGTGTCGGATTGGTTGGAGCGAATGGCGTGGGCAAGTCCACGTTAATGAATATATTAACAGGCAAGCTGCTTAAGGATACGGGTAAAGTGGAGTGGACGCCGCGTGTTCATTACGGTTACTTGGATCAGCATACTGTTTTGACACCCGGTAAAACGATTCGCGATGTGCTTCGCGATGCTTACCTGCCACTTTATGAGCAGGAAAAAGACATGATGGCCATTACGGAGAAAATGAGCGATGCCTCACCGGAAGAGCTTGAAGTTTTGCTCGAAGAAATGGGTGAAATTCAAGAGCGCCTCGAAGCTAGCGGTTTTTATTTGCTGGATGTCAAAGTCGAAGAGATGGCTAACGGCCTCGGTCTGAACGCAATCGGACTTGATCGTGACGTTTCCGCGTTAAGCGGCGGGCAACGGACGAAAGTTCTTTTGGCTAAGCTGCTGCTGGAAAAGCCGACCGTTTTGCTTCTGGACGAGCCGACGAATTATTTGGATGTCGAACATATCGAGTGGTTAAAAAACTACCTCAAAGAATATCCATTCGCATTCATGCTCATTTCCCATGACACTGAATTCATGAATGAAGTTGTTAACGTTGTGTATCATTTGGAATTCACAAAGCTGAACCGTTATACGGCGAACTATGAGAAGTTCCTCGATATGGCGGAACTCAATAAGAGCCAGCATATCGAAGCCTACGAGAAGCAGCAGGAATACATCAAGCAGCAGGAAGACTTTATTCAACGAAATAAAGCCCGATATTCGACTTCGAGTCGCGCGAAGAGCCGTCAGAAGCAGCTGGAGAAAATTGAGCGCATTGACCGTCCTGAGACGGCAGCGAAGCCAACTTTCGTGTTCAAGGAATCCAGAGCGAGCGGTAGAATCGTTTTCGAAGCGGAAAATATGGAGATAGGCTATGACCGACCGCTGCTGCCCACAATGAACGTGTCCATTGAACGTGGCGAAAAGATCGCAATTGTAGGATGCAACGGAGTAGGCAAATCAACCTTGCTCAAAACGATTCTTGGCAAAATCGATCCCTATAGCGGTAAAACGTACCGTGGCGATTACTTATCCCCGGCATACTTCGAGCAGGAAGTAAAAGCGGCGGGCATCACACCGATCGATGACGTGTGGAATGAATTCTCTTCCTTGAACCAACATGAAGTAAGAGCGGCTTTGGCGCGCTGCGGTCTAAAAAATGAACACATCACTCGTCCGATGAACATGCTCAGCGGGGGAGAGCAAGCCAAGGTGCGTCTTTGCAAGCTGCTTATGAAAGAAAGTAATTGGCTTCTGTTTGACGAGCCGACAAACCATCTGGATGTGGTCGCCAAAGAAGAACTGCAGCGCGCTTTGAAAGAATACAAAGGAACCGTAATGCTCGTTTGCCATGAACCGGAGTTTTATGAAGGCTGGGTAACAAGGGTATGGGATGTTGAGGAATGGTCTTCTAAAGTAGCGAAATAGGGGGATATGAATCATGTTGACGCATGTCGTGTTATTTAAGCTTAAAGATCGGAGTCCGGAATCGGTACAAGCCACCAAGCAAGTTTTGACGAACATGGAGGGGAAAATTCCGGTTCTGAAGCACATTGAGATTGGCACCGATGTTCTGCATTCGGATCGCTCATATGATATCGCATTAATTACTAGATTTGATTCACTGGAAGACTTAAGGGCGTATGACACGCATCCGCTTCATGAAGAAGTGAAGCTTCATATGAAATCCGTTTTGGACGGAACCTCGGTTTGTGTTGATTTTGAAAGCTAATCCGTTTGAAAAACGGTTGAAAACAGTGTAGTATCCTTAGAAGAGGCTGCACTGTTTTTGCATGTTAAAGAAGAAGTTTAAAAAGCACTTATACTATGATAAGGGAGGAATCCCGTTTGAAAATGAAGCTGAATCAAGCTTATATGACGGAAATACTCGAAATGCTGCTGCGTACGCCAAGCCCGACAGGTTATACGCATCATATTATGCGGAAGGTACAAACAGAAGTTAATAAGCTCGGTTACGAGCTTACATATACGAATAAAGGTTGCGGTATTGTGACAATTCCCGGCGAGCGAGATGATCGGGTAATCGGCATTTCTGCACATGTTGATACCCTAGGTGCAATGGTTCGCTCTATTAAAGAAAACGGCACGCTTAAAATGACCTACCTTGGCGGTTTCATGATGGGCGCGATCGAAAATGAATATGTACAAATTCACACTCGCGATGAACGCGTTTACGATGGCACGATTCTGACATCACGTCCATCTGTGCATGTTTATGAAGATGCTAGAGATTTTAAGCGTGATGAAGCCAACATGGAAGTAAGAATTGATGAGCTTGTGAAGACAAAGAAGGATGTCGAAGCTTTGGGCATTCGCGTTGGAGATTACATTTCCTTCGATCCGCGTGTACAGATCAAAGAAAATGGATTAGTAAAATCGCGTCATCTGGATGATAAAGCAAGCGTCGCTTCGTTGTTTGGTCTATTGAAATTGATCAAAGAAGAGGGATTGAAGCCAGCTTACGCAATCAAGCTGTTCTTCTCGAATTACGAAGAGGTCGGTCATGGCTCTGCTTTCATTCCGGAAGACATTACAGAGTTGATCGCCGTTGACATGGGCGCGCTCGGCGACGATCTAAGCGGCAGCGAGCGGGATGTTTCCATCTGTGCAAAGGACTCTTCAGGTCCATATGACTATCACATGACTTCGAAAATGGTTGAATTGGCTCAGAAGTTGGAAATCGGCTACGCGGTGGATATTTATCCGCGTTACGGGTCAGACGCTTCGGCTGCTTTAAGAGGCGGTCGCGACATTCGCGCTGCGCTGGTGGGACCGGGCGTTCATGCGTCACACAGTATGGAGAGAACGCATATGGATGCTGTAGTGAATACAGCTGCGCTGCTCGCAGCCTATATCTTGGAGCCCGCTCAAGCATGAATATATTAAGTGCACTGAATATAACGAAAACATATGGCGAGAAAGTGCTGTTCGATGACATTTCGTTCACGGTGAACGAGAAGCAGCGCATCGGTCTCATAGGCGTGAACGGAACAGGCAAGTCCACGCTGCTGAAACTGCTGGCGGGACTTGAAACAGCGGATCGCGGCAAGCTTGTGCACGCGAACCATTTTCGGGTGGAATACCTGCCGCAGAACCCGGAGTTCGATCCGAACTCCACGGTCCTTGAGCAGGTATTCCACGGCGACACGCCGCTCATGCAGACGCTTCGCGACTATGAGCGTGCTCTCGCCGAGCTGGAGCTGGACGCCTCCAGCGAGCAGAAGCAAGCGCGGCTGTTCAAAGCCCAGCAGCGCATGGAGGAGCAAGGTGCCTGGGAAGCCGGCACCGTTGCTAAAACCGTGCTGACGCGCCTCGGCATCAGCGACTTCGACAAGCCCGTCGGCCAGCTGTCCGGCGGCCAGCGCAAACGCGTGGCGATGGCACGCGTATTGATCCAGCCCGCCGATCTGCTCATCCTCGATGAGCCGACGAACCATATCGACAACGAGACAGCCATCTGGCTCGAGGAGTTCCTCAGCAAGTGGCGCGGCGCTTTGCTGCTCGTTACCCATGACCGGTACTTCCTGGAGCGGGTGACGAACCGCATTCTGGAGCTGGACCGGGGCAAGATCTATAGCTACGAGGGTAACTACGAGGCGTACCTCGAGAAGAAGGCGGAGCGGATGGAATCCGAAGCCGCCAGCGAAGACAAGCGGCAGAACCTGCTGCGCCGCGAGCTCGCTTGGCTCCGTCGCGGCGCGAAGGCGCGCACGACGAAACAGAAGGCGCGCGTGCAGCGCGCCGAGGAGCTGCGGGACCGCAAGGTCGACGGTCCCGCTGATAAGCTCGACATGGCGCTGGCCGGCAGCCGCCTTGGCAAGAAGGTGATGGAGTTGGAATCCGTCACCAAAGCCTTCACGAGCGGGAAGCCGCTCATTAGCGGCTTCAGTTATATCGTGATGCCGAACGATCGTCTCGGAATCATCGGTCCGAACGGCAGCGGCAAATCGACGCTGCTAAACATGCTCGCCGGGCGCATACAGCCCGACAGCGGCACAATCGAGACCGGCAAGACCGTCAAACTGGCCTACTATACGCAAGAGAACGTCGAGATGGATGAAAAGATGCGCGTCATCGAGTACGTCAAGGAAGCGGCGGAGGTCATCCGCACTTCCGATGGCGAGTCGATCTCGGCTGCGCAGATGCTGGAGCGATTCCTCTTCTCACCAACGCTACAGTGGACGCCGATCGGCAAGCTGTCCGGCGGTGAGAAGCGCAGACTTTACCTGCTGCGCACACTTATGGGTGAGCCTAACGTGCTCCTTCTTGACGAGCCGACGAACGATTTGGACATCCAGACGTTAACGATCCTGGAAGACTATTTGGAGCATTTCCCAGGCGCAGTCATCACGGTTTCGCATGACCGGTACTTTTTGGACCGGACGTGTACGCATTTGTTTGCCTTTGAAGGTAATGGACGGATTGAACCGTTCATAGGGAACTACTCCGATTATTTGGAGGAGAAGCGCCAGGAGGAAGAGGCGGAGCAAGCGCGCAAGGAAAGCATGAAGCATGCTGCGACTGCCAAATCCGGCAGCGATCAAACGGCGAGCCCGGCAACAACCGCCACAGGCAGCAGCACTCGCCCAAAAAAACTTACCTTTAAAGAACAAAAAGAATGGGACGAAATTGAGAACACCATTGCAACGCTTGAAGATAAAGCAGCGAGTTTGAAGCAGCAGATCGAAGCGGCCGGGAGCGATTTTGACCGCGTTCGGGATTTGTACGAAGAAGAGCAGAAGACGACTGCCGAGCTGGAAACAGCGATGGAGCGTTGGACTTATTTATCAGAACTTGTAGAAGAAATAGAACGAAATAAGTTATGATAGAATCAAACTAATATAAAGGCAGGTATGTATTCTCAATGATTAATGTAAACAACGTGACGCTTCGTTACGGCAAAAGAGCGCTTTTCGAAGACGTCAATATTAAATTTACGCCGGGCAACTGCTACGGTTTGATCGGCGCGAACGGCGCAGGGAAATCTACTTTTCTAAAAATCCTTTCCGGCGAAATCGAGCCGAACACAGGCGAAGTCAGCATTACCCCCGGCGAAAGAATGGCGGTTTTGAAACAAAATCATTATGAGTTTGACGAAGTTGAAGTACTGAAAACAGTCGTCATGGGCCACGCCCGCTTGTATAAAATTATGGAAGAGAAGGATGCGATCTATGCGAAAGCAGACTTCTCTGAAGAAGACGGCATGAGAGCGGCTGAACTGGAAGGCGAGTTCCAGGACTTGGACGGTTGGCAAGCAGAATCCGATGCGGCTGAACTCTTGATCGGTCTTGGTATTCCCACTTCTTTGCATGATACGAAAATGAAAGATCTAGACGGTAACGAAAAGGTTCGCGTATTGCTGGCACAAGCGTTGTTCGGTAATCCGAATATCCTGCTCCTCGATGAGCCTACCAACCATTTGAACTTGGAATCGATCCGTTGGTTGGAAAACTTTTTGGCACGTTTTGAAGGCACGGTTATCGTAGTATCCCATGATCGCTACTTCTTGAACCAAGTATGTACGCATATCGCTGACATCGATTTTGGTAAAATCCAAATGTACGTCGGTAACTATGACTTCTGGTATGAGTCCAGTCAACTGGCGCTTCGTCTTGCCCGGGATGCGAACAAAAAGACCGAAGAGAAACGTAAAGAGCTGGAAGCGTTCATCGCACGATTCAGCGCGAATGCATCCAAGTCGAAACAAGCGACTTCCCGTAAAAAGCAGCTCGAAAAGCTTACCCTTGAAGACATTAAGCCATCGAGCCGCAAATATCCGTTCATCAACTTTAAATCCGAGCGAGAAGCCGGTAAGCAACTGCTCGCTGTTGAAGGTCTATCAAAAACAATCGATGGCGTGAAAGTCCTGAACAACCTCACTTTCACCATCAATAAAGGAGATAAAGTCGCTTTTGTCGGCCCAGACGGTATCGCAAAAACGACGCTGTTCAAAATCATTATGGGCGAGCTGGAAGCGGACTCAGGCAGCTACACTTGGGGTGTGACGACTTCACAGGCATATTTCCCGAAAGATAGCCAAGAATACTTCAACGTGGATATGAACTTGGTCGATTGGCTGCGTCAGTATTCCAAAGATCAGGATGAATCCTTCCTGCGCGGCTTCTTAGGCCGTATGCTGTTCTCCGGTGAAGAGGCTCTGAAAAAAGCAAATGTCCTTTCCGGAGGCGAAAAAGTACGCTGTATGTTCTCTAAAATGATGCTAAGCGGATCCAACGTGCTTATCCTCGATGAGCCGACTAACCACTTGGACTTGGAGTCCATTACCGCGCTGAACAACGGTCTGGTCGATTTTGACGGTACAATTCTGTTCGTCTCCCATGACCATCAGTTCATTCAAACGATCGCTAACCGCGTAATGGAGATTACGCCAAACGGTCTCATCGACAAGATGATTACTTACGACGAGTACCTGGATAGCGATGATGTGAAAAAACAGCGCGAAACGCTTTACGCGTAAGCTTTCAAGCGCGAAATTGCCTAGGGGTGTTCGTACCTAAGTTGCAAGCATGAACGAAAAAAGCGCCCTGATCTCAAGTTCATCAGGGTGCTCTTTTCGTCTTTTTCTAACTGCCGCCGGTACGACGGCGTTGGTTGTTTACTTTTTTTGTCATTTGGCTTCTAGCCGTTTGATTTCCCGGTCCACCGTGTTTAGGGTTCGCTTTTTGAGCGGCTTGGTCCGCTTTCTTTTGAGCGAGTTTCTGCTTAATCGCATCAGCTAAGCTTACTTTTTTCGGACCTTCTTGCTCCGGGAGATGATCTTGAGGCTTGTCTGACATCGTATTGTAACACCTTCTTTTTACGTGATATGCTTTTAGTATAATCGAATCAAAGGAAAGATGAAAGAAGGTGTGCCTGTGTTTGATCCGACCATATATGAGAATGTGAAGGTCGTGCTCGAAGGTGCTGTGTATGACCTGGATCTGGCTGGAGAAATTCTGGTTACCCGGCGTGCGGATCTGATCGATCTATCATCGATGTCACGGACGTATGCCATTGAGTTCACCAAAAAAACGTATCGGCCCAGCAAAGCAGAAATAAACCTGCATGTGCATCTGAGTGATCTGGCCGCGGAGATTTTGGAAAATCCAGCCGCCTCGCCTGGCTGTACGCTGGAAGTAATGCTATTCACCAAGGTCAATCAACCGGAATTGGAATGTCCAGTCATCGAGAAGCAGCTGCGAATGATTTGGAATCATCGTCCGCAAATAACACAACAGCTTTCTTTTACTTTTGACGCGAAGTCTCCAAGCTGCTATAACAATCAAATTACATTGTCGTTTGGCCGCAAAATCGACGAAAGCCATATTGATGATTTTCCGAAGTTGATTGATTGCGCGGTTGATAGCTTAACGTGGTTAGATGAGCGGGGAGGCTAATATGCAGGAGCTGTCGAAGCAAGAACTTCTGGACAGATTAAACCTGGAAAACTCCGAATCATTTGCGGTATTTTTGTACACGCCGTTTTGTGGAACATGTAAGGTGACCGAGCGCATGCTGGACATCATTCTAACGATGCAGCCAACTTTACCGCTATTCAAGAGTAATATTAATTTCATGCCGAACCTTGCCCGTGCGTGGCAAATTACGAGTGTACCGTGTATAGTCATCATAGAGCGCGAGAAAGACATGCAATTCATTTACCGGATGCAATCAGTGGATGAACTTTACCGCCAATTGCTGACGCTAATACAAAACTAATATTTGCAAATCGGAGGTTCGATACAATGAGCAATGGATCATTTCAAGCAGGAGATTACGTTATAGCCGAGTATAAAACTGGGGTTTATTATGGGGAAGTGGTGGAAGTTGCCAATTCAATGAAAGCGGCCGTCCGTATTTTGGCTGTGAAAGAGCACCCGACGCAAGGGGATTTGCATAATCCGATGGATCCTTCAGTTGCCTTCTTTCATCAACGCCGTGCCCTTTCCTTTCAGGAGATTGCACTAATGCCTATATCGACCATCCGTCCTTTTGCCGGAGTTGTGCCTGATTATCAAGAATCTCTGAAGAGAGCGCTCTTGGCGCAAATTAGTAAGCTGTCGGACATGGAAGCATGGGCCCGACGCTCTCTGCAGGAGCTTGAACTTCTTGGACAAGAATATTTTCCTGTCAAAAATTAAGAAACCTCAAGGTACAGCTTAGTGCCGTCGTTATATTTAAAAATCGCTACATCGCCAATGATCTCAATTAATGAGATCATTTTTAATTTCTTGCGAAATTCAAAATGAAGCTCAAGTTCCTTCAGTTTTCTCATCAGCAGATCCATCTGGGAATGCTTATGTGTATAATTTAGCACGGGAATCGTTTTATTAATGAATTTGATGGATATTGCTTGCATGTTCATCCCTCCTTCGAATATATAGACTCGCTTATGATTCTTGCTTTTAGGATACATTTCAAATGTTAGATATGTTTGTGGGTGGCTATTAAAAAAGTATAAGTGTTATCAATGTATTCCATTGATTTTGTCCGCATTCTGCAAGAACGGACGATGAGGGTTATGTAAGGAACAGCCCTCAAAGGGGCTGATTCCATGGTCCTTGTTGACTAGGATCTTCTGCAACGAAACAGAACGATTGCAATAATAAGAGCATAAGGGATACGAAGAATGACAAAGCGGCCTATTACAGGGTTGAAAACTCTTAGTCTAAGAAAAGTACGATGTGCGCTGAGCAAACAACCTGTGAATGTGCCGACTACGGTTCTGACGACGACGATGCGACCCACATGTCTTCTGGCTAATCGACGAATTGATTCTACATTCGTATGTGATACCTTCTTAGTCGATTTCAGTGTGCGTTCCACTGACGTTCACCTCCTTGAGCTAAGATAATTTAATATATGTAACTAGCAAAGAAGCGGTTTGGACAAGGAACATGGAACAATCGCTTATTTTAACTAGATCCCGAGATAACATCATCGATTCCCTGTTGCGGGGAAGGAACCCCAGACTTATAATAAGTAAGGATTGAATATTAACAGGCTGTGGGGGTATTTTAGATGACGGCACATAATCCGGTTCGGATTGGAATTATTGGTTCCGGTAACATTGGAAATGTACATATGGAAGTGTTAAAAAAAGTTCCGGAAGCGCAAATCGCGGCGGTAACGGATGTTTATTTGCCTTTAGCAGAAGCAAGGGCCAAAGAGTATAACATTGAAAAAGTTTACGCGAGTACGGAAAAGCTGCTAGCGGACGATTCCATAGATGCAGTAGTCATAGCGGTATCAAATGAATGGCATGCGCCTATCGCCGTGCAAGCTCTCGAAGCCGGAAAGCACGTTATGCTCGAAAAGCCAATGGCGATAAACTTGGAATCGGCGAAGCAAATTGTGGAAGCCGAGCGTAGAGCAGGCAAAGTACTGATGATTCCGCACCAACTGCGCTGGGAATCCCTATCGATGCAGGTTAAACAGCAGGTAGAAAAAGGCGCTCTCGGGCATATTTATCATGCCAAAGCAGGTTGGGTAAGGCGTAAAGGCATTCCCGGATGGGGTACTTGGTTTACGCAAATGGATAAATCCGGCGGTGGCCCGCTTATTGATCTGGGCGTTCATATGCTGGACTTGTCGCTTTATTTGATGGGCAACCCTAAGCCGGTATCCGTCTATGGAGCAACATATGCCGAGTTCGGTCCAAGGAAAAAAGGGATTGGCTCCTGGGGAACCCCGAACTGGAACGGTCATTATGATGTAGAAGATTTAGCGACGGCGCTGATTAAGCTGGATAACGGTGCTACATTATCGCTTGATGTAAGCTGGGCAGCGTTAGTAGATACCGATAATCAACCTTTTGTTCAGCTTCTCGGCTCCGAGGGGGGAGCTTCCATCCGCGGTACGAAGGGCAAACTGCTCGCCGAATTATTTGATCGCGAAGCTGACGTCGAGTTAAGCATTCCTGATCGAGACGAAGGGCCGCGTATCCGCATGGCAAATCATTTCCTGTCTTGCATTCGCGATGGGGCGCAGCCGATTACTTCGGTCATGACGGGGTATACAAACAATTTGATCTTGGACGCGATTTACCGTTCATCGCAAACTGGACGAGAAGTGCAACTGAACTGGGACATATAGAGACAGGGGCTGCAGCAAGTGAACTGGGAGTTGTTTAGTATTATCGGAACGATCGCTTTCGCGGTGAGTGGAGCTATTGTTGCCATGGAAGAGGAATATGATATTCTAGGGGTCTATGTATTAGGTCTTGTTACTGCTTTCGGCGGTGGCGTTATTCGTAATTTGCTAATCGGTAAGCCAATCGTCCTGCTCTGGGAGCAAGGTATGAACTTCCAAATCGCGTTGTTTGCCATGACGCTTGTGTTTTTCTTGCCCGTTCGCTATATCCGGTTATGGAAAACGTGGGAAGCCTTTTTTGATGCGATCGGATTGGCTGCGTTCTCGATTCAAGGGGCGCTGTATGCGACCAATATGGGCCACCCGCTAAGCGCAATTATCGTGGCCGCTGTTCTGACGGGCATTGGCGGAGGCATGATACGGGATGTTTTGGCAGGGCGCAAGCCTCTTGTACTCAAAGATGAAATTTATGCGGTCTGGGGTATGCTTGCCGGAGCGTTGGTTGGTCTGGGCTGGGCACAGGGAACGTGGCAGTTGGCGGTTCTTTTTGTCCTTATTATCGTGTTAAGAATGTTGTCCGTTGTGAATAAATGGAAGCTCCCTAAACGCTCTTTGAGGAATGTAGTTTCCAATCATGCGTTGGCGGAGAACTCGAAGCGTAGAGCCGATATGTAACACGAGAGGGGGATTACAGTTGCTGGAAGAATCCTTACAACAGCAGCAAAAAATTGCTTCTGAGACACTGGAGTCTCGAATCATATCCGTCAAGGAGTTGCGACAGACGGAATTGGAGATGTACGAAGTAGCCAAAGACCAGGAAACTGGCGAGCACTACCTCCATTATGCCTATATGCATCGGGACTTTACGAATACAGGGGAACCGGAAACTTTTCACCATTTGCTGCCAATCGATAGCGATGATGTGCTTGGCCTTGTGTTCGGTGAGCAGGCTTTCGAGTACCCGGCGAACTGGAACAAACCGTTTTTACGAAATGGGCCAGAGGGCTTCTATATTTGGTTTGATCCGGCTCATGAAGATGAGCATTTTAAAGATGAAGCGATTGCAGCTGATATTATGCAGAAATTGCGTATGTTTCGGGAAAATGGCGCTGTCAATCCGGAATCGATCCGTAAGCTGCTTGATGAGTTGGACAAATCCCGTAATAAAGAAGATTAATTTCGTTGATGAATAGGTTTCCTCCCCCTAGCACATGATAGCAACGAACTTAAATAGAGGGAGGATTCATGATGACAAACCGATTTTCCGCTGAGGACGCTGACCGACTTAACTTCCACGATGTTACGGAAGACATAGTGAAAAAAGTGCCGGCAACTACTGACGTTGATGAAGCTGTTGAAGCAATCACCGCACATATTAATAAATATGATCTTCCCGAAGAAGAAGAAAACAAATAGTATGACCTTAGCTCTTCATCCGTGCGGATGAAGGCTTTTTCTAATTCCATTTGGGAAGAGATACAAGTTGATGTTGAGCATAAGATCATGCTATATTATCGTTCCTGCCTCGGATACGAGCAGTGAAAAAGAAACAGTGAGATCGATATGGTTAAAGATACCACTTGATGTTGAGAATGAGAATGTGGTACATTATCATTCCTGTTTCGGAAACGAACAGTAAGAAGAAACTTCGAGATTGATGGTGAAAAATACCACTTGATATTGAGAACGAAAATGTGGTACATTATTATTCCTGTCTCGGAAACGAGCAAACATTGTTCTTTGAAAACTGAACAACGAGTGAAGAAGCACGGTCGAGAAATCGACCGCAATTAAGAGATTGCAAAATCTCGTAGAAATAACTTGATCGATGAAGATTCATGGATGTACGACCGCGTTTAAGCGGAAGTTATTTATGCCAATCGAGTAGTCGATTCGAGATGATTCACATTTCAATGTGGTCAGCTTTGAAATTGAGCTATTCAGCTTTCAAATAAGGCTTTATAGGGATCTTTGATCGTAGATCAAAGTCTCACCTTTACCTTTTTGGAGAGTTTGATCCTGGCTCAGGACGAACGCTGGCGGCGTGCCTAATACATGCAAGTCGAGCGGTCCCTTCGGGGATAGCGGCGGACGGGTGAGTAACACGTAGGCAACCTGCCTGTAAGATCGGGATAACTATCGGAAACGATAGCTAAGACCGGATAGCTGGTTTTCTCGCATGAGAGAATCATGAAACACGGGGCAACCTGTGGCTTACAGATGGGCCTGCGGCGCATTAGCTAGTTGGTGAGGTAACGGCTCACCAAGGCGACGATGCGTAGCCGACCTGAGAGGGTGAACGGCCACACTGGGAC
>NZ_JACVVD010000010.1 GCF_014534655.1 Paenibacillus sedimenti
CTACGTGTTACTCACCCGTCCGCCGCTATCCCCGAAGGGACCGCTCGACTTGCATGTATTAGGCACGCCGCCAGCGTTCGTCCTGAGCCAGGATCAAACTCTCCAAAAAGGATGAATCTGAATAGCTCATTTAAAGCTGACGAGATTGTTAATCTCTTAAAGTTTAGAGTCGATTTCTCGACCGTGCTTCTTCACTCGTTGTTCAGTTTTCAAAGAACAATTTCTTTCGTTTTCCGACTCGCTCTCGCGGCCGGACTTACAATGTACCACAGTTTCGACATCAATTGCAAGCTGTTTTTTCTTGGAAGTTTTAGTCGTTTAATTTTGAGATCACATCGTAACATTTTGCTGCTCGACCGCTTTTTCTAGTAATCATGTCTGCTTTCGAGGCAACGAGAAATAATGTACCACGATCCGAAAGTAATTTCAACTCTTTTAAAAATGTTCTACAATTCCAACTGTTTTGATTGTTTCTACATCTATATATGTAACGGCCAGTCGAAACAGACTTGGATTTTCGCATAAAAAAAGGCACCTTGTGCACTAGAATCATCAATTCTAGCAAAAGATGCCGCGATATACCATGTTCTTATAACCAATCAACGAGTAGATTGAAAGAATTCGATGCGCTCCCCGTCTAATCCATTAAAAAAGAAATATCTCGAACCATTAGGCAATGTTGTAATCTCAGCATCTAGCTGTTCTACTTGAAGCCCTTTGATTCTGGCGAATTCCGCTTCCGCATCATCCACGGTAAATGCCAGATGGTGAACCTTGCCTTCTTGCGGCAGTCCGGCATTGTAGCCTTCAATCAGCTCGACTTCCGTTTCCCCATTTACATCAAACCCCAGAAAACCTAATCGAATCACGCCGTTCGTGTGGATCAGTGTTCCTTTGTGTTTAAGACCGATAACTTCTTCATAAAATCGGATCGAAGCTTCAAGATTGGCGACCATGACGCCGACATGCTCCATTTTCAAAACTGCCATATGTACATACCTCCCATAATTACTCTCTCAATTGTATCGAAAAAGAAGAGGAAGAGCTAGGATATTGATCGTATTTATTAGGTTGAAAGATTTCGCTATTAGCTGAAAGAAGAGGTATACTGGTGTAAGAAGAAATGTCAGTCTAAGGAGGTTTTATGAATGAGAGTGTTAAAGCTTCTGCAAATTTACGAAGTAGATGGAATTACACCCAAACATCGTTCCGAACGATTCGATTTTGACGAGATTCAAGGGCAGACCTTTCGTGAGATGAAGCCGACCGAGATCGGATGCCCGATGATTCTATCAGGAATTGATAAATATGTACCTTTTAAAACAACCAGAGTTCAAGCTATAGATCGAGATGGTCCCGATTTTCGAGTGCTTACACGTAATACGATCTATCATTTTGAAGTTTATACCGATCGAAGAGCCACTTAACTTTTTGGAAAGTTAGTGGCTTTTTTTGTTGTTTCTACTAATAAATAATTTCTTAACTTCTCAAACTCTATCAATCTCCCTTATACTAAAAGTTGGGATTTAATTTACCAACGTTCTATTTATATAAGGGAGGAAATTTGAAACACTATGAAAAAAACACTCAAGACTCGCCTTACCGCTTTAGCTCTTGTAACTGTTCTTACCAGTTCCTTCGGTAGCAGCCTCGCATTTGCCGAAACGTCAGTTCCCGCTACCTCCGTTAAATTGAAGTCCGATATGCAGCTTGCTATTGATAACGGTGCTGTTGAAGGATATGGCGACACCGATTATCGCGGCGCTAATGCCGCTACTCGCGCTGAAGTAGTTACCATGATTAACCGCGCGGCTAAATTGAAAGATGCTGACCTTGGATCCGTTACGTTCACTGACTTGGCTAGCTGGCAAAAACAAGCGGTAGCCAACGCCGTTGCAGCTAAGCTCATTAGCGGTTTTGCAGATGGCACATTCCATCCGAATGCTCCCGTGACACGCCAAGAGCTTGCCGAATTGGTTGTTAAAACCGTTACTGGCGGCCAATTGCCGAAAGTGAATGAGAATGTACTGAACTATTTTAAAGATAACAGCTTAATTGCCAAAGAATCCCGTCCATATGTAGCTTATGCGGTTATTAGCGGTATCTTTGCTCCAACCTTGGATGGTAATTTCAATCCAACAGCGGAAGTGACTCGCGACGAAGCGGCGAAAGCTCTTAAGCCTATCCTTTTTAAAGTAGTAGATATTTTGACAACGAACGATATTCACGGAAAAATCGAAGTCGGTTTCGATAAGAAACGTAATCAAGGCCAAGGCGGTATGGAGACGCTGGGCGGTATTGTGAACGATTTCCGCGCGGTGAACCCGAAAGGAACTGTCGTCGTGGACGGTGGCGACGCATGGCAAGGTACGCTCATTTCCAATACAACCAACGGTCAATCTGTGATAGATACGATGGCTGAGGTTGAATACGATGCGGCTGCTATCGGCAACCACGAATTTGATTTCGGTCGTGATGTGCTCATCAACAACATTAAAAATGCCAAGTTCCCGATTCTCGGCGCGAACATTATCGAAGACAAAACAGGTAAACGCGTTGATTGGACGCAGCCTTACGTCATCGTTGAAAAAGACGGATTAAAAATCGGTATTATCGGCTTCGCAACTCCACAAACTACAACAACAACCAAATCAACGAATATTGAAGGACTCAGTTTCACAGATCCGATTCCTTTGGCCAAAGATCTATCGGCTGAGCTGCGTGCTAAGGGTGCAGACATCATTATGGTTACGTCTCACCTGCCTGGCGAACAAAATCAAAAATCCCAAGAAATTATGAGCGAGCTGGCTGATCTAGCAAACGGCACAGGAAACGGTACGCTGGACGCGATCGTTGGCGGTCATTCTCATATGCGCGTATCCGGTATTGTGAACGGCATTCCTGTCGTGGAAGCTCAAAGCTGGCTATACGCGGTTGGCCATATTCAATTATTTGTAGACAAAAATACGAAGAAAGTCGTTTCCTCCAATGCTAGTCTGCTTGAAACTTACACCAACTTGACTACAGCAGATGAAGAAGTTCAAAAAACCGTTAAGGACTATCAATCTAAAATTTCCGTAAAAGCCAACGAAGTTGAAGTTGTCGTTGCAGAGCCGCAGACTCGCAAGTCATTCCGTTTCGCGACAAACGGCGGGGTCGATCGCGACGGTACTTCCCAGCTCGGAAACAGCATTACCGATGCTATGCGCGCTTCAGAAAAATCGGATATCGCTTTCACGAACATCGGCGGTATTCGCGCCGACCTGGACAAAGGCGATTTGACTTACGGCAAAATGTTTGAAGTTCTTCCTTTCGGGAACTATAACGTAACAGGAACGATGACGGCTGAACAAGTTAAGAAAGCTCTGGAAGTCACTGATAAATACTCCAAGCTTCCTGCCATTCAATTCTCCGGTTTGAAAGTGGAGTGGGATGCAACGAAACCTGATGGTCAAAGATATTCCAAAATTACGCTTGTCGACGGTACTCCGGTTTATGTAGACGGCAAATTCAACACAAGCCGCACATTCAAAGTAACGACAAACGATTTCATGGCAACCGGCAGCGGTGACGGCTTCACCGTGTTTGGAGAAGTGAAAGACTGGAAAGACGGTGCGATTATGCTCGATGCATGGGTAAGCTACGCCAACTCTCTGAAAGCTGCAGGCAAAACATTGTCGGTACAAGACGATGGCCGCGACGTGCGTTTGGATCTGAAGAAGTAATTGATCGTTGAAAAAAGAGCCCTTGCTCTTCCGATAAGGAAGAGCGAAGGGCTCTTTCGCATTTAATCAGGGGTCAGTCTCCGCCAAGTCCTGCTTCACGGGCAAGCATAATGGCTTGAGCGCGGTCTACAACCTGAAGCTTATTTAATATATTAGAGACATGATTACGCACTGTCTTGAGTGTTAAGCCTAGTTTGCGGGCGATATCGGCATTGGAAGCTCCCCTAGTGATCAGCTCCAACACTTCCCGCTCCCGATCTGTGAGCTTAGGGAAAATAGGGCTGGCGGACGGCTTGCTTGTTAAGGTGTCAAAGTAATACATCATCTTTCGGGCAATAGAGGCGCTGAATATGGCCTCGCCGCTGCCCACCACGGTGATTGCCCGTACGATTTCTGTCTTGTGTGCTCCCTTTAGCATATAGCCTCTTGCCCCGGCGCGCATCGCAGAAAATACAGAGGTATCATCATCAAACATCGTCAGCATGAGAATGCCGATATGCGGACTTGTGCGAACGATCTCACGCGTGGCTTCAATGCCATTCATGCCCGGCATGCTCACATCCATGAGTATGATATCCGGCTGTACGATTTCCGCGAGCCGAACGGCTTCCTCACCGTCCTCAGCAACGCCGACCACTTCAAATTCCGCAACGGACTGCAGCGTGGAAAGCAGACCCTCGCGAAACATCGGATGGTCGTCAACCAGCAAGATTCTCAGCTTCTCCGCTTCCAGCATGGCTGTCTCCTCCCTCCAGGACAGGTAATTGAATCGATATTTGCGTACCTTGGCCGGGCTCGGAACGAATGACGAACGTTCCGCCCAGCTCTTCCGCTCTTTCCCGCATCGAGCGGATGCCGATGCCGGGCTTCGGCTGCTGCGGCAAGCCGCAGCCGTTATCGGTTATGTCCACGTGCAGCAGATCCCCCTCTGCACGCAGCCGTATGACGCACTCGCTGGCACCGGCATGACGAACGGCGTTCGTCAATGCCTCCTGCGCGATACGGTAGAGGGCCACCTCTGCAGCCGCGTGCAGCTGCAGCCCGCGATCAAACCCATCCAGCGTCACGCGCATGGATGGGTCCTCGAGCTGCATCGCCAGCTCCTGCATGGCGAAGGCGAGACCGAATTCGTCCAGCGCAGGCGGACGAAGCGCGTAGACCAGGCGGCGGATATCGGCGATCGCCGCCCGCATTTGGGCTTGCACGAGCTCTAGTGCAAGCCGCGACTTATCCGGCTCCGCCTCGTGCAGGAGCAAGGCTTCGTCGAGACGAAGCATCATGCTCGCCAGGCCGGAGCCGAGACCGTCATGGAGATCGCGCCGCAATCTCCGCCGCTCTTCCTCCCGCGCGGTGACGAGCCGCTCGCGCGAACGGTGCAGCTCGCTGGTCAGGCGCTCCGCTTGAACAGCAATGCTGACTTGACGAATGAGATCGTCAAGGAGATGACGCTTATCGGGCGGCAGCGCCCCGTGCAGATCATCGATACCGAGGATAAGCTTGCCCACGGGTTCGCCCTGTACGTTTAAGGGGATGCTGCTTACCTGCCCAGCGGCGTACTTGTTATCGCCATAGGAGGCTAATTTCTCCGTTCCCCGCTCCGTCTGAGCTTCAATTGCCACATAAGGCAGCCTAAGCGCATGTGCGGCATTTTCCACGATGGATGAGAGCAAGGATCGCTGCGTCAAAGCACTTTCGAGCCGCTCCGTTAATCCGGAAAGCACTTTATAAGGATCGTCTCGTTCGCCGTAAACAAGATGGTTAACCGCTTTTTGCACCTTTTCCCGCAAGGGGTGGAACATGACCGCAACTAAGCCGGTAGCGAGCAATGCAATGACCATGTTCACTTTGCCTTGCAGCATGACGCCGCAAATTCCGACGATCATGGCATAAAACAAGACGGTCATCGTACTGAGCACGATATAAACCAACGTACGGTTAAAAGCGATCGACATATGGCGAAGCCTCGTTTCCAGCACCACAATACCAATGGAAAACGGCATAAACAGCAGACCTGAATACATAATGCATTGGCAAATCAATCGCGTAATCCCATTGTCCACAACTGGCTCCAGAGCCCCGAAAACGCCCCCAACGCTGTAACATGCCATTCCCCAAGCAAACCACTGGATTTGTCGGCGCTGCTCTACGGAAGCGGTTTGAAAATATCGAACAAACTGCGCGGCGACAACTAGTCCGTGCATAGTCAGCATGTATGCATTTCTGATTAAAGGCGGCCACAGCCCCGAATTCAAGAATGGAAATACAGGGAGCAGAATGCTTGTAACCATTATAAGTACCCAAACTAAAGCAGGAATCATCGTCCATCGCGGGACAAATTTGCCGTATGGAAATAAGAACAAAAAGAAGATATACATGGAACCGAACGTGTTCAAAATTATGAAGCCAGTTTTGAGCAGCGAAGCATCATCAAACAGCATGTCGTCCGTACTGAATATCGTCCCTGTCACGATAAGCAGCAGAGATGCTGTTACGCAGTAAATGTCTTTCCACCCATAACGGTACAGCAGAAAACCTACGGCCCACGAAGATAAATTCTGTATGGCCAGCAAAATAACCGTTAGTCCGCCGAATAGTTCGGGGGTCAATCCAAGCTTGCCGATCTGGGCGAATTGTTCCGCATTCAATTGAAAATAGCTAACGCATCCGTCACCGCTGCAAGGAACGTTGTAAGCGCCAATGCCGTACCAATGACTGAATATCGATACATAAACGGATAAAATGGCTGCCAGCCACCAAGCGAGGTGAACAGCAACGTTCAGCGACCGATGCAAGCCCCTGCTCCGGATTCGATCCATGTTCTTACGTCCCTTCGAATTGTACATGTTTCCAACAGTATATCATGCTCCCGTTCCCGACTGATCGGGAATCTTGCGATATAAGAATTTCCCGGGCAGCTCGGGAATAACGCCCTTGTGGGCGGGACGCCTGGGAAACTATCATCAGGAACATCAAGTTCATTTCAAAAAGCGAAAGGAAGTGTCAAGTTTTGATCACTGTACCACAATCATTCTTGCGTTTCAGCGGCTGGATGCTGCTGTTAGCCGGCGTCATCATCGGCATTGTGCAGGCCGTCCACCTCGAGGATATTCCAGCAGGCATGGAGGAAATGTCCTACTTTGTGGATGTCGCCGTCTGGACGCACATCGCCTTATACATCGGCATTACGATGCTTTTAATGGGGTTGGCTGGCTTATATTTGCGTCAAGCTCATGCTTTAAAATGGTGGGGCTGGATTAGCTACGGCTTTATCTTCTTCGCATACATGGTGGATCTGACCCATGCGGCCATTCAAATTTTCGACTATCCCGTTCTGTTCGCCGACATCCAAACCGAGGAGCAGTTGAAAGCCGCTTCAGACGCCGTCTTGAAAGTGCAAATGAGCGATGGGCCCGGCTCTATGCTGATGGCAGTCGCATATCCGATGCTTCTGCTCGGTGCACTGCTCATGAGCATCTCCATGCTGCGAGCCAAGTTGCTGACCAAATGGCCAGCGATCATGAACCTCGTCTTCTTATTCTTCATGTTCTTACCCTACGGGCCTGTCACCAAGTACCTCTTCGCCTTATCTTTCCTCGTCTATTCGTGGTACGGCGCCATTCTCGCCTTTGAGAAAAGAACACAACCACAAATCCCCGCTGTGACACATGGCGCTCCTATCGTCTAGTTGCCCTTCATAGCCTCTTCTACCTCCCCGCAAGCGATCTCTAACTTAGTCCCCCATCAATAAAAGAACAGCCCCTTCATATGTGAAGTGGGCTGTTTTCCTGCGTTTTTCTTTTGCGGTACAGCTTTTCGACCTGATCAACAACCTCATAATGCCCAAAGCAATCGACAAAGGTTAACGACTCCTTGCTGCCTAATCCCAGAAATCCTCCAACGCTAAGACTTTCATGAAACAGTTCATGCGCCCGATTCTGCAAGGTCACGTTGAAGTAGATCAGCACATTGCGGCAAAGAATCACATGAAATTCGTTAAATGAACGATCCGTAACGAGATTATGTTGAAAAAATGTGACGTTCTGCATAAGGGCCGAAGCAAAAAAGGCATGCTCATCGTTCGTTGTATAGTAGGCTGAAAATTCACGGCTTCCTCCTGCCTGCAGGTAGTTCTTCGTATAAGTCTGCATACGGGACAACGGGTAAGCTCGTGTTCTGGCTTTTTCGATAACAGTTGCATTCATATCCGTAGCGAAGATGCGCGTCTTATGCAGCAGCCCCTCTTCTTCAAGCAGAATGGCCATCGACAATACTTCTTCTCCCGTTGAACAACCTGCATGCCAAACTCGAATAGCGGGCAGTTCCCTTAAGCTAGGCACCACCACGGTGCGGAACGCGCGAAAAAAGCTGGGATCCCGGTACATCTCCGTCACATTGATCGAAAAATCCTTCATTAAACGCTGCGCGACCCGTTCGTCGTGGAGCGCTCTCTCCAACAGAGCCGTAATCGATGGCAACTTCTCAAGCTTCATTCGGTTCTGAATCCGACGGCGGATCGACGTTCTCATATAATTACGGAAATCATACCCATAAAGCCGATATATACCTTCGAGCAAAAGATCGACTTCTAGTGCTTCCCGTTCCGTTTCCGCCGTATCTTCAAATTCTTCTGAAAATTCCGGGCCGGGTGAATTCAGCATCGCATCGCCTTCCCTTATTTAGTTAGCCATACTCGCATCAATGAAAACAGTTGGCTTAGGCTGAGAGGTTTACTAATATAATCTGAAGCTCCAGCTTCCAGACAGATTTCCCGATCCTGTTTCATCGCTTTTGCGGTTAAGGCAATGATAGGCATGTGCTCATAGCGTGCATCTTTTCTTATCGCCCGCATCGCCTCATAACCGTCCATCACAGGCATCATAATATCCATAAGAATCAAATCCACCTCAGGATCTTCCGCTAAAATTTCCAGGCATTCCTGACCATCGTGCGCGGCAATGACAGTTATTCCTTCATTTTCCAATGCATTGCTTAACGTAAACACATTTCTCACATCGTCATCGACAACGAGTACCTTTTTGCCTTTAAAAGCGTTCGGCTCACCGGAACTATCCGGCATAGCTTGCACTTGTTCCAAATGGTCTGAACCATACAGAGCCGCAGAATAGGCGGCTGCCGCTTCCTTTCGAAACGATACGAATTTGCTGATTTCCTTATCCAGTGTTGGAATATAGAGTGTAAAAGTGCTTCCTAACCCTTCAACGCTTTCCATCGTCAGACAGCCTCCTAGCAGCCCGGCCAGCTCTCTGCAAATGGAAAGCCCCAAGCCGGTCCCGCCATACTTGCGGTTCGTGGTACCATCCGCCTGACGGAACGGCTCAAAGATCAATTCCTGTTTGTCCTTAGGGATCCCGATACCTGTATCACGCACGGATACGGCAAGAACTTGCCTATGGCTAATCGCCGGAAGCAGAGCAGCGGCCTTTTCAGGCTCGCACATCGTCAGCTCAAGCTGGACGGAACCTTCGTGCGTAAATTTAAAGGCATTGGAGAGCAAATTCTTCATGATTTGGTAGAAGCGCTGCTCATCCGTATAAAAAGTGTCCGGAACCGATGAATCCTGCTTTATGATGAAGCCTATATTTCTTTGTTCTGCGATCTTCCCAAACTGACTCTTGAGTACGTCCGGAAGCTCATTTAAATTCATGCTGTCAATATGAATCTCCAACTTGCCCGCTTCAACTTTCGACAAGTCCAGAATATCGTTAATCAGCAGCAAAAGATCATTACCGGCACTATGAATGACCCCCGCATACTCTTGTTCTTCCTTCGTTAGCGTGCCCCTTCCGTTTTCCGCGAGCATTTGCGATAAAATCAATACGCTGTTAAGCGGCGTACGAAGCTCATGGGACATATTGGCCATGAACTCGGATTTGTATTGTGAGCTTTGCTGAAGCTGCTTGGCATACTCTTCGAGCGATACTTTAATGTGCTCAAGTTCCTTCGATTTCTCTTCCGCATAGCGGTTCTGCTCTTCCAATTGCTCGTTGGTGATTCGCAGCTCCTCTTGTTGGGTTTGAAGCTCTTCAGCTTGTGTCTGCAGTTCTTCGGTCAGCATCTGCGATTCTCGCAGGAGCCGCTCTACCTCGACACGCGTCTGCACACTATGAATAATGGTGCCAAGAACTTCGAGGATTTCCTTCAGCAAATCCATATGCAGAGGTGTAAAGACATCCAAAGTAGCCAGCTCCATCACGGCAATGGCTTCATTGTTGTATTCCACCGGAACGATCAAAATGCTGCGCGGATTCGTATTTCCCAGTCCTGAAGCAATAGATATGTAATTGTCCGGCACTTTGGTCAAATGATACATCCGTTTCGCTGCGGCACTCTGGCCGACCAGGCCTTCGCCGACCCGAAACTTAAATACCCCTATTTCATCCGAATCCCCCATGGCTGCATACGAAGCCAATTTCACCATGTATCTGTTATTCTCTTGATTACGCAAGTAAAATACGCCATAAGAAGCTCCGAATAAATCTGCCGCCTTGGTAATAAAAGTTTTGCCTAACGTCTCCAGATTAGAGATCCCCTGCAGCATACTGATAACTTCCGTTAACCTTTTCTGCTGCCATTGAATTTCCTGATGGCTCTCGAGCAAAATATTGGTGGCATCGGCAAGGTCCTTCACTTCATCATTCACATTTACACGGATGCGATGAGACATCTCACCTTTTGATGAGGCCAGCTTGATAATCGTTTTGTTCACTTGTCTCATCGTACCGACAATCGATTGAGAAATCAGTAAGGCTATCGCAAGCGAGAAAACAGAAACGATCGACAGCATAATGATTAAGGATGTACTAAGTCTCTGATGTTGAGCATCAAGCTGCTCGGACCTTTGCTTGGTCAAGCCCTTTTCTAACTTACGAAACGTTGCGAATTGAGAACGAATTTCTTCGATATCATCTTTTCCGGGATCTACCTGATACGTCTCTGTGAGAGCGCCGGACAAATTCTTCTTTTTCATCAAAATGGAAGGATCTCCAACCTCCATGATCCAATGCTCGATAGACGCCTTAATCGCTGTAAGATTTCTCAACTGACCGGGGTTATCGGAAATGAGCAGACTCAGTTCATTGTACGATTCTCTCCATTTGAGTTCGCTGTTCTTGTAAGGTTCAAGATAAGTAACGTCTCCGGTAAGTAAGTAGCCCCACTGCGCGCTTTCCATATCCATAATCAATTTCTCAATTCGATTGGTCTCTTCATGAACGGCCAAATCATGTTCGACAATATAATTTCTATCTTTTTGAATAGATGCAACCTGTTTGTTGATTAGAATAAATGAAATCATCAAACATAAAATGATGAACAGATAGCCGAGCATAATCTTTAAGCGAATGCCAAACCTCTTTTTCCTGAGCATGCTTTGAGATCCCTTCCCTTTGCCGGATTCCTTATATAAATCTATTATACTATGCATCCATATGATGCAATAGTTAAATGCATGCTATTTTACTTTACTAAATTAACGCGTTAATATATTATTTAATTATCGCATTGAAGTATAATGATTAAAGGAGTGTACTCTATGATGTCCGACAACATCCAGCCGATCCGGCCGCGTCAAGCTTTAAAGCAAATGAAGCCCTACTCGCCAGGCAAACCGATCTGGGAAGTAGAGCGAGAGTATGGCATTGAGAGAGTGACGAAACTGGCCTCCAACGAGAATCCTTTGGGGCCATCCGCCCAAGCAGTGGCCGCGATTCAGGCCTACCTGGGCGAAATCCATCGTTATCCGGATGCGGACACGGTAGATCTAAGGCTTGCTCTGGCAAATAAGCTGGGCGTGACTCCCGATCATCTCATCGTGACGAATGGCGCCGACGAACTTATCACGCTTCTATCGGAGACATTTCTGGAACCGGAGGATGAAATTATCGTGCCGTCTCCAACCTTTAGCGAATATGAGTTTGGCGCCAATCTCATGGGCACGAAAGTCGTCCCCGTTCCCCTGCAGGAAGGATATGTTTATGATGTGGATGACATACTGGCTGCCGTTACCGAGAGAACCAAGCTGCTTTACATCTGCTCGCCGAACAATCCGACAGGCACTTATATGACCCGAAACCATTTGCAGCGGTTGCTAAAAGAACTACCATCACGCATTCTTGTGATCTTTGACGGCGCGTATAGTCATTTTGTTACCGCAGATGATTACTCGGACGGATTGGAGTTTGTCCGTATGGGTTATCCCATCATGGTAACGCAAACTTTTTCCAAAATATACGGGCTTGCCGGCATTCGTGTTGGTTATGGCGTGGCGGCTCCCGGCATTATTCACACGATCCGTCAAGTGAAGGAACCGTTCAACGTTAATGCTTTGGCGCAGGTCGGCGCCATTGCAGCATTGGCCGATGACGCTCATCTTGAAGCTACCCGAGAAATGAACGCACAGGGCCGAGAACAGCTGTATAAACAGCTGCAGCAGCTTGGGATACGCTTCACGCGAAGCATGAGTAATTTCGTTCTCGTCGAACTCGGTCCCGACGCCAAAAGAATCTACGAGAAGTTGATGAGTAAAGGGATCATCGTCCGCTTCGGCGGTGGATGGAATCTTCCCGAACATATCCGGATTTCGGTAGGAACGCCTGAGGACCACGAAGCTTTAATCAGCGCATTGGTAACTGTAATGGAAGAGATTGAGCTTGAAAAGAAGCTCGGTTCATTGAAGTAATCTCAACTAAAAAAGTATTTGCCAAAGCCTCGCATAAGCGGACTCCGGCAAATACTTTTTGTATTTCTATCGGCTACTCTTGATTCATACTCGTATGCACCGTTACACTTGGACCGCTCGTACTCCAATTACCGGATGCGTCACCGGCCTCTACCATAAATGTATAATTTGTATTTACTTCTAAATCTGAGAGTGTAACTTTCTTCTCGTATTCGCTTGTTGAAGCTAAGACTTTGCCTCCTGCGACGATACGGTATCCTGTAACGCCTACAAAGTCGTCCGCAGCCAGAATGACGTAATTCGAGGGGCACCGGATCTGCATCCGGAGAGCCCCGCTTTTCGAGCTTGAAGATAGGGTTAAACGGTTTTTAACTGTTTGCGTTGAACCATGAGATAAGCCACAAATGCAGCCAATATCGCAGCTATCCCTGTAATTGACAGATCTGCTGAAATACCCGATTTGGAAATCTGCGTATACGTGCCGACACCGATCAGCATTAATGTATTTTCTATGAAGTTTTGGACGGCGATCGTTTTGCCTGCCCCGATCATCCGTTGGCCCTTGTCCTGAAGTACGGAATTCATCGGTACAATGAATACGCCGCCGCTGAAACCGACGAGCAGCAAAAGCGCAATCGTGAGATACAGATTCGATATGAGTGTAAACAACAGAATCGAAACTATCATGATGATGCCGAACACGTAGGAATTATAATATTTTCGCGCGGGAATCAGCTTAGGCGTCATGAGTGCGCCGATCATAATGCCGATTCCTGTGACGGCCACCAGCATAGAAATTTGATCGACGGCGTGTATCCCTAAATGCGCCGGGACCCATGCGATGATGGCCAGCCGAACGACGGACGATGCCATCCAGAAGGAACCGGTGCCAACGAGCGAATATCGGGTAGAACGGTCTCTCATAAGGACGAGTAGATCGGAAGCGAACGCCTTGGCTTCTCTTGCATATTGAATAACCGGATTACCCGGGATTCTAGGAATCATGAACGTCATCGCCAAAGAAATCAAATACAGAGCCAGACATACCGCGATCGATCCGGTTAACGACAATTTGGCTAAGAACCCTCCGCATACGGAACCCGTCAAAATCGCCAAGATCGTATAGCCCTCAATGCGGGCATTCGCACGCAGCAGATCTGTTTCCGAGCGAGTTAGCGAAGGCAGGATGCCATATTTGGCCGGGGAGTACACAGCGGCTCCAATTCCAACAATCCCATAGCTTACCGCCGGGTCAAGGTTGAAGAATAAAGCCAAGATTCCAATCGCCTTGATGGCATTGCCCACGAGCAGCACCCCGGCCTTCGAATGTTTATCCGCGAACGCTCCTACCAAGGGGGCCAAGACCACATAAGCGAATAAAAAGGAGGCTTGCACAACGCCAATGTAGAAACCAGGCAGAGCTTTCTGCTCAATAATGGCGAGCGTGATAAAAAGGATCATATTATCGGCGAATGCAGATAAAAACTGAGTAGAGTACAGCGTTTGCAGCGGCTTCAATTTCATTGGGGGGAACTCTCCTTTTTATAGCCCGGCATCTTGCTGCGCCATTTTTTTGATCGAAACATAATCGATTTTTCCGCTTCCGAGCAGCGGCAATTTCTCGACATATCTAAGTTCTGACGGCATGTAGATGGGAGAATGGCCCTGCTGCTTCATGAATTCTTTCACATGCTGAATATGGGCGTTGGGGTCATTGTGATAAATGACGATCCGTTCGCCTTTTTTCGGATCCGGCACACTTACGGCAGCGCATAAAGCCTGGGACATGGCGGATGCGACCAGTTCCTCCACCATAGGCAGAGATACTTTCTCCCCGCCTATCTTGGCAAAAGACTGCAGCCTCCCCTGAATCGTGATAAAACCCTGCTCATCCATATGCACGACGTCTCCGCAGCTGTACCATTCCGGACAAGGGACAAAGCCTTTTTCGTGGATCAAATAGCCTTGCATCACGTTAGGGCCTTTCACGAGCAGGTTCCCTCCGTGTTCAATGCCTTCTACGGTCTCGATGCGGTATTCCATGCCCGGGAGGATGCGGCCGACGGAACCTTTTTTCATATGGATCGGCGTGTTCAACGAAATGACCGGCGCGGTTTCCGTCGTTCCGTAACCTTCAAGGATGCGGATGCCGAACTTATCCATCCAGATTTGGCGGACTTCTTCCTTCAGCTTCTCGGCACCGGCGACCACATAGCGGA
This sequence comes from Paenibacillus sedimenti, assembly GCF_014534655.1. GTDB lineage: Bacteria > Bacillota > Bacilli > Paenibacillales > NBRC-103111 > Paenibacillus_E > Paenibacillus_E sedimenti. The sequence continues at coordinate 14,643 of NZ_JACVVD010000010.1, forward strand.
GCGAATAAGCGTAATCATACGGATGAGCGGTCCGGGCATAAGCCGAAAGGAATGTCGATGTGCCGAACAGAATCGTTATATTCCTGTCATATACCAGCTCCGGAATGACCTTGTAATGGAGCGGATTCGGATACAGTACGACTTTCATCCCGCTCAGAACCGGAAGCATCGTGCCAGCCGTCAAGCCGAAAGAATGGAATATCGGCATCGCGCCGAGTATAACATCGGTCGAGTTGAAAGCAATCACCGTCCGCGCCTGTTGAATGTTGGCATAGACGTTCCGGTGCGTTAAGACAACGCCTTTGGGCTTGCTTTCGCTGCCCGAGGTGAACAGAACGATCTCGTTCTTGCCTTCGCCCACTGGCCCCTTTGCTTTAATCAAGTAATGGCCGAATCCTGTCATTTTGTCCGCGAACCGGATGCTTGCTTTGACATCCTCCAAAAAGAGAACCGTATACCGGCCTTGTGCCGTTTGAATAAAATCGGCCAATCCCGCTTTTTCAACAAAAGCTTTGGACGTAATGATCGTCTGTACGGAAGCTGTCTCGCAGGCATCCAACATCGTTTGTTTGCCCGCTGAGTAATTCAAGATGGCCGGCGTTACGCCTAGGCGGAACATGGAGAAAAGAGTGACGACCATGGCCGCCGCGTTGGGAAGGAGGATTGCTGTACGCTGCTGCCCTTGTAAATCCCGATTCAGACGTGCAGCCATCACATAGGATGTGATGAGCAGTTTTTTGTAGCTTAGTTCGGCTTGAAGTATAAGGTCTTCACATATCGTGAAGGAAGAACCGTGCAGCTTGGCGGCTGATAGAAGCTCATTAAACAGATTCAGCTCCGGCTTCATCCGGCTATCGAACAAGCAATTCTGCATGCGGGTGCGGATCCATTCCGTCGCCCGTTCCTTTTGCAAGCGCATGGATTGTCCCTCGGTCATCTCCACTTGAAACGGCTCTCCGATCGAAATGCTGACAGCCGGGAACCAGATCAGTTTGAGCTTGCCTTTCATGTATGAAAGCTTGGAGTATTCCAAGCCATTGATCGCAACCGGCACCATACGTGCGTGCGATTTCAAAGCAATGTATCCGATACCGCCGTATACTTTCATCATCGCGCCTGTTGTCGTCACCCTGCCTTCAGGGAACACGACGAGCGGCGTTCCGGCTTGCACGGTTTTCAGCATTTTTCTGACCGAATATGGATTTAACGGATCAACGGGAATATGTTTCCGGAACATCAGGATCCAGGAGAATCGCTTGGCTATTTTGGTATTGACGACGAACGCGACCTCCTCAGGTAAAATCAGCGCCAGCAGCACAGCGTCCAGCAAGGAAACGTGATTCGGAATCAAGACGGTATGCTTGGAAAAATCCAGATGCTCCGTCCCGCTAACGCGAAGTCTGAAACAAGCCTTAATCATCGGGCTCAGAATGGGTAGAAGAAAACGCAAACCGATATAAAACAGATGTTTGAACATGGCGGCATCCCCCTAAGAGTTTTCGTAAGAAAACTGACTTCGTAAGCATAAGCATTGAGTTTAAAAACTCAGTTCGTCAAGGCATTTGACGGTACATCTTAATACCAGGTCTTAATTACATTGTATGCCGTTCTGCGATGGCGAGTAGTACTAACTTTATCTAGTACCGTGATAACGCTTTCGGATCATGCTTTATTTTATTTTGCCGGGCCTCGATATGTTCGCTTTCTGCGGGTGAAAGTTCAGGTATTGTTGAGAGATATTGGTTGGAGATACAGTGGCGGGAAGGTAAGGCAGGAAAGAATTTACTGAACACGATAAGGGGTTTGCCGGCAAAAATGCAGGGAAGAAAAACGCCTTGCTATGAAAATGGTAAAAAAATGCTAGATATAGTCGCCCCCGTAAATTTGGTAGAGACCTTCAAGTTATGCTACAATGCTAACAATTCAAGTCTTCTGGAGGTTCACCATGTTAAAAGAGTTTAAAGATTTCGCATTCAAAGGAAATATGGTTGATCTAGCGGTTGGGGTCATTATCGGGGGAGCTTTCGGTAAAGTCATCACATCGATCGTGAATGATTTGATTATGCCGCCGCTCGGTCTACTGATGGGAAAAGTGAATTTCAATGAGATGTTTATTGCTTTTGACGGCGGTCACTATGAGACGAGGGAGGCAGCCAAGCTAGCTAATGTGGCTACTTTCAATTACGGGGCCTTCATCTCTACTTTTCTTGATTTCCTTATTGTCGCTTTCGTTATCTTCATTGTTGTAAGACAGCTATCCAAATTCCGCAAAAAGGAAGAGCCGAAAGAAAAAGCGCCCGCGACTAAAGAATGTCCGCATTGCTTGTCCGACATCCCAGTGCAGGCAACGCGCTGCAAGTTCTGTACCTCGGAGCTCGCATCCGGCTCCACAGTGTCAGGCAGCATTCAATGACAGCAAAAGCCCGAATCCTCTAAGTTATGAGGATTCGGGCTTTTTCGTTCTTAGATCGGCGATCTCGCCCTGCGCGAAGGCGCAGGCTTGAAGCAGCCTAAGCAGCTGCTGCGCAGTCGCTTCCGGCGTCTGCAGATCGCCCTGCTCCTTAAGCTGGATGAATCGGCTCACCTGCGGGAAATCCGTCTCGGATGCAGCGCGAATTTCACGCTGCATATCGGTGTCCACAACACCCGGAGCGATGGAGTATACCTCCACCGGGTACGCTTGCCCCTCCTGCTCGACGCCAATGCAGCGAGTCAGCATGTCCAACCCGGCTTTGGCGGTGCAATACGCCCCCCAGCCGGGATAGGGCTTCTTGCCCGCGCCGGAGGAGATCTGGACGACCCGCTTCACGACCGGCAGCGCCTGCGTCTGCCGGATGAAGCTGTTCGTCAGCAGCATCGGCGCGACGAGATTGACCTGCATGCTGCGCTGCAGGTCCTCAGGGGCTGCTCGGCCGATCGACGTCATCGGCTCGAGCATGCCCGCATTATTGATGAGCGTGACGGAGTCCGCCTCATCGAGGCCCGCACGGCTGAGGATTCGCTCTAGGAGCGAATCCAGGCCGTCCGTTTGCGCCAAGTCGCACGCGTGGAAGGTCAGCGACCCTTCCGAGCGAAGCGCCTCTTGGCGCAAACGTTCATTTTCGCTGCGAGCGATGCAATGAATCGCAGCGCCTTGCTGCAGGAGCTGCGAGACGATCGCAGCTCCGAGGCCTTTGGAGCCTCCAGTGATGATATAGATATGCATAGCGGCCGAGACCTCTTTCCATCGTATGGTAAGACTAGTTTAGCATACTCCCGTATACGCCCGCAGCGAGTATTATGGAGCATTATTTTACCGATTTCAGCAAGTTAAGCGAAACGTGATATTTTTTTGTTTTATAGGTTTAAGTTACAATCTATATATAAGGACAAAATAATAACTGCTAACAGGGCTTGTATTGTCACTGGGTACCAAGTGAGGCTTGTTCAGGCACTATTGGATCCTGTTGAAACTAATGCTAACCATCCTTGCCACTATCGGCTTGCTGGTACATATGCAGCCAATTAGCTACTTAGCACGCGTTGCAGCAGAGACAACATTGTCTAGTAGTGATCTCAGCGTGCAGATCCAACTCGTGGTCACCGCCGGTGCCGCACTACTGGTGTTGTTCGTAACCACAACGCTCGCGGTGTATAAGCCGCGGGGCCTAACTCGATACGGGTGGCGTAAGCAGAACGAGCAGCGTAAGGACTCGTAGCTGTAGGTGTAGCGACTCCTGCTCAGCCAAAATAATTATAATCGGACCGCTTCCAAAAATGGAGCGGCTCTTTCTTTGGGTTCTATCAATCGTCCTTACTTCATAGAATAGTTAATAGATATTAATTGTTCTCCGGAGGTATAACCGATGAAATGGTATATCCTGCATCATAAAATTAAGCGATTTCTTCGTGATCTTACAATAAATTCACGAATATTTTTATTTCTATCGGTATTTTCATTCACCCTTTTTATTTTTCTTGGCATCTCTATTCTACTGCAGAGTAAGGTTTCTAGAACGCCAATTGCTAGTATGCATTCATTAATCTCAAATACTTCTCACTCTTTCTTTTATTATTTATTTTCGATGGAAGTTCCTAATAACGCCTCCGATGTCCAGAATGATACGGCAAAATTATTGGTTGGAGAAAATACATTTGACAATGATTATCCTTTAGATAATAACGATGCGCCCGCTGATGCACTTAAAACAAAACCCTCTTCCCCTCCAGAAACAGAAAAGAGTAACGACCAACTAACAGAACAAACTGAACCGCCTAGTAAAGAAGTAATGGCTTCAAAAGGCAAAGCTGTCCTTATTTACCACACCCATAATCGTGAGTCTTGGTTACCTGAATTAAAAGGTGTTAAAAACCCTGATTTTGCACTCGATCCGAATAAAAACATAACGCTTGTTGGGGAACGAATTCAGCAAAAACTTGAAAAGCGTGGAGTAGCAACCTTACATTCTGATAAGGATTACCCTTCTTCTGTGAAAGACTTTAAATATCCAAGTTCGTATAAATACTCTAAAAAAACCGTACAAGAAGCGTTTAGTTCACATCCAAACATCAATTATTTATTCGATATACACAGAGATTCACAGAAGCGTTCAAAAACCACAAAAAGGATTAACGGCAAAGATTACGCGCAAATTTATTTTGTTATTGGTGAAAAGAATCCTAAATGGGAACGAAATTTTGAATTTACGAAAAAAATTCATGATCAGTTAAATGAAAAATACCCAGGGATATCGAAAGGAATTTATCAGAAAAACTCTAATGGCAATGGTGAGTACAACCAATCTATGAACCCCAATAGCACATTAGTTGAAATAGGTGGAGTGGAAAATACAATAGCTGAATCTTACCGGACTGCCGACATTTTAGCGGAAGTTATATCCAACATTTATTTTGATGCTTTAGGAGTGAATGCCGTTGTAAAAAAATAATCGCGTGTAACGATAAGAAAAGGACAGCCTCACCTTTTACCTTTTAGGGCTGTCCTCTTCTTATTTTTTTAATCTATACCCAGTATCGATAAATCACATATACAACAACAAGGAAAATTGAATACACAGAAACTACAAGAATTACATTCCTAAGGTTCGAGCCGAGCAAATAACACAGCTAAAAATGGGTTGGCTTCAAATGTTTTTGTAAAGAATTCAACTTTCCGGTATCGGGAATCCGGTTTATTTCACTCTTGTGATCATTTATATTTTTACGAAAACTTGTACATATTGTCCATATACCCTCCATATGTATCCTATATAAGGAGGAGATACGATGACCGGATCCCTAATATTTATAACTGAATATTCCTTGCTTTCCATTTGGGTCGTAGCCTTTGTTATCCGATTTAGATCCCGAATTACCTGCATGGTAGGAATGATGAGTGCCATGTGTCTTGGCATGACGATTGGTCTTGGAGTAGGGACACTCGTTGCTGCACTATTTCCTGGTCACTTTTTTCAAGCATGTATGATTAGTATGTTACTTGCCGGCTTTATTGGCGCTATGGCGGGGATTCCAATCAGCACCATGGCTGTACTTGATGGTTTGCTATCGGGCATTATGGGCGGAATGATGGGAGCCATGCTAATTGCAATGTTACCAGCTGCGTATATTACACCCACGCTTAAAATTACAGGAGTTTTCACTGCAAGCATTATTTTTATTTTACTCATTATGCTTATAGGTGAAGTTAAGGACTTGGGTTCAAAACCACGATCACGGTTGTTCTTCTTACCGCAAACCATGTTTGCTGTTGATATTCTTTTGTTTATCTCTCTTCTCTTTTCCCACCCTCTCCCCACCCATATGGATAACATGAGCCCAGAAAAGCACCATCATAAAAAGTCAAATAGCAACTACACAAAAGAACTTGTCATCACAGCTACCGACTTTGCATTTACACCTCAAAATCTTACGATCAGGGCTCACGAAAATGTAAAAGTTACATTAGCAAATACCGGGAAAGCAGAGCATGATTTTGAAATTGAAGGTGCGAACGTCCATATCCATGCTATGCCGGGATCAAAAGATAGCGATGTCATTCGTATTGATAAACCAGGCATCTATAAAGCTGTCTGCACGCTCCCTGGCCATAAGGAATCTGGAATGGTCATCACGCTTACTGTAACTCCCTAAGACCTACAATAATGAATAGAAATAACAGATTGACTCTGTACCTTGGTACAGGGTTTATAATAAAGAAAAGGAGGATAACGATGAAAAGGTTAACGGTAAGCCAAGTAGCAAAAGCATCTAACGTGAATATAGAAACAGTTAGATATTATGAGAGGCGAGGGCTTATATCTGCCCCTCCTAGAACCCATTCAGGATACAGAATGTATGCTAACGAAGCTGTTGATGACATTCAATTTATTAAACGAGCACAGGATCTAGGATTTAGCCTTGAAGAAATAAAACATCTTTTATGCGTTTACAAAAAGGAGGACTACTTTCCGATTGAGGAAATGTCCCAATTTGCTGCGGTGAAAATTCAAGAAATCGAAGAAAAAATACATCAATTAAATAACTTTAAATCTTTGTTAGAGTCAGCAATTTCACGCCAAGAATCTGACCTTCCAAAGAATCAATGTCCGATTATTAAAAAATTATCTGAAAGTGGGGATTTATGATGGCTAAAGTCGAAATATTTACAGCCGATTGTTATTTATGCGATGATGTCGTCCAACAAGTAAATGATTTAGCATGCTCCAAATGTGAGGTTGTCGTTTATGACTTGAATAAAACAACGGTTACATCCGAATCTGAGGATAAAGCCAAAGCTTACGGCATTCAATTTGTTCCGGCTGTTGCGATTAACGGTAAGCTAATCGACCTTGAATTGCTGAAACGCAAAGACGCCCGACTAACCTGAAAAAATAAAGTGCGAAATGCTTTAAGCTAAGCATATCGCACTTCCGTATCTGTATTGATGCGATCTGATTCAGCACATCGACACAATAAGTATCTTTCTCAATCAGGCGTTTCAAGCCTCTAACCTGCCCTTCAGATCAATTGATTTATGGCAGCTTCCAGCTGGTTTTTAGGAACAAATCCCGTTACTGTTCCAACCAGCGAACCGTCTTTATAGAAGAATAATCCAGGCAAGCTTAATACGTTCAATTCCGTGGAGATCACTGTTTCTGTCTCTACGTTTATTTTTGCAATTTGTACAGCACCGTTATATTGGTTGTCTAATTCCTCCAAGATAGGTTCGAGGAGTTTGCAATAGGAACACCATGGCGCCCAGAATTCTACGATAACCAAGCCTGGTTGCCGAATCGTATCTCGGAACATTTCATCGGTAATATCAATGACCATTTTAGTTCCACTCCTTCTTACAGAATTAGAGCTTAATTCGTTGTAATCTTAGTGCGTTTAATACTACAGAAACCGAACTTAGCGCCATAGCCGCTCCCGCTAACCAAGGAGCCAAGAAGCCCAAAGCTGCGATAGGAATCCCTATTACATTGTAAGCTAACGCCCAGAATAAGTTTTGCTTAATATTCGCCATTGTCTTCTTACTCATAAAGATTGCGTCTGGAATGCTGTTAAGGTCGCCGCGCATTAAGGTTACATCTGCAGCTTCCATGGCAACATCGGTCCCTGTTCCAATCGCCATGCCGATATCGGCCGTAGCAAGTGCAGGAGCATCATTGATTCCGTCGCCGACCATCGCAACCTTCATACCTTGTTCCTGCAGTTTCTTTACTTCAGCAGCTTTACCTTCTGGCAACACCTCTGCTAGAACATTATCAATTCCTGCTTCTGCGGCAATAGCTTTAGCTGTTCGTTCATTGTCACCAGTAATCATAACAACTTTGATGCCAAGATTCTTTAAGCGATGCACGGCTTCTTTGGAAGTCTCTTTGATAGTATCAGCAACAGCAACCATGCCTGCATATGTTCGGTCGATTGCAACGAGCATAGCTGTTTTGCCCGACTCTTCAAGACGATTCATCACATCAAAAGCAGATTCAGCCTGTACGTCATACTTATTCATGAGCTTGCGAGTCCCTATAAGCATTTCTTTACCTTCTACGATCGCGCGGATTCCAAAACCAGGAATGGCCTCAAACTCTTCAGTTGCCGGTAAATCGACGCCTTTTTCTTTTATTCCGGCAACGATTGCTTCAGCGAGTGGATGCTCTGAGTTCTTTTCTGCCGCGCCTACCCAGCGCAAGAATTGCTGCTCATTTCCACCATCAGCCAAAATAACATCAGTAAGTCCCGGCTTGCCTTTTGTTACTGTTCCCGTTTTATCTAAAATGATCGCATCAACTCGATGCGTAGCTTCCAAATGCTCTCCGCCTTTAAAAAGGACGCCTAATTCAGCGGCACGACCAGAACCGGCCATAATGGAAGTAGGTGTTGCGAGTCCAAGCGCACAAGGACAAGCAATGACCAGGACAGCGATTGCTTTTTCAAGTGCATTGGCGAAGCTTCCAGGATCAACAGCGAAGTACCATATGCAAAAGGTAACAATAGCAATACCAACTACAATCGGAACGAATATCCCTGAAATGGTGTCAGCAACCCTTTGAATCGGAGCTTTGGAACCTTGCGCCTCTTCAACTACCTTAATAATTTGTGCAAGAGCCGTTTCCTTGCCTACCTTAGTCGCTTGAATTTTTAATACACCATTTTTGTTAATGGTTGCCCCGATAGCATGATCGCCCGAGCGTTTTTCAACAGGAATACTCTCGCCTGTCAACATCGATTCATCGACAGAGGATACCCCTTCACTAACAACGCCATCAACAGGAATTTTCTCACCTGGTTTTACCACAATGACATCATTAACGACTACTTCTTCGACGGGAATGCTAATTTCTTGACCCTCACGAATGACAAGCGCAGTTTTTGCCTGCAATCCCATTAGTGTTTTAATCGCTTCCGAGGATCTGCCTTTTGCCAAAGCTTCGAACAACTTGCCTAAAAGAATTAATGTAATCAAAACCGAGCTTGTCTCGTAATACATTTCAACCTGGTGATGACCATGACTGTTCAATGATTGAATCGTTAAGTAGAGGCTATAAAAATATGCCGCCGATGTTCCAAGAGCAACAAGCACATCCATGTTTGCACTGCCATTACGAAGTGCCTTATAGGCCCCAACATAGAATTGTCTGCCAATAATAAATTGCACAGGAGTAGCTAATGCTAATTGAAACCAAGGATTCATAAACAGCTCAGGTAACCAAATAAAAGATGTAAATGAGAAATGACTCACCATTGCCCATAATAATGGGAAAGATAACACTGCTGAGATAACCAATTTAGTCTTTTGCCGCTTGATTTCTTTTTTGCGGTGATCCCCTGCGTCTTTCTGTTCTTCTTGTTTAGGTGCTGCCTTATATCCCAGAGATTCAACTTTCTTAATTAAATCGTTCACGGATACACTCGATGGCGTATATTCTACATGCGCTGTCTCTAAAGCAAGATTGACTGTCGCTTTAGCTACTCCAGGCATTTTATTTAGCCCTTTCTCAATTCGAGTCGCACATGCCGCGCAAGTCATACCCGTAATTTGAAAGTCCATCGTTTCCTTTGCAGTATCATAGCCCAATGATTGAATCTTTTGTTCCATCTGGGATCGATTGACTTTCGATGGATCATATACGACAGAAGCTTGTTCCAGTGCAAAGTTCACCGTTGCCCCTTCAACGCCTTCTAATTTATTTAGACCTTTCTCAATCCTGTTTGCACAGGCGGCACATGTCATACCGGTAATTTGAAAAATGGTTTGTTGCTGCTCCAAAGATTGTGGCTTTTCCAAAATGATGACCCCCCATCTTAAAGATACCCTCGAGGGGTATCTTAGACTTCTTTAACATCGTAACCTTGATCTTCGATAGCTTCTTTAATTGCGTCCAGCTTAAGTTTACTTTCGTCAAACTCAATTGCTACTGTTTTTGAAGCCAAATCTACACGTCCCTTGGCTCCGATTTCTTTTAATGCTCCTTCGATTGAATTTACGCAGTGCCCACAGGACATTCCCTCAACGTTCAATGTAATGTTTTGCATTTCAATTTCCTCCTCGTAGTAGTTATTTCATTAATTTATTTATTGTTACCAATAACTCATCAATAATTTCAGGGTCGCCGGCTTGGATCCGTTCAATGACACAGCTCTTCATATGACCCTCAAGCAAAAGTTTCCCGACACCATTTAAAGCAGATTGTATAGCAGCAATTTGGTTAAGAACCTCGTCACAATAGGTGTCTTTTTCAATAAGTCCCTTAATGCCTCGAATTTGTCCTTCAATGCGGTTTAATCGTACTGTCAAATTTGATTTTAGCTTATCTGAGTGATGGCTCTTACGACTTACTGAACAGCAATCGTCTTCTACTAGAGCTTTTGCTTCCATTTGGCCTCCCTCCTTATCTTGGTTTTATTATACTATACCCCCCTCCCCTATGCAAGCCTTTTTTTACGAAAATTCTTTTCTTTTCACATAAATGCCAACAAGAATTTATGGCACATTTATCACGAATGGGACTACAAATAATTTCCCGTTCTGTTGAAATTGTCCCCATATTTTATAAACGCCACTTTTAGGGAAAGAGGTTGCAAATTTCGCATCCGGTCCTGTTGCCTTTTCTTCCAGTGGATGATTATGAATGTACTGTTCAACATCACTACTGATAATAACCACATGTCCAACAGCGCCTAGATAAGGTTGTAGATTGGTAATAGGTTGTTTGGAGCTGCTGTCCTTAAACGCAAATTTCATTTCAATATCTTTGCCTGCTTCTAATTTATTGAAGCTTAATGTGATTTCTTTACCATCAACAACCGTCGTCAAACTCTTGTCAAGAGTTATTGCTGCAAGTTCTGTCTTATCCCCGACCTGAATCCAATGACTTTCTGTTTTTTGCTTTCCTCCGCTTGGAATAAAATCTGCAATTAGCTTAAATTCGCCATTCTTAGGGAATTTCGTACTGATTTCAAACAGACCGGCACCCTTATAATCCGGATGTATATGGTCAAAGTACGAAAGGTCTTTATTGACTACAATAAGATGCATTTGTTTCTCATGGCTAACATCAAACTTTTCAATTTTTCCGCCTTTATCATCACTGATCTGAATGGATAACTTGACATCTTGGTTAGGTTGGGGCTTTTCAACAGACAACTTCCAATCAGTGACTATTTTAAAATCAGTACTATTACCGTGATCTTCGTGTTGCTCATGGCTTTTATTTGTGGCATCGACATTCTTTTCTGTTTTTGTTACTGCATTGTGTTCGGTATGTCCAGCTTCTGGTTTTGCTCCGCAAGCAGTTAATAATGCCGCGGCAATAATGGTTACTCCAATCGCTTTGTAAAACATGGGCTTCTCTCCTCGAATTTCGACTTTTTCTAAATTGATGAAGTTATGGACTGCTGTAACGATTTTAAGGTAATTCGATCTATAAATTTTGAGAATTTCTGATGACCATAAAGTTGGCTAAACATAATAAAAACAAAGCAGTCCATCGACGTGGATCTGGTGAAGCTGCCGCATTAGCCTGAACCGATATTTAACTACCTCCTTATATTGATTTGATTTTCAGTTGTAGGGAATAAATCCCAACTGATAATTATAGTATACCCCCCTATACTATAATGTCAACATAATTTTTCGCTATCTACTGTAATTGGGCTTACTTCCAAGTATCAGGGCATTTGTACATTGAATACCTTAACAAGGTAATCAAATACCTAGAGGAGAGTTCAAATGCCGACGCAGACAATAATACCTGGAGTACTTAGAACCTTACATGAGTGTGCAATAATGTGCGAAAGAACAGCGGATTCCTTGCTGCACCAACCAGATTCCCATATGCGAAGACACCAAATCAAGTTACTTCACGATTGCGCCTCCATATGTGAATTGTGTGCAAAATATATTGCTAGGCATAGTCTAATTATGAAATCCATTTGCGAATTTTGTGCTTATGTTTGTGAGGTATGCGGGCATGAGTGTTTAAGACACCATGACCACGAATCGCAAATGTGTGGCCATATGTGCTTAAATTGCGCAAGAGAATGTCGTGCTTTAGCTATGGCAATGTAACCAAAAAATAAAGAAACGAACTTGGAAAGATTGCCAAGTTCGTTTCATTTTATTAAGGTACTTTTACTGTGAATGGAACTGTAAACACCTTACCCTCATGTTGGAACTGTCCCCAAATTTTATAAGTGCCACTCTTAGGGAAAGTCGTCATGAATTTCGCATCAGGACCTGTTGCCTTCTCATCCATTGGGTGTACATGCAGGTATAGACCCGTATCTTCACTTATAATTACAACATGGCCTACAGCACCTAAATAAGGTTGGAGATTTGATATAGGTTGCTTCGTTGTTTCATTTTTAATGTTGAAATTAATGGTCAGCTCTTCTCCAGCTTTAAGTTTATCAAACGATAAAGTAACTTCTTTGTTTTCAATTGCTTTCGGTTTATCGGTATCTGGGTTAAGAGCAGCAACATGTGGTGCAGCTCCTTCGACAGTTACAACATGTTCTTTAACGGATTTCTCTCCACCTTTAGGAACGAAATCAGCATATAACTTATAGTCGCCGCCATTAGGGAACTTTGTCGTAATGGTGAATAATCCGTTTCCTTTATATTCTGGATGAATATGTTCAAAATAAGATAAATCTTTGCTAACAATAATCAAGTGCATGAGTTTTTCGTGTTGTATTTCAAAATCTTGGACTGGCTTTCCATCCTTGTCTTGAACTTGAATGGTTAAATCATCATTTTGATTGCTTTGTGGTTTTTCCGCGGTTAATTTCCAAGTAACTTTAAGATTGTCATCTTTGGCTGTAGTGTCTCCACCACCGTGATTTTCGCCGTGACTCATCTCCCCTGCTTGAGGAATAGCAGTATTGTTTCCTTCGTGATTCATATTCGAATGGTCCATTTTTGCTCCACAACCACTCAGTACTAGGGTAAGTGCTACGACACCAGTAAAGATTGATTTTTTCATCTGGACAGCTCCTATCTCTTTAATATAAAAATTTATGCAAAACAAACTGGCTGTCTATACAGCTTATAAAAGCTAATACATTCAAAAACAATACGATTATTGATATTACAAGTCTTTTGTTCATTCCAAACGGAACAGAAACTTCATGCTCGGGTTGAACAATTTGTTGTATTCGGTAATTAATCGAGGCTCCGGCGAAATAAGCCGTAACTTCGCTATAGGAATGTTTCACCACACGATTAGATTTAGCTATTTTTAATAAGGCAGAACCTAAAGCTAGGCTATTCTTCATTTGCTCCATAGCATATCGATCTGCTAACAATTCCCTCCAAGTTTTATAATATTCGACTAAACTTTTTAAACTGGGAATGTAAGCCATGCCTTCAAGTAGAATATGAATTGCAAGGAATTTAAGCGGGTCCCGTTTCATGCAGTGAAAGTGTTCGTGAAGTAAGATAGCTTCCACTTCTTCTTGAGTAAAATTCTTAAACCAAGCATTTGAGATCACGATCTTCGGCTTTAAAAAACCTAATGTAAGAGCAATCAAATTATCATTTTTCACGATAACGATCTTATTGTTTAACCTAGGGTATTGTTTATTTATGTTAATCGTAGCTGATAAGTCTTGATCATTTTTAAAAGCTTTTCTCCACTTCAAAAGTAACAGAATTTGCTTTCCAATTTGCCAAACCATTCTAACCAAAATGACTATAAATATACTACTAATTATTAAGCCAACTAAGGAATTCTCTTTTACTGGAAGCATTGCGGAATTCATATGAAAAGCATTCATTCCAACATGATGCAGCAAAAAGACTGCCATCTGAAATAGCATAAACATTCCTAACATGACGATCAAACTGAACGATAGTTTAGATTTTATCCTAGGAACCATTATTCTCATTCCTTTTTTTCAATTCGTTAAGCTTATCCTCCAACTGCTGAAGAAATGAAGTATCCACTTGCTCTAAAGCCTCGACAAAATGAGAAGCAACCAATCCTCCAAAATCTTCAATCAAGCCTAAAGTGACACTTTTAGTTTGCTCATGTAGAAATTCTTCCTTAGATTGCACCGCATGATAATACGTTGTTCGTCCCTTTGTATGTCTTGATAAATGTTCCTTATCTACAAGCCGGTTCATTACCGTATTTACAGCATTAAAGGAAATGGGACTTTCAAGACTTAATTTCTCTTGTACTTGTTTAATATTCTGTTCACCAGCAGCCCAAATGACTTCCATTATTTTCGCCTCCAATGCACCGAAAAAGCGATTAAGCCCCTCTTCATTAACTTTAAATTTGTTGATCGACATTTAGCAGCTCCTAACACCACACATCGTAGGGTAAATATCCATGAAGTTGTTACCCTACATATTGTAGGGTAACAATAAATTAAAGTCAAACCCCCTTCAAAGTCTACCCCCATATTTGTGTATTAAATGACGAAAAGCCGTGTAGGGCAACTGCCCTCGCGTCTCCTATCATTGGGTTTTTCCTTGATTAGCAATTTGTGACCAAGTGCTTCCATTATCATAGCTGATAAATACGTTCTTTTTAAACGTTGAAAACACCAGTTCACTTTCTTTAAGCGGGTTCTGCGAAAGGTATTGAACAGCATCGTCTTGATCAAGTTTTGGTATCTGTAATGTAGTTACTTGTTGTTGAGCATCTTGGATCACTATGGAGTTGGGACCGCCGATCAATAAATCCCCTGCCAAAGTAAACGATACCCCTGTTGTAGGAAATTGCACTGTAACTTTGTTAAAATGGTTTCCTTTATCCTTCGAAATAAAAAGGCCTGCTTTTGTTATTAAGGCAACCGTTGAAGAATCGCTTGGGTGAGCTGCTATTGCGACTGGCTCGCCACTAATGCCGTCCTGATTGCTCTTTGACCATGACCTCGCATCATCTAAAGAATAGAAAAGACCTGCAGAAGGCATTTTTTCGTTCTTCTTTGGGTTATACACATAAATGGCATGCGTTTTATAGCCGACCGCCATACCATGGAAATCCTCTACTCCGTGAAGGTCTAATATCTGTAGTTTTTTTCCGTTATCATCGCTCTTGACAATACCTAGCGGATTCTTCAAATCTGACCCTTCAGCAGGGTGCCCGCTGCTATAAAAGCCGGTGTCCACAGTATTGAATCCCATATAGTCATGTTTGTCGCCGCCAAAACTTCCCCATTTTCCATTTGAGTAACTAACTAGGCCATGATGAGCTGGAATAAGAATTTGTTTGCCATCACCTGTATAACCAAGCCCATGTACATGCGATAAGGTGATTTTACTTGATGAACTACAGCCAACAATTGCTATTACACTAATAACTAATAAGCACAACATTTGAATTTTTTTCATATAGTTCTCCTTTGCATAACAAAATAACATGTTTTATTTATTTTAAACATAGAACCTCCTTACAAGCAAAAAGAGTCTGCCGCATCAACTTCATGCAGCAGACTCCTCTTTTAATTCAGCAGCCCCAGGCTACTCAGCTCATTTTCCATTTCACGTTTCAACAATAACTTGTCGCTCTCCTCCAAAAATGCCGCTTCCACTCCGTTCATAATGAGCTTCACCAGCTCCGGAGTTGTAAATCCAAATCGATCCGCCAGCACGCTGTACTCTTTTGTAATATTCGTTCCTGATACGCTAGGATTATCCGTGTTAATCGTGACGAGCAGCCCTTGCTCCAAGTATTCGCGAATCGGGTAGGCTTCCCAACCGGGTACCGCCTTGGTTTGAATATTGCTGATCGGGCACATTTCCAGCGGGATCCGGCGGTCCTTAACCATAGCCAAAATCGATGCATTCTCCTTCAAACGTACGCCATGACCAATACGAACAGCGCCCAGATTGGCGACCGCTTCATAGACATTACCCGCTCCGGCTGCCTCTCCCGCATGAATCGTAACGGGAATGCCCAATCTTCTGGACTCGGCGAACACCTCGCGGAAAAATTCCGGCGGATAAGAGGCTTCATCCCCCGCCAAATCAACGGCGACTACGCCTTTGCCCACGAACTTCCCCGCGGCTCTGACAACCTCCAGATTGCTTGCCGCATCATGATTTCTCATACAGATTGCGATCACGCCGGCTCTCACGCCAAATTGACGCCCGCCTCGTTTCAACCCTTCCACCACGTGGTGAATCGTTTCTTCGACCGTTAATCCTTGATGACGATGCAGCTGTGGCGCGAAGCGGACTTCGACATATTTGCAATTATGTTCAGCGGATTGCTCGAGAACTTCGTAGGCGACGCGTTCCAACGCTTCCGCGGATTGAAGGAATCGCGTCGTAAAATCGAATTTGCTTAAGTATTCGGTAAGACTGCCGCACTCTTCGTTAACGCGCATATGCGGGATCAATTCATCCTTGTCATATACCGGCAGCTCCAGCCCTTGATTCAGGGCCAGCTCGAGGATCGTCTCTGGTTTCACACTTCCATCCAAGTGCAAATGAAGATCAACTTTAGGCAATCGCGATAGCAAATCTTGCGTCAGCATATTTTCCATTTTCATCTTCCCCTCTTCCTTTTCAAGTGTAGGCTGCCATAAATAATTTTATTTACTTTAAATCAATGTTATGAATATGTCAATGTTTATTACATAAATAAATTTTAATGCGTTTTATTAATATATGTGTAATATTTCCTTACGTGCATAATGCACAAAAAAATCCACGCAGCCGCGATTGCGAACCGTGTGGATTTGTATATGCCGTGTTATGTTGAAATGGATTCTTTGCGCTGAATCACCTTCAGCGCTTCCCGCACACTGAGCGGCGAGAGCTCAGTCTCAGCTACAAAAGCCCGAACAGCATCCGCATCTGTCTTCGAATACTCCCGCAGTGCCCATCCGATCGCCTTGCGGATGAAAAATTCCTTCGAATCCGCCATGCGCCGGATACAAGCGAAAAGCAGCGGAACATCCGTCTTCGTTTTGTATTTCAGCTGAAACAGGATGGCCGTACGCTGCAGCCACATGTTGCCCGAGCCCAGCCATTTCTCCACATACGACGGAATCAGCTCAGGGAATCGTTGCAAATGATAGCCGATCAAATGGTCGGCAATCGTATCGACGGTATCCCACCATGATTTCGAAACGACCAATTGCTCAAGCAGATCGATATCCTCGCGTTTCAGCCCCTTGCGTAATTGAATGAACATCATCAAGGCCGTGTAAGCAAATTCCCGCTCAGGCAGTTCCCATAGCTCTAGTGCAATAACGACGCCTTCCTCACTTTTGGGGAAACCGTGTTCCTTCCAAAATTGTTTGGTTAGCGCCACACGCTCCGGATTTTTGATCCCCAAGAAAGGGAAATTGTTCTTCATGTAGGTTTCCATCGAAGGCGCATATTCTACATTGCGATGTACCCGCAAAAAAGCCTCAAGCTTGTCCGTATAAGGGGATGCCAATGCGATCGTGTCTCCTTTTCGCCAATCATTTATAAGTAATATTATAGCAATTCTTCCGCCATTCCGTTATGCTAGTAGAAGAATTTTTATATAAAGAACTTATCGGATTGGAGAGGACTACATGACTTACAAATTAGTTGCTACCGATTTAGACGATACGCTGCTCAGGGATGACCTGACGATTTCACAGGAAACGATCGACGCTATGCATCAAGCCGTTGCCAAAGGCGTTACCGTCACGATCGCAACGGGAAGAAGCTTCCCGTCTGCCGCCAAAATTGCCAATCACATCGGGCTCAACGTGCCGATCATCACTTATCAAGGCGCCTTGATCAAAAATTTGCTGGATGAAAAAGTGCTCTACGAGCGGACTGTACCTGTGGAAAGCGCACGGCTGCTGCTCGATTTCTGCGAAAAAAGAAACCTTCACCTCCAACTGTATCATGGCGATCAGCTCTATGTCGGCGAAGACAACGATAAAATTAAAAACTACGTGCGTCTCTCCAAGACACCTTATATCGTTGGCGACTTGCGTCAGTGGATCGATATTCCACAGCCGAAGCTGCTTATCGTCGATGAACCGGAGGTTTGCGACAGACTGCGCGAAGAGCTGCTCCCGCTGCTCGGCGACAAACTGCACATCACCAAATCCAAGCCGCATTACTTGGAATTCATGCACAAGGAAGGTACTAAAGGTCATGCCATTACGTTCCTGGCCCAGCATATCGGCTGCAGCTTGGATGATGTTATCGCGCTCGGCGATGCGTGGAACGACCGAGAAATGCTTGAGGTTGCAGGACTAGGCGTAGCCATGGACAACGCACTGCCTGAGCTCAAAGAGCTGGCGAACTATATCACACGAAGCAATAACGACGATGGCGTCAGACACGTTATCGAAAAGTTTATTTTGGAGAAATAGGGACAGCAGCCTCCCTTGCTGAAGATGAGCGCTCGTGATAAACTTTGATACAGAACTGTTCCGTCATATTTTTGATAGACAAGTTCTCAACTTACATTAACGATTGGTCAGGTGAAATAAATGGCAGCACCACGCTCATCTGCACGTCAGCGCATCCTGGAAGTGGCTTCTGATTTGTTTTATCGTGAAGGCATCCGTTCGATTGGTGTGGATACGATTGTTGAACAATCCGGAGTGGGTAAAGCCACGCTCTATCGTCATTTCCCAACCAAAGATGCTTTAATTGTTGCTTATCTCGAGGCACAGGATCATATTAATTGGGAGCACTTTGATAGGGTCGTCGCTCAGCATGAAGGATCGCCAAAAGCGCAATTGTTAGCATTGATTGATGCCACCATCGAATTATTGGAGCCGGGATACCATCGCGGTTGTCACTTCTTGAATGCACTTGCTGAATTCTCTGAAGAAGACCATCCCGTACATCTGTTAGCGGTTGAATACAATCGTGCGATCCGTTTGCGGTTATCACGCTTGAGCCAACAAGCGGGTATAAATGATGAGAGTTTGACTGACCAGCTTATGCTGGTGATCAATGGGGCTCTGTCTTCTGTTCCGGTATATGGCTTTGCCGGCCCTGCCGCCCAGCTTAAAGCCATTGCCATACATCTGATAGACTTGCATCTCGAAAATAAGAATTAAAAATAAAGAGGTCCTGTCCAGCAAGCACCGCTTGCGCCGGGACCTTTTTTTTAATTTACTTCCCTTGGGGGCCGACCTTCTGAACGAGAATGATCTTTGAACATTAAAGCAGGAACCTCTAATACGGCAACGATATTGCAAAAGATCCCTCTCGCCATAAATGTAACCACCTGATCCTCGGCTTGCTCGATGCCAGCCTTCGTAAATTTATCCAATACGAGATCGCGGATGCTTAACCAGCCTTGCCGGGCGGCCTCTCGGATTGATTCCTCAGGGATAGCCATCGCTTGAAGCTGCAAGGCAATCTCGTTCGGATACGCCTCTGAAAGCTCTTCGTAAGCTGCAATCAAATCCGGAATCAAACCCTCCGATGTACTGTCCACTCGGCTAAACTCACGGTAGATACGCCCGAATGCCCGCTCCAATGCCGCAACGAACAACTCCTCCTTCGTCCCAAAAAACCGAAACACATAGGGCTGTGATATGCCGGCTTTCTGCGCAACCAGCGCGGTAGTAGCCCGATAATAACCGTGCTCCGCAAACACGGCTACCGCAGCTTCCAGTATATCCTCTTTACGATTCGCTGCAGTTTGTAATTCTTTCTTAGCCAATTCAAAACCTCCTGTACGGGCGTCAAGCACATGGCTTCTATCGTTAGTGATTGATCAATTACAATATACAGCATTGTATTCTGCCATGCAAGCTTTATTTATTAAAAATAGGGCGCCTAGAGCTTCCGCCTACTTCTTTACAGCCGGTCTATTTATATGAGAACATATTAGAGAGCAGCGATGCTTCCTTCGAGTACACCGCACAGACGAATGAAAGCGCTCCCGCAGGTATGTGCTATACGTCCGCCACCACGGGGAATCCCAACGGTGTCGTTTACTCGCACCGAGGGATCTATCTTCACTCGCTGAGTATCGGGATAACCGATTCGCTCGATCTATCCGAACGGGATACCGTCATGCCCATCGTGCCGATGTTTCACATCAATGCGTGGGGGCTTCCCTTCGCCTCGGTCTGGTTCGGCAGTAAACAGGTGCTTCCCGGACCTATGCCCACACCGTATATCTTGTTGCGTATGATCGAGGAGGAAAAAGTAACCATAGCCGCCGGTGTCCCAACGGTTTGGACGGCTGCTCTTAAGGTTCAAGAGGCGATGAAGGCTGATCTGACCAGCCTGCGCGCCGTTATATGCGGAGGATCGGCCGCGCCCCGAAGCCTCATTGAATGCTACGAGCAGAACTTGAAAGTGCCCTTCTATCATGCTTACGGAATGACCGAAACCTACCCGCTCGTCACTATTGCATGCCTGAAGAGCTATCAGCGCGAGGCGCCTTTGGAGGAGCCGTACAAGACCCGGGCTACTCAAGGATTGCTGGTCCCTAGGCTGGATATGAAGAACGTCGGACCGCGCGAAGGATTTAATCAAGAGCGGCGGCGAATGGATCTCCTCACTCGATTTGGAAAACGCTTTAATGGCTCATCCCAACGTGTTCGAAGCTTGTGTGATCGGGGTCCCTCATCCGAAATGGGACGAACGTCCTCTTGCATTTGTCATGTTGAAAGATGTGGCGCTGCAAGCTGGCGACAAAGATGAGATACTCGGCTTCCTGAGTAATAAATTCGCCAAGTGGCGGATTCCCGACGATCTGATTTTCCTGGAGGAAATCCCACGGTCTTCCGTGGGCAAATTTATGAAGCGCGAGCTTCGCGAGCAATATCAAACCTATTTTACAGGAGACTAGACTTTCTATGAAAAATGCTGAATTAGAAGGCTTCCGCTTTTATACGCCCACAAAAGTCCGGTTCTGCGAAACCGATGCCAATGGGCATTTGAGTCATGTATCTTCCGTTATTTATATGGAGCAGGCCCGTTGCGAATATATGAATGCATTGGGGTTATTTTTTGCGTTGGCTGATAACGGTCCCGCAGATAAAACATTTTTTCTTGTCAGCCAATCAGTCACTTACAAGTCACAGGCGCATTTTAACGATACCCTAGATATTTATATGAAAATTAGCCGGATCGGTACTTCCTCGGTTGAGACGCAGTATGCGATTGTGAATCGTGAGACGCAGCAGGTGGTTAGTCTTGCAACCAGCGTCGGGGTTTACGTGGATGTACATACGCAAAAGAGTACCCCGCTGCCGGCCGATTTGGCCGAACGCATCGAGGAATTCGAGGCTGCATTTATCCGGCAGCAACAATACTAGAAAGGGGGCGAGGCGCATGTTTGAACCCACATTGCTGAAGGACAAAGTGGTTCTTATCACGGGTGGCGGTACTGGGCTCGGCCGTGCTATGGGGGAGCGATTCCTGGAACTGGGCGCGAAGCTGGCCATTTCCAGCCGCCGTGAGGAAGTATTGGCTAAGGCCGCTTCTGAGATGAGCGCCGGTGGTAAAGAGGTATTTTATAAGACTTGTGACGTGCGGGATCCTGTGCAGATTAAAGATATGGTGGAAGGTGTGGAGCAGCATTACGGCCGCATTGATGTACTCATAAATAACGCGGCCGGCAACTTTGCCAGCCCAACGGAGCATCTCTCCCCGCGCGCGGTGGATGCGGTGCTGAACATCGTGCTGCACGGTACCTTTTATACGACGCTGGAAGTCGGCAAAAAGTGGATTGAGCAAGGTACCGGCGGCACGATGCTCAATATCGTGACCTCCTACGCCTCGACCGGCTCCGGCTTCGTCGTGCCGTCCGCCGCCGCTAAGGCCGGCGTGCTCGCCATGACGCGCTCGCTCGCCGTTGAGTGGGCACGGCACGGCATCCGGCAGGTCGCCATCGCGCCGGGACTGTTCCCGACCGACGGCGCGTGGAGCCGGCTGGCTCCGACGCCGGAGCTGTCGGAGAAGCTGTTAAACCGCGTGCCGCTGCGCCGCGTCGGCGACAAAGAGGAGTTGGCGAATCTCGCCGCCTACCTCATCTCGGACTACGCCGGGTACATCAACGGTGAAGTCGTCACGATTGACGGCGGCGAATGGCTGCAGGGTGCCGGGCAGTTCAACGATCTGCTCGAGGTGACCGAGGAGCAGTGGATCGGCCTTGCGGAGATGACGCGCAAGGGCAAGTCGTAGCTTAAAACGCCTCTCTAATCATGCTGCTACAGTCTGGACAGACTGTACGCAACGGGTTGGGGAGGCGTTTTTTATTGCAATTGTACAATTTTGATTCCGCATGAAAAAAATAACTGTACTTTGAAATGGATTTAGGGGATTCATATTGCCAAATGCGGGGATGTCATATTTCGTAACCTGAAAACGACGGATGATCGTCAGATACTTAATATCTATCTTAAATTCCGTACACTAAGGAATCCGGCTTAAAATTCATTAGAAATGTATAATTCCATACCTACTTCGCCCCCGTTCTCATGATAAGTTCTACTTTAACATAATCGGCATATGTATAAAAATTCCACCACAGAACACAATATAGCTAGCATTAATGGGAAGTGGAGATTTCCTCGTTAAGGGCTGATACAACTAGTCTTATTGTTGAACAAATCATAGAACCTCTTGGACAATCACTCGGTAACGTTTGGGAACCCACAGCCGAAGCTTCTGTTCGTGGACCAAGTGAAGGCTTCGTTGAGGATATAACGAGGAATGTCGATTTGATCCGGAAAAGATTGAAGAACGGGCATCTGGTGTTTGAACCAGCTGAGTCGGAGCATTGGAGGCCAAGGCCGTTCCGATCCCATTCGTTCATGTGCTTCCTTGCTAATATTTATTATAAACAAGTGCAGGGAGGAATCTTAGGATGAAACATATCTTGAAGCGATGGATGACTTCGCCCCGACATAAAGAATTGATACAGGAACTGCAGCGCAGCTTCAAGCCGGCAGAGGATTTAAACGAAAGCCTGGGTACCACTATGGCGATATTGGAAGAACATTTTGCGAATTGTTCAGACGTCGTGTTTCAGCCGGTGAAATGGAATGATTGTGAAGTGCTGCTTGTTTATGTAGAAGGAATGGTTGACCTGCAGTTCTTCGCTCAGCTGCTGCAAGCGGCACCGAACGATGTGATTACAGAAGAAGGAAAACCATGCTTAAGTCTTGCCGAACGATTAGAGCAAATTCGAACAATAGGTACAATAACGCCGGCGGGTACGTTGGACGAGCTTGTGAAAGGCGTGTTTGTCGGTAATGTGGCAATCCTGGCCGACGGTGAGCGCAGCCTTTTGATTAACGGTATGGGGAAAACACCGGAGCGCAAAATTGCAGAGCCCGAGGCGGAAACGTTGATTCGCGGTCCCCGGGAGGGTTTTATCGAGCAGCTTCAGACCAATTTGATCATGCTTCGCAGACGCTTGCCGACGCCCCATTTCAAGATGGAGTCGCTTACGTTGGGGAAGCTTACCCAAACGAAGGTCGTTATGGCCTATATCGATGGTATTGCTACCGATTCTGTCGTGCAGGAGGTGCGCAATCGCGTATCGAGTATCGATATTGACGGAATTGTCGATTCGGGCTATATCGAAGAGTTCATTGAGGATATGCCGTATTCGCCGTTTCCACAGGTGCAGAACACGGAAAGGCCGGATGTCGTCGTAGGCAATTTGCTCGAAGGCAAGATTGCTGTCCTGGCCAGCGGATCGCCAAGCGCCCTCCTTGTGCCGTTGACATTCTGGGGCGGGCTGCAAAGCTCAGAGGATTATTACGAGCGGTACATGATCGGTACGTTCTTTCGTTGGATACGGTTTCTTTTATTTGTAATCGCACTCTTTCTGCCTTCGCTCTATGTGGCAATTTCAACCTTTCATCAGGAGATGATTCCGACCAATTTGCTGTTGACTATTGCCGGGGCCCGTGAAGCGAATCCGTTCCCGGCATTAGTGGAAGCGCTGCTGATGGAAATCACCTTCGAGGCGCTTCGGGAAGCGGGAGTGCGTTTGCCAAAGCAAGTCGGCTCAGCCGTAAGCATTGTCGGGGTCCTTGTAATCGGGGAAGCTGCAGTACAAGCGGGTATCGTATCCACGCCAATGGTTATCGTCGTCTCGATTACAGGGATTGCATCATTTGCGATTCCCCGATTTAACATGCAGTATAGCGTTCGTGTCCTTCGGTTTCCGTTAATTATTCTTGGCGGGACCCTTGGATTGTTCGGAATCGGAATCGGATTTCTCGGAATACTGATCCACCTGAGCTCCCTGCGTTCCTTCGGGATTCCGTACTTCTCTCCGATTGCTCCGGTTAACTTCGGAGGTTTGAGAGACGTATTGATCCGCGCTCCTCATTGGAACATGAAGCTGCGCCCCCGGTTGACAGGTTATCAGGATCCGGTTCGCGTTCCGCAAGGACAGAAACCGGGACCGGATCGGGACAATTAGGCGGACAGGAAAGGAGAGCTGTTATTAATGATTCCTCAACGTGCAATCGGGATCTTGCTAATAGCTTTGGCTCTGGTATGCACGGGCTGCTGGGATCGTAAGGAAGTCAATGATATTGCGCTGGTGATCGCCTCTTCGATAGATCTTCACGAGGACGGCCGTTATAGTGGCATGGTACAAATGGCGATACCGGCCCGGCAAATCGGGACTGCTGCTGAGAAGACCGAAAAATACTTTGTGCTAGAGGGAGACGGCAACAATGTAATGGAATTGGTTCAGCAAGAACAACCCAAATTGTCACGCAGGTTTTTTGTATCACACCGGCGTGTGATATTTATCGGAGAGAAGCTTGCGAGAAACGGAATTAAGAATCTTCTTGACTACTTTGGCCGCAATCCGACAACACGGCTTCGCACCTATGTGTTGGTCGTTAAGGGGGGAGAAGGAAAGGATGCGCTGACTACCGATTACCCGTTGGAGTTCGTGCCGTCCGAAGCGGTCCGCGAGATGGAAAATCTGATCGGTGCAACGGCTGTGACGTTGAGGGATCTGATGAATTCCTCTGCTGCTGAAGGCGTACAGCCGATTATGGGAGCAATTGAGCTTTCCAAGAACACAAAAGAAGTACAAGCGAAGAACAGAAGCAAGCATACGTTTAACTTGAACAGTACGGCTGTTTTCAAGGACTTGAAGCTAGTGGGTTATCTGGATGCAAAGCAGACGCAGATGTTGCAGTGGGTAACCGGAAAGCTGAAACAGAGCTTAATAACTGCCTCTCTTCCGGATAACCAAGGAGTTGTCAGCGTGAGATTGATTCAAGCTTCCCGGGTTGTCGATCTATCCTTAAAGGCAGGGAAACTACATATCTCTATCCATTTGAAGGGGAATGGAGCAATTGAAGAAAACGTTAGCCAACTAAATTTGGTGAACCCGAAATATTATTACCTGGTGGAAAACGAAATGAATAAACAGATCAGCCAGCGTATGCGGAAAACGATCGAATATGTGCAAAAAAATTACAATTCCGATATATTCGGTTTTGGAGAGACGCTTCACAAGAAGGACAACAACACATGGAAGCAGCATAAAGAGCATTGGGACAAGCTGTTTGCAGAAGCGGAAATTACGGTCGATGTTACATTTGTTGTACAGCGTGCGGGCATGTCAGGTCCGGGGCTTCAGCTTCGGGAGAAAGAAATGATCAAATGACGGTGGTGGAAGAGATATGGAAAAAGGAGTCGAACGTCTGCCGAACACGGGTTTTGCAGCTGTGATGTATATGTTTCTGTTGGGAAGTACGCTAACTCTTCCGCTGGCTGCCGTAGCCGGACATGACGCATGGATTTCAATTCTTCT
Organism: Paenibacillus sedimenti; assembly: GCF_014534655.1. GTDB lineage: Bacteria > Bacillota > Bacilli > Paenibacillales > NBRC-103111 > Paenibacillus_E > Paenibacillus_E sedimenti. Next base: position 40,349 of record NZ_JACVVD010000010.1, read on the forward strand.
CGCCATTGCCGTTTCCTTAGGCATCGTATGGATGTATTCGCATCTATGCCAATTATATCCGGGGAAGAATCTCATCGAGATCGGCGAGGAACTGTTCGGCGTCTGGATCGGACGTCTCATAGGCATTTGTTACGCTTGGTACGCGTTTCACCTTGGTGTGATGGTAGTGCGTAATTTCACCGAGTTAATATTGATGGTGGCCCTTCCCAAGACGCCTCCGGTGGTTATTGCCGCTGTTATGGTGGCAACTGTGTTGTGGGCCGCGTATGCAGGCATCGAAGTGCTTGCCCGCTGTTCTATCTTTATTCTTGGTTTCGTTTTAACGGAAGGAATGTTTTCAATTATATTCATGGGGAAAGATTTTCAACCTAGCAATCTTCTGCCCGTTATCGATAAAGGCTGGACGCCGATTTTGCAGGGAATGACGGGGCTTATCGGGTTCCCATTATGCGAAACGGTGTTGTTCGCGATGATTATTCCGCAGCTTAATAAAATTGAACAAGCAAAAAAAACGGTGCTGTGGACCACCGTTGCAGGAGGTCTGCTGCTTCTGCTTATCAATATTCGAAATACGTTGATACTGGGCGAACTGTCGTCAAGATTGATCTATCCAAGCTATACGGCCTATCAGTACATTTCGATAGCCGATTTCATTGAGCGTGTGGAGCCGGCAGTGATTTTTACCTGGGTGATGGGAGGCTTTGTCAAAATCTGCGTTTGCCTGTATGTTAGCGCCAAATCCCTTACAACGATCTTGTCCTCCAAACGGTTTCGGACCTATCTGGTTCCATTGAGCATTCTTATGCTGTTGTATTCCCGTATTATTTACCGGAACAACGCAGAAATGATCTTTTTTGCAGGAGAAGTATACCAATGGTATGTCGCTCCATTTGAAATTATTATTCCACTTCTAATGCTGCTGGCGGCCGCATGGGCCAAACGAAAAAAAAAGCCTTCATCCCTGTCGGAAGAAGGTCCTATTCCGGAGGTGCCGGTTACGTGAAACCTGTGAAAATAGCGTTGTACCTGCTGTTTATAGCATGCATATGCTATGTGCAGATTGTTGAATTGATAAGGAATAAGGAGAAGAAGGATGCTTTCTTTTACACCGGATTCATGCTGACCGCGGCGGTGATTGGGTCGCTTTTTATTGCAGGTGTCCCTGTACCCAGTCCTTACCTTCCGTTGAAGGCGGTCTTCGAGCCGGTGGGAAAATGGTTTTTTCCAAAAAAATAAAGGGATTCGGATATAGAATAAACGCTTTAGGGAATTATTCATCAATCTGCATATTATTCATTATGATTCACTTCAATTGTCGGTGAATGTGGAATACTTGCTTCATGGCATATAACATCACCTCAAGAGTAATCTACCCTGGAAATTATTACATTATCCTCGGATCTGATCCTAAAGGACTGGAGCTCTGAGTTTAGTCCATTCACACCATTCATTCGGAAGTCACTGACTATGTTACAAATCGAACAACGTTTGCTGGTGCTAGGCATCATGCTTCGGCCATCGCCGGAGCCCGCTGTGATGAAAGGCTATCTTGGCGACCAACGGCGCGTCCGATCTGCTTGTCGCCGTTTTCGGCGAAAACGGAAAGCATGCCCGGTCTGCGATCGGCACTAGCGAGCTGCCTTTTCGCACGCCGGTGGAGATTGAGCTGATTGTTGAAGTGCGGGATTAAAAACGAACATAAATAAAGCCGGTTCGGGGGTGTACGTTGAGACCCGCAGAATCGGCTTTATTGCGTTTAGTTATTGGCAGGAACAGTTACCGTAAATGCCCTGTAACCCGCTGGCATAGTGCCATACGTGACTTTAAATGTAAGTGTTACAGAGACGTTCGTATTTCCTAGCATGATTTCGCCATCATGTTTTATTTTAAGAATATCAGAGCTATTTTCAATACTTACGGAGTAGCCAGCCGGAACCAGAGGCATCGGAAATTTATTTGCTCCTTTGGACGGATTTTTCACATCGAGAAAGTTAGCGACGTGCTGGGCTGTCAATTCCAAATCATGACTTGTCAGAATAGGATAGGCGTTCACATAATTGGGGGCAATAAAATCTTTACGTTGTTCATAATACTCCCCTCTGTTTACAGTAATCGTGTATGCAGAACCAGCATTCAAGTTGTCGAAAAAGTAAAATCCATTATTGTCAGTCAGCACTGATCCCACTACAATTCCATTTAACTCCAAGTTCACAAACGCAAGGGGGCGCGGCTGCTTGTTCTCGTCTCTAACGATACCCACTACCTGGTGATAAGGGAGTGGAATCTTTGTAACGTTTGTCCATTGCAATCTGGCAGTAACTGGAATCTGAGCCTGTATGAATTTCTCCGAGTTACTAAAGATGGTCACATCTCGTTCTGGAGCAGCCATTGTTTTGCCCGGAGCCGCAATAGAATCATATAAATAGATCTGACTGACAGAGCTATCCCGCAGCGCCGCATTCAATCTTTCTATATCGTCATTATTAATTGAATCCGTTCCCCCAACAAAAGCAATCTGATCCTCCGAGTCATCAGGTTTCTTCGATTTTAATAATGAATAAGTGCTCAGCGATCTTTCCACCAACCCCTCATAACCGCCAAGATTAACGTAAAACGACTTTGCCATCGTGCCAAAGGCATACTTCATTTCCAGATCGGTCGTTATCGGTGCGGAGGTCACAGTTCTGAATTCTTTTCCTACAATAGACGTATTATCCGAAGCGCTCAAGCCATCCCAACTGGCATCCATATACCCTTCTTTTTGCAGGTGCCAGGAGAAATGCATATTCGGAATAACGGAATTAAACTCGAATCGGCCGTCTTCATCGGAGGTGGCCGTTTGAATAATATCGATCCCCTGTTTCATGGTTATTGTTGCGTTGGCCAGTCCAATGCCATGTGAGTCTGCAGCTTTTCCGGAAACCGTAATGAAATTATACCCAACGTTCGTTAAGTCGATGCCGGGGTTCAATCCCTCTTGAACCTCAATCGATCCTACGATCGCATAACTCAATGGAGTCACTAGAAGCATCCGCATTCCAATCGGGACATTGTACAGCACGTATTTTCCGTCACTGTCCGTAATGGCCTTCGGGTAATCGATTCCCGGTTCCCCGCCCAAAACGCTCACTTCCACTTGACCCAGAGGCACATTCTCACTGGCATACACGGTACCCGTCACCGTACCGGTAGGCAGATCCAGCTGCAGATTATGCGTTGAAGTATCGCCGACCTTTGCTGTTACGGTGAAAGGCTGCGTTGCGGCTTGACGGCCGTATTTCTCCGCAGTCAGTATGTTCCCGCTGCCGGGAAGCACATCGTCGATATTAAACCATCCAAAGTCATCACTTTCATCAAGTGATTCTCCATTTAACCGGACTGCAGCTCCTTGAACAGGAACATGAAGCTGGTCATATACCATTCCCGTGACAACTGCACTCTGTATCGGAGACTCTACGACTTCCGGCGAGATCAGACTTAATAATTCCTTTGTATCCTGTACGTTAACCGACCCATCACCGTTAATATCCTGATCATGGTTAGACTGCATATATCTCACGATCTCGTCCAACCTGATTTTCCCATCTCCATTACTGTCGAAAGAGATCGCGGCATTCGCCATCGAAGCTCCCTGACCAAGCAGCATAGCTATCAAAACTAAACTAACCATCCACTTCCTCAAAACATTCACATCCTAAATAAAATATGTCCCCCTAAAGTGACCATTAACCATCGAAGCTTATACCGTCCGCATTGAGCTTGCTCATTCAACGTCTAAACTCAACATTCAAAGCGGTCATGCATCCAAATGACGCAGAAATCGAGCATATCACCTCTAAAGTCCGAAAAAACACAATTGCATATAAGATACATCTACCAAAACAGTTTAGAGTCCGATTTTACAAAATTGCAGCTTGGTTTGTGCAAGAGGACGTTCGATGAGCGCATTATAAGCTGGCAAAATCGAACTCCAGCCGCTAACTCCATTCACTACGTTCTTGCAATTGGGCGAAATCGGACTGCGATAAGCGCAATCGGTAACCTGAAATACTCGGTGCGAAGTGTTGTGCCACCGTAGAAAAAAATAAGACCAGGCATCTAATCCTAGTCTTATTCGTCGCAGTGCTATAAAAATCCTGTCTAGGTTTGCCATTTAAACACGAAATCTGCCGATCAGCTTCTGCAAATCTTCAGCCATGCTGTTCAGTACAGTCGCCGAGGATACGATTTCCTCCATGCTGGCATACTGGCCTTCGACGTTGGAAGAGACGACTCTTGCGCCTGCTGCGGTCTGGCCGGCGACTTCATCGATAGACCGAATGACCTCCACGGCTGCGCGGGTTTTCTCCGAAATGTCGGCGGATCGTCCGGTGACCTCCTCGATCTGGCTAGCGAGCTCGTCCATCGCGCTTTGTATGCGTTGGAAGGTATCTCTGGCTTCGCCTACAACCTCAAGCCCTGTCGCCACCTCACGACTTCCTGCTTCAGTAGAGCTGACGACCTCCGATGTTTCGGCCTGGATGCTCTCGACAAGCTCAGCGACTTCTTCGGCAGCCGCCCCGGTTTGCATCGATAGCTTGCGAATTTCGTCGGCAACGACTGCGAAACCTTTGCCTGCAGCGCCAGCGCGGGCCGCTTCAATGGAGGCATTCAGCGCAAGCATATTCGTTTGTCTTGCGATATTCGCAATCATTCCGTTCGCGTTAACGATTTGCTCGGAGCGCTGCCCGAGTCTTTGCACGGAAGCAGCGAGCTCCTTCATCTTTTGATGAATGGAGTTCATCTGGGCAATAGCCGTATCCACTGCCTCATTACCAGCCCCCGCTTCCTGCTGCGCATGGGTTGATTTCACATTAGCAGCCTGTGTCACACTGGCGATCTGATCAACGGCCGAAGACATTTCCTCCATGATCGCAACGCCCATGTGTACGCTGCGCACTTGCGCATCAGTACCGGAGGAAATCTCCTGCACGATATTGGTGATCTGTTCCGAGGACTCGCTCACTTGGCCGGAGCCAATGCTCAGCGCCTCCGACGCGGCCGCCACCTGTTTGGCGCTACTGCCAACCTGGCTGATCAGGCTGTGCAGATTTGCTTTCATTTGATTGAAAGCTATAGCCAAATCTCTTAATTCATCGCGGTTCTTCACTTGAATATCACTTACAGTCAAATCGCTTGCGGCAATTCGCTCCGCTACCCGTACCATGGAACGCATCGGAGTCACAATCATGCGTGACAGCAGAAGACCGATTGCGAGGGCAAATACGAACGCAGTCACGCTTACCCAAATTAAAGTGCGGATCGTCGAGGTTACCGCTGAATGATTCCTGGCGGAAGCTTCTTCTTGCACGGCCTTCTCCAGCTCTTCAATCTTGTCCACTGCCTGCGTCAACGTTTCCGTAGTCGGAATCGCCCACTGCATAGCTTCTGCTTTCGCCAGCGAGGCGTTGCCTTTATCGGCATATTCGGTTACCTTTTTGACCAGTCTGGCAAAAGTCTGGTTCGAGTCCATCATGGACTGAATAGCGCTCTGCTCGTCCTCATTTTTGGCAAGTTCACCCATCTCTTTAATGATCGATGACAAGGTCGCGTTCATGTCGGTCAACCGTTTTTCCTTATCCTTAGACGGATCTAGCACATAGCCGAAAAGCAAGCTATTTTGCATCTGCGTTTTCTCTTTAATTTCGGAAACATTCTTGAGAATCGCAACGTTATCGCTTAGCAGTTTAGAATAAGAGCTGTCCACTTTGTTCAAATATGTATACGATAATCCGCTCGTCACCCCGACGAGTAAAGATACAATCACAAAAGTCCCGACAATTTTACTTCTCAAAGAGACCTTAAAAACTCGTTTCTTTTGGGCTTTCAGTATGCTGCTTTCCAAATGCCGTTCCCCCTTAGGCTCTGAAAGTAATCGCTTTCATCAAGATATATTATAACGGGCTGTCGCATATTTCGACAGCCCGATTTACCTTTTTCATATAGCCAATTTCTGACAATGAATCTGGTGTTTATTTGGAATTCATGTATTTACGCATATCGAACGCTACAGCCGCTACGATAATTAATCCTTTAATGATCAATTGCCAGTAAGGGCTAATACCGATAAATGTCAAACCATAGTTGATTACGCTGAAAATCAATACTCCTGCAAGAACGCCAGGCACCGTACCGATACCGCCTGAAGTGGATACGCCGCCGACGACGCAAGCCGCAATCGCATCAAGCTCGTACATGTTACCGTAGTTATTCGTTGCTCCGCCTGTTCTCGCTGCTTCCAGCACCCCAGCCAAACCGTATAAAGCGCCTGCGATCGCATAGATGTAGATCAGATACTTGTTCACGTTAATACCCGAAACGGTAGCTGCGTGGATGTTGCCGCCGATCGCGTACATGTACTTGCCCAACTTCGTTTTGTTAAACACGACCCAAACGATTAACGAGACAACAATCGCAATGATGACAATATATGGAATGGAGTATGTTGCGTCTTTTCCGATAAAGCCTGTACCCAGATTACTGAAGTCTGCTCTCAAACCACCGATTGGCTGCGACTGGTTCGGCTTCATGTCAAAGTAAAGGGAGTTGGCACCGTACACGGCTACCATCGTACCCAACGTTGCGATAAATGGCGGTACTTTAAATTTGGCGACAATAACGCCATTAATCCAACCGATCAAAAGACCCGCTGCAATTGCGATCAAAATCGGAACAATCAAAGGCAGCTGCGGTAAATCCGGGAAAAATTTTCTGCCATATTCTTCTGTTTGCAGCATCGATGCGGAAATGACAGCCGACAAGCCGACGATACGACCGGTCGAAAGATCCGTTCCCCCCGTAATCAGGATGAACGCAGCACCCAATGCGATAATGACGCGTGTGGATGATTGAAGCAAAATATCACGTAAAATGTTCACCGATAAAAATCGCGGATCATAAATCGCGATACCGATGACCAATACGACGAGCACGATGTAAATCGCATATTTGGTCACAAACCCGCTAAAATCTCTGGTTTTCAATGTTTCTGTCTTGGTACTCATGGTTTCTTTGCCCCCTCCATTTATGCCATATGCTGTGCAGCAAGGCGCATGATCTCTTCTTCTGTTGCTTTCTTTCCGTCTACAATACCCGTAAGGCGTCCTTCACACATGACCATGATTCGGTCTGACATCCCAAGCAATTCGGGCATTTCAGAAGAGATCATGATAATACTTTTGCCTTGCTTCGCAAGGTCGGCGATGATCGAGTAAATCTCAAACTTCGCACCTACGTCAATTCCCCGTGTCGGCTCGTCAAGCAGGAGCACATCCGGTTCCGTGAGCAGCCATCTGGCGAGGAGCACTTTTTGCTGATTACCGCCCGAAAGATTTTTGATCAAAGCGTACATGTTCGGCGTTTTCACGCGAAGCATTTCGATGCTTTTCTTCACTTCTTCGCGGCGCTTCGCCTCATTAATAATGCCTAATGGATTCATATAACGACCCAGATTGGCAATAACGGTATTCTCAAGTACGGACAATACCGGGAAAATACCTGTAACACGGCGTTCCTCAGTAAGCAGGGCAATTTTATGCTTAATCGCATCAATCGGCGATTTCAGCTTCATTTCCTTGCCATGCATGGAGATCGTACCGGAAGCAATGCCGCGGAGTCCGAACAAAGCTTCAATCAGCTCGGTACGCTGTGCGCCGACAAGACCGCCGACGCCAAGAATTTCCCCTTTGCGAAGCTCGAAGGATACATTCTTGAATGATTTCGGGATAACGGAAGTGAGTCCCTCTACTTTGAGCAGCGTGCCGTTCGGTACGTTGCTTCGCTCAGGGAAACGCTCCTTCAGATCGCGTCCAACCATCTTGGAGATGATCATATCCGTCGTTAGCTCGGAGGATGACCAAGTGCCAATCTTCGTACCGTCACGCATGATCGTTACTTCATCCGAAATTTCCAAAATTTCTTCCATTTTATGTGAAATATAGATGATCGAAACGCCGCGGCTCTTCAGATCGCGAATGATTCGGAACAATTGTTCAACTTCATTGCCGGTCAGCGACGAAGTCGGCTCATCCATAACAATGACTTTCGAATTAAATGAAACTGCCTTGGCAATTTCGATGGATTGCACTTTCGAAACGGATAACGTTCCAACCAGTGTATCCGGCTTAATGTCCATTTGAAGCTGTTTAAACAAGCTCTCTGTATCTCTACGCATCTTTTTGTGGTCCACTAATTTCAAAGGTCCGATTCCTTTTAGCGGAAATCTGCCAAGCCAAATGTTCTCCATCACGTTACGGTACGGAACCGGGTGCAGCTCTTGATGAATCATCGAAATTCCATTCTCCAGCGCGTCTTTGGAATTCGTAATGGAAGCGACCTCGCCGTTCAGCTTGATCTCTCCGCCATCCGGCTTATAAATGCCGAACAAGCATTTCATCAATGTCGATTTTCCTGCGCCGTTCTCCCCCATCAGCGCATGAACGCTGCCAGGACGAACTTTGAGGGTGACGTTGTCCAGTGCTTTTACGCCAGGGAACTCTTTGGAGATTTGATTCATTTCCAGCAAATATTCATGTACAGTCATGGTAACTCCCCCTGCCATCTCACATTCCCCTATAATATTTAAGCAAGGGCGCAACGTAAGCATACATTGCCACCCTTGCCGCTTGCTTAAATCCGAATTATTTCGCTTCGTTCATGTTTTCTTTTGTAATCTTTTTGTAGGAAATCCACACATATTTACCGTCAGTTACATCGTAACCAGTAGTTTCTTTGTTAGGTGTTTTGCCGTTAGCCAGTGCTGCAGCTACGCTAGTTGTTGCTGCGCCTTGGTTTTTCGCATCGTTTAGTACTGTTCCGAGCAATGTGCCGTCGCTCAGGGCTTGAAGTGCAGGAGCAGTTGCGTCAACGCCTACAACCGGCATGTATTTGTTGTCTTTGAAGTAGCCTTTCGCTTTCAAAGCTTCGATAGCGCCTAGAGCCATATCGTCGTTGTTCGCAAGAACCGCTTCGATTTTGTTTTCGCTGGAAGCCAGGAATGCAGCCATTTTCTCTTGACCTTTAACGCGATCCCACATTGCTGTATCTTCAGCAACTTTTTCTACGCCCAGACCAGCGTCAGTAATCGCTTGGATGGAGAACTTCGTGCGAAGCTCGGCATCTTGGTGACCTGGCTCGCCTTTAAGCATAACGTATTGGATTTTACCGTCTTTGTTTTTGTCAGCCTCAGGATGAGCTTTGAAGTAGTCAACCAGCAATTGGCCTTCCATTGTACCGGATTGCTCTGCTTTTGCACCTACGTAGTAAACTTTATCCCATTTCTTCATGTCCGCTTCCAAAGGCTCGCGGTTCAAGAATACAACCGGGATGTTTGCCGCTTTAGCTTTATCGATGATAACGCCGGCTGCCGTACGGTCAACTGCGTTGATCGCAAGCGCATTTACTTTTTTCGTGATGAAAAGGTCGACTTTATCGTTCTGTGTCGGTTGGGAGTTTTGGCTGTCTACGATATCTACAGTCGCTTTATCTTTAGCAGCGTCAGCGATCGCAGCGCGAACACCGGACATGAATGTATCGTCAAATTTATAAATCGCTACACCGATTGTCGGTTTTTTGCCTGTGTCAGCTTTAGGAGTTGCTGCCGCTCCGCCAGTTGCTGCCGGAGCTGGTGTTGCTTCTTTATTAGCTGTGCCGCAACCGACTACGGATGCGACCAATGCGCCTGCTACGGCAATCGTAAGAAGTTTTTTCAAGGTAAGATCCTCCCTTTAAAGTGCGTGTTTGTATTTACATGTCTTACTATAATGGATCAAAACACCAAAACAAATGCGAAATCCTCATGTGTTCTATCAAAATTCTCATCACTTTACATTCATTTTACAAAGGGAAACAATAGCTTCTGGTTATCCGACCAGAACATGTTGTCGAGGTCAATGGCCTTAATTCCCGTATCGACGCGGGGCGGAATTTTATTGCCCTTAATCGCTTCCACCGCGTTCTTAACGCCCAGGTAGCCGATGCTGAACGGATTTTGAACGATCGTGGCCTGGATGACCCCTTCCTGTAAAAGCTCCAATTCCTCCCAGGTACTGTCAAAAGTAATAATTTTCACTTGCCCCTCAAGACCCAGCTTCTGAATCTCAGCAGCGACACTGATGGACGATATTGCATTAAGAGCGATAATCCCGTCAAGCTGAGGATGCTGCTGAATAATTTGCCGCGTCAGCTGTCCCGCCAATTCCCGATTCGTAAGGCTGTACACTTTGTCCAGCACCTTAATATCCGGATATTTCGCTATTTCCTCCAGCAAACCGAGCTCTCTCTGCTCGGCGTTGCGCTCCCCCTGCTTAAAGCTTACGATCGCAATGTTGCAGCTTGTCCCTGCCAGCTTAACCAGCTGCTTGCCGGCAAGCACTCCGGCCTCGTAATTGTTGGCGCCGATAAAGCTTTGCACCTTGCTTGTTTCCACCTCGGAATCAATCGTAATGACCGGAATGTTAAGACTCGCAGCTTGATCGACGACCGAAGTCAACCCTCTATAATCGTTGGCCGCGAGCACGATGGCATCGGGATCGATGTTAATCGATTGTTCCAAGAGGGCCACCTGCCCCTTGACATCGGCTTCATCTCCGGGGGCCCGGAAGTCCAAAGTGACATCGAATTCCTTCGCAGCTACCTCCGCTCCCATTTTAACCGTCTTCCAATAGTCGCCATTTTGGCTTCTCAGCACGACTTCCAGATGCTTCTTCTGCTCCGTCGGCAACGGTTCGGCCTGCCTCGTGCAGGAGGACATGGAGGCAACGGCTGCCAGCATGGCGAACAGAAGCAGGCGTCCCTGTTTTATTGTTTTTTCCATGGTATCCTCTCCCTATTCATCCGTTAAACTTCCTCTTCCAGCACTTTGGGAATCCAGATATTTACCATTGTTCCCTCTTCCGGCTCACTCTCGACTGTGACGCCATAGCTGGGACCGAAATACAGTTTGATTCGCTCATTCACATTGCGCAGGCCGACGCCGGAACCTTTCTCGCTTTTCGTTTGTCCGGAAAGAATTCCTTTAAGCGTCTCTTCGGGAATACCGACGCCATTGTCACGGATTTGGAATAGAATTCGTTCGCCTTCGATTCTTGCTGAAATGCGGATATGACCTTCATCCACCATGTATTCAATGCCGTGATAGAGTGCATTCTCGACAATCGGCTGCAAAATAAGCTTCAATGTCTTATACGGCAGCGCTTCCTCATCGACTTGTATCTCATAGTCGAACTTATCTTTGTAGCGCATTTTTTGAATGATTAAGTAGTTGCGGATGTGCTCGATTTCTTCCTGTACGGTAATGATATTTTTCCCTTTACTAAGCGAAATCCGGAAAAACTTGGACAGTGAGGTGATCGTCGTCACAACCTCCTCATTTTTACCGCTGCCCACCATGCGAACAACGGAATTGAGCGTATTGTAAAGAAAGTGCGGGTTAATCTGCGATTGCAGCACTTCGAGCTCATTTTTCCGCTTCACTTCCTGCTCGTGGATGCTTTGATCCATCAGCTCCCGAACCCGGCTCACCATGAGATTAAACCGCCTGGATAGCTGCTCGACCTCATCGGCGCCGCGGACATGGATATACGTATCAAAATGACCCTTCTCCACCATTTCCATCGACTTCTTCAAACGCTTGATAGGTTGTGAGATGCGGGCCGACATAAAGGCGGATATCAGCAAAATAAACACCAGGACGATGACGAACAGCCAAATCATGAATGTGCTGATTTCATTGCGTGTCGTCACGATTTCATCCAGGTAAGAGACTCCGATGATTTTCCAGCCTATATTACTAACAGTCTTAACGACATTCAGGCGGGTTTCGCCGTCCGCTTCATCCATGTACTTGCCATAGGAGAATTTCAAAGCTTGTTCCACATTCTCGTATTTGAGACCAATATAGATGAGCTGCTGCTGAGGGTGGTATACGATGTTTCCCGCTGATTCGTCGATGATATACACGTACCCTTTTTTACCTAGAGAGACGGTGCGAAATACATCATCAAGCGTCTTGAAATTCACGTCGACTAACAGGACGGCATCGACCCATTGGCCTTCCCGCTGAATCGTAACCCCCTTGCTCATGGACACGACCCATTTGTAAGGCTCTTTGAACAAGTTCTGGATGTGCGGCAGCGAGAAGGTGAGATGGTTGGGATTCTCCAGCGCCGACTTAAACCAGGACTGCTCGGTCAGCCGCGTGTTCTTGCGCATCTCGGTATTGTGAATCCCGGTCACAAGCTCGCCGTCAGCCGTAAATAAGTCAATCGAGACAATGTCCTCCCTCGTGCTTGCAATCGTGTCGAGCTGCTCCAGCAACTTGTCCGAAGGGATGCCCCGGCTCTTGGCGATTTTGGCATCGACAACTTGGAAAGTGTCGGCCATGCCCTCGATATAATTTTCCAAATTAAACTGCATTTGCTCAATGATCTGCTGCGTGTTCAAAAAGGCGTTCTCTTCAGCCGTTCTCGAAAACTTGTTATACAGCACCAATGAGACGATCAGCATGACCGTCACCGTAATAAAAATAAAAGACAATGTAATCGTAAACTGAATGCTCTTGACCCTCATTGTGTCAAGCAGTACGGTATACAATGCCTTGAAAAGAGCTTTTGTCTTTTTAATCAAACGCTACACCCCTTTGGAACTGTTTCTGTACTCTTTAGGGGAAACTCCGACATTTTTACGGAAGCTGAAGCTAAAATAGTTCGCATCGGAATAGCCGACCTTCTCCGCGATTTCAAGAGCTTTCATGTCCGTCGTACGCAGCAGCTCCTTGGCCGCTTCCATCCGAATATGGTTCAAATAATTGACGAACGTCATCTTGGTTTCTTTTTTGAAAATACTGCTGAAGTAGCCCGCGCTGATATGCAGGTGGCTACAAACTTTATTGATCGTAATATCACCCTCATGGTAGTGGCTTTTCGTATAGTCTTTGGCCATATCGACCAAGTTTTTATACGTATACTGGCGGTCCGTAGCGATATGGGTCATCATTTTGACACACAGCTCGACCAGCCAATGCTTGGCTTCTTCCAGCGAAGTGAACTTATTAATTTCGGTAAAAGGAATAAAGTTCTCGCCGAACACTTCGTCAACGTTAAGATTCGAGTCCTTGGCCGCTTTGAGGATGCACGTGAGAATTTCGAGCAGGTAAATTTGGTAATCCTTAACGGAAACACCTGCCTCTACTCCATGGAAAAGCTCATCGATCGTCTCCTTAATCTCCGGATTCGTTCCGACTTTAATGCAGCGTGTTAATGCGTGTTCTTTGAGATCGTCAAACCGAATCTTCTCGACGTTCCGCTTCTCCACATCATCGATGCAAATGACCCGATTGTTGCCCAGAATCAGCCTGTAATCGAGTGCAAGCACCGCATCTTCGTACGAATAGCTCACCTTCGTAACATCCTTCATTACCGCTCCAATGCCCACGGTAACCGAGAATTTGAGGTACTTCTCCACGTTCTGGCGAACCTCTTCCAGCACCTTCATCGTCTCCTGGAGCGCGGCTCCCCGGTCGCCTGTTTCGTGTGTGGCCAATACGACGACTTGATCGTTATGCATGAAAACAAGCCCGAGCCGGCGCTTATCCGCAATCTCCTCTGTAATGTTGAGCAGGGCAAAATATTTCAGCGCCTGATCCTCCGAATATTTCAAGGAAACGGACGTCGCCAGCTCGCTCCGGTTCTCCAGATCATCTTCATGAATGAGCACCCCGTCGATGCTGATGACCGCCACCACGAAGCTGTTTCCGTCCAACTGGATGCCGTAGTTTGCCGCTTTATCCAGAACTTCATCTCTGGGAAGCTTACGGTTCATTAACGCTGCGAGGAAAATCTCCTTGAGCACAGGCATGCTCTTGCGATAGTGCTCCTTCAGCAGCTGTACGTTTTCCCGGTGCGCCACTTCCTCCTGGATCTGGGCTTTCACTTTAAGCAACGTATTAATCAGTTCCTGCGCCGAAAAAGGTTTCAGCACATATTCGTCAATGTGCAGCTTGATGGCCTTCTGGGCATACTCAAACTCATCATGTCCTGTAAGAATGATAATCTTGATGGTTGGAAAGCGCTCTCGAATCGCTTCGGCGAATTGCAACCCATTCATGAAAGGCATCTGAATGTCCGTCACCACGACATCCGGCTGCAAACGCTCGACCATCTCCAGCGCTTCCCGGCCATTCTCCGCTTTATCTACGACCTCAAAGCCGATGGCTTCCCAGTCCACTTCGCGGACGACGCCTTCCCGCACATCTTCTTCGTCATCCACCAGTATCAGCTTGTACATATATGTCCCCCTAAAAGTTTTCGTCAGAAAACTAACTCGTAAGCATAACTTCGTAAGAGTAAGCCAAGCGTTCTCCAATAGCAAAACTTGCTGCCTTGGCATTCGCTTTTTCACCACCATTGTACTAAGTGCCTCTCGATTACACAACTGGGAGCGTCAGAGATTGATGGGAAACCTGGCATTTTTCACAAATGAAGCTTCATTTCTGTTAAAATTAGGAAAGCAATACATACAAATCCGACTTATATGGAGGCCCTTATGACTATTTCTAAAAAAGAGGTATTCTTGGATCAACTCGCAGCCAGCCACAACGATGACAGCTGGTTTCCATCGCTGCAAACCGCACTGGACCGTCTCACCGCTGACCAAGCCGCTTGGCGCGAATCGCCATCAATGAATTCAATTTGGCAGCTTGTTCGCCACCTGACTTTCTGGAATCAAACTTGGCTAAATCGCTTCCGCAATGAAATCACTTACGAAAAGATTCAAAACGATACTACATTCTTAATGGATCATATGGAGATCACCGAAGAGAATTGGAAATCGGATGTGGACGCGTTAAATCGTGTGCTAACAGATTGGAGATCTACATTGGCAGAGTGCCCGGAGACCAGACTTGACGAGGACATTCCTATGCTGGGCCAAGGTGCAAAGTGGTGGGGAGCGATTTCTAATGTTTGTACGCATAATGCCTACCACATTGGCCAAATTCTTATCATCCGCAAGAAGCAAGGATCATGGCCTCTATCCGAAACATAGTCCTTAAGCGTATGTTAGCGAAGTCATTTTCCCCGTGGAAACTTCAAGGAGGGATCATCGATGGATCTCACAAAAATTGAAAAGATAGCCGCACTTATCAAAGAAAATATAGGACTAGTCATTGTCGGAAAAGACGATACCGTCGAGCTCATGCTGATCGCCTTGATTGCTTCCGGACACATTCTGCTGGAGGATGTACCGGGAACCGGTAAAACCCAGCTTGCCAAAGCATTGGCACGCTCGCTGGACGGCACGATGAAGCGTATCCAGTTTACGCCGGACTTGCTGCCGTCGGATGTAAGCGGCATCAATTTTTTCAACCAGAAGCTGGGTGAATTCGAGTTTCGCCCAGGTCCATTGTTTGCTCACATCGTGCTCGCCGATGAGATCAATAGGGCTACGCCGCGCACACAATCCAGCCTGCTGGAGAGCATGGAGGAGCGGCAAGTGAGTATCGATGGCGAGACGCGCAGACTTGAGTCCCCGTTCCTCGTCATAGCGACGCAGAATCCTGTGGAGAATCAGGGCACGTTCCCGCTGCCGGAAGCACAGCTTGACCGCTTTCTGATGAAGATCGGGATGGGCTACCCGTCGGCGGCGGAGCAGCTGCAGATCTTGAAAATCTATCAGCAGCACGATCCCCTGGATCAGCTGCTGCCGGTTGTGAACCGAGCTGAGCTTATCGAAGCTCAGCATCTGTTCACGCAGGTGCGCGTGAGCGACGACCTGCTGCAGTACATCGTGCAGCTCGCGGAAGCGACGCGCACGCATCCCGAAGCCGCGCTTGGCGTGAGCCCGCGCGGGGTCCGCGCCTTGATGAAATCGGCGCAGGTGCACGCGGCGCTGCGCGGCCGCGATTACGTCCTGCCCGACGACATCAAGGGCATGGTCAAGCCCGTATGGGCGCATCGCGTGTTACTGCGCACGCGATCGCGCCAGCAGGACCAGCAGGTGCATGCACTGCTGGACCGCATCATGGCTTCGACTTCCGTCCCGACGGAAGTGAAGCTGGGGTAGCCGATGGGAATAAGCTGGGTTCTGCTTATTGCCGCCGTGCTAGTTTTTGCCCAGCATCGATTCTACACACGCAGGGGTTTCGCGAGACTCCGGATCGAGCGGGCTTTTAACAAATCCCGCTGCCATGTCGGGGATGAAGTAGTGATGGTCGAAACGATTGCCAATCACAAATTAGCTCCGATCCCTTGGCTGCGTCTGGAGTCTACCCTTCATGCAGGGCTCTACTTTGCGAAACAGGCCAATCTCGAGGTGAGCAGCGGAGCGATTTCTCAAAATCATCGAAGCCTGTTTAGCCTCATGCCGTATACAAAAATCGTCCGGCGCCATCAGATTCATTGTACGAAGCGAGGCTGGTATAAGCTCGAAACGGTCGCTGTATCGATCGGTGACCTCATCGGCATACAAGCAGCCGGGATGACACAGCGCTTGAATCTGGAGCTGCTGGTCTACCCTCAGCTGGAACGATGGGAAGACATCCCGCTGCCCTCCAGCAGATGGCAGGGCGATATCACAGTGAAACGTTGGATTATGCAGGATCCTTTCGTTTCTTCAGGTGTGCGCGAATACCGTTACGGCGATACGATGAACAGCATTCACTGGAAAGCCACGGCCCGAAGCCAGCGGCTGCAAGTGTACAATCGTGAATTCACTGCTGACCCGCGGCTGCTCCTTGTCGTTAATACCCAGATTACCGAATCGATGTGGGATGCGGTGACCGATCCCGAGCTAGTCGAGAGAGGTCTATCTTATGCCGCCACCCTTGCCGATCATGCCGTGAGTCAAGGCATACCGGTTGGGTTCGGATATAATGGCTCCGTGCAAGACGAACCGGGAGTCCCTGTGTTTATAGCCCCGGAGGGGGGCTTGCCCCACCTCGATGCCATGTTCGAAACGATGGCGAAGCTGACGGTCTCCTGCTGTCGAACATGTCAGGATTTCCTGGATGATTGGATCATCCATGACGGAATGGCCATGGACATCTTACTCTTGACATCCTTCGTTTCTGCAAGTATGGAGATGAGCATCCGGCAGCTGGAAGCCATGGGGCATTCCGTGTTCATCGTGCCGCTGCAGATCAGCCTTGTCGATCATATTGAACAGGAGGTCGAAACTTCCGATGCAGCAATCTAATGTGCAGCGTTGGCTTCAAGGGTTTGGAATGACATTCCTATGGGGTTCGGTTGAACTGATCGTTTGTTTCCCGATTCTTGTGCTGGTCCAATTGTACGTGGCTGATACTCCGATCTGGCTGACGTGGCTGCAACTTTTATTGTACTATTTCGCAGGATGCATCGGCGGAACCACCCGACTGTTAACCAGACGTATCTATGAACTTCTATTTGCAGCTGCCGCAAGTTATGGGATCGCCTACTTGTTGCAAGGCAACAGCTGGCAAGGCTGGGTCTTTGCTGCAATTGGCATGATGCCAGCCTTTCGAGGGATCCAATTTACGAAAGCCGGCTGGACCGAGCTGTTTCCGGCTAGCGCGTTCATCTTTCCATGCATGACATACTTCATCGGTGTCCCTATTATGGATCGCATAGATATTTTTCACCCCTGGATCGGCTGGTTGAATGGGTTTGGATTCTGCACGTTCGTTATTTTCATGTTCACACTTAATCGAACCCAATTGCTGCGCGCAACTCTGGCGAGCACCGAGCAGGCCCAAGCCGCACTCACCGAAACTGTTCGACGATTAGGCCGTATATGGCTGCTTCTACTAATCGTCGTCGTTGCCATTGTCGCTTATTTCCAGCAGTTGAAACAGGGTGCAGCCGCCATCATTCATTCGTTCTTCGCCTGGGTCATCCGTATGCTGCGTTCGGATGCGCCAGCCGAACTGCCGCCACAGCCTAGTCCAGCGGTACAGCAGCCTCTATTTCCGCCATCAGAGCCCAAGGTCGAGCCAGGCTGGTTCGACATCTTGCTTCAGTACATTCAGGTCATCTTTGGTTATGTCATTGTTATAGCCTTCATCCTTGTCGCCCTGTATTTTATTGCATCCAAACTGGCTCCTGTCATGCTGGCTTTTGTCCGCCGACTGCTCCATCGCATGCGTAATGACGAACGTTCCACGGAATCAAAGGACTTTACGGATGAAAAGGAAACCCTGCTCGAATGGAAGGAAATACCACATCTATGGTGGAAACAGCTGGTACGGAATTGGTCCAGTGAAAAAGAGCGCCAGCTGAAATGGACGCAGCTGAAGAACAACCGCGAACGCATCCGTTTTCTCTATGCCCTTTTAATCGGACACGCCGTCGGCAAAGGATATGCCTACAACAAGGCTTTAACTCCGAATGAAACGGAACGGGAATTGGAGACCAAGCTCCAAATGCCTGAGCATGCTGTTCATGCTATCACCGAGGCTTATAACCAAGTGCGCTACGGGGATATCGAAATCCATGACGACGATTTGAATCAATTGCTGAAAGCTGCGCAGCCCGTCCTGCCCAAGGGTTTGAAATAATTACATGAAAGAATGGAACATATTTTCAAACTGCTGCATATACATAATTGTTTGAATACAATCGACTGAGGTGGTTTGGGATGTTGGCAACAAAAGCAGTGTGTGAAAAAGAAGAAGTTATGAACACTTTATGCGAAATGGGCTTGGATCAAATCGCAAGATGGATTAAAGTATTGCCTGAAGACAGGTGGGAAAACATGTTTGTCTCGACTTGGCCGACACTTGCAAAAAAATGTGGCGTCTCCAGATAGCTGCATCTACATAAACACCGGTAGGTACGAACAATTAAAAACGCTTTGCGCGTAAGCCGCGCAAAGCGTTATTTGTTTTGTTATTTCACCTTCATTTGGACCAACGACCGGGCTTATGTATATTCCTTGTAAATATCCCAGTCAGAAACCGAGGAAAGCCGAACTCTACGAGCTTTTGATTTAGATGGCTTCTTCCGATCCTTCGAGCTCACGTTTTAGGCCGGTAGTCATCTTGGTTTGAATGTACTGAATGAAGGGAACGACAAGCTCGGGATCGAATTGCTTGCCCGCAAATCGGTTTAACTCCTCAATCGCTTCCTCCAGCGTCTTCGTTACTTGATAAGGGCGCTCCGTCGTCATCGCATCAAAGGAATCAATAATACACAACATCCTTGCCAGCCTCGGAATTTCTTCGTTCTTCAATCCATACGGGTAACCGTTCCCGTCGTAACGCTCATGATGCAATTCAACCAGAGGCACGAGATCCTTGTATTTGCCGGTTGCCAGTACGATCTCTTTGCCCCACAGCACGTGCTTCTTGACCATTTCCCACTCGTCGGCCGTTAGCTTCGACTTCTTGTTAAGCACGTCCCTCGGTATTTCCAGCTTACCGATATCATGAATCAAAGCGCCTAGTATAAGCAAACGGCGATCATCGTCACTCAGCTCAAGCACTTCAGCCATATCAACAGCATACGAATAGACGCGTTTGGAATGTTTAAAGGTATACACATCCTTAGACAGGAAAATCTTCAACTGCTGCCCAAGGTCATGGATTTCCTTTTCGATGCTTTGCGGCAGCTGGTTTTGCTCGCCGTAGATCATCACCGTGTTCTTCCCTTTTTCTTTGGCCATGGACAACGCGCGGTCAGCCAGATCAACCAGCTGCGATTTATAATAATTATCTTTGCTTACTTCATAAATGCCGGCCGAGAATGAAATGCAACCGTGCGGGAATACTTCTACGCCGTCGAAAGGAGTATCGTTGACTTTCTTTCTAAGCTCATTCATAAAAGCGAATGCCTTAGCTTTCGAATATTCCGGCATAATGACGGCGAACTCTTCACCGCCATACCGTGCAGCGAGGAGCTGCCTGGATTCGCATTCCGTTTTGATCAACTTGCCGAAGAAGCTCAAAAGCTTGTCGCCCTGCGGATGGCCGAAAGCGTCATTATATTTTTTGAAATCATCCAAATCCAGCAGCGCCAGCGAGAAAGAACGTTCTTGATCGCGATATTCACGTATGGCTTCTTCTAATTTTTCTTCAAAATAACTGTGGCTAAAAAGCCCTGTACGATGATCTTTATTCGCCTTTTCGCTTAATTCATTGTACATCAAAAATAAACGTCTAAAAGCATGTGAGAGCAGACAGGCGATGGCCAGGAATAAAAATAATCCGAAATATCGATTGTTTGTAACTAACACAACTAAAACAATAGAAAGCAAAAGTGTACTTAAGTAAGCAAAAAGCGAGTCTCTAAAAAAGCTCTTAATAATTTCAAATTGCTTACCTTTATGTAGAAGCAAGAAATAGAACCCAATTAATAGCACATTTATACAAAAGTACACTGTTAGTGAAAGAAAATAGACATGCGTTCGACTGGAGTCGAATTGACCAAGCTGTCCTCCAAGCAAATAGTATACTGAACTAGCCCCTGAAATCATTAAAGTATAAATAGAGAAATTGACGAGATGCTTCCACCAGGTCGTTTTTCGATCAATTAACATGGTGACAAGCTCACTGAGAAACAGAACGGTTAAAGCGAAGGTTCCACCAAAGACAAAAATCGAAGCGAGAAAAACAGAAGAGTCCAATGATTGATAGTTCCCTTCCGGGGGCAATTGAAAAATAAAATAGTGAAGGATGAGGACAGCTGCGATCATGGAGTAAATCATGACCCATTCAGTTAAAGTAAACGCATGAAAATACTTTATAAATGCTGCTACAAAAACTAGTGCACCTGTTAAGAATACTAATAATGCATAGCTTTTACTAGGTTGACGTAGTTGCGTAATAACTTTTCGTGCGGTCTCCATGAATGTATACGACCTTTCCTTGCTATTAGCTGTAAAAAGAACTAAGGGAAACAGAAGATTACCTGTTTCCCTTAATATTAACACAATTACAGATGGAGTTTAATATTTTATCTTATGGCCCACCAATTCTATAACCGGATGAAAGAGAGATAATTACGGATGCAACAATAATTGCATTTATTACAACTCTGCTGTATTTCATTTCTACTAATTTTTTCATCAAGACCCTCTCCTTTCATATCGAATAAGTATGTAGGTTTACTTTATTTCTACAAGTGCAGCTTGTACTTTATATACGAGCATCACTTTTTGTAGATAAATGAAAATACCAAAATTCATAATGACATCCCCGATGCTGATCGCCTGCCTTCTGGGATAAGGAGCCGATAGGGATATGATATCACCCAGAAACGGAAGACGAGTCGATTCAGTCATCAATATATGCTTGTATACGACAGGATCCTCTTTAAGCATTTTCAAATAGTAAGGATCCAGCACAGATGCCGCTTCTTCGGAAACCGGCATTCTGCCGCCGTTAACCAGCATAACAAGCGTATTCAGCGCGACACCGGCGAAGATGAACCAGAAGCCTTTTTCATGACGATTCAGCCAAACAACGTATAAGCCGACAAAATATACGAGGAGAAACAAATATCCGTTATTTTGCGCTAAGAATTGGCTATGATCTTGTAGAAATATCAATAGAAATTGGAAGAGCAGCAACACCGGAAATATCAATCCGCCTCGAATACGAACCTCGGACAGCGCCTGGAGACCATTCCTGAATCCGGCACGAATAAAGCCCACGATTAAACCGATTAATATCCCATCATAAACCATCAAAATGAACTCCTTCGCTGCTTCTTCACCCCATGAGAATATTGCCAACATTTGTAATTTATCTTATGAAAATTATAAATCTTCTTCTATCAGACGTCAACATTTTTCACTTATTTATACCAATTTGTAATAGCATCCATCAAGGGGCGACAGGATGACTGAAGATTCATTAGGTTTAAGCGTTTTCAGGGAGGATTTATGCCACCTATTAGCGAATCTATGAATCATGTTTGTTCAAGGAGGAACGATTGGTGAAGCCTGTCACAGTCAAAGATTTAGTAGATCGCTTCTCGCTGGAAGTGCTTGCCGGACACTCGGAATTGCACCGCACCGTTACCAAAACAAGAGCGCATCGCCCCGGTCTGGAATTTGTCGGCTATTTCGAATATTTTCCGCAAGAACACGTACAGCTATTGGGTACGAAAGAAATTACTTATCTGCATAAGCTTAGTGAGCATGAAAGAAATCACCACATCGGCAATATTGTCAAATATCACCCGCCTTGTTTTGTCGTGACGAGAAACCAGGAGGGCTTGAAATATTTAACGAAATACTGCGAGGAGGAAAAAATCCCGCTCTTGCGCACATCTTCTCCAACGACAAAGTTTCAGGAGCTGGTCGACAGTTATTTGAGCAAATCGCTTGCTCCGGAAATCGCTGTTCACGGCGTTTGCGTTAACGTGTCTGGGATCGGCATTCTGCTGCGCGGCAAATCCGGCGTAGGCAAAAGCGAAACCGCGCACACTTTAATTCGCCGGGGGCACCGGCTCGTCGCTGACGACATCGTTGTCCTTAAGAAAATCAGCCCGGAGACGATTCTCGGTACGCATAACGGAAAGACGAAAGAATTTCTGGCATTGCGCAGCATCGGACTGATCAATGTGTCGCGTCTATACGGGAGAAAAGCGTTCCAGGACGAAACTCGCGTCGTGCTCGATATTGAGTTGACCAAATGGCAGGAAGATGCGCTCAACAACGATTTGGAGCTGGAACCCAAATTCACGGAATATATGGATATCCGGATTCCCCATATCGAAATCCAGCTGCAGCCGGGCCGAGATGTGGCCGGGCTTGTCGAGGCGGCCGCCAACAGCTGGTATTTGCGCCAGCAGGGCTATAGCGCTGCAGAGGAATTCATGCAGCGTTTGCAAAGCGGGATGGATTAATCTCCCGCCTTATTCCGAACAGTTCGATTTATTCATTAAGGATTATTCGCGAGAGAGCGTTCTGTTGCTTCCTTAACTTCATACCGCCTTAAAACCGCCTCCATTGCCGAAAGTTGTTGGTGGAGGTGTATCACATCATGAACAAAAAATTACGAATCACAATACTGGCGATCACCATAGTGTTGCTGCTATTCGGCGGATGGACAGCCTATGCGTCAACCTCAGCAAGCTCCCAGGTTTCAACGGCGGTCAAGGGAACATTCAAATCCGTTGATTCCGCGGGCAATAAGGTGACCGTAACAACAGACAGCGGCGATCAAACGATCCCGTTAGCCAAATCGGTATGGGTATACCGCAACGAGCAAAAGGCGCAGCTGTCCGACTTAAAAGCAGGCGATAACATTGAATTGATACTGAATAACAAGCAGCAAGCCGCTTACGTCAAAGCCTTGTCGGAGGACGGTACTGTTCCGGAAACGCAGCAGCCAGCCCAAGTATCACCTGCGCCTTCCAGTGGAGATGAAGCCTCTACGGGAACTGTGCCGACAGCACCAGCGGGATCTGCTCCGGCTGCAAGCAACCCGCCTCAAGCACCTGCTCCTCAGGCGAATGAGGTTTATCCCGGCTTGGACGGCATCGACCTGAAAATCGATGGCAAGCATTTCAAGCTGCATATTAAGCAAGAACCCGGCAGCAATGGCGGCAAGTATTATGACCTTCATATGAAGCCGGAAGGAGCCGGAATGGTTCACTTAAAAGGCGATGAGGCCGCTGCATGGATCCAGCAACTTCTTGCCTCTGTTGACCTGAAATCTTTAAACGCCGAGCAGCAGCTCCTGAAGGAGCTAGCCGATCATTATGACCTCGATGCGAGCAAGCTGAACATCCAAATGAAATCCGAATGGAAACAAACTGCAGCCTATTCCAAGCATGATGATGACGACGATGATGACGATGACAAGGATGAGGATAGAGACGATTCTCAAGAGAGAGAACGCAAAGACCGCGATAAAAAAGACGAAAAGACAGAGAAGCACGAAAATAATAAAAAGAACGACAAAGAGCGTGGCAACAAACACGATGATTAAGGAAGAAAATTACCGCTGAGATAAAAACAAACTACATTTCATGCTGTTAATATTGATCAAATAGCCTCATTCTTCCACTTACCTGCAGATTGTGCCGTTAATTAAGCATAAAATATGGAAAATTGCCCTAATGGCTAAATTAACGGCACTTTTTGCATTTTATTCATCTCTTTAGCCCATATACGGTAAAAAAACAGGCACTTTTTGCTAGAAAAATGTTTCATGGGGACTGACAAATCTTAAAAAGGGCACACCTAGAAGATATTAAAAAAGCCGATCACATCCATTGGGGATGTGATCGGCTTTTACATATTTTACCAATCATAATTTTCATATTTATTTCTAATCATCATCTTTTTTCCCTTTGTTGTGCCATTTTTTCTTCTCGTCCTTTGTAGTCTGTTGATAATAGGAATCTGCAGATGGCGTTGTCACCTGCATCTCTTTCATAATGGGCATTTCAAAAGGGACAACAGGTGCCCTCGCCAGCGCGCGAGTCATAATCTCTCTGAATAGGACCGCCGGCACCGCTCCGCCGGATGTGGTCAAATAATGATTACGATCCGTTCGGTCGTAACCCACCCATATCGCTGCCGTTAGCTCTGGCGTGTAGCCTACGAACCAAGCATCCTTAGCACTACTGGTGCTAATTCCTTTGAATTCGTCCGTGGCCGGCAATTGTGTCGTCCCGGATTTTCCCGCTACCGGGCGGTTCATCGCCGCATTCTTACCCGTTCCGCTTGTTACCGCCTGCTGCAGCATACCTGTCATGGCATAGGCCGTCTCCGGCTTCATGACCTGCACACCTTTGGGGTTCGCTTGAATGAGCACATGACCGTCTCCGGTTTCGATTTTGGTAATCGTATGCGCTTGATGCAGAACCCCCTTGGCGGCAAAGGCACTGAACGCTTGCGCCATTTGGAGAGGCGATACCCCCTCTGATAGCCCTCCAAGCGCAATACCTAACTGACGGTCCTTGGCAGGCAGTTCAATCCCTAAGGATTGAACGAATTTGAGCCCGCTGTCGATACCCATCTCATGAAGCAGCCAGACAGCCGGTATGTTCCATGATGAAGTAACCGCCTCTTGCATCGTTACCATCCCCCGTGACTGATGATCCCAGTCCGCCGGCTTATAGCCGCCGATGTCGAGCGGACCATCGTAAAGAACCGATGATGGGGTGTAGCCTTTTTCGAGTGCCGGACCGTAAACAACGATCGGTTTGAACGCGGAGCCCGGCTGCCTCCGCAGCTGCGTTGCACGGCTAAAACCGCGAAAAACGCCATCACCGCGCCCTCCGGCAAGTGCACGAATGCCGCCCGTTTGCTGATCCAGGATGACCGCGCCGCTCTGAATGAGTTGATCCGGCTTGCTTTCCGGAAAAAAGCCATCCTTGCCATAAACGTCCATAACCGCCTGCTGCACCACAGGGTCCAGCTCCGTTGTAATCCGCAAGCCGCCTGTTAATATCTGCTCTTCCGTAAAACCATACACTTGAACGGCTTCGCTGATGACCGCGTCAACGTACGCCGGGTAACGCCCCTTCAGGTCATCCTCTTTGCCTGTTTTGACGACGCCTAGTGGAGTAGCTTTCGCTTTTTCGTAATCCTGCTGCGTGATCTTCCCTTCATTACGCATCAGCAAAAGGACCGTATTTCTTCGTTCAAGCGCCTGAGCCTCGTCTTGGAATGGGGAATACCGGCTGGGCGCTTTAGGAAGTGCGGCAAGGACCGCCGCCTCCGGCAAGGTTAAGTCCTGCACATTTTTGCTGAAATACGTTTTTGCCGCCCCCTGGACGCCCCAGCTTCCCTCCCCGAAATAGATGCTGTTCAAGTACATTTCCAGAATTTCATTCTTGCTGTAAGTCATATCGATTTTTATCGCAAAGGCAGCTTCTCTTAGTTTACGGCCCAACGTTTTTTCTGCATTCAAGAACAAGTTTCGTGCCAGTTGCTGCGTAATCGTGCTTGCTCCCTCTGAGTAACCGCCCCGGATCACATCACGCATTACTGCGCGGAGAATGGACTTCAGATCGATGCCCGGGTGCTCGAAAAATCTTCGATCTTCTACCGCCACGACGGCATCCGTCAACGCTTTGGGCATTTGCGGCAGCTGCACGGGATCAATCTTGGATGCGGATAACTGCGATGCCGGTTTACCGTATTTATCCAACACGAGAGTTGCCTCGGGAAGCGGCTGGTTAAGTTTGGAAATGTCCAATCCTCGAATGTACATGTAACTTACCAAACATAATGCGACACCCCCTGCCAGCGTCACTCCAATTAGAATCTTCCATATGCGCTTTTTCCAAATTGTCTTGCTCATCGTACCTTCCTCCTATCGCTTATAAGTATTCGCAGCGTTTATGAAGTAAGCGACGCTCAGGAGGATGGTATTTATAGCAAATTCATTTTAGCTTAGAAACCGATAAGAGCAAAAAGGCCGGACAGGAAGGTTCTAGGTTTTCGCGGAAACGACCGCGACCATTTCCAGGCATCCCGGTCAATTTCTTTGAGTTCTTGATTGTGTTGAAGTATTTTCTCCTCGAGAAAATAAGGGTGATTCGGCATCCTCATACACTCCTTTTTTAATCATTCGTTGATCAATGACCTCATTGTATAAAAAAAAGTATGACAGCTAGGTGTCATACTTCTTCGTAACGTTTTAACATTTTTGCAATTTTATTTTGAATCAGCTGCCTGAGTGTGGGCGGCTCCAGCACCTCCACATCTTCCCCAAAGCTTAAAATGGATGTCACTAACCAATCTTCGTCAGAGGGGTTAATGACCCTTATCGTTAGACTCCCGTCTTCATTAAACCTTTTATCTTCAGCGTAAAAGTAATCCAGCGCCCTTGCCATAGAGCCCGTCGTAAAGTGAAGAACGGCATCGTCCATTTTTCTCTGTCCATTATTCGCAACCGAAAGATCGCTTGGAGGCGTCGTGTGGTGCCGGTAAAAGATTTCCGGTAAAGCAGTCAGTCCCGTCATTCTAGAAAGCTTAAACATCCGATAATCCTGACGAGCTCTGCAGTACCCATGCAGAAACCAGGCATAATATTTAAACAGCAAACTGACCGGCTCAACCGTTCGAAGACTCCTCTCATCTTTCCCATTCATGTAATCGAATCTTACGACATGGCGAGAACTGATCGCTGACCGAAGCGTATACAAATCATCGTTGTTGGCCCGCCAACTGCCCAGGTCCATCGTCAAGCTCGGTGAATTCGTGTCGCTTTGGATCGTCTGAAGCCTATGAATGGTTTCCGTCGTTTTGTCATCCTTGAATACAGTCGCCGTACTGTGAAGCAACGTGATTAACGACTCAATGTCGTTAGAACCGAGCAAGCTTTTATCCATCTTATATTCTTTGATGATACCATAACCGCCATTGACGCCTTGATAAGATACGACGGGAATGCCGGCCGCACATATGGCCTCGATATCGCGGTAAATCGTTCGTTGCGAAACCTGATACTTCTCCGCCAGCTCTGATGCAGACAGGACCTCGTGATTCAACAAAGCGTAAGTAATGGAAATTAGCCGTTCCAGTTTCATTGTCATCACCATTTATCAAAAAGTGTGAAACCCATCATGCGAACATACGTTCATTCCATTATAACACACTTACAACGACGAAAAAGCCCCAATAGCCAACTATAATTTCGTGGGCCTTGAAGCTTTTGAAAAAGTCGTTCATCCAATCCTTAGATGAGATACGTTTTAAATGTTATGCAATCGATGTCGGTGCGCCGAATATCGTCGTATACCCGCTAATTGAACTCAGGATGCGCTCTGCTTCTTCATCGCTCATTAAGCCATATCGCTCCACAGCATCGACAATTTTGGGAAACAAATGAATATCCCCCGCGCTTGCAAAACCGCTTACCCCTGGAATAGACAGAACAAAATGCACGCAAGCGTCAATAATCTCCTGTTGGTCGAAAGGCTCATACCAGGTAGCGTGAGGACGGTTCTGCCCTTCTGCCCACGGAGCCTTGGCAATCGCTTTGATTACACGTACGGCTGCCGATTGTTTGCCCGCCTCTTCCATTAGGGCATCGAATGACTCACGATACTCAGGCAATCCGTACATGTAATAGTTAAGAGGCAGCAGCACTGTGGCAAACGGAAATCGGCGAAGTGCTTCCAGATGGACGATAGGCGCCTGATGTCCATGGCCCGTAATGCCAATTTCTTTAACAATCCCTTCGGCTTGTGCTTCTACAGCGGCTTCCAGAGCACCGCCTTTTTCCGTACAGCGGTCCAGTTCATCTAAGGAACCTACCGCATGCAATTGAAGGAGGTCAACTGAATCTACCCGCATACGCTCCAAGGAACGATAGATCTCTTCTTTCGCTTCCTCCTTGGAGCGTTGCCCCGTTTTCGTTGCTAAAAAAATGTCGTTGCGTACGCGGCTTATGATCGGCCCCATGCGCAACTCAGCATCCCCATAGCTTGCTGCCGTATCAAAATGATTAACGCCATGCTGCAAAGCGTAGGTAATGGATGTATCCGCTTCTTCCTGTGTGACGTTCCCTAGACTAGCGGCCCCGAACATAACGACAGAGCTCTCGTAACCCAAACGACCGATCGTTCTTTTCAGCATGGGCGAAACTCCTCCTTAATAGTCATACAAAATCACGTTCATTATATCAGATCACTCTTTTTTGTGTAAGTGCTTACAAAAGGGTGAGTTAGCTACAAGAAGGTAACTGCTGACGTCTATCGTCTTATTGATGACAAGACCCCATCTGTAAAGTCAGACGGGGTCTTGGTGATTATATTCCGCAATATTACTCTAATGTAATTTCGCGCTCTTTAAACACTTTCATCGTAACGCCCACCGCATCGACTGCCTTCGGAAAGCCTGAATACGGAATCGTATGAATAATAGCTTCAATGATTTCTTGCGGAGTAAGCCCGACATTGAGGGCGCCGTTAATATGAAAATCAAGCTGATTGGAAGCGCCTGTCGTAATTAACGCTGTAATCGTCATTAAGCTTCTTTGTTGTAAACTAAGCCCTGGGCGGGAATAAATCGTACCGAACGGGAATTCGACAATGAGATTGGCAATGTCGGGACTGAATTGCTTAACCCAGTTAATCGTCCCATTCATGATTTCTTCGTCGACCATTTTGCCTAATACTTCTATGCCTTTTTCATAGCTACTCGTTGCCATATGTACCTCCTTCGAACTACATAAACTTTTATTCCAAACTTAGTAATCTTGTAAGAATCGGCGGAATTTCCAAAGGATCTACCATGACCTCTATGACTGTAGCCGTGTTCGATTTTAAAGCTGCCAGAACTGCGTTCTTGATGTCCATTTCATTCTCACAGCGGTAAGCCACCGCGCCCATGGATAATGCAAATAGACTGACATCCAGCGGCCGCTTATACACTGCGCCGACAGATCGGCCCGTATTGTAAGACATTCCTTTATCGACCATATCTAGTCGCCCGTTATTCAGCACGAAGAAAATGACTGGCGCCCCATGGTTCACAGCCGTCGATATCTCGGTTCCGTGCATCAAGATGCAGCCATCACCGGTTACACATACCACGGGGCGGTCAGGCATAGCTATTTTAGCCCCAATGGAGTAACCAATCGCTGCACCCATGGCAATAAACACTTCGTCGAAATAGAACGTTCCGGGCTCCATGATTTCAAAATTTTGAACGGCGTGGAATGAATGACTGCCCGCATCACCGAACAGTACTGCCTCTTTCGGAAGCGCAGCGCGCAAGCTCCTGAAGGCCGCTCCCGCTGACAAAGCGTTTTCCGCTAGCGCCGACGACGTTGCGGCCACTTCTTCAAGAGCTACCAACGGTCCGTGCGCTCTGGCAGAAGCACCGCTTCGCTTGACTAATTGGCTCAGGTTGTAATGGATATCGCCGAGAATAACTTGCGTCGGCGCTTGAATCGATTTGCCCGCAAATGTCAGCTCATACTCAAACTGCAGCACCTTGTCCGGTTCCATATCGGCGGTAAAGCCGGAGAGCTGCATGTCGCACAGTTTGCTTCCGACGACGATCATCAGATCGATGCCGGATTTCATGTAAGCCGTCACTTGCTTGGAACCGCCAAGACCATATCCGCCTAGATATAATGGATGCTTAGTAGGGAAAGCACCTTTGCCTCCCGGCGATGTAACAACAGGAATCCCCCAATGCTCGGCGATGATACGCAGCTCGGCATATACATCCGACATGACGGCGCCTTTTCCAAGGAAAAGGACCGGTTTCTTCGCCTCTTCGAGCAAAGCAATCGCTTTATCGATGTCACGCGATACGACGGGAGAAATATGATCTGGCAGCGGCAGACAGAACGATTCCACTTCCTCCATCAGCACATCAAACGGGATGCACAGATGGACGGGACCTTTTTCACCGGCGTATGCTTTCTCGAGCGCATGCTTGAGGTACAAGGGAAGCAAGTCCCCCCGCTCAATACGCGCGCTGAACAAGGTAACGGGCTCGAACATTTTGACCAGATCCGTTCCGAATTGGCTGGAATCCTGACTTAACGCTCGTCCCGTATCCTTCATTGAAGGTTGTCCGGTAATGAATAGAACGGGAAGCTGGAACTCTTTGGCCTGTCCGGCTGCCGTAATGAGATTCGTTCCACCTGGTCCTGACGTACCGATGGCTACACCCATCGTTTTCTTAGCGAGCGCATAACCTGAGGCCTCAAACCCGCAGCCGGTTTCGTGACGGCCTAATACATATTCAATTTCGTGGTTTTCCAATTCTAACATAAGCGGAGAAATCGATTTTCCAGGGATGCCGAATACATGCGTGACCCCCCAGTTTTTAAAGTGCTCAACCAGTATGGTATAGACTCTCTTCTTCATCAGGTCACCTTTACGAATTAGTTTTCATTGCCGACGTTCTCGTGAATAACTGTTCAATTTCATTTGCGGGTAAAGGTCGATGGTAGTAAAACCCTTGCACTTCATGGCAATTTTGGCTCCGTAAAAAGTCCAGTTGATCCTTGTTTTCTACGCCTTCTGCGATTACATCAATTCCGAGTTTATGAGCCATAGCAATGATCGTGGCTACAATATCCGCATCATTCGTATCCGTCATAATATCCCGTACAAAGGACTGGTCGATCTTCAAACGATCAATCGAGAACAATTTCAGATAGTAGAGATTGCTATAGCCCGTTCCAAAATCGTCGATACAAATTTGTATGCCTAATTCCTTCAGCTTCCCGAGCACTTCAATCGCAATTTCAACATTCATAGTCATCGACTCTGTAATTTCCAGCTCTAGATATTGTGGATCCAACTCAGTTTCCAGCAGAATCCTTTTGACGGTGTCGACTAAATTTTGTTTTGAAAATTGACGAGAGGACAGATTGACCGACACTTTCATGGGTGCGAACCCTTTTTCTTTCCATATCTGATTTTGTCGGCATGCGGTTCTCAGTACCCATTCCCCAAGAGGGACGATGAGTCCTGTCTCTTCCGCAATCGGGATGAATTTGCCAGGAGGGACTAAGCCGAGGGTTGGGTGCTTCCAACGAACTAGCGCTTCGGTACCGATGATTTCTCCCGTTTGAAGCTTGATCTGAGGCTGGTAGTACAAAACAAATTCCTCTTGCTGCAGGGCTTTGCGGATTGAATTTTCGAGCGTAAGCCGTTCAAGGCCACCGCTATTCTGGGTAGGCTTAAAGATGGCGTAGTTGTTCTTGCCTTCGTCTTTGGCCCGGTAAAGGGCGATGTCAGCGTTCTTCATCAAGGTTTCGGCATTCATGCCGTCATGAGGATAGAAGGCGATTCCGATACTGGCTGTAATGTAGAACTCGTAACCATCTATAGCGAACGGTTTCTCAAACGTCTGAATGATTTGTTCGGCAACATGAATGGCGTCTATATGATCTGTAATTTCCTGTAAGACGATGGTAAATTCGTCCCCACCCATCCTGGATACCAATTGATTTGGTGCATGGCAGC
This sequence comes from Paenibacillus sedimenti, assembly GCF_014534655.1. Lineage (GTDB taxonomy): Bacteria > Bacillota > Bacilli > Paenibacillales > NBRC-103111 > Paenibacillus_E > Paenibacillus_E sedimenti. The sequence goes on from NZ_JACVVD010000010.1 coordinate 72,262, forward strand.
ATATCTTCAAACGATCTGCAACAAGCTTCAGCAGCGTATCCCCGTTGTTGTGTCCGAGGGTATCATTAATTTTTTTGAAGCTGTCCAAATCCAGAAACATGATGGCAAAGATACTGTTATTCTTTGCACCATGCCTTAGTAAATCCGCAACATGTCCGGCGAAATATCTCCGATTCGGCAACCCGGTTAAATCGTCATGATAGGCCAGATAGTTGATTTGCTTCTGAGTATGATAACGCTCCGTGATATCCCGAAATTGCGCAAATGCACCCATGATCTGCATATTCTCATCGTGTATCGGGAAGGCGTCAAACAGGCATACAAGCTCATCTTGTCCCTGTTTGGGATGCAGCATCAGTTCCATATCTTCGTATTCTTTGCCCGTTTGCAGAACCTCGCCGATAAACCGTTTGGTATTCACATCCGAAATAGGCTTATAGATCACATCCTGCTTAATGGAGCCTGTTAATATCTCGGCAAACTTATTAAACTCGGTAATGATACCTTCCCGATCCGTAATAATGATTCCGTTCCGAGTCGTCTCGATCACCACTTGATTCAAAATATGCAGCCTTCGGTTCTGCTTTTTCAGCAGCAGTTCCCTTTCGATTGAGTCTACAACCGTGCACAGCATCGCGAGCAAAAAAGGATTATGCTGATCGATGGTCGTCATAATCGTAATGGTACCTAGCAAATTCGATATATCCGTATATTGGAAAGGAACCGAATAACAAGCGGAGGCTGTCAGAAATTTATAATAATGCTCGTCTCCGACAAGTTGGAAAGGATACCGGTGTTCGAGGGCCAAATTAATACTGTTCGTCCCTGCTTCATGTTCCTTAAACACGAGGCCCACCCGAATGCCGGATTCGTTGACCACACTTTTGATGGCCTCATCTCCGGCCATTTCCAGGATGCAGCCTTTCTCGTCCGAGATCATGATCAGCAGCGGAATCCCCTTCATGAGCTCCAGCATTTTATGGACGAAAAAATTGATTACGGATAATATCTCCTCATATTCCCCCCGTTTTTGATTCAGGTCGGCTTCTGATAAAAAAGTTGAAAAGGAGGGGATTGAGCTGGGATCGATACCTAGCTTTTCACATCTCCACTTTGATTCTGAGATCCAAGATTCGTTATTCATCTAATCCCCCTTCTCTACTATGAAAGAGTGCAAACAATTACACTTAAAATTCAATGAAAAACCCGTATTTTATCGCTTCTTTTTCATTATGTCAATGAATATCAAATTTTGTCAATTCATTTTGAAAGAAAAACGGGCAAAGGAATAGGTCCTTCGCCCGTTCTGATTTAATGTTGATGTGTAAATCCGCTAATAGATGGAAACCATATGGGTAGATAAATCAATTTAGGAGGAGTTTTCAACTTGACTGATAAAAAAATTACTGATCAAACTGCTTTTGAAACAGCAGGTATTCCTACGCCGTCCAATCAAGAAAATATTGCATCAACCGATAAAATTAGTGAAGTAATCAAGGGCATTATGGATAATATTGAAGATGGGATTTACCCTGAAACAGATAGAAACCATAAGTAGAATTCTTATTTCAACTTTTTCCGTTCCGCCAGTTTCTCGATCGATTTCACAATCCGATTCGTCCGGGTTTCCGGTCTTTTAGCGGTTAGATAGGTCCAGTTCCCTATACACTCAGGTCTGATCAGTTCAGCTTGAAATTTATCAAGCCCCGCAGCATTTCTTATGCTTCTTGCCGCTGCCGCAAGGACAAGGGTCGTTTCGCCCGACTTTATTCCTTGTTGCAAAATCGATCACTTCCGCCTTGGCCGGAGGCTGCTGCATCAAAAGGGCAGGCGCGCTTGCCGGTGATAGTTCATTCGGCGTGTACCCCTTAAGCAACCACTGGCGGGTGTTGTTATTAAGCTCAGAAATATGACCCATAAAGCCCTGCGTCAATAACAAATCATCGATCTCCAGCTGCTGCTGCAGCTCTTTAAGCAAATAACCCGGCGAATGTCCGAGACGAATGTTATCCGTACAATCTTCGACGATAAAATCGGCTTCTTCCTGAGATATTCGATAATTTTTCCGGATAAAATCGACGAAGGCTCTATGACTTGGGTTCCGGTCAACGAAATCCGGCTCTCCTGCTTGCAGAAGCTGACTCTTGGTGAACGGATAGAAAGACAAATCCAATCTGAACTCCTGCTCCTGGACGACAGGATTAATCCCCATTAATTCATTGAAGAAGCCGGAGGAGCTAGGCCGAATCTTTCGATAGAACGGGATGGAATCCTGAATAATGGACACATATTCGTCCATCTCCACTTCCAGTCCCGTTAGTTGCTTGATCATGCTCACCAAATCGTGCAAACGAACATGTCCGTAATAAAACAGCATGCCATGGGTCAGCTTGATCCATTCCGTATTCCTTCTGATCGATTCGCTAAAAATCTTATGGTCTAGGCTTTGAAAGCTCTGCAGTACTTCCTGAGGAATTACCAGCGCGTGCTTCCCCTTGTGCTTGCCTGAGAATATCAAACCCCTGCCGTGGAAATATGCTAGCTGTTCGTTATCAATCAACGAATATGTGTAGCCGCCGCGAGCAGCAATTTGTTTCAAAACTTGGAAACGAGTCTCGTCAAATTTATGTAGAAGCTCGTGAAGCGAAGCAGGAATCTGCTGCTCCAATACGCCCGCTAATTGTTCTTTATTCATTGAGCTTACGCCTTTAACCGCCAGATTCGTCCTAATTTCCGTCAATTCATTTTTCGTCAATCCGGCAAGACCGCCCTCCAGCGCAAGCGGAACTTCAATCTCAAGCCAACGCTTTCCCTCTGCTTTAGCCGCCATTTTTTGCTGCGTCTCTCTTGCCTTAGCCACGGCATTAAGAAGCGCTTTTTGATCTTTCGCGCTCAGGCGCTTGTTCATTTCCTTCATCCTTTCCAAAACAAAAACAGTATGCGTTTAATCCATATATTGTACACACTATCGAGTACTTGCGATAGGGCTTCCCACTATTTCCCAACACGATCTACGAGCCGATAAGGTCGCAACCTTTATTTTAATCGAATACTTTTAAGCAAAATGTCCAAAGGCTCCTTCTCTTCCGTATCCCCGCGATGGACATGTTCCACGAGCTTATCCAGCCTCGTCACTTGATGGCCGTAGTCGTATAATGCCGCCGCAACAACCGACAATCGGAGCATACCCGCAGGCCGTTCGTTATAGCGCTCAATGAGTAGGGTCATGAACCGCTCGTTCTCATCTTCCATCTCCAAACCTTCAGAACTGTCAGCCTTGAGCTTGTCATCGAATTTCAACAATACATGCTCATGAAACTTGATCAGCTTCTCCAGATGACCGTCGAAATAGCTGTCAACCTCCGGCGTACGGGCGGCTTGAAAATAGTGCTCCTCCACGGCTTCCAGCACCTCGAGACCTTTATGCATCACAAGCAGCTTTTGCTTATAGATGACCAAATGACGGATGCGGCCGAGCCCGGCGCCTTTTAGCTTCTTCACTTCTTCTTCCATGAGCTTGTACTTATCCGCCAAAGCATGTAAGGCGCTCCGCAACCCTTCCTTTTCTTCACGAAATACCGTTTCCTTCATTTCATTAGAAATGACCGTCCGAAGGAGCAGCGACATAATACTAAAGGCCGTCTGAATTTGTGCAGCAAACTGTTCCTTAGGTTTAGGCGGGAAAAAGAGGACGTTGATCAGGAAAGCACAACCGATGCCGATCAAGCTCAGCAAAAAACGATTAACGGCAAAATTCCACTCCGCTGAAGCCTCCATCACCGCGACAACCGTAACTAACGTTAGCCCTATCGTTTCTTCCATACGCATTCTTAAGCAAATGATAATGACAATAATACAGACGATTCCAATCGCTATAATATTGTTGGAGAAAAACGTACCGGCCAAAAGGGCTAGCACCGCTCCCAGAATATTCGTTTGCAGCTGCTCGAGGAAATAACGCCAGGACCGGTAAATCGAGGGCTGCATCGCAAAAATCGCCGCCACTGCTGCAATAACGGGGGGCGTAAAATTCAGCCAAGCACTAATATATAAGGCCAATGTAACGGCAATGCCTGTCTTCCACACGCGCGCACCAAAAACCACAAAGCTCCTCCTCTTACTTGCATACCTATTAAGTCCTATCTTACACAGGTGCGGGGTCGGATGCAAAAAAAGGAACTGTCCCGCAGGTCTTTTCAGACCAATCGGAGCAGCTCTCTTGCCAATCAAGACGAAATGTAAACTTAAGGACAGCCTCTTCATTCTTACCCCTGGCGTGCTGCAAGTCCTGCCAAAAAGCTGAGCATGAACTGCACGGCAAGGCGTGAGGTCATGTTGCGCACATCGACGGTCGGATCGATGCAGACGAAATCCAGCCCCTGCACCTGTGGCAGCGAACCGAGACGGTACAAAGCATCAAGCGCGTCCCACGGATGCATCCCGCCGGTACCGATCGCCGGACAGCCCGGCGCATACGCTTGATCGATCACATCCACGTCAAAGCTCACATACAGCACGTCCGTGCCATGTCCCGCGAGCTGCAGAGCCTGATCGAGCACCGCATCGATGCCCATTCGCCTTACATCGCGCGAGGTGTATACATGTACGCCTTTGCTTTTTACATAATCATGGTACGGCTTGGAATTCATAAAACCGCGTATGCCGATTTGCACGATGTTAGCTCCCTGCACGACACCCGATTCGAGGATGCCTCGGAACGGGGTGCCGTTGGTCACGCCGCCATCTTCGAAATTGCGCACATCATGGTGGGCGTCAAAATGGATAATGCCGACTTTTTTCCCGGGATGGCGGTCGACAAAAGCCTTCAAAGACGGGCAGCTCGTCGAATGATCGCCGCCGAAAATGATCGGGATCAGGTTTGGCTGCGCTTTATATAGAGCGCGCAAACTTGCCTCTATGCGGCGGTGGCATTCAGCGATGTCGGTCACATGCATTTGGATATCGCCAAGATCGCGAACCGCCAAATCCTGCAGGTCGACCCCATACTCCATGGAGTATGTAGTAAAGGACTTGAAAGCCGTTCGAACCGCAGCAGGTGTCGTCGAGGCGCCTGAATGCGAGATCGACGGTTTTGACAAAGGGATGCCGATGATTCCTGCAAGCAGTTGTTCTTCACCGTCCCACCGGCGAATCCAGTGAGCGACCTTGGTTTCCATATGGTCTCTAAACGCAGCCTGATCCGGCGACTTCAGAAAAGGAATCTCGTGGCTCATTGCAAGGCCCCCTCCTTATTCGAAGTCACGATGGTGCGGTTCCATGCGATGACACTTCCGTTTTTGATGACGCCAAACGTATGGTTAACCCCAAAATGGTACGGTAAATATGCGAGATTCGGCGAATCGAAGATCGTTAAATCCGCACGCTTCCCAACCTCAATCGTTCCGATGTCATGCCCGCGTCCCAGCGCAGCCGCAGCGTTGATCGTACACGCGGTCAGGATCTCCTCCGGCGTCATCTTCAAGTTCAGCGATGCCAACATCATGATGAGTTGGATCGATTCGGTCGGACAGGAGCCCGGGTTGTAATCGGTAGAAAGGGCTACCGGCAGTTCGTATTTGTCGATCATATCTCTCGCACGCGCATGTTTTGCGAGTCCCAGGTTGAACGATGTGCCTGGCAAAAGTACCGGAACCACGCCGTGTTTGGCTAATGCAGCCAATCCTTCATCGGTCGCAGCCAGCAAATGCTCTGCGGAGATCGCACCCAGTTCGCCCGCGAGCCCTGCTCCGCCCAGCGGTTCTATTTCGTCCGCATGTATTTTCGGGACCAGGCCGTGACGCTTGCCTGCCAGCAAAATACGGCGTGATTGCTCGACGGAAAAAACGCCATGCTCACAGAACACATCGCAAAACTCCGCAAGCCCTTCTTCCGCTACTTTGGGCAGTATTTCATTTATGATGAGGTCTACAAATGCCTCCGTATGCCCTTTATATTCAGGCGGTACCGCATGCGCACCCATAAACGTCGAGACGACATCAAGCGGGTGCGTATCGTTCAATCGTTTAGCCACACGCAGCTGCTTCAATTCATCTTCCAAAGTGAGGCCATAGCCGCTCTTCGCTTCGACGGTGGTCACCCCATTCATCAGCATCTCATTTAGGCTTCGACGCGCCTTGTCATAAAGCTCCTGCTCGGTAGCCGCTCGTGTGGATGTCATCGAACTGAGAATGCCGCCCCCCTGCGCCAAAATATCCAGATACGGGACGCCGGAACGCTTCAGCGCCAGCTCATGCTCACGGGAGCCGCCATGAACTAGATGCGTGTGCGGGTCAACCAATCCAGGCGTGACCATGCGTCCGCAGACGTCGATAGTCTCTGTAATTTCGATGCTTGCAAGGAGGTCATGGACCTCTTGTTTAGGGCCTACTAGGGCGATTCTCCCTTGGCTAATGGCTACCGCTGCATCAGTGATCTCGCGGATTTCCTTCATCTCTTGACCGCAGCGCGGGACATTTCCCGGCGGCGTTACCAGGCGGCCAATCCCTGTAACAAGCAAATCAACACATTTCATCTTTCGTTGTCCTCCTCCACGATCCCTGTTCACGCATCGGGATTCGAATGCTGTGCTTCTCCGCCGTTTCAATCGCTTCGTCGTAGCCGGCATCCACGTGGCGGATAACCCCCATGCCCGGGTCGGAAGTCAAAACGCTTCTCAGTCGTTCAGCTGCCGCATCCGTTCCGTCAGCTACAACGACCATCCCTGCGTGCAGCGAGTAGCCCATCCCAACGCCGCCGCCGTGATGGATAGAGACCCAAGATGCGCCGGCCGAGGTATTGATCAGCGCATTAAGGATCGCCCAGTCGCCGACGGCATCGGAGCCGTCTTTCATCGCTTCCGTTTCACGGTTCGGTGACGCCACGGAACCGCAGTCCAGATGGTCGCGACCGATGACGATCGGCGCCTTCAGATCGCCGTTTCTCACCATCTCGTTCAAGGCGAGGCCGAATTTCTCGCGCTCGCCGAAGCCGAGCCAGCAAATTCGCGCCGGGAGACCCTGGAACGCGATACGCTCGCCTGCCATCTTGATCCAGCGGCTCAAATGATCATTGTCCGGGAACAGCTTAAGAACCAGTTCGTCTGTCTTGCGAATGTCCTCCGGATCGCCGGAAAGCGCAGCCCAGCGGAAAGGTCCTTTACCTTCGCAGAACAGCGGGCGAATATAGGCCGGTACGAAGCCCGGGAAATCGAAGGCACGGGTAACGCCCTGATCAAAAGCAACCTGGCGAATATTGTTGCCATAGTCGAAGACTACAGAGCCCATCTGCTGCAGATCGAGCATCGCTTGCACGTGAGTCGCCATACTGCTTTTGGAGAGCAACACATATTGATCTGGATCTGTGTCACGTAAAACAGCCGCTTCGTCCAGCGTAAAGCCGGCCGGGATATATCCGATCAGCGGGTCATGAGCCGATGTTTGGTCGGTTACAAAATCCGGCTTGATGCCGCGTCGTACAAACTCCGGATAAATTTCCGCCGCGTTGCCCAACAGGCCGATCGCCAGCGGTTTTTGCTCTTCCATCGCTTTATTTGCAAGCAGCAGCGCTTCATCCAGCGTTTCCGCGAGCACGTCACAGTAACGGGTATGGATACGGCGCTCAATCCGGGTTCGGTCCGCTTCAACGGCAATGACAACGCCTTCGTTCATCGTAACTGCCAGCGGTTGTGCCCCGCCCATGCCGCCTAGACCTGCGGTCAAAGTTAATGTGCCTTTAAGCGTACCGCCTGCATGCCTGCGAGCCGCTTCGGCAAATGTTTCGTAAGTGCCTTGCAGAATGCCTTGCGTCCCGATGTAAATCCAGCTTCCCGCCGTCATTTGGCCGTACATCATCAGCCCTTTTTGCTCCAGTTCGCGAAAATGCTCCCAATTTGCCCATTTCGGTACGAGAACAGAGTTAGAAAGGAGCACGCGAGGCGCGCGTTCATGGGTTTTGAAAACGCCAACCGGCTTGCCCGACTGGATGAGCAGCGTTTCATCGCTTTCCAGGCGCTGCAATTCGCGTACGATAGCGTCATAGGAAGGCCAATTGCGGGCCGCTTTGCCGATACCGCCGTAGACGACAAGATCATCCGGACGCTCTGCGACCTCCGGGTCGAGGTTATTCATCAGCATGCGCATGGCAGCTTCCTGCACCCAGCCTTTGCAGGACAATTCCGAGCCGCGAGGGGCACGGATTACTCGTTTTTGACTGTTCATATTCGTATTCATCTTCATTCCTCCTTGTATTTACTAGTACAGCGATCCTGAAACAGCCTCTACCGCTTGCAGCCACTCGCCTTCCAGAAGTGCAGTCGCCACGTTCTCGATATCACGGGAAGTGGAACGATCCTCCTTAACCGACGGAACGAGAGCACGCAATTGGTCATACAGCACGCGAGTCGCCGGAGCAAGACCTTCCGCCCCGATAAACTCTGCGGCTTCGGCTGCGCAAATGAGCTCGATGGCCAGCACTTTGGACACGTTGTCGATCACCTGCGCCGCATGCCGCGCTGCCGTAGTACCCATCGACACATGGTCTTCCTGATTCGCCGATGACGGGATCGAGTCCACGCTGGACGGATGTGCGAGCACTTTATTTTCCGAAACAAGGGATGCGCTGACATATTGGGTAATCATCATGCCGGAACCTACCCCAGGATTATGGCTTAAAAAAGCAGGCAGTCCGCCGGACAACGCCGGATTGACCAACCGCTCCGTACGGCGTTCGGATATGTTCGCGAGCTCGCTCATGCCGATTTTCAAAAAATCCATGGCAAACGCGATCGGCTGACCATGGAAGTTGCCGCCGGAGATGACGAGATCTTCCCGGACGAATAACAGCGGGTTGTCGGTAGCCGAGTTGATCTCAATGGCGATCTTATCTTGCACATAAGCAAGCACTTGGCGCGTCGCACCATGCACCTGCGGCAGGCAGCGCAACGAGTAGGCGTCTTGTACGCGAAGCTCGCCTTGGCGGGTCGTCAGCTTGCTGCCCTGCAGCAGGTTGCGCAAGTTCTTCGCCACTCCGACCTGCTCAGGATAAGGCCGTACGCGATGCACCTCTTCGGCAAAAGCATCCGGGATGCCGCGTAAGCATTCGACGGTCAAGGACGCAATCACGTCGGCGATTTTCGCGAGGTGCTGCGCTTTAATAAGCGCCAAGGTGCCGATGGACGTCATAATTTGCGTACCATTAATCAAGGCAAGCCCTTCCTTGGCTTGCAAGGTAATCGGTTTAAGTCCTGCTCTGGTAAGTGCTTCCGCGCCTGATAGTCGTTCGCCATGGAAGAATGCCTCTCCCTCGCCCATCAGCACGAGCGCCAGATGAGATAAAGGCGCCAAGTCTCCGCTAGCGCCAAGCGAGCCCTGTTCCGGCACCACCGGGTGTACGCAGCGGTTGATGCAATCGATCAATAGCTGCAGCGTTTCCGTACGGATGCCGGAATGTCCTTTGGCCAGTGCATTGGCACGGAGCATCATAAGTGCGCGAACTGTCTGTTCCGGCAGCGGTTTGCCCACGGCGCAGGCATGGCTGCGGATCAGGTTGACCTGCAGCTGCACGGCATCCTGCGGCGAAATGTGCACATCGCTGAATTTCCCAAAGCCGGTCGTAACGCCGTAGACCACTTTGCCGGCACCGATGAGTTCCTCCACCATCTTGCGGCATGAGACCACACGCCTGAATGCCTCTTCATCCAGTACGACGGGCACATGACCATAAACAACCGCCGCCACCATTTCAGGCGTCAACTGCTCCCCATCCAATAAAACCGGAGTCATTTCTACGTTACTTTCCTGCTGATGTTTGTATACCATTGCCATCGTTTCCTCAGACTCCTTTCTCGCTTTAGCAAAAGAAAGGGACCGTACGGAAGTTAGTAACTTCCATACGGTCCCTTTTTAAAAAAGAGGGTTTTATGCGATTGTCCGGTATCATGCGCTTGCCGATACAACATCGCGATCACTCACTCTATATTAGATTTTTCACCTAATCTGATTTTCACACGCCTGCTCGGAAACTGTCAAGATACCAAATGCGTAGATTTTGTTTGACCGGCTTCATATTTTGCCAGTTTGAGGTATTGGACCCTCTTTTCCTCTTGGCGCATCCGCGATGCTAACAACGCCGCCACCCCCAGGGTAAGCAGCTCCCCTATCACAACCCCTGGCCAACGGTATAGATGCCACCATAACCCAAGATACAAGCTTCCTAAGCTCCCACCCATATAGTAAGAGCACAAATACAAGCTTGCGGCGCTAGCTCGTGCGAAGGCGGCGTTTGCATTGACCCAGCCTGCCGATGCGGAATGAGCGAAGAAATATCCGAAACATTGGAGTACCACTCCTGGTATAATCACCCACAGGGATGGCACCAGGGTCATCAAGATACCTGCGCCAAACAAAGCGATGCCTAAGAGCAAAGCTTTCGTTTTTCCGTTCCGCTCAGCAAAACGTCCGCTAACTGTTGAACCGACGGTTCCGCCCAGATAAGCCAGAAACAACAGTCCAATCACTGATGCCGGCAGGTTGTACGGCGTATCGCTTAACCGAAACGTTAGATAATTGAACCCGCCGATAAAAACGGCGAAATTCAATCCGCCTATGAGAAAAGCGTTGCGCATGGATGGAGTGCCAATATGCCTTTTCATCTCATGCAGCGCTTCCCCTAAGCGCAAAGGTTTCGGGCGAAAATAGCGCGAACGAGGCAGCATCACAGTAAAGCACACCCAGAACAAGCCGCTGGCCAAACCGATAATCAGAAAAGCGGATCGCCAGCCCCACAGATCGGCAAGAATGCCCCCAATAATACGGCCTGACATGCCGCCCAAGCTGTTTGCGCTGATGTACATGCCGATAGAGATCCCTAGCGCACGCGGGGCAAATTCTTCGCTCATATAGGCCATTGCCAGAGAAGGCAGTCCTGCGAGAAACACACCTTGCAATGCTCTAAGCCCGATCAATGCAGAATACCCCGGCACCAGCGAGAGTAATAGTGTAGTGAGGATTGAGCCAAGCATCGTCCATACCATAATTGATTTACGGCCAAGTGCGTCGGACAACGGACCGTAGAAAAGCAAACATGTGCTAATACAGAAAACCACGACAGATAAAGACATGCTGGAAAGCGTCTCGCTAATGCCAAATTCTTGCGTAAACAATGGCAGCATAGGTTGAGTGAGATACACCATTGCGAAAACAAAAAAAGAAGCCAAACTAAGTGAAATCGTTGCCCGCCAGTATGCTTTCGTACCGTATTCGATCATCCCGGCACTCCCTTTACATCGAATTAATACCATGCTACCATGATCTTTATCGATTAATAAAATATATAAAAGTCATTACTTTCATAACTTTCAGGAATAGTTAGGAGGGACCATGGATACACGCAAACTGGAGTATTTTGTGGAAGTGGTACGGGCGGGGAGTTTCACGCGCGCAGCCGAGCGTTTACATGTGGCACAGCCGGCTATTAGTAAATCCATTCAGAAGCTGGAAGATGAACTGCAGTTGATCCTATTCGACCGGTCGGAGAAGTCAGTTACCCTTACGCCAGAGGGGAAAGTGCTGCTCGGCCATGCACAATCGATTCTAGGCAGCATAGAAGAAGCACGTAAAGAGATGGAGGAATTGCGGGGGTTGGAACGGGGTGAAATTCGCATCGGGCTTCCGTCGATGTACGGCAGCTTTTATTTTCCGCAGATCATTAAGGAGTTCAAAAAAAAGTACCCTTCACTCCTCATCAGTGTTGTAGAGGAAGGGACTTTGCAGGTCCGCAAGCTTATCGAGCGCAAGGAAGTCGATTTGGGGATTATTGATTTCGACCATGCCGGACCGGAGATTGAGGTCATACCGCTTCTTACGGAAGAGATGGTAGCTTGCTTTCCAATCGGTCACCCTCTAGCCGGCAGGAAGTCCATCCCGCTGCAGGAAATGATCCATGAACCGCTTATATTGTTCAAAGAGGGTTATTTTCAGAGGAACCTGATTATGGAAACGAGCCAAACCGCGAATATCGTGCCCAATATTACTTTTTCCACAAACCAGCTATCACTTATCCGTTCCCTCGTTGCGGAGGGGATTGGCGTCACCCTCTTTTTGCGCGTCGTTGCAGATTCCGATCCTCAATTGCGGTCCGTTTCGTTAAATCCGCCAGTCTTTCTTCATCTTGGAGTCGGTAGAAGCAGGAATACTTACTTGTCCAAGGCCAGCCAGATATTCCTCGAATTCTTAAAGGATCGGATTTCTCATGGTTTCTCCACTTCCGCTTCCGCCACCCTCACAACAAAATCCATCCCATACGGATACCCCGATGCATAAAAACTGAACAAATCCGCAGCCTCATTTTGAACAAACTCCAAAGCTTCTCCATTGTCCAGCCACTTGATGGAACGAACCCGCTCCTTTACCCCCGTAAACGCTCTCGGCCCGATACCGCCTCCGCCGACGGTGACATTGGAATGGCCGTTCGATCCCAAATCGTGAATAAAGAAGTACAGCTTCCCGTTATCGCCCTTCAAGGCAAAATCCGCACCCGCACCTTGGATGCCTGCCGGCGTTGCTTGATAAACAGCATCCTCATACATATGCACCCAGGCACCCATGGTTTCCAGCAGAAATTTCTGCAAGGGGTCCACCATGCCCGATCCGGTAGGACCAATGTTCAGCAAATAATTGGCGCCAACTTTTCTGCAGCTGCACATGGTTTCGATCAATTGCTTGACGGACTTGGTTTGAAAATCTTTGATTCCAAAACCCCAATGATGATTAATGGTTTGACACATCTCCGCAGCAACATACTTAGTCCGTCCACGCCGGTCGAGCGGGATCGGTCTTCCTTGTTCAAACGTCACACTGTCAATCTCCGGATGGCCATATTCTCCGCGATGGTGCAGCCCGGAATTGTTGACGATAATCGCATCGGGCTGATGTTTGCGAATCATGCCGTACAGCTCGTCCTCCCGCCAATCCGCCATCGGCTTGTCCCAGTTACCGTCAAACCAAAACCCGCCGATCTTCCCATAATGCATGCATAGCACCTCTACGGATTTGATCAAGTATTCCAGATAGGATTTAAAATCTTCCCGGTAGCTTTCCTGATACCAATCGAGTGTCGTGTGATAAAAAAAAGGGACAATCCCTTCCTCACGGCAGGCGTCTACGAATTCGGCAATGAGATCACGTCCTGCGGGACTGTGAATGGCGTCATATTCAGAAAGCCCCCTGGTATCATATAGGGAAAAGCCATCGTGATGCCGTGTCGTCAGCACGATATAGGTCATGCCGGCTTTTTTCGCCAGACGGGTAATCGCTTTTGCATCGTAATCCTCAGCCGTGAATGTATCTTTCAGCTTCCGATACTCGTCTTTGGGGATTCGATCAATGTTCATGATCCATTCCCCTCGGCCCAATTGCGAATATAACCCCCAGTGTATAAACATGCCGAAACCCATGCGCTCGAAAGCGGCTACGCGCGGATAGGGTTCGGGAATATGATTAGCATTCATGCGGGTATCTCCTCCATTAAAATGCAAAGCATCCCGTGCCCCGGCACGGGATGCTTTGCGTGGCTGGCTTCCATCGTCTAATTTGAACTTATTTCGCTGCCCATACGGTTTTCTTGGTTTGTTCAAGCTGGAAGTTTACGACCTCGTCATAGCCGAGACCTTTGGCTTTGGTCAGCAATTGCTCCTTCAATTTGTTAAACTCGGCTTCATTTTTCGCGAACACCATTTTCCAGGAATGCTCTCGGATGACCTTGCCGACTTCGCTTTGTTTTTGCTGGATGTCCGAAGGCGGAGTCACGGGAGCCGTTCCGGTAAAGACCGGCTTCTGCACGGCCACCATGTTGTGTTTGACGAAATACTCTTTCGGTGTCAATACGCCCATCGCCTCCCTCCAGCTTTTATCCGCAGGGTTCGTATTATGGGTCAACGTTGAATTCCATAAGTTATAGTCATACGGTTCTTTCGTCTCCGGGTGGATCATCGAATTTTTTAACGTCGTATTGTTGATTTGGTTCGTACCGTCCTTGAACGTTCCGCCGCCGTACTCCGCCGGAACCGGCTCCGCGTTGGCAGGGAGCGCTTTCCAGCCGTATTCGGTTACGAACGGTTTGCCGTCCTTGATATCCCAGGCAAGTCCTTTAGGTCCGTAATACGATTCCAACATGCCTTCCGGGGTATACAGCCAATTCAAGAATTGCATGATGCGGGCCGGGTCTTTTGCCTTCGAACCGATTGCCCATACGCGGACGCCGCCGTAAGGATTTTGTCCGTAAGAGAAAATTTTCTCGTCCTGGAACGGTACCAATTGGAAGGACTTCCCTTTTGAAGTGTGCTCAGGCGTATTGTATACGTTGTCCAGCCATGGGAATTGAGAGAAGAAGACTTGACCGTCTTTGAATTTGTTCGACGCATCCGAGAATTTTTGCGTGAGCGAATCCGGATCAAGCAGCCCCATTTGGTTGGCGTCGAAATAGAATTTCAAGCCTTGCATGTAATAACTGTTATCATCCAGCAAGCCTTGATGCTTGTTTTCTGTTGCGGATGTCAGAATCAAATCGCCGGGATTGAAGCCGTCGCCCTCCTGATATCCGTGGAACTGAGCAGTGACCTTGGCCAGCGTCATGAAGTTGTTGTCCCAGTCCGACCACAGTGAAAATCCGTACGTCGGGCGGCCGGATTCGCTTTTCGGCTCGAGCTCCTGCATCTTCTTCAGCAAAGGCAAGTAGTCGTTCAATGATTTGATTGGCGGACTGCCCAACTTTTGATACAGATCAAATCGGATATCGGGGCCGAAAACCATCGTTGCGCCTTCGGAAGGACCGTCTCCGGCTCCTACATCATGACCGATCCCATAGACCGCGCTGCCGCCGCCAAATTGCTTTTTGTTCGCATCGATCGCTTGACCCGCATTTTTCAAGATGTCCTTTCCGTGCTTATCAAGAATGCCGTCTTTCGTCCAATCGAGCAGTAAGCCTGCTTTAATGGCGTCTTGATAATCTTTGCCGTTGGTGCCGAAGACCACGAGGTCCCCCAGATTGCCGGACGCCATCATCGTGGCGATTTTTTGCTGGCCGCCTGCCAGGTTGGAAGCGATGATGTTCAGCTTGATGTTGAACTTGTCTTTAATCAGCTTGGCAAACCATCCGGGTTGTTCACCGGCATAGTTGGCGAGCATGGAAAAGACCGTAATCGTCAGCTCCGGGTTATTGGATTTGCCGGCATCATTTCCATTGTTCGCGCTTGCCGGGCTCGACTTTGAATCCGAAATCGGCTGCGCGGTCGAACCCCCGCCATTGCTGCTGCAAGCGGTTACGAAAACGAGTGAGATTATAACTGCGAGCGACAAGACAGACCACTTTTTCCCTTTAAGCATACTTGGGCTTCACCTCATTAAATTGATGTACTTCGCATTACAAATCGCTTTCGTGTAACGCGTCACCTCCTTGACGTAATCTGCAGTACTGCCTGACTATCCTTTTACAGCCCCGATCAAGATACCTTTAACAAAATATCGTTGAAAGAATGGATATACGAGCAAAATCGGTGTGATCGCGATCATGGAGACGGTCGTCCGGATGGATGTCGACGTCTGCATATTGGCCAGATTGATGCTGCCCCCGCCTTGCGCGCTCTTCATGAGCTGAGCTAGCGAAGTCGCCTCGTTCATATACCGATACAGAATAAATTGAAGTGTGAACAGCTTGCCGTCCGTCACCAGAAACAATGTATCTGTGAACGAATTCCACTGAGTAACCGCCGCAAAGATGGCAATCGTCGCGAGTATGGGCATAATTAAAGGAACGACGATCTTCGAGAATATGGTGAGGTAGCCGGCTCCGTCGATTTGCGCTGATTCCTGCAAAGCAACCGGTGTGGATTCGACAAACGTTTTGACCAAAATGATATAAAACGGCGCTACGATACCGGGCAGAATATAAGCGAGAAAATTATTGACCAATCCCAAATGAAGCATGGTAATGTACCAGGGAATCAGTCCCGCATTAAAATACATCGTAATCATGAGGGATCGGTACCAAAATTTTCTTCCCCACATTTCGTTCTTGGTGAACAAATATCCGAGAAAAGCCGACACGGCAACGGTAAGCGCCGTCCCGAGCACGGTGCGGGCAATCGAAACGAAGACGGCTCTCCCTAATCCGGGAATCTTGAATACTTGGACGTAATTATCAAAATGAATGCCTTTCGGATAAAACATCACCAGCCCTCTGCTGCTCCAATCGTTATTGCTGATCGTGTTGATGAACAGGTAATAGAACGGGAATATGCAAGCAAGTGTAAATAGCGCAAAAACCGTATAATTCAGGATCGAAAACGTACTAAACCGGGACGCAGATTTCGCAACCATACGATGCTCCTCTCTGGATATGGCCAATCAGATAATGCTCTCTCCGCGAACAAGTTTCGAAAGTCCGTTCGCAACGAACAGCAGGAAGATACTGATGATTGATTTAAGCAGGCTGACAGCGGTAGAGTACGAGAAGTTGGAATTCAACATCCCGATATTGTAAACGTACAAATCGAGCACTTCGATATGGCTCGTATTGATCGCATTTTGAAAGACGTAATACTGTTCAAGCCCGTTATTGATAAAATTGGCGATGGTAAGCACCAGCAGGACAAAAAACGTCGGCATCAAGCCTGGAACGGTCACATGCCACATCAGTCTAAACCTGCCTGCGCCGTCGACTTTGGCCGCTTCGTACAGTTCCTGGTCAATTCCGGTTATGGCAGCAATATACATAATTGCGCTCCAACCTAGCGTTTTCCATATATGCCATAATGTCATCGCCAGCCAGGTGTGGTTGTCTGAAGCTAGAACGTTCATGGGCCGGGTGATGAGGCCAAGATCCGTCAGGAGGTGGTTAACGAAGCCGTTATCGACCGAAAATAGCATAAAGGCAAAGGAATACACCAATACCCAACTAATGAAATTCGGCAATGTCGTCATGATTTGCACGATTTTCTTGAACCAGGCTGTGTTAACCTCCGTCAAAAAAATGGCAAAAATAACAGGCAGAATGGATGTCAGGATATTCAAAGAACTCATCGCCACCGTATTGCGAAGGACGCGAAGCACTTCCTGCCGTTGAATGGCATTGGAAAACATCGATTCGAACCAATGAAATCCCATGAAGTTCGTCTGTGACAGCGGAATTCCCGGCCGGTAGTCGTAAAAGGCGTAAATCCAACCGTACAGCGGTAAATAAGAAAACAAAAAAGCTAAAATCAAGAACGGCAGCGCCATAAAAAACAGCTTGTACTTTGCCTTATTCTGAAATCGCTTTCGGATCTGCGTATCCTGAACAGCTAGATTGGCTTCGGCCTGCATACTGCTTCCCCCTTAACATTTTTACATTCACCACATCTTTAGAAAGCGCTTCCATTCCTTATATTTTACCTTACCCGGTTTTGCATGTTATACCCCCATAACTCATCTTAAAATCATATGCAAATTGATAATTCGGCAAAAACGCCTGTCAATTAACGAGAAAAACACAATTGCATATAAGATATATCCACCAAAACAGTTTGGAGTCCGATTTTACAAAATTGCAGCTTGGTTTGTGCAAGACGATGTTCGATGAGCGCATTATAAGTTGGCAAAATCGGACTGCGATAAGCTATAGAAAAAAAGAGAACCACTCGTTTAAAGAGTGATTCTCACAGATTCTCACTTGCTTTAAACCCTGTTTACCAGATTACCTTATTTCCTTCGGCATCAAACTATGAAGGAGCATCCCTAGAACTACAGTAAGCATCCCTATCCAAGATAAGATAGAAGGAAATGCAGCTTTAAGAAGCACCAATTCTCCTATTACAGCAAAAATGATTTCACCCGCCTGAGTGGCTTCCACAGCGGCCAGTTGATGTACAGACC
The DNA here is from genome assembly GCF_014534655.1 of Paenibacillus sedimenti. Taxonomy (GTDB): domain Bacteria; phylum Bacillota; class Bacilli; order Paenibacillales; family NBRC-103111; genus Paenibacillus_E; species Paenibacillus_E sedimenti. Next base: position 90,165 of record NZ_JACVVD010000010.1, read on the forward strand.
CCTGTACCCTATCCGTCGCCGAAAAAAAGAGTACGGTTGCAATAACTCCCGAACAAACGGCTACAATAGCAGACTGACCGATTTGCCCTGCACTCGGTGCGCCGTCGTGAACAAGCGCATAGACCGAGAGCACGATCCATAACGGAAGACTGGCTATTGTCATACCAAGAACGCGCTGATAGGCATCCAGCCGCCCTTCGCAAACGTCCATCATTTTTCGGTTGCCCAACGGATAAGCAAAAGCTGCGAAAAGAACCGGTATCACGCCTAATAGCGTTTCTTTTAGCGAAAGATGGCCAGCTTGTTCCGCCTGGATAACAGCTACGCCAACTAAGATGACGAGGGACAACAGCAGGCCTTTTACCGGGACTTTATTGCCGAACAATGGGGCAAGCAATGAGCCTGCAACAATGGTAATCTGCCAAGTTGCTGCAAGAAGCCATCCCGGTCCGTAGGCAGCTGAAAAACATACCGGCAAATAAAATAAACCGAATCCGACAAAGCTCCAGCCCATCCATACCCATAGCCGCTTTCTCATATCGATCAGCAAGGCCCGCATATTTCCCCTGATCAAGACAATCAACAGGAGGATAGGGAGCATGAATAAAAAGCGAAGCGACGCGCTCCAGATCCAATATCCGCCAGATAACTCCATAGCCCGGTTCATGATGAAAGAGAACGAGAAAAAGAATGATGCCATGATGCCGTAAAACATCGGGAGAAATCGTTTCATCCTGCCAAATAAGCTTCCTTCACTTGATTATTGACAAGCAGCAATTTGGCATCATCCTCCAGAATGATTTCACCGGTCTGTATGACATAGCCGCGATGGGCAATTTGCAGCGCTTGAAATGCGTTTTGTTCCACGAGCAGAATTGTCATCCCCGTGCGGTTCAGTTCCTGAATAATTTCAAAGATTTGATCCACGATGACCGGAGCCAATCCCATCGATGGTTCATCAAGGAGCAATAGCTTTGGTTTCATCATGAGCGCGCGGGCGATGGCAAGCATTTGTTGTTCTCCGCCGCTCATGGTGCCTCCGGTTTGGTTCAACCGTTCTTTTAAGCGGGGAAAATAGATAAAGGACTGTTCCATACGCTCTTTGATTACTTTTTTATCCTTAACCGAAAATCCGCCCATTTCCAGATTCTCTTTAACCGTAAGCCGAGGGAATATACGCCGGCCCTCCGGGACATGAGCAATGCCTTCCATTGCCGTTTGATGAGGCGGCCAGGCGGAGATGTTGGTTTCATGAAACAGGATAGAACCCTTCGTCTTCACTTGACCGCAAATCGATTTAAGCGTTGTAGATTTACCCGCTCCGTTGCAACCGATCAACGTTACAATTTCCCCTTCATTTACATGGAGCGTAATTCCCTTTAAAGCATGGATGCCGCCATAGTAAGCATGAACCTCTTGAAGCTTTAGCAAGCTCATTTCATCACCTCTTGTCCTAATGCGCTTTTACCTAAATAGGCTTCGATCACTCGCGGATTCGAACGAATCTCACGGGGAGCTCCCTCGGCTATTTTTTCGCCGTGATCCAGCACGAGAATGTGATCGGAAAGATCCATGACTAGCTTCATATCGTGCTCAATTAAAATAATCGAGATGTCCAGCTCCCGCTGAATGCTTCGGATAAGCTCGGTCAATTGTACGGTTTCGCGAGGGTTCATTCCCGCAGCCGGCTCATCCAAAAGCAGTACTTTCGGTTTGGCCGCCAGCGCCCTCGCGATTTCCAGACGTCTTTGCGCTCCGTAAGACAGGCTGTTCGCTTTTTCATTCAGCAGCCGCTCGAGACCGACATACCGCAAGATTCGGTAGGCTTCATCCATCGCTTTTTGCTCCTCAAGCCGAACTTTAGGAAGACCCAGCAGCGTGCTGAATATACCCGCTTTCAGATGAATATGCATACCGACCATCACATTTTCAAGAACAGTCATGTTTCCAAACAACCTAATATTTTGAAAGGTACGGACAATGCCCTTTTCGGTTATACGATCCGGCTTCACCTTCACGATCGACTTGCCTTCCAGTTCGATTTGGCCCTCATCAGGCGTATAAATGCCGGTGATCATATTGAAAAAGGTCGTTTTTCCGGCACCATTCGGACCGATGACAGCAGAAATCTTGCCTTTCCGAAATTCAAAATGAACACCGTTAACGGCAACCAACCCGCCAAAGCGTTTGACCAGATTGCTAACACGCAAGACAGTCATTGGACGATCCCTCCGCTCTGCTGGTTTACGCTCACCTTGCGATTCTTTGCGGAAATCAATCCATTTGACCTAAAGATGGCGATCAGGATTAAAATAGCTCCAAAAATAAACCGCTGCATTTTGGATGGGGATAAGGCATTCGGAATATGAACCACGCCTTGCAGCGTCAATTGGTTCAACCAGTTCGTGAATTCCGTCAGCACCTGCAGGTTGAGGATTGTCACGAGTGCAGCTCCGAGAATGACGCCGGGAACGCTCCCCATGCCCCCCAAAACAACCATGACTAGAATCGTAGTGGACTCGAGCAATGTAAAACTGGATGGATCAATAAATGTTTGTTTGGCGGCGAAGACGACGCCCATCATCCCTGAGAAGGAAGCCCCTACTGCGAACGCCGTTAACTTGGTGCGAATTAATGGGACCCCCATCGATTGTGCGGCAATTTCGTTCTCCCGAACGGCTTTCCAAGAACGACCCAATCGGGAGTGCTCAAATCTCCTTACTCCGAAAATAACAAAAGCCAAGATCGCGATAACAATAAAATAAAAATGATGAGGATGCGTGAATTCGAAACCGAACAAATTCGGAGGCTTAATCGATGAAATACCCATGGCTCCGTTCGTGATGTTCACCGGCTTCTCCAGGTTATTGAAGATAATCCGTATGATTTCCCCGAAGCCCAAGGTGACGATAGCGAGATAATCCCCCTTCACCCTAAGCACAGGCAAACCGAGAAGAACGCCGAACAGCGCAGCCATAAAGCCGCCGATGATAATAAAAAGCCAGAACGTGGAACCGGTGAGCGGGAATATATCCCCTGGTATGAAGTGATTCGCTTGAGCGGTGGAAAAGATGCCGTACGTATACGCCCCGATTGCGAAGAAGGCGACAAATCCCAAATCCAAAAGTCCCGCGAATCCGACAACAATGTTCAACCCTAGTGCCATCGCGATATAAATGCCGCTCTGCGTCGCGACTTCCATGTAGGAATCATAGGCGGGTCCTCCGGATGTAGCGAGAGGAATAATCAAGATGAGAAGTGTGCCGCCGATGATCCATTTGACTCTATTGCTGAATGAAGTGTAGTAAAGCATGAGGAGAGAAGCGAGTAATAATAAAAATGCAGTAACCGATTTTGCCGTCAAATATACGCTAAGCGACGTGACCGCGACAAAGATAACAAGAATCAAGGCTTGAATTTTCGCATTTTGCAGCAATACTTGTTTGATTTTATCCATCGCCATCACCTACACCTTCTCTTTGACGGCTTTACCGAACAAGCCTTCGGGTTTAAAAATCAGTACGATAATGAGGATCATGAACGAAAATACATCTTTATACTCGGCTCCGAAGCTGCCGTTCGTCAGTAAACCAAGATTGGAAGAAGCAAACATCTCTAATAGCCCGATGACGAGCCCGCCGAACATCGCTCCCCGAATGTTGCCGATACCGCCGAGCACTGCGGCAGTAAATGCTTTTAAACCCAATATATACCCGATAAACGGATCAATGGTCCCATACTGCTGTGCAAATAATACCCCTGTAGCGCCTCCTAAGGAAGAACCGATGAAAAAGGTCAACACGATGATTTTATTCACATTGATCGACATCAGCGAGGCTGTTTCACGATCTTGCGCAACGGCGCGCATGGCTACTCCCCATTTAGTGCGGTTGACGAACAAATCCAGTCCGATCATCAGTAAAACGGCTACCGCGATAATAATAATGGTGTTGATTTTCAGAGACGCGTCGCCAAGCCAAGAGCCAAGAGAGGAAGTACCGATTTTCACATTTTTATCGTATAACGTGATGCCGCTTACGATATAATTGCCTGTTTTTAACTCGGAAATAAAACGGACGAGATCTTGTACCACAAAGGAAACCCCGATAGCGGAGATGAGCGAAATCAACTTGGGCGCTTTCCTAAGAGGACGATAAGCAATTCGTTCTATCCCTACACCCATGATCCCCGTGAAAAGCATTGCTATAGCAAGGATAAGAATGTAAGCGATCCATCCCGGCATACCGTCAAGCCACCCTGTAGAGTGAAACACAAACAATACCGATGTACCGACGAATGCACCGGTCATAAAAACTTCTCCATGTGCAAAATTGATCAGCTCCAGAATGCCGTACACCATGGTATAGCCTAACGCGACGACCGCATAAATAGCGCCTAATGCAAGGCCGTCGATTAATACTTGGGGGAGTGTGTGCAGGATGTTTACAATCATGAAGCCTCTCCTTTCGGTGATTAGGCTTACTTGCTGACTTCGGAAATCATACTTCCCGGATAGGCCGGACCTCCGAATTTATAAATGAACACTTTTGCGTAAGTGTTATCACCCTTGCCGTCAAAGCTGATTTTCGTTGCTAAACCTTGGAAATCTTTCGTGGCACGAACGGCATCCCGTACCTTATCGCGGGTTGGCACTTTTCCGCCATTTGCAGCCGCTGCCGTTTTAATGCCGTTAAGTATCACAGTCATACAATCATATGCATATGCCGAGTAACCATCAGGGCTTTTACTGAACTTGGCCTTGTATTGGTCGGCCCATTTTTTGCCTTCTGCCGTTTTGGTAATATCCGTAGCGATTGAGGCGTACAAGGCATCCTTTACTTTATCTCCGGCTACATCAACCAGACCTTGCGAGTCCCAAGCATCTCCACCCATGAATGGCGCCATAATGCCTTTATCACGCGCTTGCTTGATGAGCAGACCGCCTTCCCCGTACAATCCTCCGAAGAAGACGAAGTCCGGTTTTTTGCTAAGCGCAATGTTTAGCACGCCGTTGAAATCCTTTTCGCCTACTGTTATTCCCTCATACCCGACAATGGTGGCGCCAAGCTTCGTCGCAGCATCTTTAAACGCATCTGCCAAGCCTTGTCCGTATGCGGTTTTGTCTTGTATGACAAAAATATTTTTGGCCCCCACCGTCTTCACTGCGTACTCGGCTGCTGCCGGTCCTTGGAAGTCGTCGCGGGCAACGATTCGGTTCACGACTTTCAGGTTACGGTCCGTAACCTCCGTTGCCGTATTGGATGGCGATACCATGACTGCGTTATATTTTTCATAAACGACCGATGAAGGTATGGCTACGCCGGAGTTCATATGCCCCACGATTCCGAGGATCGATTGATCCGCGCCAATGATCTCAGCATTCGCAACACCTTTCTTGGGATCTCCTTGATCGTCGTAAGGGACAAGCTGCAGCTCGAATCCAAGCTTATCGAACTCCGCTTTATGATCATCCAAGGACAGCTGGGCACCCAGTTTAATTGCTTCGCCTTGAACGGCGCTTCCTCCGGACAATGGAGATTGGGTTGCGATTTTAATGACGGTTTTCGCGCCTCCGCTGCCGGGTTTGGCCGTTTCCGCTGTTCCTGTGGCCGTACTTGTGCTTGTGCTTGTACTGGTATTTCCGTTTCCGCAACCCGCCAACAAACCTAGTGCAAGTGCCGAGACCGAGATCATAAGAGCTGTCTTCTTCAAATTCATGAAACAACCTCCCAAGATAAGTTAGTAACACAATAATTACTAGTTATGATATATATAATAACATGTAATTAACATAAAAATAGCCGATGTTGCAGTAATCAGAACTTCGATTAAAGTGCGAAATTCTTGAAAAATTACTAGATCGGCTTTGTTTTCTCTATGTTGATCTTACAAATATTATATTAATGGAATTGGATATATACGTCAATATTCCTGACATAAAATATTAAATTCAATTCTTGTGTTAGTATTATGTTAATTTTTAATTTATGTTATGTTATATTAACGTTATTTTTTAACACAACCCAACTAGCTCTCTTGTTTATTCCACACAATTCTATCCTCTATGCCCCCGGTTTTCGTTTCAAAAGATGTTTTTCATCGTTAATACGTGAAGGTGGGTGAGATTATATCCTCTAGCGATGTTTTTCATTCTTAGAGATGGGACAGGGGCGGGTTGAAGGTGCTTAGTGAGGCTGTAAAGATGTTTTTCATCGTTACAGACGTGGGGAGGGTGAAATCATTACCTCTAGCGATGTTTTTCATTCTTAGAGATGGGACAGGGGCGGGTTGAAGGTGCTTAGTGAGGCTGTGAAATCATTACCTCTAGCGATGTTTTTCATTCTTAGAGATGGGACAGGGGCGAGTTGAAGGTGCTTAGTGTGGCTGTAAAGATGTTTTTCATCGTTACAGACGTCAGAGCAGGTAGAATCATATCGCAGCATCTTGATTGGTCCATTCATAACCGCATGCGATTGATTGATTGATTGATCGATCGGTCTGGACATTGCTGTCTAATGAAATCTGGGTATCCAAATATTAACAACAAAAGAGCCTTGCCGAAGGTCATCATAGATGACTTCAGGCAGGCCCGAATTTTAGCTCGCATCCAATTGCAACAGAAACGAATTTAAAGCAAAACGAAGTTCGTCCGGTTTACTGAGCATAGGCAGATGTCCTGATTCAAGTACTTCGACATGCTGTGGGGCAAGATTGGCAATCATTTTATCCTGATGGGACGGATTCATCTCTTGGTCATTCATTAGTTTCAGATAAAGCTTAGGCACTCGCGGAGGAAGCGCTTCTATCCGATCCGTATAAACGCGTACCGACTCCGGGGCAAATCCGCGTACGACTTCATTTGCTTGGTCAGGCGAAAGATCATTACACAACCCCTTGCGAATGGCCGATTCTGGCGGTTGCGTTCCAAATGCACGTAAAAGAACACGCATCAATGTACGTTGCGCAAAGGGCAGAACGGATAGAAATGACCCGCCCTGGCTTGGAATAGTCGCCCCGACTGCCACAAAACCCACAAGCCGATCCGAAAAATCTTCGGCAATTTTAAGGGCAAGGACTCCCCCCAAAGAATGCGCGACGATGACAAATTTTAGAACATCCCAAGCTTGAATTTGCTGCTTGATATGGGTGATGTAATCTTGAAGCGATAACGACTGCCTTATCGTTTTATCACCCTCCCGCTCAGGAAAGTCTACCAGTAAACTGGGGGATTCCAGCCCAGTTACAACCTGTCCCCATATCCGGCTTTCCAGACCTGCTCCATGAATAAATACGAAACCAATCCGCTCTTTCATCTTTCAATGCCCTCCACTCGATTGCTTTTGATCCTATTATAAAAAAACTTCCCTGACAGTTATGGTCAGGGAAGTCATAGCGGGAAAACGATACAGGAGAAAGCATAAGCAAGGGTTGCCCATTATCGAACGATAGTGAGCAACACCCTCTATCGGTCAGCCTTATCATTCTTACAGCGGTAATGTATGAATTGCGCAGGAGGCTTGGGACTGCTTTGCCGAATGAACGACCTGCATTTTATACATAATAATTGGCACTAAAAGCAGCGTTATAGGATGCGACCTACAAAAGATACATCTAAATCACCTGGTTTTACTTAGTGACGGAGCTTTTCGGGCAAATGAGATGCAGGTTCTGCAGGTCAATACGTTGAAACCGGCAAATCAGCCAGAATAAAATGTACTTTTTGCAGGTCGGGTGAGTTCAGAGAAGTTCGGAGCACGGACGTTTTATTTTCAACTCATTGAGGATCTTGCACTACCCCCAGTACCGCCGAGACATACAATGCTCTTTAGCCAACTTATAGCTGCTCAAATCTACAATTTCAATCGATTTTATCGATTCAGGCGAATGGATCATCTGATTGTCACCGACATATATCCCCACATGGTGAACAGCTCCCTTTCCTTCCTCATGCGCGAAAAAGAGCAAATCCCCCGGTTCCAGCTGTTCCTTGTCAACGAGTATTCCCTGCTTGGCCTGGTCAGAGGCATCTCTTGGAATCAATATCCCAAAATACCTGTGCATATTATAGGCGAAACCGGAGCAATCGTAGCCGAAAGAGGACATGCCGCCCCATAGGTAAGGAAGATCGAGGAACCTCCTTCCCTCCTCTACGATTCCGCGTCCGATATGGTCTTCTCCAAGCTTGGGAGCCAGGGGGCTATCGATCAAACGAACCTCGTCTGCTTTTAAATATCCTGATCCCTCCGGCGTCTTCACCTCGACCCATTCTTCCGTTTCCTCAATCACAGGCAGAGAGGTCAGATAGCTCAATTCGATCCAGCGTTCGGACGGATTCCGATACAACCATGCATGAGTAGTTATAACATCAGCCCATTTCGAATCCTCGGGAGCGTCCGGTACTGAAGCCAACTGGCATCTTGGCACCCATCCAGGATAGCCCAAAGCTTCTTTCCGGGTTCCTTGCTGCGGGATGAGCACCTGAACCCAATCTTCCAATTCTTCTACAACCAGCACGGAGGTACCATACAAAATTTGCGTCTGAATCCGGTTGCCACCCCACAAGTCCAGCTTATCGTCCAGCGTCATCCGCTTTAGCCATTCTCTGATTTCAGCCGGATTCCTCAATGCTAGTTCATCCAAAGGACGTGGAGATTCCGGCTTTGTCCATACTGTTGCGACAGAAACGGCTACAGTCATTCTCGGAAATTCGCTCATGATCCCACAACACTTTCACTATGGATTACGTCTTGAATGCCAAGACCCGCTACTTTAGGGAAAGTCATCATTCTGCCGTCATACTGCACTCCGCCTACCACAATATCGTTCAACATCATCAATGGGGCATCAAAATCAAAGCGTGTAATGTTCTTCTTGCTTGCCGCAAGATGAGCCGCGGCCGTTACGGCCACACGGGATTCGATCATGCTGCCCACCATGCACTCGACGCCGAATTCTTCAGCGATATGGTTAATGATTTGCGCTTTGTAAATACCGCCGGATTTCATTAGCTTGATATTAATCAGATCGGCTGCCCGGTGTTTCAGCACTTCAAAGGCCTGTGCGGGAGAAAAGACGCTCTCGTCTGCCATAATCGGCGTTTCTACGGCATCGGTGACCGTTTTCAGCCCTTCGATGTCGTTCGCTTTCACCGGCTGTTCGACCAGTTCAATATCAAGCCCCAAGTCCTCCATACGGCGGATTGTACGAACGGCGTCCTTCACCTGCCACCCCTGATTCGCATCAATGCGAATCTTGACTCCACTCCCGACGCAGCTGCGGATTTCCTTGATTCTTTCGATATCCTCAAGGATATTATCCTTGCCCACTTTAATTTTCAGTACATTGAACCCTTCACGCACATAACGGATGGCATCTTCCCCCATCTCCTTAGGCGAATTAACGCTAACCGTAAAATCCGTCTCGATCTGATCCTTATATCCTCCCAGGAACTGGTACAATGGCAGACCGCAGTGCTGCGAGACCAGATCATATATAGCCATATCTACAGCCGCTTTAGCGCTGCTGCTGCCGATCATCGAGTGATGAATTTCCTGCAAAATGCGTTCGTAGGCCAGCAGGTTTTTGCCGATCAATAGCGGGGTAAACGTATTGACGATAGCCGATTGGATGCTCTCCAGGCTGTCTCCGGTTATGACAATGGTCGCCGGCGCCTCTCCCCAACCGACTCTGCCGTCGCTAGCCTGCATGCGGACGATAATGGATTCCGCTTCATACACGGTGCGCAGCGCTGTTTTAAACGGCTTTTTGAGCGGCGTGGACTGCCTCATTACATCTATGCTTTGTATGTTCATGCTAGTAACCTTAACCTCCTCATGCCTCTACACCGGGTTCCATACATACCAGCGACTTATCGTACGTGCTCATCTTTGCTACGATTCCGATCGGAACTGCAATATTCGGAGAGCAGTGGCCGATTTTAAATCCGGAGAGCGTCGGTTTCCCTGCGGACACGATGTGGTCGTTAAAAATCTGCTCCAATGTAAGCGATATCTTGCGTTTATTCGGCACGCAATTGTTAAAATTGCAGACCAGAATTCCCGCCGCATCGGCAAATTTACCCGCTTGCTTCAATTGATTCAACATCCGGTCTAACCGGTAAGGCTCTTCGTCGATATCTTCAATAAACAGAATTTTGCCCCGCGTGTCTAGCTCGTAAGCAGTTCCAAGCGTGCTTGCGATCAAGGAGATGTTCCCGCCGACGAGGGCCCCTACGGCTTCTCCTTCCACTAACGTTTGCAGAGGAGAAATCTCTTCCATATAGCAGAGAACGGACGGTCGGATGAGCGTCTCATAATTTTGCACCGTAAGCGGATGCACATCTTTGCCCAGATCGATCAGCATCGGACCGTGAAAAGTAACCAAACCTGCGCACTGTCCAATCGCCGAATGCAAAAAGGTAATATCGCTATAGCCCCAAAAAATTTTTGGATTGGCCCGAATGAGTTCATAGTCTAACCGATCGGCAATTCTTCCGGTACCATATCCGCCTCGCGCGCAAATGATCGCTTTAATGTCCGGGTCTGCGAACATAGCGTTCAACTCCCGAGCCCGCTCCTCATCAGTTCCCGCAAGGTAACCGTGCTGCTCGGACAAAGTATCTCCAAGCCGGACATGCAGCCCCAGCTTTTGCAGATAGGTCGAAGCCGCTATAACCTGCTCCCTGTCGACCCAGCTAGCAGGAGCCGTAATGGCTACCGTATCCCCGGGACTTAACCGCCGGGGCTTTATAAGCTCAAACATGCTGCCGCTCCTTTCCCGCTTGAAAAAAGGGGAGAAGCACCTTTCACAGGTACGTCCCCTAATCAAATCATTTCAAATTCGCCCACTTAAAGTCGACGAAACCGAAAGCGTGTCTGACTACGCCCTCCAATTTTTCGCTTTGCATATATGCCGTGTTATAGAAATAGAGCGGCAGAATCGGAGCGTCATCCATCAGAATTTTTTCCGCATCATGCATCAGAGCGAAGCGTTTTTTCTCATCTGGTTCATTGTATGCGTCTTTAATCAATTTATCATAGGAAGCATTGACCCATCCTGTACGGCTGAATGGATTCGTCGACTGGAATCCGTCCAGGAAATTGATCGGATCGGCAAAGTCCGGAAGGAACGAAGAACGGGATAGTTGAAGCTGAAGCTTCTTCTGTTCGTCCGTCATCACTTTGCCTTCTTTATTGGCCAGCTTTACATCGATGCCCAGGTTATCTTTGAACATGGCTTGAACCGCTTGTGCAATTCTTTGGCTGACATCATTCGTGTTATAGGTCAATGTGACCTCCGGCAGCGTGGTGTATTTTGCTTCCTGCATCCCTTTAGCTAATAGCTGCTTGGCCTCTGCCGCATCAAACTTGATCAGGCTGCCGCCGACTTTGCGGAAATCTCCGCCCGCAGGATCCTTTAGTCCAGGAGACACATAACCATCGGCAGGCTTCTGCTTTTGCTTCAAGACTAGATCAACAAGCTTCTGTCTGTCGACCGCAGCGATGAAAGCTTTTCGAATGTTAACGTTGTTAAATGGTTCCATCTTCGTATTAAAGCGGTAGAATGCGGTGCCTGCGGCATCTTCGACCGTTACTTTGTTCTCGGCAAACAGCTTTTCGCTCAGATCAGCCGGGATGGATCCTGTCGTATGAAGCTCACCCGTAGAGTATAGCTGATAGGCTGTATTGGAATCATTGACCATCTTGTAAGTGACACCGCCCAGTTTCACGTTAGCCGCATCCCAATACTGGTCGTTTTTCACCATTTTCAGCTCGCTGTCATGCTTCCATTCGGTAATGGTGAACGGCCCGTTGCTCACGATCGTTGCCGCTTCGCCGGCCCATTTGGCATTCTTCTCCACGACAGCCTTGTTGACCGGGAAGAACGCGGGGCTGGATACCATGCCGATCAACCAGGAAGCAGGCTGCGCCAAAGTGACTTCAAGCGTCTTATCGTCAACAGCCTTCACTTTCACATCGTCAGCCGAACCCTTACCGGAGTTGAAGGCTTCCGCACCTTCAATGGGATAAGCGAGGAAAGCGGCATCGGACGCAGTTTTCGGATCGAGCAGACGCTTCCACGCGTACTCAAAGTCGGCTGCTTTCACCGGGTCGCCGTTCGTCCATTTAATGCCGTCGCGCAGCGTGAATGTATACTTTTTGCCGTCGGGAGTGACTTTCCATTCTTTCGCCATGGCCGGCTCCGGATTGTGATCCTTGCCCAGTCGGGTCAATCCCTCAAACGCATTGTTGACAATATCATACGAAACTTGGTCAAAACCAATAGGAGGGTCGATGGATGTTGGCTCTTTTAAATTGTTATACAGGAGAATTTTAGGCTTCGTGTCTTTCCCGCTATCCGTTGCTTTGGCAGCTTCGGGACTTTGATCTTTACTGCACCCCGCTAGTATCGTACCGATAATCAATGTACAGCCGACGAGCAATGCTAAACCTTTTTTCATGGCACATCTCCCTTTTCATGTGTTTGTTTATCCTAGAACCGCTTCGACTTCCATCTTATTCGGCGGCTGGAATACAGCTTTAGCGCGCGGATCCTGCAGCCAACAGGCCACAGAGTGACTGTGGGATACCCGGGTCTGCTCGGGCTGGTACGTTCCGCAAACCTCCATAGCATAAGTGCATCGTGCTGCAAATGCGCAGCCTCGGGGCGGAGCGAACAGATCCGGCGGCGTCCCCGGAATCGGCGTAAGCGGGAGCTTCCTGTCCATATCCAGGCGCGGCATGGAAGCGAGCAGCCCCTTGGTATATGGATGCTGCGGATTGTGGAACAACTCCGTCACCGTCCCGGTTTCGACGATCTTGCCGGCGTACATGACATTGACACGATCGGCGATTTTGGCCACGACGCCAAGGTCATGCGTAATGATGATGATGGACACGCCGGTCTTCTTCTGGAGCATCCGGAACAGATCGATGATTTGCGCCTGAATCGTGACATCCAGTGCCGTCGTCGGCTCGTCTGCAATAAGGACGGAAGGATTGCAAACCGCTGCAATCGCAATCATGATCCGCTGCCGCATGCCTCCGCTGAACTCATGCAAATACTGCTTGAGGCGCATTTCCGGGTTGGTTATGCCCACGAGTCCAAGCATTTCAAGAGCTTGCTTGCGCGCTTCTGCACGCGAAAGCTTCTGATGGCGGATGATCCCTTCCATAATCTGCTCCCCGATAGAGATGGTCGGATTCAGAGCCGTCATCGCATCTTGAAAAATCATTGAAATTTCAGAGCCTCTCAGTTCCCTCAGCCGCTTTTCATTCAGCTTGGTCAGCTCCTCGCCTTTGAAGCGAATGCTGCCTTCGCCGATCTTTGAGCTGCGCTCGGGAAGCAAACGCATCAGACTGCGTGCGGTGACGCTTTTGCCGCAGCCGGATTCACCGACGATGGCGAGCGTTTCTCCCTCACTCAGCATAAAGCTGACACCGCGGACTGCCTTGATCTCTCCGCCGTAGGTAGTGAAAGAGACATGCAGATTATCCACTTCCAATAGAACGTCGGATGGGTTCGTTGGTTTCACCTCGCTACCTCCTCTGCCTCGGGTTAAAAGCATCCTGCAAACCATCGCCAAGAAGATTAAAGGCAAGCATCGTCATCGAGATGAAGAACGCCGGGTAAAACAGCCTCCACCAGTGGCCGGATAAAATGGTCGGGAGACCATCGTTGGCCATGACGCCCCAACTCGCCAAGGGCGGCTGAATTCCCAGGCCGAGAAAGCTAAGGAACGCTTCTGCAAAAATCGCCGACGGGACGGAGAACGTCACCTGCACGATAATGACGCCTAACGCGTTGGGCAGCAAATGCTTGCGAATCATGTAGCCCGCGCCTCCACCCAGCGTGCGCGCCGCCAGCACGTACTCGGATGACTTTAAACTAAGCACTTGTCCGCGAACGATGCGGGCCATGCCGATCCAGCCGGTGGCGCTGAGTGCAACGATGATGGTCAGAAGACCCGGGCCCATAACAACCATCAGCAGAATGACGATCAGCAAATAAGGAATTCCGTATAAAAGATCGACGAAGCGCATCATCAAATTGTCGATGCGACCGCCGAGGTAACCGGCGATGCCGCCGTATACGATACCGATCAGGAAATCGATCAATGCAGCCATTAAACCGATAAACAGCGAGATGCGGGCGCCGTAAAGAATGCGGGCGTATACGTCGCGCCCAAGCTCATCGGTGCCGAACCAGTGGGCCTGGCTTGGTTTCTGGTTGGCCTCCAGCAGAACCTGTTTCGAGTAGCTCTGGTCGGTCAGCATCGGACCGAAGATAGCGAGCAGCGCCATGAAAGCAATGACGATCAACCCTGCCATAGCCAGCTTGTTGGTAAACAGCCTTATCCAGGCTTCCTGCCAGAATGACAGCCGAGGCCGGACAATCGCTTCCGCACTTCCCGGCTTATTGGGCATAGCTACAAATAATGAATCCGGAATGCTCATCCTTATCCCTCTTTTCTGTGCAGCTTGATGCGGGGGTCAATGAGGCCGTAGGCGATATCCACCAAAAACATCATGAAAATTAATAGAGCGCTATAGAATACGGTCGTCCCCATAATGACCGCATAATCACGGTTATTAATGCCGTCAACAAAATATTTGCCCATGCCCGGTATGGCGAAAATTTTCTCGATGACGAAGCTCCCTGTAAGAACGTTGGCTACCAAGGCGCCCAGCAGTGTAATGACCGGCAATACTGCATTGCGAAGCGCGTGCTTGATGACAATCGTCGCCGGCGAAAGGCCTTTTGCCCTTGCCATTTCGATGTAGTCAGCCGTAAGTACTTCCACCATGTTGGCTCGTGTCAGTCTGGCAATAATTGCAAGCGGTCCGGTCGACAATGCCAGCGCCGGCAAGATCACATGCTTCCAGCTGCCCCAAGTAGCTACCGGAAGCAGCTTCCACTCTACCGCCACGTATTTGATCAGCAGGGTCGCCACGATGAAGTTAGGCACCGCAATGCCGATGACGGCAAAGATCATTGCAAAGTAATCGATCATCCGGTTCTGCCTCAGAGCCGCAACCGTTCCAAGCGCTATACCCGTTACGATGGCAAAAAGGATGGATACCATCCCGAGCTTGAAGGAGACCGGAAACCCGCGTTCGATCATGGAGTTGACACTGTCCGGGAAGTGACCGATGGAAGGTCCGAGATCTAAAGTGAGCAGCGATTTTAAATAAATCACGTATTGGACGGAAAGGGGCTTATCTAAATTGTAAAATTCCATCATGTTCTGAACGGCGGTCGGATTGGAATTCCTGCCTTCTTTATCGAAAGGCGATCCCGGCACGGCATGCATAAGGAAAAAGGTAACCGTGATAATAAGCCAAAGTGTGACGATCATGGAGATAAATCTGCGAAGAATATATTGTGCCACGTGATCACCCGTTTCTTAACAAAATGCCGTTCTCGTCGCCAATTCGGTCATGACTAGCATGGCTTGGTATGCTTCCAGAATATTTTTGGCTTGATAAGTGACAATAGGGCTACCACCTTCTATAGCCGTTCCCGGCATCAAATGAGCCCACTCGGCTTGACCGTAGTTGGCGAATTCAATCGACAGCACCGGGTTGTCCGGCGGTATGAGCGGCTTCACCTTGCCGATGTTCGCCAGCGCTTCCATCGTTTTCTCTCTAAGCAGCTGGCCGCTTTTTTGCGGGGTCAGGCACAGCGCCGAAGTCCGCGAAATCCGTTTCTTTACCACTGCTGTGGTAACTCCCGGAATAAGCTCCTCCGCTTCGATTGCGGTCTCGTCATCCCCGGCCACCAAGAGAACAGGTACGCCGTAATGTCCGGCCACAAAAGCATTGAACCCGAGCTCACCGATTGCCGTATCGTTAATATACATATTGCATACGCCGAAGATCATCGTATGACTGAGGACGCCTTTCCTTGCAGCTCTCGTGTGGTAGCCCAGAAATGCCGCTCCCGAACAGGAGGCATCCAGTCCCTGTACCATGGAAAAAGGCTTCACATCGCCTGAAATCAACTGCGTATCGGGATGGAGCTTCTCGATGAGCAGATTGTTCATTTTGGAGTGGCTGTCGTTGACAATCACTTCCTTCCAGCCTTCATCAAAAGCTGTTCCGATCACATGATTGGCTTCATCGGTCATGATATGCTGACCTCGCGTGTAGTTGTACTGCCTGGAATCGACAAACGTATTATCGACAAGTCCGGTGATGCCTTCCATATCGATGGAAATATACAGTTTCATAGGTTGGCCTCCTGTTTTATAAGATACAAAAAACCCAGCAAACAGCTTCGGGATGACTCATCCCAAATAACCATCTGCTGGGTTTTATTTACGGGTATGTTGCCATACGGATAAATAAAGCAGCTCACACTGTACCGGAAGCTTGGAAGCCCAGTTCTTCCCGGCCGTTAAGTGCTAATCTATATTTTTTTTGTGCGTCCTTGTACGCTACGATCAATGCCTTCTGGGACGATCCGTGATATCTTCGCCTGATTTCCTCCGCCACCGCTTCGAGCAGAAGCATATTATGACCGATGAAGATGGAACGGACAAAATCCGATGTTAGCGGGATTGTCGACGAACAACCTGCATCAATGATTTTATGGCTCGTCGTATCTACGACAAGTCCGATAAAAAATGCGTTGTACTGCTGCGTAATGGGATTGTTCACGGAAGCTTGCGCGTCGCCTATTATGTAAACCGTATCTTTATCGTATACCACCAGGCCACTCTCCTTCAAGTAATGCGGAGCAAAACCGGCTTCGAAACATCAGCCTAGCATTCTGTACGGGTTCTGTACGGGATGTGGGAAGAGTTGCTTCCTACGACCGCCAGACGTCAAAACACTAAGGATGTAACATATTCTAACATCAGAATAACATGTTGTAAATAACGAATCGCTATCCGAACACTACTTCAAAACAGATACATGTAAAAGCTGGGCGAGCTCTTCCTCCGCCTCAAAATAAACGCCCTGCCCTTTTCTTTGGATAAGGCCGTTCATCACCAGAATGAGACCCCACCTCTCCTGTTTATGAAAGTACATATCGCTAAGCAGTCCATAAGCGTCGCCGGCATGTCCAATAAGCCGCTGTCCCGGAATCAGATCGTCCGTGATCTGGAATTGGAGACCGCTATTGCGAAAGAATCCTTCCGTCCGATGTCCCGCCCAGTGTGGTGTATGCATGAGATCAGCCGTTTCGGTTTGCAAGATCCGAGTCCTGTTCAAAGCGCCGCCGTTGGCATGCGCCTCCATAAACCGGGTCAAATCGTTAACAGACGTCCGAAGTCCGCCTTGCGGGCTGAACAGCGCTCCATTCGTGCCAGGCACATAGCTGCTGTAATCAATGGGATCCGGCTTCCTTCCTCCGAAATCATCGGTGCCGACTGTAAACTGCCCGTCGGCCTCTGCATACTCGTACAGCGCAGCAATATCATCCATATTCGTGAAATCGCCGATATTAAAGCTTGTTTCGTTCATTCGGAGCGGTTCGAACAGATGCCGCTTGCAGTACACATCGAAGCGTTCCTCGGAAAGCTTCTCCACAATCGTAGCCAGAATAATGGACCCAAGATTCGAGTATTCAAAATGGCTCGGATCCCCAGGCGGTCCTTCACCCCAGAGGCGGTCCGAATAATATGGCCCATCCGGCAGCAGAATATCTGCAAGTCTGATCTTGGGCGGGTTCTCATTTCGCGAATCGACGACAAAACGAACATATTCGTCTTGAAGCCCCGAAGTATGGGTCATGATCTGTGAAAGCGTTACCGAAAAATCCGGGTGCTTCGGATTACGCACCCGGAAACCCAGTATTTCTCCCACATCCTGATCGATATGGCATAGCCCCTTTTCCACTAGCTGCATAACCGCCGTTGCGACCACCGTCTTGGATATGGAAGCGATCCGGAATACCGTATGCTCCGTCACAGGGATGCGCCTGGCGATATTCGCCCATCCATACCCTCCGTTCCATATCTGTTTCCCATCCTGTATCACGGAGGCTGCTAAACCAACAATCCGGTGCTTGTCCATCAGCTGCCGGATCCTTTCATCCAAAGCATTCAAGGCGAGCCTCCTTCGTCCTGACTTTATGAAAGAATCGATCAATCTATATACATTATAATAAAGTCTATTCGTACTGTGTAGAATTATTTTACATTTATAGAAAAACGATGAATGAAAAATTCAGTCTATGCACTTTTCTCTTGTTCCAAAAAGTCTTCAATTTGTTTTTTATGGTGTTCGTCATGGTGTATGAAAATATGAACAAACTTCTTATATGTATAGTTCCGGTTGTCGATAGTGAATATCGTGGTGTCATCGTATTTTTCCTCTAGCAAATCGAGTAACTGCTTCCGCGTCTTAATGAGGTCATCAATAAGTGTATCTAAGGAATTATATGTTTGAGCATATACTGCGGCTTCCTGGTTATGTTTCTCAATATCCACGAAGAATAATTTAGCATCCTCCGCCATATTGGGAACCATCATTTCTAAACTGTTCTTATCCCAATACATAATGTGAGTTAAAACCTCCCTAAGAGACCATTTCCCCGTAGATAACGGTTTCAACCATAGGTCTTTGTCGGTTTCCTTCAACTTCTCGACCCAAAGCAAAAAATCTGCAAACTGGTTCAATACTTTGTTTTGTTTAACAGCCACGGCAATTCCCCCTCATTGATAATCTTAGGAATACCATACCATAAAATACCAATAAACACAAACAAGCGTTCCTATAAATACAACCTCATCATATATCGTATTTTTATTCATACCGATCTATAATAGAGTGGATAGAATCCTTTAATTTTTAACAAGGAGCCTTCCAAATGAGTGCTGTTCCCGCTTTAAACGATGAGCAATGGTCGAAGCTGCTCGAACAAGTAGCTAAAACTTATAATGAGGTTACCCTTAGCCGAGGGTTTAATTATTTTAAACAGCAGCGCGTAGAGACCCTGATCATTTCTGAGGATCGAGTGGTGCAAGCGAGGGTAACAGGATCTGAAGATTACAAGGTTACGTTACATTTAGACAAGCTCACGTCCAGTTCGTGTTCTTGTCCGGTCCAATCCTCCTGCAAGCATATGGCAGCGGTAATGATGGAGCTTGCCGACCGAATGGGTTACCCCGCTTCCCAGATTGTCAATGCCAAGCATCATATCAGGCGGACGGCCACAGCGTCCTCTACGGGGTTTACACTCAAGCAATTACCGGATATGGATGTGTTCGGGTGGCAGGAGGCGTTGAACCAATATACGAACTACATCAAGCCCACCTATGATCAAGGCATTTACGCGGATGTGCTGCGTCATCAGGTGCAAGCGCTCCGCAAGGGAACGATTCCGTTTACGGATATCGACCGAATTTTCTTTGAGCTGCATCAGGAACTGTTCATTGTGCGAAAAATTAAAGAGCAGAACGCGCAGAACAGCATAAGCTCCTACACTTCTTTTGCGCTATACCGGATCTACGATGAGATTCATGCCTGGTTAAAGCAGAAATCCGCCGAATTTAGTTCTATGTTTGCCGACGCCGGCGTGCGCCTCGGACAAACTTTAGCTTATTTAAGACAACAGATGGCTGAAGAATCCGGACAGAAGTATCTGGATTATGGTATTTATACGGCATTGTGGAAGCACTGGATAGCGCCCCAGCCCCAGCCTGAGGCTAACCACTGGGCATCGTTGGAAATTGACGCACTCGAGAAGCAGACAACAGATTCGCATACAACATCCCTCACAGCGGCAAAAGCCTTCCTGTACCTTCAGCAATCAAGGAACAGCGAAGCCTGGGCTGCTTTAGAAGCAAGCGGCAAAGTAAATAAGGTGCCAGTGAGTCTTTATCTGCCATTTCTTAGCCATCTTCACGACACTCGGAATTGGCCGGACTTGGTTGATTGGTTGATGAAATCTGCAACTTACTTTTATGGCCAGAGAACCAAGGAACTGGATGCCTACATGGGGTACTGGAAGGAAGCCGCCGTACATTTCCCCGAAGCCGAGAATCAGATGTGGAAGGTTCTCGAGGAGATGCTGCCCCATTCATCCCGAATTATCGAGGAAGTGCTGTACGAGCAGCGAAAGTGGAAGCCATGGGTGGAAATGCAAATCCTTCACGGTCGCGATCCGCTTCACCACCGGGTCAGCGTCCTGCAGCCGATCGAGAAAGAAGCGCCGGATCTCCTGCTGCCTCTTTACCATCAAGCCATCGACCAATATGTCACCCAGAAAAACCGACATGACTACAAATTAGCGGTCAAGCTGCTGAAAAGACTGGAGAAAGTGTACAAAAAAATAAAACAAGCTGAGCGCTGGGATCGTTTCCTATCCGGCTTCATAGAGCGCTACAGCAGGTTGCGGGCGCTGCAAGAG
Organism: Paenibacillus sedimenti; assembly: GCF_014534655.1. GTDB lineage: Bacteria > Bacillota > Bacilli > Paenibacillales > NBRC-103111 > Paenibacillus_E > Paenibacillus_E sedimenti. The sequence goes on from NZ_JACVVD010000010.1 coordinate 110,526, forward strand.
GAACTTAAGAAAGGAAAGCTGTTGGAATGAGCACAAAATTGCATGACATGACTTTGCATGTGCTGCTAACGGATAGCGGAGATGCTTTGCTCTGGGGCTTACAGGATGGACGGGATGTCCCTGGCGATAAATTCAGGAAATTATTGTTCGCCTGGCACGAACCATCCTGCTACGGTACAACGCTGGAGCTGCAGCAGGCTGGAGAGCTGGCGGTAACGGTCCTGCCTCCGGAGATGGTGCTCCCCTTCTTCGCAGAACCGAACTTCATGGACGTCCTCCGGTGGGAGGGAGGAAATGAAGCCGTTAAGAGGTTACTTGATATAGCGCCGGTTCTTTATAGGGAAGCCCAAGCAGGTCGTTATGTACCAAGTTACCGCGCTTTCCGCAATGGGAAGCTGCAATGGACATGGGAGACCGGTTCCGAAAGCCTGGGAGAACTGGATTGGGATACGCTGAAAATAGGCGAAGAACTGTCTGGCTTGCATGCCGCTTTCTCCGCTGCCGTTTCCGCGAAGCACTACGCCGATGAAGCCGCCGTGGCGGATCTTCAGCGTGATTATCCCGCGCTGTTCCGAGGAGCACAGGCGGGAGGCACCTCTGCTGATGCACCGTTCACGGAGGAGGAATGGCTCGTAGCGCTTGGTTGGAAGCCGGATACCGCACCCTTCCGCCCTGCTTTGCAGCTGCTGGAGCCGGACGAAGAGCAGTACGATTGGCAGCTGCGGCTAGTGCTGCAAGATAAAAGCGATGGCACTGCGCTGATACCGATTCGCCTGGCTGCCGACGGCCAGGCTTCCGGCACATGGCCCAGCGATTGGAGCCCTTACATCCGGGAGCGTTCTCCCGGATGGGCGGCAAGGCTGGCCGCGTCACTGCCCGGCGAGAATAGCGGCGGCGAGCTCTTTGCCGAGCCGCTAAGCGACGAAGCGGCTTGGCGGTTCCTGACGACGGACAGCCGCGAGCTGCTGAGTGACGGCTGGAACGTCATGCTCCCCGGCTGGTGGGAGGCCGCCTCGAAGCGGAAGCCGCGCCTGCGCGCGAAGATTACGTCCGAAGCCGGAGGCCGAGGCCAGTCGCTGTTCGGGCTGAACGCCCTGGTCGACTTCGACTGGCGTATTGCCGTCGGCGATGCGGATCTCAGCGAAGCCGAGTTCGCCGAGCTGCTTAGCCGCAAACAGCGGCTGATCCGCATCCGCGGGGAATGGGTCTACCTGGACCCTGCGCTGCTGGAGCAGATCCGGAGGCTCATGGAGAGCATTTGCCCGGAAGAAGGCTTGTCCTTGCAGGATGTCCTTCAGCTGCATTTGCTTAGTGTTGGGGACAGCGGGAAACCTCCGGCTCAGGGTAGTATATCCGCAGAAGATCCCGAAGACGAAGAAGAACGGATCAAGATGGAAGTTGAATTGAATAAGCATCTTTTAGCACTGCTGCGTCAGCTTGGACAACCGTCTGAATTAAAAGAATTGCCCGTGCCGGCCGGTCTGCGCGCAGAGCTGCGCGGTTATCAACGCGAGGGCTTTACGTGGCTGAGTTATCTGAGGAAATTCGGGCTTGGCGCCTGCTTGGCCGATGATATGGGACTCGGCAAAACCGTTCAATTCATCACCTATTTACTGCATCACCGAGCAGAGTCCGAGTATCCTGCCCTGCTCGTTTGTCCCACTTCCGTGCTTGGCAACTGGCAGAAGGAGCTGGCCCGCTTTGCACCGGAATTGAAGGTCATGCTTCATTACGGGAAGGGGCGGTTAAGCGGAGAGGCGCTTGCTGCCGTTTTAAAAGAAACGGACGTTGTCATCACCTCTTACGCGACTGCGCTGTTGGATCAAGAGACCTTACAGGAAATCCAGTGGAGCTCCCTCTGTCTGGACGAAGCCCAGAACATCAAGAACGCGCAAAACAAACAATCCGCGGCCGTCCGCTCGCTCCAAGCCCGGCACCGCATTGCGCTGACCGGAACACCGATAGAAAACCGGTTGTCGGAGCTTTGGTCGATCTATGACTTCCTTAACCCCGGATACCTGGGGAACCAACGCGGGTTTCAGCACCGCTTCGCCAATCCCATCGAGAAGCATCACGACGAGGAGCGCACGGCGCAGCTGCAAAAGCTCGTTAAGCCTTTCATGCTGCGGCGCAAAAAGAAAGATCCCGCTATTCAGCTGGATCTGCCGGACAAGCAGGAGATGAAGGTTTATATTAACCTGACCGCCGAGCAGGGAGCACTCTATGAGCAGACGGTTAAAGACCTCCTGGAACGCATGAAAGAGCTGGAGGGCATCGAGCGAAAAGGCGCTATTCTCGCCGCGCTGACCAAACTGAAGCAGCTCTGCGATCACCCCGTGCTGCTGACAAAGGAAGCTGCACTGTCAGAGGAGGAGACGCTGCTGTCCGAAGAACGCCGCGAATCGTTCATCACGCGGTCCGCGAAGCTGGAGCGGCTCGTTGCGATGGTCGACGAGCTTCGGGACGAGGGCGACTCCTGCCTGATCTTCACCCAGTATGTCGGCATGGGCCGCATGCTGGCCGACGTGCTGCAGGCGCAGCGGGGCGAGCCAGTGCTGTACCTGAACGGCAGCACGCCCAAGGCGGAGCGCGACAAGATGATCGATACGTTTCAGTCGGCAGACGGAACTGGCCCCGGCATCTTTATTCTGTCGCTCAAAGCGGGCGGCGTCGGCCTCAACCTGACGGCGGCCAACCATGTGTTCCACTTCGACCGCTGGTGGAACCCGGCCGTCGAGAATCAGGCCACCGACCGCGCTTACCGGATGGGCCAGAAGCGCAACGTGCAGGTGCACAAGTTCATTTCGCTCGGCACCCTGGAGGAGAAGATCGACGAGATGCTGGAGAGCAAGATGAGCCTGAGCGAGAACGTGATCTCCACCTCCGAGAGCTGGATTACGGAGCTTTCGAACGAGGAGCTGCGCGATTTGTTTGCGCTGCGGCAGGAATGGTGATCATACAGAAAATGGGTTGGGGACATTAGTCCTCAACCCATTCCATTTTCATCCGTTTATCTACTTTTAGAGCGGCGGCGAAGCAAAATGACAAACCATATCAAACCGATCAGGAAAACAACTCCAAAAAAACCAGTAACCCAGAGCAATGCGGTTGTTCGCTTATCAGTGCCAGCAGGTTTGGCTACCGTATTTGCCAGCTGTTCGCTCTTCATTTCAAAAGACAGAACTTCACCCGAATTACTCATTACCACAACTTGGCTTGATTTCTGCTCGTTATTCAGAAACTGGAGTAAATTCGCGTGTACAAATGTATTTGTTGCTTTTTTGTTTCCTTCTCCAGCTTGGAAGACGGCCATGACTCGCTCTTTATCCCAGATGGAGGGTTGAATCCAAGCGGCATATTCAGTTGTTTCATTGATGATATTGAAATCGGCCAAATGAAATTGTCCCTTGTTGGGGTTCACCATCAATTGGTCTTTATAGCTTTGCAGCGAAACGAAAGAATTCGGATTTCCGATCACAACCACGTTGCGATCTTTAAGCTTTTTATCCAGATCCGGATCCTGATCCCGGACAATGGTGATGGCTGAATCTTTTGAAGCCTGACTCGTCATATCCTTTGTCAGAACAGCGAACTGGCTCAACATCCCTTCATTAACGTCTTTAGGAAGAAGAAAAACAGTTCGATTAAGCCCTTGGTCTCCGACAAACGGGGCAGGCCAATATTTAAAGCTGGTCTCCTGCTGGACCTCATGAGGCAGCTGGATTGAGCTGTTTTTATCAATGAATATCCATTTGCCTGTGTTCGTTTTAGGGGCACAAGCATTATATGTCTCATTCAAATGCGCCGTAAAAGAAATATTCAAAGTGCCCGTCTTGTTGTCTTTCAAATAAGGCGCGAGAGGTAAAGTAACCAGATAACTGTCGTCTTCCTTTTTAGCTTTGAGTATTTCTTCAAGCGAGATTGTCTTTGGAATATCATTAATGATCACGGTTAATCCGGTATTCATGTTAGCCGCGGCAGCTTGGCCTATACTTGTGCTTTTGCTGCTCTTCTCATTCAAGGTATCGTTCTGTAATAGCGAAGAGATACCTACTTTTAATCTCAAATTGCTTTCGCCCGTCAACTTCCAGAATGAAGGAATGGAGTAAGTTATACGCTCAGAGCTTGATTTCATGCTATCCAGCGTTATATTGGTGTAGCCTAAGGATTCTAAGGTAACCGGCTTTTCTGCCGTTTGCGTATTAGCTGCCTTTGGCAGGTCATTTACAACCAATTGATTGCCGGCCAGTTGATCGACAAAATCTTTTTCAGTAAGCAAATGGATGTGGTCCTTAACGACTTTGGCGTCTGTTCCGGTCACAAGTAGTAATTGTCTAACATCATTGTTTTTTTGATCTTTTACGGCAAAAGTATCCAGACTCAACTGCTCGCTTTGAACCTGAATCTGATTATCCTGCATCATCTGTTTGACAGGCCCGCTCCAATCGCTCATCCCGCCGAGGGCGATAGCTGGAATCAGATGATCCTTACGAATCCATTCGGATTCGGTCATGATCGGTGTCGGTCTTTTCGTTGCCGTTCTGGACGAAAAGTAGTTGGCGATCTGCAGCGCCGAAGAAATCAAATCCGCCGAAGGATGATCCGGAAGCAATACCGCCCCATACATTTCATCCTGGATGCTGGGTTCAACGAATGGAAATGGATAATTCTTCAAAGCATCATTCGTCGTCAGCGTTGTGTTTGTGTTAATAAAAATCGCGGAGGAACGATTGATTTTCAACCAATTCGCCGGATTTTCTTCATCACTGCATATCTCGTTCGAGACTGTACTATGTTTGACAATCGTAACGGAGTGGAAGCCTGGCGTTACATCATCACTTCCTAAGGGTATCCTGGTGATGAGGCGGGAGCTGGATTCTCTCGTAAGAGGAATACTTTTTAGCGGCCTGCCATCGATCTGAACCGTTATGGTGGAGCTTCCTGGGAGGAGCAAATCCGAGTAACTGATATCCAGATCGATGTAACTACCGTCACTAACGTCAGTCCTTGGGACGCTATAAAATAGTTGCTGTATACTGTCGACTTTCGTCATAGAAATATTATCATTCGTTAGCCGTGCCAAATACCCAGGGGATGCTGTAGATACATTGGAGCTAAAAGTGGCTAGCGATCCTTCCTTCAAATAAGTGGCTTGGATATCGATCTTTTTTGCAGCGGTTGAATCGACACCTTCGGCAGATACTCTGTAAAGGGGTTGTGCGGTAAGTTGTACGGCCAACAGGCTCAGACTGCTGTACAGAAATGTCTTACGAAAAAAACTCATTCGTATAAGCACCTTTCACAAAACGAATTATAATTAGGAAGTCAAATTATCTTGCTTTCTCCCTTGTTGGTAGCGCTCTGTCTTATACCACTTGGTTTCTTGCTTCAACAGAACACGCTTTAGTTCCAAGTACAAGGCGTAAAGGACAAGAAGTATCCAGAACTGTGAATAAGTAAAATACATAAGAGATACAATTAAAAAGTTTTTTCCGTTTAGTTCTGTTTTTTCAATCCCCAAGGCAATCATCACTTCCGTGATATACAAGAAGTAAGCCAGAATCCAAAGAATGATGGAGACCATTCCTACATTCAGTTGGAGGTCTACGAATAAATTAACAACAAACAAAGCGTCAGAAATGATAACTCCGAAGAAAAATAAAAAGTAAGTGAAAAAGAAGTAGATGAGATCGAATACGATGCTTTTTCTTTTAAGCGTAAACAGCTTAGCCATGAACTTCATCACAACATATTGGTTACCTCTCGCCCATCGCGTACGTTGCTTCCACCAAACTTTCCATGTTTCCGGTTCTTGCTCCCATGTAATGGCAGCCGGGAAGAAGCGGATGTGATAACCCATATTGTAAACGCGAATCGTTAACTCTGTATCCTCCGCCAGTGCCTTTTCATCCCAGCCGCCCAGTTCTTCAATGATGCTTCGTCTTATGGCAAAATTGGTCCCGGGAATGGTTGCCACACCGAACCAATTAAAGCGCCCTGCCTGAGCCATCCATTGGAAGCAGATCGTTTCGATATTGATGAAACGGGTCAGTAGAGTTTGAGCCGCATTCACAACGCGAAACTTGCCAACAATGGCTCCCGCTTTGGGATCATTCAGCATGGCAAGTACTAAATAGTAAACAGCTTTGCGTTCCGGCGTATTGTCGGCATCATAGACGACGATGACTTCTCCAGTAGCATGTTTAAAGCCATGGTTTAAGGCACCCGACTTCCCGCCACCTATGTTGGGGGGGATGAGATGAACGACTTTTAACTGCGGATAACGGCTGGCGTAGCTGTCAGCAATCTCTCCGGTTCGATCCTTGGAGTTATCATTGATCACAATAATCTCCAATAATTCAGTCGGATATTCCAGCTTTAGCATGGATTTGATCGTACGCTCGATCACGACTTCTTCGTTATGCGCGGGGATCAGAACACTGACCTTGGGTAATTTTTGTTTCTTTTTCTCCCATTCCTGAATCGGACGCCGGTAGCGAAGATAATGCATGTATCCGCCCTGCATAAGGAACATGTGGTATAACAGCATCAGCCAAATGACAGTTAACGACGAGTAGAACAATAGATTAGCCACTGATGGTTCGCTCCTCGAATAGTTGTTTGCGCAGGTTCATTCTCATGATGAGCATGTAGATGATGAACATCATGACCATGATGGTCACAAGTACAGCGACGCCCCACAGAACAAGTTGAACGCCCCCCATACGCTGGACGATTTGCACGACCTGCTGCGGTTCAGGACGAGGTTTGGCATTCTGATAATCAATTTGGCCTTGGGAGTCTGTGGAGATGGTCAGGTCTGGCGCACGTACGGAAGCGTTCATTTTCCTTAAATCCAGCCATTTGAGATTCGGTACTCGCTCGACATGGGCGATGAATGTCTTTAATTTATCTAAGCCAAGATAAGGGTGATAAAACATGCCCATCATACTGTCCTGTATAAAAAGCATTTTATTTATTTTTTCATCTAAATCCGCCTCAGGTGTGGCTGATGTATTATCGTAGAAACCGATTGTTTCAGGAAGCAGCGTCATACCATGCAGAAAAGTAGGAGTCGATATATATGGCGATACACCCATGTGTTCCCATTCCTTATCGCTGATCTGCGTTTGGCCGAGTATATAGTTAAAATAGTGAGACACAATTTCATAGCCGGATTGGCTCATTACATAGTGAGGCGCCTCAAACCCAAGCGGATATAACCCCAGATCGGTCAATTCCTCAATTCCCTTTTCGATTCTGGTATTGATGTAGGATTTCTCAAAATTTTGGAGCCCTTGCATATACTGGTCATATTCGTCTTTGGAAGCAAACTCATGCCGCTTTTTAACTTTAGTATCCGTATCCGGAGGTCCCCAGATGGGTGTATTGTTCTTGACATCCCAGAATTCAAAGCCCTCGCCCGTCTCAGACGATCTATACTGATGGGTATAGCCGTGCAGGAGAATACTCGCGCCGCGGCCTTGCAAGTAGCGCAACACTTCAACGATCTGCGGTACATCTGACAAATGGTACTGTTGCTTCGTCTCGGAATTCGTATAGATTGGAATGAGCGCGATCATAAAAGGAATCCCTTTATCAGCCAAGTAATCGCCGGTTTCCTTTAATAACTTGGGGTCAGACATCGGATGAACATCTTCCAACCGGATGTAAGCCAAATGTTCAGAGCGGAACTCGCTCCCGAAAAAGTACTTTAACCCTTCCCCCAAATACAGATTGAAAGGCGCATACAAATCGGATGAAGCATAATAAGCGCTGTTATCATATTGGGCAAATAACGGAAAAGCAAGATCGCCTTTCCAGCCTTGAAAAATCGCCCTTCCACGTTTCAATTCAACTTGGGTAATCGAATAGTTGACCTCAAGTAGATCATAGATCGGTTTATGAGTATTAGGATCTTCTTTAGACACTTGATTAATGACGGCCCCTGGCCTCGTTGTCATAAAAGAGAATCGAGAGCCCAACTGCTCTACGTTCTCACCAATAACTAAAATCGGGCCATTAAATTCAGCGACAAGCTGTATACAAGGAGAGGGAAGTTTCTTTGGAACGTTTCCATAATAGATAAGATGGGTGATCCGTCCTAAATCTTCGCTCGTTACCGCTTCATCATTTTTAAATGTGATATCTCGCGCAAACTGCCCCAACAGCATATCCAAGAGCCTGACAGATTCATTGACTAAGCCGGTTTCTGTCGAATATACGACCAATATTTTGATATTGTCTGATGTATGGCTGTTAGAGAATGCCTTCGGAATCGGCACAACAACCAGACTTATTATGGTTATCAAGCAAACAAGTCTTGACCAACGGTTTATTTTATTGCATATATTCCTCAAGCTCCTGAAAAGCATGCTGGATCAACTCCGCGTAATCATTGAACTCACGTTTAAAGCTGGCGGCCCCGAAAGATACAGTAATCGTAACTTCTTTTTTTCCATCGGCCAATTTATGATATTTGAGTTGTTCTCCGATTTTATCAAGTACGTAATGGAGGTTCTCTTCACCGGTATTAAATAAAATGACCCCGAAAGTATCATGCTCCACTCTAAATTTACGGTCACTAATCCGTGTCTGCTTCCACAATACATCCGAAAGCGATTTGACCAAATGCTTAAATTCTGTAAAGCCATACAATCGTTCATACTCTTGAAAATACTTAAATTGAATCAACAGAAGCGTAAATGGGGTACCCGTACGTAAGGAACGCTTGAATTCTTCTTCCATTTCAAGATGGAATCTCTTTTTGTTATCGAATCCGGTTACTTCATCGATGGTAACGAGTCCATCAAACTTGGCTGCCATTTCTTTATGCTCATCGATAATAGTGGTGGTCCATCGGTGGAAAATACCGCTAATTAGGGAGGAAGCAATAATCGCGATCATCCATATAACGATCTCCTTCACCGATAAAATTTCAACGGATGAGACGAAAACGCCATAGATAAGGACGGAACCGAGAATAAACATGGCGGTAAGACTGATACCCAGACCGAGCAACAGCCCGCCGGCCATGCTTACCAAAGAAATGAGCAGCACACCCGAATAAAGAATAATTGTCATCCGCGGCATTTGAAAAAACCGATCAAATCCGGTTACGTATAAAGAAAGCGTGACTAGAAACAGCAAAAGAAAGCTTTGAACAATGAAAAAAGCCCCCTTCTTATTGTAAAACCCTTGCATTATAAAGCTTCCTTTCTGCTAATAAGGGAACGAGATTGTCATAAATATGGGTGTCCAATTGCTGGTAATTCATGTAACCGCCATAGTACTCGCTAGCCGGGTTTAGCGTTTGGAAGCGAATCATCCGATAGTACAAATCTTTCGCGAGTTCAATTTCATTGTGTTCCAGTGCAACCATGATGGCCATACCGTATACAGAAGGGGATTCGTATTCCACTGACGGTTTTTTCGTTTCAAGCTCATATTTCCCGTACAGAACCCTGTTGTCTTTAAAGGTTTGCTTGAGGAAAGCCCAAAATTCCGAGTCCGTTTGACCGAATTTAGCACGTGAAGATTCAATGAAAAGCTGGTCCAACAGGTTAACCTGTTTTTGATATTCAAACCGGCCCTCATCCACCTTATAGCTGAAAGGATAGAAGCCATTTTTCACAGGAAGTTCAATCATGAACCTTTTCGTTTTTTGATATAAATCCTCGCTTATTTTACTCTGCTCGTATAGATTAATAATCGAATAAGCATCCAAATATGGAAGTGTAATCACATTGCTGGGCCACTTCTTCTCAATATCGTAAAAATCCCTGAAAGTAGAATTCACGACTTGCTTTTTCATCACACTTTTGGTGATTGTATCTGCGGTTTTCTTAAAACTTTCATCCTGCCACTTAGCCCCAGCTTTATAAAGAGCGTATGCAATCCGTAAATCATCGACAAGCGCATTCGTTACAGCAGGTTTGGAGGTTGGACCTGCTTTCCAGGCAATCCAGCCATCCGATTTCAAAAAGCTTTGTTTCAAAACTTCGGTGTATTGGCTAAACAGTGCTAAATCGCCTTTTTCATACGCATATTGGAGCCATAACCCCATAGATTCAGATAAAGCTTCATGACCCGCGGCTGTATGCGGATCAGCGGATTGACTAGGCTTCAAATATGTTCTCAGGGTCCCATCCTCATTGATCATATGTGATAGAATGAATTGCTCCCCTGGAAGAGAACGTTTTTGAGAAATTTGGCTTTGCGAACTCGCATCTGGTACGATCATGTATTTGTTATGAAAAGGAAGCAATGTGTATATGACAAGAGCACCTAGAATCACACTAAAACTTAAAATCCCTTTTTTAAATAACGTCACGCATTGCCTCCTTAAATATGTACTTAATAAAATAATACAGACCCTTCGAATCATCCACAATAGGGAAAGAGTTGGTAAAATGAACATTGCTGTAATAATTAGTCGAATTCTTTCAATGCCAATGGTTCTATTTTACTATGAATATAATATTTTGTCTTGTTGATTTAGTCCTTTGTATCTACCAACAAATAAAAAAGCTGCCTTTGGCGTAAGAGCCAAGGCAGCTTTTGATTTAAATTGGGTGCTCATTTAATCCACCTAATTAAACCATGATTTTGCAAATATCATTGGTGAATTCTACGGGATCCTGAATCGTCAATCCTTCTATAAGAAGCGCTTGATTATACAGAAGGTTCGTATACAGACTCAGCTTCTCTTTATCTTTTTGGTGTGCATCCTTTAAGGAATTGAACACCTCATGGTTGATGTTAATTTCCAGAACCTTGTCCGCTTTCACGTCTTGGTTGTTCGGCATAGCTTTCAGTATTTTTTCCATTTCGATCGTAACTTCACCCTCTGTGGACAAGCATACAGGATGGGATTTCAGTCGCTTGGAAGCTTTAACACTCTTCACTTTGCCGCCTAGAATGCTTGCCATGGATTCAAAAAGATCCTTGTTGTCGCTCTCGGCGGCTTCAGTCTCATTCTTATCTGCATCCGGCTCGATCCCCAGGTCCCCGCTCGATACAGATCTGAATTCTTTTCCCTTATAGGACATGATCATCTTGATGGCGAACTCATCGATGTCGTCGGTGAAGTATAAGATTTCATAACCCTTATCGGATACCAGCTCGGTTTGCGGGAGCTTCTCGATTCGTTCGATTGATTCTCCGGAAGCGTAGTAAATGTACTTTTGATCTTCCGGCATTTTCGATACGTATTCATCCAGGGTGACAAGCTTTTTCTCTTTGGAGGAGTAGAATAACAACAGATCTTGAAGATCGTCTTTATGTGTTCCGTAGTCGCTATAGACTCCGAATTTCAACTGTCTGCCAAAGGATTTATAGAATTTTTCATATTTCTCTCTTTCGTCCTTCAACAAGCTTAGCAGTTGGCTCTTGATTTTGTTTTTGATGTTTTTGGCGATAAGGCTTAACTGGCGATCCTGCTGCAGAATCTCCCTGGAGATGTTAAGCGATAAATTTTCCGAATCGACCATCCCTTTGACAAAACTGAAATAGTCAGGCAAGAGGTCGGCACACTTGTTCATGATCAGCACGCCATTGGAATATAACTCTAAGCCTTTCTCATATTCCTTTGTATAATAATCAAACGGCGTATTCTCCGGGATGAACAGAATCGCATTGTAGACTACCGCGCCATCGGCACTGATATGGATGTGCTTAATCGGCTTGTCGAAGCCGTAACGCTTCTCAAAATAAAAGTTCTCATAATCTTCCGGTTTGAGTTCATTTTTATTTTTGCGCCAGATCGGGACCATGCTGTTGACGGTTTGTTCTTCGCGGTAGTCCTCGAATTCGTTGTCGCTGCCTTCTTTAGGTCTCCGTCCTGTGATATCCATCTTGATCGGGTAGCGTATGAAGTCGGAGTACTTTTTGATAATCGCTTTTAGGCGATATTCATCGAGATACTCATCGTACTGCTCGTCCTCGGTGTTCTCTTTAATTTTTAAAATAATTTCCGTACCGACCGTTTCTTTGTCGCATGGCACGATCGTGTATCCATCCGCACCCTCGGACTCCCACTTGAACGCCTCGCCGCTGCCCAGCGCCTTACTGATGACCGTAACGACGTCAGCTACCATAAATGCGGAATAGAAACCAACGCCGAATTGGCCGATGATATTGTGCCCGTCTTTGGCTTCATTTTCTTTCTTGAATGCTAGAGAGCCGCTCTTGGCAATAACCCCCAGGTTATTTTCAAGGTCCTCTTTGGTCATGCCAATCCCCGTATCGGTGATGGTTAACGTTCTGCTGTCCTTGTCAGCTGCAATCTTAATGAAATAGTCCTCTTGGTTAAACACCAATTGATCGTCGGTTAACGCTTTGTAATAAATTTTGTCAATCGCATCGCTCGCATTAGAAATAAGCTCTCTTAAAAAGATTTCCTTCTGAGAATAGATGGAATTGATCATCATTTCGAGTAGTCGTTTTGATTCGGCTTGAAACTGCTTTTTTTCCATGAATGGGTCTCCTTTCGAAAATAAACGGCTAAATGAGTTGGCACTCACACAATCAGAGTGCTAATTCTTATTTTTATATAACATATACTAAAATTTGATGTCAAGCAGAGGTTCTTATCAAACGGGGTGTCCATTAGTTCAAACTTTTAGCCATTAACTCTAAACTCTGCTTAACCTCATTAGCGACTAGTTGAACAAATGGGTCTAAGTCATTGTTATCAGCAGCTTCAAGTGCCTGGTAATATTCAAAACGATTTTCGTTCCGTATCACAGCAGGCGGATATCCGTTTTTCATCAAAATAAAATTCATGCAAAGTCGGCTCACACGTCCATTGCCGTCTGGAAAAGGATGTATCGAGGCAACTCGATGGTGCAGTATAGCAGCAACTTTGACAGGATGCACCGTTAACTTACTAGCAATATACCAATCTAGCAACGATTGCATTTCTTGAGGCACGAGAATATACGAGCAATAAGGATGAATCTCCCCGCTTACGGTAAGAACATGATTATCCGTTTTTTTATATTCGCCAAGAGCAAAATTAATGTCCTTAACACCCTGAAACAAAATGGCATGAAAATCTTTAATCAATCTTTCTGTTAAATCTCTTTCTTCTAATATGTTCGTTAAATAGTCTATGGCCTCCGCATGATTGACAATTTCAAGATGCTCACGCAGTGTCTTTCCTTTAACCGTTAATCCTTCCCTCAAAAAAAAGGCTGTTTCTTGATAAGTGAACGTATTTCCTTCTATCGCATTCGAATGATAGGTCCACTCTTCCCTAAATTTTTGAATAATGATTTTCAGAAGGTCTGGTTGCAAGGGTCGCTTGCTATCGACTGCAGCTTTCAGCCGCTCAATCTGTTCCCACATCATTCTGGATCCCCCTTGGCTAACATATTTACATTATACCAAAATGATCCATCTAATATTCTTTAATCTATTAGTTTTCTCCACATAGGAGAAGGGCACCTCAATAAAACTGAACTGGTCTTAATTTTTTACAACCGCAGATATAATTTACAAGCTCTTGCATATGAATGGATTGGATTCACTCGTTCCGCTCAGCAGCTAGATCCCCTTTATGGAAAACGATTACAAATATTGGGAGGGATCACTATGCAACTGCAGGTTGAAGAGGATGGCATTGTTACACTGACTCCTGAAGGTGAACAACAGATTAAGGACAGTCCCATGTACAACGATGGATTGCGTCCGACGAGGAAAAGCGAACATGACTGGACGGCTTACAATTTTGCCAGCTTGTGGATCGGCATGTGCATTTGTCTTCCGTCTTATGCGCTTGCCGCCGGATTAATCTCTCTTGGCATGAATTGGTGGCAGGCGGTTGGGACGATTATATTGGGTAATCTGATTGTGCTCGTTCCCATTTTATTAAATGCTCATGCCGGAACGAAATTTGGTATCCCTTATCCTGTATATGCCCGTCTATGGTTCGGCTCTAGAGGCGCGCATATTCCATCCTTGGCTCGCGGCATTATTGGCGCAGGCTGGTTCGGTATTAATTGCTGGTTCGCCGGGGCCGCGCTGGACACCCTTCTATCCGCCATGAGCGGCTGGGGTAACATTACCGGACACCTTGGGATTTCTTTTGCGATCATGTGGGTTTTAAATGTCTGGATTGCTTACAGAGGACCTGAAGCTATTCGCCGGATGGAATTCTGGGCGGCTCCGACTTTAATTGTGATGAGTCTTGCTTTATTGGTATGGGCATTAACTTCCGCCGGCGGTTGGGGGCCGATGCTTTCTGCTCCTTCTACATTCAAAACCTCGGGGGAATTCTGGAAGGTTTTCTTCCCGTCTTTGACGGGCGCGATTGCTTTCTGGTCGACGCTGGCGCTGAACATTCCTGATTTTTGCCGCTATGCCAAAAGCCAAAAAGCGCAAATTGTCGGGCAATCGAGCTCGATGCCCATAACCATGGGCCTATTCTCCTTCATCGGCGTAGCCGTTGCTTCTGCCACCGTCGTTATATTTGGCGAAGCCATCTGGGATCCCGCAGCGATATTAGCTAAGTTTTCGCCATTTGTCATTTTCCTTGGGACATTAGGCATTATTTTAGCCACCGTAACGACCAACGTAGCGGCCAACGTCATCGCGCCTGCCCGCGCCGTAGAAAATCTCGCTCCGAAAAAGATGACCTACCGTATGGGTGTCCTTATTACCGGACTTGTCGCACTCCTCATGCAGCCGTGGTACATACTTGAAAACTTTAGCAACTATATTTTTGTCTGGCTTGGCACTTACGGGGCATTGCTTGGTCCCATAGACGGAATCGCGATTGCCGATTATTGGTTCGTTCGTAAGCGGAGAATCCATTTAGCAGAGCTGTATCAGCTTGACGGCCGGTACTCCTACCGGGGAGGTTTTAATCAAAAAGCCATTTACGCTCTCATTATCGGCATAATCGTCCCCGTGATTTGTAAAAACATTCCCCCCTTGCAAATCGTTTGGGATGGGGCTTGGATTTTTGGTTTAATCATCTCGATGTTCTTATATATATGGTTGATGAACGGTGATCGGTCTCTGGTTTCCTATTCAGAGTATAAATCCATCACCAAACATGCAGCCGAGAAAGCTGCCGGTTAAAGATACGATGCAGGCGTGAGTCTAACACTCTCGCCTGTTCTTTTTCTACATGCAAGTTCATAAGGTGTATTTGAACCATTCTTCGAGAGGCGGGTGAACATCGTGTCCGAACTGAACGATTATGGATCGCAATATTTTGAGAAAATGTTGAATATCATCGATGTAGGTGTTCATCTCATTGACAAAAAGGGAATTACGATTTTCTATAACGATAAGATGGCTGAAACCGATGGATTTCACCGGGAACAAGTGGTGGGGAAAAATTTCTTCGACCTCTTTCCCTCCCTGACCCATGAAACGAGCACGTTTATGAAAGTTTTACAAACAGGCAAAGAAATACGCGAGAAAATACAGACCTATGTCAATGTAGAGGGGAAACGCATCACAACGATTAATAGCACTTACCCGCTGCTTGAAAACGACGAAATTATAGGCGCCTTGGAGGTAGCAAAAGATATAACGAGTATTGTTCATCTCCACGACCAAATTCTCGATCTCAGGCATCAAATCTACGAATCCCCGAAAAAAGATAAAAAAAATGCAGGCTCCGCTTCCTATCATTTCGGTGATTTAATCGGTGAAAGCGAGCCGTTTCTCCATACCGTCTCCATGGCCAAAAAGGCGTCTCGTACAAGCTCGCCTGTTTTGATTTGCGGGCCTACCGGGACCGGCAAGGAATTGTTTGCGCAAAGCATTCACAATGCCGGCGCCCGCAGAAGCCGTCCCTTCATCGCACAAAATTGTGCGGCCGTCCCCAATGAACTGATGGAAGGCATCATGTTCGGCACGGCAAGAGGCGCGTTTACCGGCGCGATTGACCGTGCAGGCTTATTCGAGCAGGCGAACGGGGGCACGCTTTTTCTGGATGAGCTGAATAGTTTGGATTTCATGCTGCAGGCCAAGCTGCTGCGCGTGCTTCAAGACGGCATGGTTCGCCGGATTGGCGGAACCTATGAACAACAAGTAGACGTACGCATCATAACCGCCATGAATATCGATCCTAAAGAAGCTTTAGAAAAAGGATTTTTGCGTCACGATCTCTTCTTTCGGCTGAATGTCGTCAATCTGCATCTGCCTCCGCTGCAGCAAAGAAAAGAAGACATTCCGCTGCTCACGCACCATTTTATAGAAAAATTCAATGCGATGTTCGGCATGAAAATAACAAGCATCGCCCCCTCCGCGATGGACCGGTTGGTAGAGTACCATTGGCCTGGCAACATCCGCGAATTAAGCCATGCCATTGAATCGACTTACAATATGATGGAGCTTGAATGTGAAACCTTAGAGGAGCATCACCTTCCCGCTTATGTGATAGAGAATACGATGAAGGGGGCTCCTCCTCAACTCTCCGGCCCGCGGGTCGATGGAACGGTAAATATCTCTGTCGTGGGCTTAACAGATAAAGTGAAACAAATGGAAGTGGACACGATCACGTCTGCGCTGCAAACTCATCAATACAATATCACTCTCACCGCACAGGCCTTGGGCATCAAGCGCCAGGCTCTACAGTATAAATTGAACCGGTATGGCATCGCGAAAAAACCGTGAAAAGCATTTAGGCTCCTGCAGGAGCCTTTTTATTTTGGGTTCCGATAAAATCTTGGCACGCTTTTTGCTACCAAATAAGGAAGAAGACATCATTACTGGAGGTGCAAGTATGGAACTACGTCACTGGAAGCAGGTTGAGCTATGGAAGGACGTAACTGATGAGCAGTGGAACGATTGGCTTTGGCAGCTAACGCACACCATTCGCACCTTGGACGATTTGAAAAAGGTCGTGAATCTGACTCCGGAGGAAGAAGAGGGGGTTCGTATCTCAACGCAAACGATACCTTTGAACATCACACCTTACTACGCATCTTTGATGAATCCGAACGACCCTCGCTGTCCGATCCGCATGCAGTCGGTTCCCGTATCCGCCGAATTGTTGAAAACCAAATATGATTTAGAGGATCCCCTCTACGAGGACGAGGATTCCCCTACCCCCGGGTTAACTCACCGTTACCCTGACCGGGTGTTGTTTTTGGTGACGAATCAATGCTCGATGTACTGCAGATACTGCACACGGCGCCGTTTCTCCGGCCAGGTCGGCATGGGGGTGCCGAAAAAACAGTTGGATGACGCGATCGCTTATATTCGAAATACGCCGGAAGTACGCGACGTTCTGCTCTCCGGTGGGGATGGATTATTAATTAACGACAACATTTTGGAGTATATTCTGAAAAATTTGCGGGCGATTCCCCACGTCGAGATCATTCGCATCGGTACAAGGGCGCCCGTCGTTTTCCCACAGCGAATCACTGAAAATTTATGCAGCATCATCAGAAAGTATCATCCGGTTTGGCTGAATACTCATTTTAACCATCCTCTGGAAATGACAGAGGAAGCGAGAAAAGCCTGCGCCATGCTGGCGGACACCGGAGTTCCTTTAGGCAATCAGTCGGTCATTCTGGCCGGCATCAACGACAGCACCTATATCATGAAAAAGCTCATGCATGAACTTGTGAAAATGCGCGTTCGTCCTTACTATATTTATCAATGCGATCTGTCCGAAGGCATCGGCCATTTCCGGGCACCGATTTCCAAAGGTCTGGAAATTATCGAGTCGCTGCGCGGCCACACATCCGGGTATGCGGTACCGACCTTCGTCGTTGATGCCCCTGGAGGTGGCGGAAAAATTGCGCTGCAGCCCAACTATTTGATCTCGCAAAGCCAGGATAAAGTCATTCTGCGCAATTATGAAGGCGTCATCGTCGGTTACCCCGAGCCTCAAAACTATGTGCCGGACCGCGCAGACGAATATTTCAACGAAGTCTACGGTATCGACAAACAACCTGAAAGTACCGGCATTATTGCCCTCATGAAAGATGAGAAATTCAATCTGGTGCCGGAAAATTTGCGCCGGATCGGCAGGAGAAAACTTTATCAGGAAACGCCGGAACACGCGTCCCTTAAGGATCGCCGACAAAAGAGGGACGAGATGAAAGGGAAATTGATGAAGGCTCAGCAGAAGGAGAGCGTTCCAAAAGAGGATAACTAGCATGAAAAAACCGTCAGGGAAAGTACACCTGACGGTTTAATTTTACAATAAATAAAGAATAACAAGTACTCAAAGTGCTAATCGGATATAACCCTTGGTGGAATACTGGACAAGTTCCAAAAGAATTTACGCGTCCTGTAAAAAGATTAGGATTCTATGAAGCTCGAAAAATTTTTAACCATCCTTCTATTCGTAGAAAAATCATCCTGTCTGGTCCTAGAAGAGTCGGGAAAACTACGATTATGTACCAAATGATCGAAGAGCAGCTAAAAAGTTCAGCTTCAAAATCTATTATTTATGTTTCATTTGACCACCCCATGCTAAAACTTTGTGATACCGGGCAAATTCTTGAAGTTTTTCAAAATAACATTGCATCTGAACATGACCAAGTATATTTGTTTTTTGATGAGATCCAATATGCTTCCGAATGGGATGCTTGGTTAAAGATGCTTTATGACCAGCACCCCAATTATAAAATTATGGCCACAGGCTCTGCCAGCCCTATATTGGCTGCAAAAGCAACTGAAAGCGGTGTAGGTCGCTGGACTCAAATTCGGATTCCCTTTAGACAGCAAGGAATACGAGAACACAACGTCGAATAAGAAAAATATGCCGGTCGCCTCTTGCCTCTTTACTGTAAATGAGACAAACACCAGTCTTCGCCAAACATCTTTTCCTTTCTAAAAGAACGGGAGGTTTTTTTGTGGATGAAACCATAATTATTGCTTGTGAAGAACGTCTTCGGACAGCAATGCTATCCAGCAATGTAGAAGTGTTAGAGGAACTAATTGCTGACGACCTTATCTTCGTCAATCATTTCGGACAAATTTTATCAAAAGAAACAGATATTGAAGCTCACCGTTCAGGAAACTTGAAAATTACTGGAATTGATATTTTGGACCAAAGAATTAGACTCTTTGATATGTTAGCCGTAACCGTTACACGAGTGAATTTAACTGGTACATTCGGAACTCCATTTGAAGGCGAGTTCTGTTACACTCGTGTTTGGCAGTGTCGTATCGGGAAATGGCAAATTGTCTCGGGTCATTGTAGTTCCGTAGCGTGATGCTTCAGTCATTGCTCCTTCACAGGCAATCATAATCAGCTCCCTAGAGCCTTTCTTTTATTTTTTAAAACAAACCAGCTTCATCTCCGTCAATTCCCGGATCGCGTACTTCACGCCTTCGCGCCCGGTCCCGCTTTCCTTCACGCCTCCATACGGCATATGGTCCACGCGGAAGGTGGGAATATCATTAATCATGACTCCGCCTACCTCCAAGGCCTCTGCAGCGGCAAACGCCGTTCGAAGGTCCGGTGTATAAATGCCCGCTTGCAGTCCATATCGGGAGTCATTGACAAATCGTATCGCTTCATCTATCGTCGAAACTTTATTAATCATAACAATCGGGGCAAATACTTCTTGGCACGAAATTTTGGATTCCGGATGTACATAAAGCAATACGGTAGGATGAACGATATTGCCGTCTCTTCGGTTGCCGGTCGCGACCACGGCGCCAAGTTTCTCAGATTCAGCAATCCATTGCAAAGAACGCTCGGCGTCGCGAAGGCCGATTAAGGCAGACACATCGGTCTGGGGATCCAACGGATCGCCTAATACTAATTTCTCGGTCTGCGCGACGAATTTCCGGACAAATTCATCGAATAGCCGCTCATGCACATAAATACGCTGCAGCGAGATGCAAACCTGCCCCGCAAAGGAAAAAGCCCCTGTCACCGCCCTTGTCATCATGGCATCATCCAACTCGACCCCTTGATCCACAATTAACGCGGAATTGGATCCTAACTCCAAAGTTACCTTCTTTAAGCCTGCTTTATTACGAATCGCGATCCCTACTTCCGGACTTCCCGTGAAGGTCACGGCCTTAATCCGTTCATCAGTGACCAGGCAGTCCCCGATCACACCGCCGCTGCCTGTCACCACGTTGAGCGCTCCCGCCGGAAGACCCGACTGCTGCAAAAGCTCCGCCAAAAACAATGCGGTTAAAGGCGTTTGGCCGGCAGGCTTCAACACAATGGTGTTGCCCGCAGCGAGGGCAGGGCCTACCTTGTGCGCAACCAGGTTCATCGGAAAGTTAAATGGCGTGATGGCCGCTACGACCCCCAAGGGTTGGTGAACCGTATACGCTACACGTCCCTCGCCACCCGGTGCAGCGTCCATCGGAATCGTTTCGCCATGAATCCGCTTCGCCTCTTCGGCGGCAAACTTGTAGGTCGCGATCGTTCTTTCTACCTCGATCCTTGCCGTTTTCAACGGTTTGGCCGCTTCGAGTGCGATCAGGCGAGCACATTCTTCCGCCTTGTCCCGGATCTTAGACGCCAGCCTTTCCAATATCGCAGCACGTTCATGTGCCGGCATGCTGGCCATCGCCGGCCTTGCCTGTTCCGCGGCCTTAATGGCGCGATGAACTTCCGCTTTATCTGCATACGCGACTTCCGCGATTTGCTCGCCGCTGTACGGGGAAAATAGAGGACGGTACTCGCCCGCTTCCACCCAATCTCCCCCGATAAATAGATGCTTCCTCATGCAACTCCCTCCTAAACCTAATTATGAACGAACATCTTCGTTTAGGCACGCCCTTATTGCCTGTTCCAGTACATCCAGGCCTTCGGCCAGCTGCTCATTCGTGATCACCAGCGGGCTCAGCAACCGAATCACGTTGCTATACAATCCCGCCCCCATCACGATCACGCCGTGCTGATGCGCTTCCTGCAGAATCCGGGTCGTCAGCTCCTTATCCGGTTCTTTGGTCACCGGATCCTTCACCAGCTCAATCGCGCTCATCGCTCCCAAAGTGCGGACGTCTCCGATGCGGTCGCCGTATTCCTGCTTCAAACGGAGGAACCGTTCGCTAACCGCTGACCCGATCGATACCGCCCGCTCCGCCAACCGGTCCTCCTCCAGCATGTCGATAACTTTGAGGGCGGCTACGCAGCCGAGCGGACTCCCGCCGTATGTTCCCCCAATTTCGCCCACGCCAGGTGCATCCATAATCTCCGCCCGGCCCGTTACCGCGCTAATCGGGAGCCCGGCGGCAATCGATTTGGACATCGTCATCAGATCCGGCACGACTCCATAGTGCTCTACGGCGAAGTTGCGTCCTGTCCGGCCGAACCCGGTTTGCACTTCATCGGCAATGAACAAAATGCCGTATTTCTCGCACACCGCTTTCACGCCTTGGACAAACCGGACGGACGGGATCACGAAGCCCCCTTCGCCTTGAACCGGCTCCATAATGATAGCAGCGACTTCTTCGCCTGGAACCTCCACCAAAAAGAAGTCTTCGAATTTTTGCAATAGCTGATCGTCCACCTCATCTTGCGACATGCCGAAAGGAGCACGGTAGTAGTAAGGGTACGGCATTTTATAGGTGTCAGGCGCAAAAGGACCGAAGCCGTTTTTGTACGGCTTTACCTTGCTTGTTAACGACATCGCCATATAGGTTCTGCCGTGAAATCCGCGCTCGAAGGAAATCACCGCTCTTCTCCCCGTATATTTACGAGCGATTTTCACCGCATTTTCTACAGCCTCCGCGCCGCTATTCAAGAAGAACGTCTTCTTTTGATGATCCCCCGGGGTCATCCGATTGAGCTTTTCGGCCAATGCGACGTACGGTTCATACATCATTACGTGAAAGCAGGGATGCAGGTATTGATCCAGCTGTGCTTTGATCGCCTCCACCACTTTCGGCGGACAATGGCCGACATTCAAGGAGCCGATTGCACCTGCAAAATCAATAAATATATTCCCGTCGACATCGGTCAGCAGCGCCCCCTCCCCCTTGGCGGCAAAAGTGGGAACCGTATTGAACGGTCCTCTCGGAATATTCGCCATTCGTCTCTCCAGCAGCAGCTGTGCCTGAGGTCCCGGTACGGCGGTCTTCATATCAATGAATTTATTCGCTTGCCGGCTCATCGTTCAACACCTCCGTTCCATCCAGACCGCACCAGTGAATCAAGGTCAATGCGATCATCTCCGCAGCTTCAAACATATGATCGAGCACTATATGCTCGTTGGGATAATGAGCGACATGCGTGAGGCCCGGGCCGAAAACGATGCACGGCGTTTCACCCAGCAACGTCAGCAAGCCGCCATCTGTCCCCCATGGCGAAGCTTCAATGACAGGTTCCTCTCGCCTAACCTCCCGGTACTGCTGCCCCAGAATCCCCATCAAGGCATGCTCCGGATCGACGCTGCCCGGAACCCATCTTGCGCCGAACCATTCCACCGCAGCCGGATGCTCTTCAAACCAAGGGTCCTTTTCCGCCAGCCGCTCCATCCACCGGATCATTTCCTCTTTGGCCTCTTCCAGCTTTTCTTCCGGCGCAACGCCCATTCTCCCTTCCAGCTTAACGGTATCGGGTACGGACGAAGGCCAGTTCCCGCCCTGAATGACTCCGATATTTATCGGGATCGGAATGGGGTTATGTGCATATAACGGATCGACTACCCTCGCATTTCGCAGTTCCTCAAGCTCCCGGATATGCTGCACCACGGCCATGCTTTTCTCGATCGCGCTGACCCCTTCATACCGGGTTCCGCCATGAGCCGAGCGGCCTGTGACCTCAATGCGGAACCACATGGACCCCTGCTGCTTCGGAAAAATCCGCAGATTGGTCGGTTCCGGAATAAGCGCCGCATCAGCCTTATATCCTTTCAAGATCGTGGCCAGCGTGCCCGCTCCGCCGCTTTCCTCCTCAATGACGCTTTGCACGATAACGTCGCCCTTCAGCTTAATCCCAAGCCCGCGAATCGCTTCGACAGCCAGCAGCGAGGAAACGACTCCGCCTTTCATATCCGTCGCTCCGCGCCCAAACAACTTCCCGTTCTCCACTTTGCCACTGTAGGGATCATCCCGCCACTGCTCGCGGGTTCCTTCCGGAACGACATCCATATGACCATTGAGGATGATGGAGCGCCCCCCTCCGGAACCTTTCATGACCCCAACAACATTGGGACTGCCTGCGAACCGGCTCCGGGGAGAATAAAAAAACGGATGCGCTTCGAGCACCTCCCCATCCGGCTCCCACCAATCCACATCCAGCCCCATCCCGCGCAATTTATCGGCAATGAGAACCTGCACCTCCTGCTCATTGCCTTGCGTACTGGGGATCCTGACCATGCTTTGCAGCAATCGGGTTCCTTCTTCCCGATGAAGCTGTATCCACTGATGAACGTGCTTACTCAGCAATTCGGCGTTCAGATCGGCTGCCACAAGATTCCCTCCTTCAGGTTTATGAAAGGTAAGCTATTTGCTCCGGGATGATTAAAGTTGCTTCGGTATGACCGACAACATCCTCGACCGTGTACGGGGACATGATTTCTTTTAAAATCAGCCCTTGCTCCCCTACCTCCATCACGGCCATCTCGGTAATGATCAAATCGACACAGGCCCGCGCCGTCAGCGGTAAATCACATTGTTTCTTCACCTTCGATTCCCCTTGCCGGTTCACATGATTCATCAGAACGATCACTTTTTTCGCTTTTTGCGCGAGTTCCATCGCCCCTCCGATGCCTGCAACCCGCTTGCCCGGTACGATCCAATTGGCTAAATCCCCGCATTCACTGACCTCTAGCGCCCCAAGTATCGTTACGTCAATACATCCCCTGCGAATCATGGCAAAAGCTATGGAGCTGTCGCAATAGGAAGCGCCATCTACAATGGTGACCGGGTAACCCCCAGCGTTGCAGAGAAAAGCATCTTCTTCACCCGTTGCCGGGGCTCCGCCTGCGCCCAAAATCCCATTTTCGGCATGAAAAATAACTTCAACGCCATCAGGCACATAATCCGCAACCTTGGTCGGGATGCCAATTCCCAGATTGACGACCATACCGTCCGATAACTCCTGAGCAGCCCGCTTCGCTATTCGGTCGCGGTTTTCTTTTCCCATACCCATTCCCAATTCACCCCTTTGCCCAGGATCACCATATCGACGAAAATGCCCGGCGTGACAATGCATTCGGGGTCGAGCCCGCCGAGCGGGACAATCTCATCGGCTTCCACAATCGTAATTTGACCGGCCATGGCAACCAAGGGATTCAAATTCCTGCCGCTTTTATCGTAGACCAGATTGCCCAAAGGGTCAGCTTGTTTCGCATGCACAATGGCAACGTCAGCCTGTAAAGCCGATTCCACCAAATACGTCGTATCCCCGATCGAAACCGTTGCTTTGCCCTGCTCCATGATGGTGCCGACGCCGACATCGACCAGAACCCCCCCAAGGCCGACGCCGCCCGCCCGGATTTTTTCAGCCAGCGTACCTTGCGGGTAAAATTCCACCTCCATGGTACCTTCTTCCATCCTTTGACCGGCAAAAGGGTTCGAGCCTATATGGGAGGCAATAACCTTCTTGACCCGGCCTGCAGTAACTAACCGTCCAATGCCGATATGCGGGAAACCTGTATCATTCCCGATGATCGTTAGATCTTTGACCCCCTTCTGCATAATGCCCTCGATGATCGTCGGTGGCGTACCAATGCCGCCGAATCCGCCATACATCAACGTGCAACCGTCTGTAATGACTTGAAGCGCCTCGTCCAAACTTCTAATTTTCCCCACTCTCACTTCATCCGCTTTCCCATGTGGCCTCATCCAATCTCCCCCCATTCATACCCGGTAACCTCTTGCATGACTTCTCGAACCGTTTCTTCCAGCATGCTCACAAGCAGGTCGATTTCTTCTTCCGTTATCGTGAGCGGCGGGGCCACAATGATGGCATCTCCTGCCCCGTCCACCCCGCCTGCAGCCGGGTAAACGAGAAGGCCCTTTTGAAAAGCTCTTTCAATAACCCTGGAAGTAACACCTAACCCGGGTGGAAACGTTAGCTTGTTAGACCGGTCGGAGACAAATTCCATGGCCAAAAGAAGTCCAATGCCCCGCACATCGCCGATCATCTCAATTTGTTCAGCCATTTGACGCAACCGGGCCAGCAAATAGCTGCCCTTCTCCTCGGCCGCAAGGACGAGCTGATGTTTGTCTATATAATCGAGCACCGCCAGAGATACCGCCGCCGATTGCGGGTTGGCGCTGTACGTATGACCGGACATAATGCTTTTGGAGCCCTGCAAAATAGGTTCCATCACATGATCTTTAACCAGTGCAGCAGCCATCGGGGTATATCCGGCGCTCATCCCTTTGCCCAGTGCCATCAGATCCGGTTCGACGTCAAAGTGCTCCATACCGAACATGGCTCCCGTACGGGCAATACCGGTCATCACCTCATCGGCGATGAATAAGATCTCATGACGTTCGCAAATCTCCTTGATCTTCTTGTAATAGCCTTCGGGCGGCACAACGGCGCCGCCTGCAGCGCCAATGATCGGCTCCGCAATGAATGCCGCGATATGTTCGGCCCCGATCCGCTTGATGGCAGTATCCAAATCATCCGCGCAAGCCAGCTTACACTCCGGGTAAGTTTTGTTCAACGGACACCGGTAGCAATAAGGTGGCACGACGACCGGGAAGTCCTCCAATAACGGAATAAATCGTCTTCTTCTCAGTACATGGCCAGACATCGAAAGCGCGCCCATTGTAATCCCGTGATAGCTCATCCGTCGTGAGATCACCCTATTTTTGCCAAGTCGTCCCTTCTCCTGCCAATGCTGAATGGCAACCTTCATCGCCGTCTCCGTCGCTTCCGATCCGCTGTTCACGAAGAAAGCCCAGTAATCGTGACCGGGCGCCAAGTCGCTCAGCTTCTTCGCCAGCTTTTCGGCCGGTTCGCTTGTAAACTGGGAACGGTATACAAAAGAAACCTTGTTCGCCTGCTCCAGCATCGCATCGATGATCTCTTGAGCCCCATGCCCGATACTCACGGTCACCGCGCCGGATGAGGCGTCCAAATAAGCTTTGCCCTGATCATCGTACAAAAAAACGCCTTTTCCATATTCGATAGTCGGATAATAGTGATCCAATACCGGTTTGATTAAATGCTCCCGCTCCATAAGGCACCCCCGGAGATCCGCACAGGTACGGTTTATTTCAGAAAAATGTTCTTGATCCGCGGAGCTTTCATCAGCTCTTCATAACGAAACACAGATCCAAGCACGGACACGTCATGCCAATACAGCGCCTCTTCGACTTGCTGCGAGATGCCTTCGGTTACATAGATGCCGCAGCCCGCACACTCAAGCGCAGGGACTTCCATAATCTTCACCGCCGATTTGCCGTCCGGCATGATCCAGTAGCAATCTTTCACACTTTCCCGAATATCTTCCGTTTCACACCAAATGCAATTCATATGCGTCCTCCCTCTTTCATATGGGTATAGAACATTCTTGCGCCTACTTCATTACTATGCAAAATGGATGCCAACTTTTCGTGGAAGGCCTCCAACCTTCCGTCCTAGTCGTTCAGTACCTGCAAGCCGCCAGCGATTTTGCAGTGCCTATTTTTTTGCGGCAAAATATTAGATTTATACCGAATGACCGTTTGTGACACAGATCTCGTCAACGATTTGAAGCTGGCACCATTATTGCATATAGCTGACTTAGGGGAGAAAGGGAAAAGGAGGATGCCGGATGTCGAATGATTTGCCCTATTATACGAATCAGGTCGAGAAAGGCAGTGATTATACGGTAAGCTTCTGCCTTGATTTCTTTAACAAAAGATTGAGGGTGGATGATTACATGGGAAATGTTGATGCCATCTTCAGGAGAATCGCTGAAATTGCCGAAACCAATGCGATAACCAAAGTGTTTATCAAATCGAGAGAAGAGGATTGGCAGGCCTTTTTATCGAAAGGCTGGATGTTGGAGGGGATTTATAAAGGATATTTTCGCGGCTGCGACGCTTTCTGCATGGCTTACTATTTGGACCTTGAACGCCGGACTAGCGATTATTGGATGGAGGAGGATCACATTCTTAAGCAGGTACTCGCTCTCCCCCTCAAGTCCGATCGGCCCGCGGTACCGGCTAATTGCACCATGCGAATCGCCCGTGTAGAGGATGCTGAGAAGCTCGCCGCCTTATACGAGCAAATCTTTCAAACCTACCCGACACCGATGAACGATCCCGGCTATGTCGAAAAAGTCATGCGGGAGGGAACGATTTTTTATCTCATAGAATCGCCTGATGAACTGGTCAGCGCCGCCTCTGCGGAGATCAATGCGACCTACGGCAATGCAGAAATGACCGACTGCGCCACCCTCCCCTCCTACCGGAATCAGGGACTCATGAGATTGCTTGTGCATGCTTTGGAAGATGAATTGCTCGCGCGAAATATCACCTGTGCTTATTCGTTATCCCGAGCCCTTTCCTTAGGCATGAATGCGGTTTTCTACCAGATGGGGTACGGCTATTACGGCAGACTTACGAAAAATTGCGATATCTATGATAAATTCGAGGATATGAACCTGTGGGTCAAAAAACTGAAATGAACTATATTCGCTTCCGTCTCACCGATGAAGAAATGCCTAGCTCCTCCCGGTATTTCGTTACCGTTCGACGGGAAATCTGAATGCCTTCCTGCCTCATCAGGTCGGCCAATTTTTGATCGGAGTAAGGGTTCCCGTGGTTCTCCCCGCTGACCCACTCCTTGATTCTCGCTTTTACATGTTCCGAGGATGCCGAATCTCCATGGTCCGTCTGCAAGCCGGAGGGGAAAAAGAACTTCAGCTCAAAAACGCCCCACGGCGTTTGCGCATATTTGCCGGCCGTCGCCCGGCTAACCGTTGATTCATGCATACTCAATTTGTCGGCAATCTGCCTGAGCGTCATCGGTTTGAGCTGCTCCGTCGCTCCTTTCCGAAAAAAATCGATCTGCTCTTCCACAATCGCCTGTGTAACACGAAATATGGTCAATCGCCGCTGCTCCATACACTTCACGAAAAATTTCGCCGAACTTAATTTATCCAAAAGAAACTTGCGCGCTTCTTTATCCGCCATGCTCTCCTTAGCCATTCGTTCGTAAGCACCATTAACCAATAGGCGGGGCGAAGCTGCGTCGTGATTCAACACCATGAACTGTTCGCCCGTCTTTTCAATGATCACGTCCGGAATGATATATCTGATTTCTTCCGTTTGGAATGCTGCACCGGGGCGGGGATTCAATCCCTTGATCACATCGATCGCAGACTGAATCTCCTGAGAAGGCGCTTGCAAGATCACCGACAATTTATGAACGCGATAATCGGCAACATCTTGAAGATGCCTGTCAATTAATAAGGAGACCAATGGAGAGCATTCCGGCAATTGCCTAACCTGCAGCAGCAGGCATTCCTTCAAATCTCTTGCTCCCACGCCGACCGGTTCAAAGCCCTGCAGTATCCTTAGGGCCTGTTCCACTTGATCAGACTCTTCCCGAAGCATATTGACAATTTCGTTTATAGAGAGGCCGAGATATCCCTTGTTGTCCAGATTCCCGATCATAAACGCAACAATCCTGCGAACCGAAACCGCGATTTCTCTGACAAAACCTAATTGCTCCTTTAAATGCCCTTCCAAGGAAGCATCATGCCTTGCGGTGTTTTGCAGCGGATCATAATCCGGGGCGCTTGTACCGGTACCGCTATTCGTTTGGCGATAAGCACGATATGCATCCCATTCGTTATCGGCGTATTCCAATACAGGATTCTTTTCTATCTCCTGCCGGACTGCATCCAGCAATTCCGTCGATGAGAACTGAAGAATCTTGACCGCTTGCCGCAATTGCGGCGTCATGTGCATTTTCAATGCTTGCTGTTGGAACATACCGTATCCCGGGCGCATAGGTATCACCTCTTTATGGATTTATTCATACTTATTCGAGATGGAGAGCTTTTTGTCATTCTTGGGAAATAAAAAAGACAAAAACCCGAATGACAGAACTTGTCACCCGGGGCTAAGGTAAATACTTATTCCATTATTTCAGTTCCGTGATGAACCTGTTTACTTCGCCAATCGGCGTTTCACGGTTTCATATCTTTGATGGAAATTTACTGGTTTTTTGGCGTTTAGAATCGTTTCAGCATGAGCGTCGTGGAAACCCTCTCATACAATGAATAAGCCCAATATCGCTTTATCTGCGCAAGCGATATCGGGCTTTTCAACCTATTTGACGATGATTTTCCCTTTCATCGATTGGGGATGCGGCGCACAGTAATACGTATACTCCCCTGGTTCGGAAATAACTACTGTCGCGGACTCACCTTTTGCAAGAAGCGGCGTCTTGAAGGTTCCGTTATCGGCAACCGCATTGTGCTTCACGCTGTCTTGGTTCGTGAAAACGATTTTCGAACCCGCTTCTACCGTAATATCGCCATTTTTAAAGGCAAAGCCGCTAATTTCAATATTGTAGGTCTTGACTTCACCTTTCGTTGAAACGGGTTTATCGGTTGAGCCGTTTACAAGATTGACTGTTCGAGTGGACTCCTCATATAGTACGGAGATCCCGAACACTTCGGCAAGAAATCGCGAATGCACAAAAGTAGAATCGTTGATCAGCTGCGCGGGCCCAACCATGCTTACTTTTACACCGTTAACTACGGCTTCGGAAGACCCGATTTTCAGTTCCACGGTTTTACCTTCTTTTTTCACCGTTACAGTTCTAGTAGCTTCATCATACCCCACCTCTGAACCAATTCCTTCAGCAAATGCGCGATAAGGTACAAAGAGGGAGTTATTAATCAGGTAAGACTCGTCCAACTTAAGCGGATTTCCGTTTAGCGTTAATTTCATGTCGGACTTTACCTGTTGCTGCATTCCGGCCTCATGCTCATGCGCCCATGCGGGTGCTGCCCCGAATAACATGATTCCTAATCCTAACGATACCAAAAGCCGTTTCTTGCTCATCTCAAATCCTCCTCGTTGATTTCACAGATATCTATTCTCTCTAGTAAACGTAACAAATGAGAAATCGGTTCACAAGAAAATGAGTAAGTAATTGTTACCTTGCGATAAACCTTACATACAAATACCCAACAACCACCGCAGCACAAACCAACTTCTTCAATAACCCAAGCGGTATATGTGTAACTTTAAACTTACCTTTATCCCAACTGGTAATACCTTCGTTTACTAACTTCGTTTGCGCATTGATTAAACATAAAAATGAAACTAAGGGAATCCCTATCCCCATACCGCGGATGAGAACTTTGAAACTCCGATTATTCAATGCTTGTTGGATGAATTCGACACAAACTTACATAAACCTTCCAGCAAATCCTTGATGGCATGACGTTTCATGAATCTAAATAAAGGACAAAGCAAAACCTTCCAAGTAACGCATTGGAAGGTTTTTTTCTGTAATCATTTATGAATTACTGGTTTTTTCCTATCGCAGATTCAGGTTTATCGCTTTTATCGCTGCTGGAGGCCGCTACGCCATCCCCTTTTTTAGTACCTTTACTTTTATAAGGTTTTGGAGCGCTCTTTGCTCTGTTGGCACTCGCTTGCCATCTGTTCCATCCCTTTTTATCCGTTCCTCGACCTGTTCCACCTTTACCCTTAGCCATATTATCACTCCATTATCACTTGGTTATTTAACCAGTATGATGAAATATACAACGTTACATTCAATATGTACAGAAAAAAGCTCAATGCTTTGAAAAAAATAAACCCTGCCAGCTCGATTTGAAGCTGACAGAGTTTATTTACCCTTTAGAGGCGGACTACCTAGTTTGGCGCGCCGTATGAGCCGGTGCTGAATGTGCTCCGGTCCCACCACTTATAGCCGGCTGCAGGGGCCGACCATGGTTCGAATTGCGGCTCTACCGTTTGCTGCGGAATTTCATTTTCGTTGCCAGAGGTGATGATCGGTGTAGGTTGGTCGAGTACTAATCCCTGGACTTCGCTCAAATCCGTATAGTTTTCTTTCTTGCCCAACCAGTGAATCAGATTGATTAAAAGAACTTTATCGTCTTGTTCTTTATACCCGTCATACGTGGTCTTGTTCGAGCCGTTTTCTTCCCGTTTATACTTCGGCGTTATATCTTCGACCGGAGAGGAGTCGCCGATAAATCCGGCTTTGCCTAGTCCAACCTTGGCGACGGCGACGTACGGTCCCTCCGCAACCCCGCCGCCGGCGTACACGCCTTTATCCACGGCGTTGCCCCACTTGGCGTTGGTTGTCGGCACGTAGACGATCCCTTTGGCTTTTGTAGGATCGGTAATCAGCACCGTCGAGCCGGCATGCATCGCGACCGTAGATACCCCTCGCGTAATCCCGAAGGCCTGCTCCGGCTTGACAATCTGACTCGCTGTAATATCACCCAGCGCGTTATAACGGAAGCGGACGCCGAAGTTCTCGGCCAGCCAATCGGTACTGGTCACGCCTTGCATGGCGGCCGATGCCGCTTCTTCCGTGGACATGCCTTTCGCCGGATTCGTCCATGCGCCACGGCGGAAGCCGTTGAAAGCTTCGGAGGAATCCCAGCGGTTCTTATTGCGGTCGGCATTGTAATGATCGGCGATGAAGAAGATGCTGCCGCCCTTTTGTACATATTCAAGCATAGCTGCCTGCTCTGTGGTTTTGTAAGGAATATTCGCCTCTGGAATGACAAAGACGTCATAATCCTTCAGGTCATTGTAAGTGAGCGCCGTCGTCTGGCGGAGCTCCTTCACGTAGTAGCCCGCATCGGCAATCCCGTTGGCAAAATCCGAGAAGCCCCCGTCGATGACCCAGTCCGCCGCTCCCGCGGTTTGACCGTGCGTGTTATCGAACAGCACCTTCTTGCCGTTCACCGCTCCTCTCGCATCGTAATAGGGTGCCGGGTCCGTAGGACCCTCCGCCATGACGGCGGAGGTAACGGAAACGGACATGGATACGGTTAATGCTGCGGAGAGCAACGATTTTATCCATCTGTTACTTGTCATAAACATGGATTCAACTCCTTAGTTCGTATGGGTTCCTAAACCGTCAATCGTATCGATTGCGAAACCGTCCCAGTTATCCGCCGGGCTGAAAGCATCGCTTGGATTGGTATCGCCTGCTAAGGTTCCAGGCTTGCGGCGAATGGTGTTGTCTAAAGTAGATGTTAAGCCGCTGCCCCACTCAGCACCAGGGTCAAAGCCAACCTGTCCAATGACATCAATAATCGTACCGTTTTTCTTAAGCACGATGGCATCATCGCCATTATAGTTAGTTACGCCATGTAAGACATCCGCCACTGCCTTAATGGCTGCATTCGCACTGGTATTCGCGATGACATATACATCATTGTTAATCAATGTGCCGGACAACGAGAGTGTGCTGCCGGCTGTAGTGGCGCCGTTCGAATATAACTCAATTGTATAACCGGTCAAATTAACGGCTTGCCCTGTACCATTGAAGATCTCAATTGCCTTGTTATTGCTTGAGCCTTCGACGTATTCCGAGAAGAACAAGTCAGTAGATCCTGGGGATGGTTCATCTGCAATTGGACCAAATGCTGCACTTTTTACGGCTGCGCCATAAGTGACTCCTGTGACCGATAAAGGCGTAACCTCAAACTCGATCATTTTCCCGGCATCGGATGCTGCAGGCACATAAGTTTTACCATAAACACCGTCAATTACCGTACCATTCGCATACCATTTGTAAATGGAAGCTCCCTCCAGATCCCCGTCTGCATCAGTAAAAACATAGTTACCCGTCAAGGCTTCGCCTACTTGGGCAGTACCGGAAATACTCACTGCTGTTGCTGTCGGAGCCGTGTTAACCGGGGTACCGCCGCCAACGATGTTCACCTGGGTAATCGTCTCGATCGAAGGCTTCGTATTGTACGTATCAATTTTACCGCCGATTTCTACAAGAGCATTCAGGTCAGCGGCCAAAAGCTTATCTTTAAGCGCCAGGTTCGTGTAATAGCTGTTCGTTTGCGGAATTTGGATAGCGCCCGCCTGATTGGTAAAATCAATCACATCCGGCTGGTCCGCAAGCACGAAGACGGTATTGGTGTTACTTGCCGCTGTCTTGGAAGTCAAGTACCCGCGTACGAATACAATCGTGCCTACCGGGCTAGACTTTGCTTCCGCCACCGTCAAAGCCGGGGCCAGATCGTTCACCGTCAGCGTAAGCTGTACTTTAGGCGAGTAGCCCGCTACAGTTCCCTCGGCCGTTTTAACCCCAGGCGTGCTCGTATCTAGCGTTGAAGGCGTCCATGTCACATCGACTTGTTGCGTAGTACCGTCACTCATCTTTGCCGTTACTTTAGCCGGCAGCGTGTACGTCTCATTTTTGTTAACCGTTGCCGTTACGTTATCGATACTATCGAT
Organism: Paenibacillus sedimenti; assembly: GCF_014534655.1. Classification (GTDB taxonomy): domain Bacteria; phylum Bacillota; class Bacilli; order Paenibacillales; family NBRC-103111; genus Paenibacillus_E; species Paenibacillus_E sedimenti. The sequence goes on from NZ_JACVVD010000010.1 coordinate 143,844, forward strand.
CTGTAGCGGTATTGTTTGTGCTTTCACAACGACGTTGAAATCCTTGCTTGTCGATGCGCTGCCTTTCGTGATCGTGGCTGTCAAGAGAACCACAGCGTCAGCTTCACCCATTGCCGGCCGCTTGATACCTCCGCTTGTTTGAATCGCTGTTGTATTGCTAGAGCTCCATACAATCGTCGTACCGTTCTGACCGGTAGTCGGCAATGTCAAAGGTGCGATGACTTGGCTAAGATCCACATTCGTATTCTTGATCGTTGCATCCGTCAAGGCATTTTTAGCAGCTAGTACCGCCTCTGCATCCGTCATCGAACCTGCTTCCAGCACAAGAATGAAGGCTGAACCGCTTGTGTAGCCAGTCGCCGTTGCAACCACTTCAAGAACGGTACCGTCGAGCTGAGGCGAAATAGCTACGATGAATGCGCCGGTTGTCGCGTCGGCCGTTCCCGTACCAAGCACGGTAGAACCTGTGCTAACGGTTACTGTAGAACCGGCTTTGGCCGCACCCGTTACTTGTGTGTCTCCGGCACGAACCGTGTTCACGATCGGCTTCTCTTGTACTTTTTTCACAGTTACGGTGAAGGACTTCGTATCTTGTGTCGAGTTTCTCGTAATCGTAGCAATTAGCGTTACATCAGTATCTGCAGGCAGTCCGGCTCTGGTAACCGTGCCATTGCTCACATTAATAATGCCCGCTTGACCGGCATCCTGCAGCGCCCATGTGATCATCGTACCGTCTGCGCCTGCAGCCGGCAGTGAAATTGTCGGCGCCGTACCGCTGTAGCTCACATTCAACGCCGCTTTTGCATTCGCTACCGCTTCCGCATCGCTCAGTGTCTCCGGCAATACGGTAATTGTGAATGTTTTGCTATCAGAAGCACTGCCCTTCGTAATGGAAGCTGTCAGGATCGCTTGTCCGTTCGGCTGACCCTTCGCCGGTCGAATAATGACACCTGTATTCGTTACGACTGCAGTGTTATCCGAGCTCCATGTGACTGTTGTACCACTGGGACCAGTAGATGGAAGCGTCAGGTTTGCCGTTACCGCACTTGTGTCGCCGAGCGTCAGTGCCTGCTTATCTGCGGCTACCGCATCAGCATCACTCAAGCCGCCTGTTACAACGATATCACTAGCTGTGCGAGGATAAATCTGCGGGTTGCCGCTGAAAATCCCTACGATCCCGGTAACGTTTACTACGTCGCCGTTTTTCACTACAGCGGAGCTTACGCCGTATTTGCCTAGGAACGCTTCATAGCTCGTACCGCCGAAAGTCATCGTAAACTTGTTCGAAGCCAAATTCGCAACGGTAACGTTGTTAACCGTTACCAGTTGACCGTAATAGCTGCTTAATTCGTTCAATGCTACTAACTTCGGTGCCGGTGCTGCGTTCGGATCGGATAGCTTGGTTACGACTGCACCCGCGTCGAATTCAATCTCTCCGTTGAACGTTTTCTTTTTCCCGGTTACTCTCACTGTATCGCCGATCTGAAGGGTTCCAGTGAATGTCGGCCTGAATAAATAAATGCCAGCAGTACTGTCTTGCATATAAAACGATTTGTCGCTTAACGGTGTCGTCGTAACAACACCAATCGTCGTTCCCGTTGCGTTCTCAGCCAGGTTCCGAATGTCCTGCACGGTTAAAGCCGCTTCTCCCACGGTTACCGTCGTCTTCACACTCACGTTCCCGGAGGCATCTACCGCCGTTATTTCGAGTACAGTTCCAACAGCTTGCTTCGCAATACTTACCGAGAAGGTTCCGCTGGCGCTTGCATAACTGGAGCCAACCGTCGTGGTTCCCGCCTGAACAATAACTTGTGCGCCCGCTTCCGCCAAACCGGTTACGGCGACGCTGTCGCTGTTCACAGGATTCACCGTTGGCTGTGCCGGAGGTGTCGTATCCGATGGATCAACCAGCGGTGTATAGCCGGCGGCAGCCGCTTCATCCTTCGAGTTAAAGAATACCCGCTTATCGATCGGCACATTCGCCCACAATGAAGGAGCTACATATTTCTTCGTATCAAAGTGACCGACAACGCGGAACAATTCTTTCTGTTCGTCACGGGCACGGAAAACGAATGGAAGTTCCGTCAACGGGTCGGCCGGGTTCCAGATTCCTATTTGATTTGCCTTCGCTTCTGCTACTGCAGTCGAGAACTGAACAAATTCCGAATCGTTGATCGGCCAAATGAAATACGTCGATGCAAAACCGTCTTGAACCTGCTTCAGGTTCACGTTCAGATTATCCGATTTGCGAACGATTTGCGCCAGCAATCGGCCATACCCGTCGATAGGCGAAGCGCCCGGTTTGACGATAATCGCATCGCCCGGCTGGAGGAGCAGCTTCATGTTGTTCTTCGCTCTTTCGCCGTGCGCCTTCTGATTCTTATCCATGCTCACTGCATCCGTACCGCTATAAACGGCTAGATAGTCAAAGCTTGGATCTGTGATATGATACGTCTCCGGTGTATCCATGTTTAAAAAGCGAATCGTATCCAAACCGATGACCGGTACGCCCAGCTTGATCGTATCGCCGTCAACGACCCGCTCGACGACCGACTCATAGCTTTCTTTAGGCTGCGGCTTTGCCGGTTGGTCTGGCAGCAGCGTCAAATCGGATTGAGCTGCAAGAATGACTTGATAAAGCGTATTATACTGACCCAGAATGCCCGTCACTTCGTACCATTTGTCTTTCTGAATCAGTGAGGCATCAACTGCGCCTACAGTGGCCCGTAAAGTAATGCCATAGTAATCTGTATCAACAGCGGTCACATCAAAAGCGCCGCCGGTCGCTTCCGACGCAATGCTCATCACGTACACGTTCAGCTTGACTCTTGTTCCTTCAAGAGGCTCCGCTTGTGCAGCTGTATTCAGCTGAGCCGCCGTCGTAACGGTTGGAGCCGGAACCGGGTTGCCGCTGCTGATCTTGACGACATCCGCTGCCGAAGCCGGCTTGATCTCCGTTAATTTGTTGTACTCGACAATCGTTCCCTTCACACGAACGCGATCCCCGGCCTTTAAGTCCGGATAACCGCTCGCGGAGGACGCGAAAATATTAATACCGCCTGTTGCATCCTGCATATAAGTGGACAATTTACCGCCGCCGATAGCCGAGTTGTCAGCAGTTACAATCCCTTCGATAGAAACAATTTGGTTCAGTTTGATTTTCTCGGATGCAATGGTTCCTACCACCGTCACATCGACAGGCGTACTGTTATTGCCGGCACCGTTCGAAGCAATAACTGTCAAAACGGAACCAGCCGCTTGCGCTGCAATCGGTACACTAAAGACTCCTGTTCCGTTCACCAATGCCGTACCCAGTACGGTGCTGCCCGCTTTGACAGTTACCGTTGTATTCGGTGTCGCGGTTCCAGTTACTTCTGTACTGTTCGCGTATACCGGATTCACGCTAGGAGCTGCTACAGGACCTGTTACTTCTGCGCTATATGCGACCGGGTAACGGGGACCTTCGTTCGTCCCAACAGTATTGGAGACATATACGACACCGGCAGCAGCACCTAAATCCAAGCCTGTGACCGTTGCGGACGTTTGCCCCGTTGCTACCGTAGCTTGTCCAAGAATAGTTGCAACCGTCGTGTCAGCAGTCGCATATACTTTGATTTTATTGCCTGCCGTTAATTGAGTTACGCTAACCGTATCAGCCGCACCTGCGTTGTTCGTCGCCGTCAACTGGTTCACATATTGAATGCGTCCTTCCGCCTGATAGCTGATCGGACCGCCATAATTTCTCACAAAGCTTACCAGAGCTTCCAGGTCTTCCGGACCTGTGACCGGATTTTTGCCGAGCATACCAATCGGCTTATATTTGGCTGAAGTGGACGTCGCCATGAAGTTATTGGTAACTAACGTATAAGTCGCAGCCGGATCGATTGGCGTACCATCGGCGAACGTAATGTCAACAACCTTACTGGTTGCAAAATTATACGTATACTTCAAGCCCGCAACGCTGTAATCCGGGCCGAATCTGGCACTCATCTGTGCATCCAGAATCGGTCTGAGATCTGCACCCTTGATTTCAAGCTTCATCAAAATATTGCCAAACGGCATAATGTTAAACAATTCATTCCACGTAATGTCGCCCTGGTTCAGGTTGGCACGGATACCGCCTCCGTTCATCATGGCAAAGTCGGCGTTCATCGATGCTTTCATGCTGTCCGCAATCAGGTTGCCAAGCGCATTGTCCCCGATATTGGTATAGCCTCCTGCCATCGGAATGGCTGCATAGCCGACAACTTCATTCAGCTTTGGCCCGAGCTCTGTCGTATAGTGGTCGATGATTCCTTTAACCGTCGCGTCCGGCGTTACGCCGTCTTGCTTAACATACACGAGTTCTGCGGATTTAGTCGTAATATCTTTCGTTACAGGATCGATCAGGATCTCGACATCCGAGAATGCTTTTCCATACTCGTAGGCTTGTACGATCAGTTTCCCGTCTACCAAACCGTTGTTCATAACATGATTATGAGCTGCAAAAATAATATCTACTTCGTCATCTACATTGTTTGCCAAGTCGGCTGCAGGACCGGTTAAGGTGCTGCCTGTTTGTACCGCATCCATGTGAGAAAGAACGATAATGGCTTTAATTCCTTGCGCTTTCAATTCAGCGACTGCTTCATTGACAGCAGTAGCTTCATCCGTAAAGTCAATGTCCGCAATGCCGCCCGGCATCACCATGCCTGCAGCTGCTCTTGTGACAACACCGACAAAACCGATTTTGACGCCTCCGATTTCCTTAACGGCATATGGAGGAATGACATGTTGACCGTTGGCCTTATACTTCACGTTAGCTGCAACCATCGGAAAATTGATGCCGTCGTAATTCGGCGTTCCTTTACCTTGCGGATGCGCGCCGCCGTTGATCAAACGCAGCATTTCCGCCGTACCTTCATCAAACTCGTGGTTCCCGAGCGTGCCCACCTGGAAACCGATGGCTTCCATGACTTCTACAGTCGGCTCATCCTGAAAAAGTGCAGATACCGGAGGGGAACCGCCGACCATGTCCCCTGCATGAACGATTAATGTGTTCGGGTTCGTTGCTTTGCGTTCTTTCAAGTAAGTCGCTGCGTAATCCATCCGGCCTACTTTTTCTTTAATCCCGTCAGCGTTCGTATCGATCTCTTCGGTTTGATCGATTTTCCCGTGCAGGTCATTCACACTAAGGATCTGTATAGAAATAGGTCCAGGCGTTGCTTTTACCTCTGCCGACTTCGCCGACTCGTTACCCGCGTTGTCTACCGCGCTGATCTGGAACGAGTACTCCGTGCCGTCCGTCAAGCCGGTAACCGTGTGGGTCGCGCCCACAACATTAGATGCAATAACTGAACCGCCTTGATAAATGTTATAGCCTTTCAAATCGGACTCGGCGTTCGCCGTCCAAGTCAATGTCACTTCCGCATTGCCCGCCGCTGCTTGCAGCCCTGCCGGTACGGCCGGTCCTATCGTGTCTACCGGCGTTGCTTGCGCAGCCGTCGACTTCGCCGACTCGTTACCCGCGTTGTCTACCGCGCTGACCTGGAACGAATACGCTGTACCGTTCGTCAAGCCGGTTACCGTGTGGGTAGCGGTCAATACATTTTGTGCAATGATCGTGCTGTCTTGGTAGATATTATATCCCTTCAAATCGGACTCGGTGTTCGCCGTCCAAGTCAAGGTTACCACCGAATCACCTGCTGCCGTTTGCAGTCCTGCAGGTACAGCTGGCGCTGTCATATCTACTGGCGTTGCTTTGACAGCCGCTGTCTTCGCCGATTCCCTACCCTTTTTATCTACCGCGCTGATCTGGAACGAATACTCGGTACCATTGTTCAGACCGTTAACGGTGTAAGTAGTTGACAGCAATGGCTTCGTGTTCAGCTTAATACTTCCTTGGTACACGTTATAACCTATCAAATCTTTTTCCGTGTTAGCGTTCCATGTCAGCGTAACACTGGTGTCCCCTGCTAAAGTAGTCAATCCCGTAGGCTGCTGGGGTAACTTCCGGTTGTCATTGTGGTCACCGTTGTTTCCATTGTTGTTTCCATTGTTGTTTCCGTTGTTGTTTCCGTTGTTACCATTGTTTCCGTTGTTTCCATTACCATTTCCTTTACCTTCCTTACCGCTATCGTTAGCCGAGAAGTCCGAAGCTGCTGCGGCTGAAACGGTCGTCGTTACCGGCAGTATCAAACCGACAACCAACGACAAAGAAACGATCATGCTTAGCGTTTTCTTCAGCGTTTTCCAATAAAACAACATGTTTTCCTCCTTTTTTCCCACAACAAATATGAGTGTGATTATTTTCCAGTATATGAAATGCCAATACTAGACTAGAATAAACAGTCTCTGTTAAGAGACTTTAAGAGTTATAATAAGTTTACATAAATTTATTTGAGAATACTGTCACAAATTGCACCTTTCGGAACTAGCATTTACAAAAAATTTACCCTTGTTCGATAAAATTCGAGTCCTTGGGCTCATATTGATTAACTCATTGCTGCAACGTACAAAAAAAAGCCCGCATGAGCTATGAAAAATGCTCGTGCAAGCTTGAGTATGGCCAGTCAGATAAATGTCAATATAGACTTACTATTTTCTCTGCAGTTGAATCCACATTGTCTTATTCCCAAACTCTTCCTCTTGACCTAACTCTCTGCCAAACCAACTCGGTACTATAAAGCGGTTCGCGGCATCCACATCAGGAAACTCAACCTCTATAACCATGAGATCAATATGTTTATATTCATCAATTTCAAAAAGCATCCCCTGACAATCTACCGTCGTACGAATTTTCTCTAGAGGTATTAACCCCGTACGGTCTAATAGCTGCTTATAAATATGTTCTGAAATCTTGTACTCTATCTCTTCCCTGACTAATCCATGCCCTGATTTGAAAGTATGCGTATAATCCGATACTCCACTGCTGTCAACCAATTGGCGCACTCTAATTTCCTGATCAGCCGAAAAGGCTAAATACGTTTGATATATGTACTTTCTTGATACCAAAGTAATTTCATTATTGCTCAACTCAGCCGTAGGGAACGCTGGCAGCAGCCACTTTCTTTCGATTTCGGAACTCATGGGTAAGGCCTCTTTTCTATTAATAATATTTCTATAAAGATACTGCAATTTTACTTACATTACTATTGAAATAATAATGCCTGCTAAGCCGATTATGAAACAAATTCCCCCGCCGATCCGGGTGTTCAATATATACAGGTCTGAAGGTTCGTCAGCGTCCTTGGACGTCCATCGTTCTGTGACGGACCAAAATAGAGTCGTCTTCCACAACATCAATATTCCGGCTAACAGCAGAAACACACTAAGGAAAATCAACGATGATACCCCCTTGTTTCCCAAGCTAGTTTATCTGTATTTAAATATGTACACAATAAGTGTAATGGCATATAATAATTATCAGCCAAAACCCTTGATTTAAAAGCATTTTCAAGTGTAAAGGAGTGATGTAAAATGACGTATACTTTTTCATCTGAACATTTCAAATATGAAGGGGAACGATTAGTGTTTCGCCCTAATTTTAACCCCTTCGACTATGAGATTCAGCAACTTATTCTAGAAGCAGAAAGAAATATCGGAGCACTGGCAAGATTGGGCCTCAAAAACCACCCGTTAAAGCCAACCATCCTGCGTAATTCAATGGTTAAGACAGCGCACTTCACAACCAAAATAGAACAAAACAAATTAGAATATAAAGAAGTTGAACAACTCTACCAAAATTATAAGAGAAATCCATTAACAATTAAACAGAAGGCACAACTTGAAGTGAGAAATGTCTTTGAGACGTACGAGTTCATCTATGATTTAAACCCGTCCAGAGACTTCTCAGATATGGATGAGCCTATATTAAAAAAATTACAACAACTACTAATGAAAGATTTAACGGGGTATCCGGAAGGGTATAGGCAAATTCCTGTTGCCCTTCAAGACAGCGATGGAATCGTTAGTTATCAACCTCCCCCTTTTAATCAGGTTCCCCATTTAATGAACGCATTCTTCTCGTGGTTGTACACTAGTGTAACGGGACATATACATGCATATGATTCAAAAATAAATCAAGAGAAAAAGCTTCATCCACTACTAATATCCGGTATTACCCACCACCTGATAGGATACGTCCATCCATTTCCTGACGGTAACGGACGAACGGCTCGAGCATTTTCGACTTTAGTAGGATTAATTCATAACGATCTCTCTAAGATAAAAGATGCATTTAGTGTTGAAGAGTATTTCGACAAACGAATTGAAGATTATTACGATACTCTCATGTTGGCTACACAAGGCGACCTAAAACCCTTCCTCATTTTTTATCTGGACTGTGTCAATGCCTCACTCACAAAAGTACTTAATGAGCTACAAAGATATGACAAAATTAAACACATTCGAGAGATACTTGGGAAGGGCCATGCAAAGACCATGTTTGAGCTAATAGCTAGGATGGAAGATGGCGAGATGTTCCACAGGCAGTTATTTGATGATACCTTAGATGCATCCCCATCAAGTATTGCTAAAAATTTATCAAGGCTGAAAGATCTAGGAGTGATTCGATCTGGTGAAAATCGGGGAGAGTATATGATCTCTATATTGGATTGAGTAAAGAGCAAAGAAAAAGGGAGATTCGTAAAAAAACGTATCTCCTTTCCTTGTATAATTTTGAGCTACTAATTCATGAATCCCAATCCTCGCGCGATTTGTTCACCTCATTAAGTAATTCTTTGCCTCTTTCAGGAGATAACGTCCCAGCAACTTCAAGAAGATCATCAATGGAATAATCATCTTGGGCTTCAAATGGTATTTGTTTGACGGTAAGGGTTGGTGTAAGAGATTTTACATGGAGATAACCGAGCCCTTCTAGCTGGCCGTAAACTCGTCCGGAATTTCGATCTTCGCGGCTTTTTTGAACCTGTCGAATAAGATCTGCATCTTCAGGTTTACCCCCACCTTTCGATTACTGTTACCATTATACCACCACGGTAATAACATCTAATCACTCGCTTACATTATTCAACCCTTGCAGGTTAACCGGAGAAAATGCAAGGACGAGGAGTGAGGAGGCTCCATACCTTGATGGCATGTCATTTTTGCGATGAAGTTAAAAAAAGGAAATATAAAGCAGGGTTTCCCATATTTTATGGGCATAAAGTACTATATTTGTAAAAAGATGACGAAAAACCAGTGTCATTCTACATTTTTTGTTATATAATCTCAGATGTTGTCTGATTTCGTCTGTTATATTTTACAGGAGGTCTATCGGACGATGCTCATTGAAAACTACATAATGAAGGAGAGAAGACAATGCTATTCAATGCAGTACGTCGTAAACTCAGCACGATTCTAGTTTTTGCCTTACTCTTGAGTACCTTTATGCCACTTTCGGCATTTGGTGCGGCTGCGCAGTTCCAGGACATCGCTGATTCTTACGCGCAAAAGGAGATTCAAACTTTAGTAGAATCGGGCATTATCTCCGGATACGAAGACCATTCGTTTCAACCGAAGAAAGCAATGACACGCGCCGAACTGGCGAAAATCATCGTCCTCTCACTAGGACTGAAAGAGAGTGCGGATAAGGCAGCGCCATTCAAAGACGTGGATGCGAACAGCTGGTACCGCGGTTTCGTAGGTGCGCTGGTGGAATCCGGTATCACCCAAGGGACATCGGCTGCTACGTTCAGTCCGGATTCGAAAGTAACCCGCGAAGAATTAGTCGTGTTCTTCATTCGGGCGTTCGGGCTGGAAGATACGGCGAAGAAGCTTCCTGTTGACGCCAAATTGTCGGATGTATCCGACGTATCAGAATGGGCTAAAGCTCATGTATCGCTGGCGTTCAAAATGGGTTTCGTTAACGGGGTCGAAGGTGCTAACGGAACGCTTAAGTTCAATCCGAAGGACCAAGCGGAGCGTCAAGCTTTAGCCCGACTGGCTTATGAATTTAAAGCTAATACGTCGAAGTATGTGGAGAAAGCGAATGAGCTCGCTGCAGCGGTTGATAAGGGTACGAAGCCCGAAGAAAAACCGGCAGCTGGCGGTGGTACCCCATCCCGAAGCCAGAATCAGGATGAACAGAATCATGATAGCGGGGATGATGACGATGATCAGGGCAATCCTGGAGGGAGTCCTTCTACGCCATTGACAGGCAGCATCCAGGCTTTAGTGAACGGACAAAGTGTGGATACCATTTTTGCCGCAGAGCCGACGGAAGTGACATTCAGAGCTTCGCTTAACACTAACGTTGCGACCGGTCTAAAACTTTACAAAGTGGATAACAACAACAATGTGATTGCTGAACTCACATCCCTTTATGACGACGGTCAAGAAAGTCACGGGGACAGCTTAAAAGCGGATGGGATCTATAGCGGAACCGTATCGCTGACCGAAAGCGCGGAAGGTTATATCCGTGTACAAGCCTTATCGGGAGGTGTATCCAGTAACGTACTGAAACTGTCCGTTGTGAACCATCTTACGGATCAACAGTTTACACAAGTGAGCAGCATGTCGAATGACACACAGGCAAAGTATAGCCAGTTGATTAGTGAACTCGGCGATACGCAGCAAGCGAAGGAAGAAACCGTAGCTTGGCTTGAAGCCCAACCTGAAGTCGAAAGTGCAGGTATCTCAGGATCCGGCGGAAGTATCTGGTATGTAATGGATTCCGGGATTTTGGGAGGCATTTCTGCAGCTCCTCAAAACTCGAAAGGACTTAGCGCAGCAGATGGACAAGTTGAAAGTTCAGGTGATGCACTTCAAACAGTTACACCTATGCTGCAGAGTTTAGAACAAGCAAGCACGTCGGTGGGAAGCAAACGGGCAGCCGTCATCTCTCCATTTTACAGCAAGCTTGCGTCAGCAACAGTTTACGATGCTGTATATAACATCATCGATCAATCCGAGTATCCTTTCGAAGCCGAAAGAATTAAAGATGCTGTTGCAGATGTAAACTTCTTTAAAGGATTAAAGAACTATGGAGTCGTAGTGTTAGATACACACGGGGATACGTTCTATAATGAGACCGTACTCCAGACACTTTATGTAAAGTACGGCATTGAATTTCAAACGGTCGGCCCTCAAGTGATGTTCTTGACAGGAGAAATGGCAACTAGCGAGAATAAACAAAAACACGAAATGGATCTGAAAAAAGGAAGATTAGCCATTATCTCCGGTTATTATGCCATAACGCCTTCTTTTATCACTCGCTATAATGACTCGATGCCGGAAACGATTGTATATAACGGTAGCTGCCGAAGCTTATTCAATAACTCCATGGCGGATGCATTCATCAATAATGGGGCTAGAACTTACTATGGTTACACAGATTATGTTTCATTGAATTATGATCAGGCGATCGTTCAATCTTTATTCAATTCCTTGATCAATCAGAATATGACCACGGATGAAGCGTTTAATGCGGTTGTTGCAGAACATGGCGCAAATGACGGCTTGGCCTCTTTCGCAATGAAGGGAAGCAGCATTGGCGTCAAAACCGAGGGAGTCATCAACGGAACGTTCGAAGACGAAACTTGGAACGGTTGGAATGGAAAAGGCGATGTAAGAGTCATTTCCCAACTGGGACCATTAAAACCGACTGCGGGCAATTATATGGCAATTATTAGTACGGGTCTTGGATTTGAGAACAACGATTTCAACGGTTACGATTTAAATTCGAATAGTTATATCGAGCAGAATTTCCTTGTTCCGGTAGGAACCAAGACGCTTTCATTCGATTATAATTTCATCTCCGAGGAACCGAAAGAATTTGTAGGCAGTATCTATAATGACACATTTAAAGCGACAGTAACTTCCAGCGTGTACATATCATCAGATTCTATTACCTCTAATGTCTATGGAGGGGATTCCGTAACATCAGATGTATATGGAGAACAAACTATCCTTATCGCAACAGAATCGATTAATGGCTCTCAATCTTACTGGATTGATGAGAATAAAGTCGCGATTGATTTCTATGGCGGTGATGACACGACTTACATGACGAATTGGAAACACGTAGATTTTGATGTAAGTCAATTTGCCGGCATGGAACCGATTGTCCTTCGCTTCCATGTTTGGGACCAGGGAGACAGCATCTATGATACAGCTGTGCTGATTGATAATATTAAATTGCAGTAGATCGAATAGAGCGTAGTAACCATCAGTAAACAGTTTCCCTTCTAAGTAGACAGAAAGACAACAGGTCTGTTCTGACTACTTAGAAGGGATTTTTTTATGTGATTTCCAACCCGAATATAGTCCGGTAAGATAGGACTTGTATTTAGTACGGCATCGATAGCGGATTCGGATGTGGGTCTGCCGGAATCTGTTACAATGTCCGTAAATCCTTGATACGACTGGGTTTTTCGCGTTCGTATATCCCTAATTTATCGTCAACGCCTCCGCTGCCGCGGACACAAGAAAAATATCCCTACATCACTATTCACGATGATGTAGGGATATTATTTTCCAAAGACTATTTCGCCTAAGTCGATTTGTTTAAGCATGTATACGGGAGACTTTCGCTTCTTGCTCGATTGCGCTACCATACACGGGTTTTGTTCACATTAGAAATTAAGGAATTGTCCACGACTACTCTCATTGATTAAATATTTGATAATTCGTTTCACTACATAATTTGCAGCTTCTTCGATTGAAAACTTGCTTGTATTGATTTCGATTTCCGGGTTCCCAGGTGTATCATTTGTGCCCCGGCTGCCTGCAAGCGGTCTGTTTACATAAACTTCAATATATTCTTTGCCAATGATGTCTCGCGCGGTTTCTCGGTCGTTTTCGATCGGGGAATCATTCGCTACCAATGCAATAAGTCCAGCATCGTTCATCAATTTGGCAACTTCTGCTAATCGCTGCAACGATTCTCCCTGGCCATTCCCCAGTAACATGGTATGGTGGCCTGTCGATACCAAACGTTTTTCGACTTCCTTCGCAAGGATTGATTGATCCGGAACCGTACCGGTGAACCAGAGGGTTAATGGATTCTGACCTTTTTGCTGGGCACGAACATCTCTGGTGATTTCCGTATCTAGCCGTACCAAACTGTCGGAGCTTTGAAGGGTTTGGTCAATCACTCCACAAGCGGATGTCATATTGGTTACACGATCGATCAGAATAAATCCGCCAATGCTTTTATTTTGTTCAAAAGAATCAATAACGATGTAGTCCGATAAAGAAAATTCACATTTTGCCACTTCATTTTTGACAATATGATCGGTTGGAACCGTATTTCCAGTATTAATATCGACTTTATGAGTAATTGCCGTCACAGTACCGGGTAGGATTTTTGTACCTACTTTTACCAAATAATTTTTACCGGGAGTCAGTACGGAATCATCCATCCAAAGAATCGTGGCGCTAAAACTATCCGCCTCATGGATGTTGTCGTCTTTCGTGAATACACAGCCCCGCGAAACGTCGACTTCACGATCCAATTGAATGGTTACGGGTTGTCCAGCAAAGGCTGAATCCCTATCTTGGTCCGTCACTAAGATACGTTTGACTTTCGCTTTTTCACGACTGGGTAGAGTCGTCAACTCATCGCCGACCGCTATGCTCCCAGCCTCAATCTGGCCTTGGAAACCGCGAAACGTATGGTCCGGTCGACATACACGCTGAACTGGCATCATAAATGGTTTCGTATCGTCGGTATGATGAACATCCACATTTTCTAAATACGACAACAATGGAAGACCTTCATACCAAGGTGTATGTTGTGATTTTTTAGTAATGTTATCCCCTTCTGTGGCAGAAACAGGGATCACCTGTATGCTTTGAAAATGAAATTCAGCGGTCGTTCGGGAGAAATCTTCTTTAATCTCATCAAATATCTTTTGATCAAAATGAACTAAATCCATTTTGTTCACAGCTAATACAAGATGTTTAATCCCCATGAGTGCGCAAATCCGGGTATGGCGTTTGGTTTGGGTAATGACCCCTTTGGTTGCGTCCACAAGAATGACGGCCAGATCCGCAAAGGATGCGCCTACTGCCATGTTACGTGTATATTCTTCATGTCCCGGCGTGTCCGCTACAATGAACGAACGGTGATCCGTCGTAAAATACCGATACGCCACATCAATCGTTATCCCTTGTTCACGCTCGGCCAGCAATCCGTCAAGAAGCAAGGAATAGTCAATTTTGCCGCCGCGACTGCCGAGTCTGCTATCCAGCTCTAATGCTTTTTCTTGGTCGGCGAACAAAAGCTTCGCATCATAAAGCATATGTCCAATTAGGGTAGATTTTCCGTCGTCTACACTTCCGCATGTAATAAATTTAAGCAGACTTTTCATATTAAAAATAGCCCTCCCGTTTACGTCTTTCCATGCTTCCAGCCGCTTCTTGGTCAATAACCCGAGTAGTCCGTTCGGATGAAACCGCACCAAGCGTTTCTTCGATAATGGCATCTAGCGTATCCGCTTCCGACTCGGCACCGCCAGTAAGAGGATAGCAGCCTAAAGTGCGGAACCGCATCTTCTTCATCTCAATTTTCTCATGTGGTTCGAGCTTCATGCGGTCATCATCCACCATGATGAGATGTCCATCGCGTTCGAGGACGGGTCTTTCCTTTGCAAAATAGAGAGGTACAATATCAATGTTTTCTCTTCGAATGTATTGCCAGATATCTTTTTCCGTCCAATTGGATATTGGGAAGACGCGGATGCTTTCGCCTTTATTAATTCTTGTGTTGAAAAGTTTCCACATTTCCGGTCGTTGGTTTTTCGGATCCCACGCATGATTCTTATTCCGGAACGAAAAAATCCGTTCTTTCGCACGCGACTTTTCCTCGTCACGTCTTCCGCCGCCGAACGCAGCCGTAAATCCGTATTTGTCCAATCCCTGTTTTAATGCTTGAGTTTTCATAATATCGGTGTACGCGGAACCATGATCAAATGGGTTGATCCCTTGTTTAACACCTTCCTCGTTCGAGTGAACAATCATTTCGATCCCGAATTCTTTCGCTTTGCGATCGCGGAATTCGATCATCTCTTTGAACTTCCACGTTGTATCGATATGCATGAAAGGAAATGGCGGTTTCTCAGGATAAAAAGCCTTCAGCGCCAAATGCAGCATCACCGAGCTATCCTTCCCGATCGAATACAGCATCACGGGATTTTCACATTCCGCCGCTACTTCTCGAATAATATAAATCGCTTCAGCCTCGAGTTGATCCAGATGCGTCATTTCATGTATGGAATCAAGCATCGTTTTTTGCATGGAAAGGTGCCTCCTTTTAATTCACACTAAATCTATCGTATTTCTATATATCCTATCAGATTCTGGCTTTTATGCAAAGTGGAAGAAAGTGAAAATCTCTATATTTTTATCATTTTCGTCGAACTGTGTCAGTACTTTTTGGAAAAAGAGGCATTCTCTTTAGCACAATAATCCCTGTGCGACATTAAAGTTCACTTCGTCACGCCTGAACATGAGACTTTAAGCATAATATTGCCGCGACGGCAAGGAAATGCTTCAAAGGACCATCGGCAAAGAAATGCTTCAAATCACGAAAAACGGGAGCCGCAACCGCAGCTCCCGTTTCAATTTTCAACTATCTTTCCTCGTTAGTGCAAAGATTTTTGAAAAATGTGGCTATATCAATCGTTTTTTAAGAAGGGGGTGAAAAAAAATCATACTCCCGCCATTTTCCACCCCCTCTTATAATTCAGTAATCACCAATCAGGAGGTTATAGAAATGACGAAGGAACAAGGAATCATCGGTTTTGCAAAAGTAGGCAGTATTGGGGCACTCATATTTATGACGGTTCCCCTGTGGCGCGGACTCATGGGAGAGTCGATGTTTGTTACATCCGTAGATGTCTTTGCGCATATTTTGCTGCAAGTAGGATTAGCAGGTTTATATTTGGGGTACGCCGATAAGCTCGGCAAATTCGGATTTATTTCGACGCTCATGACGATGATCGGCTTTATTTTCATGGTGTTCATGAAGATGGCCAGCGGATTCTTCAGGCCGATTCTGATGGAATATGCCCCGGAAGCGATGGTCGGACAAATGGCTCCGTCACCGCTGGGAGAAATCATCGGAGCGACGTTGCTGTATTTCCCGCTGAGCACGGTCCTCTTCGGTGTTTCCGTCTTTATTTCCAAGCTGCCGCGAAGCAAGCTGCTCGGGGCGTTTCTGATCGTCGGGCCGTTCGGATTCGTCTTGCAGCCTTTCGGAATTTATGTCACTCCGGTGTTGTTTGCAATCGCCTTTTTCTACCTGACTTACTCCTTATGGAGCGGGAAAAAGAAACCGTACAATATCTCCGCCGTAACATCGTCATAAAGAACAAAAAAAGGGCCTCGTCGCCCTTTTTTTCATTCAAATTTGTGACCGGAAGGTCATGGATGGTTAGTTTAGCAAACACTTCAATACCTGCAGCAAAGGAATGCTTCAACACCCGGCAATATGATAATTCAAGTTACAGAACAGCGGGTTCTTCACGTTGGAAAAAGGACTGGGTCGAAAGGATTACCTCAGAGAGCTCTTAATGTACCAATAAGTGTGTATTTGCATGGAAAGGGTTCAGAAAAGCAGGGGAGTCGAACTCCTGTTCATTATCCATGCGAACATTAAATATTCTGCTCGTAATACATTAAACTTTCTTCACATAAATAATGGGGACGCAACATTCCGCGCCCCCATTCAATCCACAACCCTATTAACCTTTTACTCAATCAGATGTTTATCAATTTGGTGATATATGGGTGCATGTAATTTTCTTTAAATAATATTCACGAAAATCTTCTATGGCCAGAGTAAATAAGTCTTACGGGTTCGATTAGAGAGCCATCCGGTTGTACTGTTTTAAAAAGCAAGCAGTCGGAACTACCGTAGTGTGAAGCGAGTCCGGACGATGCGATCTGGGGGATTGGTCTCGCCGAAGATCATCCCGATGCACTCGACCGGAAGACCTGGAGAGGAACTAATTGGTTGGGTGAAATATTAACCAAGCTGCGCGAGGATTTGCTATGAGAGTGGCCCTTGTAGATACGTTGATCAAAAATGAGTAAGTAACATTGAAAACAAACACTTGGGATCACTTTTTAGGATGCTTTATCGGTCTGGCAGTCGGGGATGCACTAGGATATCTATGTCATACCATATTAACGCGGTAAATAAAGAATTAGAACAAAGAATAGCCTGTTGAGGTTTCTCAACAGGCTGCAACCCTATCTTATAGATAGGTCTAATCATATCCAATATTCATTTTTTTCCATATTAATCGTTTGTTCCTGATAGGTTAACGAAAATGAAATTATCGGAAGACCATTCTCAAGTCTAAGCTCCATCATGATTTTCGAATCCCCGTAAAATACTCCTCGATAACTTCGATTTCTTGTTTACTGGTATGAAAGACGTAAAATTCACGCTCAGGATTTTCCTTATGGTGAAGCTTATAACCTTCCCAAGCATTCATTGGGTTATCGTATTCTTCTACAACTGTCATTTCTTCAATCGTGCGTAAGCGATTATTCGATACCGCTTTAATTGCTTCAACTAAAACAAATCGACTGGGGTAATGGCTACAAATTTCAGACCATTTCATATCACAAATCCCCCTTCCAATAGCAGTTTTAATTATTATAACATACAAGGTCTAGATATTCTTAAAACGGAGAAATGATTATTGACCTTCATCGGATGCAAATGTATCGGGGGACGTCCATTGAATACTTTGCTCAGAAGCATCCTATAAATCTGACTTTTCTTCCTTCAAAATTTCCGGTACGATTATCGCTGAACTCTTGAGTGAGCCTTCTATTCTCTCATGCATCTCTTCAACATAAAACTTCCCATCTTCAGTTCTTACTCGATATAACGTATCAAATCCTTCACTGAAACCAGGTGTCTGTAATCTTTTCATTACACTCTTAATTCCGACCTCCGGAACTTTTTCTCTCCCTAAACGCACTTCATTTCTTTTTATTGACTCAGCAAAATCCGGTTCAAAGTAATAACCCACTACTCTGAACTTGTGTTCTTTTGCGAGTGATATATACTTACTCCTATCCTCAATCGTTGGATTCGTATTGTCCACAACAAAAGGCTGCTTAGCTTGGAAGGATGCAGCTAAATATATGTTTTCCCTGTGCCTGGTTATAAGCATATCCATGTTGATTCTGATGTGGGAATTGAAAAATCGCTCCTTAAAGAACGTTGATTTGCCTGAAGCCTGAATACCGACAAAGATCACACACTCCATAGTTACTCATTCCTATTCAGATAGACGTATTGATTGATATACTCTCTATTTTGCGAAAAAATCGGAGTATCCATATCAACATCCCACTTATTTCTTTGTGCATCTCCTTTTAAATAGGACTGTTTTGTTATGCAAACCCCTCGTTTTTGCCATACAGGAAGGTCATTCCAATTAAATCCCTTTTCCACGAATAGCTTGTCCTGAAGCTGTTTTCCATCAAGACCTTGTAGTTCTTTTTGCGGGAAGTGGGCCTGAGAAACCATAGAAATACTGTTCTTCGTCGCATCCTGCTGGCGCCAGAGAAAGTAGTTCGTGACCTCATCATGCGGCAATACCCATACTCTGCTGTCAAATGTCGCCAGTTCCTTATCGGGATAATACTTTCTGATCTCCTCATTGAACTTAGCCGTGGCCATTGATGCAGACACAGACACCATTTTTTGTATGTTATTATCAAACCACGATTGAGTGGTCAATTTATCATAATTCGTGAGCAAGATTGAAATCTCGTCACTTTGGTGGTAAACCAATTTGCAACCCATCATATTTTGAGCGAGATACTTACAGGTCTCCCATAACGCTTTGGTTAACAGCTCATCAAACGGTTTGGCCATTCCCCGCGTAAAGGTATGAAAGTGGCACCCATCAATTCTCAAGATTACAGGCAGACGCCGCGGCAAACTGTGCCGGAATACATTCTCGTAATCCTTCATTCGATTTCCGAAATCGTCTTTATTCATTGCTACAACTCCTTACTTGAAGGCGATAATAGTACTAGTTTAATCCAAGTTCTCGAATATCATAAGCCTGATCCTCTTGCTCTGCGAGTAGTCAACATTTTCAGTGTTTAAATTGGGGGCTATCCTTCAGCTATTTTAAGCTTTACGGATAGTCCCCTAAATAACCTTACAACCGAGGATCAATCTCCCTCTCCCCAGCAACCTCAAACAACAAATTCGCCACAACTTCCTTAAAAGCATCATTATCCGGCGTAATCTCATCAAACCTAATCGCAAGCATCCTGTTCCCCAACCGATACTCATTCATCGAGGTGCGAAGCTTTTGGCTAACATTCTTCTGCTTCATCAGCTTCTTGTACTTATGCGGGAAACGGTAGTCATAACCGTAGATGATCGACAAATAATCCTTATTACGGACCTTCATATAGGGTACCACTCTGCCTTCCACTGCCTCAGGCTTGATGACAACGCCCTCCATGTAGTTATCCACAGTTAACCTGGAAAAGTAGCGCTCCGCCCTTTCGTAACAGTCCGCATCAGTCAGATCCAGCAAAAGAAACTCATCGTCGGACAAAAAGCTATATACTTCGGATGTCTTCCAATCCGGCAGCTCTTCCTCGCCATTCTCATATACGACTTTCAACAAGCCAAAAGGTTTATACTCGAGCTCCCCGTCTTCCGCATAAATCTCCAACTGTCTCTTGTAGGTTTCGTACGCCTGTAGATGCACGTCTAAAGGCACATACGTCTCCAGTATGTCATGGACATATTTATAGTTCTGATATACGTGCGAACCATACTTGTCACTGAGCGCATTCTTAGCCATGGTAAACTGATCCTTCTCAAATCCGCTTGCCCGATACGCATCGGTCAACTTGCCGAGAGCCTGCTCGAATCCATTTTGCTTCAGAAAATGAAGCTCGCTCTCCAACGCTTTCTCGATCGGCTTGAACTGCCGTTGAATCAGCCCGTCTCCGATGGCTTTCCATGGCAGCAGCTCTCCATCCAGGATCAGCATCGCAATCCCATTTTCACCCATATAGCCACTGAACTTCCGAAGCAGCCCCTCGTAAATTCCCGTCAAATCAATCTGATTGATTTTGTACCCGTTACGGCTGACCGCAAAGCATTGTTCCACGTCCTTATGCAGGTAAATGTTACAGCGCGAACCCATATACTTCGGTTGCAAAACAACCTGCTGAACGCCCCGCTCCGCAAAATAATCCAAACCGCGCTGCAAGGACTCCAGGTCCTGAGCCGCCTCATCCTTATCGGCCGGAGACATCGTCCCCGAGATGAAATTCACCCTATTCCGCGAAACATAATGCAATCTGCGGATTTCATCCTCATCCAACTCCCCAATGGACACTTTTCTCTCTTCTTGGAACAAAGTCGGCAGTTCATCCGTCATCACGGCTTGCGCGGACTTTTGCGATTTCATGAACGGCTTATAAGAAATACTTACAGACGTGAGCACATTGCCGTGCGCGCTGCCTGTGTCAATATGGATTTTGTTTTTAATCCGGAACGCATTCCGGGCAGCAACGTGACCGAATACGTGGTACGGATGATTTTTCACCGCTTCTTCTTGGAGAAAAGCCAGCTGAGCCTCTAAAGGAGCATCACGATCAATCCGATAATTCCGCTGATGACGAATCGAATTCGCATCCAGCTTGCCAACATATTTGTTTCTGCACGGTGCATGAGTCACGTAAAAAGACGGCCCATTCGAACCAATCAATCGATAAAACGGCTGAGCCAGCGAAACCAAATGATTAAACTTCTCCAGCAGCTCCGCATCCTGCGACAGCACTTGAGTGGAATCGAAATACGTGTGAAGCAGCTCTTGATCGACCCCACTGATCTCTCCGCGCATGAACTTATGAACGAAATTCTCATGATTCCCCATGACGAATAAGAAATGCTCCCGATTTTCGTATAAAAACTCAACGGTTTCCTTCGTCTTCTTCCCTTTGTCGATCCAGTCGCCGACCGAGATGATTTTCGTATTGCGCACTTTGTCCGTAACCACTAGCTGATTGCCCTCGATCCGGTAACCATGGCTTAGCAAAAGACCTTTAAGTTCATCCACGCACTCATGGATATCGCCGACCAGGATATATTTCGAATCATGCGGGAGAATCGTCGACAGGTACTCGTCCTTATCTTCAATAACCACTTTGTATGCAGGATTGGCCCGACCGTCAGTCACCGATAAAAAGTCTTTATAACGCACCTTATGAATTTTGTCGTAGCCTTCACGCGACAGCGAACCTAGCACTTCTTTTCTCAATCGATTGATGTGGTTCGTAATCAGCTTTTTCGAGCGGTCCGAAGCATAGTAGTCTTCGCGCTTGCGATAATCAAACACAATCACTTCCAAGTTGTAATTGTTGGCCGTAGCAATCTCCCGAACCTTCGCGCGGAAATCCTCCGCCAATCCAGTCGTATCCACGACCACGAACTCGGCGTTGACCGGGAACGAAGTCACCATCTTCAGCCTCTCAAACAACAGGTGAAAAGCCTGCTCGCTCGCCTCCAACATCACTTGATCATACTTATCGTAATCATAGCCAAGCACCTCTTGGCGGATGCTATCGGAAGACAGATACTGTACGTTTGCTATCAGATTCTTAGTCTCATCGGCGAACTTCAGCCCGGGAATCAGAACTTCCTTGGCAAAAGTCGTTTTGCCGCACTCTGTTGACCCAATCAACATGAAAATCGTATGAACTTTCGTTTGAATCTCCACTCCCTATGCCCCCCTTTTCTTAAGAATAACGCCCTGCGTCGTCTGAATATGGTTGACCCCATCGCCGATGGACACGAATTCATAGTCGTGCTTCGTTTCACGAATGACATCCATCAGCCACCTTTGAAAAGCTTCCTGCCCCATTTCCCACTTATGATCATCATGCCGGAAGCCCGTCAACTCATAGAAAACATTGAAATCCGAATTAGGCGTCGTAATAATAAAATGCTCAAAATCAACATGCTGACAAATCTGCCGAATCAGCCCTTTGGCCTCATCTTCACTCATATGTTCAATCACTTCCGTCAAAATAACATCCACCTGCTCGCCGTTATAGGCTTCCAGGAAACGATCGATCGAGCTGAACAGGACGATGTTGTCGATATCCTTCAATCGCGCTTTCCGGCTAACGGATTCCAGCAGCTCCTCATTGATGTCAATGGCATAGTAACTTCCCTCGATCTTCGCCGAGAAAGGAATCGCATAAAATCCTTCCCCGCAACCTACGTCCAGAATCGACTTATCGAACGGCAGCGCATTCGCGATATAATTCCTCCGCTGCAGCCCCGTGCCTCCATAATCAAACCGAATGTCGTAACGGCTCGTGTCCTCCAGCTCTGTTTTGTAAGTGCGGAAGCGCTCTTTGGAAGAGAGGAAATTGCGAACAAACAAGCTGCGAATATAAAACGGCGCGTCAATCACATGAATACTCTTGATATATTTGTCCAAAATGCTATCCGAAATATCGATATATTCGTTGCCGATCATCGACAAGAACAAACACAGCACACTCACAGCGTGCATCAGATGGTACAGACTTCGCCGCGTCGTAATCGTAAGCGAGTAGCTTTTATGAGCTTGATGCTGGATTTCAAACGTGAAATCAGTCAGATGCTTTTGGAAAAACTCCACGTACCGCACCATTTCGATGTGAATCATATTGATATAAAACGTGTTCTCGTACCCTTCCACATCCCGTTCATCCTGCGCCTTAAGCGGAGCGGAAAAGAACTCGTTAATCGCGTTAAGCGGAAATAAAGGCGTGTTATACCGGGACACATTGAGATATTCAAAATTATCATTTTCATTCTGTTTGTATGATATTTCATTATCCGCATCCTTAAAATACACATTGAATGTGGAATCATCCGTGTACCAGCCATAAGCAATTCCCTTACGGATGGATCTCAGTATCGCGCCGGATTCGGGATTCTTTTTGATGATGAAAGAAAGCTTCGGGTTGGTGGATCTCACTTGAACAATAGCCATCGTTATCTTCCCCTTAAGTAAATAAATATAAAAAAAGGCCATGGACTCAAAAGTCCATGACCGGGTAAATACAGCTAACACAGAGGAACCAGCACGAGTTGCTAGTCTAATCCGTATTCGCAAATACCAGATGAGCAGATGAGAGATGATTGGGGTATACAGCTGTCAATATGAAAATTACTTTGTTCATCATGTTTTGAGTTGAATAACTGTACCAAATTCATCTTCGCCGTGCTCCTTTCGTTGTCGTTTTAGATATTGAAATATTAACTTCGTGACCAGATATTGTCAATGAAAAATTTGGAATCGGGAAACGTGCGCCTAGTTCGTAAGAGGTAAGTAACCTAGAAGTATCATAGCCTTCTTGTCATATCTCAGCAGGTCTTGTCTAATTTATAGCTATAGGAATATTCGAGTATCCCACTTGCTTCACCAAATTCTCCTTAATCTGTCTCAACGGTTAGCCCAAAAAACATAATCGATTATCTGAACCCAATACCCTACAGTCCTCTTCAATAGGAATTAAAATTCTTTTATCGAGATTGTATTAAATACAGAATTGTGGAGATAATTGAAGCCATAACTCATTAACCAAAAATTAATTAACGGTTAATGATTAAAAGGAGCGGTTAAAAATGGCAATAAGCAACTTAGCATACGAAGGTTTCCTTGCGAAATTAGGAAGACCGATTGGACAAGTTA
Source organism: Paenibacillus sedimenti (assembly GCF_014534655.1). Lineage (GTDB taxonomy): Bacteria > Bacillota > Bacilli > Paenibacillales > NBRC-103111 > Paenibacillus_E > Paenibacillus_E sedimenti. The sequence goes on from NZ_JACVVD010000010.1 coordinate 167,519, forward strand.
TTTTTGATGGAAATGGCCCAAATTTATCCGATGCGAGGATGAGGATACGACCAAAATATACTACAACATTCGGAAGAATGGTCGTTATACCAACAACTGATGAGAATGGTCGCATTGTTGTTATCTTGGGAAGGGTCGATAATGTAAAAGATGTCAATCCTCACGAAGACGCATTGAGTTCCACGGTTAGCGATGTAATACCATTTGAGACAAAATATTCGCCAGAAGGGCAATCGACAATTATTTATAGGGTTGCAGAGCTTGAATTATTGGAGGAGGCTATCGTTTCGAATATAGGCGAGGTTCTTGAAGTTCACTCTGTTGAGTCACTTCCAAGAGCCGGGCTTTATGTATTTGAGGCTCCTTCGGAAATAGTAGCACCTTCTCTTGGTCTTGAAAAGGACGAAACCTTTGGTATTAATATTGGAAAAGTAAGGGGAACAGCTGTAACGGCAATATTGAAGAGGAATATCATTCAGCGCCACATCTTTATTGGAGGTGGCATTGGTACAGGCAAGAGTTACACAAGAGGGGTTCTTGCAGAAGAATTAGCAAGTTTAGGTGTTCCTCAAATAAATATCGATGTTCAAGGCGAAATGATTGAAGCCACCCAAGAGCTTGGAGGTATAAACTTACAACCCGGAAAAGATGGGTTTACCTTGCCTCTAAGTGCGCTGACAGGTGAAGACATCATTAATGCTATTCCCGCGATAAATCGGGGCACAAATATAGAAACACTTGTTAAATATGCACACGAAGTTTTAGTAAAGCAGAAAACGTTAGCCCTCGGAGTGCATTTTGATGTGGACGATTTATGCAGGAAAATAGAAGAATTGGCCCCCGATTTGGATATGAAGGCTAATACCTACAAGCCCGCATCTTTACGTGCTGAAAGTCTTAGCAAAGTTCCTTACATTGGAGAACCTTTTTCATGGGAAAATGAAATCAGACCAGGTAGGATAATAAATATTGACTGCAGGGGACTGCTTGTAACAGATTTGCGATTAATCGTTGCTTCTATTGCTCGTGATTTACAGAGATTAGCCAAAGAAAAGAAGATCCCTTTCACCATGTTATCCATTGACGAATTTCATTTGGTTGCTCCAAAGGATGATTCTTCAATTACAACACAGGTGCTACGAGAAATTGCAAGAATTGGACGTCACTACAGATTAGGATTGATTTTAACAACTCAAAGTCCAGCAGACGTGGATACTTCCGTTTTAAAACGGTTGTTAACCAGATTTCTTCATGCAATCGAACCTGATCAACTTAATGCCTTACGCGGTGTTTTTTCGGACGCATCTGACTATTTAATTAAAGGATTGCCGAAGATGCCGGTGGGAACTTGTATTATTACTGGCGCGGCTGAAACCATTAAGCACGCCACGGTAGTTAATATTCGCAAAAGAAATACTACTCATGGAGGAGCCACACCAGACATTTGGTCAGACTTCGAAAAGCGGGGCTGGACCAAGAAAAGAAATCTTGAAGTTGAACGGAGAGATGTAAATGGCCCAGAAAGTTATTGAGATGCCCTATAGAGAAGCTTCAATAATTCGTTATTTACGGTGGAAAATGCCTGTAGGGGCACCTATTCGTGAAGTATGGGAGACTTTGAGCCGAGCAAACGACCCTGAACATTTTCCTTTCGGAATCGGTGACAATATTACATTGCAGGCATATCATCGAATCTTTACAAAGATGATTTCAAGGGGCAAGATTGAAGAAACAGAGAATGCGGATACAACAATTCGCTTCTACAAACCAACCCCCTACCTAATTCCAGAAAATTCGATGACACTCAATGATATTAATGAGAACCTTTTGTCGTTAACCGCACCCGAAGCACTTGCTAAGTACATTGATGCATTGGATTATTTTGAACGAAATCAATCGGAAGCTTTGCACAAAGCTGCAGAAGCGCTCTTAGAAGAAGAGCCTGTACAACTAGTTCTTGAAATGCTCCAAGATGAAGTAAGAAAGCTAAACGAAACTCTTGACGATTTCAACGATGCCGAGACAAGAGATGACTCTGTTGAAACTGAACTTGAACAAAGGCATAAACGTCTTAGTACAATCGTACACAGTTATTATGGGATTCCAGTATCGATATTAGATACTCAAGATCTAAATCGCTTAATGAAGAATAGAACCACTATTAAACCAAATTGGAACAAAGTGAAGGATACATTAAAAAAACGTGTGTTTGGGGATAGGTGTATCTATCAGGTTGATGTTAGCGATTTTCTTCAATCTGACGATGCTAAAAAGCTTACTGTTTCTGGAAGTGATGGAAGCATGCATGCTGGGTTGGTCCGAGGAGTAACTGCACAGGCATATTCAGAGGATGATAATAACTCGGTATTAACCTTTAACAACAGTATTGCATATGTTTCAATTGCAGAAAATAATCAACCTAACGAGTATGAATTCCCTTATCACGGAGTGCCGATGACAAGAGCTGCCCTCGAGGAACCTAGTAATAGAGGGATGGTTCTTAGTCCTTCTTGGTTCCCTGAACTTGAACAATCTGAATATGAACACATGAAGAAGTCTGCGCTAGATGTTATTCAGTACAGAATTGATGAGCGAATTATCACAGGAACAGCTCGCGCACTTGGTAGCGATTCCTCTCGAGGTGCAGGAAAACTGTTGCCACGCTCCCAAGTTCATTTTAGGGATGGATCAGTTGTTCCTCAAGAACGAGAGCTTAATCACTATGAAAGATTAGATTCTTACGGAGAAATGAGTCAAGAAGGCATTCGATTGAGCCACAACATTTTACGAATTGTTAAAGAATCCTCAAGCACTGTATTTGCGGGAACCGTCAAATCCACACAATTGAAAGCTTTTTCTGAGTTGTTAAATTGGTATATATCATGCGGCTCTAAACGTAGATTTGGCAGACCTATCGATCCGTTTTGGGATTTGTCTAGGGCAGCAAATATTTCTGATAATGTTGCAATGACTAAATTGCTCTCGACACTTGGGAAACCAGAGGAAGGTGTTTTTTGGGTAACTTTCTCCATCCTTCGACCTTTTCCGCAATTAGTTACTCATTTCTCCAGAAGGAAGTACGAGGATGATAACTGGGTTGATTTTTTTGAGGATCGTAAAAACAAGCAACTTGTGGAGTATAATAAATATGGTGGCAGTAGACCGTATTTTGATGGTGTGGGCATTGAAGATGATGCTTACGTCCGTATGTTAAAAGAAGCTGATTATGTGATGTTCTATATTGGTCACACTTGGGGAAATCCGCCCATTATTTTACCGAGATACGAATTTATGGATTCGTTGAGGAAACGTGATCTAAAGGATGCAGCTACACGGGTCTCTCGAAAAATAAAGCTAATCGTTCAAGCCATCGCATTAACAAAACTCGCCCAGGATACAGATCACAATTTTATGACTGGTAAAAAATTTGTTAAAGTTGTGCCTTTTGTTGTCTATGAGGCGCATGAAAAAGGCAAAGTATTCGGACATAAGTTAGAGGCCGAATTAAAATCGGCGATTTTTGCTCGTTTGGCCGAATTGAAAAGAGTGCGCGGTAATGTTCCAGCTTTATCGGAATTGTACCCCGTACCAATTCGAGGTTACTTCGAGCAAATGCAAAAACTACTTCCTGCATCAGTAAAAGATAATGAATGATAAAAAGATACTTCCCGCAGCCATGCGGGAAGTATCTTCAAATTATGATGTGGAGTTGCTGATTTGCTAAATGCAATAAAAAATCGAGACGTAACTAACAATTTTAAATCATCTGCTACGACGTTTCTAAAGTGTACTATCCTATCGTTACCTTAATACTTGGATCAGTTTCACAGAGTTCTACAATCTCATTATATTTATCGATTAGTTTCTCGACTGTAAATTTCCGGTCAGCTGTTTGAAATTTACTCAACTCATAAACGTTTGTCGCGATAAACTGTTCTGCTTCAAGCAAATCTATACGTCCATCAATCTCTTGAATTCGTGCAAGCGATTCAGCGCCAGCCATACTACTGTATGTAGTAACGATAATTGGCCTAGCTCCAGATTCGAGGTTTCGCTTGCATTTACGCATAAGCGCTTCTCCTGGGGCAGTTGTAACGTGAATAATGACATCGTCGATAATAAAATCGCCACTCCTACCGCTTACAGAATCAGAAACGGAAAATCCATGATGCTCAACTTGCTTATCTGTTAAAACAAGAGAAAGCTTGGCACCAACAAGATGCTGCAATACAGCCCCTTCATACATTGTTCCTGGATTTTCCTTTTGACGTTTTATTGCTTGTGAAAGGAGATCACGGACAATTGCCCGTATTGATTTACTTGTATCATAACGCAATGTAAAAGGTTGGGAACTGAAATAATCTCGAACCCGTTGAATCCACCAATTTTCTATGATTTCAAGATTCGCCAAGGAAGATGCATGAAGATTGTTCAAGAAGGCAACATAATCCTGCATGTTTCCAACGCTCCCCCTACTTGTTCTACCACCTTCCTCCGCAAGTACTCTGTTAATTCCATGATCTTTTAGAATAGATTGCACCGCTGCTTTCCCAAGTCCTAGAACTTGTCCTTTACTTTCTGCTACAAGAGTACTTGGATCTAATGGAAGTCCATTATTTTTAGCCAAGCGTGATACATGGAGGATAACAGCAAGTTGACCTTTAGAGGTCAAACCTTTTTCTGTTCTATATTTCTCTAACTCCTGGAACAACTTATCCGACATTAACATTAAACTCCCTTTCTTTCAGCTGCCTGCTCTGTTCGGCTAGGGGGAAGAGAAGATGTTCTGATAGATATTGAGCAACTGGTGCAGCTACTGCATCACCCATTGCCTTATATCCATTGTTGTATGTTCCGGGCAACTTATAGCTGTCTGGCGCACCCATTAATCTTGCTGTTTCACGTGTGGTTAGTAGCCGTGTTTTTAATGCCCCATTTTGGTTTAAGACGACATATTGACGGCTACTTCCTCCTTCTGGAGTTCTTAAACAACCTGCAACCCCATCAACCCGTAATTCAAGTACCTGTTTTTTGTTTCTCGTGCGTTTGTACCCAGCAGCTACACGAAAACCTTCTTTGAGTTTTGCTAAATGTAGCGGAGGGACTAAACTAAGATTGTAGGAAGTCGTGTCTTCGTTGTCTACTGGAGCATCCCATTCAATAATATCTGCCAGTACGTTTTTCCGTATGTCTGGCTCTGGGATTCGCCACCATATCCAGTCTTTTAAGTCATTAGATGCTTTCTTTACCGCTTCATTATGTAGCCAATTCGGGGTATCGGATATCAGGCTCTCCGGAATTTTAATTTCTTTTTTTACTGCAATAACAAATACTCTTGGCCTTGATTGAGGAACCCATCTAACAGCATCAAGAATAATAGCACCTGCCTTATAGCCTCTCGTCCGAAGTGCTTCGTGAAGGAGTTTATAATTTTGTCCGCCCTTAGAGGAAACCAGGCCAACAACGTTTTCTGCTACCAAAATAGGTGGCATCTTGGGCATTTCGTCCATAATGCGCAGCCATTCCCAAACAAGGCCGCTGCGCTTACCTTCAATACCAGCAATTAAACCAGCAAGAGAAAGATCTTGACAAGGGAAACTCGCCCAAGATAAATCTGCATGTGGAAGACCAAGCCCACACACATGTTGAATATCGTTTAGGTGGAAGTGTTTCTTACCATGATTCGCTACATAAACTGCTGCTTTTTTCTCGCATATATCGTTGGCCCATACTGCTTTAAAATAAGGCTTTAGTGCGTGTGCGACTAGCCCGCTTCCTGCAAAAAATTCAAGGAATGAATAGGTATTCTGATGTAATGATTCCATGTCGGACCTCCAAGTAACAAAACAAATGTTCTATCTTTTAATTCTAACATTTAACCCGTATTTTTTCGATAGTTAAAACTAATAAATATTAACCTCATACTAATGTTAGATTTAGGTCAAAAATTTTATTGTCAATTAAGACTTGTAGTAGAACCATTGTTGGGAAATAATTGTATTTAGATCTGCAATTCATGCCAAGCGGGTAGGGGAATATGACTGATACATTTTCTAAGGAAAAAAGAAGTGAAATCATGAGAGCTGTTAGAGGGAAAAAAACTACTTTGGAAACGAAAGTATCGAAGGCTCTCTGGAAAAGAGGAATTAGATTTAGGCAAAATGTTAAAGATCTACGAGGAAAACCCGATATAGCCATAAAAAAATATAAGATAGTTATTTTTATCGATTCTTGTTTTTGGCACGGTTGTGAAGAACACTGCCGAATACCCTCATCGAATATCAATTACTGGACTAGCAAAATAGCTCGAAATGTTAGAAGAGATCATGAAACCACACAATACTATGTTGAAAATGGTTGGAACATTTTGCGAATCTGGGAACACGATATAAAGAAAAGATTTGACGAAACAATCAATACCTTAGAGGAGATTATTCTCAAAACAAAATATACAAAAAAAACTGGAGCCAAATAAATTTCTTCCTCCTTTTCATTTTCAACTGTTTTCAACTCAGTTTTAGAACAACAATTTTCGAGGTTGATTCAGGATTCCATTTAAAACTCAATGGATCAAACAGTTCCGCTCAGCATTCCCGGGGGCGAATTTTCGAAGCTTAAGTGGAACACATCCTGTCATTCGCTCCCACAACGTTTATCAGTTAGCATTTGTTCGCATAAAAAAAGTCCCCACTGTGGATCAGTGAGGGATAATAGAACAACATTATAAATTTTTAAATCATTAATATCGCCCTAATTTCAACTTTATGAAATCAAATAATTTTATCTTGATCAGCGGTTTTTAATTTACCAAAATGTAGCAGTATGTTAGCCTCTTTTTCATTGATGCCTCTGATTCCAAAAGCCTTACCTGCAGAACTCATTGAACCCAAAAGTATCCATTCAACATCCGCCTCGAATCCTTCAACAATTGCAGGATGGTATCAACCGTAGGCTTATATTTGTCTTGTTCCAACTCGCTAAGCGTAGCCTGAGAAACCAATTCGATTAGAGAAATCAACTTGATTAATCTTATTCATCTTTCTGATCATTCTAATACGGCTGCCTATTTTTTTTGATATGTATCACTCCCGTTAAAAAGAAAGTCCCAATGACTTTTTACATCATCGGGACTGGCTAAGGGGTTCACGACTTTTTTATCACCAGACAACCACCCTGCACTAACAAAGCCACCCGACTCCACATGACTTGAGTGTCGGTCACTGTAATTTAAGCCGTAAGTAACACGCATTGTCTTCATCTGGCGGCAAGGCCAATTTATATGCCGGATTCACTGCTCCCAGCTGAAAAAACCATTTCCAAAATCTAATTCCACATGAACAATTATTTTATTGCCTGTTATAAATGGGGTTTATGCTTATACCTTCATTGGAGTGAATTCATCAACTCATAGAAATATTTGGATTCATGAGTCTTATTAAGACTATACCAGGCATCTAATGTTTTTGAATTAAACACACCCAGAGCTTTCAAGACGTGTACAGAAAATTCCAACGGAGCTATTCCAGATGCAGTGATCAGTTTTCCATCAGTTACAACAGACTCCATTTTGTAATACTTTTCGCCCGTGTAAGTGGGACAGATCATTTTAAGGTATTCCAGATCATTGCTTGTATGCCAACGTGAATTCAGCAATCCTGTCTGGGCAAGTCCCATTGTAGCACCACAAATCGCTGCAACCAATATACCTTCCTTTAAACACCTCTCAACGATTTTTAAGATGGGTTGGTGAATGGTTTCTGTCCATGTATCTCCACCGGGTAAAATTAATGTATCTGTGCTTTCAATGCTGCACTCATCCAGTTTGATGTCAGGCAGTATTTTCAATCCGCCCATTGTAGTTACAGGAGTCTTTTCAATTCCCACGGTAACTATTTTTGATGCGGCCAGCCCCTTTTTATAATATCTTCCCGAGTTCAATTCGGCAGTTAAGTAACCTATTTCCCAGTCTGACATTGTGTCAAACACATAAAGATATACCGTATTATTCATTTGCAAGTTCTCCTTATTTTACAATTCATCAAGGGATACCAACCGTCCATCGGTAATCATTGATTATCATCATTATAGAATAGCTTCACTGACATCTGCTGTCAGTGAAGCTATTAAAGTTGATAATATTCCATTAACTCCGACGCAACAGCAACAAGTTTTTCCTTCAAACTCTGTGGTTCGATTACTTGAATCGATTTCCCGTAGGATAGGAGAAGATAAGGGACATATGTATGAATTGATTGTTCCTCAAGTAAAAAGATTGCTTGGTTTGATGCCCGCTCTTTCAGATGATGCCCCAAAAACCAATGTAGGCATAAGTCATCCAATGCTTCTGACCTGCCTCGGATAATTAAAGAAATTAACCCGTCCTTGCCCACTAAATCAGGCAACAGATTCTGCATAAAAAATTCACGGGCCGAAAAAGCTTCGGAACGCTTAAATATTATTTGAGTACGCTTGATTTGTAGAATCCGTTCTGCCCGAAAGCTGCGGATCTCATTCCTTAGGTGGCAAAATGCAACAGTATACCATTTATTGTTCCAGTAAACCATTCCATAGGGGTCTATCACCCTATTCTTGGGTTGTTCTTCATGGCGTGTGCGATAATCAATTTCTACAGAGAATTCATTTGCTACAGCCTGCTCCAATTCCGCCAATACCAGCTGAACAGAAGGGTCTCCCATACGGTTTATAACTTCAAATCCGGCTAAATGACGGCTAAGTATACTTTCCTGCTCCTGATTCGAATACATTTTCAATTTTGATGTCGCATTGCCTAATGCCTCACTCAAAGGGTATCCGGCTTCTTTTGCAAAAACAGCAGCATGAAGGAGTGCCTTTTTTTCTTCAATATCAAATAGCAGAGGTGCTCTGATAAAATTATTTAGCAAGCTATACCCGCCATTATGACCTGTGTCGGATATTATAGGCACTCCACTAGTACATAGTGCATCAATATACCGATAAACTGTCCTTATATTTATTTCTAACTTTTCGGATATTTGTTTTGCAGTCATTTTTACGCCCGCATTCAACATCCATAGAATTGCAAGCATATTATCGTTTTTTGGCATAACATGAACCTCATCTTTTATTAAACCTCTATATTTTATAAATATCTTTTTTATCTACTCAAGTATCGCACGAAATTATTAGCTTTGCGAATCGCCTGCCTATCTTTCAACTTCCTTGACCAGTACTGTCACATCTCTTTTCGTACCATCAATATTAGACACTCCACATGACTTGAGTGTCGGTCACTTAATTTAAGCCGTAAGAAGAGCGGTGGCGGTAAACTTGTAATGAATGTTTACCGAGCCATCCGCCTGTACTTCAATCTTATCAATAAACCTATGCACCATCTCAGAAGTCAGTTCGTCCAACTTCATGAACTGCTTGAGTTCCTTCTTCAATCGAACGATACTTTCCCCTGTACTACTACTTGCTTGTAGAGACTGGAAGCCTTTTAACTGGTCTTGTAGGCTACAGAGTTCTGCATTGCCACTCTCCGCTGCTTCCTTATAATCGGACTCATCAATCGTACCGCTTGCCAATAGTCTGATTAACCCTGTCTTTTGTTCCTTCAGCTTTTCAATACGCCTTTGTAAAGACTGTATTTGCTTCTCTGATTGCTTTCTTGCTTGTAAGGTCTTTACCTCTAGCCGCCCCATTATTTCTTTCTCATTGAGGGTATTAGCCATGTTACGAATATCATCAAGGATTACGCCTATGAGTACTTTTTCCTTAACGCTATGCTGACTGCACACGTGCTTCCCATGCTTGTAATAGTTTCCGCATACATAGCCCTTTCGATAATGGACATACCATAGAGCCTTGCCGCAATCGGCGCAGAAGAGATAGTTAGTAAATAGGTGCTTCTTAGCCTTGGGCTTTGCTTGTTGCCGCTTTCGCCCCTCCATGTACTGTTGTACGGCTTCAAAATCTTCCCTAGAGATAATAGCATGGTGAGCGTCTTCAGTAATAATTTGCTTATCCCTTGGTACTTCTTCACGTACTTTTGATGTAACGCTTACTGTTGTCTGCCGCCCTTGAACTAAGTCGCCAACATAATGTGGGTTATTTAGAATTTTCTTAATAGAAGTACCTTGCCAGTACAGCCCAGCATTCTTCTTACCAATAACCTGTGCAGGTGTAGGACAGCCTTCACGGGTTAAAGTACGTGCAATAGCATCAAAGCCCTTTCCATCTAAGTACATTCGAAATATCCGTTTTACATTGTTCGGTGTGTCGTCCTCAGCAAGAACAAGTTTCCCGCTATTTAGTCTGTAACCATATGGTGGTACAGAGCCTTTGAACTCACCCTTCTTTGCCTTACTGCTAAGAGAGGCTTTTATTCTGGTGGACGTACGCTGTGATTCCTGTTCATACATCCAAGCATACAGCCCAAACATTTCACCGTTGCCTTCAATTGTATTAATGGCATTGTCTAGTGTAACAATATGAACACTGTTGTCCCTAGCCATATCTCTAATTTGATAGGATAGTCCTCCGTTACGAGCAAGCCGTGAAAGTTCTTTTGCAACAATAACATCAAATTTTCGAGTCTTTGCATCTCGTATCAAGCGTTGCAGGTTTTCCCTCTTACCAGTTGTCCCGCTTTCAACATCAACATAGAAGTCAAATACATCCCAACCCCTATCTTCTAGGTACTGATAGAATAAACTTCTTTGATTCTCTAAAGACGATTTTTGTTCCTCTTTATCTGTCGAAACACGGATATATACTGCACATCTCATAGTTACGCCACCTCTTCACTATGAGATGTATTGGCGTTACCTGCATTATACTTGATGTCTTCTTGGCGTTCTATTGTTCTGTCAATCTCTGCTTCAATAAACGGCATAAAAAGTGCTAGGAATGAATCTTTTCCGACATAGGTTCTTTCAATTTTCATGTTGTCATCGCCCCCTACTCTCAGTGGTCGTTCTATGCAGAGGAAAAGGTGCGAGAATAAAACATACAGAATCACATTCACAAATTATTTTTACTTCTTGATTGACAAACTCTCTTCGAACTATAATTGAATCAATCTTTCAAATGGGGTGTATTGAATGTCTTTCCGTATCGTTCGAGGTATTTAGTTTTCGGGCTGGAAAAAACGCGTACCAGCCATCAAGGGGGTAGTCTGCCCTTTGGTCTCATGAAGCTAAAACATTGAATGTTATCGGTCAACATTTTAACCTCATTGGAAGGTGGAATAAAAATGAATTCATTGGATTACAAAGAATTTTATGATAAGGTCGGCAAAATCAACGGTTGGGATTTCAGCAATGTGAAATGTGTTTCTGAAGGAACGAGATGGGACTTGTATCGTGAAGTAACGAAGTTCTGCAAGAAATCAGATATATTGCTTGACATTGGTACTGGCGGCGGGGAAGCGATATTATCAATAGCCGAATCTGCACTACTTCTAGTTGGGATTGATCAATCTACTGGAATGATTGAAACCGCAACTAAAAATTCTGCTAAATCAGGCATACCTAATGTACGTTTTCTAAAGATGGAAGCTGAAAAATTGGATTTTCCTGACGACTTTTTTAATGTAGTCTCGTGCAGACATTCGGAATTTTTCGCAAAAGAAGTCGCAAAAGTTTTAATTAAGGGCGGTACATTCCTCACTCAGCAAGTAAGCGAAAACGATAAATCAAATATTAAAGAAGCGTTTGGAAGAGGTCAGGCATTTGGAACAAAGGCAGGTACATTAAAGCATCAATATATTACTGAATTGAGCGAAGCGGGCTTTAGCGACATTCAAGCATTTGAATTTAATGTTATTGAATATTACCAAACGGCTGCAGACCTGATTTTTTTACTAAAACACACTCCAATTATTCCCGACTTTGGACGGACTGATGTTGATTTCCAAATACTCCAACAGTTTATTAATGAAAATCAAACTCAGAAGGGTATTAGGACAAATTCGGAACGCTTTATAATAGTTGCTAAGTACTAGAGATTGAATGCAAAAAGGATACTCGTTAATCGGGTATCCTTTTTGTTTATAACGCTTTATAAAATAGAGAATTTTGAAGTGCAGGAATAAATACTTCGTGAATTTGCCTTTGCAAATCTTCTTTATAAAGTTCAAATACATCAGCGGGGTGAGGGTCTAAACTTGTTGAAGCCTGTATGTGCAGGTCTCGCAACCGTTCTTTCACCTTCCGCCCCAACTCGCTCCATAACTCAGGCTGTTGTTGCAGACCTATAAGCATTGCTTTGTCAGCCGCCTTCATATCAGGCGGGAAGGAAGCGGGGAGGGTAAAGGTCATACCTTCAAATGGGTTGGTAAAATAGTCTTCCTCATTCTTAAACCTTGACCTCTGCATTTCAATGCGCCACCAATGGGGATGGTTTTTCGGTAAGAACTTACGTTCCTTATATCCCTTGTCATAGAAGTTTATTCGCTTGTCCCCGTTGCCACTTCCGATAGTTATGGATTCCAGCTTGTCTGAAGGAGCGTAATAGACCGCCTTCTTCATGGAACGGGGTGTACTGATTGAAAGACTGGACAAGTCATAGCCGTGGTAATCAATCGCAAAATCAATTCCTGTCATGCGGGGATGCTTCATAAAGGCAATGATTTTCTGCATTTCTACAAAGGTATCCCGCCCGTGTAATGTGTTGGGATTGAAGTCTACCCTAACATTTTCCTCCCCTTTTTCTCTGCTATTTATCTGTATAAAACTTCCATCAACACACTTGATATTTGTATCATAGTCGCCCTGTCTAGTGCTTCTGTAGATTGTTTCAATGTAAGGATTCAATTCCAGTGACTTAGAAAAGTATGATAGGTCAGAAATGTATGCCAATGCAGAAACACGGTCTATCGAGCATGTCACGTCTTTCAATTTTTTCCCCCCCCCCATGTCCAAAAAGTACATTATTTACGGATGTTATAGTGCCGTTTTAGCCCGCCATTGGACAGACAGCTTCAACGTCGAACCCCTTCTCCTGTAAAAACTGTTTCAATTCGTCCTCACGAATCCATACAGGCTTGTAAGAAGCCCCACGAATCCCGTTAGGAATCGCTTCATAGCGTAGCCCCTCATTTTGACACCAATTCCAGATACGTTGCATTGTGTAAACTCTCGTAGGACTTGCTTTCGTTAGTAAATTTGAAATCTCATTCAATGTATACATTCGCATGATTAGCACCGCCCCGTAACATAGTCGTGTAAACTTTGGGCATTAACAACGTAAGCCCCGCCCTCAAAACCTGCCTTAAGTTTCCCCGCCTGTATCAGCTTGTGTACCGCCGCTTCAGTTTGCAATCCTAGCTTGGTCATTGTCTCACCAATGGTAAGACTCCCTGAACGTGTTACAACGGGCGTAAGGGTTTCCTGAAGAGCTTTCCCGCTTCGACTAGCGTACTTCTTAAGACTGCTCACGATAATTCGTGTCTTGCCATTCTCAGGCTTAGATTGCTCCAAGTACCCGTGCTGTCTAAGCTGTAGAATCTTCTGTTCGCTCATGCCTAGCATTGCAGCGGCTTCAGTGAGTGAGACCGTCTTACTGTTGATAATCATTGCCGCTACCTCCTGACGTATCGTTAAGAATGAACTTCTTTAACCCCGATTGTGGGATTCTAATGACCCGCCCAACCTTCACAGATGGAATAATGTTGTTCGAGACAAGCCTATGAATCGTTCGATAGGAAACCCGTAGTAGGGCTTTAGCTTCCTGCATTGTCAGCATCTGCTCCAATGCTTCCAACTCCTTTCAAATATTGTCACCTACAATATAGGTAATTGGGGCAGTTACGGAACAGACAGAGCGTAAAGAGGAGTAGAGACGTGTAATAAGTCTTTAATAAGAATCGATTATATTCCGTTCTCATGAAGAAAAGCGGGACATAAGCAAGCTAAGGTAATTGAAGGCTGTATGATGGTATCTATGAAAATTCAGTCATTGGGCTGAGGAAGAGATTTAAGAATAGGGATACTTTCTAAAGCATTTTAGTTTGGTAGGGAGATAGTATATTAGCTATGTTCATGTTAATAATAGAAGTATCACGCTCCTTTATTTGCCCCGCCGATATGGTTGGGGCTTCCTTTGTGCGTACAGATGATATTTGCAGAAATTTCAGGCGGGTATGACAAGCCTTAACATCGACTCAGATGTAATGACTAATTCATCAGGCAATGGGTGGGGGGTACAACAAAGGACGACTATCAATAGCCGCCCCTAATTGAACTTATTGTCAAAAAAAAGAAGCGGGATTTCTCCCGCTCCGTTGCTGTATACGCCAATACACCTCAACTATTAGTCTTTCCTGACCAACAGTGAGCAACACTCCACATGCACCGTATGCGGGAACATTTGTGTTTGGAATGGAATCATATCAAAAGACGTGGACCGAAAAAGTCACACGTCTCCTTTTACGTACCTCTTTTCTCTTCTTGATGCTTCAATTTACGCTATATACTTCATCTAATTAAGACTCCCCTTCCGCCTCTTCCCCTGAACATACTGCAAACTGAACATGACCCCGAGCGTACCCATACCGATAAGATCGGTAACAAGCCCTGGGATAATGAGCAGAAGCCCCGCTGCGATAACGATAAGCCGTTCGACTGCGTTCAATGGCCGCAACCAGAATCCGATCATCCCCGCCCCGACGCCGATCATGCCGATGACAGCGGTAACCGTAACGCCGACAGCTTCAGCCCAGGTGGTATCGATTAGCAGCAGCTGCGGCTGATACACGAAGATGAAAGGAATGATGAAAGCGGCAATCGCGACACGTGTCGATTCCAGGCCTGTTTTCATCGGGTTGGAATCGGCGATGCCGGAAGCTGCGAAGGATGCTAGCGCAACAGGTGGCGTAATATCGGCTACGATCCCAAAATAGAACACAAACATGTGAGCGGCCAGCAGGGGGACAGGGTAATCCAGTGCGATAATGGCCGGCGCAGCGATCGTAGAGGTGATGATATAGTTGGCCGTAGTCGGCGTGCCCATACCAAGCACCAAGCTTGCCAGCATGGTCAGGATAAGCGTAGGCAGCAGCAAGCCTCCCGCCAGCTCCAACAAGCCGTTCGCGAATTTTAAGCCTATACCCGTCAATGTGATAACGCCGACGATGATCCCCGCACAAGCGGTTGCAGCAACCACGCCGAGAGCGGATCTTGCCCCATCTTCCAAAGCCGATAAAATGTCCTTAAAGGACATACGGGTGGCCTTTCGGACGGCGCCCACAACGATAACAGACAATATTCCGTAGATGGCCGAACGCATGGGGGACATACCTGACATCAAAAAGCCGATAATCGCCAAGATCGGGATCAATAAATACAGCTTTTGCAGAACCTCTTTGCGCCTCGGAAGTTCTTCCGGAAGAAGCCCCCTCAGTCCAAGCCGCTTCGCCTCAAAGTGTACCATAATCCAAATCCCGGTAAAAAACAGCAGCGCCGGAATTAAAGCGGCCAGTGCCACCTGGGAATAAGGAATGTTCGTGAATTCGGCCATTAGAAAGGCAGCCGCTCCCATGATCGGGGGCATAATTTGGCCGCCTGTTGAAGAGGACGCTTCGACAGCTCCGGCAAATTCGCGCCGGTAACCAAGACGCTTCATCATCGGGATCGTGAAGGCTCCGGATGTCACAACGTTGGCGACGGAACTGCCGCTGATCGTCCCCTGTAAGGCGCTGGAGAATATCGTTACCTTGGCCGGTCCTCCGATTCTCCTTCCCGCTACGACTAAGGACAGATCGTTGAAGTATTCGCCGACCCCCGTTTTGTCCAAAAAAGAACCAAATAAAATGAAAAGAAAAATAAAGCTGGCAGAAACCATCAGCGGAGTCCCCAAAATCCCTTCAGATGTGAAATACATCTGGCTGATCAACCGTTCCAGCGACACGCCCCGATGCTCTAAAAATCCAGGCATATGATTGCCGAAATAGGCATAAAGCAGAAACACCGCCGCAATCGTCACGATGGGAATACCGACCACACGCAGCGCTGCAATCAGTACCAGAATCATCGCAAGTCCGCCGACGATAAAATCGGTTACCGTAAAATTACCGATACGGTTAAACAGTTCCTCATAGTTCAGTAGCCAGTACAGCCCCACCCCGATACCAAGCGCCGCCAAAACATAGTCGTACCACGGGATTCGGCTGCCCCGCCCTTTTTTGGTAGAAGGATATAAAAGAAAAATGAGGCCTAATCCAAAAGATAGGTGCACCGCACGATGAACTTGGTCAGGGAACGGGGTAAAAAAGCTGACATACAGCTGATACAAGGAAAACAATACGGCAAACGCGAACGTAAAGGCTCTCATCACTCCCTCAAGCCGTCGAAAGGCGAAATCGGGATCATATTTGCCGATCATTTCCTGTATTTCTTCCTGGCTCATGGTTTCCTTTTCGATTTCTGACGCCTTTGGGCTATCGGCCAATGTGGAGCACTCCTTTCAAATAAACCCATACATTCAGACTGCTGATTTCAAACCGTACCGCCGAACCCGGCATACTGAGTTGCGAAAGAGGGATCACTTGATCTCGCAGAAGCAGTTTATGGTCGGCAATCACCTGCCCGATTCGAAGCTCAAACATGTCCAGGTTCCGATGGATGTTCTCAATCCGCATTTTTCCGTTTTCCATTCGAAAGGTTTCGTTTCCTTCGAGCGAGGATGGAATCCCGACCCCATAGGATTCAAATACCATGGAGTCCAGAACCATTTGCCTTTTCTCATTAATGAAAAAACGCTCCTCAATCGGCGTGCGGTGAATCGAATGAATATACGTAAGCGAGAATCGTCCATTCTTTTCCATCCGTGATTGAAAGACGACTTGGCCGTCTGCCACCTGCCTGATCGTTAAGGCCGGGATGGTAGAGGCCCATAACCATATGGCTGCAGAAACAACGGTTACGAAAAGGATAGGCCACAGCCATATTCGAAGAAAAACAGGTGCGGGAGCCCACTCCCACACCCTTGGTTTTAAGTACATCATTTTATAACGCCTTTTTCTTTGAGGTACTTCTGTGCACCCGGATGCAGCGGTATACTGATACCTTCCAGCGCTTTGTCGGTTTGGATTTCTTTCGCCTTGGCGTTGATGGCGATCAGCGGCTGCGTATTTTCATATATCGTCTTGGTGATGTCATAGACGAGCTGCGTATCCAGCTCAGCACGAATGGACATAATCGCTTTAACCGCGACCGTTTTTACTTCGGCGTCCTGTTTAGGGTAGGTTTTGGAAGGAATCACTTGCTGACTGTAATACTTGTATTTATCCGTAATGGCCTTCATTTTGTCAGCTTCGATCGTTAGAATCTGTACGCCTGTAGTTGCAGCCAGCTCGTTAATCGCTGCCGTTGGCGCTCCCGCCGTTACGAATGCCGCATCCAAGCCGCCGTCCTGGATTTTTTTCGCCGAATCGCCGAAGGACAGACGCTCTGTGCTAAAATCGTT
This sequence comes from Paenibacillus sedimenti, assembly GCF_014534655.1. Taxonomy (GTDB): domain Bacteria; phylum Bacillota; class Bacilli; order Paenibacillales; family NBRC-103111; genus Paenibacillus_E; species Paenibacillus_E sedimenti. The sequence goes on from NZ_JACVVD010000010.1 coordinate 184,967, forward strand.
AAAGGTAAGACCATAAGCTTCAAGAATTTGTCTGGCGTTCACTTCTGTTCCGCTGCCCGGTGCGCCTACGGAAACTTTTTTGCCTTTCAGCTCCGACACGGATTTAATTCCGCTTTTTTCCGATACCACGACTTGAATGGTTTCCTGGTAAAGCGCGCCAATGGCCTGCAGGTTCTTGACCGCGCCGTCTTTAAACATTTCCGTGCCCAGAGCCGCGTAATCCGCGATGTCGCCTTGCGTAATCGCCAGATCGACTTCTTTCTTGCTGATTAAGCGCATATTTTCAACTGCTGCGCCGGTCACCTGTGCCGTGGCGTTCGTTTTTGCCTTTTCTTTAATCAGGTTGGCGATACCGCCGCCTAGCGGATAATAGGTGCCAGCCGTGCCGCCTGTCGCAATAACCAGGCTGGACGGTTTCTCTCCCGCATTCTGCGCTTCAGATGCTTTGGGCACAGATGCTTCCTGCGGCGTACCTCCGCAAGCGGTTAAAGCCATGATACAAACAATGGCAATAACGAATCCTTTGCTCACACGTCTGATCATTGTCATCCCCTCCAATAATAGATAAATCTTTTTTATGTAGATAATTGCATCTCGGTAGTATGTATATGTTTGTGGTGCGGAAAAAATCAAGATAGAAATTGATTTTGGAAAATAAACAGTACGAAGAGATTCTGAATCTAATTTTGAGGTCTGTATATGAAAAAAAGATGACTCCCGATGTTCGGGAGCCACCTTTTTCCAGTATCAGCACTTGGTGTGTTATGATCGTTTTCAGCCTATCTTATCGTTAAAGAAGCCCATGCGTTTTCAAGCCACTTATCAAAGTCGGCGCCCTTTTCACCTTCGTAGGTATCATATAAATCGCTTCTCGTCTTTTTCAACTTCTCTTTGAATTCTTCATATGTATGCCCTTCTGGCAAACTCTTCTTAATTCTTACCAAGATTTTTGTTGCTCCTTTAATCAAGTCGCCTTTTTTCCTTGGCGGTAATTGAACATCTTCACCAAATTTTCGGAGCTCATGGAAGGCCGCCTCTTGAACTGTATAAACCGCATCGCCCTTCATTACATGCATGAGTACGTTGATGGTTGGGCTGCTATTCCACTGACCTAACTCTTCAACCGCATCCAAACGCTCTCTCCAATTTGATGTTCGATTGGCAGCTTTTTTGAGCTCCTCAAAGTTTGGAGGCAACTCACTTTTAACTTCTATATGATTCAACTGCTTCACTCTCCTTTTGCTTCTATATTGTACTACTTTCTTACTTGCAGCATACAAAGAAAAAAGCAGGTCGACTAAGCTCCGTCACCTCCTGCTATTTGAACCAACCCTTCTCTTTAAACCGCTTTATAGCTTCGATCCGGTTATTCACATCAAGCTTATCAAGGATGCCTGAGATATAATTGCGGACAGTTCCGGTGGTAATATACATCTGGTTGGCGATTTCCTTCGTATTTTTGCCGTCGGCCATAAGGACCAGCACCTCATTCTCCCTCTCCGTTAACGGGTTTTCCTGGCCATACGCCTCATCCACCAGCTCCGATGCATAAATGCGTCGACCGGCCATAACGCTGCGGATTGAGTCTGCCAGCTCCTCGCTGGGACTATCCTTCAACAAATACCCGTTTACCCCCGCCTTGATCGCACGTTCAAAATATCCGGTACGGGCAAAGGTAGTAAGGATCATCACCTTACAGCCTAATCCCTTTAATTCCTCGGCCGCGTCAAGCCCGCTCTTCACTGGCATCTCAATATCCATGATGCAAATATCCGGCTTATGCAGGTGAACCAGCTTCACAGCCTCCTCGCCATTGCCGGCTTTTCCAACGACGATCATATCCTCTTCCAAATCGAGCAAGGAAGCAAGAGCGCCCAGCAGCATCCGCTGATCTTCGGCGATGACAATTCGAATCATGCTCCAGCCTCCTTTTCCGGTTGCTTGGTGATATTCGGCACTTTAATCACGACCATCGTTCCTTGGTCTGAGACGATTTCCAGACTCCCGTTCACAAATTCGAGCCGCTCTTTCATGCCCCGCAATCCATTTCCTGTACAGAAGCTGGAAGAATCCGCGATACCGATCCCGTTATCCCGCACACTTACAACCAGATCGGAGGGCGATGGCTCAATGGTGACAGAACACGAAGAAGCGCTGCTATGTTTCACAATATTCGTAACAGCTTCCTTGAGGCACATGCTCACCACATTTTCGTTCATTAAGGAGGTGTTGGCCAGCTTCGGGTCCCCTTCCAGGTTGAAGTCGATTTGAGCGGCTTTCAGTATCTGCTTTACTCGAAATACTTCATCCTCTACCCTTGCACCACGCATCTTGGTGACCATTTCCCTAACCTCTTTTAACGCGCTTCTGGCCGTCTGACGAACATCGTTGATTTCAGCCTGAGCCCTGATCGGATTCTTAGTCATCAATTTCCCCGCTAAATCACTCTTTATACCAATCAAAGAAAGCTTCTGACCAAGCGTATCGTGCAGATCCCGGGCAATCCTTTGACGTTCTTCCAGCTTGATCAGCTCAGAAATACGTTTATTGGCATCCTCCAGCTGTCCCTGTAATTGTTCCCGTTTATTCTTATTGTAAGTATTGACCGGAAGGAGTATGACAGCAATCAGACTAACAAAGACAAATGGCAGCTGGCTAATGAATACGGGGTTCTTGGTTGCGAATCCGACGTTAATCGCGACGAACGTGCTAATCAAATGAATGGCGTACAACGTAAAAAAACCGATTCGATTTTGGATATTTCCAATAAAAAAAGCCAAGAACAGTGAGAAATACACATAGCCGAACAGCAAGCTCATGGCGACTGAAATCACAATCTGCATACTCGTCCAAAAGTAGACCAGCCACCCCTTGGAAACAAAGGAGAGTACGTAACAAATAAAAAACACAACAATCATACTAATGCCGATCACAATTTCGTACATGGATGAAGAACGAAAAATAAAATAAAAAGGGAGGATATAAAAGACGACCCACACATAAGGACTAAGTCCTGTCTTTTTTTGAAAAATATGAAACCAATTCTTCAAGGCCACTCCCCCCTCCCTTTTATCATCACCCATAGATTTACTTGTATTTTAACATAAACAGATAGACCTGAAATTATTTTCCTTGAAGACTCGGTTTGCGGGTATTTAAGTTATTTCCTACAGAATCGGGCTCGCGGAGCAAATGCTTCATTTGTTTGAAACTGACAAACGTTTTGTTCTGCTCATCCCAAAGGTTGAAACGGATCGACTCCAGACTGGTAGCGATTGTAATGGTTGTCGCTTTATGAAGAGGCGGCGTTGCATCATGCACCTTTTCCAAGTTGTAGTTCGGCACTTTCGGACTCAAATGATGAACGTGATGAAATCCGATATTCCCCGTTATCCACTGCAAAAGCTTGGGAAGCTTGTAATAAGAACTGCCATCCACCGCAGCCTTCACATAACTCCACTCGTCTTCGTTCTCAAAATAGGAATCTTCAAACTGATGCTGTACATAAAACAGCCAGATCCCCAACATACCGGATACGAAAAAGATCGGACCCTGAACCATAACGAATGCCTGCCAGCCAATTGCCCAGCACATAAACGCATACAGAGAAACGAGGGCTGCATTGGTCAAATACGTGTTGATTTTTTCCTTCCGCTTCGCGCCGCTGCGGTTAAAGCGATATTGAAAGACGAATACGAAGATCGGTCCGAGTACGAACAGCGTGATCGGATTCCGATACAAGCGATAAGCTATTCTCTTTAATAAGGGAGCTGCGGCATACTCGTCCACAGTCAGCATCCAAATATCTCCGGTTCCCCGTTTGTCTAAGTTAGAGCTTGTTGCATGATGAATGGCATGACTGTTTTTCCATTGCAGATACGGAACGAGTGTGAGTATACCCGTTATATTGCCGAGTATATCATTGGCCACTTGGCTTTTGAAGAAAGATTGGTGACAGCAGTCATGAAATATGATAAAAGTACGGATCACAAACCCGGCTGCGATGATTGCGATAGGGAGTGTCAGCCAGAACGATACGGAAAGGCTTACATACGCAGCATAATAGAGCGCAAGAAGAGGCCCTAAGGTGTTGATAAGCTGTCGAATACTCGACTTGGTATCGGTTTTCTCAAAGGGAGCGATATCTTTTTTCAAATTGGTTAGCTTAGACTGGCTCATGTGGTTTCCTCCTAGATATAGCGCCTGAGAACATATTCGATCACAGCGGCAGTTCGTTCAATATATTCATTATAGAAAATGAAATCAGTTCGATGTAGTCATAAACGTCAAGTAGAAGACATGACAAATGTCATATATAAAATGTCGAATTAGCAAATACTTCCATCCAACTATTTCTTTTAGCAATATCTCCATGACTTTATGACTTTTTTCTTCTTAATTAGGCTATGTTAAACCGCATTGGACGATAGTGGAAAGCGAGCTTATCTACTTTTTGCAGTCCCGAACCAAGGGAATGGCAACTCCAGTTCGAGCAATAGATGAAATTCAAGAGCAGAAGCATACAAATTTGTGTGTTGGTTGCCCGTGACCGTCAGATGATGACTTACTCTGGCGTCCTTGGACGTGGGCGGATTCGGACAGCGAAATTGGATGAAGCGGTTGGCGGTCATTTATCTGATTCAAACGTGCTTTGCACCGATTCGTGGAGAGCATTCAGCTCCTATGCAAATACGAAACGTTTGGCTCATTACCGTTTCAAGTCCGATGGGAAACAGCGTGTGAAAGGTGTGTACCATATCCAAAACGTCAACAGTTACCATAGCCGCCTAAAAAAATGGATGGACCGCTTTAATGGTGTTGCGACAAAGTATTTGCAGCATTATCTGGCTTGGTTCCGTTATTTGGACAGCAAGGAATATGAGAATACGGCGTCGAATAAGAAACATATGTTGGTTAACTCTTGCCTATTTACTGTAACGGTTACGAACACCAAACTTCGACGTGCAGCTTTTTCTTGCTGAACAAACGGGCAGGTTTGTTGAAGAAGAAAGAGAATAATAAGAGGTATTCAAAGTATTAGGATAGGGTGATAAAGAGTATGTCTCAAGTAACTCTGAAAAGAATAACTTCTGAAAACTGGAGAGAGGCTCTTGGACTTTCCGTAAATGTTGAGCAGCAAGAGTTTGTTGCCGCTGTCACACCTCCTGTTGCAATTGCTCTTGCCAAGGCGTACATCAGACCAGATGGCAGGATAGTCGAACCTTATGGGGTCTACCAGCAGCATAAAATGGTGGGTTTCTTCAATTTGCACTATACACCTGATAGCAAGGAAGACTATTGGCTTTTTCATTTTTTCATTGATAAAAGGTTTCAAAGAAGGGGATTAGGGTCAGCTTCAATTGACGTGTTGATTAAGCACATCAAAAACGACCATCGTTCTTGCCATCGCATTCGCTTGACTGTACATCCTGAAAACGATGCAGGCAAAAGATTCTACACGAGGCTTGGATTTACCGATGATAATATTCTTACATACGGTGAACCAACATACTCCATTTACATTTAGGCGTATCTTGTTCAACTAAATTAACCGCCCTTTCAGTGGGGCGGTTTTCCTTTGGTCGAAAAATCAACATTAAGGTTTAACATAGCCCAAAAGCGCCCGAATCGTAATGCCTGTCAACGAATAATGTATTCAAAAAACAACACAGGCGCCAAACAGCCTGTGTTGATCATTTCTAGGAGGAATACAATCTCTGATAATTAACTATAATTACTCTGGCAAGCTATAAGGGTTCAAGAATTATCACCAAATTCTGTGTATTCCTCTATTCTAAACCGAAAATGACCGTTCGCATATTAAAAGACGCGTTTAATGCAGCATGGCTTCCCGCAAAAACAAAAAAAGGAAGACATTGAGGGCCACCCCTCCCGTCTTCCTTTTCCCATTCAAAAACTAATCTTTAGGATTTGGTCCATATTGATTATCATTCACATCACTATCTTGACACATAAATACAAGCAGAATAATGGTACCAATAAGGGGAATCAGACTAATTAAGAGCCACCATCCGGTTCTTCCGGTATCGTGGAGTCTCCTAACTCCAACAGCTAAAGACGGTAATAGAACAGCTAAAGAATAGAGTCCTGTTAAAACGTTGGTTGCGTTTAGGAGTGACTCCACAATGGCAAGTACGATGGAAACAATGAAATTGAAAAGAACAAACATCCAGTATTCCTTACGCCGTGCTCTCCCTTGAAACCCTACGTAATTTTTTAACACCATTAAATACCATTCCAGTAACGATCCCTCCCTCATTTAGCACATGCGAATAAAACGCTTATTGGGCCGTTCATGCTTAAAATTATATGTCACGTATTCATGTAAAATGACCAGCCTTCCGATTCTTGATAAGCAAATCGACTCATTATGCCCCTCCACACTCCTGACACTGTTCTCTTCTCCGCAAATAATAGGCAAGTGTTGCTGCTCCAAGCGCCAACCCCCAGATAGGCCAGGTAAGCTCAGGAGCATAGGTTGCAATATTCCCCTCCGGAAAGGCTCCTTTTAACCACAGGCGGTTATACATCAAACCTGTTATAACGACAACAATGGATATGAATGTTGCGGGTATAATCGCGAGAGCAGGCGGAACCCTTTTCCCGTGAATAAACGGGAACCAATGTGGAAATATCTCACCCCAACGGCTAATCAGACCTAAAGTCAAGACGGCCCCCATTGCCCCCACCGTCCCAAGCGCCGCTCCGAATAACCAAATTCCCGGAGTATCTCGTTCCCCTTCGATCAGAAACTGTTTACTAACACCCAAAGGAATACCAAATGCCCATGCCCATCGAGTCAAAGAGTAGATAAGCGGCAGACATACCGCCGTATATGTTGCCCATTTCCCCCATTTTGCTACTGTTATCGGCTGCAGCCATTTTGAAACCTTAGTCGTGCGTCCGCATTTGTCGCATACTTCCTGCGCTTTCTTATTGTAGGTGATAGCTGCGCTTCCCCAAAGGATGCCTCCCGTGAGACAAATGAACTGGTTAACCGCAGGCCAATCAACAAACTCGAATTTTAAGAGCAGTGTATATGCGATAAGCGCTAGTACCCTATAATCACAAACCACGCATAAAAGTATAATCGCAAAGCTCCAAGCAACTAGAAGGGGCATTCTACGAGGAATAAGTCGCCGCTTCCAAAATCCGATTATAATCAGCGCAGTAATAACTCCTATTATGCCTGCGACGACAATAACAAGAGCACCTTCCTCCTTTTGGACTTGAGCGAACATAGAAATGTCGACACCGTACGGGTCCCCTTTTCCGTAGGGAAAACCCGCGCCACCCATCAGCCAAAATAGCCCTAACCCTCCGTATACAAACGACCACAACAACGCGCCATATCCAGACAATACCTTTTTAACTACATATTTCATATTTATCCCCCTTCCGAAGCTTTAGTTCCTCAACAAAATCAGCTTTTATAAGCGCACAAAAAACCCGCAAGCTTCATAGTCAGCGGGTTCGTCCGATAATATCAAATCTCGCACGTGGCTGCCCCCTATAACTGCAACGGTCGATCGCTCATCGTCCCGTTAACATCATTATAGAGAGCACAGGTAAACATAAGGTAAACAGCACACAAACAATAGCTTAACTCGGATCTGTAGGCAGTCGGATAGTGATGATTGTCCCTTTCCTTGGCTGACTTCTGATTGCTAATTCTCCGCCATGGGCTTGAATGAGCTGTTTGGCAATCGAAAGTCCCAGTCCGGAACGGGGCAATGTAGGTGAATCTTGATACGTATAACCTTCTTTCCGAAGGAGGCTTTCTAACATCATCAATATGCCTTCTTCATCATCGATCAGCAATATCGGTTCACTAAGCAAATACATCCGCCCTTTACTCACCATCCTTAACACCTTACATGTTTGCGTTTGAAACCAAGCTGCCCTTTATCCACTGCCTTTTGAATACTTTCGAAAGCGTGCAGGAAACTGCTTTTTTTCTTGTCTCGTTTGAATTCTACCGGACCTACCGTCTTTGCAGTCTCGACCGCCTTATCATGGAGCGGCAAATAGGATACCCCTACTGTGTACATAAAATTATTCATCGCGGATTTCGCCCGTTCGGGAGCATCGTAAATCGTATTTTTTACCATTTCAAGCATCTCGGCAAGCTTGCTTTCGGAAAATTCGAAGTCCGGCCGGCTGCCCAACAGCCAGCAATAACAACTCCAGCCCGCTGACATTCTCAGCTCTTCGCCGCTCGAGATCCATTTGTCGGCAATCTCTTGCGCAATATCGGCTTCCGCCAAAGTCACCGCAACCACAAAATCGGACAGCATATAAAAATAAGCCCCATCCATCCAACGATCATAATCCGCTTCCGTCATCGCTTTCGGATCTGCAATGATACCGGCAAAGTACATGGCATCGTAGTTCCCAGTGGCGTAAAGCTGCTCCGCCAAAGGCTGATTGATTTTGATTTTTCTGAATAGCGGCTTCATTTCGCCAGTAGCCACGCCAAAAAGCGGTTCGCGCGCTCCATTAGACATGTACATTTTCTTGAGCCGCTCCTTGCCGAGTGCTTCAAGCTCCTGCATGACCATTTCGACATTCATGGTTTGACACTTCCTTCTTTGGAGGATTGTTCTTATAGGATAACCAAAATCAGTGGCTATGCTTCAACGACAGAAGGATCGATCATTCTCTGTTCGAGTGGTGATGACATGACGATCAATGTGGTCGAATCCCCATGCTCTCCGCTGGCATTGATAAACGCTTCCAGGGACTGCATGGAATCGGTTACGACCTTCAACAAGTAATTATATTGTCCGCTGATCCTGTGAAGTTCCAACACATCGGGATATTTCTTGCAAAACTCGATAAATTTTTCACATCGCTTGGTATGGAACAGCAGATAGGCACTGACGTGTTTATTCACTTTGTCCGGGGAGACAATGGCACGGTATTGTTTGATAATACCTTTCTCCTCCATCCTGTGCACCCTTTCCGTAACTGCTGGTTGGGACAAACCTACTTTTTTTCCCAATTCAGTCATGGAAATGCGTGCTTGGTCTTGCAAAATGATCAGGATTTCTTTGTCCACGTGATCCATCTGAACAGCTCCTTTTAATTATAGGCAATGATCAACAATTAACTTGTATTTCAAATTAATTATAGCATATTACCTATATAATCATCTGTAAGAATTGATCACTATCCTTTACGATTAGAGTAATCGGTTTTTATTGAAATTTCTTGTAAAGAATAGGGTGTGGCATATGATAAAAGAGAAACTTTCGCTTTTGCAACCAATCAGCATGGGGTCGAGGAAGCTTCGGAACCGAATCGCGATGGCTCCAATGACACGCAGCTTCGCCGATGATCGAACGGGGGTAGTCGGTCAGGATGTGGTCGAATATTACCGGAAACGGGCGGCGGATGGCGTTGGTCTGATCATTACAGAGGGCATTATCATTAGTCCTCGTGCGAAAGGAACTACAGGCGTTCCTGGTTTGTTTACCAGAGAACAAACAGAGAGTTGGAAAAATGTAACGGATGCGGTTCATCGGGAGGGAGGGACAATTGTCGCACAAATATGGCATGTGGGGCGGCTGACACACCACGAGATCGCAGGAGGACTCCCTCCGCAAGCGCCCTCCGCAAGCGCCTTCCGCATTGCGCGCGGGCGGTCATGTTCATCGTTTTGGAAAACCATACGATACTCCGGAAGAGATGTCGATTGTTGATATTCAGAAAGTCATTCATCAATATGCGGCAGCCGCCCGCAACGCAATGATCGCTGGTTTCGACGGTGTTGAAATTCATGGTGCGCATGGGTATCTGATCGATCAATTTAATTCAGATGTATCGAATTACCGTCAAGACAGATATGGAGGCGATCTGCGCCAGCGTTTAACTTTCATGAAAGAAGTGACGAAGGCCGTTATTGCGGAAATCGGTCAAGAAAGAACGATCATGCGTTTTTCCGCCTTGAAGGACGATCAACCGGCGTACATGTGGAGCGATCCGGAAGCGGCCATTCAAACCTTCGTGGATGCTTTTAAGGAATGCGGGTTAACAATGCTTCATCCGTCCACTAATGATTTTGGTCAAGTGATTGCGAATGGCATGACTATGCATCAGCTCGTCCGTAAATATTGGGACGGTCTCATCATTGGAGTCGGAAATATGACCCTTGAACGTGCAGAACAGGCTATGCAAGAAGGAACCATTGATATGGCTGCATTCGGACGTCCGTTCCTTGCCAATTCGGATTTGGTGAGCCGCTTGAAACAAGGGGAAGAATTAATCGCTTACGATCGGCGAAAACATCTTGATCGTTTGATATAAGTAAAAAGGAGGGGCTCGCCCCCCCTCTGCCTTAACGTTTATTTTTGAGCATCTAGGATGAATAGAGATGCATCATGACCCATGAATATTTTACTTCCGGTATAAAAAGTTTTAGATTGAATTTCTCTGTACCCTATATTTTTCATGAGGTCAATAAGCTTATCTTGATCAAAACCGTTATGAACCATATCAGAGACTATTTCTTCATTTTTATTATAATCTACGATGATTAAATGCCCTCCTGGATTTAGAACATCATATAATCTCGATAAAACGAACTCAACATCATTAATATGGAGTAAAACCTGAGCCATAAAAATATAGTCTGCATGTATATCCGATCGATTTTCCTTTTCGAAATCAAAACATAATGTATCAACATTCTGAATATTAAAGTCAGCAATTTTCTGTTTTATTTGATTAATCATATTTTGCGATGTATCCAGAAAAAGCATAGAATTGAAATCATTTAACAAATTCATTCCAACAAGGCCAGTTCCACACCCAAAATCAATAGCATTCTTATTATTAGCGTCAACTAAATATTCACGAATGGCATCTGATGATACCTTTGCTATATGAACTCTTTCAGAAGTATCATAACTACTAGCTATCATTTCAAACTTATCAGTATTTCCCATTATTATCTCTCCAATCTGAGTTAATAAAATAACTGAATACATACCATGAGTAAGCGTCAAATCCTCCCCACCTTCAACATTCTAGGTACCTATGAGATCATGAGGGCATCCTACTCCGGGAGGTTGCCTTATGACTGCTAAAGAACAACGCCGAAACGTCTGGATCGCGCGTATCGCAGACTATCGAGCGAGCGGCCTAACAATGTCTGCTTGGTGTACCGCTAATCAGTGTTCAAAAGATCAACTGACAGCTCAAACGAAGTCGTACCTGTGTCTGTATCGCACCGGACGAGTCGGTCCGGACATCATCCTGTACGACTATCAGACGAGACGCGGCGGCGAATATCCGGGCACCCGACTTGCTGAGAGTCGGCCGATTTTGGACGCGTTCTCGGCTTGGTTAGAAGCCCAGCGGTCGCGTGTACTGCCCAAAAGCCTGTTGGGTACGGCGATCACCTAATGTATGAACCAGTGGGAGAAGCTGAACGTATTCTTGCAGGACGGACGGCTGGAGATCGATAACAATATTCGGCGTTCCTTCAATACTCGCATCTTTTCGCTTGCGCGTAACTTTCAGCTGCGAACATGATCTCATGGGTCCCGTCGCTTTACTAGGTGTGCGGACGTTTACATTTACTCGTTTACCATCGCAAGGAGTATCGTTTTCAACTGTCCTAATAAGATAGTACCCTTCGAGCGTGGCCTTGTCCGTCAGTCAGGTAAAGTTTTGGTTAGTCACTTAACAGGCCATGCGAGAAATATACGGTGATCCAAAAGCTGGCCGATAGTCCGCTTTTTCTTTTACCAAATTTGATTCTGGTTATTTTCCTCTCATCCAATAATCCAAGCAAATTGCATTACTTTGAATCTAATGTAGAAATGTAAAATTTATTGGAGGATGATTCAATGCAAGCTAAACGCCGGAAGCGTATTGTCAGATTTAGATATGAAATGGAAAAATTAACGAAAAATCGGCTAAAAAGAAAAGTTAAACAACCTAAAGCAAGAATCAGCCAAATAGTTAGCAATGGCGGGTTTGAGACTGGTGGTTTTTTTCCTTGGCGAGATGTAGGTAATGTCTCTGTTACTAGCGGTTTTCCCCGTACAGGGCGTTTCGCAGCCTTCTTTAATGTTCTTCCGAATAGAACTGCATCAATTACTCAACAGGTTAGATTACCACCTCCAGGCCCAAGAGGAATTTACTTGGTATCGTTATGGGTAGCAAGAACTACTTTCAATACCAACGGTACCTATGTAATTAGTTTGTCTAGCTCTGTTCAACCGCCTGCAATACTTCAAATGAAGTTCCTTATTCCAGAATTGAGTTATAAAAGGCGAGGCCTATCAGTTCCTGCAAGTGCGTTACGATCAAGAACAAATGACTTGAGAATTGAGCTCAATGCTGGACCAGGCACGAGTAGTGTTGGTCTTGAAGTAGATGATGTTCAAATTGAAGTACTATAGGTACAAATCGCATACCTTATAAAGGTGCTGCGGGAGCACGGACGGTCGGCACAAGCGAAGTCGTACCTGTGGCTCTATCGTACAGGACGTATCGGACCTGCGATCATCCTGTATGATTATCAGCCGACCCGAAGTGGTGAGAATCCGCGTTTCTTGCCTTTTGCAATCAGCTGTTCGAGGTAGAACGTATCCGATGACTTGTCGTATCTTTTCTAAATAAGCGTAACGTAGCTCTCATCTTTTCACAAGGTGTGGGCTATTTGACGCTTACTACCATGAATAGTTTCAGTAAATCGCCCATACCGCTTATTATTTAATATTTTTTTCACTCTTAAGCATGCAAACCATCTCCACGTGTGTTGAGTAGACAGTGACAACAAACATGTACGTGTCCGAGGGAATGTGTTTGCTCTAATATAAACTCACCCTGCCCATATTCGATGAATATTAGGCTTATCTTCTGCTGTGAAGGTAAGATGAAATAAATCGGGATTAGACATGGCTTCCCATTCTTCAAACCCGATACGGTTATCAAAATGCTTAAGCAGGAGGGAGATCAGGTTGCCGTGTGAGACGATGACGATGTTCTTCTTGCCGCTGTTTAGAGCCTCCAAAACTACACTTACCGCACGGTTCATTGCCATATTACTGGATTCCCCGCCCTCATAACATAAATCCAAATCCTCGTAAGTCTTGCGCAGCCTGTCACGCCAATCCGCATGATTCTCGCTGAAAAGGACCCTCTCGGCCAATCGATTATCCAGAGCGACCTCCATACCAAGCTTGTCAGCCAACGGTAAGATGGTTCGATAAGCCCTTTCGAAAGGGCTTGATAGAATAAGATCAACTTCTTTTTTGAAGAAAAACTTCACGAGTTCTTCAGCCTGCTGGACACCTGCCTCCGTTAATGGAGCATCCGGCTCCTGCCCGGCAGCCTTGCAATGACGCACGATATAAACACACTTCATCCGGTTATCTTCTCCTTTACCCCAGAGACTCCTTCCTCCAGCAATACGATTTCTTCTCCTTGCTGTTGTCTCATTTTGATATTCTCTTTTCCCCAAGAACACATTACTTCAACGATACGATTGGCTGTAACGCCATATTCCGTCAGGCTGTATTCGACTTTTGGCGGCATCTGCTGGTACACATATCTTGTGACCAGTCCGTCCCTCTCAAGTTCTCGAAGCTGCTGGATCAGAACCTTTTGCGAGATGCCTTGAATATTGCGCTGTAACTCACTTGTTCTCTTAACACCGGTCATTAATAAGCATATGATCAGAGCTTTCCACTTTCCGCCGATTACTTCAAGTGTTGCCTCTATGCCCATATGATATTGTTTCATAGAATAACACCTCGTTCATAACAACTTTATTGAGTCAGATTAAAAACTCATTGTTGCATATATTTTTTTCGCAGTCCAGTACGTACCTTGAGGTAACCACCTTACTTTATTGTGTGTATTTTCTTTTTCTCGAGCCTGCAAGATAATGATGGTGTTCCACAAATTAAGGCAAGCATGTTGAAGACACACTCTTGAACATGGGCTTGAGAAGGAGATTTCATAATGAAAACACTGGTCATTTTGGCACACCCGAACCTTGAGACTTCAAGGGTAAACCAGCGGTGGAAAGAAGAATTGCTGCAGTATCCAAACGACATTACCATTCATGAAATATACAAAGAGTACCCTAACTGGAATATTGATGTTCCTAGGGAACAAGAGTTACTAGAAGCTTATGATCATGTCATCTTTCAATTTCCGTTATATTGGTACAGCTATCCACCTTTATTAAAGAAGTGGTTAGACGATGTATTTGCATACGGATGGGCTTATGGATCAAAGGGCGATAAGCTTAAAGGGAAAAAGCTGGGGCTTGCAATGTCCATCGGCGATAAAAAAGAAAACTATAGACCAGAGGGCTCCGTTTCCTTTACCGTGGATCAAGTGACTACGCCATTCAAAGCAAGTACCGTTCATGTTGGCGCGGTGGCACTCCCCTACTTTGCTGTCTTTGGAGCTTCATTTCAGGCCAGTGATGAGGAAATCAATCAAAGTGCAAAAGAATATATCGACTATATTATTAATCATCAGCAATAACCTAACTGGGCTATCCCAGGCTTTATCTAAGCCCTTAGGATAGCCCATACCTTTTCACCAATACTTCTCAGCTTTTATTTTTTCCATTCCAAACTAGCAATTACACACGCTCCACAATGTCTTCCAAATTCTTTAAAGAAAGCAAGTTTTCATTAAGCTATTCACATTCTATCGGATCGTTGCGATAATATATATACAAGGGGGTAAGCTTAGAAATGAAAAGCTGTTCTGCATCGTTAGCTTATTATTCTTCATCAGTCTTTTGGTTTCTTGTTCCAACGACGAGAAAGAAATAACTACATTAGCAAGGGACTCTTTTATTAAAATGACTGGAAATGATGAATTTCTAGAATATATTGCGAAAGTAAGTGAAAATGAAGCAATTCTTTGGATGCCCATTTCAAAGTACTTCACTTTAAATGAGGGAAAACGAAACTTGGAAAGGTCTCTAAAAGTAGATGGATATTTCTTTTGTTACATAAAAGATAAAAACGCTTTGTATTTTATCGGTAAAGGAAGCAAAAATATCTCGAAGGATGCATATAGAGATACTATACAACCATTAACTTCAATTTATAGTGAAGAGAAAATAAAACTACTACAGCAAGAATTCATAGAAAAACACACCAAACAGGTTGAGTTTTATGGTCCGCAAGTAACTAATATGAAATAATCGCCGGAATACCGAACATTCTTAAATATAAACATAACATGCCAGCGCATCACTTCAATTAGTATAGGATTGATGATACTCTGTTTTTTTATAATTCTACCATTGTGACGTATAAATTATGAAAAAGGCTGATTTTGATAATCCTTTAAGCGTAGTCACTTTCATAGAAAATACCCCCTATAAAGAGGGGCAACCCAAAAACAATATTTGAATACACTTCTTTTTCTGTTATATATTGCGAATCGTCACGGATTAAAGTATAGCTTTAATCTATGAAACTGCACCTCGAACCATTCTTTTACAAGCCAAACGAAAGCGAGGCCAAGTAATTTTTCAGTTTCTGTGGACGCACCGATATAAATATATCATTTAAGCGAAGGGTGATGGATATGACTATATCCAAGACGCCCCTTGTTTTTTGTAGGTAGAATCTATTAGCGGGGGAGATAATATGGAAACCCAACAAGAACGTAATCGCAGATTAAAACAAGAGGCTATTCAGCGTCAAAGCCGTGAAATTGCAGATTACGTCCGAAACCAACAAAACCAACCCAGACAATATTTTGATTCGCCACCCTCTTCGCCTCCTGAAGTAACATGCCCGAAATGTCAATCTAATCAAATCTCGGCGGGAACAAAAGGATTCAGTGTAGGCAAAGCAGCAGCGGGCGGGTTACTACTTGGAGGAGTCGGCTTACTCGGAGGATTTCTAGGAAGTAACAAGCACGTCCGTACTTGTGTGCGCTGCGGATACCGTTGGTAAGGATAGCCCCAGCGGGAGGAGGGGCAGCACTCGCAGTTCATGCTGTTCCCTCGTCTACTGAACTGCACACTAGGCTAACCATGCCAGTAGTGTAACCACTATTTATACTCTGGCTGTTCCTCCCCCGCTCCGCTGACGCAGGGCGGGGAAGAGTTATGAAGATATTACCTTCCCCTGAGATTAAGCTTCAAACCCAGCATGCCCCAGTCTCAGGATCAAACACCTGAACATTAGAGCAGTGCATGTGCCCTCTGAACTCGTATCATAAAATCTTATTGATCCTCAATAGATAATTTAGCCAACCACTCATCTTCACCAAAGTGTCCAGATGCCTTCACCTTCACCCCCCACTTCTCACCAAACCATATATAGAGACGCTGAAGATGCTCGTTACCGTTGAAGGAACGTACAATTTCGCTATATAGTTCTGACTGCCTATACTCTTTGACATCGGGAAACATCTTTTCTTCTCCCCAAACGCATGTTGACAAAGACCTGAATAGAGTTGTTTAGCTCCTACGGAAAGAAACAAGCAGTTGCTTACTACTGAAGGAATCTGGGAAGTTTTTTGCCAGTTGAAATTCAATTTTTGATTGCTGTGTTCTGTTTTTTGCCAACTGAAATTCAAATTTTGAATCATCGGACTTCAGTAATGCAGGGAAGCTCTGGCACGAAAACAGTGTCAGGACGATCTTGGAGAATCCAAGCTATACCGGAAATCTGCACTTTCATCGTGAAGAGAACATAGATTTCATTACGAAAAAACGACGTCAAGTGGAGCCAGACCGGCAGATTATTCTCGAAAACACCCATCCTGCCATCATCACGCTGGACGAACATTTGGCCGTTCTTAAACGAATTAGTATTAAGGGGGCGAACAAAAGTAACGGTCAGGAGTTGCACATCTAGCAGTCTGTGCAGATTGTGGTCATAGAATTGATTATAAAGAACGATCTTAAAGAGTTAACTTCAAACCATGTCAAGCTGGAGAAGCTGTATAAATCAGCTTGTGGCATGATCGAGATTACCCAGGATAAACATACAACGGAACTAAAACGAGTCGAGAAACGCCTCTCCCAGCTTCAAAACGAATTCCAGAAGTTATTCCAGGCTTACAGCCAGAGCATCATTAGCTTGGAGCAGTTCCAGGCACAGAACCAGCTCATCATAGCGGAGCAGAACTCTATGAATCAGCGAAAAGCCGACCTAGAAAAACAGGTCGGCGAACGTGATATTATGGAAGAGCAGCTTAAAGACTTCAAAAAGCAAGTCAGCAAGGTAGCTCGACTGGACTTTGATAACGAACAAATTCTGAAAATAGTTATCCACAGGGTCGTTCAAAAAATCGAAATATCTGACACTGGTACAGTTAAAGAAATTCATTACAATTTCATAAATCCCTTGTCCCACGGGACCTGAGAAGGGCGCAGTATTATTCTGCGCCCGCCCATTTTAGTAACACACAGCACTCCACATGTGTCGTATGCGGAAACATATCCACCGGCTGCACCTCGGCGACGGTGTAGCCGCCGTCGGCGAGCACGCGCAAGTCGCGCGCGAGGGTTGAGGCGCTGCACGACACGTAGACGACGCGGCGCGGGCGCAGCTCAAGGATCGTCGCGAGCAGCGCGGGGTCGCAGCCCTTGCGCGGCGGGTCGACGACGATCACGTCAGGACGGACGCCCTGACGTGTCCACTCGGGCAGGACCACTTCGGCCGGGCCTGCCTCGAAGTGCACGTTGGACATGCCGTTTAACTCGGCATTCTTACGTGCATCGGAGATCGCCTCTTCGACGATCTCCACGCCGTACACCTGTCCCGCGCGCTGCGCCAGGAACAGGGAGATCGTGCCGATGCCGCAGTAGGCATCGACGACCGTCTCGCCGCCGGTCAGCGCGGCGTATTCAAGTGCCTTCCCGTACAGCACTTCCGTTTGTACGGGGTTCACTTGAAAGAACGATCGCGCGGAAATGGCAAATTTCACATCGCCGATGTAGTCATAGATGACCTCGCTGCCCCACAGGAGGCGGGTCTCATCCCCAAAAATAACGTTGGTCTGCTTCATATTCACGTTATGGCAAATGCTCTTCACGCCCGGCACGGCTTCCCGGATGCCGGCTACCCATTCCTCTACGCGCGGAATTACTCTACTATTGGTCACCAGTACGACCATGATCTCACCCGTGCGGTAGCCGACTTTGACGACGACGTGGCGCAGCAGTCCGGTGTGAAGCTCTTCTTTATACGCGCGGATACCAAGACGCGCGCCGATCTCTTTCACCCGGGCGACGACTTCGTCATTCGACTCGTGCTGGATCAGGCACTCATCCATATCGATAATGCGATGGCTGCCCTGCGCATAAAAGCCGCCGATGAGGCCGCCCTGCTCTTCGCCAAAAGGGACCTGCGCCTTGTTGCGGTACCGCCACGGATTTGCCATCCCAAGTGTAGGATGAACAATAATTCCCTCAGTCGCTCCAGCTTCCCCCAACACTTGCAGCTTACCAATCCGCTGCAAATTATCCACCACCTGTTGGCGCTTCACGCGCAGCTGCGCCTCGTAGCCGAGGTGCTGCAGCTGGCAGCCGCCGCACTGCTCATAAATCCCACAGTCTGGAACGACCCGATCCGGGCTCTCCTCCAAAACGCGCTCCAACTTAGCATAGCCGTACTGCTTCTTCAGGTGCTCCACCCGCACGAGCGCATGCTCGCCCGGCAGCGCGCCACCGACAAAAAGGGTAAAGCCGTTCACACGGCCTACCCCTTCCCCGTCATGGCTGATCCCGATGATCTCAGCCTCGTATTGCTGCCCGATTTGCACCGGCAGCTCAGCCATCCATGTTGGCGCTGCTTTAGCCGCGAATACTGCTTTTTCGGCTCTTCCGGCTCTCCCCGCACTTCCAGCTTTACCCGGCGCCTTTGCCCCGCCATTTCGATCTCTATCTTTACCCGGCCGCAAACCGGAACCACTCTTTTTCATAAAACCCTCACTTTATGACTAGTCCGTTACTTACTCTTTATCCGTCTCTTCATCATGATGCCCAGTTCCCTTCAACTGAAACGGCGTCGTCAACGTATCGAGCAAAGTTTTCTTATAAGTCGACTGCCCCGACTCATCCACGATGATCTGCAAATGACTCTGCAGGTTCGTCATCACGCACGGCAGCGTGCCGCCAAACTCGCCGTCGAGGTTGAGCTGGACGTAGTCCGGCGAATTGATCTCGATATGATCCGTCTGGAAGTAGATCACGTTCGGATCGTTCAAATGCTCGCCGCGCAGCGCGAGCGTCACCACCCGAATGAACTCCGCGAGGTTACACTTTTTCAGTATCAATACATCAAACAATCCATCATTCAAATTCGCGTCTGGCGCGAGCTTCTCGAAGCCGCCGACGGAGTTGGAGTTGCCGACGAGGAACAGCATGACTTCCTCATGAAATTCGGCTTCGCCTGCCTTGACGAACAATTCGATAGGACGCAGGCGAGGCAATTTCTCGAGGCCCTTCATATAATAGGCCAACTGGCCGATCATCGTTTTCAGCTTGCTGGGTACCTCGTAGGTCAGCTCGGTCATGGAGCCTCCGCCGGCGATATTGATGAAGTAGCGGTTGTTGATTTTGCCTACGTCGATGTAGCGCGTGTACTGCTGGATGATCAGGTCGACGGCCTGCTCCCAGTTTTTGGGGATATTCAGTGCACGGGCAAAATCGTTGGTCGTCCCCAGCGGCAAAATGCCCAGCGGCGGCCGGTTCTCTTTCTCGGCCATGCCGTTCACGACTTCGCACAGGGTGCCGTCGCCGCCGGCTGCGATAATTAAATCGAAGCCCCGCTCCACAGCAATGGCGGCCGCCAATGTCGCATCGCCTTCGCCGATCGTCGCATGCGCGGAAGTCTCGAACCCTCCGCGCTCGAGGCGCTGGAGGATTTCCGGCAGACGCTTTTTCATTTCCTCGCGGCCGGAGGTTGGATTGTAGATCAGTCTTGCTCTTTTGACCACCATCGTTCTCATCACCTGTTCGCAGTTGTGATCCGTGAAGCGATCTGCTTCTCGATCCATAGGGAAATCTGCGGACTTGGCAGCAGTGCCCGTCCATTATATCGATATTCGAACCCTTCCATCCGGGAAGGAATGACTATGCTTGTGAAATACCCTTCGCTTAAAAATAGCGGCGCCACCACGACCGTATGCTCCGGCTTATGCTCAGCCCACCAGGTCATTTTCCGTTTCACTTGATCCGGCAAAAGCATCGCAACATCCGCCTCGTTGTAGCCGCCTAACGCTTTTAACCGCTCTGCGAGCTGCTCCAGCCCCTGGCGCCACTTGAGATGAAAGCCTTCTTCAACGCTGCCGTGACCGATGAGCAGGACAATCTCCCGGCTCGGGTTGTCGGACAGCTCTTTGATTTTCTCATAAATAATCTCGGCAATGACAGGATCGTCATCGATCGGGGATGTGAAATGAATCCGCGCCCGAATATCGAATCGCTCCAAATCGGTTTCCAGCGTAGGCTCCGGAATGACCCCCAGCGCATAGCTGATTTCATCGATATGTGTACTCCCGGAGGACACGAACAAAGGAACGACGACGATATCCGTGACGCCCTGCGCCTCTAGACTGTAGATTCCGTCTTGAATGAGCCTGCCTTCGACCAGCTCCAGATAGGATGCGTAAATCGGCGTCTCCGCCGGCATCCGGACTGCCGATACGGCATCATCGACAAGCTTGACCCAGCCCTCATCGCGAGAGCCGTGGCTAATTACCAATACGCCATATTTGTTCATTGTGCTAGACCCCACCCGTTCCTAACCATACCATGTGATTCCTATGCTAACCAATGTGTTCGTGCATGTCAATTGAACAAGAAAAATCCCGCTTTACACGAGGTAAGGCAGGATGTTTGTACGATTGAAAAAAGCATTCATCTTAACGATTCAAACGGTCAAGCGTCAGGACATAGCCGTCATTGCCATAGTTCAAGCAGCGTTTGACGCGCGAGATGGTCGCCGTGCTGGCGCCGGTCTCGGCTTCGATCTGGTTATACGTACAGCCTTTGCGCAGCATGCGCGCCACTTCCAGGCGTTGGGAGAGCGATTGAATCTCGTTGACCGTACATAAGTCATCAAAGAAAACGTAGCACTCTTCCATGTCTTTTAGCGTCAATATGGCCTCAAACAGCTGGTCTATAGCTTTATCATTTAATTTTTTTAATTGCATGCGGTATCAACTCCCGGTAGAACATCATCGTAGCTCATGAGTAAAGTAAGCTCTGTTGTAAGTTTCGACACGACTTTTATAATTCCTTCCTTTAGGTTTGCGAAACGTTAAAATTTCTATGCGTCACCGAGGTAAATCGTGACAATTTCCCGGACCCGTGACATTCGTCCATACCACCCGTAGGCAAGTGACATATCTTATATTAGTCTAATCTGATAAAAAGGGTTGTGAATACGAGTGAGTAACCACAGACAAACGATTGGCAATGGCGGCAATGTCCCTCAAGTAGTGCATACACGCAGTTTCTCCGGAGCACCGCAAATCGGCGACGGCTTCAGTCAATTCCCTGGGATCGGCGGCAATCCGTTCCCGCAAGGCGGCGGGCTTCCTGCTCCTTTTGAAGGCGGGGGTGGCGGCGGTTTCTTCGGAGGCAGTCCCAGCGGTAATACCAGCGGATTCTTCGGAGGCGGCGGCAGTGCCGGCGGTGGCGGCGGATTGCTAGGCGGTCTGTTCGGCGGAGGCGGTGGGGCTGGAGGTTCATCCAACCCCCTAAGCGGGTTGAACTTTAAGCAAATTGCCGGCTTTGTTGACCGCATGGGCGGCATCGACGGCATCATCGGAACGATGGGCAAAGTACAGAAGTTCATGAACAGTTTTCAGCAAATGGCGCCGATGATGAAGGTGCTCTTCAATTCCTTCGGCAAAGGCAAGGTGGCTTCAGAATCAAACCTCGAAGATCTGCTCCCACGCAAACGCAAACGCCGCAAAAAATCCGGCACCGCCCGCAGAAGAAGCGGCAGCAGACCTACAGCCAGAACAAGCAAACGCAGATAGGTCAAAATAAAACCACAAGCCGCCTTGCTTGGCTCTTCCTCGCCAAGCAGGGCGGCTTGCCTGCGTCTCTAACCGGTTACTCCATCTTTACCGCTGTGCCCTCAGGCACGATCTGCACCCACGTATTGCCCGGCAGGAGCGGCACTTCCTTTCCATCGGCGTAGGCCCTGATCATCCCGCCCTTACGCTCCCAAGTAATCTGCTGGGATTTCCCCTGCTGCAGGATGAGGCCTTTGCCGGGCCCGAATACATCGACCGTGCGGCGTCCCTCTTTATCCAAAATCTTATGCTTGCTCTCCAGCACAAGCAGGTTCGTCGTCTGCAGCTGCTTGCCGGTTTCCTTATCGACATGCGGTTTGCCTTCCATGCTGCGTTTATATACACCTTCAGCCGTACTATATTCATACGCAACGAAATACCCTTGTATGTACGGAATCTGGATGTTCGTTGCGGCTGCGCCGGTCAGCTTGCTTTGCCCATCCTTGGCGAAAGTGAGCAGCGGCCCGTTCCATTCGGAGCGGAATTTGCGCGCCTCGGCGCCCTGCTTCATTTTATCCACAGAGGTATAGAGATTGTGTGGTGCTTTGCGGTCGGTCGCGCGCCAGTAGTAGGCGCCGTCGCCATAGACCTCATCGAGATGGGCGAGTTTGCGGCCAGCCATCATGTTCATCGCATCCTGACTCCATCCCGCATGGACGAGAACGGCATCGAACGAATCGCCGAGCTCTACAAAATAAGGCCGAATGCTGCGCACAGGACCGATGGCCTTCGCTTCAATGCTTTGAAAAATCGAAACGAATCTCGTAATCTCGCCCTCTGCTAGAATCTCATAGACAATATCCGCCTGATCCAGCCCGGTCTGGGGCCTGGCTTGCGGAGAATTTTCGACCATGACCATGAACGGCCTGCTCTTCACTTCTTTATCGCTCGGGAGACCCGTCAGCGGGAACTTATAAGGCGCCTCTGGCTTCACCTCTGCGGAAACCGGTTGGACAGTGGGAGACGAAACAGATGTCGTCGCGGTTGGCACCGGACTCGCCGTTTGCGTAGCCGAAGGCGTATCGCTGCAACCCGATAGGGCTATGACAGAGCATCCAAGGACGAGCCAGGCGCTGAGGTTTCTTTTTCCACGCAATTTCAATGATTTCATTACAGGCTGCACCTCTTCTTCTATTTCGTTCTAGTAAAATGTATATTCTAGTGAATAAGAATTTAGAAGACTTGGTTCATGCAACACTCCAATAATCATTATATTATAACACTTATATTGCTACAGATAACAATAAAGCGAAAAGCGAAGTCCATATACTACACAGCAGGATTACGGCATGACCATATTTCTTTCCATAGGTCCAACGAGCACCTTTAGAAGAATTAGACATACACCGATAATTTCCTTTATTTGGATTTATTAATGACGGCTATATAGAAACTGCATAAACCATTTTTCTGTCAAAAAATCAGGTTGGCGTATCCTAATCGTGTACTTCAAATTGTATTTGTCCGTCGCGGGCTTGGTCCGATCAAGTAAGTGGCAAATTCCTCGCCGTTAGGGTCTCCAGAACCACTGACCATAAAATACGGTACCTCTTATCGAATGAGAATTAGGAGAGTTGCGGTACTCCTTTAGAGCAAACTCGACAGCGGAATTCGGTTTGCGAGAGCAATCGTCTCAGGTAAGAAATAATCACAATAAATCGGGACTTTGAAGCGGACCTATGTATTCGTACTGATAGATCTTTCCAGTGGAACCCGTCGGAATTGCACGGAATTTGCCTTCTTCCACCAGTTTACGGCAATACTTCATAACAGTTTGCTTGTGGATCTCCAATTCTTTCGAGGCTATCGGCGGGTAAACGATACGATTGTGCCGAATCGCCAGACGCATTAGTTGGCGTTCGATTTTTCCAAATTTGTGACGAAGCTCTCCGGTTTTCTCATTCGCTGCCGCAAGATAAGGTCCTAATATACTTCGAACCATAGTCAGTATGAACGATGGATTTTCTTTCATCTCATCCAATGATATCCAGATCATATGACATTCTTGGGACTGCAGGAACAATCCCCGATTCAGATCAATTCGATATTTCGAACGATCCTTGCCATGTGAACCATAGTCCATAATTTCGAATACAAAACGAAGTCCGCCTAAGATCCAAATAAAGTCTACAAAATACGACCGTCCTCGCCAATCTTTAATCTCATACTCGGGATGCAAACCTGTAAAATGACCCATTAGGGTCCAACATATTTTTTCTGCAAACAAACGATTACCATACCCATGCCCCCTTTTCAAAGCATCTTTTCGTTCACCATGACGTTTCGACATGTGGTACTTTATCCACTTTTCATGCTCGATTTCAAAACTCAACCCTATCACCCTTTCTGAGCAAATAAAAAGCCCCGACATGCCTTCGCTTTGGAAGGTATATCGGGGCGTGCTTCGCCACATTTATTATCAGTGCATCTGTATTTTAACCAAATCAGTCCCTTGTTGCAATGAACTTTTTCAAATACGCCGGAATTTTGAGTGATTTATCGTACAAAGTCCTTTTATCTGACCATTATCTGATCAATTTGAATGAGTATTCGTACAAAATTACTACCTCAACCTTCTCTTGGCTCGATATTATACGATATTTCGTTCAAAGTTCCTGTATCAGACGGTTATGTACACAATATTATACGACTTTTCGTACAAAACCTACGAGTCCGGTTCGGAATACCTGCCAGTGCCTGTTCGCCCCTTGCGAGGCTCTATATAGCAAAACGCTACCACATCATGTGATGACGTTCTTATGCTATATGGAGCCAAGGGGGATGTTGAATTCCCGATTCAACTTGCTGACGATGCCTACTCGACGATGACAACCTTAGCGGTAGAATTCAACGCCGTGCTCCCCCACTTGAAGCCAACCCTCCGAAGCGTCTCACCCGTTCCGTCCGCGCGGACGAACCCCTAACCTCATCGCTGCCAGCGATGCGCTCTCCCAATTGAGCTACGGCCCCCTGATCATGTAGACTCTGTGGAGTAGGAATCAAATTAAAGAGGAAATCCTGAACTTTCCGCTAATTCTCTGCCGTCGTAAACGTAAAAGTATGACGCCGCCTTCCGGCTTCCACGGTTACGATCACCTTTCTGCCGGGGGCAAATTGCCCTTCTGGTTGAAAGGACATACCGGACTCGCTCCCGCCGGTAACTCCGGGTATATGTGCTTCCGGGTTATCTGCGTATCGGATCGGCATGCCTAAGTTGTTCCCGCGGGTACCCTTCCAAATAGCGACTATTGTTGCATCCCTTGGCACGTCGGTCGCTCCATCGACCGGATAGGTCCAAACCATCCAGTTCTTTGATTGATACCAGTCCCATCCGATCCAACCGGCAATAAGAAGGGCTATGATTGCTAGAGATCGGGTTCTCCCAAATCGCGGATTTGCATGTCCCCGTATCAACGCTGACACTCCTTTAGGCTCGCTTTATTAGATTCCCTATTTACTGCAAAACTGCCTTGATGAGTTGACTGCGGTTTTTCACCTGCATTTTCGCATAGACGGAGCTTAAATGCTTTTTTACCGTAATTTCGCTAACAAACAGCCGTGCCGCGATTTCGAGGTTGGAGCAGCCTTCAATAACGCATAAGGTGACTTCCCGCTCGCGCTCCGTCAGCCCGAATCTGAGAAGCGGATCCTCCTTCTCTTCGCTCCCCGATCTCTCTGTACCGGCGACTTCGGCAGGCTCCAGCTGTATGCCTATACGGTGCAGCATAGCTGCCAGAAAAGCGTCCAGCTTCTTCCCTCTTGTATCCAGCACAAAAGTAGGCGTTGGGGTCTTTCCGTCGTAGCTGCAATGGAACACATCAGGAACCGCTTCGAACCCGAAGCCGAGATGAGAATCGTAGAACATCGGGAGCGGTGGCGGGGAAGCAAAAAACAGTTTGCCTGAGCACATGTAATTGTACATTTGGGAACCGCCTTCCATGAGAAGAGCGGAATCGGTCCATTCAAGGACATCGATGCTTTTAATAAACCAGCCGGCCTGTTCCGACTCCGGAACGTCAAGCTCCTTACGCTCTGCTGCCGACAGACTGCGAATATAAGGGCCTGAGAAAGGATTTTGCTCCAAATAATCCAGCGTCCCCCGGTTAATCGGAATGATAGCCGACAGCCCCTGTACCGATCCGTCCTGCGCCTTCAACAGCATAACCGATTGCTGCCCTAAGCTAAGCAGCTCTTCCAGATCCAGTCCTTCGATGGCATACAGCATCTCCGCTTTCGAAAGCGTTAACTCCAGCAGGTCCCCTGTCATAGGGTCGACACCTCTTCGGGTAACCGTTCTCGCCTCATTACGGCGCCGCTGCAAGTACTGAAGACCTTCCCCAAGATTAGCGGCCGATAACGGCTCCCAAATAAACTCTTCCTTCCAAGACGTGTTCAGGTGCGCCCGGATAAAGGCATCTCCGATATAACCAAACAGCTCCCCCACTTCCCAGGCCACGTCCCGCTTCCCATGGGACCCTCTGATGATAGAGGCATAATAGCGGACGCAGCGCTCCATAAGCTTACCAAACTGCCCGGGCGCCCGTTCCCTCAAATAACTTCGCGTGGACTCCCTCATCAGATCGTGCAGTCTCCAACCCCTATCTATCTTCCGTACAAAAGAAAGCGCCGTGAGCCTCCCGAAGGCATCTGCGCTTATATCCCGCTCCACGACATACGCAAGGAGCTCCTGATTGAACTGCCTTAGCATCGATGCCGCCTCTACGAGCTGCCTGAGCTCTTCGTCCGCCACCTCTTTCAGCCAGGATGAAGCGAGCTCCGAGGACCATCCAGCGTCGTTCAACGGGCCGCTCCCTTCGAGAAGCTCCGTCGACACGGCCAGCGATAGCGAGAGCCCATGCCCTCTCGTACGTTCCCAAAGCCGCTCTCCCTGTGCTTCTTCGGTTAGACCGCATTTGCGTGCATAATTCAATACGTCCGTCCGGGTCAAATGATCGATGGCGAGCCAGAGGGTACGCTCTCTCCAGGCCGGGGATAACAGCCACTGTCCCTTAAGCGGGTACCGTCCCGCCAGGAGAACGAGGATTCCCGGATCTAATTCTCTCAAGAATTGCTCTCTCAGCCAGCCCTCCATGCCGGTCATTTCCTCAAACGTATCCAGCGCCACGACGACCTGGCGGTCCTGCGCCAACCGGTTCAGCCTGCGCAGCACGGCATCGAGCGGCTCTTCATCCCTGCTGCCCTTTTCTTTTGCGGATGGAAGCTGCAGGAGCAGCTGCTTGCAGAAATCGTTCCCCGTCCTCCTGAATTCCCGGCTGTCGAGCAGCAGGAAAACAGCATTGAGCCTTCTCGCTTGCCTGCGGAACGCATCGAGCAGCGTGCTTTTGCCTACGCCGCCTGTACCATACAGATTCCAAATGTGTTTGCTCATCGGCTCGCCGGCCAAAAACCGTTCAAAAAGCGCTCTCTCCTTCTCGCGGCCCACCAGAAATTCTTCTTCGCGGTCGTCTATGCTTGAGGCAGCCTGCGGCCCGGTTATCGCCTTGCCCCGCTCGAATCTTATAACGTCTCCCTTCATGCCGAACCTCCCGTTTTTAACCTAAATACTGACATCCGCGCCTAAATTCAACTAAAGTATACTACCAAATTATACTGCGGTATAGTAGTCTGACCTGCGATTCAGGTGATAACTTTGAAGCATGAGAAAACTGCTGAGTCTTGAAAGGAGGCATACGGATGTGTCTCATGCAAGATTATCGAGAACGATCGAAAACCCGCTCGTTCAAGACAGGGTTACCTTCATCACGACCGGAGCTGAATCAGGCGGATCTTTTGAGTATGTAGAGGTCGAGCTGGCCCCTGGAGGAGGCGTGGACCTTCACTACCATCTCGCCTTTACGGAGCACTTTGAGGCTGTGCATGGAGTGCTTCACCTGGAGCTGGACGGACTCTTTCGCGAGCTCCTTCCCGGTCAGACCGTTTCGGCTCCGCCAGGATCGCTGCACCGCTTTTTTAACCCTGGCCATGAGAAGATCATTTTCCATGTCAAGATTGCTCCGGCCAGACGGTTTGAGCAGATGCTCCGAATCTCATACGGTCTGGCCCGGGATGGCAAAGTAAGGGGAAAGACTGGAATTCCCCGCAATGTCCTCGATCTGGCCGTTATCTTCGAGCTCGGCGAAACGTATATGAAGGGGATCCCGATAGGGCTGCAAAAAGGGATTTTCGGCACGCTATACCGAATCGCCAAGTGGCGCGGTGTGGAAGAACGTTTGCTAGATACGTATTGCAGATGAATGAAAAGAAAGGGTGATCCCCAATGGGCATTCGCATGTTAAAAATCGCATCGTTTTATTTTCTGGTCGGAGTCGTGATGGGAATGGGCATGTCCATGACCGAAAGCTTTAGTCTCAGCCCCGTCCACGTCCATTTGAACTTGATCGGATGGGTGTCCATGGCTATCGGCGGCCTCGTGTATGACCGCTTCCCCGCGGCTGCGCGTACTCTCGGCAAGCTGCACTTCTGGATGCACAATATCGGGGTTCCCCTCATGATGGGCGGACTTGCCGCCTATATTCTCGGCTTCGCAAGCCTTGCTCCGCTAATCCCTGTCGGGGGTGTTCTGATTGTGATTGGCACTCTGTTATTCTTCATCAATATCGTGCGTAATGTGCATGCCTCCAAGGAAGCACATGCTGACCGTTCGGCAACTCATCACACTGCCGGTTAATCCGGACGGACCCGCTCGGCTCCGCCCCGCTTCTCCTCTCCTCTCACCTCTCCTCTCCTCACGCTTATACAAAACCTCTTAAAAGCCCCTTAAACAACAAATCCCTGCTCTGGACTGAACCGCATGCGCGGTACAGGACAGCAGGGATTTCGTTGTATCTTTTAAGGTAATCAAGTTTATTTCTATTTGACTGTCATGATCTTGAAAAGGTACTGTTAATTTAGCAGATCTCACCAAGATCTCATCTTGAAAAAGCATGCATAAAACGGGCTTAAGGGGGATTAACATGGACGACCGCCACCCGCACCAACCGGATGAAGGGGCTATCGTGCTGTTCGACGGGGTATGTAACCTCTGCAATGGGGCTGTGCAGTTCATTCTTCACCGTGACCCGCAGGGTGTGTTTCGTTTTGCTTCTTTGCAATCCGAGGTTGGGCAAAAGCTGCTCCGGCAGCACCTGCTGCCTGCGGATGTCATCAATACCATCGTCCTGATCGAGCATGGACGTTCCTATACGCAATCCACGGCTGCGCTTCGCATTGCACGTCGGCTGCGTGGCGCTTGGAAGGCGGCCTATGCGGCCATCCTTATTCCCGCCCCGTGGCGGAATGCCGCCTATCGCTTCGTTGCGCGCAATCGCTACCGCTGGTTCGGCCAAGCGGAGCACTGCATACTGCCGAGGCCTGAGTTCAAGCAGCGATTTCTTGAATAGCAGGGCGAGTCAGAATCAGGCCATTTCGGCCAAATCCAGACGGATCATGGTGACCCGCTCATCGAATAGCCAAAACTCTAAGGCGATCATCGCTTCTTTGTCCAGATAACCAAAGATAGTTGCGCCTTGCTCGCTCCTGCGGTAACTAGGTTCTCCATAAGCGGTTTTGATCTCGTCCGCCTTACTATCGATACCGATTCCTTTGGTTGTGGTACGGGAAGAGCCGGCATTTGCAGCGATCATAATGCGAACGATGGCTTCACTGCCCGCCTTCGTGGCTACGATGGCACCATTGTCGACATTGTAATAGTGGTAGTTATCATTATCCTGTTTGCGCATGATTGTAGGAGAAGGCAGCACGTTTTTGATCTTTTTGATGCTTTGCCCAAGTGTGATGCCGCCGAAGTGTTCATGCTGCAAGGACTGGCTCGGTGCCAATGTATAGTGGGCCTGCCTGGGTCCTAGAAGTAAGTAAAATCGATATGCTGTCTGACTAAGCAAGACTACTGCTACTCCAATCAATATCATTTGTATCCATTTGCTTCGTAGAAAGCTTGCTGCTTGCATGCAGCCCCACCCATCCTTCTCCGGCTCCTTGCCAGCCCATTTGTATCATTGTCTATCGCCGGTTATCAGCTCTGATTAATTGGTTTCCGCTCCAAACATCCAGCAGCTTAAGCTGAGCGTCCCCATCTGAAAGCTATGATGCAGCAGCCTCGCTTTATGCGAGGTATCAGCAGCACCAAGAGCAATGAGCAGCGGAACAAAATGCTCCGGGGTCGGCACCGCCTCAGCGGCAAAAGGCGCCCTGTCCTCATAGCTGAACAGCGCCTCCAGATTCCACGTCTCCAGCTGCTCCGCGAGCCATTCATCAAACTTCAACGCCCATACCTGGGGCGCAGGATTGCGGCGGTCAAGCCGACGCAGATTGTGCACCGTTCCCCCGCTGCCGAGGATGAGAACCTGCTGCTCTCTGAGAGCAGATAAAGCCGCACCTACCCGATAATGCTCCTCCGGCGTCAGCCTTGGATTCACGGATAATGCGACTACCGGGATCGATGCATCCGGATACATAATATGCAGCGGTGCCCATGATCCATGGTCCAACCCCCGCTGATCATTCATTTCACAATCAATACCCTCATCCTGAAAAAGCTGCTGTATATGTAAGCTAAGCGTCAAATCCCCTTTGGCGGGATACTTAATGGCATAAAGTTCTTCCGGAAATCCGGTAAAATCGTAGATCGTTTCCAGCTGTATCGCCGAGCTGATCTGCTGCAACCGGCTCTCCCAATGCGCGCTGAACAGCACGATGGCTTTGGGCCGTGGAATGCTTGACGCAAGCTTCCGCAAAAATTCCGTATAAGCATGCTGCTCGATCGCCAAGCTCGGTGCGCCATGCGCAATAAAAAAAGAAGGCAGCATCGCCATTCCTCCCTCGATCCCTCGAACATAGTCTCATTTTACATGGATTAATCTTCCTATTATACCCCTATTCTTCAAACCCAATTAATGGTATGATACGAATGTATATTCGCATATCGGGGAGATGATTCTTATGCCAAGACAAATCAGCAGCTCTTTAACCGCAATCATGGTGTCCGATCTTGAGCGTTCCAAACAATTTTATCGGGATGTGCTAGGCTTTGACGTTACGGACTGGTGGGCCGTGAGAGACGGCTTGCAAGGGATCGCTCTTAAACTTTTGCAAGCGCCTACTCCTCAGGATGTGAAACCGAATCCTGCTGAAAATGAGTGGTCGCGCGCGTTTGACGTGTACGCCTATACCGACGATTGGGCATCGCTGGACAGTTTGTATGAAGAGTTTCGCAGTAAGGGCGCTATCATATCCGGAGAACCTGTCATTTCGCCCGATTTTGGCCCATGGAAAGAATTTATCGTGCAGGATCCCGATGGGTATCATATCGCTTTCGGCGGCGTGGACGGGCGCAAAGCTAACAGCTATGTACAAGATCATGTCGATTCCGTGTTTCTTTGGGTTAGGAATCTCGACAAATCCGTTAAACTTTATGCAGCTCTATTAGGATTGGAGATTCGCGAGCAGGACCGTAACGATCATTTGCACCTGTTCAAATTATCGAACGGCACGAGTCTCATTCTCGATTCCAATGGAATGTCCGAAATCCCGGTCCCGGAAGTCGGTCCGGTCCTATTCAAGCTGAATACGGTAGACATTGAAGGTGCGCACCGCCATGCAGAGGAACTCGGATTCCAAGTTGTCTACGGCATCGCACGGTACCCGCAGGTTTCGTTCTTTAACATTCGGGATGAAGACGGCAACATCATTACCATTTCACAGAATCATGCCTAACTAATCTGTCTATGCATGAAAAAGCCTCCTTCTGCCAAAACTACCTTTAAATCAACCTCTCTTAATGTAGTAGACAGAAGGAGGCACATCCATGAATACCCTCTGGGATTTCATTTCCCGCCATTGGTTATCAATCATTTTACTTATAGGAGCATTCTATTCGGTTTGGCTTGTATACAAACACAAAGATAAGCTATTTATGGGTAACGGCGGCAAGTAATACGTGTTCGACCACCTCGCCCATCCGTTTCGAGTCCGCGCGAATCATTCCCGCAGACTGCGATATAACCTTCACAAGCCCGAAAACATCCTCTACTGCTTCGTCACTTTGAATACTTTTCAGCTTCATCTTCATGATCCCCCAGTATCTGTTTTTTCCTAAAAATTTCGTATAAAATTCGACAAATTCCTCTTTAATTCAATATTAATGAACGATAAATAAAAAAAGCACAACCTTTTCATGATAAAAGGCTGTGCTTTGAGTTTTACGAACTTTACTAACTTTACGAGCTATTCTTGCTATTTCAATGCTTTCATCGCAATATCCGTGCGGTAATGCTTTCCGTCAAAATGAATCCGGTCCGCGTTAGCGTACGCTTTCTGACGCGCTTCCACGATGTCTCTGCCAAGGCCGGTAATGCCAAGCACACGTCCGCCGTTCGTTACGATTTGTCCGTCCTTCAGCGCGGTTCCGGCGTGGAAAACGATAGCGTCCTGGACTTGATCCAATCCGGAGATTGGCAAACCTTTCGGATACGACCCCGGGTATCCTTCTGAGGCAACGATCACGCAAACCGCTGCTTCGTCGCTCCATTCGATCGGCTGCTCGGCCAACGTGCCGTTATTGATCGCAAGGAATATATCGAGCAGATCCGTTTTCAGACGAGGTAAAATAACCTGCGTCTCCGGATCGCCGAAGCGTGCGTTGAACTCGATCGTTTTTACGCCGTTCTGCGTGAGGATGAGCCCAGCGTAGAGTACGCCCTTGAAAGGCCGGCCTTCTTTCACCATCGCATCGGCCGTCGGCTGCACGATGTTGTCAATCGCTTCCTGCACGATCGATTGCGGGATGTGCGGCAGCGGCGAGTAGGTGCCCATGCCGCCTGTATTCGGGCCTTTGTCGTTGTCGAAGACCGGCTTATGGTCCTGCGAAGGCACCATCGGACGAACGGTCGAGCCATCGACGAAAGCGAGCAGCGACATCTCTTGACCGGTCAGGAATTCCTCGATGACCACACTCGCCCCGGACGCACCGAACACTTGATCCACCATGATGTCGTGCAGCGCCGCTTCGGCTTCTTCCATGGTGTGGGCGACAGTTACGCCTTTACCCGCGGCTAATCCGTCGGCTTTAATCACAATCGGCGCCGATTGGCTGCGGAGATAGGCGAGCGCCGGCTCATATGCGTTGAACGTCTCATACTTCGCCGTCGGAATGTTATACTTCTTTAGCAGCTCCTTCATGAACACCTTGCTGCCTTCAATGATCGCGGCATTGGCGCGCGGTCCGAACGCTGCGATGCCTTTGCCTTCCAGATGGTCGACAAGACCCGCTGCAAGCGGATCGTCAGGCGCGACCATGACGAGGTCGATCTGCTGCTCTTTCGCAAACGTGCTGATCTCCTCGAACTGCAGCTCCGTAATGGGCACGCACTCGGCAAGCTCAGCGATTCCGCCATTACCAGGCGCACAGAATAGCTTGCTCACCTTCGGACTTTTGCTAAGCGACCAAACGATCGCATGCTCGCGGCCGCCCCGGCCAATAACTAAAATACGCATATGGTCATACCCCTCTCTCATGGGGAATGCCCACGGTCCGCGTGTCTGCCGATCGTGAGCATTCTTAATTATAATCCTGGTTTAAACAAACAATTGAATTAATGTTTGAAGTGTCTTACGCCTGTCATAATCATAGCGATGCCGTTCTCGTTCGCTACGCGGATGGATTCCTCGTCCTTGATTGAACCCCCCGGCTGAATAACAGCCGTGATGCCGGCTTTTGCCGCCATTTCGAGCGTGTCTCCCATTGGGAAGAACGCATCGGAAGCGAGTACGGAGCCTTTGGCTTTGTCGCCGGCTTGCTCGATGGCGATTTTCGCCGCGCCTACGCGGTTCATTTGTCCGGCGCCTACGCCGACTGTCATATCGTCAGCCGCGAGTACGATTGCGTTAGATTTAACGTGCTTAACTACTTTCCACGCGAAAAGCAGCTGTTTCAGTTCCTCTTCCGTCGGCTGACGTTCGGTGACGACCTTCAGGTCGGCGTCTGTAAGCTGGTAAGCATCGCTGTCTTGAACGAGCATGCCGCCTTCAACGGAAGTGATCACCGGCTCCGCTTTGCGGCCGGTTACTGTATCTAAGCCGCTTACTTTGAGCAAGCGAATGTTTTTCTTTTTCTCGAGGATTTCGAGTGCTCCCGGCGTGAAATCCGGAGCGATGACGATTTCCAAAAAGATTTCGTGCAGCAGCTGCGCCGTCGCTTCATCAACCGTGCGGTTCGCTGCCACGATGCCGCCGAAAATCGAAGTCGGATCGGCCGCGTATGCTTTTTGGTACGCTTCAAGTACCGTTGTACCGATGCCTACGCCGCAAGGATTCATGTGCTTAACGGCAACAACCGCAGGCTCGCTGAATTCTTTAACGATCTGAAGCGCCGTATTCGCATCGTTAATATTGTTGTAGGATAACTCTTTACCGTGCAATTGTTCTGCTGTCGTAATGTTGCCTGCAGCCGCGTTCGGCTTGCGGTAGAAAGCAGCTTTTTGGTGAGGATTTTCTCCGTAACGAAGTTCCTGCACTTTTTCGTAAGTAACTGTGTAACGTTCTGGGTAAGGCTCGCCCACTTGCTTGGACAAGTAGTCGGAGATCAGGGCATCGTAAGAGCCTGTGTGGCGGAACACTTTCGCAGCCAAGCGTTTGCGGGTATCAAGGGTCGTGTCGCCGCCCTCTTGCACTTCTTCCAGCACCTGCGCGTAATCCGCCGCATCCACAACAACCGTTACGAACGCGTGGTTTTTCGCTGCTGAACGAAGCATTGTCGGTCCGCCGATATCGATGTTCTCGATCGCATCCTCATACGTTACATTCGGCTTCGCAATCGTCTCGGCAAAAGGATACAAATTCACGACGACCAGATCGATATAGTCAAGTCCGAGCTGCTTCATGCTCTCTTGATGCTCAACGTTATCGCGTACCGCAAGCAGACCGCTGTGTACGGCCGGATGCAGCGTTTTAACGCGGCCGTCCATGATTTCCGGGAACCCAGTAACCTCGGAGATTCCGATGACCGGCACCCCTTTTTCCTTCAACAAACTTTGCGTACCGCCTGTGGAAATGATCTCGACGCCCAGCTTCGCCAGCTCGCCGGCGAATTCAACGATACCCGTTTTGTCGGACACGCTGATCAGTGCTCTTTTGATAGCCACTTTGCTTCCTCCCAGAAAATGATTTTTATATATAAAAATAGTACATGCCGCCGAAAACGGAAACTCGACTATACCTCTTTACTTGCTCGCCTTCGCTGATACTCCAAAACTCAGCAAGTTACGCTCTGCCGATCATGTTACTCAAAATCGTTAATTTACTGAATTACTACCACTCATGCTTATTCAAAACCGCTGGCAAATTACGTTCTACCGTTAATGTTACTTAAAAGCGATAATTTATTGCTTAAACCTCACACTAGTTAGGCCCTTATATCGAGTTACTAACAGCAAAAAATGCTGTTAAAAACATCCAAGCCTGTGCCCTAGTCAATTTACCTGCAAAAAATGCTGTAAATTCCGCATAAATGTGTTCTGAGTACAAGTACACTGTGAATTAACAGCACTTTTTGCAAGATTCAACGCTAATAAGCTGAAATAAGCTAAATTACAGGCACTTATTGCTATTAATTGTATAAGATGACCCGCCCGGCATATAACACCTACAACCGAAGGCTCACCCGGCGCCCGTCGATGCTGACGCGGCCCTCGCGCAGCCAGCGGATGACCTGCGGCAGCAGCACATGCTCAGCCGCATGGATGCGCTCGGCGAGCGAGTCCGCGGTCTCGTGCTCGTGAATCTCGACGCTGCGCTGGGCGATGATCGGTCCGGAATCCAGCCCGCCGTCCACGAAGTGAACGGTCACGCCGGTTTGCTTCACGCCGTACTCCACCGCCTGCTCGATGGCGCGGACGCCAGGGAACGAAGGCAGCAGCGAGGGATGAATGTTGATCATTCGGCCGTAATAAGGCACGACCAGCACATTCGTGATGATCCGCATGTATCCCGCCATGACGATCAGATCCACTTGGCGCTCCTGCAGTTCCTGCAGAATCAAAGACTCATAGGCTTCCCTGCTGGCATACTCCTTCGGCCGAAACGCAAACACCGGCACCTTCGCTTCTTTTGCGCGTTCCACCACGAACGCATTCGGACGATCACAGACAAGAAGCTCGATGCTGACATCAAGCTTCCCCTTCTGTACCTGATCGACGATTGCTTGAAAATTCGAGCCGCTGCCTGAGGCAAAGACGGCAATCCGATAAGGCTGCATGACTTACACCTCGGCTCCTTGGAAGGTAACCACGCGCTCGCCTTCAGTTACGACGCCGAGCCGGTATACCTTCTCGCCTTGTTTTTCAGCAGCTGCGATTGCTTTCTCCGCATCATCCGCGCCAACGATAATCACCATGCCGATACCCATGTTAAACGTGCGGAACATATCGTTGTTGCTAATGCCGCCCTCGCGCTGCATCAATTCAAAAATCGGCAGAATCGGCCATGAGCCGTATTGGATTTCTACATTCACGCCATCCGGAAGGACGCGAGGAATATTTTCGATAAAACCGCCGCCCGTAATATGCGCCATGCCTTTAATGCTGACTTCCTCCAACATCCCCAGCACCGGCTTCACATATAAACGAGTTGGCTCCAGCAGCACATTGCCAAGCTTATCCCCAAGCTCTTCCACATGCCCTTGAAGCGTATACCCTTTATCCTCCAGCAAAAGCTTGCGCACAAGAGAGAACCCGTTGCTGTGCACACCGCTAGAAGCCAGACCCAGAACGACGTCTCCGGGACAGATGGTGGTGCCGTCGATGATTTTTTTCTTGTCGACGATCCCTACGGTAAAGCCGGCAATGTCATACTCCCCCGACGCATACATGCCCGGCATTTCCGCCGTTTCGCCGCCGATCAGCGCACAGCCTGACTCCGCGCAGCCGTCAGCGATCCCTTTGACAATCGCTTCAATCTTCTCTGGAACTACACGATCACATGCGAGATAGTCGAGGAAAAAAAGCGGCTCCGCGCCCTGAACTATAATATCGTTCACGCACATCGCGACCGCATCGATCCCGATCGTATCGTGCTTGTCCATCGCAAAAGCGATTTTCAGCTTGGTGCCCACGCCGTCCGTTCCGGATACGAGCACTGGCTCCTCGTACTTGTCCTTGTTCAAACCGAACAGCCCGCCGAAGCCGCCGAGGTCAGTCAGCACTTCAGGACGGAATGTCCGTTTCACGTGTTTCTTCATCCGTTCTACTGCTTCGTTCCCCGCCGCGATATCGACTCCAGCCTTTTTGTAAGCATCCGACACTTCGCTTCCACTCCTTATATTTGTCTATGAAAGGGAGGTTACCCTCCCGTTTTTCCGAATTTCCACTCATCTTACCCGCAGCTTTAATCGCAAGCGCAGCCCACTTTTCCTGTATCAACAATTTCCGTCGGATAATTGTTGTTGAAGCAGGCCATGCAGTAGCCGCTTTGGTCGCCGGCAGAACCTGTCCCGATGGAATCGAGCAGCCCTTCTTGCGTGAGGAAATGCAACGAATCCGCATTAATCGCTTTGCGAATTTCTTCGACGGAATTCATCGCGGCGATCAACTCTTTGCGGCTGGGTGTATCGATCCCATAATAGCAAGGGTTCATAAAAGGCGGCGAAGAGATGCGCACATGCACTTCCGTTGCGCCCGCTTCACGAAGCAGATTCACGATGCGCAAGCTGGTCGTCCCGCGCACGATTGAATCGTCGATCATGACGACGCGTTTACCTTCGACCACTTTGCGAACGGCGCTGAGCTTCATTTTCACGCCTTGCTCCCGAAGCTCTTGGCTCGGTTGAATGAACGTACGGCCCGTATAGCGGTTCTTGATCAAACCAAGCTCGTAAGGAATACCCGTCTGTTCCGCATAACCGATCGCAGCTGAAATACTCGAATCCGGCACGCCAGTCACAACGTCGGCATCCACGAACGATTCCATGGCGAGACGCTTGCCCATCCGCTTTCGCGCGGAGTGGATGTTGATCGCGTCAATATCGCTGTCCGGACGCGCGAAGTAGATGTACTCCATCGCGCAAATCGAACGCTTGCCGCTTTCAGCGAAACGATCTTCATGGAATCCGTCACGATCCAGAACAAGGATTTCACCTGGTTGAACATCACGGAGATACGTGCCGCCAACGGCGTCAAAAGCACAGGACTCCGAAGCGAACAAGTATGCATCGCCAAGTCTGCCCATCATTAAAGGACGCAAACCGTTCGGATCGAGCGCAGCAATCAGCTTATCGTTGGTCATGATCAGGAAGGCAAAGCCTCCGATCACTTGCTTCAAAGCATCTTTGACCGCATCCAAGATGTCATCGTGCTCGGAACGGGCGATCAGATGCGCAAGCACTTCTGTATCGCTCGTCGTTTGGAAGATCGAGCCTTTGCGCTCCAGCTCCCGCTTAATAATGTTCGCATTGTCGAGATTTCCGTTCGTCGCAATGGCCAGTTCGCCCTCGCGGTATTTGAACACGAGCGGCTGTGCGTTAGCCAGCTTGCTTTCGCCCGCTGTTGAGTAGCGCACATGCGCGATGGCAGAAGAACCCGTCAATGGAGGCAATGTCTCATTGTTGAACACTTCTTTGGCAAGTCCCATACCGCGGTAATAGTTGAACTTTTCGCCATCTGTCGTACAAATGCCCGCGCTTTCCTGTCCGCGATGCTGAAGGGCGTGAAGCCCGTAATAACAAAGCGAGGAAGCGTCGGGATGACCATACACCCCGAACACCCCGCACTCTTCATTCAGCTTGTCAAACAACCCGCCATGGCCAGCTACACCTTCGTTGTAATATTCACCTGTCCAAAGCTCATGCTGCCCATTGCCCAATTCAACACTAGGAGCAGCAGGAAGCTTCAGGGCCCCGGTTTGTTTCACGCCATTAGACATGGAATCGCATCCTTCCAGACCTTTTCCAGCTCGCTTACCGGAGACTGGATTCGCTGTTCGCCGTTAACCGATATGTTTAGTTCTGTACCTGTGACTGTTCCGATTTCCTGATAAGGGACGCCCTGCGAAGCGATCCAGTGTTTCAAAGCGTCTGCTTTATCTGGAGCAGCTGTCAGCAGGATACGGGATTGGCTTTCGCTGAACAGCGCGAAGTCTGCGCGAAGCTCAGTTTTAACAGCTACTTGTGCGCCCAGGCGTCCGCTGATGCTGCTCTCTGCGAGCGCTACAGCAAGTCCGCCCTCAGACAAGTCATGTGCCGAAGCAACCAGACCTTCTTGAATCGCCTTCAACACTGCGCCTTGCAGGCGTTTCTCAACAGCCAAGTCCAACTCAGGCGGACGGCCTTCCGTAACGCCATGTACAACATATTGGAATTCGCTGCCGCCGAGTTCTGCTTTCGTCTCGCCGAGCAGGATGATGATGTCGCCTTCGTTCTTGAAGCTTTGTGTCGTAATGTGATCGATGTCATGAACCAAACCTACCATCCCGATAACCGGAGTCGGGTAGATTGCGCCTTTGGCGTTCTCATTGTACAAAGACACGTTACCGCCGATAACCGGAGCGTCCAGCACGCGGCAAGCTTCAGCCATACCGTCAGTCGCTTTCTCCAGCTGCCAGAAAATCTCCGGCTTATCCGGACTGCCGAAGTTCAGGTTGTCCGTCACAGCCAGCGGCTCGGCGCCGGAGCAAACGACGTTGCGCGCTGCTTCGGAGACAGCGATCCGTCCGCCCACTTCCGGATCGAGGTACACGTAACGCCCGTTGCAGTCGGTCGTCATCGCCAGCCCCTTGCGGGTGCCGCGAATGGTTACGACCGCTGCGTCCGAACCCGGGCGCACTGCCGTATCCGTACGAACCATGTAGTCATACTGGTTGTACACCCACTCTTTGTTCGCGACCGTCGGAGACGCGAGCACTTGCTTCAACGCATCCGTCAAATCCGTTACCTCAGGGTAACGAGTCGTGTCGATGGATGCGTTCGCCTCGTAGTAAGCCGGCACCTTGCTCGGCTTATTGTACACCGGGCACTCGTCGACGAGTGCCCCTACAGGCATGTCACCCACGACCTCGCCGTGGTGGATCAAACGCAAGCGACCGTCATCGGTCACCTTTCCGACTTTCGCGCAGTGCAAGCCCCAGCGCTCAAAAATCCCCTTCGCTTGCGCCTCATGCTTCGGCTCAACGACGAACAGCATGCGCTCCTGCGACTCGGACAGCATCATTTCATAGGCTGTCATGCCCTCTTCGCGCTGCGGCACCTCATCGAGGTAAAGCTCCATGCCGTTCCCCGCTTTACTTGCCATCTCGGCGCTGGAGCATGTAAGCCCCGCTGCGCCCATATCTTGAATTCCGAGCACGATGCCAGAATTGATAAGCTCCAAGCACGCTTCCAGCACGAGCTTTTCCATGAACGGATCGCCCACTTGCACCGCCGGGCGCTTCGCTTCGGACTCTGCCGTCAGCTCTTCCGACGCGAACGTCGCGCCGTGGATACCGTCGCGGCCTGTCGCCGGGCCGACGTAGAATACCGGGTTGCCAACGCCTTTGGCAACGCCGCGTTGGATCTTGTCGTGGTCGATGAGACCGACGCACATGGCGTTAACGAGCGGGTTCCCCTCGTAGCTCTCGTCGAACATCACTTCGCCGCCTACAGTCGGAATGCCGATACAGTTCCCGTATCCGGCGATTCCCGAGACGACGTGCTCGAACAAATACTTCACGCGGTCGTTTTGCAGCTTACCGAACCTGAGTGAGTTCAGCAGCGCTACCGGACGCGCGCCCATCGAGAAGATATCGCGGATAATCCCGCCAACGCCCGTCGCTGCGCCTTGATATGGCTCAATCGCCGATGGGTGGTTGTGACTTTCGATTTTGAAAACAACGGCTTGGTTGTCGCCGATATCTACGATCCCTGCGCCTTCGCCGGGTCCCATCAGGACGCGAGGTCCTGTCGTCGGGAACTTGCGAAGCACAGGTTTGGAATTTTTATAAGAGCAATGTTCGGACCACATGACGCTGAATACGCCGATCTCCACATAGTTCGGATTGCGTCCGAGGAAGCCGCAGATTTTGGCGTACTCGTCATCGGTTACGCCCATCTGCTTGTAAATTTTCTGCTCCGCGATTTGCTCGGCTGTTGGTTCCTTAGCGGATAGCTGCTGCTGCGCCATGTTTCTCCCTCCAAGTGTTCAGAATCGATGTGAACATTCTTTTGCCGTCCGCCGACCCGAGGAGCTCATGAATGGCGCGCTCCGGATGGGGCATCATACCTACTACGTTACCGGCTTTATTACAAATTCCGGCAATATCGTCTACCGAACCGTTCGGGTTATTGCCTGCTTCATAACGGAATACGATCTGATTGTTCTCTTGCAGTTCTTTCAGCGTTGCATCGTCACAGTAGTAGTTCCCTTCACCGTGCGCAATCGGAATATTGATCAGCTCACCTTCCGCATAATCCCGCGTAAATGGCGTTGCATTGTTCTCAACACGCAAAAGCGCCTGATGACAGCGGAATTTCATGCCGTTGTTGCGGAGCAGTGCTCCCGGCAACAATCTTGCTTCCGTCAGCACTTGGAATCCGTTGCAAATACCAAGAATGTATTTGCCCTCTTCAGCTGCTTTTACTACAGCTTTCATCACGTTCGTGAACTGTGCAATCGCTCCGCAGCGCAGATAGTCTCCATAGGAGAATCCGCCCGGCACGAGGATGCAGTCGTATTTGGACAAATCGTCCGCCGTATGCCATACATAGTCGACCGGTTGGCCGATCGTATCTTCAACTGCTTTGTAGCAGTCAATGTCGCAGTTCGATCCCGGAAACACAAGAACCGCAAAATTCATGTCGATCTCTCCTTAGAGTTTTGCTTTAGCAAAACTAGCATCGTAAGCATATTCTTATGGTTTGTTACGCCAACTCGTAGCGGTAGTCTTCGATAACCGTGTTCGCCAGCAGCTTCTCGCACATGGCTTTCACGCGTGCTTCCGCTTCCGCTTTATCCGTTGTGTTCAGCTCTAGCTCCAAGTATTTACCTATGCGAACCTTTCCAACTTCCTCAAAACCCATCGAATGAAGCGCACCTTGCACCGCAGTTCCTTGAACGTCCAAAACGTTTTGCTTGATCGTTACGTAAACCGTTGCTTTCATTTCTAATCTCTCCTCCTCTAAATTAATCCACCAAACGGTGTAGAATTTCTTTGTATCTGTTTGCCGTTTCTTCTACAACGGAAGCCGGCAGCTCGTCCGGTTCGCTGTTTTTATCCCAGCCCGAGTTCGCCAGGTACGTACGCACAGGCTCTTTATCCATCGAATCGATTTCAATATCGAGCGCGTATTTGTCTTGTGCCCAGTACCGCGAAGAGTCCGGCGTGAAAATTTCATCAATAATAATGAGTTCACCGTTATAAATGCCGAATTCAAATTTCGTATCCGCTAAAATAATGCCTTTTTGCTCACAGATCGCATGCGCCAGCGTGTAGAGCATAATGCTTCTCTTCTGCAGCTCATACGTGATTTCTTCACCGATCAATTCACACATTTGCTGGACGGAAATATCTTCGTCATGACCCACATCATTTTTCGCTGCAGGCGTGAAAATCGGATGCTCCAAACGTTGGTTTTTCCGCAATCCCTCAAGAAGCTTCTGTCCGTTAATCTCGCCGGTCTTCTCATATTGTCTCCAGCCGTTGCCCGTAATGTACCCGCGAACGACGCACTCAATGGAGATGCGCTCCGCTTTTTTCGCTACAATAATTCGTTCTTTCAGCAGTTCTCTTGCCGCTGCATCCGGAATCACATCTTGCAATTGTTCCACGTCCGTGTGCACGATGTGGTTGTTCATGTAGCCGCTTGTGATACCGAACCAGTATTTGCTCAGTGCGTTCAGCACGTAGCCTTTGTCAGGCACACCGGGCTTCAAAATGTAATCAAACGCCGAAATCCGATCCGTTACGACGATCAAAAAATGCTCGCCCAAATCATACAGTTCACGCACTTTGCCTTTGTGCACCAAAGGCGCCTTGACCAGCCCTGCCGCTGTGTCCAGTATATTACTCACCAAAACACGTCCCCTCATTTATTACAAACCAAGTCGGTCAAAAATCGTATCCACATGCTTCAGGTGCCAGCTAGGATCAAAGCAATCCGCAATTTCTTCCGCGCTTAGCACATCTGTGATAACAGATGCATTTTCCACGATCTCACGGAAGGAACGCTGCTCTTCCCAAGCCTGCATCGCTCTTGGCTGCACGGTGTCGTAAGCTTGCTCGCGGCTGAAGCCTTTGTCGATCAGCTTCGTCATGACGCGGCCGGAGAAAGGCACATCGTACGTGCTGCGCATGTTGCGCTTCATATTTTCAGGGAACACGGTCAGGTTCTTGATGATGTTGCCCAGACGGTTCAACATGTAGTTCAGCAGCTGCGTTGCATCCGGAAGGATGATGCGCTCAACGGAGGAGTGCGAAATATCGCGCTCATGCCACAGCGTCACGTTCTCGTAAGCGGAAACCATGTGTCCGCGGATCACGCGGGACAGACCGGAAATGCTCTCGCAACCAATCGGGTTGCGCTTGTGCGGCATGGCCGAGGAACCCTTTTGGCCTTTCGCAAAAGGCTCTTCCACTTCGCGGAACTCACTCTTTTGAAGGGCGCGAATTTCGGTTGCGAACTTGTCCAGGGAAGTAGCAACCAGCGCAAGTGTTGCCATATATTCAGCGTGACGGTCGCGTTGGAGCGTTTGCGTTGAGATCGGAGCCGCTTTTGTACCCAATTTGCCGCATACATACTGCTCAACGAACGGATCGATGTTCGCGTAAGTGCCTACCGCGCCAGAGATTTTACCGTACTGCACGCCATCGGCCGCATAGCGGAAACGCTCCAGGTTACGTTTCATTTCCTCGTACCAAAGCGCCATTTTCAGGCCAAAAGTCGTTGGCTCCGCATGCACGCCATG
This sequence comes from Paenibacillus sedimenti, assembly GCF_014534655.1. Lineage (GTDB taxonomy): Bacteria > Bacillota > Bacilli > Paenibacillales > NBRC-103111 > Paenibacillus_E > Paenibacillus_E sedimenti. The sequence goes on from NZ_JACVVD010000010.1 coordinate 228,967, forward strand.
CGTTCTGCCCATCATTGCCGTGTGTTTATATTGAACCGCTTTTTCTTTTAAAATCTCGATGAAGTTCTGGATATCTTTCTCCAGAATTTCATTAGCTTGTCTCAGCAAGTAGCCTAGCGCCGTATCAACAACGTCCGTTGAAGTCAGACCGTAGTGTACCCATTTGCGCTCAGGACCGAGTGTCTCGGATACCGCTCTTGTGAAGGCGATCACGTCGTGGCGAGTCTCTTGTTCGATTTCGTAAATGCGGTCGATGTTGAAGCTGGCGTTCTCGCGAAGCACTTTCACATCTTCCTTAGGGATAACGCCAAGCTCTGACCAAGCTTCGCAAGAGAGGATTTCCACCTCAAGCCATGCTTTGAATTTGTTTTCCTCTGTCCAAATGCGTGCCATCTCCGGGCGTGTATAACGTTCAATCATGATTCCGTTCCTCCGTTTATCTCATTTACTTACTTTCCCAAATGCCTGTACGTTCTATCCAAGCCAATGCTTGATTGACATCGCCGGCCAGCAAGTTGATGTGACCCATCTTGCGTTTCTCTTTCGCTTCCAGTTTACCGTAAAGATGAACTTTTGCGCTAACCCCGCGCTCTTCGCTCTCCAGGAATCCGGGCTTGTCCATTTGCTGCAGCAGCGGCTCCATATGCTCCCCGAGCAAATTGACCATCACGACGGGCGACAAGAGCTCCGTTGAACCTAAAGGCAAGTTGCAAATAGCGCGAACATGCTGCTCGAATTGCGACGTGCGGCACGCTTCCATCGTGTAATGTCCCGAGTTGTGCGGACGCGGCGCAAGTTCGTTGACGTAAAGCTGTCCATCCTTGGTCAGGAATAGCTCTACGGCGATCAATCCGATCACGCCGAGGCTATCTGCGATGCGAACCGCCAGCTTCTCGGCCTCCTGCTGCACTTCCGAAGGGATGCGAGCCGGAACGATGGATTGATGCAGAATGTTATGTACATGTATATTTTCCGCAGCAGGAAAAGCTTTCACCTCACCGCGGGGACTTCTCGCTGCAATAACGGATAATTCTTTATCAAAATGAATGAATTGCTCGAGCACCAGCTCGGTCTTCGCACGGCTCAGCGTTTCGTAGGCTTCCTCAACCTCATCCAGTGAACGGATGACCCATTGACCCTTGCCGTCGTAGCCGCCGGTTGCCGTTTTGAGCACACATGGCGTGCCGAAACGAAGGACCGTTTCGCGCAGCTGCTCGGGGCTGCCGATCTCTGCGTAAGGTGCCACAGGTACTCCCGCCGCTTCAATTGCTCTTTTTTCTCGAAGCCGATGCTGGGTTGTGTATAAAAGCTTGCTTCCTTGCGGGACGTAGGACTCTTTCATTAATATGTCGGTCACGTGAGCGTCCACGTTTTCGAATTCATACGTGATAACGTCCGATTTCGCAGCCAGCTTTCTGGCCGCTTCCACGTCGTCGTAACCCGCCTTGATCTGCTCGTCGGCGACTTGTCCGCAGGGCGCGTCTTCCGTCGGATCGAGCGTGACGAAGCGATAGCCCAAGTTGCGTCCGGCGAGTGCGAGCATCCGGCCAAGCTGGCCTCCGCCTAGAATGCCGATCGTGCCGCCCGGCTTAATGACCTTGCCTTCTATACCGGTTGCCGTCATGACAGGTCACTGCTTTCAATCACGGTTTGCGCGATCCGCTCGCGGCGCGCTTTGATTTTCGCTTGAAGCTCCGGATCGAATGCGCCCAGGATTTGCGCCGCCAGAAGGCCTGCATTCGTCGCGCCGGCATTCCCGATCGCCACTGTCGCGACGGGAATACCGCCAGGCATCTGCACGATGGAAAGCAGCGAGTCCAGGCCGTTTAGCGTGGAGCTTTTCACAGGAACGCCAATAACCGGTAACTCGGTTTTGGCTGCTACCATCCCTGGTAGATGCGCCGCCCCGCCTGCTCCGGCAATAATCACTTGGAGGCCGCGGCTTGCTGCCGACGCTGCATATTCAAACATGAGATCCGGCGTTCTGTGCGCGGAGACGACCTTTTTCTCATAAGGCACTCCCAGTTCCTCCAGCATGTCGCATGCGTGCTTCATCGTTTCCCAATCCGACTGGCTTCCCATTATGACACCAACACGTACAGTCATGATAAACCTACTTTCTATAGTGGTAGTTTTAAAAGCTAACTTTTAAAACTCTTATTAATCTTTGCTAAAAACCCCATAATAATAATAAAAATGCCCAGAGTTAGAATACGCGATTCTAGACGCTGGACAGCAAAAGAACCGAATGCAAATAGACCATCCTCTTCCTATGGTTTCCCGCATTCGCTTCCTCGTAGTCCAAAAATTTATGGTTTTTGGGTAGATACTTTCAGGCCTTATTCCTGACGTTATACGAGTTGGTTCGACATTTTCAATTAGGGGGAAGTGTTTTCCCGCTTCCCTAGTTTACTACCAAGTAACGTGTCATGTCAATTTGCAAAAACGAACGTTTTTAAATAGTTTCATGAAAAAAGTTCGTTTTTTGGCTACATTTTAAATGTTCCGGACGATATATGACTGAAAATTCAGCCATCATTGTATTTAATGTACTCAATAGGCTGCTTGGTGTGTTTGCTGGTCGATATATTTTTCGACATGGTGCAAGAAGACTGGCGATTGGAGGAGTCGCTATCGTGCAGCTCATGTCGGCTCGCGGTACATTGAACGATTCCCAATGGCATGTACGTAATCTACTTAAAAAGCACAATAGTCGCAAATAGAGCAGCGATCGTTCGTAATTTCTGAGACAAATAGTGCCCTGGTAAATAGTGCCTGGCGTACTCATAAAGAACAATGGTCGCAAATAGCATACTGATCGTTCGCTATTTCTGAGAAAAATGGTTCCTATTATGCTCGAAAGTACAAAAGTCTGTAATCAACGAACATTATTCTATAATTAATGTCATTCATTCTCTAAGAGTATGAAGCAATCCGGGATAACGTGGGCGATACAAAAGGATTTCGAATGATGAGCTGCCCAAAAGCGTGATAAAAATAGAGCACCCCACAACGGGATGCCCTCATTTTTCCTATTTGCCTTATGCGAATTTTCCAGGCAGTTCCACTGATTCGTTCGCTATAGCAGGAGCTTCTACCTCATCAGCAACGTAGCCATCCGGATCAAACTGATTCTCACTCTTTGCAATTACAATCGTCGCTACGCTGTTACCAATGATGTTCGTAATCGCGCGAGCTTCGGACATGAAGCGGTCTACCCCGATCAGAAGCGCCATACCTTCGACCGGAATGACATTATTCGGGATTGCGGCCAGTGTAGCCGCCAATGTGACGAAGCCTGAACCGGTAATACCCGCTGCACCTTTCGAAGTCAGCATCAGTACGCCGAGAAGGGTTAACACTTGGATCCAATCCAGGTGAACGCCATATGCTTGTGCAATGAATAGCGCTGCCATCGACAAGTAGATGGATGTACCATCCAGGTTGAACGAGTAGCCTGTCGGTATGACGAGGCCGACAACCGGCTTCGAAGCGCCGAATTTCTCCAGCTTTTGCATGACCCGCGGCAGTGCGGATTCCGATGAGGAAGTCCCCAGCACGAGCATCAGCTCTTCTTTAATGTGACGAAGCAGCTTAATGAGACTGAATCCGTAGAATTTGCAAATGGATCCCAGTACAATGAAGATGAAAAGCGCCATCGTCACATATACAGAGCCCATCATTTTACCGAGAGAGAACAAGGAATGAACGCCGAACTTGCCAATCGTATAAGACATCGCGCCAAAAGCGGCAATCGGAGAAAACTTCATAATAATTGCCACGAGGCGGAAGAAAATTTCATTCATTTGCTCAAAAAAGCCCATAACCGGCTTCACTTTGCTGCCAAGACCCGCCATTGCCAAACCGAATAACACGGAGAAGAACAGAACCGGAAGCATATCCCCTTTAGAAAAAGCGCCAATCACGTTATCGGGAACAATGCCCACAAGGAAGTCCATGAAACCATGGCTGGTTTCGGCAGCTTGCTTCGTAAATTTCGCAACGTCCCCGGCTTTAACAGCATCTGTGCTCATGCCTGATCCCGGTTTGAAAATGTACATCACGGCGACTCCGATCACCATGGCGAACGTCGTAATTATTTCAAAGTATAGAAGCGCCTTGCCGCCGATGCGGCCGATTTTTTTCATATCACCCATGCCGGCGAAACCGATTACAATCGTAAAGAAAACAATCGGTGCGATGACCATTTTGATCATTTTAATAAATACGTCTGAAAGTATTTTCAACTCAGCTGCTTGCGAAGGAAAGAACTGCCCGAACGCAATACCCAGAACAATCGCGATTAACACTTGGATCGTAAGGTTTTTTCTAAGTTTTGTCATCATATTATCCTCCTAAAGTTATTGGGGCCCTCGCAAAGTAATGTCTAAACTCTTATCGAAGCAATTCGAGAAGAATGACCGCTTAAATCGGTGAGTTTAGACGCCGATCGAGTCCTTGACTCGATGCGGACGGAATATACTTCAAAGCTTAGCGTCACTTTGTGGGGCATCATAGGGACCTTTGAGCTTGCTCAAAGTCTCTCAGCTTCGTTATGCCTGCACTTTCTCCCTGCGTCTTCTTGCTACTCCGTCTTCATAAGCCGCCTGAATGACAGCTTCTCTGACCCGCTCCGCCACCGACTGGTTAAAAACACTCGGAATAATGTAATATTCATTCAGTTCATCTTCTTGAACGACCGATGCAATGGCTTTAGCCGCTGCCAGCTTCATATTTTCCGTCACTCTGGAAGCTCTGCAATCGAGCAATCCCCGGAACAATCCCGGGAAGCAAAGCACGTTGTTGATCTGGTTCGGATAATCCGAGCGCCCGGTCGCCATAACGCGAACGTAAGGTTCAGCCTCTTCCGGAAGAATCTCCGGCGTAGGGTTTGCCATGGCAAACACGATCGGATCTTTCGCCATCTTAGCGACGTCTTCCCTTTTCAACACGCCTGGCCCTGATACGCCGATAAAAATATCTGCTCCTTCAATAACCTCTGATAACGATCCATGTATCTGATCAGGATTGGTATTGTTCGCATACCACTGCCAGAACGGGTTATCGTAGACGCCGTCTCTCGTAATCGCGCCCGGCCGGTCAACGCCGATAATATTTCTGACGCCTGCCGCCATCAGCATTTTGGTGCATGCTGTCCCGGCCGCTCCGACCCCACACAGGACGACTTTGCAATCCGACAGGCTTTTGCCCACAAGCTTAACGGCATTAAATAGTCCTGCCAAAAGCACTACGGCCGTACCATGCTGATCGTCATGGAATACCGGAATATCCAGCTCCTCGATGAGCCGCTGCTCGATCTCAAAGCATCTCGGCGCCGATATATCCTCGAGGTTAATGCCTCCAAATGTTGGAGATAGCGCTTTCACGATGCGCACAATTTCATCGGTATCCTGTGTATCCAGACAGATCGGAAACGCGTCAACGCCGGCTAGCTGCTTGAACAGCATGGCTTTTCCTTCCATAACGGGCATTGCGGCCTCTGGTCCAATATTCCCTAGACCCAGTACAGCGGTTCCATCTGAAATAACAGCGACGGTATTTCGCTTGATCGTCAGCGTGTGGGCCAGCGACGGCTTCTCGTGAATCGCCATACAGACTTTGGCCACGCCCGGCGTGTATACCCTGGAGAGGTCATCCCGATTTTTGATCGGGTATTTCGGACTCGTCTCGATCTTGCCTCCTAAATGTAGCAGGAACGTTTGATCCGACACATGAACCACTTTAACTCCGGGCAATTTGCTGATCGTCGATTTGATCAAATCGGTGTGCTTGTTATCGTACACGTTGATCGTGATATCGCGGATCGTGACGTTTTTGTCCGTTCTCACGACGTCAATCGCAATAATATCTCCGCCTGTATCACTAATAGCAGTGGCAATGCTGCCGAAGGAAGCGGTATTTTTATCTAATTCAAGACGCAAAATAATACTCGTATTTACTCCCGAAGGAATTGACATGTTATACACCTCAAGCGCTTTCAGACTTTGTTTGAATCTTTGATTGATCTCATGATATCGCTTTCAAGGGAAGTCGTGAAGAATTTGACCATATTGGTACTTATGGTCTTTTTGGTCTTAAGCCCAAGCCATGCAACTTTTCACTAGATCAGTCGTCAAATTCAGTGATTAAGAGAGGAGCACTCAAACGATGAAATTACGAAACCTATACCCAAAAAAGAGGGCTTCATGGCTGAAGCTTTCTCTGGCAGCTGCCTTCGTGCTGGCCGTGCTGCCAAGCGCAAACGAAACTGCGCAAGCTGAAGATTATACCGCGGAGGTTCAACTTAATCTCGCCCCGCTGCACGTTCAAATCAGTGATAAAACCATGCAGGTGCCTGGAGGTTTATCGACAGAAGGAGACTCTTATGTAGGACTGGCCTTTTTAAGCCAGCAGCTTGGACTTACGACTTCGTGGGACGATACCACCCGTATTGTAACCGTCAGCAGCGCCAACAAAACCATGAAAATGAGCAATCAGAGCTCAGCATATGAAATGAACGGGCATCGCTTTTACAGTAGCAAACCTCCCGTCATCGTCGAGGGTAGTACATATTTACCGCTCCGCTTTCTATTAGAACAAATGGGTTACAGCATTGGCTACAGCGCCGCGGATAAGCTGATTTCAATCCAGCCGATCAAGGAGAACGCGCTAAAGCTGACGAACGTATCCATCGATGACCGGAAGGAAGATGGCATTACGATTCAATATCCGCAGATTGAAGGATGGACCAATACGGCTGCAAGCGCGAAAATTAACGCGTTCTGGAAAGCGGAAGCATTGAAGTACGCAGCGGCTGGCCAAGAGCTTTTGAAGGAATTTAAGGCGGAACAGACCGCAGACATGCCTGAGTTGCGGTTCGCTTTCGATGTCAATTACACGGTGACCTATAATCAACAAAACAAGCTCAGCATGCATTTCGATACTTACCAATATACGGGCGGCGCCCATGGGATGTACGATATGGAAGCTCACACCTTCGATTTATCGACTGGGGAAGAAATTACGCTGAAGCAGGCAGCTTTGGGTGATCCGAATTACAAGCAAATCATCAACGAAGAGATTAAGAAGCAAATCAAAGAACGGGACTATGTGCTTTTGGAACCGTTCGAAACAATAAGTGACGATCAACGGTTTTTCTTGTTGGACAACGACATCGTGGTGTATTTTGCCTTGTACGAGTATACGCCATATGCGCTTGGAATCCCGGAGTTTTCGATTCCTGTGTCCCGGTTTAAATCGCCGTGATTTCGCATCAGAATCGTGTTTGCTCCGCATATTGCCCCAAAAGGAAACAGCGGAGTGCAAAAAAAAACCAGCAAACACAAGGGATGCTGGTTTTTTTCTGGGCTGTTTTCGTCCATAAAATTAATAAACATTGTATACATTGTCACATTCTTTCCCGGTCGGCTCATAAAAACAGTGAAGCTTGTATCGTCCTACGTGCGGCTGATTATACCAGGTCGGCGGACATGGCTGGGGAGCTGCGGCCGTTCCCGGACGAAAATACCAGAGGGCGAATTTGGCCGGCCAATACCGCTCCCCATTCACAGCCCGTCGCGCCAGACGGCGTTCTTTCTCTCTAGCCTTTTCGTAGTACATACCATGAAGCAGAGCTTCAAACGCATGCGGCTGGTTAATCATTTGGGGAATTGTCCGGATTCCTTTAAAATCGGAGCAATTCGCTCTTATTCGGTTAATGCCAACATTTCCAACAAGGAGCATACCCCTTTCGCCTTCACCCACAGCTTCGGCTCGAAGCAACCTTGCTAACATGTCAATATCTTGGTTCCTGGCTTTTACGACTGCCATCGGCTCACCTCTTTTGATTGTTCTAGACACATCATATTGTAGGTGAAACGGATGTGTTACGCTGGCGTCTCAATAGTCTTTCTAAATCATTACTCTTAAAAACCTTTAGCTCCGCATTATGTGGAATTGAAGGTTTTTTTTGTGTTATTCAAGGCTCGTTCAGCCGACCCATACGTACCGATTGACCGGTCGACCAATGCCGCCGTATTCAAGATCAAGCTTCACCTGCTTGCTTTTCTCCAAAAACTCCAAATATCTGCGCGCCGTGACCCTTGCCAATCCAACGCCCTCGGCTACTTCTTCAGCGGATAAAGATTTCTGCTGCTGCCTCAGAAACTGCATGACCTGCTTCATCGTCACTTCCTGCAGACCTTTGGGCAAATCCAGATGCGAGGTGCCCGGTACAGATTCAGGAGCTTGCGCAGTCGACCTGCCGTGCAAAATTTGGTCGAGGTCCGACTGGGACAACGCCGCGTCCTTATTCAGTCTTTTTTTCATCGCCCGGTAATTCTCCAGCGCTTCTTTGACCCGTTCGAATTTGAACGGCTTTACGATGTAATCCACCGCGCCTTGATGAAGCATCCGCTGCACCGTCGGGATGTCGCTAGCCGCTGTGATCACGATCGCATCTGTGGCGAGCTGCTCATTGCGAATTTGCTGCAGCACTTCGGTCCCATTTTGCCCAGGCATATAAATATCCAGAAAGACCAGGTCAGGCTGCAAACTGCGAACCTTTTCGATGCCATCCAGGCCATTAGATGCCGTTCCTACGATCTCGAACCCGGGCACCTGCTCAACAAACTGCTTGTTCACTTCCAAAACCATCGGATCGTCCTCAATCAGTACGACTCTGACCATCATTCTCCTCCTTCCGCTGTGTCATGGGAAAAGTAAGCATAAAGCTCGCACCTTCACCGGGCTCGGACTCTATTTCCATATATCCACCGCATTTGTTCACGATATTATGGATCAAATACAAGCCAATCCCTCTGCTTACCTCATCTTTCGTAGAGTACCCTCGCTCAAACATCCGCCGCTTGGTCTCCTCATCCATCCCGCTTCCGTTATCTTCCACGAGGATCGACAGTACTTCCTCATCCTGCTCGATGCTGATAAAGACCTCTTTGTGGCCTTCCTTACCCTTCAACGCATCAAAAGCGTTCTCAATCAAATTGCCTAAAATAACTACCATATCATGCTGATCCAAATCCTCCGGAAATTGCATCAACCGGCTTGCCCGGTCCAAACGCACTTCGATACCCAGCTCCCGGCCGCGGCTGATTTTCCCCAAAATTAAACCGGCTGCACTCTCATTGGCAATTTTGCTCGAGATAAAGCCACTCAGCTCAGATTGAGCCTCTATCGTTTGAAACAAATAATCCAGCGCCTTCTGCTTAGCCCCAAGCTGGATCAAGCCGCCGATCGTATGGAGCTTGTTCATATATTCGTGATTTTGCACACGGAGTGCGTCTACAAACGCTTTGACCCCCGTCAGTTCCTCGGCGATTTTGGTCACTTCCGTACGATCTTGGAATATCGCCACCGCGCCAACCGTCTGATTCCCGACTTTAATCGGAACCCGATTGCTTAGAATTTGAGCAGGCCCAATATGGAGTTCTTGATTAAAAATCGGATGATTCAGCTGCAAAATTTCAGGTAGACGCGTATCCGGCAGCACTTCCCGAATAGGGCGCCCGAGCACGTCGCCTTCGATATGAAGCATACTTTTGGCCTTATCGTTAAAAACCGTCACGAATTCACGGCTGTCTATAGCAATAACACCTTCATGCATAGCGTTAAAAGTCGCCGTCCGCTCTACGAGCAGCTGCGCGATCTCTTCGGGCTCCAACTGGAACATTTGCTTCTTAATGTGCCGCGAAAGCAGCCACGAACCCCATACCCCGAAAAGCAAAGACAAGAACACCGTCGCATAAATTTGCCCCCGCATGGCCAGAATGACGCCTGTGAGTCCCGGAACCAACTGCCCGACGAGCACAACGCCCACTTGCTCATGCTGTTCGTTCATGACGGGCACGAATGCCCGGAGCGCTGTCCCTTGCTCGCCTTTGGCCTTGGATACATACGTATGCTCGGCAAAAGCCGATCGCTCGTCCGCCCCTTGCGAAAGCTCCCCGATTCGGGAAGCGTTGGGGTGTGACAGGCGAATGCCGTTCATATCCAAGACGACAATATAATCAACGTCGTTAATAATTCGTATACGCTCCGCTACCGGATTAATCTCCTGCCTGCTGCTTTCTTCCATCAGCCCGCTGACGATCGAAGGCAGACCGGCAACCGTACGCGCCGTGACAAGCAACCTTTGCCCAAGCTCCTGTTCTTGTAGATGTATGACCCGGCCAATCAGAATGATGCCGCCGATACAAATCGCGAACAAAACGATGCCGAACGACAGAATCGTAATTTTCCAGTTCATTCGGAGCCCTTTGATTTTCAATGCCTTCACCTTCTCGCTGTCCCTTTGGTTTCTACGATCATCATACAATATGATACACTGAATTTATACTTTGAAACTTTGAAATGGGAGGATGGCTGTGAGAACGTTTGTCGGCATTACGCTATTTGTTATCATTGGGCTCGTGACAGCTGTGATATTCGGTTTCTCCTCTCAATTTAATAACGGACAACGCGTATACGATGATGAGCAAAGCGGTCTCAGAGAGCAGACCGTCATCCGATTCAGCTTTGTCGTCGCGGAAAATACGCCCAAAGGGCAAGCGGCGCAAGAGTTTGCCCGGCTTGTCAAACTCAAAACGAACGATACGATCAAGGTCGAACTGTTTCCCAACGGCACCTTGTATAATGAATACGATGAAGTCGCCGCTTTGCAGCAAGGCAGCATTCAATTGATTGCGCCAAGCTTCTCCAACATATCCGAGGTCGTTCCGGAGTGGATGGCGATGGATCTGCCGTTTGCTTTCCGGAACGAAGAAGCAGTGCAGCAAGCATTTCAGGGCAAAATCGGTTCCATCCTGATGGGTAAATTGGAGTCGAAGGGGATGATCGGGCTTGGCTTATGGGCCAACGGCTTCCAGCAGATGACTTCCAATAAGCGCCCGCTTGTTGAGTTAGAAGATTTTCGCAACTTGAAATTTCGCATTCTTCCCAGCGAGGTCATCGAAGCCCAGTTTCGCCAATTGAATGCGACGACTGTTCCTATTCCTTTTAACAAGGTGTATCGTAGTATGGAATCTGGCGAGGTAGATTCCGGGGAGAATACGATATCCAACATTTACTCCCGAAAGCTGTATCAGGTGCAAAAGTATATGACGATCAGCAATCACGCCTATTTGGGCTATGGCGTCATCATGAATAAAGCATTCTGGGATAAGCTGTCGGCCGCGCAGCAAAAGGCGGTTGGCGAAGCCATGCAGGAAGCCACGGCTTGGGCGAATCAAAATGCAATCCACTTGAACAGCAAGCAATTGGACGAGTTAAAAAAGACCGGACAAATGGACATTCATGTCCTGTCGGATGAGGAACGAGCCGAGTGGGAACAAGCTCTTGAACCGGTCTATCAAGAGGCGCGGGCCTACGTCGGCCAAGAACTCATTGATGCGGTGAACGAACTTAGACGTCATTACAAATGAAAAGGGCGCCCCCGCGAGCGAAAAGGCCATATGACCTTTCCGCACGCAGGAGCGCCTTTATATTTATGAACAGATCGCCGCCTCATACCGCAGGAAAGTATCGTTCACGGCTAATTCTCTTACCAGGCCAAGCTGCTTGAATACGTGCAGACTGCTGTATACGGATGTTGCATTGATATGCGGATACCGCTCGTTGAGCGCATCACAGATGTCTTTAACGGTGGTGTAGCTGTCTCTAGTGTATAAATACTCCAACAACGCATATCGCTGCGGGGTTAACGGAATGTTTTTGGAACGGATATGCTGCAGCGCTTGATTCAAATCGCTTTGGGCCATGAACAATACCTCCTTTTTGGTTTAGATGGGATCGATCTGATTGCCATTTATTGCTTCAAATGCTTCAGGTAGCCGGAAATGTCCACTTTCAGACCGTCAGCCAGGCGTTGCCCCAGCCCTGCATCTGCTCTGTAGAAATTGCAGATGGCCATTAGCTGCGATTTTTCGTGAACGGAGGCCAGATCGCCGACCAGGTTGGAGATGAAGTTCTCCTGCTCTTGCGGGCTAAAGCTGCGGAATGTATCTCCGGCTTGCGCGAAATCATTCGTTTTCGCGATTTTTTCTCTGCCTGCGGAGCATTGAAGAGGCATACGACTGTCGCGGTATTCTGGCGCTTCCTTCGGCGCATCGGCATGCCGGGTCGGCTCATAATTGACGCTGGACGGCTGCTGTTTCATTTGCATCGCGCCATCGCGCTGATTGTTACGCACGGTCGCATAAGGGCAGTTAACCGGAATTTGCAAATAGTTCGCGCCCAGGCGGTACCTTTGCGTATCCGGGTATGAGAACAGACGGCCTTGCAGCAGTTTATCTTCGGAAGGTTCAATGCCGGGTACCAGTACGCTAGGGGCAAAAGCTGCCTGCTCCACTTCGGCGAAGAAGTTTTGCGGGTTGCGGTTCAGCGTCATCGTGCCGACCTTTTGCAGCGGAATCAGATCTTCCGGCCACATTTTCGTCGGATCCAGCGGATCGAAATCGTAAGCATCCAGATCTTCAGGCTGCAGGAGCTGCACATGCAAATCCCATTTCGGGAAGTCGCCGCGGGCGATATGATCGTATAAATCCCGGGTCGCATGACTGAAATCTTCGCCTTGAACAGCCGCCGCTTCGGCTTTGCTCAAATTGCGGACGCCTTGATGCGGCTTCCAGTGATATTTGACATATACATAGTTGCCTGTGTGGTTAATCCATTTGAAAGCATGGACGCCGAAACCATTCATTTCGCGGTAATTGGCCGGAGTCCCGTAGTCGGAGAACACCCATGTCAGCATATGCGTCGATTCCGGAGTCAGCGACATGAAATCCCAGTAGCGATCCGGCGTCTGCACGTTTGTGTCCGGAGCCGGCTTCAGCGAGTGCACCATATCGGGGAATTTCATCGCGTCGCGGATAAAGAACACCGGCAGATGATTGCCGACCAGATCGTAATTGCCTTCTTCCGTGTAAAATTTCACGGCGAATCCGCGCGGATCGCGAGCCGTTTCCGGCGAGCCCTGACCATGAATAACGGTCGAGAAACGAACGAAGACCGGCGTTTCTTTGCCCGCCTCGCCGAGGAATGCGGCTTTGGTGTACCGTTTCATCGAATTCTCTACAGTGAAAGTACCGAATGCACCTGCTCCCCGCGCATGGACAACCCGCTCCGGAATGCGTTCCCGGTCGAAATGCGCGATTTTCTCAAGAAGATGGTAATCTTCGAGGAGCGTCGGGCCGTGCTGGCCGGCTGTGCGGGAATTTTGATTGTCGCCTACGGGGGCGGCTTGATTGGTCGTCAGATAATGAGGGTTATTCGGGTTATAAGTCATGTGAGCTCTCCTTTTAGTTTTTGATAATGATTTCTTATTTATAATTATTATAATTTAATATTTATTTTATTTATATTGATAATGATTGTCAACACCTTTCTTTTACATATTCTCTGCCCGCTTAGCAAAAAATGGAGATGGAGGAAAAAGACTTTGATCACCGCAAGCTAGGAGGAAGCTTTTGTGAAATCAACCGAACAGGATTCGAACTCATCTACCCTAACGAACCGCCAAGGTCACCCTATCTCGGATAACCAAAATATCCGTACGATCGGCAACCGCGGACCATCCACCTTGGAGAACTATCACTTCATCGAGAAAATTTCGCATTTTGATCGCGAACGCATCCCGGAACGCGTCGTCCACGCGCGGGGCGCAGGCGCCCATGGCTACTTTGAAGCTTACGGCACTGTGGGAGGCGAACCTGTCTCCAAGTACACACGGGCCAAACTGTTTCAGGAAAAAGGAAAACGCACCCCCGTTTTCGTCCGTTTCTCGACCGTTGTGCACGGCGGGCATTCACCGGAGACGCTGCGCGATCCGCGTGGCTTTGCGACGAAATTTTACACCGAGGATGGCAACTGGGATCTCGTCGGGAACAATTTGAAAATATTTTTTATCCGCGATCCGCTCAAATTCCCTGATATGGTTCACGCTTTCCGGCCCGATCCGGTGACGAATCTGTCCAACCCTGAGAGGATGTTCGACTTCGTCTCCAACTCTCCGGAAGCCACGCATATGATTACATTTCTCTTCTCGCCTTGGGGTATCCCGGCCAACTACCGGCAAATGCAGGGCTCAGGGGTGAATACGTACAAATGGGTGAACAGCGGCGGTGAAGCCGTGCTCGTGAAATACCATTGGGAGCCAGTGAAGGTCGAAATTAAAAATTTGACTCAGGCCGAGGCTGAGCAGATTCAAGGCAAACATACGAGCCATGCAACGCAGGATTTGTACGAAGCAATTGAGCGCGGGGAGTATCCGGAGTGGGAGCTATGCGTGCAAATCATCAGTGACGATGAGCACACGGAGTTGGATTTTGATCCGCTGGATCCGACCAAGCTGTGGGATCATGAGAAGTTTCCTTTCTTGCCGGTGGGGAAAATGGTGCTGGACCGCAACCCGGAGAACTACTTCGCCGAAGTCGAGCAGGTTGCTTTTGGCACCGGCGTCTTAGTGGACGGCCTGGATTTCTCTGACGATAAACTGCTGCAAGGCCGTACGTTCTCTTACTCGGATACTCAGCGCTATCGCGTAGGCACAAACTACTTGCAGCTCCCGATCAATGCGCCCCGTACGCATGTCGCTACGAACCAGCGCGACGGACAAATGGCGTATCATGTAGACCGCGGTGCGGGTCAAAATCCGCATGTGAACTATGAGCCTTCATCGCTCGGCGGGTTGAAAGAAGCAGCGCCTTCCGGCAAGGAGCATGAACCCGCCTACAATGACAAGCTCGTGCGACAAAAAATCGACCGCACGAACGACTTCGGGCAGGCGGGAGATACGTACCGCAAGTTCGAGAATTGGGAGCGCGACGAGCTTATCGCGAATCTGGTGAATGCTTTGAAGGTGTGCCACCCGGTCATCCAGCGTAAAATGATCGAGCATTTCACCAACGCCGACGCCGACTACGGGCGGCGCGTGGCCGAGGGGCTCGCGAGCGCAGGCGGTCAAGCGGGGACGAGCGATTCCAATCGCGAGGGCGCTGCAGCAGCGGCTAAGTCCGGGCAGCGTACGGACGGGTATTGAAACGCAGCCGGAAGCGACGGATTCAAGCGCAAAAAAAGGCGGAACCCTTGGTGGATTCCGCTTTTTTGTGTCTGTAAGCACGAAAGACCGCGCTAACGCCACCATTTCACCTGCCACCCGCACTTTAATGCGGAAAAACCGACTTAAAACCACTAGCTACTTCTTTCTGGCGGCTTATTGCACCTGTAAGCCGGGGATTGCAGGGTGCTGCTCGATGGCGGCTATCGCCTCGAGCGGGTATTCTGAAAGCTCGTATTATTATAAGTTGAATTATAATGTAACCAGTATTACAATTCGTGATGTAGCCAGTATTACAATGACGGTAAGGAGGGAAAAATAGTGAGTGAGCCATTAACAACGAAAGATGAAACTGAGGTTCAAATTCAAAGTGTAACCTACACGTTATGGGGACTATTCTTGTATTTTCTTAAGTTAGGCACTTGGGGATTCGGGGGACCTGTTGCGTTAACTGGGTATATGTATCGAGACCTTGTTGAAAAACGCGGTTGGATTCCAGAAGCCGACTATAAGGATGGTTTAGCATTGGCACAGCTTGCTCCCGGTCCCTTGGCGGCTCAACTAGCGATTTATCTCGGGTACGTCCATTACCGTATTCTCGGAGCAACATTAGTGGGCATTGCTTTTGTTATTCCTTCATTTTTGATGGTCGTTGCTTTAGGTTGGGCATATGTTCGATTTGG
The DNA here is from genome assembly GCF_014534655.1 of Paenibacillus sedimenti. GTDB lineage: Bacteria > Bacillota > Bacilli > Paenibacillales > NBRC-103111 > Paenibacillus_E > Paenibacillus_E sedimenti. The sequence goes on from NZ_JACVVD010000010.1 coordinate 244,720, forward strand.
CGGTATAACATGGATGCAGGCTGTATTTTATGCAGTAGGAGCCAGTGTTATTGGAATAATCGCGTTTAGTGCTTATAAACTAACCACCAAAACCATTGGCAAGGATTGGTTACTATGGACTATTTTCTTGATGGCAGGTGCAGTGACAGTAATTACAGAATCTGAGAGTGTTCTTTTGTTTCTTGGGGCAGGAATCATATACTGGTTGGTAAAACAACCACCGAAGAAATTGTGGAGAAAATCAAAACTTAATAGTTTTTCACCTTTTCCAGTTGTCACGGCAATTGGTGGCTTAGCGGTTTCCAGTAATGGTAATGATACTTTATGGAGCATCTTTACTTTCTTTACAAAAGCAGGAGCATTTGTATTTGGGAGTGGTCTTGCTATCGTACCTTTCCTTTATAGTGGTGTGGTAAAAGAGTATGGTTGGCTAGATGCCCAACAATTCCTTGATGCAGTAGCAGTAGCAATGATTACTCCGGGACCTGTAGTAATAACAACCGGATTTATTGGTTATTTGGTAGCCGGGTTTCCGGGTGCTAGTGTTGCCGCTATTGCTACCTTCCTCCCCTGTTACCTACTGACCATCATTCCTGCTCCGTTTTTTAAGAAGTACGGCAAACTACCCGGAATCAATGCTTTTGTTAATGGGGTAACAGCGGCGGCAACAGGTGCCATAAGCGGTGCAGTTATTGTACTTGGTCAAAGATCGATTATCGATATTCCTACAGCTTTGCTTGCCCTAATAACTCTTGTATTATTATGGAAGAACAAAAAGGTTTCAGAACCCGTTATTATCCTTGTATCAGCTATTATTGGATTATTTTTATACCCTATGATGCATTAATTAGGCGGTGAAATTAGTGCAGAACTGGTTACATTTATTGTATAAACTTCCTCGTAATCCGAGTAAAACCCGTGTTTACGTATGGCGAAAACTTAAGCGTATAGGTGCTATTCTCCTGCATGAATCCGTTTGGTGCCTTCCTTGTACACCAAAAACAAAAGAACAATTCCAATGGATTGTACTGGAAATACAAGAACTTGGCGGAGAAGCTTCGCTTTGGGAATCACATCTTGTATTAGGAGGACAGGACGAAACCATTATAAAAGAGTTCACTGAACAAGTGGACCAAGAGTATATTGCAATCATTGACGAACTGAAAAGGGTACAATATGACCTTGTTTCATTAACTAAAAAATATCATCAGGTTAAATCACAAGATTATTTTCAATCTGAACTAGGGAAACGTGTATTGGAGGAACTGCAAGGTGCTAGAGGGAGGGACCAATAATGAGTTGGGTTACTTGGGAAAATGTTGGTGTAGATAGGATGGCATGTGCTTGGCTGATTAGAAAATGTATTGATTCGGATGCGGAATTTTTATTTATACCTGTAGGTCATAAGCCCTTACCCGAGGGGGCTGAACCGTTTGATTTACCGGGAGTTCGACTTACCCATCGTAGAGGTCATTGTACATTCCATACCATGCTAAAAGAATTTGAAATTAAAGACCCCGTTTTGGAACGTATCGCACGGATTGTAGATGAAGCAGATACAGTTCAGGAAGCATTTTTAGAACCTGTAGCACCGGGTTTAGATTTTATTTGTGATGGAATCCGAATGACCTCCCCCGATGATTTAACTGCTTTAGATAGAGGCGGGTTGATTTTTGAAGGTTTATATTCACGAATATCCTCGGAAAAAGTGCAATAAAAAAGAACCGACTACATCGGTTCATTAGAGCAAGCACTATTCCTTCGGACACATATAGTCGTAACCTGGGTTCAAGATGAATCGGAAACGGGACCTTTTCAAAAATAGTTCTCCATCATTTTATTTAAATAAATTCGAAAGTCTTCAACATACGTTTTGGGCTCTACGATTATTAGATTTGTGCCGAAGCTTGCTAAAAATTGAAATCCCGTACTGTTTTGAGGGACATAAATTGTTGCTAATAAATATTCCGAATTATAGTTTTCAATACTCTTTCGACCGTACCTTTCAATGAATTGATCTTTTATGCTAGGCGAAATCAATGCCTTAATAGCGACTAGTTGCGGTTGATAACTCGCTTCGCGTTCTTGCTCTAATAAATATTCTCTAGGGTTAAATGTTTTTTCATCCATATTCAGATTATCGATCCGAGATAATTTAAACGTTCTATACCTCGTACGATGTAAACAGAATCCTTTCAGATACCAACTCGTTTCGCTAAAATGAAGTTGATACGGCTCGACGATTCTATTCGTCGTAGTGCCATTTTTATCTATATAATCAAATGAAACTAACCTTCTCTTTAATATTGATTCTTGACATTTCTTCAAGGTTTGAAAAATCTCAGACCGACCCTCCCAATCATAAAATGACATTAGAATTGAACTATTCAGAGACAATGGGCTAACCATTGCTTCTATTTTTTTTATTGTCATTTCAACTTCTTCGCTAATTAGAATTTGTTCCAATCCGCCGAGCGCAGTTAATATATTCTCTAAGTCGGAGCTGCTCAAAAGACGTTTATCAACCTTGTATTCATCCATAATACCGTAGCCGCCATTAACTCCATTGATAGAATAGATCGGGATGTTTGATAAGCTCAGTGTTTCCATATCGCGAAGAATAGTTCTTTTGGAAACGTTAAATAATTGCGCGAATTCTGTTGTTGAAACGACATCTTTTTTCAGCAATATCATTATGATAGAAATTAGTCTCTCAACCTTGTCCATATTTCCCCCTCTTTTTTCTCTACTTAATCCAAGAAAGGTGACATACAGCTGTCACCTTTTATAAATTATACTATATTTATCACAAGAAGGAGGTATTGCCTTATGTCAGCTATTGCATATTTAAACTTTGATGGAATTGCAGAACAAGTGATTGAATTTTATTCGGAGGCCTTACATGCAAATGAAGTAAAAAAAGTTAAATTCAAGGATTTTCCACAAGATCCAAACTATCCACTGCCAGAAAATGAGTTAACTATGATCATGGAGTCTTCAATGGAATTCGCAGGCGGGAAAATAATGATGTCGGATCTTTTGCCTTCCATGAAGATGGTAACAGGTGAGTTGGTGAAAGGAAATAATGTATTGATTAGTCTAGTCATCGACGATAAACAAAAACTGGAAGAATACTTTAATAATTTGTCTGTTGGCGGTAATGTTTTGATGCCGTTATCCAACACTCCTTGGTCTTCGTGCTTTGGAATGTTAGTTGATAAGTTTGGGGTTTCCTGGAAATTTAATAGTGACGCAAATAAGTTTCTTGATAAAGTCATTTCCGATAAACGGTAACCCGTTTTAAAAAATGGTCTTGCAATTGAAGACCATTTTTTTTATGTACCTTTTGTCCTAAAAGATTTTAGAAGGGATATTATTTTATCTATGGAAACTGAAAATCTGATTCCGACAAAATTAAGAGAAGATCTGAGGACTTGGCTGCAGGAAAATTGTAAGACTGAGAAGTCTTGCTGGATATTGGTTAGTATGACGCCCACCCCTAATATATTGTTATATTTGGACGCGGTCGAGGAAGCTTTGTGCTTCGGATGGATCGATGGAGTCAAAAAGAAAATTTCTGAAACGGAGCTGGCTCAGAGGCTGTCTCCTAGAAGTAAAACAAGTTCATGGACTGAATTAAATAAAGAACGTGTCCGCCGCCTCGAAAAGTTGGGGTTAATGAGAGACGAAGGAAGAATGGTTCTTCCTGATATGGATCACAATTCTTTTAGAATTGATGAAGTTATAGAGCAAAGGCTAAAAGAGGAAAAGCAAGTATACGACAATTTCATGTCATTTCCAGATCTCTATAAAAGAGTTCGAATCGACACGATACAAAGCAATAAGAATCAGCCAGAATTGTTTAGGAGCAGATTAGACAAATTCATAACAAACACTAGAGAAAACAAAATGTACGGTCAATGGAATGATAACGGACGTCTACTAGATTATTAAGATGCTCTGCTGGACAAGTTTACAAGTGGCCAGTAGTTTCCTTGATACATCAGGGGTTCGGTTTTACGAAGTCTTCTCTCCGTAAAAGCCAAAACAAAAAGCGCTGCCAGCGCGCCTGAGAGAATCAAACGTTCTCTCCAGACACGCCGCAGCGCCCAACACATCTAGGCTGTCCCGAAGGTGACGCCCAGCTCCCGCAGCCGCTTGCGGTACGCGATGCTCAAGCGGTCGCACTTCAAATGCAGCTCCGCTTGCAGGTCCAGCGGCAGCAGCTCCGGCTTCTGGTTTTCGACCATTTCCCGGTCCTGCTCGATGAGCCGGTCCTGGAATGCCACGAAAACCTCGTCCGCCTCATCCAGCGCATAGTTGCGCTGTTTCAGCATAAAAGCTTTACTGTGCTTTTCGGTCTCCGGCAGCACCATCAAAAACAACCGGAAGATGTGATCCGTCGCATCGTCCCGTTTGGTGAAAGCCACGCACAGCGGGCTGAACACCTCGTACACGTACCGGCTATGTATGCCGCGTCCCGTGCCGTCAGCATCGGGTTGGTACACGACGATTTCGTCCGACCTCAGCACGCCGTCTACTTCGTGCACGTGATAATCCGCGATTTCCGCGAATTCACTATCGCCCAGCAGCCCCTCATGGACGAACATGAGGTGGGATACATCGAGGAAATTCTCAATAATGCGGGGGCCTGCAGCCTCTAACGCGTACGGTCCCATGAACACTTCCTTGAAACCGTCTTGAATATGCCGGCTAACTACAGGCAGTAGACTTACAGGTTCGCCTAAGCATACCCAAATCAGGCCATGCACCTCCACGCACGAATACGCGATTGCTTTCGCCTTGGACGGTATCGCCTGACCCGCAGGCAGCGAGGGGATTCGCGTACAGGCTCCGCAGCTATTATACGACCAGCCATGGTACGCGCACACCAGTTCGTCGCCGGCCACTTTGCCCAGCGATAACGGTACGCCCCGGTGTATGCATAGATCCTTGAAAGCGTGGACGCCTTGCGCCGTACGGAACACGACGACTTTTTCATCAAGAACCCGAACTGCAATCGGCCGCTCCGTCAAGGCTGACGACAACAACACCGGATGCCATTCGTCAAGTAAAGCTGTATCAAGGCGGATCGTTGTCATCGTCTGCACGTCCCTTCGCTCTTATTTGGGAATGACACCTTTAATGCCCTTAACAAACCAGGTCGTGCCTAAAATCTCTTCGTCCGTCATCTTTTTCCCCTGCTCAAAGCGAACCTTGCCGTCTTGATCTACGATCGGACCTTGGAATACCTCAAATTTGCCGTCCAGGATCTCTTGTTTTTTCTTCAGAACCATATCTTTCACGTCTTGCGGCACGTTTTTGCCTAATGGAGCGATATCGGTAATGCCTTCTTTCATGCTGCCAAAATAAGCTTCAGATTTCCATGTACCATCCATAACGCTTTTCACAGTCTTCACGTAGTACGGTCCCCAGTTCCATTTCGGATTGGAAATGTACGTCTCCGGAGCAAAACGGCTCATATCGGAGTCGTTCCCGATCCCCCATACGCCTCGCTCGGCGGCCGCTTGAATGCTTGCAGGCGAATCCTGATAAGCAGCCAGAACGTCCACGCCTTTATCGAGCAATGAAATGGCCGCTTGCTTTTCCGTGGCCGGATCGAACCAGGTGTTGCTCCAAACAACCGCTACGTCAATATTCGGATTTGTACTTTGTGCGCCAAGAGTGAATGCATTAATGGTATAAATCACCTCAGGAATCGGGAACGCGCCGACATAACCGATATGATTGTTTTTCGTCATTTTACCTGCAGCCATGCCGACGAGATAGGCGCTTTGGTATTCACGGCCCATGTAAGTACCCATGTTCGGCAGTGTTTTGTAGCCGGTTGCGTGCAGGAATTTTACGTTAGGGTGCTTTTGAGCCACTTTATACATAGGGTCCATGTAACCGAAAGAGGTGCCGAAAATAATATCGTTCGATTGTGCCAGTTCTTCAAAAACACGCTCCGCATCCGGACCTTCAGGAATATTTTCAACCGTTGTCGCTTTGATGCCTAACTCTTTTTCGACCATGAGACGCCCCTGATCGTGCTCATAAGTCCAGCCCCCGTCGCCGGGTACGCCGATGTACACGAATGCGACTTTAGGCAGTTTTTTCTCCGCCTGAGGTGCAGTTGTTGCAGCCGATGCCGATGCGCTAGGTGCCGCCGTCCCCGTACTGCCGGTCGTCGCCGATTGCTGAGAACAAGCCGTCACAATCATAAGCATAAGTGATGCGAAAATAAGCGTGATTTTCTTCATATGGTTTCTACCCCTCTCTTTTTATCGACAACCCGCATTTTTCTACTGCCCGGAAAATACCCTCATAGCCGGTACAGCGGCATATATTGCCGCAAAGCGCTTCTTCCGCCTCCGCTCTGGTCGGACACGGATTTTGTTCCCACAAGGCCGTCAGACTGACGACCATGCCCGCCGTGCAGTAACCGCACTGCAGCCCTCCTTCCTCTAGCATCGCTTTTTGGACGGGATGCAACTCTTCTCCAGCTGAAATGCCCTCGATCGTGACCAAACTCTTCCCTGCTGCCTGATAGGCCATGAGCAGACAGGAATTGACCGGTTTGCCGTCGAGAAGCACCATGCAGGCGCCGCAGCGTCCGATTCCACATGACACTTTCGTCCCTGTTAGCTGCAAATCGTCGCGTAATATATCAGACATCCGTTTGGATGCCGGGACCGGTATCGCCATGTCTTTGCCGTTAATCGAGCATTCGAGTACATACGTCGTGTTAATCAATGGCTTTCCACCCCTTCTAACCAGTCGATGGACTGCACGATGTCTTCCGGCGAAATAGGGAGACGGCTCACCCAGATGCCGGTTGCATGTTTGACCGCTGCGGTAATGGCCGGAGCCAACCCTACCGAACCGATTTCCCCAACGCCTCGGGGGCCAAAAGTATCCCCTTCCGGCAACTCCTCAATCGCCTCTACGCGGATCGTTTGCGGACTGTCCTTAAAGGTCGGCACGAGATACGTGTCCAAATTATGCCGGAGATAGCTGCTTTCCTTCATGACTGCATCTTCCGTCAATGTATAACCAAGCGCCATCACGCTGCCGCCTTCGATTTGCCCGAGGAAGCCCATCGGATTAATGACGGGTCCCGCCGCAATAACGTGATCGGTTTGCAGCACTTTCACTCGGCCTGTAAGCATGTTCACCTCGACCTCGGCAATGACGGAAGCGTAAGAATATAAATAATGAGCGCCGACCATGCCTTCCGGCGTCGTCGGATAATCGAATTCGACGCGCGCGCTGATCGGCTGGGAAGCCGCTTCAGCGGCTGCGGCGAGCTGCTCGTAGGTGATGACCAACTTTGCGTCACCCTCACGCCGGTGAATGCCGCCGGCACCGGTGACCAGCTCGTCAGCCGGGATGCCGCTGAGCTGAGACGCACGCTCCAACAGCGCCTTCACGAACGGCGGCTTCAGCTTTTGCAGCGCGCGCCACATCATCGTCGTGGCGCGCGAGGCTGTGCTGGATCCGCTGACCGGCACGCGGTCCGTATCGCCGATGACGATGCGGATGTCCGCTGCGGTGCAGCCAAAAAAATCCTGCAGCATCAAAGTTAATGCTGCATTCAAGCCCTGGCCGAACTCCTCGAAACCGAAGGAGGCCTGGATTTTGCCATCGGCGGTGAGGCAGATCGCGCCGCCCGAGTGATCAGGGATGCCGAAGCCGAGCCCGGCGCCATGCATGACAATCGCTGCGCCGACACCACGGCGGATCCACGGTTCTTCGCACTGCCACGTTTTCCCGCGCTTCGCCCAAAGCGGCGATTCCATCACTTTGCTCCATACCTGCTCCGCCCCGTCGGTGGCTACGATGAGCTGTCCCATCGGCCCGGGATCGCCCGGTGCGCGCATGTTCAGCTTGCGGAATGTCCAGGAATCCATGCCCAGCTTATCCGCCAAGCGTTCGATCTGGCTTTCTACCGCAAAAATCACCTGATTGCCGCCAAATCCCCGGAACTCTCCGGAAACTCCGTTATTCGTATATACACTCGTACCTTGTACATCCACGTTAGGAATGGCATAAGGTCCGACCGCATGCTCAGTTGCGAAATTCAGCACCTCGCACCCGAGCGTCGCGTAAGCGCCTGTATCTGCGAGTATTCGAACCTGATGCGCGATGATGCGGCCTTCGGCATCAATCCCCGTCTTCATCGTAATGCGCATCGGATGCCGCTTAATGCCGGCGATGACGGACTCACGGCGCGAGTTATGCATCTTGATGGGCAATCCTGTCGCAAGCGCCAACAGCGCTCCGAAAGGCTGCACGTTAAGCTCATCCTTCCCGCCGAACGATCCGCCGATCGGGCTGGATACGACGCGAATCTGTTCCTCCGGGATCGCCAGGATGCGCGAAAGCTGCATGCGATCCTTGTACCCATGCTGAGTAGGCGAGTAGACCGTCAGTCTGCCGTCCTCCTCGGGGATGAACAGGCCGCCCTCCGTCTCCATATACGTATGCATCTGTCGCGGAGTCGTATATGTCTCCTCTACGATGTGGGCACATTGTGCGAACGCCTTCTCCGCATCGCCATGCTGAATGCTGGTGCTATGCAGCAGATTGCCTTCGGGATGCAGCTTGATCGTACCCTCGTCGAGCGCGGTCGCCGGATCGTCCACGACCGGCAGCGGCTCATAGACGACCTCGATCAACCCGAGCGCATACTCGGCGATCTCCTCGGTGTCCGCCGCTACCGCCGCCACTGCATCGCCGACATATCTGACGCGGTTGCTGCATAACACAGGCTGATGCGGGAAGGCGATGCCGAATAAATTCATGCCCGGCACATCCTCAGCCGTCAATACGGCACGCACGCCGGGAACCTGTCTTGCTTTGCCGGTATCGATCGAAAGCACCCACGCGTGCGGGTAACGGCTGCGCAGCACCTTGCCATGCAGCATGCCGGCCATGGTTAAGTCCGTTAAATATTTCAATTTGCCGTTTACTTTGTCTTCCCCGTCAGGCCTTACGATCCATTTCTTCGCATAGGTTTCACGGTTGACTAACATCGGAACCGCCTCCCTTGCGCCAAGCTTTATACAATTCCGAGACGATCAAATTCGCCGCTGTTTGTTTGCGGTAGGGAACTCCTGCGTAGTCATCAGCAACGGCGTTAAACTGCTCAAGAATGCCGGCGTGCAGCGATTGCAGCAGCGGCTTCGTTAGAGCCTGCCCGGTTACGGCAGCCTCCAGCTCTTCGAATCTCGCCGGGATGGCGTTTCCCCCGCCGGCAGCAATCGCTAGAGCGCGGATCGTGCCATCCTCGCTGAGCGACAGTCGGCCGGCCACGGTTACCACCGAAGGCGTAAACGCCTCCCGGCGCCCCACCTTCAGGTAAAACTCGGCGGCCGCTTCCCCGGACGGAGAGATGACAATCGCCGTCATCACCTCATTGGGGGCTGGACCCGTGACCAGCCACTTGGCTAACGGCAACGTACGCTCCGCGTTGCCGCCAGAGCAGCTCACCTGCGCTCCTAAAACGAGCAGCGCCGGTATCAAGTCTCCCGTGCGGGTCATCACATTGCCTCCTATGGAGGCCAAATTCCGCACGGAAGGGGCAGCAATCTCTGCGCAAGCCCGAAGCAGCAGCCCGCATGTTGCCCCGGCAAGCGGATTTGTCATTAAATCCGATAAAGGAAGCGCCGGACCTATATGGATATTTCCGATCGAATCGACGGTTAATGCCGAAAGGGAAGGAATCCGCCCTAAGCTGATCAGGTGATCCGGCATCGGCGACAGACCGCTTTCCCAACGGGTGCGCAGCCAGGTCCCCCCTGCAACAAGTGCCGCTCTGTCTCCCCATTTATGTTTCAACAACAATGCTTCTTCCACACTTGCAGGCAGCCATACCGAAGGCTGCTGCTGAGGCAGCTGATGCATAGGAACCGACATGGACAACCCTCCTAAGAGTTCTTAAGCATAAGTTTATAGACATTCGAACTGTAAATTAGATCTACTATAATCAAAATTCAAAATTAACGTCAACTAACCTTACACAATATTGTTTTTTTGTATAAAAAAACAGCACACTATTAGTAATAATGCACTTTTCGCTTCTAATATGTTATTTTAGTTTACATCATTTTGTTCCTAAAGACCTTTTTTGCCTGCTCAAAACATTTAGGAGTGTCTACGTCCATGAAATGCAACTCATTACTCTCCTGAATGACACGTCCCCGGAACTTAGGCATGCGGAATAATAAGCGCGCTCCGGCATCCCCTTCCAATGCAAGCGCATCGGACCACATGCTGCGTCCCAGGACGACAGGAGGCTTAGGTGTTCCCGCATCACCACTGGCGATATAATCAAAATCTGCACCTTGACGAAACGCTTCCACAAGTCCGGTTAGCATGCCATCCGTTACAAACGGCTGATCCGCCAGCATCACAAGGATGCTATCTGCACCTAGCGCTTCCGCCGCCTGAATGCCTGTGCGAAGCGACAGTGCCATACCAAGCTTCGCATCCCGGCAAACCGCAATCCTGCATCTACCCGAAAGCAGGTGGGGATAAGCTTCCTCGGGCAGCCAATCTAATGCATGGCCATCTTTCGCAACGATTACGATATAGTCCAGATCCGAGCGCAGTGCTTGCAGCAGAGCAATGCCACCCAGTCGAACCCCGTCAGCCAGCTCAAGGGATAGCTTCGCCATCCCCATTCGTTTGCTGCTGCCCGCCGCCAAGTAAACGCCGACCAGACCGGTTTGCCTGGACTTTTTTGACTTTACCGACTCTATTGACCGTATCCAATCATTTGATTTCATCATTTCAAACGGTTCCATCACATTCACCAACTGCCCAAGCCATGTATATCTCTGCGCTTTGCAACGGAACATAGCTCTTCACGTTCAAGCGTACCACGGCGAATGGCAATTAATTGCGCTACGATACTGACCGCATTTTCAAACGGACCTTCCGAGCCGATACGGAGCCCGACCGGATAATGCAGCCATTCCGGACGATCCAGCCCATCCAGCATCCGCTCGGTTCTTTCCCTAGATCCCATAATACCGAGATAGTATAGGGAGGACTGCATCACACCTTGAACAAAATCCATGTCCTTTTGATATTGATGGCTCATAACCACAACATAATCTCGTTCCGTCAATTTAAGCAGACTAATCAGCTGTTCCGGAAACCCCACTTCGATCTCCGCCCCAGGAAATCGTTCCAGCGTACACATAGATTCCCGCCAATCCGCGACCACCACGCGAAATCCCGCGCTGATGGCCAGCTGTACGAGTGGAATTGCATCCTGATTCGCACCAAAAACAACGACTCTCGGTTTCGGCATAAAAAGCGAAGTATATGTGGATAAGTCAGTCCGGCGATCGGATGGAGTCCTACCGGAGACAGCGCGCCAATCATAATCGATTGTCGCATATGAATCTGAGAACGTGCGGGTCAGCTCCATCTCTTCTCCACAATCGACTCTTGCCTTAATCGCCAGCAAGCTCACTAGCAGCGCACCCGTTACCGGCTCCAGCAAAATACGGAGCAGTCCGCCGCAGCCTATCGATTCTCCCCAGCCAAAATCATCAGCAGGTCTCATATCGTATTCCACCATTTGCGGCTTTCCGGACTCCCATACGGCTGACCTGTATTCCGTTAAATCCGCCTCCAAGCATCCAGGACTTATACTCCCCACCGAACTGCCATCCTCCATGAAGAGCATGACGGCCCCCTGCTTGCGATAAGCGTGACCTTCCACATGAATGACCGTCGCTAAAACCGCTTGCCGAACGCCATTTTCCACCGCCGTCAACATGTCATAAGACTCCATCACTTATCGCACCTCGCTTAATGTAATTTTGGGGCTGAATTTACCAACCGATCGCCAGGCCGTCTCCACGCGGATCAGCGGCCCCGCTCATGACACCTCTGTCATCAATAACGATGCCCTGCGCCTGCCCCATGATGCCATCCCAGCTATTCACCGGCTCAACGCGATGACCCCACTTCGTCAAACGGGCGTACACTTCCGCATCCAAACGATGTTCCAGCTTGAGCGCATCGCCATCCTCGCCCCAAGTGCGTCCGTACACCCAACGGGGAAGCGAAATCGCCTCCTGAATCGAAAGACCGTAATCCAATACGCCCGTCATGATGGATAATTGCGTTTGGGGTTGACCCTCTCCGCCTTGCGTGCCGAACAGCATGTAGGGCTTGCCCTCTTTGGCTATCATGGCCGGAATTAAGGTATGGAACGACCTTTTGCCCGGTTCGAGCACATTGGCACACGCCGGATCCAGCGAGAAAAAGGAGCCTCTATTTTGCATAATCACTCCCGTATCGCCTGCGACATAAGCAGCGCCAAAGTCAAAATACAAGCTTTGAATAAACGAAACCGCGTTCCCCTCTTCATCCACAACCGCCGCATAAGCCGTATCCTGACCGATCGCCGGAGATAAGTGCGGGCTCGCCTTCAAAGGCTCCGCCTGAATTTCATCCCACAGCTGCTTTGCATACTCCTTAGATAGGAGACGATCCAGCGGTATTTCCCGAAAACGGGGATCGGTCAAATAACGATCGCGATCCCGGAACGCCTTTTTAATGACTTCAGACATGATATGATAAAAATTCGCCGAAGCTCTTGGCACAGCGCTTACTTCGATATTTTCCAGCATATTCATCATCATTAGCGCCGTGAACCCTTGCGAGTTCGGCGGCATCTGATAAATTTCGTACCCACGATATGTCGTGGACAACGGCTTTACCCATTCGCCTTCATAATTGCGGAAATCGTCTTCCTGCAGCAGCCCGCCGTCACGCTGAACGCTGTCTACGATAGCCCGCATCACGGAACCATTGTAAAAGGCCTCTCTGCCCCCTTGCTGAATGATGCGCAGCGTCTGAGCCATTTCTTTTTGAACGAGTCGCGCGCCTTCTTTAAGAAGCTCTCCATCCGGCATGTATAAAGCGCTGAGCTGCTCGGAAGCCCTGATGAACGCTTCATCCTTACGCATCCAAAAAGCCAAATTGCGGGAAATCGGGAACCCGTTCTCTGCATAAGCAATCGCCGGATCGAGCAATTTCTCCCAAGGCAGCTTGCCGTATTTCTCCCAAACCTGCCACCAGGTATCCACCATACCCGGGACTGTAATGGCGCTTAAAACGCCTCTTTGCGGGATGGCCTCCATCCCTTTTTCTTTATAATATTCAGGCGTAGCCTGCGCTGCAGACTTTCCGCTTCCGTTGAATCCAGTGAACGTCCCCGTTGCCGGATGATGCATCAGAAAGAAGGCGTCCCCGCCAAGCCCCGTCATGTGCGGGTACACAACGCCCAGCGCAGCGCTGATCGCGATCGCGGCATCAAAGGCATTACCGCCCTGCTGCAAAATCGCGCTCCCAACACTGCTGGCCAAATAATGAGGCGTAGCAATCATTGCTCGTTCCGCACGCGGCATGATGTTCAGCATGGCAGTTCCTCTCCTTTTCGAGCATAAAATGCAAGTGCCGCCTGAAGCGCTTTACCGGCCGAAATGTCGACGCCATGCCATAGCAGCACAGCCTCCAAGGCGCCGAGCACATGCAGCACGTTTTTCTGATTGCAGCTGAAGCCCATGGTGCCGATGCGCCAGATTTGGCCTTTAAGCGGTCCGAACGAACTGGCGATCTCGATGCCGAAGCTGTTCAGCAGCATAGCGCGAACCGACTCGCCGTCTACGCCGTTCGGGATGCGGATACAGGTCACAACAGGCAGCTTGCAATCAGGGTCGCCGTAAAGCGACAGGCCCATCGCGCACAAACCTGCGACCAAAGCCGCTTCATGACGCCGATGCCGGGCAAACCGCTCCTCCAAACGTTCCTGCAGCACGATTCTGAGTCCTTCGCGCAGCGCATACAGCATTGAAGTCGCTTCCGTATGATGATTGAGCCGCTTCGGACTCCAGTAGTCCTGCAGCTGGCCTAGATCAAAATAATTGCTCGCGACGGTCTTACCTGGCTTAGCCTCAGCACCTTTCTCGCGCAGTCCGCGCTCAATCGTTTTACGGCGCAGCACCTTCGCCTCGACGCGCTCGTTATACGTGATCGGCGCCATGCCGGAAGGCACGGACAGGCACTTCTGCGTGCCGCCGATGACGGCGTCGAGCTGCCAAGCGTCCGTCTCAACGGCAACGCCACCGATTGTGGCGACCGCATCGACGACAAGCAGCGCATCTGTTTCACGGCACGCAGCGCCGATGCCATCGAACGGCTGAATGCAGCCCGTCGACGTTTCGCCGTGCACCATCGCTACGATCTGCGGCTTATCGCGATGAATCGCTTCGATGATTTCCTCGGGATCGAAGACGGCTCCCCAATCCCGCTCCAGCATGATAACTTCCGCACCGCAACGCTCGGAGATTTCTACCAGCAAGTTGCCGAAGCGTCCATATATCGGCACGAGCACCTTGTCCCCAGGCTCTATAACACTGACCAGAACCGCTTCAATACCTGAACGCGAAGTGCCGTCTATCGGGAAGCACCATTGATTTTTCGTTTGAAACAAGTCCCGGAGCATTTCCATCGTTTCATTCATCAGCTCCGTGAACTCCGGATCGAATTGCCCGAGAATCGGATAAGACATCGCGCGCAGCACCCGTGGATCTACCTCTACAGGTCCCGGGGTCATGATTGTGCGCAGCGACGGCGACAGGTCTCTATAAGATTTCATCCGCTTTACCCCCATAACCGTATTGATACAACAATTGAACCAGCGTTTGAAATCCTGCCGCAAGATCCTCTGCGGACGTAAGCTCTTCGGGATTATGGCTAAGCCCGCCACGGCTCGGAACAAAGATAAGCGCTGTCGGGCATACCGCCCCAAACAACTGCGCATCATGCCCGGCACCGCTAGGCAGCTTCATGCCCTTGAACCCCTGATCCTGACATATGCTTTCAATCTCTGCCGAAATGCCGCTATGCATAACCACGGGCGATACGCTCAAATGTTCAACCGATTGTATATCAAGCTCTCTTCGCATCGCGATTTCTTCGAGCTTTGTAAGCAAATTTGTACAGAATGTCTGCAGTTTCGACTCGTCCGTATGACGAATGTCCAATGTAAACTCAACTTCCCCAGGCACCACGTTCGAGGTCCCCTGTTTAACTTCGAGTTTCCCGACCGTTGCTACAAGTGGATCGCCTTCTTCCAGCGCCAACTTCTCAGTCAAAGCAACCATCTCCGCCGCACCCGCAAGCGCGTCGCGCCGCATCGTCATCGGTGTAGTTCCCGCATGATTCGCCTTACCAAGGACACGGACGGTTAGTCTCTTTTGTCCGACTATGGCCGTAACGATGCCAATCTGTTTGCCGTTGTATTCAAGTACAGAACCTTGTTCGATATGAATTTCGATATAGGCGCCTAAATCATTGCGACTTGCCGAATCTCCTTGACCGCCGGTAAAACCGGCACGCTGCATGGCATCAAGCAGTGTAATCCCTTCCCGGTCTGCGATCGTAGCTGCCGCCTCCATCTGATGGACTCCGGTCACATGCCCGGACCCCCAGAACGTGAGCGGAAAGCGGCTTCCCTCTTCTTCGCAAAAGGACACCACTTCCAGCGTCCGCTTAGGCGCGCCGAATGCAGCCTTCAAATACCCTAAAGCCAGCATACTGGCGATAACGCCGTATGCGCCGTCATATTTGCCGCCGTTTTTAACCGTATCTATATGTGAGCCTGTTAAGACAGGCTTCAATTCCGGATTGATCCCTTGAAGCTTGCCATACAAATTGCCTACAGCGTCATACTTAGGCTCCAAACCCAGCTCCTGCATAATTGCTGCCAAAGCTTGCTGCGCCTGCAGCCACGCATCGGTATATAGCAAGCGGGTAACCCCGCCTTCCGGGTCAGCGCCAAAGGTTGCTAGCCATTCCAGCACTTCAGGTACCCGCTTTGTAAATTGTGCAAGCATATCGTGCGGGCCCGAAGCTATCCTACTCATGGGATTCGCCTCCAATAGCCGAGGCTGCAGCGATGGCGGAGTATACCAAAGCCGTATCCGCATGGCGAACCCAACTCCCTTCCGCTTTCGCCGTAACCTCTTCGCCAATCTCATAAACCTTCGCACCGCGTACATACGTCGCCTTCACCCGGCAGCCGAATGTTTTGCCGATATAAGGACTGTGCTTGTGGCGGTACAGCAGGTCACTTTGCTCAAGCGTATAAGCCAGGTTCAGATCGACAAGAGCCAGATCGGCATCGGCGCCGAGGGTAATTTCGCCTTTGCGCGGATGTAAGCCAAATCGTTTAGCCGGCTCCAGCGACAGCATGCGGGCGATCTCCGTCAGCGGAATGCCTCTGCGCAGATGCCCCTCATCCAGCATAAGCTCGAGTGAGCTTTGCGCGCAGGAAATGCCGCCCCATGCCTCGAACATATCCCCCTGCTTCATCGTTGTCGGACACGGGGAGTGATCGGAGGCGATGATATTCAGCGCGCCTTCGGCCACTTTCGCCCAAAGTCGCTCCTGGTCTTCCGCGCTGCGCAGAGGCGGCGCGCATTTGGCCAGAGGCCCGAGCCTCTCCAAATCCGCCGATGTAAGCGCCAAGTAATGCGGGCACGTCTCCACAGTGACGTCCATCCCTCTCGCTTTTGCCTCCGTGATAACTTGCACCGCTTCCGCGCTGCTGATATGCACGAAGTGCAGCTTGCAGCCCGTCTGCTCCGCATAGAAGAGCGCACGGTTAACGGCTTCAAGCTCGGCCAGAATCGGTCTTGTCGCCACATAGTCCAGCGCCCCCCGCCTACCTTCCGTCTTCGCTTGCGCCGCCAGTCTGGACACGATCGCCTCGCTTTCCGCATGGAGCGCCAGCACTTTGCCCAGTCGGGCGATTTCCTTCATCCCTTCATATAAGGTCAGGTCGTCCACCTCAGCGAAAATATCTTCGCCCTCTCCGCCCGGACAAGACATGAACGCTTTGAAGCCGACTACACCAGCCTCCGCTAACCCCTGCAATTGTCCCACGTTTCCGGGTACCAATCCACCCCATAGCGCATAATCCACATAAGAGGCGCCCTCGGCCGCTTCCAATTTGCTCGCCAGCGCGCTAAGTCGAACCGTCGGCGGAACGCCGTTGAGCGGCATATCGATATAGGTCGTACAGCCGCCGGCAGCGAGCGACGCCGAACCTGTAGCGAACCCTTCCCAATGGCCAAGCGCCGGCTCATTGAAATGAACATGCGCATCGACCATCCCCGGCATCACGTGCAAATGTTCCGCATCATATATGGCTGTAAGTTCCGAGACTGTCAGGTTTTCGCCAAGCGCAGCAATTTTGCCGTCGCGAATGCCAATGTCCAACCGGCGTACGCAATCTGCGAGGACGACCGTGCCATTTTTGATAACCACGTCAAACGGTTTATTCACGAAAAACCCTCCCCGAACTAAAGCTTCTCAACTTCCGCGATAAGTATTATAGCCCCAAGGCGCTATCAAAAGCGGCACATGATAATGTGCATCCCGATTCGAAATCCCGAAACGCACCGGCACTTCATCCAAAAAAGCAGGCTCGGCAAGCTCCGCACCGCGTCCGCGAAAATATTCCCCTACATGGAATACAAGTTCATAAACGCCCGGCGTAAATTCTTCCCCGCCAAGCATCGCCCCCAGCACGCGTCCGTCGGCATTTGTCCGCTCTGTCCGCAGCAGCGTAGACTTCCCGTCTTGAAGCCGGAACAAGTCGATTCGAACTCCGCTTGCGGGGCATCCGCCGCTAATATCCAGCACATGCGTCGTCAACCCAGCGCTCATAGTCCCTCCAGATCACGCTTCGTCATGGAAAATCCTTGGAAACCATACGGAGGCCGCGGTTCCGTGAACACTTTACCCTCACCGCTTGCTACCTGCTCCAAAATCGTTTCCCACGTACGGTTATTGGATTCGAACCAAATCTCTTTCAGATGAGGGAACCGTGTCAGCGCACGCTGTCCGATTCGATAAATGAGATTCTGAATGGACGGCGAGTGTTGTTCATGGAATACCGTATGCGCAATGTCCCGTATTTGCTCTGCCGCCACATAGCCGCCACGATCAGCATCCAAAGCATCGGCAACATCCTCGTAATTCCAAGCGATATCCAGAAAAATGAATAACGGACGATCGTACGATTCCGGAAGCGTCGTATACTCGTCTCTAACGAAGCCTGCGAAAGAGCTACCTTTCACCTTAATTAATTTCAGGTCGGCCACCCCGCCCGAGTGCTGAACGACCGATATCCCTTCTTCCGTCCGCACCACTTCGATCAGAGCCGTCGGATGCTCGTTCTGCGAGTAACGGTATACCAGATTGCTTCCAGTCCATCCATTGTTCCCTGGCACCGGCAGCACCTCAAAAGGCACCTGATCCGCCGTCATCTTGACCCCCGTCATTTGCGGGTAGGTCTCAAGAAACTTGCGTCCTGCAAACTCCAGAAAGCCCTCCGCCGTAGCCCCTTCATATTCCCCCGCTTTACGGAGAATGAAGTTCTTCATCGAATCCGTCGCAACGACCAGCGAGTTGTCGCCTTCTGAGAAGGAAGTGAAAAACTTTTCGCCGCTGACGGCTATTTTAATGTTCATCCCGAACAAAATATTGTCCCGCCCTGTAAAACCCGATTCCGGAATTAACGTCACATTTGTAAGAGGCTTCGCATAGGAACGATATACCCATACGTCACCTTTACCGTAATACATGATTCGATCTGATCCATTCGTCTTCATTGCCTGTTCCTCCGCTTCACTAGTGATCATAGGTTCCAAACGAAAACGCCCGATTTTACAAACTTCTTGCAGCGCCTTCCCTAACTCCGTTTCCATATCCCGTTCAATCCTAAGTCTGATGGCCTCGCGAATTGTTTCTTTGGTCTGGCCTTTGACCGCCATAATAAAAGGAAACTTGAACTTCCCCGTATACTGCTTGTTGAACGCGAGAAACTGTTCATATTCTTCAGGCGACAGCTGATTCAATCCGGCACCGGATTGCTCTTTCACGGAATGATCGGTCATTCGTACCCGCGTTCCCAGATCAGGGTGAGCCCGTAACAGCGAGAGCTGCTCATCCTTGCTTGCACGCCATACCTCCCGTTCCAAAGCGCTGATTAAATCTTGAAATCCGGCAAAAGGCGCCGAACCCCAAGCACGCTCCGCAATCCAAGGCGAATGCTCGAAGAGGGGGCCGAAGGCGTGAACGAAACCGTCTTGATCCAGCGCATTCACATCTTTCACTGTGAGTTTCACTACCAAATCACCTCTAGTTCTTGGCATTTTCAACAAGCTCTTTATTAGAATTTGTTTCATTGTAAATCCGTCCCGCTATCGGGTCAATTTACATGACGCAACTTTGTAAACTTTCATAACATCTTATTGTTTTTTTGTGAAAATACAAAGATGCCACCCTGGACCCGCACTGTAAGCATCCTCAATACACCCGGATCCCTCAACGGCGCTCAGGCTTTCCAATCAGCCTAAAAAGGCGTGTAGTCCCAAAGGACGCTACTAGCGAACGATTAGACGCAAAATTCGAAAGGAATCTACCAAATAATGGAAGAAATAATAAAAGTCTTAAATTAAAGAATTATATTCGTTAATTATGGAAATTTGTTCTTTAATCGGCTTTTTGCGCAGTTCCCCCACTCTATTTGCGACTCTAAGGTCTGTATTAGCGAACAAGAGGCGCTGTAGAGGCGTCATGCGGCAGAGCGAGCGAGACCAACACGACACATCAACATAAAAAACCGCCAGGATCCCATCCTGACGGTTTATCTACATACATTACGACCAATATCCCTCGTGCGCAGCCACAGCTTCGTCTTCCACCTCAGGAAATGGTCCTATAACCTCAATCGCTTTCGTGCCTCTCGCAAACACTTCCCGGCACGGTAAATCCAGCGTCGGATTCTGCTCATCTTCACCTGTGAGCTCCGCCAGCCGTTTCTCCGACATTGCAAAGACGACACGACCGACATTGCCCCAATAAATGGACCCTGCGCACATGGCGCACGGCTCAGTCGACGTATATAGCGTGCACGCCCACAGCTCTTCTTTGCTGAATCGTTTGGAGGCTGCCTCCATTAACGTCGTCTCCGCGTGCCCCGTGCAATTGGACTCCGTGATTTCGATATTGCCTTGTTCCAGCAAAATCTCGCCACCCTGCCCCGCTAACAGCGCGCCAAACGGCGTATTCCCCGATTTTCTGGCCATCCGGGACAGCTCTATACTTCTTTTCAAATACGGAATGTGGCTTTCACGCTCACTCACCACAGCTCCCCCTTCCCATATATGTTCATTATTTAATATTTATGCCGTTAAAATCTTTGCTCTCGAATATAAGGAACTCCCAGCGCCTCTGGTGCGCCTGACGGTTTATTCCGATTTCGCCAGCCAAGGAACATCAATGCCACTATCGTGACGATGTAAGGAATCATTTTCAAAAAATAAGACGGAATATGGCTGCCGATCAGCTGCGCCCGGAACCCAAGGGTATCAAGCACGCCGAAAAAGTAAGCACAGACCAGCGCACGAACCGGATTCCACCTGGCGAATATGATCAGCGCCACCGCGATCCAGCCGCGTCCGGCCGTCATTCCTTCGTTCCACGTCGGTGTGTAGACCAGCAGCAAATCAGCACCTGCTATGCCAATGAGCATCGATCCGATGATGATGCAGCCATAGCGAATCGCCATGACGGGTATGCCCATAACGTCCGCCGTCGCCGGATTGTCCCCGACCGCACGCAAGTGCAGCCCCCACGAAGTGCGATGAATGAATACGTGCATCCCAATCACAAGCACAAAGCTAACCCACGTAAAAAGATCCATATGCGCAAAAACGCCCCCTATCAGAGGCATATTCTCCAGCCATGGAAGATCCAGCTTCGGCACAGCTCCCGGAATCGGCTGTCCGCTGACTTTTTTACCCAGGTAGGCACTAAATCCTGTACCAAACAAAGTCATGGCCAGCCCGCTCACCACTTGATTGGCCCGCAGCGTTATACTGAGAAAGCCATGAACGAGACCGAGAACGCCCCCTACTGCAAGCACACAGAGAATGGTCAGCGCCAAACTGTCCGTTTGAATGAATACGAGACATGAGGTCACCGCGCCCATCAGCATCAGCCCTTCCGCGCCCAGCTGCATGACGCCGGATCTTTCAATCAGAATGCCGCCCAGCACAGCGATGAGCAGCGGCGTGCCCGATGAAACAGCGGCAGCAATAATTTGTGTTACAGCATCCATCTTAGCCCTCCTCCTTTCTCACCGGTTACGGCGTAACCTGATTTTCCCGGCCATTCCGCCTGCAATAAGGAAAAATAAAATAGCGCCTTGAATCATCGAAGAGATGGACGAAGGCAGACCAATCGTTTGCACACTGTAACCGCCGACAATAAGACCGCCGAAAAGAACGGATGAAATGACAAGCCCTGCCGGATTCAACTTCGCCAGCCATGCGACGATGATCGCCGTATACCCGTAGCCCGGAGATATTCCGTACATGAGCCGGTGTGCGATGCCGGAAACCTCGCTCATACCGGCAAGACCTGCCAGCCCACCGCTGATGATCATGACGACGAGCACGTGTCTGGAAATGCGAATCCCCGCATTCCTTGCAGCTTCCCCATTCGCGCCAATGAGTCGGAGCTCGTAGCCCCATCGCGTGAAGCGAATCACAAAAGCGTAAAGCAGAACGGCAGCAATCGCAAAAACGACCCCCATATGAAGCCGCGAAGTACCAAATGTGGGCAGCGACTGCGCCGCCGTAAACATCGGGGAACCCGGGAAGTTGAAGCCCTTCGGATCTTTCCACGGGCCGAACACGGCATAATTCAGCCCCAGCATCGCCACATAGTTCAGCATTAAAGAAGTAATTAATTCGTTCACTTGAAAATAGGTACGAGGAATCGCGGTTAGCAACCCCCAAATACCGCCGGCTGCAATACTCGCAACAACCATGAAGGGAATCGATATGTACATCGGTAGATGAGGAAAATAAATCGTCACGGCTGTAGCCGCCATCGCGCCTGCAAGAAACTGACCTTCCGCACCGATATTCCATACGGAAATCCGATAAGCAATCGATACCCCAATCCCGCACAGAAGCAGGGGAATCGCCTTAACGAAAGTCTCTGTAATGCCAAAGGAAGAGCCGAACGCTCCTATTAGCATTTTGGCGTAAACTGTCATCGGATTCATCCCGTTCAGAGCAATAAATACGCCGCACACCAGTAGAGCAAGCGCGATTGAAACGATCGTCATCCACCATGGACTTTCTCGGCCGGTAGAATCGATTTCAAAACGATATGGCAGATGAAACCTGGCTTTTCGCCTAGGCGGCGATTGTTCCACCGGGATAGCTCCCGCCGTTGATGGGTCACTCATCTTGCAACCTCCTTATGAGAGCCGGCTTCGTGACTATGATCTTGATCCCGGAGACCGGCCATCAACATACCGATGTGCTCGCGTTCCGCTTCTTCCCGCGGGATGTTGCCTACGATACTTCCGCCGTAAAGCACAAGTATACGATCGGCCAACTGCATCACCTCATCCAAATCCTCCGAGATGAGCAGTACCCCTCGCCCCTTGCTTCGCAGCTCTTCCAGCAATCGATGAACGCCTTCAGAAGCGCCTACATCTAGCCCTTGCGTAGGATGAACCGCGACCATCAGCTTCGGATCCTGATCGATCTCCCTGGCGAATAACAGCTTCTGTTGGTTCCCTCCGGACATTTGCTGTACAGGAGCATCAATAGACGGTGTCTTCACGTCGAACCGCTCCACAAGCGACTGCGACCAGCTCCTGTTGCTGCCTGTTCGGAGCATCCCAAAGCGCGAACGCTCTTTGGAACGATACGTCTTGAAAAGCAAATTATCAACCGCCCCCAGACTGCCCGCAAGTCCGCTCTTCATGCGGTTCTCCGGCACATGGGCGATACCGGCCTCAATAGCACCGCGTACGGAACCATTCCGCAGCTCATGACCGTCGAACCGTACCTCGCCCTGCTGCCAAACGCGCAGTCCGTTGAGCACTTCAGCCAGCTCCTTCTGCCCGTTGCCGGAAACACCGGCTACACCGACAATCTCGCCTTCGCAGACATGAAAATCCAGACTGTCCAGCGCTTTACGTCCATGATCCCCGTAGACATCCACACCTTTGACGATCAGCATCGGTTTTCCCGGTGTCCCCACACTCACGCTCGTGCGGCTCTCCAGCATTTCCTTGCCGACCATAAGCTGGGCCAGCTCCCGTTCGTTCGTTGCCGCTTTGTCCATTGTCGCGATCATCCGGCCTTTGCGCATGACCGAGATGCTGTCCGAGGCGTGCATGACTTCCTTCAGCTTGTGGGTAGTCATGATGACCGTTTTACCTTCCTTTTTCAGCCGGTCCAGTGTCTCGAATAACAGGTCTACCTCTCCCGGCGTCAATACCGAGGTCGGCTCATCCAAAATAATGAGATCCGCTCCGCGATACAGCGTCTTCACAATTTCAACACGCTGCTGTTCGCCGACCGACAGCTGCCAAATCGGCCTGTCTGCCGGAAACGGCAGACCAAAACGCCGCGAGATCGCCTCGATCTCCTCCTGCTTATTCTTCATCCACCTAGGGCCCCGCAGAAAACCGGATTTCTCGCCGAGCACAATATTTTCCGCAGCCGTCAATGTCTGCACCAGCCGAAAGTTCTGAAAAACCATCCCCACACCGAGCTTCATTGCATCCTTCGGTGATCGAATACGCACGGGCTCCCCATGGATGCGGATTTCCCCACTTGTCGGACGGTATACGCCGGAGAGCATGCACATCATCGTGCTCTTCCCCGCACCATTTTCGCCCAGCAGCGCATGAATCTCTCCTGCCTTCGCCTTGAAATCGACATGATCGTTGGCTGTGACGGGGCCAAACTGTTTGACGATTCGTTTCATCTCAACCGAGTAACTTGCTTCGTTCCCCATAAGCCCCCCATCCTTTCCCCTGTTCTAATTCTATATGTGCAAAACAGCATCTTCCCATTACAAGGAATCTGCTGCTTCGATTTCCGCCTAAGCCTTCAGGATTTCTCCTCACTATAACGCCCGAATAATTTCCACGTCAATTTACCTCACACACAATTTGGTTGAAGTGACGAACAACTCTTTGTATTTTGTAAAAAATACGGATTCAGCCCATAAAAAAACGCCCCCAACTTTCGGGAGCGCATCGACCTTCAGATGCTTTATCCTTTCACACTGCCGGCCGTAAGACCTTCGATAATCGTTTTTTGCAAAAATGCATAGATCAGGAGCACCGGAGCTACAGAAAAAACCACACCAGTACTAATAAGCGCATAATTCGTCTGGAATGCGTTTCTGAATTGCACCATCCCCGTCGGCAGCGTCCGTAATTGATCTTTACTGATAAAGAAGTTAGCGAGCAAATATTCATTCCAGTTGCCAAGGAAATTAATAATAAATACCGTCACCAGCGCAGGCAGCGTGAGAGGTAAAATGATCCTGATAAATAACCCCGGCGAACTTAAGCCGTCCACGATAGCCGCTTCCTCCAACTCATTCGGAATGGCCCGCATGAAGGCTGAAATGAGAAGGATGCTAAGCGGGATCGCGCCCGCTGTATAGGGCAGAAACAACGACCAATGGGTATTCAAAATCCCCATATTCTTAACAAGTATATACTGGGCAATAAACAGCACATTACCTGGAATGAGCATCCCGATCAAAACAAACTGATAGAGCGCCTTGCTTGTTCTGGTAAATTTCATGCGCGTAATGGCAAAAGAAGCTCCTGCCGCCAGGAAAACCCCGGTCACCGCCGCGGACAACGAAAGGTAAACACTGTTAAAGAAATAAACGCTTATTTTGGCCTTCACCCAGGTAGTTACGTAATTTTCAAAATATAATTGGCTTGGGAAGACAAAAGGATGCGCCGCAATATCGACATTGCTTTCTTTCAAGGACGAAAACACAACGAATACAAAAGGGATCAATACGATCACCACATACACGAGTAAAATGATATGGGGCAGCAGTTTCTTAACCATCAGTATTCAATCCTCTCTTGATTTCTACCGACGGTGAGTTGAAAGAGAGCCGTCAACAGCAATGCAATGACGAAAATCAGAATCGATAGAGCCGTCCCGAATCCGTACTCGCCGTATTTGATCGCTCTTGTCACCATGTAAGAGGCCATAACCTCTGTCGCTCCGACTGGCCCGCCGTTCGTCATCACGAGCACGATTTCAATGACCCGCATCGCTCCAGCAATCGAAAGCATAACGACAACGGAAATGATCGGCTTTATTAATGGAATCGTTATGGAAGTCGCACGCTGATAGTAGTTGGCTCCGTCGATCTCAGCCGCTTCCCCCAACTCCTTGGGTATAGCGAGAATCGCCGCAAGAACAAGAACAATGTAAAAGCCCATCCACTGCCAAGCGTTCGTAACGAGCACCGAAAGCATGGCCCATTTCTCATCAGCCAGCCAATAAATCGGCTCGATGCCGAACATGCCGAGGAACTTGTTCAATGCGCCGATCTCAGGCTCAAATATAAACCCCCACAAAATACCGATAACCGCTGTGGATAAAATCGATGGCATAAATACGGTCGTTTTGTATAGTCCTTGCAGTCTCTTGACCCCTGAGATCAGAATGGCAAAAAAGATAATAAGCGGCACTTGAATAAACACTGAAAACAAGATGAAATACACATTGTTCTTGACCGCATTCCAGAAATCAAGATCCTCGAAGGCTTTCATAAAGTTGTCGAAACCAATATAACGAGGCTCTTCTAAACCGTTCCAGTCCGTAAATCCGTAATATACCGACGTCAGCATCGGATAAATGAAAAACAGGAAATACAGCGCAATCGACGGCACAATAAACATAAGGTAGACTGCAGGATTTTTCATGGTATGATTCATAGCTTCCACCCTTCCGAGAAAAAAAGGCACCGCCCCACTCTTGGGCGGGCGGCACCTCCTGAATTAGCTTACTTCTTCGCGTTAGCGGCTTCTTGAACTTTTTGAAGTGCGTCCGCGACTTGTTGCGGAGTTGCTTTACCGCCAATCAGCTTCTGGATCTGGGCTTCCGTTTCTTTATAAACGTCGGATTGAATGGTCGAGTCGAAGTGGGAGAATGCCCCGCCGGATTTTTTGATAATATCCATCACTTCTTTGACAATCGGATCTTGAACCTTAGCAATAGATGCATCGTTAAGCTTCATCGACGGCAGCAAGTTATCTTCAAGCAGCCCGCGAAGCTGAATTTCTTCGTTATACATATTTTTGATAAATGCTTTCACAGCCTTCTTCTCATTCTCGTTCAAATCGGCGGAGAAGCCGTAGCCATTAGAGTAGTTGCCGTTCACTTGTGTTTGATCGCCTTTACCGTTCGGAACAGCCGGCATGGTGATGTAACCTACTTTGTTGGTTAGATCTTTGGCTTGGGCCGGGTCTTTGAAAACAGAGGATCTCCAGCTTCCGTCAAACATCATTCCTGCTTTGCCCGTTAGGAATTGGTTCAACATCTCCGGATATTCCATGCCAAGCTCACCCTTGGTGAAATAACCTTTCTTCACCCATTCCTCATACTTCGCGAAAGCTGCTACAACCTCAGGCTCATTCCATTTTCTTGTACCTGCCGGAAGTCCTGTCACGATGTCAGGTCCCGCATAACGTCCAAGTAAAGTGTTGACTAACATATTCGGTACCCAAGCGCCTTTGGAACCCATGGCGAATGGAGTTACATTGTTCTTCTTCAAAGTTTCCGCGGCTGCTTCCAGCTCGGCAAATGTTGTCGGCACTTTAATGCCGTATTTTTCAAACAGCGGTTTATTATAGTAAATGCCTTCCGAGCTGCCGCCGATCGGCAAACCGTAGATTTTGCCGTCCTGCGTAAACTGGCTCAAGTTCAGGAACTTGTCCTTGATTCCCAGCTCCGTAACGATTGGCGTCAGGTCAAGAAGGCGGCCAGCCTTAGCAAACTTCAGCGCATCACCAGCGCCTCCGAACAAGTCAAAAATCTTAGGAGGATTGCCGGCAGCCATTTCTGCAGGAAGCTTTGTGAAACGGTTCACTTGATCTTCAACGCCGTCCAGCTCGAACTTCAAGCCAGGAATTTCACTCTCTGTTTTTTTAACGACATCGTCCAGGATGGCTTTACGAAATTTTTGCGCTTCACCGATTTGAATGTGACGAAGCGAAACGGTAAATTTCTCTTCTTTTTTAGCCGGAGCAGGCGTAGCTGTTGCTGCAGCAGCCGTTGTTGCCGCTGATGTGGTTGGCTCCGCTTTAGAACCTGTAGTGCTGCTGCCTCCGCAGCCGGCAAGTAAGGCTGAAACGCCTGTAACAAGTGCAAGGGAAAGCGTCAAACTTTTATTCATCGTTCTAGACCCTCCTAGATTTTGGTTACAACTATGCGTTGCAACTTAATTATAGGGTCGCGTTCGATACGCCAATAGGCCTACATTTTAATAAAACAGGGATAAAATTCCGTACTATGATAGAAATACGCCGCCATAAACAAAAGCAGCCACAATGACAAAGGCAGGGTGAATCTTTCTTTTTTGAATCAAATAAAAAGCGACCGCCGCGATGCCTATGAACTGCAAATATCCAATAGTTTTCGTCGAATCTATAACACTGCCCCACGTTACCAGCAGCATCATGATAGCAATGACCGGCTGAACCAGAAGAGTCATTCCTTTTATGACCGGAGACTGCTTATACTTCTGCAGGATGTTCAGCAAAATGATTAGCGCAATGACGGATGGAACGACTGTCGCGGCAACAGCAATGACAACGCCCACCCAGCCTGCAACCTGATAGCCGACATAAGCGGCTATTTTCGTAGCAATCGGTCCAGGCAATGCGTTTCCAAGCGCCAGCATATTAGAAAATCCGCTGTTAGACATCCATCCATGATTCGGAACAATCTCTTGATACATCAGCGGAATCGATGCGGGCCCTCCCCCGTATCCAAACACATTTGCCAGGAAAAAGCTGACGAGCAGATGCCACCATTCCATCATACGCCTTCACCTTTCTCCGACTTTCTGCTTTTCCACTTATCTTTGAGCTTATGATGGAAAGCGCCATACAACAGAAATAGAAAGATTACGATTGCCGGATGTACGGATAATGTCTGCAAAAGTAAAAATGAAAGTATAAAAAAGCCGATACCCGCATACCAGCCGAGGCCTTTAATCGCCTTCTCGCCAAACTCGTATGCCATCACGCCGAGCATTACCGCGACTACCGGTACAACAGCTGCAATCATTCCTTTAATGATCAATGATGTACTGAAAAAATAAATGAACGAGTATAGCCCTACCATTGCTATACAAGTCGGAGCGATATGGGCTAGTACGCCTAGCATAGCTCCCCAGGTTCCCTTCAATCGATAGCCCAAATACCCGGCAAGCTTCGTTGCGATCGGCCCCGGTAGTGCATTTGCAATAGCCAGCACCTCGCCGAACTCATCATCTGTCATCCAATGAAATCGTGTCACAGCTTCATATCGGATCAGCGGCACGATAGACGGACCGCCTCCATAGCCTAATATGCCCGTGCGGAACATGCCTATGCATATTTGAGCATATGCGTTTTCCATTTAACTCACTCCAGTCTTCAATTGTCCCACTCACTTATACTAATAGTTATTGTAATATAATTTTAGTGTAGTTATTTGATTAATACCGCAATTTTTGTAAATATCACAATATATCTTGATATTTTTAGTTGATTGTTCATGAAAAAAGACCGCTGTAGCATCAGCGGCCTGCAGGAGACATCTCATGCCTTGCCCGGGGTTCGCGAGCTGTCTCGAGGTTCTATTGGATTTTGTGCAATGAGCCGATTGATCTATTTGATCGGAGTATTTCCAATCAAACGCTGTTTGATCTTTGGAATAATGTCATTTCATTGGAGGAAATCCAATGTACCATGGGGAAACCGCTATGATATTCTATTATTAATGCAAAAGAGCCTTCTTGAGATTACTCCCAAGAAGGCTCTTTATTGTGCTTGGCAACGTTCTACTCTCCCAGAACCCTTCGGTTCAAGTACCATCGACGCTGGAGGGCTTAACGGTCGTGTTCGAGATGGGAACGCGTGGGTCCCCTCCGCCATCAT
>NZ_JACVVD010000011.1 GCF_014534655.1 Paenibacillus sedimenti
GCCAGGATCAAACTCTCCAAAAAGGTAAAACCTATTTGTTAAGCTGAATAGCTCAATTTCAAAGCTGACGAGATTTTGCAATCTCTTAATTGTGGTCACTTGCGTGACCGTGCTTCTTCACTCGTTGTTCAGTTTTCAAAGAACAATTCCTTTCGTTATCACCGAAGCAATTCGGCGACAGCGAAATCTAATATATCACATTCACCCAGTCGATGGCAAGCTTTTTTTTATTATTCATAAAGTTTTCAGCTCGTTTTCGGCCGGAAAACTAATATAGCATGCTGAATTGAATAATGCAACCTTCTTTTTAATGGAAATTAGTGGGATACCCGATCGAGCATATGCTCCACAAGTTCCTGCTCGAATCGTTCTTTTACCGAATCATTACTTCCGCCAACCGATAATCGGATTTCATTAAACTCACGCACTAAGTTTTGAATCTCATCCAGGTTCCCTTCTTGCGCCAGCTGTCCTGTTTCCTCAATAACATGGTAAGCAAGCGCTTGATACGCATCGGCAAAGCTTTGGTCAACGTCTGTTGCAGCGCGATAATCGGCATAATACCTTTTAAACGTTTGAATAAGTGTTTCGTCCATTAAATCAACACCTCTCCTTACAATTGATAAATGTCAGTTTACCTCAATGGAAATAATAATATGCAGCGCAAATAACAACAGCCCCTGCTGATGGCAGCAGGAGCTAGTCGCACGATTCTAACCTTTTTCATCTCTAAAAAGATCTAATTATTTAACATCAATGGAAGTAACAACTTGATTTTGGCCTTTCAGTTGAACCAGATGTCCCTGAGTAAATGCGTTCAGATTACCTGTAAGCGCAACGTCGGCAGAAACGTTGTAAATGGACGTTTGATTGTTGCCATTGATATTTTGGGTAACCGAAATCGTTGCGATTTTTCCTTGTGCGTTCAGTGTAGTGCTGTTTAAAACACCGATAACATCAAACGCTTGGTTCACTTGCGCTAGTTTAGTTACTTCAATGTAGTATACTTGGTTTGCGGAAGTACGGAAGCTGACTTCGTCGCCGACTTGCAGAGCCGAAGCCGCTACTTGTGCGCCGTTACGGTATACAAATACATTCGGACTAAGAGTCAGCTGATACGTTGTACCGTTCTTCGTAACCGACAAAGTATTATTGTAAACAGCGGTTGCTACTGTTCCGCTTGTTACTTCTGTTTGCGCGGCCGTTTTCGTCACTTCAATGAATACAACGGTATTGTTGTAAGAACGAACTTTAACTTCATCGCCAATTTGAATCGCGGATGCACTTACTTTAACGCCATCGCGCAGAATAAATACGTCTGGGTGAAGAGTATATTGAGTAGTCGTGCCTGATTTGGTCAGCGAAAGAACGTTGTTAGCAACAGCGGCATTTACGGTCCCATTGCTTGTGTTTTGATCTTGATCAGGTAATTGATTACCCGTGCGATCCAGCAATGCAGCAAGTTGTGCGCGAGTTACAGGCTGATTAGGTCTGAATGTATTGTCTTCGAAACCGTCAACCAAACCTTTTTCAATCGCTACTGCGATATAACCTACAGAGCCGGCTGGAATGTTTTTTGCATCTTTAAAAGTAAGCGTTGTGTTCATTTTTGCTTTTGCTTCGGCTTCCAGCTTCAGAGCTTTAACCAAAAGCGTAGTAGCCCACAGGCGGTCAGCTTCTTTTTGAGGCTGAACGGAATCATCGCTTTCCGTGAACAAATCGTTTTCAAGCGCTACAGCCACATAGCCTACAGCCCATGAAGGGATTTTGTCAGCATCTTTAAAGTTCAATTTGGTTTGCATTTCAGCGGCGGATTCCGCTTGCTCGCGCAGTCCCATCAGACGAACAGCCGCTGTGATAGCCTCGATGCGGGAAACGCTTTTCTCCGGCTTGAACGTTCCATCTTCATATCCTTCAAATACGCGTTTGGAAGCCAAGCTCGCTATGTATCTCATTGCCCATTCAGCACTTTTCATATCATTGAAATTCAGGTTGATTTGGATATTGTTTTTTACTTGATAATCGTTTTTAACTTCGATTTTTCCTTTGCGGTCATCGTCTCTATCATTCCAGTCTTTATGTTCGTTTCCTTTTGCAAAAGCTGCAGTTCCGCCTCCCATCACCATTGTAAGTGCGAGACCGGTTGCTACAACTTTTTTCATCAAATCTTTCTTCATCAAGTTCCCTCTCCTTGTACATTATAATGATAATCAATTTGGAGCCTTCGCGAAGGGTTCCTGGTTATGCTACATCAATTCGCCATTTGGATTTTTTTTTGGGGGGTGCAGGATAAAAACTTTGAAAAATAACTTTGCAGTCTATTAAAACAGCTATGAAACTGATAGACTTTGAAGCAGAAAGACTTTGAACTTCGTTCAAAAATCCCTATATCTATGTTAAAGGAGCTCACGCATGCGTTTACTAAGCACACGAGCCCAGCTCGTCATTGCTCTTGCCGCTTTGCTCATTCTGGTATCGGCATTTGCTTTAGGCAAGCTTTGGATGCAGCAAAAAATGGATCCATCCAATTCTGCAACATCATCAACGCATCAAGAGCCCCATTCAATAGCGACTCCTTCTCAGCAGCCGGAGGCATCGCCAATTGAAAGCGCGAACAACATCCCTACTGAACATACCGATATCGTTGTAATTGGGAGTGAGCTTGAGGGGCTATACTTAGCCAGAGCAGCAGCAGATGAAGGATTGAAAGTAAAAATATTAGATCCCCGAACGGCTTTCGGTGGTCAAATTTTGCAGAGCCAAATGTTGTTCCTGGATGAAACAAGGGATGACCATGGTAAATTGCTTGTCCAAGGCCGGGCCAAAGAGCTGTTTGACGGCTTCAGAAACGCAAAAATTCGCAAATTGACCGAGTTTCAGACTTATATGAATAAATTGATTAAGGATATTCCTTTAGAATCCGGCATTGATATCAACGAAGTCGAACAAACGAACACACCTGATAACCTGCATAAAATCACTTCCATCATATACACCGACCAACAGCGTGAAAAAAAGAAAATAACAGCTTCTTATTATGTAGACAACAGCGATTATGCTGCTTTGATCAGCCGATTGAACGCAAAACGGCTTCCAGGGCTGGAAGCTTTTTATGGACAGAAAAACATTGAATACATGAGCGCCGGCATGATGATG
This sequence comes from Paenibacillus sedimenti, assembly GCF_014534655.1. Classification (GTDB taxonomy): domain Bacteria; phylum Bacillota; class Bacilli; order Paenibacillales; family NBRC-103111; genus Paenibacillus_E; species Paenibacillus_E sedimenti. The sequence continues at coordinate 3,157 of NZ_JACVVD010000011.1, forward strand.
AAGTTCAAGCATGTCGATTGGAAGAAATTCAACATGGTATTCAACCAATTGAAACAAGAGGAAAAAACAAAGCAATTTGGCGGCGGCTATGTCAATGACAGCTTTGCAATTGGACTTAGCGGTATGACCAAAAGCTATCATCCTTCAAATGACCGCGTCTTCCTTAGAGGTCTGAATGCGGTGCATCAACGGGATGGGGAAGTATTGATCAACGCTCTGCTCGTTTACACCGTTGACCCTTCTAACCCTGCTTCCATACAAGAAGCCGTCACGCTTGGCAATAAAGAAACACCGTTAATCCTGAATCATTTCCGCAAAGCATTGCCTGGATGGGAACATGCCGAATTGGGAGAGCTGCCCTCGTATCCTTACATCCGCGAGTACAACCACTACGAGATGGACTATGTGCTCAAACCCTCGGATCTGCTTTCAGGCGGTATGTTTTGGGATAATGTGAGTATTGGCGGATATCCGCTTGATTTACAAGGTACAAGCGCGAATAAATGGGGAATAGAAATGGGGCGGCCGGATAAATACGGCATGCCGCTGCGCAGCTTTTTACTTAAAAATTATGATAACGTGATAGCGGCAGGGAAAAACGTAGGATCCTCTGCAATCGCCTACGGCAGCACTCGAATTCAACCTAATACAAGTCTGGCTGCAGAATCCATCGGTATTATCTTGGGGCAATTGCGCGGCAAGCAAAGGCTTAGAGACGTACAACCGGAGGAAATGGCCAAGCTTCAGCAATATATCGCCGATCGTTACCACATCAAATTAACCGGCATTACCGGTATGAATAAAATTAGCGGCTGGAACGAAGAGGAAATCAGAAAGCTCGATTCCGGTGAAATTACGTACCCGAATTATGTGCATAAGCGCAAAAAAACTGCGCATCCAAAATGAAAAGACCGTGCAATCGCTTATTGCAAGCGAGCTGCGCGGTCTTTTTTCCTCATGGAGCTAGTCCTTTGAAAAACAATTCAAAGCTAAGCGTTACCTGGTTGGAAAGCTTATCTTCACCTAACCCCATTCCCCAATAGATAAGAGCACCTTGATAATTCTGAACTGCAAGATCAGCAATCATCTCTGCCGGCATCACGCTGCTAATCTCACCCCGTGCTTGCGCGGCTGCAATGACGGGTATGAGCACTTGTTTGAATTCTTCGAATTTGACTGTTGCTGATTCTAATAGCTTTTTGTTACTCAACGTGCATTGAAATGACGCTAGAATCAGAGACCTATTGAAAGGAAGATGCCGCAGCATCTCCATAAGCAATTCTCTCATCAATGGAATAATCGGACCTTGTTTATATTGAAGTTTGGAAATCTCTTCAGTCGCAATAAACAATTGAAGGTCGCACAATACTTCCTCTTTATTTTCAAAATAGTTGAAAAAAGTGCCTTTCGCAACGCCCGCTCGCTCCGTAATTTGATGAACAGTCGTCGCTTCATAGCCATTCTCTGCAAACAATTCAAGTGCACAGTCAATAATTTTCTGCCTCGTTGCACGCTTCTTCTCTTCGCGGTTCATGCCCTCAACTCCGTTTACAGGTCTTCATTAAATTATAAACAAAACACAGATGATGTTCAATCAAAATTATGACTTTAAGTACAATAATATATTTTTCATTTATTTTTTATACATACTAATCGCTTTCATTATCTATAAATAACTTTGTTTGATTGCCGTTCAATAAAATATGACCATGAGTATAATTTAAACTTGACTTACGGTCATTTATTAGATATAACTACATGTAGATAGAGAAATATGGATGAGGAGGCAAGATTGGAACATGGAATTATGGGTTAGAAATTTAGCGAAAATAAAATGGCTGGTCGTGATCGTATGGTTGATTATCACCGTAGGCTCCGTATTCGTGCTGCCTGACTTGCAGCAAATCGTACGCAATACAGAGTCCAAGTTCGTGCCGTCAGATGCGCAATCCGCTCAAGCGTCAGCCATTTTGGAACAAATGGATCCTGAGCATAAATCCAAATCTAATGCTGTCGTTGTTTTGCAGCGGGAGACAGGGTTGACCGAGGAGGATCATGCATGGTTTAAGAAAGAACTTCGGCAAATCAATGCGAACAAAGAGAAGCTCGGCCTTGTGAGCACGATGTCGGCCTATGACGATCCGACGCTTGCCGAAAAATTCATTAGCCAAGATAAAACGACAGAAATGGCCATTATTGAATTTCCAAAAGAAGTGCAGTCTGCAGTAACAGCCGACAGCATTGCGCTCCTTAAGGAAGAGCTGGGCGATAATCCAAGCGGCACCACGATTGACTATACAGGCAGCGCACCGATTTTTGCCGATTACAATAAATCGTCAGAAGAAGGATTGAAGAAGACGGAAGTGCTCACTATCGTTCTTGTCCTTAGCATTCTTCTTATCGTCTTCCGCTCGCCGATTGCGCCATTCATACCGCTTGTAACTATCGGTATTGCCTTTGTACTTACCCGCGGGCTCGTCGCCTTGTCGACAAAAGCGGGTCTGCCGGTTTCGTCCTTTACAGAAACTTTCCTTATTGCGGTATTGTTCGGCGCCGGAACGGACTACTGCATTCTGCTCATTCACCGTTATCGGGAAGAGCTGTCAAAAACGACGGATCGCGTGCTGGCGCTGACTCGTACCATCATGACCGTAGGTAAGACGGTCATATATTCCGGCAGCACTGTACTGATCGCCTTCTTTCTCATCGGCTTCGCTAAATTCGGATTGTATCAATCCGCTGTCGGCGTTGCGATCGGCATGGCCGTTACCTTACTAGCGGCTGTAACGTTAACGCCGGCGCTTATGTTAATCCTGGGACCTGCCATGTACTGGCCGGTAAAGCTGAAAGCAGGACATTCACATGGAGACTCGAAACTGTGGGGTGCCATGGCCCGGTTGACCAGCAAGAGGCCGCTTGCGGTACTCCTTGTGTGCGTACTGCTACTTTCACCGTTCATCTTTCTGTTCCAAGGCAATCGTTCGTTTGACGATTTGGCCGAAATTGATCCGGATATCAGCGCGGTCAAAGGGTTCCGCAAGGTAGAGGCCGCCTTCAGCAGCGGCGAAGTGCTTCCTGTGAGCGTCGCGATTACTTCAGCGACGGATATGCGCTCCCCCGAAGGGCTGGCAGCGCTGGAGAAAGCAAGCGCTGCGGCAAGTCTCGCGCCGCATGTCAAAGAAGTGCGCAGCGCGGCAAGGCCGCTTGGCAAGCAGATTCAAGAGCTGACCGTGCCGAATCAATTGGAGCAGACGAATAAAGGCTTGGAGGAACTCCGATCCGGCGTGAACCAGGTCCGGGACGGATTCCGGCAAGCTCAGGCCGATATGAACGCAAAGTCGGCCGATATAACAAAGCTTCAAGAAGGCGCCGAACAAGTTTCGCAGAAATTGCTTGAAGTACAGGGCGGATTGAAGCAAGTGTCCGGAGGGCTGGCGAGCTCGCAAACCGGCACGACACAGATAAGCGATGCGGTAAAGCAATTGACGCAAACCGCATCATCATTGGACAATGATTTGACCAAACTCGTTCAAGAAAATCCGGAATTGGCCCAAAGCGTGACTTACCAGACGATCGTCGCTAAACAAAAAGGGATTGCCGGCGGGTTGAACCAAACGGCTGAAGGTCTGCTTCCGCTTAGCAAAGGGCTGGCGCAACTTACACCCGCCGCAAATAGTCTTACGGAAGGTGTCGGTTTGCTGGCCGACGGTCAATCTCAAGTATCAGGCGGTATCAAGCAACTACAGCAAGGGCTCGATCAATTCGGCTCCGGGCTCGGCCAAGGCACGGCCGCACTCTCGAAAGTCTCTGATGGATTGACGCAAGTTGTCGACGCGCAAAAAGGAATTGCCGAAAACAGCTCCAAGCAAATCGCCGGCTGGTATGTGCCGAAGCAATTGCTGGAGCAGGAAGATTTTAAAAAATCAATGGATTTCTATATCTCCAAAGATGGCAGGATAGCCAAACTCGAAGTTGTACTGAGCATCAATCCATATTCCAAAGAAGCGATGAACGGTACGGAAGATCTGAAGGAAACGATTCAAGATAGTTTGGCAGGAACCGCATTGACGAATGTCGATGTAAAGCTTGCAGGCACGACGCCACAAGCGCATGAACTCGACCGTATATCCCAAGATGATTTTATTCGTACGGGTTCCTTAGTGCTTATCGGTATTTATATTGTGCTTGCCTTACTCCTGCGTTCCTTGGTGATGCCGCTTTATCTCCTGCTCTCCCTTGGTTTCAACTATTTGATTACGATGGGAATCGTCGAATTTATTTTCGTTAAGCTTCTAGGTTATGATGGTTTATCGTGGACGGTCTCATTCTTTGTCTTCCTGGTCATAGTAGCGCTCGGCGTTGACTACAACATATTCCTCATGGCGCGATTCAAAGAAGAATATCGCCATGGTCATGTCACGCAGGCGATGAGCAAGGCGATGACAACGACAGGCGGCGTCATTATGTCGGCAGCCGTTATTATGGGCGGTACGTTCGGTGCCCTCATGTTCTCGGGCATGAACACTTTGCTTCAGCTCGGAGCCGGCATCGTTATTGGTTTGGCCGTCTATACTACGGTCATCATGGGATTGGTCGTTCCTTCTCTTACCGTTCTATTCGGGGAAAGCAACTGGTGGCCATTCAATCGTGCGCGGACTGTTTCAGCTCAAAGCAAACAAACAGAAGATCAGCAACCGTCCATGCAATCAATCGATGCAACTTAGCAAAGGAAAACGTGCTCCGGAGATATATTTCTCCGAAGCACGTTTTTTATTGTTGAAACTTCCCATGTTTAAGCATATACTAAGTTTATAACTTAACAATACTTATAATTACTTAAGTAAAAGAGGTGAAAATGAATTGTTTCAAGAGGAACGACTGATCTCAATCGTCAATTACTTAAAAACAAATAAGCGAATTACCGTCGATCTCATCTGTGAGCTCTATGACGTTTCTCGCGATACGGCAAGGCGCGACATGGTCAAACTGGAGGAGCAAGGCCGTATTATCCGGACACGTGGCGGAGCTATCCTGCCTACATTGTCCAAAGAAGTATGGAACTATGATGAGCGGCTGCAATCAGAGCCTTCCTCTAAGATTAACATAGGTAAAACAGCCGCAGCGCTTATTCAAGATGGCGATTACTTAATGATGGATTCTTCGACTACAGTGCTTCACGCCGCTACAGCCATGAATGCCAAGCATAACGTAGTCGTTACCAGCTCCATTGAAATCGCAGCTATTTTGGCACGTAAAAAAGATACGACCATTCATATGCTTGGCGGCGTGCTGGATAACAAACATCATAGCGTGTATGGAGCTAAAGCGATCGAGATGCTAAACGACTACCATGTCGATAAGCTGTTTATCGGGACTTGCGGGATTACGGAGGATGGCCTGTCCGCTCCGAACGAAGAGGATTGCTATTTAGTCCGGGCGATGATGAAGCATGCGGATCAGGTTATCGTCCTGGCCGACCATTCCAAATTCGGCAGAAGACTTTTTCATCGCGTCGTTGGCTTCGAAAGCATTGATATTCTCGTGACGGATCAGGCACTGAGTCCGGAGATCAAAGAAAAATTGCTCGCCAGCGAAGTCGAAATTGTATTAGCAGGAGGAGAAAACGAGCATGATTAAACTCATTGTAAGCGACCTGGACGGTACGCTTCTGGATCATAGCAAGAAGGTAAGTCCAAGAGAAGTGACTGCACTGGCAAAAGCTAAAGATGCCGGCATTCAACTATGCTTGGCATCCGGCAGAATGCATATCGAATTGCAGCGGGTCATGACGGAGATTGGCCATCAAGCCTATTCGCTATCCCAAAATGGAGCCTTCATCCATCTGGATGACGGTACATTTCTGCAATCGAAGCTTTTTGATCCGGCGCTGGCTCATCAGGTTTATCAGCTGCTGCACGGCTTTAGACTCGTCAAACTGATTTGCTCTATCGATGGCAATTATATCGCCAATGTTTCCCCTGCCTCGGATAAGATCGAATCGCGAATGTTTGAACCCTTTATTGTAAAAGAAGATGCGGAGCAAGCACTCCTTAACGAACTCCCGGCAAGCAAATTTTCTCTTTTCGGGAAATTGGAAACTCTCCTGCAAGTAAAAGATTTAATGGAAGAAAAGTTAGGTAATCAGTTAGAGCTTTTCATCTCGGATACAGATTGCCTCGATATTATGCCGCGAAATGTTTCAAAGGGCAGCTCACTGCTTGTTTTACTTGAAAAACTCGGCTTGCAGCCGGATGAAGCGGCTTGTATCGGCGACTCATTTAATGATGTGTCGATGTTCGGCGTTACGCCTCACAGCTTTGCCATGAAGGGCGCTCACCCAGATGTGAGGCAAAAAGCTACCTATCTAGTTGAATCTGTTGCAGAGGCTATCGGGCATGTTTTCGCCCATAACGAAAAACATTCTTTGCAAGAAAAAGGAAGTAAGGGACTATGAGAAGACTGCTAATTATGGGCTGCTTGTCGTATTTATTAACGGGCAGCACGCACGTTATTTTCGGCGCCATTTTACCTGAGTTGTTAACGCACTACGGACAGAGCTATGACGATGGAGGCCTCCTCGTTTTTATGCTGTTTGGCGGTTTCCTGCTGGGTGTTCTCAGCACGCCTTTTCTTATTCGCCGCCTCAGCCGCAGAAGTACGATCACAACGGCTTTTGCCCTGCTAGGTATCGCGATGTTTGCCATCGTATTGCTGCCGCCATGGCCTCTTGCCGTAAGCCTGACCTTCATAGCAGGGGTCTCCTTCGGCCTCGTCGAGAGCAGCATCAGCACGTTCGTATTAATTGCCGCTAAAGATAAGCAGGCGGTTGCGTTCAGCAAGCTTGAAGTTTTCTTCGGTATAGGCGCGCTTGTCATGCCGCTCGTATCCAGTATGCTCATTGCCGGAGGCGCATGGAGATATTCTTTCGTTGTGCTTGGTGCCAGCGCACTCGCGACAGGACTCGTCTGGTCAAAGCTATCGTTAGGCGAGCACGATGAATTATTGGCGCATAGGGCTGATCGCACGCAAAAAGCCGAGAAGCCTCCGGCGCTTACCCGACGTTCAATGGTATTGCTGTTCCTGTTTATGATTGTTTTCTTTGTCTACGTCGGGATGGAAAATACAATCGTGAATTTTCTGCCCTCGCTCTTTATCGATCAGTTAAACGCTTCGAGCTCGATATCATCGCTGTCTGTGACAGCCTACTGGTTAACCATGGTGATCGGGCGCATTTTTGCAGGGGTCCTTGCCGAAAAAATGACGTATTTCCGTTATTTGGCCGCTTCCTTCGCAGCTTGTCTCGTAATTGCCTTCCTATGGATGTTTAGCGCGGCAATCTGGAGCACGTTTATCATCGTTCTGCTGCTCGGACTCTTCATGTCCGGCATGTTTGCCGTCGCGCTGATTTATGCCAATCAGCTAATCCCGGGACGCACCGAGGAATCGACTAGCACACTGATCGCGTCAGGCGGTCTTGGCGGAGCCGTCCTTCCTTTGGCCGTCGGCTGGGGCATGGATCATATCCATGTCGGCGTCTCCATTTGGTTTATTTTAGGCGGTATGAGTTTGACGCTGGCCATTATTTTTTACTCATATCGATGGAAGATACAAGCTTTGAGATCTGGCTGATGGCTTAATTTCCTAATATAATGAAAAGCCAACTCCATTGAACCGGTATTTGACCGATATCCTTGGAGTTGGCTTTTACTTCAATAGTTTCAGATCAATTTGAATTGCATCTTCTTCAAAAATTACATCTTTGACCCCAACCAGTTTGGGCAAATGTTGTTCGAGCGGTATCTCTATCGGAGCCAGTTGAAGCCACTTGCCAGGAATATTAACTCCCTTGATTTGTGTACTTATGTGTTGAATTTCGATCTTTGGGTTATTCCATGCCAAGACGAAATTCAATTTGGCGCCCACAGGCACTTTATCGTGCCATCGGATGTTCACATCAGCTGCAAGTGCAGTTCCTTGAAGCGTAAGCTTCGCACCTTCGATTCGAACATCGTTAGGCAGCGTTTTGCGGGCAGCCAGCTGCTTTTTGACGATATCGTTGACGTCTTGTTCCGTTAGTTCCACTTTCAGCTTGCGGTTTTTGATGATGTCTACGATTTTGCTCCCTATAGGAACTTCACTATATTCAAGGTCCAAAGCTTCAGCCGGTTTTACATACGAGATGATCCCCGCAATAACAGCAGCAAGAATCACTATTGTAACGACTACGAATACAATGAATTTCTTCAAATCGTATTGCGCCCCCCATCTCCCATGATGTGTCGGAACGTTTACTCTTCCTTGCCCTGCTGCTTCGCCTTGAGCCAGCGCGGCGCGCCCTTGCTCTTGCGGTCCCGCTCGCGCTCCGCCTTGCGAGCAGCCGGGCTTGCGCCCTTTCCGCCGGCGGCCGCGTTAATGCGCGCTGCAGGCTTCGCCGCTGCAGCAGCGCTGCGCGCGCCGCGGGCGCCTGGGGCTGCGGCGCTGATGCGCACCGTGCCTGCCGCAGGTACAGCGGCATCCCGTGCGCTCGCGGCAGGGCCGCCGCGCGCAGGTGCTACGCCGCCTGACGGGCGCGCGCCCTGACGGCGGCTGCGCATGGCAGCCGCGCTGCGGTTATGGTCCGGATCGACGATCCGGCCCTCGTACATCGCCTTCGGCGCGATCGTAATGCCTAGCTGCTTCTCGAATTTCTCGAGAATGAACAGCTCCTTCGGTGTTACGATGGAGACGGCCGTTCCCTTACGGCCCATCCGGCCTGTCCGCCCTACGCGGTGAAGATAATACTCCGCGTTAATGGCAGGATCCAGATGAAAGACATGGGTCACGCCTTCGATGTCCAACCCCCTGGCTGCAATGTCGGTTGCAAGCAGCAGTTGAAACTTGCGATCGCGGAAATGGGCCATCACTTTAGCCCGCTCCGTCTTACCCGCTTCTCCGTATAAGGCTTCCACGGAAAGCCCTACATACTGCAGTTTACCAACCACCTCAGCAATATCCGCTGTCGCGTTAATGAAGACGATAGCGGAAGCGGGATTTATCAGACGCACCAATCTTCTTAATGTATCGATCTTGTCTCTCTCATCACATACGAAATAACAATGCTCCAGCGTTTCGGCCGTACGCTGACTTGGGTTGATTTTCAAAATAACGGGTTCCTTCATCCACTTCAGAGCCGTTTGTTCAATACTAGCCGGAATGGTCGCAGATACAAATACCGTTTGACTGGAACGTAGCGTTCCCTTGAGGACAGCTTCAACCTCATTCATAGAACCGAGCTCGAAGACTTGATCGACTTCATCGACAACGGTCATCTTCAAATGATGGAGAGTCAGCTTACGCATTTTCATTAGCTCCAGTATACGTCCTGGCGTTCCAACGGCGATATGGGGGTGAAGCTTCAGCTTTTCCACCTGTCTTGCAACGGCCGCACCGCCAATTAATGATTGTGCGCGGAGCGCGCTTCCTTGAGTCAGCAATTCGATTTGCTGCATAATTTGCATGCCAAGTTCCCTTGTGGGTACAAGCACTAGTACTTGCAGCTGTTTTTGTTGTAGATCAATCTTCTGCAGTGCCGGCAATAAGTAAGCTAAGGTCTTCCCTGTTCCCGTTTGAGATTGGATAATTGCATCTTTCCCTTGCAAAAGGGCAGGGATCGCTTCCTCTTGTATCGGTGTAGGTTCCGCAATACCCATTGCGTGCAATTTATGTACATAAGACTGCTCGACCAGCAGCTGTTCAAAGCTTGTGTTCACTTCCGAAAACCCCATTTCTTCAAACCTGTTTCCCCCAATTATAAGTCACCGCGCATAGCGATACAAATCAAGAGCGGAAAAGCTCTGCCACCAGGACAGAACTTCGCTTTTAACCATTTTCTACTTTTCAAGACCTCTCTCTGTCACTCATGCAAAGATCCCCACTCGTCAAGCAGCTTCTGCTTGATTGCTTCGCGCGCCCGAAACAGTCGCTGCCTAATCACACCTTCGGTAACGCCAAGCTCAACGGCCATATCTTTGTAAGATAGATTATGTATCCATTTCATGGCAATAATTTGCCGATAAGAGGGGCTCAGCTGATTGATATATTTTATAATCGCCTCACGCATGAGCTTCAATTCAACTTCTTTTTCGAGCGGTACCAAATGTTCCGCTGCCGGCGCAGCTTCCTTAGATATCAGGACGAACTCGGCTTCTAACTCCTCCCGATTCCGCTTATGCTTGCGAAGATGGTTGAGTGTTACGTTTCGCGTCAGTTTTTTCAGCCAACTTTCATACTTATCTATCTCTTTCAGCATGGGCGCTTTGCCAACCGCTCTTATAAATGATTCTTGAATTATATCTTCTACAGCCGAATGATCTCTCAAAATAAAATAAATCATCGGGTATACAAGTAAATAGAACTCCTGGTAAACTTGCTCTTGTATGTCTTTATCCAACGAATAAAAGTCACTTGTAAAAATCAGCATCAGATACTTCGACATAAAAGCCCCCCACTACAACCGGCCCTAGCCCTCTGTGTTTCCTACTTAATATTAGGGCATTAGTGGTGAGTAAACAATATTATCCATGAAAAAAGTGGAATTCCTTTCCTAACCCATGAGCGCCGATTTATCAGCCAACCATTGGAACATGGCATCCAATGCTTTTTCATCTTCCTTTTTCGGAAAGCGATGATCGAGTCCATCATATAAATCCATTGTATAATCCTTGCCCGCCTTCTCTAAAGCAACAGCCAACTTTCGGGCATGTCCGATATCTACTTGAGTATCCCGGGTGCCATGAATAATATAGATAGGCGAATTCACTTGCTCTGCCCAATGAGCCGGAGATCGCTGGATATAAGCTTCTGCTTGCTTCTTCGGATGTCCGACAACCCGTTTCAGCATCCGTCTCATATCAATCCGCTGCTCATACGTATCGAACATATCACTGACGCCGCTCCATACGACGACAGGACCGACGCCGCTGCATTCTTTGGCCGCAAGCATCGCCATCACGGCTCCCCTGGAGAAGCCGATTAAAGACACAGGTCCCGGCTGTACTTCTTCCAGAGCTTGAACCATCGGAATGGCGTGAAACAAATCGTACCGATCTTCGCCGCCAAAATCTTCACGACCTTCCCCGCCTTCATTTCCGCGATAAAACGGAGCGAATACGACATATCCTCGTTGGGCCATCGATACGATTCTTCGTTTGCGGACCATACCGACACGCCGGATTCCGCCGCGGCAATAGATAACAGCAGGTCTCGGAGCATTTCCTTCGGGGACGGCCAAATAACCCTTCACCCGCAAGCCTTGACTGCCGTAAGTGATCAGATAAAGCGATACTTGCTTGGCGTAGCAGCGAAGCTGCTCCCTTTCCAATAATTGACCGTCTCGAACTTGCGTTGCAGCAATTGACATGAGGACCTCCTAAGCATAGGCTATTTTGACAGTGGTGATTACTTGCGCTAGACTGGTTGTATCCTTTACTATTCCATCCGAAGGGATGATCCTATGAATACAGAATTTGAGAAAGAATTCGATGCGTTGCTCGTTAAAACTGCCGAGCTGATCACGGGCGACACCTCTCCGGAAATGATTGAGAAAATCAAGATTTGGGCACTTTATAACCACATACATAAGTCGCTTCCCGCACTTGCTTCCCACTGGAATCAGACCCATCCGACGGGGAAAACCGAAGTGCGCCGCATTTTTGAAGAAATACGCGATTTGAATCAAGCCTTGAAATCAGACAATCCTAACCCATGAGAAAAAGCGGGATTCCATCTTATGACTGGACCCGCTTTTTTTTCATTTTTTGTTCAATAACTTATAGGCCAATCGGTCAAACGCACGCGGGAACAAGTGAAACAATTTGATGCCCGCAGCAGCTACAATCGGCAGATTTTTTTCGGGAATGTTTTTTTCTACCGCATGTATTAGTTCTTTTGCAACCTTCTCAGGCTTCAGCATGAACCACGAAACGTTTTTCACATAATTACCGCTTGGATCGGCTCTATCAAAGAAAGGGGTCGAGATCGGACCTGGATTAATAGCTGTTACCGCTACGCCTGAGCCCATCAATTCCTGCCGCAAGCTGTTCGTGAACCCAAGCACGGCGTGTTTCGTCGCGGAATAGCCTGTCGACTTGGCAGATCCGATTTTACCAGCCATCGACGCGATGTTGACAATATGACCGCTTCCCGCTTCCAACATGTGAGGAAGTACCGCTTTGGTACAGCGAACCAATCCCAAGTAATTGACATTCATCATTTCTTCGAAATTCGCCAGAGGAGCGTCTACGAATGATTCAAAAATGCCATACCCCGCATTGTTGATAAGTATATCGATTCGCCCAAATCGCCCGATGATCTGCTCTACGACAGCATTTACTTGTCCCGTATCCGTCACATCCAATGGAAACACAGCGTGCTTGCCCTTCAACCCGGCTGCAATTTCTTCTAATTTTGCCGTGCTTCGGGCTGTGAGAACAGGGATGGCCCCCTTGGCGGAAAAATGCTGCGCCATCACAGCCCCAATACCGCTGGATGCCCCTGTAATCAGTACAATTTTACCCGAAATGTTCAACGTGATTTCTCCTTATATTACAAATAAATGCAAAAAATGGAGCTGCCGCTTATCAGCAGCACTCCATCCATAATTCGTTATTTCTTGTGAAACACCTGCTAAGTAATGAGTACTTGAATGTCCAGCTCTCCGATACTATCCATAATTAAAGGAATCGTAAGTGCCTTCTTTGGCACAAAGCCTGCAGCTGTAGCTGACTGAACGAGCTTCGGAGGTGTAATGTCTACACGGACGCCTTGATTAAACAGCATCGTACTTGCGTTACCGCTAATCATATTTCCGAGTTCGGAGATGGCACTCTTACCCAATTCATCCATTTCCGTCACTGTAAAGCCGCCCATCATGGCAGAGACCATCTTCAGTGCGACCTCTTCAGCAAGCCCAAATACGATGTCGCCTTCCATTTGACCGGTCATACCAATTTGAATCCAAATGTACTTTTCCACAAATTTGACGTCTTTAACGCCGAGCTGCCCTGTCGTAGGACGAATGTTAGCGACTTGTTCGATGACGATTCTAGCCGACTCCAAAAAGGGATTAATGTACTCAGCCTTCATGCTCCGATCTCCTTTGTGAATAAAATCCGCAGAAAAACGACCTTTTACAACATTATACCTAAATATCTGGGACAAGTATACTGCATTTTTTTTGGATTTATAGTACGAACTGCTCACATATGCATCTTAATCATGTTCCCGGAACTATAACGGCGCTGAGTTATGTAACACATGGGAAATTCTTCCTATAAGACAGGATTCAAACTAGTACTAGACAAATATATAATTTTCTGTCGAATACTGGTACAATTATGGTAGAAAATGACTTAAAGGGGCTTTGAAAGTCGATCATGTCCAAACATACCACAAACGATCAACGCATGACTATATTTCAAAATGCGCTAGTTTATCATATTTTTGCTTTTCTTTTACTGCTAGTAGATGCTTTGGTCCTGCATCGCATCGAATTTTTGCAAAATTTGAAGTATGCGGGAATCACAATCGACATCCTTGTCATTTGCATCATTCTGGTGCTTACTTTCTATAGCATGAAACAGATCAAAGAGCGTGAAGCGAAGATGATAGAAAGCATGGAACGCTATAAATCCTTGTATGACAACCATCCGGATTCGATTATTTCCTTCAGCCTGGACGGTGAGGTGATCTCCTCCAATCACGGTCTGGAAAGCCTGCTCGGTCTAAGTCAGGACGCCTCTCAGTTAACTTCATTCATTCCCATGATTAATCCGCCGGATTTACTCAAGGCCTTGCATCATTTTCAAGTAGCTTCTGCCGGGATACCGCAGCACTTTGAAGCGGCTTTCGTTCACCGGAAAGGTTTTCCCGTCCAGTCAAATGTAACTTTCGTTCCGACTATGGTCGACGGCAACATCGTGGGCGTTTACGCCATTTTGAAAGATTTAACCGAAGTCAACGAGCAGAAGAAGGAAATCGATAAGCTTCATAAGCAAAATCAGCTTATTCTCAACTCCGTGTCGGAAGGCATTTATGGCATTGATATGACCGGTAGAACGATTTTTTGGAATAAAGCAGCCGAGATGATGACCGGGTGGAAAGTGGATGAAATGCTGGGCAGACAAATCCACAACCTCATCCGACCGGAAAAAAGCGACGGGACATTATACTCAAGGGAAGAAAGCCCTATATTGAATACCGTCTTGAACCGGGAAGTTACGATTATCAAAGAGGATATATTCTGGAGAAAAGACGGAACGTACTTTCCCGTGGAATATATGTGCAGTCCAATGTTGGAGGACAAAGGGCAGCTGCTGGGTACTGTTATCACCTTTGTCGATATTACCGAGCAGAAGAAGACGCAGGAGCTTCTCATTAAATCGGATAAGCTTTCGGCTGTCGGTCAGCTGGCGGCTGGCGTTGCGCATGAGATTCGCAATCCGTTGACTGCATTGAAAGGGTTTCTGCAGCTGCTTAAGACGAACAGTCCCAAAGAACAATATTATATAGAAATTATGAAAAATGAACTGCAGCGAATTGAATTTATTGTAAATGAATTTTTGTTTGTATCCAAGCCGCAGGCCATTCTTTTTGAGCCTCGCAAGCTGGACACGATTATGATGAGCACGATAGAACTGCTGCAACCGCAGGCGCTGCTCGGCAACATTGAGATCGAAGCCGAGATCGAAGCCGAGCTTCCGCTTGTGTCCTGCGATGAGCATCAGCTTAAGCAGGTGTTCATTAATATTCTGAAAAATGCGCTGGAGTCCATGAGCTTAGGCGGAAAGATGCGCATTCAGGCATTCCCTGCCGAACATGGCAAAAACTTGATGATCCGTTTCATCGATCAGGGCTGCGGTATCGCCCCCGAACGGCTTCCGAAGCTGGGAGAGCCCTTCTACAGCACGAAGGAAAAAGGAACCGGTCTCGGTCTCATGGTCTGCTACCGTATTATCGAAGCCCATGGAGGCACAATGAAAATTCGCAGCAAGCTGGGAGAAGGCACGACGGTGGAAATTTCGCTGCCTTCCATGCAGTAGGAACGAAAGGAATATATGAATATGAAAAATGGATTCCTCATCGATTTGGATGGAACGTTGTACCGGGGTCGCAAGCCCATTCCCCATGCTGCGGCTTTCATCCGCATGCTGAATGAAAAAGGCTTGCCGTACTTGCTCGTGACGAACAATTCGTCACGAACGCCTGAGCAAGTCGCCGGGCATATGCGAGAACTCGGCATCGAGGTCCTTGCTGCAGCCGTCTATACATCATCCCAAGCGGCTGCACAGTACATGGCTGAGCAGCGGCAAGGGAACCGCGTGCATATGATCGGCGAAGCCGGATTGCAAATAGCCTTGGAGGCGGCCGGCTTCCTCTTGAACGAGGGGACGCCGGACTACGTCGTCCAAGGCATTGACCGCAGCTTCTCCTACGCGAAGCTGACGGAAGCGGTCCGCCGCCTGCAAAACGGCGCGACCTATGTATTAACCAATCCCGACCGCATGCTGCCGTCGGATGGAGGACTCATGCCAGGGGCGGGCTCCCTGGCAGCAGCTATCACCGCCGCCTCCGGCGTGGAGCCGGTGGTGATCGGCAAACCGTCGCCGATCATTATGGCTTACGCCATCGGGCGGCTCGGTCTGCCCGCCGCCGATGTCTGGGTCATCGGCGACAATGCGGCTACGGACATCCGCGGAGGCGTGATGGCCGGGTGTCGTACCGCGCTCGTGCTCACGGGCGTCGCCACGCCGGCGAATGCGCACGAGCAGCTGGCGTTGGCGGGCGTGACGCCGGATTTGATCTGCGAAGATCTGCAGGACTTCGTTAAGCAGCTTAAGCTGAATGATGGAGCAGGTTTTGCCAGCCGTCCATAAAGATTTTTACCGTCAGCGCCAAGAATAACACCGCTGAGACCAGCGACATGATTCGGACGAATCGTGCGCTGGACCATTTGCGGGATACGCCGGAGACTAGTGCAATAAATCCGGACCAGATCACGCTGGCCGCAAAAAAACCGGCGATAAACACCAGGGTCGTCTTCAAGTCATGCGTACCGAAGCTGGCGATAATCGGCCCCGCCACAACCGCGAACCAAAGAATGACCGTGGGGGAGGATAAGGTTAAGCCAAGCCCCCACCAAAATTGCTTACTCTCCCTCGTCACTGCCCCTGAAAGCTGCAGCTCATTTTGCCGGCTGAGCGATTTGCGCAGCATCTGAATCGTCATCCACGCAAGCACCAACGTACCGACAATCCATAGTACCCACCGAATGACTGGGATTTGAAATATAACCGTAACTCCCAGCAGAGCTAGTACCAAATAAGTCAAGTCTCCAAAGCAGGATCCAAATCCTAGCTGGAATGAACTTTTGAAGCCTTTTTCGATCCCCGTCTTAATCATGGCCACATTCACAAGCCCTAGATCGCAGCAGAGCGATAATGAAAATACAAATCCTTTGATAAAAGCGGATAACAGCAATGCAGGTGCCCCTTTCTATATGTACAATCACTTGTCCTTGCTTTCAGATTAATCGAATTGGCCGCTATCGTCAGGAGCCAATTGGCAGTTGATTTCGCAGGCCAATTCAACGAAGATAAGAGTAAAAGCGATCATATAAAGGGTTGAAAGCTACTATGCAAATTGAAATCAATCGAAATCGGGAGAACAAAGAATCGATCCCCATGCAAATTACCAGGCAAATCGAAGCAATGATTGTAGACGGTACTTTAGCTCCAGGCAGCCAGCTTCCTACTGAGCGGTTTCTGGCTTCGTTGCTTGGCGTTCACCGCAGTACCGTAACCAAGTCATTTGAAGAGCTGCGTGCAGTCGGATTAGTTCAATCGGCGCAAGGCCGTGGAACCTACGTTAGCGACAGCTTATGGAATTTATCGTCCTCGAAATTCTCTGAATGGCGTAGTTATATGGCATCAGGACTTTTCCGTCCGACTCAAAGCCTGCTCCGCAAAGTGCGCGAGCTTACGATGGATCCTGTCTATTTGAACCTGGCGGATGGCGAGATGTCTCCTGATCTGCTTCCTGCAGACATGGTGGCGGATATGCTCAAGAGAAGCAATCGCCCCTTGCCCTTGCATTACCCGGACGCCAAGGGTGAGCTCTCTCTGCGTCAAGCCCTCTCGGCACACCTGCTCCGCACTTCCAGTATCACCTGCAAGCCGGAGCACATCTTGATTACTTCGGGCGCTCAGCAGGCGCTCCATTTGATCGCTCAGTGTCTCTTAAGCCCTGGCGATAGTATTGCGATTGAGGGCCCGTCCTACCATTATTCGCTTCCGCTTTTCGGAGCATCCGGCATTCGCTTACTTCGCATACCTGTCGATGGGCATGGCCTCTTGCCTGACGAGCTGCTCTCCCTGCACAAAATGCACCGCATCAAAATGGTCATCACGATGCCGACCTACCAGAATCCCACTGGTACCGTGCTGCCCTTAGAGAGACGGCAGCGCTTAATCGAAATTTGTGAAGCGTATCGCATTCCGATCGTAGAAGATCAAACGTTCGGCTCGATTACGCTCGCCGGTGAATCTGATCCGCCCCTCCCGCTGCTCGCACTCAGCGGTGCGAAGGAGTCGATCCTCCATATCGGCAGCATGTCGAAGACGACGGCGCCGGGTCTCCGGCTCGGCTGGATGGTCGGACCGAGTTCAGTCATTGACCGACTTGCGGATGCCAAGCAGCAGATGGATTTCGGAACGAGTCCGCTTCTGCAGCATCTGGTCGAAACTTTCATCACTTCATCGGCATGGGCGCAGCAGCGCGATAAAGTTCTGCAAGGCCTCACTATAAAGCGAGATTACATGCTGGAGTCCATGAAAAAGCATCTCACCGGCAAAGCAGAATGGGAGAAGCCGGAGGGCGGCTACCACATTTGGTGCAAGCTGCATGAGCCCATCACAGAAACCGAGCTGCTTGAACGCGGCATCCGGCAAGGGGTTCTGTTCGTCCCGGGCGGCGTTTACGGCGCGGATAAAGGTTATGTACGATTGTCCTATGCCCGGGCAAACCGGCAGGAAATCGAAGCTGGCATCGCCAAGTTCGCCAGCATCCTGGAGCCATAGCAAGCAAAAAACGAAAGAAATTTACTATCGTTATTTGCCGACGGCCAATCATATATCATATAATGAGGTTAGAAAAGGTTTTTATGTCCTTTACAATTTCGATAAATTTTATTTGTATGCATCTTACATAAATGAAAGCAGGAGGTGCGCTCATGAATATGAACCAGTTGGAGACGCTGCTCACAATCTCGAAAACGATGAGCTTTCGCAAAGCTGGGGAGATTCTTAACTTGACCCAACCTGCCGTTTCCGCACAAATCAAAAGCTTGGAAGACGAATTCGGCACGATTTTGATTGACCGTAATCAACCTGTCACCCTGACGGACAGCGGAAAGTTGTTTCTTGAGCATGCAGAGAAAATGCTGCGCATCGCCAGCGATTTGAAGCAGCGGCTAGCCGATTTACACCAAACGCCACAAGGACACATTCATATCGGAACAACTACATCCATTGCTATGCAGATTTTGCCGCGGGTCCTCTCTTATTTTCAAGATCAATTCCCGTTGATCAAAACAACTATTCATTCCATGACCTCTTCGCAAATTATGAACAGCGTGGAGAACGGTCAGATTGATATCGGCATTACCTATTTATTCGAAAAAAACCAAGCGTTGGAGACATCCGTACTCTACTATGACACCTTTGAACTCATTGTGTCTTCCCAGCATCCGCTCAGCCGATTTTCTCATCTGTCTGTCGAGAAGCTTCGCAACATCCCTTTCATCATGCTCTCTCCGGAAACTGCCGGAAGGCGTTTCGTCGATCAGATTTTCACCACTTACGAAGTGTCGCCGCATATCGTGATGGAGCTTTCGAGCAGCGAGGAAGTGAAGCGTATGGTTGAGCTGAATCTCGGTGTGGCTATCATCTCCAAGCTTTCCGTTGCCGACGAGCTTCGCCATGGCACGTTAAAAATGTTAAAAGTGAGTGAATTGGATATAACCCACCCAGTAGGTGTAGTATATAAGTCAGGACGATACTTGAATTCCGCCATGCAGCAATTTCTAAGAGATTTGAAAGGCATGCCGGAAACCCAATTTCTCGGTTCGGAATAAGGAGGCCCCTATGAAATTCGATCTACATACCCATCATGACCGCTGCGGACACGCGCAGGGCAAGATTCGCGATTATATTGAAGCGGCTATTGCCGGTGGTTTGAGCGTCATCGGTATCGCGGACCACTCGCCTTATTTCGGAAGCACCGAGGATCAGGCACAGCCCCAGATTGCAATGGCCAAAAGCGAATTTCCTCGTTATATTGAGGAAGTATTGCAGCTCAAACAAGAATATAAAGGCAAAATCGACGTTCTTCTCGGAGTGGAATCGGACTTTTTTCCTGAGCACGCCGAAATCTACCGTGAAGAGTATAAGAAGTATCCGTTCGATTACATCATCGGCTCCGTTCATTTATCCGGAGGCGTCAGCATCTTCAATCGCAACCGCTGGAAGAAACTGAACGACGCTCAAAAAGTTGAACATAAAGAGGAGTACTACCGCTTAATTGCAGAATCCGCTCGCGCGGGCATGTTCCACATTCTTGGACACATTGATGCCATGAAAGGGTTCTATCCTGAATTCTCGAACATCTCCACACCAAAAGTGAACGATACATTGAAAGTAATCGGCGAATGCGGCGTAGCTATTGAAATTAATACTTCCGGCAATACCAAAGACGTAGGCGGCTGGTACCCCTCCGATGAGATCCTTGAGCGGGCGCTGCATTACGGTGTAGAAGTCACCTTCGGTTCCGACGCTCATATTCCTAGCCGTGTCGGTGACGAGTGGAATGAAGTCAGCGCGAAGCTGAAGGAAATCGGCTTCAAGCACTGGGTTTATTTTAAAAACCAACAAAAACAAGTCGTCCCTTTATAATGGGAACAAAAAATCTCCTGCGCTTATTTAAGCTAGGAGATTTTATTTGTTTACCTAAATTATTCTTCCTCACCAGCCGCAGCCACTTCCATGAAAACCAGCTTAGGCCGTAAACTTTGCTTCAGCACCACCATGACCTGCTCAGCAGACATCGGCCGGAAGAAGTAATAGCCTTGAATCTGTCGGCATCCATTCTCAACGAGGAAACTGGCTTGCTCTTCCGTCTCCACCCCTTCTGCAATAATTTCCAATTGGAAGGAATTAGCCACGGAAATAATCGCTTTAATCATAGCACGATCCTTGTCATCCGACTGGACGCCTCGGACAAAGGACTGATCCAGCTTGATTTTGGTAACCGGAAACCGCTTCAGGTAGCTTAGCGAGGAGTAGTGCGTGCCGAAGTCGTCGACGGAGATCGCAATGCCCATGTGACGAAGATGACGAAGCGCATCCAATTGCTCGTCCTTCATCGCCACATTTTCCGTAATCTCCATCTCCAGATATTTGGCCTCTAAGCCTGTCTCCTCCAGGATGTGACATACTTTATCGACAAACCGCTCATCATGCAGCTGCCGTACCGAAAGGTTGACTGAAATGGCTAAAGGCTGCTCCAGCATATGATGCCACGCCTTCATCTGACTGCAGGCTCTGCGTAAAATCCATTCGCCGATCGGCACAATCAAGCCCATCTCCTCGGCCAAAGGAATGAATACGGCTGGCGAGATGTAACCCTTGGTCGTATGCTTCCACCTGAGCAGAGCCTCCACGCCGATGATCTTGCCCTGCATGCAATCCACTTGAGGCTGGTAAACGATTTCCAGTTCATTGCGATCCATCGCTTGCCGCAGATGGTTGCCCATCTCGAGCTTCGTTAAAGAGCTGGTTTCCATTTGCAGTGTGAAGAATGTATACGAGCTGCCGCTTTCTTTTTTCGCTATGTACATGGCGATATCCGCATTCTTGAGCAGCATATCCCACGTGGTGCCGCTTTGCGGGTACTGCGCAATACCGATGCTGATGCTGACAAAGAAGGAGCGGTTAGCGATGGTGCAAGGTACCTTGAAAAGGTCCAACAATCGCTCACACAAACTCTGGATATCCTGTTCGTACGAACAATCCGTCAGCAGCATCGCAAACTCATCGCCGCCGAACCGGGCAAACGTTTGATACGATAATTCGGCTTGCCGTATGCGGTTCACGACTTCCTGCAGCAGCATGTCTCCCATATGATGTCCATGCGAATCATTGACCATTTTGAAATTGTCCATATCAAAAAACAGTACGGCCAGCGTTGAGCTCCGATCGCGATGACGTTCAATCTGTTCCTTCAGCAGCGTTTGAAAATGTGCGCGGTTGTAGATGCCTGTCAACATATCATGATAGGCCATATAGGACAGCATCTGCTCTGATTCCTGCAACCGCCTCGTATACTGCTGCAGCTCATGCTCACCGGCTTTAAGTTCTTCATTCACTGCGGTCAGGTCCTCATTGGCCTCAAGCAGCTCTTGCGTACGTTCTTGAACTATACGGCTTAACTGATTTCGCTGTCTTACGATATAGATATAGAAAATATGTCCAAGCAGCAGTACCAAAATATAAGCACAGCGTATAAGTTGAATCTGTTCCTTCACGCTTTGGATCGAGCTGCTTTGCGGGAGAGCTGCCAATTCCCATATTTTCCCGTAAAATTCAATCGTAGCGTACATCGGCTTCATTTGAAAAATTTGATCATCGCCATAAAAAGCCGGCTCTCCCGGATTGCGAATCGCAACCTGCAGCGCTCTGTTGTCCTTGCCTGCAACTCCCGATTCCAGCAAGAGTTTATCCTTATCCAATCCAACCGAGACGAATCCCCAGAAGTTGCCGTTTTGATAAATTGGCTTCCGGGCGACCAAACCGTTATTGCCTTGCAGCAATTTAAACGGGCCGTCAACGGTCATTTTTTTCGTTTGCAACCCCCGCTGTATTTGTTCTTGTAAATTAGCCCGAGGATCATTCAACAAATCCCAATTCACAATACTCTCATTGCCTTGGAGCGGATATACATACTTCACGATGCCTTTGGGCACAATGAGCAAATTAAAAGCGGAGCTTTGAACGCCATTATATAAAGATTCCATGTAATCCATGACCTCTCGATCATTCTTGCCTTCGAGATAGCCCGAAGTGACGTAAGCCTCCAAGCTTGCCATGAGATTGAAGTTTCGGTCAACAGCCGATTTCAAAGCAAGGGCACGTGATGATAATTGAGATTCTTCAGAGAGCTTCAGTTCTTGAAGCAATGTATTCTCATAATTTTTGAGTACAACCTCTACGGAAGATACCAAAATGACAAATATTAGAGCTATTAGGGTGTAGTTAATTTTTCTCATACTGTCGGCTCCCTGCCAAAATCAATCTGTCTTCTGTTATTTCATGTTGTGGATAGAAAAATCCTCTGTTTTAAGACATAAAAATAAAAAAAGGATCTGCTCTATTATTTCATTCCTAGTCCCAAAGTTGCAATATATTTATTCATCACTTCTAATATATAGTCAAAAAGACCTGTGCAGTTCAATACATACCTAGAAACGCTATTCGCTACCAGAAAAAGAGACCTAGCCGACGTGGCCAGATCTCCTGCTTTTTTCAGAAATTCTATTGTTTCGGCAATCCGTTAGGAACATAATAGGGAGGAATTTTGATCCATCCACGTCTGCGCATCAATGTCTTTAATGCAGCTCCAAATTTCAATTTATCTGCTTGAAACTTAGCAAACATCATTCCCACATCATTACGCACAGACTCCACTGCGCCGGTTGCACACATCATATAATTCGCAACAACCTTAACCGATAGTGCATTGGCGATTTCATCATCGGTAAGCTTAACTCCTAAAGGTACAGAACCCGGTTCTGATACGGGTTTCTTTTCAGAAACCGGGGGTAACGGAACACCTTCCTGTAACATGAATTCTTTTAATTTATTCGCCTGTGCTGTTGCTAATTCCATAGAAGCATTCAGAGCTTCTAAGAGTTCGTTATCTGTTGTTGTATTTAGTCCAATTTGTACACTCGCTTTTTCTTCTTCGAGCATGGTCAGGTATGTCCAACATGTCATAACCTCTCCAACATGTAAAGGGGGTTTGGGTTCATCATCGATTAAAGATTTGATTACATCAATCGCCGCTTCGACGAAGCTTGTCATTTAACCGCCACTTTCGTTTTTGCTTAGTATTTAAATATTGCCTTTCAATTATGCGCCGGATAAAAAAAGGGACCCAGCCGACGGGGCTGGGTCCAAATTCTATATTAAAAAAGGGGGTCTTGTTTATTATAATAGCCCAGTAATGTTATGGGACGAAAACGGGAATGTTCCAATTGTGTTACAAAGTAGATTAAAATATACGATTCTTCCAGTTCATCAACTTCGCCGCAGTTTCAACGTAGAAATAGTCTCCGTATATGAGTCCGACGTTAACGTTCTGCTCAGCCGGCTTATTCCCTGTTCCTTCACGCAATATGGACTCTCGCGAATGATCCAGTACGGCATAGCGCTCTGTTAATGCTTCCATGATACGCAAAGCTTGGTTACGATAAAGGTGCGCTTCTTCGCCCGGAACCAGGTCGGCGATTTCGATAAGACCCGAAGCCGCGCAGGATGCAGCGGATGTGTCTTTGAGCTGCAAATCCGCGTCTCCGGTTCGGAAATCCCAAAGCGGGATTGGATCGACCGCCGTTTGCGCCATAAAGTAATGGGCGACCCGCTTCGCAGCATCCAAATACCGCTGCTCCCGCGTATAGCGATAGACGTTAGCCATCCCATGAAACGCCCACGCCTGTCCTCTGCTCCATGCGGAGGTAGGAGAATATCCTTGGCCGCCAAGCGATTCCAGGAAAGCGCCTGTATCCGGGTCAAAGCTGACGATATGGCGGACCGACCCGTCATTGCGTATAAAATACTCCAGAACTGTGTCCGCATGAGCCATAGCCGCCTGCTTGAATCGGGAATCGGCTATTTCTTCGGCTGCCCATAAGAGCAGCGACAGGTTCATGCTGGAATCGATGATGGCCCAGCCATGTTTCTCCTGATTCCATGCTCGCAGGAAGCGACCCGCCAGATTAAAGCGTCCTGCCAGGAAATTCGCTGCCTGCAGCCCTCTCCTGCGACCGTCCTTGTCTCCCGTCATCCTATATTTCGCCACCGCAGTGGGAAGAAACTGAAAACCAACGTCATGATGAAAATTATTTTCCTGCAAGAAGCAAGCTTCTATTTTGGAATCCCATTCCCAAGCGTGCCGGCTATACTTCTCATCTTTGGTCATATCATACATAATCCAGAGAATCCCCGGCCAAAAACCTGATGTCCACCAATCCAACCGGAAATCATCATACACGCCTTCTTTGTCTACATGTGGAGATTTGGAACCGATTCGTTCGATCATGGTATCGACTTTTTTTTGCAACAATGGCCAAAAGGTTGTCATATCCATTCCTATTCACTCCTCGACGTTGTTTCATTAATATTGACTTGTCATTTTCTATGATATCGCTATTTCTTTGGACTTACGATGAACAACAGGATGAACGAGATCATCACGATGGAGACTGTCCAGCACCAGGCAAGCGTCTGATTGCCGGCTTCAACCGCTATATAGATGGCTGTGGGCAACGTCTGCGTTTGATGCGGTATGTTTCCCGCAATCATTAGTGTTGCGCCGAACTCACCCAGTCCCCGGGCAAAACCAAGCACATATGCGGTGAGGACAGACCGCCACGCCAAGGGTAAAGTAATGAGCCTCAACACCTGCCACTCGTTTGCTCCCATCGATCGGGCTGCATCCTCGAGGTCCCGGCTGACCGAAGCAAAGCCTGTTTTCATCGTTTGATAGACTAGAGGAAAGGCAACTACAACCGAAGCGATGACGGCAGCCCCCCATGTGAAAATAATCGGTTGATCGAACAACTTCTCCATCAAGATGCCAACCCAGCTTTTTTTACCCAGCAGCATAAGCAAAATAAATCCAACGACAGTTGGAGGCAATACAAGGGGCAGGAGCAGCAGGGTCTCCACCAGAGTTTTCCCTTTGAAACTGCGCCGAGACATCCGCCAAGCCATTAAAGCACCCAGGAGCAGCACCAAAATACTAGAGACGACTGCAACTTTAATGGATAGAAGAATTGGCGATGCAAATTCTGTCCAATTGATTGATGCCATCATCATTTAGGTATGGAGAAGCCGAACTTCATAAAAATATCCTGGGCGTCTTTCGTTTGCAGGTATGCGTAAAAATCCGCTGCTTCTTTGTTATGTTTGGTCGCTTTTACAATGCCGGCCGGATAGGCAATCGGTGCATACGTTTTCGGATCGACGCTAAAGGCTACTTTTACTTTTTTCGAAGATAATGCGTCCGTTTTATATACAAATCCCGCTTCCGCGTTGCCGGATTCCACATAAGTAAGCACTTGGCGAACATCTTTGGCTTGTACGATCCGATCCTGCAACGGCTCCCACAGCTTCGCATTCGCCAACGCTTCCTTCGCATAGCCTCCGGCCGGCACCGTTTGCGGCTCGCCAATGGCTAGGTGTTTCATGTCCGCACTCGATAGATCGCTCATCTGCCCGATGGCAGCTTCGCCATCAGCAGGCACGACGACAACCAATTCATTGAGCAGCAGGTTAATCTGCCGGGAGCTGTCGATGAGTTGTTTATCGACCAAGACCTTCATATTTTTTGCAGCCGCCGAGATGAACACATCGGAAGGCGCTCCTTGCTCAATTTGCTGCTGCAGCGCACCTGATGCACCGAAGTTGAAATTGAGCTTAATGTTCTTGTTTTTGCTTTCATATGCGGTTTGAATTTCTTTACATGCATCGGTTAAGCTCGCAGCTGCGGAGATGGTAAGCTCTACCTTTTCTGCGGGCGTTTGAGCGCAGCCTACTATGAAAGTCAGAATCATTGTTAGAAGAAGTAAAGTAAAATGGCTTTTAATGAACTTATACACAATCATTCCTCCACGGTTTGTTTTAGCTATATTTAGATATAATTAGATATAAATAATATGAAATCATTATACTGAATCATGCCAGCCTAGTAAACAAATTAGATTGAAATAAACGAAATCACAGCATATGATACATATAAACCAACTTTGGAGGATAAAATGACATCCGACATTTCCTATACAACCGAAGAAATTGCCAAACTGCTTAAAATATCGAAACTAACCGTTTACGATCTAATCAAAAAAGGGGATCTTCCCGCCTATCGTGTAGGCAAGCAGATGCGTGTCGATGCATCGGATCTTGAGGCTTACAAAACGAGGGCTAAAAGCGGTCACCCCGCTGTTCAAAAAACGGAAGTCACCGAACAGCCGCCCCGGATGGAGTCCCCACTCCTCTCCTCATCAAACCGCTCTCTGGTTATTACCGGACAGGACTTCAGCCTGGACATTCTGGCGGGGCATATCGAAAAAAGAGTGCCTGGCTATAGGCCGCTCCGTTCTTATGTCGGGAGTCTGGACAGCCTCATCTCCATGTACAAAGGCGAATCGGACATTGTCAGTACGCACCTGCTGGATGGCGATACCGGCGAGTACAATCTGCCCTATATCCGCAAGCTGCTTGTCGGTTCTTCCTATATCGTCGTGAACCTTATCTCGCGTACAGCCGGCTTGTATGTGCAGCGCGGAAACCCGAAGCAGCTTAGCGGCTGGTCCGATTTCAAGCAGCCGGGGCTTCGCATCGCCAATCGTGAGAAAGGCTCGGGCGCGCGCGTCCTGCTGGACGAGCAGCTTCGCCTTCACGGGATAGCGCCTCAGGGGATCGGCGGCTATGAGGACGAGGAGACGAATCACATGAGCGTCGCCGGCAAGGTTGCTTCCGGGGAAGCCGACGTCGGCGTCGGTATCGAAAAAGCCGCCAATCTGGTCGGCGGCATAGATTTTATACCTTTAATCCAAGAACGTTACGATCTTGTGATGCTCCGGAAACCTGAGAATCGCGAGTGGATCGATCAGGTTAAGCACATTTTGCAATCGGAAGCCTTTCAAGGCGAGCTGCGGTTCATTCAGGGATATGATTTATCCAAAACAGGCCGTGTGCTGTTCGAAACTTAAAGCATACAAAAAAAGGAACAGGCCCGAATCGAAATTCGCCTGTTCCATTCATGTATTTAGTACCCCTCGCCCTTGCCGCCGGTTACAATGGCAATGCTGGAGCTTGCACCGATGCGAGTCGCTCCTGCGGCTACGATTTTACGCGCCGTCTCCAGATCTCTGACTCCGCCTGACGCTTTTACGCCCATTTCATGGCCGACCGTTTTTCTCATCAAAGCAATGTCTTCCACAGTCGCTCCGCCATGTCCGAAGCCTGTTGAGGTTTTGACAAAATCCGCTCCTGCTTGCTTACAGATCGTGCAAGCCTTCACTTTTTCTTCATCAGTTAATAGTCCCGTTTCGAGAATAACCTTGACGACAGCCTGCCCATTGCTGGCTTGCACGACGCCTTCGACATCTTTTTGCACCGTGTTCAGATCGCCTGATTTCAGTGCGCCGATATTGAGGACCATGTCAATCTCCGTCGCGCCGTTCGCGATCGCGTCGCGCGCTTCAGCCATTTTGGCAAACGTCGTTGTCGCTCCCAAAGGGAAACCGATCACCGTCGTAATACCAACGTTTGAACCAGCTAGTTCTCTGGCAGCAAGCGGAACCCAGGAAGGGTTCACGCATACTGTTGCAAATCCGTACTGCTTAGCTTCGCCGCAAATTTTAACGATTTCATTTTTGGTTGCTTCCGGTTTCAATAATGTATGATCAATAATCTGTGCGATATCTTTGTTTTCCATGGGTTCTCGTTCTCCTTTATTTACCTTCAAACTGAATATTCTAGCAAGTGCTTGGCTGTAAATTGATCAGTAATCAGTGTATTGGTATAATTTCCTTTAATAACGCCGTAGATGGCTTCTACCTTCTTCTTACCGCCTGCCACCAGGATCGACCTTTCCTTGTCTCTCAGCTCAGCCAGATCGATGCCGATCGTGCGGCGATTCAGCTCTTCGCTGCAAATGTTTCCTTCCAGATCAATAAACCTGGAGCAAATATCGCCTGCTCCTCTTGCATGAATAATGTCCAAGTCAGAAGGGGAAAAATAATTGGCTTTGATCAGAACCGAATCTTCCGATGGAACACCGACGGTAAAAACCGCGATATTGGCTTTCTTGCCGATCTCCAGAATTCTGCGGATATGCCGATCCGCTTCGATCGCCTGCTTCACAACCGCATGATCCACAATCGCGGGAAGCGGCAATAAATGGGGCGTCGTATTAAAAGCTCCGCCGAACAGATGAACGATCTCTGAAGCGTATGTATTCGTCTCCGAGTAACTGACGCCGCCGTTCAGTTGTACAACAGTCACATCTTTCACCAGCTTGTTCGGCAATTGAACGGCAACTTCATAAAGCGTCGTACCCCAGGTTGTGGCAATTGTATCCCCGTCTTTGACCACGTCATGCAAGTATGCAGCGGCCGCTTCGCCGATGTATCTTTTGACGATGTGATCTTCATACTCAGGTACCGAAGTGACAATCGCCTTTTTCAAACTAAACTGCTCTTCCAGCTGAGCGGCTAAAATCTCTTTATTTTCAGTCGGATCCATAATCTTGATCTGGACAATGCCTTCTTCCTTCGCCTGCTGCAAAAATCGGGATACGGTAGGCCGAGATACCCCTAACTTTCTGGCAATATCCTGTTGACTATAGTCCAACTGATAGTACATGCGAGCCGCGTCAACGATCTTCTCCAGCTTCTCTCCGCTCATATGTCTCCGCCCTTATAATAAATTGAAATTTCGTTCATTAGAAGTTGACATAATTTCATATCTATTATACGGAGATTTTTCCACAAAAACAATGTTTTTATGCAAAAAGACGATTCACCCATTCAACCAGCTTGCCGCCCACATATACACCCACAACACCCATAACAGCTGAGAAAACAGGAGGCGCCGGAAGCGGGAGGCGAAGATACTTAAAAGCAACTCCAACTAAGGCTCCTGCCGCAAATGCAAGAATAACCTCTTTCATTCAGCTCACCCTACTTATGATTAGATTTAATCACTGAATAGGATTTCCAGCTTGTTGCCTTTGCAATCGCTTTTCTTGACACAAAAAAAGGAACCCGGCCAACGGGGCCAGGTTCAAATGTTTATATATTAAAAAGGGGGTCTTGTTTATTATATTACCTCCCTAACATTATGAAACCATAACAGAAATATTTCATTTGTGTAACAATTTTGAAAGCGTTATTATTCGCTGGTCAATATTCGACGGTTAATAAAAAATTAATTGTGCCGATAAAATTAGCTGTTGCACCTTGAGAAGGTCTGGCATATACTGATAATACTTAATTAGAATTATTCTAAATAAGAGAATCATTATCATTCTCAATCAGACTCAACGAAGGAGGGCGCGCCTATGGCCATTGAATACGACTACCATCATCTCCATCACGTCAAAGAACAAAGTAAATCAAGAAAAACATTATGGGTAACCCTTTTATTAACTGCTTTCTTTACTTCCGTAGAAATTGTCGGGGGTATCCTTTCGAACTCGCTAGCATTGCTTTCGGACTCGGCACATATGATTTCCGACGTTATCGCGCTCGGGTTGAGCATGATCGCCCTGCATCTGGCGACTCGGCAGCCGAATGCCCGGTTTACGTTTGGTTTTTTGCGATTTGAAATCATCGCTTCTTTTTTGAACGGATTAGCGCTCTGCGTCATTGCGATTGGCATCTTTATTGAAGGGATTCAGCGCATTATTCACCCGCAACCGATACAGCTTGGTCTCATGCTGGGTATCGCTTCCATTGGTTTCATCGTGAATCTGGTGCTCACCCTGGTGCTTCATCACAGTGTCAAAGAAGAAGACAACCTGAATGTGAAAAGCGCCCTATGGCACTTTTTCGGCGATTTGCTCAGCTCGTTTGGCGTCATTGTTTCTTCGATTATCATTTATTATACGGATTTGCTCATATTCGATCCTTTGATCAGTATGGTCATCGGCGGCATTATTTTCACCGGTGGCAGCAAGATCATCCGCGAGTCCTATCTGATTCTCATGGAATCCGTGCCTGAGCACTTCAACCTTGATGAAATTCGCAGTGCAATCAGAGAAGTCGAAGGTGTCGAGGATGTGCACGAAATGCACCTCTGGTCTGTATCTACAGATCATTATTCGTTGACGGCCCATGTCTTCATCGATCCGAATATTCAACCGTTTTGCGTCATACTTGCCATCAATGAGACATTGAAGAATAAATACGGCATCGCACATGCCACGATTCAAGTCGAGCACGCCAACATTAATCCGCACGGGGAGTATGGTAAGGAGTTTCTGAAGCATAAAAGTGAGGGAAAGCGCAGGGAGCTTCTCACTTAAATAGGAACAGATTTTTGCTGGTACTCCCGCAATCCAAAAACAAAGACCGTTAGCTCTGGGCGGAGCGTAACGGTCTTTCTGCATTTGCTGTGGATGGACGAGCCATCATCGTAAGGTCGATGAGCAGCTCGCGATCCTTTTTTCGCGCCAGGTGCGCATCGAGCAGTTGCTCCGTTTCCTCATCTAATTCCTCGCCGATCTGCTTGATGAGGAAGGCCGCAACAAGGCTCGTTTGCAGCTCCACCGGCATATCAAAGCTTGTGATAGCCGGAAAGCTGGCCTTCGAAAACAGCTCATTATCCATGCCAATCAATTTAACATCCTCAGGCACCCGAATACTACGAGCATGACATACCGCCAGAATCTCAAAAGCCAGAGCATCATTGAACGTGTAGATGCCAAGCGGCTTCTGCTCGCCACTCAACTTCAGCGCTTCATCCAGCGTTCCCTCGATACCAAGCTCGTCCACATCCAAAATGGCATGTATACTCTCACGGGCATAGTCCTGAATTCCCGCCGTAAACCCTTGAATTCGCTGTTCATTCGCGCCAAGTCCTTTACGCCTGCCTGCGTACACGATGGAACGGCAGCCGTTCTCATGGAAATGGCGTACCGCTTCGGAGGAAGCCTTTGCAAAATCCAAATTCACCGCAAGCTTCACCATATCGCCCGGCCAACCCCAACCATTGAAAATGACTAGCGGCATGCCTCCTCCGACGATTTGCCGGGTAGAATCCATGCTCATCGCCAATCCATGGGACACGAGCCCATCCACTCTTCGCTGCAACAATAACTCCAAATGACGCCGCTCAATCTCCGGATTCATACCGGCTGCCGAAAATACAGATAAATGATAGCCGAAACGATGCACCTTCTGCTCCAGCATCTCCGCGAATCGGCCGTAATAGCCTCCGAAGTGCGGGATGATAAGCCCGAGCTCATAAGAGCGCCGGCGGCTTAGGTTAGTCGCCATGACATTCCTGCGATAGCCAAGCCGGTTCACTGCATCCTCCACTTTACGTATCGTCTCTTTCGCCATAGGCACTTTTCTGCGATTGATGACATTCGATACGGTGGCGATTGAAACTCCGGCTTCCTTGGCTACGTCGATGATCGTGGGCTGTTTGCTTTTACTCATTTGTTTCCCTCATTATCTTTCCTAAAAACGCCTTAACTCATTTTATCGGGAAGAAATTCCTTCGTCAAATTATTACTTTTTGATAAATGCCGTGTTGCAAAAAAGCCCGACACCCTGGAGCGTACATAGGGTATCAGGCTTTTTTATTTAGCTTACACGCCTAGCCATTTTTTGAATAAATGTTTCGTTGTGTCCGCATTTAATGCTGCGATCGAAGTCGTGAGCGGAATGCCTTTCGGACAAGAGCGTACACAGTTCTGCGAGTTACCGCAGCCTTCAATACCGCCATCCGTCATCAGCGTATCCAGACGCTCTTCTTTGTTCATTTCACCTGTCGGATGAGCATTGAACAGACGAACTTGCGAGAGAGCCGAAGGACCGATAAAGGAGTTCTTATCATTCACGTTCGGGCAAGCTTCCAAACAAACGCCGCATGTCATACATTTGGACAGCTCGTAAGCCCATTGACGCTTGGACTCTGCCATACGAGGCCCCGGTCCAAGATCATAAGTTCCGTCGATCGGAACCCATGCTTTGACTTTCTTCAAGGCGCTAAACATGCGTCCGCGGTCGATGACCAGGTCACGCATAACCGGGAACGTGCTCATAGGAGCTACGCGGATCGGTTGTTCCAATTTGTCGACCAATGCGGAACAAGCTTGACGCGGCTTGCCGTTGATAACCATGGAGCAGGCGCCGCATACTTCTTCCAGACAGTTGGATTCCCAACATACCGGCGTCGTTTTGTCGCCTCTAGCATTCTTCGGATTCCGTTGAACTTCCATGAGCGCGCTAATCACGTTCATATTCGGACGGTACGGAATTTCGAACTCTTCGGTATAGGATTTAGATTCAGGACTCTCTTGACGAGTCACGATAAACTTCACTGTTTTTTGTGCGGTTTGTGTCTCTGCCATGATTAGTGTCCTCCTTTTTTCTTTTCCGTGGAGTAGTCGCGTTTCCGCGGCGCGATCAAGGATACATCGATATCTTCGTAGCTGATTTTCGGGCCATCCGGCGTCCAATCAGCAATTGTCGTTTTCATGAAGTTCTCATCGTCACGTTCAGGGAACTCTGGCTTGTAGTGCGCTCCACGGCTCTCGTTACGCAGCAAGGCGCCGAGTGTCATCGCTTCCGCAAGCTCAAACATGTTCCACAGCTGACGTGTGAAAGCTACGCCTTGGTTATTCCAACGAGCCGTATCCGTAATGTTGATGTTTTGGTATCTGTCTTTCAAATCTTTAATTCGGTTGATCGTATCTTGAAGACGATCATTGTGACGTACAACCGTCATGTTCGCATTCATCATATCGCCAAGCTCTTTATGCAGAACGTATGCGTTTTCCGTACCGCTGTTCATTTTGAGCAGGGACTCGTAACGATCCGTATGGCGTTTTTTCTCGCGGTCATAAACCGTAGAAGACGTATCGTCCGCATGCTTTTCCAAGCCGCGGATATACTCAACCGCTTTAGGACCGGATACCATTCCGTCAAAAATCGCAGACACGAGCGAGTTCGCGCCAAGACGGTTCGCGCCATGGTGCTGATACTCGCACTCACCGGCTGCAAACAAGCCAGGAATGTTCGTCATCATGTTGTAGTCAACCCACATACCGCCCATGGAGTAGTGAACCGCCGGGAAAATCTTCATTGGAATTTTTCTCGGGTCATCGCCCATGAACTTCTCATAAATTTCCATAATACCGCCGAGCTTGACATCAAGCTCTTTCGGATCTTTGTGAGAAAGATCCAGATAAACCATGTTCTCGCCGTTAATGCCCATCTTCTGGTCTACGCAGACGGAGAAGATTTCACGAGTCGCGATATCACGCGGTACCAGGTTCCCGTAAGCCGGATATTTCTCTTCAAGGAAGTACCAAGGCTTACCGTCTTTGTATGTCCAGATCCGTCCGCCTTCACCACGAGCAGATTCGGACATCAAGCGGAGCTTGTCATCCCCGGGAATCGCTGTCGGATGAATTTGAATCATTTCGCCGTTCGCATATTTCACGCCTTGCTGGTAAACCGCGCTCGCTGCCGTACCTGTGTTGATCACGGAGTTCGTCGTTTTACCGAAGATGATGCCAGGACCGCCTGTCGCCAAAATAACCGCGTCGGACGGGAATGTTTGAATTTCCATGCTGCGCAGATCTTGCGCTGCAACACCACGGCATACGCCTTCGTCATCGATGACGGCGCCAAGGAATTCCCAATGCTCGAACTTCGTTACGAGACCTGCTGTTTCCCAGCGGCGTACTTGCTCATCAAGAGCATACAGCAATTGTTGCCCGGTCGTCGCGCCTGCGAACGCCGTACGGTGGTGCTTCGTTCCGCCGAAACGACGGAAATCGAGGAGACCTTCTGGCGTACGGTTGAACATTACGCCCATACGGTCCATCAAGTGAATAATGCCAGGAGCCGCTTCGCAAAGCGCTTTAACTGGCGGTTGGTTAGCCAGGAAGTCACCGCCGTATACTGTATCGTCAAAGTGCTCCCAAGGGGAGTCGCCTTCACCTTTTGTATTTACCGCACCGTTGATGCCGCCTTGGGCACATACGGAGTGCGATCGTTTAACCGGTACCAAGGAGAACAACTGCACGTGAACTCCGGCCTCCGCTGCTTTGATTGTCGCCATGAGTCCCGCAAGGCCTCCGCCGACGACGATAATTTTCGAATTTGCCACTTTCGTTCACCCTCCCTTAATGCCCGGTCGCTTCTGCAGGAAGCTGCTGAAATTGAGTATCTGTAAACGCAGTCAAAGACATAATAAACATGACTGCCATTACTACGAATAGCCCCATCCAAATGTATGAGGAAAAGCGTTGTGCACGAGGGCCAACCGTAATTCCCCAACTTACGAGGAACGACCACATACCGTTACAGAAGTGGAATGCCGCACTTACGGTACCGATCACATAAATCGTGAACATAATTGGATTCGTCACAATTTCATGCATCGTCATTCCCAGCTCATGATGTTCCACGCTGCCTATCGCTACTTGGAATCTTGTTTCAAAGAAGTGCCAAGCCACAAAAAGGAACGTGATCACACCCGTTACGCGTTGAAGCAGGAACATTTGATTGCGGAAATAGCTGTAATTGCTCACATTATTGCGAGCCTGATACGCTACGTACAGTCCGTAAACCGCATGGTAAAGAAGCGGAATCCAGATACCGAAGATTTCAAGGAACAAAACCAGCGGTAAGTCGTTCAGCCAATTGATCTGATCCACAAAAGCGCCATGCCCTTTTGTAGCTTCATAGTTCGTGAGCAGATGCTCAATCAGAAAGAAGCCCACTGGAATTACGCCAAGCAAAGAGTGGATCTTTCGAAAGTAATACGAATTACCCGTCATTGAACCAATTCCCCCCTAAAATAATAAGATCCGACATTTTTAGACAAGCCACATATCATTGTACCCTCGCCGCAAACGAGCGTCAACCCAGAATCATCCACGCCTATTTTTCCAAATCAGTGAGCGTTTATACTAGATCGACCAAAAAATGTGAACAGGTTGCAATTGACCTTTTGCGCAGCATAGGTCAATTGTCAACAAAAGTGACATATACATCGTACCTCTTTCCCGCTTATAATGGAAGTGCCGTTTCTTTATATATACTTATAACTTATATGCATATAGAGCAAGTGAGGAGTTGATCGGTACGTGGAATTGTTGGATGTTTTCGCTGTTGTTGTCGAACAGGCGAGCTTGAATAAAGCGTCGCAGCTGTTGAATCTGTCACAACCCGCACTCTCGCGGAAAATCATGAAGCTGGAAGAAGAGCTCGGGGTTGAGCTTTTTATCCGTAAAGGTAAACGGCTGGAATTGACCAAGGTCGGCCAAATTTGCTACGACCACGCTTTGGAGCTGCGCCATCTGGAGCGCAAATTCAAGCAAGCCATTCAAACGTACAAAGCTGAGGGCCATCATGTTTCCATGACCATCGGCGCCAGTTTGACAACCCTGCAAGCTACGCTCCCCGATCTGATCACGGATTATCTCAAGGATCATCCGCTCACCGAGATCAAGCTGCTGACAGGTAAAACTCATGAAGTCGTCACGATGGTCAAAGAAAAAAAGGTCGACATCGGCATCGTAGCCTCGCTGATCAACGCTTCAGGCCTGCACTGCGAGCCTTTATTCGATGATCATTTGTGTCTCGTGCTGCCACTCGGTCACCCTTATATCGACCGTCCACACATAGCGATCCGTGATTTGAATGAATTGCCAATGATCCTTTTTTCCAAAGGTACCTGGTATCGCGTTCTTATGGATGAGCTGTTTCACCGGTTTTCCATCTTTCCTAATGTGCAAATGGAGATTGATTCCTTCGAGGCGATCATTCGTCTGGTTTCTACCTGCAAAACAGCCACACTGCTGCCGCAATCCTATTTGCGCGAAGACTTGATACGCAATAACGATTTGATCCTACGCGATTTGGTGGAGCTGGAGCAAACGAAACGGACGACCTCCCTCATCTATTCGGAGGGCACCTCAGAGAATCCGGCTGCCATGAAGTTCATCGAACAAGCAACTGATTATTTTACAAAACACAAATAAGCCCCTAATCATCAACGCTCCTATTAAGGAGAGCAATGATTAGAAGCTACTGAGGGGAAATCATAATACAAACTTATACCCTACGCCCCATACAGTGCGAATCCGCTTGGGTTCTTTGGGGTTTTCTTCGATTTTCTTGCGCAGATTGGCGATATGCACATCAATGGCACGATCCGTTACGAACGAATCAAATCCGCGGACTGTCTGAAGCAAATCTTCCCGACTAAACACCCTTCCGGGGTTCTTCACAAAACACTTCATAATTTCGAATTCAGAATAAGTCGTATCGATCAACTCTCCGCGCACCCACATTGACCGAGTTTCTTGATCCAGACTGACGATACTTTCATAGGCTTGCTCGGCGAGCAGCACCGCTGTATTGGATACAGCCACGACCGAGGGGCGTTTCACCTGACTGTGGTTAGTTTGATAAAGCTTGGAGCGACGAATCAGCGCATGTACTCTTGCACTCATTTCGTGCATACTGAACGGCTTGCACATATAATCGTCAGCACCGACCGCTAAAGCGTTTACCCGTTCAATTACTTTGTTTTTCATCGAAACAATCATTATCGGCACTTTAGACGTTTCACGTACTTGTTCGCATAGTTCGAGCCCGTCCATATCAGGCAGCATGAGATCCAGTAAAATGATATCAGGATTAAAATGCCCTGCAGCTTGAAGCCCGTCCCTACCGTTCTCATGACGTATGACCTGAAAGCCTTCTTCCCCCAAATACATCGATACCATATCACCAATCATCGCGTCATCTTCAATAACTAATACCTTATACATGCTGAGCCCACCTCTGTGCTTCGAAGACCTTTTATAAAGAAAATGTAAGGAAATCGTTAGGTCAGCTTTCGCTGAATGTTGAAAAATGAAAGATAATGTCGAATAATGTAGGACACAGCATTAATATACTATATAAGTTATGCGGGCAACAAGATGAAATGTTAGTAAATTGTTATGAAAAAAACGCCCTGCTCGACCTTTTAAAGCCGAAAAGAACGTTTTATGACGAGAATATCACTAGCCGATAACTTCATTTTCGAACTCTTCGATTTGATCATTCGTTCCAATAATTACCATAATATCTTTCTCATTGACAACATCTGTAGCTGTTGGAGCGATGATCACGCCGGTCTTTTTGTTAATGGCTACCACACTGCATCCATACTTGGCTCTAGGGTCCAATTCTCTAATGGATAATCCGCAGATCCGTTTAGGTACAGAAAGTTCAGCAATCGTGTAATCCTTGGAAATTTCGATATAGTCAAGTAAATTAGGGGATACAAGCTGATGCGCCACGCGAATGCCCATGTCCCGCTCGGGGTAAATGACCCGATCTACGCCGATTTTATCAAGCACTTTGCCATGGAGCTCAGAGAGTGCTTTGGCAACCACTTTTTTCACGCCTAAATCCTTCAACACGATCGCCGCTAAAATACTGGATTGAATATCATCGCCTATGGCGACAACGGCACAATCAAAATTGCGAATGCCTAACGACTTTAAGACATCTTCATCCGTCGCATCGGCAACGACCGTATGCGTTAACTCAGAGCTCATTTCATCAACTGCTTCTTCATCCTTGTCGATGCCCAGCACTTCATTACCGAGCTGTACAAGCTCCTTCGAAATACTTGCTCCAAAACGTCCCAGACCTATTACCGCATACTGACTTTTCATCTG
The DNA here is from genome assembly GCF_014534655.1 of Paenibacillus sedimenti. Lineage (GTDB taxonomy): Bacteria > Bacillota > Bacilli > Paenibacillales > NBRC-103111 > Paenibacillus_E > Paenibacillus_E sedimenti. Next base: position 40,954 of record NZ_JACVVD010000011.1, read on the forward strand.
ATTTGTCCCCTATCCAATGGTGATTTTACCCTCTGGGTATCTATATAATTCTTTCTCTTGCTTCGGTTGTAAAGCGTAGGCGAGTGTAATCGGACCTAAACGTCCGGCAAACATCGTTAAGCTGATCATGATTTTACCGAAAGCGGTCAATTCCGGCGTAAGCCCCATGCTCAACCCCACGGTGCCGAAGGCGGATGTAACCTCAAATAAAATTTTGAGAAAATGTGCATCCTCGGTGGTTGATAACAGCATGGATACGAATATGACAAGGAACAAGGCGATCATCGTTAACGTAATCGCTTTAAGGATACGATCCTTCGCCAAGCGAAAACGGAAAATAACGATATCCTCTTTGCCGCGTATCATCGTCGCAATCGCACTGATTAGAATCGCAAAGGTCGTTGTTTTGATCCCGCCCCCTGTCGATCCCGGAGAAGCTCCGATAAACATGAGTATAACGATGAAAAATTGGGATGCTTGTCGCATCGCAGCGATATCGATCGTATTCGGACCGGCAGTTCGCGGCGCAATTGACTGGAAAAAGGAAGCGAGCACCTTGCCGCCCATATTGAGAGAGCTTAACGTCTTCGTATTTGTAAATTCGAATATGAAAATGACGATCGCGCCGAGCACGATGAGAATTCCAGTCATGCTGAGCACAACCTTTGAATGTAGAGACAGCTTTTTCGTCTTTTTATAGTCCATCAAATCGGACAATACGATAAAACCGATACCGCCTAGAACAATAAGTAACATAACGACAACGTTAACAACGAAATCGTCAGCATAACCGGTAAACGAGACATAAGGAGCGTCGACAGTGCCGAACAAGTCAAAGCCCGCGTTATTAAACATCGAGATGGAATGCCATATTCCAAAATACAGTGCCTTGCCAAAGCCTAAATCAAATGTCCAGCGAATCGTTAAAATAATAGCTGCGATGGCCTCTATACTGAGCGAATAAATGATGACTTTGCGAATGAGCCGCACGATGCCTTCCATGCTGCCTTGATTAAAAGCCTCTTGAAGTACAAGCCGCTCTTTAAGCGTGATCTTCTTCCTGAATGCGAATGCAATCAGCGTCGACATCGTCATGAAGCCCAGACCGCCAATCTGAATCAAGGTCACGATGACGATCTGGCCAAACATCGTATATGTACTGCCAGTATCGACAACTACCAGACCGGTCACACAAGTTGCAGAAGTCGCTGTAAACAGCGCGTCAATGAATCGAATAGAATGACCGGTGGCTGATGCAAACGGGAGCGTTAACAGACCTGCTCCAATAAAGATGATCGCAGCGAAGCCGAGTACAAGAATTTGCGGCGGCGTAAGCTGCCAAATGTTCACTTTTTTCTTCATATTGCCCCCTGTAACATGCAAAAAAGACACTGGAAATCCAATGCCTTGTTCGGTATGGTTCCTGACGTAAAGCCTACGAAGTTAGCTGACGGATTCGGATGCGTGGATCACCCTATTTGCCTGACACGGAATGCCTAAGCAAAATTCACCCCATAAATAAATGGTTCCCCCGTTTTCAATAAGAAATTCGGCTTTTTATTCAATTGATATGAATTATATTACTGTTTACGTCCACATACAAAGTTCGTTTCAGCGGATATGAGAGTAAATTCCGATAAACCAACGTTTCTGCTAAGCTGGCGAGGGAGTTATCCGTCGAAATCAAGTATTTACCCTTGTTTACGAATGTTTTTGACTTAATTGGTTTTCTATGTAAACTGTGATAACTTTAATATAACTGTTTATCGAAACATCATCATGAAAAAATCATGCATAATGAAAGGAACTCGTCCATGATCCGATCGAAAATAAATCGTTCTCTGCTCCTACTTGCTTGTATCGGAATCGTGCTGTATATCGGTGTAAATATCCTGTATGGGCTGCAAGAGGAAGAAGCGGTCCCTGCCGAAAATCCAACGATATCGAAGCAGCAGGCCGCAGACAGTGCCGCGCAATTCATCAGTGAGCGATATCGCATAGACCGCACGAAGACTTTCGTCGTATACCAGTCAAAAAAAGCAAGGAGCGGTTACTTGCAAAAGGAGAACCTCTCAGAAGATTACACTGCGAAATACGGAGAACGCTATCCGATTGATTACTATCAAGTCAGCGTTGTCGATCCAGTCATGAAGCGACATTTCGAAGTTGAGATTAATTACACGAACGCACGTATCATCGGTTGGAGCGAAGATGCGACGGTTCAGTCATCGATCAGCAAGCAGAAGGCAGACATAATGGCCAAAGAGGAAATCCGGAAACAGGGATTAAATCCGGATGACTTTATAGCAATCGAAAAGCCTGCAGCCGAAGAGGAGAATGGGACTACTCTTTTCTATGAAAAGCAATCGGAATCTCTCGGCGAAGCCAAATTGCAGTTGCGCATGGATTTTGATGACAAGACTATCATTGGTTACAACGTTATTTTTAGTTTGCCGGAATCGTATCAAGCTTGGCTGGATCAGCAAGACAGTTCGGCTTCCATTATGACGTGGGTTTCCATGGGGTTCACACTGCTTATGTCCCTTGCCGCCATCATTTACATCCTAATTTTACGGAAAAAAATCGATTTTCGCCGAGGTTTATTATTGACCGTCATTTTCATCACGATCTATATCATCAATAACATCAATATGTACCCTGCGTTTAAAGCGATGGCAGCCACTGCTAACGAAGGCACAGCGACACTCATCGCATCCCTATTCATGAATTTGGTCACGATGCTGCTGGGAATCTCGCTTTACTTATCTCTTGCAGCCGGCAATGGTTTGTGGGAATCCATCGGACTGCGTCTGTGGCCTTCATGGAAGGAACGGCATTTTGGTTCGGAAGTCTACCATGGCATGGGACGCGGCTATTTACTTGCTCTCTTCATCTTAGGTGTACAGCAGGTGCTGTTCTATACGGGCGAAGTAAACTTCGATGTGTGGGCGGTCAGCGATCCTTCCAACTCTGTCCTGAATATGCTCGAACCTCGTTTGTTTCCTTTGATGGCCTGGGTTGCCGCGATATCGGAAGAAGCGACCTACAGACTGCTTGGCATCATGCTGTTCAAAAAGCTATTCCGCTCTAATATTATCGCGATCATAGTGCCAAGTGTCATTTGGGCGGCAAGTCATACGCAATATCCGATTTACCCGGTGTATACGCGTCTCATCGAAGTCACGATTATCGGTCTCATACTCGGATATGTCTTCTTGAAATTCGGCTTCATCACTGCGGTGTTTGCCCATGCTTGTATGGACAGCATCTTGATGGGCATGTCCCTCTTCTCTTTAGGGCAATGGAGCGATGTACTTGCAGGCATATTCTATATCCTGCTGCCCGCATTAATCGCCATAATGCTTGCCTGGCTGCATGAAAAAAGGCGGGGTCCCCTTATTCCTGGGGAGCCGCCGCCTCGCCTTGAAGCGCTCTAAGAATCTCGCTTGCCAATTTCTCACCAATACCCAGAGGCTTGAAGTCTTCGACTCCTGCCTCTTTTATTTTGCGAACAGAGCCAAAATGTTTAAGCAGCGCCTTCCGGCGCTTCTCGCCAATACCGGGAATCGCATCCAACTGGGAGACAACCATCGACTTCGCTCTCGTCTCCCGATGGAACGTTATCGCGAATCGGTGCACCTCGTCCTGGATGCGCTGCAGCAGGTAGAACTCCTGGCTGTCGCGCGGTAGCGGAACGACTTCAGCGGGGTCGCCGATCATCAGCTGCGCAGTCTTATGCTTGGCATCCTTAACGAGTCCGCAGATCGGGATGAATAGCCCAAGTTCATTCTCAAGGACATCGACGGCCGCAGAGATCTGCCCTTTGCCGCCGTCGACGACGATCAAATCGGGCATCGTGAGATTCTCTTTTAATACCCGTTCATACCTGCGGCGAATCACTTCGCGCATAGTCTCATAATCATCCGGGCCTTGTACGGTTTTCACTTTATACTTGCGATACTCCTTCCGATCTGGCTTCCCGTCAACGAAAACGACCATCGCGGATACCGGATTCGTACCTTGAATGTTTGAGTTATCGAACGCTTCGATGCGGCGGATCGTACCGGTGCCGAGCCATTCGCCGAGATTCTCGACGGCTTTGACCGTACGGCGCTCGTCGCGCTCCAGCATGCGGAACTTCTCCTCAAGCGCATTGCGGGCGTTGTCTTTTGCCATATCGACCATTTGCTTCTTCAACCCGCGCTGCGGGAAGTGAACCTTCACCTTCAGCCATGATTCCAGCGCTTCGCGGACATCCTTCTCTTCGGCCTCGGCATGGGCGGCGGCCTGCGCATTCGCTTCTACAGCGGTGGCTGCAGCTCCCCCGGCTTCCGTCTGCGTGCCCGCTCCCGGCTCTGCGATCGGCATGCTCGGCAGAAAGATCTCCTTGGGCAGCGCCGGATTGTCGCTGTACACCTGAGTGACGTAGGTAATGAAATCGCCGTACTCGTCACCGTAGTAAGGGAACAGCGAGACGTGCCGCTCAATGAGCTTGCCCTGCCGCATGTACTGGATATGCACAGCCATCCAGCCCTTATCGACCGCGTAGCCGAACACATCGCGGTCGACCGCATCGTTCGTCGTGATTTTCTGCTTTTCCATCACGGCGTCGATGTTCAAAATATGATCGCGCAGCTCCTTCGCGCGCTCGAAGTTCAGTTCCTCCGCTGCGGCATGCATCTTCGCCGTCAGCTCTTCTTTAATATCGTCGTGTCCCCCGTTCAGGAAACGTGTGATCTCCTGCACCATCCGCTCGTTCGTCTCCGCGGATATATCGTACACGCAAGGCGCCAAACACTGCCCGATATGATAGTATAGGCATACTTTATCGGGCAGCGTCCTGCACTTGCGGAGCGGATAGAGCCGGTCCAGCAGCTTCTTCGTCTGCTGGGCCGCAAAAGCGTTCGGATAAGGGCCGAAGTACTTCCCCTTATCTTTGATCACCCGCCGCGTGACTTCCAGACGCGGCTGCGCTTCATGTGTAATCTTGATGTAAGGGAACGTCTTGTCATCCTTCAACAGTACGTTGTACCGGGGATGATGCTGCTTAATCAGATTACACTCGAGGATCAACGCCTCCATATTGCTAGAGGTGATAATATATTCAAAGTCGCGAATCTCGCTGACTAGTCTTTGCGTCTTGGCACCATGGCTCCCTGTAAAATAGGAGCGCACGCGATTTTTTAATACCTTGGCCTTGCCCACATAAATGATGGTGCCCTCGCGGTTCTTCATCAAATAGCAGCCTGGTTTGTCCGGCAGCAAGGAAAGCTTGTGCTTGATGGCTTCCAAGCTCTGTTCCCGGGCTGCTGCATCTTCATGTTCAGTCACAGATTTTCACCCTCCCTTTGATACCAAGCCCCCGTTTTTCACAACAAAAAAGCTCTTTTTCAGCATAGCAGAAAAAGAGCTTTTTCTCACGTAGTTTTACTAAAAGCAAACGCTGCGATTATTGATGACGGGATACTACGTTTTTCAGCGCATCTTTGGATTGGAAACCAACCACTTTATCAACCGGTTGACCGTCTTTGAAAACGATCAATGTCGGGATACTCATAACGCCAAAGCGAGCTGCGGACTCCGGATTGTCATCCACGTTAACTTTTGCGATTTTCAATGCTTCAACTTCTTTGTCAAGCTCTTCCAGTACAGGAGCGATCATTTTGCAAGGTCCGCACCAAGGCGCCCAGAAATCGACTAGAACTGTACCTTCGCCTTCAACTTCTGCTTTGAAACTGTTATCTGAAACATTCACGATTGCCATGATAGTTCCTCCTTCTAAATATAAGATTTATAACATCAAGTAGATTGCTACTGATGAGTCAACATGTAAAGTATACCACACTGGCAGGCCATTTCAACCGAACCGCAAGCTAGTGAAAAGCTGGCATTCGCTCAGTTATGTGACGAACTTACAGGTTCCCCGCGCAGCCGTTGCTGTTCGATATAAGCGATCCGATCTTTCAGATTCGCTTGCAGAAGCTGCAGCATTTCCATCTGCTGCTCAATTTCTTTGAGCTTTTCCGTGTAAAGAGGCAGCAAATCGTCGCACTGCGATTCTTGATTTTTCATCACACAGTTAAGGAAGCTTTCAATTTGTTCGGTCGTAAAACCTAAACTCAAATAGAATTGAATGGTCTTTACGCGTTCGACAGCCATCTGGTTAAACACCCGATACCCGTTATCTTCCCGCTCTGTGGCAATTAACCCTTTGGCCTCATAATACCGTAAAGAACGAATACTGGCGCCGGTAAGCTTGGATAGCTCACTAATCCGCATGGCGTTCACCTTTTCCCTGTTGATCATCATATAGGGATCTTTAATGTTAATTAAAGTCTCACCGTTGGTGATGCTCTCATTGTAAACCATAACACTAATGTCATAGTCAAGCGTTTTTTTAATATTTCCACGTTTATCGTATATGTATGCTTTGTTCAATAGCGTTTAAAAAGTCCGCTTTCAGAACCGAGAAGGCCCCGGCGCTTTTTAAACATCAGGTATCAGGATAGTGTTTGCATAATTGTCATAAATGTCATTGCCACAACCTTTACAACTTTCGACGAATTTGGGTATACTATGCTTAAACTATTCTAACGATGGACGTTAGGGGGTAACAAACATGAGCGATCCTAAGCATCCCGAGCTTCACGTATACGAAGAACCGCGCAACGATTTTATGGATGTAGGCATGGGCTTTGGCGTTTTCTTCGGAGTCCTGCTGCTAGTAGCTGTCATTGCTACAGTCATTCAAGTCATGCAATAAGAATATTCCCGCATGTAAAGAACCTCTTTGCACTTGTTGCGAAGCGGTTTTTTTTCTTATGCGCTGTTTATGCAGCGTTAAAAACAACAAAGGCTGTATACACGAAGGATCTCCTCCGTATATACAGCCTTTCTCTTAGCATCCCCGCTTGTTCGTGCCGTTCACAGGCACCACTTCCACAAAGGGACGAATACGGTCCATAATCCGCTGCCCCTTATATTCCTCGTCCCCATCCTTGTTCGTGAAGCTGAAATGCTTCTCAAGCCCGGAGAGCTCATAATTCGACGTAAAGAAGGTCGGCTTCCGATTCATCCTATAATTTAATATTGCGCCAATCACGTGATCTCGAAGCCATGGATTCAAATTCTCCGCACCAATATCATCAAAGACGAGCAAATCCGTCTCTTTGAGCAGATCAATCGTCTCTTTGAGCTTGGCAGGTTCCTGGAACATGCCTTTCAAATCTTCCGCAAAATCGGGCATATAAACTATAGCGCCTGTCATTCCGACTTTGGCAAGCTGATAGAGCATATATCCCATCAAAAACGTCTTGCCCGTACCGAACGATCCGGATAGATAGAGCCCCTTCGTCTGTAGCCCTTCCTCAATCGTCAGGTTGACGTAGTCATTGATCTGCATGACCGCCTTCGCCCGATCCAAATCAGTCTCGAGGATGTCCCCGAAAGAATAGCTGCGAGATATCATGCGAGGATCTACATGAAAAGTACGTATCCGGCTGCTGATCGCATCCTGCATCTGCTTGGCCGTGAACTTCTTGCAGGCTACTTTTTCCTCATGAATGAAAGAAGACTCACTCACCGATTCAGCTGTCAGCATCGTGTAGTGCCCCGTCATATCATTGGGACATTGGTCCAAACCCGGACAGTTCGAACAGTTTTTGTATTCTGTGACATGCTGGTAAAGCTTGTTCATATTAATTTTAATCGTGTAATCATCAAGAAACGGATATTTTTGACGGAACTTGAGAATTAAGGGATCCTGCATGACGAGCCGAATTTTCGCCTCTGCATTCTTTCTCCATTGCGACTCCGGCATTGATTTCAGTAACTGCGATAGGGATTCCATTCGTCAGACACCTCCTAAGAGTTTTCCGTAGGAAAACTTGCATCGTAAGCATAAGCTGAGTTTTCCGTCTAGAAATCAAAAGTGTAAGCTTAATTTTCCTTAGCTCTTGCGATTAAAGCGCTCATCCAGCTTTTGAGCCATTTTTCTCGCGGCCTCCAGCTCTTCTTCCGTTAATCTGGAAGACGCTGTTGCGCCCGCATCAGGGACGACGATTGGAATATGCGGTTTCTGCGTTTTGCCTTGTCGGCCTCGCGTTACTGCCCCGCCGCCAGCCTTCGCAGCCTCCACTTTGGAGGCCGCCTTCTGCTTGTAGCTAATTTTCTCACGCACGTATTCGACGGCTTGTTCGTATGTGTTAATTTGTTTGCCAAGCATGTCGGAAGCAACAGCTTCAATCGACGACTTGGCCCAAGAGCGGCGATCAATGTGCAGAAAATGAATCAACACATTAATCACTTCCTCGTTCAATTTATAATTGAGATCAATTTTCTCAAAAATATTAAGTACACCGTCAGGAATCGAGCCTTGCGTAAAAAACATCTTCAAAACTGCCGTATACGGCTCATTGCGCATGATATAATTGTACTGATGATCTGTACAATCACCGCGCAGCTGCTGCGGCACCTCTAAGTAATATTGCATCTCTACCGACTTATCAGCAATTGCGTCTTCGGCACTTTCGTGGTCTGCACCTTGCCCTCTCTCTTCCGACCTGGCCAGTGTGCGTTCCCGTTCTTCGCCGCGTTTCTTTGTCTGACGATAGAACAGATTGGCGTTATACTGCAACAAATCCATCTGCAGCTCGCCATCTTCAGAAAACACACCATCCTCATCGAGCAAACGGCACGTCTCCTGCAAGGACAGGTTGTATTTCTTAGCAACGATATTTATGGCAGCCATTTGCTCTGGAGCATGCTTAAGTGCCTCAACGAAAATACGATTGCTCGCTCCCCGGGGGAACCTCATAATAATGTCCGCATATTTAAAACCTTTTGTCATTACGTCTAAACGTACGTCCGTCTGCTTGGAAGCAGAAGCCTCATAGAGCGCCTGCTCCAGCTCATAATCAATAACCTGTGTATTAAGGCGGAATAAATCATAGAACGGTACGGATAAATTCTCAACGCTCGCATCCCTGCACTCCTCGGGTTCCGGTGCGAGCAGTTCTTCCCGGAGTGAAAGCAGCATGAACTTCCCGACCTTATCTCGAAGCAGCAACGTCAAATGCTGATTACGGAAAAATTCGTTCGGCCCGAGAGGGGCGAACAAGGTGTATTCAAAAATATAATCTTCCTCATCAGGCAAAAACTTGCGGTTTGTCTGTAACAACCCGATCGCTTCCAGCTTCGAGGATTGCTCGATCAGGTACTTGCGTCCCCGCTCCCCCTGCTCCAGCTCCAATAACAGAAACAACTTGCGCTGCTGCTCCAGCGGAGAGTATCCGACTCTCTCAGCGCTAATCTGCTGATAGAGAACTTGATAGAGGCTAATCGCATAGCCACCGATCATCGGTTGATACATCATGGCAAGCATTTTATAATCCAGGCTGCTCAAGGAAAAATCCCGACTCACGCAAAAGCGGTGATTTTCCGTAAAGTGCAGCATATTTGTCATTCGCATTCTTTTCCAGCACCATCCTGCCTGATCCGAGTCTAGCATAGCTTTGCAGCTTCTCTCTATCAGTCTACCACAAAAATCGACACGCTTGGAATGTATCGGGGAAAAGATAATTTTTCCTGAAATGAAAACGCCAACCTAAGGGCTGGCGCTCAAATGGTATCCTATGCTTTCTAGCTAAGCGGCAAACGGTTATCTTGCTCATCCTGATCGTACATCGCCGGATTCAGCTTTCTTGCAATTTCCAGATCGAGCATGATCCGCTCCGTCTGCTGGTCTTGCAAGCTAAGTATCCAAAGCCGGATCAAATCATTCATTTTCCCGGGATTCTTGGTTGGAATTTGGTGCTTCGCATCCTTAACGAAATAGAGCGAACTATGAGGAAGGTTCTGATGCAGCAAGTTCGCATACTGGACAAAGCTGCGATCCTTTTGGCCATAGATCAGCAGCATCGGATGCTGGATACTTGAAAGCCGATTCGTACAATTATAGTTTAACGCGCAATCATAATATTGCCGCAAATTGTCCTCATGATCGGGTATCGAGCTCTCTAATAACCGATGATACGTTTCGCCATTATCCGAATTCCCAAAGGCAACCGATCTCTTCAACAGCATATTGAACAAGCTTGAACTCGCCATTAGGGAACCCATCCACGTCCGGGTTTTGTTATAGGAATCCCTAAGCTCAGACATGCCGCTAACCACAATACCTCCAAGAAAACGCTTCGGATACATCAGCAGCGCTTCCAGCACAATAGAGCCGCCTGTTGAATAGCCGCATAGGAAAGCTTTTTCAATCCCAAGAAAATCAAGAAGCTGCCTGATATCTTCTACAATTAACGAATAACTAATCGGTCGTTCAGACGGCTTGCTGGCGCCATGCCCCCGAAAATCGAAGGTAATGATCTGGAATTCGTCCGAAAGCTGCTCACGCTGATAGTTAAAATTTTGTGAGGTCAACAGTGGAGGATGAAGGAAGACAATAGGCGTTCCTTTTCCTGTTATATCATAGTTTAGTGTGGTTCCATTTACATAAGCAAAAGGCAAAGGTATTCTCCTCCGGTAGGTAATATTCTACTTCTTCCCCATAGAGTGACCACTTCCGCCAATTTTATGTTCGTTTTAGAACATTTTGAAGCCTCTGATACGCAACGCTTTGATCGCAGATCCGCTCAATATGGCACCGACAAAGCCTCCAATAGCAGGAATAATATCTACGATCGTAAAACCGGTATCATTCGACAAAAATGTAGCTGTTCCCATCGCCCCGTAAATGATAACGCCAATGATCAAAGCGATATAAGCATAAAGCGGAAACCAAGTCGTTTTCATTAACATATTCAAAATAAAGCCCAGTCCAAAAAACAAAACCATCATTAAGACCGTAGCTATAATCATTTGGAACAAAACATTCTCCTCCTTGTTTTTGCATCAGCAAAAAATTAGTACCTTTATGTTCACTTTATAATTGTAATCCACTGATCGGATCAGGTAAAGTGTACACAAAATGAACATTTTCACCGTCACCCATTGTTCATTTGCCCTTTCTCCATGAATTGGATACAATGTAGTGGATATTAAGCCGTGAATGGAGGATTCTTCATGAGTGAAGCCGTACAAACGCTGGAAGGCTGGTATGCGCTCCATGATTTCCGTCTCATCGATTGGAACGCTTGGAATGCTGCAACCCCTCAGGAGCGCAAGCATGCAACTGAGGAACTAAATTCGTTCCTAACCCAGTGGCAGCAAATCGAGAACGATAAACTAGGCAGCACTGCCGTTTACAGCATCGTTGGTCAGAAGGCCGACTTTGTATTCATGCACATGCGTGAAACACTGGAAGAACTGAATGACCTGGAAAATACTTTCAATAAATCAAGCTTTGCCGCTTTTACAATTCCGGTCTATTCTTACGTATCCATTGTAGAATTGAGCAGTTATCTCGCCAAGCCTGGCATTGACCCGATGGAAGATCCCGAGCTTGCAGCCCGCTTGAAGCCAATTTTACCAAAAGCGAAGCATATCTGCTTCTATCCGATGAACAAACGCCGCGAAGGTAACGATAACTGGTACATGCTTCCTGCGGAAGACCGTAAAAACATGATGCGCAGCCACGGCATGATCGGACGTACATACGCTGGTAAAGTGAAACAAATCATCACAGGCTCCGTTGGATTGGATGATTGGGAATGGGGCGTTACCTTGTTTGCCGAGGACGCGCTTCAATTTAAGAAACTCGTATATGAAATGCGCTTCGACGAAGTAAGCGCTCGTTTCGGCGAGTTTGGCGACTTCTACGTCGGGAACTTGCTTACTCCGGATAAATTTGCCAAATTGATTCAAATTTAATATATGGACAAGAAAGAAGCCTTGCTCAACGGAGCAAAGCTTCTTTTTTATTCGTCGTCATCATCCCGAAGAGCTGCCGCTAATTCAGCTTCCATCTGTGCCTTACGGGCCAGATACTCTTCCGTATCGCGATCGCGCTGACGACTCTTTTCTTTGAGCCTTTCAATTGCGGGAAGGATAAGAATATCGATTTCTTTTTGTATAGTCGCTACATGATCGTAACGTTTCTCACTTTCCAAGAAGTGGCCTACTTCGATCAGAGCATTGTAACGGTCCAGTTCTTCCCGGGTAAGAAGTCCTCTTACTTGGACACTGCAGTGCCGCATGGCTATCCCCCCGTTTACGAATGACTACTAAGGTGACGATCCCCTCATTATGCAACATGAGGGAATCGCACCTAGAAACGTCCTTTGCGAATCACGAGCGGAATGCCGCCAATGATATACAAGTATCTCATATCAACCACTTTTTTCATGATGGCCGCAACGTTACCTTTAAGCTTACGGGAGCCGACGATACCGATCGCTTGACCTTTACCCAGTGATGCAACTGTTCCTTTATGGGAGAACTTGAAAGTTTTCATTTGGGATCCGCGAATGGACGCGATCAAATTGTGGGCAACAGCTTCCCCTTGCTGCATCGCGATTTGCGCAGTAGGAGGGTACGGTCTGCCTTCGTCGTTCATCACGATCGAACAATCGCCTACCACATAGATGTTATCGAACTGCGGAGCACGCAGGTACTCGTCAACTTTGATTCTGCCGCGCATCGTTTCGAAACCGGCTTCGTCGAGCATATGGTTCCCGCGGATACCGCCTGTCCATACCACTGTAGCGGATTTGATGAATTCGTCGCCAGCGATCAATACACCCTCTGGTGTACATTCTTTAATCGCCGTGCCGATTTTAAAAGTAACGCCTTTATCGGAAAGAACTTTCATCGCGTACTCTACTAGCTCAGGGTCAAATCCTGGCAGAGCCGTAGGTGCAGCTTCAATATTATAAATTTTCACGAGAGAAGGATCCACGTCGAACTCTTTGCAAAGCTCTGGAACGCGGTCAGCCAATTCACCGATAAACTCGATACCGGTAAAACCTGCGCCGCCAATGACGAAAGTGAGGTAATCTTTGCGCTCGGGCTCGCGTTTGTATTTTGCGAATTGATATTCAATATGTTCACGGATAAAACGAACGCTGTTAATGCTGCGTATGTTCATCGCGTATTCTTTCAATCCTGGAATTCCGAATGTTTCTGCTTCTCCACCCAGACCGATAACGAGGTAATCATAGGAAAGCGTACCGTCTTCCAAGATGACTTTTTTCTCGTGCGGGCGAATTTGCGTTACGGTGGATTTCACGAAATCCACTTTGAATTCATCGATCAGTTTCAAAATGTTCACGCGTGCATTCTCAGGATTATCCGTTCCTGCAGCAGGCATGTGAAGGTGTGTTGTGATGTAATGATAGTCATGTTTATTAACGAGGGTTACATCAGCTTCGTTGTAGTTCAGTTCCTTTTGCAAACGAATTGCAGCAAGTATTCCGCCATAACCGGCTCCTAAGATCACGATTCTTGGAATTCTACTCATGTGTCTCTCACTTCCATATCCGATTTTATAGTCCTATGGTTTCTCTATCTTGTGAAAAATTACACAAACAGCTTCAAAAGCAGCATACTGCCTCTAGTTTGCACTTCGCGGCAGCGAATTATGATGAAACAGGATGAGATTTATCACAACAGCTTAAACCGATTCTCATGATATAATATAATTTTCATTTGTAAATATCAAGTGTTATTTTGGCTTAAAATAAGGCATAAAAGCGGATCTGGCCTGTCCAGACAAAGTAAGCAGAACTTATCATGTTCATAAGCGATTTAAATAAAGAAATCGCACTTTTCTGTTTCTTTTGGTCAGCAGAGCAGTTTATAATGGATTAATGGTTATGCATCAGGGCAAAACTTACATCAAAGGAACGAATCGGAGGAGAAATTCAAATGAGTGAGAGAGAAGTGAATCAAGAAGTAGTAGACATTATTGTGATCGGCGGCGGACCTGCGGGGATGTTTGCTTCATTTTATGCGGGGATGCGTCAAGCTTCCGTGAAAATCATTGAAAGCATGCCTCAGCTTGGCGGCCAGCTTGCAGCTTTATATCCGGAGAAGTACATTTACGACGTTGCCGGCTTCCCTAAAGTAACAGCGCAAGATCTTGTTAATAATTTGTTGGCACAAATGAAGCATTTCCCTATTGATGTTTGTCTGGAAGAGAAAGTGCACCAAGTGAACAAAAAGGAAGAGCGTTTATTTGAAATTACGACGGACAAAGGCGTACATTACAGCCGTGCGGTTATTATTACAGGTGGCGTTGGCGCATTCGAACCGCGTCGTCTTGAACTGCCGGAAGCTGCTCAATATGAGAAAAAGAACCTTCATTATTTCGTTAGCGATTTGAATGCTTTTGCCGGTCAAAAAGTGCTCATCAGCGGCGGCGGCGATTCCGCGGTAGACTGGGCCTTAATGCTGGAGCCGATCGCCGAGAAAGTTACCCTCATTCACCGTCGCGATAAATTCCGCGCTCATGAGCACAGCGTAGAAAACTTGATGAATTCCAAAGTCAATGTTGTTACCCCAACGGAAATTACAAAACTTCACGGCAATGACCGAATTGAGCAAGTCACATTGAAAGATATTAAATCGGGCGAAGAAACGGTACACGACGTTGATGCCGTCATCGTAAACTTTGGTTTCGTCTCTTCCCTGGGCCCAATTGCAGAATGGGGATTGAATATCGAGAGCGGGTCTATCGTTGTAGACTCCAGGATGGAAACGAATATTCCGGGCATTTTCGCAGCCGGTGATATTACAACTTATCCTGGCAAATTGAAACTGATTGCCGTCGGATTCGGTGAAGCTCCAACTGCGATTAACAATGCTAAAGTCTACATTGATCCGTCCGCGAAGCTTTCTCCGGGACACAGCAGTAACTTAAAATTTTAATTTGAATAAATAAAATGGGGTATTCTATGCCTAATCTTATGATTAGGAGGAATACCCCTTTGTCTTATATATGTCCGGTTTGCAATGGCATGCAAGCGCTCGAAGCCGAGTGTCCGGTTTGCACGCACCAAGCGTATGATTGCGGTAGATTCGACGATTATCTCGGGCCTTATTCTCCGTATCGTGAAATCGATGATATAGCCATGTCCAATGGATTTCAGGATGTACGCAAACACTTGTGCATACATCTCTGTACATGCCCCGACTGCCATCACAATTTTACCGTTCAAATATGAGATAAAACCATAGCATGCGAATAAAGCGAAGCTGACATTAGTTAAGTGGAGCCTCATCCTTTACGTACACGCTTAATTTTAAATTACGCCTCTTTATTTCTGCGAGCAACAGGTCGACGAAATCGGACTCTAACTTTAAATCCAGAGCTTTGTAATAAGAGTCGATCAATGTTTCATCACTAATTAGTCTCACCTGAATCACCTTTATCCTAGAATTTGTAATTATATTATCATGCACAAAAAAATAGAACAACCGTTCTGTTATCCACAGATAATTGTGCATATCCTGTGGGTAATGTGTTGATATGTACCACGAACAGCTTATTCATCTAGGGGATAATGTGCATAAAGTTATGCACATCCTTGAATTTCCAAATACCGATAGAAAAAAATGATCAGTTTATATGAAAATATTAACTCTCTGTTAACATTACCTTGAGCATGTTCACAAAATTGAAAAACAAAATTAATCGTCATTTAATATTCATAGCTTACAATGATCGTATAAAGTTCAAATCAACTTATGAGGAGCAAAAAAAATGATCGTCTATGATATTGTCGTTAATGGGGAAATCAAGGAAACAATCAAGCCTCGCAAAAATCGCTTGAAAGAGATTTATGCTTATATGCAAGAGCAGACCAAACTAATGAAAGCCAAGTATGGTGAGAATGTCAAAATTAAAGGCCGCATGGTGTACTAAGGAATTTGTTTCCCCAACACCGCGGCCTTTTTTCTTATTAGATAATTCCTTTTCGATGAAGTACCGTAAGCAATCTGTAGAAATCGTAGCTCCCGCCATTCGGTGTATCGATCAAACCGGAAGCGACTGCTGCATCCACAGCTGCCTTAGCCCATCCCGGCACAGCATCGAATGATAGCTGCTTTTCTAACGCATTAACCTGATTTTGTAAACCCTCGATTTGCTTCCGCAACTCCTCAAGCATACGTGCTACCTCCTGATCGTATTGCTTTAATTGATAAGTTTGAATCAATGTGTTCAGCTTACTCGTATATGCTGGGTCTGTAGCGTAACCGCTATTCTGCAGCGCTCTTGTCTGTTCTTCGGAAGATTTGGCTTGCCTCACACTCGTGTATCGCGAAAATTGAAAAAGTAAATCTTGATCACGGAAGCTGTCTTCGATGTTCCGATAAGCTCGAAAATCGCCCGGTACGTTATCATAGCGAGTCCCATTTACAACTTCCCATGTTTTCGCCGATACTCGGTCTCCATGCCAGTAAGGTGTGGTCTGCCCATTCCCTACCTTGTATCCAACCAAATTGTTCCACGCGTTAACTTTTCCGCCGGTCTCCAAGATGGCCTGAGCAATCCGAACCGACGGGTAAATGGATGAACCCTCGAGACGCAGCTTAACGGCAATCGGAGCCAACAATTGAATAAACTCTTGTCTTGTCAAAGACCTCCCTCCTTTCTTTTCTCTGAATACTTATACCGTAACTGTTGTTATTGCATGGTTACCCTTCTTATATAATACTATGTTCATTGATAATAGATTGACCAATATAAGAATCTAGATAGGATAAATTTCTTGCTAAGAGATGCAAAAAAACCTTCCAAGGCTACTTGGAAGGTTGAGAAATCAAAGTCTGGATGTTATCGCTTCTTAATCCTCACAAGGTTGAGCTAAACCTTCTTCTTCCTTGTGTTTGAACGACTGACCGCATCCGCAGGATGCTACGGCGTTCGGATTATTAATGGAGAAGCCTCCGCCCATGCCAGCATCCGAGTAGTCAATCTCAACGCCATATAAGTATTTGGAGCTGTCTTCGTCCACTACGACCTTCAGGCCGTGAATTGTCATTACTTTATCGTCATCCTTCTGATCGTCGTCGAAACCCATGCCATAGGAAAAGCCGCTGCAGCCTCCGGCCTTCACGCCAAGACGCAAGAACAGGTTCGGTGATTCTTCAGAAGCGAGTAGCTCCTTGATTTTGTCGCAAGCTGATTCACTAATGGTAATCATAAGGAAATCCCTCCTATTGTAAGCCCAAGCGATACGATACGCTTACTAATTAGTATACTCTTATTCATCGTATTGCTCAAGGGCAGTGCAACTACTCGAAATTACCCGCGCCTTATTGCATAGTACTGCAAGAGCAGCTCGTCCAATTGTTGGCTGCATTGCTGCACTTCAGGATGAAGAAAGCCATATTCATTACTCAATATAACCATTTGGCCCCGAAGCTGCTCGATCTCTATATTCAATCGTTCCTGAGGTTCGGTCACGAAAATCGATTGCACGATATAATCACCTTTTTGCACACGTTATCACATTGGATTAGTATACAGGAATTTGGGAATATTGGGAATATGTTTTAATAGATTCTATGAATGATTTACGGATTTGTGTCGATTGTCGGATTATCGCCACGTATATATTGCCCGTCCCAACTCGTAGGTTTATAATAGGATGGATTGCTTGCGCGTTATTTATTAAATGAGCGCATTCGCTTCTTTCGATGCCGGATGCGTCCATTTTGTATGTACTCATTTATTATGATTCAACATATGCGGATGCTTACGCAGTTAGTTTTGCCGCAAAACTCTAAGGAGGTAGAAAACATGAGCGTTGTGATCACGAATCCGGACAAACGGATGGCTGAAATCGCCGAAAAGGTTGATCATGGCCAGCGGTTATCATTGGAAGACGGTCTATTTTTGTATCAATCGGACGATTTGTTAACCATTGGTCAATTAGCGAACAAAGTAAATACGCGGATGAACGGAAACAAGGTTTATTTTGTGCAAAATATGAGCTTGTATTTCACCAACGTATGCGAAGAGCGCTGCGCGTTCTGCCATTTCCGCCGCGATGAGGGGGAGGAAGGCGCTTATACGCTCACTCCGGGTCAGATGCTGGAATATGTGGCTGAGAACTATTACCCTGAGATTCGGGAATTCCATATCAGTCAGGGACATAATCCGCATTTACCGTTCGAATATTACGTCGATTGCATCCGCCAGCTGAAGCAAGCTTATCCGGATGTCACCATTAAAGCTCATACGGCGGCTGAGATTGAATTTTTCTCGCGCATTAGCGGACTTAGCTTCCGGGATGTGCTGAAGACCCTCATGGACGCCGGTTTATCGACACTCCCAGGCGGTGGCGCAGAGATTCTTACGGAGCGCTATCGCAATAAAATGAAAGTGGAAAAAGCATCGTCCGAGGAATGGCTCGACGTACACCGGAACGCACATCAGCTCGGTATGAAAACACATGCGACCATGCTGTACGGTTCGATTGAGACGATGGAGGAACGGATTCGTCACATGATGCTGCTTCGCGAGCTGCAGGACGAGACAGACGGGTTCCTAGTTTTCATTCCGAATTCGATTCAGCCGGCAAGCAAAAACGCCGGTCTCAAAAAGCGGGTTCCTGCGTTCGACGAATTGAAAACCATCGCGATCAGCCGGTTGATGCTGGATAACTTCCCGCATATTAAAGCATATTTTATCAATATCGGTACGAAGCTGACCCAGTTGTCATTCACTTTCGGCGCATCAGACGCTCACGGAACGATTGTGAAAGAACGCATTTCGCATGCAGCAGGAGCTTTGTCTCCGGAAGGACTGACTCGTGACGAACTTGTTTGGCTGATCAAAGGCGCAGGCCGTGTCCCTGTTGAACGCGATACCTTTTATAATGAAATCAAGGTTTATTAGTCATACTAACACATAGAGATGAAGAAGATCAGAAGGGATTTTGGGCGTAATGAAAAAGTTTGTCATTCTTGGAGGGGGTTATGGTGGTCTGACCATAGCCTTGAACATGCTGGAGAAGGATTTGCCTGATGATACGGTGCTCGTACTCGTGGATAGAAGTCCGTTTCAAGGACTGAAAACCGAATATTATGCACTGGCTTCAGGCACGATCGCGGAGACGCACATTCGTGTTGCTTATCCGGTTGACCCGCGATTAATACTAGCCTATGGAGAGGTTACGGAAGTAGATTTGGCTAACAAGCAGATTCTATTTGCCGACAAAGAGCCTCTGGCTTATGATTGGTTAGTCATCGGGCTCGGCTGTGTAGACAATTATCATGGAATTCCTGGGGCGGAAGAACATTCTTACAGCATCCAAACACTTTCCCAAACCCGCAACACGTATCAGCGCGTGAATGATATTGCTCCATACGGTCAAATCTCTATTGTTGGCGGCGGGTTGAGCGGCGTTGAGATGGCGGCTGAGCTGCGCGAGAGCAGACCGGATTTGAATATTCGGCTGATTGACCGCGGACCTAGCCTGCTTTCATCGTTCCCGAGCAATTTGCAGCAGTTTGTGCGTGATTGGATGATAGAACATCATATCGAGCTTCGTCCCCATGTTTCCCTTGTCCGTCTAGACGGCGGAGATTTGTACAATCAGGATGAAATCATTAAGACCGATGTGACGATCTGGACCGCAGGCATTCAACCCACGCCAGTCGTGCAAGCCCTGCAAGTGCCCAAAGATAAACAAGGCCGCATCTTACTGAACGAATACCATCAAATTCCGGAGCATCCGGAGGTTTTTGTAGTCGGTGACTGCGCTTCCCTTCCGTTCTCGCCAAGTGCACAAGCCGCGCAAGCCCAAGGTAAGCAAATAGCAGAAGTGATGCTCTCCATCTGGAGAGATGAAATACCGAAACTGGGAAAAATCAAGCTCCGGGGAACGCTTGGCTCCCTCGGCAAGAAGACCGGCTTTGGCATCATGGGCAAACGAACGCTAATGACCGGCAAAATCGCTCGCGCGATCAAAAGCGGCGTGTTATGGAAGTCCAAACGCCATTTCGGATAAATCTGTCAGTCACCAAGAAGATCATACATCGCTTCAATTTCCTTAATTTTTTCGAGAATTTTTTCGTAGAGTTTGTCGGCGTTCGATGCGGCAATAATCTCGCCGTTTAGCAATGCGTAAGGTTCCATATAGCACTGCCCGCAATTTCCGAGACAGCCGTATTCAATCACGTCATAGTCCGGATTTTGTTCCAGAGCTTTCATCACTTTATCTGTTCCATGGTGCATATTGCTGGCACAAAATTCAATAATAGGTCTCATGATAGAAATCCACCTTATGTTATTAGTTGAAAACCATTTTCATTTGATTAGTATTGTACTATAATAAAATAAGAAAGGAGATGAATCAAATGTCCGAAAGAACAAAAGAAGTGATCTATGATGAAGTCCTTGAGGTTTTAGATAAACTCCGTCCTTTTCTCCAACGCGATGGCGGTGACGTTGATCTGGTTGATGTGGAAGATGGCGTAGTCAAGCTGAAACTGATGGGTGCATGCGGCAGCTGCCCAAGCTCAACAATCACGTTGAAAGCTGGCATCGAGAGAGCATTGGTTGAAGAAGTAGAGGGCATTCAAGAAGTCGTTCAAGTATTCTAATCGACTTACACATAAAAAAGAGCCTACCATGCGGTAAGCTCTTTTTGCATTATACCAGATAATCAGCATCCAGCTGCCCTGTTCGATAATAAGGATAGTCCATGGAGACTTGAATCTCGCGAACCGTATCGGCATCGGTTAACAATTCCAGAACATAAAGCCCCAAATCAATCGAGGTAGCTACCCCGCCGCCTGTAATCAGGTTGCCATCCCGTACGATGCGCGCTTTGACGACCTCCTTGCAATATGGCTCCAATAATTCATAAGCGGGAGGATTCGTGGTCGCTCGTTTTCCTTCCAGAAATCCGGCAGCGCCTAACAGCAAAGCTCCTGTACAGACGCTAACTTTATAGGGAACATCTCTGGCTGTTCGGATCCAGCTTACGAATTCTTCATTGAATCGTAACGTTCGGGTACCGCGGCCTCCTGGGATGAATACTAGATCGTATGCAGAGAGATCCGGACGGATGTGCTGAATGTTCATGGATACTCCTAGTTCATCCGTTATTTGGGCTGTGGTGGCGCACAGATCCCAATTCACATCTTTCCCCAGTCCAAGAAATTTAAGCCGGGTTACCGCATCGTAGAAGCCAATGAAATCCAGGGTCGTCATTTGATCGAACAAGATAAACGCCATTTTCATAAAATACACCCTCCCTTTGGAATTATGAAAACAAAAAAAGCATCTGATCGATGATCAAACGCTTGCCCAGGCGTACGGCCTATGAACGATGCGCTCCCTCATGGTTATGCTCCATGTTTACGCCAGTCACACATCGTTTAACGATTGTTTTCATTTTAATAGTTTATTCCAAAATTTTCAAGAAAAAAGAATTAATCTTTGCGCTGCTTGAGCACCGGCAAAGTCTGAATCGGGTCCAAGCCCCCGGAAATATCCATAATATTTCCCGTGATGAAATCAGATTCAGGCAAACACAAAAAGCCAATCACCCTTGCTACATCTTCGCCCGTTCCGGGTCGTCCAATCGGAGTTTCACCGTCAGCCTCCTGACGCGCTTCCTCCATCGTACGCTCCTTGTTACGGCCACGGATATCCCCGGGGCAGATCATATTGACGGTAATGCCATTAGCAGCTTCTTCCTCCGCCAACGTCTTCGTAAAAGAAACCAATCCAACCTTGGCGGCTGCATATACAGCACGATGTGTCCATCCTCTTGCTTCGGCTGCTTTCCCAAATCCAAAGTGAATGATGCGCCCCCATCGCTGCGCTCTCATCATCGGCAGAACCAAATGATCGAGCTCCATGACGCCCAGCAAATTACCGCGTGTCAAATATTCGATTTCATCCATCTGGTAGTCGGCAAAAAAGCGCCTTTCTCTGAAAAAAGGTCCGGCATTGTTCACGAGAATATCAATCGGTCCGAGACCTGCGATCGTTTCATCCACCATCCGGAGAATGTCCTCCCGCTTGGCTACATCGCCTTGAACGGCAATACTTCGAACGCCGAGCTGCTGCAGTTGCTTGACGAGCAAGGACGCTTCCTCTTCGCTGTTGACATAATTGACTGCAACATGACAGCCTTGATTCGCCAGCGTAATCGCTGTCATTTTCCCCAAACCTTTGGCGCTGCCCGTAATCAGAACCGTTCGTCCTCTCAAATCCATGGTCCTCTTACCCCTTTGCATGGCTTGCCGTCATATAACTGAACGCTACTGTTAAGGTTCGGCATACCATATCAAATCCCTGCTGAAGATCGGCAACATTCGATTTTACATTTTCGATATGAATGCGTTCACCCGGCACGGGCTCTTTTTGCATCAGATCGTCCAGCATTTCGGCATTCATATAATGAATTTCCATATTCCGTTGATTGCGCAGCCGGTCCAGCACAGCTTTATAGTCCATTTTGAGATTGTAGAGCTGAAGTTCAAGCGAGCCATGGATGCGATGTTCATGCATGCGGCGCAACACGGTGAAATACGAAAAACGGGCCTTAACGCTTTCCGTCTTCATTTCAAACAAATCGTTCATAAAAGCCCCGAGCTTGTCGAGAATAGAAAATAGGCGGATAAAGGCATTCTTATAAAAATATACGAAACGATGATAGTCTTCAAGCTCTGCCGGATTCATTTCTTCCAGAAAAGCTTTGCTGATATGTTCCGCATAACGTTCGCAGCAATATTTGCTTTGCTCCAGCTCATCAAGGGCGTCGAGAAAACCTTTGCTCCAAATGGCGAGCCGATGGTGCCTCATCATTGCCGAAGTACTGCCGCTTCGCTCGTTCGCTTCCAGCAATCGGATATAGCTTTTGACCGCATTGCCGGTTTCAAGCAGAAGGCCGCTATCCTTGCGTCTAGGTTCGTTAAACAAGATGCGCAGCATGGGCACACTCCCTTTTTGTGAAGATGACGATTATAACTTGGCCGTCTGATCGCTTAATGCGGTTCTCCGCACGGTTTGTGTGCGATCCCGTTGCACCAGATACATAGCGGTTAGAACGCCGGCTCCTCCAATATACTGATAAAGCGATATCGATTCATGCAAAATAAAATACCCTGGAATGGCAGCCGTAACGGGCAGCAAATAGCCGTAAGCAGATGATTTGAATGGCCCCAGACGCGCAAGACTCCAGTTGTGAATCGAGAAGCCAAGCGCTGTTGCTAAAAGCGAGGTATAGATGAGGCTTATCCATCCGGTTGCCGAAATGGCTGTAAAATATGCGGCATCCGCCCGCCATAACACGAAAGGCAGCAAGGATAAGGCACCTGCCGTCATCTCGAGTGAAATCAGAAGCGTCAGCGGGTAGCGATGCACAAGCCTGTTCATCCCGATTAGATAAATCGCTCCCATCACACTGCGCAAGAGCAGCAGGATATCTCCTTTCATGGTGTCGGCGCCGAGATGAAAACCGGTTGCTCCGCCCGAAACAATGATGATCACGCTGAACAGCGCGAGTGGGATGCCAACGAAGATACGCCATGACAGCTTAACTTGCCGGGCGAGCAGAGCGATGACGACCGTGATGACAGGCATGAAGCCTCGTCCTAGGACCGCACCGTTGGCTGAGTTGGAGAACTGCAGCGCGTACTGCAGCATCGCCTCCATCCCAACCGCGTTGAGTATGCCCAAGCCGCACACCAGGATTATATCACGCGGAGCAATCTGGATCTTGAGCGCATTCGAACGATAATAGAAGTAAGTATAGACCCATAGCAATGGAATCATACTCGCAAATCGCAACCCATTAAAAACAAGAGGGTCCCATTCGGTGCCCCCGATTTTCATCGAAGTCAGATTGATACCCCAGAGCACATAGACGAGAACGAAACCCGCATGCGGATAAAGCTTATTTAGACGGTCCGGGCTCATGCGAAATATTCCTTCCAGCGCGAATCGACAAGCTCCACGATATCTTCGCGGGGGAACAACTCGTCCGGATAACCCGGCTTCATGCGGGCATCAATAACGATCGGAAGTTCATACGAGATATGGTGTCGATTCACACTCGACAGCGCGTACATATCCGTCGCAGGATTGAAACGCGTGAATACCGTCCACAGGAATTTGGTTTGATCGTATGCGATGCCGCCGGCATCGTCAACGAGTATGACCAACGGCCAATCGGTCAAGCGGCTGGCCGCATTGGCCAGAAGGCGCTGGGGCAGCTCGGGCTCATCTGAATAAGCTGCGCCGGATACAAGCAGACATCCTCCGCAATAGACGGCGATATCTTGAATTTCCGGCAGCTCGCCTGCGATGTACGCTCTCGGCAGCTCGCGTACGGGATTGCCCGTACCGAGCAGCACGGCTTTGCTGCCGTGATTGAGCTCGCCGCCCGTATAGTCAAGCGTATCATGCGATGTTTTGTTGAAAATGAACAAATCCCGATGCGGATCGAATCGTTCCAAAACGGTTTCGAGCAGCTGCGTGAAGTTCGCCAAGACGACCGGCTGATCCGTCAAGATGAGGAACTTGGTCAGCGACAGCTGACCTTCTCCGAGTATGCGGAACGCCGTGCCCAGCGCTTCACGGCTGTAGCTTTCGCGGACGACGGCAGCGGCGAGCGGGTGAAACCCGGTCTCTGCATACGTCCACAGGTCTTTGACCCCCGGCATCGCCATCGGAAAAGCGGGCTCAAGCAGTCTTTGCAGGAATTCGCCGAGGAAGTAATCCTCCTGGCGGGGTTTGCCGACGATCGTCGCCGGGTAGATCGCGTCTCTTCGGTGCCATACATGATTCACGTTGAAGACAGGGAAATCATGGATGAGCGAGTAATACCCGAAGTGGTCGCCGAACGGCCCTTCGGGGCGTCTCAGATGCGGCGGGACGGAACCGCATATCGCGAACTCCGCCTCGGCGACGAGGCGGTGCCCCCCATGGGGGTTGTCCACCATGGGGAGCTTCTGCCCGAGGATGAGCGATGCGAGCATCAGCTCGGGCAGGTGTTCGGGCACCGGCGCAATTGCCGAAGCGATGAGCGCAGGCGGCCCTCCCAGGAACACGGTGACGGGCAGCGCCTTATTGCGCTTCTCGGCTTCGTGATAGTGGAAGCCGCCGCCTTTATGGATTTGCCAATGCATCCCTGTCGTCCGGTCATCATACACCTGCATGCGATACATGCCCAGGTTATGATGACCTCCGTCCGGATGCTCGGTATACACGAGCGGCAGCGTCACAAACGGGCCGCCATCCTCCTGCCAGCTTGTCAGGACAGGCAGTCCGGCGAGCGGGTTGTCCCGCTTGATGGCGCCAAGAATCGGCGCTTGGCTCGGCTGTATCCGTTTCGTTCCGACCTTAAGCAGGTCGAAAATAAGATCTCGTTCGCCCCACAATGCTTTGGGCGTAGGCGGCATCAACGTGCTTGTCGCGTTAACAACCGCTTTCATAAACTGTTCCGGCTTCGGGCCGAATGCCAGATCAACGCGCCGCGTTGTACCGAATAAGTTCGTAACAACCGGGAAGGAACTGCCCTTGACGTTGGTGAAGAGCAGCGCCGGACCTTGCTCGTCGATGACGCGGCGATGAATTTCGGCCAGCTCCAGATTCGGATCCACCGGAGCGGATATTTCAATCAATTGTTTTTCGCGGCGTAAAATTTCAAGAAAAGCTCGTAAGTTAGTCGGTACCATTTAGCGTTCCACCTTTGATAAGAGTGATGGGGTTTACATGAAATGAATGAGGCATGGGATAAGACGCAGGAATAGACTGCACTGGGTTGGGCTATGCTGAATTGGTTGTGCCATGCATATTTTGCAGTTAAAGCAAAGAAAAGAGACCGTCCCTAGGTCTTTTTCAACCCGGATGGGACTGCCCCTTGCGGTCATACAGCGTCAGTACGCATAAATAACATAAAAAGCCAAACAAACAAGCGATAATAATAGCGTGGATCATTCCCGTAAATAAGTAGGCCACATCGTTACCCATGGACCAGGTCACGACAGCCCCGCTCAACACTTGCATCAGGACAAGGATCAATGACCATTTGCTGCCGGCCACTAATCGGTCTGAAGCTTGGTACTGACGCTTGGCTTGCAGGTATAGGAACAAAATGCAGAAGAACAGCAGCAGCGCAGCAACACGGTGCGTAAACACAATTCCCGTTGCCCCGCTCAGCTCTGGAATCACTTCACCGTTACACAGCGGCCACCCGGAACATCCTCCCGAGGAAACGGTATGACGTACGAAAGCGCCGAGGTAAACGACAACGTAGCTGTAGATTGCCGTGATCCATACCAGCACTTTAAAACCGGTGCGAATCTTGCGGTCTTGCTGATATTGCCCCAAGGGCGTAAAGACGAGCGAAAGCAGCAGCGCGAAGGCGAAAGCCAGCAGCGAGAGACCGAAATGCAGCGCCAGCACGAGCGATGATTGCGGCCATATGACCGCCATAGCGCCCATTCCTGCTTGAATGAGCGTCATCAAGACCGTACCGCTAATAAACCATTTGGCATCTGCCCGCTTCACATAGCGGAACACCAGATAAAACGTAACGACCAAGATCAATGTCACGATGCCGACAACCAATCGATGACTGTATTCAATAAAAGATGAAATCGTATAAGCCGGGATCAATTTGCCGTTACAGAGCGGCCAGTCGTCTCCGCAGCCTCTGCCGGCCTCGGTCTTTGTTACGAGCGCACCCATGGCGAGAATGAGGAACATGCCAAAAGCGGACAGATTCGCAAATCTCTGTGTAAGTTTTTGCATGATGGCACCTACTTCTATATGTGACTTCTGTATAGCTGATGTCGAATTATGCTCTTTCCGTTTCAATTATATCTTTAAATGTTAGGCAAATCCATTCGCAAATGTTACAAAGCTCCGAAACTGGTAGTAGTCCTTCGCCTAACGAAAAAACGACCCTGAGGGGCCGCTCGATCAGGCTATTCAAGATTTCGCTAACGCATCCGCCACTTCGACGGCTCTGTCCAAAAACTGCTCAATTTCTTCGCGTGTTTTGCGAAGCTTGCTGACGAATCGGACCAGTTCATTGCCTTCGCGAAAAGCAATAAAGCTGGGAATGCCCAGGATATTGAGCTGTTCGCAAAGATCCGGCACTTCATCGCGGTCTAATTCAATGAAAGTAATACGGTCTGCATAAGCTTTTTCGATTTCCGGCATAAAAGGTTCGATATAGTGGCAATCTTTGCACCATGTCGTCTTGAAAACAGCCACGGTCACTTGAGATTGCGAGATTTGTTCTTGAAAGTCTTGTTCTTTCGATACTTTGCGCATAGCCGGCACCTCACAGCAAGGGAATTTACTAACTTATAGCATGCCCGAAAATCAGTGTCAAGGATTACCGAGCGGGAAAAATTAATGTGCTCCGTTTATATTTACATAAAAAGCAAAAAGTGATATCATAAAAATATCAAATCAATATTTAGTTACTTGGAAAGGGTGCTGCTTACATGAAAGAAACGAAAGCTTGGTCACTGAATGGGTTTCTAGGATTGCTCTTATTTATTGCAGGTGCAGGAATCGGCATTTACCTGCTTATTCAACAAATTATCTCATTAGGCATCATTATGGTCGTCTTTGGATTCATTTTTGTATCGACGATCACGGTGGTTCAGCCGAATGAAGCCTCGGTCATTACTTTCTTTGGCAGCTACTTGGGAACGATCCGGAAAAGCGGACTTTGGCTCATTGTTCCCTTCTCGAGCAGAAAGAAAATATCGCTTCGCGTACGTAACTTTAACAGTGCGAAATTAAAAGTAAATGATATCGAAGGAAACCCTATAGAGATTGCTTCAGTGGTCGTATTTAAAGTTGTTGATACCTACAAAGCGCTCTTTGAAGTCGATAATTATGATAAATTCGTAGAGATTCAAAGCGAAACGGCTTTACGCCATGTTGCCAGCAAATATCCTTATGACCGCTATGAAGAAGACGGCTACTCCCTGCGAGGCAATGCCGACGAAGTCGCAGCAGAGCTCAGCCAGGAGTTACAGGAACGCCTCGCAGTAGCCGGCGTTGAGGTCATCGAATCACGGCTGACGCATCTCGCCTATTCGACGGAAATTGCCAGCGCCATGCTCCAGCGTCAACAGGCTTCCGCCATCCTTTCGGCCCGCCATAAAATCGTTGAAGGCGCTGTCGGCATGGTTCAGATGGCCATCACTCAACTGGAAGCTGAAGGATTAAAGCTGGATGAAGAGAAAAAAGCGGCCATGATCAACAATCTGCTTGTCGCGATTGTATCTGACCGCTCGGCGAGTCCGGTTATCAATACCGGTACGCTGTACTAACAGGATCTTTGTTATGGCACCAAAGAAAAATTTCCCGCTCCGGCTCGATCCGAAACTCTACGAGGCGCTGGAGCGCTGGGCCGAGGACGAGTTCCGCAGCGTCAACGGGCACATCGAGTATTTGCTTCGCGAGGCGCTTCATCGCGCGGGTCGACTTCCGAAGCCTGGTACAGGTCTAAGTACAGTGACGCCTCCTCTTGAAGAGAATGAATCATAGCTTTAATAAAACACGAAAAACCATCCAACCGTGTAACTGTTGAGATGGTTTTTCACTTTGTTATCTTGTTAAGTTGTTACCGTAATCGTTGGCGCGGATATTGTTGGTTCTGTAGTAATCGAGGAGCTGGTCGTGGAGTAATCAACAACTTCGAGTACAACCGGCGTACCGGCTAATGCTGCGGTCGTTGCAAGAACCAGCGATGCCGTTGTTAATGTCGAAAGCCCTCCTTCTTGCAAAAGGCCGTTGACATATACATTGATATAGCCTGCTGTAGGTACAGCAGGTAAATTCGCAATCGCATCCCCGTTATCATCCAAAAAGCTCGCCGCCGGTATCGTTGTGTCTGTTGTGATCATTCCAGCTGTAATCGTAGCATTGAATCTGGTAACGTTCGGGTCTACAGTTGTCGTAACGACACCACCTGTGGCAACAGGCGTCGATGCTGTAGCAGTAACAAACAATTTAATCAGTGAAGCTGCCATTCGTTCACCCCCCTTCGTTAATTTACCTGCAGATCCGAATACTTTGGACGATGATCGGCACTCCTTTTTCCGGCACATCATCCGAAGTAAAGCGGATGGAGCCATCCCGGATCCGGTATAACGATTTGGGCTGCAGGACGCCGTTCACAAAGACTTGAGCATATGAAACCGATTTGGGGCTTGGAATGCGCTGAATGCCGTAGCCGGGGGTTTTGTCTTGTTCGGTATAGACGTTCTTCTCTCCATCGGAAACAGCGTAAAAGAAGTACGTTTTTCCGTAGAGCTTTTTCTTTATGATCTTTCGCTTTTTTTTGGCACATTTCCGTAAGCAGCGTTTTATGCATTTTTTCATTCTGATGTGAATCACCCCACATTCGACCCTGCCAATTGCTTCTATTTTATGCCGATTCGCTTGGTATTTATTGGATGTTCATATGTGGTTGTAGCCCTAATTCCTACAATTAGGCACGCGATTGCAGCCATAAGCCGATTTTCTTCACATACCTATAAGAGATAGAGCAAACAATACCTGGTACTACGCACCAGTCCAGAAACAGGAGGATAACCTATGGGAGGAACCGCAGATAGGGGAAAAAGGAGCATTCTCCGTATTTTAGGCAAACTCGTACAATTGCCGAAGGCGTTACTGCACCTGCTGAAATACGAAGCATCATCTATGACAGATTCCGCCCAAAAGACTGATTCGTTGGAGACGATTCCGGTTTCTCCCGAGACGATTCAGCGGTTAGAGAAGGGGTGGAAACAGCAACTTAAGCTGCAGCATGCTGAATCAGCCGGCACACAGCTCTCCGCAGAGGAGAAGCAGATCGTGAAACGTCTCAAAGAAGCGACTCACCGTGAGAATCGGAACAACGTGATACGTACGAAGGCATATTGGACTGCATACCGGGAGCATCCTGAGCTTCACTGGGCGCTGCTCGCCCATATGGTTTCACGTAATGGCGGATGGACGATGACCGATCTGCGCGGGGAACTCCTCCCTCATTTGCTGAGCGATGAACAGGCGGAGAATATGTTTGCTTTTCTGGAGCGAGCCAATGGCTTGATCTTCCACGATGCTTATCCGCAGTTGCTGTTGTATAGGGAAAGCAAGGAACGGAAGCGCAACTTATTTCATTTGCTGCCTCATTTCGGTGTATCGGCTTGGATGGAGCCGGTTTGGAACGACTTTTGGACACATCAAGACTCTGCAGCTCTCACAATTTCACTGATTATCAATGAACAAAATTACATAGAAAAGCGCATTGTCCAAAACAACTGGTATCAACAATCCGTTCTGAGTACCCCTTTATTCAAGACACAGGGATGGCTTCAGTTAAATCAGGTGGGCTTCCCATTTCTAGCGGATCATGGCGCTTCTGCCCCACCACGCCTTGCCGGACTTATTCTCGAAAATTTTGCCGATCTGGGAGAACGCATCGAATTCGGGAAAAGCTTATATGCCATCCTTTTCGGCGTGCCTGCCGTACATCAAGGTGTGTTGCGCTTTGCCGAATCAAGTCCTCATACCGGATCTCGCGCTGATTACTGGCCGCACTTATTCGCGGCAATACGAAAAGCCCCTCCTGAAACAAGCTATCAGGAGAGGCTGAATGGCTGCGTGTTGAAGAAAGGGGCAGCACCCTTGTATAGTCCACCGCTGGCACAGGCTTGGCCTGATCGAAGGCTGGAGCCTGCAGAGCCGGAGGATTGGTTTGTCGATGTCCGGAAGCCGCTTGCTCATATGTGCCCGATTGCGGTTCCTTCCCCTTTTGAGTTGACGAATGAATCCTGCGCAGCGTTAAACATGATCGAGCTTGCCGTTTTGGCCGAGCAGGCGATTCAGCTTTCTTAAGCGCGCTTGGTCAGCCGCACGGCCTTGGCGATGATTTTTTGCAGCGGCGCGGGAA
The DNA here is from genome assembly GCF_014534655.1 of Paenibacillus sedimenti. GTDB lineage: Bacteria > Bacillota > Bacilli > Paenibacillales > NBRC-103111 > Paenibacillus_E > Paenibacillus_E sedimenti. The sequence continues at coordinate 71,781 of NZ_JACVVD010000011.1, forward strand.
AGTTCTTGACGTCGTCCTTGGTCACGACGCGAGTCGCCATCAACATGATCGGATACAAAGCCGCTGTAAAGCAGCAAACGAGGATGGCATTGATGCCTTCGTTCAGACGGTACAGCTGAAAGGGCTGCACATAATTGTGAGTCAGCCATTCTGCCGTTAAACCAAGGATAGCTATAACCGCTACCGATAACAGAAGGCCGGTAAAGCGGCGTCCAAGTATGGTGAAATCCACTTCTTGACGCAAAGAGCGTATGTTCAACCATGACATGGCGATGAAGCACAGTCCAGTGGAAACGATAATGCCGTAAATACCAAACCATTGCGCCAGCAGGAAGCTTCCTGCCAGCTTCACTGTAACGCCTACGACCACATGAACCATCAACGGTTTCATCCGCCCCATACCCATGAGTACGGCTCCGGAAGTCTGCATGACGATTTGGAACATCGCGCTTAACGTAAGCAGTGAAATCATATGAGGGCCATGACTCATCCCATAGGCCGTATCTTCATGACCAAAGAGGAAAAAATCCAGCGGGCGGGCTGCAATGCTGATGACGAGTACGGCCGGAAGACCGGATAAAATGGCCAGCTGCAGCACCCGGGTGGTCTGATGTCCGACTTGCGTCATATCTTTACGGGAGTAAGCTCCCGATATGATCGGGACGACGGATTGGCTGAGCGCAATGGCAAGAATGATCGGAATGCCTGCCAAAGACTGGGCTCGTCCCCCCATAATACCGACCAGCCCCAACGCTTCGTTCCTGCCGATCGTACCCTCCAGAAGGGGAATAATGATCGAGGTATCGATCGCATAAACAAGCGTTACGGTTACCGAAAAAATAACGATCGGTATCGAAAGCTTAAGAAGGCTACGATAAATTTCCTTGTAGCTTATTAGCTTCGGCGTCGAATCGCCAGCTGTTGCGGTCGCCAGATGATCTTGGGCCGCTTGCGAGACGCCCCGCTGGACCGGCCTTGCATCGCTGCGCTTCAGCTTTATCGCATAATACAGCATGACCGCGAGCGCCGCCACTCCGCCCATTACGCCGCCAAAAGACGCTCCAGCGACTCCCCAGCCCAAACTGAGGTCAAGCAAGAAGTAGGCCAATGCGATGGATGTCACGAGCCTGAATATTTGTTCCACGACTTGCGAAACGCCGTTAGGCATCATATTCCGTCTGCCTTGAAAATACCCCCGCATGATGGCAATCAGGGGGAACATCAGCATGGCCGGTGCAATAGCTCTAGTTGCCATTGTTGCATCCGGACCGCCAAGCGAAATCGTTTCCGCATATAACGGAGCAAATGCATAAAGCAGGACCGTCATGCCGACTCCGGCCACAACGGCAAACCAAATCGCGGCGCGATAAATGCGTTCTGCTTCCGCTTGCCGGCCGATGGCGTATTTTTCAGAAACCATTTTACTTAAAGCGCTTGGAATACCGGCCGTTGCGACCACCAGCAGAATTGAATATAAGTTAAAAGCAATCGAATAACTGCCCATTCCTTCCTCGTGAAGCAGATGGACCAGCGGAATTCGCTGGAAAACGCCGAGAAACCGCGCTAGAAGCGCGGCCACGGTGAGAATGAGCGTCCCTTTTACTAGAGAATCTTTCGTTTCTTTCGTCAACGTCCGTTCCTTCTCTCTCTTATTTCGCTTTAATCTCTTCTAACGGCTTGTGATTGCCGTAATAATGGCGTTCGCCATGAACAGGGGCGGCCCATTTGATCCCGTTAGAAATGACTTTGAGCACATTTTCGTTGTAGTAGGTTGGATGTGTTTCATGCCCAGGGCGGAAATAGAACACTTTGCCGTTGCCGCGATGATACGTTACGCCGCTGCGGAATACTTCCCCGCCTTCAAACCAGGAGATGAAAATCAGTTCATCCGGCGCCGGAATGTCAAAATGCTCCCCGTACATCTCTTCATGCTCCAGCTCAAAGTACTGGCCCAAGCCTTCCGCAATCGGATGCGCAGGATCAACAACCCAGATGCGCTCCTTTTCATTCGCTTCTCTCCATTTCAGGTCGCAGGAGGTGCCCATCAATTTCTTGAAAATTTTGGAGAAATGGCCGGAATGAAGCACAATCAGCCCCATGCCTTGCCACACTCTTTGCTGTACGCGGTCTACGATCTCATCCGCGACCTTATCATGGCCGATATGTCCCCACCAAATCAGCACATCGGTTTGATCAAGTACCTCTTGTGTCAGACCGTGCTCCGGCTGATCGAGGGTTGCAGTGCGCACCTCGAAATCAGACCCGGCAATACCCTCGGCGATCGCTTGATGAATCCCTTTGGGATAAATGTTTTGAACTTCTTTGTGCGTCTGTTCGTGCAAATTTTCGTTCCATACCGTAACACGGATCATAGCGGAGCACCTCCTTAAGTTTTTCAAATTTAAAATACCCAAATGAAGAAAATAGCGATCATGATCAGCTGCAGCACGATTTTGACGACGGTGCTGGCAAAAAATCCGAGCACAGAACCGAGCCCGACGCTGAACGCCTTTTTGAACTCGGTCCCGATAATCAGCTCGCCAATAACCGCGCCTAAGAACGGCCCGATAATCAAACCGAATACCGGGATTATAAAAGGACCGAGAATTAACCCGATCGTGCTTCCGATCACTGAAGCTCTGTTGCCTCCGAATTTTTTGACCCCGAGGGCGCTAACCGCATAATCGGCCACGATAACGATCAGCACGATTAACGATTGAATCAGCCAAAACCAGACGCCAAACGGTTCAAAGCTGATCATCCACCCATAGAGGAAAAACGCTCCGTAAATCGCGAGCACACCGGGCAGCACCGGATAAACGGCGCCAACCATGCCCACTACAAATAATAGGATAACCAAAATCCAGCCCAACACATCCATGTTGTGGCAGCTCCCTCCATTGAACGGATATGGATACTACGGTTTTAACATATATTCATGAATGACTTTGGCAACCCCATGTTCCTCATTGGTGACCGTTGTGATATCTGCGATCCGTTTCACTTCCTCTTGCGCATTGCCCATGGCAACGCCAAGCCCGGCGGCCCGAATCATCGTGATGTCATTTTCGCTGTCGCCCATCGCAATCACTTCGGACATAGAAATGCCCAGAAGCTTGCATACCGCTTCTATGCCGCTCGCCTTGCTGATTCCGCTCGGATTCAGCTCAATATTGCACGGGTGGGAATTCGTAATTTCAAGGGTGCCCCAGCTTTCCACCGTTTCCCGAATTTGCTTCAGCTTCTCGAGATTTTCGGTGTAGTAGCCGAATTTCAACCAATGTTTGGCGTCGATATCCATCGACTCGCTCTCGCGGTTGAAAACTCCTTCCACCGCATAAGCCCACCACCAGACGTCGTACTTTTGCGCGATGGCGTGAAGGCTGCGCACCGTATCCGCAGCAAGCAGCTGCCGGCTGAGCAGCTTGCCGGGCGCTTCCCATACCTCGCCGCCATTCACCGCAACGATCGGCGTTGTAAGCCCGAGCTCGTTCACATAAGGCATGGCGCTTTGTACGCCGCGTCCCGTCGACATGATCACGGTTTTACCCGCTTCCATTGCGGCGGCGATCGCTTCGCGATTCTCGGCCGAAATGACCTTATCCTCCGTGAGCAATGTCCCATCCATGTCCAGCGCAATCAATTTGTACGTGTTCGTGTTCGAACCCACAGACTTCATCCCCTGTCCCTGATCTTAGTAAAGCTTGCACAAGCCCTTACTAGTAAGCCGCCAGTACCTTCTTAGGTAATTCTTCCATATATGTCATATGCCATAGGGCAAAAATATAGATCGTCCAGATTCGGCGCGCGTAATCGCCCTGGCCGCTGCGATGCTTCTGCAGCATGCGCTCGACAGCCGCGGTATTAATATAATCTTCAATGCCGCTCGATTTAATCTGCTCGAGCAGGATGTCGCCCATCGGGCCGTGCACCCATTCGCGCAGCGGTACCGGGAAGCCAAGCTTCGGACGGTTCAAAATGAAGTCCGGGATGATCCCTTCCATCGCTTTACGGAAGATGTACTTCGTCGTGCCGTTCGCAATACGGTACTTCGCCGGAATGCGGCGCGCGACTTCGTACAGCTCCTTGTCGAGGAAAGGCACGCGAAGCTCAAGAGAGTGCGCCATCGTCATTTTGTCGGCTTTCATCAGAATGTCGCCAGGCATCCAGAGGTTCATGTCGATATACTGCATCCGGCTGACCGGGTCGAGATGCCTTGTTTTCGCGTAGTAATCACCTGCGATTTGCAGCGGGTTTTTATACGCGCGCAGCATCTCGCTGTCGAGGCGCAGCACTTCCGCCTTCATATCTTCGGTGAAGATTTTGGCGTTGCCGATGAAGCGCTCCTCCAGCGGCGTCGTGCCGCGCAGAAGGTAGTTACGCCCGGACACGCCGCTAGGCAGCATCCGTGCGAAGCGGTTCAGCATCCGCTTCACCGAATGCGGCAGCCGCTCAATCGGGCTGAGCGACAGCGGCTCGCGGTAAATACGGTAGCCGCCGAACAGCTCGTCCGCGCCTTCGCCGGACAGTACCACCGTCACGTGCTCGCGCGCAAGCTGCGCCACGTGATAGAGAGCAATGGCCGATGGATCGGCGACAGGCTCGTCCTGGTGCCAGATCGCATTCGGCAGCGTGTTAAAGAAGTCATCGCGGGTGATGATTTTATCGTAATGCTCAGTGCCCAGCGCGGCCGCCGTTTGGGCAGCGATCGGCGTTTCGTTGTTGGGCCCTTCGAAGCCGACCGAGAACGTCCGGATCGGCTCAATGTTTCGCATATGCGTCGCAATCGCGGTGGAGTCGATGCCGCTGGACAAGAAGCATCCGCGCTCCACATCGCTCACCATGTGATGCTTCACGGAATCTTTTAACGTTTCACGAATTTGCTCCACGTACTCGTCAAACGGGCGGTCTTCCGGCTCAAACATCGGATCCCAATACTTATGTATGGACATTTCACCGTCAAAAGTCACCTTTACATAGTGGGCAGGCGGCAGCTTTTGAATGCCGTGAAACATCGTATTCGGCTCCGGCACATATTGAAACGTCAAATAATTGAGCAGGCTGTCCGTGTGAATCAACCGGTTCATGCCGTCAGCAGCGAGCAGGCTCTTAATCTCCGAACCAAACAGGAATTGCCGGTCAGTGACATGATAATAGAACGGCTTAATGCCGAAATGGTCTCTCGCTCCGAACAGCTGCTTCTTCTTTTTGTCCCAAATGACGAAGCCGAACATGCCCCGCAAATGTTTGACGCATTCCTCTCCATACTCCTCATAGAGGTGAACGATGACCTCTGTATCGCTATGCGTACGGAATTGATGCCCGCGTTCCTGCAGCATTCCGCGCAGTGATTTATAATTATAAATTTCCCCGTTAAAAATGATCCAAACGGAATCGTCTTCGTTCGTCAAAGGCTGATGCCCTTCTTGGATGTCGATAATCGACAACCTGCGAAAGCCGAGTCCAATCCGATTATCTGTCCAAAAACCGGAATCGTTCGGTCCCCGGTGAACAATGACATCCGTCATTTGTTCCAACATCGCAACTGTCGGTTCTCTATCTTCAAAATACATCACACCTGCAATACCACACATGGTGAAAATTCACTCCTCCGCACCATCATCAATCGATCAGCTCTACTGTCGATACATTAGTATACCATACCAGCTGTCGATACAGGAAATGCATGAATGCGCGGGATCGCCCGATTTCATAAGAATATGAAAGTAATGATGAGTCGTTTCAACGAGGCGGATAGCCGACTTTTTTTCATGATCCCACCACCTTTCCCTTGCGCACAAAAGTTGACTTCACGCAACATTTAGTGCAGGGAAAATTCATTCCCTTCCTTCAGCATATGCCTGACCGGGGTGAATGGTGCAATTTTATATGGCACCACGTGAAAAAGGAGCATGCCGCAGCATGCTCCTTCCTCATATTTACCACGGCCTTTTGCCGCCGCCTAGCTTCGTTAAGATACCGTCATTGGCGGCATCGTAAGCTTGGAAGATCTTCGCTGCGATCGGAGAAGCGCCATAGCGGCCAAAACCACCCTCTGGTACCACAACCGCAACGGCTAGCTTCGGATTCTCAACCGGAGCAAAAGCAATGAACACGGCATTATCGATCGTTCCTCCCGCTACGGCTTGCGTGGATGTACCTGTTTTTCGCGCAACGTTGTAAGGAAGCTCCTCTATGCCTTCCGCACCGCTCTTCATCCCGTGGATGATCGTGTTCCAATCGTTCTTGGAAAAAAGTTTCGTGGAATCCTCGATGACTTCAGGTTCCACCTTTTTCACAAGTTCCCCTTCATAGCTTCTGATTTCATCGACGAACAACGGTTTCATTCTCTTACCGCGACTGGCAAGCGTCGCTGCGTATTGAGCAAGCTGAAGCGTCGTCGTTTTTTCGTTCTGCCCCCACGAAGCATAGACCATCGCAGATTGGTAACTGTCTTTCTCGGCGTTTTTGATAAAATCGTTTGATCCCGCGATTTCACCCGGCAGTCCACTTCCGGTTTTGACCCCAAGACCGAACTTAGCCAAATATTCGGCCCATTTTTGGGTCACATTCTTATTCTCGCCGCCATATTTCGCATAGAAAGGAATGCCGACTTTGGCCGACATGTACGTGTTGGATGAATGTTCAATTGCTGTTGAAGCATTCAACGCACCGTACGCGTGACCGTCGGAGTTACGGATCGTACTTGCTGCAGTTGTCTTACCGAATGTAAAAGAGCCCGAATCATAGTAAGTTTCATACGGCGTGAACAACTTCTCCGTCAGACCGATCAGCACCGATAACGGTTTGATCGTCGATCCCATGAATACAATGGAAGAAGGATGCTTCGGACGCTCTTTATCCGTATATTTCGGATAGGCCGTTGTGATCGATCCGTTGTAAATATACGAGCCGATCTGGTCCAACGTGGCCTGCGAAATACCGCCGGTCCAATCATTGGAATTGTAATCCGGGTAATTCGCCATCGCCACTACTCTACCGGTATCCACTTCCATTGCGACAGCATAACCGGCCTGCGCATTAGCCCCATGCTTGAGGTACATATCGTTCCTGGCTTGAGGACTGTGCAGGAAAGCAAGCTGATCCGCGATTGCTTTCTCCGCTGTTTTCTGGATATCTTTATTTATTGTGAGATACAGATTATTCCCTTTAATCGGGGCTGTCACCGTAGCTCTCCCGATGATTTTCATCGCGGCGTTGACCGGATAATCTTTGGAGCCGTTTTTCCCCCGCAATTCATCTTGATACATCCGCTCAATGCCGTCAAAGCCGACATTTTCCGAATCCAGATATTCCTTACTGTTCGGATTATCTTTGTAAATGTCTTTGGCTTTCTCGGTCGAATAAGATTTGAGATATCCGATTAGCTGAGGAGCAATCGTCGTCTTGTTGTCGTTATCGTCCATTTCATAGGTCCGAATGCTCTCCTCATTCACTTCCAGCCACTTGAATTCATCGCGATGCTCCAATAATACCGCAATTTCATCCTTGGATAAGTCCGCTTTAATGCGCCGAGGAATCCAGTTGTAGCTCGGATCTTTGACTTTATTTTTATTAATGTCATAGCCCAAATCCATGGAAAGGACGATTTCTTCCGGCGTCAGCTTTTTGCCATCCTCTTTCCCATGTTTCTCGAATACCTCCGCTAACTTATGAGCAAGGCTGATGACTTCATCTTTATTTTGCTGTCCCGGCTCGATCCGGAAAAATAACGATTGAACAGGAATCGTATAGGCAAGCGGCGATTTCGAAGAATCATAAATATTGCCGCGAATCGGAGCAATTTTCGTAATTCTGTTCGTATTCGTATTCTCAGCCGCTTTCAAATCCTTGGCTTGAACGAATTGAAGAATCGCCAGCCGAACAATCAAAACGGAAAAGAGCAAAAATGTAATAAAGAAAAATGCATTGATCCGGAACGAAAAATGACGCTTTTTGATCATTTCATTTTTCTTCGAATCATCCATAATGGCTGACTTCATCGATTCTCAAATCCTTTCTCACACATTGGCAGGTGCATCGAACAATTCCATTAAGGAGTGTATGCCCTCTCCCGTGTGGTATGAATAACGAATAATGCGTACCGCATCGATGCCGACTTGGTTCGGCGCCCAAATATCGTTCGTCTCATGATCGCCGATATACAGTATGCGCTCCGGCGCAAACCCCGCAAGATCCAAAGCCAGCTTGAATATAGCCGGATCGGGCTTCTCCAAACCAACCTCGGTCGACACGATGACCGGTTCAAAATAATGCAGGATGCCCTTGCTGGAAAGAATTTGCTTGAGCGTCGGAGCAAAATTGCTCACAATTCCCATTCTGAAGCCCATTTCGCGCAATCGCTCCAAACACGCTTTGACATCGTCAAACAGCTCATAATATTCCGGCGCCGTATAAATGTCATAAAGTTCATGACAGCAAGCGTGAATTTCTTCTTCGCTCCATTCTTCATGAACGCCCAGTTTACGGAGCACATATTTATATAGGTTCACCCAGAATTCACGGTCTGACTCCGGTGTGCAAGCTTCAAAGGAATCCTGTTTATTTACATAATAAAATAGACGGAAGGCTTCTGTAAAAAGTTCACTGATATGAGCTTCGTCTCTGTCCACATCACGCATTTGCAAATATTGCTTTAAGATAGTCTGTGCGGCAGGAATGGTCAGCAAGGTATCCCCTGCATCAAAATAAATCATCTCGTACTGCTGTATGGGTATACGCATAAGTTCTCCTTCATCGGCAAAAGTGTGCCGACTCTAAGTGTACCACATATGCTAAGGCAGAAAAAAGAAGCCCTCCCCCCATAAAATGCAGGGAATGGCTTCCTGTTATGCCTGGCTTGCTCCGCTCAAGCTTCTTTGATATGCGTCTGATCAAAATTAGGCGGATTGAACCAGTTGCCGCCGCTGGCAACCCAGGTGGAGTCAAGCGGCACCCAGCGCTCGGATTCTTTCAAATACACCTCATTCCAGGCATGAGGACCGTAACTGCCTTGGCCGTCATAGCCCAGCCCGGTCACGACCTTCACATCCAGCCCGGCCGATCTCGCCATCGTTGCATAAAGCCTCGAATAATCGATGCAAACACCCTTGCGCGTGTTGAACGTATCTTCCGGCGTCTGCTCCTTCCAAATCCGCTGCTCTTCATACAGCTTCACTTTGTCCCAGTCATATTGGACGCGTGTACCGACCCACTTATAAAGCAGCTTGGCTTTCTCCTCGTCCGTCTTCCCGTCTGCCGTCACTTCTTTGGCCGCATCTGCAATATTGCCTGGAATTTTGGCATCCAGCACTTCGTATTTGCGCTGTAGAATGTTCGAGAATTCCTGTTCCACAGCCCGAGTAAATACAGGAGCTTTATCGGCGATAAAATCACCTGTGAACGGCGATATGACTTCTTTGGCCCCCTTCTGATACATCCCTGAAGATTGAATGTAAGGAGTCACTAAGGAATGCGGGAACAACGTCACATAGATAAAAAGTACGGCGATGACCATCAACGCCCGTGCAAAGCCGGCAACCGAACCAATCACGCCTCCTGTCACGGAGCTGATGAATGACTTGCTGTCAGGCTGATTGGAACTCCGTCTAGCCAGTAAATGCCCAATCCAAGGATCCGTCAGCAAATTAAGCACCTGCTTGATCATCATGTAGCCCATGAGAAACAAAACGCCGAATCGTAATAGCGGAAAATCGCGAATACTCGTCATGGACGTATAGTAAATTTGCTTCAGCGTTCCGATTTCTCCTGTCGGGATCTGCAGATTTTGCCCCTTCAGCCAAGTTTGGATCAAAGGCGAGATCAATTGAACGCCTTTCCAAGCCAGAAACATGGAGATGATGACTATGAAAGCTTCCACCAGCATCGAAATGAGATGCTTTGCCGATCCCGAACCTCCGCGAAAAAATCCCTGGATGACGGAACCCGCGATTGTGAGAACAATCACGATCGATATGAAGTTGATTGATGATAGCTGCGCCCACGTCATATCCGTCATGTTTCATCACTCCTATTTAAATTTAAGACTTGGCATTCTTTTGGGCTTGTTCGATAAAAGCGTTAACCGCCGCATTCGCGCTCATCGTGAACGTTTTACCCAGGAACGTTACTTTCACTTCATCCGTACCGGCTTTGCCTTCCACTTTCAAGCTTTTCGTCGTGATGATGAATGAACCGTCGGGATTCGCTTTGAACTGAGCTTCCTTCGCCTCTGAAGTTAAAGCGCTCACTGCCTTCTCTTTCACTTCTTCGCCTACTTGCGTGGCCACACTGGCCCCTATATCTTGCAGTTTATCCTTATAATTGGCCCCGTATAACACTAAAGCGCCAACGATGACAACGATCAGTATCCATTTTACAACCGTTTTCACAATACCAACAATGATAAAGAGTACGATAATGGCTGCTACGATTAAATACCAACGCTCTTGAGCAAAAGAAATCCATTGATCCAAGCGAAACGCCTCCTAAAATAATAATTAGGTTAAAAAAATCCGCTCTTCAGAACCGAGAAGGTTGGACGATACCCGGAGAAGGAGGAACGGAGCGTAGAGATTTGCTACGTGAGTACCGGACTTCCCGGGTTCGTTCAAGATTCGACGTCGATATGCATCTTGAATAACTTCGTTATCAAAGTGGACTTTTTTAACTTCATCTTAAAGTTCTTTCCTATCATACTACAGGGGCTTGCTACTCTTCATCTCTTTTTTTCCTTAATTGGGCCAGCTTTTTCCGGATTTCATCGGTTCGATCAAGCTGTCCCCGCGTTTTTCGAAATGATTGCCGGAGCCGGAAAACCAGAAATACAGCGACAGCTGCCAGCAAAAGTATCACATATGAGTCCATTTGATGTCTCCTTAACGTTAGACTAGAGGAATTGTGTCATTTGTTTGCAAAGGGCATATCCACTGGACGAGCCGCGTACATCTAAGGATAGACAAGACTAAATGAGTGAGGCGGTGAGAACATGCGAACAGCGATCTGGTTGTACCTTTTTATGTTTGTCGCTTTTTTTGATTTGCACGCGCAATACCCCATCTTGTCCCCATTCGCCCTATCCTTAGGGGCTGCACCTTCGTTTATCGGCTTGATCATGGGCGTATACTCCATCACGCATCTGCCCGGCAATCTGCTTGCAGGCTATGGCGTGGATAAATACGGCAGCAAATTTTTCATCGTCTTCAGCCTGATTGTAGCAGGGATTATCCTTCTTTTTCAATCGGGTGTCCAAGATCCTTGGCACTTGCTGTACATCCGCTCCATAAGCGGCTTCGTGTTGGCCTTTCTATCCCCGGCATGCTTATCGCTGCTGGCGCGAATTGCCCGCGATCGGATTGAGCAAAGCAAGCTCATGACAGGCAATGGACTCGTACATACCCTGGCTTCAGTCGTTTCCCCTGCTGCCGGTGCCTTGTTGGTCGCCAAGATCGGCTTCACAACAGCATTCTCCGTGCTTGGATGGATCCTAATTATTACAGGTATTCTAGCCATTTTCGGCGTCAGAGAGCATAAAATCGCAGCTCAGCCACGGGATAAATCAACAGTTGCGGATCACCATGGATATGCCCTAAAGAACGAAGGATTGAACGTGAAAAGCGATTTTATGATTCCGTGGTTATTTTTTCTCATTCCTGTAGCTCTTTCCTGTTCACAAGGCATCCTGTTCTTTGAACTTCCATTGATGCAGGCATCTCGCGGATCGATCCTGACATCTGGTGTGTTTTTCACCCTAGTTAGTCTCGGAGCGCTTTGCAGCATCAGCTTATGGTTCTTAAATCATGTTTCTCCTTTCATCCGCACAGTGGCAGGAAGTTTGTCCCTAGCCGCCATATTCTTCGGTTTGGCGATCCAGTGGCCGATCCCGCTTGCCATCTCCCTTTTCTTGATCGGAATGGCCAAGGGCGTCATTTTCCCTGCTCTCGCTGCCCTTTTAGCCAGCAACACCAGCAGCAATCGATATGGCCGGGTCTTCTCTATACTTTCGATTTCATACTCGGTAGGCGCCTTCTTCGGCCCCATGCTGGCCGGGCAGCTGCGCGATCACATTTCGTCTTACTTCATCGCTTTTTTCATCCTCATGCTGGCGCTCTCTTTGCTCCCGCTAAGGACATTTAAGGTGCCGGTCACGACGTGAGGATTAACCCCGCAGTTACGTATCAGAGTTGTAGAATTCTCATTTATGGAAGTAATAAACAGGGCCTTCCCTCTGTCTTGTCAAAGACCATTTGGGAACTGCCTTTTTTTCGTTGTCATTGTTTGTCATTTCCCGGGAAATCGTCGAATCAAGGTTTGGTGGGCATTTGACAGTTCACACTTGGATCACTCGTCAAAACTGGTTATACTACAAAAAAGTACCGAAACGGGGGATTCCTATGTCGATAGCTATTATCGTTGAAGGGAAAAACGACAAAAGCCGCTTGAAACGACTTGTCCAGGATGATATCACGATCCTTTGCACATACGGTACGCCAAGCTCGACAACACTTCATGACTTGAAGAAGAAAGTCGGAGACAAATACGTTTACTTGTTTACGGACAACGACGCTTCCGGCAAACGGATCCGCGGTCTGCTTCGCGACACCTTCCCTGATGCCGAACAAATCTATACGCGCAGAGGGTATGCCGGCGTCGAGGGAACGCCTGAGGAGTATCTCATCCAGCAATTAGAAAAAGCAGGGCTGGAAGAGTATATCATATACCCTGATCCAGACCCTGCTTTTGATTAAGTTGCAGCTGTTTATTTGCCTTTGGATAAAGTAACTACATCTTTGACGATGTAATCCGCATCCAACTCCGGATTGCCCGCATCATAATAATTGCGCAGCATCCCTTTAGAATCCACTAGTAAAATCGCATTGGAATGCGAGAAATCTCCATTCTTCTCCTTGATGACCATGATCCCGAATTCTTCCGCCAGCTTATGCGTCTTGGCTTCATCCCCACGAAGGAACGTCCATCCCCCCGGAACCGGTTTGGATTCGAAACGGCTTCCAAACTCTTTCAGCACCTCAGGCGTATCCCTTTTCGGATCAACTGTAATCGATACGATTTCGGCCTTCGTGCCAAGCAACCCTTTTTGTTTCAAAGAGTCCTGTACTTGAGAAAGTAAGAATGAGGTCGGCATACATACATCCGGACAAAAAGAATAGAAGAAGTATACGAGCCTTACCTTCCCGTCCATTTCCTTGGAACTGACCGTTTTACCATCTAAATCCTGCAGTTGAAAAGAAGGTGCTTGCTTCATTGCCTTTAGGCGTTCATCCTGTACTCCATTTGTAAACCAAAGTTTATAGGCAAAAGAAGCAATCATGGCGATCAATACTGCTCCGATTGCGAGCTTAAACCAGTTTTTCGCAAAAAACGTGTTCATTATTAAATCCCTCACTTTAATATATGAATAAGAGTAGTTAAAAGAAAATCCCATGTCACCATGGGATCTTGCAATTACGGTTAAATATTAGGTGTATCAATAACCATAAGGATCGATAAAAATGTCAGATAGGCAATGGAGAATAGGAACATGCGTTTAGCCCATAACACCTCAGCCTCACCTGTAGCTTTGAAGCCTTTGACACTCATAAAGACCCAAATCAAGCCCAGGATTGTAGAGCCAAACAGGAAGAAATAGCCTACATAGCCGAATGCCGCCATCATTACAGTAACCGGTACGAGCAGCACCACGTAGCGCACCATGCTTATTTTGGTCACATAAGAACCTCTTACAACCGGAAGCAATGGAAAGCCTGCAGCGCGATATTCTTCCATACGGCGGATGCCAAGCGCCCAGAAGTGAGGAGGCTGCCACAGAAACAGAAATGCAAACAGCAGAATGGCACCAAGATCAATAGTCCCGCTTACTGCACAGTATCCAATGACAGGAGGCGTAGCGCCTGAAAAAGCACCGACGAATGTGCTCCAAACGGACGTTCTTTTGAACCAGGCAGTATATAGCCATACATATAGGAACAGTCCAATAAGTCCAACCAGAGTTGCTAGTGGCGATTTAGCTCCGAAATAAAGAACGCCCAGACCGATGATACCGAGAACAATCCCGTACCAGAGAACGATATTTGGAGACATTTTGCCGCTTGGTAGCGCTCTGTTCTGTGTACGCTCCATCTTCGCATCCATCTCACGGTCCAAATAGTTATTGAGTACGGTTCCCCCTGCCATGATGAGAGCCGTTCCTAACATGGTAAAAAGGAGATGCAGCCAATCCACTTGCCATCGGGCCGCCACCCAATAGCCGGCGAATGCCGTCATTGAATTCGAATAAATAATGCCTGGCTTGACCAAGCGGTAATAATCTTTCAAGGTCACAGGCTCCGCCGGAGCATTAACCGCGCTGGTTTCTAACGATTCCGATCGTTCAGATGCTTGCATCGAAGCATTTGAAGCAGAATCGTAGCTTATTTGGTTTCCCACATTCATTGCCCTCCTGTATATCGAACTTCCGAGCAAACTACTTTCAAACATTCTCATCATATCAACCAGAACACCGTTTGACAATGAAGCGGGGCCAGTTGTCATCATTTTGTCGATTCTCCTACCAGTATGCGTGTAAACTGCTTGTCCCATTCGATTCCAGAGTAAATCCGGAACCGCCGCAAAAGAAAAAGAAGCCCGAAGGCTCCCTGTTCCCGCATTTATTTATGAATCGTCAACGGTGTTAAGGAAAGCAAACTGCTGCGGATGTTTTGCCATGCTTTCGCGATGGTATGCTGCAGCTCCCAGGCGTGCGCTCCCATCATCGAAACGATCAAGCCATGCTTGTAGGTTAAACTGGCTCCGACTCGTACATGAATGCCTTCGATCTTCTCCATTTGCTCCAGAATCCCCCCCAAATGCCGCTGCCCTATGCGATCGGAGAAAATATACAAATTACCGAGGTGCGTTTCCCGCTCCCAACAGCCCGGTGCATTTAGCAGCATAGACGTCGGCTCTATCTTCTGATTCTGATAATAAATTAGCTCTTGGCCATACCAGACTTTTATTCGATTCCGGTAACTGGCATATTGAAATATTTCTCCCCGCTGCGTACGGCCTGGACAGAGAACATCCGAGAGGATCAATGTTGACCCAGGTGCAAGATGAACGTCCGTCTCATTGTCCAAACGGGCATCCTTATACAACATTAGCGGTTCGGGCATGTATTCAAGTATGGCATCCGGCTCGAGATGAATGGTTTGCCGCTGTGTACTCCCACCCTCCGGAAAGGAGGGATGAACCTTCGTGAACGACTGGTTCGTTAGATAAACACGTGCGCCCTCCTGCAGGCGCACGTTGATTTCATAATGATCCCCGGACATGAGCCCCGGAGAGCAGTCCATTATATAGACGCCCAGTTGTTCGGCCCTATGGGCGTCTCGGTCCGGGAGCACCGTTTCGTTCTCGTAACGAAACGTTTTGGCGATTTTGAGCGGGGAGGCGTGATATTTGCGGACGAGCTGCGTCAAGCCGCTGCGTACCGCAAACTCCGCATGAATCTCCCCGGTCACGTTAGGCATGGCTGTACTCCTGCTCCACCCATGTGACGATATCGTCCAAACCTATGCCGCCCATCAGGTTGGAAAAAACATAAGGGCGCTCGCCGCGCATCTTCTTCGTATCCTCATCCATCACTTCCAGGCTTGCGCCCACAAAAGGAGCGAGATCGATCTTGTTAATGACGAGCATATCGGAACGCATGATGCCGGGTCCGCCTTTGCGCGGAATTTTCTCGCCCTGCGCGACATCGATAATATAGATGAAGCGATCCACCAGTTCGGGGCTGAAGGCCGCAGCCAAATTATCGCCGCCGCTTTCGATGAAAATGATATCGAGATTCGCAAAGCGCTTCTCGAGCTCTTCGATCGCCTCAAAATTCATCGAGGCGTCCTCGCGAATCGCAGTATGCGGGCATCCGCCGGTCTCTACGCCGATAATGCGATCTTCCGGCAGCGCTTCGGAACGGATCAGGATTCGGGCATCTTCCTTCGTATAGATATCGTTCGTAATAACCGCAATGCTGTAGCGGTTATTAAGCTTTCGCGCAAGGCGCTCAACGAGTGCTGTTTTCCCGGAACCAACGGGTCCTCCGATGCCGATACGCATCGGGCGGCTCCGATCTACGGATGGTTTCTCCCAGTGATGGTGATGATGACCTTGACCTTGACACATAGTGATTCCTCCTTAAAGTTTTTATTATCGGGTTAGGACATAAATAATCGCGAGTATAAGGTTTCATGCTGCATCATGGCGAGATCCGCAGCCGGCGTGTTCGTATAAGCATCAAGCGGATCCAAATGCGCGACCCGTTGCCATTCGCTGCCCAATAGAGGCACGAGCTTTGCCAGCAGTATCTGTCCTTGCGTCTGCCCCATCGACATCAGTCTCAGCGCGCTGTTGACACAGGTTACGATACAGCAGTACAAGTAGCCTTCAGCCGCTCGATCCAGCGGCACGCCGAGATGATAGCTCACCCAACCGTGGATGAGCGCATGGCTCGAACCGCACCGCTCGGTGCTCACCGCATCCGTCAGCGGCGCCCAATTCAGCTCGGGATACATCGAGCGGGTCAGCTGCAGCAGCCGGCGTCCCATCTTCTGGACGCCGCTCCTCGCTTCGCTTGAAGCCCGCTGCACGTGCATCATGCGATCTAAGAACCACAGCTGCTCCCATTCCTGTGCGGGAATATGGGTATAAGCCGCCTTGATGACCATCGCATCCGATGATGCCCAGCTATTCGCGAGCATCGAGCGGATGTAGGCTTCCAGCTCTTCGACGCTTTGCAATCGCCCCTGCTGCACCAATGTCTCCAGCCCGAAGGAGTGGGAGAACCCGCCGATGGGAAGCGCTGAATCAAGCAGCTGTTGATAAGCGAGCCAGTGGAACTTGGTAGTTTGAATCATAGTTACTGTCTCCTCTACCGAGGATTTTTTTAAAAGGCTCTGTTAAAATTTGTTGTTGATTTTCTTTATTTAAGTAACTGGACTTAAAATCGGGCTCTTCGCTTCAATTAGAGCTTTTGTGTATGATTTTTCGTGTATAACTATGGAAATCATCGTTTGAAGGATAAATCTGTATGATTTTTCGAGTATATATATCTGGGAACGATAGTTTCGAATTGATCGCTAATTGTTTAGGTGATTTTTCTTACCACATAAGAATTTATAAGTTTCCGATGAGTCGGAAAACGAAATTCTTATTGGCGAATAAACCTTCCGCTGAACGCGGTCGCACATCTTCGAAAGACCTCGATAGAGGTTTATCTCATGGTTAGAAATCAACAATGAAGAATAACAAAGCTTTTTAAAAAAGAAAATATCGCTGCGCCATCGGGAGTTCAGTTGCCGGTTCGCAGGTGACGGCTTCCCCGTCCACTTTGACCTCATAGGTTTCCGGATTCACTTCGATCGATGGCGTAACGCTATTGTGAATCATGTCTTTCTTGGAAACGCTGCGGCAGCCCTTCACCGGTTCGACGCGCTTGTGCAAACCTAGCGATTCTTTGATGCCTCGGTCATATGCTGCTTGAGAAACGAACGTAATCGAGCTTTGCGTCAGCGATTTGCCGAAAGCAGCGAACATCGGACGGCCGAATACCGGCTGCGGCGTCGGAATAGATGCATTCGGATCACCCATTTGCGCGTAGGCGATACTGCCGCCTTTGAGCACCAGATCCGGCTTGACGCCGAAGAACATCGGGCTCCAGATGACCAAATCCGCAAATTTCCCTGGTTCGATCGAACCGACCAAATGAGAAATCCCGTGCGTGATAGCCGGATTGATCGTGTATTTGGCGATATATCGTTTAATGCGGAAATTATCGCTGTCCTCCGTATCCGGAGCAAGCGGGCCGCGCTGTTTTTTCATTTTATCAGCGGTTTGCCATGTACGAATGATCACTTCACCAACTCGGCCCATCGCCTGCGAATCGGAGCTCAGCATGCTGAATACACCGAGATCATGAAGAATATCTTCTGCAGCGATCGTCTCCGGACGAATGCGCGAATCAGCAAACGCAACGTCCTCCGGGATGCGGCTGTCCAGGTGATGGCATACCATCAGCATATCGAGATGCTCTTCGATGGTATTAATCGTGTACGGCCGGGTCGGATTCGTTGAGGACGGCAGCACATTGAGCTCTGCAGCTGCACGGATGATATCCGGCGCATGTCCGCCGCCCGCTCCTTCCGTATGATACGTATGAATCGTACGTCCTTTGATCGCTGCCAGCGTGTCCTCCAAAAATCCCGCTTCATTTAATGTATCGGTATGAATAGCTACCTGAACGTCATACTGCTCCGCAGCTTCCAGACAAGCATCGATCGCGGCCGGGGTTGTTCCCCAATCCTCGTGAAGCTTGAGTCCAATGGCGCCCGCTTCGATCTGTTCTGTCAAAGGTGCGAGAAAAGCCGCATTGCCTTTACCCGTAAAGCCCAAATTCATCGGAAACGCTTCAGCCGCTTCCAGCATACGGCGCATATGCCAAGCTCCAGGCGTGCACGTCGTCGCATTCGTCCCCGTTGCCGGCCCCGTCCCGCCGCCGATCATGGTCGTAACACCGGAAGATAAAGCCGTTTCGATCTGCTGCGGACATATATAATGAATATGGGCGTCGATGCCCCCGGCCGTTACGATTTTGCCCTCTCCCGCGATGACCTCCGTACTCGCACCGACAATCATATTCGGATGAACGCCATCCATAATATCGGGATTCCCCGCTTTGCCGATGCCGACGATATGGCCGTCCTTGATGCCGATATCACCCTTTACAATCCCCCAGTGATCGATAATCACGGCATTTGTGATGAGTGTATCAAGTACGCCTTGGTCGCGGGTCGCCCCACTCGACTGTCCCATGCCGTCTCGTATCACTTTTCCTCCGCCAAATTTACATTCGTCACCGTACACGGTGAAATCATGCTCAATTTGTGCCCATAACCCGGTATCCGCCAAGCGAACGGCATCACCAGTCGTTGGTCCAAACATAAGCGCGTAGCTTTTACGATCGATTCGATTCACCGGGTTTGCCCTCCCATGCTTTCCATCTATCCCGAACATCAGCGGGCATATGGCCTTGCACCGCTTTGCCCTTCGTCAAGCCATTGAGACCATATGACAATTTAGCCCCTCCCAACTCGACAAGCTGAACAGGCTTCTGCTCACCAGGCTCAAAACGTACGGCAGTACCTGCCGGAATGTCCAATCGCATCCCATATGCTTGCTGCCTCGGGAAATCCAAAGCTCGATTCACTTCAAAAAAATGAAAATGGGAACCAACCTGAATAGGACGGTCACCCGTGTTAGTAACGATAACTTCGATAGTCTGTCTGCCTGCATTCATTTCAATAAAGCCTTTACCTGTTCGGTACTCTCCCGGAACCATCATCCCACCCCTTCCGATGCTCGGTTAGTTAAACGCATAAAACGCAGGAGGTATCCTCATTTCGACTAAGTTATCGGCTGGTGTACAGTAACTAACTTCGTCCCGTCAGGGAAGGTGGCTTCCACCTGCACCTCATGAATCATTTCAGGCACGCCTTCCATGACTTGCTCCGCTTTCAAAATCGTTGTGCCGAATGCCATGAGCTCAGCCACCGTTAATCCGTCTCTTGCGCCTTCCATGATTTCAGATGTAAGTAAAGCTACACTTTCCGGGTAATTCAGCTTCACGCCTCGGGCCAGTCTTCGACGAGCTAAGTCAGCCGCCACCGTAATGAGCAGCTTTTCTTTTTCTCTTTCCGTCAAATACACGTCCTCACCTCTTCAAAAACCGAATAATGGGAATCTCTTACACTCATTATATTCGGGTAAATGGCGAAAGTAAATCATTTTATGTTAGTTTAATTTACATGAAATACACATATTTTTAAGATTTTCTTCGTATATATATGAAAAAACCAAAAAATCAGATGAAATTTGTGCATGATCCACAATATTTAACTTCATATGTTATATATATTGACACAAACTTCTTTTTCACTTTATCATAATCGATGTAATCCAAATCTTGTAAAGGGAGTGGGACGTGAATGAGAGAGAAAAGAAATATCGGCAAGCTCACGGTCACTATGAGTATTGCACTCATGATGGTAATGGCCGGCTGCGCAAAATCCGAGCCTACGGCATCCACGACAACTGCACCTGTTGCAACGAAGGCCGCTGAGGCCAAAGCCGAACCAAAGGAAGAGACAATACCTGTCGGTATCCTCCACTCCTTGACCGGCACCATGTCCATTAGTGAAGTATCTGTACGGGATGCCGAACTGATGGCGATTGAAGAGATTAATGCTGCCGGGGGACTCTTGGGTAAGAAAATCAAACCCATCGTCGAAGACGGCGCATCGGACTGGCCGACTTTTGCGGAAAAGACAAAGAAATTACTGCAAAAAGACAGTGTCGTAACGATCTTCGGCTGCTGGACGTCGGCAAGCCGCAAAGCGGTATTACCGGTTGTGGAACAAAATAAGGGCCTGCTTTGGTACCCTGTGCAGTATGAGGGCGTCGAATCATCACCGAACATCTTCTATGTAGGCGCGACGACAAACCAGCAAATTATTCCTGCAGTTACCTGGCTTCTGCAAAACAAAGGCAAGAAGTTCTACCTCCTGGGTTCCGATTACGTCTTCCCGAGAACAGCTAACAAAATCATTAAAGAACAGCTGAAAGCCGAAGGCGGTACGCTCGTCGCTGAAGAGTATACCCCGCTTGGACATACGGATTACAACACAATCATCAGTAAAATTAAAAAAGAGAAACCGGACGTTATTTTCAATACGCTGAACGGTGACAGCAATGTAGCCTTCTTCAAGCAATTGAAGGATGCCGGCATCACCTCCAAAGATTTGACCACCATGTCGGTAAGTATCGCCGAAGAAGAAGTCCGGGGTATCGGAGCTTCCGTCTTAGAAGGTCACTATACGGCCTGGAATTACTATCAAACGACAGATACTCCTGAGAACAAAAAATTCGTGGAAGCCTACAAAGCCAAATACGGTAAAGACCGCGTTACCGATGACCCGATCGAAGCCGGATATACGGCCGTTTACCTCTGGGCGGAAGCTGTGAAAAAAGCGGGCTCGTTCGATGTCGAGAAGGTCAAAACCGCTGCGAAAGGCATTGAATTTAACTCGCCGGAAGGCAAAGTCACCATTGACGGCGAGAACCAGCATATTTCCAAAACTGCGCGCATAGGGCAAATTCAGGCTGACGGTTTAATAAAAGAAATCTGGAACTCCGGCCAACCGCTGAAACCGGATCCTTATCTGAAAACATACCCTTGGGGCACAGAAGTGACCAAGAAATAGGATCATCTTTCTAACACAAATGTTCGAGCCAGGGCTGCCTTACGGCAGTCCTGTATGCCTTGAAATCGGAGGGATGTTATGAGTCTGCTGCTCCTGCAACTGTTTAACGGGTTGAGTTTAAGCTCCGTTTTGCTCCTGATCGCAATCGGTCTTGCCATTACATTCGGCCTAATGAATGTGATGAACATGGCGCATGGCGAATTTATTATGATTGGCGCCTATATGGCTTATCTGGTGCAGCACTGGTTTCAGAAATTTCTGCCTGCCGCTTTATTCGGCTGGTATTTCATTGTTTCTCTAGGCTTCGCTTTCATTGTCGCCTTCTTGATAGGCTGGCTGCTCGAGGCACTGCTCATCCGCTTCATGTATGGCAGACCGCTAGACAGCCTGCTTGCAACCTGGGGTGTCAGTCTAGCCCTGCAGCAGGTCGCTCGTTCAATCTTCGGCGCACCTAACGTTGCGGTGAATGCCCCGCAGTGGCTGGAAGGCGGTCTGCATATAACCGCAGATCTCATCCTGCCCTATAAGCGGTTATTCATTATCGCGCTTGTCATCGTATGTATCTCAGCTATTTACCTGTACTTGTACCACTCAGCAGGAGGCAGACGGATGAGGGCTGTCATGCAGAATCGTGAAATGGCTGCTTGTCTCGGCATATCGACGCGCCGGGTCGACGCTCAATCCTTTGCTTTCGGCTCAGCAATGGCCGGCATCGCCGGATGCGCCTTATCCTTGCTCGGGCCGATTGGACCTACCATAGGAACCTACTATATCGTTGATGCTTTCATGGTTGTCGTCCTGGGCGGTATCGGCAAGCTGATCGGTACGGTTGCAGGCGCCCTGGGCATCGGGGTATTCAATACGGCTCTGGAGTATTCAACAAGCGCTACGCTGGGCAAAGTGTTGGTCTTTACGCTCATAATCGCCTTCTTGCAATGGAAACCGATGGGACTTGTGACGATCCGCTCAAGATCCTTAGATTGAAGAAAGGATGTGGCTATTCCCATGCTTGCAGCAGGTCATTCCAGAATCAAGCTGACGGTCTACAGCATTTGCTTCATCATACTCGCACTAGCACCTTTGCTTCTATCCGAATTTAGACTATCGCTTCTCGGCAAATTTCTCGCATATGCCATCATCGCGATGGGCATCGATTTGATTTGGGGCTATACCGGCATTCTCAGCCTTGGACACGGCGTCTACTTCGGTCTGGGCGCTTATTGCATGGCGATGCACCTCAAATTGGCAGCGGCTCCCGATCAGCTGCCCGATTTTATGTCATGGAGCGGCGTCGAAAAGCTGCCCTGGTTCTGGGTTCCTTTTCACAGCGCTGGTGTCGCTTTCCTGATGGCTCTCATCATTCCGATGATTGTCGCCTTCATTCTAGGGTATTTCACGTTTCGCAACCGGATTAAAGGCGCCTTCTTCTCAATCCTTTCGCAAGCGCTGGTCATTATCACCGTGACGTTGTTCGTCGGACAGCAAGGATATACCGGAGGGACGAACGGACTGACGAACTTCGAGACTTTCTTAGGCCTCAATCTTCGCTCGCCTTCAACGAAATTGTTATTTTTCTATATCACTTTAGCTCTCGTTCTAATCGTACTTGTTCTGTGCAGCTTGCTCGTTTCCAGCCGAATGGGCAACATCTTGACTGCCATTCGCGACGGTGAAAACCGGGTGCGATTTATCGGGTATAACCCTGTTACCTATAAAGTATTCATTTATTGCGTATCTGCCGGGTTAGCCGGACTTGCCGGCGTTCTTTTCGTCCTGCAGGAAGGCATTATCTCTCCTGCGCAAATGGGCATCGTTCCCTCCATCGAAATGGTACTCTGGGTCGCGATCGGCGGCAGATCAACCGTAGGAGGAGCTATTCTTGGCGCGCTGCTCACCAACGCAGCCAAAACAACGTTCAGCGAAGCTTACCCGGAATGGTGGCCGATTATGCTCGGGGCCATGTTCATCATTGTTGTTTTGCTGCTGCCAAAAGGTATCGTCGGCACGGTTGCTCAATACGTCTCCAATTGGAAAAAACCCGTGCTTCCCAAGTCGGTTTCTTCGCAGGAAGCAAGATAAAACAATCCCCACACCAATTAAATATTAAACATTAGGAGGAAGATCCCCATGCTAGGTCAATTAGCGATGCAAGACCCTGTGCCCGGCAGGGAAATTCTGCGCGTGGAAGGATTAGAAGTCAGCTTTGATGGATTTAAAGCTTTGCGCAATCTGGATTTTTCTTTGCAATATGGCGAACTAAGATTTCTTATCGGGCCTAACGGCGCTGGAAAAACGACGCTGCTCGACGTCATTTGCGGAAAAGTGAAGCCTTCCCAGGGTCAGGTCTTTTTCAAAGATTCCATCGACCTGACCAAACATCAGGAACACCAGATCGCCCAGCTCGGTATTGGGCGTAAATTCCAGGCGCCATCTGTATTCTCGACGTTAACGGTCTTCGAGAATCTGGCGCTATCCATGAAGCAGCAGCGCGGCTTGCTCAGTGCTCTGTGGGCGAAGACGACCAGCGAGCAGCGGGAGCGCCTGCATCACAGGCTGGAGATGATCGGCCTGCAGAGCAAGGCTAGGGAGCGAGCCGGCTCGCTCTCCCACGGGGAAAAGCAGTGGCTCGAGATCGGCATGCTGCTGATGCAGGAGCCCGATCTGCTGCTGCTTGATGAGCCGGCTGCCGGCATGACCGACAGTGAGACAGAGAAAACCGGCGAGCTGCTGCAACAAATCAGCACGCACCAAACGATCATCGTTGTGGAGCACGATATGGAATTCGTTCGTCAGTTTGCCAGAACCGTGACCGTGCTGCATGAAGGGACTTTGCTCCGCGAAGGAACGATGCAGGAGATCCAGAACGATAAGAAGGTAGCGGAAGTATACCTTGGAAGGAGAGTGGAGCGCGGTGCTTGACCTTCAAAGATTAGAAGCCGGCTATGGGGAAAGCATGGTTATTCGCAATGTGAACCTCCGCGTTAACCCTGGTCAAATCGTATGCATGATGGGTCGCAACGGCGTCGGTAAGTCAACGCTCATGAAAAGCATCATGGGACTGATCCGCCTCAAATCAGGCTCCGTCTTTTACAACGAGTGCGATTTGACCTCGCTGTCTCCGGATCGGCGCGCCAAATCAGGCATCGGCTACGTGCCGCAGGGCCGCGACATTTTCCCTCAGCTGACGGTTGAGGAAAATCTGCTCCTCGGACTTGAGGCCGCGGCAGATAGAAGAAAGAAACTTCCCGAAACCCTCTTTGATACCTTCCCCGCGCTTCGGCAAATGCTTCACCGCAAAGGCGGCGATCTTAGCGGCGGCCAGCAGCAGCAATTGGCCATCGCCCGTGCCTTGGCGTCGGGTCCCAAGCTTCTGCTTCTGGATGAACCCATGGAAGGGATACAACCGTCTATAGTGATGGAAATTGAAGCGATTATCGAGACGATAAAGCGCAACCGGGAAATTGCCGTACTGCTGGTCGAACAAAGCCTGGAGTTCGCAACAAGCATTGCCGACTATTATTACGTACTGGACCGCGGTACGATTGTGGCAGAAGGCAATGCCGAGCAGCTAAGTGAAGACCAGGTTAAAAAACATTTAACCGTATGATGTATACCATTATCCTCCAAGGAAGCCGGATCACCTGATGATAGCTCTGCTACCCAGGTAATATCCGGCTTCCTTCTTTTTCTCACAAAAGGTACGAATTCCTCTGGCAGACTAGACGTCACAAAATGTATAGTGATAACATGAATACAAAGTCCCCCAAAAGTGACTCATAACCTTCGAAGCACATCCCGTCCGCATTGAGCTTTGCTCAATCGGCGTCTAAACTCACCATTCAAGGCGGTCAAACATCTCCGAATTGCTTCGATAAGAGTTTAGACATTACTTTTGGGGGAGCCCCCGTTAATATAGGCATCTAAAGCTGCATCTGGCATACCGGGCACCAAACCTTTTGAAAGGAAAAGGAGGGAGGACGATTGTGTCTAAAGTATTGATCATTGAAGATGATCTAAGCATCGGTGAAATGATGTCGATTTATTTGCATGAAGAAGGATACGAGGTAAAGCGTGCGGAGAACGGCCGGCAGGGAGAAGCGCTGTTTCTTGAATTTATACCTGATGTGATCGTGCTCGATATTATGCTTCCGGACGCCAACGGCATACAGCTTTGCAGTTTTTTCCGAAACGCTTCCAACGTACCTATTCTCATGGTTTCCGCCAAAAACGATGTATCCGACCGTGTCCGCGGACTGCAAACGGGGGCGGACGATTATTTATGTAAGCCCTTCTCAATGAGAGAACTGGCCGCAAGAGTACAAGCCTTGCTAAGGCGCGCACACACCTACCCACCTGTCCCGGGTCCAGTGGGCACAGCCGTCATGACTGAACAAGCCGTTCATTTAGATATCGAAAAACGCTGCCTGTACGTCCATAACAAAGTTATTGATACAACGTTCTCCGAGTTTGAAATAATGAAGCTTTTTTGGCAGAACCAAGGTCGTGTATATAGCAGAGAAGAACTGCTCAACCGCGTACGCGGGTTTGACTCTTACGTGACCGAACGAGCCATCGATGTACATATTGCCAACCTTCGCAAAAAAATAGAAGCCGACCCGAAAGATCCGAAATATATTAAGACGGTCTGGGGTGTCGGTTATAAATTCTTCGTATAAGCTCCTTCGGGAGCTTTTTTAATTACGTAAAAATGAATGGAAACAGTCACCAAATGGGCATCCGCACAATATGATGATTATGGAAAATGGCCTACCGGCTAATTGCCGCTGATGGGTACATGAATTATAAAAAATATTTTACGAAGAAGGCTTTCGGAATGAAAGCTCAAGGAGGATTTACAATGATGAACAACCCTTACAGAGCAAGTATGCAAGTACCGTACGGTTATCCATACCCTACTTATCCGACTCCAACACAACCAGCAATTACACCTATACCTGCACCTACGCCTGCACCTGGCGTACCCGCAGCGGCGCCGACGGGAGTAGCAACATTCATTCCTGGTCCAGGTCAAGGACAGCTTCCTATGGAAGAGTCCTTCATTGAGAACATTCTTCGTCTGAACCTCGGTAAAATGGCTACCCTCTACATGACTTACGAAAACAACTCCGAATGGAACGCGAAAATTTTTAAAGGCAGATTGGAAGCTGCCGGCCGCGATCATATCATTATTAGCGATCCGACTACGGGCATGCGATTCTTATTGCTCATGGTGAACCTTGATTACATCACGTTCGATGAAGAACTTAATTACTATTATCCATTCGCAGGTGGTAAAAGCCCACAAACCAGATAAGGCACCGTACCCAACTTAAAGCCGCAAGCTCTCCTAAGAGGCGCGGCTTTTTTTGCTCTTACCCGGAAACTTGCGTGAAATGCCACATATGCAGCTTCCGCATCCCTCCTTCAATCCACTGCTCCCACAAAGCTTGTCCTTCCGCATTATCAGCCGATTGAAAACGTTCTTGCTTCAGCGATTCATACTCCTCGTACGCAATCCCATCCCATATCTCAACAAAAAGTCCCGGTTGATCGGTACCTTCGAGCAGCTCCAAACGCCCTTCCCGCTTACGTAATTCCTGCATATAGATGAGATAGGATTCTCGCTCTTCGGGTTTTATGGCATACTCTACAAAAACTTTGAACATTTTTAGATCTCCCTCTGATTTATTTTTTGCTCCAAAATGGTAAACTAAACTTATGCTTACGTAAAAAGTTTTCCTCACAGAAAACTTAGCTTAGGAGGAACCCCATTGGATACAGGCACACACCTCGTTATTGGTTTAGGGTTAGCGGGACTATCACAGATAGACCCCATCATAGCAGCAGATTCAACTTTGACAACAGCCGTCTTCATCGGCACCGTCGTCGGTTCGCAGATACCTGATGCGGACGGGCTGCTCCGCTTTAAGGGAAACGCCACGTATATTCGCAATCATCGCGGGCGTTCTCACTCTTTGCCGGCTTTGCTGCTTTGGACGCTATTGATCACTGGAGCTCTCGCTCTCTTCTTCCGCGGACTCCCTCTCTTGCATCTGGGCATGTGGGTAGCCATAGCGGTATGCTTTCATGTTTTCACCGACTTGTTCAATACGTACGGAACGCAAGCATTGAGGCCCTTTTCACAGAAATGGGTGTCATGGAACATTATACACATCTTTGATCCGTTTATCTTTATTAGCCATCTGGCAGCCATATTCATGTGGTCTTTTCATATTGCAAGCCCAACGCTTATTTTCCCGGTTCTATACAGCGTGATCGCTATCTATTACATTTGGCGTTCTCTGGACCATTATATATTGGAAAAGGGGCTGTATCGCAAAGACCCTACATACCAGCCGGGCGACAAATACACGCTCATCGTAACCATCAACCTGTATGTATGGAACGTAGTTAAACTCAGGACAGACGGCTCCTATCAGCTTGGCGAGCTGCGCAATTTGAAGCTGAAATGGATCGATACCGTTAAATGCGAAAACCATCCTGCGATTGAAGCTTCCAAAAACCATGAAAATATTCAGGCGCTGCTCTATTTCTCCTCCTTCGCCTGCGCGGAAGTCAAAAAGCACCGCTGGGGCTACGAAGTCAGATGGGCCGATGTGAGATATCGTCATCGCAAACAGTATCCGTTCGTCGCCGTTCTTCTGATGGATCACGATTACCAAACACTAGATTCCTATGTAGGCTGGGTAAACGAATCCCGTTTGGAGAAAAAATTAAAAGTTGATTTATATTAATTAAAATAAAGGCGCGTTAACTTGTAACGCGTCTTTCTTACGTGTATGCGCACTTAGGAACATACAAAAGCCCAGAGGCATAAGCCCCCGGGCTTCTAAACAACTATGCAGTCCAGCCAAATTAACGGAAATTGCTTTGGCCAGCCAGTGTTTGCTCAGCGATTTGCACCAAACGGCGAGTAATGTTACCACCGATTGCACCTGCATCGCGAGTAGCCATGTAACCCATGTAACCATCTTGCGGAATTTGGATGCCCAGCTCTTGAGCAACCTCATATTTCAATTGATCTAAAGCTTGGCTAGCTTGTGGAACTACCAGTACGTTACTGCTTCGAGATTGTCCTGCAGCCATTAGGATCAGACTCCTTTCAGTCAGCTATAATCTTTGATGTATTTGCAAGCTTGCAATGATAGTATGTGGAGGAAATGAAATTATATGCACAGCGATGAAAAAAGTTTAAAATGAAAGAACAAGCTTGTATGAAAGAAAGCAGGTGACATTCATGAGCAAACCGCTCGCTCTTCTCTTCGCCGTTGTCGGCACCATTTTATTAGCCGGCATCAGCTTATTCATTGCTCTTAGACAACCTTGGATGGTTCTCGTCTGCGCTATCATTGCTTTAGGATTTATCGGCTATGGATTTGTCGTTAAAGCCAAGCTGCGTAAAAGGGACAACCAGAACCGTTGACATTAGCTTGTCTAGAAAGCTATACTTTTCTCACGACTATGCCTAAGAAATTACCCCAAAAGAAAGTAGTTGTCCTGTTACACTACTTTTTTTCATCTTATTTATTACCGAAATGAAAATATTTTATTATTGAAATAAATTAATAATTTGTAAACCACGAGGTGAATCCGATGCTGAAAATCGGTATTTCCTGCTATCCGACACTGGGCGGATCCGGTGTTGTAGCTACTGAGCTTGGCAAAATGCTTGCTGAAAAAGGCCACGAGGTTCATTTCATTACCGACCGGATGCCGTTTCGGCTTGGTCAATATCATTCCAATATTTATTATCACGAAGTCGAAGTCAGTGATTACTATGTCTTCCGCTACCCGCCTTATGATTTAGCACTAGCCAACAAGTTAGCGCAGGTTGCCAAGCAAGAAGAACTAGATCTGCTACATGTCCATTATGCCGTACCGCATGCCATATGCGCTTATCTGGCCAAGCAGATGGTGGGCGATCATTTGAAAGTTGTCACCACCCTTCACGGTACGGACATTACAATCCTGGGTCACGATCCTTCGCTGCGCGATTTAATCCGCATGGCGATTCATGAAAGCGATGCGGTTACGGCCGTCTCGCAGGATTTGATTACGGAAACGTACGAGGTTCTGGCCGTTGAGAAGCCAATTGAGCTTGTTTATAACTTCGTTGATCCACGTGATTATATCGCGCCAGCCAATCCGCAGCTCCGAGCCGGGTTTGCTCTGCCTCATGAAAAAATATTGCTGCACATGTCCAATTTTCGGCCGGTTAAACGTATTACCGACGTCATTGATATTTTCGCGGCGGTACATAAACAGATACCTTCTCATCTCATATTCGTGGGAGAAGGCCCCGAGCTTGCCAAAGCCGTTAACCGGGTCAAGGAACTCGGCTTTACAAACCGGGTTCACTTTCTAGGCAAGCAAAATAACGTCGCCGAAGTCATTGGGCTCGCCGATCTTCTCCTCCTTCCCTCGGAGAAAGAGAGCTTCGGTTTGGTCGCCCTGGAAGCCATGGCTGCGGGCGTCCCCACCATCGGATCCGATGCCGGGGGCATTCCCGAAGTTGTCCGGCACGGCATCGACGGCTTCTTAGCTCCGGTCGGTGATACGAAGCAAATGGCGGACTACGCCATACAGCTGCTCCGCGATTCGCAGATGTGGAGCGAATTTTCCCTTGCAAGTATGCAGCATGCTCGCGATCAATTCTCCGCTGCTGCCGTCATGGCGCAGTACGAGGAGATTTATTACCGTGTGGCGAGGAACGAGACGATGAAGTCCTCGGTTAATTTATGATTTGTGATCTTCTCATAGCCAAACAAAAGGGATTGAGCAGAAATCTTCTGCATCAATCCCTTTTATTTGTATTACAGAACGAATCCCATCCGTTTCTTTACTTCAATCAGTGTTTGGTTTGCGACTTCCGCAGCTTCTTGCGCACCTTTTTTCAAGACGTCATGAATTTCGCCGGTGCTGCGAATTTCGCGGTAACGTTTTTGAATCGGCTCCAAGACAGCGACCAAATGCTCCGCCAAATCCTTTTTGAAAGGTCCATAGCCTTGTCCTTCGTACTTCGCCTCGATCTCGACAATGCTCATATCCGCAAAATGCGAGTAAATGCTCATCAGATTGCTGACCTCGCGTTTGTTCTGCGGATCATATTTGACTTCACGCCCGGAATCCGTCACCGCGCGGCTCAGCTTCTTACGAATTACATCCGGCTCATCGAGCATACCGATAAAGCTGCCTGGATTCGGGCTGCTCTTGCTCATCTTCTTGGACGCATCGTCCAAAGACATGATCCTTGCCCCGACTTCAGGCATGTAAGGCTCCGGCATGGTGAAATATTCACCGAAACGATTGTTGAACCTGTTCGCCAGGTCGCGCGTAAGCTCCAGATGCTGCTTTTGATCATCCCCTACCGGAATGATATCCGCATTGTACAGCAAAATATCGGCAGCCATAAGGGAAGGATACGTAAACAAACCTGCACCGACGGACTCTTTGCCTTCGGATTTGTCTTTGAACTGCGTCATACGCTCCAGCTCGCCCATGTGGGTTAACGTTGTCATGATCCATCCCAGTTCAGCATGTGCACTCACATGTGACTGCAGGAAGATGGATGCCTTGTTAGGATCCAGCCCAGCTGCTACGTACAGCGAGGCAGCCATTTCCGTCTGTTCCCGAAGTGCTGCCGGCTCCTGAGGAACCGTAATGGCGTGCATATCCACGACCATGAAAAAACATTGATGCAAATGCTGAAGCTTTACATAATTCCGCAGCGCGCCAATATAGTTACCGATTGTCAATTGGCCGCTCGATTGCATGCCGGATAGTACTCTTTTCATCTTCATATCCTCCATTTTCAGCTAAAATAAAAACAACAAAAAGGCCTCTCCCCGCAAGGGACGAGAGACCGTGGTACCACCCTAATTTGCCTCTGAGCATAAGAAGCCGACTCATGAGACCTTCAGGCTCCGATAACGGGGAGCTGCCGTTTGGCATACTGGACAGAGTAGGTTCTTCCAACCGGCCTAGGTTCCGGTAACCTGCATCCGCGTTCAGCCTCAAGCTCAAGGATCCATTCAACTTGGTCGTTCCACCGGTTCGCACCATCCACCGGCTCTCTGAGAAACGGGTATCAAGCTTACTTGTTCCTGTCATCGCTTACTGATTTTATACCATTATACACCCTCTCTTTGCAATGTCAACCAAGCATGTTGTCCTATCTGTCGCCTCTTACACATAGGATAGAAAATATTGAATTTTTCGGACAAAGGGGTAATGCGACTTGGTTTCAACTCTGTATCGGTGGAGTCTTCCCATCTCCACGGCCATCTGTATGCTTTTGCTGATCTTGATCGTGACCACCAAACAGCTTCCGGATATTACCTTAGTTACCCATGAAATCAAGCTCATTTTCGCTGCGTTCATGGATATCTTTCTCGATGCGCTGCCGTTCATGCTGCTAGGTATCATCCTTTCCACAGTCGTAGAAAACTTCATTCCTGAAACGATGATCCGTCGGTTGACGCCGCGTCACCCGCTTGGGGGAATTCTTTTCGCCTGCTTGCTCGGCATCATGTTCCCGCTATGTGAATGCGGAATGATACCCTTTGTGCGTCGGCTCATGAAAAAAGGTATGCCCGTCTATATCGCCGTTATTTTCATCCTCGTCGGACCCATTCTGAATCCGATTGTTTTTGCATCGACTTTCATGGCTTTTCGAGACGAGCCGGCAATGGCTTATTCCCGCATGGGACTTACATTCGGCGTTGCGCTTACAGTCGGTTTTATACTGACTCGTTTCTTAAAGAGCAATCCCTTGCGTCATACGTTTCAAGCAGTAACGGGCTCAGGGCCTAATCGTGCCGGGCATGAGCACCTTCATGCTCACGAATCTCATGGTCACTCTCATACCCATCATCACCATGCCCACTCCCATGAGCATGAACACGACCACAGCCACGCTCACGGTGGCCGCATGACCACCATGCTCAGCCACGGGACTACTGAACTGCTCGAGATGAGCAAATATTTAATGCTAGGCGCTTTGCTAACCGCACTCATTCAAACCTTCGTAGCCAAAGACAGCTTATCCGCCATCGGCCAAGGACCTTTCGTCTCCCATATGTTCATGATGGGCTTAGCCTACTTGCTCTCGTTGTGTTCAACAACGGACGCATTCATCGCCGCATCCTTCTCCTCGACATTTTCATCAGGTTCGCTGCTCGCTTTTCTCGTGTTCGGCCCCATGATTGATGTAAAAAGCACATTGATGATGCTTTCCATTTTCAAAGCCCGCTTCGTGCTAATTCTTTCCATCGTCGTTGCCTTGACCGTATTAGCGGGCTCTCTGCTCTCTATGCATTTCTTTTTAGCTTGAAATAAACGACCCCTGCCGTCTGATAGATCCGACAGCAGGGGCGAAATAATCCGTTATAGTTACCAACTAGGAGGAAAACGTATTGGTGTGATCTTTTTTCGCGGCTGCGATCAATAAAAGAATACCGCTTATGATATGCATGATCATACCTACAAAAGGAATCCAAGCAACGCAAGATGTGATAATACCTACAATACTTCCCGTCTTACTGGTATGTTCCTTGTTAGAAAAAATAAGCGTAATAATATGCAAAACGAGCATAACGGCAAGCGGTGTCCAAGCCAATCCAAGTACGATAGCGCCGCCTAAAACAGGAATACCCAGCAAAATCTCCAGTCCGCCTGTAACCCATTTCAAAATTTTTGATGTGCCCATTCGGAACCCTCCTAAAGTCATAATCTGATGAAATTCGACTTATTATAACACGACTTCTTTTGTGTTTTTTCTAAAATTAGCGAATAAATATAAAAAAAAAGGCTCTGTTAAACTTTGTTGTTGATTTTCTTTATTTAAGTAACGGGCCTTAAAAAAGAGCGGAACTGCGAATGTTCAGTAATCACAGAAACAACGATTCTGTATGAAATTTCATATAAAATCGGGCTCTTCGCTTCAATTAGTGCTTTTGTGTATGATTTTTCGTGTATAACTATGGATATTACCGTTTGAAGGATAAATCTGTATGATTTTTCGAGTATATATATGGGGTAACAATAGTTTCGAATTGATCGCTAATTGTTTAGGTGGTTTGTCTTACCACATAAGAATTTATAAGTTTCCGATGAGTCGGAAAACGAAATTCGTATTGGCGAATAAACCTTCCGCTGAACGCGGTCGCACATCTTCGAAAGACCTCGATAGAGGTTTATCTCATGGTTAGAAATCAACAATGAAGAATAACAAAGCCAAAAAATAAAAAAGCTTTGTTTATAGGCAGCAACCACACTGCTCTACAAACAAAGCTTATTAAAGTAATTAGATTTTTAGAATCGCGCCGGCACTTGCGTTAGTCACCAATTTGGTATAACGCGCCAAGTAGCCTGTTTGGATTTTCGGCTCGAAGCCCGTCCAACTCTCACGGCGCTTCGCAAACTCTTCATCGCTGATTTGCAATTCAATTTTGCGGTTGTCCATGTCGACATCGATAATATCGCCGTCTTGGACGAAAGCAAGAGGTCCGCCCTCAGCCGCCTCAGGCGACATATGACCGATCGAGATCCCGCGGGATGCGCCGGAGAATCGACCG
Source organism: Paenibacillus sedimenti (assembly GCF_014534655.1). Classification (GTDB taxonomy): domain Bacteria; phylum Bacillota; class Bacilli; order Paenibacillales; family NBRC-103111; genus Paenibacillus_E; species Paenibacillus_E sedimenti. The sequence goes on from NZ_JACVVD010000011.1 coordinate 105,688, forward strand.
TCTGTAATCAGCGCAACCTTAGCTCCGAGTCCCATTCCTACGATCTGGGATGTTGGGGCAAGCATTTCCGGCATACCCGGGCCGCCTTTCGGACCTTCGTAACGAATTACAACGACATGACCTTCTTTAACATGGCCGTTAGCAATTCCATACAGAGCTTCATCTTGGGAGTTGAAGCAGATCGCCGGACCTACGTGACGGCCGCCAACGGATTTATCAACGGCGCCTACCTTTACGATACTTCCTTCCGGAGCAAGGTTACCGAACAGAACCGCAAGTCCGCCTCTTTCACTATGCGGATTGCTTAATGGACGGATAACATCCGTGTTCTGAATTTCACAGCCAGCTACATTTTCACGCAGCGTTTTCGCGGTTACCGTGATGCGATCGCCATCGAAAGCGCCCGGCTTTTTCAAAAGCTCATTAATAATCGCACTAACACCGCCCGCTAAATGCACATCTTCGATGTGATAATCGGAAGCCGGCGCGATTTTCGCAAGATGAGGAACGCGCTCCGCCACTTCGTTAATGCGGGAAACCGGGTAATCAACGCCTGCTTCAGCAGCGATAGCGAGTGTGTGAAGAACCGTGTTTGTCGATCCGCCCATCGCCATATCCAAGGCAAACGCGTTGTCGATGGCTTCGATTGTCACGATATCGCGAGGCTTGATGTCTTTTTCGATCAACACCATCAGCTGCTTCGCGCAATCTTTAACGAATTGCTTGCGTTCTTCGGCAACAGCAAGAATTGTACCGTTACCTGGCATCGCAAGACCAAGACCTTCAGCCAGACAGTTCATGGAGTTCGCTGTGAACATACCGGAACAGGATCCGCATGTCGGGCAACCGTATTGCTCCAGCTCTTCCAAATCTTTTTCGTCGATTTTACCCGATTGGAAAGCGCCGACACCTTCGAATACGGAGGACAAGGAGATCGATTTACCGTTTTTATCTTTACCGGCTTTCATCGGGCCGCCGCTTACCAACATCGTCGGGATGTTGACGCGTAGAGCACCCATGATCATGCCCGGTGTAATTTTATCACAGTTGGGAATACAGATAAGACCGTCGAACCAATGCGCATTCACAACAGTTTCCAAAGAATCCGCGATAATTTCACGGCTCGGCAAGGAATAACGCATACCGATGTGACCCATCGCAATCCCGTCGTCGACCCCAATCGTGTTGAACTCGAAAGGAACGCCGCCCGCTTCGCGGATCGCTTCCTTCACCAGCTTACCGAACTCCTGCAGGTGAACGTGGCCAGGAATAATGTCTATATAAGAGTTGCAGACCGCAATAAACGGTTTGCCGAAATCTTCCTCTTTAACGCCGGCTGCACGCAGCAAACTGCGGTGTGGGGCGCGGTCGAAACCTTTTTTGATCATGTCGCTTCGCATTTTTGGATTAGCCATCTGTTGTTCCTCCTAATATTCATTGTAGGATCTTTGAGCATAGCTCAAAGTCTCTCTTTTTTCGATTTTTTTCGCTATTTCGCAAAACAATGAATCTATCATACCACACTTTTAATGTTTTTTCTCCCTTTAGTATGTTCCCGCGTCAATGTGACGGATAAAATTAGAAAACCCGCATCTCGCCGAATCCAATCGGTCAATGCGGGCTTCCAATCACGACACTAAGCTTTCCGCCGGTTCAAATGTACAAAAGTAATGGCCAGCGCGAGCACCAGCACCCCGCCTTTGATAATGTCGAAGCCGAAATAGGGCACATTCAGCATCGTAAGTCCGTTCAGCAGCACGCCAATGAGCACCGCCCCAAAAAACGTGCCAATGACATTCGGCTTGCCTGCGCCAAGCACGGAGTAGCCAACGAAAACGGAAGCTACGGCTTCCATTAAAAGAGGGGCCCCGGCGTCAATTTGACCGGACCCGACCCGCGAAGCGTAAAGAATCCCGGCGAGCCCCGCGAAAACGCCCGACAACACATAGGCCGCTAAACGGATTTTGTTAACGGAAATCCCGGATAGACGTGCCGCTTCCCGATTGCCGCCCGTAATGTAAAGCTGACGTCCCCAGCGAGTATAGGTCAGGAATACATGCACAGCAATAACGGCGACAATCATAAGAATAACCGGAACGGGTACGCCAAGCAGTTTTCCCTGCCCGATCCATAGAAACTCAGGCGAGAATTTCCCGGGGGCCACCGTACCGTCCTGGAATCTCATATTGTTGTAAATGGAAAAGCCTTTGGTAAACGTTTTTTGCACGCCCCCTATCATGTACATGATTGCCAGAGTAGCCAGCAAATCCGGGATACGGATCTTCACGATCAGCAGCGCATTCAACAGACCGATCAGCGCTCCGATCACAATAGGGACAATCAATACCAGAATGAGCGGCTGCTCGTACCAGACCATTAAAGCGGCTGCCGCAACCGTAGATAACGAAACCGTGGAACCCACAGACAAGTCAAAGCCGTCTACAATTTGCGACAGGGTCACCCCGATCGCCACGAATGTTACGATGGATATCGACCTCAGGATGTCGGCAATGTTGTCATACGTCATAAAATTCTCATTAATAATGGAAAATACAATAACGACAAGTGCAATAACGAATAATGCCCCATATTTAAATGAAAAATCAAGGCTCTTTTCTTTCAAGCTATTCAGCCTCCCCCGCGCTGGCATAAGTTAAAATGAGATCCTGCGTCGCTTCCGCGCGGGACAGCTCCTTCACCACAGAACCGTAGCTCATCACCAGGATGCGATCCGCAATGCCGATAATTTCATTCAGCTCGCATGATAAGTAAATGATGCCCTTGCCTTCCGAAGCGAGCTGCCCGATCAAGCGGAAAATGTCGCTTTTCGCGCCAACGTCGACGCCTTTAGTCGGCTCGTCGAACATATAGACGTCCGCGTTTGTCGGCAGCCATTTGCCGACCGCGACCTTCTGCTGGTTGCCGCCGCTCAAGTGTTTCACGGCGCGATTCGGATCACGCGGCTGCACGCCGAGCTGCTCAACCAGTTTCGATGCATGCGCACTCTCCGCTCCGCGTTTCACGAAGCCGAGCGTGCTCAGCATGCGCAGAATCGGAAGCGACAGATTGCGCTTCACCGATTCTTCCACCAGAACGCCCTGCTTGCGGCGTTCCTCGGGCACGAGCGCGATGCCGGCGCGCACGGCATCCTCCGGCTGGCGCAGCGCGAGCTTACGCCCGGCGAGCCGCACCTCGCCGCCGTCTGCGGCGTCGGCACCGAAGATCAGCCGGCTCAACTCCGTCTTGCCGGCGCCGACCAAACCGACCACACCGAGGATTTCCCCCCGGCGGAGGTCAAAGCTGACGCCGCGCACCTTCGTGCCGCGGCGCAGATCTCTCACCTCGAGGAGGGTATCGCCGATGGGCACATCGGCTTTAGGAAACTCCTCGGTGAAGGTTTTGCCCAGCATCGCCTCGATGACCCCGGCGATGTCCAACTCTTCAGCCGCCCGCGAGAGCACGCGGCGGCCGTCGCGCATGATCGTGATCCGGTCGGCGATCCGGAACACTTCTTGGAGCCGGTGGGAGATGAAGACGAGCCCCACTCCCTCCCGCTTCAGGCTGTCCATAATCTGGAACAGCCGTTCCGACTCCTCCAGACTGAGCGGCGCCGTCGGCTCATCGAAAATAATGATCTTCGCCTTATGCGCCATCGCTCTGGCAATTAGAACGAGCTGCTTCTGGGAGATGCTCAGTTCATCGACCTTGCTGCGTACGGAAAAGGAGGCGCCGATCTTGGCGAGAATCGCTGCCGCTTCGCGATGCAGCTTGCGCCAGCTCACCCAAGCTTCGCCTTGAACGAGCTTATCCATCATGACGTTCTCCGTCACGGTAAGCTCTGGAACGAGCGCCGTATCTACTTCCTGATACACACAGTAAATCCCTTGCGCCATAGCTTCTTTAGGTGTTCGTATCATCACGGTGTGCCCGCTTACCGAGATGCAGCCATCATCATTCGTATAAGCGCCGGAGAGTATCTTCATCAAGGTACTTTTCCCGGCTCCGTTAGCACCGAGCAAAGCATGAATTTCGCCGCTTTGCAGCTCAAAATCAACCTCTTGCAGCGCCTTTACGCCGGGGAATGATTTGGAGATGCCTTTCATTTGCAGCAAAGGCGCGTTATCGGCCGACATCTGTTTCACCTCTCGTGTCAATCTGAAAGTCCCATCGCTTTAAGGCGATGGGACTCTACGTTCAACTTATTTTTTTTCTGCTGCTTTTAACCAGTCGGTATAGCCTTGTTGACTGCCTCCCCAGCCTTTTACGTATTCGCTAAGTTGAGTCGTATTGATTTGCTTATCCTTAGGCAATTGATCGCGGGATACATAAACAGGATCAAGAACTACTTTATCAGGCGTTTGATCGCCATGCAGCTTTTGATACAGATAACGTACCTGCACGCGTCCGATATCTTTCGGATCTACCGCAGCTGAAGCGACCCATGGGCTTTTCGGATCTTGCAGCAATTGCAGGTCTTCGTCGCTAAGATCGATACCATATACTTTGATCTCTGTACGGCCTGCTTGTTGGATCGCGCGAGCTGCGCCTTTAGCGAACTCATCCCATGCTGCCCATACCGCAGTAATGTCACCTTTATTAGGGTATTTCTTCAAAATGGCTTCCATTTGCGTTTGCGTATCTAAAGCAGGGTCTTTCGCTGTTCCGAAAGCGGCCACTTCTTTAATATCCGGATATTTCTTTTGGAATGCTTGGTAAGCAAGCTGTCTGCGTTCCATTGGAGCAAAACCCGCTACCCATACTTTCACGATGTTTCCTTTGCCGCCAGCGTCTTTGGCCAACTGTTCCAGTGTGGATTCAGCCATTTTTTGATCGCCTTGTTCCAAGGATGTAACACCCGGCACGTTCAGGATGGAGTCGAAACTAACGACCGGAATTTTTTTCTCCAGCGCTTTCTTCACGCCGGCTTCCAGCGCCTCAGCCGTTCCGTGGTCGATCAGAATACCGTCGAACTTCTGGTTAATGGCCGCATCCAGGTTGGATGCCATTTTCGCCAAATCCGTATCCGCAACGAATACCGTTACTTTACCGCCAAGCTTTTCAACTTGCTCTTTCACACCCTCTACATACTGAGAGGAAAATGTTCCTGTATTGAACTGCATCACGAGTGCAATTTTCTTTCCGGTTAAATCAGTTGTTTTAGCAGCGTCCGCCGGCTTGCTGGCCTCTCCCGCTTTTGCGCTTGCCTCAGGTGCCGCCGATGCGCCGGTGTTGGCTTTTTGACCGCATGCTGCAAGCAAGCTGCCGACTAAGGCCAAAATGATAAATAGACTTACTAAACTCTTCTTTCTCATGGTTACCCTCCCCAATATAGTGCTTGTCTCATATCCAATCTAATCAATCGGATTATTACTCCGAGTCGTTTAGTAGGAATTGTTATTCAGTATATTAGCACTGGAAGGCAATCCCGTCAATCAGATTTTATATTTTTCGACTTCTCTCTACTTTCGCCCAAAATCAGCCTTAATTTCGCCCCACTTTTTCGTATCCCATTTCACGATTTTGTTCGTATACGTATGGGTTTTAAGCCATTTGAGCGCACGATCCACCAGCGTCCAAATCTCTTCTGTCGAGGTATCTCTTACCAGATTGGTCGAAACCTCTTTCTTACGAATCCAGCTGAGTGCCGTAACCGAGTCGGTATAAATCGTTTTATTGCTGCCCTGCTTCTGCAGATAAGCAAGTCCGTGCACAATAGCTAAGAACTCGCCCAGATTGTTCGTTCCTTTAGCGATAGGACCTTGATAAAAAATGATTTCCCCTGTCCTCGTATCCACGCCTTTATACTCAACGATGCCCGGATTACCCGAACAGCCCACATCGACTGAAATGCTGTCATAGTCAACATCCGGCGCCGCCTCTGCGCTTCCGGACTTTCCTGGTGCAGTGCTTGAAGCACTCGCTTTCCCCGAAAAATCCAGCGATTTCTGCCATCCTCTTTCCAGAGCCTTCCGGGCTTCAGCCTCAGATTCGTAGGACTTGAACCGCGCTTGCGGATAACCCTTTGTCTGAGCTTGGCACTCCGCCCATGTACGATAAATGCCAGGCTGATGTCCTACCCAAACCACATAAAATTTCGCTTGCGCCATCTTACACTCTCCGTACTTGTTCTTGTAATTGATCCACTAGCCCGGTAACGACTTTCACCGTATCGGCAAAATAGGGTCTGTAATCCAGCCCTTGAACAAACTGAAGATACGTTTGACCCAGTTCAAGCAATTGCCCGCGATATTCAGCCGCTCTGACAATATGGCTTTCCAGTTCACGATAGGTACCGTTCGATCGTTCTTCCACAAGCTTTAACTCTAATTGCTCGTCGTTCAAATGACTCACCGTGAAGGAAAACCCTCTGCATTCCGGATCACCGCAGCCGCAGACGAAGAACGGCATCCGCTCCCACTGATCGGCAGGCGCGAACCGATTTGGCTCTGTATCGTTTAGCGCACTATATAGGAACGCTGGAAGTCCTACATCGACGCATAGCGGCTCTTCAATAATAACGCTATCTTCTACAGCCAAACGCACATCTGCTTGAATAATTTGTAAATCTTTATCTAACGACCAACCCGTTACAGACAAATCAAACATAGACCCACCTCCACCCCGAATGTTCGATTTAACCATTATAGCAAAGACTGTGATTTCTTGCCTGAGTCGTCCTATTTTTGTGGTGGAAATTTCCAATTTCAGAAATGAGTAGAATTTTCAGAAAAGATTATACTACCTATTACTGGAGGTGATAACAGATGGCAGCAGGACAATCCCGCGGCAGCAACCAACTCGTGGTTCCACAAGCTAATCAAGCTTTAGACCAATTGAAGTATGAAGTTGCTCAAGAATTGGGTATTCAAATTCCTCAAGATGGCTACATGGGCTTCATGGCTACTCGCGATGCAGGTGCAATCGGGGGTAACATCACTCGTCGTCTCGTCCAAATTGCTGAACAGCAACTAGCTGGTAAATTCAGCAGATAATTGCTTTTCCCTATACTTACGCACAAGGGCTTTCTCTTAAGTTGCTTTCACTTAGGAGTAAGCTCTTCTTATTTGAAGTCCGCGAAAAAAAGCCCTCCGTTCTTCAAAACGGAAGGGCATCCTCATGTATTACGGTTTCACATCATAGATTTTGTAGAGGTCATCCAGCATAATATTCGCCGCTTTTACGCCCCCTGCAGTATTCCATGTTACATCGTTCACTTTGATCAGCTTGTTCTCTTTAACAACCTTAAGGTTTTTCCAAAGCGGATCGTTCATCCATTCTTCCTCTTGCTTCGTTCCCTTGCCGTCTCCGGTTTCATAAGTAAAGTAAAATACCTTATCCGCAGCATCCAGCTCCGTCAAACGTTCTTTTGTAATGTCTTCGAACGCTTTCTCATCACTTTTTGCATCGGAACGTACAATCCCGATCTGTTTAAAGATAACGCCTGAGAACATATCCCCGTAATAATATCTGGTTTTGCCGCCCATAAAACGGACAACGGCAGCTTTTTCTTTCAGCTTGTCGCCGGCTTTGCTTTTGAAATCCTCAATGCGCTTATCGAAAGCAGCGATCACTTTATCGCCTTCCGCTTTCTTATTAACGGTTTCGGCATACAGTTTAAAGTTATTTTTCCATTCGCCGCGCAATGTTTCCGAGAAAACGGTTGGCGCAATCGCTTTTAACTGCTCATAAATCTTCTCCTGGCGTAATTTGTTGCCGATGATCAAATCCGGCTTCAGGGACGCAATTACTTCCAGGTTAGGCTGTGCTTCTTTGCCAAGCACCGTTACACCCTGCATGTCTGCTTTAATATGATCATACCAAGGGTTCCCAGTGAAAGAGTCTACAGCGCCTACAGGCTTGATGCCTAGTGCCAACAGAGCTTCTGTTCCTTCATTCGTCAAAATAACGACGCGCTGCGGATTCGCCGGAACGGCCGATTCACCCATCGCGTGCTTAATTGTACGTGGGCCTTCAGCCTTTGCCGAAGGTGCTGCGGATGCCGATGGCTGGGCGCCTGGCTTCTCTCCACATGCACTTAATACCATAGTTAATACCAACATGACAGCCAGAAGAGCCCATCCTCTTCCCGGCTTGAATTTTCTTTGCGCTAACATGCAGTTCCCCCCATGAATGTCTTGTTGTTATGTACACTACTTATGTGCAATTTATGATAACGATTATCATTATCTTTCATATAGTACTGGATTGAAAAGCAGGTTGTCAATCATTTTCGTGATAATGATTCTCATGATCATTGACATCCAGTGACTCTACTTATTAAAATGAATAAAGCAACTACTTGGGAAGCAGGCATCTATCCATGAAATACTCCGACAGGGAACGAACGAATAACTTCTATAGAAGTATTGGTCTTATCGCAGCTTGCTGCTGCTTAATCTTATTGATGATTGCTAGTATCATGTTCGGGCTTCATACATTTACGTGGAATCAAATCCTTGAATCTTTTAGACATTTCGATCAATCTAATGATGCGATTATTATCCAGTCGGTTAGAATCCCCAGAGCGCTGATCGCTGCACTGGTTGGAGGAAGCTTGGCGGTTGCCGGAGCGCTTATGCAAGCCATTACACGTAATCCGTTAGCATCCCCAAGCATCTTCGGCATTAATTCCGGCGCAGCCTTTGCTATCGTACTCTCGGTCGGCTTCTTCAATGTGTCAAGTCTTACGCAATTTGTCTGGATCGCTTTTCTGGGTGCAGCTGTGAGTTCATCTCTCGTTTATGGACTGGGGTCATTAGGCCGTGATGGATTGACGCCGATGAAAATTACGCTCGCCGGTTCAGCCATGACTGCTTTTTTTGGTGCGCTGACCCAAGGCATACTGCTGGCTAACGGCAAAGCCTTTGATCAAGTTCTATACTGGCTCGTCGGCTCGATTGAAGGGCGTACAATGGCCATGCTCCAATCCGTGTATCCTTATATTCTCGTTGCGTGGATCGGAGCTATTGTTCTTTCTCCTCATATTAACGTGTTATCGATGGGCGATGATGTCGCCAAAGGCCTTGGACAACGGACCGTATTCATTAAATTCATTACAGCAGTTATCATCGTCATCCTGGCTGGAGGCTCTGTAGCTGTCGCCGGTCCTATCGTATTCGTAGGCATTATTATCCCGCATATCGTCCGCTTTCTGGTTGGCATCGATTACCGGTGGGTCATTCCGTACTGTGCGATTTTAGGCGGAATTCTGCTTGTAGGGGCCGACATCGCGGCCCGGTTTATCGTCATGCCGAAAGAAGTTCATGTTGGCGTAACGACGGCTATACTCGGTGTTCCCTTCTTCATCTATATCGCTCGCAAAGGGGGACTACTGAAATGAGCCGTCCAAGCCGCTATGTGTCATTAAGAAGTAAAGGCTTCTCTTTTTTAATCAGTAAAAAATCGATTGCGGTTTCCCTCCTTCTGCTGATTGCCGTCATCGTCGTGATGATTCTAAGCACTGGAATTGGCAGCATAGCTATCAAACCTGCTGAGGTCGTTCGCGCCGTTTTCGGATATAGCACTGACTCGAACAATATGATTGTTCGAACCTTGCGCCTACCAAGGGTCATTGTTGCCGTACTAATTGGTGCTTCCTTGGGCGTAGCCGGTGCTATCCTGCAGGGTCTGGTGCGCAATTCGCTCACATCACCGGATACGATCGGCACTACAGGCGGCGCAGTATTAGGGGCCGTATCCTTTTTCTTCTTTTTCTCGGATAAAATCAGCATTCACTGGCTGCCGGTTGTGGCCATTATCGGGGCATTCAGCGCAACGCTGCTGGTTTACGCACTCTCTTGGAGGAACGGAATTACGCCGCTTCGGCTTGTGCTTATCGGAACTGGCTTCACCGCTGCCATGAGCTCCATTTCTTATCTCATGATGCTTTCCGGGCCGATCGTACTCGCGAATCAGTCCCTAACTTTTATGACAGGGAGCATTTATGGAGTCTCCTGGGAAAAAGCCGTCTATCCGCTGCTCCCTTGGGTCAGTCTGCTGATTCCGATCATCTTCCTTTATTCAAGGCATGTTACGATACAATCGCTCGGTGAAGATATCGCCCGCAGTGTCGGCAGCAGAGTTCAACGCCAACGGTTCTTATTGATCATGCTGAGCGTAGCTCTCTCCGGGGCTGCCGTCGCCTTTGGCGGAGCCATCAACTTTATAGGACTTATGGCCCCGCATATAGCCCGCAAGTTGGTAGGTCCCAGCTTTGGCGCCCTTGTCCCGGTTTCCGCTTTGACGGGATCCCTGCTATTATTGCTAGCCGATCTGGCAGGACGGTTCTTATTTCAGCCTCTGGATATTCCAGCCGGTGTATTCACAGCAGCCATTGGGGCTCCGATTTTCATCTACCTGCTGTACCACAGCAGAAACCGTACTTAAACAAAAAGGAGAGCACATTCATGATGCACGTAACGGCTCTGGAAGCACAATCGCTTCAGTTGACATATGGAGAAAGCACGATCTTCAAAAGTTTGAACCTGCAAATTCCTAAAGGCAAAATTACCGTCTTTATCGGTAGCAACGGTTGCGGGAAGTCAACGTTGCTGCGATCTCTGGCGAGGCTGTTGAAGCCGAAATCGGGAAGCATTCTGCTCGATAGCTCCGAGATCGCCAAACTTACTACCAAAGAAGTAGCCAGACGCATGGCGATCCTGCCGCAGGGTCCGTCTGCTCCAGAAGGACTAACAGTGCTGCAGCTCGTGAAGCAAGGCCGTTATCCTTATCAGAGCTGGCTCCAGCAGTGGTCCGCTGAGGATGAGATTAAAGTGCAGAATGCGCTTCGCTTAACGAATATGCTGCCTTATACCGATCGCAGTGTAGACTCTTTATCCGGCGGTCAGCGCCAAAGAGCCTGGATTGCCATGACATTAGCGCAGGATACGCCTACCATCCTCCTGGATGAGCCTACTACTTACCTGGACTTGACCCATCAAATCGAAGTTCTCGACTTGTTGTACGAGTTGAATGAGAACGAGCAGCGTACCATCGTTATGGTGCTGCACGACATCAATCTCGCTTGCCGTTACGCCCATCACATCGCAGCCATCAAGGATGGCTCGGTCTATGCGGAAGGTAAGCCTGAAGACATTATTAACGAGAAACTGCTCCAGGATGTATTCGATATGAAGTGCAATGTCTCCCTTGATCCCATCTTCGGAACGCCAATGTGCATTCCGTTTGGCAAAGGACGCATGCTGTCCCTGGTATGAAAAAAGAAGCATCCCGGTCACTAGATGAATGAGTGACCGTGGGATGCTTTTTTAAATAAGAAGTATAGGAAATAAGTGCTAAACCGTTCTTGCAAAATTAGACATGTTATAATTACTTTCCAGTTGAATGCTGGCAGCCAGCACATTCTGCTTGATCGTGAAATCGTACATGATTTCTCCGTGAGTCCAGTTCAATTTGTACTTCAGCGATTCGATCGCCATTTGTCGGAAGGATTGATACTGCAGCTCCGATAAGCCTTTGATGCTTGCGTTTGGAAGAATGCCCCCTTTGCTCTCTAATGGTAAATGCTTGATTCCAAACTTCCCGATTACATTATTGCGAATGTGAATAAACACCGTCCCCGAACTCACATGCAATAACTCTTCCTTAATCTCTCTGAATACCAAATCCACCTGTCTCGCTAATGGAATCTGATCCAAATTCATCATCTCTCTCCTTTGTTATCATATTTTGTCATATAATGTAACATATGACCGTAGACCTATTATACTCAGTGCCTTCGTATAATTCAATACACTATTGCCAATATTTTGAATATTTTATGTATTCTTTATCAAATCTTTACATATATCCAAAACGACTATTCGCCAAATAAGATGAAAATATGTCGAAATGTTGTAGAATCTTTCCAGATTCAGTGATATAATTTCAAACAAACACCTTAGAATTCTGCACATATTTACATTTTTCGCAGAGGAGTCGGTATTGGAATGGGTAGCATGTCGTTTAGAAAGAAATTACAGCTCGGTTGTTATGCGCTGATTGGATTAAACTCGATTTTTATGCTAATTGTTACGTTCACAACAGATTGGAACCGCTTACTTGGTATCATTTTCCTAGTCGTTCTGATTGGAGGCAGCTATCCCTTCATCAAATGGTTTGAGGGGCAACTAACAGAACCGGTTGCTGATTTGTCCAGAATCGCACTGAACATTGCCAAAGGAGATTTTTCCCAGAAAGTAACCGTAACTTCTGACGATACGCTCGGTCAGTTGGGACAATCCTTTAACAAAATGATCGATAAACTGCGGGAAATTCTTAAGGATACAGGCTCGATTTCAAAGCAAGTTTTTCAAACTAGCCGGGATATTTATACGAAAAATGAAAATTTCCGCTCAGTTCTGGAACAAGTCAGCGTATCCGCTCATGAACTTGCCTCCGGTGCCGGGCAAATCTCCGAAGAAGTGTCTGGCGTATCGATAACGTCTAAGGACATTGAGATCAAAATCGAGAGCTATGCCGGCTCCGCCAAAGAAATGAAAGCACGTTCGGATCAAATGATGACGCTTGTAGAAAAAGGACGCACCTCGGTAGAGAGCCAGGGCGCTGGAATGAAGCGAAACGTCGAAGTGACGAAACAAGTATCCGAAACGATCGATTTGCTGGCTCGCCAAGCCGCAGGCATCACAAACGTGACGAATTCGATCTCGGAAATTGCAGAGCAAACCAACTTGCTGTCGCTTAATGCCTCTATTGAAGCAGCCCGTGCCGGCGAGCATGGCAAAGGTTTCGCTGTAGTCGCACAAGAGGTACGCAAGCTGGCTGAAGAGTCGACCTCTCTAACCCGCGAAGTATTCGGTTTCGTCAAAAGCATCGAGCAGGGCATTCAAGAAGCGATTCGCAGCATTCAAATTAACGAAGATGTCGTTAAGAAACAAACACTGCTCATCGATCAGACGGAAATTGTATTCGCCGAAATCGTCGGCAGTGTCGGCTTCATTTCCGAGGAAATTACCCGCTTCGCCGAAGAGAGCGAGCAAATGCTGGCCAGTTCCGAGCAAATTGCCGCAGCGATGGAAAATATTTCAGCCATCACCGAGCAGTCGGCTGCCGGTACTCAAGAAGTTTCTGCATCCATGAATGAGCAGATCGCTACGGTGCAAGGCATTGTCAGCCAAGCCGAAGAGATGACGCGTGTCGTCACGCAATTACAGCAGACGATTCAGATTTTCAAGCTGTAACCCATCCCCCACAAACACAGAAAATACAAGAAGGCTCCCCTCGATCAACAAGGGAGCCTTCTTTTTACGCCTGTACTTTAGCCTCAGTAAGCGCCATGAACTGTTTTACATCTTCAACCGCCATATCGACGGCGCCCTGCCAGAAATCAGGCTGTGTCAAATCGATGCCGAGATGCTTCTCGCCCAGTTCTTCGACAGTCATGCTGCCCGTATCTCGAAGCAAAGCAATATACTTTTCTTCGAAGGCTGAACCTTCTTGGACCGCTCTCGCGTAGATCCCTGCGCTAAACAAATAGCCAAACGTGTACGGAAAGTTATAAAAAGGAACATCCGTCGCGTAAAAATGCAGCTTAGCTGCCCAGAAATGCGGGTGATAGCTGCTTAGCGCATCTTTGTAAGCTACTTTCTGCGCTTCTACCATCAGCTCGCTCAATCGCTCTGCGCTTACCAGTCCCTGACGACGTTCCTCATAGAAGTTCGTCTCGAAAATGAAACGCGCATGAATGTTCATGAAGAACGCAATAGCGCGCTGGATTTTATCCTCGAGCAAAATAATGCGCTCTTCATCGGTCGCTGCACTCTTCACGACGGCATCCGCTACAATCATTTCTGCGAATGTGGATGCTGTTTCCGCGACGTTCATGGCATACTCTTGCGCCAAAGCTGGCATATCGTTCATCACATGCTGGTGATAGCCATGGCCGAGCTCATGAGCAAGCGTGGATACATTGTTAAGCGTGCCTCCATATGTCATGAAGATCCGGGTCTCTCCCGCCAGAGGGAAAGACGTGCAGAAGCCCCCTGGTCTTTTGCCTGGACGATCCTCGGCTTCGATCCAGCGATTCTCAAATGCTTGCTCGGAGAATGATGCAAGTTTCGGACTGAAGCGCTCGAATTGATCCACGATCAGCTTCGCTCCGTCATCGTAGGAGATCTTTTTGGAGGAATCGCCAAGCGGCGCGTCCACGTCGACCCAAGCCAGCTTATCAACGCCAAGCAGCTTCGCTTTGCGGTTCAAGTAATCAACGAAAATCGACTTATTGCGGTCGATCACTTCCCACATGACGTTGAGCGTTTTCTCTTGCATGCGGTTAATACTAAGCGGCTCTTTATGTACGTTCTTCCAGCCTCTGTACTTATAGATCTGTAAACGGAATCCGGCCAAATGATTCAAAGCTTCTGCGCAATACTCCGCTTTGTCCGCCCAGGCGTTTTCCCATTTTTCGAAAAGCTCCAGACGCTCTTCACGGTTTTCCGTATGAAGCTTGTTGAATGCCTGACCTGCGGACAAGTCGACTTGCTCGCCATCAATTTCAACCGGCATGCGGAATTGACCAACGGTCGTATTATACAAGTCTCCCCACCCATGATAGCCGTCTACGGCTAAATCATTGATTAAGGCTTCCATTTCAGGAGACAGCTTTTCCTTTGCCAGCGTACGGCGTTCATCCAGTGGGAAGGCGATTACCCGGAAAGGCTCTCCGGCAAGGATCGCTGCCCATACCTCATCGGGAATGCCTGTCAGCACTTGATCAAAGTGGGTTAGCGACGATAGATGTTCCGCGAGCAAGCTTTTGACCTGTCCGCCAAGAATGGCCGCTTTTTTATCTTTCTGATTGTCGGCAAGCAGGCAACCTACGAATGAGTCCGCTTCATGAACGTGTTTCAAATTGCGTTGAAATAATTCTACAATTTCTATTAGAGAAGCCGTATCCTCTGCGCTTTGCGGTGAAGCCATGCTTCTCACTTTGTCTTGAAATGCGGCGATTGATGACTGCAGCTCCTTTAAAAATGTCGCGAAAGCGGGAGACTCGCTACCGCCAGGAAAAAAGGAGTCCAAATTCCATGTTTGATTAAGTGGCAATTTCAGCAAGCTGATCACCTTTCCTTTCTTTTTTATTAAATCATACTTGACACGTAATCGCCAATTGTTCCCAATCTCAGCATTGCTTCTAGATAAAAAGTATGATATCAATTAAATATAGTTCCACAAGGACAATTCGGAACAGGATGGTGTGATCGTTCATTATGAAACCGTTACAAATTTCACCGGAAACAGCTCAAAAATTAGCCGAACAGCTCAAGGTGCCGCTCGAACATCTGATGCACATGCCACAACATATCTTACTTCAAAAATTGGCTGAGCTCGCTAAGGCCTCTTCGCCTGACAGCAGCGATCCGGAAAAGAAGTAACTCTTGATCCCTTTTGCTAACACATGGCCCTATGAGATTATTATGAAGGACGTCTATGTGGCGGAGTGTCCGTTTTGTCATAGCTCTAATGTGCTGTTACCGCTCAAAATCCACGAACTGCAATCCATTCACGAAGGTAAGAAAAAGCTGCTTGTGTTTCCTTGTTGTCACAATAAGCTGACGCTCGTAGACACAGACCGCGATTATTTATTGGCGGATTGCGCTATACGAAAGTAATCACCGTAGCTTCCGGGCTTAAGGAGTAGGTTAGCCCTATGAATGAATATCTCATCCCTCTTACAAGCGCATGTACGCTGGTCACCCTAAACTACATCGCAACCAAGCTTCGCAGCAAGATGCTCATCGAGTCGCATGAGCACCTTCTTGCCCCGCTGCTGACTGGTCTAGCCAGTATCATCATGATGCTGCAGCCTCTGCCGGAGGCGTTTGGTTTAATCGATTTACGCTCACTGCCAATCTTCATGGCCGGCTTGCGATATGGACTCCCTGTAGCCATCCTTTCCACTGTGCTGCCATCCGGTTACAGCTTTATTCTCCAAGAAAATCATGGCCTGTTCGTCATTGCCCAAGACCTGGCAGCTCCTGCATTGCTTAGTTCTTTCTTTCATAATAAAGAGTATCGCAGCGGCTTCTTGGACATTCCTATTCGTCACGGCTTGCAAATATGTACGCTCGTATTTATCGTACGCTTGATGACTCACGCTTATCTCACTGGCAGCTTTTCGCTCGATTATGCTGCGGACCTGTTGTTCATGCAGTTCATCATGACGGCTACGTTTATACTCTTAATCGCCATGGTCAATGATGAGAATAAAAACTGGCGGCTGCAGCGGCAATTGGAAATGCAAGCCAATCAAGACGGTCTGACTCGGCTGCCTAATTTGCGGAGTTTTATTTCTATCGCCAAGAATGCAATGAGGATGCGTAAAGTGTCGATCATGATGATCGACATTGATAATTTCAAGCGGTATAACGATCACTTCGGCCACTTGGAGGGGGATCAGCTGCTGCGGGATATTGCCAGTATACTGAGGCATTACGTTCAGGAACAGGATTACGTCGCTCGTTACGGCGGCGAAGAATTCATTCTGATCAGCACGGAAACAGACCCTATCCGCCTTGCCGCGTATGCCCAGCGTCTATGCGAAGCTGTAGCAGGCAGCTTCCAAGAGCAGTCAAACAACGTCTACCCGCAAATTACAATCTCGATCGGAATCTCTATTGCCGGAGCGCCGCAGGAAGAGCTGCAGCAAATCATCTCGGAAGCCGATCATGCACTTTATGAATCCAAACATAGCGGTAAAAATCGTTTTACCTTCTACACGGGTGCGAAAATCGCCAAACACAAAATGAACGCTTATTAATTCAAGGGAAGATAGCGAGCCCTAGAATAATAAGCGTTCATTTGTTCATGTAGCTTGCTTCATTTCTTCCGGCAGTTCCATCCGTGCAGCGAGCATGTCTTCACGCGTAACGATCCACTGTTCCCGACTTGCCCGGATCATACTCGCATCCATAATTTTCCGATCATTAATGACTCTCGAAAACCACTTCACCGCATCGTTATAGTTGCTCAGCCTGCGGCTAAGCTCGCCCATCAGATACATCAACCGAGCGTTATTCAAATCCATGCCTTCTGTTTCGTATACACTTATGTACGCTTCCAACGCGAAGGTCAGAAACCGCTTCTCCTGTTCCCAGTCGCCTCGTTCACGATACAGCCAAGCGATGTGATGGAGCAGTCCGGCCACGATTCGAGACTTTTCGTTCTTAATCTGTGCGCTGATCAGCGCTAGCTTGTAGGCTTGCAACGCATCATCCCAAGTCCGTTCACCGCTGTAGTCGCGCATCGTCCAGTTCTGTACCACTCTCGCTTGGAACATATCCCGCTGTGCCGGATTCCACTTGTCAGAAAAGTTTTCCGTATGCGCATAGCCGCACGTCGGACAGATTCGAACGACATAAAATTCAGGATTCAGTTCCTTATAGTGAAGACAAAAATCCGTATCCGTCTTCGTTGCTTTTTTGAAGCTGGGACGAACTTTTTTCGTCTTGTAGGCGAGGTTGCAGAACGTGCACCTCACCGTAATGTCATATAAAGGTTCAATCATCGTGGAACCCCGCCTTTTTCAAAAAAAGTATGTAGGAGTGGAGAACTATTCGGTATCGGGTGAATTGACGAAGTGATAGGCAGAGCCTTTCAACCGTTCTAACAAAAAGTCCCGCAGATCGTTCGGCAGGCCTATTTCCGACATAGCCGCAGCCATACAGCTCAGCCATGCATCCGCGCGCTCTACCGTAATGGGGAATGGCATATGCCTCGCCCGCATCATCGGATGTCCATACTGGTCCGAATATAAGGATGGTCCGCCGAAAAATTGGCTTAAAAACAAGTATTGTTTCTCAATAACTGGTGTAAGATCTGAAGGAAACAGAGGCGCCAGCAGAGGGTGATTTTGCACTTTGGGATAAAAGGCCTCCACGAGCTTGCGGATCGTCTCCGCTCCCCCCATAAGTTCATACAATGTACGGCGATCACTGTCTGTCATGCTGTCTAACCTCTCTTTATCTGTGTAGAGCCATCAGTAGTTTTCTAAATCCTCATCAGCCGAGTTCATTAATGTTTCTCGTATGACAAACACAAAAGCACATACGACGATTCCAGCAATCACACCTGTCATATGAATCACTCCCGCTGTCAAGGATATACGACTTTACTTAGTCCTATTTTACCATAAAAGCTTGCGGATAACAGTACCAAAGTCCAAGTTTTTTGGGACGGCATGTATGTCCACCCCTATTCATATAGTGGAATGAAGGAGGTGTGCCTTGCGATGCAGAAACGAAATTTCACCATAGCGTTATTGACGGTTTTCATCATCATTGCCATCATCATCTGCTTATTCTTCTTCCCTCACGAAGGCATGAAGGCTGCCTTGCGCGGCGTTTCCATTTGGTGGGACGTGCTCTTTCCCGCCCTGTTTCCTTTCTTCGTCATCTCCGAAATTATGCTCGGCTTCGGAATCGTGCATTTCTTCGGTACGCTGCTCGATCCCATGATGCGTCCGGTCTTTCGAATACCCGGCATCGGCGGCTTCGTCATGGCGATGGGTTTCGCCGCCGGTTACCCGGTCGGTGCCAGATTGACCTCCCAGCTCTGGGAACAGCGGCTGGTGAATCGTGAGGAGGGTGAACGGCTGGTCGCGTTCACCACGAGTTCCGATCCAATATTCCTGATCGGAGCGGTTTCTGTGGGCTTCTTCCATGACGTGTCCCTCGCCATGATCCTTGCCGTAGCCCACTACGGCGGCTCTGTGCTGATCGGTATCCTCATGCGGTTTCACGGGAGGAAGAGCATGGGCACGCCTTTGGAAGGCAAAAGCAAGGGCTGGTTGTGGAAGCGCGCTTTTGAAGCGATGCACACCGCGCGGATGAATGATGGAAGACCTATTGGCGTTCTGCTGAGCCAATCCATCCTCCATTCGCTTAGCCTGATCTTTGTCGTCGGCGGACTGGTCGTTTTCTTCTCCGTCGTGCTCGAGGTACTAACGGCAGCTAAGGTCATGAACTTCATGTATCTCCTCATCCAAAGCGCCCTGCAAATGACCGGTCTTCCGCACGAGCTCTCGCAGGCGGTGATGAACGGCCTCTTTGAAGTTACGCTCGGCGCCAAAACCGCCGCCTCCGCCGCCGTAACGCTAGCCTTATCCAGCAAAGTTGCGATTGCCGCCTTCATCCTGTCCTGGGCCGGTCTGTCCGTTCATGCCCAGGTCGTCAGTCTGCTGAGCCATACGAATCTTCGTTACCTGCCTTTCGTGACGGCTCGATTCGTACATGCTCTGCTCTCCGCTGCTATTGTGCTCGTTATTTGGGAGCCTATGCAGCAATTTCGAGACGGCGTGACTGCATTTTTGCCGGAATACGACGCCGCATCCCCCCTTTCCAGCTTTCTGAAGCTGCTGGTCCCCGTTAGCGGGACAATCATACTTTCAACTTTTTCAGTCATTGTGCTCCTGTTTATCGCATACTCCTTTCTTAAACTGATGTATGAAAAGGTTGGTGGATCAAGATAATATGGGTATTCATGAAAATCCAAACAAAGGAAGAGGACACCAAGATATGCAAGTTGCCTTAACGAAACCAATAAGACCGTTGCCGCAAGCCATTCAGCGGCTTACGGATCTTGCATACAATCTCTGGTTCAGCTGGAATCCAGATGCGCTTAAGCTTTTTGCCCGTATAGATGCAGCAAAATGGGAGCAATCCGGTCATAATCCGGTGCGCCTGCTTCAAGAATTGGATGATGCGCAGCTGGAAGCGCTTAGCAAAGAAACAGATTTTATGAATGCCTATCAACAGGTGATTGCCGCGTACGATTCGTATATGAGTGGAACCGCATGGTTCCAAGAGAAGCATGCGGATCGAAGCTACGTACAAATTGCATATTTCTCAGCGGAATTCGGTTTTCACGAATCGCTGCCCATTTACTCCGGCGGGCTGGGCATTCTGGCCGGAGATCACTGCAAATCGGCGAGCGACCTCGGTATCCCTCTCATTGGCATCGGGCTTTTATATAAAAAGGGGTACTTCACGCAAAAAATTGACATTTCCGGCGGCCAACAGGCCGAACTGCTTCAGTATGATTTCAACAAGCTGCCGATTAAGCAAGTGATGAAAGATAGTCTTCCGCTTCTTGTAACTATAGATATGCCGGGGCGGGCAATCTCTTTACAAGTATGGAGCGTTCAGGTCGGCAGAAATACCATTTATTTGCTGGATGCCGATCATGATGCCAACAATCAAGCGGATCGGGAGCTTACCGCTCAGCTCTATGGCGGCAACCAGGATACGCGTATCGCCCAGGAAATCCTGCTTGGCATCGGCGGTGTTAAAGCGCTTAGAGCTATCGGGTATTACCCGAATGTATATCACATCAATGAAGGGCACGCCGCTTTCCTTACGCTGGAACGATTGAAGGAGCTGCTGCACCTTGGTCTTCCGTTTCACGTTGCGGTTGAGACCGTGCGAGCCGCCACTGTATTCACGACTCATACGCCCGTGCCGGCCGGACATGACACATTCTCCATCGGGATGGTGGAACATTATCTGGGACCGCTGCTGCAGGATTTATCCCGCCACAAGCAAGAGATCATTGCCCTGGGACTCGACTATCATTCGGGTCAATTCAATATGACCCATCTGGCGATGAACACCGCAGGGCTGCGCAATGGCGTCAGCAAACTGCACGGCCAAGTATCCCGGGAGATGTTCCGTGAATTTCACGGCAATATCGATGCCGGAGAAGTGCCTATCGATTCCATCACGAACGGCGTGCATCTGGACACCTGGACGGCGCCGGAATGGAAAGAATTGCTGGATCGCTTTCTCCCTGGTACCTGGAGGCAGGAGCAGGCCAATAAGGATCAATGGCAAGCGGTCAAGGTCATACCGGATGATTCGATCTGGAAGGTTCATATGCAGCTGAAGGAGAATATGATCCGCTACGCGCGACGTAATTTAGCAGAGCAGCGCAGACGCAACGGGGAATCGGAAGAGCGAATTGAGGAAGTCAGGCACTATCTGAATCCAAAAGCGCTGACGATCGGTTTTGCCAGGAGGTTCGCCACTTACAAGCGAGCCAATCTGATTTTTAACGATTTGTACCGCCTGAAAAAATTAATCAACGATATCGATCGGCCGGTACAATTTATTTTTGCCGGCAAAGCGCATCCCGCCGATTTTCCCGGACAAGAGCTTATCCGTGAAATTTATCGCGTCTCGCAGAAAAAAGAGTTTCTTGGAAAAATCGTCATCCTTGAAAATTACGACATGAATATGGCCCGCTACTTAGTGCAAGGGGTCGATGTCTGGCTGAACAACCCCCGCAGACCGCTGGAAGCAAGCGGAACTAGCGGACAAAAGGCAGCGATGAACGGTGTACTGAATTTCAGCGTACTGGACGGTTGGTGGGAGGAAGGTTATAACGGTTCCAATGGATGGGCGATCGGATCTGTCGGCACCGCAGACTGGGACCTACAAGAAAAAGAAAATACCGGAGCCATTTATAAGATTCTGGAGAAGGAAATTATTCCTCTTTATTATAATCAAGGCGAGCTGCCTCATCAATGGATTAGCCGGATGAAACGCTCGATAGAGTCGCTCAGCCCTGTTTATAATACGCATCGCATGGTTCAAGACTATACAGAGCTCACATATTTGCCAACGGCAGACCGGGCCAGACATTTTGCGGGCAATGGCTATGAGGTCGCAACCAAAGTAGCCGATTACAAAAGGTTCATCAGCAGCAATTGGTATCATGTGAAAATCATAGGCGTTGACGACCGTTCCGCCAAGATTTCAACCTCAAACCCGTTGGTTCTTAACGAGCAGTCCACCAAAGAAGTTACGGCGGACGTTTTATTCGGACCCATCTGGCCGCCGGATACCGTCGTTGAAATTATTTATTATGAGGAACACAATGGCGCCTGGAACCAAATTGTAGTCCCGATGAAGCCTGCAGGAGAACCTGCAGATCAAACACAAAAATATAAAGCGGCCATTCCCGGCCATCTCGTTCACGGGCCTCACTTCTCAGTACGCGTTCGGCCGGTCAGCTCCAATTTTGTCCATGACTTCGAGCTTCCATTAGTGACGAGCACGCTATCCTGGAAATAGAATATGAGCTGCGCATAATTTCCTATGTTTCGACAAAAGCCCCGGTTGGGGCTTTTCTTATTTTCCTTTATTGATTATTATGAAAGAAGAGTCATGTTATGTTTCTCGGTTCATGAATGCAAATCTATCCACTTGGTGATGCTATGGATTGGAATAAAGCACTAGAACTAGAATTGATTGCACCCAAAACAGACTGTCGACTGATTATCGTCGGTGAATCCAAGGATGGTCAACCATTCTGCTGCGAGGAAAATTTTAAGATTGAGCAAATTGGCGATTCTTCTTTCATTGTATTTTTAGAGCTATCAGGCCTTTATCCGTTTGATAAACTTGAACATGTGTCCTTTATTGAGTTCTCCTTTAAAGACCACGGCCTTTTATATTTTACATATGTCGACCTGATTGCACTCGAATTGAAAAAAACTTGCTGTCTGCTTACACTTTCGATTCCTGATGAGATTCATACCCGGCAAAGACGCCGCTTCAACCGCTCGAAGCTGTCGATTAGAACCCCGGTTACACTCCAAATTGTCGGAATACGCGGTCAATCTATACGCAAAGGCGTCGCTTTTGCCGGGCAGCTGCTTGATATTAGCGGAGGCGGCCTTTCTTTTATCACCACGAATCGGCTTTTTTATCGATTATTTTTGGAATTCAGTTTTATTCTGCCGCACTTCCCTCATCCCATTACGGTATACGGCGAAATTGTCCGGGTCACGAACATCGGCCATGATGCTTATCGGGTCGCCGCGGAATTCCGGCATACACCTGAGACGATTCTGAACGAGATTGAGAAATATTGTTCGAAAGTAGGAGGTTTAGACCATTGAAATACAATGTGATCGAGCGAGGGGATGAAATCTCCAAGCAATTAACGGACCGGTTTCATGTACTCGCTGCTCAGCAAGGCATGCCCAGGGATGAAGAGAATCCGGACATCGTCCTCTCGATTGGCGGGGACGGCACGATGCTGCAGGCGTTTCATAAATATGTGCAGCAGCTTGACACAATCGCATTCGTCGGTATCCATACTGGACATCTTGGTTTTTTTGCCGATTGGAAACCAGACGAGCTGGATAATCTGGCCGCTTTGATGTTTAGCGTCACAACGCCTGAAGAGCTGCGCATCGTTCAATATCCATTGGTCGAGATCGAGATCACAACGGGAACCGGCGTTGAAACCCATCTGGCGCTCAATGAATTTACGCTGCGGGGTATTGAAGTATCACTTGTGGCCCAGCTTCACATTAACGATGAGATGTTCGAAATGTTCCGTGGCGACGGGATTTGCATCTCCTCTCCTGCAGGCAGTACGGCTTATAACAAAAGCTTGGGCGGCGCCATGGTACATCCTTCCCTGGAAGCGATCCAGGTCGCCGAGATTGCTTCGATTAATAATCGCGTCTACCGTACGCTCGGCTCACCGGTCATTTTACCGAAGCATCACCACTGCGATATTTATCCTAAGGCTCACCAGAACATGCTCTTGTCTCTCGATCACCTCTACATGCAGCGCAGTGACGTCGTATCGATCCGCTGCCGTGTAGCGTCGAATGCGAAGGTCAAGTTCGCGCGTTTCCGACCGTTTCCTTTCTGGAACCGTGTACGCGAAGCCTTTATTGGTTATGATGTCAAATGAAAATAGACGCCCCACTCGCTGTAATGAAGCGTTTGAGGGCGTCTTTTAGTTGTAAAGTTTGTCAGGAAACGGGCACGCTGGTTTCTGCCGATGCGCTCTGCTTGGCGTTTACTTTCTCAATAATAAAGTAGGCACAGCCGAAGTTGCAGTACTCATTCAAATAATCCTGAAGCGCGGCAATCGAGCTTTCTTTGGTTACTTTCGGATGATTCTCTTTGAAGAACCCCCGCAGCCTCAGTTGGTTGTAACCCCAGTCCCCTACGATATAATCGTAACGCTCCAGCACTTCACTAAAGCGGTCTCGGAACACTTCGAAATTCCAGCCGTTTTTGTGATCGGTCACTAGTTCGTATGTTTTATTTGCGATATGGATCATGATGTTAGGAAGCTCTCCTTTCTAAAGATCCGTGTAAAAGTAGAAATGCTAAACGTTCGTTGCGGTTGCCGATTGAACTTGCTCATGCGCATGATAAGAGCTTCTTACCATCGGTCCGGATTCCACGTGCTTGAAGCCTCGCTTCATGCCCTCTTCTTTCAGGACAGCAAACTGCTCCGGCGTATAATACTTCTTCACATCCAAATGTGTAGGGGATGGCTGCAAATATTGTCCAATGGTCATAATATCGCAGTCGATCGCGCGCAGATCATCCATCGTTTGGAGCAGTTCGTCCCACTCCTCGCCAACCCCAATCATGATGCTGGATTTGGTCGGAATGTTCGGCGCGATCCGTTTGGAGCGTTCCAGCAGTTCAAGCGAACGGCGATACTTCGCTTTGGACCTTACCCGGTCCGACATCCGCTCGACAGTCTCAATGTTATGATTCAAAATGTCCGGCTTCGCCTCCAGCACAGTAACCAGTGACGCTTCGCGTCCCAAGAAGTCTGGAATGAGCACTTCTACGGTACAGAGCGGCATTTTGCGGCGAATCGCTTTGATCGTCTCAGCGAAAATCAGCGCGCCTCCATCTTCCAAATCATCACGGGCAACGGAAGTCACGACGCAATGACGGAGCCCCATTTGCAGAGCGGCATCGGCTACACGTTCAGGCTCTTGTAGGTCGAGCTCGGTCGGAAGCCCAGTTTTCACAGCACAGAAACGGCATGCTCTTGTGCAAATATCTCCTAATATCATAAATGTCGCGGTGCGATTCGCCCAGCATTCGTGAATATTCGGGCATTTGGCTTCTTCGCAAACGGTATGCAGCGTCTTAGAACGCATCATGGATTTTAATTCTTTAAAATTCTCACCTGTGGTGAGCTTAATTTTGAGCCACTCCGGTTTTCTCTCCAGAGGTTTTGTAGGCATCGCTAAATCCCGCCTTTTTATTGGTTTCTCGATGTTGTTATTATAACATGAATGCTTGACAAAACAATCCACTTTGCCGGGCAGTTGTGATACACTAAGTTAGATGACGATTCTCTCATCAGTACAATAAGAGGTAATCGCATCTAGATAGACCAGAGACCAAAGCAGCTGCGCATACATATAAGCTGTATGGGAGGGAAGAATCATGAGCATTCAAGAAACAACGCGTGACAAAGACAGACGATTAGGCGAGATCCTTAGAGGCATGGGCCGTGTGTTAGTCGCCTTCTCCGGAGGCGTGGACAGCACATTTGTCTTGAAACGCGCACAGCAGGAGCTTGGGGATCAAGTATTAGCCGTCACCGCAGCTTCGGAAACGTTTCCGTCACGCGAGTTTGACGCAGCCGTCGAACTTGCCGAACAAATTGGCGTCCCGCTGTACAAAACAGAGGTCAAAGAGCTGGAGAATGCAAATTTCGTCGCCAACAATCCGGACCGCTGTTACCATTGTAAAACGGGACTTTATTCACATTTGCAGCAGCTAGCCAAAGAATTAGGCTACCCTTATATTCTAGACGGATCCAATGTCGACGATCTCGGCGACTACCGTCCGGGCCTCCAAGCCAAAAACGAGCAAGGCGTTCGAAGTACGCTTCAGGAGGCGGGCCTTACCAAGAATGAAATCAGACAGCTTTCCAAAGAGCTCGGACTGAAAACTTGGGATAAACCTTCCTTCGCGTGCTTATCTTCCCGTATTCCATATGGGACGAAGATTGAGAAATGGAAAATCGATCAGCTGGACGAAGGCGAGTACTTCTTGTCCCAGCTTGGGTTATATCAAGTGCGCGTACGTCACCACGACAAAATTGCCCGGATCGAAGTGATGCCGGATGAAATTCATAAGGTCGTCGAGCATCGAGACGCCATCTATGAGAAATTCAGCAAGCTTGGATTTACCTACGTGACGCTTGATTTGCAGGGCTACCGAACCGGCAGCATGAATGAAGTGCTGTCCGAGGAAACCAAAGAAAAGGTGAAAGAAGCATCCTTATGATGGATTTGGAAAAGATATTAAAGCTCGTCCAGACCGGCGACCTGGACGTAGAAGAAGCGAAACGGCAAATCATCAAGGATGGCACTGCCGGCGCGAGCGGCAATACCACCCTTGACCTTGGATTTGCCCAGCTGGACATCGAGCGCGAGAAGCGGACTGGCTTCCCCGAAGTCATCTTCGGGGAAGGCAAGACCGCCGAGCAGCTCGAGGCGATTTTCCGGCGGCTCATGGAGCACACCGACCGCGTGCTCGCCACGCGGGTAGATGCGGCCAAAGCCGCCCACGTGGTAGGTGCCGTCGAAGGCGTCACCTACCACGAAACCGCTCGGGCGCTCACCTGGTTCAAGCGCCCGATGCTCAAAGTCCACGACGGCTACATTGCCGTCGTGTGCGCAGGCACCTCCGACCTCCCCGTTGCGGAGGAGGCTGCCCTTACAGCGGAATGCCTGGGCAGCCATGTCGAACGTATATACGACGTAGGCGTAGCCGGCATTCACCGGCTGTTCCGCCGGCTCGACCTCATTCGCGGAGCGAACGCGATTGTCGTCGTTGCCGGCATGGAGGGCGCGCTCGCCAGCGTCGTCGGCGGGTTAGTGGCCAAGCCTATCGTCGCTGTGCCGACGAGTATCGGGTACGGCGCGAACCTTGCAGGGATCGCGCCGCTGTTGTCGATGCTGAACGCCTGCTCGCCAGGCATCTCCGTCGTCAACATCGACAACGGCTTCGGAGCCGGTTACTACGCCGGACTCATCAACAAAAATATGTCGAAACGAGCGTGAGACTCTCATTATGCGTATTTTGTATTTGGATTGCTTCTCCGGTATCAGCGGCGACATGACGCTCGGCGCTTTGGTCGATGCCGGGGCAGATCGTGCTTACATAGAAGAAGAGCTTACCAAAATAAAGCTTGAGCCTTACATGCTCGAATGGAAGCGTGTTGTCAAACGCGGCATCTCAGCTCTCAAGCTTGATGTGCTTTTGGATCCACACCATCCGCCGAAGCATCACAGGCATTACTCAGAAATTGTTCGCATCATTCAATCGGCAGGATTCAATGAGCGGGTTACCGCACTAAGCTTAGCCATTTTCGAAAAAATCGGCATCGCTGAAGCCAAAATCCACGGCATTCCCGTGGAAAAAGTGCATTTCCATGAAGTAGGCGCTATCGACTCCATCGTTGATATTGTCGGTGTCGCTTTGGCCATAGACTCGCTGCAGATCGAGCGTATATATGCCTCACCTGTACCGCTTGGCTCAGGAACGATACATATCGATCACGGCATCTATCCGGTACCCGCTCCCGCAACATTGGAAATGATGCGCGGATTGCCGATCGCTTCCACCAACTACAGCTTAGAGTTAACTACGCCAACCGGCGCAGGCATTATTTCCGGTATTGTAGACGAATTCTCTCGAAGCTTCCCGCCGATGATCGTTGACACGATCGGCTATGGGGCTGGAACAAGAGATTTGCCTAACCAACCGAATGTACTTCGAGTCGTTGTCGGTAAAGTCGATCCTTTCATCGGCAAATGGCAAATAACTCATGAGCATCTTGTCCATGAACACGGTCATACGCATTCGCACGATGACCATCATCACCATTCACATGACGAACACCACGGACATTCGCATGAGCATCATCACGATCATCATGATCATCACGAGCATAAACATACTCACAACCACAGTCATGAAGGTACGCATGCTCACATTCACCACGCTGGAACCGACCCGGTTGCCCAGTGAAAAAACGCCTCTTCCTGCTCGTCAGGAAGGGGCGTTTTGTTGTCTCTCCATAAACTGTTTTCGCACTTCGTCATAGACCCGTTTAAGCGGCACTTGATACTGTTTAGCGACTTGTTCGCACTCTTTGAATTCCGGTGCATATTGCACCAATTTTCCTTGGTGATAGCCCACTTTAACGGTTAGAGGCCCCCACTGTGTCTGTACTTTCTCGAATTCTCTAGCCAAGCGGTGACAGGACGCATGCATATACCGGATACCCAGCGTCGTCGTTTCGCTAAAAATAACCTCCTCAACCTCCATGAGCAGATCGGCTGCCAATAGAACGTTCAGCATGATGCCAGGTCTCGCTCTTTTCATAATAATCGGCACCACAAATACATCGTTGGCGCCAAGATCAAAAAGCTTGTCCATAATATAAGAAACCCACTCGGGATTCATGTCATCCAGATTGGCTTGAATTAATAGCATTTGATCATCCACATGTTCTTCTCTGTGATTAAAACTCATGGCCCCCACCTCTTACAGGCATCATAGCAAAAATTGGCTGCGAACTAAAGAGACGGGATAAACATTCTGAGAACAGCGCATCCTAAGAACTAACATTTCAGGAAGGATGATAGAGATGATAAGCAGACCTATTTGGCAACGGGTTCTTGTTCTTAGCCTACTCCTAGCTGCAACCGAATCGGAAATCCAATCCGTCAGTGCCGCATCTAATGACGTAACTTATGTGCAAGGACCTGCACCTGCTCCCTCTAAAAATACAAGCGCCCTATATGCTGAACGCAAAGAGCTTTTTGAAAAAACAAGCACGCTGACCGGGATACCATGGACCTACCTCGCCGCAGTTGACCAATATGAGCGAACCATAAATATCGCTAGAAAAAGACCTGCTCACCAAGGACTTACAAGCATATATTTTGCCGAATCGGATTGGACAGGTCTGATGAATCCGGACCAACAGGATACGAATCCACAAACCATAGCCCTGTTCCAAGGTTATGGAAGGGACGGTTCTGGGGATGGCGTGGCAGATCGTAACAATGATTTGGATGTGCTTGCTTCAATGACTGCTTTGATGAGCAAACTGGGGACGCGAGATGAACAAATGCAAATAAGCCTATGGAATTATTATCAAAATTCACGCAGCGTTGAGCGAATTAAACAATTCGCAGCTATTTATAGGGCATTCGGTACGCTGGATTTGAATGGGCATGCGTTTCCATTGCCTATCGGATCCGATTACTCTTATCGCAGCACATGGGGAGACAGCCGCGGTTGGGGTGGGCATCGTATCCATGAAGGTACGGATCTTTTTGCCCGACACGGAGTGCCGGTCCGCAGCACTTGCTACGGCATTATTGAAATTAAGGGCTGGAATCCTTATGGCGGCTGGCGAATTGGTATCCGTGATGTAAACAACCTATACCACTATTACGCACATCTTTCGGGGTACCAAAAAGGCATTAAGGAAGGTGACATCGTGGAACCGGGCCAAACCATCGGCTGGGTAGGCAGTTCAGGTTATGGCAAAAAAGGGACATCCGGTAAGTTTCCCCCTCATTTGCATTTTGGCCTTTATCGTGACAACGGACTTGCCGAATGGAGCTTTGACCCCTACCCATCCCTTCGGAAATGGGAGCGTGAAGACCGTAACAAGCGAAAGAACAAATAAGCCGTCCACTTATCGTGGCGGCTCTTCCTGTTCCTTGTTTTCCTGGGGTACTGCGCTCTCTCCTTTTGGCGCTGTCGTGTTGACATTCGGTAAGCTTGGAATAGACAGGTTTGGCGGGACAGCATCTTTATTGCTGCCAACCGGATTTCCTTTATTATCAAAATAATAAGTAGGCACATCACCGACGACCAAAGAGTATGAGATGGGGATTTCCGTCTCTACAATTTCCGTATCTGAATCAAATGGAATAATAACAGATACTTCAGCAATGATGCGCACATATACCTCGAATAGCACCATGTTAATGCCCGCATTCTGGGAACGCGTATTCAAATCAACCTTTACATTCCCAACCGGCAGCAACTTAATAGGAATATCCGGTCCAAAAGAGGCCAAAATGGCGCTATTCATCGCCTGCCCCACAGGGATATGATCGGAAATTTTTTGCAAATTGTTCAGTTCGCCTTGTACGGTTCTGATCGTATCTGAGGTGATCCGCATGTGCTCCGCATAATTGAGCATGAACCCGGTAATCTTGCCGTTTTTATCGGTTTTCCAATCGATAAGCTGCTCGGCGTCGGCATTCCTTGCAACGTGATCGGCAATCGCGCTATTTATCGCTTGGGTAGCGATCTGCTTGATACGGACTTTAGCCAAATTCATGAGCGGCGGACGCAAATTGCGCTCTACGAACATGAATGACTGAACGGCAAACAAGACAAAGATGAGAAGCCCAATAAGCAATACCCGTTTGCGGCTTGCATTTCCCGCAGGCCGGCTTCTCCACCGTCGTCTATGCAGCATTCCCTTCCCCCCCGCCGGCTTGTCATTACTATCACCTTATGCATACATAGGACAAAAAAGAAGACAACACTGATAAGAACCAGATAGCGTGCCAGTGCTTAGTTCGCTTTTTTACTTGCCCATAGTTTAATTTCCTCACCCCAAAGTCGCTAACAATTGAGCATGTTCCTCACTGACCGGTGAGCATGCTCCCTTTGCTGACTTATATCATTTGAAACTTTCTTATGGGCACTATCCCGTAGCCTCAGATTGTTTGATGTTGAGTCTGAGTCAATGGGATAATGCCCATAGAGTAGTATTAACAGTTACTATGAGGGTAGGGGGGGCAAGTTGAGTAACTGTTTCTGATCTCCGGCCAATCCTCCAAAACGAACTAAGCCACCTTCACTTAGAAAGGTGGCTTAGTTCGTTTTGGTTCGATCTATTTTTTCCGCAAATCATTCATTATTTTGCGTCCGGTTGGTGTCTGCGCGAGGCCGCCGCCAGCGGTTTCTCGATGTTTCTCTGGCATCGAGGAGCCGACTTCAAGCATCACTTGAACGACTTCGTCGGAAGGGATGACGCTGCGCACACCGGCCAGGGCCATGTCAGCGGCGGCAAGAGCTGTTACCGCTCCGAAGCCGTTGCGGACGATGCAAGGTATTTCAACGAGACCGCCTACGGGATCGCAGATCAGGCCGAGCGAGTTTTTGAGGGCAAGACCGACTGCATGGATCGCTTGCTCGGGGGTGCCTCCCCTAAGCTCAACCAGAGCACCGGCAGCCATGCCGATGGCTGAGCCGACTTCCGCCTGACAGCCGCCCTCCGCGCCTGAGATAAAGGAGTTATTGGCGATGACGTAGCCGATCGCACCGGCAGCGAATAAGCCATAAACCATGTGCTCGTCAGACCAACCAAAGCGCTGCTGACAGCTGATGAAAACACCAGGAATAATACCGCATGAGCCAGCGGTTGGTGTCGCAATTACCCGCCCCATAGAAGCATTGACTTCCGAGACGGCAAGTGCGTAGGCCATCGCCTCACTAGCCGCTCCACCGAGATTCGGCTCGGCTTGCTCTCTGTATGTCATGACTCGCTGAGCGTCCAATCCCGTCAGTCCGCTGCGGGAGGTTGTATTTTCGTGCAACCCCTTGTCGACTGCCGTTTTCATGATCTGGTAGTATTCGGCCATCTGGGCAAACACCTGCTCGGATGACTGGCCTGATTCCGCACACTGCTCTTCGAGCATTACATGTCCAATACTCATATTTCGCTGCTCACTAAGGAGTCTGAGCTCTTGTAATGTTGTAAAATTCATTCCGATTTCTCCTCTAGCGTTTATCTCTGTTCAAGTCAATGACATCCACGGATTGAATCGCTGGAAAGTTCAACAGTTCAGAGATTAGCTCAGACGAAACAGGTACGTCCAGTTCCATAACTGTCAGCGCATCACCACTCCGGCTTTTACGATCAACCGACATATGCCCAATGTTCGCTTGTCTCTGCTTAAGTAACTGAGTGGCATCCGCAACAACGCCTAGCCAGTCATTATGTTTAATAACGAGTGTCGGATAAGAACCGGTTAGCTTCACGCTAAATCCGTTGATCTCAATAATTTCAATATTTCCGCCGCCGATTGACGTTCCCACGATCGATAATTGTTTGGAGGAAGAGACGGAGGAAAGAACGATTTTAGCTGTATTCGGATGTGTGAACAAACCCTTTCCTTGATCAAAGGTGACCTCTATACCACATTGTTTTGCAATATCTAACGATTGTGTAATTCTGGGGTCGTCTGTTGGCCAATCCAGCAGCCCGCCGACTATGGCCAAGTCTGTTCCGTGGCCTTTATACGTTGCAGCAAAGGAACCATAAAACAGTACATGCGCCCGATCCAGCTGTTCGCCGAACAATTGTCGAGCCGCTTTACCAATCCGAACTGCACCTGCCGTATGAGAACTGGAAGGTCCGACCATAGCCGGACCAATAATTGAAAAAACATCTTTAAATCTCATAGAGGAAGCCTCCATACCTGTAAAAAAATCTTACTCCATCCTATTTCGCTACAGGCTGTCTCTGCTCCTCTTTAGACAAAACGTCGTGGCTCATCTACGGTAGCGAGTAAATTTTTTCGTCTTGTCTAAGCAAAAACGAGCCGACTCCGTTGAATCAACTCGTTTTTGTGATTAAGAAATTAGTGCCCCACCATCATCGCAGCATTCGGATTCTCACCGGATGGATCCTCCTCAGCCGGCTGCGGCTTTGGTCTCCGCAGAATAAATCCAAGCAATGCGCCTACAAACGCAAGGCATGCTGTGAGTAAGAAAGTATCACCAAAAGCTAATACAGACGCTTGAAGAGGATCTTTCACTTCAGCAGCATGATCTGTAATTTTGCTCGTCAAGAAGCCTGTTAAGCCTGCTACAGCAAAGGAAACCATGACTTGCTGAGCGGCAGTCGTGAGCGGGGTTACACGATTCACCAGTTTACGCGGAGCCGCTTGGAGCACGTGCGTATTGATGGACATCATGGAAAGCCCCATTCCCGCACCCATCATAGCAAGCGCGCACATGATATATACAAGGCTTGTATCGATGGCTACGTTTGAGAGCATGAACAAAGCCACTGTAATGATACCTAAACCAGTAATGGCTAACGGACGAGCTCCTATTTTATCGAACAACCTGCCGCCAAGCGGCATGAATACTGCAGAAGCCAATGCTTGAGGAAGCAGGATAAGACCTGTGGTCAGCGGGCTGAATTGCTTAACCTGTTGCAAAAACACTGGGATCAGTACAAAGGAACCAAATAACGCAATTTGCGATATCCAAGTAATGATGATCCCTCTGGTAAAATCGGAAGAACCGAACACACGTAACTCAAGCAGCGGTTGTTTTTGACGAAGCTCAACTATAATGAAAAGGATGAGAGCAACGAAACCAACAATTAGGCTTATAACCGTCTGTGTTGACGTCCAGCTTACACCGCCTTCGTTCACTGCGTATGCGAGCGTGGAGAATGCGATTGGCGCAAGAATAATGCCTAATATATCCAACGAAGGAACAGCTTTGCGCTCGATGTTCGGTAAGTAGCGTATACCAACCAAAATGGCTATAATCCCAATCGGTACGTTAATAAGGAAAATCCAATGCCATGTTGAATATTCTACTAACCAACCGGATAAAACCGGGCCTAGAGCCGGCGCTAGCAGCATCGGTACGCCGAGCATTCCCATTACTGCGCCCATTTTATCAGGAGGGGCTAATCGGAATATCATCGCCATCCCGATGGGAGCCACCATGCCTCCGCCTAATCCTTGAATGATACGGTAGATAATTAATTGTTCCGGCGTTTGCGCAAAAGAGCAAAGCGCCGAACCAATGGTAAATAGGGCAATCGTAATCAAAAAAATCCGTTTGGCACCGAATCGATCCGTCATCCAACCTGCAAGCGGAATAACGGCAGAAAGCGCTAACGTATAACCTGTCACCGTCCATTGCAGCGTTGAGAGGTCGGAATTAAAATCTTCGACCAAACCCGGAAGGGCAACATTCACTACAGTGCTGTCCAAAATAACCATTATCATTCCAATGATAACGGCCATTAGCGGCCCGAGTAAGGCTGTAATGGAAGCTTCGCCATCACCTTTTACTTGCTTTTTACTCATTATAGTATCTTCCTCTCCAATGATCTGTTTCTATATGTATTCTTTCTCACGATGTTAATTGTAATTGTTTTACAACCAAATGCAAACACATGTTTTTATAATAATATTTATTAAAATTATTTTTTCTTATATACTGGGAAACTATACCACGTATCAACTGACAACTGTATGATAGTTAAACCGGGTGGTTTCATCCATCGTGACATGTACTGCAATCTGCTGCTCCTTGCATGAACAAACAAGCCTATCTCCCTTTTTCGGAAAATAGGCTTGTTTCATTTTTTTATTACTATTCATTACTGCAGACGCCATCTGTACACACAGCGCCCGAGCCGCCTGTTGTATCGTTTAAAACAGTGAGGGGCTTCTTCTCACCCCAAGCTTTCTCAAGCGCATCAAGAAATACGGAAGCCGATTGTGCACCAGATATCGCGTATTTTCGGTTAATGACATAGAACGGAACTCCGCGCACTCCCAAGCGGGAGCCCTCAAGCTGATCAGCCCGAACCTCATCGGCAAACTGATCGCTTGCTAACATCGAGCTAACGGCATTTGGATCCAGCCCGGCTTCGGCAGCGATGGCAGTCAAAGTTTCATGCCGGCCTACATGCTTGGATTCCGTAAAGTAAGCCTTGAATAAC
The DNA here is from genome assembly GCF_014534655.1 of Paenibacillus sedimenti. Lineage (GTDB taxonomy): Bacteria > Bacillota > Bacilli > Paenibacillales > NBRC-103111 > Paenibacillus_E > Paenibacillus_E sedimenti. The sequence continues at coordinate 140,290 of NZ_JACVVD010000011.1, forward strand.
AGATCCGCAACTTCTTTACTTTTGCCATGCTGGGCAGCGAAATGAAGGAGTCGGTGTGCGTCCAGCGTATTCGTCAGGACCAGCGTATCGAAATGAAAGTCCAATCCCTCGGCTTCAGCCTGTTTACCTAGCTGAGCGTTCATCGCCTTAGCCTCTTCACGGCTCATCCCGTACTTGGCGGAGAGCATATCATGAACATCATGAGCCACATCTAACGGTGCATGCTCATCGAGTTGAAAGCTCTTGTATACGATCTCCACTTGATCCTTATGGGCAAACTGAGCAAGCCCGGACTCTATCCGACTTTTACCAATATAACAAAACGGACATGCAATATCCGACCAAATTTCAACTTGCATGTGAATTCCTCCCATCCCATTATTCATAATAATGAAAAAAATTATAGTTACTCACAAATTATAAGCCATAATTGACATCCAGGCAAGATTGCCAATAACTTAAATGAGAAAACCTCTATCGAGGCCTTTCAATGATGAGCGACCGCGTTTAGAGGTAGGTTTTATCGCCAATAAGAAAGCTGTTTTCGGGAACCGAAAACTTATACTTTCTTATGTGGTCAAAAGAGCTGCCCGCGGGACAGCTCTCATCTCGTATAATATCGCTGACAATCCAACGCGGCCATGCACCCGGAACCTATAGCATTCAGTATTTGCCGGTATCGCCGGTCCTGCACGTCTCCACAGGCAAATACACCGGGAATATCAGTTTCTGTTGTTCCCGGCTTAACCAATATGTATCCTTGTTCATCTAAGGGCAGCTGTTTGGCGAGAAATTCCGTATTGGGCTTACTGCCGATGGCTATGAACACTCCATCCGCTTCCAGACTTTCCTCTTGTCCAGATTCATGACTGGTAACTCTGAGGCCTGTCACACCTTTCTCTCCAGTAATGACTTCGAGCGGGGTCCGGTTCATCAGCCACCTGATTTTCCTTATTTCACGCGCCCTCTCCTGCAAAGCTAAAGAGGCCCGCAATTTATCGCTTCGATTAACAACAGTAATCTCCGATGCGTAGTGGGATAAATAAATCGCTTCCTCCATCGCCGAATCTCCTCCGCCAATGACGAGTACTTTTTTGTCCCGAAATAAGAATGCGCTGCAAGGGGCGCATGTACTTACCCCAAGCCCCAGATAATCTTTTTCTCCCGGTATACCAAGAAGTTTAGCCGTTGTACCTGTAGCGATGATCAGGGTTTCGGTTTTTATCTCTCCCCAGCCTTCCAGCCAAACCTTAAAAGGGCGCTTCGACAAGTCTACTTCATATACATCGCCGATTTTGACCTGCGCCCCGAACTGCTCAGCTTGCCTGAACATATTGTCGAGCAGATCCGGCCCGCTTATCCCATGAAGAAAGCCCGGGAAATACTCGATTTCCATCGTCGTCGTTAAATGATAGCTTGGCCTTTGGCCTTTAATAACGAGCGGCTTCAGACCCGCTCTTGCCATATAAACGGCGGCGGTAAATCCTGCAAGCCCAGCCCCGATGATGATGCTTTTGTATTCCATACTAGCCTCCCGACGCTGTCAATATTTTCATTATTATTGCTCTTTGCGGCGTACACTATTCTGTCGTGAATAAGTGACGTTATTTTAAACACACTATGAAGGTATGCAGCAAACCGAAAGGGGTTATCAAGGATTCATTATGAGACGTAGAAACCTGCTTATGTATCTGACTGTTTTCTTTGCAAAGTGCGTCTTATCCAGTTCGCTAGATTCATATTTTATTAAAAAAGGGAAGATTTCGTACCCCGTTCGGCCTTTTGCAAAAATATTTGACACCAATATTTTGTACGATTTATTGTTCTATCCTCTATTAAGTGTGGTTTGGATAAGATATACCTATAAGAGTAAGCCGCTGGAATTGTTAACCAGAAGTTTGTATTTCAGTGTGCCCATGTCAGCACTTCAATGGTTTTTAGAAAAGAAAACAGCTTTGTTCCAATGGAAATCCTGGACAATCCTGCATACTTTTGCATCGATTAACTTTACGTTATTTACGATTCGAGGACTTGTAAGTTTATTGAAAAGAATCACCCAGACATCTGTTGAAGAAGAATGGAACCTGTTTGAATCAAAAATAAATATCGATCTTTTTTCACCTGGGCTCATAGGAAGCATTGCTGCCATCAAGTCTCCACACCATCACTATGAACAAATCCGATAAAATAGAGAAATTATTATGGAGTATTGCACTACCTGGGTTTGGTCAGTTATTGAATAGAAAATATGTGAAAGGGCTAACGCTTATCATTCTGGAAATTATCGTCAATATTAATTCAAATCTCAATGACATCATTATTGACAGCTTTAAGGGCAACATTCAAGCTGCCGTCCAGCATACGGATTATAACTGGTTGATGTTTTATCCTTGTCTATACATGTTTGGGATATGGGATGCATATAAAGATGGGGGAGATACCGCTGAGTTTGCGTATATTCCTTTTGTGCTGGGAGCCTTCCTTGGTACGGTTGGCATCATTTATTCCGATGTGCTGAGGCCTTTCAATATTCTCTTCGGTCCTGTGTGGCTGCCTATGATTTTTTCATTTGTTGGAAATGCGATCGGCATTACACTGTTTTTGGTATTACGTAAATTACGGATAACCTAAAAAGGGATGTTCCCGTCTGCTTCAGACTTTCGGGAAATCCCTTCTTTTTGGTTATGACTTTACGTAACTTAATAACTATTATAAACTTAATTACAATAAGTAACCATATAGGAGTGAACTTCCGATGTCCGTAGCTCTGCACTCTGATATCAAGCTTGGTTTAGTGAAGCTGAAAGTGTCCAATCTGGAACGTTCTATACGTTTTTACCAAGAAGTAGTTGGCTTACAAGTTCTTCAAGCCGGCTCCACGTTAGCAGAACTAACCGTTGACGGGCGACATCCTTTTCTCGAGCTCGAAGAGATTCCGAATGCCCAGATTACAGCTCGCAGATCCGCCGCCGGACTCTATCATTTCGCTATTTTGCTACCTACTCGCAAAGATTTGGGCGCTTCTTTGCGGAACCTGATTGAATCGGGTATTCACATCGGTCAAGCCGACCATTTGGTTAGTGAGGCTTTGTATATTACCGATCCGGACAACAACGGCATTGAAATATATTGCGATCGTCCGCGTGATACTTGGCGCCGCGATGCTGAAGGCAACTATATTATGGCTTCCGATCCTATCGATTGGGAAGGATTGCTGAGCGAAGCAGCGGATATGCCGTGGAGCGGTTTACCTGCGGGTACGACAATGGGACATATCCACTTCCATGTTAGAGATTTGCAGGTGTCCAAACATTTCTATTGTGACATCCTGGGCTTCGATATCGCCGCTGATGCATCTGCGACTATGAGAGCTTTGTTTATTTCAGCCGGAGGCTACCATCACCATATCGGCATGAACCTTTGGGCAGGCCAGAACGCGCCGGTAACTGCTCCGAACGCAACGGGACTTGACTATTACACGATCGTTTTCCCAAATGCGGATGAAAGACGCAAGGCGATTGAGCGTTTGCAGGGCGCAGGGTTTTCTCCCGTAGAACAGGATGAAGCATTTGTCGTAATCGATCCTTCGGGTATTCGTTTGAAAATGGCGAGCGGGGCGTAAGGAAATTCAGCAGCCAAATGAAATAAAACAAGCTTGGTTCTAACCATTATATAAATGGCAGGGACCAAGCTTGTTTTTATTTCTGTAGCCGGTACGGCATAATCAAATTCCTTTAAATGCAAATGAATACGTATAGCTGCGGTTGGCGAACAGCGTGAATTCCGGATGCGTTCTGGCGCCCCAACTGTCGTCGCCGCCGACGCCCATCTGCTTGTAATTGACCCGCACCGCGACTTTGTCGCTTGGCGGAAGCTTGTAAGGATGATCGTGCGCCTCAAGCTCCGCAGGCAGGTACGGCAGCACGTTCAACTCAACGGCCGGCAGTCCGGAGATCCGCAGCCCGCGGCCATTCGCGTCGGTGAGCGTCGCCCAGCGCACGTCTGTCTTGTTGCCGCACTCCTGCGGACGCAGATACGGCACGAACTGCTCTTCCACCGTACCGCTGTATACGCCCAGCTTGGCTCCGGTGGCACGGTCCCAATAGTTCTCGTGAGGTCCGCGGCCATACCACTGGAGATTCCGGAAGTCGGCTTCCATTTGGAACAGCACGCCGATTTCCGGAATTTCCGGCAATCCGCCCGCTCCCGGTATGAGCTCCATTCGTACCTCGACAGCTCCGTCAGGCGCTGCCGTGTACACCATCTGCACGCGGGACGCAGGTGCCGTCGGCAACTCGTAACGGACGCGCACTTCGGCACGTCCGGCGCCTGCCGGCTGCACGCTAAGCCCGAGCAGCGTCCTGCCGCTGGCAGCCTCACGCCAGACCGCGCAGCGAATATGATGCTGGTTGCCTCGGTCATTGTCCGTGTAGGCCCGCCAGAAGTTTGGAGCTGGACCTGTCTTGAACAACTCTACGCCTTGATATACGTAGGATGAGATATCTCCTGTCGCCATATCAAACCTTAATGAGAATTCGCGTCCGCTCAAAATGATGGCTTCGGTATTTCGTTCGACATGTACAGTCTCATCATCCGCCACCGATACGGCAGCAGCCGATTCTGCCATCGTGATCAGCGATGCGGCTGCTCCCCCTGCGATGCCCTCAGGAAGCAAGAACTGCTCCCACGCGACTTCATGCCCTTTTTCCGCCCAAATTGCTGCTTCTTTCAGAGAAAGACTGATGGTCAGCACAAGCTCGTCAGTGAGCAAATGCTTAGCCGCTGCGCTGTCATAAGGCAATGTGATAACTTCAGTTTCACCAGGCTTCACGTTGAAACTTCCGCCCATGGTCTCGACCAGGGTCACACCATTCCGCTCAATCGTCCATGTCCAGTCAAACTCGCTTAGATCGGTGAACAAATATTGGTTCGTCACGCGTACTTGCCCCTGTGCCAGATCAACGGCCTCGATTTTCACATTCTGGTAGCATTTCTTCACTTCATGAATTTTCGGAGAAACCGTCCGGTCGGCAAAAATCAGCCCGTTCCCACAGAAGTTCCCATCGTTCGGCGTATCCCCGAAATCGCCGCCATAGGCTAAATATTCAGTGCCGTCCGGCGCGGTCGTACGAATCGACTGATCGATCCAATCCCAAATAAATCCGCCTTGGAGCACAGGATACCGCTCGAACAGCTCCCAGTATTTAAACAAATTCCCGCACGAGTTACCCATCGCATGGCTGTATTCGCATAAGATAAACGGCTTTTGGGGGTTGCTTCTCGCATACTCCTCGACCTTGTCAATTTTCGTGTACATTTGGCTTTCTATGTCTGAAGCGCGATCCGATGCCCGGAAGTGGAATATCCCCTCATAATGCACCGCTCTAGTCGGGTCAGCCTCCCGCAGGAAGTCGTGCATCTTCACAAAATTATCGCCGCCGAACGACTCATTCCCCAGCGACCAGATGACGATGGACGGATGGTTCTTATCCCTTTGCAGCATGGAATTGCAGCGGTCCAGCACCGCACCCGTCCACTCCGGCTTGCTGCCTGGAACCGTTATCCCTTCCTCCAGCTGCCCATAGTTCCAAGCGCCGTGAGTCTCCAAATTCGTCTCGTCAATCACATACAGCCCGTATTCGTCGCACAACTCATACCAGATAGGGTGGTTCGGATAATGTGAGGTACGTACGGCATTGATGTTATACTTTTTCATCAGCAAGATGTCGGCAAGCATACTGGCCTCATCGACGGAACGGCCCCGATCGCAGTCGAATTCGTGGCGGTTCACGCCTTTAAACACAATACGCTCGCCATTGATGCGCATCAGACCGTCTTTGATTTCGAATTTGCGGAAGCCGACTTTGCAACTTTCTGTTTCCAGCAGCTGCCCGTCCTGATCCTTCAAGCTGAGGACAAGCGTGTAGAGATATGGCTTCTCTGCGCTCCACTTATGCGGGTGTTCGATTTGTGCCGACAGCTCCACATAGGCGGTACCGCCCGCATCAGCGCTAGCGCGTTGCGGTTCACCCCACTGCGGACGTAATTCACGATCGTAAAGCATCGCTTCAACCGTATACGCGCCATATTGGCGAGCGTCATAATTCGTCACTCGCGCCTGAATGCGCAGTTCAGCATTCGCATATTCGTCATCCAGCTCAGTCCGAATGGAGAAATCATAAATATGCGTCTGAGGCGTCGAATACAAGTACACATCGCGGAAAATACCGCTCAAACGCCAAAAGTCCTGATCCTCCAGCCAGCTCGCATCGCACCAGCGGTACACCTCTACCGCAAGCTTATTCTCGCCTTCCGTTAAGTATGGCGTAATATCGAATTCCGCGGGGGTAAACGTATCCTCGCTATACCCGACCAAGTCCCCGTTCACCCATACATAGAATGCCGACTCCACACCTTGAAAGCTCAAATAAACCGGCTGCCCCTCCCAAGCTTTCGGAACTGAGAAGCTGCGAACATAGGAGCCTACAGGATTATACTTCACCGGGGCAAAAGGAGGCTGCAAGTCTTCATGGCCCACCCAAGGATATACGATATTCGTATACTGCGGATAATCATACCCTTGAAGCTGCCAATGGGAAGGAACCGCCATGTCCGCCCAATTCCTGCAATCGTAATCCGTTCGATAAAACTCGCTTGGACGCGCTTCCGCATTTTCGGCAAAATGGAACTTCCATGTTCCATTCAGCGATTGATAAAAATCGGATGCCGTTTTTTGTCCGGCTATCGCTTCCTCTACAGTTCGATAAGGCATAAGTGTTGCGTGCGCTTCCATTCGGTTCAGCTGGAAAATATCCGGGTTGTTATTCCACTCCGGATAGCCGTTTTGCGGCGGTGTATATACAAATTTGTTAGCCAAGAGCAATCCCTCACTTTACAATGCGTATCATATTTATCAACTCACCCTTCATTGTACAGGACAACTTTTTCTTTTAAAATATAAGATACGACGCATCATATATTAAAAAATGAAAGAGATGTGTTTCTCATCATGGCTGTGGACTACAGAAAATTTTTCCTCATTACCGAAACGGACAGGAAACTGCCGCTGATTATGGATACGGTTGGCTTTGAAAACGAGCAGCAGCCCACCCTGAGGGAAGAAGGCTTCCCCTGCTTTCACTGGCTGCAGACGACGCAAGGCAGCGGCGACATCCAGATGGGCAATATCACGGTTAAACTTAACGAGAATCAAGGCATTCTTATGCCTGCAAGCATACGGCACGAATACCGGGCTTCCGGTTCGGTATGGTCCACCTGGTATTTGACCTTTGACGGCGTATTAGCGTCCTCCATCGTCCACGCTTTGGAGCTCCCGCTGATGACACTGCTCAGTTGGGGACCCGATACACCGCTGGCCTCCATCCATGAGGATTTTTATGAAAAGTACCGCTATAGCTATGATTTTACCGGGATGAACGGATCGCTGGAGGTGTATCAGTTTTTAACGCTTCTCAAAAAGCATGGCTACGTCAACCGCGCCGCCTCCTTCTCGCAGAGCCACCAACGGCTGCTGCCGCTTTTGATCCGGCTCGAAGAATGCTATGCACAGTCCGATGTAGGGCTCAGCTGGATGTCAGACCTGCTCTGCGTCAGTCCGCAGCACGTTAACAATCTGTTCCGTAAAGCGTTCGGCATCTCTCCTTACCAATACTTACTACACCTGCGGCTCCAAAAGTCCAAAGAAATACTAATCGCTGAACCGCATAGTACGGTCAAGCAGATCGCCGAAGCAACCGGCTTCCTGGACGCTTCGCATTTCATCTCTACCTTTCGCAAATCGGTGGGCATGACGCCGGATTTCTTTAGAAACCGGTATAAAGAAAGAGACTACTGAAGTCATTCACTTCGGTCGTCTCTTTAAACGTCCTCTAATCAACATAACGAAAAAAAGAACAGCCGGAATAATTCCAATGAAAATTTTATTGACATGGAATTGATCCGCTATGATATCACCGATCTCTAAATGCGACTGCCAGCTTCGCGGAAGAAGGGAAGTGATATAAATAACGGCTCCAACCGGAAGGGCGAACCTTCGATAATCGGTATGAAACAACTGAGATAGCCCAAGTATAGCGGCCAAATACCATAATGTCGCCTTGATAAATATCCCCGCATAGAAAAGTAAAATGACAAGTGCATCAAAACGTTCGAATATTTCAGCGATCTGAATCAACTGAACGGATTGCAGTAGAGGTACAGTACTAATGCCAGTTAATTCCGGCCCCAGAACGACAAGGTTCATGATATTCGCGATAAGAATAACGATGCCAGATATAAAAAAAGAGCGAATCGACGTTTTGAACATCTCTTTTTTCTCGTTTAAATAGCTCCAGAACATCAGAAAAATCACCATTTGGCCGAATGGAAACCAAACGGTATGTGCTACACTTTCCCGTAATACAGGTTGTAATCCATTTTCTAAGACCGGAAAAAGACGATTCCAATGCACAGCTCCTGAAATAAATTGCATAATAAGCAAAATTAAATAAAAAGACAGTACGCCAACCACTATAAATTCGGCTAACCGAAAGAAGACTTCTATTCCCTTGTAAATCGCATAGATCGATATCGTTAACATAATTAGCATAATGAGGGAAATGGGACCACGGGGAAGAATGGTCATAAGAGTAAGATCCCCAAAGTCCCGCAAATTTCGCATGGATTCATAAGCAAAGAACAAAGCATAGAGCAATAAGACGAACTTCCCTGCGAATGAACCGAAATATTGAATCAATAGCTGACTCCAGTTTTTTTCCGGTTCCCTGTGTTGGATCGCCAAAAAAAGAAAAAGCAGCAGTAACCCTAGCAGAAAGCTAGTAAAGACGACCAACCAGGCGTCTTGATTAGCTCTAATGCCTAATTCGAATAAAGGCGTACTCCCTATTTGAAATAAGATGATCATCGCACCCAACTGGTATTTACTGATCCGCTCCATGAAGAAGCCTCTTTTCTCATTCTTTTTTACCGGAGATTCTGGAAAAGGAGTCATCGATCATTCCGGTTCGTCGGATTGTTACCTTGACATTAATGTCCATTCTTATCTTCGTGAACTCGTTTTCCCAGTTCTGACTCAGCGTTTTCCATTCTCGCGGAAAAGACTTATGGAATGCGTCCCCAAAGCCCAGCGTATCTGCTTTCATCTTTTTCACAGCTTGAAATGAATTCTCTACGTCGTTCCTAATTTGCTCTTGAATATATTTCTCAAGTTTGGTTAAGGCTTCAGACTTGTGTTTCAGATTTAAATTGCAAGCCGTTTCAATCAAGTTTCCTTGCGCATTAATATCTACAGACATAAACAAATTACCGTTAGAAATGCTCGGTTTTAATTTGGTGCGGGATTTCTCAATCAAAAAGGAGGACAGCTGTTCACGGCTGCTCTCCCCTTCACAGGAAAAGACGATCGTCGTTTGTTTTAAGCGATTCGTTATCCACGGGATGCCTAGGCTTTCCTTTCGATTTAACCAACCGGCAAACTTGTCTTGCTTAAATACCGCAACTCGATCCAATTTCAATACGGCGGAACTGCGAGTTTCATTGAGTGCATCTAAAGAGACTTGACCCTGCTGCTCACCCATTATTTTGATTTCCGGCAATGTGGCGCTTGCGGATGGATTTGTCATTGTGGATATGAATTCATGTAACTTGGATTGAACTAAATTGGTTTGTCTGTTTCCCTGTCCGCTTAGCAAATTGGAAAGCGCATTTCCGGGAATGTTCTCTAGTGGCGTAAGAACTTCCAACACTCTCTTGGCGTCTACTTCCGAAATAAGAACATTCGTATTCTCCCTTGATTCGTAACTTCTCAAGAAAGCGTCCAATATGGGGTTGACTCCGTATTTAGCAACACGCTGGCTGATAATAATGACGCGCGTATGAGAAAAAAAGAGATGGCGCGGGGCTTCTAATTCACTCTTTTGAATGGCCTCCAGGATGGTCTTTCCTTTCGATGAAAAGACAGTAACCGGAGATTGGGAGCCTCCTCCTCCGGCTTTACTCTGGGATGACTTCGGAATGATGATTTGAAAGGTCAACACCCATTGATTGCTTTCGTCCATATCAAAGGCTATTGCGCTGATGATCCCCAGTCTATTAAGTTCGATTTTGTTCGAACAACCGCTTTCAAGTAACAACATGATGGCGATCAGCAGCAAGATCAGCCTTCGCTTCATTTCCTTATCCCCTTTTTACATCATTACTTCATCTTGTCCTTGTCGGAAGGGTTAGGGCGCCGATTTACATTTTGACGAACATAATTGTTCTTAGCGAAAAGTCGCGGTCTGGTAACCATCATCCACCAAGGTACCCTGACAACGGTATCCTTCAAGTTGTTTGGTACAAAAGGCGCTAGGGGGGTCAAGTAAGGAATGCCAAAAGAGCGAAGAGATAACATATGAATCAACAGAAAGAAGAGCCCCGACATAATCCCGAACAATCCTAAGGCTGCGGCAAGAACCATTAATATAAAGCGAAGCAAACGTGCTGCAATCGAGATATTAAATGCCGGAACGACGAAGTTGGAGATCGCCGTAAAGGCTACTACGATCACCATGGCCGCCGATACGAGACCAGCTTCAACAGCTGCCTGTCCCAAAACAAGAGCTCCAACGATGGAAATAGCAGAACCGATAGCCCTAGGCATTCGAACCCCTGCTTCCCTTAATATCTCGAATGTGATTTCCATCATTAAAGCTTCAAAGAATGCCGGAAAGGGAATCCCTTCCCTTTGGGCCGCAAGACTAACCAGGAGGGTCGTGGGAATCATTTCTTGATGAAAAGTCGTGATTGCAATATAGAGGGAAGGCAGAAGCATAGAAACGGTAAATGCAAAGAAGCGCAAAATACGCAAAAAGGTAGAGATATCGAACCTTTGATAATAGTCTTCACTGGCTACGAAGAACTTGAAGAAGGTGATAGGCAGTACAAGAACAAAAGGTGTTCCATCTACCAAGACCGCAACCTGTCCATCCAAGATAGAGCCCGCAACACTATCGGGACGCTCCGTGTTAATGATTGTAGGAAACGGGGTAAAGGTTTGGTCCTGAATAAATTCTTCCAGATAGCCGCTTTCAAGAATGCCGTCTATTTCAATGCGATCGAGCCTTTGAAGAACTTCGTTCACCACTAAATCATTGGCGGTCCCCTTTAGATACATAACACTAACGTCTGTTTGGGTTACGAGTCCGATTTTGCGGTCGATTTTCCATAGATTCGGACTTTTGATTCTGCGCCGGAGCAACGCAACATTGGTGCTTATATCCTCGGTGAACCCATCTTTAGGACCTCGAATAACGGATTGAGACGAAGGCTCCTCTACGCCTCTTTGCATCCATTTGGCAGAACTTGCGGAAATGCCTTGTTCCCAACCCTCCGCAATAATAACCGTATCTCCGTTGAACAATGCGGATATCAATTCATCCATTTTACTTACAGTACTTGTGGCGCTAACAGTAAGAATTTTATCTTTAATGTCCGTAAAATAGTCCGAAGATTTTCTTTGCCCAGCTGTGTTTACTTCTGCATCGGACATGATCGGTTTCATGATGTTATCGTTTATAACAACGGTATCGGTTAGACCATTTACATAAACAATAGCCATAGGCAAACCATTGGCTCCTTGAAATATTCGATTGGTAATATCCGAGCTATTTCCGGTTAACGCAATGATATTGTTAATATCTTGCCCAAGGTTGCCTGAAAGCGCTTCTGCTTGTTGAGTATTTGCTTGAGCGTCATGTTGCAGTTTCTCCTTTAACTTTCGGACAAATATCTTTAGGAATTTGCTCATCAATAACATCCACCTAGAAGCATGTAATATCTTCCATTCTCACCTGCCATTTCAAGAGTTATACATGGCTAGAACGGCACGCACTTCCATTTACCAAGAATGGTTTATTTGTTATACAAAAGAGGGTGTCCTTCAGCCATCTTCATGGCTTTTAGGACACCCTCCGCTTAGAACGTTGGATTAGTTAATAAATTCGGCAACCTGCAAAAATCTCTTCAGCATCACTACGGCTTCTGCACGAGTTGCATTGGCGCCGGCAACGAACGTGTTGTCCGTTTTACCGGCAACTAGACCGGCTCCCGCCGCTTGTGCGACCGCTGTTTGGGCCCAGCTGCTGATGCTGCTTCTGTCGGTGAATTTACCGAGCAGTTCAGTTTGTTTTCCATTTACGTTGTAGCTTTTTCCTACCAAGTCCATCGCCTTGGATAGCATCACAGCCATTTGCTCGCGGCTGATGTTATCGTTCGGATGGAAGGAGCCGTCCTCAAATCCGCCGATTAAACCGGCTTTGGCCGCATCACCTACAGCACCCGCGAACCAATCCTTGCTGTTCACGTCCGTAAAAGTAGCTGCTGCCTTATCGTTCAGCCCCAAAGCACGAACCAGGAGCGATGTGAATTCGGCGCGTGTGATCGTTTCGTCAGGAGCAAATTGAAAATCCGTACGCCCTTTTACCAAGAGCTTGGAGGCCATCAGACCCACATCCGCTTTGGACCAATGGTTATTCAGATCGTCAAAGGATTTGCTCGACTGAACAACCGTATAGATGCTGTTGCTGCGGTTCTTTATCGTGACTTGCGTGTTGCCTCCTACGTTTTGGAAGACTGCAGGGACAAAGGTCATTTCCCCGGTTGCCGGATCATATAAGACGGCTGTCGCAGTGCTCGGGTCTGACGACTGCTTAATGATAAGATTGCGAGTTACGTACGTTTTTCCAAAATTGTTGATTTCTACTGTCTTACCGCCTGCGTTCGCCGTTATACTAAATTCGATAACTCGCGCATTAGTGCCGCCAAGGAGGGTAACGCCATTTTGTTTCGCTTTTTGTATGATTTGATCGGCAACGGTTCCTGTCACCTTCTGAATGTTCACGCTAATTTGCACGTTTTTAGCGTCAGTCCCTAGCGTTTGTGCCACCTTCGCCGTATCGATGACCGATGTAGGTAAATTGTACGCTGTGCCGTCGTCAGTTTGAATGGAGATGACCGATTGAGGCATGGATTGTTTCGAATCGGCAAGAACACTCATTGGCAAGTCGACTTTAGCGACATCGCCGTTGCCGGTAACCCCTATCTTAATGCTTTGCTTGCCGGCATCTTTTCCATTCAGTGCGCTTATAGCTTTGCTTAACCAGCCGCCGTCAACCACAACATGATCCACTGTTTGTCCGGATGGGGACTTTTCGTGTTTCGTTTCAGGATTGGCCCCTGCATCCTTGTTGACTGTCGTTCCACCTGGAGTTTGAGGAGTGTCCGTGTTTGGAGTTGTTGAGTCATTCGTGCCTACCAATAACTGGATACTATCGGAATAATAGATAACATTAACTTTATACTCGCTTGGCAATCCCATAGTCTCAATCGAAGAGAATTGTCCATTCCGTTGGTCCTTACCATGGTTTATGATCGTGACGACGCCGTTAGGCACATAATTGCCCGTAAAATTCAGACGTAATTTCCCATTAGCATGTAACGCACCCTTTATCTCGAGCAGATCATCTTTACCGTTAAGGTTAAGTTCAAGTGTACCATTGGCAGATTGTGTGTAAGTTCCGCCGATCGTCATCTTTCCATAAACATTTTCAATGACGGTTCCCCCGTTGTTCACCATGCCGCCGCTTCCGAAAGCCGTCTCCGAATTACCCTCAAGGATGCCTTCGTTGATCTGTGTGCCTCCGGAATAAGTATTGTTACCCTGCAGCTTTAAAGTACCTGTTCCCTGTTTGGTCAGCTTTCCTGTGCCGGAGATATCGTTCCGCCAGCGATCCATTGCATGGAAACCGCCTTTATAAGTATCCATTGTCACTGTAACGTCAGTGGCAAAAGCGCCATAACCATCCGCTGCGGCAAAAAGATTAAGCCGTCCCCATCCCTCAGGATCATCCAGCACAGGATAGCCTGATGGAAGACCGTTCGTGGCCAAAACCCAGCGACGCTGCGTGCTGTCCAGGTAAGGCAGGCGTGTTTCCAGCAGGACTTCTGCTCCCTTAGGAACGACCATGGCTTCCGTCGTGGAAGCGATTGGCGTGAATCCATAGGTTAAACGTTCCGTATATTCTTTTTTGTTCTTCGCATAATCGCTGAACCGATCTGGCGCTGTACCCATTTGCGTTAATAATTTACTGTGAGCATCATCATAAGCAGCCTGCTTGATCAAGTTATTGTTTGGATCATACAAGGCAGCTGCCGTAATCGCAGTTGCATGGACGCGGCCTCCCATTACATCAAGCGGCGAATGATGACCGGCTAAAATACGGTTGTGTCCGAGTTCCGAAGCTCGCGTAAGCAGTTCCTGAAAACGCTCTGGTACCGCATACGCCATCGCTATCGCGCTGAGATATCCGGCATTGGTATGACCGCTAGGAAACCCTCCATCAGTAGCCGGAGTCGTACTGATTGCAGGTACCAGCGTAGGAACAATGATTGAAGTGTTGTTTTCAGGAGTGGTAGGAAGAACGAACGAAGAGCCCTCCTTCTTCCAACGATACGGGCGAGGATAATTATAATAGTTTTTCGCCTGGGTCGTTGAAGCGTTGTAGTTGCGGATGGTTTGGACCAACCTCACTATGTTGCCTAGACTAGAACTCGTGCTGCCTGAATCGGTTCCTCCATCATCATATTTTTTAGATGTGGCATCGGCCGGGATATCGTTGATCGTTGTCGTTGCTCCTGCGTTCGTTCGATAGAAATCGGTAAGCGAACCCAGACCTTCGATGACGCTGTAGCTCTGTTTTCTACGATCATCGAAATATGCCGCATCTGCCTCACTGGAAGTTCGGCTAGCTGCAAAGTCAACCACTTTTTGAATGTTGGCATTCAGCACGCTTTCGTTTAGACTTATACCGTTATTCCAGCTAGTGCCAGGAGCCCAAAGCTGTCCAAATCCGGAAAGCACCCCGATTTTCGGATCATTACCTTTCAATTGTTCATCTACAAAGTACCCCCAAGATGCCACTGGTGGAGTTACTGTTGATGGTAATATTGCCGCACTCGCAAAACTTCCACCCAGGGAACTTAGAATCAATGATAGGCCTAAAGCAGCTGATAAATGCTTCCTTCTTAATCTCTTTTTCAATTCATATCCTCTCCTATCCATGCTCTAAAATCTTCCTCTCGTGAATAAGATTTTTCGTTCGATATGAATGTAGCATTGGGGTATCTGCCCTTCAATAAAACAAATTCCACATTATATAAAAATGGTACTTTGTTGTGAGAAAACAATATGAATGCGTTTTCATAATGAAAGAAGAAGCCCCGTGTTAAGATTTAGTTAAGCCGCAAAGTCTGTTAACTATCTGTAGTATAATTTCGTGGGGGTGAGAAGATAATGCAAAAACGGAATTCAGTGTTTACCAACCTGGCTATCTCCTATGTAACGATCGTTCTTGTCATTGTCCTTCTTCTTTGCTCTATCTTTTATATGTATGTTCCTAGAGACTACAATGAAGAAATAAGAACTAAGAATCAAATGGTTCTGGAGAATGCCGCAAATTATATTGAAACGGCCGTTTTCCAAAGAGTAGAAAAAATATACCTCGATCTTTCTCTAGGGAAATCTGCCAACATTGATTTATATACGAAGAATACGCTTCAGGGAAATTACAGCAGAATCATTGATATTCAGGACTTACTAAAGAATGAAGTCGCGAATAACTCGGATCTAGTTTATGCTGTCCATTTGTTTTATACCAAACAAAACGTTATGATTTCTTCTGTTTATGGGCTGAATTACTATGATGATAGAAGTAAAGACGCATTCTTGGCTATGGACTGGATAGACAGGATGCGCAGTAATGAAAAGAGCTTTTTATGGATGGAAACACGCAGAGTGCCCCAGGATATATATACCAGTATGTCCGGCAATAACAGCATGAATCCCTTGATCACATATGCCCATAGTTATCCTTTTAACTCCACCGGTGAAAATAGTGAACTGATGATTGCCATTGATATCAAGGAAGCTGCCGTCAGTCATATCATCCAGGATATTATGCCTTCCGACTATAAAAACACTTTTATTATCGGTAAAGACGGAAAAATCATTTCTGCGGCGGATAAAGGAATACTTGGAAGAAGAACCATTAACCACTCATACATCAATACAATTCTTTCTTCCAATGCGGCTGCTGAAAGCTTCAACGACACCATCGAGCATATCCCTTATGTGGTATCCCATCACAAATTTTTGACGAATGAATGGAAAATCTACAATATCACGCCATCAAATAACTACTATCAGAAATCCATATTTTTACAAAAGATAGTACTGCTAATCTGTTTGTTGGCCATCATTGTGGGCATTGTCCTGTCCGGCATTTTCACGATCGCAAGTTATAACCCTTTAAAACGCTTAATGGGCAAAATCAAAGGTGTGTTCGACCATACAGCCGAAAACGGATTGAATGAATACACGTTAATCGATACTGCCATCCATAAGCTGACAAACAAGGTAAGCAGTCTTGAAGAAACCCTTCAGACCAACCATCCGGTTATCAAGCACAACGTTGTGCTTAACATGCTAAATAACAGTTATAGTCCCGAAGAACTGGTAGAACAGCTTCAATCCCTACATGTATCAATGAAGTATTCTCATTTCTGCTGTATGGTGATAGACCCTGCAAGCAAAGGATTTAAAGAACTGAATTCCAAAAGCATCCAGTATGTCCTATACCGCTTGATCAATCAATTGGAAGCTTCGTCTTTTCATGAAAGCCATATCATAGCCGAAGAGCTTCCGGATAAAAAAATAGTTGTCATCGTATGCACGAACAATCCGGAAGATTGGCTCATAGAGACGCTTTCCGGCTTTATCCTTTCAAAAGCCAAAAACAGTTTTGGACTGGATTTTAAAATATCTTTGGGTCATTGGGTACATGAATGTATAGATGTGCACAAAAGTTATGCTGAAGCTCTGATCCTTATTAAATACAGTTACTTCATGCCTGAAATTTCAATGATAAAGGATGTAAACCTGCTGAACAGGGAAACCAGTAATCATGAAATTCCACAATCTGTTCTCCTCAAGTTTAAAGAAAAGCTTCAGGCCCGGAGTTTAGTTGGTGTCGTCGAAGCCATAGACCATTTGATTGAACATATGAAGGAAGGCGTGTATGCGGCGGATTATTGCCATTATATTTTATTGAACACGGTATCCGTTTACTCGGATTATTTGAAAAGCGTGCGATATACAAGCGACGGAATGGATTTATTCAAGCAATATACGTCCATTTATAGCATCAACGGCTTTAGGGAGTGGTTCGTTCATTCCATTACAGAATTTCTTAGCCATATGGACAAGCGTAGTGAAGATAGGAATATGGAAACCATTGAGGCAGTTAAGAGCTATATTAGCAGCCACCTTTCGGAGGAGCTTTCCCTGGACACTGTGGCCGGTAAGGTCTTTATAAGCCCCAAATACCTCAGCAAGATTTTTAAAGAGGAAACAGGAATCAACTATACCGATTATGTAACGAAAAAAAGGATGGAAAGAGCTTTGGAACTTATGGCACAAAGCAGCATGACCATAGAACAGATAGCCAATACCGTTGGATATGGCACAGCAGCATATTTTATCAAAAAATTCAAGGAAATAAATGGCTGTACACCTAAAACCTATGTGAGAAGCTTAATGAAGCAGGCATAGATAACGATATTAACTATCAGTGGAAGGTTCGTGTGATGAAAATAAATAATTTACGATCAATCTCCCTGGTTTTAGTATGGATCGTCATACTAACCAGTGCATGTGGGACTCAACAGGAAAAAAGTAAACATGAACAAATATCGAATGCTGCAGCGGCATTTGCTGATGATAAAAAGTATAAAATTTCCTGGACCATGCATCAGAACGAGCCTGTTCCTGAGCATGCGGAAATGATTAGATACATAGAGGATAAATTCAATGTGGATCTGGAGATATGGAATCTCGAAAATAATAAATATGAAGGGCTCTTGGATCTCAGGCTTGCTCAAGGTGAGCCCCCTGACCTCTTTCGGATAAGAAAGCCGCAAGATCTCTTGAAATATCAGGCACAGGGCGTGCTTGCCGAGATTCCGGAGGAAATGTTGATCAAGCACGCACCGAACATTATCCATGCGATTAAAATGAATGCTCCCGGGTATATGGATTATGGGAAAATCGGCGGGAAGTATTATGGAATCCCTGTGGTAAGTCCAACAAACATTTATAGAATACCTGTGGTGTACAGACAAGATTGGCTGGATCATCTTGGTCTTAAGATCCCGGAGAATTTATCTGATTTCGAGAAAGCTATGTATGATTTTTCCAATAAGGATCCTGACGGAAACGGAAAGAAAGATACTTACGGACTTTCAAGTGAAGGAATGAATGTTGTTTTCGGAGCGTTCGGACAGATTGTCTTTGCCGAGCAGCTTTACTTCGGAGTTAAGGATAAGCGTCTGGTCATCGGTGCTTTAGAACCTGAGATGAAGGAAGCCCTCAAGTACCTCCATAAATGGTATAAGGACGGTATTATTGACCCTGAATTCATAACCGGAGAAAATAAAGGAGGCTACAAGCACCTGTCCCATTCCTTTATCAACGGTAAAATCGGAATGACCTCCATGGGCAACTATTATCACTGGATACAAGCCGGTGATTACAAGGTAATCAATGAACACGGTGAAGAAGTTCCTGTAGAAGCCACGTTCAATGCATTAGAGCTTTCATTAAAAAACCAACATGCAAAGATTGGCTTTGGACAACCTGTCACCGGCCCCCAGGGAAAAAGCGGATCTAAAGCTTATGCGATGCTGATGAATTTTACAGCTATCGGTACCGATGCGGCAAAAGAGCCGGGGAAGATGGAAAAGATTCTACAAATTCTAGACTATATCAGCGCAAATCCAAACCAGGATGAACATTTGTCAATGCTATACGGAGTGAAAGGGAAACATTGGAAGTGGGTTGGGAAGTCCAATGACGATATAGTAATACTTCCTCCATTTGATAAAATGGTTAATTATACGAATCAGATCGGCGCTAATATTGGGATGACCGTCCCCAGCAAGACTTTAGGACGTAGAGAGCAATGGGCTTCGACCCTGGACCTGGACAAAAATGGCTTATATAACATGATGGAGGTATCAACGCCTTCTTTAATAAAGAACAGTTCAGAACTTATAAAAATGAAAAACAAGGCTTATATATCCATCATAACAGGGGACAGATCTGTAGATGACTTCGATACTTTCGTAAAGGAGTTTATGGAGGCAGGCGGAGAGCAGGTATTAAAAGAGGCTAATGACTGGTACCATAATCATATGAAGAATTGAGAGATGGGAGATACAAGCGGCAAAAGAAATAACGGCTACCGAAGCAGCCGTTATTACGTAGAATCAATGAACTTCCTGCAAACCCGTATTCGCTTTCACTAAGATTTCATCATATTTCGCGTCAGCGCGTTTTGATGAGAGCAAGGTGCCTACAACCGCTCCTATAAAGCCTAACGGTATGGAGATAATACCCGGATTAGTTAGTGAAATAAGCGGAGTACCTACTAGAATCGCTTTACCGGCTACCGGATCCCATACATTCGGACTCACCATGACTAACACCAATGAACTAATCAAGCCAACCAGCATTCCTGTTACGGCACCTGCCGTATTGAATCTCCGCCAGAACACGGTAAAAACGAGCACAGGCAGATTGGCGCTTGCAGCAACGGCAAAGGCTAGCGCTACCAGGAAGGCTACGTTCATTTTTTGAGCGAACAAGGCAAGAACAATAGATATCAACGCCACGCCTACGGATGCCAGCTTCGCGGAAAGGACCTGCTCCTTCTCGGTCGCCTTCCCCTTGCGGACGATATGGCTGTAAAAATCATGAGCAAACGCCGATGCAGCGGATAATACAAGTCCTGCTACTACGGCAAGTATCGTTGCAAATGCCACAGCCGAGATGAAAGCGAACAGGAAGTCCCCGCCAAGCGATTTCGCCAGCAGCGGCGCAGCCATATTGCCGGCCGCATTGGCCTGCACGATGACATCTTTACCTACGAACGCAGCTGCGCCAAAACCAAGGAACACCGTCATCACATAAAACAAACCGATAATCCAAGTCGCTACGACGACCGATTTCCTGGCGGTTTGTGCGTCTTTCACGGTAAAGAAGCGAATAAGGATATGCGGCAGACCCGCCGTGCCGAGAACGAGCGCGAGATTGAGCGATATCGTGTCGAGACCGTTCGTGAACTTGTTGCCTGGATTCAGGAATGCTTCCTTGAGCGGCGTCGCCGTACGCATTTGTTCAAACATTTGCAAAATGCTGAAATCGAATTTGGCGAAGACGATGAGTGAAATGATGAAGGTTCCGGCTACCAATAGCACACATTTAATAATCTGCACCCAGCTCGTTGCCGTCATGCCGCCGAATACCACATAGACCGTCATAAGCAAACCTACGATCAGGACCGAGGTCGTATAGTCCAGTCCGAGAAGCAGTTTAATCAGCGCTCCCGCTCCGACCAACTGGGCGATCATATAAAAGATCGAGATCGTAATCGAATTCAGCGCGGCGACTCCCCGCACTTTCTTATCGTCGAAGCGTGCCGCAATCATATCGGCCATCGTATATTTGCCCAAATTGCGCAGCGGCTCGGCGATCAAATACAACACGACGAGATAAGCGACGAGAAAGCCGATGCTGTAGAAGAAGCCGTCGAAGCCAAAGAGCGCCACCATGCCTGCGATCCCCAAGAACGATGCGGCTGACATATAATCGCCGGCAATCGCAAGCCCGTTCTGCCAACCGGTTAAACCGCCTCCGGCCGTATAAAATTCGCTGGCGGTTTTCGTCTTTTTAGCCGCATAATACGTAATGACAAGCGTTCCCGCTACGATGGCCAAAAACAATAAAAATGCCGTGTTCATCGATTATCCCGCCTTTCTCAGGTTTGCTTTTTCCGATTCCGCTTTAATTTGATCGGACAATGCATCGAACTCAGCGGCCTTGCGGGTATATAGGGAGCATAATACCCAAGTCATGATAAACTGTGCAAAAGCAAACACCCATGCCCAAGTAATCGAGCCAATCGCATTCTCATTCAGCACTTTCGTATAAGAGGTCATAACCGGAAGGATGAAATAAAATACCAAGAAGAAAATCGACATCGGTAAAATGAATCGCTTTTTCTTTGCCATAAGCCTCTGAAACAATTCGGATCTTACAATTTCACTGTAAGGATTTGATTTAGGCTGCTCTTTCATATAGTCCCTCCTGAATGGTGGAATCTTAACGTTATCGCAATCTTGTAAGCGCTTTATCATTTTATCACGAGTGATCTCTTCGCATGGGGTTTCCGGCGCGAAATGTCAATAATCGTTCCTCAAAATTCAAAAAACAACCCTGAACCGTTCATGCTCATGGTTGTCTACCCGCCTTCCAGCCGTTTGATCAATTCCTTGGCCGCCACTCTCGACAATGGAACCCGGTTACGCCCCGCATCCTTCAAGATGACGTTATAAGCGCCATTAAACCACGGTTCGATTTCATCGATGAAATCCACATTGACCAAATAGCTGCGATGGGTTCGAAAAAAAGAATACCCGATAAGCTTTTCTTCCAGCTCCTGAAGCGTCTGTCTCGTCGTATGCATCTGCCCGTCCGATAGATGAATCTGCGTCAGCTTCTCCTCCTTGACAGCAAAACTGATCTTTACCGGCTCGATAACGACCATCCGGCTGCCGTCATCAACCAGCAATTTCGGTTTGATTGTCGACGAGGAATTTTTGATGATCTCCGCTACCTGCCGTGATGCCGGGACGACTGGCGGCTTCGCGGAAGCTCCGGATGAACCCTGGATTTTGCGGATTCTATGTAAGGTTTGACGAAGGCGTTCTTCGTCATAAGGCTTTAGCAGATAATCGGCCGCCTCCAGCCTGAACGCTTCAACTGCGTATTGTTCGTATGCCGTCGCAAAAACGATGAAAGGCTTTGGATCAAAGCTCATCAAGCTCTGCGCCGTCTGCACCCCGTCAAGCCCCGGCATATGGATATCAAGAAATACAACCTCCGGCTTATGCACAGCCGCAAGCTCAAGCAGCATGGCGCCGTTCGTTGCAGACGGCATAAGCTCGATATCCTGCTCTTGCGACAACAAGTAGATGAGCTCTTCGCGCGCCAGCCTTTCATCTTCAGCGATCATAACCTTCATTCTGGGCTTCAATCCTTTCATCCGGGTAAGGGATCGTAAAATCTATGCGGCCTCCGTGAGGCGGATTACTAAAGCAGTTCTCATTATTATATCAAAATGAAAAACGATTGGCTCATAAGAGTCCTGCAACCCGGCATCTTGCAAATTTTTGTTGCAACAAAAAAAACCGTGAAACAAACATCACGGCTTTAAACGGATCATGATTACAAACATGTTTTTCATCATGGCTCTGTTAAACTTTGTTGTTGATTTTCTTTATTTAAGCAACGGGCCTTAAAAAAGAGCGGAACTGCGAAGGTTCATTAATCACAGAAACAACGATTCTGTGAAATTTCATATAAAATCGGGTTCTTCGCTTCAATTAGAGCTTTTGTGTATGATTTTTCGTGTAAAACTATGGAAATTATCGTTTAAAGGATAAACCTGTATGATTTTTCGAGTACATATATTGGGAAACGATAGTTTCGAATTGATCAGGACTCCTTCCAATATACCATTTCGGGGTGAGGGTGGCTTAGAAATTCATGATGCGATATCGCCCAGCCATAGGCGCCCGCCAAGGCAAACAACACGATATCTCCGCTCCTGATCCGCGATACCGAGACTTCCTCGGCAAAGACGTCTTTCGGCGTGCATAACTGCCCGACAACTGTGATCGAATAGTTAGCCGCTTCCGGCCGTTCGTACGGATATGGCCAAGATTCTACAGGCAATACATCGAACGGGTGGTTATGACGCCAAGAAACCGGGAGGCGAAAATGCTGGGTTCCCCCCCGAACGACGGCAAAGGTTTTCCCGTGATTGCTCTTGACGTCAATGACCTCCGTTGCATAAACGCCGCAGAAGGCCGTCAAGTAGCGGCCGCATTCGAAATCAATGCGCAGCTCCGGCCCGTCCGGGAGACTATGTATCTTCTCCAGCCTCCGAAGACCGTTGGTGAAAAGCCGCCAATCGAATTGACGCTCCAGATCGCTGTAATTGACCCCAATCCCTCCGCCTGCGTTGATCGTGATTTGCTCCATTCGGAACAGCTTGTTCCACGCTTTCGCCCGCTCGATATAACACTCCAGCAGCAGAAGATGCGCTTCCGCATCCAGTTGATTGGAAATCGAATGCAAATGGAACCCGGCCATGCGCAGGTGCGGACTATCCGACAACAAGGCAGCTGCCTGGTCCAAGTCCGCTTCCTCCATGCCGAATTGCGTTGCGCGCCCCCCCATCTGCAGCGTAGCCTGCGGAAGCTCCACCTTCAGGTTCACCCGAAGCAGCACCGTGATTTCCCGCCCCAATTCTTTAGACCAGTAACTCAAACGGCGCAGCTCATGCAGGCTTTCAACATGGATGCGTTCTACGCCAAGTTGAAGCGCCTCGCGCAGCTCCTCATCCGTTTTTCCAGGCCCTCCGAAAATGACCGGCACTTGGCTGTCTACGGCTAAAGCCTTCCGAACCTCGCCGATCGAGGCGGCTTCGAAGCCGCGAACGTGCGGCCGAATGACACGCAGCAGCTCTTTATCGCTGTTCGCCTTCATGGCATAATACATATGGCAAAAGGAAGGCAGAGCTTCCACCGTTTGCGCCGCATGACGCCGAAGCCCCGCCAAATCATAGACGAAGGCGCAAACCGGTTGTCCTGTCCGGGCATCCGGCAAGCTTCGGCTCCGTATCCATTCTTTTGCCGCTCTAACCCAATGCTCCATGCGTGCTGCACGCCTCCTTGTTCGCTGTTGTCTCAAGCTCTTTGAGCCTGCGGCTGAGCGGATTCGGCACTTCATGCTCCCGCTCCGGCCCGTCGCCCCAAATTTTCCTCGCCGTCAATTGACCGACCATAATCGAGGGAGCTCCCAAATCAAATAGCTCAAACGATTCCCGCTGCAGAGGAAAAAGCTTCTGATATGCATGTACTTCCTGCGCTGCGAAGGACCAGAACTGTTCTTCCCTAACCCCGAACTGCTCAATAAACAGGCTGACCTCATGCAGTTGAATATGCATCAGCGCATCCATCCAAAAGTCTCTGACGTCATGCGCATTTCCCGTCAATATCGGATGCCGGTCGTCTCCGGGCTTGACCGCAAGCTCCGGCAACATAGGTCTGCCGGCAAAACGAAAACGGTCGGAATCGTCCAGACAGCGAACGCCGCCCGGCAAATCCCGCAATGCAATCCGAACGGGCCAGCCGTTCCGGAGAATGAGCACCATATTTTGCCCGTGGGATTCGAGGCCGATACCGTAGGCATAGAGAAGATGCAGCAGCGGCTGTAAAGTGACTTCCAGCAGCCTTCGAGCCCATGCTTCGGCGCCGTATTCCTTCAACCAGCTGTCAATGGCAGGCAGGCCGCTCCCGGTAAGATGCGTTACATATGTATAAGGGACAGCTTGATCTCCGGGATCAATCAGCGGCTCCAGGCTTTCCCGAAATACGGCGCTCATCGAACCGCCGAGCAAGGTATTCAGAGGATGCGGCAGCTGTTCATAATTTAAGGCGGCGCCGGCGATTTCCCTTAAAATGATAACCCGGCACTGCTCGCGCAAAAAGTCATCGCTCCTCCAAATCTCATGCAGCCACTCCGATATAACAGCCGCATTCCGGATATGGTGCGAACCAATAATTCGCAACGCGGACGTATTCATGATCTGAAGCGACAGTTTCACATTCGGCTTTCTGGGGCAGGTAACGTTAGCGAGCGTGCGAATGGACTGAAGCGGCTGGAAGAAATCCGTTCCCGGCCCGAGAGGCACGACGATGTTCCGGACAATCAGTGACGCCGCCTCGACGCGGATTTTGTTTGACCACTGCCAAGGATGCACGGGGATGAATACATAGTCCGCTGGTGATAAGCCGCTTGTCTGAATCGCAGCTTCCCATTCCTGCTTCCGTTCGCTTGATACGATATTTTCCACTAAAGCGTCATAATGGAGCTCGCTGATCGTGTGCGCCTCTGCAAACGCACGGTGCACGGCGGTCCAAAAGATCGGGAACGCGGGGGCAAACTCCGGAGCATAATCCACGTGATCCTCGAGCGTAAATCCAATCCTTGACTTATAGCTCGGGTGATACGGATGCCCCGTGCTCGTTAACGCCTCTCCATCCGACAGCGTCTGTCCGTCCCGAAGGACGGATTCCGCCGCCGAACGTTTCGGATGAAACGAATCGTTCTCCGTCGTATGCTCCAGCTCCTTCAGAAACAGAGCGAGCCGTTCCGCCGTTCCGCTTCCTTGTTCATCAGACAGAAGCTCCGATAACAGCTCGGCTACGGATAACGCCTCCTGCTGTCCGGACTGCCCGGACAGCAGCCCATTCGCCTCCTTCTCCGTTCTCGTTATCGGCGACGTGATGCGGATGCGCCCGAAGCCGGAAGCGGTTCTTGCCTGGAACCGGTAAGTGACAGGCTGCCCGTCTCGTTTCGCTCCCGGGATTCGCCACTCACTCGTTTGTCCGACCGCGAGACTGCCCACGGTCTCTATTCCCGCCTTATCGATGACCCCTTCATGGATCATCGATTCCAGCAGTTGCCGGATTACCCGGCGTCTTGCGGTTAGCCATGCACTTCTCATTGTCTCCATCGTCCCCTCCTACCGAAGCGTGCCGAAACTGTAAACCGCGCTCGGCTGGTATAACGGATTCGGAATTTGTACATATTCCGGCTGCTCGGCGCGCTGCCGAAAGCGGCTGATCAAATTGGCCTTCGCCGGAAGCGTGGGGGCCATTAGCAGGCGCTCCGTCCATTCCCATAATCGGACCGATCCTATTCTCGCTTGGTCGGCAGCGGCTTCTCCCGCGCTTCTCCAGAGCAATGACTCCGCCGCTCCGGAAGAACGCGAAACGGCAGCGAGCATATGGCTCAAATGATTGGTCACATTGTAATAGAGCAGGCGCATCCAGGCTTCCTCCCTATCGTAAAGAACGGGACTCGTTTCCGGTACGGCCGTCCCGATCCATCCTTTCTCTCGCGCTGTCTCCCGGCAGACGCTGACGCCCTCCAAATCGCGAACGAGACAGCGGACAGGCGAACGGTCCTGCAGCCTGATCAGGGTATTCTGCACATGTGCCTCCAGCCCAAAGCCTTCTTCGGCGAACAGCTTCAGGACGGGTAGCAAATAGATGGATACATAGCGCTGAGTCCATTCCAGCGCTTGCAATTCCGTGCCGGGCAGCCACCAGGGCTCGTTCCCCTCATCCTCAAACATCGAGGCGGCTGCATGCCACTCTTCATCTTGCGAAACCAGGCCAGGATCTCCCTCGCGAAGCAATACCGTAAAGGCTTCCGCAAGCTGCGAGTCGCTAACCGACAAGCTTCCGGGCTCCTGAAGCACACCGAATCCTGCCCAGTGAAACCGGCGCCCGATATCCTCCCAAATCCTGGCTGCATCCAGAGAACGGCGACGCTGCTCCGCCGTGTTCGTACGAATGAAATTCGTAATTCGCACATGTAGCGGAAGCTTTAAAAATAAGCCGTGTTCAGGAGACCAAACGGTTCTGACGGATGCAGTCGGATAAACCGTATCTCCGAGGCTTCCCAGCCACAGAAGCTGCCCTGACCGCTCCCGATGCTGTACGGCGGGAAGGCTTTTTAAATGCGCCGATTGCCAAGGATGGGAGGGCAGCAGACGATAACCCGCATACCGGGGTCCGACACCGGCTCTTTTCAGCCATTCCCGCTCCCTCTCGGACCAATAGGACTGCATGGGTGATTCGCCAATCCATTCCTCATCGAATAGCTCAGGGTGAACGAGCCAGTAATCAAGCCGATAGGAAGCGTGAAGCTCCGGGGCAAATCGAACTAAATCCTGCTCCGTTAACCCTTCCGAGCTCTTGGGCGTCGGATGGAATGGATGACCGAATAACAGGCTCTGCTCGGAACGCAAATACGGACAATCAGCGCCGGAAGTCGGTTGAGGCGCTATGTCGTCTTTAGCCTGCAAATAGCGAATGGTCTTCGCTACGCTGTTCGCGATCTGCTTTTGAAGCGAAAGCTTGCGCTCCCCGGCTTCCAGCGATTCCGCATCCGCCGCAGCGACTTCGGCCAGCAGCCATTCCGTTACTTCCTGAAAGCTCAGCGCCTGCTGCCCAGCGGATTCCCTTTCCTCCCCCATGATTGGAAAAACATAGCGGTGATGTCCGCTCGCGGATACGTACCGGAACGATAGCTTTAAAGTCCGGTGCGTTTGTGACAGCTTAAGCAGCATGCCATCCTCTACCGGCAGCTTAGACCCGGCCGCCTCCCGGATATACGCATTCAACAATCTGGTCATAGCCGCTTGTTCGGCCTGCAGCGCATAAATACTACGATCCCGCATGATTCGCGTGCTCTCCCCTTTCGAACAGCTTCTTCGTGAAGCTCGATTGATAAATAATTAAGGCGCCTGCAAGCGGCAGCAGCGCGGTTAACGCTAGTCCGCCGGAAGCGCCGGTCCAACCCGCGATCGCAGCCGGAAGCGCCGCCCCGGCCAATTGCCCGGCCACAAGCAGGCTGTTAGCGGTGCCGATGCTTACGCCTTGACGGCCATTGCCCGAGTTATGGACAATCGCGCGCATGACGAGCGGTTGTACCGCGCTGTAAGCAAACCCTTGCCCTAGCTTGAGCAGCAGCAATGCCGCAAGCATCGGCAGCGCCGCTTGAAGTCCGACGCATAGCGTGCAGAGCAGCAGCGCCATGATGAGCAGCCGGTCCGACCTTCCGCGATCGCTGGCTTTGGCAAAATATACGGCTCCGTACAAGGCGCCGAGCGAGGCAATCGCCTCCAACCAACCGATGCGGTTCGCCAGCCCTATCCCTTCTTCGGGATATGCGGCCAACAGGTACAACGGCAGCAGCGTCACACCCGCCGAAGCCATACACCGTGCGAGCATAGCCGCCGTAATATAAGCTCTGATTTCCCGGTCCCGCCAAAACGACTGCAAGCATGCCCAGACGCCCCCCTTGACAGGGAGCTCGCTAAAGGCTTGCTGATCTTGGGAAGACCGATTGGCCGCCTCCCCCTCGCGCAGCAGCAGAGCCGCAGCCGCACAGCAAAGCCCTGTCAACGCAGCTGCTCCCAGCAAGAAAGCATCGGTTCCGATCCGGCCGACGAACCAGCCGCCGATCAGCGGACCCGCCAGCATGCCTGCGGTTACGGCCTGTTGATACCGCCCGATCGCTTCTCCCTTGCGCTCAGGCGGTGCCGTTACGGCGATCATCGCGGTCGCCGCATCGTAGATGCCGCCCAGCGCGCCCTGAAGCAAACGGAAGAGCACGAACACGGCAGCGGTCGGGGCGTAAGCCATTCCCGCCATGCATATGGCAAGCCCGCCGAGCGCCCTGACCACCATCCATTTGCGGCTGATCCGGTCGCCGAGTCTGCCCCAGAACGGCGTCGCCAGCATATAGGCCGCCGACGGTCCGCCCAGTGCAAGCGCCGTCCACCCAGCGAGGGCTTCTCCCTCCATTTCTCCGATCATCGCTCTGATGTGAAACACCATAAATGGCGTCATCCCTGTCAAACCAAGCGTAACTGCGAACTGTCCGGCCCAGAGCAGCGCCAAATTGCGCTTCCAGAGGGGCCACCTCCGCTTATTCATATAAAGGCAGCGGTATCCCGATCCCTTGTCCGACCGCACGTTCATAAATCCGGTAAGCGCAAGCGATATCCTCAAGCGCCATGCCCATCGGATTCAGGACGATGATCTCGTCGTCCCGCTCCCGTCCCGGCTTCAAACCGGCCGCGATCTCTCCCAGCTCGGCATGAAGCGCGTCCTTGGAGAACAGCCCTTCCTGTACGAGCTGATGAATGATTTTCTTTTCCCGGTTCGACTGCTCCCAATCGTCGACAACCACTTTATCCGCCTGCAAAAATACATCCTTGTGCAAATCCATAATCGAGATATTGCTGACGAAAGCGCCGGGGCGAAGCCATGAATACGATATATAAGGCTGATCTGCGACCGTGCAGGGGATTACCACATCGCCGCAGCGGACAGCCTGTTCCGCCGAATCCTCCACACGGCATGACACCTGCTGATAGGCCGCAGCGATCCTCTCTGCCAGACGGGACGCCGCTTGAGGACGTGTATCGTACAGGTGCACCACCGTAACCTGCGGGAACAGCTCACAGACGGCTTGCAGCTGCCTCTCGGCAATCAGGCCGCAGCCGATCACCGTAACCGAGGCGAACGTCCGCTTCGCCAAATATTTGACGCCGACCGCCGTCACCGCAGCCGTCCGCATGCTGCTGATCAGAGCCGCCTCCATCAAAGCGATCGGATAATTGCTGGCCGGATCGTTCAGCACAATGATGCCGCTCGCTCTTTCCAAGCCGCGCGTCCCTGGATTATCGTGCTTGCTCCCGATCCATTTGAGGCCGGACACCTTCATGTCGCCTCCGACGTAAGAAGGCATCGCAATAATCCGGTCCGCGATATGGCCGGGCTCGCCGCCTTCCCCCGGCACCCGCAAGTAAGGCTTAAGCGGCTGAACGTACTGTCCCTGCGCATGAAGCTTCAGCGCCTCCTCGATCACCTCCGCGTAGAGCGCCGGCGATTCGCCTCCCGCCTCTGCAATGTGCTGCCTGCTCAAGTAGAGCAAAGTTCCGGTCGATGGTTGTAATGCTGTTACCGTCATCTGACGTTCACCCTTTCTTTGGCCGCATCGAGCCATTCGTCATCATATACCAAGTCCATATACCGGTCCCCGCGGTCCGGCAGCAACGTCACAATATGGGCGGGTCCGGCCAAATCGGGGAGCAGCCTCTGTATCGCAGCGACTACCGAACCGGAGGAGCCTCCCGCAAAAATACCTTCTTTTAAAACCAATTCACGGCAAGCCAATGCCGATTCACAATCATCTACGTGGATTACGCGGTCAATTTCGTCCTTGTTCAGCAGCTCCGGCACTCTGCTTGCCCCGATGCCGGGCAGCTTCCGCGATCCCTTCGGCCCGTCGAAGATGACCGAACCGACCGCATCGACGCCGACTACCTGCAGCCTCGGAAATTTTTCCCGCAGCCTGCGGCTTGTGCCCATAATGCTTCCCGAAGTGCTTACGCCCGCGACGAGGATGTCCAGCCGGTCGAGCTGACGCGCAATCTCGTCTCCCGCCCCCTCGTAATGGGCCATCCAGTTCCACTCGTTCGCATATTGGTTAATCCAATAGGCATGAGGAATTTTTTGCAGCAGCGCCTTGACTTTGGCAATCCGCGTATTCAAGTATCCGCCGTGCTCGTCCTTCTCTTCCACCATTTCAATGTTGGCGCCCATCCGCTTTATAATGTTCAGATTCATTCGGCTAATGTTCGGATCGACGACGCAGGTTACTTGCAAACCGTAAATGCAGCCCATCATCGCAAGGGCGATGCCCAGGTTGCCGGAGGTGCTTTCAATGATATGGCTTCTCGCATGAAGAATGCCTTGCTTCAACGCTTTCTCCACGATGTAACGGGCCGGACGGTCCTTCATACTGCCGCCGGGATTCATAAATTCCAGCTTGCCGAACACCTGGAAACGTTCATCCGGAAACATTCTCCGGAGCCTGACGAGCGGAGTATGGCCGATGCAATCCTTCAAGGACTCCCGGTACCCGGACAGTTTGTCATCCTCCCCCGCTAACGCTTCGGCCAGTGAGGCCGTTATTGTCGCTTCCGTTACTCCCATCCTTCCTTCCTCCTCTATCAATAATAATGAGAATCATTATCAATTATATTCCCCTTTTATGGTACCTTGAGGAGGCAAAAGCTGTAAATTATCCGATCAGATGATTTCCGTACTCCGAACAAAGTACTTCCTGCCTCAATTCCCTCCCTTCAACTTGGACAGAAGCTCATAAACAAAATCGAGACCGCTTTCCTTAATAGCGAGTTCCCGCTTAATATTTTGCACATGCTTCTTGACCGTATTTTCCGAAATATGCAGAAGTCCCGCGATCTTCTTCACCGAATGATGCGCACAGAGCAGCTCAACAATTTCTCTCTGTCTTTCGCTTAACGGAAGCTTCTGCCCTGTTATATCCACGCCTATGCGGTCTTCCTCCGTTTTTTGACCATACCTTTCCGCAGTTTCATCCAATTGCTGTTCCCAATAACATCGGATCGCCGCATCATCAGCGCCATTCTGAAGTTTGTCCATGATGAGCTGCCGCAGCTCCGCCATAACCCGTTCTTCCCGCTCCGTGCTTGTCTGACATACAATCGTGATTCTCTGCCGATAGTCCATTCGACGCACCTCTTTTGGATAATGATGCAAAAACGGGCCGGCAGCCCTTACGCTGTCAGCCCGCTTTCGTTATTTCGCAGGAACGATAAATTTGAACAAATCATCCACGACCAGATTGGCCGCCTGATAGCCGAGCCCGCTAAGCCAAGTTTCCGGGTCTGCTTCGTATACCCGGTTCGCTTTCACCGCATCGAGCTTTTGCCATAGCGGATTGTTCACCAGCTTCGTTTTCAGCAAATGCTCCTTATCCCGGCTGAACCAGATAATGGCGTCTCCCGCCATATTCGCTACCTGCTCTTCGGTTGCATTCACCGACAATCCCGCTCCCTGTTGAGTCGCAGGACGCTTGAGGCCTGCATCGTCAACGATAATGCCGCTAAAGGAGCTTTTCAAATAAATCCGGACATGATCGGCGCGCGGACGAAGGATGGACACATTCGTGTTGGAGAGGCGGTCGCCCATTTGAGTCCGGAAATCTTTCATCCGGTCATCATACGATTTCAAAAGCTTGGCCGCTTCAGCCTCTTTGCCGACGGCTTGCGCTTGGAGCTTCAGATTTTCCTTCCAGGTAAATCCGAGGGTTTCGACATAAACGGTAGGTGCAAGCTGCTTCAGCTTTTCGTATATTTTCTCATGCGTATCTTTGCTCCCGAGAATCAAATCCGGCTTTTGCTTCGCGATGCTCTCAAGATTGGGCTCGTCAACTGTACCGATATTTACGATGCCTTCGGTCTGATTCTTCAAATATTTCGGATACGGCTGATCCAGTTGAACCGTCGGCGCACCGATCGGCTTCACGCCAAGCGCAAGCAAATTATCCAGCGCGCCGTTATCGAGCACGACGACCCGCTGAGGTATGCCCGTCAGCTTCGCTTCGCCCATCGCGTGCTTCAAGCTAATCTCCTTCGGCACACTCGCAGTTTGAGTAGCAGTCGCGTTCGCCGGCTTGCTTTCCGCCCCTTGCTGCACGTTCTTCCCGGTTGTCGTACATGCCGACAAGAGCCCGCTCAGCGACAAAGTTAAGGCCAGCATTACCGTCCCCGCCTTGCTTGTTTTCATGATTCCTTTCATTGACACCGCACTCCCCTTTTGGTAAAATATTCCCAGCAACCAGAGTGATAATGATTCTCATTATCTGTCGCTGAATAGAAGTATAAATATACCATAACTGTATTGTCAATCCTTTTTTTTACTTATCTATGGAGGAAGTATGAATCGGCAAATAGCCCTGCTTGGGTGCGGCATAGCAGCAGTGATTATTCTTTTTTTCACGGACTTATCGACGGGTTCCCTTCTTATTCCCTTAGATGTCGTATGGGCTTCCCTTTGGGGGGAGCGCGCTTCGGATCATCATCTCATCGTAGCCTCCGTCCGCATTCCCAGGGCTTGCATCGCGCTTGTCGTGGGAACCGGGATGGCGGTGGCCGGCACTTGCATGCAAGCGCTGACCCGCAACCCGCTTGCCTCGCCCGAGCTTCTTGGCATTAACAACGGTGCCGCCTTGGCCGTGGTCATCGCGCTGTCCGCCGTACCCGGGTCGCCATTTTGGGTGTACAATGCCTTTGCTTTCACAGGGGCCGCGTTGGCCGCCGCATTTATTTTCGCCTTGAGCTCAACGGGCTCCAAGCGGCTGACGCCGCTCAAGATCATCGTAGCCGGCACCGCCGTCTCCTTACTGCTCGGATCGGCAACCCAAGGGGTGCTGCTTCTGAATGAACGCTCGCTCGATGAGATGCGGTTTTGGCTCGCCGGCTCGGTATCGGGAAGGACTATTATTCATTTGCTGCAAGGCTTGCCGTTTATTGCCGCTGGCTTAATGGGGGCTATGCTTTTAGGCAACAGGATGAATATTTTGCAGCTTGGGGATGAATCAGCCGCCGGAATCGGAGTAAAAACGCAGACGACCAAACGGCTGTTATTCTTATGCGTAGTTTTGCTTTCCGCCAGCTGTGTAACGATCGCCGGACCTATCGCCTTTGTAGGCTTTGCCGTGCCGCATATCGTCCGTGGGCTATCCGGGCCTGATTACCGCTGGATTATCGTTCATTCGATGCTGTTCGGCGCCGCCTTGATGATGCTTGCCGATTCGGCCGCAAAGCTCATCATTCATCCGGGCGAAGTGCCTGTCGGCGTCATGACGGTCATCCTGGGGGCCCCATTCTTCATCCAACTGGCCAGACGAAAGGAGTGGAAGCTCTAATGCTCCGGAAGCATCCGCTGCTTGTCAATCTTCCTCTCCTGTTGCTGCTTGGATTTCTGCTGCTCCTGCAGATCGGTACGGGAGAGTATCCTATTTCACCGTGGCACACGTTTGCCTCCCTGCTCGGTTTCGGGCTGCCGGAGCATGATTTTATCGTGCATACGCTGCGTCTTCCCCGCACGCTGATCGGCTTATGCGTAGGCGCTTCTTTGGCCGTTGCCGGTACTCTGCTGCAGGGCATCACGCTTAATCCGCTTGCCTCTCCGGGCGTGGTAGGACTGAACGCCGGAGCAGGTCTGGCTGCCGTCGCCGCCATCGTCTGGCTCGACATGCCGCTAGCTTGGCTGCCCCCGGTCGCGTTCGCGGGCGCGCTGCTTGTGGCGGCGCTGAGCTACGCCCTGGCGTGGCGCGAGGGGATATCGCCGACGAGAATGGTGCTGGTCGGCGTCGGGATCGCCGCCATATGCCAAGGGGCCATCACCATCGCTACTTTATCCGGCAATATCCGGTTAGTGCAGCAGGCGGCGATTTGGATGACCGGCAGCTTGTACAGCCGCGGCTGGGAGCATTTCTGGCCCTACTTGCCTTGGGTCGTCCTCTTTCTGCCGCTCGCCTGGGCTTGCTCCAGGCAGCTCGATCTGCTCGCCCTGGGAGATCCCTCCGCTACCGGCCTTGGCTATCGGGTTAATGCCGGACGCACCTGGCTGCTCGGCATGGCCGTTGCGCTCGCCGGCGCTTCGGTCGCCACAGCCGGCACGATCGGCTTCGTCGGCTTGATGGCGCCCCACCTGGCCAGGCGTCTAGTCGGTATCAAGCATGCGCTGCTCATTCCCACAGCTGCAGTGATTGGGGGACTGCTCGTGCTTGCGGCCGATTTTATCGGCCGGACGATTCTTGCACCTGTGGAAATCCCGTGCGGACTCATTACTGCGCTGCTCGGCGGTCCCTATCTGCTCTACTTGCTGCTGAAGGATCGGTCAGGCTAGCATGGATTGACCCCTGAAACAGCAATCGCCCTCTACTCGGCCTATACGGCCAAATGGAGGGCGATCTTTTTTATCTGAATGAATTTTTGGACAGCGTGGAACATGGAAAATCATCCTCTGCGGTCATC
This sequence comes from Paenibacillus sedimenti, assembly GCF_014534655.1. Lineage (GTDB taxonomy): Bacteria > Bacillota > Bacilli > Paenibacillales > NBRC-103111 > Paenibacillus_E > Paenibacillus_E sedimenti. Next base: position 174,981 of record NZ_JACVVD010000011.1, read on the forward strand.
ACTTTCATTCCGGGCTTCACCATCCGGGTATGGGATCGTGAAATCGATGCGTGCGCCTCCGCCCGGCGGGTTGGCGAATTTCAGCGCTGTTTCTGGACCAAACAGGGTAATTAGCCGGCGATTCACATTAAACACCCCTAAGCCTGTACTATCGCCGCCAACAATCGGCGACTGACCTAGTACGCTCAACACATCACTCGAAAACCCGTTTCCGTTATCTCTAACCGTTATTTGAACACCATTTCCTTTGCGCCGCAGATCGACGTGAATCTTGCCCTTGTCCGTTCTTCCCTTAAAGCCATGATGAATGCTGTTTTCCACAAGAGGTTGAAGCGTAGACGGCGGTATGACAACAGCTTCTAATCCGGATTCGCATTTACAATCCACGTAAAGCTGATCTTCAAAGCGAATGTTGACGATACCCAAATAAGTTTGTAGATGCTCTAATTCCTTATAAAGCGGGATCAGCGGGGTTTGGGTCATCGTCAGATTCATCCGCATGTAGGTTCCCAGCTGTACGGTGACTCGTCTTGCTTCTTCCGGCTTCACGCGAATCAACGTAACGATGGCATTCAGTGTGTTAAATAAAAAGTGCGGATTAATTTGTGCCTGCAGCGCTTTTAGCTCCGCATCCTTCATCAGGTTCCGTAACTGCTCGGCCATCGCAATATCAAGCTGAATGGAGATCAGTTTGCTTAGCCCTTTGGCAAAAGCCTCCTCAACCGGGCGGATCTGACGTATGCTTTGATAGTACAATTTAATTAATCCCGCCACCTGCCCCCCGCTTCGGAACGGAACGATGATGGCTGCGCCAATGGCAGGATGATGCGGTTGAATTTGTTCCTTCCTGGCCGCTACTTGAATGTCGCCGGTTTGGATAGCCCGCCGTGACAGCTCCGTGACAATAAGCTCGCCCTGCACATGCCGCATCGTTCCAAGCCCCGCGTGAGCCAATATTTTTTCCGTATCCGTGACCGCCACTGCATTCGCGTGGAGCTCCCGGCGGAGTATGTTGGCCGTTGCTTCGGCCGTCTCAAAGGTCAGACCTTGCTTCAAATAAGGAAGCGCCATCTCCGCAATGTGAAGCGCCCGCTGCGTCTCTGAAGCCGCCGCCCTTTCTTCCTCTTTCATCGCCGCCAGAATCATCGCGACAAATATGCCGACGCCGATGCTGTTGGCAACGACCATCGGAACCCCGATCAAGTCCACCGTGCGTATCGCGGAAGGCGATGACTCATGCATAATCAGAATCATCCCCATCTGCAGAATCGGGGCAAACACACTGATAAACAAGGCCTTCACCGGAGCAATCACTCGTTCTTCCGCAAAAAATCGGGCTACCAACCCGGCAAGAAGACCGATGATAGGGGTAGACCACGCATCTGCGGCACCTGTAATTCCGCCCAGCCAATAAGCGTGAATACCCGAAATGAAGCCTGCCCCCGTACCTACGAAAACGCCTCCAAGAAGCCCCGCCACCATGACGCCGATCAACGCAGAATCCGCCATCGCTTCATGAGCCCCAAGTGAAGCTGCAAAAAAGGTCGAGTCGAGCCCGCTCTCTGTAATCACCACACCTGCATAAGTACCGGCGATGCTGATCAAACCGAAGAACAAGGAGAACGTCACTCCCGTTCGTAAGTCAAGCCGCCGGTCAAGCAAATACCGGAAAAGAGGGATTCTCGTCAGGATGAACGTCAGTAATAATAAAATGCCCATCCGCTCTATAAGCAAGAGCGTTAACTGCTCCACCCTCATCCCTCCCCTTTGTTCCCTTTCAGTTATCACCATTATAACCGGAAAGTTTACTTGAAGTCAGGAGGAAAAGGAGGAATAGGACGGTTGCAAAAATTAGCTAGATGGCTTTGAGCGCCGCTTTCCCAAAATCCACACTAAATTGTTTACAATAAATAACGACTTGATTATATTGGTCCAAATCGGCGTCCTTCGGAAGCTCATAGTTTTGATTCCCCTTATTGCCCTTCAACGCACCCAGATTTATGCCTTCACTTGTTTTCATTCCCTCTTTAGTCAAATATAAATATAGATCCGGCCCGTTGGTTGAATCCAAATCCTCTAATCGCAAAAATAGTTGGCCGTCGGTTTCAACCGTTTTCGCTATTCCTTTAACTTTATGAAAATTATCGCCATCTACGAAAGTTCCAGTATACAAAGTCGTCGGTTTTGCTTCCGCTTTCTTCTCAGGCGTCGACATTTCTGTCTTCGGCATGTCCGTCTTCTGCATCTCAGACTGCGTGCTGCCCGGCAGCGCTTCCTCCACTGTTCGATTCAGCAGAAGCGGCGATCCTAAATACCAAACTGTACCCAGTACAGCGATTCCAACCAAACTAAATAATACTGTCTTGAACGTGCTTCTTTTTTGCTTTTGCGTCATCCTCATCCTCACCTTTCTTGTTTGATTTTACCCTATTATAAAATGCAATTCTTAAGAAAGGCTTACAAAAGCATTTTTTAGTGCAACAAATGGCAAAAAAAATAAGATAGCTTAGCCGCTTAGTCAGCAGCTCGTCTATCCTTACTTATTTTTATGCTCAATTCAATAAGGCTGCCATTTCAGCTTCTGCGCGGCCATAAAGCGTTCGTTAACGTGCGGCCAGTTGACGACGTTCCACCAGGCATCTATGTATTTAGGGCGTTCGTTCTTATATTTCAGATAGTAAGCATGTTCCCATACATCGAGAACAAGGAGAGGAATAACGTCCCACTGCGACAAATTCTGATGCTTCTCTGCCTGCAATATTTCAAGCCTGTGGCTGCGCGGGCTCCAGACTAGAATCGCCCAGCCTCCGCCCTCGACCTTATCGGCGGCAGCGGAGAAATGCTTCTTGAAAGCGTCGAACCCGCCAAAATCCCGATCAATTTGTGCCGCGATCGGTCCGGTAGGCTTACCGCCCATTTTAGGGGCCATAACGTTCCAGAAGATCGTGTGCAGGTAATGCCCGGCACCGTTGAAAGCCGCTTCACGCTCCCAGTGCTTGATCAGATCAAAATCGCCGGATTTGCGTGCCTGCTCCATCATCTTCTCTGCTTTGTTCAAGCCGTCAACATAGCTTTGGTGGTGCTTGTCATGGTGAAGCCGCATCGTCGCTTCATCGATATACGGCTCCAGAGCGTCGTAAGCATAGGGCAGCGGCGGAAGCGTATGCCCGCCGATCGGCACGGGTTTCGCGCCCGAGGACGGATCACTCCATACCCCTTCCGGCAACAATGAGCTCGTTCGTTCAGTCGTATTGTCATTTCGGTAGCCCGAGACGGGAGCGGTTGCGAATGTAGGTGCGTCCTGTACGGTGAGAATCGCTTGTAATATGCCCAGAAAATACTCTGATTCACGAATGATGTGCTGCACGACTGTTGGAGCTGTCGGAACGCTGCGGACTGCAACGCTTTGCTCCAGCATAGAAAACAGTTGTTTGACGAATTCGCGGGATTGCGCGGTTGACGTCTGCAACAAAGCTTCCACGTTCCGCCACAGCTCGTGGCTGACTTTTTCGTTCGAGCGGATGACAGCTTCGATCCATCGATTGGCTGCCGCCTCCGTTTGCGCGAAGACGTTTTCCCATTGCTGCAGCAGCGCCACATACGGCGACTCCAGATTCGGGACGAGTTCACGGATAACGATCGTATGCTCCTTCTCCTGCATTTTCCAGAAGCGGATTTCTTCCAGCAACCTAAGCGGCATCAGCGAGCCGTATACGTATAACATCAGGCCAACCTCCTTTGACATAAACATCCTTATCATTATATTCGGATGTGTTGTTGGCCAATGTCTGTTTAGTTGCTGGCTGGAGCGCACAGATTTTGTTTTCTGAATAAATCCCATAAAAAAATCCCGATGTACTCAGGCTTTCGCCCATCGGGACTGGATTAAAACCGCATATTAAAACCGCATTTAGCAGCTCCATTATCGTTTTTAGCGCAATTCCGATCAACCCCATTATAACTCCAAAGCTTTCGCGATTTGCGTATCAGTCGTCTTGGCCGTAAACCAATTCGGATATAAGGAAACGGGCCTCGTTATTTCATCCAGTCTCGCAATATCTCCGGCGCTCAACTGGAGCTCCACCGCGCTTAGATTATCTTCCAATTGGGCTAATTTACTGGAGCCGACCAATACGCTGCTGATGTGGGGCTGGGCTAGAAGCCAAGCCAGTGAGACTTGTGCCGGTGTCGCACCATATACTCCAGCTATTTCGCGAACAGTGTCCAAAATATTGAAGCCCCATTCTTTGTCATGCGGCAGAAAATCAAACCCGCTTAAGCGGTTTTGATCGTCATTCCAGTTCTCCTTGGTATATTTTCCACTCAAGAAGCCGCCGGCGAGCGGACTCCAAACGGTTAATCCGATTCTATTTTGGACCGCGAATGGAACCGTCTCATGTTCAATGTCACGGCCAACCAAGGAATAGTACAACTGACCGTTAATAAAGGACGCCCACCGACGCTCACGCTGGATCGATACGGCTTGCGCCGCCTGCCAGGCCGGCCAATTCGAGTACCCGATATAGCGGACTTTCCCCTGTCGTACCAGATCGTTCAGTGCTTCTAAGGTTTCCTCTAGCGGTGTGTATGGGTCGGTTTTATGTACGATGTAGAGATCTATGTAATCAGTGTTTAGGCGACGCAGACTAGCTTCGCAAGCTTCGAACAGATGCTTGCGGGATAAGCCTGCTTGGATGAGCCCCGGACCGACGCGAAAGCCGCCCTTCGTAGCGATGACCATTTCCTTGCGCCGGGAACCGAGCAATCGTCCAAGAATCTCTTCACTTTGCCCGTCCGCATAACCGTCTGCGGTATCAAAAAAATTGATGCCCGCGTCTAAAGCGCGGTTAATAAGCTGTTGCGCTCCGCTTTGGTCCACCTTGTAGACGCTGGGATTGTTCCCCGATCCGAAAGTCATCGCCCCGAATGCCAGTCTGGAAACAAGCAATCCTGATTGACCCAATATTGCGTATTTCATCCTCTCTCCTCCTCGATCTCCCTAAATTGGTACACGCATCCAGTATATCAATAATGAAAACTGATAGTATGAGACTCAAGTCGGAAGGTCGAAAGACACTGTCAGCGTTACGATTTTTAATATCAATGAGCTTGTAGTTATGTATCCGAAGCGCCTTATCTATGTTTGATGGAAATGCCCCCGCATGACGAGAAACCTGCATCAACAAGTTCGCGTCAGACGGGGGCAACTTTCCCTCCGTTATATATTTAAAGGCTTAACCGTATAAATAATCCCTGGCTCCGTGTCGAAACCGATCGAACCGTCAGCGTTGCTCTCGAACGCAACGGGTACATCTTCCGCTTCCACCTTCAGCGGAACTGATGCGGCAACACGGCAAGGTCCGCCGAGAAGCGAACGAATCTCTGCACTTTCGAGCACATTATTCTCCCAGGCAAGACCGATCTCAAAGCCCCCTCTGGCTCGAATTCCTTTGATAGAACCGGTTTCCCATGCATCGGGAAGCGCTGGCAGCAGGCGGATGACGCCGGTATGGGACTGCATCAGCATTTCGGCTACGCCGGCCGTGAAGCCGAAATTCCCGTCGATCTGAAACGGCGGATGCGCACCGAACAAGTTCGGATAGACGCCGCCGCCTGTGACGCTGCCCATATCGGTGTGAACGAGATCCAGCACGTTCCCGATCAGCTGCAAGGTGCGGTTGCCGTTGCCGAATCGTGCCCACAGGTTGATTTTCCATGCGAGGCTCCAGCCAGTGCCGATATCGCTGCGCCGTTCGAGTGAGCGCTGCGCCGCTTCGAACAGCTCCGGCGTACCCTCCGCGGTCAACTGACAGCCGGGATAAACGCCGAATAAATGAGAGACGTGACGATGCTGCACATCCTGATCCTCGAAATCAAGAAACCACTCCTGAAGCTGACCGTATTTGCCGATCTGATACGGAAGCAATCTGGACCTTGCCCCCGCCAGCTCCTCCCGGAAGCTATCGTCCATTCCAAGTATCTCCGCCGCCATGATGCAGTTCGTGAACAAGTCCCAGATCAGCGCATGATCCATCGTCGCCCCTTTGCTGACGGCAGCCATCCGGCCGTCCGGCAATACGAACTTATGCTCGGGGGAGGTGGAGGGCGATGTGGCCAGCCGCCCGTCCGGTTCCTTTTGCAGCCAATCCAGGCAGAAGAGAGCCGCTTCCTTCATGATCGGATACGCTTCGTCGCGAAGGAACGAAGTATCTCCTCCGAATGCGTAATGCTCCCACAGATGCTGGCTGAGCCAAGGAGCGGCCATGAACCAGCTCGCCCAAACGGGATCCCCGTTGCCATAGTCGCCGACCGGCGCGGAATGGCACCAGATGTCGCTGTTGTGATGCGCGACCCAGCCGCGGGCGCCATAATTAATGCGCGCGGTTTCCGCTCCCGCCTTGGCCAAATTGCCGATAAAATCGAGCAGCGGCCTATGGCATTCGGCCAGGTTGCAAGTCTCCGCGAGCCAATAATTCATTTCCGCGTTTATATTTAACGTATAATTGCTGCTCCAGGGCGGGCGTGTTTCCTTATTCCATATTCCCTGTAAATTCGCCGCCTGCGTGCCGGGCCGGGAACTCGCGATCAGCAGGTATCTGCCGAATTGAAACAAGATCTCCACCAGCTTCTTGTCCTTCACTCCGTATTCGGCAACGCGTAAGTCTATCGGTACGTCGCCAGGAATGTCGGATGGCCTCAAATCAAGGGTAACGCGATCGTATAAAATGCGATAATCGGCAATGTGAGAGGCATAAAGCTCCGAATAGGTCTTATTAAGCGCCCAGTTCAAGTGCCTCTCTGCGATTGGGGAAGGGTCGACACCCTCCGTTGCCGGATTGCGGTCAAAACCATGAAAGCTCGTTGCTGCGCTGAAAATGATGGTCGCGGTTGTAGCAGATTCGACATGCAGTCCGTCATGATCGGCATAGGAGCGGCCATCTTCGGTCCGAATAGCGAGCCTTCCATCGAAGCGTGTGCCGGATTCGCCAAAGCGAATCGGATTGCTGGTCCGATAGTAATTCGGGTCGACATGGATCGGAGCCCTGCCTCTCATCACGATGCGTTCGCCCTCGGGACCGGTTTGATGCCGGAGCGGACTCCATAGCTTGGCCGTAAAGCACAGCATGCCGGGACGGTCCGCCTCGATCCGCATAACTAGAGTTTGATCCGGGAAAGAAATGAAGCAGGTTCGTTTGTATGTGACTTCGCCGATCCTATACCGAACCGATGCGGCCGCCGTCTCCAGATCCAGCAAACGTTCGTACTGTGTGGCATTATCGCCGTGATAAAAGTGTACGGTCAAATCCCCCAAAGGCATATATGATTGCGTATAAGGACCCATCGCTTTTTTGCAAAGCGCGTCCGCTTCCACATAATTCCCTTCGTTAATTAGACGGCGAATTTCCGGCAGCGCCTTCATGGCGTTCGGGTTCGTCCCGTCCTTTGGTTCCCCCGACCATAGCGTATCCTCATTCAGCTGCAGGCGTTCGGTCTCGATCCCCCCGAATACCATCGCTCCGATACGGCCGTTTCCCAACGGAAGCGCCTCTGTCCATTTGGATGCAGGTTTCGTATAATTCAGCTTCAAATGCTTCGCCCCTCTTCACAAAAATGTTACCGCTAACTCCGCCATACAATCTTCATTGTAACGTTTTTTTGAACTCATCATATATCGTAATCCAGCATTGTTATACTGTTTTTTGATATTGTAACCGAATGACAGAATAGAGCCAGCTTTCTCCGTGAACTTTAATTGCGAATACGATTGATGCGGTACCGAGCGATAGTCCAACAAGTACTCCTATAAGCAAAATGATGTCATCTCCGTTGAGTTTGGGTGCCACGATTGGGCTAACGCCACAACGTAATTTCAGACTTCTTAGAAATTATTAAATAGATTCTGATACACGATATATCTGGCTAACGCATTTTCTTCAAAAAACACTGAAATAAATAAAAGGAGACCCGTAAACAACCGGTTCTCCTTTCATTCACAAATCGTAAGCCAAACTTAGGATGCTTCCATTTACTTCATCAATATAATCATTAATCCTTATAGAATTACGCTTGAACCGCGGAGCGGCTGAGCCAATCCTCGAAGCGTGTCGAGGTGATGCGTGCATTGCTGTCTTTCGGAACGAGAGATAGCTCGTTCAGTTCAGCGCCAAAGTAAAGGGCATTGACGTCTATGACCGCCTGACGAGTGTCCTGAGTTGCTCTCAAGAATTGACGGACGAATTCGTCGAGACGTATCCGTTCTGGTCCTGCCACATCGACAGTGCCATTCACTGGCGCACCGAGTGTGAAGTCAATCATAGCGGCCGCAACGTCTTCAGAAGCGATAGGCTGTACAAATGCGGACGATAAACGAACGTCTTGCCCTTCTGTGGACGTATAGGCGATGCTGCCGACGAACTCGAAGAATTGTGTCGCGCGAATGATTGTATAAGGAATTTTGGAAGCTTTGATCAGGTTTTCTTGGGCCATCTTCGCACGGAAATAACCGCTCTGGAGAAGGCCTTCAGTACCAACGACCGACAACGCAACATGATGTCCTACTCCAGAGGCTTCTTCAGCAGCAAGGAGATTAAGAGTCGACGTCTCGAAGAATTCCAAAACAGCCTTGTCCTCAAAAGAAGGCGAGTTCGTCACGTCGACGACTACCTGAGCGCCACTAAGCGCTTCAGTCAGCCCTTCACCAGTAATGGTGTTGACGCCTAATGATCCTACTGGGATTATCTGACGCTCGAAAAAATCCCGATGTATTCAAGGCTTAGAGCCACATCGGGAGTGATAATCTTGTGTCAAAACTACGTTCCAAATCTATGACAAACAATATTACAAACGGTGACAATCTGAATTACAACTCACAGACAACAGACTTTATCACAAATTCATCAACCGCTGCCTCGACGCCTCAAACAGCAGCACCGTCGCAGCCATCGCAACGTTCAGCGATTCCGCTTTGCCCTGCATCGGAATGATCACCTGCACATCCGACTGCGCGGCAACCTCGGGCGAGACGCCCTTGGCTTCGTTACCGAGGATTAGCCACGTCGGCTGCCGCAGGTCCGTGTCGTAGCACGAGCGCTGCGCCTGCAGGCTCGTGGTCACAAGCCTTACGCCGCGCTCACGGGCGCGCGGCAGCAGCTCCTGCAAATCTGCCTCCACGATCGGCAGATGATACATGGATCCCATCGTCGAGCGGATCGTCTTGGGATTGTATAGATCGACCGTTCCGCGGCCGAGCACCACGGCACTGGCGCCAACGGCATCGGCGCTGCGGATGATCGTACCGAGATTGCCGGGGTCTTGGACCCCATCCAATACTACGGCCAGATCATACGCGCCGGACAGCAGCTCATCCGTGCCAAGATTCATCTTCGCTCCGATCGCGAAGATGCCCTGCGGCGTCTGCGTATCGGAGCATTTCTCCAGCACGGCTTGGCTGACGCCGATCCACTCCACTTCTTCGGGCGCTAACACAACCAACCCGTCCGGCATCCCTTTGTCTAAGCTATATACGATGGCTTCAACCGAAGCACCTGCACGCAGCGCTTCCTCCACGAGATGATAACCTTCGATCATATACTTTCCTTGCTTATCTCTTCCGCGGCGCTCCAGCAGCTGCGCCCATTCTTTGACCCTACTATTTTGCACAGACATAATTTCTATATGCACGTTTATCTACTCCGCGAATGTCACTTCAAAATTTTGAAGATCGATATTTTTTCCGACAATGACCAAAATGTCATCTGAACTAAGCGGTTCTTCCGCACTTGGCGGAATAATCAGCTTCTCATCTTGTTTAATGGCGATCACATTGCAGCCGTGTTTGGCTCGAATATCGAGTTGTCTTAAGCTTTTCCCGATCATGTGCCTTGAGGCTTTAACTTCCACGATACTGTAATCGGCAGAAAGCTCGATATGATCCAGAATATTGGATGAAATCAAATGATGGGCCACACGTTGCCCCATATCTCTTTCGGGAAAAATGACTTTGTCGGCGCCGATCTTCTTCAGTACTTTACCGTGGAGATCGTTGACGGCTTTGACTACAATTGTGGCAACACCCATTTCTTTAAGAATTAAGGTGGTGAGAATACTCGCCTGAATGTCTTCGCCAATCGCCACAACAACGACGTCAAAATTACGAATGCCTAAAGCACGAAGCGCTTCTTCGTCCGTTGAATCCGCTTGAACCGCATGGGTCACGATCGATGAAATCTCTTGAACCGTTTCTTCCGATTGATCGATGGCGAGTACTTCAAAGTCGAACTGCGACAAGGTTTTAGCAACGCTGGAGCCAAATCGCCCCATGCCGATAATTGCGAATTGTTTTCTCATTCGTTCCCTCCTCCGGTTCCTTCAAATTCCTTCAATTATACCACAGTTACTTTAGCTTCTCACTTTTCAAGGATTTCTTTTCAAACGGGTGGATAAGTGTGTCAGCATGAAGCTAAAGCATCTTGCGCATATTAGGAAGGATAACGAAATGGAAGCGAGGAACCCACATGAACATCAACCTGAGACAGGCTATCATCCAGCGCGTCCAAAATAAATCGAATGACGAAATCCAAGAAATCATTGAGGATTCCATCGGCGGGGAAGAACGGGTGCTCCCGGGTCTTGGCGTGCTGTTCGAAATTATTTGGCAGCATAGTGAAGCTAATATTCAAAACGAGCTCGTTGAAACACTCAAAGGCCACATTTAGCATAATGCATGCATTTCGATCAGCTAGGGGTCTGCGATTATCGTAAGCCCTTAGCTGACAATATTTATACCGGAAACTTACATGCGGCAGGAACTCTCCCCGTTAATCGTCGAGATGCCGAACCATTTACAAATTCATTCCAGTTTGCGACCAGAACATCCATCACATCACGAAACGTTTGAAACGGATAAAATGCCGTGCCTTCCTCGCTTAAATAACGTGCCAAGCTGGATCTTGCAAAAACCCAATCCGCAAACCCCGAACCATAGTAATCGCTGCTGCCATCGCCAATATAGATAATTTTCCAGCCTTCTTCCTTCAGCTGCTTCACGACGCTTGCTTTGCAGCACCCGCACCATTTGCATGCGGTATTTTCATTTTGAACGCCAAATTGAAATTGACCATCCTCCAAATATGTGATGGGATTGCCAATGATACGCTCCACTTCTATATGCTGCTGAGTTAGTATTTGTTGTATGTAATAGAGCATTCCATCGCTTAGAATTGTGACAGGCACACTCTGTTCTTTGCAAAATGCAATGAAATCCCGCGCTCCGTCTCTTAATTGAACTCGAGCTAAAATCTCATCCACCTCACGCTTTTTGTACGCTAACATCGGATAGGCGGTTTCAATCCAAGCCAAAGAACCGATCTTCTTCTCCCGATATAGCCCGGATACCTCAACCACCTCTGGTTCGGCATCGACACCCAATTCGCTCATCAGTATATTGCCGACATCCTGCTCCATCAATGTCCCATCGAAATCTGTCACAATCGCTATTTTCTGCATCTCTCCATCCATCCTCCCCCTAAAATGAAATCCCCCTCTTATTTAAAGAGGAGGATTCATCAACACCTATTATAACACGAAATGAACTGGCAGAGGCGCCGGTTTCTCACAGCTGCTTTGCATCAAGTAATGCGTTCCTGAATCTGAGGCGTCATGGAAACCATGCATCGCTTCAAGCACGTGATAAGCTAGCTCACCGCTCGCACGATGTGCATCGTTTTGCCCTGTCAATGATGCATGTGCCATAGCGGCGACACCGAGACCACGAGAGTTATCCGTGTACCCATGGGTCAATGGAATGGGCTCCCACTCGGTACCCGTTTTGCGAATATAGATCGGACCGCCGAACGTATTCGGATCGGGAACGCGCAGAGAGCCGTGGCTTCCGTAGATTTCAATATTAGGTAATTGCGTCCCGCCCTTAATATCGAAGCTCGTAACCAGCGTTGCAATCGCCCCACTGTGAAAATCCAATACCCCGGCGATATGCGTAGGTGTTTCAACGGCAATCTTTTGTCCGTGCTTTTTCTCACTCGTAATCGTACGTTCCGGATAGCTAATGCCTGCGGAGCCTGTCACTCTGCGGATCGGGCCAAGCAAAGCAACAAGAGCGGTTAAATAATACGGCCCCATATCGAACATGGGTCCCCCACCCTTTTGATAATAAAACTCAGGATCCGGATGCCAATTCTCATGCCCTCGGCTCATCATGAACGCCGTTGCGGCAACTGGTGTGCCGATCCACCCGTCGTTAATCAGCTTCAAACACGTTTGGATACCTCCGCCAAGAAACGTATCCGGTGCACTGCCTACCAGCAATCCATTGCGACGAGCAACCTCCAAGATACGCAAGCCTTCCTCGCGGGTTACCGCAAGCGGTTTTTCCACATAGACGTGCTTACCGGCCTCAAGTACCTGTAAGCAGACCTCGGCATGCGCAGCAGGAATCGTCAGATTGATAACAATATCAATGTCCGGATCAGCCAAAAGCTGGTCAACCGTATACGCTTTCGCGATGCCGAATTCCTCCGCTCTTGCTTGAGCCCGAGTCAGGTCCAGGTCAGCGCAAGCAACCAGCTCCAGATGGGCAAATTTCGGGATATTTTTCATATAAATCGCGCTTATGTTCCCGCAACCGATAATACCGATTTTCTTTGTACTCATCTCTACACTCCCCTGTCCTTATCTGGCAGCCCATAGCATGCCGCGGCGCATCAATTCTAGTGTTTGCGGCATCCGAACAATATTCGCCTGATGCCCTAGCGAGTTGTAATATACTTTGCCGGTACCGTAGGTTTTCGTCCAAACAACCGGCATCTCGACATCGCCGAAATCCGTCACCGCATGGACTTTGATCGCCGGATCGACGTGCATGTAATATTTTTCAGAAACTACGATGAAATCTTCTATGCCTTGCGTAAGCGGTTCCTGATTATCCTTGATGCGTACCGTGTACGTGACGCCGTCATTGCCGGGATGAGCGACCCATTGACCGCCCACCATATACTGATATTCGACTTCATTGCGGAAAGAATCCGCCATGCCGCCGTGGCACCCCGCGATGCCCGTTCCGCCTTCCTTCACCGCAGCTAAAAGCGGTTCCAACTGCTCCTTCTCAATCTTGCCCATCGTCCAGACAGGTACGATCAGATCTATGCCCGCAAGCCGCTCCGCATCGCGGAAGCTGTCCAGCGTATCCGATACTTCTACTTGAAAATTCTCTTCACGCAGCACACCGGCAAAAATGCCCGCAACTTCCTCAGGCTGATGGCCGTCCCATCCGCCCCATACGATTAATGCTTGTTTACTCATTGTCAGTTTTCCCCTCTCCAGCCCTTCGCTCTATTACACTTCGCTTATACTCACCCAACGACGCTGCGCGATCGATTGATCGACGGCTTCCAGCACTTCTTGGCATTTGACGCCGTCTACGAAATTCGGAACCGGCTGGCGATCTTCCGAAACCGCATTCATCAGCTCCACGACTTCATGAAGGAACGTATGCTCATAGCCGATTGTATGACCTGGCGGCCACCAAGCGTCCATATACGCGTGAGATGGATCGGTCGCCAGTACGCGGCGGAAGCCCTGCACATCCTCGGCGTCATCGGTGAAATACACTTGAAGCTCATTCATCCGTTCAAAATCAAACTTCACGCTGCCCTTGCTGCCATTGATTTCAAAAGAATTCGTGCAGCGGTGGCCCGGCGCAAAGCGAGTCGCCTCGAAACTGCCTAGCGCACCGTTCGCGAAGCGTGCCATGAACAGCGTTGCGTCGTCGACCGTAACCGCACCGCGCGGCGCATCGGCGCTGCCTTTGGCGCTAAGACCAGTCATCGAAGTCGGCAGCGGCCGCTCCTTCACGAACGTCTCGCTCATGCCGATGACTTCCGTCATTTCGCCGATCAGGAAGTGCGCGAGATCGATCAGATGCGCACCCAGGTCGCCGTGCGAGCCGGAGCCGGCGATCTCTTTTTGCAAGCGCCAGACGAGCGGGAAGGTTGGATCAACGATCCAATCCTGCAGGAACCAGGCGCGGAAGTGATAGATCTGGCCGAGACGCCCCTCGGCCACGAGCTTCTTCGCGAGCTGCACCGCAGGAGCGAACCTGTAGTTGAAGCCGACCATGTGCTTCACCCCGGCCGCCTCAGCCGCCTCCAGCATTTCCCTTGCATCCGCAAGGGTCAGCGCCAGCGGCTTCTCGCAGAATAGATGCTTGCCGGCCTTGGCCGCAGCAATCGCGATTTCCTTGTGCGCATCGCTGGGCGCATTGATATCGACGATGTCGATATCCGGATGCGTGACCAGCTCGCGCCAGTCGGTGACATGCGCAGCCCAGCCGAACTGTTCGGCAGCTGTAGCGACACCGCTTTCATCGCGTCCGCAGATAAGTTTCATCTTTGGCACCGTTGTCTGCGGGAAAAACATATGCAAATCCCTATAAGCATGGCTATGCGCCTTACCCATAAATTTATAGCCGATCATACCGACATTATAAGATTTCATAATGATTGCCTCCTTGATCAATTTTCCTTTCTTATAGACGACTCGCGCACGACTAGCCTTGTAGGCAGCTTGATGTGAAAAGGTTCTCCGCTTGATTCGCCCAACACTTGGGCAAGCACCCTTCGCGCCGCTTCCTTCCCCATCTCATAAAAGGGCACGCTCACGCTGCTCAGCGGAGGATCGCTCAACTTCGCTGCATCCGAATCGTCGCAGCCGACGACGGCGAAATCGCGCCCGGCAGTCCAGCCTCGTTCGCGCAGCCCCTGCATCAGCCCGATCGCCATGCGATCGTTGGCGGCGAATACAGCCTCTACCTCATCGCGCCGCTCCCAGAGCTTCGCCGCTGCCTCATAGCCGCTTTTGCGGCTGTAGTTGCCTTCCAGCAGCAGCTGTGACGGCATATCCAGACCCGCATCTCGCATCGCATCGGTGTAACCGACCAACCGATCCCGGCTGTTTGAATACTGCGGCGAGCCGTTCAGGAACGCGATCTTGCGGCAGCCCGCTTCCTGCAGATGGCGAACAGCCATACAACTGCCCTGTACATGATCCGCATCCACTTCGCTGAGCGTCATGCCTTCAAAATGCTGATTCACGAGGCAAAATGGGAGCCGCTGTTCCTGCAGCTGCTGCAGCGAAGAACGTTGCTCCGGAGTATCTCTGGAGCCAAGAATGACGCAAGCGTCCACCTTTTGCGAGCGGTAAAGACGGCTGTAATCCTGACTTTCATCCGGCGTGAGCAGCGTAAGCAGCATATCATAGCCCTGCTCCCGCACTTGTTCGCCGATACCGCTTAATATCTCTGAGAAGTAATACGTGGAAAAGAGATGCACCTTCGGCATATAAGGCAGAACCACACCCAGATTCCCGCTGCGTCTGCGAGCGAAGCTTTGCGCAATCGCATTAGGATGATAATCCAGCTGCTTAGCCGCTTGCAGCACGCGCTCCTTTGTTGCCGGTTTCATCGGCCCGAGCCCGTTGAATACGCGGGATACCGTCGCTTCAGAAACACCAGCCAGATCAGCAACCTCTTTTCTTGTTACCATGTTAAAAGCCTCCATAAAATCTATCAGTCACAACAATGTACACGCGTACATTTTCTCATTTCATTCTAGTTTCTGTCAATATGAATTGAGAAAAAAGTAAGTTCGCCTCTCTTCGGCATATTCATCGATTTTTAATCTAGAAATTCATAGAAACCTATCAATATATGTAAAAAGAGCCTATTTATAATCTTGTATATAATTTGCCATCCGTTTTATGATTAACTACGTATGCCTAATTATGATGTGGGAAGAGTGATCGCAATTGAAACCAGTCTGGCACTTTCTTCGCTCCGCTGCATCGAAAGCCTCAGGAGCTTTATGGAACCGTAAAAAAGTCATTCGAAGCAGGCACCGTCAAGAACTTCAAACATTAATCATAGCTTCTATGCGAAGCTTGCATCAAAAGAAATCGGCGTCTTACAGCACTCTTCTCTTCCTTGATATCGATCGATTTCGCCAAGTCAATTTCTCGCTCGGCTATGAATCCGGAGATCTTCTTATGCAAGAAGCCGCAGCCAGATTGACGGCCTGCGAGCATTGCAAACTCGTCGTGCAATCGGGTGATGATGAATTCCTCCTTCTTTTACATGCAGGCTCCAAAGCTCAGCTTGCAGACTGTATCAACCAAGTGCAGCACATATTTATGAAGCCGTTCTATATAAATGATCAGGCGTATTATATCAATGCCAGCATCGGATTTAGCACAATAGACCTGCAACCTGACACTACCCGGCAAGCGCTGATTCAAGCTGATCTTGCGCTTTATGCCGCCAAGCATACCGGCAAAAACAAAACGCTAGCCTACGATTCCGCTTTCGAACAGCGTTACTCGGGTCATATGCAGATGGAAACCGAGCTGCGCCAAGCCATAAATGCGGATCAACTGATGCTTTATTATCAGCCGCGTCTCGAATTATCAACCGGCAACATCATTTGTCTGGAAGCTCTTGTCAGGTGGAATCATCCGATCCATGGGATTATCACTCCAAATAACTTCATTCCACTTGCCGAAGAGAGCGGCCTTATTGTTCCGCTTGGCGAATGGGTGCTGCGTCAAGCTTGTCTGCAAAAGATGAAATGGCTCGAAGCAGGTATCGTCGCCTATCAGGTGGCGGTCAATATCTCGCCCCGTCAGTTTCAGGAAGAGGCTTTTGCCGAAAAGGTCATTCACATTATCGAACAAACGGGTATCGATCCTTCCTTTCTGGAGTTCGAAATAACAGAAAGTTCCATTATGCACGACATGGATAAGACCGTTTCCATACTAGAGAAACTTTGCGGCATAGGGATTTCGATCTCCATCGATGATTTTGGTATCGGGTATTCCTCCTTAAGTCATCTAAGGCATTTTCCGATCCATTGTCTCAAAATCGACCGCTCCTTCGTTAAAAACATTCACAGCAATCAAAATGATTTGGCCATTACACACGCCATCATTCAACTCGGTCATTCACTTAATCTGCAGGTAGTTGCAGAGGGCGTTGAAGAAATGAGTCAGCTGGAAATTTTGAAAGGAACGACTTGCACGACCATTCAGGGTTATCTGTTAAGCCCTCCCGTTTCAGTTTACGATTTGGAAAATAACGGCAACTTGCTGAACTTCCATATATGAGAAAAACGTCTATCGACGTACATTCAAAGATGTGCGACCGCGTTTTGTGGAAGTTTTTATCGCCAATAAGAAAGCGGTTTTCGGGAACCGAAAACTTATACTTTCTTATGTAGTGAGATAAACCTCTATCGAGCTTTTGTGGTGATAAAAAACCGGTTATGCGGTCATAACCGGCCGTACGCTTTGGCATATCGTTTAATTTTGGTGAATACCCGTTTATCCTTCAATCTCAGGAAAATAAAAGGATCTGGACTCGTATTCACCTCAAGAATCCATGGATGCAAATCTTTATCCAGGGCGACATCTACGCCAATCTCCTTAACGCCTTTGTACCGGTTATCCATCGACTTGGCTACTTGTAATCCAATTACTCTCAGCTTGTTTATATAACTCTTCCGCTCATTAGCGGAAATGTACTTCGCCAGTAGTGTTTCAATAGGCTTTAAGGTCCCGCCGCTATGGAAATTGGTCACAATTTTATCTGGATGCGCTACTCTTCCTATGATTCCGGTCGTCTCCCATCTGCGTTGCGGCGTTTGCTGCACCATAACCCTCAAATCGAATCGGTTTCCTTTGTACTTTAATAAGTCAATACCTTTTTGTACCAAATAATAACGTTTGTTGGTCACCTTGCGAATGGAAGCATATATCTCCTCGAAGGTGTCGAAATGCCTCAATCGAACCCCGTATTGATAGGAATAGGGTGACTTTTTAGCATTCTCCGTCCATTCAACCCTGATCACCCCGTTGCCAAACATGCCGACGTTCGGTTTAATGTAAACCATTCTGTATTCCCGCAGCATCTGCAGGAGGGTCTCGCGGGTCATTCGTTTTGTATCGGGGACATATTGGCGCAGTGCTTGAGTGCTTTCCACCGCTTTGGTTTTCCCCCACTTGCTTTGGACATATCGGGCTTTGCCGATATTTATCTTCCCCTTCGAGGTCCTTTGCATCAGGATCTTTTTCATTTTCTTGCCCCCAACTTAAATTTATAAAAGTCGGCCAAAGATCGTGCTGTCGCCTGCCAGCTGAACTGATTCTCGGCATCGATACGGGCCTGTTTGGCCAAACTGCTTGCCCAGTCTTTACGTCTGGCGACAGCCACGATGCTTTCAGCGAATGGACGGGGGCTTCGATATGCCTGGATCAGAACGCCATTGCGGCCGTCCCGGATCACTTCATTGATGCCGCCGTTGGCTGAAGCAATTACAGGAAGTCCTGAGGCCATGGCCTCCACATTAACTAATCCGAAAGCCTCATGCCCCTGCGATGGGCAAACAAAACAATCTGCGAGCCCATATACCTTATGGATGCTGCGATGTGGAATATTGCCTAAGAACCTTGCAGGCACCCCAAGCCTGGCGGCGTATTTCCTCAGATTGGACGTAAATCCCTTATGTTGTTCGCCTCCAGCAATAAGTAATTTTACTTCAGGCACTTCTTTTCTAGCTAAATGAACCGCTTTGATCAACAGCGGAATGCCTTTACGCTTGATCAAACGCCCTGCGTACAGCACATGAAAGCCCTTGCTTAAGCGATATTGTTTTCTCAAGCGCTCTTTCGTTTTGGCGGAAACCGGTCGAAATCGAGATACATCCGTACCGAGATGTATGGTATGAATCTTATGCCGTTGTTTTGGAAATAGGGCCGAAAGCTCTCGCGTAAGCGAACTGCTGTTGGCAATGACCCAATCCACATTTAACAAGTGCCGGGAAGTCGTCGCTCTGGAAGCATACGGCGGTTTCACAAATGTTAACGAATGTAAAAACAATGAAACGGGTGTATTTGGAAAATGTTTCTTTATACCCGATGCATACTGCGGCCGGTTATCCACCTGAATCCAGTCGAACGATTTCCCATTGATCACGCTGAGTACGGCTTTTAAGTACGTGCTTTTACTTCCAGCAGGGACTCTCATGATCGTTAAGGATCCTCGCCGGGTAGCATGGCTGTAAGCAGGATGACGCCTGCTGATCACCGTCACCTGATGGTGCTTAGCTAACTTGCGGGCTATGGAATAAATACATATTTCGACCGAACCGCCAAGTACAGGCGGAACCGGAATCTGTTCAGGAGCGACAATCAAGATGTGCACGCTGGGAGTTCACTTCCTTACGAGTCGTATAATGAATCCGTACCTATTGTATGAAGCAACGTGCATGTTGGCGACTAACAAATCCCCCAAAAGTGACTCTGCATAAATGGGATAATAATTCTTATCCGTTAAAAAAAAGGCCGTTTCTCAGATTCGATCATCTGGAAACAGCCTCTTTTTTGCTTATGGTGCACTCGTTAAAAATTGCGCCGTCGGATTTTTTTCTATCGCTGAACGCAGTGCGTACTCACTTTCGAATAAACCGACATAGTTGCCTTTTTTGTCTTTAACAAGCTGGGAGTTGATGCGGAACTTGCCCGGATCGATCTTATCATCGACAATCCAACGCGCAAACTGGTAATTCTGCCGCTGCAACTGGATATCTACCCCATATTCGGACTTCATTCGATGCTCGAGAACCTCGAATTGAAGCTGTCCAACGACGCCGAGAATCATATCCTCGAAACCGATCGTTGTGAATACTTGTATCATGCCTTCTTCGGTCAATTGATCGATGCCTTTCAAAAATTGCTTTTGCTTCAAGGCATTCTTGATCGATACCTTGCTGAACAGCTCCGGCGAGAACGTTGGCAGCTCATCGAAAATAACTTCTTCGCCTTGGCTTAACGAATCGCCGATCCGGAAGATGCCCGGGTCAAACAGCCCGATAATATCGCCTGGGAACGCCTCTTCCACGATATCACGATCCTGTGCAAGGAATTGCTGCGGTTGTGCTAATTTAATTTCTTTGCCTGCACGGTTATGCTTAACGGACATACCTCGCTCGAATTTACCGGAAACAATGCGTAGGAAGGCAATACGATCTCGATGGGCAGGATTCATGTTCGCTTGAATTTTGAAAACATAGCCTGAAAATTTCTCCTTCGTAGGCTCGATCAGACCCGCCGAGCTGTTGCGAGGCTCCGGTTTCGGCGCTAATTGCAGGAAGTTCTCGAGGAATGTCTGCACCCCAAAGTTGTTGACGGCGCTGCCGAAGAATACCGGAGTCAATTCGCCCTGCAGCACTTTTTCCATATCAAAAGGATCTCCAGCTACATCCAGCAGCTCAATATCCTGACTTAATTGCTTATGCAGAAACTCACCGGCGATTTCTTTCACGAGCGGGTCATCGACGCCGCTTACTTTACGCACTTCGATTTGCTTGTGATCGTCGCCTTGGAACAGCTCCAGCTGCGTCTTTTCACGATCATATACGCCGCAGAACTGCTTGCCGGAGCCGATCGGCCAGTTCATCGGGTAAGAACGAATGCCTAGCACCTCTTCCAGTTCTTCAAGCAGTTCGAACGGATCGCGGCCTTCGCGGTCCAATTTATTAATAAAGGTGAAAATCGGGATACCGCGCATGCGGCAAACTTGGAACAGCTTCTTCGTCTGCGCCTCGACCCCTTTGGCAACGTCGATTAGCATCACCGCGCTATCCGCAGCTGTGAGCGTCCGGTACGTATCTTCACTAAAATCCTGGTGACCTGGCGTATCCAAAATATTAATGCGATGCCCTTCATAATCGAACTGCATCACCGAGGACGTAACCGAGATTCCACGCTGCTTCTCAATCTCCATCCAGTCGGAGGTGGCATGCTTGCTGGCTTTGCGGCCTTTGACCGTACCCGCCAACCGAATTGCCCCCCCGAATAGGAGCAGCTTTTCGGTTAAAGTTGTTTTACCCGCATCCGGGTGGGAAATAATCGCGAACGTTCGTCGTTTAGCGACTTCCGTCTCTAGTTGTTTGTTTAATTGCGTAGTCATCCGTTTATTTAGTCCCTTCTTCTTGCAATAGGTTGTTTAAATTTATTTCTTCCATCTAGGCTTTTTGCAGATCAATGCTCCATTCCGCTTCCGCGATAAAGGAGCGGTTGCTGAATTCTCGCCCTCGGATTACAACTTTATTCGCGTACACCTGCACATAAAGTCCTTGCGCTTTATTCTTCGCTTCCTGCTGGTAGGCGCGATTCAGCGTCCTGCCTACAGAGGAGTTATGAAAGTAATGGAAGGTTTCCTTCACATAATGCGGAGAACCATTCTGGAAATCCTGATGGCGGTGTCCGCAAAAAACGAACACATTCTTGTAAGGCTTGAGTGCTTCACGGAACTGAACAGCCCGGATCAATTGATGAGTGCGGCCATCCGTGCCGTTGGCCGGCAACGGCTGATGGGTCATGACGAATAACGGTCTTCCCGGTTTATAGAGCGCTTTGAGCCGTTCTTTGAACCACGCCATTTGCTCATCCGAGTACCAGGCTCCTTCTCCTACCTCCGGCTTTTCCTGTACATAGGCCTCTTGAGACAGCAGAAGGATGGAATGCTCCTTCGTTGTAAATTCGTTGTAAAGCTTCTCATACCCGAAAAACTTTTTAAACTGCTCCCTCGACATGGCGTCCGTCTTCCCATTCGGAACGGCGCCCTGATCCCAGTTGTTCGCTTTGTTTATCCAGATCGTGTAGTAGTCGTGATTGCCCATATTCGCGTGAACAGGCGGCAGTTTATATTCGCTTACTATGGTACGCAGGGCCTTATAATCGCTTTCCGTGCCTGTGTCGGTTAAATCGCCGGTCAACATGATCGCATCGACCGGTGCATTAAAATGCGTAATATCATCCAATGCTTGCCTTAGCTTTTTACCGGTCGTCGGGTCTCCGCTGCTAACATGGAGATCGCTTAATATAAAATACGACATAAGCGGTTCCGTTGACAACGGTTCAGCCGTTGGTTCCGCCGTCGCTAAAACAGGTTCCGGTTTCAAAGGAGACATAACTGCCTCTTCCCCGGACAGAAATTTTTTCTTGACCAGCTGGCTAAAAACCGCGCTTAATCCGACCAGGGCTGCACCGATGAACATCAACCATCTAATAAAAGCTCTTCGCGACATACTGCACCTCAATTATCAATAATGACCGTTACTCATAAACACTATTATAACAGATCCCGCAAAATTGAAGAAAGACCCCAATAATGACAATAAAACCAACGGGCATGTCAGCCCGTTGGCATCTCTTGTAAAACCTATTTGGTCAGCACCGAAGCTTTCGGGGACTCCGTTTCCCAATCCACTTCGCCTTCGTTTTGACCGTTTATCGGCCACCATTTGAAGCCGTCTTGCGTCAGCATCTGCGTCGCTTCCTCAGGTCCCCATGATCCGGCCGGATAGGACTTCAAATCTGCGGAGCTTTCAGCCCACGCCGCAGCGATGCGATCCACATAGGACCAAGCCAGCGCCACTTCGTCCCATCGGGTGAAGTACGTGGAATCGCCGCGCGTCGCATCATAGATCAATCGCTCGTAGGCTTCCGGCGTATTGATGCCGATTTGGCAGCTTTGGCAGAAATCCATGGCGACCGGAACGATCACTCCTTCCGAGCCCGGCTGCTTGGCATTCATTTTCAAATAGATGCCTTCCATCGGATTCACGCGGAACACGAGCAGATTCGGCTGCAGATCGTGTTTTTTGGCCAAATATACGTTATTCGGGATATTTTTGAACTCCACGACAACCTCCGTTGTTTTAAGCGGAAGCCTTTTTCCAGTACGGATATAGAAAGGGACACCCGCCCAGCGGAAATTATCCACGTGTACGCGAGCCGCAAAATACGTCTCCGTCGTCGATTCCGGATTCACGGACTCTTCTTCGCGGTAGGCCGGAAGCGCTTTGCCCTTCGATGTGCCATTGGTGTATTGGCCGCGAACGACGTTCGCCCTCACATCATCGCTGTTCTCGAACAGACGAAGGGAACGAAGCACCTTCACTTTCTCATCGCGAATATCTTCCGGATGCAAGCGGCTTGGCGGTTCCATCGCCATCATCATCAGCATTTGCAGCATATGGTTTTGGCCCATATCGCGAAGTGCGCCGGAATGGTCATAATAGCCGCCGCGTTCTTCAACGCCAACCGTTTCACTAAGCGTTATTTGAATATTTGCTATGTATTTGTTGTTCCAAAGCGGCTCGAAAAATGCGTTTGCGAACCGCACGAACTCGATGTTCTGCACCATTTCTTTACCCAAGTAGTGGTCGATGCGGTAAATATCTTTTTCCTCGAATACTTGGCGCAGTTGTCCGTTCAAGCGCTCCGCCGAAGGCAGATCATAGCCGAAAGGCTTCTCGATCACGAGGCGATGCCAACCTTGCGTCTCGAGCAAGCCGCCTTCCCGCAAGTTGTAAGAAACATTGCCGAACAACTCCGGAGCCAGTGCCAGGTAAAACAACCGGTTGCCGCCCGTTTGAAACTGTTCGTCCAGTCTGGCCGTCAGCGCATTCAGCTCGTGGAAGCCAGCCACGTTATTGATATCCAGTGACATATATTCAAAATGCTGCGCGAAATTCGCAAATTCCGGCTCATTCGTAATTTTGTATCGTGCAAAATCATTGATGGACTGCTTCACGTCCTCACGGAACTGCTCATTCGTGCGTGGTCTTCGAGCCAGACCGACCACGGCAAAGTTTTCGCCCAATTTGCCTTCCCGGTATAAAGCATAAAAAGCCGGAAATAACTTCCTTTTCGCCAGATCCCCTGTTGCTCCGAAAATATAAAACACAGCTCCACTCATCTATGCATCATTCTTTCTCTATTGGATTAGGTAATATGCTTAGCATACCTAAAATGAGCTAGGTATTCAACTTTTCCAGGCCAATTTGTCTGATAACTTTTTCTTATGCGAAAGTAGACATTCGTCTATACCGAAAAGTCCGGAGCGGAATAGGCTGACAGTAGTCTATAACACGGAGGTGCAAGGAAAAACATGCAGCGCATATTCCCGGTAACAGAACAAACCTGTATAGCTCATTGCGGTAAGCAGGTTCTGATTTACTTATACGACGGTTCGGAAATCTATGGGACGTTAAGTCGCGTGGAAAGCGGCCGCCTTATTTTGAACGACACCGTGGCAGCGGTGTCCAGCTCGTCCAAGAAAAAGCCAAAAGGCAAAGCAGCTAAGGCTAAACCCAATCAAAATCAGGCAACGACCCAAGCTTGGGGGCCATTCGGTGTTCCTTACGGATATGGATACGGCCCATATGGCTTCCCTCCCTTCGGAGGCTTCGGCTATGGCGCCGCTCTAGCTATCGAATTAGCTGCGATCGCCGTATTATTCGCTTTCCTTATTTAAGCAAAGCAGGGCTGTGGATATTTACTCCACGGCCCTGCGTTTTTTTCATCGAAGCGATTTCGTCATCCTATAACAGGCGATCTCCGGTATATAATCCTTCACTGAATACCCTCTGCCTACATAAAACCGGAATGCCTTCTCATTACTGTCGTCAACCAGCAGCTCCACGGTCCGGCAACGCTCAGCGTTCCCGTAGGCCTCCGCGACGTTCATCAGCTGCTGCCCCCAGCCTCTGCTCTGCTCCCGAGGGTCAATCGCGAGCATATCCACATATAAGACTCGAGATTTGCGGAGGACTGTAATAAAACCGAATGGACGTCTTACTCCCTTAGCTGCGACGTACGTCACATTCCGGTTCAACCGCTTGCGTATTTCAGTAAAAGTCGCTGACGAGCTTACGTCAAACTTTCTTGAAAAAGGAACTAATTGTTCCACGATTAATCGGTGAATGACCCGATCGTCAACGGAAGCTAATCGTTTGCGTATCACACGGCATCGCCTCCACTTGAAGCAATAATGCTATCTTATGTAGGTGTTTCCGCGCTTGACTCCATTTGTTCCCAAAAAAACCAGTGAAATCTTCCTATGCAAGTACCAATTTACCCCAATCACTGCGAATGGTATAGTATATATAAGCGAACAAAGAGGTGGTGTTTCCTATGATTAACGCCTATCCGGTCACGGTAATTAACAGCTACCAAACACATAAGGACTACTACCGAGTCAGCAGCGTGCGCAGCGTAACAGGCGGCAAGTCGAGTACTTCACGTCAGCCCCTTGATCTGCCTTATGATCGATTAATGTACAAACAACTGGCTCAAAGATCAGCTCAAGGACTGGCAGGAATCGTGCAATCCGCACAGAGCGTCAAACAGTCCGCACAAACGTTGATAGAATCTCGACAGTTGAACGAGAGCATTACCGAACCTATTCGAGCATTCATCCATGCTTATCATACATTTCAAGATCAATTGCGTGAATCCCCTGAGTACTTAATTGCCGAGCTTGACGATAGCTCACTTGAGGTTCAGGTTGATGAACTCAAGGAACAGATGGAGAGTCGTGATGGACTTACGAATAAAAGCCTAGGAAACATCATCGGTTTTGCTGAATCTTTGTCCAGCCAATTAGGACGATTAGAGCAGCTGCCCACCGAAACCTTATTTCAAATGCATCGTTCACCGCTTAAGCCTTACGGTCAATACCGTTCTCAGCTTCAAGCCTATCTGCCCGTTCCCATGAACGGCCTGCTGCTCGATCAGCGCATATAACCCTGCTCCCCAACTTGAAACAGTGAAGCAGACAAATATCTTTCTCCCGTATCCGGAAGCAGTGTAACGATCAGCTTCCTTTTGTTCTCGGGTCTTCTCGCGATTTGTGTGGCAGCATGAACAGCAGCCCCCGAGGAGACCCCGACCAGCAATCCTTCCATTCGCGCCAATTGACGTGTCGCCTCGAATGCTTTCTCAAACCCATTGGAAGCCCCTCCCCAGCACTAATAATTTGAATAACGAACGGTAACCTCCCCAAAGTGGAAGACTTAGTCGCCTGCGACTATTTCCGCCCTGTTTGTTCCTTTTCGGATGATAATCTCATGCCAGGACTAGTCGAATTACGCCCTTCGATCACATACATGAACCCAGTCCGGACAACGAACGAAGGGCTCTATTTAGCGACTCAATGGTCATTATTTGCGAACGCTGGGCGCTGTTCAGTATTTGTGCGAACGTCTTTATAACCGAACAGTAGTCGCAGTTCCATATTTCTCGGCGATGATCATCTGACTTCCGATTTATCCAAAAATTTGCAATACAAAAGAACCGTTCAAGATTAAACGGTTCTCTCGTTGGATTTCATAAAGCAAAATCACGACACTTGGATCTTCAGAGCTTATTAAAACAGCTTTTTCCCCAGCACATGATCGAGCGGAATGTACCCGATCACTCTGCTGTCCATGCTGTTGTTGCGGTTATCTCCCATGACGAAAACGTGACCATCAGGAACTTTCCACTTCGCATCCGCCGACTCTCGCATCTGTTCATTGAGATACGGTTCATCGATAGCTACGCCATTGCGATACATTTTATGATCCTTAAGCTCCAGTTCATCTCCCGCTTTGCCGATCACCCGTTTGATCCATACATGCTTATCATCGCCTCTGGTAAACAAGCTGAGCAGCGGACTATCCAACAGATCGTTTTTGAATGTCCGTTTAAGATCAACCCGACTGTCGATGATGACGATATCGCCGTAGTCGGGTTCGTACTTAAACGTATGCGACAGCTTAGATACATACACTCGCTGCTGATCGTGCAGTGTTGGATCCATAGAATGTCCCATCACCTTCGTGGATTGGAATACAAAAACACCTAGAAATACAACCAATACAAACGAAATGGCAATGGACCCGATCCAGCTCCAAATTTGCTTTAGCAGATTCATCGTTTCTCGCTCCTTTATGTCCCATGTTATTCGGCCAAACCATGCTTGAACGCATAAATTGCCGCTTGTGTGCGATCTTCCACACCCAGTTTTGCGAGTACATTCGTCACATGAAACTTGACGGTTTTCACCCCGATGAACAACTCATCAGCGAGCTCTTGATTGGATTTGCCTTTCGCGATTAGGCGAAGGACTTCCATCTCGCGTTCCGTCAGCTCTTCATGAGGTGCCGCCGCTGCCTTCGGCTGACGGAATCGATTCATGATTTTCGATGCGACCTGCGATTCAAGAATTGACTGGCCTTTCGCTGCAGCTCTTATTGCCTGGGCAATTTCAGAGGCGCGTGATGTTTTGAGCAAATAACTGAAAGCGCCCGCTTCGATTACGGGGTACATTTTTTCATCATCCAAAAAGCTTGTGAGGACGATGACCTTGCATTCCGGGTAAAGCTGCAGCAGCTTGCGAGTCGTCTCGATGCCATCCATTCCTTCCATGACAAGATCCATGAGTACAACATCAGGCCGATACTCCTGGGCCAGACGGATCCCGTCTTGTCCATTGCTCGCTTCGCCAACCACTTCGATGCCGTCTTCCGTCCCCAGAACCGCCGCTAGTCCAATTCGCACCATCTCGTGGTCGTCGACGAGCAGCACCTTAATATTCGACTCCATTTGCTTCTCCTCCTAAGAGCTTTCCGTAGGAAAGCTTGCATCGTAAGCATGCGCTCAGCTTTCCGTAGGAAAGCTTGCATCGTAAGCATAATCATTGCCAAGAATAGGCACGCGGATCTCAATGCGTGTACCCCGATCCGGGGCAGTAATGATATGTAAAGAACCGCCGATTTCACTCACGCGCTCTTTCATGGATACAATTCCGTAAGATGTATGCTTTTTCGCATCAAGTTCAAAGCCGACACCGTCATCGCGAATGGCCAGGCGGATGCCATCAGGGCGATGCAGCAGCTTCACTTCCAGCTTATTCGCTTTGGAATGACGCAGCGCATTGGATAACGCCTCTTGAACAATACGGAACAAATGGTCTTCAATTCCCTTAGGCAGACGAATTTCATCATCCATGTCCCAGGAAATCGCCATCGGCACCTTCGCGGCCAGCTCCTTCAGAAGCTCAACAAGGCCTTCGGAGAGCCGCTTGCCTTCCAGATGCACCGGACGCAAATGCAGCAGCAGCGCTCTCATCTCGGATTGCGCGACAGAAGCCATCTCCTCAATGAGGTGGATTTGCCTCTGCGCTTTCTCAAAATCTTTGTCGAGCGTACGCCCGACCGCCGTCGCCGTCATCGATATCGCAAACAGCTGCTGACTAACCGCATCGTGGAGCTCGCGCGCCAGACGCTGGCGTTCCTCAATAACAGCCGAGAACTTCGCTTTCTCCGCGAGTTCGGCATTGTCGTTAGACAATCGTTGAAGGGAGGTAACCTGCTCCTCCCACCTTTTCATGATGCGGCCAAGCTGTTCCCCGAGACGTCCAATCTCGTCTTCGCCGTTCTGAAAGCCGCTGCGGGTGAACGTACCCTTTTCAAGCAGAATCATCGTCTCCATCAGTGGCTCTAGCCTGCGTGTGATGCGATTGCTGCTCCAGAAGCCGTGGATTGCTCCAATGCCGATAACAATGCCAATGACCATGAGCGAGAACTTCACGCCCTCCTGCCAATTCCGAAAAGGCTCTATCATGCCGCGTGAATTGAGAAAATAAATAATGACGCCAAAAACAATTAAGCTGAAAAGGATCGATTCGCCCATGCTGCGCCATATCATATTCGTTAATTTCCGTTTATAGCCGTCCAATGCGCGATGACCCTCCTCAAGTGTCCCTTAAAAAATCGAAATTTCCCTTTTACAACACTTTGACGTTGATATCTCCTACGATGTAGGAAAGAACAAGTTTCACCCGGTGATCGCAATTGTCATAATTAGCGGATTGCCACATCAGTTTGTTCAACACGCCGCTTTCCCGCTCGCTGGCTATTTGTATTTGACCAAGGGTTACAGAGGAAGTCACCGAAATGCCAATATCATCCGGCACTTTGATGTCCACGTCGCCTACGACCCCTTGCAGGATAACAGTCGTTTCCTTTTGTTCCAAGATGGCCAGCGACAAGTCAATATAAGTTTCACCAATAATGTACCAAGTACTGCTGTTACGCAATATCCAAGGCTCTCTGCCAAGTCGGACGCTGTCGACCAGCTTCTGCTTTTGGATATACGTATCATCCCTATGCACCTGCTTGGAGCGAATAAAGAACAGACCAAGCGAAATCAGGACAACGGATAAAACAATCGTAATATGATCGCCAAATAAGATAACGGCTCCAATGCCGATCAGCACGTAGCCCTTGCGTTCCTTGCGCGAGCGGAGTCGATGAATGCCAAGCAGAATGAGGACAACCGCAAGAATGGGAAAAAAGCCAATCGTATGATCCAGAAGTAAAAAAAGACCGGCTCCAATCAGCACTAGCGCTGTATTCCGGTTGCGGTTATTTTTGGTTTCTTCTCCCATCGTTGCACCTCCTCTGGCTGCCGTTTATCTTTCATGATTTCTAAGAAACCATTCATTCGTTCAAACAAAATGAGCCCATTTTGCATCTTTCCTAGCATACCATAAGAATGGACAGCCTCCAAGAAGCAAATGCTTGTGCCGTAAGGCTTATACATGTATATGCAGGCATAAAAATATGATTTGCAGGTTGACATTTGATGGACAACCGGACAGAGCGGCCGCGAAGCTTGCAGCACTGCGCGGCCGCTGGATCGTGCGCGGCTACTTCCTGCCGCGCGTGTTCACGTCATCGCCGTCGCTAGCGCGGCGATGCTGCCATTCGTGCTGCAGCTTGCCGCGCAGCGCGTGCCATTCATGCTGAAGGTTGCCGCCGGCCTCCTTCAGCGTTTCCCGCGACAGGCGGCCCGCTTCGCGGAGCCCCTGCAGCGCTTCGCGGCTTAGCTCGCGGCCGGCGACTTCCAGCTCGCGCAGCGAGTCGCGAGCGCCATGCTCGTGCAGCCCGCCTTGCGGCTGCATGCCGCCATCGCGCGGCGAAGCGTAGCCGCCGCGCGCCTCCCCTGCTGCGAGCGAAGCGCGCAGCAGGCGCAGCTCCTCCGCGAGCGCGAGGACTTCGTCCTGGCAGCTCGCGTACTGCGCGCGGTAGTGCTCGCACGCCGCTTCCTCGCGCAGCTTCTCTTGCAGCGCGTGCCGCGCGAGCGCTTCGTCGCCGGCGCGCATCGCCAGCTCGGCCTGCTCGCTGCGCAGCTGCGCCATCTCGCCCGTGCTCACGCTTTGCAGGCGCAGGTCGAATGCTCGCTGCAGCGCGTTCTGGTAGCGCTGCTCCAGAGCTTCCACCTTCGGCGAGACAGTCCCCCCAGCTCCGCCGCTGCGTTCCTGCATATCCAAGCGCTCTGCCGCTTCACTCCAAGCAGCCTCTGCCATTTTCCCGATCCGATTCAACATTTTCATCCTCGCACCCCATATTCCATTTATTAACAATTCGAACTTGCGAATGGAATTGCTCCTTGTTCAACCCTTGCTGCCGTCCTTCGTTGTCTTCATGCTACTATCGTACACCAAAGCCAAAGTGCTCAAAACGGACCCGCGACTGTTTTTCAACCTAGACCTAAGTCCAGTATCAACTCCTTCTTTCCACAATTTGGACGTTGTTTCATCAAGGTTGATAGTGCTAAAATAGCTGAAGCCGAGTCCGGTACACAGACAAAGTGCCGGTACGGGGGACGATTTACTTGGGGTGAATATTTGCTGTTTCTTGAAGCAGACTAGGGAGAACCTTCTTCCCGAACCCGTCAACTAACCTCGGAGGCTCATGAAGGAGGAATACCAATTGAATAAAGTAGCTAAAGGGCTAACAAGCCTTGCTGTGTTTACCACAGTCTTGGTAGGAGGCTTTATTTCCCCATTTTCAGCACATGCGTCTGACATGGACATGGACGTGAAAGTTCAAGTTAACGATGATCTTATCCATTTTCCGGATGCACAACCTTTTCTGGACACGAATCATTCTGCGCAGGTTCCAATCCGCTTTGTAACGGAGAAGCTCGGATACGCGCTTGAATGGAAAAAAGAAGGAGACCGGATCAAGGTCACTTTAAATAATGAGAAACACACGATCACGTTGACTTCAGGACAAAAAGAAGTGCAAATAGACGATGCTTTTGTGGAGATGGAGACACACGCTGAATATCAAGACGGCAGAGTGTATGTGCCGCTGCGCTTTATCTCTGAAGCTTCCAATATTCCTGTTCAATGGGAGGCCGGCAGCAACATTGCTATTTTAAACAAAGATGGTAATCACCACGCTCCAGACTATGAACAGTTCCAGGCAACCGCTTATTCGGCCGATCCTTCGGAGAACGGCGGCTACGGAGCAATGGACTACATGGGTAATCCTCTGAAACTAGGTACCGTTGCTGTTGATCCTTCCGTGATCCCGCTTGGCTCCAAGCTTTATATTGAAGGCTATAACTTTAATGGTCTGCCGACCGGCGGTATGTATGCATACGCCACAGATACGGGCGGTGCAGTTAAAGGGAAACGTATGGATATTTTCATTCCCGGTTCCAAGCAATCTGTGAGAAAATTTGGGATCCAAACGATTAAGGTCTACCGGGTTCCTAACTAAAATGTTGTATGCAGAAAAAGCTGCGCTTTGGAGATTAACTCTCTAAGCGACAGCTTTTTTCATTTTGCCTATCTCCCCTGATGTAATTTGTTCCTTCCTATTATTAACATCCTTCTTCATCGTATAGGTTCCATTGGCAATCCAGAAACTAGCCTGTAACTGCACGATTCAGGAGGTATGGAACCTATGCGTAGACCTGCATCTATGTTTCTGTCGTTGTTTCAATTCGCCATTCTTATCCTTTTTACAACCGCGGGCATGCCAGTCCCTCAAAGCAAAGTTGTGTGGAATGTGGACACCGACCAGAAGCTTGTCGCTCTCACCTTTGATGACGGTCCCAATCCCGTCTATACCCCGCAAGTACTTGACGTACTTAAGCAATTTGATGCGAAAGCCACGTTTTTCGTACTGGGTAAGCGCGTGCAAATGTACCCTCAAATTGCGATTCGCGAAGTGAACGAAGGGCACGAAATCGCCAACCATACGTATGACCATCATTTTCTCAAAAACGTTAGCCCCCAAAAATTGAAGGAAGAAATTGAACAAACGCAGGAGATCATTTTTGACATTACCGAGCAAACGCCCCATGTATTCCGCCCGCCGGGCGGCTTCTATAATCAATCGCTATTGGAGTTAGCCAAACAGGATCGTTTCACAGTGGTCATGTGGTCGTGGTATCAAGACACCAAGGATTGGAAGAAACCAGGCGTCCATAATATCGTTCAATCCGTCCTTTCCAACATCCACAATGGCGACATTATTTTGTTCCATGATTTAGAGGGTGACTGTACCCAGACCGTAGAAGCTTTGAAAATTGTACTTCCTGAGCTTAAGAAACAGGGCTATCAATTTCTGACTGTAACGGATTTGATTTCAAGGATGAACAAGTAAGTGATGATGACGCTCAAATCAAAAATGAACCGCCAAAAGACGGCCACGTGGTCCATATCCCACTAAAGCCGCCTCTATCGGTTTCCCAGTCATGGGTTTTAGAACCCATACAGGACGTGTATCTCATCACTTACTCATGTATTTTAAAAAAAGTCCGACAAGTATGTAGTCCGTTCAGGAATAGCCGCTTCCAACCTGCGAACAAGCTCGGAAGACCCTTGCAGCCGATCGGTTTGAGCTAAAAAGCTTGCATTCTGATAACCGATCAGTAGCGCTGTTAATGTCTGTATGGAGCAGCTAAGAGCCTCCGAGTCAGAGGGTAATTCACCTTCAGCCAGCTTCGTAACATGTGCTGCCGTACCATTTTCGTAAAATTCCAGAAGATATACACCGTTGTTCCAATCCGCACGGGAGTCGGATACGCGTAGATACACAGGTTCTGCTTCTTCCCGTGCGTCAAAAGGATACTGAGACAGAAATCCTTCCACATCCACAATTCTTGCTGAGAAATAAGTGATTTTCTCCTGCTTGAACTTCGGATCGTGCGTTAGGAAAGGCAGCGCATCGTCGATAGGCGCGTTCAATTGTACTTTTTCGATCATAGAATCATGATCTGCGATGAATTTCCATAAGCCGCGTCTCGCTTCCTCATCCAAAAACACCATTTCATGAATCGTCGCCACTTTGTCTTTAACCTGATAGAATATGTATCCTTTATGTTCGCCTTGCGGATTGCAGTAGATGGCTGCCGTCCCCTTTTTGAACTTGAAATATCGTTGATTCCACCAGAACTCATCCCGTATTAACATGCCGTTATAACGGACTGCATGCGCTTCGTAAATAGGATTGAGGAGTTCCCAGTTTTTAGCAATGCGTACTATTTTACTGCCCTCCGCCGCTTGGAACTTAGGGAGTTTATCCAAAGGAATCTCGTACTTCAAATAATCTACATATATTTCCCACCCATACTTGCGGTAAAACTCAAACTTAAAAGGTGCCAGGAACGACAGCGTCTGCCCCGCTTCCTTCATTGTTTTCAATGATTGAACCAGGAGCTGGCCGACCATCCCGTTGCGGCGATACTCTGGCCATGTAGCCACACCGGCAATGCCACCCATCGTAAAGCTTTTGCCGCCCAGCCATGTTTGGAAAGGAAGAATCGTTAATTTGGCTGCCAAAGCGCCATCGACAAAATATCCCCATACCTGATTCGGATCTGTCCAGCCAATCCGTTCTGTCTTTTCCTCGGGGGTCAGCTCAAATTGAAAAGCAAACTCGGACAGTGAGAAACTCTCCGGGAGCTCCTCTTGTCGTAACGTGCGAATTTCGTTCATTCTTCCCTCACCTCATCTTATTAAGATCAGCTTTTCGCCACAACATAGCGGCTAGAACAGGCTTTCCTCCCTATTATATACTTT
Organism: Paenibacillus sedimenti; assembly: GCF_014534655.1. Taxonomy (GTDB): domain Bacteria; phylum Bacillota; class Bacilli; order Paenibacillales; family NBRC-103111; genus Paenibacillus_E; species Paenibacillus_E sedimenti. Next base: position 208,759 of record NZ_JACVVD010000011.1, read on the forward strand.
TTGGTCATCACAAGGGCATTCGTCCAATCAACGAATAGCCATCGGACATATGTTATATCAGAACGTTTGGAAAGGGGGATGACACATGAGTGGAGTAGCTGGTTACGGCACATCTGCGGGTGCCATTCTTGTTTTGTTTATTTTGTTAGTCATCATCACACGCGGTATTTTCCCTTATTAATGGGTAAAACCACTTAAAAGAGGGATTAAAGGGAGGGAATACTTTTGTCATATGCAGCTGATTATAGTCATGAAGCTCCTGTAGGCGGCGGACTTTGGACTTCTGTAGGAACGATACTTGTTCTTTACGTCCTGCTCGTTATCATACTTCGCACGTTCTTTTAATGTAACATTTCCCATCCTTTAATAACATGGCCTGTCTTTGTACGCTTCTTTTAAAGCGGCGAAAGGCAGGTTTTTTTCTTATTCGTCAGTTTGTAAAAACAAAAAAAAGAATGACTTCTATATAGAAATCATTCGGTATCTACATCATCTTTTACTTCCCTGTACTCGTTGGATATACAACAACCCGGTCACCTATTCGGAATCCTTGTCCGCCTGCCGGCAGCCAAATCAAGCAATCCGCATCTTTGACGGACACCATAATACTGGATTTATCAACCCCGGCGGGCCTTACCCATAGACAACCGTTATCTATGCGTGTCGTCCCTCTTACGTACCGCGGATAAGCGGAAGCTTTGCCGTAATCGACATCAAGATTGGCAGTGAACGCTTCCATGTAGGGGTTCGCGCAGCCCTGCATCGCTTTAATGAGCGGTTTGACAAATAGTTCAAACCCGACATAAGAGGCGCCCGGATTCCCCGATAACGCAAGCAAAAGCTTTCCGTTCCAAATAGCTGCACTCGTCGGAGTGCCGGGCCGCATGGCCACTTTGTTAAACAGCAGTTTACCGTCCCAACGTCCAAATACATCAACGAGCACATCGTAATCGCCTACCGAAACACCGCCGGAGGTGACGACAAGATCCACATGCGTCATCGCATGTTCCACCGCAGCCTGCACCTGAGGCGCATCGTCGGACAGCGCCGGCATAATCATCGGTAGACCGCCCGCCGCTTCCACTTGAGCGGCCAGCATGTAGCTGTTGCTGTTGCGAATACGCCCAGGTTCCAGAGGAGCATGTACGTTCAGCAGCTCTGAGCCCGTAGAGAAGATGGCCACTCTTGGCTTACGATATACTGGAACCTCGCTGTATCCAAAAGTCGCAAGTATTGCCGCTTCCCCCGGTCCAATCAAGCTGCCGTGCTGCAGCAATAAGTCACCCAGGCCAATTTCACCGGCAATGGGGGTAATATTGCTGCCTGCCTGCACATTTTTTTTCACTTGTACCCATGCCGCTTCTCCCTCATCCCTTAAGGAATCGGTCATTTCCAGCATGACAACGCAATCTGCGCCATCCGGCACAGGCGCTCCGGTCATAATGCGTGATGCCGTGCCGGTACTAATAGTGAACTGCGGTATGGTGCCGCTCGGGATACGCTCGATAACCTTGAGCTGGATGGGGGATTCGGGTGAAGCCTCGCTAATATCTATTGAGCGAACCGCATAACCGTCCACACCCGATCTACGAAAATGCGGTACATTATGGTCTGCATATACATCTGCAGCCAGCCTTCTGCCAAATGAGGAATCTAACGGTATAGTTTCGATTGCCATCGATGTTACGTATTCACGAAGGGCAGCGCGCGCTTCCTCAACGGATATCACTTTACGCCCGAATTTAAGATTTGTATCCATGCTCACAAGCCTTCTGTTCCTCCTATTGCTTAGCCGCCAATTTGCGACATCCGGCGCAGTGTCGGCGTGTGCGACTGCTCTTGATTCATCAATGCTTGCGCCATCTCGTGATTCTGCGGTTTGATATCCAGGGCACGGAAGAACAGGTCTTCGACTGCCGCATCGTCACCAATATATTTTCGAACGTTGAATTCATCGGACCAATATAAACAAGGCTTCACGTTGCCGTCCGCCGTAAGGCGCAGCCGATTGCAAGTTTCGCAGAAGTGATCGCTGATCGGATGAATAAGACCGAAAGAGCCTAGCGCTCCTTCAATCCGATAATTCTGCGATGGGCCATTACCATAGACGGATTCGGACGGAACAGCATTCCATCCTTTTGCTGCACACCGATCCAACACCGTAGTTAGCGGCAAATAACGACCTTTCCAGGTGTCGTCTTGATGACCGATCGGCATATATTCAATAAATCGTACCTGAATGGGACGATCCACGGTCATTTGCAGGAAGTCTTCGATTTCATCATCGTTCAACCCCTTCATCAGGACCACGTTCAGCTTGATCGGGCCGATGCCTACGCGATAGGCTGCTTCGATGCTTTCAAGCACCCGGCGAATGTCGCCGCCCCTTGTAATCAGAGAGAAACGATCCGCTTTTAAAGAATCCAGACTTATATTCACACGGGTTAACCCTGCAGCGCGGAGCTTCTCAGCCCGGGAAGCAAAATAAATACCGTTGGTTGTTAATGCAATATCTTCAATACCAGGGATTTGCGAGAGCATGCCAATCAGCTGCTCCAGATTTTTGCGTACCAGAGGCTCCCCGCCGGTCAATCTAAGCTTACGCACGCCAAGTCCTGCCAGTACACGGACAACCTCGGTAATTTCCTCAAAAGATAACAGCCTTTCTTCAGGCTCGAATTCCATTCCCTCTTCAGGCATACAATATACGCAGCGCAAGTTACAGCGATCCGTTACAGAGATCCGCAAGTAATCGTGCTTACGTCCAAATCGATCAACTAATAATTTTGGCATAGGAGTTCACCCTCTCTCTACGTCCATTATGGCATATTTCCTAACAAAAACCTAGCACAACCTCATAATCTTCAGGCGTGTTCACGTTCAAGACGAACCGAGTGGAAATCCCTTTTTCCATGAAAAAATCTTGCTCTGCCTCCTGGCAATCAATCCGCTGCAGCAAGCCCATCAAACGATACTGCTCATGTGCCAGCAAAGCCTCGGCCTCAGCACCGACTTGCCGCGTATAAATACCATGGAGCGGATGTACACGTCCGTCGATGACAGGGACGACAGCATCGCTGCCCTTATCCATACATTGCATGCTCATCGCCTCAGCAGCTGCAGCAGATAGGCAGGGCATATCACAGCCGACGACCCAAAGTAAGGGCTCCGAAGCCTCCAGACATGCCGCGTGAATTCCTCCAAGCGGCCCAGTTTGAACAAACCGGTCGCGGATTGTGCGCACCTTTACATCGGAAAAAGTGTCAAGTATAGGAGATAGCACTTCGGGGTTGTTAGTGACAACGAGTATCTCTTTACAGCATGAGGCCATTTCCTCCAGCTGCCTGAGAATCAGCGGCTTTCCGCTAATCGGGAGGAGCGCCTTCAGCCGCCCTCCCATTCGGCGATTCAACCCGCCTGCCAAGATGACGCCCGTCATCATGCTTGCAACTTAACCAATCGTTTGGCGAATGACTCCCTCCAGCTTGCGGACAAAGCTTCAACCGCCAGAATTCGCTCTATACCCTCAAGGTTCGATTGATCGTGATACATGATTTGATTGGCAAAAGCGACCGTAACGCCCGCTTCGTGTTTGGCAACAAGCGCAACCTCCGGCTGAACAGGGATGATGCCTTCTTGGAGTACTCTGAAATAATAGCCGGTAAAGCCGGTATCCTGCACTTGAACGGCCAAATCCGCGACATCATGACGTTTGGCCAGCTTATGACAAGGCTGCCGAGGTTGTGAAACCTGCACAATGGCCTCACCGATTTGGTAAGTATCTCCGATACACACTTCTTCCTCAAGAAGGCCGCGAACCGTTAAATTTTCACCGAATGCTCCCCATGTCAGATTCCGATCCAATTTATGATCCCAAGCGTAATGTTCTTCACAATACACACACAGCGCTTTATCGGCACCGCCATGATTGACCAGATCCGCTTGACCGTCTCCATCCAGCTGCACTTTCGAAACATGCAAAGGAGAGCTGACCGGAGATTTATAGATCCCCGTATCCAGCTCCTTCCCTTTGTATATAATCGTTTGCGGTATACCGACGTTTACAGATATGATTTCCATATGTGAATCCCTCTTTCCCCAGCAGCATTGTTAGCATTTACTATACCAAAAACCGCGGTGAAAGTCAGTTTCATTCCAGTCATTGCAGTCATTGCAGTCATTGCAGCAATTATACCGGCTCTTGCTCTACCCATACCCAAGCATCATTCCTATAGCCTCTTGCTTCCCAGTATCCGATGTGTTCCTTATCGATCAGCTCGATGCCTTGAAGCCATTTAACGGATTTATATGCGTACATCTTCGGTACGATAAGTCGGACAGGACCTCCAAGCTTTTGCGGAATCGGCTTTCCGTCCAGCAGTACGGCGACCATGACATCGTCCATCTCTGCTTGATCCAGGGATAGTGCATCTGTATATACCTTATCCCCTGAGTAAAATTTCACGTATTTCGCAGACGGCTGGACACCTGCTGCAGCCAGCAACTCCTTCAACGGGATGCCTTCCCATGTGCATTTGTAGACCGACCACCCGGTCACACAATGGAAATCGCTCACCTGAACGGTTCGCTTCAGGTTCAAGAACTGCTCCCAGCTCCATACGCTGGGATGATCCACCAGCCCGGATACGGCGAACTGCCACGTATCCGAAGCGAATGCGGGAATTTCCGTAACGGTATAGATACGGAAATTCCCCTGCGCTCCGCCGCCGATGACAGCGGCGGAATCGGGCAGCGGCGCCGGCGGCGGGAGCATCCGGTTGCCGTCCAGCGCGGCAATCTCGGCGGCTGTATTGCCGCCGGTATCGAAGGCGCCTTTTACCCAGCGGTAAAAGGCGGGTCCGACCGCGATCACGAGCAGCAGCCCTGCGGCAAGCCGCAGGAACGATGCGCGTGTGATCGGCGACGCCTTCAGCGCGGCGATAACCGCCTGCGCTGCTGAGCGCGCGGCCGCGGCGTCCGTAGCCGCCGCGGGTTCTGGCTGCGCCGCCGCCGGGACGCTGGCGGCGGGTGTTGCGGCCGCCTGCTGAGCGGGCGGCCTAGCAGCGGCAGCGGCCTGGTCCAGCCGCTGCTGCCGCTTCAGCCATCGGCTGCGCGAGATGGCGTGGTACAGGGCATACGGCACTCCGACCCAGGTGAGCAGGTCATGGATGAGGAGTGCCGTGTTGTTCCATGCCGGCGGCAGATAGCGGAACTGCCACAAGATGACCCCCGACGCGCTCCAGCCGAACAGAAGCGCGAGCACGAACACCAAATTTGCGCGCCTGCTGCGCTTGTCGCGAATTTGGTGCCAGTGTTTACGCAGCATCGGTGCGTATAGAACGATGAGCAGGATCGAGACGACGCCCAAATAGATGTGAAGCTGCTTAAGCGTCACTCGAAAGCCGCCCAAATCTCCCCTTATTGCACCAATACTTAGCACAATACCTGTGATTGTCAGCAATAGAAGAATCCACGCATTAATGCTATGGATGGCATTCAATCGTTTACCCAAAGATTGCTTCAACCAGCCTCTTTTTGAATGCATACCGGCACATCCTTTTTCAATCGCGTTTTATTCTCTAAGCATAACGTATAAATGTTAAAAAAGACTTACAAATCAGCTAAACTTTCCAGATGCTATGAGCCCCCCTGTAGTCGCTATCCCACAAACCAGAATTGTTTAGATCAGCTCTTCTTCCATACTCTCTGCTCCTGAGCTATGGGGAGAGTGCTCGAAGCGTAAAAAACCGATGGATCATCTCAACTATAAGTTCAGAGCGACCCATCGGTACTTGTTGTATATATTAATTTATCTTCGGTGCACAGCACACATCAGCGTTAATTCTAAACTACTCTATACGTAGCGACGAATGAGGTCTGAAAGCTCTCCGGCAATCGAGTGCCTGCCGCGCGCAAGTTCTGACTTGTTGAAGCGACATTGTACGAAGCTCTCGTCTGTATCCATAGCCTCGGCGATGAAACCGGCAAGGCCGCGCGCCCGGCGGTCGATCTGGAGGAGCAGCTCAATCCCGTCTTCTTCCGGATAGAATATGATCTCCAATTCATCTAGCCGGCCGCGGAATTCCGATGTCGGGACAAACTCGAACTCCTGCACGAATGGTAGTCCTCTGCCATGGCGAGGGGCATATTGGCACGATACTTCCCGCAGACGGAATCCCATCTGCTCGACAGCGTCCATTACAATTTGCGCATGAGGATGCGGAGATACCTTCACACGGTCCTGATCCTTCGGATCGAACGCTTCTTTGATATCGAGACCCGTCTGAATCCATACCGGCGTCCGGCCCATCGTCACGGGAGTCGTCTCCGGAAGCTTGAAGCTGAACGGGAACTCATACGTCTGCTCTGCTTCCACCGTAAATTTACCGGCCAGCAGAAACTTGGCGATCGCCGCCTCTTGCTCGACCTTCGTATCGTTCTGCTCCTTCGTATATGTTGTCATGACGTATGCGTAGACATCATCCACCTGCTGGTCAACTCGTCCACCCTGGATCCGGACCACACCCTCCAGCAGATCGCCGGCGGCAATGGATGAATCATCAATCAGCATATCGACTTGGGCAGCACCGATGCCGACAGTGGCGAGCATTTTTTTAAATATTGACATAAATGAATTCCTCCTCAGATTTTAACGAACTATCATCTTATACGAAGCACACATTCGATTGGTTTCTCGGAAATGTTAATCCATATCTATTACTTTTGAGGGAGGATCAGAAGGTTTCGTTGCTTGTTCGAGAGCTTGAAGAATGGCAAAGGCTTCCTCATTAGAATGTCCGCACATATCTTCCGAAGGTCGCAAACTGCTGCATACGACAGGGCGTTCCCGTTTACCGAACAAGCCGCATCTGAAATCAGTCGTAAGGTGTACGCAAGGAATTCCTGCCGGCTTTCCACCCGGCATTCCAGGAATCGGAGATGAAATTGAAATAACAATGCAGCACGCCGCGCAGCCTACCCTGCAATCCATAATTTCCCCCCTATAAGTCTAATTATAGCATGTTGATGAAGTAACCCATAGCATAACAACAAGAACAAGCTGCCGATACGGCAGCCTGTTTGCGCAAACGGGTATTTTATTCCTTACTGCATCGGCATCATATCCTTATTCAGATACATGTCAACGAAGTCTTTCGACACATACGTTTTATCATTAATAATCGTCGGAGCATACATCAACATGGCTTCCATATTGCCCGCCATAATCGTCTTACTGTCGATATGTATCGCGATGCCGTCCATCATAGACATCGAATCGTCTTTCATAGTCATGTCGCCCATCTTTTTGTCTTCCATCTTCTTATCATCCATCATCATCTTCATCTTCATCAACGTGACAGAACGTTTCTCACCGTTCCAAGTCACCTTAAAGCCTAGCGTTTCCGCCACTTGGCGCAAAGGAACCAGTTCTACGCCATCCTTGGTCATCGTCTCGATGCCGCTGTAATTGAACTTCGGCATCATCATTTCTTCTGCGTTTGCCAATCCGGGAAGAGCCAGCGTACATGCCACCATCGTAACTGCGATCATTTTTTTCCATGTTCTCATCTTCATTTCCTCCCAAGGTATAGGATCTTCTTCTCATTAACTAAGTTAACTCGGGAAGCTTAAGAAAAACTAACGAATAGATTACAAATCCCTTACAATCCTTTGAACGAAAAAGCCCGGCACATTACGTGCCAGGCTTCCATACCATCAATACAAGCGTAATAAGGGGTACAATCGTTGCAACCGTTCCGTAGATGTCCCATTTTTTTGAAACCATACGATATGCTGCAGTTTGTTCACCTAGTCGGAGCGAGTCCTCGCTGAATCGAATCATTTTCCTTTGAAGAGGCAGTAAAATGAACAGCCACATGATGCCCGAGATCGAGAACAAGATTAAAGAAACAGAAACCCAGTTCCATGTGAGCAGCGAATAGCCTAACTGAAATGCCATGATATGTCCCGGAATTAGCAGCAGCAGAATGCCCGGCACTGTAAATATATAGTCGGCCAGCATAATGTTTTTTACTGTGAGATGGATGTTGTGCAAGTCTTGTTTTCCATAATGGGCACGTACTTTCCAAAATGCAGCGGTAATAATATTTCCCAAAAATAAAACCGCACCTAAGACATGCAAAAATAACAGCATCCTCGCCCAACTCCTTTATCCTTTTTCTTGCTTTTATTATAACTTGAGTGAGAAGACGTGTAAGGTGAGCAAGGTCATGCATAGGTGATGACCAAAGTCACAACCATAACGGTATCAAAGAAAACCTATAATTCCTCTTGCCGCTGTTCCTTGTAAATCGGCAACGTAAACCAAAATCGGCTCCCTTGACCCGGTTTACTTTCCACGCCAATCTTCCCTCCGTGCAGCTGCACAATGGATTTGGCGATGGCGAGCCCAAGGCCTGCTCCACCGCTTGAGCGGTTGCGGGAAGGATCTGCGCGATAAAAACGATCGAAGATCCGATTCATGTCCTGTTCTTCAATACCTTCTCCTTGATCCTCAATTTGAAGCCGTATGAAGAGATCCGAGATCTGTTCCGCTTTAATGCCGATCGTCCCCCCGGCCGGCGAGTATCGAATGGCGTTATGGAGAATGTTAGACAGCACCCGCTTCATCTCTTGCGGCATAACGGCAACAGGCGGTAAGCGATCAGGTACATCAACCTCGATCTGCAGCTTCTTTTCCTCCAGATGAAAAGCCAGACTCTGAAGCCCATCCAGCAGTAAATGATCCACGTGATAAAGCTCTGGAGCGAACTCTGTTCCACCCGCATCCAATTGTGAAAGCTTAAACAACTCTTGGATTAGCCCGTCAAGACGTCCAGTTTCAATACGAATGGTTTGTAAATAACGGTTAAAGGTGTCTCTATCTTGAATGACGTCATCCTGCAAAGCTTCAACGAATGCTTGAATGGACGCCATCGGTGTCCGTAAATCGTGGGAAACATTCGCTACGAGCTCCTTGCGGGAAGCCTCTGCCGTTTTTAATCTTTGAAAGCTTTCATTCAGCTTGCTCGACATCGTATTGAACTGTGTGGCGAGCTTTTGAAATTCTGCCGGTCCAATCATAGGAACTTGCCCTTGAAAATGCCCCTCTGCAATATGCGTCGTCTCTTGAGTGATCGCATGAATCGCTTTTTCCAGAGGGCGAGTCATCATAAAGTGAAGCAGCATCGACACGCCTGCGGCGACTAATGTCACCGTAGTAAGCAGTACAACGTCATTCCACTTCAGCAGCATGTATTGGTAACAAATGAACAGCGAAAGCAAAATCATTCCCGTGCTCACACCGCTTGCGATAAGCAAATAAACCCGAAGCTTCATGATGGCTCCCTACCCTCAAATTTATATCCGATGCCCCATACCGTCTTGATGTATCGCGGCTGTGACGGGTTTGGTTCGATCTTCTCCCTTAATCTGCGGATATGCACGGTTACGGTCGTCGTATCTCCGTAGTAATCGATATCCCAAATCTTGTTCAATAGCTGATTCCGGGAAAAAACCTGCTCGGGATGCCCGGCGAACAAATGCAGCAGTTCAAATTCCTTCACGGTCAGCTCAACTGTCTTCCCGTCCACCCAAACACTGCGTTGCAGGACATTGATCTCCAGTCCCGGAAATTTCATGATATGCGCCGGCTTCGCACCCGCCGACACAGTGGCCGGATCTACATGGCTTCGCTGCAGTCTGCGCAATATCGCATTCGCTCGCAGCACCAGCTCGCGGGGACTAAACGGCTTCGTCAAGTAGTCGTCTGCACCTATCGTTAAACCCATAAGCCGATCCATTTCATCGCCTCTCGCCGTCAGCATGATGATGGGCACGTCCTGCTCGTTGCGAATTTCTTCGCATACTTGCCAGCCGTTTTTGCCCGGCATCATGAGGTCCAGTACGATTAGTTGCGGGCTATGCAGCCGCCACAATCGAATGGCTTCATCGCCATTTGAGGCGGCCAGCACCTGATAGCCTTCCCGTTCCAAATAAACGGTGCACACATCAATAATATTCGTTTCATCGTCAACGACGAGTATGAGTGAACCCATAAGCTAGACCTCCTCGCGCTTTGGACCTATTATACCGCACAATGTGAGGATGAAGCTTACAGATATCTTACAAAAACATAAAAGCCCCTCCAACTCATGGAGGAGCTTTTAACCTTTATGCTTGTGCCTGCAACGCCACCTCAGCGGCAGGCTTATCTTGTTTCTGGTGCAAATTACGGATATACACCGTTTGCGCAATGCCTGAAATCACAATGACCACACTGAGCGCCGTGAACATAAACTCCCCGCCGAAATGGCTGAATATCAGCCCTCCCAGAACCGGTCCAACTGCTCGTGATACTTGCCAATTCATGCCATACACGGAGAAATACCAGCCTCGTTGATCTTCTGGCGCGATGACCGAGATGACCTTCTGCATATGAGGCCCGTACAGCATTTCACCAATGGTAAATAAAAACTCAACAATAAACAGAATTGCAATAATAGGGACAAATCCATAACCAATTGCGACAATGGCAAACAGCAGATATGACCCTGCTATGACCAGGAAGGCTGAAACATGCTCCGTTCGTTTGGCGATCCACAGTTGCAGCGCGATAACCATACAGCCGTTAAAGGTTATCAGCATGGCAAACACGGATTTATAATTTTCAAAATGATTTTGTAAATGCAGAGGGAACGTGGATTCCACTTGTGCATACAGGAGTGTAACCGGCATACCAAGCAATGTGATCCAGAGCAAAGGCTTGTGATCCAGCCACCTGATTTTCTGCTTCTCCTTTGAAACCGCTAGTTCTTTGCTCACCTTCATCGGAATCGTTTCAGGAACTTTCCAGACGACCAATCCTGCATAGCCGAAAAGAGCAAGCGAACAAAGCAAGAAAATGACGGTTGGGTTCCATGTAAAAAGTAACAGCCCGATCAACGGTCCGAACGCCGAGCCCATATTTAAAGCAGTGTGCAGCAGCGCGAACACTTCTGCCCGTTTTTCCTGAGGAACGACGTCGGAGATTTGTGCATTGGCCGCCGGCATGAACATTGCATGTCCGACGCCATTGATGATCGAGATGACCGCGAACTCCCAAACATTGCTGGCGAACATATAGCCGCCAATTGCAAACGCCTGAATGATCAGCGCGGCGAGCATCATCGGCTTCCGCCCATAACGGTCGCTTAACCCCCCCGCATACAAATTAACGAAAATACCGACCAGCGGCTGCAACCCGACTACCAGCATAGATAAGAAAATGGAACCATCCAGTTTATCGTACAAATAATAAACCAAGTAAGGCCTCATCATGAATCCGGCTAGCGAGGTTAAAATCGTACCGATCACCCTCACCCAAATCGCCGTGTCATACTTACGAATTAATGATACAAATGGTATTTTGCTCATATGGCCTCCCCTAGCTTTGATGATCTTTCCATTTTAGGGGCTCCCGGCTAAAAGAAAAAGGTAAAATCTCATTATAATGGATTTCACCTTTTATGAAATGGAACTATGATATTAACCGCCGATTCGAATCTTGCGGTAAGTATCGATAAAAGAGAGCACATCGACACGCTTCCCTCTTTTTTTCGCTACCCTTGCCATCTTAACTAATGTTGTCCAGAACTCATCCAGAACCGGAGAATCAAATTCCGTTTTTTGTGACGATTGCTTTAAGTTATTTTTGTAAGACACGCCTTCATCAGAGATCAAATATTGGATTTGTCGTTTTTTCCACTGTTCCCCGGTTACATAACTCACGCCGATTTCACGCATCTTTTTGCGCACTGATGTAACTGGGCGAGATAACTCTCTGGCAATTACGACAGGCGGGCACTCGGCTGAAAGGCGAATTAACTTATCCAGTTCTTGTGTAGACCACGGTTTTTTTGTCAACATGACAACCCCATTTCTAATATCTGTATGTGACGTAACTGCCGTAAATGATAAGGAATATTCGAGATGATTTGAGAATACCAGACAATTGTTAGGGAAGTATGTGTTAACCATAATGAAATTGTTATGACATAACTTTTTCGATAATGTTCTACAAATATTTCAACTCTGGAAATGAAATACTGACGGTAGCATGGAAACGAGGTATTGATTGGTGTAGGATATATGAAAGTATATCCATATATGAATAAGGAGCGTGGCTTGGGTGAAAGTAAACATAAATGAAACGAATTTATTTGTGGTGGACAAAGGTCAGGGGACGCCTCTCATCCTATTGCACGGTTTTCCGTTAGATCATCGGATGTGGCGCTTGCAGGTTGAGGCCTTATCTGCCTCCTATCGAATCATTACTCCAGACCTGAGAGGCATGGGTCAGTCGGATGTACCGGTGTCGAATATATCGCTCGATCAGTATGCCGAAGATATTCTAGCTCTCATGGATAAATTGAACATACAAAAAGCCGCACTCGGCGGCTTCTCCATGGGTGGTTATATCGCATTTGCGCTGCTTCGCAAAGCTCCGGAACGTTTCCTCGGCTTGGTGCTGGCGAATACGCGCCCCGAAGCTGATGGCCAGGAAGGCCGCAAAAATCGGATGAATATGGCCGCCTCTATCTACGACAAGGGCGCTGCCGCGGCAAGAGATGCGATGCTCCCCAAGCTGATTACGGAGCAAACGAAAGAAGCTCAGCCGCAGCTTGCTGGTGAGCTTGGCGAAGTCATGGGGGCCATGCCGCCGGAGGGACTTGTTCATGCGAGCCTGGCGATGGCATTCCGCGGCGACTCCGTCGACCTGCTCCCATCCATCGCTGTGCCCACACTCGTCATCGCCGGCGAGCAGGATCCGATTACGCCGCCGGACGTCATGAAGAAGATGGCTGATCAAATCAAAGGCGCCAGCTATCACGTGATACCGGCTGCCTCCCATTTGACGCCGCTGGAGAAGCCGGAAGTCTTCAATAGGCTGCTTCTGGATTTCCTTAAAAGCATTACAGCCTGACCAGTTGGTCCATGACCATCACGGCTGCCCCAATGGCAAGTGCCTCTTCACCCAGCTGCCCCTTGCTGAATACGACCTGATACGCGGGGTAATAGTACGTTTTTCTAATCGCCACTTGTGTAGCCGTTTGAAAAAACAGATCTCCCCCCGCAATGAGCGGACCCCCGAGGATGACCTTCTCGGGGTGCAAAATATTTAACAAATTGGCAAGTCCGATGCCAAAATACGTCGCAGCTTCCGTCATGATCTCCACGACTAGGGGATCATTTCTATTTAACGCCTCCAAGACGTGCGCATAGGTCAATTGTTCCGGATCCTCCACGAAATGAGCCAGGTTGGTCGCTCTGCCTTTCTTAAGCGCGGAGCGAGCGGCTTTCTCGATGGCATATAGGGACGCATACGACTCCAGCGCTCCGTAATTGCCGGAAGGATCGCGATGGACCACGCCATCGGTCTGAATGATCATCTGCCCGACGGAACCTTCCATATCGACGGCACCATAGAGAAGTTTCCCTTCCGAGACCATAGAGGAGCGCAGACCGACCCCCGCATGAATATAGAGCAGATGTTTGAAGCTCTGTGCGCGCTGCACCCAGGACTCTGCTAAAATGGCTGTGTTGGCTCCATTATCGAGCATCGCAGGAATGCCCAGCCGTTCTGTGAGAAATCGGCAAATTTCAACATTCTGCCATCCGCTTGCAAGGAAATAGGACGGCTCCAATATCGTTCCGGATAAGCGGTCTACCGGTCCGACCGCTCCAATCCCTAACCCAAGAATCTGGTTCTTCTCCAGCTTATGCGCTTTGAGCATGCGCTCAACCTCATCTGCGATGAGACGGATAAGAACATCGGGCGTCATCTCAGCCGTCATGTTCCATATGGTGGAGTCCAGCTTATTCATGCCGAGATCAACGAGAACGAGCTTCGATAATGTTCTTGATATCTCCAATCCGAACACATACGCATATCGCGGGTTCTTCTCATACAAAATGGGTCTGCGACCGCCTGTAGAAGCGCCAAATCCAGACTCCAATATTAGTCCTTGGCTCGTCAGTTCATCTAATAAACGGGTCATCGTACTGACTGTCATGCCGCTCTGATCAAGCAGCTCCGTCTTTGAGATCGTCGTTTGCCTACATATCCGTTCATAAATTTCCTTTGCCTTCCGGTTCGGAATGCGTTCTGTTATAGCAGCTAAGTCCAAGAGAAGCAGCCCCCAAAAATAATGTTCACAAAAAATTCGCCATATGAGGAGCAAACTCCTGCCTTGACTTGCCTCACTACTTCGAACCAATCATCAATGTGTAGCCCAAGTAGCGATGATACTTATCCACAAGTTCATCATACTGTGCTGTAATCTGCCAGATTTGCGGATCCAGGAACGATTGTCTATCCGATAGATGGACTGGGTCTGGATGCTGCACCTTGTCTTCAAACATCGTGCGGGGGAAAGGATGAGCGCCTGAGAATTCCACTCGGGTGAACTGACTGCTTTCCATCAGCTCCCTCCATTCCTCCATACTATAGAGCTTCGTGACGCCATAGAAGCCACTAAGCGCGCCGTGAATTTCCGGCTTCATCTCCTTGGTTTTTATAACTTCTCGATCATATAGCTTCCCACCCGGCTTCAGCACCCGGTAATATTCGGACATTGCCTTTCGCGCTTCGGCAAAATTAGTGACAGACTCAACCATAACAACATCAAAACTATTATCGTCAAATGGCAGCTGACATGCATCGCCTTCTAAGAATTGTACCTGCACATTACTTTTTTCTGCTCTTATCTTTGCTTTTGCTATCATATCCGGACGTATATCGATAGCAGTTACTTCAATTCCTTGCTCGGCTAAGAAGCATGCCGTCCTCCCTGTACCGCAGCCAACCTCTAGTACACGCTGCCCCTGATTGATTGGGTACTTGCGCAGCTGTTCCATTGTTTCCCCAAATCCTCCGGGATGCGCATTTCCCACCCCAAGCTTCGCCAACATATCTAAGTACTCGATAGCCTTTGCACCTCCATTTGGCAAATCAACCTCATTTTCTACCATATGGAGGGCTGCTATCTCTTGTTCAGGGCACATGCGGATATTCCGAAAATAGCAGGCTCCCCTTCATATTTTTCGGGCAAAAAACCCAATCAAAATGCTCATCCCCCCCATAGGATAATATCGTCTCTCATCTGTTTGAGCAGAGAGCATTTCTTGAGATGGGGGGTGACATAAATGGGTGTTGCTGCTGGTGCTGGTGTAGGTGTTGGTTTTGGAACTTCTGCTGCGGCTGTTCTCGTCCTGTTCATTCTGCTTGTGATCGTGAGCACAATGTACGCTTGGTAATTGCGTCTCATATGAGGGCTTAACGCCAAAAAAAGGAGCTAGGTTTCATTATGAACCTAGCTCCTTCTCTTATAACAAAATTATTTTTTGTTTGCTGCCAAGAACGCATCGAATTGTTTTTGTTTTTCCGCAATAATCTTATCGACACCGGCTGCTTTTTGTTTCGCCAAATACTCGGCAATTTTTTCTTCCGGATCCACAGAACCCGTTCTTATTGCTGCTTCGTATTGCTTGCTGACGTTAGTTACAGCGGCAATTTCGGTTTTAACCGGTTCCGCATCAAAGGAGAATCCGAGACCTGGAGATTTAACACCTTTGGAATTGAATTCTTTAAACAAATCCCATTTCTTCGGATTTTCATTGGACATCAAATAGTTCAAGAATTGGTTGCCAAGCTCCCATTGCGCACCCGGGTTGTATGGGTGGTTTTTAGGATCGATTCCAGGCGCCACATCAATCATATTATCCGATTTTTTAACATAGTGCTTGCCTTCAATACCGAAGTTGATTAAGTTGTTCAAATACTTATCGCTGTGAAGCAGACCGATGACTTTCATCGCTTTATCCGGATTTTTGGATGACTTCGATATGGCCAGCATCGCCCCGGAAGCATCGCCGGTTGTAATCGTAGGTACGGTCAGATCGATTTGTCCAAGCTTATAACCGACATATCCTTCCATTTCCGCAGCTTTACCCGGCTTTAGACCCTCAGCCCACATAAATACTTTACCCGCTTTTGCCTGGTCGGCAACGGTTACCGTGCTTGTAGCCGCATCTTTATTGATATAACCCGCCTTGAACCACGAACGAGTCAGCTTCATAATTTCTAGATATTGAGGCGTTTCCAGTTGATTTAATACTTTTGTGGATTTATCCGTCTTACTAATCACACCTGGAATGGCTCCATCACCCAGATAATCCCAATCCAAGCCGTCAAAAACACCATTACTCGTAGAAGTCATAAAGAATGGAGTAATTGCAGGCTCTTTTTCTTTAATCACTTTTAACAACGGCTCCAAATCAGCCCACGTTTTTACTTTCGATACGTCTAACTGATACTTATCGACCAAATCTTGACGGTAAACGACGCCGCGTGTTGCAGCCAATTCCTTATTCGTCGGCACTCCGTAGTTTTTACCATTAATTTTGGAGCCTTCAAAGAAAGCAGGGTCAAGTTCTTTTCTAAGTTCAGGAGCATTTTTATCAATCAGCGGCCCAAGATCCAAAAAGGCGCCTTTCGCTACGTTAATCGCATATCTTTGCCATGCTGCTGTGAAGACAATGTCAGACGGTTCGCCGGAAGCGATCATCAAGTTCAGCTTGTTATCCCATTGTCCCCAGTCAACAGCGTTAATTTTGAGGGTGACATTCAGTTTATCTTTCAAATATTTGTTTGCCTCGGCTTCAACTAATGCAACATCCTTTTGTGGCGTTCCAGGAAACATAAGCTGGATTTCAGCCGTTGGTTCTTTGGCTTTTGGTGCTTCTGCTGTTGCTGCAGTAGATGCTGCCGGTGCTGGAGTAGAATCCGTACTTGTCTTTCCGCAACCTGCGGCTACCAATCCTAGTGCTACGAACGAGATTAAACCTATAGAACTTATTTTCTTTTTCACTAGTAAACCCTCCCAATTTTATTGTATATACTAAACCGGAATTTATCCGGAATTAGCCTTTAACAGCACCGATCGTAAGTCCTTTGACAAAATATTTTTGAAAGAACGGATAAGCAAATATAATAGGTCCCATACCTACCACAGCCATCGCCATCCGCAGCGTTTGCGAAGGTAGACTAACGACCGCGCCCATTTTCGATAATTGACTGGCAGCGTTTTCGTTCGTAGTTAAATATTGAATGTTAAGCAGCGTTTTGTACATCAAATATTGCAAGCTGATTCCGTTGCTTTTCGTTATAAAGATCAAACTGAGAAACCAGTCATTCCAGTAGTTCAAAGTATTAAATAACCCGATTGTTGCGAGCACCGGTAGAGATAACGGCAGGATGATTTTATAAAATATCTTCAATTCACTAGCACCGTCTATGGTTGCGGATTCAATAATAGATTCAGGAATTGTCGTTTGAAAAAAAGTTCGCATAATGATCACAAAAAATGGCTGAAGAAACAAAGGAATAATAAGTGACCAGACCGAGTCTTTCAGATGCAATAAATTCACATAGACCAAATACCAAGGGACCAAACCGCCGTTAAAAATCATCGTTATAAAAATGAAGAGCGCAAATTTGTTCCTATGCCTCAGCTCTTTTCTAGACAACGGATAAGCATAGAGAGCGATTAATAACACGCTTAGTATAGTACCTACGACAGTTACAAATATCGTGACTCCATATGCCGTAATAATTTGAGACAACTGATTATAAAGAAAGCTGTATGCATCCAAGCTGAACTTCTCCGGAAAAAACTTAAAACCGTTCGCAACCACCGTGTTCTCATCCGAAAATGATATGCTAACGACTAAAATCACCGGAAGCAGACAAGCTAATGATACACAGATAAAAAACAGGTGCAGCAATAATTGAGATAATTTATATTTTGCCATTTGTCCTCCTAAAGGTTCCCGCATATTCTTCTAAAAAAGCGCGTTCTCCTTACTGAATTTTCTCACGACTACGTTGGTAGTAAATACAAGGATCATCCCGACAATCGCTTGATAAAGCCCCGCGGCAGAAGACATTCCGATATCTCCGTTGGTTTGGAAGGTTCGATATACGTAGGTATCAATAACGTTAGTTGTTGGGAAAATCGACCCTGAATTTAAAGGGACTTGGAAGAAAAGACCGAAATCCGAATAGAAAATTCTGCCGATAGCAAGCAGTGTAGTAATAATCATCAATGGATAAAGCAATGGAATTGTTATAAAGCGTATTTGATCCCATCGGGAAGCGCCGTCGATTGTTGCAGCTTCATAGTAGTCGCTGTCAAAACCGATAATCGCAGCGAGATAAATGAGTGAAAAGTAACCCACACTCTTCCATGTATTCACCAGAGGGAGTATATACGGCCAGTACTTGTTTTCCGAGTACCAATCAATCGGCTCAATGCCTAATGGGCCCAATATCGATTTATTGATAAATCCATTTTCCACACCTAAGAATGCAAGTACGATGTAACTGACAATTACCATCGATAAGAAGTAAGGCAAGAAAATAATCGACTGATAAAGTTTCCCTGCCAAGCGGCTTTTAATTTCATTAAATAAAATAGCAAGACCCACTCCGAACATGAGATTTAAAATAATAAACAATGCGTTATAAAGCAATGTATTTCGGGTAATAATCCAAGCATCCGAAGTGCTGAATAAAAACTTGAAATTTGTCCATCCGACCCATGGGCTATTCAAAATTCCATCGGTATAATTTACGTTTTTAAATGCAATAATAACGCCAAGCATCGGTAAGTAATTGTTAAAGAGCAGAAATATGACCCCTGGCAAAAACATCAGATAAAGCGCTTTATATTGAAAAATATGACGAAATCCATCATTCTTTTTACGAACGCTTCGATTTACAGCTTTAGCAGGCACTGTTATACCAGCCTCCTGGTTCATCTAAAAAACCCCCTATTATTCGGCACGTCTTAACATCTTTCTTCTTATGTTTCTATTATAAATCGCTTTGCTTATATGTTCTAATGGCAAAGATGACTTCTTGACTTGTGTTATTGTGACATAAAAAAACTCTTTGGTTAAAAAAACCAAGAGTTTTTTAGTGTTACTTATGGATTGCTTTTGCGAAATTCTTGCGGAGTCAGCCCAACATGCCGTTTAAACATTTTGTTAAAATGAGGGATATCACCATAACCAACCAAAGAGGAAATATCACTTATTTTAATATTAGTGGAAGTTAACAGCAGCTTCGCTTTATCCATTCTTTTCTTAAGAATGTATTCCGATAACGAACAGTTTGTTTCTTTGCGAAACAATCGTGATAAATAGGCCGAATTGAAATGTACATGCTCCGCAATCTGTTCTCTACTGATCTCTTCATGCAAATGCTCGTCAATGTAATCGTATATTTTTTGGATGACAGATGCTTGCTCTTTATCTTCTACTTGCATCATGTCCGTCCCTAGAGAAACAATGCGCTGTGACCACAAATTAAATTGCGCTAGCACTTTGTTGGATTGGGTGACATTGCTGCGTTCCATTTCTAGAAGTGATACATACGTTTTTAGCAGATTAGGGAACGTTTCGACTGTCCCCACGTAACAGGACAAATGACAGTAAAAGTAATGGTTGCAAGCGGTCAAGTAGCTTTCACAACGATTTGTAACATCCTCTACATCCATATATTCATCTTGTCTTTTATAAAGTAACACAAGATTATGTCCTCTCCGGTCTTGAATGACACATCCGCGATCTCCTTTTACAATTAACTCAGAAGCCGCGTTTCGCAGCGCATACTCCATAATCTCCCCCTCACGTACTGTTAACTCCTTTTGCCACATTTCAACACTTACTAAAATAGGCAGTATTGAAGTGTCAGGCGATAAGTTTAATTGATATTTGGTAATAAGCTGTTCTAATTGTATTTCCGAGAGAGACATCCGATTTGAAAAAAATTCCTGCCAAAATCTTTCCTCCATGAGTGGTTTATGTGATTCAAATAATGAAGAATATTTTTTGGATGTCCGATCAACAATAAGCTTTTGCAAAACACGACTAACAACAGCCTTCAATTCTTCAAAATCAACAGGCTTCAACAAATAATCAAAACTGCCTAGGTGAAGGGCTGTCCTTGCATAACTAAAGTCAGCATGACCTGTTACAAAAATCGTTTCCGTCTGGGGATAATTTACTTTTATCCATTCTAATAGTTCTAGGCCATTGCTTGCAGGCATTTCTATGTCACAAATTACGATATCTACTTTGGATAAAGAAAACCGTTCTTTGGCTTCCTCTGCATTAAACGCCTCAAACACTTCTGAAATGTTTTCCTGTGACCAATCAATGCCTTGAGTGATACCTTTTACAGCGTATAATTCATCATCCACGACCAACAAGTTATACATCATAATTCTCCTCATTTACCGAATAGCTTAAGGGAATACCTAATTTAATTTCAGCGCCTTTTTCTATTCTGTTGTTAAACAACAATTTCGCTCTTCCTTTATATCTGATACGCTGCCTTTTCATTACATTTTGGATGCCTAAATGGTCTTCTATTAGCAACTCATTCTCATAAGTGCCTTCTTTCAGCTTTTTTAACAAAGTCTCGGGAAATCCAACGCCGCTGTCACTGACTTCGATCCATAAAAACTCATCCGGAGCTTGCTCATCCGCAGTTACAATAATTCGAACCGTAAACATTTCTCTGCGGTCAGTAAATCCGTGAATGATGCTATTCTCAACAAAAGTTTGTATCGTTAAAGGTAAAACAATATAATTCCGATATCGATCCGGCAGTTCAATCTCATAAACGAGTTGATTAGGAAATCGCAGTTTCTGGATCTCCAAATAATTTTGAGTATGCTTGATTTCAGCTTCAAGTGTGACGGTGCCTTGCTTAGTCTGCATAATAAAACGGAAATATTCAGCTAAATGCTGTGTCATTTTTTGGATCAAGGCATATTCTTTTATAGCTGCCAGACTATAAATAATATTTAGTGAATTTAAATAAAAATGCGGTCGGATTTGCACCTGCAGCAAACCGAATTCAGCCTCCTGCGTACGAATCTTCTCCTCATACACGTCTATTTTCAAACGGGAAATTTCAGTGACCATATTGTTAAACGTACTTATCAAAAAGGAAAATTCACTGGAATGATTTTCATTCAATCGAATGTTTAAATCCCCTTGCATAATACGCTTCATCCCGCGCATCAAAGTATTCATTGGCTTCAATAAGACACTTCGCAGAAAATATACGTAAAAAAGCAGAATCAATATTCCACCCAACGGGATGATATATACGGCTAACTGAAAGAATGGGAGATGCTTCAGCATATTCCCTTCGGGAATCATTACTGTATACTTTATGTCAGCAACTTCAGCAGAAACTCCGATTAGCAGGTATTTAGTGTCCTCTTTAGGAACGGAAACGATTTGGTAAGTATTTTTAAGCTTGGGCACTGCAGCAACGGCTGCGCTCAGCTTTGATTCTTCAAGTTTCGTACTTGATGCAATTGTCCCATTCTTGGAAATGATGACTGCACCACCGGTTGCCCCCATATCCAAAAATCGTAAAGATTCAACCAAGCTATCTGTATTAACAACCGCTCCAGAAATCAGATTATTTGTAAGTCGCATGGTTTTCATCAAGAAAGTACGATCTTCAAAATGAATAACCTGCCATATAGGTGTGTCGATAACTTTCCCGCTTGCAATCTCATTTGGAACAGTTTCTGTGATCAGACGCTCTTGCTGATAATAATCTCGCTTGGTTACAAAAGTCGCGTCTTGTGTTTGCACATTAAAAAGAAATATAGTATCCATCAGAAAAAATTTATTTAGGTCTGTTTGGAAACGATTAACGACCCGTCTTTTAGTAAGCAAATAATCATCCGTACCGTATATAAGATCATTAAGTTGATTAATGTCAACTTCATTGTTCCATAAATCATAAAGATAAGTATTCGTTTCAAGAAATATTTGATCTATTTGCTTTACATGCTGCGCTAGTAAATTGCTGTTTGTTTTGGAGACTTGCTCTCTCACGACATTCGTGGCATATAAATTGTTAAATAACAAGAAAACAATTAACGGTATAATGATCATCATAAAGCCAGCTACGAATTTAAAACGTAAAGATTTTCTCATATCCTTCCCCCTTCCATGAGCCATCAGAAAAAACGAAGCTTAAAATATTTCGCTTTGTTTTTACATTTTCCTTTATAAATGTAAAAAAAACATCTAAACCGATAATAGTACGCAATAAATCAGGCAAAGAGACTGTAAATTGGCAATTGTATAAGCTCGTCCCGCCCAACTAAAACAACATAAGCTCTTAAGATCCGTTTATTCGAATCTTAAGAGCTTATGTTATTTAGTCATACCGGCGAGAGGACTCGAACCTCCACGGTTTCCCACTCGATTTTGAGTCGAGCGCGTCTGCCATTCCGCCACGCCGGCATATTAAATTAAAAAATATGGTGCCGAAGACCAGACTTGAACTGGTACGGTAGTCACCTACCGCAGGATTTTAAGTCCTGTGCGTCTGCCGATTCCGCCACTCCGGCTTATTAGTGGAGGCGCCACCCAGACTCGAACTGGGGGTAAAGCTTTTGCAGAGCTCTGCCTTACCACTTGGCTATGGCGCCTTATTCATAAATGGAGCGGAAGACGGGATTCGAACCCGCGACCCTCGCCTTGGCAAGGCGATGCTCTACCCCTGAGCCACTTCCGCATATTAAAATTATACTGGGGATCAAGGATTCGAACCTTGGCATGACGGAGTCAAAGTCCGTTGCCTTACCGCTTGGCTAATCCCCACTATGTAGGATTTGAAAAGTGGGGCGATCGATGGGACTTGAACCCACGAATGCTGGAGCCACAGACCAGTGCGTTAACCCCTTCGCCACGACCGCCACAGTTTAATAAATGGCAGGGGCAGCAGGAATCGAACCCACACCAAAGGTTTTGGAGACCTTTGTTCTACCTTTAAACTATGCCCCTATGGATGAAATGGAGGCTGATGGATTCGAACCACCGAACTCGGAGAGAGCAGATTTACAGTCTGCCGTGTTTAGCCACTTCACTAAGCCTCCATATTGCAGTGCCGTCGAGAGGACTTGAACCCCCAACCTACTGATTACAAGTCAGTTGCTCTACCAGTTGAGCTACAACGGCATATGAAACTTTCAATGGTGGCTCGGGACGGAATCGAACCGCCGACACGAGGATTTTCAGTCCTCTGCTCTACCGACTGAGCTACCGAGCCTTACATTTGTTAAAAATGGCGGAGCCGACGGGATTCGAACCCGCGGTCTCCTGCGTGACAGGCAGGCATGTTAGGCCTCTACACCACGGCTCCACACTAGTTATCCTCTTAGTATACCACAGTTTCATAGTAATTGGGAGGTTGGTTGCGGGGGCAGGATTTGAACCTGCGGCCTTCGGGTTATGAGCCCGACGAGCTACCGGGCTGCTCCACCCCGCGTCATTGAAAAATTGTTCTATAGGCCCCCGAAAAAGAAATCGGCGTTGCTACAAAGCTTTGCTTCACTTTTTTGGGATCTATGGTGGAGGCTGACGGGATCGAACCGCCGACCCTCTGCTTGTAAGGCAGATGCTCTCCCAGCTGAGCTAAGCCTCCATGGGATACAAAAACTAAATGGTGACCCGTAGGGGATTCGAACCCCTGTTACCTCCGTGAAAGGGAGGTGTCTTAACCCCTTGACCAACGGGCCTTGTTATTATGTTATGGGGTGTGAAGTAGTGGCGGAGAGAGAGGGATTCGAACCCTCGAGACGCTTGTGACGCCTACACGATTTCCAATCGTGCTCCTTCGGCCAGCTCGGACACCTCTCCATATGGCTCCCCGAACAGGACTCGAACCTGTGACAACTCGATTAACAGTCGAGTGCTCTACCAACTGAGCTATCAGGGAACAATAAACAATAGTTCATTCAAGGCTTGCGCCCTGAAAACTAGATACGAAACTTGCGTAAAGCGTGAGTATTGCAGTGCTACGTATGTATACGTAGATGCTTACCTCTAATTGAGGTGTATTGGTTAAGCCCTCGACCGATTAGTATTCGTCAGCTGCATGCATTGCTGCACTTCCACCTCGAACCTATCAACCTCGTCGTCTACAAGGGGTCTTACATACTGGGAAATCTCATCTTGAGGGGGGCTTCACGCTTAGATGCTTTCAGCGCTTATCCCCTCCGTACATAGCTACCCAGCGATGCCTCTGGCGAGACAACTGGTACACCAGCGG
>NZ_JACVVD010000012.1 GCF_014534655.1 Paenibacillus sedimenti
TGATGGCGGAGGGGACCCACGCGTTCCCATCTCGAACACGACCGTTAAGCCCTCCAGCGTCGATGGTACTTGAACCGAAGGGTTCTGGGAGAGTAGAACGTTGCCAAGCGATGTTCCCTGATAGCTCAGTTGGTAGAGCACTCGACTGTTAATCGAGTTGTCACAGGTTCGAGTCCTGTTCGGGGAGCCAATTTTTTGCGGCCCGTTGGTCAAGGGGTTAAGACACCTCCCTTTCACGGAGGTAACAGGGGTTCGAATCCCCTACGGGTCACCACTAATATTTTCTATAATGGAGGCTTAGCTCAGCTGGGAGAGCATCTGCCTTACAAGCAGAGGGTCGGCGGTTCGATCCCGTCAGCCTCCACCATGATTAACAATTGATTCTTTAATGACGCGGGGTGGAGCAGCCCGGTAGCTCGTCGGGCTCATAACCCGAAGGCCGCAGGTTCAAATCCTGCCCCCGCAACCAACCTCCTAAAGAGGTAGATGTAATTCTAGTGTGGAGCCGTGGTGTAGAGGCCTAACATGCCTGCCTGTCACGCAGGAGACCGCGGGTTCGAATCCCGTCGGCTCCGCCATTCTTACTTTTTGGGGACAATATTAACATTTTTTTAATACGAGCCATTAGCTCAGTTGGTAGAGCACCTGACTTTTAATCAGGGTGTCGTAGGTTCGAGTCCTACATGGCTCACTTTGCAGTATGCGGTCGTGGCGGAATTGGCAGACGCGCACGGTTCAGGTCCGTGTGGGCTAACCCCCCGTGGAGGTTCGAGTCCTCTCGACCGCATCACGATTAGGTGAAAGAAGAGTAAATGCTTATAAGCGTTTACTCTTCTTTTATTTTAGGGAATTGTTTTTGTATACTTATCTATGCTATTTTGTTATTATATTAAGAGGAATATTTGGTTTACAAAATCAACATTGTATCGGACATCGATTTGGAGTGGTTGCCTTGACAAAAAAAAATAAAGTTACCATGCAGGAAATTGCAGATCGAGTTGGTGTATCGAAATACGCTGTGTCGAAAGCGTTATCAGGAAAACCTGGAATTAGTGTGGTAACTAGAGAAAAGATATTTGAACTTGCCTCCCAATTAGGATACTTGAATCAGAAGGTGATTAAGAAGATTCAGAACCAAACAACTTCTGAGCAAAGCGATAAAATTGTTTGTGTGCTTATACCGAATATCCGCAGTCAAAATAAAGAATCCGGATATTGGGGGAAAATATTGGACGGAATTTCCAAGGCACTCGAATCCGAAGGGATGGGTTCGATCATTGTTTCTGACGATTCACCCAAAAATTTTAATTTGGTTATGAAACCGGAAGGTCTGCTGGGTGTAATCGGTGTCGGTCTTATAGCAACACCGATGTTGATGGAATTAAGGAGCAAGGCGATTCCTTTTATCATGGTCGATCACGAAGATGAAATGATCGAATCGGATAGCATTTTCATGAACAATATTGATATTATGCGCAAGATGACTAATTTTTTAATCGGGAAAGGTCATAAGCGAATTCAGTTCATTGGAGATCTTCGATACTCGAGAAGTTTTTTTGACCGTTGGACAGGCTTTCGCTCTATTATGGATGGGCATGATTTGCCTTATTTGCGAAACCATGCGCTTCAAAATGTGAAACCTTCTTTGAGAGAAGAGAATACGAACTTACTATTGTCTGGATTGCAATCTATACCTGCTGGCGAATTTCCAACCGCTATCGTGTGTGCGAATGATCAAATTGCGGTACTTGCGCATAAAGCGCTAGCCGAAATGAATCTCCGTGTGCCGGAGGACTGCTCGCTAACAGGCTTTGATAATAATATTGATATTATTAAAGATTTTCCTATGTTAACAACAATCAACGCTGAGAAAGAAGCGCTCGGAATTAAGGCTGTAGATTTACTGCTATGGAGATTGAAAAACAGACAGATGCCTTTTGAAAAAATACTGCTGCAAAGCGATTTAATCGTTAGGGAAAGTATCAGTTCTGTAGCAGAAAGTTGACGATTGAAAATAATGCGAAATAACTTTATAGAGCTCACGGATCCAGTTTACAAGTAAACGGATCGGTGAGCTATTTTTTTACTTATTGGCGGCATTTGAGGGAAAATATCGAAAGGTTGATGAAAAAGCAGTATTTTGTTATTGAAATTTACGCTTAAAATAAACATATTTTCATAATTGTAAACATAATAAACGATTAAAGTTAGGTTGACAGAATTCATGATCCAGATTACAATCAAGGTGTATTCATTAACGATGGTAAGGGTATCCTGCGAAATTTATTTTAAGGTGAAAGAGGTAACCAGCATGGATATTAGAAAGCGCAGATTCCGAAATAAAGATGAGCATAACGCTGCAGGGTACTTATTTATTTCCCCGTGGTTGATAGGGTTTTTGTTGCTGACGCTTTGGCCGATTATCCAGTCTTTCTATTTATCTTTTACGGATTATTCATTACTCGACGAACCATCATGGATCGGAACTGAAAATTATAAGGAGATCTTCACAAAAGACCGTTTATTTTTGAAATCGCTTTCGGTAACATTTACGTTTGTTCTTATCGCAGTTCCTGTGAAACTGTTCTTCTCTCTAATGGTTGCAATGCTGCTAAACAAAAGTATCCGCGGTATGAACGTGTACAGAACAGCGATATATTTTCCTTCATTGATTGGGGGAAGCATAGCAGTTTCTGCTCTCTGGAGAAATATGTTCGGTCTGGAGGGATATATCAATCATATTTTGGGGTGGTTTCATATTACAGGAATCGGGTGGATATCCAACCCTGATACGGCTCTAGGTACGCTCATTCTGCTCAATGCCTGGCAGTTCGGTTCTACGATGGTTATTTTCTTGGCAGGATTAAAACAAATTCCTAAAGACCTGTATGAATCCGCTTCCGTCGACGGGGCAGGCACGGTTCGCAAATTTTTTACGATCACGCTACCGATGTTGTCACCTGTAATGTTTTTCAATCTGGTGCTTGGCATCATCGGGTCATTTCAAATGTTTACTTCAGCATTCATCATTACTGCAGGCGGCCCTGCAAACGCGACTTTCATGTATGTCATGTTTCTATATGAAAAGGCATTCAAACAGTTCGAGATGGGTTATGCTTCGGCATTGGCATGGATCTTGTTAGTGATCATTGCGATTTTTACAGCGATTAATTTTGCGGTATCCAAGTACTGGGTATATTACGAAGCCGACGGGAGGGGATCCAGATGATCATGCGGCGATTTCCTTCAATAAAATCACATCTCATCCTGCTGCCTTTTTCCCTCATTATGCTCTATCCGGTTTTCTGGTGGATCGGCGCTTCACTGAAAAATACGGCGGAATTAGGCTTGCCGACGATATGGCCGCAGGTGGTCAGGTGGGAGAATTATACTAAAGGCTGGGTGTTCTCATCCGAGTACACGTTTACTACCTTTTTTGCCAATACCCTTCTCATGGAGTTCTGGAATGTGCTGGGCGGCGTAGTGACAGCTGCGCTGGTAGGGTATGGCTTCGGGAGGTTGCAGTTTAAACTCCGAGGGTTCTGGTTCTCCATTCTGCTGCTCACAATGATGCTGCCGCATCAGGTTACAGTTGTGCCACAGTACATTATGTACAACAAATTGGGACTAGTGAACAGTTACATACCGTTAATATTACCTCACTTTTTCGGCGGAGGCGCGTTCTTCATCTTCCTGGTCGTCCAGTTTATTCGGGGTATTCCGAAGGATCTGGATGAGGCTGCTCAAATGGACGGTGCTTCCGTATATAAAATATTTTTTATGGTCATTGCTCCGCTAATTAAACCGGCGCTTGTCACTGTAGGGATCTTCACGTTTCTTTGGAGCTGGGACGATTTCTTCTCTCAACTGCTTTATTTGAGCTCTATCGAAAAATTTACTGTCGGCTTGGCGCTAAGGATGTTTATCGATCAATTTGAAATTCAGTGGGGGCAGCTGCTGGCGATGTCGCTTCTCTCGGTAGTTCCTTCGGCCATTGTCTTCTTTGTGGCTCAAAAGCATTTCGTAGAGGGAATCGCAACTACAGGCATCAAAGGATAGTGCAGGCAAAACCTGATCATGGCAACACATCCATTCAAATAAAAAGGGAGTGTTTACGAATGAAGCAACGTCCATCTTGGTTCAAAAGTTTATCCGTTACGATGATCGCGGCAGCTGTAGGTCTCACGGGTTGCAGCAGCGGGAAGCAAGCAGAGCAAGCTGTTGTTACGCCTCAGGCGTCAAGCAGTGCGGCAACAACTGCACCGGCTTCAGGCAAGGCGGCCAAGCTTAAGATTATGTGGTGGGGCACGCAGGCAAGACATGACGCAACTCTGAAAGCGCTTGAATTATATACCCAGCAGGTGCCGAATGTGACGTTTACCCCGGAATATACAGCATGGGACGGCTTTTGGGAGAAGCTTCCGACATTGGCGGCATCCAATAGCATTCCGGATGTGCTCCAGATGGATGCGGCATATATACAGAGCTATGTCAAGCGGGGACAACTTGCCGATTTGTCGGATATGGATTTGAACGGTATTGTCGATCCGAAAATTTTGGAGAATGTCAAAATCAATGGCAAGCTTTACGGGGTTCCCCTCAGTTTGAACGGTCAAGGGATGGTCTACAACAAACCCGAGCTTGAAGCTGCAGGCATAAAGCTGCCCTTTAATAACTGGACTTATGATGATTTTTTTGCTTTTGCAAAGGAAGCGCGCGCAAAGCTGCCTAAAGACAAATATCCGATTGACGATTTAACGAATATTTGGGATTGGTATCAATACTATCAAACAGCTCAAGGAAAAGGTCCTATTTTCCAAGACGGCACGAAGTTCAACCTGGATAAGGATACATGGTTCCAATTCCAAAATATTTATGCCCAATTCCGCAAAGACGGCGTTGTGCCTTCGGCGGAAATGCAGTTGTCATTTAAAGAAAATGATCCGAAGCTCGACTCGCTGGCAGCCGGTAAAGTGATGATGAGAGGAGCATCTGTAGGATCAGTAGGTGCTGTTGAATCGCTTCTTCCGGGGAAATTAGTGGTAAACAGCAATCCAATCGGTCCAAAAGGGGGAGGCTGGGCGCAGTCAACGATTTTCTTGAGCGTAGGCGCAAATTCTTCTAATAAAGACCAAGCCAAACAATTCATCAAATGGTTCGTTTCCAATCAAGAGGCCGGTAAAGTACTCGGCACAACAAGAGGAATTCCGATCAATGAGACGATTTTTAAAAGCATTGAACCCACATTATCCAAGGGTGATCTTTTCGGAAAACAGATGTTGAACGCAGCCAAAGAAAAGGCGTTGCCGTTCTATCCTGCTCCTCCAGGCAGCGAAGATTTCGTAAAAACGTACAAAACGGAAATGGAAGCAGTCATGTTCGGCAAACAGACGCTGGAGCAAGCTTATACAACGATTACTGAAAAAGGCAAAGATGCGGAAGCCAAGTTGAACAAAAAATAATTTGCGAGGGCAGGTTGAGATGCGATAGCTGAATTTTTTTCATCAGAACCGGATCGGCTTCGTTTCGAAGAAACATTCCATGATGACGGCAAGACGAATATGTTCGAAGCGATGAAGCTTTACTATAAATATGGCTACCAAGGTCCTGCAAGGCCGGATCATGTTCCTACTATGGCAGGCGAGGATAACACGAATCCTGGATATGAGCTTTTGGGCCGGCTGTTTGGGGTCGGTTACATAAAGGGATTGATGGAGGCGGCTGCCGCCGTCAATGAAGGAAGGGACTGAGTACCATTCTTAAATCCGATGCCTATGAAAGCACGTTAGCCC
This sequence comes from Paenibacillus sedimenti, assembly GCF_014534655.1. Classification (GTDB taxonomy): domain Bacteria; phylum Bacillota; class Bacilli; order Paenibacillales; family NBRC-103111; genus Paenibacillus_E; species Paenibacillus_E sedimenti. The sequence continues at coordinate 5,793 of NZ_JACVVD010000012.1, forward strand.
ATGTTAACGGGCATTCGGCTCCGTCTGAACTGAAAATTGTTGATATCCGTTTCGCTGATATTGTCGGCGCCCCTATGCACTGCAGCTTAATCAAGGTCTATACGAACCAAGGATTAATCGGGTATGGAGAAGTCCGCGACGGTGCTGACAAAGTATACGCCCAGATGCTGAAAAGCCGGTTACTTGGCGAAAATCCATGCAATATCGATAAATTGTTCCGCCGCATCAAGCAGTTCGGAGGGCACGCGCGCCAAGGCGGGGGAGTCAGCGGACTGGAAATTGCCCTATGGGATTTGGCTGGCAAGGCCTATCAAATTCCGGTCTATCAGATGCTGGGCGGCAAGTTCCGCGATAAGATCCGCATGTACTGCGATACGGAAGTGGACGGTAAAGATACTGGCCATGCCATGGGGCTTGCACTGAAAGAAAGAATGAATAAAGGATATACGTTTCTGAAAATGGACCTGGGCATCAATCAGATTATCCAAGAGCCGGGTACATTGAGCGCTCCTCTCGGGTTTCTGGAAGAGATGCAGAACTTGTCACGTTCCTGGTGGAAACGTAAACCTGGGAGCCTTACGCCCTCAGAAGAAAGAGCGCTTCGCAATAAGGTGTATGATATGCACAATATTGCCCATCCTTTTACAGGCATCCATGTTACGGAAAAAGGTCTCGATATGCTGGAACAATACGTAGCGGAAGTTCGTGCTGTAATCGGTTATGAAGTTCCGCTGGCCATCGACCATTTTGGACATATCGGCGTTGAAGATTGCATCAAGCTCGGACGGCGTATCGATAAGTTTAATCTGGCTTGGATGGAGGACATGATTCCATGGACGTATACCGAACAATACGCCAAGTTGGCCAAAAGCGTAACAACACCGATCTGTACGGGAGAAGATATTTATTTGAAGGAAAACTTCAAGCCGCTTCTTGAAGCAGGCGGCGTATCCGTTATTCATCCGGATGTACTGACGGCGGGAGGCATTCTCGAGACCAAAAAAATCGGCGACATGGCCCAAGAATATGGCGTCTCCATGGCGATTCATATGGCGGAGAGCCCGATTGCCTGCCTAGCCGCGGCGCATGTCGCTGCCGCAACGGAAAACTTCTTGGCTCTGGAATTCCATTCAGAGGATGTAGCTTGGTGGGATGATATCATCATCAGCCGCTATGTGACGAAGCCGCTCGTTCAGAACGGATTTATTGCCGTGCCTGATGCTCCCGGTCTTGGTATTGAAGAGCTCAACGACGAAATAATCGCACAGCATTTGCATCCTGAAGATCAAGGGCTATGGGTTTCAACGGATGAATGGAACAATCGTTGGTCGAATGACCGCTTGTGGAGCTGACGAATCGAGAAGCAGGGAGGAATGGACGCGTGAAATTTGATAATGCCGAGGACATCATCCAACTTACACCTCTATGGGAGGGCGAGCGCTTCTCGAACGGGCGTCCTAAAGTTTCTGCCGATGTACTGCGCCGCATCCGCCGTATTACCTTGGAGGAAGCGTGGGGACCGCTTTGGAACCGGGGGTACAAATTTCAGTTTGAAGGGGATTTCAAGATCATTCATCCCGAACAGATCATGGTTGGGCGTGCGGTGACGGCTGTATTGCTGCCGCAGCGGCCAGACTTACACGATACACTCCTGACCTATGGGCATGAACAGGAGAACAGACAAGGTTTCTTCAATCAATGGATCATAGACAGTCTGGAAGAGGACGATGTGGCTGTCGTCGATATGTTCGATAAGGTTTATAAAGGTACATTCGTGGGCGGCAATCTATCAACGGCCATCTCCGCACGCACGAAGCGAGGCGGTGCCGTGATATGGGGCGGTATCCGCGACAATCAGCAGGTAGCAAACATTGATGGTATCAATGTGTATTACCGCGGGAGCGATCCGACGGCGATTGCCGAAGTAACGATGGTCGGCATGAATGTTCCTTGCCGGATCGGAAGAGCGGTGTGCCTGCCCGGAGACGTTGTGCTCGGAACCCCATCCGGCGTGATGTTTATTCCTCCGCACTTGGCTGAATTAACAGTCGTGCTTGCGGAGAAATCGCAGGTGCGCGACGTGTTCGGATTCATCCGGCTGAAAGAAGACAGATACACCACAGCGCAAATCGACGGCATGTGGACCACGGCACTCTGGTATGATTTTATGAATTGGTTCGACACTTCTGATGATGCCGCCGAATACCGGCATCTCACATGGGAACAAGAATTGGAAGAAGCGAGACAGGCGGAAAGCAAAGGCCCTTCTAGCGATGTACGATTATAGATAGCATGAGCGGGCTTTGACGAAGATCGCCACTTATGGTTGGAGGATAGGATGAACGAAATAGCGACTATTTTGAGAGAATGGACATTTAAGGCATGTGACGAATATAAATGGATGCCGGCTAAAGTGCCAGGATGCGTACATACAGACCTGCTGCATAACGGCGTCATTTCAAATCCGTTCTATGGGATCAACGAGAGCGGGCTACAGTGGATCGACAAGAAAGATTGGGAATACGTGTGTATGTTTGACATCCCTGAGGAATTAAAGGCATCCTCCCGTTTGGAGCTTGTCTTTGACGGCTTGGATACGTACGCGGATGTATATTTGAACGGCCGGCATATTGTGTCCGCGGACAATATGTTCCGCAGCTGGAGAATCGAAGTGAAACGATGGCTCACGGATAATGGGAACAGGCTTGCGGTTCGCTTTCGTTCGCCGGTTCATGAAGATTTGCCCAAGCTGCAAAAGCTGGGTTATGCGCTTCCGGCTACAAATGATCAATCTGATGTAGGGGGCCTCGGCGACAATAAGATCAGCGTCTTTGCCCGCAAGGCACCGTACCATTATGGATGGGACTGGGGGCCGCGATTTGTTACAAGCGGCATTTGGCGCGAGGTGAGGCTTGAAGGATGGTCGGCATGCAGGATCCGAGATTTGTTTATCAGACAGGATCAAGTGACTCCATCCTTCGCCAAGCTTACCGCTGTCCTGGAGATTGAGTCTGAAGAAGCGTGGGAAGGAACGCTGCGTATGGCTACGGAAGGACTAAGCTGGTCAAAGGATGTCAGCCTGGGAATCGGCTCGAACCTGATTGAGCTGAACCTGGAAATCGATCAGCCCCGCTTATGGTGGTGCAGGGGCTTGGGAGATCAGCATCTATATACCTTTAAAGCTGAATTATTGGCTGAGAATAAAACGGAAGCTGCGAAAACAGTAAGAACAGGACTTCGTTCCATAAAGCTGGTCACGGATGCGGATGCCGACGGAACCTCTTTTAATATCGAGCTCAATGGTGTTGCTGTATTTGCCAAAGGTGCCAATCATATTCCGAATGACAGTTTTTTGACGGAGGTTACGTATGAAACGTACAGGCATGAAATTGCAACTGCGGCAGCCTCGAATATGAATATGCTCCGGGTTTGGGGGGGAGGTATTTACGAAGAGGACGTATTCTACCAGCTTTGTGATGAGTACGGACTCCTCGTCTGGCAGGACTTTATGTTTGCTTGCAGTATGTATCCGGGCGATGAAGCTTTCTTGCAAAATATTGAGCTGGAAGCCGCGGAAAATGTCAAACGTTTACGAAACTATCCGTGCATTGCGCTGTGGTGCGGAAACAACGAGATCGATACGGCATGGTCGCATTATGACGAACAGGCCGGGTGGGGCTGGAAACAGCTTTACAGCACCGAGCAGCGGGAACGCATATGGAATGATTATGAACAGATCTTCCATCACATTTTACCTGAGGCAGTTACCCAATATGCACCCGGTGTATCGTACTGGCCTTCTTCTCCAATGTGCAGTCTGACGGGTCGAAAAGATCAGCATGCTCATAACAATTCGACTTCGGGCGATATTCACTATTGGGGCGTTTGGCATTCTGTGGAGCCGTTCGAGAAATATAATGTTCATGTCGGACGCTTTATGAGCGAATACGGCTTCCAGTCGTTTCCCGAATATAAATCGGTCAGGACTTATGCTGAAGAATCTGAAATGGCGCTCGAATCCGAGGTTATGCTGGCACATCAGAAGAACAATCGCGGCAACCAATTGATTAAGCAGTATATGGACATCTACATGAATGAACCCAAAGATTTTCCGTCTTTTCTGTATGTAAGCCAAGTTCTGCAGGCGGAAGCGATGAAGACGGCGATTGAGGCTCACAGACGCCGTAAACCGTTTTGCATGGGGTCGCTTTACTGGCAAATGAACGATTGCTGGCCTGTCGCCTCATGGTCCGGAATGGACTATTACGGAAGATGGAAAGCGCTGCAGTACTATGCTCGGCGGAGCTTCAGCGATATACTGCTCTCGGTCGATGGTACTGACGACAGCCGGATCGATGTCTACATCGTTTCCGACATTACGGTACCTTTTCGGGGAACGCTTAAGGTGATATTGCTGGATTTCTCCGGAAAAGTGCTGCAATCTTTCGTTCGGCCGATTGAGGCTGAAGGCCTTGCGGGCATCAAAGCCTTCTCGATGGATGCAGAAGAACTGCTGAAAGGATTAAATCGGTCATCCGTCGTGCTGGTTGCGGAGTTGGAAAAGGGTGGCGTCGTCACCCAAAGTTGCGAGCATTATTTCGTACCTTTCAAACAAATGCAATTGGATTATCCGACCATTCGAATCAGCGAGGTGGAGGGCAGCGCGGGAACAAGCTTTATTCTGGAGACGGATACTTTGGCGAAGCAGGTACGGTTATCCGCAGAAACTGAGGGGATATTTGACGATAATTATTTCGATTTGCTGCCGAATAAGCCAAGGACCGTTACATTTATGGCTCGAAGCATAGGGGAAATACCTTTTATTCCCGCTGCTCCTGGGGAGATGAAGGTTCATTCCATGATCGACTTCGTTACTAACTCGAATATTGGTAATCTTAAAAACTCAATGGCCTGACGGCTATTGAGTTTTTTCTTGTTGTGACGAGCCGTTCCATTTTTCCATTGACATTGATAATTATTATCATTAATATCAATATAGCAGCATCAACCTGGGTGCGGAGAGTGAACAATGAAAACGATTAAGTATTGCTGTAGAAATGAAAAATTCGGCTCCAAACAAATATATAAATCCTTGAAAGAGGAATACCCTGATATCAAGCAAAAGAAAAAAGACTGCCTAGGCAATTGCAAACATTGCAAGAAAGAATGCATTGCCATGCTAGGCAAGAAAGAGCTTTTATGCGCGGCTTCGCCTGACTTATTATATGCCCAACTGAAACAAATCATTGCCGAATCTCGTGCAGAAAGTGTGCCGGTATGAATTTTGACCTGCTAAAGCTGTTATTACCGTTTGTATTTCTAGGTGCAGTTCTGGTAATCTTGTATGTATGGGGAATGCGACAAAGATAACCGAACTGAAAGGTGTGTGCACAAATGTTGAACGATACACTAACTGCAGCTCTAAATGAGCAAATGAACTATGAATTCTACTCGGCGCACGTCTATATGGCAATTGCCGGTTATTGCGCAGCAGAAAGTTTGGATGGCTTTTCGAACTTTTTTATTGTGCAAGCGGAAGAAGAACGTTTTCATGCGATGAAGATTTTTAAATTTATTAATGACCGCGGGAAAAAGGTATCGTTTGCCGGTATGGATACGCCGGTGAATCATTATCGCTCTATTCTTGACGCATTTGAGCATGCTTTCAAGCATGAGCAGGAAGTAACAAGACGCATTTACGATCTTTCGGATTTAGCGTTAAATGACAGAGAGCATGCGACTATGCACTTCCTCAAATGGTTTATCGATGAGCAGGTGGAAGAAGAAGCAATGTTTGACAGCATTATTAATAAGCTGAAGCGTATCGATCATGATAGCAATGCGTTCTTTATGCTTGATGCTGAGTTTGCTCAGCGTACTTTTACGCCTCCTGCAGCGGAATAATTCATTAATAAGACTTTAGAAGGCAAAAGCTTATCTACACTCACAATCTGTGAGAGTAAATAAGCTTTTTTGCCACATGAATCAATTCATAATGATTCTTGTTGAAAGCTACAGTTACAGAAAATGGGTATCTTATATGAAGGTTAGGAATAAGGACTATCTGTCGATCATTTATGGTTATGACTACCGTTTCCCACATAAGTACATGAGGCTGATTGTCGCAGGAGGAAAAGTTACTGTAGACAATAGTGTAGACAATAGCAGCGCTACATCCGGTACAAAAGTGACCATTACGGTTACACCTGATGCTGGATATTCAATGGACAAGATATCGATTACTGATGATAAGGGTAATGTAATCAACTATACAGACAATGGCAACGGTACTTACACGTATGTCCAACCGAATGGCACAGCCAAGATTAACGCTACGTTCAAAGCTTTAGACAAGGCACCGGCACCGGCTACCGATACGGGAGTGTTCAAGTTGCTCAATACGATGGAACATTTAGCATATTTAAGCGGGTATGAGGATGGAACCTTTAGGTCGGATGCCTCAGTAACCCGTGCTGAAGTAGCTCAGATGTTTTATAATCTTCTAAAAAATCAGGATGTAGATACTTCAGGAATGCACTTTGCTGATGTATCTGAAAATGCTTGGTATGCATAAGCGGTGAACACCTTAGCTAGCCTAGGTATTAATAACGGCTATGAATATGGCGCCTTCGCGCCAAATAAGGCCATCACTCGTGCACTCATTGGGCCTATTCCAGCATAGCAACCTCATCGGAATATGGATGGGTAAACGGCTATCCGGATGGCACCTTTGAACCGGATAAAAACCATCACTCGCGCAGAGGCTGCTACGATTGCAAACAGAATGCTTGATCGTCATCCTGACAAGAAAGCTATCGATGCGTCTACCGGCATCCAAGTTTTCAAAGACCACTTTCAAAATTCCGAGCGGCTTGTTCCGCTTGAACAGGAGCTTGCTCTCGTCCGTTCTTATTTGTATATCGAGAAAGAACGCTTCGACGGCACCCTGGAAATTGTTTGGGAAGTCGATGCGGGTATGAAGCTGAAGATTCCTCCGCTTTCCATTCAGCTGTTCGTGGAAAATGCAGTGCGGCACGGTATAATGCGGCGTTCGTCGGGAGGAAAGATCCTTATTCAAATCACCGAATGCTAAGACCGCGCAGTAGTGGCCATTACCGATAACGGCGTGGGAATGGATGAAGAAACGGTACACCGACTATTGCGCACACGTTCGGATAGCAGACAGGGAGTCGGCTTGTTCAATGTCGATCGGCGGCTGAAACAAATGTATGGGAATGGTTTGCAAATTCGGAGTTATCCGGATCAAGGTACGACCGTTTCCATTGTCGTGCCGAAGTGATTGCATACCGAATGCAGCCGAGACAGCCCATGCAACATTACGATAAATCCCAAGGGAACAAATCATCACAGACAGGGGCATCAGATTACCAAAAGGAAATCAATAATAAACCATTGAAACCGAGTGAAAATCTCAAAAGCCCCCCTTTTATTTAGGTGGGCTTTAAGGTCATTTCAGCCGTATTAGGTACTCTAAAGCTGACGGTAGTGCCTTCGTTCGGAGTGCTCTTGATGAGCAATCCTGTGCCATATATTTGCTTCAAGCGACGATCGGTATTGAACACGCCGATACCCTTTCTTTTGTCCGCAGCTGGGCTAAACAGCCGGCTCAAAGTATCCTCACTCATTCCAATCCCGTTATCAGTAATCGAAATTTCTGCGTACTCAGTATAATGGGTGATTTTAATCGTAATGAATCCCCCTTGAGAACGTTTTAGCAGCCCGTGACAAACTGCGTTTTCAACAAGAGGCTGAATGCAAAGGGGAGGAATCAGTAATGGCCTGGTTTCGTCTACCTCCCAAATCACCTGCAGCCGATCTTCGAAGCGTACTTTTTCGATATGAAGATAGGAACGGACGAGTTCAAGCTCATAGTGCAGCGGGACAATGTGTTCTGAATTTTTAAAATCAAAGCTGATCCGGAGATAGTCGCCAAAGGTAGTAAGAAGCCTGTGCATTTCTCTCATATCAATTTCACTAAGTGCTGCAATCGCATTTAAGGTGTTGAATAAAAAATGGGGCTTGATCTGCGCCTGAAGCCATGCAGCCTCCATACGAAGCCGTTCCGCCATAGCTTGTCTGGTATTGGTCAGCGCACGAACCCTGGCTTTCAACTCCAGAGCGTCCATAGGTTTCGTTACATAGTCGTTAGCGCCTGCACGGAATCCGGCATACATATCTTCAGGACGGCTGCGCGCGGTTAGCAGTATTATCGGCAGCTCGGCAACGGAGAAACGCTCACGAATCATGGTAGCCAATTCATAGCCTGACATTTGCGGCATCATAACATCTGTTATAATCAGATCCCACTCTTGCTTGTCCAGTTTGGACAAGGCGTCGTTACCGCTTGTTGTCACAACGACGTCATATTGATCGGCAGAAAGAATGTGATCTAGAATTTTCAAATTAACCGGGTCATCGTCTACTGCCAGAATTCTCGGGCGATTCCCGGCGGGAACAGGGTTCTTTTCGTAAGCATCCTTAGTCAGGTCGGAAGCAGCGGCAGCGGATTCCCAATAAGCGACGGAAGTATTGTTACGTACGATCGCAAGCTGTTGGTCGAACGGGCTGAACAGAGGAAGTGTCAACGTAAATACGGTGCCTTCCCCGGGAACTGATTTGACTTGCAGGCTTCCATTCAGCAATTCGGCCAGACGTTTACAAATGCTTAATCCGAGTCCAAGCCCGCCGCCAATCGAGGTTATAGAGGAATCCCCTTGCTCGTAGGGCTGAAATATCCTCTGCTGCAGTTCTTCGTTCATCCCGATACCCGTATCTTCGATATGAATATTGGCTTTTCCATCATCAATTTCGGCGGTAATGGCAACAGTGCCTTGGTTTGTATATTTGACTGCATTATGGACCAGATTGAATAAGATTTGAATGAGCCGATTCTCGTCGGCATGCACGTTCGGGAATGTATCCGGGATGTCTTGGACGAGACGAATCGGTTTATTCTCCGTCATAAATCGAAGCATGTCCAGCACGCCGGCAGCAACGGATTGAAGCTGAACGCTGCCCGTTTGAATTTTGAGCCTGTTTTCCCTAAGATTGTTTAAATCCAGAAGGTCATTGAGCATAAAAGACATATGGCGCCCTACGTTGATCAGCAGCTCCATATGTTTGGCATTCTGATTGCCCAGTTCGGGTCTTGCAGAATCTATGACGGTCTGGGCAATGTTTATCATTCCATGAAGAGGATTGCGCAGTTCATGAGAGGTCATGGCAAGGAACTCGTCTTTATTGCGGTCTGCTTGTTGAAGCACCTCAGCGAGCCGTTTCGTGTTCTCGGTCGCCCGAAAAAATTTCACTGACCAGAATAAGGCCAGGCTGAAAAAAGAAATGATAATATCAAAAGGGTAATAGGCAGCTTCGAACAAACCTTTATTGTCCAGGTAACTCCATACGGCATGGGAGAAAGTCCCGATCCCTCCAAGCAGCATGTAAAAGGCGCCCTCGTTTCTCTTCCAGGCCTCGCGGATATAAAATGTGGGAACGATACACGCTCCTACAGCGTTCAAGAGCAAGGACAGCGGTTCGATCAAGACTACATAAGAAGATGGAGACAGCACGCTCAACAAGGCGACTATGCCGCTCAACGTACAGAACCAAGGGATGAATTTCGCTTTTCCATATTGCGGAAAAAGATGCTTCAAAAAAAGCGTTACAAACATGGCAATGCCGCAATAGGCAAGATACCGAACCTTCATCGACCACTCAAAATCGAGAGGCAACCATATCAGCAATAATTTCTCATAGTTCGTCAAGATAGAGCTGGCCGCGCTGAACAAGAGTAGCGAAAAATAAAGCAGCATCCTGTCCTTGTTGCGGAAAAGATACAGAATGAAAGAGCAGAACCCGTACAGAAACAAAACGATAACGGCTATCAGGTTCGTCGTGATATAAAATAGCGATTCGCGCTCAATCGCGTCGGCCGTACCGAACTTCAATGAGCCGACGATACCTCCGCCACGCGAGTATTCGTAATTGGATACATGCATAATGAGCTCTATCTGGTTTCCTTTCTCCTTGAAGTAGACGGAATAAGGAGTGTTGCGGGCTTGGTGCAGTTCTCTTGATGCTGCCGATTGCCCATTGCTTGCCAATAAGTGGCCGTTTACATAGATCTCGGAAGCGCTGATCACATTCTTCACCCGGATGCCGTACATGGTTTCCGGGTCTTCGGAGGTCTTCACGACCAAACGATACGTTCCGTATCCGTATGCGGCGCCTCCTTTGGCGGCGTCCCATTTTCCTGGAACCTTGAGATAGATTCTGTCTACTGACGCTGTGAGATTAGCGAAGTCGGCGGGTGTCAACCACTGTTCAGGATAAAATTCCCACTCGCCTTCCAGCGTGATAGGGCGGCTGGCGCCGGCGCTCCAGTCTCGAAGATCCAGGACGCCACGCATGGCAAGAGGATGCTCGGGGACGGTATGAAAAGTGAGCCAGAGCATTCGAAAACCCGTTAGTATGATGCAGATCAGTATAATCATTAGAATCATTTTCGTATGTGTTATTTTACTCGTTGGGTTCATCATGCCTTCTTTTTATCCTTTCGACACTAGTACAAAGACATTGCTGTTACGGAGAAGATTCCACTCATGATACCAGGCAGATATCTTATCATTAGGATGTACGGCTAATTCCTTGTATAGCAAGTTTTTGTAAACGTGAAACTGCGTCTCCACGGAAGCACGATCATTCAGTTTATCGTAGAGTTTCATTAAAGCCAGACATATATCGGTCGATAAGGGGTCCAACTGTTGAGCTTTATGGTAGATTCGCAGCGATTCGGCAAACATCCCCTGACCGATATAAAATTGCCCCAGCAACTGAACATGATGTATCCAAATCGCCTTGATTCTCTGACGTTCGATTTCAGCCCAGGCATAGTTGTCCTCACCCAAAAAATGACCTCTGTATTCGTCTATCAATTGACTGTATCTGGAAACATTCTGCAAGGATATAGGTTTCAATAATCCAATCTTGCGCTCCCATTCATAGATGTCGATCGGCACCTGCGGCATATCCATGACATAGCCATATTCGGTGTATTGTATGCTTATGAATGATTCGGACTTCAGCGTATCCGAATTCAGGGTCTCATATTTTGCCAATTGCCGGCGAATTCGATATATACTCGTTTGCAAGCTGGATAAACCGTTCCGTTCGCTTTGATCCGGCCATAGCAGCTCGAGCAGTGCCGCTTTGCTCACGACTTGTCCGCGTTGATGAAAGAGGTAGGCAAACAGTTCCTTTATTTTGATGGTGCGCCATGCCAGCTTCTCTGGCTGGTGGTTCCGGACTTGAATTTGCATAGTTCCCATACAATGGAAAATCAGGGGTGCATCAGGTGTCGGATTGGCTTTATGAAGGAGCTCGCAGTGTTTCTGCAGACGCTGGATGGTCTTCGCCAATCGTTCATGTTGAACTGGTTTCATGATGTAATCAAATGCATTCAGCTCGAAGGCTTCGTAAGCGTGATTATCATAGGCCGTGATGAATACGACAGCGGTTGACGGTGCGACTTCATGGATCCGTAAGATGGCCTGCAGCCCGTTCAGCTCGGGCATATTGATATCAAGGAAAACGACATCCGGTTGTTGCAGGCTGATTTGTTCCAGCGCTTGCGGTGAATGCGTATAGGATCCAATCAGATCAATGTCGTCATAGCTGGCGAGCATTTTCTCTAGTTTTCTCAATGCCAGCCATTCATCGTCCACCAGGATTGCTTTCATGTTCATGCTATATCCCCCCAATAGGTTATATCGGATAGAACATGGGTTAAAGTTAGTTATCATCGTCTAAAACGCCGTAAATGAGTATCACCATCATTTCGTAGATTCGACAAAATTTGATATAATCCTGTCTAGAGGAGTTTTTAAGCCAGACGGTTCGTATGTTTGTGTATAGCGAATTCCGGTCTTGATTTATTGTGATGCTGACATCGGGTTAACTGTTTGGTCAGAGTTTGGTGAGTGGTTTCATGTAGAATAATGATAGATTATGTCATTTTATGTATATGGAAACTTGTTCTTATACGTCCGGAATGTGCACTAATAAGTAATGAGCAACTTTAATAAAGCGTTGACTCGGACAGAAGCATCGCAATACTTGACCGTTTGTTGAAAATACGTACAGCGAAATAGAAGGTTGCCGTAGGTAACGCGATTACCGCAATATGCGGCGGCTAACATCGCGGTCGTGTTTATTAAAGCCGTTATTTTTTGTGGAGGTTAGTTCCTTATTCATTGGATATTACTCGGATAACGCAGTCATCGTGACTGCCATTATCAAGCTGGCTCATAATCTGGGATTGAATGTAATTTGTGAAGGCGTGGAGAAGAAGGAACAACTCGATTTCATGAGAGATAAAGAGTGTGATCAAATCTGATAGCTTCTAAGACGAAATAGAGGCAAGAACTAAAGATTGAGGTATGACAATGAATGAACAATGGTTAAAAAACGCGAAGATTCTGATCGTGGACGATCAAGAGTATAACATTGACTTACTGGAGCGGATTTTGCGGCGCGCAGGGTTTGCCAATTTACATAGCACGACAGATTCACTGAAGCTAGAGCCGCTTTTTTATGAGATTGCTCCGGATATCGTTTTGCTTGATCTGCACATGCCGGGAATCGATGGTTTTGAGGCGCTGGAGCGTATAAGAAAATGGAACGATACGGACAGTTATTTGCCAGTGCTGGTGCTTACAGCGGATGTAACGAAGGAAGCGAAGCAGCGGGCGCTGCAAGGAGGGGCCAACGACTTCTTGACCAAGCCTTTGGATAAATCGGAAGTTATCCTGCGTGTCGATAACTTGCTGAAAACCCGCTGCCTTCATTTGCGGCTGCAGCATCAAAATGATGATCTTGAAGAACGAGTAAAGGAACGGACGGCAGAACTCAGAAAGGCTAAATTTGAGATTTTGCACTTGCTAGCCCGCTTATCGGAATTTCGAGATGACATGACGGGGATACATACGCAGCGTGTCGGCCATTTGTCGGGTCAAATCGCGCAGGTCCTGGGGTTTCCCGACTCGGAGGCAGAACTGATCCGGCTCGCTGCGCCATTGCATGACCTAGGTAAAGTCGGGATTCCCGACGAAGTTTTGCTGAAGCCGGGTCCATTTACTCCGGAAGAGTTTGAGAGGATGAAGCTTCATACGACAATCGGCAGCAGTATTTTGGAAGGAAGCATTTTTCCTGTGCTCGCCGTTGCCGCCACAATTGCGCTTTCTCACCATGAGAAGTGGAACGGTACCGGTTATCCGCAAGGGTTGAAAGGGGAAGAGATACCGATAGCGGCGCGCATCGTGGCGCTTGCTGATTTTTTCGACGCCTTGACGCACGAGCGCCCGTATAAACGGGCCTGGTCCATAGAAGAAGCGGTTGAGGAGATCGAGCGGCAGCGCGGCGTTCATTTTGATCCGCAGGTCGTGGATGCATTTCTGCGCATTTTACAAGAGAAGGATAATTTAGAAGCAGAACAGGAGAGTGTGTTGTTATGAAAGGAATCGTATTTTCGAATTTTTTGGAAATGGTGGAAAGCAAGTTTTCAGTGGAAATCGTTGACCGGATTATCGTTGCGTCCGAAGTGCCGTCCGGCGGCAGCTATACTACGCTTGGAACGTACGATCATAATGAATTGATCCGGCTGGTTGTACAGCTTGGCGAGCAGACTGGCGTTCCGGTTGCTGATTTGGTCCGGACGTTCGGCGAGTATTTGTTTGGGCAGCTTATCGAAATCGCTCCGCAGTTTGTGGACATGAACCCTTCGGTATTTGATTTTTTGCAAAAGGTGGACAGCTATATTCACGTCGAAGTTCGCAAGCTGTATTCGGAAGCGGAGTTGCCCCGATTTGACTACAGTACGCCTTCTCCGGGAACATTGGAAATGACGTACCGCTCATCAAGACCTTTTGCCGATTTGGCGGAAGGGCTGATTCAAGGCTGTATCCGGCATTACGGAGAAAGCATCGACGTGAAGCGTGAAGACTTGTCCGAAAGCTCCGGTACGGCGGCACGGTTCATCCTGACGAAGCGGGAGCAAACGCAATGAGAGAACTGGATGCTTTTCGCCGGCAATTGGAGCGGGAGAGGGCAGCCCGCAAAGAAGCGGAAAAAATCGCCGAGCAAAAAACACGGGAAATTTATTATATGAATCAGGAGCTGCGCCAATTAAACGATCATTTGGAAGAAATGGTAAAGGAACGCACGGCTGATCTGGCGCTGGCCCGCGACGAAGCGATCGAAGCAAACCGGATCAAAAGCCAGTTTCTGGCCAATATGAGTCACGAACTGCGAACGCCGCTTAATGCAATCATCGGGTACAGCGAAATGCTGCAAGAAGAGGCCGAAGAATTGGGCGAGCAAACCTTTGCGAACGATTTGGAGAAAATCAATAAGTCGGGAAAACATTTGCTATCGCTTATTAACGACATCCTCGATCTTTCGAAAATTGAAGCCGGAAAAATGGAATTGTATTTGGAGGACTGCGATGTGCCGAGCCTGATTCAGGAAGTGCTGATGACGGCAACGCCGCTCACCTTGGAAAACGGGAACCGGATTACATTGCACTGCGACGAAGGAGAAATAAAAACAGACGTAACCAAGCTGCGGCAAATCTTGTTCAATTTGCTCAGCAACGCTAGCAAGTTTACGAAAGAGGGTATGATTGAGATCGCTGCCATTCATGAGATCAGGGGTGGTGTGCCGGGATTCGTTTTCAGTGTCAAGGATACAGGCATCGGCATGACCCCCGAACAGATCGGTAAGCTATTTCAGGCATTCACCCAGGCGGATTCGTCGACAACGCGGAAATACGGTGGCACCGGCCTAGGGCTGGCGATCAGCCAGCGGTTCTGTCAAATGATGGGGGGCGAAATTGCAGTCGAGAGCGTTTACGGTCTAGGCAGCACCTTTGCGTTTTGGCTTCCGGCGGACGCCGGGCGGCAGCTGGAAAACGATGTTTCCACGATAAGGCCGGGAGAGGTAAAGGCAGGACAAGGGACGGTACTCGTTATTGACGATGATCCGTCTATGCTGAAGATCATTCAGCGCTATGCGGGCAATGAAGGCTGGACGATGATACATGCACAGAGCGGACAGGAAGGTCTTCGGCTGGCCAGAGAGCATAGGCCGAGCGCTATCTGCCTCGACATATTGATGCCGGGTATGGACGGATGGACCGTATTGACCGCGCTTAAGAATGATCCTGAACTGGCTCACATTCCGGTTATCATCTTGTCAATGACGAACGATAAAAACTTGGGCTATGCGCTCGGAGCCTCTGAGTTTTTGACCAAACCGGTTGGGCGGGAACAATTAATCGGCATATTGGACAAGTACATTCCGGATCGACGTGCAAGCGACATTCTGGTTATTGAGGATGACGCGACGACAAGTGAAATGATGACGAAATTGCTGGTGAAAGCAGGTTACACGGCAGCCCGGGCCGGTAACGGGCGTATCGCTTTGGAGTGCCTGACGCAATCGATGCCGCAGTTAATTTTACTTGACCTGATGATGCCGGAGATGGATGGCTTCCAATTTGTTATGGAGTTGCGCAAAAACGAAGCATGGCGGGATGTCCCGGTCATCGTTGTGACGGCGAAAACAGTAACGGCGGAAGACCGCCTGAGGTTGAACGGTTATGTGAAGAAAATTATGCAAAAAGGGTTGTTCAACCAGGAAACTTTATTGCAGGAAATCCGCGGCTTAGTCGCAAGATTTCATTGAGCAGCAAAAAAGGGGAACGAAGATAGATGCACAAAATTGTTCTGGTAGAAGATAACGAGATGAACCGCGATATGTTGTCACGCCGTCTGATCCGCAAAGGGTTCGAGGTCATCATGGCCGTAGACGGCGAACAAGGTATAGCAACGGCAACCGCAGAAAAGCCGGATCTTATCCTCATGGATTTGAGCTTGCCGGTATTGGATGGCTGGGAGGCCATCCGGCGGCTCAAGGCTTCTCCCGATACGTCAATGATTCCGGTCATCGCTTTGACCGCTCATGCGATGGTAAGCGATAGGGAGAAGGCGTTTGCGGCAGGATGCGATGATTTTGATACCAAGCCGGTCGATTTGAATGGATTGTTGGAAAAAATGAGGTATTTTTTGAAGTAAGCAACAATGAGAACGAAAGAAAGTGAACGTTATGGTTCAAGGTTTAATTTCCAATTTTTCAATACTCGCCGCATCGATATTTGTTTTAGTGCAGTGCTTCAGGAGGAGTCTGATCACTTCAAGGCATAATTATAAAACAAAGCTGGTTCTTGGCCTGGTATTCGGACTTGTAGCGATTATGATGATGTTTTTCGGCATTCACGTTGCTCCTACAGTGTTCATTGATTTGCGTTCTCTGGCCATCCTGTGTGCCGCTATGATGGGAGGCTACTATTCATCCGTATTGGTAGGTCTGATTATTTCGGCTGGCCGTATTTTTCTTTTTGGCGGATTCACTGATGCCGCCATAGCAAGTTCGATTTCTGCTGTCTTAACCGGCATCATTTGCGGCCTTATTGCTTATTATGTCAATGATTATCGAAAAAAATGGGTTTGCTCTTTGTTAGTTGCCGCCCTATTGCCTTCGGTTGTTATTTATTCTCTGATGGGAAAAGCAAGCTTATACATTACACCTGTCTTTCTGTTTATTTTCTTGTCCAGCGGGGCTTTAATCGCTTATTTCATTCATTATCTCGACAAGTTGAAATCGCTCTTCTTAAAGTATGAAGCGGAAGTATCAAGGGACTATTTAACAGGGCTTTTAAACTATCGAGCCTTTGACACGGTTTTTAACGAGAAACTTCAACAAGCAGACTATGAACAAGCGGAGCTGTCTGTCTTATTGTTGGATATTGATTTTTTCAAGAAAATTAATGATACGTATGGGCATAAAACCGGAGACGAAGTTTTGAAGCAGTTCGCTGCCGTTCTAACGGATTCGACACGACCTTCCGATTTCGTATTTCGCATCGGCGGCGAAGAATTTGCTATTTTATTGGAAAAATGTTCTCATAGCCAGGCGCTGATAATGGCGGAGAAGCTGCGGTTAAATACTCATCAGCGCACCTTTCATTTGCCGGTTGCGCCGAGTCTTCATATTACGGCTTCCATAGGTGTGGCTACATTCCCCGAGGTTGCTGGGGAAAACTTGCTTGAGTATGCAGATAATGCTTTATACGGTGCGAAGAAAGGCGGAAGAAACAAGGTTGTTTCCTATACCGGTTAAAGGACTGCTGTCGAAATGAAAAAATCGTCGTCTATATGATTATTGCCGGGATGAAAACGATTTTGCGTTATCCAGTGGAATAAGCTGTAGTGGTTCCAGAGCGATTTTTACGATAAAATGATAGATAATGTCGTAAACCGCGGGAGGGATGAAGTTGGCGGCACGTAAAGGCTTTCGGATCGGAAAAATAGTTTTCGTATTCGTTGTATTGCTGATATGTATGGTACCTGCTGCCTCTATCCAAGCCAGTTGGTTGGATCGGATGAAAGAAATATATCAACTTCCTGATAATATCGAACAAATTCAGAAAGATTATGAGGCCACGAAGCAAGAATTGGATGAACAGAAGGACAAGCTGTCTGAAGCTATTGCACGCTCCCAGGAAACAGAGGAACGATTGCTCGCTCAAAATCAGGCGCTTCAAAAGGAAAATGAGCTATTGCAGCATCGTTTAAAAGCTATGGAGCAGTTAGCTCTGGATAAAGAGAACCGCAATCGAAAAATCACATATGTCGCGGCGACTGCGGTGGGATTACTTCTCTTTTATTTTGTGCTGGGGCGCGTGTTTCGATTTATGGTTTGGCGTAAAAATAACCAGCGCACCAAATAAACGCGTCGCAGGAGGTTGCTGGAATGGATGTACTATTCGAACAAGCCGATTCGCATGGCCGGTTGGCTACTTTAGTTATAGAGCCTGAAGAATCCGTTTATGTACTGCACCCGAATCAAATCGTTGCTTTCCAGGGAAAGTCCGAGCAGCGAGAGGATTCTTTGATGAAGCTCCCAGGTATGTACCGGAAAAAACGTCTGTTGCAGGCGTGTATTCATGGACCTGCCCGTTTTATGCTCGGAATGCCGGATGGTTATCATATGTCTGTTGTGTCTATTGAAGCTCAAGATGATTTGCTTTACGAGTTTCGTCATGTCCTGTTTTATACGGAAGGACTCTCGTTTACCTCGCATATTCAGAGTGTTAAAAATACGCTCATCACCAAAGATCTGATCAAAATGCAGTTTCAAGGACCGGGTAAGTTGGGGCTACTTACGGCAGGACCGCTCTATCAGATGGAACTGCATCCCGAACAACCGCTCTATGTCGATGCCGGTTGTCTCATTGCTTATCCGCGTCATGCGAATTTGCGTTTATCGGTGTACGGCAATACGCTGGCCAGCCAGCATATGAATTACCAATGGGAAATGACAGGGACCGGCAGGTTGCTTCTTCAGCCGTGCAAGCCGGATCGTCTTCTGAGTGAGCATATGCAAAATGATAGTTTGCTGCGGCGAATTGTTCGGGAGTTTTTACCGTTTGGCAATGTATTTATCAAGTAGAAAGATAGGAATAAAAAAACATTTGCATTTATGCTGAAATCCTGATATATTATTCATTGTCGCCTCTGAGAAACGTATTGAGAAAGACAAGCAAAAGATGACGTGCGGAAGTGGCTCAGGGGTAGAGCATCGCCTTGCCAAGGCGAGGGTCGCGGGTTCGAATCCCGTCTTCCGCTCCATTATTTTAATGAAGCTCTAACGGCTTCAGCATCATGCGTGTGCCCATAGCTCAGCCGGATAGAGCGTTTGACTACGAATCAAAAGGTCGGGAGTTCGAATCTCTCTGGGCACGCCATTTTCATAATAGTTGCATATCATCGGGACGTAGCTCAGCTTGGTAGAGCACCTGCTTTGGGAGCAGGGGGTCGCATGTTCAAATCGTGTCGTCCCGATAACGCGCGGGTGTAGTTCAATGGTAGAACTCCAGCCTTCCAAGCTGGTAGCGTGGGTTCGATTCCCATCACCCGCTTAATGAAAAAGATCACCTTAATGGTGGTCTTTTTTCGTTGCGGGGAGGGAAGAGAACCCGCAAGGGTTCGACCGTCCGTGAAGACATCGTGAAAAAGACCCAGGCTGGGCGAGCTTGCGAATAAACTACCAGAACCGAAGTTAATTCGTTACTTCTTGCTTCCTGCCTCTAGATATAGCTCTGCGTTCGCAAATAGAGAACATTTTGACGCATTTGATGGGTAAACGACCCCAAATATGCTTCGAACGAATAAAATTCCTACCAAGTAACATTTTTCCCTCAAATAGTGCCGTTTTTTTGCCAATTACGGCTTACAGCGATGAACAAACTGCATGAAATGCAGTTTGTTTCTTGAATAGCAGGAGATGAGTGTATGAACAATAACTCTATTGGTCGAACCGTATAAGATCTCGATGAACCTACCGCCTCTCTGACATTTTCGGACAAATTTAAAATAAATCGTGCATCTCTCTTATATGAACCTTCTTCCTGAATTGTTACTATAACATTAAGCAGGACAACATGATCAAGTAGGGGGAATAAAAACAATGATTAAATGGAAGCGTTCTCTAACAGTCGTCGTAGCAGCAGCGTTAGCCGGATCCCTAGTAGCTTGCTCCAGCGGCGGAGCCAAGAGCGGTACGGATCCGAAGGCTACTGCAGCAGCTACACCGGCTGCGAGTTCAAATGAGCCAGTCAAGCTGCGCATCATGTGGTGGGGTTCGCAAGTCCGCCATGAGGCGACTCTTGCCGCGCTGAAATTGTATAGCGAAAAACATCCAAACGTGACATTTGAGCCGGAATATTCCGGTATGGACGGATATTTGGACAAGCTGTCCACGCAAGCGGCGGCGAATAATGCGCCGGATTTGATTCAATTGGATCCGGGTTGGGTGTCGGATTGGGCAGGCCGCAACCAATTAGCGCCGCTCACAGGAGTGGATGTTGCCAAAATTGACACAAAAGTATTATCAGGCGGGCAATCCGGCGGCAAACAATATGCGATGCCGTTAGGCTCAGTCGCATACGGGATGATTTTCGATAAAGCGGCGATGGATAAGCTCGGCCTTAAAGCTCCACAGAACGGCTGGTCATGGGACGATTTCTTTGCACTGGCTAAAGAAGCTAAGACGAAACTGCCGGAAGGCCAATACTTTACGAAGGATTATGCCGGCGACTATTTTGCCTACTCGGCATTCCAATATGCTAAAGGTAAAGGCATGGTGGTATCGGCAGACGGTAAATTCAACGTAGACCAAGCTACCTTCCTGGAATGGACCAAGAAATTCGAAGAGCTGCGCAAAGCAGGGATCGTTCCTCCTGCAGATGTGAATGCCTCCGATAAAGAATTCGATCCGAAAATGGATTTAATGGTTTCGGGTAAAATTATGATCCGTCTGGGCTTCTCCAACAATTACAGTTCTTGGGATAGCTTGAAGAAAGGCGCTTATGCGCTGGTAACGATGCCGCGCGGTACAGAAGCAGGCGGCTGGTTAAAGCCTTCCATGTACCTGGCTGTTTCCGCAGGCTCCAAGAAAGCGGAAGAGGCGAAGAAATTCCTCAACTGGTTCGTTAACGATCCGGAAGCTGCAAAAATCTTGACAACTACACGCGGCTTGCCGGTTAATAAAGATATAGCCGTGTCCCTTGAAGCAAGCATGAGTGAAACGGATAAAATCGGTTCGGCCTTGCTTCACGCAACTGAGAAAGACGGGCAAACCTGGACTCCTGGTGTCAAAGGCTGGACGAACTTTATCGATAAAGATTGGACGCTCGTTCGCGATCAGCTCAGCTTCGGTAAAGTGACGCCGGAAAAAGCTTTTGAACAATTGAAAACAGCAGCGCAATCTTACGAAAAATAAGGCAAGACGATAAGCCCGGAACATGACTGTTCCGGGTCTTGCTGTCTACCGCGAATGGAGTTGAAGCAATGAAGGTCACGATAAAGGATATCATCGATAAACTAATGGAACCCGTAGGCCAGCTCGAGAGCACGGTGGACACGCTGAGGTCAGGCAGTCTCAATACGGAAGTAAAAGGGATCGTAACGACGTTCATGGCGACACACCATGTGATTGAGCAGGCCGTCGCTATGGGCGCTAACTTACTCATAACGCACGAAGGGACATTTTACAGTCATCTGGACAGAACGGAATCATTGGAAAAGGATCCGGTTTATCGGGAGAAGCAAAGACTTATCGACGAGTCAGGCATAGCCATCTTCCGATTCCATGATTATTGGCATCGCTATCAGCCCGACGGAATTATGGCAGGGTTAATCCAGGCACTAGACTGGCAATCGTATGTCGATGATCATCAACCGGCTGCATCCATTCTTACCGTTCCCGCAATGACTGTCAAAGAAATTGCTGAGTATGCTAAAAATAAGCTTGGCATCTCGTTTGTCCGAGTTGCCGGTGATTTATCGATCACATGTACGCGGGTTGGTTTATTGGCGGGATACAGAGGAGGAGGTGCCTTGGCTATCCCGCTTTTTGAAAACGAGCATCTGGACCTCATTATTTCGGGAGAGGGACCTGAGTGGGAGACTCCTGAATACGTACGGGACGCTGTACATCAAGGGAGAAAGATGGCGTTGATCGTGCTTGGACATGCGGAGAGTGAAGTACCTGGTATGAAGCATTTGGCTGAGCGGATAGGAATGATGTTTCCGACAATTCCTGTGCATTTTATTCCGGGAAAACAAATTTTTCAAGTAATTTAATTAGAAAAGGGTAGTGGATAACAACTAAATAAGCCGTTATTCACTACCCATCCTAAAAGCTTAGACACCCGAATAAGCCATGAAACCGCCGTCGACCGGAATGGTCGTTCCTGTGACGAATCCTGACATATTGGCATCGGTCAGCCAAAGCAGGGTACCCAGTAAATCCTCAGGCTTGCCGAAGCGACGCATCGGCGTATGTGTAATAATTTTATGAGAACGTTCGGTGAGGGAGCCATCCTCTTTGAGCAGCAGCTTCTCGTTCTGTTTGGTCAAGAAAAATCCCGGTGCAATCGCGTTGACACGGATACCGCTTTCCGCCAGATGCACAGCCAGCCACTGTGTGAAATTATCAATGGCAGCTTTGGCGGCGCTGTAAGCAGGAACCTTGGTCATTGGAGAAGGGGCGCTCATCGAAGAGATGTTGATCACCGTCGCTCCTTGTTTGCCGAGCATCTGTTTGACGAAGATTTGCGTCGGAATCAGGCTGCCGACGAAGTTCAAATCGAGCACATTGCGAAAGCCGCTTACGCTTAGATCAAAGAACGTCGTTACATCCGGATTGTTCAGGTCTTCCGGTTTATAGATTTCGTTCGTTGTATTCGCGCTCGGATGATTGCCTCCGGCACCGTTGATCAGAATGTCGCATGGGCCTAACTGCTCTAGGACGGCGTCGGCCGCTTGCTGCATGCTCTCCGCATTCGTTACGTCACATGAGACAGCAATGGCTTCGCCTCCGGCAGCGATAATTTCGGCAGCAACCTCGCTGCCTTTTTCGAGGGTGCGGTTCAGAATGGCGACACGGGATCCCTGCCGTGCAAGCTCTAGAGCCATAACCCGGCACAGAACGCCGGCGCCGCCCGTTATGACGACTACTTTGCCATGAAGCGATGGATGGTTGGTTAATTCGATCATCGTTGTACTACCGTCCTTTCTGTATGTGAACCTTTGCTGTAAGCGTCCCAAAGCCCCCACAAGTACATGATGCCTAGCGCGCGATCATATAGACCGTATCCGGGTCTGCACTGTTCGTCCCATATATGCCTGCCGTGGTCCGGCCGGCAGAAGCCTTCGAAGTTGTTCATGTGCAGCGCTTGTACGATGCCGGACATATCAACAGTACCGTCCTGTGTGCGGTGCGACGTCTCGATAAAATCGCCATTCTCGTAAACCCGTACATTGCGGAGATGAGTAAATGGAATCCGGTCGGCAAATTCATGTACCATGGAGACGATATCATTGGCCGGATTAGCGCCGAGCGATCCGCTGCAAAGTGTGATGCCGTTATACGGGCTATCATGCAGCTTCAGAAAACGGCGAATGTTAGCTTGGCCCGTCATAATACGGGGCAATCCGAAGATCGGCCATGGCGGATCGTCCGGGTGTATCGCCATTCGGATATCGTGCTCGGCAGCTACGGGGATAATCTCGTCGAGGAAGTATTTGACGTTATCCCACAAATGCTCTTCGGTAACGCCGCGGTAAGCGTCAAACAGCTCCGTCAAGCGTCCTAGGCGTTCCGGCTCCCAGCCCGGCATCGTAAAGTTCGGATTTTCATTGATCCGCTTAACCTGCTCGAACAGGTCAAGGTCGGTGATTTTGCTTTTTTCATAAAAGAGAGCAGTCGAACCATCGCCTAATTCCTTGTGCAGGTCGGTTCGCACCCAGTCGAATACGGGCATAAAATTGTAGCAAATTACTTTGACTCCGACTTGAGCGAGTTTGGCGATTGTTTTTTTATAATTCTCGATATACTTGTCGCGGCTTGGAAGACCAAGCTTAATATCCTCGTGAATATTGACGCTTTCCACGACTTTGATGTGAAGACCTGCTTGATCGGCCTTTGCTTTTATCTCCATGATTTTGTCCATGGGCCACTCTTCGCCGGCAGTTACGTCATGAAGCGCCCATACGATACCTTCCACGCCGGGAATCTGCTTGATTTGGTTCAGGGTTACGGTATCGTTGCCCTCTCCAAACCATCGAAATACCATTTTCATAAATTGCTTTCGCCTCCGGTCATTTGAAGTAAGCAGGGAATTTCTGTTTGAGCAGCGCCTGATCGGCGATCGTCAAATGCAAATGCTCAATCATCAGCTTCTCCGCCCGATCAGCGTTGTTCTCACGAATAGCTTCCACCATGTGCTGATGCTGGGCAATGAGATCGTCCCAATGATGATCGGCGGCTAGGCGGAGCATCCGGGTCCGGTTAAGGTGAACGTTGATTTGCTGGATGACCGCCCAGGTGTTGAGCTTCTTGCATCCTTCAAAGATCGTTCGGTGGAAAGCTTCATCAAGCTCGAACATTTTCTTGTAATCTTGCTCTTCGATGCAAGCGTTCTGTAGTAAAAGGTTAGTTTGCAGCTCCTTTAATTGTTCAGCTGGAAAGCTGCCGCAGGCTAATCGGATGACGGCGCGTTCAAGCTGTTCGCGCATAAAACGCGCTTCTTCCACAAGTTCCAAATCGATAAGCGATATCACCGTACCGCGTTGAGGGTAGATGTCCAACAGTCCTTCCTGTGAAAGGCGGACGAAGCTTTCTCTAACGGGCGTACGGCTTACGCCTAATTGAAGCGAGATCTCTTTTTCCGATATGCTGGCGCCGGGAAGCAGTTCAATGCTCAGGATCTGCTCCTTCAGCCTATGATACACGGCATCGCGCGTGGAATTGATCTGTGGTCTGATTGTAAAATCCATGGATTCACCCCTATATGCAACTATTACTTCCATACTACCACACTTGTATGGTAGTATGGAAGTCATGAATGGCTTATATAGGAATCATTATGAATTTATGAAGGAAAACTTATCATGCGGGGAGGATTTTCTGATGGGAGGAACTACATTACATCAGTCCGGAGATGGCTATCAGGCATGGCTGGGATTTCATCGTATAGCTCCGGGCGAACTTTATGATCAATATGCGGTCTACAATCGTATTACTGTCACTGAAAAGGATGATATTGTTCGGACTGCTATATCCGAATTGTCACGAGGGATTGCATCAATACTGGGCAATGAGCCCGAAGTAGCGGAGAGCGGGGTTGGGGTTCCGTGCATCGCAATAGGAACTTTCGGCAGTAATCCTATTGTAGATCGTACTTTCGGAAACGATACGCGTTCGGCGGTTGGACCCGAAGGATTCGCGATAAAGTCGGATAAAGATAACCGCTGCATCGCGATAGGGGCTTCATCGGGATCCGGGATTTTGTATGGCGTCTTCCATCTGCTTCGGCTGATGAGCACGGGCGCCACCATCGACAAGCTGGATTTGGTTGAGAATCCTGTTAACATGCTGCGCATGATCAATCAGTGGGACAATATTGACGGCAGCATTGAACGGGGATATGCGGGGAAATCGATTTTTTATGCCAATAACCGAATCACTGGCGATCTGGAGCGCGTCCGCGACTATGCCAGACTGCTGGCTTCATCGGGAATCAATGCGATCTCGATCAATAATGTGAACGTGCATAAATATGAATCGATGTTATTGACACAAGAATACCTTCCTGATGTAGCGAAGTTTGCCGCTATTTTCAGGTCATACGGCATCAAATTGTTTTTGAGCATCAACTACGCAAGCCCGCTTGAAATTGGCGGTTTGTCGACGGCTGATCCGCTTGATCCGGCCGTGCGCGAATGGTGGCGCGGCAAAGCGGCCGAAGTGTATGCGGCGATTCCGGATTTCGGCGGTTTCCTCGTGAAAGCCGATTCGGAGAATCGTCCGGGACCGTTCACCTATGACCGGGATCATGCGGACGGCTCGAATATGCTCGCCGAAGCGCTTAAGCCTTACGGCGGAATCGTCATTTGGCGCTGCTTCGTCTATAACTGCAAGCAGGATTGGCGTGACCGGACGACGGACCGAGCGCGGGCGGCTTATGACCATTTTAAACTGCTTGACGGACGATTTATGGACAATGTTATTTTGCAGGTGAAAAATGGACCGATGGACTTCCAGGTTCGGGAGCCGGTTTCGCCGCTCATCGGCGCCATGGAAGCAACGAATCAAATGATCGAGTTCCAGATTACGCAGGAGTATACAGGACAGCAGCGTCACTTGTGCTATCTGATTCCGCAGTGGAAAGAAGTTCTCGATTTTGAAACGTATGCTAAAGGTGAAGGGTCCAGCATTAAACGTATTGTCGACGGTTCTCTGTATGGAAACCGATTCAGCGGTTTTGCGGCCGTCTCGAACATTGGGAATGATGCCAATTGGACGGGACATTTGCTGGCGCAGGCGAACTTGTACGGCTACGGACGTTTGGCATGGAATCCTGAGCTGGCGGCGGAAGGCATCGCAGAGGAATGGATTCGTCAGACATTCGGCGGGAACGAAAAGCTCGTCCGCACGATTCTGGGGATGCTCATGGAATCGTGGAGCATCTATGAGTCGTATACGGCGCCGCTTGGCGTAGGCTGGATGGTGAATCCTGACCATCATTACGGGCCAAACGTAGATGGTTATGAATATTCGAAGTGGGGCACCTATCACTTCGCAGATTGCTATGGCATCGGCGTCGACCGGACGCAGGCATCGGGAACCGGATATGCCGCGCAGTATAGAGGAGCCAATTATGATAGGTACGAGTCGGTGGAGAGCTGTCCGGACGAGCTGCTATTGTTCTTCCACCACGTGCCATATGCGCATGTGCTTCATTCAGGTAAAACGGTCATACAGCATATTTATGACACGCACTTTGAAGGCGCGGAGCGGGCTGAACAGTTGAAAGCCAAGTGGGATAGCCTTACAGGAAGCATGGACGAGGGGCTGCACAAGCAGGTAGCAAGTCGCCTAGCGGAGCAGGCTGAGCATGCGAAGGAATGGCGCGACATGATCAATACTTATTTTTACAGGAAGAGCGGCATTGCCGATCAGTTGGGTAGAAAAATCTATTAATTGCACAGCATAAAGGTAGTGGTTACTGAAAGAGCCCAAAAGGCTCTTTCGGAAGCCACTTTGTGCTATTGCGGGGCTGTTACGCCCCAAAAGTCCCTTTCAGCACCGGCAGGAGCAGGCTGTTGTTTGCGAGGGCTCTATTTTTTCGTGATATTTTAAAAGAATTCGATGATTCCTCTCATTTAGTCTCTAGCATTTATTCTCTATACTGAATGTATACCAAGAATAAGATTAACTGCAGAGGTGATCATACATGAATCGTTCCACAACTGCTGCCCTGAAAACCGCTGCGGGCACCAAGAAACGCCGTTCTTTTTTAAGTCGATGGGACGCTCCGATTGCGGGATATTTATTTATTGCGCCATGGCTGATCGGATTCTTCGGTCTGACCGCGTATCCGATGTTCTTATCGCTCTATTATTCATTTACGGATTATACGTTGATGGAACCGATCAGTTGGGTCGGACTTCGAAATTATGAAAGAATATTTACGGCAGACGATAAGTTCGTGCAGTCCATCAAGGTAACATTTATGTATGTGCTGGCTTCCGTACCGCTGAAGCTCGCCGTGGCGCTACTCGTAGCACTATTGCTGAACAAGTCCATGAAAGGCATCTCCGCCTACCGAACGGCTATTTATTTCCCATCACTGATCGGCGGAAGTATCGCGGTGTCCTTGCTATGGCGCAACATCTTCGGCGTCGACGGCATCTTCAACCAAATTCTTGCCGCGTTCGGCATTGAAGGGACGGGTTGGATTACGAATCCGAGTACGGCGCTATCGACATTGATCCTGCTTACCGTCTGGCAGTTCGGTTCCTCGATGGTGATTTTCCTTGCAGGTCTGAAGCAAATCCCGAACGATTTGTACGAAGCTTCGTCGGTAGACGGCGCGAACCGGT
Organism: Paenibacillus sedimenti; assembly: GCF_014534655.1. GTDB lineage: Bacteria > Bacillota > Bacilli > Paenibacillales > NBRC-103111 > Paenibacillus_E > Paenibacillus_E sedimenti. The sequence goes on from NZ_JACVVD010000012.1 coordinate 33,380, forward strand.
TCGTTCAATTTTTCAAGATAACACTGCCTATGCTTTCTCCGACTTTGTACTTCAACCTCATTATGGGGGTTATCAACGCGTTTCAAATGTTCACATCGGCTTACGTCATTACAAACGGCGGACCGATGAACTCGACATACGTCTATGCCTTATATTTGTATGAGCGTGCATTCAGCCGCTATCAACTCGGCTATTCTTCCGCACTTGCGTGGATTATGCTGGTCATGATCGTCATCGTAGCGGCCATTATTGCCGGCACCTCGAAATACTGGGTGTTCTACGAAACGGAGTCCGGGGGGAGGAAGTCCAAATGACAATGAAATGGAATCAAGTGACCCGCCATCTCTTCATGATCGTGTTTAGCCTCGTCATGATTTATCCGGTTGTTTGGTGGATCGGGGCATCTTTAAAGTCCAACAGCGAGCTCAGTTCGCCGAATCTTTTCCCTTCGGTGCCGCAGTGGAGCAACTTTGTGAAAGGATGGTACTCGGTTCCGGGGCATTCGTTCACGGATTTCTATCTCAATACGTTCGGTCTTGAAATTGTACTGTTAGCCGTTACGCTTCTCTCAAGTACTCTCGTTGCGTTCGGATTCGGAAGACTGGATTTTCCGCTTAAAAACTTCTGGTTCTCCTTATTGATGCTTACGCTGATGCTGCCGGGACAAGTGCTGATTATTCCGCAGTATGCAATGTTTCATCAATTAGGTTGGGTGAATACGTATCTCCCGTTCATTGTGCCTCACTTGGTAGCTAGCGGCGCAGGCGGAACGTTCTTTGTCTTCCTGCTTATACAATTCGTGCGGGGAATTCCCAAAGAGCTGGATGAATCGGCTAAAATGGACGGCTGCTCCTGGTTCGGCATTTACTGGCGTATCGTGATGCCGCTGACCAAGCCTGCCATCGTAACGGTCATGATCTTTTGCTTCCTGTGGAACTGGGATGATTTCCTCGGTCACCTGCTCTATATCAACTCCGTCGATAAATACACGGTCGGTCTCGCCCTTCGGATGATCAATGATTCCCAATCCGCCCAAGAGTGGGGACAACTGCTTGCGATGTCGCTCGTGTCCATCATTCCTGCGACGCTCGTCTTCATGTTCTTGCAGAAATACTTTGTCGAAGGAATTGCAACGACAGGGATTAAAGGATAAGATGAAATTTAAACATTCAATAGACGGTAAAGCGGCGAACCCATTTCGTTGTTTTACCGTTTCTTCGCCTAAATGGAACAAACGGGAGCGCATGCGGCATGACTAATCCTTTTAAAAAGTTTAGAATCGACCACCTCTTCTTCCGCAGCTTTGCCGGGCTTATCATTATTGTTCTGGCTTGCAGCGTCTGGGCCAGTTACAGTATTTCATCGAAGGAGCTTGCGCAAACGACGTTTCACTACCAGCAGCGGTTGCTCGATGAGCTGAATAACGAGATTACGACAAGACTTGTCACGATTGAGCAAATCTCCTTGTCCACTTCCCGAGACAATGAGGTCATCACGTTCTTGGTTAACAAGCAGGATGAATTCGACCGGTACCGGAAGTCGATAAGCGTAGAGCGTGCACTGGCGAACTTGACGTACTCGATCCCGCTGATTCAAGGAATTGATTTGTATATGAACCGTCCTCTCGAACGCGACGCCAATAGTTATATCCAATTTCGGGATATGGCGGATATGGACAAACAGATCTGGTATCCGGCCTTGACGGGCAATGATTTTGCATGGTCAAGCGAACACAACATTCCAAGCTTTCAAGGAGATGTCCCGGTACTCAGTTTTGCCAGGAAAATTGTGTATGACGACAAATATTCGGGGGTTCTGGTCATTCATGTGAAGGCAGATCAGATTCGGAAGCTGCTTGCCGGTCATTCTTCGGAATCGAACCGGATGATGATCGACTCCCAGGGACAGCAGTTTTTGAAAATCGGTCAAGTTCCGGATCATACGGAGTTATCCAAATGGATCGATGCCCGAAGCGGGCAATCGGGCTTTGTCCACACGCAAGGGAATTCGGAAGCGGGGAATTCCCTCTTCGTTTATTCGAAGTTACTTGATTCAAACTGGACGCTGGTCGAGATCACGCCATGGCATCAAATTACAGCAGGCAGTCTCAGGCTGGCCGAAGTGATCGGGATTATCGCCATTGCAGCCGTATTGCTCACATTGCTGCTCACGCACTATTTGAGCAGGCAGTTCACGAAGCCCATTAAAAAGCTTGTGAATGCAATGGGGCTATATTCGGTAGGCGGCAACAACGTGGAACTGCCGACCGATTATCAAAATGAATTTGGTTACTTATTTGCCGGCTATCGCAAGCAGAATGAGAGGATCGAGGAGTTGTACCTTTCACTTCAGCGCCGATATGAGCAACAGCGTAAAGCCGAGATTGAAGCGCTGCAAGCAAACATTAACCCGCATTTTCTTTATAATACGCTCGATCAGCTGAATTGGATGGCGATTGAGGCGGGACAGGACGAGATCAGCCGTATTCTGGAGCTGATGGGGCGCATGTTCCGAATAGGGTTGTCGAATGGCGCCAGCTTCATTACGATCGGTGAAGAGCTTATGCATATGGAGAGTTATCTGCAAATCCAGCAGCTGCGCTGGAGAACCGGACTCGATTATACGATCGAAGTATCTACGGACATCAGAGAGTTGTTCATACCGAAGCTTACGCTTCAACCGTTCGTAGAGAATGCGGTTGTCCATGGATTCAACGCGCGCAGTCATGGTCATATCCGCATCCGGATGGATGAGAAGGACGATGGCGTGCAAATCATCATTGATGACGACGGGATCGGACTTCAACAGGCGGTGGACAAGAAACGCAATCGACATACGGGAGGGTACGGTATCCGCAATGTGAGAGAACGGATTGCCGGATATTACGGGGATTCTTATGGCATTAAGCTTACTGAACGGGAAAAGGGAGGGACGCGTGTCACCATCAATTTGCCTCGATTGACGGAGCCTCCGGTTAATGAGCAGCCCAAGCAGGGTGTGTTATAGTTCGTTTTATTTTAAAATAAATCATACATCTCTCTTATTTATATAGCTGAGGCGGATCGTTATTATAATAAGTAATAGTGGAGCCTACCAATCGTAAATCTTAAGATCAAACCCGGAACATCACATGCTCCGGGTTTGAGTTCTATGATGTTGAAGTTAAAGGAGGTAAGCGTTGTGTGGAGGATCGCCATCATTGACGATGAACGGCAGGTGCTGCAAGGCATGAAACGAGCCATTCCTTGGGAAGAAATAGATGCGGAATGGGTCGGGGAAGCATTGAACGGCGAGGACGGATTGGAACTCATTCGGACTGCCGGTCCGGATATAGTCATTACAGATATTTATATGCCGGTTATGAACGGCCTCGATATGATCGAGCAGCTGCGGAAAGACGGCTACAACGGCAAAATCATTATTTTGAGCGGATATTCCGATTTCGAGCATGCGAGACAAGCGCTGCGGCACAACGTCAGTGATTATGTATCTAAGCCAATCAGTGTACCGACTTTGAAATCTATACTGGATAAAGTCATCCAGGAGCTGATGGAAGAAGAAGAGAAGCGAATTAAGCAGGACGAACTTCAGCAAAAATTAATGATGTATGAACCTTTTATCGAGAAGGAATGGGTGAAGTCGGCCGTTGCCGGTACACTGGACAGCTCCTATAAGAGCGGGAATCGTTTGCCGCAGCCTTACCGGTTCTGGTCAGAGACGGAGCATGTCGTAATCGGCATTGATCTGATCCGCGACGTTCGCGCCAGCGAACTTTCGCTGTCCGATTGGAACCTGTTCCGTTTTGCGATTAGCAATATCGTTAGCGAGTTAGCCCATGAAGCGTTTCCGGGAGCTGAATATACAGAGCTTCATAGTACAAGAGCCGTACTGCTAATTCACCCTGAAGCGGGGAGCAGCAAGCAGCTTTTGGAGAAGAAGTTGGGTGACCTTGGCATCAGGCTGATTGATTGCATCAAACGTTACCTGAAGTTGGTCATACATGTAGGCATCGGAAGCATAAAAGAACAATGGACGGAAATTCCCGATTCGACGGAGGAAGCTTTCCGTGCTATAGATTTGCGGGACCGGCGGGTTGTCCCGGCCTATGACGCATATGCATACAGTGAAGCGATGAGACAAGATCAGGGAACGATCGTCATGCGCCCGGCTAAATTTTATTTTGAGCTGGCCGGTGCGATGAAGGCCTCGCAAGAAGCACTAGCCCAGCAGCTTGTCACCGAGTATATTGATCAGCTTAAGAAGCAGAGCGGGATCGCTCCGGATTACGTGCAGATGCTGGCGGGGGAACTGTGGGGAATTTTTGCCTATTGCCTGTATGAAGTCGGTATGGTGCTGGACGATATTTGCCCGAACGACCAAATCGCCAAAGAAATGGTCGGGTTGACCAAGCCCGAAGAATTAGCGGAATGGCTTAGAGCCAAAATATCCGTCATTTGCAGCAGCCGACAGTGGAAAGGGAACAGCAAGCACAGGCAAGCTGTCGACTTTATGACACAGTACATTCATGAGCATTATGCGGACGAAATGACGCTCGCCGATTTAGCGGACAAGGTGTACATTTCGCGAAATCACTTGTCGATCATTTTCAAAAATATGACCGGCGAAACGTTCAACACGTATTTAACGCGTGTACGAATTGAAAAGGCGAGAGAGCTGCTCCTTGAAAGGAACATGCTAGTTTATGAAGTGGCAGAGCGGGTCGGTTACAAGAACGTTCCTTATTTCAGCACGCTGTTCAAAAAGTTTACCGGTATGAACCCGACGGAGCTCATCAAATAATGGTTGAGGAGAGGGACTTGAAGAATGCGATCGTATGTTGGAAGTAGCGGCCGAATCCAATCGCATCTTATCCGTCGTCGGACAAAACCGCTTCCTCGACCCCATGATGAAGCTGAAACATACGCTGGATTCCGGCCTATTGGGCAAAATTGTGCATGCTCAGGTGGATTCTTTCTGGTGGAGGGGACACAGCTATTATGATTTATGGTGGAGAGGAACGTGGGAAAAGGAGGGCGGCGGCTGCACGCTGAACCATGCCGTTCATCACATCGATATGTTGCAGTGGATGATGGGCATGCCGCAGACGATTCAGGCTGTGATGAGCAACACTTTGCATGACAACGCGGAAGTGGAGGATATCTCCATAGCCGTGCTTTCCTATCCCAATGGCAGCTTGGCTCAAGTCACAAGCTCCGTTATCCATCATGGAGAAGAGCAGCAGCTGATCTTCCAGGGAGAACGGGCACGCGTTTCGGCGCCTTGGAAAGTATACGCATCGTCTTCAAAGGAGAACGGATTCCCTGAGCGTAATCCCGCTTTGGAGGCGGAGATCGAACTGTATTACAACAGCATCGAATCCCTTCGTTACAGAGGGCATGCCGGACAAATCGACGATGTCTTGAAAGCAATTGAAAACAATTCGCTGCAGGTGCTTATTGACGGCAATGAATGCAGAAGAACGTTGGAACTCATTACGGCCATTTATGAAGCCGCGACGACGGCGAAACCCGTGAGCCTTCCGTTAACGAAAGAAAGCAAGTTTTATTCGAGGGAAAGCTTTCTCGCGAATGCGCCCCATTTTCATGCCAAAAAAAAGTCGGTGGCTGCCTTTGGTACAAATGAGATCTCGCTCGGAGGCAATTACGGTCAATCCTAAAAGAAAAAAAGAGGGCTGCCCCATGTAGATTTACTTGGGACAGCCTTTTTATTTTAAGGTTGTGGTACGTCAATCTTGTACTTTCCTCGGAAAATCACGTTGCCGTCTTTATCATAAGTAGTTCCTTCGCCATGACGTGTCATGTACCTAAGGGAATATTCACCTACGTAACGTTCGCCATTCTTATAATAGACGGTACCATAATGAACATCATTTCCCTTAAGCGTGAGTTCCATCGATATTTTACCATCAGTTCCGTAGAAGGTGCCGTTGCTCTTGCCTCCTTTAACGAATTCTCCTTCGTAATATTTGGCGCCGGATGGGTAATAGGCAATCCCTTTTCCCTGCAGCATTCCATCAACGTACCGTCCCTCTTCATATAAATATATTTTGTCTTTTGATTTTTGATAATTTTTTCCGTACCCGTTAGGGATATTCTTGACCCAATTACCCTCGCGATGAAGCTCGCCATTGCGATAGAATTTGCCATAGCCATCATAGAGGTTGTCTTTGAACTCTCCATCGTAGATAAGCTTGCCACCAAGATAATACTTGCCTTTTCCATGAAAGACTCCCAGTTTTGTTTCGCCTTCATAGGCTATGAAGCTGCTATCGTCAATGTTGATGACGTATCCTGTCTGGCGGCCGTTCTCGAACTTTTGCGCGATGGCGATTTCTCCCGTCCGGTCGCGTCCGCGGCTTACGCCTGCGAAATAAATGATACCTGGTCCGACGACATCATTATTTTGGAATACGGCATCATACCATAGTGAGCCATCTTCGCGGTACAGTTTTCCTTTACCGTTCATTTCCCCGTTCTTAAGCTGGCCTTCGTACATGAGTGCGCCATTGTCATAGTAAAGCTTTCCTTCGGTTGCCGGATCGTAGATATAGACAGCTTTCAGATTAGCGTCCCATAGAACCTTACGACCTGTTGCTTCGCCTACAAAGCGTAATGGTACAAACGTGTATTCTTGATTCAGGAAAGGGGAGGCAGGGAGTTCAGAAGCAATACCATTTACAAGAGCCTCATTCTGTCCTAGCGTGAGCTTTAATGACTTCCCTTGGCCAGATCCCGTGATGCTCTGAGTCGTGCTATCCCAATCGATTTGCAAGCCGAGCTTCTCAAAGATAGGTCTGAATTCAACCGTCGTTGATCCGTCTTTCAGCATAGGCTGCTGATGGAAGGTTACTTCCTCCCCATCCAAGTAAACGCGAATCGGCTTGTCCGCATTCAATTGCCCGATTCGTTTTTGCATCCAATAGTCGCGAACATACTCATTCGGGACATCGAAATACAGCACGGCATAAACGCCTGGTTGAGTGATATCAGTAAATAACCTTGCTTTGTTCTCCTCGAACAGAGCGCCCAAGTAAGTCCATACTCCGGAATCAAGCCGATAAATGCCGAGTTTGTTCAGCTCTCCTGCTGGAACTCTTTTCTCCATATATGTCATCGAGAGCTTCAGCACGTCCTCGCCAGACGATTTAAAAGATACTGTCCAAGGGAAGCTGACTATTTTTTGACCGGGTTGAAGCGCTTTGGTTAGCGCGAAATCGGTGTCTCCATTAAATCCAATAGTGACATCTTCGTAAAAATCAGAGTCCGCGGAATCCGGAGAGTAAACGATAACGCTATTATCTTGGGTAGCTAATTTTTTATATATGCCCAAAGATCCGAGACTCTGGCGGACAGATGAAGGGATTTTATCAATGTAAGGAACGGCGGAAACGAGCGTATCTGTGACCGTTTGGCCTTGACCTGTCTGTTTGAGCTGGCGAAGCAGGATTTGTTCGTCTTTTATTCTCAGCACGAGCTGATCGTTATATAAACCAATGAAGATCTCACTGTCTGCCACGATATCCGTCTGTTTGGAAGCCAGGTCGGCGGCTACAATATGGTTAGTTCCATTTTTATTCTCCGGCCATGCTGCTATACCAGCACCAATGGAAACCGAAGAAGAGAGATTTCCAAAATCCTTAAAAGTGCTCAACACTTGCGGCACGGAGTCGATATCTTCGATGTTCAGCATCCGAACTTGAAAACCTGGCTTCAACCCCTGCATGCCATGAATCCAGATAACGTTCTTACCGTCAAATGCCATTTCCTTTCCGGTACGGATATAGCCCTCTGTTGGCTTGTATAAGCTGCGTGAGGTTCCATCTTGTGCTTTGTAAAGTTCAAGTGAGCCAGATTCGCTTACATACACGACATTGCCATTTGCAATTAAAGGATCTCTGCCTTTACCAATTTCCTTCGTTTCCTTAGTTTGAATGTCATAAATACGAAGCATTCTTTCAAGTGGTTGGTAGAATACGACAAAATGTCCATCGGTTGAAATCTTGTCATAAGGAAACGGAGCGATTTCTGTCTTTGTCAATTCACCAGTTAAAAGATTAATAAGCATAATTTGTTTTTGATTCTCCAAATAGACGGCATGGTCTCCGCCTGCCGAAGCGTATTGCTTATAAGTTTTGGCGTCAGTAAGCTGTCTCAGATCCCCGGTCTCTAAATTGCGGCTGTAAATTTGCCACCAGCCTGCGTTATCTTTGCTTAAGTATACCATCTGATTACCCGCAATCTTTGCCGAAGGCTCAGGCAACGTATATTCGGTTAGCCTGTCCGATGAGGAATACATCTCAGCCCAGGCGCTTTTTGGCGCTAAGCCCCAAGAACTTGTACAAATGGCGACGATCAAAATCATGATCCACAGTCTGCTTCTTTCTAGCATGTCTAGCATCCTCCCCTATCATCACACATAAAAAAGCACAAAAACCCAACCATCTTAGAGTAGCCCGGCTATCATATCCCTGATGGGACACAGACCCGTGGCTTTGCGTCTCCGACTTTCGTTCGGATTTGCCTTTGTTCTATTCGTTTGGTACTTTGTGCCTAGTAAATTCAACTCAATTATAAGTTAAACGACAAAATATGCCAAGGAAAATAAAGGGAGATGATTTGAGTAAAAAGAAGGTGTTGATATAACTAATAATATTAGTTATAATACTAATTAAATTAGTTAATTCAAAAGGAAGTGGTGAGCCTCATGTCATTTATTGTATTTATGCTTTTATTTACCGTATTATGCGGATGGCTGGAAGGTAGAGTTAGCTCGCTGAAGAAAACCCAAAAGGAGGGAATGTAAATGTTTGCCGGACATTTTGGACTTGCAGCTGCAGTGAAAGCAAAAACTCCGGAGGTACCCATCTGGGCGCTTATGCTGAGCACACAACTATTGGATGTTGTATTCGTCCCCTTATTCGTATCAGGAATCGAAAAGATAGACAGCAGCCACGGTACAGGGTATGGCGAAAGTATCATTCATGCTGATTATACGCATTCACTTGTCGGTGCAGGCATCATTGCATTGCTGTCGGCCATAGTAGCTTGGAAGCTATGGGGCAAACGAGGCGGTATTACGATTGGCTTGCTTACTTTCAGCCATTGGGTGCTGGATCTGATTGTCCATCGTGTCGATATGCCGATCTTGCCTGGAAATGCGGGAGAGCTTCCTCTTCTAGGATTCAGCTTATGGCAATGGCCGGTTATTAGCGCCACCGTAGAGGTGTTTCTGGTCGTACTTGGAGCGATTCTCTATTATCGTACCATTCGCAAGAAAGCTAGCTTATCGGAGAACCATATGCTGCCACAACGGGTTATACTTCGTGCTAGAATTGCAGGTGGTGTCATGGCCATTCTCCTTATCGCTTCCCTCATCTCGGATATAGCTGCTCATTGAGAGAGGTAGTGGAAATACTTACCACGACTAATAAATTGAATCCCTAACGAATTCTATGATAATGTTACAAAATGAAAAAATATGCCGAATCTCGGAGCAGCAAAAGCTCCGGTACGGGGGACTTCTTTAACTTGGGGTGAATGAATGCTTCAGCTTGCTGAGGCGCGCTAGGGAAAACCTCTTCCCGAACCCGTCAACTAACCTCGGAGGCTTCAAGGAGGCAAGCTTTTGAAATCCTTTGCAAAGCGTCTTATTTGTTCATGCGCATTGATGTGCGCCGCATTACCCGTGTTCTCTGTGTCATCTGCACAAGCGGCATCGTCATCGCTGCCGGTTAAAGTGCAAATCAACGATGAGATTGTGCAGTTCCCGGAAGTTCAGCCCTTTATTGATGAAAAGGGTACATTGCAAGTTCCGCTTCGGGTTCTATCCGAAAAGCTGGGATACCAAGTAACGTGGGCTAAGCAAGGGGATGAAGTCGTCATTGGTTTGACGCGGAACAAGCAGTCGATTCTTTTAACCACCGACATGCAGCAAGCGATCGTGGATAGCAAAAGGATCAGCTTGGAGAGCAGTCCGACTCTTTATCAAGGGAGTACTTACGTGCCTCTCCGTTTCATTACCGAAACGTTCGGCTCCGCCATCGAATGGAACGAAGCCAACCAAATTGCGATTGTCGGTACCGACGGCAAGTCGCATAAGCCTGCTTGGATCGCACCACCGCAAGCCCCACAGGCTCTGCCAGCTCCATCTATCACCGATCAAATCGTACAAACGGCAAACGCCTACATGGGCGTTCCGTACGTTTGGGGAGGGACAACGCCGAACGGGTTCGACTGTTCCGGCTTTGTTCGTTATGTTTTTCAATCCAAAGGCATCGATCTCCCGAGGACATCGGCTTCCATGCATAGTGAAGCAGGAACGAAGGTAACGGATTTGAAGGTGGGAGACCTGGTGTTTTTCGCATCAAAATCGTTTAACCACGTGGGCATTTATCTAGGGAATGATCAATTTATTTCGGCGACATCGTCAAGAGGCGTCACGGTCGATAGCTTGTCCAGCTCGTACTGGAGCGCCAGATATGTAGGAGCAAAAAGAGTACTCTAAGCCGCTTAACTATCGAATGCTTGTTTTCTATTTCTCTTTATTAAAGAGCATAGAAAGCAGGCGTTTCTTTTTTTGTGCGAAATCATGCGATTTTTATCGAATTTTTATTGATTTTCGCCTATAATGAAGGAATGTTTGCAAGTGAGAAAGCAGGTGACGCGTTGTCCATGCAACTGAGTGTCTGGAAGCAATGGTTTCATAAACGAAAACAATCTGATTCCACCGGGAGCAGCCTCCTTACAAAAGAGATTGCATCCGCAATTCCAGAGGAGATTCTGGATGTCATCCGGCGGTTTTTTAGGACTTATCATCATTTCCGGGGCGCACGAAGCCTGCAAACGGATACGTTTATTAAAGAAGTATTTTATGCTACATATCAGGATCCCAGGGATCAACGTTCAATAGATGAGATGGAGACTTACATTCATCAGAAAAATGTGATGCGACTTCGGCTGAAAACCTATGAGATCGATGAGTTTCTTAGGCTCAGCGAAGATGTCTGCATGATCGGCGTAACGAGAGAGTACAGCAATCAACATCGGAATCGCGTACTCTATTTTATGATCAAAGAAGAGGGGGCGTGGCGGTTTCATCATATCGCGAGGTCTCATCACGGGACTGTCATCGATAAGTTTCAGGTGAAGGAGCAGGTCGGATTCGTGATCGGCAATGAAAAAGCCGCCCTACTATTCATGACCCACGCCCAGTCTTCCGATGCATCCACCTATATGACAGGCGATTATGTGCATGTGGAAGGGTACCTGGAGGTGGAGCATCAAGCGAGCGGCCAACTCTATTATCGGATTGTACGCATCAATCGGGTACACTAAAACGTAAGCGATGCTCGATAAAGCTGCGGATCCCAGCGGACCTGCCCGCCAAGCGATTCCATAATCGCGCGCAGCGGCATATAAATATGCCCATCTACAATGGTCGGCGCCGCAGGCAAAACTACCGATTTTCCGTTCCAAAGCATCACGGAGTGATCCGGCTGCAGCTGAAGTCGGTTGGCACCGTACTGTACCGTTAACGTGCGAGCCGTACCGTTCCATTCGAATTGCGCTCCGATTCGCTCTAGAATGCCGCGGAATGGCACCATGCTTGTCTCCTGCTGCAAATACCCTCTAAATTCATGGACGAACTGTCCATTGACATCAACCTGAATCTGCGGTTGCTCTAACCGTTCCACCACAAGCGCATTGCTAAGCGCCCGCCCGGGATTCCTTAGAATCGATCCATTGGCAAATAAAGCGGAGCTTGCGCCTCCATCCAAATTCATCGCATCCGTCAACCCCAGCTGAAGAAGCACCCCAGCCATATCAGAGATCTTAGCTGTCGATAATGTGCCCATAATGAGTCTATTCGAGGCGTCGACGCCGATAAAGCTGCGAATGTTCGCGGCAGTTGTAATTTTGGTCTCAGTGATGCCATCCCGTGCAAAGTCAATGTCAATCTGGCCATTCGTGAGGAGTCCGGGGCCTGCGCCTACCGCAGCATCCACGGCAGGTAAAGCTATACTGCTGCCTGAGTCCTGGTTGGAGAGCGTTGTTGCAAGCTTGATTGAATCCCCTACATGAATATTCGGCAGTACGTTGGTTGAATTATTGGCGCTCCCGCCAATGAGCAGGATGTGTCCGTCTTCAGGAATCCGGGCGCCATCTTGGGTGACAGCTGTAATTTTACCCTCTTGAATGACCACCTTAGTCGAGTTCGGAAAATCAACCCGCTTGCCAAAAGCTCCGGTATACCAAACGACTTGATCGTCTACCGAATCTCCGTAGTATTTGTTTACGCCCCATGCGGTAAATGTGTAGGGTTTGCCTTGATGGGTGACGGTAATTTGTTGCTCGCTCGCAATGCGCCCGAGGGCTGCTGTCTTGTCAGCAAGAACTAGAAAAGAGGAATTGCTTCCCGAGTGTACGATGTCCCCGGAGCCGATGATCAGGCCGTTCGGGTAACGCTTGGTGTCGTCTTTTTCATAAGAGTCGAAAAAAGTTCCATTGATTCCAGCAACGGCATGGCTCCTTGCCATCATCGAACTGAAAGATTCGTCATGACCGATGCCGGCATCTGCGGTTACGGGCTTCACCCGGATATAAGGATCCGTGAGATCGACGGATATCCACTGGGCGGTGAAAGATTTGCCGTTATAGGAAATCGTTCGGCTTTGAGTTTGAACGGAGTCTTGCGCCGAAGCTGCGTGAGGTAAAGCGATGGCTGAGACCAGCAGACAGCTTAGTAACCCGGCGTGTGCAAATTTGTGTTTGATAAGCATAGCTGCGTTCATCCTTTCTCATCTTGCTTCTTCTTTAATTCGCGCAGTGAGTAGAACGTTCCTCTCCAATAGATGCCACCCTGTTTCCAGGTGAGCCAGACCGAGCGGACGACGGTATAAAGAAGAAGCGAAGCGCTTACCGGCAGCATGTAGGCTTCGATACCCCGTTTGCCCATAATCCTGTCGATCAGAACACGATACAGCCAGATTTGTAAAATGACCGAGACACTGAAAGCAATACCAGTCCAATCCCAAAGGAACAAAAGGCCAAGCCATGGGAAAATAAAGAAGAGCAGCTGTCCGATGCAAGCTAGCAGGGCAATCGTGAAGCTGTAATGAAATCCGGAGAACAGATTTTTCTCCAGTCCTTTGACGGCATCTATGAGCGACCGGTACCACTCCACCTGCAGGGTGTGCTTGCCTGACAGCACCTTTTGTCTGAAGCCCGTGCGTTTCAGGATGATGCCGAGCTGCAAGTCATCATCCGGGCGCAAGGCGATGGCCTTATGTGTGCCAATGGCTTCATAGGCACTGCGGCTCACCATGTTAAAGGCTCCGATACCGATGCCATGGCGGCGGGAACGGTCGATATTGGCACGCCATGGGCGAACGAACAGAGAAAAAGAAAAGAGAAAGAAATGAACAAAGCCTCTTAGCAGCGTGCCGCGGGCAATCATATTTGGCGTTAGCGTGAGGTGATGCACTTCATTTTCTTTCATATAGGCAACGGCATCGGAAATCGTTGCGGGCGAGAAAAGGATGTCCGCATCGGTGAAAAGCAAGTATTGTCCCCGGGCTTGTTGATACCCCTGGTAGAGGGCGTGATTCTTGCCTAGCCAACCATCGGGGAGATGGGTGATATGAATAATTTGCAGCGGAGTATGGATATCGCCCTTACGTTCCGACCATTTGCGCAGCTCCTCGAGCCGGACGCCAGTGGCGTCTTGCGATCTGTCATTGACCGCGATGATTTCCAGTCGCGGGTAATTTTGCGAGAGCAGGTGCCGAACCGTATCGAGAATGGTGCTCTCCTCTTCTTTGGCGGCAATGATGACGGAAACGAGAGGAGGCTTGTCCGGCTGCTTAATGGACCTGGGCAGCGCATGCATCAGATGTAAGCCCCGATAGGCTTCTATCGACATGAAAATCCAGTAGAGGAGGGTCAGGATCGCGATAATTCCGAGGGTGGACATGGTGCACCTCCTTGTGAAAGAATAGAAGTTGACCGCATTATATCATTCATCAGGAGCGAGGGGCAATTTTCTTGAAGCCTTGAAAAGGAGGGCATATGGGTGGACATCGGGCAGGGACGCAGGAACAATATTGGAGAAAAATAAATGGAGAACAGCTGGGGCTGTTTCTCTTAGAAATCGTGCAGGAGAAAGACATCAAGCCGGACACAGTGGCTTTTGTATGTATAGGAACGGATCGGTCGACGGGTGACTCGCTGGGTCCGCTTGTCGGTTCCAGACTCAAAGAGGCGGGATATCCTTACGTATTTGGCACGCTTGCGGCACCCTTCGATGCCAGTAATTTGGTCGAGCGATTGCAGGAAGTGCCGGAGGGGTGCGTAGTCATCGCGATTGACGCTTGCTTGGGACAAAAGCAATCCGTAGGCTTATACCAAGTATCAAATCAGCCGCTCGCGCCTGGTAAATCGCTAGGCAAAGTACTGCCGCAGGTTGGGGATTATACGATCGCTGCGATTGTAAATGCGGACGGTCCCAAGCAGTACGGAATTCTTCAAACGACGTCGCTTTACAGCGTGCTCAAAATGACGGACGAAGTGACGAAGGCGATTTTGCATGCTTTGCCAATATGGAGGGTGATGTAAGCGGCGTGGCAGCCGTTATTTGCATTTGCAGAAGGAGTAAAGACAGATGAGGTTATCCGACAGAATGAACAATCGCCCGAAGGCGAAATTAAAGGATGTATCGGTTCGTAGAATTTGGCGGCTGTTTCATGGATATTGGGGGCAGCTGCTAGCCATTATAGGACTTGCGCTGGTTGCTGCTGTAATTGGACTCATTCCGCCTTTAGTGATGAAAGAAATCATCGATAAGGCGATTCCGCAGGGGAGCATGCGGCTGCTCGCGGTAATGGCGCTGCTGATGATTTTGCTGCCGGTGCTGAGCGGTGTATTAGGGGTATGGCAAAATCATTTGAACACGAAAGTGACCCAAGGGGTTATTCGTGATCTGGGACAAACGCTTTATCATAATTTGCAGCGGCAATCGATGGCTTTTTTTACCGATGCGCGCTCTGGCGAGATTGTGCAGCGGATTACCGGGGATGTGCAGGCGGTTCAAAATGTGGTGACGTCCCTCGTCGTTTCGTCGATTACACAAATCGTCGTTGTGATGACGACCGTCTGTATTTTGTTCGCGCTGGACTGGAAGCTGGCGATTATATCGATGATCATTCTTCCGTTGTTCGTGCTGCCGGTAAAGAAAGTATCCAAGGTTCGCAAGCAGCTGCGCATGGAGACGCAAAAGGTACGCTCGGATATCGCTTCCCAGCTGGGCGAAAGCTTCGGCATTTCCGGCGCGCTGCTGACACGCATATTTGGTCGGGAGCGGCAGCAGGAAGCGGAGTTTACGGCCATGAACCAGAAGGTGATGGACCTTGAGCTGCGGCTGAATCTTGTAGGCCGCTGGTTCGGTATGGCGACGAATACGCTGGGGCCGTTAGGCACAGCGATTATTTATTTATACGGCGGCTACTCAGTCGTCACCGGAAGCATGACGCTCGGGGCCATCGTCGCTTTCGCGGCTTACCAAGGCCGCCTGTATATGCCTGTAGGTACGCTGCTGAATCTGCAGGTGGAGCTGGCAACGGCGCTGGGCGTGTTCCAGCGCATCTTCGAATACCAGGACATGGTCCCCGATGTCCTGGAAGCCCCTGACGCGCGGCCGCTGGCCCAGGTCGCGGGGCGTGTGACTTATAAGCAGGTTTCCTTTGCTTATAAGCCTGGGCAGTACGCGCTGCGGGATGTTACGTTCGACGCGCAGCCGGGCGAGATGATCGCGCTGGTCGGGCCGAGCGGCGCGGGGAAATCGACGCTGATCGGCATGATCGCGCGGCTGTACGATCCGACGGCGGGCGTCGTCGAAGTCGATGGGGTGAACGTACGCGATGTGCAGCTCGCCTCGCTGCGCTCGCAAATCGCGTACGTGACGCAGGAGTCGTTCCTGTTTCACGCGACGATCGGCGATAATTTGCGCTTCGCGAAGGCGGACGCGACGCTGGAAGAGATGGAGGCCGCGTGCCGCCAGGCCTACATCCACGACTTCATCGTGTCGCTCCCCGAAGGGTACGACACGATGGTGGGCGAGCGCGGCCACCGGCTCTCCGGCGGCGAGCGCCAGCGGATCGCGATCGCCCGCGCGATCCTGAAGCGCCCGCGCATCCTCATCCTCGATGAGGCGACCTCGCACCTGGACTCGGAATCCGAGTCCTATGTGCAGGTCGCTCTCGAGGAGCTGATGCAGGGGCGCACGACGCTCGTGATCGCGCACCGGCTCTCCACGGTGCTGGCCGCCGATCACATTCTGGTGATCGAAGCGGGCAGCGTCGTGGAGCGGGGCACGCACACCGAGCTGCTTGCGGTGGGCGGGCTGTATGCACGGCTGTACCGCACGCAGTTCGCAAAGGCGGTGGAGGTGTAGCGCACAACTGGCGTGAGCCCGTTGTCGCTCGGGCATACCACCGAGAAGCAAGCATCTGCGTCATGGATGGTGTTTCGCGTTAAAGTCCCCGCTTCGAGCAGGAGGCAAGGCAGATAACGCGGAAAAATCGGCTTTAACATACTGTGAGTGTTGCATGCAGCATCTTAATGATGCCTTAAAGTTGTTTTTCATCGCTAGAGACGCAAGGACTATGAGGAGCTACGTCATTAACGATGTTTTCCATTCTTGAAGCAGACCGGGGCTACACGCTTTTTATGCCCGCACTCACACTAGAGATTGGGCAATCCGAGGTTAAGCTTAACGAGGTCGGCTTTGACAAGTCACATGTACCGGAACATGTGAAAGAAGCGGCGCTCAGCAAGCTGCGGGTTGTGGCGGATTATTTGGAGCAGCACAGCCGCTCGCTGGCGTCCACAGAGGACGAAATGGTTGCGCTAGGTAAGCAAATGAAGCATATGAAGATTGGGAGCGAGCTGCTGAATGAAGGGCTTGTGCCTGACCCGATATAATAATACAGCTCCCAAAGGCGGACTTCCTGTTGATACAGGGAGCCCGTTTTTTTTACTTTTTATATCGATAATTCATGCCGTTTTGGATTAGAAGCAATGGCCGCGAAGGCGATCCGGTAAGCTACCCGACTTAAGAATAAGATTTTATGCGCGCCGATTTTTTTCCTTATTGTAGCAAATTTGGGCAGCTTGCCACAAAAAATATTCTCCCGTTTACAAAAAACTGTCATACACTTAATAATATGGCGATACACTTACTATTACACAAAATGTGCCGTAAGGAGTTGATAGGACAATGGCTCTAATTCCACATATCAATGTATGTAATGACGATAACGAAATTTACTGCTGTCTCCGTAATAAAATTGTGAAGCTGGATGCTCAGCAGCAGGAGCAGTTTTGCAGCGGCTGTAAAATGTATGCAGGCGATGCGGAAGGCTATGCTCAGGGTGTGACTTGTATCTGGGAGGATTTGCGGGATATCGGCAATCCCCATGTGGCCCTGGACCCGCTGGAGGAATTTGTCCGTAACCAAATCAAACAAGTGCCGCCCGAGGGTCCGGCCTTATTTTTATATTCATCCTAATGAAAAGACACATTCTGTTTGATTTCGATGGCACGTTGGTCGATTCCCGGGCATTGCTCGTTAAGCTCTATAATGAAATGGCGGCTGAGCACCGATTCCGCCCTATTCGCGATCAAGATCTTGCGCTTATGCGCTCGTTGTCTATCAGTGAACGAGTTGAAAGACTGGGTGTACCTGTTCTACAAATTCCTAAACTCGCCATGGCCGCCAGAATACGCTACCAGGAAAACATTCACACCTTGCGCATCGTTCCCGGCATGAAAGAAGTGCTGGCCCGGTTATCGGGACTGGGGCTGAAGAGCTCCATCCTCTCTTCGAATTCGGCGGGAAATATCCGGTTATTCCTCAAAAATAACAAGCTGGACGGTGCGTTCAGAGAAATCATTTCCTCCAAGCCTTTATTCGGCAAGCACCACTCCATTCGTAAAGTAATGAAGCAGTGGGGCGCTACTTCTTCGCAGATGATCTATATCGGCGATGAATTGCGGGATATTGAAGCTTGCAAAAAATTAGGCGTTCCGATCATCGCGGTGACCTGGGGCTATGACGCCATCGGCCTTCTGCGCAGCGGGAAACCCGACTATATGGCCAGCTCGCCGGCGGAGCTGTTAAAAATTCTCTTGACCTTGACGTGACGTCAAGGTTTATTTTGCTTGTAAGGGTTGCGCGCGCCTGATCCGACTAAAGCGAAAGCGAGGATGCAAGACATGGACAAAGAGCAGTTGCAGGAGCTTTATCAGCAAGAATCGTACTACTGGGGGAAGGAACCGAACAATCTGGTGAAATTAATTTCCCAATTCGGAGCGGCGGGCGGATTTGCCGTCGATCTGGGTGCAGGCGAAGGCAGGGACAGCGTGTATTTGGCGCACCAAGGGTATAACGTGCTTGCCGTAGACCTGGCACCGGCGGGGCTCGACAAAGTCCTGCGCTTGGCTAGTGAATTCGGCGTTTCTTTGGATGTGGAGGAAGGGGATATTAACGATTTCCAGCCAAGGCAGCCCGTTGATCTGCTTTATACGATTGGAGCGCTTCAGTATGTCCGGCCGGACAGAAGGGACGAGCAGTTCGCAAATTGGAAAGCGAATACCCGACCCGGCGGATTGCATGTGTTGTTTGCTTTCAACGAGCACCGCGAAGTAGCGATCGCTCCCGATTGGGGGCGCAATGAATTTTTATACGCACAAGGTGAATTGCAGGCATATTATGCCGATTGGGAACGGTTATATGTAGAAGAATATGTCTTCGATTGCCAATCCTCAGGCATTCCGCATCAACATGCTGCAACCGTGCTGATTGCACGAAAGCCTTTATAAGACTATGGCCCTTGGACACTCCGTGAATTCACTGTGGTGCCCAGGGGTTTTCTTTTGCATGGCGGCACTGCTCATCTCTGATTTTTGAACAAACAGGACGGTTAATTGAATGGGAAAAATAGACAGTTGGGTCTATGATCAGAACTATCCCGGTTATAAGGAGGTGTAAGACGATTGAAACAGGAGAGGAGGTACGATGATGACATGCAAAAGGGTATATGGGCCGACATTTATGAAAACGCATACATCAAACGGCAGGGCCATGGGGAGCGGCCTTATCTCGGTGCTCACTGGATGGAACAATCATAAATAGAGGGAGGCAAGACCGAAAGTGAGGATGAAAATGAAAAGAACGATGCTGATTGTGCTTAGCTTCATCATGCTATGTTACACGATTACGGCCGGTATTCCATTTACCTTGGTGCAATCACATGCGGCAAGTACTCAACAGACACTGAAGTTTGACTTCGGCACGGCGACGAGTCCGGTGATGGACGGCTTTATTCGCGTTCATGGGTCGCTTCTGTATACACCGGAACTGGGCTACGGGCTGACGGGAACCGTGAACACAAGATACCGTTCCGGGGTTGGCGATAATTTAACAGCGGACTTTTTTATTCCAGGCGCATCGAATCCTTATACATTCCTGGCAGATGTTCAAAATGGGGATTATGATGTAACGGTCTATTCCGGAGATCTTTTGGCCGGCACGTCGACGACGAAGACGACGGTTACGATTGAAGGACAGCTTATGGGAACGATTCAATCCCGGCAAGCCGTCAACTCCGCTACATATCGGGTCAAAGTGAACGATGGGCAAATGACGTTAGATTTCGGCAGTAATGGCTATGTCAACGGGGTGATTATTGAGCCTGTCGTCCAAGCTCCGCCTGCCGTTCCTGATGGACTTACCGTGACAAATGTTTCTGGGGCAGGCAGCAATCCGGCAGTAACCTTGCATTGGAACAGCGTTACGGATGCGGTTTATTACGACGTATTTCGTACAACTGTCGGCGAAGCCGTCTATGGTCAAATGGCCAGGGTAACGCAGCCGGATTACATTGACACGAACGTAACGATAGGCAGCAGCTACTCTTATCAAGTGGCGGCAGTGAGTGCTGCCGGTCTAGCTTCCGCGCTCAGCGAAGCTGTCGTAGCGGAGGTTAAGCAGACTCAAACCGTGCCTGCAGCACCGTCTAACTTGGCGGTAAGCAAGGTAGAGGTGCAAGGAATCAGTTTGCAGTGGTCTTCCGTCGAGGGAGCGATCGGCTATTTGATTTACCGTGCCGATGAGGCAAATGGCCCTTACGCGGAAATTGGAAATACCGGCTCCACTGCTTTCACCGATACGACTGCAGCAACCACCTCCATTCATTATTACCAGGTGAAGGCAACCAACAGTTTCGGCACTTCTGCCCCTTCGAATATGGCGGTAAGTACAGTGTATGTGCCGCCGCAGCCGCTTCCTGAAGGGGATACAATCAAATTTGACTTCGGGCCGGGCGCTTTGGCCGACGGTTATATCCGAGTATCGGCCGGTACCGCTTATTCGGCGCAGCTCAAGTATGGTTTTGTGAACCCTGCGTTGGTCGGTGAGGCAGATCGCGGTACGGCGGATCCGATCCGATCGGACTTTGCTTCGCCTTCCGGCACGTCCTTCAATGTGGATTTGCCGAACGGAGATTACTCTGTAGCGATTGTAGCCGGTGATGCTTCGGAAGCTACGGATGTGGCGATCAAGGCAGAGCTGATCCAAAAGGTGCCGCAAACCGCCAAATCTGCGGGTCAATTTGTGGAAACCTCTTTTGATATCGCGCTTGTAGACGGGCAATTAAACCTGGAATTCTCGGGATCGGCTCCGAAAATCAATGGTATTGTCATTTCGAAGCTGGCTGCCCGCCAGCAGGGAGAAATTCCTACGGTGTATATTGCCGGAGACTCCACGGTACAAACTTATGAAGATTACTGGAAGCCAGAGGCCGGATGGGGCCAAATGATTCCGCGCTATTTTACCGATCATGTGATGTTCTCGAACCGGGCTATCGGAGGTAGAAGCTCCAAGTCGTTTATTGTGGAAGAGCGTTTGGACGATATCTTGCGTACCATCAAGCCGGGTGACTACTTCTTCGTGCAATTCGGCCACAACGATGCGACCATAAGTGTTCCTGAGCGCTATGCCTCCGTACCGGATTACAAAAATTACTTGAAAACCTACGTTAACGGGGCGCGTCAACGCGGTGCGACGCCGGTTCTGGTCACGCCGGTGGGGCGTCGCGATTTCAATGCGGATACCGGTAAATTCAATGTCAGCTTTGCCGAATATGTAGCCGGTATGAAAGAAGTAGCCCAAGAGCTGAATGTGAAACTGGTCGATCTGAGCGCGCTCAGCGTAGCTTATTACGATTCGATCGGACCTGCTGCAACGCTTTCCGTGTTTCTCCATGTGCCGCCGGGCATTTATCAGGCGTTTCCGAACGGTTCGGCGGATAATACGCATTTCCAGGAGTACGGAGCGATTCAATTGGCAAGGCTGCTCTCCGGCGGAATTAAAGAGCTTGGATTGCCGATTTCCGCCTTTGTTAAAGATGTTGAGCTTCCGGCGGCGATTCCTGCCAAACCGACGGGACTGACTGCAGGCAGCGTTAGTAACGCAGGCGCAGTTCTCAAATGGGATGCTGTAGAAACTGCAGAAATTTACAAGATATACCGCAAGCTGTCGACGGATTCGACCTATGCATTGGTGGGTACGGCAACGGTACCGACGCTGAGCGTGGGCGGAATGAAGGAAGGACTGACGTACAACCTGCACGTGACGGCTGTAAACGGACGCGGTGAGTCTGAACCGTCGGATGATATCGCGGTGAAAACGAAATCGGCCGCATACAAATATGATTTCGGCCCGGTAGGAAGTCCGGTTGCTGACGGTTACACCGGTGTTAATCTGAATACGCTGTATACGCCCGAGCTCGGGTACGGCATTAAGTCGAACACAGGCATGATTACCCGTGACCGTGGTACGGGCGGCAGCGATCTGGTTCGGGATTGGCTCGGCTATTTCAACGCCGGCTGGGAGTTCATGGTCGATCTGCCGAATGGCACATACTCGGTAAAAGTTTATGTTGGAGATCTGTTAGGCTCCGCGAGAACTTCCGTTACGATCGACGGCAGAGACTTCGGTACCGTTGCGGCCGGCAAAAATACGATTGCAGAAGCCGTATTTAATCAGGTTCAAGTACGCGACGGCCAAATGAATCTGTTTTTCGGCGGCAGCACAGGCATTGCGAACGGACTTGAAATTACGCCGGTTTTACAAGCGCCTGCCGGGTTGAAACTGGATAGCCTTGAGTTGGAGCTGGATCAGCCGCAGGCGACCCTTTCCTGGAATGCGTCCGAGGATGCGGTGAAGTATAGGCTGTACCGCAAGGCTGAAGAAGCGACAAGCTCTACGCTGCTAGGAGAATTGGAAGGCACAACGTTTACGGACAGCACCATTGATGTGGGAATTCATTACATCTACACGGTTACCACCGTGGATACGACAGGATCGGAATCCGTTGCGTCGATGCCGCTCGCCGTATCGACGATAGACCCAAGCAAGCCGGCCCCTGCAGCGCCGACGGGTCTCGTTTATACAGCAGTCAACAAGAGGGATATAAGCTTGTCTTGGAACTTGGTGACGGATGCGAGATCGTATAATATTTATCGCGCCAAGAAAGCGGATGGAACGTTTGTTTTGGTTGGCACCTCCAGAACGGCGGCATTTACAGATACGACTGTCCTGACGACAGTTCCGTACTTTTATCAAGTTGCTGCTGTCAATGTAGGCGGTATTTCGCCAATGTCGGGCATTCTGGAAACGCCGGGTTCTACGAAGCTGGTCAGGCAAATGGAAAACATCGATCGTGCCGAAGTTGCGGTCAAGACGGACGCAGGCGTATATATCGGGTGGCGTTTACTTGGCATCGACTCGGCAACGATTGCATTTAATCTGTACCGGAACGGTCAAAAGCTTAACGAACAACCGATTACGGGAAGCACCAACTATGTGGATGCCGAAGGTACGGTGGAGTCGAGATATGAAGTTCGC
This sequence comes from Paenibacillus sedimenti, assembly GCF_014534655.1. Classification (GTDB taxonomy): domain Bacteria; phylum Bacillota; class Bacilli; order Paenibacillales; family NBRC-103111; genus Paenibacillus_E; species Paenibacillus_E sedimenti. The sequence goes on from NZ_JACVVD010000012.1 coordinate 56,363, forward strand.
ACTGTAATCAACGGCGTAGAGGAGCCGTCCTACAGAATATTCAAAGCGTGGAATCAGCCTTATTTTGATATTCCGATTCAAAAGCCGGCCGGCGGGGTTACTCCTGCAGGGGAAGCTTACACATACAGCGCCAATGACGCAAGCGTTGGTGACCTTGACGGGGACGGCAAGTATGAAATCATTTTGAAATGGGATCCTTCGAATGCCCACGACAATTCGCAGTCAGGGTATACCGGCAACGTCTATATCGATGCTTATAAATTGGACGGTACGCGTCTGTGGAGAATCGATCTAGGAAAGAACATACGCGCCGGCGCACATTACACCCAGTTCATGGTGTATGATTTGGACGGCGACGGGAAGGCTGAGGTTGCCTTCAAGACAGCGGACGGCACCGTAGATGGAACAGGTGAGGTCATCGGCGATGCGAATGCGGATTATCGCAATGCCACCGGTTATATTTTGAGCGGTCCGGAGTTTCTCACGATCTTTAATGGGCTGACTGGTAAAGCTATGGCTACGACGGAGTACGATCCGCCTCGGGGCAATGTTGCAAGTTGGGGTGACAGCTATGGTAACCGTGTAGACCGCTTCAATGCTGCCATCGCCTATCTGGATGGAGAGAGACCTAGCCTGGTCATGGCGCGCGGGTATTATACGAGAACGGTGCTTGTCGCGTACGACTGGAGAGACGGCCAGCTGACCAAGCTGTGGAAATTCGATTCAAGCGAGCCCGGCTCTGCGGGATATGCCGGTCAAGGCAACCACGGCATCAGCATTGCAGATGTCGATAACGACGGCAAAGATGAAATCATCTACGGCGCTATGGCGCTTGATGATGACGGCACCGGCTTGTATACGACAGGACTGGGTCATGGCGACGCCATGCACGTGGGCGATTTGGATCCGGAGCGCCCGGGTCTCGAAGTATGGGCTGTGCATGAGCACTATCCGAGCCCGGCCGGTCATGAATTCCGCGATGCAGCCACCGGTGCGCTAATCTGGGGCGTTCCGACCAATTATGACGTCGGCAGGGGGATGTCGGGAGACATTGATCCGCGTTACAAAGGGGAAGAGTTCTGGGCGATAGGCGAGCCCGTCTGGAACAGCACAACAGGAGGCATCTACAATACTAAGGGCGAGAAACTTTCCAATTCAATTCCCGGTGCAAACTTCGGTATTTGGTGGGATGGAGACCTCCTGCGCGAGATCTTAGATCATAATTATGATGCTTCAATTGCTGCCGGTGTCGGCAAGATTGATAAATGGGACTACATGAACAATAAGCCGATCAATCTTTTGACGGCAACCGGTACTTACTCCAACAATACGACCAAGGGAACGCCGAGCCTTCAGGCCGACCTGTTCGGCGACTGGAGAGAGGAAGCGATGTGGAGAACGGAAGACAGCAGCGCACTCCGCATTTACACGACTACCGATTCTACCGAACATAGAATCTTCACCTTGATGCATGATCCTACGTACCGGTTAGGTGTAGCTTGGCAGAACATTTCTTACAATCAGCCGCCTCATCCCGGATTTTATTTGGGAGAAGGCATGACGATGCCGCCGGCGCCGAGTATTGCTGTTGTCGGTACGATTCCGCAACCAAAGCCGCCGGCGGATGCAACATTCGAAGCCAGCATCGCAGCGCCAACGAACAATGATGTCGTCGTCACGATTAACTATCCGGAAGATGCAGTCGTGAAGGAGTATAAGATTGGCGAAAACGGCACTTGGACGGTTTACACGGATCCAGTGATCATCACGGAAAATGCGACAGTTTATGCACGAGGAACCAATGCTGCTGGCCTCATGTCCAATGTAACCGACTATGTCGTAAGCAATATCGATAAGATCGCACCAGTAAGTGAAGCCTCTGTAAGCCCTGCTGCTCCTAACGGCAGCAATGGATGGCATACGTCGGATGTAACAGTAACCTTATCGGCAATAGATCATCTATCCGGTGTGGCGAAAACGGAATACCAAATAAATGACGGGGATTGGATCACTTATACGGGTACGATCCCAGCCTTCGAAGAAGGGATGTATAAGGTCGGTTATCGCAGCACGGATCATGCCGGCAACGTCGAGCAAATCAAAACGATCGAGTTTAAAATTGATAAAACGGTGCCGCTTCTAACCGTTCAATTAGATAAAACTTCGATATGGCCTCCAAATCACAAAATGATTGACATTAAAGCCACGCTGAATGCAAACGATGCGCTCTCAGGGGTAGCATCTGTGGTGTTGACTTCTATTACCATTAACGAGCCGGATAGCGGTCAAGGCGACATTCAAGCTAATTTGGGTACGGAGGCTGCAACATTCAGTTTACGTGCGGAAAGACTCGGTAATAAGTCGGGACGAATCTACACGATTACGTATACGGTTACCGACAAAGCAGGCAATCAATCCACCGCAGTAAGCACAGTCAGCGTACCGCATAATCAATAAGACTTCCGCGGAAAAGCCGCATCCGGTGCTTTTTTAGACTCGATGCGGCTTTTTTCCATTTCTCGCAGAGCCCATACGCTTGCTTACATTCGCAGTATTCGCACTCTGCTCTTTGGATCATGTAAAATAACAGTATGAAGGGAGTAGGTGAGTGCGATGTTATTCTATCTGATTATTGTCATTGTGACAGCAGCGGATCAATTGTCCAAATATGCCATTCGTTCTATGCTGCAGGTTGGTGAATCGATGCCGTTTTATAGAGATTTCCTTACATTCACGCATTATCAAAATACCGGTGCGGCCGGCAGCTCATTTCCGGGTTCGGCACGCTATTTAGGTGTTCTCGCAGTCATTTTTATCATCGTTGTCCTTTATTATCGGCAAAAGGGAAAGATACAAGGATTCTTGAAAGAAAGTGGAGCGGCCTTTTTCGTCGGTGGCGCGGTCGGTAATGGCGTAGACCGGTTGCTTTATGGAAAAGTAACGGATTTCCTCGTCTTTCGTTCCGGTAACGGAGTACTGAATCTCGCGGATTTAGCTATAAATCTGGGTGTATTGTTGATCGTTGCGGACTTGCTTGTCTCCTTGAGAGAAAGAAAAATGTGAGTCTCGGAACCTATATAGATAGATCAAAAGAACTAATTATGTTATTCTTCAGATAGATATATTTATCGACGAGTTTGACGTAATTAGGGAGATGGTTGGTTTGTCGGCACATAGACAAGATTTAATTGATGATTTTTTTGAGATGATTCGCAGTTTAAATCGTACCGGCATGGATATTATTCGGGTAAGAGACTTCTTCTGGAGAGCATCGGAGATCCGGACATTTATTCCTCCAACGGTGGAGTTTATGTCTGTACTTAAGACGTATAATGCAGTCTTGTTCCACGAATTCAGAACGTCGCTTGTTCCGAATTCAAGCATGCATCTGCTCGCAAGTGTCCATATGGAAGCGGGAGATGCGCTGATCAGCTTGGGCATCACGACGATCGAGGAGCTGGAGGTTGCGGTAAAAGGGATCGCGAGTTCAGGACGAGTATCATCTTGATTGGAGGAATCGTAAGACTTCCTTTTCGACGTAGTTCATCCCGGCAGTTTTCTCCGTTATTTCTTCAAAGTACCTCCCCATGAATTGCTGCAGCATTTGCTCGCACATGCGAGGCTTATCCTTCACATCGTCATAAGCAAAACGAAGAATCTTACATCCATCGATGACAAGATGATAAGTATTGGCAGGCTTATTGATGAAATTCATGCCTGACAACGAACAAAGGGCACTATTAACGATACATTTAGGCGTAATTTTCATTGAAAAACGGTAAGTATATATGGCTCAAGCGAACAAAGTTCTCTAATTTACGAACAAATGTTCGTTATATAGGGAACTTTGTTCGCTGTTACCATCCAATTCAGACTTTCTCACACTTTTAGCGTATCAAAGGTCTTTATTTGCTAATGCTGGGCGCTATTAAGTATGATGGGGCATTGGCAAATTAATTATGATATTGATTCTTAGTCTTTCTTCTCTTGCAGCGCAGCTTTGAGCTTATCAGCAAGACTGTTGCCCAGCGGCGCATTGTCTGAGAATTTCTCGATCAGCTGCCGGTTGGCCTTGGCCGAAGCGCGGCGACCGCTGGGAGCCTCTTGATCAAGCTTTTCGACCATGTTGCAAGGGCGGCATTGAAAATATTTGCCCGCTTTCCCTGTATGAATCTCCATTTTTTTGTGACATTGCGGGCATCGCCGGTTCGTCAGCTGTCCGTCCGCTTCACGTTTATACGAGCACTCTCTGCTGGAGCACACCAGGTAGCGGCCTCGCTTGCCCTTCACGTCCTGCAGGAACTCACCGCAGTCGGGGCATTTGCTCCCCGTCAGATTATGCGGTTTATACGCCGCCGAACTCGTTTTAATTTCTCTCACCAGCTCATCAGCTTTGGTGCGAATGCCGCTCAGGAATTGTTCCATGCTTCCCTTGCCTTTGGCAATCCGTTCCAGCTCAAGCTCCCAGCGGGCCGTAAGCTCCGGCGAACGCAGCTCTTCCGATGCCAGCTCAATAAGCTGGGCGCCTTTGCCTGTCGGTATCAAAAGGGAACCCTGACGCTCAATTGTGTCGGAAGATACCAGCTTTTCAATAATATCAGCACGCGTTGCGGGAGTTCCGAGATTATGCTTCTCCATCTGCGATAGCAGAGAAGCCTCTGTGTAACGGGCCGGCGGCTTCGTTTGGCGGCTCAATTGCCGGCCGTTCTTGACGGTTACGGCGTCCATCGCCTTGGCCGGCGGCAGCAATTGGGACGCTTCTTCATCGGAAGCATCCGTTTCGTCACGGTCCGGATCCGAGAAGTCGGCTGTTCCATAGACTTCCTTCCACCCGGCCTGCTTAATGACTTTGCCTGAAGCGTAAAGCTTCTCACCTGCTATTTCCACTGTTAGCTTGGTCTCATCATAACGGCACGGTCCATAAAAGAGAGCAAGGAACCTCTTCACGATAAGGTCGTACAAGCGGCGTTCGTCTGCACTCAAAGTAGCCAGCGAAATGGCTTCGCCCGTCGGGATAATCGCGTGGTGGTCGCTCACTTTGCTATCGTCGACAATGCGTTTCGTAATCGTGAGCGGCTTCCGCATAAAAGGTGCGGCAAGCGCCGCATACGGACCAATTGCTGCGCCCTTAAGCCTGCCCGGCAAAGTGGCGACCATATCGGAGGTCAAATACCGCGAATCGGTTCGCGGGTAGGTGACCAGTTTATACTGCTCATACAACCGCTGGAGCACATTGGACGTCTGTTTGGCCGAGAAGCCGAATTTGCGGTTCGCGTCCCGCTGCAGCTCGGTCAGATCGTAGGCTAGCGGGTGCGGGATTTGCTTCTCGGTTTGTTGAACCTGAGTAATCTTGCCGCTTTGGCCTTGCAGCTTTGCTTTCAGCGCATCCGCGCGCGCACGGTCGAAAATGCGGGTATCTCCCGTCTTCGGGTCCCGCCAGGTCGCGCGGAAAGATCCAAGATCAGCCTCGATGATCCAGTAATCGACGGAGCGGAAATCGCGAATCTCCTTTTCGCGATTCATCATCATCGCCAGCGTGGGCGTCTGCACGCGCCCTGCGGACAAAGACGCGCCGAACTTGCTCGTCAGCGCGCGCGTTACATTGAGGCCGATCAGCCAATCGGCCTCGGAACGGCAAACGGCTGCCTGATACAGCCGGTTATAATCCGTGCCCGGCTTCAGCTGCGCGAAGCCGTCGCGAATCGCCTGATCCGTCTGCGACGAGATCCAAAGCCGCTTAAACGGCTTTTCCCAACGGATCAGCTCCATGATCCAGCGCGCGACGAGCTCGCCTTCGCGCCCGGCGTCGGTCGCAATGACCAGCTCCGCGAGGTCATTACGACGGCTGAGCTGCTCAATCGCACGGTACTGATGCGACGTCTCTTTAATGACCTTGAGCTTCATGCGCTCAGGAATGATCGGCAAATCTTCAAGACTCCATGTTTTGTATTTGGCATCGTAATCATCGGGCTCGGCAAGGGTAACGAGATGGCCAAGCGCCCAAGTGACGACATATTTGGGACCTTCATAATGATGTTTTTGTTTTTGCGTGCAGCCAAGGACGCGGGCAATTTCTTTGGCGACGCTTGGTTTTTCGGTGAGTACTAATATTTTCATACTGCCAGCTACCTCATTTCAGAGTTCTTTTCCATAAAAATCATAAGTTAAGTTTAACACAGCGATAAGCGTCAAAAAAACGGCCCGTCTGCAACCAGGCAAACAGAGCCGTAAATCGGTAAGCATTCATACATGAAAAAGCAACGTCCATACTTGCTTGCCGATCAGCAGGACCGTGACAAGAATGAAGAGTGGCTTCACGAAGGTGCTGCCTTTGCGGATAGCCACTTGCGAGCCGATGAGTGCGCCAAAGACCATAGCGATTCCCATAGGCAGGCCATAATACCAATTGACGGATTTCATTAGGAAAAAGGTGCCGAGACTCGCCACATTACTTGCCAGGTTCAAGACTTTGGCATTAGCGGAGGCTCCGACAAAATCAAAGCCGACCATTAAGAATAGGAAGATGAGAAAGGATCCTGCGCCAGGGCCAAAAAATCCATCATAAAAGCCGATAGCCAACGCGCCAATGATTAACAGCGGGACCGTTTTCTTTGTCATCCCTCCGTATGTGGAGGTGGCTCCCCAGTTTTTCTTGGTGAGTGTATAAATGGTCACGGCGACCAGCATGCAGACAACGAGCGGTTTGAGAAAATCGGAAGGAATCTGCTTCACGGTATATGTACCTAAGATCGCACCTATAAAGGAAAGCGGGAAAAGCCAGGCAGCGAGCCGCATGTTCACTTTTTTGGACAGCAAAAAAGAACTGGTGCTGGTCAGCGATGACATCGTACCGCCAAGCTTGTTTGTTCCCAGACCGTACACAGGAGGAAGTCCGGCAAAGAGCAGAGCAGGCAGGGAAATCAGCCCGCCTCCCCCGACGACAGAATCGATGAAGGCCGCTAGGAATCCGGCCCCGATCAAAAATAGAAGCATTTCTAGACTTGGATATTCCATGGTGTTGGCTCCTTACCAGCGACATATGCATAATACAAGTTAGCATAAGCGATATAAGCCTGCTTTTCAACGACAAATGTTGACATGAAAGATTCTATATGCGTTGGGAAACAGCGTTGACTGCAATTTTTTCCAGAAGTATAATAATGCTATGAACGCGCGTTCACTAAATTATTGGATGCGCTTTCTTCCTGGCATAACGCAACGTAGTTTACAGCGCGATGATTCGATGTTTGTCAGAGAATCTTGCAAAGGAAGATGGAGCAATGGACAAAAACGTACTAGGAACGAATATTATCGCCCAAATCGGACTGCTGGTACATGATATTGAGGCGACAAGCAGGGCTTACGCCGACTTTTTCGGTATGGAGAAGCCCCAATGGTTCTGGACGGATGCGGTTGATAAAGCGCAGACGCAGTATAAGGGAGAAATAACGGAAGGCAGATGCAAACTGGCTTTTTTCAATATGGGATCTTTGCAGCTGGAATTGATTGAGCCTGACGATAAGCCGAGCGTGTGGCGCGAATGTCTGGATAGAGACGGCGAAGGCTTTCACCATATTGCGTTCATAATTGAAGGCATGCAGGAGAAAATCAGCATGATGGAACGCGGAGGTATGCCGCTTCTGCAAAAAGGCGAGTACACCGGGGGGCGTTATGCGTACCTGGATACAATTCCACAGCTGAAAGTGATGTTGGAATTGCTGGAGAACGACAAAAAGTAATACGGATTTGCAGGAGGTAAGCATGAATGTACTTATAACAGGAGCCAATCGCGGCCTTGGTTATGCGTTAGCCGAGTTGGGCGCAGAACGCGGGTTTGCTATTTATGCAGGTGTCCGGAGACTGGAACGTGCGCAGCAACTTCAAGATTTGAACAAACGCTATGCAGGGCGTGTACAGCCGGTAGCACTCGATGTGACGCAGGAATCTTCCATTGCAGCAGCTGCGAATGCGCTGCGTTCGCAAGGCGTAATGCTGGATGCCGTCGTGAACAATGCAGCCGTTCTCTTAGGACGATCGGTTCAAATAGAAGAGCTTGAGCTTGCCGATCTGATCGATTCATTCACCGCTAATTTATTTGGCCCGATGATGGTAATCAAACACTTTCTTCCGCTCGTAGCCAAAGGCCCGCAAGCCACGTTGGTCAATATAAGTTCCGAAGCGGGCAGCATGGCCGGCGCATACGGGGGAGATTATCCCTACGCGCTGTCCAAAGCTTCTCTTAACTATTTCTCCTTGCAGCTAAAGCAATATGTGAAGGATGCGGGCGTGCATGTTTATGCGGTGCATCCCGGCTGGATTCAAACCGACATGGGAGGAAGCGCGGCCCCGGGGGATCCTAATGTCTCGGCGAAAGGCATTCTGGATGTTATTGAGCGAAAAATAATGATCGGGCACGAAGCAGTCTTCATCGATCATAACGGTCAGCCTATGGCGCTTTGAATGTCGTGGATAAGAAGGAGGCAGACAGATGAAACGGGTTGTTGCCGTTGCGGGCGATTATTATCATCCACAGCAACTGATTCAGCAGACATTGCTTACTGCCATGAATGCGGATATTGCAGACCGCTCCATGCATATCGACTTCTGCGAAACCGAACATTTGGTGAAAGTTCTGCAAGAGCTGCCGGATGCCGTCATTCTTTTTAAAGAGGATCGTATCAACCCGCAGGATGATCAAGTCAGTACTTGGATGACCGAGGAGATTGCGGCGGCGATCGTTCGTTATGTGAAGGAAGGCGGAGGCTGGCTTGCATGGCATTCGGGTCTTGCCTCTTATTCAGTCGATGGTGCATATACGACTATGCTGCGCGGCTATTTCAACTACCATCCGGAACAGCACAGTGAGGTTACTTACTCTATCCTGGAAGATGGGGAGGCCAACCCAATACGTAAGTTTTCATTCATGGATGAACATTATTTCGTTCATTGTGATCAAGAACGAACCGAAGTCTTTCTGAAATCGGAGTCGAAAGACGGTCAAGCTGTCGCCGGTTGGCGGCATGAAGAAGGCAGCGGCAGAGTATGTTGCCTGACCCCGGCGCATACAGCGGCCGGTTTAAGCAATGCGGAAATGCTGGATCAATTGGCTTCATGCATACGGTGGTGCTGCAACAGCAATCATAAATGATTTCTTTCAATATCCCTTGGGAAGCTGCGATGAATAACGATCGCTTTCCAAGGGATGTTTTCGTTCATGGGTTCTAATAGGAAAAAGAAGATATATGTCGAAAAAAGTGGGTTTTATCTTTCTTTATCCTAGTTTATGGGTATAATCAAGAGATAAAGCGTGTAGGGGAGAACAAAACCTTGAAACGAGGGATCTATTCTTATTTTTTGAACCAGACGATACAGCAGCGGTTTCGCTTTTGGATTGCCGTTGTTATTGTTGTGCTGGGTTTTTCCATTATCATTCCTTTTTATTTCACGGAAAGGCACAGCCGCCTGACCGAAGTTGAGAGCCAACTTCAACAAATTGTAGCTTTGCAGAGCTTATATATTGAAAAATGGAGTCAGGAAAAGCTGGATACGATCAAAAGGTTTGCCAATTCCGACAATGCCAAGCGTCTCCAGATCGCAGCGCTAATAAAAGAAGTTGAAGTTTATTCACGGGTTCATTCCGAGTTTGACATGTTTTTCTTTGTCGATCAAGAAGGGTATACGTTGCCCGGTAAGGACTCTAATTCGAAGACGTATGTCGGGGACCGCCCCTATTTTGAACAGGCCGTAAAGAACAAGGAACATATATCCGGCGTCATGGTTAACAAGGTGACAGGGGAACCTATGATTACCTTTTCAGCCCCAGTGCATAGAGAGAGCGGAGAATTTCTAGGCGCAGTCGTCGGCACCGTATCGGTAGATATGTTGGATACGTTGATGGAGCAGCTTAGCTTCGGCCAAACGGGTGAAGTTTTTGTCCTGGATACGCAGGGCAAGGTAGTCACCGCTTCGAGAGCTCAGAGCAAGTTGGAAGTTAATGCCATGATGACGACTGACATTGTTCAGAGAGCCAAAGCTAAAGTCGCGTCAAATGAATCTTACATCGGATTTCACGGCAAAAAAGTGTATGGCCAGTACAAATGGTCGACAGGAAACAGATGGATCATTATCGGGGAAATCACCGAAGATGAAGTTTTCCGGAACCTCCATAAAATTAGCATGACGATTATTGCGATCACCCTGATCGCGCTCATATTGAGCTTTGCTGCTGCGATCGTCATCACATCGCGTATAGAACGGTCTATCCGTTATCTGATTCGAGGTACGAAAATCATTCAAAGCGGCAATTATGACTTTCAAATCGACGAGGATAAAATCAAACTTGCCCCCGTTGAGCTAAGACAGTTATGCAGAACGTTTAATTTAATGTCCAGCAAGCTTAAGGATAACATCGCGCTGCTGGAACATTCGGCGCTTGTAGACCAGTTGACCCAGATCCATAATCGGCGTTATATGATGCTTGAAGGCGGCAATAGGCTGCAAGCCTGCATAGCTGCGGGTCAAACCTGTTCGGTCATGATGATTGATATCGATCGTTTTAAGAAAATCAACGACACCTATGGTCACTTGATCGGAGATCGTGTCCTCCATCATGTGGCTTCCCAATTGAAGCGGCATGCGGCAGAATATATGATCGTCGCCCGTTATGGCGGGGAAGAATTTATTATCTTGGTTCCCTATCATAATGTGGAAGAATGCGCTCTTCAGGCTGAGAATTTGAGAGAACGGATCATGGAAGCGCCGTATGCGGATGAAAATATCGACATTCCAATTACGGCAAGTATCGGAGTGGCCGAGTACTCGCCAATCCCGGAGTATGGAACTAATGTCTTGGAGGATATGGTGTCACGCGCAGACCATGCGCTCTATCGAGCTAAGTCTGGCGGACGGAATAGAGTGGAACTAGATCGATCAAGTGTCACTTAACCGAATAAGATTGCCGCTTAGGCAAAGCTTATGCTTCCATTTTAACGCGGTAAACTTATGCTTCCTAAACAAAAAAGCCCTTGAATCCACCCAAATGGCCATAACGGTTTTTTGACCATGCGTATTGAACTTAACGTTCTTTATTAGTCTCATGTTCTTACTAGCGGCTGCTCTAAGACCTCGAGCATGCGTTCGAGCAGTGCGATACCAGACGTCTCGGCGGCTTTAGCCTCCAGTAGCAGTGTCAATGCGCGCTCGGCTTGCGCCTCGCTGTTCGGTTCGCCGCCGTGCGGGAAGGGGAACATGTCACGCATTTCGCCTAGCCGTTCGGCAACAGCAGCGTATTGCTCCGACGCTTCCCTGGACAGGGTACGGAGCCGGTCGTCCTGTGGAGATACCCCTTTCCAGTTCTGCGAAAGCTCAAGCAGGAACTGGGCCGCAAACTCCCGCGTATCCCACACTTTGCCAGTGTTGACGCCGTTTCCGAACGGATCGACGGTCCGTTTCTTGAACACTTCGATCCAAGCGTCGTATGCGGCCAGACCGTTACGATGGCTGGCGTGCTCGCCCTCGAAATTTTGCCGGTACGCATGTTTAACTGCAAGCTTCAGCGCGCCTTTCAGCATGCTGCGCTTATCGACAGGGAAGGAGCCGGTGATCGTCAGCACATACAATTCCGTCACTTCACCCCGGCCAAGCTTCTCATATGGAAGATCGCCGTCCTTCCGCACGTCGCGGCAGCGAAGCACTTTGTTCTCGTCGTCATAGCCGTAAATTACGCCCCACTCAGGGATGAATAGATCCCAGCTGAGAGCGGGAATACCCTTGTCAAGGCTCGTCTGTATGTAACCAATCGCTTCCTCCAACTCATCCGGAGTAGGAGGGATATGGTTCGGTTTGCCCGCAGTCTGCACTGTAAAGCCAAGATTTTGCAGCTGCTCCGTATGTTGAAACGGCCAATCGAAAGCGGAGTAGCTGCCTACTTCGACCGCTTCCCGGTCAATAATGATGCGAAACGCATGGGCGGTGTAGCCCATAACGTCGACTAACGACATGCCTGCTTTGTCGGTATACTCAATCATGCTGTGGATCGCGATCGTGTCCGTATTCTTGCTCCATGTAAAATCGTCCCTTGTCCTTTTCCCCATGCGAACTCTCAATCCTTCCATAATGGTTTGAATGAAGGCGGGGCAAGTAGCACTTTGCCCGGTTTGCCCATTTTCCTGCGTTGCTGTACATACATGCTAATGTGGACGCGAATTCGCTCCTGATGCATCTTGCTGCGCGCCCGGGAGATGCTGTTGTACACGTTTGCTACCGCGGTGTTCAGCAGAGCGGCGATATCTTGCGGGGGAAGCTGTTCAAAGAAATAGGCTTCAAAAATTCGCTTCTCCCTGGGGCTTAAACAGTGAAGCATGCTGCGGATGCCGTCGACCAACTCTTTGCGTAATAGAGCTGCGGACGGGTCGTGCGCCTGTCTCGCGGAGTCCAGCGCCGAGCGGCTAAGTTGGAAGAGGACGCGGTCGATGTCGTGCCAATCGTCGGCGCCGATTTCCGGGGATGTGCCTTCCAGGCTGGTGAACGGCCGTTCCTTCCCATGCGGACCGCCCCGCCGTATCTTCATGTATGCCTCGTTGCGAATGATTTTCGCCAGCCAAGGCGAGAAGCGGGCGGCGTCAATCAGCGTGCCAAGATGGAGAAACGCCCGAACAAGGGCATCTTGAACGACATCTTCGGCCAAGTGATGGTCCTGTGTAAGTGAGTGAGCTATCCCGAACGCTTTGGCGCGGTGCCGACGTACCAACTCACCGAATGCGTCAGGATCCCCGATCCTCGCTTTTTCAACCAATTCCTCCTCACTCGTCGGCTCCGGGCACCCGCCCCCATCAGGATCCGTCTCGCTACGGAAGCCGGATATAAGTTTCGATTCCTCGTTAGCCCGTTTGCCCGCCGACAAATCAATTAAAACTTCCTGCATCCTGTAATGAGAAGCCGTCAAACCCGCTCGCTCCTTCCATGTCCACAACATATCGATGCCATAAGCTCACATTTTCTATCGTAGAATAAAAAAAGATTTTATATTAGTCGCTTCGTCCTTATTTCCATACGTTTTAGCTTTAAGCATTACAGGTCCTCCCTGTATATAATTTTCCATACAGTATTCTACAAGGTAACAACAAACCCTTTTCTCCCCTAGCTGCCCCCTTACTTCAACAGCCAACATCGTAGCCGGAATAGTTTGCAGATTATGGTAACCATATGGGTTAATTCAAGTCATTGACGATGATGATTTGGGCTAAATACCTGGCCTTCTTGGAAAACTTATGATACAAGGTCTAGCAAGATTATGAGTAAAGTCATATGATGGCGTTTGTTGATCTAGTTTTTTGTTCATGTAAAATGTAGTCAGAAATCTGAGCGTTTAGTGTATAATAGGCAGAGGATAGACCAAATTACCAACTTTTAGGGGGATTTCCATGCTAAACACGCCGCTAAGGCCAATGGGGATTGGAAGAATTTTGGACCGGAGCTTCCAGTTGTATCGCAAACATTTTGTGAAATTGACGCTAGTCATGCTGATCTTATATGGTCCATTCTACTTGCTTCAGCATTTGCTGTTATACCAAGAAGCTGCGAATACGACGGTTTCCATACTGGATCAAATTCGAACCGGAGCTTCATGGCAAGAAATTCTCCAATCGGGATCGGCTTTTCGAAGCGCGGCATCCGGTGTGGATGTTTGGAAAACGCTTCTTTTCACGCTTGTGCTATTGCCGCTGTTTTTACTCGGCTTGATGCCGGCATCTGTGGCTTCGGTTGTGCATTTGGTAAAAGCGAACCTGCTCGGAGAAGAAATACCGGGCGCCACCCAAATGCTTAAAAAATCGTTTCGCCGTTTCTGGCCATTAGCGGGCAGCACGGTTTTGGATTTGTTGATTATGGTCGGCATGTACATAGGATTTGCGTTAATTGTAATTGTGCTGGTGATGATTTTCGTATTCGGAGCGGGGATATCCAATGCTGTGGGCGGAGGGGCTGGCGGGCTTGCCGTATTTGGTATCATCTTCTTCATTGTACTGGGATTAGCGGTTATCGTGACATGGTCCTATTTCTTCATCCGTTGGGTTTACTATCTACCGTTTGTGGCGCTAGGGGAAGATTCGATAGGTCTAGGACATAGCTGGAGATTGACGCGGAAAAATTTTTGGCGTTTATTCCTCATGTACGTTGTACTCACGCTGATTTTGTACCTATTTCTAGTAGTGATCGAATTGATTATCGCTGCCGTCTTCGGAATGGGGCTGGGTGGCCAGCTGCTGACAAGCTTAGTCTCTATTTTGGTGTCACCGCTGTGGCTGCTGCCTTATGCGATCAGCTTTTTTGATTTGAAGGTAAGGAATGAAGGGTTAGGGCTTGATTCCCTGATCAACAATATGGTGCATAATGATGAAATCGAACCAACGAACGAAGAGGCTGCACCTGAGAAGGATGCGAAGCCGGAGGACGCGGATAAAAAGAATGAATAGCGTAGTGCCAACTTCTTCCGTACAGCACGACAAAGAGCAGATTCAAAACATTTTGAACCAAGATGAGTATACATCGTACCACCCCGTAACAAACGGTTCATTCTGGGATTGGCTGAAACCCCTATTACAACCCCTATGGCGTAAAATACGGAGCTGGCTGCCTGATTTTCATGTATCTGAAGCCGCCAGTAACTGGCTTACGCTTGGCGTTACGGTGCTGCTTATAGGCATTGCAGGATTCGCGATCTATTGGTTCTCTAAGCAAATTATCAGGCAAAAGCGCATCCGGTCCGAAGCTTATCTGCCGGCGGGTGAGCTAAGCCGCTCCTACGATTATTACTGGCAGCAGGCTTCGGAGATGAGGCGTACAGGCGAATGGAGAGAAGGCGTGCGTTCGGTCTTCCTCTCCTTTCTGTTCTACTTGGAGTCCAAACGATCGATTCGCGTTGAAAAATGGAAAACAAATTGGGAGTATGCGGAGGAGCTGACAGGAGCAGCACCTCATCTCGCTCCATTATTTCAAGAAAGCTCGCTGGTTTTTGAACGAATCTGGTACGGCAAAGAAGATGTGACTGAAGAACAGTTCGCATCGATGTACGAGCAGGTGGCACAGGTGATCGGCAGAGAGGGGGACAGCCATGAGAGGGCTAAATAAGCTGCATGCGGGACTAGCGCTCAGCATTGCGCTGTTTCTTCTGCTGGGTTACTGGATTATGAAGCCGAAGGTTGCCGATCAGCCGCCTTATTTGTCCTTTTCAGCGGATGTGGATGGCACCAAAGCCTGGAGAGAGCTGCTAAGCCAAAAGCAGCCAACTGTCAAAGAGTGGCGACTCACGTGGGAGCATTTACCGAACCAAACCTCGATGCTGCTTGTCTCCATTCAGCCGTCGGCTGTGACCAAAGCGGACCGTGAGAAGCTGCTGAGCTGGGTTCAGCAGGGGAATGACGTGATTCTGTTCGACCGGCAACCGGAAGGATGGTCGCAATGGGCGGCCGAGACTGTTAAGGTCGATGTTGAGGCTAAGGTTTCAAAAAGCGCCGGCGTGATCATTACGCCTTCTCCAGGTTACTTCCCATCCGAAGGGCCTTATACCGGTGAGGTGGACACGCTTTACCGGCTCAAGCCGGATGGACAAGGGGAGACTTTGTTTGCCGATGAGCGCGGCGAGCTCGCCAGGCGCGTGACCGTAGGAGCGGGCAGCATCACCGTGGTGCTGACCCCGAACTGGATGCTCAATGGGACGATCGATAAAGAGTCCCATTTTGAATTGATCTGGCCGCTGTTCGCGAAGTCCTGGGACGCCGTGTGGGTCGATGAGACCCATCACGGCTTCGGGACGAAGCCAGGACTGCTGGCCGTGTACCCCGCGTGGCTCGTGCTCGCCAGCACGCAGCTCGGCCTCGCGCTGCTGCTATGGCTTTGGCTGCGCGGCAAGCGCTTCGGTCCCGTCCACACCCCGCGGGCGTGGACGGTAAGGCGCGGCGACGAAACGCTGCAAGCCGTCGCCGCTTGGTATGAGCGCCTCGGCTACCAGGGCGAGGCGCTCAAGCACCAGCAGCAGCTCCTGCGGCAGCTGCTGGCTCAGCGCTGGGGGCTTAGCCCCAGCGCTAGCATTGAGCAGGCCGCGGAAGCTGCGCGCGGCCGCTGGCCCGAGACGCAGGCGGCGCAGCTGGCGCGCCTGCTCGCAGATACGCCGCCGGATTCTGGCGGCGGCATTAGTACGAAAGCGTTCGTGCAGCGAACGCGTGAGATGGGCGAAATGATCGCCTACCTGGAGAAGGAGTGAGCGAATTGAATCAATTGATCGAAAAGATGGAGCAGCGCCTGTACGGGCAGAAGCTCAACATCCGTCTGCTGGTAACCGCGATGCTGGCCGGAGGCCATGTGCTGCTCGAAGGCGTGCCGGGTCTGGGGAAAACCAGAATGGCCCGCACACTGGCTGAGCTTTCCGGCGGAGCATACCGCCGTATCCAATTTACGCCTGACTTGATGCCCGGCGATATTACCGGCAGCGTCATTTATCATATGCAGGATGCGACATTTTCAACGATTCAAGGTCCGATTTTCACGAATGTGCTCTTGGCTGATGAGATTAACCGCTCAGGGCCAAAGACACAAGCGGCTTTGCTTGAGGCGATGGAAGAGCGGCAGGTGACGATTCAAGGGAGCACGTATAAACTCCCTGATCCGTTCTTTGTGATCGCGACGCAAAATCCCGTCGAATATGAAGGCACATACCCGCTGCCGGAAGCGCAGCTGGACCGCTTCTTGTTCAAGCTGGTGCTGGATTATCCGGGTGAAGATGCCGAAGTGGAAATCCTTCGCAGACACGTGCCGTTCCGCGGGGAACAGGAGCAGTCGCTTCAAGCTGTGCTTAGTCCTGAGCGGATTGCTGAGCTGCAGCGACGTCTATCGGATGTCGTCGTGGAAGAATCCCTGTACACGTACATCGCAACGCTGATTCGCAAAACCCGCGAATCCAAACGCGTACAACTTGGAGCGAGTCCGCGTGCAGGCATCGCGGTATTGATGGCGAGCCGTGCCTGGGCGCTGCTCGAAGGACGAACGTACGTAACGCCTGACGATATCAAGCTGGTCGCACGGCCGGCGCTGAGGCACAGGCTGCTGCTCACGCCACAAGCGGAATTGGAGGGCGGAACCAGTGACCAGATCATCCAAGAGACGCTCGGCTCCATTCCGGTTCCTCGATAAATTCCTGCTGCAGGATTTCATTCTGCCTACAAGACGGCTTATCGCGCTTGTGGCGGCAGGTGCAGCCGCTTCGCTGCTGGGCTCCGTGTTTGGCTGGGGACTCCCGGCGTTCTGGATCTGTAACGCGCTATTAATAGTGCTCAGCGTTGCAGATCTGCTGCTCCTGCCTCGGCGCGGCGAGTGGTCGGTGGGGCGCAAGCTGCCTGATCGGATGGACGTCCGGCTTGGCTTTGAAGTCGGGCTTGAGCTTCGTACGCGGCGACCGGAATCTGTTCATATAGAGTTGACGGACGATCTACCTGCAGTTTTCAGTGCAGTGCGAAATCGGCTTAGCGGCCATTTTGAAGGCACCGAAGCGTCGTACATGTATACGACCATGGCTCTCGAAAGAGGGAGGTACGTATTCGGTTACGTCTACCTGCGTTATTGGGGCGGCTTAGGGCTCTGGAAAAAACAAGTCCGATTGGAACAAGCGGATGCGATCGATATTTACCCGGATTTATCTGAAGTAAGAGGCGTGCTGGGCGCCGTACAGGATGCATTAATTCTGGAAGGGCACCGGCTGTTCAAAAAACAGAGAAGCGGATCGGAATTTCACTATATCCGCGATTATGTGCAGGGAGACGATATTCGTCACATCAACTGGAAAGCGTCGGCCCGCACAACCAAGCTGATGACGAACATGTATCAACCGGAAAAAGGCAAGACGCTTACGCTTGTGCTTGATTGCGGCAGGCAGATGGGGATCGAGCTGGAAGGTCAAGTGAAGCTGGATCGTACGCTGGAAGCAGCCTTGACGCTAGCGGCAGTGGCCTTAAAGCAAGGTGATCAGGTGGCGCTGCTTGCCTATTCCAATCAGGTGAAAGTGTATGTTCCTCCAGGCAAGGGACTGCTGCACCTGCAGGAGTTAACACGGGCTGTTTACGATTTGCGCACTGATTTTGTGGAATCGAACACCCAAGTTGCGATGTCCCATGTGCTTCGTTTTATCAAGAAACGATCGCTCGTCGTGCTGTTCTCCGATATGGAGAGTTACCTGTACGATAAAGAGCTGCTGCCCTATGTAATGCGGCTGCGCAGAGGCCACCACGTGCTCTTGCTTTCCCTGCAAGATCCGCTGCTGCATCAATGGGTACGCATTCGTGCGGAAGACAGCCGCGGGGCTTACAGGCAAAGTATCGCCCATAAGTTTACTAATGAACGTTATGCCTACGTAACGCAAATGGCCGGCCGAGGCATCCCTGTCATGGATGTCCCGGCCGACCAATTGGCGCTCAGCGCGGTCAACGTCTATTTGGATTTAAAATCTAGAGATGCTTTGTAGCCCGCAACTGTATCGCCATGCTTGATTTGCTCCTTTCTGACACCGTACATGTAATATAGCACCAGTATCAACAAGGTGATACCTGCTATGAGATATTTAACCTCTAGGGAAAGAGTGGAAGGTGTAATATAACCTTCAATAATCCCTGCGATAACGAACAGGGGAATCGTGCCGATCAAGAGCTGGGCCGATTCCTTCGCCGATTCCAGGAAGCGCAGCTTCCGCGGAAACGGTCCGGGAACAAAGAAGCGATAGCCCATATATAAGCCGGCGCCGCCGGCGATGAAAATCGCAGTAAGCTCGATAATTCCATGGGGCAGGATATAGGCCCAGAACACGTAACTTTTGCCCGATTGCATGAACACGGCTGCTAAAGCGCCTACCAGGAGTCCATTGCTGATCAGGAGATAGACGGTGCCGAAACCGAGTGTCACGCCGCTGATGAAGGCAAGGATGGCAACCCGAATATTATTCGTCATGATCGCTGTCGACACGATGGGGCTATGCAGATCCCCGCGCGGGTCGGCCGTTTTGGAAGGGTCGATGTTGTCGGCCATTCCTCCCGGCATGATCAGATGGAGGTTGTGCGGATCTTTCCATACGGATAGAAAGCCAAGCAGGCCACCCAACAGAAAGAGCAAGAGCGCAAAACCGACGAATAACCCTCTTGCTTGAATAAGCGATGGGAAGTAATGAAGGAAAAACTCCTTCATCTGCCTGCTGCTTTTATTATTTTCTTTATACATCGCGTTATGGGCTTGTGAAACGAGATGGTTCAAATAGATCGTCGTCTCGTCCGCGGGCCTGTGTGTTTGCATCGTGGCCAGATGCGCCGATGCGATTTTGTACAGCTCCGTGAACCTGCTTAAGTGGCTGGGCTGCAGACGGCTTTTGCGCTTGGACAGCTGTATGAGCAGCTGTTCCAGCTCGGTCCAAAGTGCTTTGTTTTCTTTAATAAAACGCGATATTTCCATGGGGCCCCCTAGAGCATAGACTGAGTTTTGCGCAACTTTCATTTTACCATAATTTTGCAATGATGAGGAGACGCTATGAACAAGCCTCTGGACAAAGAACTGACGATTATTACCCCGGAGCAGGTACAGCTGCAGTTCCATACCGCAGGACTAGGCAGCAGGGCGTTAGCGCATCTGCTCGATACATTGATTCTGCTTATTGTTAACGGGATATTGTTACTATTCGTGATCGGTATCAGCAGGTTGTATGCGGGAGAATGGCTTCCTGCGGTTGCCGACTATATGATCGCCATCTCCATTATACTGTTTGTCGTCCTGAATTTGGGATACTTCGTGTGCACGGAAGCTTTCATGGGAGGACAAACACCGGGCAAGAGAGTCATAGGGCTTCGCGTCCTGCAAAATAACGGACAATCCGCAACGCTGCTGTCTATTATTATCCGTAATTTGTTCCGGCTTTTGGATATGCTGCCGACCTCCTATTTCCTGGGTGCTGTAGTGATGCTTTTTAGCCCCAGAGATAAGCGTATCGGGGATATGGTTGCCGGGACGATCGTTGTCATCGAAGCGCGAAGCGAACGGATGAATCGCAGACGACGCATCGAGAAAGCTTTATCAAAGTGGAAGCTCGCCCTGCCGCATATGGAACTGGAAGAATCGAAGAGACAGTCCATAACCTCCGACGATTGGCAGCTCTTGCAGGCTTGGATCGAAAGACTGCCTACGATGCATAACGTCAGGCTTCAGCAACTGGCTGTCCCGATTTCGCAGCATTTTGCGCGTAAATTGGAGCATAATTTGAGCGGACAGCCGAATCCGGCAGCCTATTTGATTGCGATCTACGACCGGATTCGAGATGACTGGGAAGTTTGATATTACGATGCAAGTTTTCTACGAAAACTCTAAGGAGGAGTTGCCGTGACAACTATAGCGAATGCTGAAAACAAGATCGCTGAAACCAATAAAGCCGAGGCCCTCATATCGAGGAGCTCGGCTTTTTCTCTCCACATAGGAAAGTTTAACTTCGTTAAAGCACTAACGTGCTTAACAAACTTTCCTATTGGCGATAAAAACTTCCGCTAAACGCGGTCGCTTATCCTCGAAATTACGTCGATAAACGTTTTTCTCACTTAAACCATCCCTTTTTTCTAAACCACATAAACATGCCAAACCCGATGCCGAACATGACCGCAAGCGCTATAAAGTATCCCCATTGCCATTTCAACTCCGGCATGTTGTCAAAGTTCATTCCATATATCCCTGCTATGAACGTTAACGGCATGAAAATGGTCGTAATAACGGTCAATGTTTTCATGATGGTATTCATTCTATTCGCATTCAGGGAGATGTAGCTGTCCCGCATATCCGCCGTCATGTCCCGGTTGGAATCAATCATTTCAGAAAGCTTTAACAAATGGTCGTAGACGTCGGTAAAGTAGTGCAAGAGCCCTTTTATACCCTCGATTCGTTCTGAATTCAGAACCCGGTACAGCAGATCTCTCATTGGTACGATCGTTTTTCGCAATTTTAATAATTTGGAGCGGATTTCAAAGATGTCTTCCATAAGTGCTTGAGTGGATTCGGATTCCACATTATTTTCAATTTCGTTTAATTGGTCCTCGATTTGATAGACACACGGAAAATATTGATCGACAAGCTTATCCATAACTAAATAGGTAGCGTACATATGACCTTTATCCACGCCTTTTTTTTGCTCTGCGATCCGGCACCAGGCATCTTCAATCTCTCTGGAAGGGTTAAAATGAAACGTGACGATAAAGTTTTTCCCTAAAAATAAGTCCACCTCTTCAGCGGCAAGCGTTTGTTGATTGATAGCATGCATGACGAAAAAATGCACATCTTCATAATGATCTAATTTAGGCCGTTGCAATAAATGAAAGCAGTCTTCAACAGCAAGCGGATGAAAATGAAAATGAGTTTCCAAAAGCAATAGCTCTTCTTCGTTAGGTTCCTTAAAGTCGACCCAATACCATTTGATATTCGGATCCGAAAGCTGAGCGAGCTGCACATCCTTGATAACCTCTGAATCTTTTGTAATGGCCAATGAACGAATCATTCTTGATGGGGCTCCTTATGAGTTGGTGGGTGCCTATCTGCTTATCTTACCATATTAATTGAAGTGGATAAAAATGGGCTGAAAGGGAACCATTTAGAGGAAAAGATCACATGGAGGACTGCTAGGATGTTGAACTTAACCGAGCTTGAAAATGTTCATGCGGATATTGAAGCCGTTCATGAGGTTGTCCAAAGCTTAAAGGCTCGAATTGACGGGACGTCAATCGGGATTAATATCCTAAAGAACCGGGCCGGCGATTACTTTTATGAATTGAGTCACTCTTACAGAGGCGCTGATAATGCGGGACCTGGTGCGGCCATAGAAAATCGTTTTTCGACTATAGAAGAGGCCGCCAAAGGGGCGCTCAGGTCGGCTACAATGTGCTACCGAAGCGCCGATGAAGGCGGTTCTTGGCTGAGAAACGAATCCTTTGTTCAATAAAGCGGCGATATGAATGAAAGGTTGGGCGAAGGATGCAGCATACGTTACTCTCGGAGTTAGAGCAGCTTGTCAGCCATCTCAAACAAAAAGAGGCCGAAACCGTATATACGATTCCCAGTGATGTTATGGGCGCCGTTAAAAAGGCGAAACACTTGGAGAAGTTTTTGCATGAAATACTTCAAGTGGCGAACGGCAGCGGCGGAATCAACATTAGCAGTATGATCCGCAGAGAGTTTGGCATGAGATCGGAACTCATCAATCATATGCATCAGTGGGCACCGTACAGCAAGGATCAATTCGAGGATGAGCTTCATGATGCCATTGACCGGGCTGAAATTCGTGCGGGGAAATATGAGCTGTTTTTTGAAGGTACTCCGGACAAAAAAGAAGCGGCAGAGGCGCTCCGCTTGCTTAAGGGCATCGCCCATGCGGTTGTCAGATGCCAGTTTAACCCGAAGCGTGCCGGTACGGATGGATATATTGACATTCTGGATCATCTCATCCGGTTTTACGGACTTCCGAACACGCATTCCGCCGGCAATATGATCAACTACAGGAATCTGATCTCCTCAGATCGGCTTTATGCCATGTCGGGAAACGATGATACGATTACAGCTGCTTTGAAAGCTCATGTTAAAGAATGGTATCAGCGTTCATCCTATGCATTCCTGGAGAGCTGGGATTGGTACTATTCGTACGAATCCGTCCGTGACTATACGTACATCTTAACCGGAGAGCAGCTGGAACGATTGCGGGGTGATTTTATCCGGCATATCCGCGAAGAATTCACCATGGTAAAAGCCAAACCGGAGCTTTACAGAGCGGAGCAGCTGAAAACCATGTTGGAGACCGTGCTGAGCTGGGATGTTCCCGGCGGTGCCGTCTAAAAGCGAAATCCCGCTCCGCATTTCTGCAATTCCCCTGTCGAACGAATAGAATTCCAAAATCCGCGTTATGGTACGACCAACATAAGCGCAATAACCGCTCTTTGATACTCATCAAAGAGCGTATTTTTTTATTCAGAAGAGGGGAATCTTTGTCTCTATGATTAATATAAATATAAACAATTAAAGTTGATTTCTATGATTATACTTGTGGTTAAATAAATAATTGACTTTGAAAGCGTTTTGAATTAGTATGTTAATAACAAATACATTTAATATTAATAAATTGGTTAATGATACCAAGGGAACTTCCGCCAGCAAGATGAAATTATTTTAAAGCGTTTTATTAAAGCGGTTTCAAAGTGCCTCGCAGCGCTATTGAATATAAAAATCCAGGAGGGGTTTAAATGGTAGGAAAAAAAGGTCTTGTATCTGTTTTATCGCTTACACTCATTGCCGGCGCGGCTCTTGCGGGTTGCAGCAAAAACGCCGGTAATACCGGAGGTGCGGCAAGTGCAACCCCTGCAGCAACCTCTGTCGGCAGCAGCAAAAGCAATGAAAAGAAAGAAATGACCTTCATGTTCAGGGGAGGTCCTGACGAGGAGAAAGCTTACAAAAAGATCATTGAGAAATTCGAAGGCAGCCATCCGGGCGTTACTGTCAAAGTCGTCATGACGACGGCGGATCAATATGCGACAAAGCTGAAGGCAGCCATTACGGGAAAAAGCGTCCCTGACGTGTTCTACTATGGCCCCGGTGATCTGAGAGCCTATGTGAACAGCGGTATTTTGCTGGATATTACGAAGTATGTTGAGAGTTATAAGGATGCCGACATCAAAAACGTATGGCCGACTGGCATTAATCTCTACCGTTATGACGGCAAGCAGGTAGGCCAAGGCAATATTTACGGTATGCCGAAAGATTTAGGTCCGTTCGCCCTTGGGTATAACAAGACGATGTTCCAGAAAGCGGGCATCCCGTTGCCGGACAAGAATAAACCGTACACTTGGGATGAGTTTATCAAAGTGAACCAGCAGCTGACCAAGGATACGAATGGCGACGGCAAGCTGGATCAATGGGGAACAGGCTTCAATGTCAATTGGTCCTTGCAAAGCTTTGTATGGAGCAACGGCGCGGACTGGCTCGATTCGACGAAAACGAAAGTGGCGATTGACGATCCGAAGTTCGCCGAAGCGCTGCAATATTTCGCCGATATGCAAAACAAATATAAAATCACGCCTTCGATTGCCGAAGCGCAAACGCTCGATACGTATCAACGTTGGATGAAAGGACAGATGGCCTTCTTCCCGGTAGGTCCATGGGATATGAGCACGTATGAGAAGCTGCCGTTTGAATACGATTTGATTCCGTACCCGGCAGGATCGACCGGCAAAACGGCAACTTGGTTAGGCTCCCTCGGCATTGGCGTATCCAGCAAAACGAAGTATCCGCAAGAAGCGGCCGAGCTTGTTATGTCGCTGACAGCCTCCAAAGAAGGGATGAAGGAGCTTGTTGACGCCAAGGTTCAAATTCCGAATTTGATGGATATGGCAAAAGACTGGGCTGCCGATACGTCCACAAAACCGGCCAATAAACAAGAGTTCATGAAAATCGTTCAGGATTACGGAAGAGGGCTTCCGGGCAACTATACCTATAATGAAGAATGGTATCAGCTTTTCTTCACGGATATTCAGCCTGTGTTAGACGGCAAAATAACTGCCGCGGAATACGTGAAGCAGGAACAGCCGAAAATGCAAAAGCTTCTGGATAAAGCGATTGAACAAGAACAAAAAACAACGAAATAAGGCAAGGCAAAAGCAGGGTATTTAACCCGATTGAAATGATGTTAGTTGCCAATGTGAGCAGCAAGGCAGCTAACATCATTTTCCTATCGAATTCATCAGGGGTGAAATATGAAAACCAAATCCAAACTCTACCGCAAAGAGATGTATAACGGATATTTATTTATCCTTCCGCCAGTACTTGGATTTCTTTTATTCGGTCTTTTTCCGGTGGTCTACTCGTTTTACGGCTCTTTTACGGACTGGGACGGGTTAGGACATATGGATTTTATCGGTCTGGACAACTACAAGGATATTTTCACGGATGAACTGTTTTACAAAGCGATGTTTAACACGTTATTTATGATGCTGGGCATTCCGGTCGGAATCTTCCTGTCCTTGATGCTCGCATTAGGCCTGAACCGCGGAATACCGGGAACAACCGTCTTTCGCGTTGTTTATTACATTCCGGTCATTTCTTCTCTGGCGGCGATCTCCATCTTGTGGCAATGGGCGTATAACGGCGACTATGGTCTTGTTAATCAGTTTTTGGATCTCTTCGGCATTAAGGGCCCGAACTGGTTGATGGATAAATATACAGTGAAGCCTGCGATTATGATCATGGCGATCTGGAAGGGCTTGGGCTTCTCCATGCTTCTTTATTTAGCTGCACTGCAAAGTATTCCTAAGGATTACTACGAAGCAGCACAGCTCGACGGCGCCAATGCGCTGCAAACGCTGAGAAAGATTACCTGGCCGATGGTTAAGCCCGTTACCTTTTTTATCGTTGTCACCAGCATCATCGGCGGATCGCAGATTTTTATCGAGGTCAACATCATGACGTCTACCGGGGGACCCGAATACAGTTCGGCATCGGTTGTATTTTACGTATTCCAAAAAGCCTTCGGCAACCTGCAAATGGGCTATGCATCCGCGATGACGGTCATATTGGGCATGTTCATATTTATCGTTACGCTAATTCAATTCAAAATGAACGAAAGAACGTCCTACGATATCGATTAAATCCGGCGTGAAAGGAGTGCAGCAGGCATGCAAACAACTAAACGAAAAATAACGAACTTCTTTATATTTATTATTTTATCTATCGGCGGTATCTTCATGGTTGCCCCATTGCTTTGGATGGCATCGACTTCGTTCAAATCCAAAGAAGATGTATTTGCCTTGCCGCCTAAATGGATACCGGATCCGTTTCATTTCGAGAAGTATAGCGAGATTTGGGAAAAGGGACCTTTACTTAGCGGGTTTGAAAACAGTTTGATCATTGCTCTTTCGGTAACGATCGTTGGTACGCTTACATCAAGCCTGGCGGCCTTTGCCTTTTCGAAGCTGAAATTTCCTCATAAGAATAAACTCTTCTTGATGCTGATCGCTTCCATCATGATTCCTTACCCGGTTGTGATGATTCCACAGTTCATGATGTTTTCGAAAATCGGATGGGTCGATACGCTGCTGCCGCTCATTATTCCCGGACTTTTTGGGAACGTGGCGATGATTTTCTTCTTGCGCCAGTTTTTAAGCAGCATTCCGAATGCGCTTGTGGAAGCGGCCAAAATCGACGGATCATCCTATTTCGGCATTTTCTCGAAAGTGATATTTCCATTGATGGCGCCAGGGGTCGCCGCTCAGTTGATTTTATGGTTTATGGCGATTTGGAACGATTATTTGGCTCCGATTATTTATTTGAATTCACCGGAAAAACAAACGCTTCAATTGGTCATAGCCAATTTCAACGCTGCTTATGCGATTCAGACAGATTATCCGCTGATCATGGCGGCGTCGACGATCGCGCTGCTGCCTGTTTTGATCGTATTTATCGTATTCCAAAGGCAGATTATCGAGTCTGTTGCGATTTCCGGTATTAAAGGATAAATAAGCAGATTCAAGTTTAAGAGAATAGAAGAAATATATAGGAGAACGGAGACTTACATCATGAAGAAATTGAGAGAAACGAATTTATATGCCAACCCGCTTATTGAGCAGCGCGCTGATCCATGGATTTATAAGCATAAAGATGGAGCCTATTATTTCACGGGTTCCGTTCCGGAGTACGATCGCATTGAGCTTCGCCGTGCCGATACGATTTCGTCGCTTAGCACGGCCGAGCCTGCCGTCATCTGGAGGAAACGAACGGAAGGCGAGTTAAGCTCGCATATTTGGGCGCCGGAGCTGCATTATATCGATGGCGCTTGGTATGTATATTTTGCTGCAGCCAGAACCGGGGCTAACGGCGAAGGGCTTTTTGATCATCGCATGTATGTGTTGGAATGCAAATCAGACGATCCGCTTAGGGGAGAGTGGACGGAAAAAGGTGAAATCCGCACCGATTGGGAATCGTTTTCCCTTGATGCGACGACCTTTGAACATCAGGGCCGGCAGTATCTGGTTTGGGCGCAAAGAGATCCTAACATTCCGGGAAATTCGAATCTGTATATTGCGCAAATGGAGAATCCGTGGACGATCAAAAGCCCGCAAGTCATGCTGACCAAGCCTGAGCTGCCTTGGGAAACCATCGGTTTCCTGGTCAACGAGGGGCCGGCGGTCATTAAGCGTAACGGAACCATATTTATTACCTACTCCGCCAGCGCGACGGATCATAATTATTGCATGGGCATTATTAGTATATCCGATACGGAAGATATAATGAATCCGGACAATTGGAGCAAATCGCAAACTCCTGTATTTACAACTAGCGAGCATAATGGGCAATATGGACCGGGACATAACAGCTTCACTGTGTCGGAGGACGGCAGCGAGGATCTGATTGTCTATCATGCGAGAAGCTACAAAGAGATCGTAGGGGACCCGCTTTATGATCCTAATCGGCATACGCGCGTTCAAAGGTTTACCTGGAACGCGGACGGCACGCCTAATTTCGGCGTTCCTAGAGCGGATACCGTGGAAGGCAGATAGAGGGGAGTGTTGTAAATAAAACGGCAGACTGCCCTTATCTAGGCAGTTTGCCGTTTTATTCGTCTTGATCGAAAATAGGGAGGATTATTAATGGAATCTAATGTTGCACGCAATAGGGCGGAACTTTCAGGAAAGGCAACAAATGTTTTAGACTTTCGAACATTAGCATCCTCTCACAAAAGGTTGGCGGAGCTGCTTACAGAAGGAATGACGGTTCTTGATGTTGGTTGTGGTGCAGGAGCGATAACTCATGGAATTGCCAAAATCGTTGGACCAACAGGGCGTGTTGTAGGAATTGATAGCAATCCAGCACTTATTGAAAAAGCTAAGAAAACATTCGGTGATATTCCAGGGCTAGAGTTTGAATGTGGTGATATCTTCAACCTTCATTTTAAAGAAGAATTTGACATAGTTACTTCTGCACGAGTCTTGCAATGGTTATCTAATCCATTAGAAGCTTTGACTGTTTTGAAATCCTCAACCAAGCCAGGTGGACGGGTCTTGATTCTTGATTATAACCATGAAAAGATATCTTGGGAACCAGTACCTCCTTCAAGTATGAAATCCTTTTATTCTGCATTTTTAAAGTGGCGTTCTGACGCGGGAATGGATAATGCGATTGCTGATCACCTTCCAAACTTGTTTGAAAAGGTCGGAATCAACGAAATAATTATCACCCCTCAACATGAAACAGTAAAACGAACGGATAATGACTTTAATTCACGCATAAGTATCTGGGCAGACGTGGCTGCTAGCAGAGGGATTCAAATGGTTAAAGATAGGTATATTACAGAGAGCCAACGTGCCACCGCTGAAATGGAGTATCGAGAATGGATTAATGAAGTCGCTATGTCTCAAACGATGTATTTATTAGCGGTTGAAGGGCGCAAAAATAATTTATGACAAATTATACGTCAAAAGACAGCGGAAATCGCTGTCTTTTTTAATCGTTACTTTCCGGCAAGGAGCCCTTTTTCTCAATTGGTTTCGCTATTCTTCTGCCTGTGGCTTATTGTAGTAAAGCCGCATGACAATATCCTGATTATAGTTGCCAAAGCCTTTACCGAACAAGGTGACTCCTCCGACGTGCTCCGAACCCTTTTCTGTACAAATCCTTAAGGTCCACTGCCGGTCCCATACGTTCACTTGCTCGAGAGTAACATCGGATAGTCGGTTGCCATCGATGAAGGTACCATCCGAAGATATGCTAAGGTGCTTGAGCAATCCGTACTGATTTACGTCTTCAGGCCACCAGGATGGACTGTATTTGCCTCGCTTGTCGCCGAAGTCCCCAGGACTCGTCCAAGTACCTAATTTAATCTTGTTCAAGTAAAACGTAATATCTGACGGCCAGTTGTTATTAGTCAAAGGAGCTTCTGAAGATATCTCCATGGAAATGACCAGTTTCTGCGGATTTTGAGTGGATAATAGGAAATTAGGGATTTTATACTCTACAAACCCTTCGCTAAACCAAAGAATTTTTGCGTGAAAACGCTCCGAATCCAGAAAGTAACGAGGATCGTCCACTTCTCCTATGAATCTTTCGGTTGTAGCTATTCCGCATGTCGGTTCCACCAGGAAATCGGTATAATGGCCGATTGATATTACACTTTCATGGAATTCCCGGATATGATCCGACTTCACTGGAAAAAGAATCTCAGCCTGCTCTACCTGAAGGGTGCACACCTTTTGCGCACCTCCTTTGCCAGGCAGCATATCGGTTCTAATGATACCGGCTTTCTCCAGCTTCTTGACGTGCATCGTCATAATCGCGCTGCTCAAACCGAGTGCATCCGCCAACTCGCGAAGATTCATAGAGCGATTGGCCAAAAGTTGTATGATGTTTAGCCGGACGCTGCTGGCCAAGGCTTCGTAGAAAGGAAGAGATTTTTCAGTAGTATCCAGTTCCATTCATTCTTCTCCCGAAATATATGATTGTTAATTTTGTATTAATATTAATGTTAATATTAATGCAAAAATGTGAAATATGCAATTATAGTTTTCATTTCTCATCATTAATGCGGCTTCCCCAAATAGCAACGCCATCTTTGGACAATGCGGTAAAGGTCATTACATGCCGTAAAGTTCCATTATCCCACTGATGCAAGAATACGCCTTTATAAGTAACGCCGTCGATTATAAGTTCGGCCGTATGATCTCCATGGAGCCTCCATTTGCCGCTTACATTTCCTGAAATGCTGCCATCCTTGGACAGCTGAATGACGATCGACTCTTTCACATCGGCTGAAATGTCATTTCCATGGTTTACAAATTTATATTCCCCGACGATTTCTTTTTTGGCATACTTGCCGATTGATTCACCAGCATACCGGTGAGGAGCGACGACAGGCCAGCCTTCCGAATTTATAAACATTTGGTGGGTCCTGACCTCATGCGACTCCCCTCTGGAGGGGAAACGGGTATGGAAAATAAGGAAATGCCGGCTGGTTTTGCCGTCATAATAAGCGGAATTGTGTCCGGGAGAAACATAAGCCGTTCCCAGACCGGGCAATTCGTCCCCGACATTTTCAAAATTGATGTTGCCCATCAGCTTCGCCCCGAAAGGCTCGATAGACTGATCATCGAATAAGGTTCCGGGTTTACCAAAAGCATCGAGCATATTGTTCCCTGCTGTGTCATAATAGGGGCCGTCAGGTTTCTTGGAGCGGGCCACCCGGATATTGTAGCCGCCGCTTACGTCCAGACCGCCGAAGGACAGAAACAAATAATAGTAGTCTGTTTCGGGGCTATACAAGATATAAGGTCCTTCAATCCGGCTGTGATTGCCGCCCAGCAGCTTTTTGCCGTAACCTTGGTTCGGATAAGGGAATCCGGTTTTGGGGTCCATTTTTAGCATATAGATGCCGCCGGAATAAGAACCGTAAACCATCCACAGGTTTCTGTCCTTATCAAAGAACGTATGGGGATCCACCGTATTCGGATGTACGGTTGCGTCATAGATGCTTCCATCTTCACTGGGCTCTCCCCACATGCCGGATTTTAAAAAGATACCCAGGTCCTTATAGGGACCTTCTATTTGATCCGCCACGGCAATGCCGAGAGCCGATCTTGGAGAGTCGCCTTTGCAGGCATCATAATACATGTAAAATTTTCCATCGTCTAGTTGGACCACGTCAGGCGCCCAGAGGGTATCGGACTGAGCCCATTCAAAGGTAGCTTTCAGTTCTTCTTTGACATTCGGCATTAATTTGTTTCCATCGTGTACGCCTGAAGACAGTTGCGTCCAATTTATTAAATCATCCGATTTCGCCGACGCCAAATGGGAACCGAATACATAGAACGTTCCGTTCACCTTAATGACGGAGGGGTCATGTACGGATACGTTATGAAAAGAGGGGGGCTTATCGGACGATGCAGCTCCAGCATCTGTGAATGCGGTTGCAATAGGTGAGACGGCGCTGTTATTGCTGCATGATGTTAATAAAAATATTGATAATAGCAATGTGGGGGCTATAGCTTTAGGTGTCAAATTAATTGATCCTCCTCTCATTCTTGACTTAAATAATGATATATTATTTCTGTTAAGTCAATAATAAAATTATGAATTAATTAATGTTTATATGAATTATATAGATTCTTCCTGATTCGTATACAGCACCCTCGCCAGCAAATCCTGGTTGTAGTTGCCGAAATGCTGGCCATAAATCGTTAAGCCGCGCTTGTTTTTCGATTTATCGTCCACGGCCATTTTGAAATTAATCTCGCTCTTGTAATCGAGTTTAATGTCCGACAGTGTCACGTCGGAAATACGGCAGCCATCAATGAAGCTTCCTTCGTCATTCACGCGAATCAGCTTCAGCATACCGTATTGGTTCAGGTGCGGCGGCCACCAATCCGGATTAAATGTGCCTCGCGCATCGCCGAAGTCGCCCGGACTCGTCCAGAAGCCAATCTCTTGACCATTGATATAAAAGTAAATATCGGAAGGGTAGTTGTTGCAGTAGCCAGGCGCTTCCGAGCTTAGTTCCATGGAGAATTGAATTTCTTTGAACGTTTGATTCGGTTTTAAATAGTTCGGAATGCGGTACTCGAGAAAGCCTTCCGAAAGCCAGATGATCTGTGAATCGATGCGCTGCGGATCGGCGAAATACCTGGGATCGTCAAAATCGCCGACAATGCTGTCTTTTGTCGCAAGACCGCATGTGGGCAGTGCTTGATAGTTGCTGTAGTGGCCTACTTTCATATTAACTTCGTAGAGGTTATCAATTTCCTTGCTCTGCAAATCGACCATTAGCTTCTCTTCAGTAAGGTAGCATATTTTTTGAATACCGTGCTTGCCGACAGCCGTATTAATTTCGATTAAACCGCTTTCTTCCAACTTTTTAATATGCATCGTAATGGCGCCATTAGTCAGATTCAATTTATTCGCCAAATCGTTTAAGTTCAGGCTTTGATTTTTGGCCAAGAGTTCGAGAATTTCGATTCTTATTTCTGAGCTTAATGCTTTAAATATATTTAAACCAGATCGGAGCTCTTTTATATAGATCATATAGCCTATCCCCTTGTTTATTTTAGATTTATTATAAATGATGGGGGGACATAAAGGAAGGGTTTGCCCCGGATATTTGTTAATGGCCTAAATGAAAGCGGATTCATATAGAAAAAATTAAATTTATTCAGTATTATTCGAAATATTCGATATGTAAAATCTAAAATAAAAGTTATAATGAAATAAATGTAGAAAGCGCATTCAAAAATTTTATTGACAAATATTTGAAGCGAAAATAAAATATAAATATGAAATGATTTAGATTTATTTAAAACAAAAGATGTTCATCACGAGTATACCACATAACCATTCATACCAATTTTTGAAGGGGGAAAGGATCAATGAAGAAAGCGATTATCACGGCAATGGTATTGGTTCTCAGCATGGTCTTGGTATTGTCGGGGTGCAGCACAAGCACTTCAAGCGGCGGGTCGGGTGGCAAATCAGGCACGGGAACGAAGCTGGTTCTCTGGACATTCAATGAACTGCACGGCAAGTTCTATCAGAGCATGGCGGAGATGTGGAACAAAGCGAATCCTGATCAACAGATTGAATTGCAAGCGGATACATTGCCTTATGACGATATGCACAATAAGCTGCTCGTTGCTCTGCAATCCGGTACGGGAGCACCTGACCTGGCGGATATTGAAATTAGTAAATTCCCGAACTTCTTGAAAGGCACGCCTCAGCTGGTTGAATTGAACAGCATTGTTGACCCGGAAGTAAAGAATATCGTCAAATCCAGAGTCGATATTTACGCCAAAGAAGGCAAATATTACGGCATCGATTTCCATGTCGGCGCAGCGGTTATTTATTACAATAAAGAAATTCTCGATAAAGCAGGCGTCAATGCGGATTCGATCGTGACTTGGGCCGATTATGAGGAAGCGGGTAAAAAGGTGCTTGCAGCGACGGGCAAACCGATGACAACGCTGGAAACATCCGACCAATGGTCGTTCTGGCCGCTCATTTCCCAGCAGAAATCCGATTATTTGGATAAAGACGGCAAAGTCATCTTAGATAACGATATCAATACGAAAACATTGCAATTCTTGCAAAAGCTTGTCAAAGAAAAAGTGGCTGTCACCGCGCCAGGCGGTGGTCATCACGCAGAAGAGTATTACGGTTTCATGAATAAAGGCGGCGCAGCTTCCATCTGGATGCCAATGTGGTACATGGGCCGTTTCACCGACTATATGCCGGACCTGAAAGGCAAAATCATCATCAAACCGATGCCGGTTTGGGAAAAAGGCCAATTCCGCTCAGCGGGTATGGGCGGTACGGGAACTGCCGTTACGAAGCAATCCAAAAATCAGGATTTGGCAATGAAGTTCCTTTCTTACGCGAAGCTGTCCAAGGAAGGCAATATTCAGATCTGGAAGCAGCTCGGTTTTGACCCGATCCGTATCGAGGTGTGGGGCATGAAGGAACTGCAGGAAGAAAACAAATTTACGCAATTCTTCGGCAAAGATATTTTCAAAACGCTGGATTCAGTGAAAAATGAGATTTACCCGATCAACGTCGGCGAGAAAATACCGGTAGCCTCGGATGCGGTCAAAACAAAAATAATGCCAAGTGTGCTGCAAGACGGTAAAGATGCTGTACAAACGCTTAAGGATGTTTCGAACGAACTGCGTAAGTAGTATGACTGTCAGGTAGAAAATGTCACTAGCTTTGTGAATAGCGAAACTATTTGCAGGGCTAGTGATTATCGCATTGGGAAGGAGGGCTATGATGGAGACTCAACAAGCAGTTGTATCGACGACCCGGAAGAAACGTGCTGCCGGCGGCGGTCTGCTTTATTCGCAAAAAGTTGCGCCTTATGTGTTTGTTTTGCCGTTTATTCTATCATTTTTAATTTTTTTCGCTTATCCCGTCGTCAGCACGGTCATCATGAGCTTTCAAGAGGTGCTGCCGGATCAAACGCGCTTTATCGGCTTTGCTAACTACAAGAAGTTGTTGAACCCGGATTTCTACAAGGCTTTGCTGAATAACACGAAATATACGTTCTGGACGCTGCTTATACTGATTCCCGTTCCTTTGGTGCTCGCTGTCTTATTGAATTCGAAAATCATGAAGGCACGCAATTTTTTTCGGGCCTCTCTTTTTATTCCGGCCTTAACTTCCGTCGTTGTGGCGGGTACGATCTTCAGGCTTATATTCGGGGAGCTGGACGGTTCCTTGCTCAACTCATTCATGCATATGATCGGGCTGGAAAGCCAAAAATGGCTGCGAAGCTCGGGGACTGCGATGTTTGCGATGGTGCTGCTGGCGACATGGCGCTGGACGGGCATCAATATTTTGTATTTCTTATCGGCACTGCAAAGCATTCCGAATGAACTGTACGAATCAGCAGAAATGGACGGAGCGAGTGTATGGCAGAAGTTCCGCAGCATCACGCTTCCGCTATTGAAGCCGGTGACGATTTATGTTCTGACCATCAGCATCTATGGCGGATATTCGATGTTCGTCGAGAGCTATACGATGTTTAATGGCAATAACTCACCGAATCAGATTGGCCTGACAATGATCGGCTACATCTATAAACAAGGTTTAGAGTCCAATAATCTCGGTTTTGGCTCGGCCATCGGTCTGACGCTCCTCGTGATCACGCTGCTTGTCAATCTCGTGCAACTAAAATCTTTCGGACTTTTCAAAAAGGAGGAGTAAATCAATGAAAGAACGCGGATCCTGGTCGCTGCCGTCAGTCCTGATGCTCCTTCTGTTTATCGTGCTTGCGATAGCTTCGCTTTTTCCGCTGTACGCCCTCTTTCTGGCTTCGCTCAAGCCGTCCAAAGAGCTGCTGCGATATGGCCTGAATGTCAAACTGCAATGGGAAATCATGAGCTTGAAAAATTATTCGTTCATCTTATCAGGCGCTGCCAAAAACTATTTTAACTGGTACAAAAACAGTTTGGTGATTACCGTGATTTTCACCGCCGTCAGCTTGCTTTTCTCCTCCATGGTCGGTTACGGACTTGCCAAATATAACTTTAAAGGCAAAAACCTGATCTTCACCATGGTGCTTCTCGTCATGATGATTCCTGTAGAGATCATTATGCTCCCGCTGTATAAACTCATGATCGGGCTGAAGCTGATCAACACCATTGCTGGGGTGATTCTGCCTTTTGTCGTTGCGCCGCTGCCGATCTTCTTCTTCCGCCAGTATGCGGCCGATCTGCCGAAGGATTTCCTCGATGCCGGACGGATCGACGGCTGCTCGGAGTTTGGCATCTTCTTCCGCATCATGGTGCCTCTGATGGCGCCGGCTTTTGGCGCGATGACGATTCTGCAAGCGATGGGAAGCTGGAACAATTTCTTATGGCCGCTTATTGTCCTGCGTACGAATGAGAGCTTCACGCTGCCGATCGGGCTTTCCAGCCTGCTCACCCCGTACGGCAACAATTATGATGTTCTGGTTGCTGGCTCGGTACTGGCGATTCTGCCGATCCTCATTCTGTTCGTTTTCTTCCAGCGTTATTTCGTGTCAGGACTGACTGTCGGCGGGGTAAAAGGTTAGCGGTGTTAAGGTAAAGCTGCGCACACCATGGACCCCAAATGATAAAGAGAGAAGGAACCTACATGGAATCATCTGAATTGATGCTAGAGAAGTTCGTCAATCCGATCATTGAGCAGCGGGCCGATCCGTGGGCATACAAACATACGGATGGTTATTATTACTTCACGGCTTCCGTTCCCGAATATGATCGGATTGAATTGCGCCGGGCACTGGCCATCCAGGAACTTGCTGCAGCCGAGCCTGTTACGGTATGGCGCAAATATGCGGCCGGACTCATGAGCTCCAACATCTGGGCACCCGAGATTCATTATATCGATGGCAAATGGTATATCTATTTCGCAGCGGCGCGTACGACGGAAACGAACAACGGCCTGTTTGATCACCGGATGTTCGTGCTTGAAAACGACTCGGAGAATCCGCTGGAAGGCGAATGGGTCGAAAAGGGCCAGCTCCGCACGAACTGGGAGTCGTTCTCCTTGGATGCGACGCAATTCGAGCATAACGGCGTTCATTACCTCGTATGGGCGCAGAAGGATCCGGCCATTTACGGCAACTCGAATCTGTACATCGCTCCGCTGGATAATCCATGGACGATTCGCGGACAGCAAGTGATGATTTCGAAGCCCGAGTACGACTGGGAAACGATTGGTTTTCACGTGAACGAAGGCGCCGCCGTCATCAAAAAGAACGGAAAAATCTTCATCAGCTACTCGGCCAGCGCGACCGACTACAACTATGCGATGGGGCTATTGACTGCATCCGCAGACAGTGATTTGCTGGACCCAAGCTCCTGGAGCAAAAGCCCGAAACCCGTGTTTACGACAAGCGAAGCAACCGGGCAGTATGGTCCGGGGCATAACAGCTTTACCGTTTCGCGGGACGGGAGCGAGGATATCTTGATCTACCATGCGCGCAATTATAAGGAGATCACTGGTGATCCGCTGTATGATCCGAACCGCCATATGCGTGCACAGCGACTGGGCTGGAACGAAGACGGGACGCCGAATTTCGGCGTACCTGTCGCTGATGGGGAGTAAGTCTGACGAACTTATGGATTAGGAAACTAAGCAGCATTCTCGATTTGATGTCGAGGGTGCTGTTTTCTGTTTTTTTGCCCGCATACGCTAATAGGGAGGAACAAACTGCAAAAAGTGCCGCTAAATCAGCCAAACAAGTGGCTTTTTCCATTTTTGCCTCAAATACCGGCACAATATGCAGGTAAATAGATGAATGAGGCCGTTTGCCTAAAATTGACGGCATATTATGCAGTTCGCTTCTTGAATGGCAGGAGATGAGCACATAACGGATAATCCTATTTCGCGAATCGTGAAAGATGCGGAAAGAAAAATCTCATTGACACGATACAGAACTGTACTGTATCATTACACATGGAACAAGACAAAACTGTTCCGTTCCTATTGTGATGATATCAATCTTAGGAGGATTCTTATGGAGAAATACGCAGGCAAGAAGGCAGTCGTAACCGGAGGGACGATCGGCATGGGGCTTGCGATCGTCAAGGCGCTCATCGATGGAGGCGCGGAAGTGCTGTTGACCGGTCGGAACGAAAAGAACCTCGAAGCGGCACGACGAGAGTTTGGGCCGCGGGTCCACGTTGTGCGATCCGACGCGGCGAGCTTGGCTGATATCAACGCACTTGGAGCGATCGTTGAAGAAAAGTTGGGTCAGATCGACTTCGTGTCCATAAACGCCGGCTTCTCGCAGCTCGAGCCTTTCGATCAGGTAACCGAGGAATCGTACGACCGGCAGTTCGACATTAATACGAAGGGAGCGTTCTTCACGGTGCAGCGCCTGGCTCCGCTCGTCAAGGATGGCGGGTCATTCGTCTTCACCACCTCCGTCGCCAACGTGATGGGCATCCCAGGCATGAATGTCTACTCCGGGGCGAAGGCGGCTCTTCGATCGTTCGCCAAGGTATTCGCCGCCGAACTGCTGCCGAGGGGAATTCGAGTGAACGCGGTAAGCCCCGGGTTCGTCAAAACGCCGACGATGGGCGTTGCCGGAGCATCCGAAGAGGCACTGGCAGCCTTCGAGAAGGAAGGGAACGAGATC
Source organism: Paenibacillus sedimenti (assembly GCF_014534655.1). Taxonomy (GTDB): domain Bacteria; phylum Bacillota; class Bacilli; order Paenibacillales; family NBRC-103111; genus Paenibacillus_E; species Paenibacillus_E sedimenti. The sequence goes on from NZ_JACVVD010000012.1 coordinate 94,062, forward strand.
ACGCCAATGGGGCGCATAGGTATGCCTGATGAGGTCGCTCGAGCGGTGCTGTTCCTGGCATTTGACGCAACATTCACAACAGGGGTCGAGCTGGCTGTCGATGGGGGTATCGCGCAGGGCATCACCGCTCCGCATCAGTAGAAATTATATTTATCACAAGGAGGAAATAAGATGAGTGAAGTATCCATTATCGGTTTGGGCCCAATGGGCTCGGCGCTCGCACGGGCGCTGCTTGCTAACGGCAAGCGTGTCACGGTTTGGAACCGGACCGGCGCCAACGCGGAACCCCTGGTTCGTGAGGGGACGGTCCTAGCACCTAGCGCGGCTTCTGCAATAGAGGCGAGCCCTGTCACGATCATCTGCGTCGCCAATTACGAGACTTCGTACAAAATCCTCGATACGAAAGAAACCGTTTCTGCCCTCGCCGGTCGAATGCTGGTTCAGCTGAGCACGGGCACCCCTCAGCAGGCACGAGACAACGAAACGTGGGCCCATAAGAGAGGTGCCGATTACCTTGACGGCGCTATCGCGGCCACTCCGAGCCAGATGGGGAGACCGGACACCACGATTTTCACATCGGGTTCAAATACCGCTTTTCGCAAGAGTGAACCGTTTCTGAAGGACCTTGCCGGAAATGTGCTTTATCTGGGTGAGCAGGTCGGTTCGGCGTCAGCGTATGATTTGGCATTTCTCGCAAACTTATTCGGTTCGATGTTTGGGTTCGTTCACGCCGCACGTATTCTTGAATCGGAGGGACTTCGCGTGGATTCTTTCGGAAGCATGATGGCCGATATCGCTCCGATTATGGGTGAAATCAATAAACACAATGGTCAAGTAATGCAATCAGGAATGTACGAGAATCCCGAAAGTACGATGAAGACCTGCGCGAACACTGGAGAACTGTTCGTGCAGCAAGCTCGAGAAGCGCAAATTAACTCCGAGTTTCCGGTATTTGCCCAGGGCCTTTTTAGAAAAGCGATGGCTGCAGGTTACGGAGACGAAGAATTTGGCGCTCTCATCAAAGTACTGCGCGAGAACGCCTGATTCTTTTACATATAGGGGTATTTCTTTGAAGTTATTTTATTTGGATGCGAGCTTGCGGCTCGGCGGGCGCAGTGCCCATGATGCGATGACTAATGCGAGAAATACGAGAGGCTGTGCGATCAGCGCTGGACCTTCGCCTGAGAAGGCGTGCGATAGAGCCGCGCCGGAGAGTTCGAAGAAAAAACCGGCATAGGCCCATTCCTTGAGGCGCGGAAAGCGCGGTATCACTATGGCGATAACCCCAAGAAGTTTCCAGAGCCCTAGGATGGTGGCAAGATATGCCGGGTAGCCCAGACCGCTCAATACCTCGATTTGATGTTCCCCATGGGTGATGAAGAAGGCATATTCTAGCAAATAAGCTATGTTGAGATTTCTACGGATTGCTCTGTTTGCTATTGGCTGTCCGTAATGATGTGCCCTTGTCCGGGCTCGATCTCAGTGAAGCCTGCCATATTGCGCAATTGGAATCCGATCGGCTTGTTTCTGCCAACGATAATGATGTTTTGGATGTCGGCATTCCCCTCTGACCGCAGGGCAAACGATTGGGTATAAGCGAACTCTTCGCGAAGAGTCGTATGTATAGCGTTAATTAATGGGTCATGGTCACCTTTTCCCATCAGATTCATGATGATAGATCCCCCGGAATCAAGTTTATCTCTAGCTATTTGGAAAAATTCCTTGGATATCAAATGTCGTGGAGTCCCCTTTTCGGTGAAAGCATCCAAAATCATATAATCATAGTTATGTGCATCTTCGCTACAGAGAATATGGCGACCATCACCAACGACTACATTATCGAGGCGGTATCCAAAATACTTCTTGCTTAACTCCAAGACCTTGTCGTCCAGCTCAGCAACTTTAAACCGTTTTTCCGGAAAATGACCGGCTATCGTTCCAATCCCGTGTCCGATGACAAATACGTCTTCGAAAGACGGATTGTTAAACTCCATGAAGTGGATTATGGCCCTCGGATATTCAAACAGAATTCGTGCAGGATTATTCAAATCCATCGCACCCTGTACAGCCTGATTGGCAAACTGCAGGACTCGGAATTTGCCTTTTTCGCCATATAACTCCGTAGTGTCGTAAACAGATATCTCATGATTATGGCTGGACTCCTTGAACAATAAATGCAAGTTAACGCTCTCCTTCGAGATGAGTTTTAATAATAAAGGATCATCAGGCAGCGAAAACTACCTGGTGATCCTTTTATTTTAAGCATGCTCGATAGCGCTTTGATCCATATAAATCAATTCCCAAAGATGACCGTCGATATCATGAAAGCTCCAAGCATACATAAAACCCTGGTCCATCGGATCATTTGCTGGTTTTCCGCCGGCGGCCAGCGCTTTATTGACAAGCTCATCCACTTCTTGCTTGCTTTGAGCGGATAATCCCATAATAACTTCTGAATTTGAAACGGTGTCCGTGACTTCTTTTTTCGTAAAAGATTTATAAAATTCTTCCATCAACAACATGACGAATGTATTCTCGTTAATTACCATACACCCTGCGTTGTCATCGGTAAATTGGGAGTTGAATTCAAAGCCTACTGTTTTAAAAAATTCAATGGATTTACTCAGATCTTTAACCGGGAGATTCACGTAAGTTTGATTCGCTCTAAGTGCCATATTATTTCACCTCTTCAAGGTAATCGGCGAGTTGATCAAAGGTTCCTGTAAAGCCTTGTTTCATGCTCTCATACATACCGACAAAGAATTGGAGTTCTTCTTCTGTCGCGTTAATAGGTCCGCCTTTAAGGGTGATCGTTGTCTTGCCCTCTTGCTCGGCGAACGTCAAAGTATTCATAATTTCCAGAGGGAAGGTGGAGCTGAAAGGAGAACGGACCGTATTGCCATTCTCATCGGAGAAGGAATTGATCCAGACGATTTTCTCCTGCTTCTCGATTTCGTGATAAACGAACTTGCCCCACATGGTATGGCCGTCTGGGGTTTGCATGTTGTAGTGAAAAATGCCGCCAGGACGGAGATCGAACTTGAAAACGTTGATCTTAAAGCCTTTGGGTCCCCACCATCTTTGCAGGTGCTCTGCCTCAGTCCATACCTTGTACACGAGCTCGAGCGGCGCATTGAGGGTGCGCGTAATTACCAGTTGGTTATCTTCCATGGTCGTCGTCATGTTGTTGGTCTTGTTCTCGGACATGTCAATTCCTCCAAATTAATTATTTTTGTTCTTTTCCTTACTCTGCAGTTCCTGAAGGTACTCATCCAAGCGATCGAACCTCTCTTCCCAGATACGGCGGAAAGAATCCAGCCAGGTGTCCAGCTCTTGCAGTGATCGGGGGCGCAGCTTGTAAATTCGCCGATTCGCGATTGGATGAACATCAACGAGACCGGCCTCACTAAGTACGCGAAGATGTTTGGATACTTGCGGTTGCTGGAGCCCAAGCCGATCGGCGATCTCCCCTACTGTAAGGGGGCCGTCGCGCAATAATTCGAAAATGTGTAAGCGGTTAGGTTCAGCCAGAGCGCTAAAGGTTGTGTTCATGGTTTTAATATACCCTATAAAGAATATTCTTGTCAAGGAATATTCGAGGGGTAAGAAAAGCACAGGTTTCTAAATTGCGACCTGCGCTTTTTTGTGTGCTAACCGAAGTTAACAACGTTCAATCCGAAAGCAGCGGCAGCTGTCAGAAGCGCACTCCAAAAGATGATGCCGATCGTCATCCATATAAACAGTTTGCGCGGCTCTGCGCCGAATGAAATCCCTATAGCAGCACCGAGTGGTGCTCCGGTTATCAAAGGTGACAAGAAGCCGAGGCCGGGAATCCCGTATTTGTCCCAAATGCGGGTCATGCGGCTGCCTCTGCCGCCGGTTTTGCTTTGAAATCGCTGTACGAGCCAATTCCGCAGCGATGTGCCAAAGAAGATAACGATGATAGCGCTCAAGATCGAGCCTAAAGCGCTTAGTACCCCCGTCGTGACGGGATGCAGTTTAAGGGTAAACCCAAGAGGAATCGCCGCCCATAATTCCAATATGCCTGCGCCGATGACGGAAACCCATGCCAGCAAACTACTCATCTGAATCACCATTCGCCGTATTTATTTTGTTCCATTTCAAGTTGCCTTCATCCCTTCCATAATGGTAAATATTCACATCAATATGAAGTACAATACGGATCAGTTGCGAAAAGGTATCAAATATCAATGAAAATAACGCTTGCCCTTTGCATTAGGTTGTGAAGAGCGTTTAAATTAGAAAAGGACATATGTCCTATTTGCTATTTTCTTTATTCTTTACACTGTAAATGAAAGATAGCACACCAGGCGGTGCTATTGGAGCGGAGGAAAGCAACTTGCAGAAGATCAGCGATGCCCGGACGATTCAGGCGCTTATGCATAAGAATGGTTTGACCGACATTTTCGGACCGGACGTTACGGGGATGGAGTTGAGAACCTATGCGGATCGAGAGATGATCTGTTCCATGGGCGATACGCTGGATGGCTTGTATGTGCTCGTATCGGGCAAACTGAAAGTTTACACATTGCTGCCGAATGGGAAGACGATGCTGCTTCGATTCTCCAGACCACCGGCCTTGATCGGGGACGTGGAGTGGATGGCGCAATATCCCGTCAAAAATAATGTAGAAGCCGTTGGCGCCTGCTCGCTGCTAGTGATAACCAGGGAGCTGATTCTTGAGAAGCAAGCGAATAACCCTGCGTTTTTGTGGTTTATGATTCAAAATCTGAGCCATAAATTGTATACGCTCGGCAATGCTTCGGCGATGAATTTGCTGTATCCGGTGGAGAATCGGTTTGCGAGCTATTTGCTTTCACTGATTTCTGAGGAGAACAGTACCGGTCAAGCGGAGGAAATACGTACGTCTACACTGACCGAAACGGCGGAGATGCTGGGCACCAGTTATCGACACTTGAATCGAGTCATTCAACGTTTGATTCAGGAGGGCGTGCTCGTCCGTAAAAAGGGGCGTCTACTCATACTGAACGAGATTAAATTGAGAGAGCTGGCGGGCAATCATCTTTACAACTAGAGAGGAGCTAAGGTCTTGGCAGGAATTTTGTTTTCATTATTGGCCGGTGCTTTTATTGCTGTTCAGGGTGTCTTAAACACCAAGTTAAGTGAAAAAGCGGGGTTTTGGTTAACGAACACGATTGTGCACGCATCGGGGTTTGTGGTATCGCTCATTTTGTTCGCGCTGCTCCGCGACGGCAGTTTGAGCCAATTGCAGAACGTGAACAAAGGCTATATGCTTGGCGGCGTGTTCGGTGTTGTTATCGTATTCTCGGTTATGAAGGGAATCGGTCAGTTGGGCCCTGCTTATTCGATAGCGATTTTACTCGTAGCGCAATTAATTTTTGCTTTGGTTATTGATACCTTTGGATTATTTGGCGCGCCTGCAGTACCTTTGGCTTGGAATAAACTAGTCGGAGCACTTATTATCGTTGCAGGTATCGTGGTTTTCAAATTAAGATAACTGAAAGGTCTAGGTATCGCGATGAAATCAATCTATTTATTACGAACGTTTAATTTTCTTTATTTTGCGCTGCTTGCACTGTTTGTTTCCTTTCTTCCGGTCTATATGGATGCGCAGGGACTGACGACTTCGAAGATCGGCCTTATTATTGGGACCGGAGGGATTGTGACGATCTTCTCCCAGCCGTTATGGGGGATGATTAGCGACAAGACCCGAACGGTTAAGAAGATCATGCTGCTGCTGATGGCTTGCTCTACCGTTGTGGGTTATTTCTTGTACGCATCGGGCAGCTTCATCGTGCTGTTGCTATTTACCATGTTGTTATATTTCTTCTTAATGCCTTTGGATCCGCTCACGGAAAGTCTTAATTTTCAAACCGCGGAGGCTAACAAGGTGAGCTATGGTTCCGTTCGGACGTTCGGAGCTGTCGGCTATGCGGTCATGTCACTTGCAGTCGGCTATGCGATGTTGTATTTCGGAATCGAGAGTCTGGCGCTGTTGTTTGCGGGTATCGGAGTGATCGGATTCCTGGTCTGTCTCGGTTTGCCGGATGCGCCGGCGACGGGGAAGCCGGTATCGCTCAAAAGTTTACGTAACTTTTTGAGTCACCGCGAAACGTTGGGGTTCCTGATATTGATTCTTATCTCCGCTGTTCCTCAGCGTACGAATGATATTTATTTAGGCGTGTATATCCGGCAAATGGGCGGTACCTCAGATCTGGTCGGTCAAGCGTGGTTCCTGGCTGCCGGAAGTGAGATACTCGTTTTTGCACTCAGCTTTTGGTGGCTGCGGAAAGGCAAAGAGATGATACTGATTTCATTCGCCTGCTTCTTTTACGCCTTAAGGTTTTTTCTTTCGGCGTGGATCACTGATCCGCATTGGCTAACGTATCTGCAACTGCTTCAAATTTTTACATTCCCTGTGTTTTACTCCGCGGCCATCCAGTATCTGTACCGGATCGTACCGGAAGAGTGGAAAGCCACAGGTCAGACGGTGCTTGCTCTGCTTTTCTTTGGGGTGTCTGGCATCGTGGCGTCCTATCTGGGCGGATGGGCGTATGAAATCTTAGGAGGACAACAGTTATATTTGTCGATATCGGTGCTTTCTACCGCTGGTTTGCTGCTTAGCTTTGTCTTGCATAGAATCTATGGGGAAAGATTAGAGGTCACCAAAATCTTGGTAAGGTGATGAAAGAGAAAAAGCGGCGAATGGGTAGAACACCCATTCACCGCCTTTTTGGCATTAACCGATGATTGCAAAAGCAGAAATTCCAGAACGAACGGTACGTGTGCGGAATAAGTTGTCGTCTGCGTCGAAGGTACGGATCACCAGGGTACGTGCTGTTGGAGTAGGGATTGTATTGAATATGGCAGTACCGAAGTTATCGAAGTTAGCTGTAGCGAGAAGGGTTCCGCCAGTAGAAGATGCTCTACAAGTAAAGCCCGCTGTGGAGAATGGAACACCAGCGGTGTTTACCCAAAGTACGGTAAAGCGGGAAAGCAGTTGTTTAGGTCTAAGTTTTCTGTTTAAAGGGGCTCTTCGGATAAAAACTCTGCCTCTTTGTCCATTGTCTTTCCGGGGAGGTAAAGCGCGTTTAACGTATACCATCTATATTTCACCTCCTTTCCTCTGATCTGCTTATAGTAAATGTCAAAAGGGGGTTGCCCGATAAGTAGTTTTACCTAACTTAATAGAAAATGTGTGAATAATAGGGAGTCAAATGCTAGATTTGTAGTGAGGCGGGGAAGAGTCCAAGCGGGTTTATTTGACAAAGGAATTGCATGGCGCAGCAACGAAGGACGAGCTATCCTGCCCGGAAGTATGAAACAACGAAGTTAAATATTTCAGCGGTTCGGATAGAAATATATTTTTGTGGATGATGATTTGGGAGTAGAAAGCAGGGAACCGGTCGTCACGGAGTCTTATGCCATGGAGAACCCCTTTATCTAACTCCTCCCTGGCTGCAATCCGTGGGATCAGGGCTGCCCCCATGCCTATGATGACGCATTGTTTTATCGCTTCAATGCTGCCAAGTTGAGAAACAATTTGATAGAGGACTTGCGCGTCTTTTAATGAGCTCTCCAGAGCCATTCGGTAAGTACAACCGTTTTCAGTCAGGATAAGGGCACTATGGTTTAGATCTCGGATGGCAAGCTCCTTTCTGGCTTGAAGGGGATGATCAGGCGGGCAAATGACGATGAGCTCCTCCTCTCGAATCAACGTCGTATGGATTTCCGGATCCATGAATGGCTGATCTAGAATGACGCCTAAATCAATTTCGCCCTTCTTCACCTTTTGAATGATTTCATTTTTGTGTGATGGAAGAATCGTCACATTGATATCGGGATAAGCATGACGAAAGGATTGGAAATAGGGCGGCAAATAATAGGCGGCCAATGATTCGATGGTACCGATCGTAATATTCGTCTTCTCTGGTGCTGCGAAGCATGCTTCCGATTCCATATAGGCTTCGACGATCCGGTCAGCATATTGAAGTAACTTCAAGCCGTCACTGCTTAACTGCATCTTCTTGCCGCTTCGCTCAAACAATTTCAATTGGTAATGTTTCTCCAACTTTTGAATTTGAACGGAGATGCTCGGTTGCGCATAGCCAAGCCGTTCAGCCGCTCTTGTCAAATTAAGACACCGTGCCACCTCGCGGAAGGTGATATAGTATTGGATATCCATAGCAAGCCTCCATTTGTTTATCATTAAAGATTGTAATGATAAATATTAATTAGTATAGATAATTGTGATGATAATCCTTGTGGTATAGTATACCTAAATTTCACTTACCATTGAAGGAGAGGATTTGCAGATGCATACGGTTATTGCGCGATTGAATGAGTGGATCAACGAATTACCGGGTCGCTTGGCGGCATTAGAGGAGGAACTAGCGTTAAAGCCTCAACCGCAGAAATGGTCGAAAAAGGAAATTCTCGGACATTTATGTGACTCCGCTACCAACAATTATCAGCGCTTTGTTCGGGCACAGTATGAAAAAAGTCCTTTTATCGTCCCCAAATATGACCAAAATCAATGGGTGGCTGTAAATGACTACCAAAACATGGCGATAAACGATATTATTAAATTATGGACAACTTTGAATGGGCAGATTGTAGCAGTCGTCAGCGGTCTCCCGGAAGAAAAACGGAATCTGCCTTGTGAGATCGGCGGAGCTCAGCCGGTTACGCTGGAGTGGCTCATACGGGATTATTTGGATCATATGGAGCACCATGTTAGGCAGATTTTAGCATGAAAAAAAGCAATAGCCCTTTTGCTTTGAACGTAAGGGAGGACTCGCATGCGAAGCGAACAAGAAATGCTTTCACTCATTGTTGATTATGCCAAGGAAAACGACAGGGTACGGGCGGTCATCATGAATGGGTCACGTCTGAATTCGAATGCGCCACGCGATTGTTTTCAGGATTATGATATTGTCTATGTCGTTACGGATGTTAATATCTTCGTAAGCGACCGTGACTGGATCAAGCGGTTCGGTGAACCGATGATCATGCAGACGCCGGAAGAAAACGGCCACCCGCCCCGGGAATCCTATGAATTCTTCAATTATCTCATGCAATTTACAGATGGCAATCGTATTGACCTGAATCTATATTCGCTTGAGGCATTCAATCAGGTGGACAAAGATAGTCTGAGCCTGCTTCTCTTGGATAAAGACGGGCAGATAGAACCATTCCCGCCTCCAAGTGACAGCGATTACATCACTAGAAGACCATCCCCTAAGCAGTTCGCCGACTGCTGCAATGAATTCTGGTGGGTCTGTCCCTATATCGCCAAAGGGTTATGGAGAGGCGAGGTTCTTTATGCCAAGCATATGTTTGACGGACCTGTACGAGACATGCTGATTCAGATGCTGAGATGGCATATCGGCGTTCGTTCCGGCTTTACCCTCGATTCCGGCAAGTACGGCAAATATTTCGAAAAGCAGCTTACGCCGCAGCAATGGGGTCAACTGATGAGAACATATTCTGATGCTGATTATGAGCATATGTGGCAGGCGCTATTTGTCATGGCTGATCTCTTTAGACAAACCGCGGTGGAGGTCGCTGCTCATCTGGGATACGAATACCTGCACGACGACGATCGCAGAGTCACGGCTCATCTTGAACATGTGAGGAACCTGCCTCAAGATGCTGAACAGATGTACCCATAAAAAACCAGGTTGGAACCCCGGATCGAGGTTCTGGCCTGGATTTTATTATTTCATATGCTCGAGCGAAACATTGAAACAAACAATAAGTACCCCGACATATGCAGCCGAAATGGCAATGCCAAGTAAGGGATTTCGGAAGTGGATGCGCAAAACGAGAAACATGACGATATCAAATAGTAATGAATAAAATAGATTCCACCTGTTATGGTAGGTAATTGCATCTAATCTCACTGATATATATTCAAGCACGACAAATAGAGCAGTAAATAAAAGAATATACCTTAACTTCTGTAAGATCGGACGTTCCGTCGGATAATGTGAAAGATAAATCCAGGTCGAAAGGGGCATGCCAATCAAGGTAAGCAGCAAAATAGGAATCATGGAGTACTTAACCCCGTTGGCTCCATTTGCCAAAGCGGATAATTATAACAGAGCAATTCGTATAGCGAATTGCCGAGTGACGCGTATAGAATCGTCGGATAATAGGGCTTCCAGTTGCGATCGGCAAATTTGAAGGCAGCCAGAATCCAAAGGATCGAATAGGTGACAGCAACCAACACGGACCAACTCCTTCTTTAGGTAGATTACCCGAAAGAAGAATTAACAAACAATTCATTTCATTCAATAATATGGCAGGAATAACTCAAGTGCTGCTTTCGATAAGCGGACGGAGCAACACCGCTCCACTTGCGAAATTGCTTGGAGAAATATAAGGCATCGTTGAATCCGACCGAAGAAGCTACCTGATCAATCGTCATGGACGTTTTCAGCAGCTGCTTTGCGCGTTCCATCCGAATTTTGAGCAAGTATTGCATCGGGGATAATCCGATGGATTGCTTGAACATTTTGCATAAATACGTGCGATGATATCCAAGCGAATGGGCCAAAGATTCTATGGACACAGGCTGTGTGTACTGCAGTTCCAAATAGCGAATCGCTTGACCGATCTGGCGCTCAATATCGGATTCAGCCGCCCGTTTATCGGTCAACCGATGCCCGTTGGTCTGCCCAAGCTCACTGAGCAGGAGGCGCAGCCAGCCCCCGGCTTTCAAATCCTCAAGCACAGGATACTCCGATTGCTGAAAGCTTGAACGGATTCGCCGGTACAAGTGACGAATGGAGCGCGAGATGCTGCCTGAGATGACCGCATTCTCAGGGGTAACCCCCATCGAGGACAGTGTCATGCCCACAGCCCGGCCGACAAAAGCGACCCATACATAATGCCAAGGCCGGTCGGCATCCGCGATATAGCTGAACAGCTCGCCCGGGAATATGACGAACGTGTCCCCGGGCCCGCAGCGGTAGGTACGATTGCGTATTTCAAAGACGCCCTCTCCAGAGAGGACCGTATGAATCAGATAGTAATCATGTACGGCAGGACCCCATTGATGCAAAGGGACGGGTTTGCCTTCCCCGCTAAAAAGCACCGATAAATCTGCTTTATTCGCAATGGGGTTGATGCTGACCGTAAAATACGTATGGTCCGGATTCATGGGATCACCCTTGTGCTTTTTGCTTTAGGGTAACGTAAAAAACTACAAATGTCCATATTGATGTTCGTTCGATCCATATGCATGATTGCGCCCCTGAGCTATAGTGAAATGGAGGAAGCACAAGAACATATGGAGGAGTTGACCCCATGTCCAAAATAACATTTTTAGGGGCAGGCAGCACCGTATTTGCCAAAAATGTACTCGGCGATTGTATGCTGACGCCAGCACTGCAGGGCTTTGAATTAGCGCTATTTGATATTGACCATGAGAGATTGAAAGATTCCGAGAATATGTTGAATAACATCAAGAAGACGAGCGGAAGCACCTGTGTAGTGAAAGCGTATACGGACCGGAAGGAAGCTCTGCGCGGGGCCAAATATGTGGTCAATGCAATCCAGGTTGGCGGCTATGATCCTTGTACGATTACCGATTTCGAAATTCCGAAAAAATACGGCCTGCGTCAAACGATTGCGGACACCGTCGGTATCGGGGGGATTTTCCGCAACCTGCGTACCATTCCCGTAATGCTTGATTTTGCTGCGGACATTCGCGAAGTGTGCCCGGACGCATGGTTCCTCAATTACACCAACCCGATGGCGGTATTGACCAATGTGATGAATACCTACGGAGGCGTTCGCACCGTTGGATTGTGCCATAGCGTGCAAGCCTGTATTCCGCACTTGTTTGATCACCTTGGCATCGACAAGGAAGGCGTGCAGGCCAAAATTGCCGGAATCAATCACATGGCATGGCTGCTTGAAGTAACCAAGGACGGCGTTGACTTGTATCCGGAGATTAAGAAACGGGCCGCCGAGAAGCAAAAGGAAAAGCATTGGGACATGGTCCGCTACGAAATGATGCTGAAATTCGGACACTATATCACGGAGTCCTCTGAACACAACGCCGAATACCATCCATATTTCATCAAACGGAATTATCCTGAGCTCATCGACCGCTTCAATATTCCACTGGACGAATATCCGCGCCGCTGTGTTGAGCAGATCGCCCGTTGGGGTAAAATGCGCGACGATCTCGTGAACGATACGAATTTGACGCATAAGCGTTCTCATGAATATGCTTCTTATATTTTCGAAGCGATGGAAACCGATGTTCCGTTCAAAATCGGCGGCAACGTCATGAACACCGGATTAATTACGAACTTGCCGCGTGAAGCTTGTGTCGAGGTACCTTGCCTGGTTGACCGCAATGGCGTCATTCCTACCTATGTAGGCGACCTGCCTCCGCAATGTGCGGCGCTCAACCGCACGAACATCAATACGCAGCTGCTGACGATCGAAGCGGCGATTACGCGCAAACGCGAGCATATTTACCATGCGGCGATGCTCGATCCGCACACATCGGCTGAGCTCTCGATGGACGATATTATCGCAATGTGCGACGATCTTATCGAAGCACACGGCAAATGGCTGCCCGAGTATTACTAAGCAGCAAATAAAACCCCCGGTGAAAAGAGAATGAAATTTCATCGGGGGGTTTGCTTTGTCTGCTCAGCCGTTATAAATTATTCTCCGTTTTGTGTGATTTCTCACAGAATCTATCTGCCAATTTGTGTATGATAAGACAGGATTCAATGCGGTGGCCGCCAAGTTGACAGCAGTTCGTTCAAGTAAACCCTCTGATTTTTCTCAATATACCCGTTTTTAATAACATCCCGTATTAAGAAATACCTTCCCACATTCTCTTTCCGTTTTACATCCCATTCCCACATTTAGTCCGATTGATCAGTTGAAAAGGAGTAACTACAAATGAAAATAAGTATGTTTAAGAAGCCGTTAAGCTTGTTGTTTAGCCTGCTGCTTTTATTTACCTTTGCTGTGCAAACAACTTTCGCTGCGCAAACTAACGTAAAAGTTATGTTAGATGGGAAGCAACTTCAATTTGAAGATGCTAAGCCTGTTATTGTCGATGGCAGTACCCTCGTACCGTTCCGGAAATTGTTTGAAACCTTAGGGTTTCAAGTGAAATGGGAAGACTCGGGGGATGTGCAGCATGCGATCGGGACGAAGGACGGTCTCGTAATCGATCTTACGATCAACGGCACAAGCGCAACAGTGAACGGCAGTGCGGTTTCATTGGAGGTGCCGGCGCAAATCATCGACGGCAGTACGATGGTTCCCCTGCGATTTGTAGCTGAAAACAGCGGTAAAGAAGTAACTTTTGCGAGTGAAAGCGACGCGTTTGTCATTTATATCGGTAAAAACGAAGCTGCTTGCAACCCGCCATCTGGCGGTGACTTTACTGCATATATGAACATGATGAAGGCATTTGAAGAAGTGAAAAGCTATTCGTTCCAAGGCACGATGAATATGAAAACCAGTGATTCGGACACGGCGATGAAGATGGAAGGAGACGTCAATCTCCAACCGGAATTTGCCCAACACATCAAATCATCTATGCAAATGGCGGAGATGAATCTGGATCAAGAGATCATCATGATCAAAAATAAAGTTTATTTCAAAGACGCAACCACAGGGGCATGGACAGCTATGGATATCCCTTCCGACACCATGTCAGAGGAAATTTTGTCCCAATATTTCACATGCGAGATGCTGGCGGCGATCAAAGATATCAAGGTTGATCCGAAAGGAAACGAGTTGATGGTTGACGTCAATTTTGACCCGCAAAAATACGATCAAATTGTGCTTAACAACAGCTCCAGTTCCAAAACCGTTGCGCTTAAGCAGCAATATGTGATCGACGCCAAAACCAATTTGCCGAAATCAGTCGTCTTTACGATGGATTCGGAAGATGAGAACGGAGCGTTAAGCATGCAGGCCGAGTATTCGTATACATTCGGTCCGGTTAAGCAGATTTTACCTCCGGCTGGCGTTAATTGATAATAGGACGAAAAAGTAAAGGGGCTTTCCACGGGTCAAATTAACCCGGTGGAGAGCCCTTTTCATTTGAGGGTGATATCTCATTGTTTGAATGAATTATCCGCCAAAGGCGTTACGGAACGCATGGTTCAGCACAGACAGTTCGACGTTCCATATGGGTGCAATTTCGGGACCGACATTCTCATCGAACCAATCCGCAAGCGCTTTACGATTGCTGCCGTTTTCGACAATGAAAGGGAGGTTCAACATCACCTTTTTCACATAAATCTCTTCAGCTTGGGCTATTTGCTCAGGTGAGACCCATACTTTTAAACGTTTAACGGTACGATACAACTCCTTGGTGCAGGCACGGCGAATCCCGCGTGCACTTGGGTACTGTTGTTTATGCTTTTCGTTCGTTTGATTGTTCACCATGGAAGCTTCCACGCTCCTTAGAGTTTTGCGTTAGCAAAACCAGCTTCGTAAGCATACGCTTTATGCTATGTGTATGCATGGAGAGAGCGTATAGCCACTGGAGACATGTGCCGGGGTGCGCCCAAGTTCATTGCGCAAATCTAATCTACTACGATATAGCCGATCATAGGGCCCCCATGCGCAATGTCGGGATGTGTCATACAAATAAGGCGGTATATGCCTTCTTGCTCGGGAGTAAAGGTGATGACGGTTTCTTTCCCTTTCTTGACTTCACCGCTGATATTCAGTCCTTCGATCAAAAAGGGATGGCTTTCACCGTTCACGCCGTAGATGCTGAGTTTGACCTTCTCCCCCTTATTCACAACGATGGTACCAGGGTCCCAGCGGTAAGCTTCAATCGTCTTCCCATCGCTGGTCGTCGATTTGAATTCGCCCGTAACCATGTGGAACGTTCTCAAGGCAGTCGGCTCAGCAAGCGTAGGAATGATGCGCTCGCGGTTTAAATACAGCAAGCTGGAGAGGATCAACAGCAGCGCTAAGGCAGCAAGAACAAGATGTGTACGTTTAATAACAATAATTCGGGACATGGCTGGTCCGCCTCCTGTACAAGGTTCTTGTACATCTTATGCAGAGGCTTGTCAGCGCATGATTAAGTTACCACCACTTCGTGGGATAGGATACCTTTGTGGCCCTGTGGTAGCCCAGCGCCACGAGTACGAGCAGCACTGCGCCAAGCAGCACCGGCGTGAACAGAAAGCTCCACTTCGCGCCGGCGAGCATCACGAGCAGCGGGTCTGCGCCGGCAGGCGGGTGCAGTGTGCGCGTCGCAAGCATGAGCACAATCGCAGCGCCGACGGCGAGCGCCAGGCTCCACGCGTGCACGCCGAAGGCGGTCAAAGTGCACAGCCCGACGAGCGTGCTGAGCACGTGGCCGCCGATGACGCTGCGCGGTTGTGCGAGCGGGCTTTGCGGCAGCGCAAAGGCGATGACGCAGGTAGCGCCGAACGGCGCCATCAGCAGTGAGATCCCGGCGGTATCGCCGAGCAAGCTGCAGGCAAGTATGGCCAGGAAGCCGCCTGCACCCGGCAGCAATATGCTGAGGAAAGATTTCAGTTTAGGATTCATTCCAACCACTCCTTCTTTTCTAATTCTGAACCTGATGATATCATGGGTTTATATATTTGAATAACGAATGATTTCGATATTTAATATTTGTAAACTCGATAGGTGGGTGACAAGACATGATTGAACACATGGATGGGCGAAGCATGAAAACCTTCGTGACCGTTATGGAGGAGCGAAGCTTCAGTAAAGCAGCTTTGAAACTTGGCTACGTGCAATCAACCGTTACGATGCATATTTCTCAATTGGAACAAATGCTGGGCAAACCCTTATTCCGGCGCTTGCCCCGAGGCGTTGAGCTTACAGAAGCGGGCAAGGAAGTAGTGCCGTTCGCCTACCGCTTCCTGAGTCTTGGCGAATCGCTCCAAGACAAGCTAAACGGGCTTGACGAGCCCAAAGGGATCGTTCGCTTGAGGGCTCTCGAATCGTTTTGCGTACCGCATATGCCGAAGCTGCTGCCGGCGATCTTTGAACGATATCCGCAAATTCAGTTGAATCTCGAAACAGGGTTTCAACGCGATATTACCCAAGAAGTCACGGCTTACCGCGTAGATTTGGGCATTGTTCCACGCAATCCGCAAGCGCGAAATCTCGAATTCGTACCGCTCATCGAGGATAAGCTTATTTGGATCGGTTCTCCCGAGCTTGTCCGCAAGCTGGAGAAGGAAGGCTGGGGCACGGCTGCAAATACCAAAGTCATCGGCTTCGGCGGCCGTTGCATTTACCAAACGATGGCCGGGCAGCAGCTCGCCGAAAAGGGAATATCCGCTTTCGCCTCCCTTGAATTCGATAGCTCCGAGATGATTAAGCAGACAGTCATCTGTGGAATGGGCTTGGCATTACTCCCATTAACAGCAGTGGAAAAGGAGTTAAGAGAAGGTAAACTGGCACAGCTTGCATCAGAGCAACCTGTTCCGCTGGAACACGGACTCATCCATATGAAAGGTAAGGATTTAAGCGCTCCGGTACGAGCTTGCAAAGAGCGGATTATATCCTTCTTTTTGAAGCACAAACGTAAGTAGAAACTAGTTGAGAAGAGCAAGTCTATGGTAAAATGTCATATAGACAAGATATGGATAATTTTGTGGAGAGAGGGCTAATGAATGAGTGAATTGATTCACAGTGTATTAGTGTATTTGGAAGGGCTTGGATACTGGGGTATTTTCATAGGATTAATGCTCGAGGTCATTCCCAATGAGCTTTTGCTGGCCTATGCGGGCTACCTGGTATCAAAAGGTGAAATTAACTTTATCGGTGCCATCGTTTGCGCTGTAGTCGGCGGAACATTAGCACAAGTCGTGCTTTACTGGATCGGTCGATACGGCGGCAGACCTTTTCTGGAAAAGTACGGCAAATATTTGCTGATCAGCAAACACCATATTGATGTTGCTGAAGCCTGGTTTAACCGTTATGGTACAGGAATGATTTTCACGGCTCGCTTCATTCCGATTGTTCGTCATGCGATCTCGCTTCCCGGCGGTATGGCCAAAATGCCTTTAGGCAAATTCACGCTCTATACAGGTCTTGCTCTCATTCCTTATTCATTCTTGTACGTATATCTCGGCATGGTGCTCAAAGATAACTGGGAGACTATAGACGAGGTTGCCGGTCCTTACATTAAACCGTTGATTATCGCAGCCTTGACGCTGACGATTCTATACGTAGCCTATCAATTTTACGTGAAAAGAAGAACGAAATTACAGAAATAAGCCCAGATCAATTTGGAGCTTTTGCCTGTATTTGCTACAATAATACTAGGAATTAACTTATACATATTGGAGGTTGGAGACTGATGAGTACGAATCTTGCAAACAAGCTGCGTACCGGCTTGAAACCGCAGCAGTTCATTGATGGCATGACCAAGAACCAAGAACAATTTCTCGGCTATTACAACGGGTTCGAATGGGCGAATGAAGAGGACCAAGAGTTCTTCGAATCGCTGAACAATCGCGACGATCTGCGCTGCCTCATCGTAGCGGCAGATTGGTGCGGAGACGTTGTTCGTAACGTACCGGTCGTATTCAAGGCGCTGGAGAACAGCGGCATTCCTGTGGAAGTGCTTATCATCGAGGAAAATTACGATGTCATCGACCAGTTTCTGACCGGCGGCGGAAGAGGGATTCCCAAAGTGATCTTCACCGATACAGGCGGTTTTGTCTTAGGCCATTGGGGTCCTCGCCCGGCGCATGTACAAGCGGTTATGACCCAGTTCAAAAAAGAGAACCCGGATCGTGAAGCGCCGGATTACAACGAGAAAATCCAAGTGGCCAGAGCTGAAATGGGCCGCCAATATGGCGAAGGCAACGGCTATCATCCCGTTATCGTCAAAGAACTTCGTGAGCTAATCTCTACTTTCTAAATTCAACTAAGCGCAAAAGATTGAGAGCGAATCGTTATGATAAAAATAGATTCTTTTCCATTAGGGCCGTTGAGCACGAATGCGTACTTGCTTTCGGATCCGGACACCAAGAAGGGCATTATTATCGATCCGGGCATGAACCCGCAGCCGCTGATCAAAAAGATTGCCGATCTGCATATTGAGGCGATTCTGCTGACGCATGCGCACTTCGACCATATCGGCGGCGTGGATCAAATCCGCAAGCTCAAAGGCTGCCCGGTTTACATCCACGATCTGGAGGCGGATTGGCTGACCAATCCGAAGAAGAACGGCTCTGCGCGCTGGCCGGAGCTGGGTGCCGCCATTGAAACGGAGCCCGCGGAATATGCGCTGGACGAAGGACAAGCGCTTGAATTCCTCGGGATTCGGCTGCAGGTGTTCCACACTCCCGGTCATTCTCCGGGGAGCGTGAGCTTCTTGTACGACAATCACCTGTTCAGCGGCGACGTATTGTTTAAGCTTTCGGTAGGTCGAACCGACCTGCCGGGCGGCGATTCGAATGCGCTGCTCGATTCGATTCAAGAGAAGCTGTTCGTTCTGGACGATGACGTGATCGTTTATCCCGGACACGGCGCTAAGACGACGATTGGCTTCGAAAGAGACAACAATCCATATGTTTAAAAGGAAGGGCTGCCCGATTCGTCGGACAGCCTTTTTTGCTGGTAAGGGGATTAGTGGCTCGTTCGCCCATGACAGCCGACTATTTTTGGGTGATCTGGGTGTTTACCGTGTTCCGGATAGGTGCTCTCCCATAGACTGATGTTGTAAGTAATTCACCTAACCATTAACGATAACTACAACTTCAGTTAAGGATTAAGGAGGTGCTTTTCCCATGGAACAAATAAAACCAGGCTATGCTGCTCCAGTTTATCCGGCACAACCAATGCCGGCACCAATGCCAATGCCAATGCCGATGCCAGCTCCAATCGTTCAAAAGCCAGTGCACAATGATATTCACCTGCATGCTTCTTACCAACAAACGTCCGTCGTATTCCCTAAACCAGTCGCTGCAGCCCCTGTTGCTGCAGTACCTTGTAAACCTTACAGCTCAGCCGGAAGTATTCTCGTTCTTTTCATTCTGCTGGTTATTATTACTCGCGGCTTTATTGCTAAATGCTAATAAACTGAGCAAAAACAATCCGGAAATTTAACGCTCTCATGAATAGTACAAATTGAAATGGAACATAATACTTTTCGGCGGTGAACCAAGAGAGGTGTCGTGTCGCAGATCAGCAAACGATATAATACCAGGGAAGTTGTTGTTGAATCTATATAGAAGCGAGGAGATGTGCCGCAGAGTTATTAATGTAGTATATGTACTGCAATAATACGATGAGGTCGTGACCAAGCTAATAAGATTCAAGGCAAATGTACCCACTACTCATTCACCGCTGAAGGACTCCGAAAGGGGTCCTCCTTTTTTTATTTTATTACTTGGTTGGTTTTGGTTTGGGTGTCTTGACAGAGAAGGGGTCCAATTTTATAATTTAAACAAACGTTTAATTTAAACAAGTGTTTAATGAGGAGTGGTATTTTATGAAAACAACGATATTGGGGTTTCTTAAACCAGCAACAACCAAAGTTGGCATTATTACAGCTGTGATGTTTCAATTGCTGTTTAGTATCATTTGGATGACGGGCTATGCGGGGGTAACCGACAACACGAAAAATTTGCGAATTGCCATTGTGAATGAAGATCAAGGAATGGGCAACAAAATTGTGGACAATTTGAAAGGCAATTTGCCTTTTCATACAGAAGTCGTCAGTTCCAATGAACAAGCGCAATCGATGCTGAACGAACGTAAAGTGCAGATGGTGCTGTACATATCGGCCAATTTTTCTAAGAAGCTTCAAACGCAGGGGCAGACGGCTCCGATTACGTATACGATTAACGAATCCAATCCTTCCATGACCAAGTCCATCATGCAAGCAGTTGCCGGAAATGTGACTGCGACTGTCAACAAAGAAGCTGTGGCAGCAGGCACGTCGGCCGTTCTAATGCAAATGAATCCGAAACTTCCAGCAGAGCAGGCCGGACAGATTGCACAAGGTTTATCAAGCAAAGTTGTTTCTGATATTCAAAGCACGAACAAAGTGAAGGATATGCCGAATCAAATGCTGCCGATGATGCTCGTTCTTGCTTCCATTGTTGGAACTATGATTATGGGAATGAACTTCAATGTAACTAGCAACATGCTTGGAGCGTCACTGTCAAAAAGTCAAAAACTGGTTGCACGATTGGCGATCACCGTCTTTGCAGCTGTAGTTGTTGGTTTAATTGGCTCTTCGATGGTTGTCGCATTGGGAGGGCATGTAGAGAAAGGCTATTTGGCTCTTTGGGCCTTCCAATCCTTATTTTTACTTGCTTTTGCGCTGGTCGCTCAAATGTTTTTGACATTGTTTGGGAACGCGGGTATGCTATTTAACATCGCCATGTTGTCGTTGCAGCTGGTGTCTTCAGGAGCGATCGTTCCGCGTGAGCTTTTATCGGGTTTTTACCATACTCTAAGCGAAGCTTTTCCTGCCACTTACGCAGTAAATGGATTAATGAATATTTTATTTGGCGGACCTGCTGTAGGGAAAGAGGTAGGCTTCCTGTTTATGATTTCCGGTGTTGCATTAGTCATTGATGTCATCGTGGTTGTATTGAAAAAAACGAAGCGTGTACCGGCTGTAGAGCATCGCGCGCAGACAGCTTAGCAAGAACCGAGGAGGATGCAAATGGCTGGCCAAGATATGGATATGAGAATGCGCATTCTTCTGGCAGCGAAAAAGCTGTTTGCCAAGAACGGCTATGACGCTACAAGCGTACGACAAATATGTGAGGAGGCCGGGGCCAATGTGGCTCTGGTTTCCTATTATTTTGGTGGAAAAGAGAGCGTTTACCATGAAATCTTCAGGCAATTTTTCCCGAGCGGCAGGCTTCCTGAGTTTTTGTCTATTGAAGATCCGGTCGAAGGGATTCAAACGATTATTCGGGAGGTTATATTGATCCGTAATGCCGATCTTGACCTGATTACTATGATGCAAAGGGAGATTATTACGGTATCGACCCGCGTTGAAAAAATTCGGGAGTTTGTCTATCCGTTATGGCAAAAAGTCCGGGATTTTTTGGAGAAGGGCAGACAGCAAGGGCTCTTCCAGTTTGAATCGCTGGATAGCACGCTTATGTTTGTCTTAGGGTCGATGTTTTTTTATAAACAGAGAGATTTTTTTGAACTTTTGTTTACGGAGGAACGTCCGGATACACAAACCTTGATTAGACAAACAACCACATATATTATGAATGCGTTAGGTTATCGCGGAAAAGGAGAATGAATGAATGGACAAACGTTACATTGTGTGTTTAGGTGAGTTGTTGATTGATTTTGTGCCGGACGTGAACGGACAGGCGTTAGCCGACGTCACGAACTTCCAGCGGGCGGCTGGCGGAGCGCCGGCCAATGTAGCAGCGGCGATCGCCAAGCTGGGCGGCGACGCGCGGTTTATAGGCAAAATCGGCCGTGACCCATTCGGCGATTACTTGAAGCGCACGCTAGAGGAGGTCGGCGTGCAAGCGGCTGTGATTCAGACCGACGAGGCGAAGACCGGTCTGGCTTTTGTGTCGCTGCGCGCGGATGGGGAGCGCGACTTCTTGTTTTTCCGCGACCCGGCGGCGGACATGCTGCTGCGTGCAGACGAAGTCGAGGCGCAGTGGCTGGCGGACGCCGCCGTCTATCACTTCGGCTCGGTGTCGCTGATCGCCGAGCCTTGCCGCACCGCAACGCTGGACGCCGCGCGTCGCGCAAGGGAACTTGGCGCACTGGTGTCGTACGACCCCAATGTGCGCCTGGCTCTTTGGCCGAGCGCTGAGGCCGCTCGGGCTGAGATCTTGGCCCAGCTGCCGCTGGCCGATGTGGTCAAAGTGAGCGAGGAGGAAATCGAATTCCTCCTCGGCGTGGACGCGACCACAGGGGCGCAGCAGCTGCTGCAGCGCGGCCCCAAAGTGATCGTCATCACTTTGGGGCCGCAAGGCTGCCGTGTCGTGACCGCACGGCAGGATATCGTGATCCCCGGCCAACCTGCGGCGGCTGTGGATACGACCGGCGCCGGCGACAGCTTCGTCGGCGGCATGCTCTTCCAGCTGGTGGCGCTTGGCGCTACACCGGCTAACATCGTCGATGCGCTCGGCGAAGCCGGCGTTGCGGAGCGTGTATTCGCCTTCGCCAACCGCGTAGGCGCGATCACCACCACGCGCAGGGGGGCGATCCCTGCGCTCCCGACGCTAGCGGAGGTCCAAGACTAATGTGTGAAAGTTCAGATCCACACTTTTCCCATAACAGGTGAAACCTCAGACCCCCTGAAACTCGGCTTAACACGGTTTTTCCGTCTTAACCGGCTTAGATTGGGTACATCTGCAACTTTAAGACGGCTTTTCAGCGTTAACGTCATTTAGTGGTTTATAAGTCATAAATGGCTGGCTGCAGGTTCGATGCTCTTTCCTCTAAATTCTGAAATATCTGCAATTCTGAGTGCAGGGGATAGTGGCGTGAGAATAATTCTTTTGGATAACATGAGCGAAGCGCGGGAACATATTCTGTCACTTTTCCGTCTCTATTTACCCACTATCCCCATAGCTCAGAACTATGGTACAAGGAAAGCGATGTTTCTGAAATATCTGTAATTCTGAGTGCAGGGGATAATGGAGAGAGGTTTCAGAGTGTAAGATATAGGTTCAATATCAAAACCTCAGTTGTGTAACCTCGAAAAAACTTGTAAAAAACTGTTGTAAATTGGAATATCATGTGCTATTTTAAACATATAGATAAGCACTTATATCAATGTTTCATTGATTTGCGAAGAACGCAAATTTCGGATGGTTGTCCGGGGTTTGCGTTCTTTTTGTTTACCACATCAGAATGTTTAAGTTCTTTACAGCGCTAAAGCGCGTAGAACGGCATTCTGATTGGCGAATAAACCTATCTCTAAACGCGGTCGCTCATCTTCGAAAGACTTCGATAGAGGTTTATCTCATTTTGGTGGAAAAAAGGAGGTTGATGTATTGAATCGCAGGAGAAGCCTGCTTATTAGTTTGGCTGCAGCGGTGTTGGCCGGGCTGCTGGTATATGGTGTTTACGTTTTGCAGGTGAATCAGGTGGAACTGCAGCAGACGGTACAGGTGGTTGTGCCAAAGGACTTTATTCGTGCCGGGACGATGATTGGCGGTGATATGGTGGAGCTTAGGGCTTTCCAAAAGGGCAGTTATACGGACAGCATGATAACCGATCTGAAAGATGTTATCGGTCAAGAGACATTAATTCCCCTTGGGACGCAGGAACCGATTCTTAATTGGAAGGTGAACAAGTATCATCTTTTACCGAATGAGAACCAAGCTACCTTTCAAATTCCAAAAGAGTATGTCTTGTCCGTTTCTAATGGCATTCGTGCAGGCGACAGGGTCCATGTGTATGTATCTGCGGCCGATGGCAGCTCACGCAAACTTTTTGATAAGGAAATGACAGTGGCTTCTGTGAAGTCATCTGCCAATGTGGAGATCGATAACCCCAAAAACTCCAATCTACTCTCCAAAGTGGACGGGGACACGGAAAAAATGTACGCTTCCAGGCTGGAAGCCAACGGAGCTATCGACCAGATTAATTTGAATTTGAGTGAGGACGAGTGGCTGGAGATCGACCGGCTTTGCAGCACGAAAAAAGCGAAGCTTGTGATCGCGTTCAGCTCTTCGTCCATACTAGTACCTCAATGAAGGGAGGAATGAAACCATGAACATCGGGTTACTATCAACGGATGAAAGATTGATTGATGAGCTTACGAATGTCGTGTATAAGCAAACCCTAACATGGGTTGTATGCTCGGAGATTGAAGAATTTGGCCGAGAGGTAAGCAAAGTTCCATTTTCCCATATTATCGTGTCGGATCGGCAGATGGATTTTGGAGTATTAGAGGAATGGCTTGATAACTTACAAAAGCAGCATCCGGAGATGAAGATGATCATCTTGCTCTCCAATTATCATGTTGCAACGGTCAATGAGAAGTATGAAAAGATGTGCAGGTTGAAAAAGTTGGACTACATCCAACCGGGGCGAAGTACGGCTGTCATTGCGGATGAAATCCGTGCTTGGGTCGATGGTTTGTCGGGAGAGCACCTGTATCATCAATCGACAGGCAAGCTGATTACTTACATCGGGTCAACGCCGAATATCGGTACGACATTAACTTCCTTTGGAACTGCCGTTTCCTTAGCCAGGGAAACCTCAGCGAAAATCGGGTATATGTGCCTCAATTTAAAAAGCTCCAAGCTTCATCGCTATCTTGGCCGGGATGATAACGTCTTTACGCTGGATAGCTTGAGAGCCGAACTGAAATCGCAGAGCCTTACGACGGAAAGGCTTCAGCAAGTATGTGACAAGCTGAGAGAGGTGCCCGGGCTGCATGTTTTGTATGGGAATATGCTTAGGGAGCAGGCGGAATTTTTCACGCCTTCTGAAGTTGTTCATCTGTTGCGTGTAGCGAGAGCCGCTTTTGATTTGTGCATAATTGAAGTTAATGCTTATTGGGACAATGCAGCGACGGTATGCGGTCTTTTGGAAGCTGATACCAGAATTGTTATAACCACACCTGACATTGCTCAATTTCAAGAGGACTTCACGAAGTGGATCCGGCAAGTCGGCTCTGTATTCGGGCTTCAGTCTGATGCTTTTGAATTAATAGCTGTTCAAACCGATCGAATGTCCAAACATGACGAGTTCACGATCAAAGATATTCGTAAGGAAACACAACTGCATCTGATCGGTCAAATTTCCAAACATGCCGATGCGCTTTCTCGCTGCAATCAAGGCAAACTGCTCGATTTGTTCTTGCCCGGTCATGCCATGCAGGAGGAGCTCATTGCGGTATCGCGGAAATTAATCGATTACTATCAACTGCCTAGGAGAGTGAGTTTGCGCCAAACAACATGGCTCCGAAGAATGATCGCGGGTCGGCGGGCTGCAACTTAAAAAGAATGGAGGGTGAAAGGGAGTGAATGAGGAACGGTTTTCGATTATTACGTACATGCACGAGCGCAAGGTTGATGATGCGGTAGAGGCTGTTAGTATGAGACCCCATGTCCCGGAAAGCAGGGATCGAGCTGAAGGGCAAACACAAGGAGACACTGTCTTTAACCAGTGGGTACAAGATATCCGCAGCGAGCTTGTGACGGTAAAAGGCAGAAATGAAGAAGAGAAGCAGCACTATAATGAAACTCTAAACCGAGCTATTCTAGGCTATGAAGAAGATCGGGGCAAGCTTCTAGCCATTATTCATGATCTTGTGGCGAAACGAAGGCTGACCGATGTGCCGCCACGTGCGAGTAGTTATGCGACTTTGCCGGAAGCCATTTTTGCTGAAATAATTGGACTTAACGTGTTGGAGCTTGTATTGAAGCAGAAAGAAGGGCTTGAGGAGATTCAAGTCGTAGGGAAGCGAATTTTTGAGGTTCGCGGTGGAATACCTGTGCCTTCCCCCTATATGCTGCCTTCTCTAAGGGATTTAGAGCGGATTCAGCAAAATCTGGTACTTTTTAATAACGATACCTTAAATCCAAGAAAGCGTTGGGCGGAAGTCGTTTTGCGTGACGGTTCGCGTGTTACCATGACCGGATTTGGTTTTACGGCTGAGCCGACATTGACGATTCGTTTTTATACGGTAAAACGATTTGATCTGACTTCTCTTACAGGATCTGAACTGGCAACGATGGATACAAAGATGAAAGAGCTGCTCCTAAGTATCGTTCGTTCCTATTTCAATGTGGTTGTTATTGGTCCAACGAACTCAGGTAAAACGAATTTAATTAAGGCCATTATTGCTGAAATGGATGATAACGAGAGAATCATTACGATCGAATCGCGATTCGAGTTGAATTTGAAGCGGGATTTCCCCCATAAGAATATCGTCGAATATGAAATTGATGAGCAAGATCCGAGGCATTCCGGCTTGCAAGCTTTCAAATTAGCGCTGCGGCAATCCCCAAAACGTATATGTCATGCCGAAATTCGAGATGAAGATGCCAATTTGTATGTGCGAGCATGCACACGCGGTCATGAGGGCAGTATTACGTCAGTTCATGTTAATGAGCTGGAAGATGTGCCCGATGCGATAACGGACATGTGTATGCTCGATGGACGGGGGATGAATCCAGCGCGATTAACGAAGCGAATTACCGAATATGTTACACAGTTCGGGATTGAGATGGCTATTGTTCGTGGAAAAAGAAAAATTGTGCGAATTGGCGAATACAGCTACGAAAATGGGGAGGT
Organism: Paenibacillus sedimenti; assembly: GCF_014534655.1. Taxonomy (GTDB): domain Bacteria; phylum Bacillota; class Bacilli; order Paenibacillales; family NBRC-103111; genus Paenibacillus_E; species Paenibacillus_E sedimenti. Next base: position 120,321 of record NZ_JACVVD010000012.1, read on the forward strand.
TCGTGTAAGCGCTCTCGCACTTTATGACAATTTCACAGATCGATGGACATTTCCCGGGAAATTGTCGCATCGTGCATCGCAAAAAATTAATAAATATGACCAAGCAGGGTTTGCTGTGCTGATGAAGCTCGGTTTTACAGAGAAAGAAGGCAAATAACATGTTGGTTTTCGCCAAATATTTGTTTCTTTTGCTGCTGTTTGTGCTATGCTACGTGTTTCTCCAAACGATGCTGCAAGCGCTAATCCGACAGCGTAAGGCCAGATACAGGCTTTATTATGTCAAACAATCTACGGCCCTACGCAGATTCAGCGAATATTTGGGGAAAAGGAGTCACTTTTATAAGCATGTTAAAGAGATGATGGAATCGGTCGAATCCAAATTAAATATGAATACGATGATGATGCTGGCTGTCATCTTATTTTTGGCAGGCTTACTCGGTGGGGCATTATTTTTTCAAACAGTAAAAGGTGCTGTCGTTGTCACGGCCATATGCGTTTCGCTTCCATATATGGTGCTGCGCATGAAGCTGTTGAGTGTTCGTCTACAGACTCGATTAGAGTTCTTGCCTGCTGTCGAAGTATTTTATCAGTACTATATGATTGACCCGAGCAAAAATATTAAACTAGCTCTCAAGTTTTGCTTGGAAGAAGATCGAATTTTATACCCGATTAAGCCGGTATTCGAGCAATTGTATCGAAATTTAATGACGCAAAGGGAGACGGAGGAGAGCTTGAGGATATTTTCACTCGCCTTGGGACATACATGGGCGGATTATTTTGTCGGTATTGTTCGTGTCGCTTTAACGGAGGGCAGTTATGTTGGAGAAAGCTTAAAGGAGTTAATTGTCGATATGCGGAAAGCGCAGCGATCCGATCAATTAGAAAGAAACCGGCTCCTGGAGATACGGATTGCTAATTTCACTCCTATTTTTTTCTTGGCTCTGTTTTTATTTATAAATTTTAAGGTAAACACGGATAATGCGTATTTGTATTATGTCGTAGACCCGGATGGACGGAATATGCTTCTGGATGCGATATTGCTTATTTTTGTTTCATTTTTAATGGGTATCTACTTATCACTTAGAAGAATGTGAGGCTGTTCGCTATTGGTTATGGAAAGTACGCAGCTGCTTGTGCTGCAAATAGGCTCAAATCTGCTTCTTTTTATTTTAATCATGACGGCACTATACCACATGCTGAACCAAGTTCCTGTCAGATCGAAGAGATGGAGATCGCTGCATGTAAAACAAGTTCTTCGGCAAGCAAAACTTCCAGCGTGGTTATGCAAGCTGCTTGGTATGAGCAATAAAAGTGTGGAGGAGAAACGTCAGCTTCTAATCGGATGCGGGGTGTGGCTGGATGCGGCTTTATACGAAGGAAGCAGGCGGTTGTTGATTATTGTTGCGCTAGTCGCGATTATCGGAAGTTACTTGGCATTCCAACATCCATGGATGACGTTTCATGCGCACCCGATTTATGTCATGGTTGGCGCTGGATGTTTACTGCCGTTTTTGCTATTCGATAAAAAAGTGCTTTTTCAACTGAAGGGACAGCGATCGCATCGGATCGTCAAAGAAATTTACGTCATTAGTCATCATCTTTTATATTACAACGATTCCCATATGAATCTGCATGCAAAGCTTACACTCTGTGCATCTCAAACGAGATCTATTCGGTCGATTTTTCAAGTGATGCTAAACGAATGGTACCAGGATTCGGAAGCTGCCATTTACCGATTTAAAATGAGACTTGGAACGGACGAAGCACACAGCTTCGGAGAGACCTTGAATGCATTAAGGCTGAATGAACACGGCAGCTATTACGAACTATTGAAACAAAGAATTCAAGATTATAAAGAGAAGATGGAGCTTGTTCGCGACAGCCGTAAAGAGACCGTGTCTTATTTGCTCTTTGTACTCGCAGGGCTGCCGATTCTAAATACGTTTCGCGTATTTATGTACCCTTGGATTGCTGAGGGGCAACGATTATTTGACTCTATTAACTAAGGGAAGAGGGCGTATATGAGAAATATTTTAATTACGGTGATGATGATGATTGTGGTGGCTGTTTTGTTTACATCGATTATTAATGATGGATCTGCGGGCATGAAGAAGAATATTGAAACGCATGGAACGAAGGCGAATGCAGATATTACGGCACTCAAACCGTGAGATCCATATTAGTTACGGTAATGCTCATCATGGTCGTGATTATGATTTACAGCAATGTGGTAGGCGGGAGCGGCGGTACTCGGCAGCAGGTAACAAATAGCGGAGCGCGGATCAGCGGCACGATTCAAAAGATAGATCCATGAAGCAGATTCTCGTTTTCATTCTTTTTGCGACGCTGCTCTGTTGGTTCATGTTTGCGCCCGTATATAAGCACGTTGTTATTATGCGGCAAGCTTTACTTCAAAAAGAGGTCGACTACTTGCTCGAAATCGGCTCGAACGGCAGGCATGGCTACATCAATGAGGCGATGATTAATGACTCTAAACAACGGATGGCTGAGAAAGGTTTTTTACCGACAGATCTCGTGTATACAGTAGCTACGACAACTGGTATGGGCGGGACGGATGCGAGTCAGCCGGTTATTAGAGGGACCGGATTATCTTTGAAGCTTACCTATCCGCATCATCGGTTGTTTGTGATTGATCAGTTAGTCGGTATCACGATTCCGGCGCAAACCGATCGAATGGGGGCAGCGGGCATGAAGATGAGCGAATATGTGCCTTGAGGAGATATCATGTACAAACTTTTGTTAATGATCCTAATGAGTGTTGTATTCATGGCGCTCTATGCTTTGCAAACGGATGTGGAGGTGGCGATGCATACACTTTTTCATGGCAAGCATGCGTTGAATCGTGCGGTACATGCAGCTGCTCAGCAAAGCGATCAGGTGAAGTTAGCTTCTGGTATCCACTCGATTGATGAGAGTAAGGCTCAGGCAGAAGCACTTCGCTACTTGCAAGCGAACTTGCGGCTTAATAGTTCCAATGATCCGCTCCCGGATACGTTTTTACGCAGCCGGGTGGTCGTGGAATTATTTAAGGTCGTTAATGATAAGGAGGTATTTCCTTATACATACACGAATGCGGGGTACGGATACTCAGTTACTCTGCATAGACCCGGCGTTATTATGTTTATTCGATTGGAATACCCTCGAACCTATTCGGTGCTGCAGCCCATCACTTGGACGGTCAAATCTTCGGCGGAAATGGTGTATTGATGTATAATGGATGTAAGATACATCTAACTTCCATTGGGAGTTTAAAAAGTCCGCTTTCAGAACCGAGAAGGTTGGACAAAACCGGAGAAGGAACGGAGCGAGATATGAGTACCGGACTTCCCGGGTTTGTTCAAGATTCGATGCCGAGTGACATCCTGAGTATCAACGTTATGAGATAAACCTTTATCGAAGTCATTCGAAGATGGACACCGCGTTAAGCGGCAGGTTTATTCGCCAATCAGACTTTCGTCTGATGTGGTTCAAAGTGGACTTTTTAAACATCCTCTAAAAGGAGAGGTTGTTCATGAATAGGTATGAGCAAAGACAGCAGTGGCTGCAGGCCGAGATGATTCAGAGGGGATGGTCCGGCTTTTTGGTCACGCAAAATGTCGATATCTACTATTATACCGGTTCGATGCAGACCGGATATTTGTTTATCCCTGCGGAAGGCGAACCATTGTATCTGGTTCGGCGGAGTTTGGAACGAGCGGAAGATGAGGCACATGCGGCTGTAGAGCCGCTTGGCTCGATGAAGACGCTCAAGGAGCGTCTGGCAGCCCGATACCCAGGGCTGCTGGAGGCAGGAGCCGCAGCCGGCGGACTGCGGCTGGCGACGGAGCTGGACGTACTCCCCGTCCAGCAGTTCCAGCGCTTGCAGGCCGCGCTTCCCGGCGCGGCCTGGGAGGACGGTTCGTTGCTCGTGCGCGAGCAGCGGATGATCAAATCGCCGGACGAAGTCGCGGCGATTCGGCAGGCTGCGTCCGTCGTCGACGCATCACTGGAGGCGGTCATTCCCCAGATTCGTGAGGGAATGGCAGAGTTCGAGCTGATGGCGCTCATCGAGCATCAGCTCCGGCTGCGCGGGCACCAAGGGCTGATGCGCATGCGCGCTTACAATTCCGAGTTGATCACCGGAATGGTAGCGGCAGGCGCTTCGGCAGCGGTGCCCACCTATTTTGACGGGCCGGCCGGGGGGACGGGGCTTCACCCGTCCAGCCCGCAAAGCTCGGGCCGCGCGCTGCTGCAGCGAGGCGAACCGATTCTCGTCGATATCGGCTGCTGCATCGACGGCTATCTTATCGATCAGACGCGCACGCTCGTGATCGGCGGTCTGGACCCTGAGCTGCAGCGCGCTTACGAGGTGACGGAGCAGGTGCTCCGCGCCACCGAGGCCAGGCTGCAGCCGGGCACGATCAGCGAGCATCTGTATCTGCTCGCGCTGGATCAAGTTCAGGAAGCGGGGCTGAGCGCCCACTTCATGGGTTACGGCGCCGACCAAGTGAAGTTCCTTGGTCACGGCATCGGGCTCGAAATCGATGAACTGCCCGTTCTCGCCAAAGGCTTCAAATACCCGCTGGCGCCGGGCATGGTCATCGCCATCGAACCCAAGTTCACGTTTCCGGGACGCGGGGTTGTTGGTATCGAAGATACCTATTTGATCACGGAAACGGGTTATGAGAAGTTAACGATTTCCCGAGAAGGAGTGATCGTCATTTAGCGGTGATAACAAAAAAGACTAGCGCAATTTTGATTTTGTGCCAGTCTCTTTTTGCTTATGGAGATCAGCACGGGATAGGAATACGTAAGGGTCCATTCTTCATACTTAAATATAACAGCTAGAACGGTAATCCACCCGAAGCTAATCGCAAATATGGAGCAGCTCAGAATGCCCAATAATCGCTTACCACCAAACTCTCCAAATTACATCATGGTGTATGAGCTGCATCCAAATGATCATAGGTAAATCTTATTAATTCCATACAGCCCATTTAGTAGTAAAAAAAGACTACCAAGGAACTTTTCAATTCCAGAGGCAGTCTTTTGGTAATTTCTATTTTGTAATTTACGGGTTACAGCTTTTCAATAACTTTATCAATCAAACCGTAGTTTTTTGCTTCCTCTGCAGTCATATAGTAATCGCGATCGCTATCCCGTTCAACTTTTTCTATGGATTGCTTGCTCGTTTCAGCAATAATCCGGTTCAAGGTTTGACGCGTTTTGAGAATATGATTCGCACGAATTTGGATATCGCTCGCTTGCCCTTGGGCGCCGCCCCACGGCTGATGGATCATGACTTCGGCGTTAGGAAGCGCGAAACGTTTGCCTGGAGCCCCTGCTGTCAGCAGAATAGCGCCCATGGACGCGGCCATGCCTACGCAGATGGTAGATACGTCAGGTTTGATGAATTGCATCGTATCATAGATCGCAAGTCCGGATGATGTGGAACCGCCAGGCGAATTAATGTACAGCGAAATATCTTTCTCCGGATCTTCTGCAGAAAGGAACAGCAGCTGAGCGATGATCGCATTCGCGACCTGATCATTAACCTCTGTGCCGAGGAATACGATTCGATCCTTTAGCAAACGGGAATAAATGTCGTAGGAGCGCTCCCCGCGACTGGATTGTTCAACAACCATAGGAATGAAACTCATTTGAATCATCCTTTCTGTTCGTAGTTATGCGGCAAGACTTTGAACTGTGTGACCGCTGTAAGAAGGCTTTTGGCCAAATCCGGAGGATACGATCCTGAGACGGATTGGTTCACCGGATGGAGATGCGGAAATGTCCTGTATGCTGACGGTAGCTTCCGAGTCGAGAAATGGGGAGCCATGACGGCGATAGTCATCGATGGAAATGACTTTACTGTTCGTATCATTCGTGCGCTCAACCTTCCGTTCCCAGATAATGACAGGTGCAGCATCTGTCTGCGGCTTGCTTGTTTGTTGTTCTTGGCTCATAGGAAGTGCCTCCTTATTCTTTGGGTTTGGGATACACCGCTAGCAGCACCTGATAGGTTGAATCTTCGTTGGGTGTACCTGTGTAACGGCTAACTAATTGCTGAACCATCGCCGTGTATTCTTCTACGAAAGCTTGCCTCTGCTGTTCATCGGCTAAATTTACATGCAGTGCTAGGGAGGCGCTGGGGATGACTTCGTTTGCATCAGACTGTTCCATTAGCAACATGGCATCCCTTTTGATACGTTCCGAAGTCGTAATGAGATGGGCGAGGGAGCCTTGGTCCTTCAGTCTTTGTACCGTTTCCGGCTTCATGCTGAGGGACTCGGCAAGGACGAACGTTTTGGCGATGGATCGGAACAGCACTTCCACCAAATTGCGCACTTGGCGCGTGCCAACCTTCTGTACCAAGCCTGCTTTTTCCAGCGCTTTGAGATGATAATTAATACGCTGCGCGCTTTCGCCAAGCTGTCTGGCTACTTCAGCTGCAGAAGCCGGCTCCATGAGTTGGGCGATGATTTCCCCGCGAAGCGGATTAAGCAGCATGGTCGCTTGTTCGGGAGATTCAATGTAATAGCTGTCTTGAATGTCGTTTAACATGGAGAGAAAGTGCCTCCAATACAAAATATATGTTACGTAAAAATATTTTATTACGTAGTGGAGAGAATGTCAAATGGCAAATGCCCAACACAATGATTGTTGAAGGACAATAATGTTTTGAAGTAGACAATAAAGTGTTGAAGTAACAAATAAAGTCTTGAAGTAGACAAAAAGTTTTGAAGTAAATAGGCGTTCACTCTACTGGGTGAACGCCTATTAAATTTCTTGTATGGAGGAAATCCTTAGTCGTCGTATGGAAGCAAGCAAGTCAGTCAACCCGGGGAGGGGGCGATTAAACTAACGGGTAGTAAAATTGATAATCACCCGCATAAATTGCGGGCTTTTGTTTTCATACAGACAAATTCTTGTCGGAGATGATTGACAAGAACGTGACCCTCGGAACCGGTCCTTAATATGAAACTAGCAATCCCCATAATTGGTACAGCGGTTCCAAAAGTAGAGTGACTGAACGGTTAAACTTTTGGTTGTCGAGTGCGTCTAATAGATATAATAGGAAAATGATACCAGTCGGGAGTGGGGCATATGCGAAGGTGGATTGTTTTAATCGGATTGTTTATCGTCCTCCTCCTGGCAGGCTGCGAGCGAGGAGACGGAGGACGGAGCGATCCGGCCCGAGGGGCCGAAGTGGCAATGAAGCAGACGGCGGAATCGTTCTTTGAAGCGGTTGTCCGCGGGTATTTCGATACGGCGTTCGAGCACGTCGCTTACCGGGTGGGGACGCCGGACGAGGCGCCGGGCATCGAATACGCCGAGGCGAAACGGCTGTGGACGGAACGGATCGGCAAACTGCATGGTGAAGGCACCCGACTGCTCGCCTACGAGCAGGTCGCGATTCGTTCTGAGCGGGAAATTCCGCAAGGGGTCGTCAAACTGCGGTTGACGGAGCGAGGAGGAGCGGAGCGGACGGAAGAGGCTTCGATTCATTTTCATCAGACGGATAAAGGCTGGAAGGTACTGAAGGTGTATCCGAAGGATCAGACTAAGCAGTCGGAGCTGGAGCTCGCCATGGGCGGGCATGTCGGCGTCAAGGCGGCTGTCGCAGTCAAGCCTTCCGTACCGGAAACGCGCCCGCCGATACCTGAGGCCGATACCTGAGGCCGATGCCAAGCCGGCTTCGTTTCGCAGCGGCATTCGGGAGCTGAGATTCGGGGAAAGCGACAAGATGCAAGGCTATGTGTTCCGGACATTGGACGGAAACGAGCTTCCGGAGCGTCTCTATGAGGTAGCCCGGCATATGGACGAGTTCAGTATCGGCTGGACGTGGAGCGACGCCGGAAAGCATCGGAGAGAGGAGCTGCTGCAGCAGATTCAGGTGGAGGGAAAGGCGAGCATGCGGATTCAGGGCGAAAACGAGCATGGAGCGAGCCTGAGCTTTTCCGACATGGGCGATTCATTCACGGTTATCTTGGGCAATCTGCCGGCCATAATGGTTACGCGCATGGAGCCGCTGGGCATCAAGATGGAAACGGCCAATTCGACCACTCCAAGCCTGCTGCTGCACGGAGATTCACCCTACGTTCCGCGACTAGCAGCACTTCTTCCTTCCGGCGAGAAGCAACTGATCGTTGTCTTCTCAGAGGATATGGATACCTCGCGGTTTCCCCAACTTCCTGCAGGGACATGGCTGGATGCTCGCCGTTACCGTCTGGAATTAAGGGCGGATCAGCCGGGGGGTTCGGATAGCGTCATGACCAGCGTTACCCTGATGCCGTTTCGGTCGGCGCGAGGGAACTTTATGGACGGCGATTATATAAACATTCATTGGAGGTTGCCGGAGCGATGGCGAGATATCTCAACAGGTGAAACGGTCGGCTGGTCCGAAAGGGATCCGTTTTATGATTCGATTGTATTTTCGCCGGATCGCTCCAGGTATGCTGGCGCGACAATAGCTGGTTATCCGGATGGAGACGGAGACGGCCGATTTTACGGGCTGGTGCTGGAGGAAAAGGGAAGACCACCGAAAGTGATCGAACCGATGGTTTACTCCGCCGTTCTTCAGGACGGTTCTCCGGTGCAATGGGTGGATAACGATCGACTTCTGTATGCCGACTATGAACAAGTTTTTGAATACTCAATTGGTTCAGGTCGGAAACGCACTGTATTTACCATAGGAAAAGGAGAGCATCGCGTTCACGCGTTTGCATATGACCGGTATGCTAATAAGCTGTATGTGCTGTCCCACAGATACGAGTCGAAGGACGGGCAGGAGCAGTTCTCCATAGATGCTTATGTGCTCGACCGGGAATACCGGCAGTTGGAACGGATCGAGCGTTGGACGGTTACACCGTTCGAATACGGGTACCGGCCCAAACGGCTACCGATTCGGGTTGCCGAGCAGGGTGTGTACCGTAGTTTCGTGCGCGACGGCCGCGTGTTTACACAGTTTGAAGCCCGTGGCGGTCGAAAAGCGGAGGCACAAGGGGAGATCGTTTATGTCGACGGCAATCTCGCACTACTTCTGGATGGGCCGATCCCCGGGGATCTTGGAGGGGAGATTCCACAAGCAGTGAGTGTATGGCAGAAGGGAAGCGAACCGATTGAGGCAGCGAAGGCGCCGGGCTTAATCCGTCTGTACGCAAGCCGGATAGTTGCCGAAAAGGACGGCAAGCGTTACGTTTACGACATCCAGTCCGATTCCTGGGATGCTTGGGAAGAAGAAGGGAGCATACTTCACCTGTCTCCGTCCGGTATGTACAAGAAAACGAAAAAGTAGGACAGAATAGAGTCTGGACTGAGCTAACGGAGTACGATTGTTCATTAAATGTAATAAAGTTGAAATCTTATTTTCATACAGCATTAATGAATCAAAGCTATAATAAACATTGACCCCCTTTAAAATATAAACTTTAGACCCGCAGCCCGTTGCTGTGGGTCTCTTTTTGTAAATGATTGAAAGGGCAGGATAGCGCGGTGAACGGCGGCTTCTTTTGTTGAACTATTGGGCAGTTTTCTTCAACTATTCATATTGATATGTTAAAGTTGAATCATAGTTCGGTTATCTATATGGCTACTTTTAGGTGACGAGAAAATTCTCCACAATACGATATTACCGCAGAAGATCAACTGCTCGTTAATGTTAAAAAGCTAAGTATTAGGAGGCTATATTAATGTGGCTTACGAATCACGAAAAAAAATTCAAACCACTAGATATAAATATTGTGGGTGAAGTCGAAACCAGTCTAGGGTACAAATTACCAAAAAGTTATATAGAGTTATTAAAGATTCAGAATGGTGGCGAATTATAAAATGGCTTTATTCAAATTGAAAAAGAAACGGGTGTTAAATCAGTTAATACAGGCAGGTTTTATTCTTTAGAGAAACTAGCGATAAACTTTCAGGAACATTTGAACATAATTGAAGACCAGCTAGCTTTTAGCGATCATAATAGAGATCTCTACCAAGCGTTTAAAAATATTTTACCTATCAGTGTTGAGAATCATGGTTATGTATGTTTGGATTATAGAAATTCGCTAATAGCTCCATCAGTTGTTTACTTTTATGACGAAGATTTTGTTGATTATTACATCGCATCGAACTTTGATGATTTTTTAAATAAATTAATGTCAATCGATTAATATGGACATGGTTAATTAAACTAACGAAGAACTATAGTGGAGGGGCTTGCTTCGCGGCAGCACCTCTTTTGTTTATTAAAGTAACTGGCAGTTTCTTTTGAAAGACTTAACAAACAATCTCAATTATCTCATTGAAACATTTGTTAACTTATGGTATAAATTCCTAGTTGAATTTGAAAGGGGCATACAAAATGAAAATTGGGATTGTTGGTGATTTTAGTCCAGAATATCCATCACAGATAGCTACTAACGATGCTCTAATGCATTCATCTAGGAAGTTAGGGATTTTTATCGAGTATGAGTGGATTCCTACAACTACTGTAATTAAACAACTGGATACCATCAAGGAAACCTATCAGGGTTTTTGGATAGGCCCTGGGTTCCCAGATTCTGTTGACGGGGTACTTAGCATTATTCAATTTGCACGCGAAAATAATATACCTTTGTTAGGGACATGCGGTGGATTTCAATACATCATTATGGAATATGCAAGAAACAAAATGATGCTGGAGAATGCTGGGCATGAAGAACGCGATCCACACGCAAATCAATTAATTATTAGTAAACTAGCTTGCTCATTAGTCGGTCAAAAAGGTGAAGTCATAGTAAAGAAACCTTCGAGAATCTTTGATATTTATCAAGTTGAAAATGTAATTGAACAATTCAGATGTAACTATGGACTTAGTGCGGAATATGAAAAACAAATTCATGAAGCCGGATTAAGAATAGTCGGAACGGATTCAATTGGCAACCCAAGAATTATTGAACTACCTAAGCATAAGTTCTTCATCGGCACGTTATTTGTTCCCCAATTAAGTTCCACCTCTAATTCAACACACTGCGTCGTTGACTCTTTTATTACTACAGTCTTAAGTCAGTCAGAGGATTAAGCAGAAGTAGGGGGTAATAGCATGGATTCAAGATTTCAGCAATTGGCCGATTATGTTTATGATATGCAACTCCGTATAGGAGCGACAGCAGCAGCGTTATACGTCCTACAGAACGGCCGAATCGCGCACGAATCCTACTCCGGCAAGCACGATGATGACGAGTGTTCGCGCATCGTTGACGCTCGTACGCAATTTAATGTGGGTTCTGTACGCAAAACCTATCTTGCACTTGCCATCAGCCTGCTTATTGAACAGGGAAAGATCGGGAGTATAGACGATTCGGTATCGCGGTATCTGGACAAGCTGCCTGAGTACACGTATGATGTGACGCTACGTCACCTCTTGACGCATACACATGGACTTATGGAACGGGAAGGACAGCTTATCCAGGAGTTTCCTGCCGGCAAAGGATGGGCTTATCGTAATGCAGGCATCGCGCTGCTATTCCGGATCGTATCCCGGCTTACCGGGATGACATTGAGTGAATTCATGACAGTAGCGGTTTTCGAGCCTTATGGCTTGCGTGAAACCGGTTGGTGTACGGCACCGCACGAACATCTAATCTACAATTATTACTCGCATTTGGACAACTGGGTCGGTCCGAATGATAGTACGGCTGGAGACCAAAGCAACCTATTCGTCAGCGCCCGCGACCTTGCAAAGTGGGGACAACTTCATCTAAGCCGGGGCGCCGCCGGGGATGGCAGGCAGGTACTGCCACAAAGCGTATTCGAGTGTGTGACGGCTCTCCAGACGCCTGTGGGCATTCCGTCTTTAAAACCACGTAACGGTTATATCTGGTGGCTGCAGCACGGCACGCAGTTGAATCAGATTGGCGAGCGTGTGCCCGCTGGCTCGTATCAAGCACTCGGCATCACGGGATGCGTCGTGTTGGTCATTCCCGCCTATAACGTGGTAGCTGTACGCATGTATAACCAGCTCTTTAATCCTGAGGATTACGATTATCTCAAAGATATTCGGGCATTCGGCAATTTTGTGTCCGACGCGATGATGTAACTAACGGGAAACTATAGTTGAAAAGTTCTTGGTTCTTGATCAATAATAAAGAAAGCGAAGTTAAAGGAGAGTCGTCAGTATAGATGATCTCGTTCGATTAATAATAGGTTGCATATGAAGAAGCCAATATGAGATTTTATCAGGATTGGATAAGCTCTGAAGAGGACATGGTACCTTATAATACCAAGTTTTAAACGAATGTTTGTTGAACTAACGGATCTTCACGACAAAGGCTGCCGGTATCATCGGCAGCCTCTTCAGCTAACGAAGCAGAATAGTGGAACCAGGGAGCAGATTGCCGGCGGCAACTGCTCCTGTTTTTATACGAATGCCGTGTACCAAGTAACTTAATTTGCTCACTGCGACACAAACATATGTGCATAATCGCACTTTATACTCTAATGATTTTTCACTAGAATCTTGAACCATGTCTTCGAACTGCCAACATCCCTTTTTTCTTCATATTCATTTTGCATTCTGAAATAAAAAGTCCAGCCATTGTACAAATGATCCCCAATGCAACCAGCCCTGTCATTTGTTCGTGCAAAACAATCATAGAAGTAACTACCGTAATGACAGGAACCATGTAAATATAGACGCTGCTTTTAACTGCACCCAATGCTTTAACAGCATAATTCCATGTCATAAAGCAAAGAGAAGAAGCCCCAAGACCCAAGAATAATATATTGAGTAAGGAAACAGGATTTGAAAAACGTTCCAGTCCCAATTGAAAGTCAAACAGGAATAGGGTAGGAATCATGAATAATATCCCATAAAAAAACACCCTTCTTGTCGTTTGGATCGTATGATATCCGTAACTACTGATTTTTCTAGTCAATACAGAATATGCAGCCCAAATTAGAGTAGCAGCTACTGCTAACAAGTCACCCAATGGGTTTAAGTGAAAATTTGAAGTTCCATTAAAGCTGATGAGGAAGATGCCAGTAATTGCAACAACAAATCCAATGAAAAAACTGATCCGTAATGGTTCCTCTTTCAAAAATAGATAGGTAAGAATGGCCGTAAAAAATGGAACAATGGAGCTTATTACGCCTACATTGGAAGCCATTGTAAAGGTTAAAGCCATATTTTCTAAAAGGTAATACAAAGTAACACCACATAAACCAGCACATACAAAAGTGAGTTCATGTTTTTTATTGGTTACTTTCAGTCTGTGTGGGTAAACAGCCATTAATGCAATGAAACCTATTGCAAACCGGAAAAATAGGATCTCAATAGGGGAAAAATCTTTCAATAAAATTTTTGTGGAAATGAACGTTGTACCCCAAATCAAAATGGTTATAAGAGCTGATAAATGGCCAGCAGTCTTTTTGTTTTCCATAGTCCTGTCCTTCCCCGCAGTTGATTATTTAATATGGTTAACAAAAATGTTGCGGTATTGTCCGGGTGTTAGTCCGATTAATTCCATAAAAAAATGGCTAAAATGACTTTGATCTCCAAATCCTGTTTGCAGGGCTGCATCTAACGGCTTCACTCCTTGTTCCAATAACTTCTTAGCTTCATTGATACGTACTGTTTGCAGGTAACGATACGGGGTAATTCCTCGAACTCGGGTAAATGAACGCAACAAAGAATATTTGTTCATAGTAGAAATTCTTGCTAAATCATCTAAAGCGATAGGCTCTTTATAATGTGATTCTATGTACTGACAGATATTTTCAATTTTGTGTTCGTTTGCTCCAATTTCTGTTTCTTCGGTGGTCTCGGTATATTCTTCAATTAGCTGTTCAATAAGAAAATAAAACGTTTCTTCCTTCTTAAAATTTGGTGATTCGTTCATTATCATCTGATGAAGATTCTGCAACAAATGGGTTTGTTCACTTCGATAGGCAACAGGAGCAGTAAAGTGGGGAAGATAATCTTTTCCAGTAATCTCTTTTGTCACTTTCCGCATGATTTCAGGCTTGATATTTAAACAGCGATAGTCTAAAGTTTTGTTGTCAATCTGTTCACAAGCATGATTATCCAGAGGATTAAAAAAAAGTAAATTACCTGTACCTATGACATACTCTTCATTTTTGCAAGATAATCGTCTTTGTCCACTCTCTATAAAACCAATCACATAGTACTCATGGAAATGATTCGGAAATTTTTGCATGATCCCATGAAAACGGAAGGCTTCAATTTGCAAATCATGATCAAATCGAACCGTTCTTTCCTCTTGTCTCATATGAATAGCCTCTTTTCGATATTTTCAAACTAAGTTTAGCACATATTATTCAGCTTTTATTGTATGATATTGACTTTGAAGCGGGTAAACCCGGGTTTCCAGAATATGTCGTACCGTAACAAAAAAACATCCTTCAATTTAAAGGATGTTTTTTCTTATCATCAGCTTCTAATCAGCATTCTCATTGACATGCCGACATGTAACATTAAGTGGTCGTACTTATGTACAAAAAGTATTGGATACGGGTAACGTACTTGCATATCATCACACTCCCTCTTATTATCCCGTTCATATTGTTACGATTCCAAAGAAGCATATCTCATCCTTACTTATTCTGGAACACAGTGACAAGGGGAGATACCAAGACTCAAAACATCTTCATTTTCATGTATTTTACGGTGAGCCAATACGTTAATTGCTATTGTTTTGCTCACTGAACTAACATACACAACACTTGAGGAAACATTTTCTATGAACGGTAACCCAACAAAGCAGAGGGTGAGTAATTTGCTGAAAAGAGTTGTTTTTCTTATCACCGCCTTGTCGGCATTAATCGGCGGTATGATTTGGCTGCGGATGGGCTTTGAGTTGTCCTTGATGCCCACTGGTAACCCCAAAGATCAAGTTTACCGAAGTTCTCAGTCTTTTATGCCATGGTTCGGTTGCGGTATAGCTTGTATCGGAGTAGGATTGGTTGGTTTATATGTTTCCGCAAAGGTGGTAAACATCCAGGGCATCTTGTGGAGAAGCGTGCAGTAGATAACAGCCTGGGGAATGTTCAAGAACGTTTCTTCTATTCCCGCACGCCCTAAAAAGGATTTCAACAATGGTAACAGCTTTCTTTCTGTCGACCGCTGCAATACAAGGTGATGAAATCCTACGAATGAGTGAGAATACGTGAGGGACGGGCAGGATTGATCAATTATTTTCCATTCAAGCAATTGTATAAATATACGTGTTAGAGTATTATTATACCAATAGTTGTTGGAGGGTTGTAATTTGATGATATTGATATGCGAATCAAACTCACTTGAAGATTATTTGATGGAGACTGAAGAAGTTGACTTTAGTCACCTTTCCATTAAGGAAAAAACAGCCGAATTATATTCTAAATCATCATCTTACGAAGTCGATTTTGTAAAAAAAGCGTATGAATTTGTTCGTGATGAAATATCTCATTCGTGGGATATTCAAAGTTCAAGAATAACACGCAAAGCCTCGGAAGCACTCTATTTCAAAGAAGGTATTTGTTATGCTAAGTCAAATTTATTATGTGCTATATTAAGGAGCAGAGGGATTCCAACAGGATTTTGTTATCAACGACTTACAATAGGTGACACTCCTGACACAGGGTACTGCATCCACGCATTAAATGCTGTTTTTCTGAAATCCCAAGAAAAATGGATTCGCCTAGATGCACGCGGAAATAAAGTTGGTGTTAATGCGGAATTTTCTCTAAACGATGAAAAACTGGCTTTTACTATACGGAAAGAATACAACGAAATAGATTACTCAAATATATATAAACAGCCCAATCCTAAAACCATTAACGCACTAAAACAAAGTACAGATTGTATAAATATGTATCTTCATGGTTTACCAACAGACTTATAGAAATTCAACTAACGAAATTACTTTCATTTGTATGGAGGATTTCAATCTTGGCAAAACTCTTCAAGATTTTTTTGACTGCTCTAGTGTTGATTCTAGGCTATATCGTAGTTGCACCATACCAATATGGAATGTCAACTACTTTGTTTTATACAGTATCAATTGGTTGTATTGTATTTTCGGCAGTTCTTGTATTTTTGTTATTAAAAAAAGCAACCGCAAAAGAAATAGTGAGCATTGTAGTTTTAATTTTACTAATAATATTTTCAACGTACGAGATATATGACCAGCAACCTAATATCAGGATAAAGCAAAAAATTGCAGAATTTTTACCTAACGCCCCCATTGAAATTGCTGGATTTAGAAGATTAGAACCTGCAACCATAGCAGCACAACCGTACTATTTAAATGAAGATTATCCCAAAAACGAGTTAAGTGATGTTCAATGGTCGAGAACTGTTTTTCTAAAAAGAGCGATTTCACCTGAAAAAAGCGTGGATTACTATGCCATTCGTTTTAAACGTCCATATATGATAAACGGAAATGACGTTTCCAAAAAAGCTTGCAGCAATTTAATGTGCAGCTATTATTTTACTGGTTCTATTATTCTAGACCCCATAGCGGGCGAATTGCTTGGACTTTGGATTGAAAATAAAGGGGTTGGAAAATAATATTGTGTTCAACTAACGAGGAACAAGAGTTCAATAAAGAGATGAGAAGGCAACCAGTTGCATTTTCGTCAAAATGGGATTCGTTTTGTACTTTGAAGGTTCTGCTAACTCTCCAGACATAGCCATTCGCACAATATTGTCGAATCCTTCTGGATGGCAAGGCATTTCCAGTGCCTCCGGTAGAACCATTGAGCCAGTCGAAAAAAGTTTTTGGTTGTGTAACCCGACTAACATAGGGCTCCATATGGGCAAACTCCACTGCCAAGTATGGTAGCAATTTCGTTGCAGGTTTGAAGTCTTTCATTTCGAGAAATATTTACAGGTCCATTCATGTGCATTTGTGTGCATCTCCCTTTGATTTATTTGGGCGAATAGTCACTAAAACATGGATGGAGGACCTCGGGCTTAACGGGGGACTTTTTTTGGATGCATTGGATTTCCTCCCACAAGGTTCTCTTGTGGAAATTGTTCCCAAGACATTTTCGAAGCTACCGATTAGGTAGCTTTGTTTGTTTGTTTTTTTGGATAAGATGTTTGTATGAATCGAAAGGGATAAAGACAAATGAAGAATAACAAACCAGTAAAGTTGGATGATCTAGTCGGTGAAATTGAACTTCAAATTGAGGATACTTTTACTTTTATAAACACCAAATCAGGCGAAGTTATTACTTTAATGAGAGAAGAAATTGGGGCTGCAGAAGATGAAAAACCACTTGAAAATTATCCTGAATGGCAAAGAGAAAACATTGAAAAAGCAATAAGTATTATTGAGGATGAAGACGGGGTTTACGTTGACTTCAAGTTAAGAAACGATTACAACGAATATGAAATCATACAGGATTTTATCGGGACTTTAGAGGATGAAGACATTAGAGAAGAACTGTATGGTACCATTCAAGGAAGAGGAGCATTTCGGAGATTTAAAGATGGAATAATAGAATATGGTATCGATAAGCATTGGTATAAGTACAAAGAAAGAAAGATAAAAGAATTAGTAATTGAATGGTGTAAGGAACACGACATTGAAATCCAGGAATAAGAAAGAGCCCTATTTTTCAATGGGTGAATAAACATCTTGGTTGTGCTAAACGGGCAGTTTAGTTGAATATTAATTCCGGTGAACCGTATCACAAGTAACGGCGAAAATTGAAATATTATCACGATAATCCAAGGTGTGTAATTAGTGATGTAACGATGTGTAAAGGTGACAATTAACTCTTTACCGATCGTTCTCAATATGTTATATTGATGGCGGGAGGGAAACGGAATGGCGAGAAGCAAGGAGTTTGAAGAGAACGCGGTATTGGATAAAGCGATGAGACTCTTTTGGGAACAAGGTTATGAGAAGACATCCATGACCGATCTGGTCGAGCACATGGGAATCCATCGAAGAAGCTTGTATGATACATTTGGCGACAAACATACGCTGTTTCTAAAAGCGATGGATCGGTTTGGCGATAAAATCAACGCTGCGCTTGCAGCTGGAGTTAAACGCTCCAAGTCTGCAGCGGAAGCTCTTCAGTTTATTTTTGACTTCATCATTGATGGAGAAGTAGACTTGCCTTCCGGCTGCTTAATGGTGAATTCAGCTGTAGAATTGGCAGCGCGCGATGCAGATGTTGATGCCAAGTTCACTGAGGCGTGTACAATAGCAGAGCAGCAACTCAAGGAAATTATTCTCTGGGGGCAGCGGGACGGTGAATTTGCCACTGATTACGATGCCGGGGAAATGGCAGAATATCTGCAGAATGTTTGGGTTGGGCTAAGGGCAATGGCAAGAACCTCTGTTGCCAAAGAAAAACTTCACCGCATAGCCAATACATCGATTAAACTTATAGAAGGATAATGGTTTTTTTTCTTTAAATTAGAACGATTGTTCCTGAACTCGCGAGTCTCCTCTTTGCCTAAAGCTTTTTTTCCATCGTAATAATTGCTTGCACTTTTTTTAGAATGATCGTTCTTAAATGTGAACCCGAAACAAATAACAAGAAGCTGAGCCAGCAAGGAATAGAACTGCTGCATTCAAACAAAAGATGAAGATAAGGAAGGATGGATAAACAATGTTAAACCAAAAGATGATGAGAGCGATCGGATATTACGAACCGGGGGAAGGAGTACCGCCGTTTCAGGAGGTTGAAGTGGAGAGACCGAAAGCGTCAGGAAGGGATTTGCTCGTAGCAGTGAAGGCAGTATCCGTCAATCCGTCGGATTGGCGGTCACACAAGGACAAAAAACCGGACGATTCGTCGCTTACGATAGCCGGTCGGGATGTAGCCGGCGTGGTAGTCGAGGCAGGACCGGATTGCAATATATTCAAAGTCGGTGACGAAGTTTATTATTCTGGATCCATCATTCGCCCGGGCGGATTCAGCGAGTTTCACCTGGTCGACGAACGGATTGTCGGCAAAAAGCCTAAGAGCCTCGATTTCGCGCAGGCAGCGGCTTTACCGTTAACAACCATTACAGCGTGGGAAGCTTATTATGAACGATTGGGTATTTCCAAAAATCCATCGGATAATGAGGGCAAAAGTATCTTGATCATCGGGGCTGCGGGGGGCGTCGGATCGATCGCGACTCAACTGGCCAAGCTTGCCGGTCTAACGGTCATCGCTACGGCCTCGCGTCCTGAATCGATCAAATGGACGAAAGAACATGGTGCCGATCATGTTATCGATCATCATCGACCGCTTGAACCTCAACTAAAAGAGCTTGGCCTGGTTGGCGTTCCGTATATTTTTGTTTTGAATAATCCGGATCAGCATTTGAATGAGATGAAGAAGGTGATTTTGCCGCAGGGGAAAATCTGCTCGATTTTGCCATTCGAACAGCCGGCTGAACTTGGTGAATTGTTTATAAAAAGCGTGACGTTTGCTTGGGAATTGATGTACACTCGTTCGGCATTTCAGACGGACGATATGATTGAACAGCATCGACTGCTTAATGAAGTGTCCAATCTTGTGGATGCAGGGAAAGTACGTACAACGATGAAAGAGCTTATCAAACCAATTAATTCCGGAAACCTGAAGGAAGCATTTCACAAGAGCCTGTCAGGCAGCACAATCGGTAAAATCGTATTAGAAGGATTTGAATAAAAGCGCTGGGCAGACAGCAACTGGCATCAGCGATCGTTCAAGGGAATTGTTTTAAACCTATAAGATGGAGGCCGCATGATGAGAGCAATGGTAATTGAAAAATACGGGAAATACCCGCTTCAGTTAGCGGATATTCCAAAGCCCGCAGTAGACGATCACGAGGTGCTGGTGGAAATCCATGCGGCTAGCGTGAACCCCCTCGATCTTCTTGTGCGGGATGGTAAATTACGTGTCCTGCTGAAATACGATATGCCCCATGTATTAGGATATGATTTTTCGGGCGTTGTCATTCAAGCGGGACGGAAGGTTACCAGATTCAAGGTCGGGGATGAAGTATTCGGCCGACCAAGCAAGGGCGGAGCCTTCGCCGAATTTATCTCCGTGAATGAAGACGATATCGCCATAAAGCCTCGCAACCTTACCTTTGAGGAAGCGTCATCCATTCCATTGGTCGGGCTTACCTCCTATCAAGTATTGCATGAAAAATTGAAACTAAAGGCCGGGCAGAAAGTATTGATCCAAGCTGGTTCCGGCGGAGTCGGTACTTTTGCTATCCAACTTGCCAAAGCGATGGGACTTTATGTCGCAACAACGACAAGCGAAGCTGGAGCCAAATTGGTCGAGTCGCTTGGAGCCGATCGAATCATCAATTACAAAACAGAACAATTCGATACACTGTTACAAGGTTATGATGCCGTTTTTGATACCAAAGGCGGAGAGACTCTAGAGAAGGCCTTTAAAATTGTCAAAGAGCAAGGCCAAATCGTATCCGTCGTTGGGCCGCCCAATGCGCGCTTCGGAAAAGAGGAGAGGGTTGGCTTCGTCAAAACAAATCTACTTCGGTTGGTTGCCCGGAAGATTACCAAGTTAGAGAAAAAATATAAGGTCAAGTACAGCTTCCTGTTTATGAAACCAAGCGGCAGACAACTGGAGATCCTTTCTGAATGGATTGAATCCGAGAAAATAAAGCCTGTTATTGATCGAGTATTTCCTTTTGAAGACACTCAAAAAGCAATGGAGTACTCCGAATCTGGCAGAGCAAAAGGGAAGATAGTCGTAAAGATAAAGTGATCGCATAACTAAAACAGACAATAAAAGGAGCATATAAAAATGATTATTTCTGAACAAGTTGCATTTGTCACCGGTGCGAACCGGGGTTTGGGCCGTCATCTTGCCTTTGAACTTCTATCCAGAGGGGCTAAGGTGTATGCTGGTGCAAGAAATCCGGAGTCCGTTAACATTCCAGGTGTGATACCTGTAAAGCTTGATATTACTAACCCGCAAGAGGTAGCTGAAGCTGCTATGGTCGCTAAGGACGTTACGCTTCTGATCAACAATGCAGGCACTTCTACAGGCGCTTCTTTGCTTGACGGCGATCTCGACAAAATACAATTGGAATTTAATACCCACTTCTTTGGCACACTATCCATGACTCGTGCGTTCGCGCCTATTCTCACCAATAATGGGGGAGGATCAATCCTGAATATTCTTTCTGCATTATCATGGTTCAGTATAGGGGGTAATGAAGGTGCTTATACGGCTGCAAAGGCAGCAGAGTGGGCACTGACGAACGAGTTGCGCTTAAAGTTGTATCCTCAAAATGTGAGAGTGGCTGGCTTGCATGTGGGCTTTATGGACACAGACATGACGGCCGGCGTTGAAGCTCCGAAGGCCGACCCTGCCGAAATTGCAAAACTGGCTATTGATGGAATAGAGGCCAACAGCTTTGAGATTCTTGCCGATGAACTGAGCCGCAAGCTCCAAAGTGCTCTCGCTGGTGGTGTAGCTGCGTTATACCCACAGCTTACATGAGCCTAACTGTACTAATATCTTCTCTGGCGGTGGAAGGTTTCTAAACACATTTGATGCCCGTGTTCCTGTTGGGACGCGGGCATATTTGTGACAACCATAGTAGGCACCCAAAAAGGTGTCCCTTAAAATTCGCCGTTAGAGTGATACGGTGAACCGTATCATAAATAAGGGCAAGTTATTATAATTGACAGCAACAATTAATACGTGGTAATTTCATAATAGGATAATAAAGGCAATGTAACCTTCGGGTTCAACCTCGCTGAGAAGTGGGTTGGACCCTTTTTTACATTTCAAAACCAGGGGAGGATTCGTAATGCTGAGAACAGAATTGCTGTTACAGCGGCTCAACGAGATCGGCAAGTCGCTCGAACGCAAGGGGGGAGCTCTTTTATTACTAGGCGTTGGTTCCGTTGGGGTTGAGACAGAACGGTTGGATGAATTTTCGGATTTAGATTTCTTTGTCATTGTGAAACCGGGGGAGAAAAACAGATATATCGACCGATTGGATTGGCTCGAAGAAATACACCCTCTTGCCTATTTGTTTAAGAATTCGGATGTTGGGTACAAAGTACTGTTCGAAGACGGTATTTTCGGGGAATACGCTGTATTCGAGGAATGGGAGCTGGCGAACGCCTCCTATACGGATGGCCGGGTCATATGGAAGGATCCGATGTATGGCAATACGGGAATCGCCAAACCTTCCAACCCGATCCCCAGCCTAAAAAATGATTCCTTGGACTTTCCTTTGAACGAAGCCTTAACAAATCTATACGTGGGGCTCGGCCGCTATGCAAGGGGAGAGCGCCTATCCGCAACGAGGTTTGTTCAAGGTTACGCTGTGGACAGGATTCTATCCGTACTCCATCTACTGGAGCAAGAGGTGGATTACTTTCCCGACCCATTCGGGAATGAGAGGCGGTTAGAAAAGAGATACCCCCGTTTTGCGGAAATCATAGGAGACATGATACTGGGTTACGATCATGTTCCCGAATCGGCACTTCGCATTTTAAATTTCTTAGAAGAAGTTTATCCAGTCAATCGAAGGTTAAGCGAGGAGATACGGCGATTGGCTAATCTAACTTGCCGATAGAAACAGCACGGTGAAAAGTATCACAAGTAAAGTAGTTTGTTGAACTAACGGGTACTATGGTTCAATCAAAACACGGAGAAGACTGCGCGGCATTTGCTCCGTGTTTTATTATGCTAAAGGGTAGTTTAGCGTGGAAAATGAATTACGGACGAATATTCTGAAACACAAAGAAGAACAATACGATATAGTTAATGAGTAAGGCACGACTTTCTTTTACGAGTGCTAGTTTGACAGCTGGATACAATCATGATATATTTAGCTTGCTAAGTAAATTCGATGATAAAGGCTGAGAAAAGCAATATGGAGACAAAGGTTGACTGTGAGATTCGTGAGTTGTTCGATAAACTTTCGGCTAGAATGAGACGAGATTACAGCGAAAGTCTAAGGGAACTAAACCTACATGTCGGTCAAGATAATCTGCTCTACCGTTTATGGTCGGGTGATGGAATAACACAAATGCAGCTAAGTGAACATCTGCATTGTGAACCTCCCACCATAACCAATATGGTTAAATCACTTGAACAAAACGGGTTTATTTACCGTAAGCGTGATGAGAAAGATGCACGAGTTATGCGTATTTTTCTAACCGACAAAGGTAAAGAGCTTGAAGAGCCAATTCGTAGCATATGGCAAAAGCATCAAGAAAAGTTGCTAGAATCGATTTCAACTGAAGAACGACTACTTTTAAGACGGCTTATGAAGCAAATGGAGAGTAACTTGTTTTAATAATCTCTCCTTTTCTCTGATTTTATTTAGCAAGCTAAACTAATGTTTAGTATACTAATTAATTGGTCCATAAAAGTTTAAGTATTTATTTAGTAAACTAAATATTTATTCTTAAAAACCACAAAGGAGTAGAAAATTAACAATGATGAATAAACAAAAAATTGGTGTTGGTATTATTGGTGCAAGCCCCTCAAATCCGTATAGTTGGGCGGTTAATACACACATACCTTCGATTAAGGCGTTACCGGATGATTACGATTTGAGCGCTGTTAGCACAAGCCGTCAAACGACCGCAAAAGAAGCCGAGAAAAAGTTTGGTGCACCCGGATTCGATAATCATCTGGATTTAATTAACCATCCTGGCGTTGATCTGGTTGTTGTCACGGTAAAGGTTCCCTATCATCATGAAATCATTTCGGCTGCGCTTGACGCAGGGAAGATGGTCTTCTCGGAATGGCCGCTCACCAATGGCCTGGATGAAGCAGAAGATTTGTCTAAACGGGCAGAAACATCCGGAATACGCACAATTGTAGGCTTACAAGCACGGTATAGTCCTGTCATTCGCTATGCAAGAGACCTCATTTCAGAGGGTTACATTGGAGATGTTCTTGGTACGACACTTGTTGGTTCAGGCATGGGTTGGACGGGAGTTACCGACCGTTTGAATTCGTACGTCTATGATAAGGCCAACGGAGTAACGCTTCTCTCGGTTCCGATTATGCACACTTTTGACGCCCTACAGTATTTGCTGGGTGATTTCTCGACCCTGTCGGCAGAATTGGTTTCCAATCAAACAGAAGCTTTAATAGCAGATACGAATACTATAATTCCCTTCACCTCACCCAACCATGTATCGATTATGGGGACGCTGACGAAAGGCACGGCTGTGTCTGTCTTTTATCGCGGTGGAATATCTCGTGGTGAAAATATGCATTGGGAAATCAATGGGACAAAAGGTGATCTGGTCATAACTGCACCAAGTGGTCATACCCAGTTAGCTGAATTAAAGTTGCAAGGCGGACGAATTCAAGAGAACCGTGTAGAAGATTTAATTGTTCCTGAATCTTACTTTGCTAAACATCTACCGACAGGTATGCCAGGCAATACAGCACGTATTTATGAACAGTTCGCCAAGGACTTGCGTGAAGGCACATACAATACCCCGGATTTTGCACATGCTTTACGCCAACATAAACTTCTCAGCGCTATTGAAACTGCTTCACTTACAGGAATGAGGCAGCATTTAAACTGATTTTTTTAAAGAGGAGTAATTCCAATGCATTCAACTATGAATGAACGATTGTAAAAGAAGAAAGCGGCGGGAAATTTCCAGCCGCTTCTTTGTACATAATAAAAAAGGATCCGTCCAGGTTTAAGATGATGATAAAGATTGACATCGACATAATACGTGTATATACTCATATTTATGAGAGAACATAATTCAACTTCAGATTTTTCAGGGACGACCGATTATACAGCAGAGTGCGCTTGCTTTAATTTAAGAAAAACGTCCCGGTTCATTACCAGTTTATATGAAGAATATTTAAGACCAGTCGGGCTTCGGGCAACCCAATTGTCTGTCCTTATGGCACTTGAACAGGCCGGATCTGTCACCATTACATCTCTCTCCGAAATTCTTCTAATGGATCGGACCACATTGCCACGGGATCTCAAGCCGCTTGAGAGACAGGGCTGGGTGTCGATCACGGAAGGGGAGGATCGCAGGAAACGATTTATTGCTCTGACACCCGAAGGCCGGGACCTTCTTAAGCGTGCGCTGCCGTTATGGGAACAGGCGCAAATCCGTATTCGGGATTATATGGGCGATGACCGTTATAAAGGTTTGCTTGGTCAATTGTCTGATATCGTTAAGTTGAACAGGCAAGATTAATTTTTTTTCACCTAAAAGGTGTATATACACTTAATGAGAAAGGATAGATGAAAGTGGCCGATATGAAAAAACATCCCACAGTTGTGCGTTACTACGAATCCTCTGCGCAATCCGCCACTCTTGACAACGAAACGCTTGATTATGAGTGGATACGTGAATTGTGTCTTGAGGCCGGAGCTGACGATGTCGGGGTTATATCCATTGAACGCTCCGAATTGGATGATCAGCGTGATGACATTCTGTCCGCATTTCCGCATGCTAAGACAATGATCAGTTTCGTTGCCAGAATGAATCGAGAACCGATCCGCACACCAGCACGATCCCTTGCCAATATTGAATTTCATCATACCGGCGATAAGGTAGCGGAGACAGCCCATCACATCGTGTCCGCATTGGAAGCGCGAGGGATACGGGCTTTAAATGCAGCCATGGGTTTCCCGATGGAGATGGATAAGTTTCCCGGCAAGACCTGGGTCGTTTCGCTCAAGCCTGTTGCCGTTGCGGCAGGGTTAGGCCATATGGGCATCCATCGCAACGTGATTCATCCGAAATTCGGAAACTTCATTCTGCTTGGCGCCGTTATGATCGATGCCCGGGTCAACAAGGAAGACCGGCCGATTGACTACAACCCGTGTCTGGAATGCAAGCTTTGCGTATCTGCCTGCCCTGTGGGCGCGATCGGTGCGGACGGACAATTTAATTTTTCTTCATGCGCTACGCACAATTATCGTGAGTTTATGGGCGGTTTCAGCGACTTTGTGGAAACGGTCGTGGACAGTAAGAACTTCAAAGAGTACCGGAATGAAGTACCGATAACCGAAACGACTTCCTGGTGGCAAAGTTTGAGTTTCGGGGCTAACTACAAAGCAGCTTATTGCTTATCGGTTTGTCCGGCGGGCGATGATGTGATCGGGCCGTTTCTGAAAGACCGTAAAGGGTTCATGAATGATATATTAAAGCCGTTGCAGGCCAAAGAGGAGACGATCTATGTAACTCCTGGCTCCGATGCGGAAGCGTATGTCATGAAACGTTTTCCCCATAAAACGGTAAAACGCGTCGGGAATGGACTCAGACCGAACACGATCCGCCTTTTGATCACCCTGATGCCTCATGCATTCCAGCCGAAGCAGGCAACGGGTTTAAACAGCACCTATCATTTTACATTCACCGGAGATGAAACGAGACAAACGACAATCGACATTCGTGACAATAAGCTCCAGATTAGGGACGGTTTTCACGGCAAGCCGGATATTCGGATTACGGTGGATAGCAAAACGTGGCTTAAGATCGTGGGGAAGGAAAAAAATGTGGCTGCGGCATTGTTGACAAGAAAACTGCGGATCAAAGGGAACCCCAAATTGTTGATGAAATTTGAGAAATGCTTTGCTTAATAAGAGTGTGTATACACTATTATGCATAGGGGGATTGAATCCGATGCATTATTGGAGAAAGACGGCAATCATTGGTGGTTCGATGAGACGCATGAAAAACATTCAAAACCGAAGGCGGCGAACGATATGCCTATCTCACAAACCATCGTTTAGCGATCGATATGATAGTTTTGGCAATAAGCTTGCACAATACTTTGCTTGGGATTCGGGTATTTGCAGGAACCTTACGATCTTTGGAAATCTTGTTGCACAATAAAGCATGCAAAGCCACTATATAAATCATTTATAGAGTCATTTATAGAGAAAGGATTGATTTTTATGAAAATGGATTCCAACACAATTCTTATAACGGGTGGAACGTCCGGGATTGGACTCGAGCTTGCTGCTCAGCTCCTTCAGCTTGGGAACACGGTAATTATTACCGGCCGGGATCAGTCCAAACTGATCTTAGCCAAAAAGAAACTGCCAAACGTTCACACATTTCAGTGTGATGTAAGCGATCCAAAGGCAATTTCTGATCTTTTTGAAAAAGTAATCAGTCAATTTCCAGAATTGAATTTTCTGATCAATAACGCTGGGGTTATGCGTGCATTAAATCTTCATACCAAAGAGGTTGATTTAGAGGATATCAGCAGCGAGATTGATATTAACCTCAGCGGTTCGATCCGTATGGTGAAACAATTCTTATCGCATTTAAAGGCGAAGAAATCCGCTGCGATTATGAATGTCTCATCAGCGCTTGCATTTGTTCCTTATCCGGTATTGCCGGTATATTGTGCGACGAAAGCCGGTATTCATTCATTTACACAATCACTGCGAATGCAGCTAAAAAATTCGAATATTAAAGTATTTGAATTGGCGCCTCCAACTATTCAGACCCCTTTAATTAAAGCTCTTAATGGCTACGAGATCAAAGGCGTAAAGCCAATGGATGCCGGTAAGATGGTCAGGTACACAATCGAGAGTTTGAAAAAGGATCGCTTTGAAATCCTGCCGGGTCAGAGCAGTTTGCTGAAGTTCATGAGTCGTGTTGCACCTCAGTTTATGTTAAATCAGATGAGCAAAACTGTTGACAATATGCTGACTCAAACCAAAAGTTAACTATACGGAACTGTGGTATTTTAAACTCTTTGCGTTTAAAAAATATCCAACATGAAAAACAAAGGGAAAAATTGAACCGTTATGTGGGCGAAATGACAACTATGTCGATACTACGGATCCAAAGACGCAGCTTATCAATATGTAGGAGGACAAGAACATATATGCAAATGGAACCGCGCACTGCGCGGCTTTTTATTTTTATGGATATAAGCTAATGCCTACTGCAGAAGAGGTTAAATTTCATTAAGGTATTTAAAGGGGAATTTCGTTGTATCTCTAACGGTTTTGTAGTACCTTTTCCTTATCAGAAATGTATCTTACTTTTTATTTCAATTAAGGTGGATCGTGAAACAAACAATATTTCCAGGGAGGTTTATATGGGGACATTTGGGTACGGGAGATGGAGCATTGATGCCTAAAATACTGATCGTGGACGATGAAGCGGATCTTCGAAAGCTGCTGACCGATTACTTTGAAATCAACGGGTATTTCGTCATGACTGCCAAGGACAGCCGGGAGGCGCTGCAGAAGGTGGAACAACGACCCGATCTCATATTGCTGGATATCAACATGCCAGAGCAGAACGGTCTTGAATTATGCGAGAAAATCAGAGACTTCGTCTCTTGTCCGATCTTATTCTTAACTGCTCGAATCGAAGATGCCGATAAAATAGCCGGATTTCGGGTCGGAGGAGATGACTATATCCTGAAGCCTTTTAGCATTCGCGAGCTGGGTGCCAGGGTTGAAGCGCATTTGCGCAGGGAACAGCGAATCCAAACCAAAAACTCGGTGAGGTTTAACAATGATTTAGTCATTGACTATACGGCCCGGAATCTGTACTACCGGGATACACGAATTCCTCTGGCCAAAAAAGAATTCGACATTATCGAATTGCTGTCCATGCATCCCGGTATGGTGTTCGAGAAGGAACGCATATACGAAAATATTTGGGGCCTGGACAATGAAGGAGACAGCAGTGTGATCGCAGAGCATATCAGGCGAATTCGCTCCAAATTCAAGGAATGCGGCTGCAATGACCGAATCGAGACTGTTTGGGGAGTAGGATACAAATGGCCAAGCTCATGAATTGGCAACTGCTAAAGCGGCTCACCTTGCTGCAATCTTTTATTCTGTTATGCGTTCTCACACTCATTGCCGTACTTGTCGTCATCACCATGGAGTTTGCCTGGGCGGAGAGCCTGCGGAAGCGTATCGGAGAAACGGATTGGGTACTTCCCTCCCTCGTCGCGGCGGTGCTGCTAACCGTGACTGCCGGAATTGTCACCATGGCCGTTCTATTTTACAGATGGAAACTAAAACGTCCGCTGGAGATATTAAAGCAAGCATCCGAGAACATTTCGGCCAATGATCTAGGCTTCCGCATCTCCTATGATAGCCGGGACGAGATGGGCGAGCTGATCACCATATTTGAAAATATGCGCGCGCAATTGGAAAAAAACATAAAGACGCTCTGGCGTTCGGTTGAGGAGCGCAAACAGCTTAATGCGATTTTTGCCCATGACCTGAGGACGCCGCTGTCGGTGTTGAAAGGATACGCCGAGTTTCTCGCTACTTATTTGCCCGAGAAGAAATTGTCAGACGAAAAGGTGCTGGACCTGATTCATACCATGAACCTTCACATTCTGCGTCTGGAGAGCTATGCGGAGGCTATGGCCTCGATTCAGAAGCTGGAGGACGTCCCGGTGCATCGCAGGCCGATGGATACGACACCGTTGACGGCTTTGCTGAACGATAGCGCCGAACAACTCACAAGGCAGGTCGGTAAACGCTTCGTCTCTTCCATGGAAGACGCTAATATTACAATAAACGTGGATACCTATGTCGTCATGCAGGTTTTCGAGAACTTGGTAGCCAATGGGGCGCGCTACGCAGCCAGTCAGGTGAACGTTCGCTATGTCATCCAGGATGGCTCAATAAATATTACCGTCACGGATGACGGGCCCGGTTTCTCAGACGAAGCCCTGCACAAGGCTGATCTCCCTTTTTACCGCGGGGAGATGTGGGATGCGAACGAACATCGCGGGCTTGGCCTTTATGTTTGCAAGGTGCTGTGCGAAAAACATGAAGGGAGCCTGCAGGTCGAAAACCATCCTTATGGGGGCGGAAGCGTGACGGCAAGTTTTGGGATCGGGTTGATAAATAGTTGAAAATTATCTGATAGCATTTCCTTATCTTGAAAAGAAGGAGTGCTATGATGACGAAACTGCAAAAAAGAATGTATTACGCAATCAGCTGCTTGCTGATGTTATGTTTCGTGTGTGCTACGCCCGTATCCGCATGGAAGTCCGAGATCGTACTGAAGTCTGGCGGGACATCGACGAATACATGAATCGGAGCATGAAGGCCAATCACATCGAGGGTGCGTCTCTGGCAATTGCCAATAACGAAGAGATCTTCTACGCAAAAGGCTACGGTACATTCGCAGATGGCCAAAGCGTAACGGGCGACACGCCTTTTCCCATTGCTTCGTTAAGCAAGTCTTTTACCGCTTTGGCCGTGCTGCAGCTGGCGGATAAAGGCCGGATTGACCTCGATGCGGCTTACGCTTCCTATTTTTCCGAACTTTCGCCACGGGACCCCCGCGTTCGTGACATTACGGTCCGCCATTTATTGAATCAGACCAGCGGTCTGAATGACAAAATAAATCCCGATATGACGAGGACTCCGCAATTCCAATCACTGCATGAGGCGAAACGGTTATTAAACGAGGTTCAGCTTGCCCATGATCCCGGAACAACCTATAGCTACCATAATCCCAATTACGTGCTGTTGGCGAACCTCGTGGAAAGCGTCAGTGGTGAGCGCTTTTCGGATTACCTGAATCATCATGTTTTTAAACCGCTCGGAATGTACAATACCTTCAGTGTTAGCACGACGCAGCAAATCGATGGGAATGAGGCTATTCCGTCGGGACATTACTTGATTCTGGGGCGTTCCGTAAGCCGCTCTGAGCCGCTGTGGTTCGTTGACGGTGAAGCCGGCATTGTTTCAACCGCGGAAGACATGTCCCGGTGGATGCTTGCCCAGTACCGCGGCCACCTCCTTTCCCCGGCGCTGATGAAACAATATCATTCAGCCGGAGCCATCAGTCCGTACGGCATTGGCTGGCTTGCGGACCAAGACGAAACCGGCCGAACGATCTCCCACAGCGGCATTTTCTGGACGTACAAGTCGGAAGAAATGGTTTATTTGGACGAGCAGATGGGGATCGCGGTGATGTTTAATTCCGGTTTGAACGCTTTTGTGAATTACTCTGCGTTTATCGATGGAATCACGGATATTATGAGGGGAGAGAAGCCCGAAACCTCTTTTCTGAACGGCCGAAACATGGAAATGATCATGATTGCGCTGATCCTAGCGACGCTTGTATGGGGCTTGTATGCATATATTCGTATCCGTCGGAGGAAGAAACGCTTAACGACCGGTAAGTTGATTCTTATAACGGTCGGAAGGCTGATCCCTATCCTAATTCTCTTGTCCCTCTCACCATTGGTGACATTTATCGGCGGAGGGCGTGTGCTGCCTTGGTTCGGCATCTGGACCACCCTGTCGTCTTCAATCATATGGCTTGTTGTATGGTCGCTTGTCAATTTCGTGCACTTGGCTTGCTATTATAACGTCTATGTTCAGGATACAAAGAACGGCCGTTTGGAGTCATTCGCAGGATTTTAAAAAGAAAGCACGGTGAACCGAGTTCCTGCCCGAAAAGGGCATAGACCCGTAGAGCCATGGGATGGTAAACTTCCAGGGTATTCGTGGAATATGCGTGCAATAGTGTAAGATTTAGAAACGGCAAGCTTAGCATAACCTGCAAAAAAAAAGAAAAACCAAGTCATTTGATACGGGTTCTTGTACATCTCAGCTGTTTTCCGTTATCATTTTGAAAAAAAGGCTTCATTTATTTAATTTCTTAGAAAAAATGTTTCTGGAATGTAGAAATCGTTATCCTTAAATCGACTTTATCATGTGAGAGAAAATCACAAACCCAAAAAACAGTAAAGGAGCCAACAAACATGCATTTCACCCTTATGTTTTACGAGAGCCCTGAGGACTTCGCCGCACGAAAGGATCCGGCCAAGCAACAGGAATACCTTGCAGGCTGGTCCCATTATGTACATGCACTTCTCGAATCCGGAGTAGTTGTCAGCGGTTTTGGCCTCCACGCTCCTGAAACGGCTGCGACCGTACTACGTCGTAATGGCGAGATGGTTGTGGAAGATGGTCCGTTTTCCGAGACAAAGGAACAAATCGGCGGTTTATTCGTTATCGATGTACCCAACCTTGAAACAGCTCTTGAGTGGGCTGCGCGAGGCCCTGTTAATGCGGTTGAAGTCCGGGAAAATCTTCCTCCTATGAAATGATCATATGATGAACGCCCGCAACATTATCGAGGAGACGGCGCGTGATGCTTACGGAAGGTTAATTTCATATCTGACCCTAAACTGGCGAGATATTGAAGCTGTAGAGGATGCGTTGGCGGACGCGTTTGTTGCCGCATTAGAATCGTGGCCGAGGGCCGGCATTCCAGATAAACCGGAATCCTGGCTGCTTGCGGTAGCCAAACGGAAGCTTATCGACCGCGCCCGCCGTGAACGTGTTTCCGAACGAGCAATGCCAGCGTTGATCGCCCTGTCAGAAGAGTCCCAACAAATGTCGTCTACTGACACTGCATTTCCCGATGAACGATTAAACATGCTATTTCTTTGTACACATCCAGCAATCGATCAGTCGATACGAACACCGCTTATGCTTCAGACCGTGCTCGGAATGGATGCCTCTCGCATTGCGTCCGCATTCGTTGTAAAACCCTCTACGATGGGGCAACGACTTACTCGTGCTAAAGCAAAAATCCGCACCGAACGCCTTACGTTCGCAATGCCCGATGCCGAGGAATTGCCCCATCGCTTAGATGCCGTTCTTGAAGCCATTTATGCAGTATACGGTAGCGGATGGGATGATTTGACAGGTGTAGATCCTCGAAGGAAGGGATTGGTCCACGAGGCCATTTATCTGGGCAAGCTTCTTGCGAACTATTTGCCTGACGAACCTGAAGTTCAAGGGCTTCTAGCTCTAATGCTGCATTGCGAGGCCCGGCGAGAAGCCCGGATTGATGCATCGGGAAGCTATATTCCCCTGTCCGAACAGGATACTACACGTTGGTCAACTCTAATGATCATGGAAGCGGAACGTTGTCTTCGAATAGCATCGCAATCTAAACGGATCGGGCGATTCCAGCTGTTGGCTGCCATACAATCGGTGCATGCCCAGCGAGCGCGCACAGGGGTCATCGAATGGAAAGAAATCGCCTTGCTATATGAGGGGCTGGCCCAACTTAGTCCTACTATTGGAGTACTGGTCGGACGAGCAGCGGCGGTTGCAGA
Organism: Paenibacillus sedimenti; assembly: GCF_014534655.1. Taxonomy (GTDB): domain Bacteria; phylum Bacillota; class Bacilli; order Paenibacillales; family NBRC-103111; genus Paenibacillus_E; species Paenibacillus_E sedimenti. The sequence continues at coordinate 153,366 of NZ_JACVVD010000012.1, forward strand.
GGGATATGGAATGGAACGGGGTTTTGCGCTGCTTGAATCTATGCCTCGCGATAAAATCGTGAGTTATCAGCCTTATTGGGCTCTTACAGCCCATTTGCACATGCAATTGGGGAGACATGAGGAAGCCCGTTTGGCTTATAGTCGTGCCATTGGACTCTGTGAAGATCCGTCCATTCGGCAATTTTTATATCAACAAGCTAATCAAATTTGAATTCAAAAAAGCGGCAGTCTAGGATTTCCCAGGCTGTCGCCTCAAATCTCGCGCATCTATTAGAGTTTCCATATTCAAAAGATAAAAATGACGCTTACTGCGGGAGCTTACCACTTTATGTAGATGATGTTAATAAATTTGAAGTCATCGCGGGCGCAAGTTTTTCAATAATGTCTTCGCTTGACAGCTTCTTGGGTACTGAAAATGACCCGAGTGATAAATCATCAGAGTACGAACGTAATAAGCACGAGTATAATCGTAAAAAGTATGGGTTCATTACTGATGTTGTTGTTTACTCTGAAGATGGAAAAGCAAAAACTGATAAACTTACTTATAAAGGATATAGATTAGTAGAAGATAAAAGATAAATTGATCAAAGTAAAACCTACCATTATAGATAGCGCGGGGAACCGTATCACAAGTCATTACGCTAACTGGGAACGTTAGTTCAACGAAACAAGGAGTAGTATGCCGCGGCAGCTGCTCCTTGTTTTTGCAACAAAATTCCAGAATTTTACGTATAATTCTTGGGAGGTGCTTAAATGAAGAAATTATTAATAATAATTCACGCCTTGCTGAGCTTAGTTGCATGTGGTCAGCCTTCACCAGCTGAAGAACAAACTGCAAATCTCTCACGACCCAAGGATTCAGAAGTAGTTACACCAACCGTTTCTAATTCTGGAAAAGAACCTTTTACAGCAAGTATATCTGTCCCTAATGAAATAAAATCCAATGAAGAGTTCATCGTTGAGGCTACTCTAAAGAACTTATCTGATAATAATTTTACGATTGTACATGCGGCAGGTCTTTTTTATTTTTCTATAAAAGATAGTAATGGCAAGGGGGTTAATACATTTGTAATGCATAATGTAGGGAAATATCGCACTTTTCAAGGAAAAGGGACGATTACTGAGCGTTATACATACAAACTTGAAAAGCCAGGTTTATATGAAGTATCGGCAACTGCAAAATTTATGACTGGTGAAGGGGAAAATGAAAAACACTTAGCGCTTGAAACAAACAGGGCAAGTTTGGAGGTAATACCGTTGAACTAACGCAGGACGATAGTTGAGCGACAAAATGCATCAAAACCCTTCAGTAATCGTTAATATTAAGGGGTGAAAACAATGAAGATGATATCTATATTTTTTTTGATTTCTATGAGTCTATTTGTTATTTATCAATTTCAAAGACCCATTCTTACAGAAAATAATGCTATTATTAAAGCAAAAGAATATATGCAAGTAATAAACAAAAAAATGAACGCAGATATTGACTCGCAGAAATTAGCTGAATATTGTGTGCTTACGAATGATACGGTTTGGAACAAAATTATAGGAAATAGGCAATGGTCTGTTATGGTTGATGGTTATGGAGTAGATATCCAGGCTAATACAGGAGAATTTGTCCAGATGATAGGACCCTTAGATGGAGTCATTACGGAACTCCCCCAATAATGGTCTCATCATTTTACATTTGGGGGAAATTATGAAACACACTGTGATAAAGATAACTAAAAGACCGTTTAAAGCCATTTCACAGGCATAAACGGTCTTTTTGCACCAACATTTTTAGGTTGTCATACTTTTTCAGTGACCTCCCAGAACGATCGGCTGCCTTTTCTACGTTAACGGAGAATTGCTAGCATTAGGCTCAAACCCATTCCAGACGACCGTCCGCTCTACTGGGAAGCGAGAGGTAGCTGTGGCGGGTTTAGCTGCCTTGCCAATGGCGACGAGCAGAACCGGAATATAACGCTGTGGGACTTTAAACGCTTTGACGAAGGCGTCGGCGTCGAAACCGACCATCGGGCCAGAATCTAGACCTTTCGCTTTTGCGGCGAGCATAAGTTGCATGGCGGCCAGCGATGCGTTGCGAATCGCTTCGTCGCGCCGATAGGAGGATGTTTCGCTTACTGCATAAGCCTCTTCGATTTGAGTGAACAAGATTTGATGGGAAGTATATCCTGCATAAGCATCCTCAAGTCCGGCCCGGATGACGGGACCGTACACGATCTCGGCATTCCGATTGGCTTCCAAATCCCCGAGTATGGCGACGGTAACAGAAGCGTCAACGACTTGTTTTTGGCCATTCGCGATAGGAAGCAGCTTTTCCTTGGCTGCCGCATCGGTAAAGGAGACGAATTTCCAATGCTGAAGATTCCATGACGACGGTGCACTGCCCGCAATTTCCAATAGCTCCTTGATTTCTTGTTCGCTGAGTTTGTACGTTGCATCGAAATATCTGACGGAATGACGCTCACGGAATAGGGGGGAAAAATCGGTTTGCACAGTGGCTTTCATTACTACCAACTCCTCGTATAATTGTTCGTTACTTGAGATCATAGACCGATCAGTGGCTTGGTACAACCGCAAATATTCAAAAGTGTATTAATACAGTTGACTGAGTGTCATATAATGGTATCAGAAGGTGAGGGAGTGGAATGAAGAAATATTTGGACATTCTTTCCGATATGGAGCTAAAAATCGACGAAGGGCAATTCATTTCGGGGCAGAAACTGCCTTCAATACGCAATGCCGCGAAGCAGTACGGATGTAGCGCCAATACGATTACAAGGGCATACACGGAATTGGAAAATCGCCACGTTATCTACTCGATTGCCCAAAGCGGCTATTACGTGGTGGAGAAACCGGGGCACCGGTCGACCGTCGTGGAGAGTAAGATGATCGATTTCGCCTCCTCGTCGCCGGATCCAACTGTGTTTCCGTATTTGGATTTCCGGCACTGTTTAAACAAAGCATTGGATACATACAAATTCGACCTGTTCACCTGTGGAGATCCAAACGGTTTAGAGCCGCTTCGTCATACGCTCGCTTCCCATTTGGCCGGAGATCAAGTGTTTGCCAGAGCGGATCGGATTATCATAACGTCGGGAGTCAATCGGGCGCTCGAATTATTGGCGAAAATGCCGTTTCCGAACGGAAAATCGGTTATCCTGGTCGAACAGCCGAGCTATGATCTTTACTTGCGGTTTCTTGAGGCGGAAGGCGTATCTGTATGCGGAATCGCTCGAACGGCGGCTGGCATTGATTTACGGGAATTGGAGGAGAAATTCAAGCACGGCGGGATCAAGTTTTTCTATACCATGCCGAGGCACCACAGTCCGCTTGGAACCACGTATAGCGCGGATGAGAGGAAAATAATAGCCCGTTTGGCGAGCAAATATGACGTATATATCGTTGAGGACGATTACATGGCGGATTTAAGTGAAGAACGGGGAGTTGATCCTATATATGCATATAACGGTACTTCGCACGTCGTTTATTTGAAAAGCTTCTCAAAACTCATTTTCCCGGGACTCCGGCTCGGAGCCGCCGTTCTGCCGGAAAAGTTGCTGGAGACGTTCCGCGAATACAAACGATATGCGGACACCTCGCTGCTTTCCCAGGCTGCGCTCGAGTTGTATATCAAAAACGGAATGTACGAGCGTCACAAACATAAAATACGCAGTCAATACGGAGAGCGCATTCGCGCTCTGAACGAGGCGGTGCGACGCCATAATGATGAAGGATTACTGGAAATACCAGGTGTCAACTACGGTGTATACGTACCGTTCAAGCTACCGCGAAAGGTCAATCTGGAACGGCTTGTCATAAGACTTGCGGAGAAGAAGATCATGGTCGTCTCTGGCAAGCCGAGTTATTTATCGGATTATAGGGAGCGGGAAAAGTTTTTGCGGATTAGCATCTCGCGGGCGCGGATTGAGCAAATTGAGGAGGGAGTGGAGACGATCAATGAGGAAATTAAGCGGGAAGTCAAGTACCTATAAACTTTATTTGTATTTTTATTTTCATAAAGTTTTGAAGTAACAAATGAATTATCTGCCAGTGCCTACTCGTGTGAGAACAGAGAGCTGCTGTTTTAAGGTCAAGAAGAGAAATGCACCTGGGAGCCGTGCCGCCGAGAGGATGCCGTAAAGCCGGATCCATTCCTGTACGCAAACGAGCTACAGCGAGAAAATATTGCAATTGAAGAAGTTCCATTTCGCACCCTCCATTCATTCCCTCAAGTCAATGAAATCATAACTTAAAATGCGTTGGAGTAAATACCCGATTTCAAGTACGATGACATCAAGACGCATTGGGGGGGACCAAAAATGAAAGCTCACAGCAGGTGGTTGATGATTTCCGTTGGCCTTGGGATACTATTGAACCCACTAAATTCTTCGATGGTTTCTGTTGCTATTCCAAGGCTGCAAAATGTGTTCCAACTTGACTTTACAGTTGTTTCTTGGATTATTTTTTCTTTCTACATTGCGAGTGCTATCGCTCAACCTGTCATGGGAAAGGCAAGCGATTTATTCGGTCGCAGGAGGATATTTCTTACCGGACTTGTTGTAGCCTTCGTTTCATCATTATTAGCTCCACTATCACCAAACTTTGGGTGGCTCCTCGTGTTCCGCATTGTGCAATCCATCGGAACAAGCATGATGGTTGGGGTTGGAATGGCCATTGTGCGAATTCATATTACGGAGAAACAAGCGACTGCACTGTCTGTTTTGTCCATATTCCTATCCGGAGCAGCAGCAATTGGACCCTTTATTGGCGGAGTCCTGATTCACTGGTGGAGCTGGCCTGCTATCTTTTTCGTCAATATTCCGTTCGTGGTGGCGAGCTTTCTTTTAGCTTGGAGGAATATTCCTAAGGACGAACCGCCAACATCAGTTGCACGGGGCATGTCCTTTCGTAAATGGTTAGATTTGATTGATGCGCCAGGGATCTTGCTCTTCACAGTAGGTCTGGTTGCTCTGCTCGTTGGATTACTCTCAGCAAAATCGTCTGGACATCTCTCATTAGGAAATGTCATTATCGGGCTGATAGGTCTCGTTGCGCTGGGAGCTTTCGTACGACATGAGTTAAAAGTGACGTCACCCTTTATTCCTTTGCGCACATTCGCCAATTATCCTGCGATGACTTGGGTCAATGTCGAATTTATGCTCGTAAATATACTTTTTTACTCGCTCTTTTTCGGACTTCCATCCTACTTGCAAATGGTACGTCATGTCAGCGAGTTCCAGACAGGGATTCTCATGCTAAGCTTAGGCTTATGCTCGTTAGTTACTTCTCCAATAGCAGGACGATGGATCGATAAATCAGGACCTCGATCAGCATTGCTCTTGTCCGCAATACTGATGACATTTGGGTCGGTGTGGCTCGCGACATTGAATCAAACTTCACCGGTTATCAGTGTGTGTTTGGCGTTGGCTGCATTCGGTATTAGCAACGGGTTGAACAATGTCGGTATGCAAGCGGCCTTATTCAAAAGTTCTCCAAAAGAAATAATCGGTGTAGCATCCGGATTATTTAATACATCAAGATACCTGGGAACCATTCTCTCTTCATTGTTGATAGGAATCGTAATGGGAGATAAGTTCAGCGCCGGGGGATTGCAAGTGCTTGGGATTATCCTCACGGTAATTGCATTTTCCTTGGTATTCTTGAGTTGGCGGCGCCGGGAGTCAGGGCAATTGAAAGAGTCCGTAGGTTCACCAAGTTCAAATTAGAAGGAGCATCGATATCGGATCTTAATAGCTTTTCGAGTGGTTACAATATTTGCTCCATTGGCCGTTGAACTGCAAGGGCAAGCAACTAGCCAAAGGCTGACAGCTCGAAACAGAAGAGCTCGGTTACCTGATCGTTAAACCGGGTACGTCCGAGACAAGCATTCCTGGCGTATTCGCTTGCGGCGACGTGCAGGATCACAAATACCGTCAGGCGATACCGCGGCGGGCAGCGGCTGAATGGCGGCGCTCGATTGCGAGAAATATCTTGAAGCACTGGAGAATGTTCATTTAATTGGGAGAGGAATGATTCAAATGAATTGGATAGAAATCACGACGCTTGAAGAATGGAACGAAGTGTTGGAACGTTCCGCCGAGCGCGGACAAGTGGTGCTGAAGCATAGCACGACTTGCAAGGTTAGTTCCAACGCGCTGGAAGAATATAATCATTATTTGCAAGACAACCCGAATAGCGATGTCGATTATGTCCTCGTGAAGGTAGTCGAATCCCGCCAGGTATAGAACCAAATCGCCGAAGATCTTGGCGTCCAGCACGCATCACCGCAAATCATCTACGTCTTAAATAAAGAGAAGTACTGGGCCGCCTCGCATTGGTCGATCACGACCGAGCATATGGCGGCGGTGCTGAAATAAGCGCGGATTCGCCAAAAAAGCCACAGCCCGAGCAACATCGCTCGCTGCAGCTTTTTTAATCATAGCGTGATAAATTCCGCGCGGGTGATCGGTCCCTTGGGACGGAATGCGTGATATGGAACAAAGGAATTATATGTAAATTGGATTCAACTTTTTTAACATACTTCTCTATCCAAAAGCGAAGTAAAATTATTGGGATTATACCTAGAAAACAATAACCTCTCCATCGTAAGGAACAAAGGCAGCATGCTCGAGGCCTCGCTCCATCAAAAAGGATTGGAGATGCCGGCGCTTGAATGTACAATGGCTGATTGCATCCATATGTACGGCAACGATTCTCGTGGTTGGAGATAAATGGGCAATACGGACAATATCTTCAGCAGTCATCGTGATAATGGTCCCTAACAACATCTGCGCGCGCGGCGTATTCAAAATCGCGATATCCGGTTGATATTCTCGGAACACCTCTTCAATGTCTGACGTATAAATGCAGTCCCCGACGATATAAATGGAACCATCCGCTGGTGTGCTTAATATAAATCCGGATACCGGGCCGAGCAGTTTGGCGGCTAGGCCTAGAGCATGCTGTCCTTTTACTCGTTTCATCTGAATGTCGCACCATTCATAAGAATCATGAATCGCATATACATGAAAGAAACCGGACCTTTGTAAAAAGGCTTGATCCTCGGGCTGACAGAAAACAGGCATTCTCTTATTCAGAACGGAGAGGGCCTTCTTATCCAGATGGTCAAAATGTCGATGTGTAAGCAGGATAGCGTCCATGTTCTCGAAAAAGTGAAGCGGAACAGGCAGAGGGGTTAACGGATTTCTGCGAAGTGTACGAGTGAAAGGAACCGGCGGGAGCTCGCCGACATCACTTAACATAGGATCAATCAGTATTTTTTTGCCGTTTATTGTTAAAACCGATGTAGCGTTTCGAATGTGTTGAATCGAGATAGACATAGAGATCCTCCTTTTCATTTTAGATACCGACCGGTCTGTTTTAATTTAGCGCAGTTCTGTATACAAGTCAAGCATATTTTTCCTTATAACCAGAATGACTCACATATCGATTGACCGTGACAAGTGATTATGTTATTTTAAGACCAATCGGTACTTTTTGAGATGAGGGATAGATATGGGCAAAGGGCAAGTCACGAAGGAACATATTATACGACAGTCCGCGGGGTTATTTAATACGAAGGGGTATACAGGTACTTCTCTGTCGGAAATAATCGAGCGCTGCAATGTTCGTAAGGGAGGCATCTATAATCATTTCGAAAATAAAGACGAAATTGCGCTGGCTGCATTTGATTATATGTTCAAGCAATTAAAAGTCCTGTTGTCCAAGGCAGTGACTGAGCAGTCCGAACCGACAGAAAAAATGATGGCGATCTGCGAAGCTTATATCATGCTGGTAGAACAGGATGCATGCGAGGGCGGCTGCCCCATTATGAATACTGCTGTTGAGAACGACGATGGTCACCCGAAGTTAAAACAAAGAGCCCAACTTGCTATGAGTGATATCATGTCGGGTCTGGGGGAGATCATTAGGGAAGGCATAAAGAGGCAGCAGTTTCGCAGCGATATTGATGTTGAAGAGGCGTGCAGTGTCGTAATCGCTCTTATCGAAGGTGGGGTTATGTTAAGCAAATTGTATAATGACAATAAGTATATCCGGCATTGTACGAACCAAGTAAAGGAGTATATTCATGGAAGTATGAATGCCTAGAACGACATGAAAGTTTGCCAACAAGAGTTCCAACAATTAAGGAACTGCGAAAATCACTGGAGCACATATTAGGGGAAGGTTCATTTTCCTATTTTGAAGAGAGTGTTATTGAACATCATGATGGTTGGTCATTCCGTTTCGATGCTTCTGGTTTCATTCGTTCACAGGAACTGTTAAATGGATCGTGGTGGGATGACTGGATCGCCTCATCATGTCCTCTGTTGCTGATGCAAGGTGAAAAAAGTCCAATATTAAGCTGGGAACATGCGCAAAAGATGGCGATGCGCAGAACAAATACAATGTTAAAACAGTTTCCAGGTTGTGGGCATACGATACGAAACGGAGACCCATACGGTTATCAAGTTGCAATTAAGAGTTTTTTGAGCATCAACTTATAACTGAAAGGTCATTCTATTGATAAGATTATTACGACGGGAATGATAGTGAGGAGCTGCATCAATGACAGCTCCTTTTTGGTGTTCATTGAAGTAACGGGCACTAGATTGTCAAGCAGGTAGCTGACCGGATACATGATTACGCTCGAAGACAAGGCCTGCGCCATACCAAGCGAAATGCAAATAGTAGCAGGTCAGGAGGATTTTGATATACCATTCTGGAGCGAAGAACATGCCGAGCAGGGCTACGAATAGTACTAAGGTGGCGATTGCCGGGCGGCGCGACACGCCCTTCGCTGTGAATAGAGATATACCCATTAGCAGCGTACCTAGCAGCAGGGTCGGGCCGGAAATAGCCATGAAGAAATTGCCGGGCATTCCCATCTGCACCTTCATAACCATCTCAGATACTTCCTTCAGCTTCGCATCATTATCGATGCCTTGGAAAACAACGGGATAATCGAACATCTGAAGTACCGCATGGCACGCATCGAAAAAGAAGGATACGAACATCAGTCCGAAGGCCAGCCATCCCCACCATTTCAAACCGTTCACATCGCGCAGGAAAAGCGCAGGCAAAGCGACGAGCATCATCCCAATGCCGATGAATAGCCAAACATGCGACCAGACTGCCAAGGTAAGAAAATGAGGCAACTCCTGCAAACTTGCCGGCGTATCATCGAGATGCAGCATCATAACAACACCACCGATCAATGCGCTAATGATCATTAACACACCGCTAAACCGAAAAAATCCTTGAGGAACATTTACCATTTTTCAATCGCTCCTTTAATCCATGTGTATTCGGCTTGCGCCGGTATTCCTTAATCATAAAGGCAGCGTTTTCTTATCAACAAGGGTAGCGGTTCCTGGGTCACCCGGGAAATTGTGGGAATTGAAACGGGAATGAAGCCAGGAGATATCGGGAAAGATGCGGACAAGGGCATGTAGTCATCACCAATTGGAGCCGGTCTATAAATAGTGATTGACCAATCAATCACAACGTGTTATATTGGTTTCAAGTTAGTGATTGATTAATCACAAAAAACAAAATTGAGGTGATTCCTTTGGAAAAAGCGATTGTAGTAGGAGCAACGGGAGGAACGGGTGCATCTGTTGCGGAAGAGCTGGTCAAGCGAGGGATACGGACAGTGGCCTTCGGTCGATCTCGCCAGAAGCTGGAGCAACTTCGGGCGAGGCTGGGTCATCCGGAACATTTGACAATTGCCGTAGGTGATGCTTTCTGCCCGGATAACATTGTCTCCGCTTCAGAAGGCGCGGACGTTTTGTTCCATTGCGCGAATGTGCCATATCACGAGATGGTAAGCAAGTTGATTCCTCTTGGTGAATCGGTGATGGAGGCTGCTAACCGGCTGAGTTTAAAGGTAGTCGCAATCGACGGCATCTACCCCTATGGAAGAAGACAGATGGTTCGGGCGACTGAGGAGCATCCGAAGCAGCCGCATACGAGGAAGGGCAAGACCAGGCTCGCTTATGAGAAGATGCTGTTCGATGGGCGATGGAGCCGGGCAAAGGTCATGATCGTCCGCCTACCGGATTATTACGGCCCCACGGCGAACGAGGCTTCTTATCTGGGCTCTACGCTCGAAGCGATAGCGGCCGGCAAGTTGGCATTTTTCATCGGCAATATGCATGTCCCTCGGGAATTCGTATACTTGCCGGACGCGGCGTTCATGATCGCGGAACTCGCCGACAGGGATGATGCATATGGGCAGAACTGGCATATTCCGGGAGCTGGCTTGATCTCGGGCAGGGAGATCGTGCGAATAGCCCGGCAGGCAAGCGGAAGCACCAAATCGGTCATTCCGCTCGGAAGAATAGGGCTTTCTTTGCTCGGTATGGCCGTGCCGGTAATGAAGGAAGTAGTGGAGATGCTCTATTTGACCGAAGAGCCGCTTGTCTTGAGCGGGGACAAATATGAGCGGTTGATCGGACCGGCAAGGACGACCGCCTTCGAGAAGGGAATCACGGTTACGGTTCGCGCGTTACAGAAAAGAAATGGATCTTTAATTACGGTCGGTAGTAAGTGATTAATCACTAATTAATATGGAGGGGACAGAGAATGAACCATTTAATCATCTAAACACCAAAAAAAACAGCTTTAATCACGCGATTTTGGACGCGGTGACGGAAAGCTGCCTACAAGAGAGGGATGGGGTTGTCGTTCGGGATTTATACGGCATCGGTTTCCAACCCGTGCTTATGGGGTTCAAACCGGGTTACTGACTGGCAAGAAGGCGACACTCATCCATACGCAGAATAAGTCACAAGAAGAATATGAAGCAAGCGGTTTGGGGAATGCGCTGCATCTTACAAGCGCAGAAACACCCGATCCTTTTCTGCTAATCCATAATCATGTCAATGACTTGTTTCGCAAACGCAGCATAGGGTTCGATCAGATCAGGACTTCGATCGATAGCCCACCTGAGGTTATCGAAAGCCCTTAATAGCAGCAAATGCCTCGTTTCAGAAAGGTCTTTTTCACTTATTCCGTACCCGTCCATAAACGCTTTGAATTCCTCAACACTTGCGCTTTCTTCTAGTCCCAGGATTTGGTAATGCATCAATTGAGCAACAGTTGCATGCGGTACCACGCTTACTTCTGCATTCCAATCCAGCAATATAACTTGGTTTGCCTGATTGACAATCGTATTCTTTAAAGAGATATCTCCATGGTTTAAACCGAAGCGGAACGGTTCACTCTTCAAATTTTCAAACAGTTTTCTTACTCTCTGCGATTCCATCTGAGTGATTACTCCAAGCTCAATCAAGCGATCATGCTCAGTCAAACTATTGATATTATACTGCACATACCCTTGCCAACTGCCGTCTGATCCGGCATGAGAAGGTGACTGAAAATCACCATGGACTGGATCAATCAGATTCCCTCCATATCCCTTCACTTGAATCGAATGAATAAGCTTGGCATATTCGCCCAGTTTCCTCCAAACATCGGACTTGGGAACAGTACTGCCTAACCCGTTGTCTCCCTCAATAAAGGCTTGAATCATATATGCGGTTTCATCAACTATACCAATGGACAACACCTCAGGTCCAGGAACGCCAACTGCCGCTGCTTGCTCGATACACCATTTTTCTTTGATAAAGCTTGGAAATGTATCTTTATCGTTCATGCGGACAACAACTTTGCGACTCTCCGTCTCAACTACGCAAACCTGATTTGTGATACCTTTACCTATGATCTGATATGAAGTTTTTACTTGTTCCAGAAGAAGATCGCCTGCAATTCGTTCTGCTTGTATAACTACAAAGTCTTCCATAGTTAGTCCCCTTCAAGTGTCGTGCTTCGAACAGTTTACCACACACTTTTTGGAAAGTACGTTTATAACTAAACTATACTGCCAGTTAGCGCAACGAGACTGCCGGTACATATCGGCAGCTACACTTTCTCTGGATGTTAACCAAAAAACGAATAGTACACTAGACCAGCAACTATAACATAATATAGAGCTTCGAGCCAAATGCAAGTAGGCCGATGCGATACGGTAATATTCATTTCACGGTCCCATGTAGTCTGTCGTAGTTTATTCTTCAATGTTTGATAGGCAGACGCGTACGTAAATAAGTAGATAACTGGAACGCCAGCGGCCTCACCACGCCACCAGACAAGAAAGCTCCTCTTGCAAGCTTGACGTAAAGAAAGCCTAGCGCCATCTGGATTCCTCACCTTTACACCAAATAAAAATTTGCCCGGTGTTGTTCCCACTAGCGACAGAAGCAGAGATTCGAGAGGTATCCAGACGAGCAAAAGAATAGTTGTCATTACGTACTCCTCTGTCCCTGGTATTATAAATGGCCCGTACATGATCCAATCTATAACTGGAGAAACAAAAGGCACGGACGAGCGATCCAGTAATTGAATTAAATACACAAACAATAAAGAATCCAAATATCTAGCCCATAAACGGAGCCAAGGTCTAACCTTCGTTTTTTCTTCATTCCATTCAAATTGCGTATATATTTCAGCCGCTAACCATTCCCCACACTTATGTTTCGTTACAAGAGTACGTTTCTTAATGTGCCCTGCCCTTATTAGTTCCGTCAATTCCTCCGCAGTAAAAGGACCGTGGATTTCCTTTTCAATTTTATAGAACCATTCAATCAATTATATTTGCCTCGTTTCTCTACCATGATTATTTAGCACATGCTCATATAGTGAAACACTATTTTTCTTGCATAACCACAGGTAAATAATTACTTTTCATCAGTATTTTATTGAAGAAAACTGCCCGTTACTTCAACGGGAAACGGCAGCCGATAATCTGGCCGGCTGCCGTCGTGTTTGATTCAACTATCGTGTCCCGTTAGCTCAAAAGCCCCCTTCAACAAGGACGTATTTAAATTCCTCAACTCCATACCAGCGCAATGCAAAACGCTGCAGTTCCGTTTGGACTAATGTCCCATTACGCCACTTTTCATATTTCAGGTAACTTACTCGGTATTGATTAAAGAATCTTGATTGTTTCTGTTTGCGTAGTCATCATATTCTGTAATTAAATATTGATATGCCGGTTCTCATGTTTTACCGATGCATATCAATCAAAGCCTTGGCCGCAAGAACGACGTCAGCCGCCGGGCTGTCCGCACCAAAGAACCGAGAAGATATGCAGAATCCTTCCAGCAGCACAAACAACAGTCTGGCCAGCGTATTGGGGGATTTCAAGCCTGCTCGTTCACAGACATCACGGTCGGCTCCGTCGGTCTCGATGCGGAATTCACCAGGCTGTTCAGAGAAGGCGCTGGCGCCGGAATCGTGAGCCTCGACAGATTGATCGAGCGGCTGGAACACGGCGAATTCGACCTGGTCGCCGTCGGCCGCGCGCTGCTGAACGATCCCGCCTGGGCATCTAAAATCCGCGAAGGCCGGCTGAATGAACTGATACCTTTCACGCCGGAGGCGACAAAAGCATGTTAAACCGATAATAAAAAAACACGATTTTCGCGGTCTATTACCGGTAACGTTTTGTGACTCCCGACATAATGGGCTGCTAGGAGTTATCCTGTTATTCGCAGCAATTCCGGTCGGTTCTGAGCATGGGATTCGTTCCAATCAGTCAAGGGTACGGATTTCCGAAGAGAAGATATCAAAGGGGACTGAACAGGATACATTCCTTGTACTTCCACATATATCAATATATGATAATTACCATACTACTGTACTGGGGATGAGACTGATTCATGAATACGGAATTTTTAAAAGGATTTCTGGAAACGGCCCGGACGAAAAGCATATCTAAAGCAAGCGAGGCTCTGCATATATCTCATACCGCACTCAGTAAACAGTTGAGAAGCCTGGAGCAGCAGTTTGATGTACAGCTTTTTGTCCGATCCTCTCAAGGCGTTGAATTAACCGAAGCCGGTAAGGTCTTGAATGAATCCTCAAGGGCATTACTCGACCAGCTATCTGTATTAACAAGGGCTCTTGAACCCTATAAAGTATGGCAGCGTATTCGAATTGGTACGGTTCCGGATATCGCTTCGCAGTATCTACTGGCTTCGCTGCACAATTTAAAAAAACACGGCCATGAAGTAGATTTAGTATACCGGCAATCGACAACAGATGTATACAAGATGTTATTCAATGGGGAAGTGGATCTGCTCGTTGCGGAACGAATCTCCATGCATCCATCCATATGGGTAGGTGATCTGCATCGGGAGCCTTTATTTGTGGTAATGCCGAAGGAACATCCGTTTGCAGCAAAAGAGGCAATCACACTATCCGAATTAAGCAGCCAGCCTCTCGTTCTTTATGCTGAAGGATGTACCATTCGTGCCAAATTGACTGATTTATTCGCAGTCATGAATCATCCCATGAATATAAAAACCGAGGTTAACTTCAAAGAAGTTATCCTCGGTTATGTGGGCAATGGCGGGGGACTCACAGTGCTGCCTGAACCTTACATTAAGCAGTTATCAACGGATCGATTAGTCAGCATACCTTTAAGTCATCCTGATGCCTTACGAACGATTGCCGTGTTTAGTACGAACCGGGCGAAAGGCCAGAAGATTTTTCGGTTACTAAGTTAATTTGCAAGTACGGCTTCCTTGATACCAAATAATTGGAGTGAAATATAAGGATAGGTTCCATATCGGACAGCAAGCTCCAATTCCAGCAGCGTTAAACGTTCAATCGTTCGATTATTGGCGAGTTTACCTGCATGAAGGAAGCGAAATGGGAGCGGCTTGAAGCGTTCAATGAAACGGAGTACAGCCTCTTCATCATCCCCGGTAACGAGTACATCGCTCTTTTGATCCTGAAATACCGGGTTCTCAAACACTTTGAAAAACGTATTTTTAAAAGCACCTATCACTTTGGATTCCGGCAGTAAAGACTGAAGACGTTCGGAAGAAGATTCACCCCAGGCAGTTGTGAATCCGCTGAAGTCGTCATTAAAGGGATTTGAGATATCCACAACTATTTTATGCTTGAGCTGTTCTTTATTTGCTTGTGCCCAATCCATTAATGCCGAGACTGGGAAAGCGGGAATGATGATATCTGCCTGCAGTGCTTCCACATAAGAGACGGTCACGATCTGATCCAATTGAAAGTTCTTTGCCAGCCCTGCTGCTTCTGCCGAATTACGGGAACCCCATAATACTTGGCCTTCTACATACGCTGCTACTTGCTTTACCAAAGCCTTACCCATATTACCTGTTCCTAGTACGCTGATTTTCATGATTATCACTCCTTCTTTGAATTGATTTCAGCTTATCAAAAAAGAAGAATCTCCAGAAGTTCTACATTATCGCACCCATCCCACTTTTGGTTTCGGCATTGGAACTTCAAATCGTATCGTACCCGTTAGTTTAACTTTCCGTCACTTTCAGTTCCTTTTTGATAAAGGCTTTTATCTCACTTAAGTAGGGGGATTTATAGACAAATCCATCCTTATTCATTAGGACATACATCGGGTACGTCCTTATGTCCAATTTTTTCAAATTTTTACTCAGTTGCTCATTGTAAGGATGACCATTCATTTCCGTAACATTATCCAGAATTACTTGGTTAGAATGTATGAAGGATTGTACTTCATCCATCTCATTACGAGGTGTATCCCCATTATGATAAAACAGATGTAACTTATAATTACTATGTTGGGGTTTTAAATCCTCGATAAACTCTCCGTATTTTGAACTGTTGCAACCACTAAGAATGACTATTACAAAAAAGCCCATTAACAAAGAGTTAAACACTCTACCTTTTATCCCCATTTATCCACCTCCATATATTTAGACCTTTCTAAAGTTCAGATGTTTCGCTAAACTGCCAGTTAGCTTAACGATCCAAGAGCATTCTTTTACTTACGGCAGACCAGCCTTTACCTGAATCTCCACGTTAGGGCGGTTTGCTACCAGCATTTAAGGATATCTACGAATTGTCCACCGCTTTGACCATCATAAAAAGCATCTACAACATCGAATAGCTCATCAGACAGTAGATTTATCTCTTCATCGGTGCAAAACTCCGGAAAGGCCATTCTATCATTCATATCTCTCGTTAATGCGTAGCTAATATGCCATGAATCATCCTGAAAACGCGGGTCGGTATAATGCAGACAAGTGGGTCCAACATCCACACCGTTCAGGCGATGGATAATGATTTTAAGCCCGTCGTAGGACACCGTTTTCAGTTTCGCACTCAGCCGACCGAATGGTGGGATGGATTTATTGACGACGAAGTGCTTATCGTGGACGCACCAAACCGGGTGTCCTTTATCTGGGCCAGCGGAGAGGAGAAGCACACGGTCACCTGGATGCTGCAGGATTTAGGGGACGGAAAGGTTAACCTTCATCTCGAACAAACCGGAATCTCAAACGATCAAGCATTGGGTAGAGCTAAGTATGGCTGGGGTAAATGGTGCGGCGAGCTTGAAAAGGTGTTGGAACAATAACCGCATTCGGTACAAAAACATCTCCTTCCCCAATGCTAAATTATTGGGTTATTGGTTACGATAGTTGAACCCTGCTTGACCTGAATCAACATAAACCGGCTACTTGTAATTTGCAGCTGGTTTTTTCGGGCTGCCCGACTTTCAATGCACGATGAATGGTACAATGTGAATATAAGTAGTTATTAACACTATCGGAAGGATGATAAGCATGAGCGAATCTAATCAGGAGTATATCGTAATCTCGGGTGCGAGGGAAAACAATCTCAAGAACGTATCCTTGCGCATTCCCAAGCGGAAGATCACGATTTTCACCGGGGTATCCGGATCCGGCAAGTCATCGATCGTTTTCGATACCATCGCCGCTGAATCCCAGCGTCTGCTGAATGAAAATTTCAGTATGTTCGTCCGCACCTTTCTGCCGCGTATACCGCAGCCGGATACGGACGCGATCGAGAACCTGAGCATGGCTGTTACAGTGGATCAGAAGCGACTGGGCGGCGGTTCCCATTCCACGATGGGCACGATTACCGATATCTCTCCTATTCTCCGTCTTCTCTTCTCCAGAGTGGGTCAGCCCTATGTTGACAAGCGCACTTGTTCTCGTTTAACGATCCGCAAGGTATGTGTCCCGAGTGCAACGGGATCGGTCGCAGGCTGGGCGTCGACATGAGCAAGGCGCTGGATATGTCAAAGTCGTTGAATGAAGGGGCAATCATGCTGCCGGACTATTCGGTGAACGGCTGGGAATGGAACATGATCGTGCAGTCGGGGTCTTTCGATCTCAACAAGAAGCTGAGCGATTATTCGGATGAGGAGCTGGAGCAACTGCTATACGCCAAGGCGAGGAAAGTGGAGATGGATTTCGCCGGGAAGGCAGTGAATATTACAGTGGAAGGCATCATCGAAAAGTTCACCAACAAGTACATCAAGCAGGATGTGAAGACGAAGTCCGAGCGCACACAACGAGCTGTTGCGCCGTATATCTCCGAGGGGCCCTGCTCCAGCTGCCGCGGCGCGAGACTCAGTCAGGCCGCGCTTAGCTGCAGGATCAATGGACTCAACATTGCGATGATGTCCTCCATGGAGGTTGGACAGCTGATCCGCGTCATTCGGGAGATTGACGATCCTGTCGCCGCGCCGGTCGTCAAGTCGCTAACGGAGCGGCTGCAGCATCTGGTGGATATCGGACTTGACTACTTGACGCTGGACCGTGAGACTGATACATTGTCCGGCGGCGAGTCGCAGCGCGTCAAGATGGTGAAGCACCTGAGCGGCAGTCTGGTGGATGTCACTTACATCTTCGATGAGCCCAGCGTTGGCTTGCACCCCCGTGATGTACACCGGTTAAATGGATTGCTTCAGAAGCTGCGCGACAAGGGCAATACAGTGATTGTCGTCGAGCATGATCCCGATGTGATCAAGTTGGCGGATCATATCGTTGACGTTGGGCCTCACGCCGGCAGCCGTGGCGGTACCGTCGTGTATGAAGGAAGCTTCCAAGGCCTGCTGGAGGCAGGTACACTGACAGGCACCCATATGAAGCGGCCGCTCCAACTGAAGCACGATTGCAGGCAGCCATCCGGCAAGCTATCCATCAAGGATGCCACACTGCACAACCTGCGGAACGTGAGTGTAGATATTCCAACCGGAGTGCTGACAGTAGTTACGGGTGTCGCCGGCTCGGGCAAGAGTACGCTGATTAACGAAATATTCCTCAGTCAACATCCGGATGCGATCGTCATTGACCAATCGGCGGTAGGAGTGTCAACACGCTCGAATCCCGCGACCTATACGGGCATTATGGATGATGTGCGCAAGGCGTTTGCTTCCGCGAACAAGGTCAACCAAGGCTTGTTCAGCTTCAACTCCAAGGGGGCTTGCGAGAACTGCCAAGGGCTGGGTGTTGTATATACAGATCTTGCATTCCTCGACAGCGTGAAGCTGCCATGCGAAGTATGCGGAGGTAGACGGTTCAAGGAAGAGGTGCTCGCGTACAAGCTGAACGGCAAGTCAATTGCAGAAGTACTGGAGATGACTGTGGAGCAGGCATTGGATTTTTTTCAGCTAAAAGAGGTTGTGCGCAAGCTCCAGGCGATGAGTGATGTGGGGCTGAACTATATTACACTCGGCCAGCCGCTCAGCACGCTCTCGGGCGGGGAATGCCAGCGCATCAAGCTGGCAAGCGAGCTGCATAAGAAAGGCAGCATTTACGTGATGGACGAGCCGACGACCGGCCTACATATGTCAGATATCGGTCACCTTCTGGGGATCATGAACCGCCTCGTGGATGCCGGCAATACGGTGATCGTCATCGAGCACAACCTCGATGTGATCAGCCAAGCGGATTGGATCATCGATATGGGACCGGACGGAGGCAGCAAGGGCGGCCAGGTGGTGTTCGAGGGCCTACCTTCGCAGATCATCCATGCGGAGCAGTCAATCACGGGAAGATACTTGATGTAATGCACCAAATCCGCTTTCGTAATTTCTTAACATGACAAGGAGAACACATCAAAGGTTAAACTCACGAATGCTCAACCAGGGCTGCCAGCAGAATCGGCAGCCTTTCGCTTAAGGGTTTTAAACGATATAAAGGCAACTTGACAAGGACGGAGAACGATAGTGAGGAGCTGCCGCGAGGGCGGCTTCTTTCTGATGTTCGTTGAAACGCTAATGATAAAAAGCTAAAAAAGGGCGTAAAGAATGAGACAAACCATCAAGTTCATACCTTGATAAAAAGGATGAAGGTGATGGTACATTTGAAGATAAACAACAAACATATAATCATTTTTTACACTATAAAAGGATCGACAATAAAAAGAGTTATTCTTTTCGATATCATTCTTGGAACAGCGATTTATTATGTTGTTGAAATGATTTCTTCGAGTACGATAATCGCAACTATAGGCTCTCTAATCGGAACTGAGGGAGTTAAAAAACTTCAAAGGTCAATTAATGGAAGGATAATACCAGTCTCTTAAGGTTACTTTAGCGATCTTACGGAGAACAAGAGCGAAGCGATGGAGCTGATTCATCGCTTTTCGGTATTTATCAGTCAACTTTCAACTATCGGGCAGCATAGATTAAGACCATGCGGAGAACCGTATCACAAATAGTGGTAAAGCGGAAGATAGAATTGAATGTTGAAGCAGCAATGTTAAATGAGCGTGTAGGTGCTTGAGTTCTTACACACTCGATGTACATGGAGTACTGTATGTTGCTGGTGAAGGAGTAGTAATTGGAATGCCATTGGAGGAATAACTCTCCTTTTATCGAATTCATGGGGATGCAATTGGTAGAGTCCGAATTATATCCGAATCAATTGGGAAGTAGAGGGGACGATTATGTGACCAAACCGTTCCTGCCTTTAGAGGTTGTCGCTCGTATTCGCGTTCATCTAAGAAGGGGGACAATCTATTCTTCGTCTGTTTTACCGTCTGAGAAAGTATTCGATTACGGAATATTCTCCCTTAATAGAACGACAGGCCAATTCCATGTAAACCATGAAGAAGTCTCTTGCCCTGCCAAGGAATTTGAGTTACTGCACTATTTTTGCAGTCATCCGAATCGAGTATTCACTGCTCAGCAGTTGTATGAACAAGTTTGGGGAAACATGGTGCAAGGAGACGAAAAGACGGTCGTCATCGATATATCTAGGCTTAGAAGAAAACTCGAAACCAACCCCTCCAATCCCAGGATCATTGTGACCATACGAGGAATCGGTTATAAATTCATTCCTCCCTACGGAGAGTGAAAATAATGAGCTTCACGTTTCGAATTGCACTTAAGCTGTTATTTGCTTTTATTCTAATGCTCTCAATCATTTATGCGCTGTTGGCTCTTTTTACGGCGTTTGTTGCTCCGAATTTACCAGAAGGCAGTGCTGAAATATTTGTTCTGGTATCGGGAGGAATTCTATTTATGCTAGTTTTGCTCGTTTTTGGCTGGTATATAGGCAGACCATTCTACTATATGATCGTTTGGGTCAGGCAATTGGCCAAAGGAATTTATGAGGCTCCGGCACACGGGCAAGCTATCCATTCAAACAAAAAAACCGGAAAACTCAAAGGTGCGAATGCGCTTGTCAGGAATTATTCGATCATTTGATGACATTGACAAGTATGCTTAAAAAGAACGAGCAAGATAAAAAAGAGGCTGACCGAGTAAAGCGGGAGTGGATTAGCGGAATTTCGCATGATCTCAAAACCCCATTAACTTATATATCTGGTTATTCCTCCATGTTAATGAAAGAGGTGTATCCGTGGAGCGAAGAGGAGCGAAAGGAATTTCTATCCATCATCCATCGGAAGGCAGATCATCTTAGAGAATTGGTTCAGGATTTGAATCAGACGGTACATGATCAGATTCCATTACAGCGAGTGGAAATGGATCTGATTGAACTAGTCCGCAGAGTTGCAGCAGATATTATAAGCGCGCCGTGGGCGGCAGATTATTTCTTGACGATAGATTCAATGCCAGAGCAGCTTCGGATGAATTGCGATCCGAAACTTTTGACACGAGCCTTACGCAATTTGCTAATCAATGCGATTGCTCATAATCCGGCGGGAACCGAAATTGCGATTTTCATCGCTCAACGCGAACCGAAAATGGCAGAGATTCGCGTTGAGGATAACGGAGTCGGCTTCGATGAGACGAATCAAAGCCACATGAACCAAGGTTTCCCTTCATCCAGCCGTTCCGGCCTGGGAATTTCGATTGCCAAGCAGCTTATCCAATCCCATGGCGGAGAATTATCAATTAGGAGCCAGCGAGACAAAGGAACAACCATCACCATCCAGATGCCTACTGAATCGATTTAAGCTATTATTCGTTACCCGTTTATCTCATGTTTACCTGAGCTCTCTATAATGACGTTAATAGGTCGATGAGCGATCGATCATAACCGTTATAGAGGCAGTCACGAGCGAATTCGATGTTATCGGACGAACCCGCTGCCTGTAATGCATGCGGGTATTTTTGTGCGCTTCATACGATCTGACGTTGGTGCATGGGAGGATACAAAATGAGGAATTTAGTAAAAAGGGTATTATCCGGATATGGAGCGTTGTTGTGGTCATTTCTATACGGAGCGTTAGGGCTATTCTGGCTCATGGGTGGAGCGGGTTTTCCCTACGGAAAAGGGGATCCGTACGGTGTCGATATTTCTATGTTTGCTAACGTTCGATCGGAGGAGGGCGCTCTAATTATTGCTATCGCAGGTTTGATCGGAGTTATTACTTCGCTAATCCTAATCGGACCTTGGAGATGGAGCCGCATTCCCCGAATAATTCCCCTTCTGTTTGCATGGAGTTTTGCCATTGTACTTTTATGCGTGGTTTGCGACTATAGGGTACTTGCGCTTATCGCTTATGCGCTGCTCTTAAAATTCGAGTTTTTTGATTGGCCGGCGATCAACCAATTTATTTGTCTCACGTGAGGCATTCTTTGGGGAAGCGCAGCCATCTCCTACATGAAAAAAGGGCAGGAAGTATGCGACAAATGCGGACACACGAAGAGGATTTCGAAATGGTTGAAGCCTGCAGCAAAATGGGGAAAATGGGCAACGTATATGGCGGTATGTCTGCCGCTTATCTACTCTTTGACTCGATGGGCATGGGCGTTTGGTATTCCTTTAGGCGTTAGCAAACAGTTTCTGATCGATGGGGAACGAGACACTCCAGGGATTTGGTTATTCGGAGCGGCGCTAAGGACAGTGGGGGCAATGGGTGCCGTCCTGACTTTAGGTCTGATCAGCAGATGGGGAGAGATATTCCCGCGCCGGTTCCCATTCATTCACGGTAAGCGGGTTCCTCCCGCTTTGGCGATTATACCCGCAACGTTCATATCCGTTGTTATCGTTATAACGGGTTTGATGTATAACCGCCTTTGGATAAAAGGAGCGTTTCCGGGGGGGGGGGGGGGAAAATAGCTACCTATGCTCCTGAGCTTACCTGGCCCATCTGGGGATTAGCGCTTGGAGCAGCATGTCAGGAGTGTGGTAGGGCATAAAGTCGAAGGGGTGTCGATGAATTGGTGCACTACTAACGGAAAACAATAGTGAGGATAACGCTCTACAGATGGCTCCCGTCTTCAGTGGACCAATGCAAGATTGAAAAAGTTCCCAAATTTTTCACAGTTGAAACGTACTTGACTATTGCACAAGGGATATCGAAACTCTAAAATTAGACTAAAAGGTTAGTCTAATTTAGGGGAGGCTGATGGTATGAAGAAAGTAGGTATTGTAGGAGCGGGTCTAGGTGGCTTAGTAACAGCGGCTTTATTAGCTAAAAGAGGAAACCGGGTCGTTGTTATGGAACGTTCGCCGATTCTGGGAGGCCGAAGCCATGTCGTTTCAAAGAATGGTTTTACAATGAGTTATGGCGCCCATGCGGTTCTGGCTCCCAAACAGGAACCCCTGCGTTCCATTGTTCGCGAACTTGAACTGCCGATGAAGTATAGGAAGGCGAGCTTGTCCAAATTCAAACTCTTTATGGAAGGCAAAGTCATCTCCAGTCCGCTTGGCTTCGGTGCGCTTACCTCTCCCGCGATTTCGGGTTTTTTCAATCATATGTTATGTTTGAAACAATTTTACCAGATGGTGAAGCAAGCTCCGGCTTTTCCGCAAACTATGTCCGTAGGCCAATGGATACGGGAAAATGTCAGCAACCCCGAAATCGCCAAAGTTCTTTCCGCTTATGCAGCGTTATCGGTTTACGACGGCGCACTCGACTTGTACTCTATGAACCGTTTCGTTGAATTAACCGCCCGGGAGTATGAAAAAAACGAGCCTCTAAGCTATATGGGGTATGACGTCCTTTTGGGGGAATTGCAAAAAGCGATTACAAAACATGGGGGCAGCATTCTTTGCGGGAAACAAGTCTCGGATCTTATCGTTGAAGCTGACCAGGTGAAAGGCGTCGTATGTGCGGGAGAAAAGTATGAATTCGATGAAGTAGTGCTGAACGTTCCGCCGAAAGAATTAGGTAAGCTTCTAAGCAATCCATCCCTTGCAGAAGAGTTCGGGGGGGATGTAAATCAAACGGCTCATTATGTGTTCGTCTATGATCTCATGCTTTCCAAGAGGCTCCGCGGCGATATCGGTAATTTGTTGGATCTGGATGGAGGCTTCTACATAAATGATTACGGATTAAACAATCCTTCTTCCGTACCCGCCGGCGGACAGTTGATCAATGGCTTGAAATTTTTGACCGAACAGGAACAGCTAGACGACAGCCATGCGAAGGGTTCTCAAACCGCATTTGAAACTTTGCTCCATAAAGTATACCCGGGATGGGAAAAGTACGTGGTAAACAAACGGATTATAAACAGAGCTATGGTGAATGGAATCGCCAGGAGAACGAACGCAAAACTGTTGCCGCTGCAAAGCCGATCCGTACGGGGATTATACCTAGTTGGAGATTCTACAGAAGGGTCGGGGGCGCTTGGTATGCCCTGCTATGACAGCGCGAAGAAGGTAGCGGATCTGTTATCCTCAACGAGGT
>NZ_JACVVD010000013.1 GCF_014534655.1 Paenibacillus sedimenti
ACGCCGCCAGCGTTCGTCCTGAGCCAGGATCAAACTCTCCAAAAAGGATGAATCTGAATAGCTCATTTAAAGCTGACGAGATTGTTAATCTCTTAAAGTTTAGAGTCGATTGCTCGACTTGCTTCTTCACTCGTTGTTCAGTTTTCAAAGAACAATTTCTTTCGTTTTCCGACTCGCTCTCGCGGCCGGATTTACAATGTACCACAGTTTCGACATCAATTGCAAGCTGTTTTTTCTTGGAATTTTTTGTCGACTTCTGCGAGATCACATCATAGCATATGTTGCTGATCGAATGCAAATCCTATTCTCTAGCGATCATGTACTCGTTCGGAGCAACGAGAGATAATGTACCACGATCCAAAAACAATTTCAATACCTTTTATAAATGTTCTACAATTCCAACTGTTCCGATTGTTCTGCATCCTAACGTGTAGATTTAATATTCAATTGTAATAATCGGGGTGCCCGCAGTTAAACGCCATAAACCTGTTGTAGATTCCTGATGAAGAGCTATTTGCAAATTTACGGTTTGATTACCGCTTTTAATAGAAGAATGGAACTGATCCGCAGCAAGCGACACACTTACCGTTTTGGTATCGGTATAGCTTTCCACGATTTTGCCTCTATATTCTTGTACTAATGATTCTATTAGTTCCACCGTGTTTGTTTGACCAGATAATACATAACCTTGGACCATGATATTCCATTCGCCTTTAATTCCTAAATCCGCAAGTCGATTCCCTTTTTCCTCTTGCCATTTGACCAATTTGGCCGGATCCGATGCCTGAGATGCATCCAGTTGCAGTATCATATAGCATGCGGATTGCCCTTGCGGACTTGCAACCGTTAGTGTGGCGACTGTACCAGGTACAACCTCTACTTTTTCCTTATATATAGAATGTGAATTTGTTTCGCTCAACGTTTCCGCCCGAGGAAGCCCAAAAGCTTCTGATAATCTCTTACCTGCTTGCAGCAACTGTTCCTCAGTTCCGCCGCATGTGCCGTAATACCCTGTATACTTCAAGGTGATCTGATATTCATTCACCATATAAGGCTTTATGCTGTTTAAAAGCCGCGGCGTATCTTCCCCACCCCGAGCATCGACATGACGGACCCACCCAAAAATAATACCTGTGATTGAAATCCATATTATAGATAAGAGCCAAAACTTTTGCATATAAAACAGCACCTCTCATTAGATAGAAATCTTCAACTCTAGTAAAAAGGATGCCCAAATCTAGTAATTGTTAAACTGCCTCATAAGGGAGTCACAGTTTCCGTGTCTTCGGGGATCGTATGTTTTAAAAAAAGCAAAGAGAATGAGATATAGATATGTATAACCTTTAAAATTTATATTTACAGGTTATGCATTTGCATGTATATTGAGTTTATAACCACTAATATTAATTTTAAAGGTTATAGTAACTGAAAGGAATGATGTCCATGAACATTCAAAAGCTTCCTTGGGCTGGTATTCGCGTACAATTCGAAACGACAAGCATCGTAATTGATCCATTGTTTCATTTTCCAAGCAAGTTTGGTCAACCACATGAACCGATGGTGCCGCTTAGCGATTTGGGAGCCATCGATGCTGTATTGATTACTCACCACCATGGAGATCATTTTGATCCCGAAGCATTAGCGATGTTTTATGGCAAGGATATCCCTGTACATATGCCTTCAGAATCTTTGGAGATCATAGGTGAAACCAAATTGACTAACGTAAACGGAGTCAGCATCGGCCAAACAATCCAAGTGGGAGCTCTAACGGCAACAGCCACCTACTCCGTAGATGGTATAGGCGACCCTCAAATCGCATGGATCGTACAGGGCGGCGATAAAAAAATGATCCATTGCGGAGACACTCTATGGCATGGATACTGGTGGAGAATAGCCAAATCATACGGGCCTTTTGATGCGGTCTGCTTGCCGGTCAACGGCGCAGTTCTCGAATTACCGGGCATGACACCCAGCGGACAGCCGATCTCCTTAACGCCGGAGCAAGCAGCGTCGGCCGCGGTTATTTTGGGGGCTGGCACTTGGATTCCTATTCATTATGGCGTGATTCATCATCCGCCTATTTACCGCCAAACGCCAGATTTGTTCGATCGTCTACAAGCGGCCGCGCAAGATAGAGTCAACCTGACATTGTTAAACACGAAGGAAAGCATTACACTATGAAAATAATCCCATCTTCATAGAAAATCAGGAGTTGATCTGCATTGGACACTCCCCCTTACCTCTTAGGCGGAAGTACATGGTTGAACTTGGTCAATACCCTTTACCTGCAAAATAAAGAAAAACATGATGCTCTGACTGATTCTGCATCGACCCTGCAATGGCTGCACGCTAATCAGTTGATTCGCGAACCATATGATGTTTTAGGAGCAGAAACCCTTCTTGAAGTTCGTGTTGAACTTGCTTCTCTTCGTGACCTTTGCAAAGAGATTCTAATCGATCTTGATATGGGCAATGAGCTTGCAGCGGAGACATTTATTAAGTTGAAAGCACGCGCTCAGAGCTTATCCATCCAAATTCATGCAACGGTTTCTGAAGGGAAGTTCACCCTTAATTATGAAGGAAAGAGTGCGGTTGATCATATGCTGTACATGATCATTCGTTCAATCTTCGATACTTTAGATACTTACACGCCCGATCGAATTCGAAAATGCGAACATGAAGACTGCATCCTTCATTTCGTCGATACATCCAAAAGCGGCAAAAGACGATGGTGCAGTATGGAAGCTTGCGGAAACCGCCATAAAGCAGCCGAGTTTTACGCAAAGAAGAAACTGAAGAAGTCAATGCTTTGAAAAAAGCCTAATCGCGCAGCGCAATTGCAAATAGCCGCTGCCGGATTAGGCTTTTTTTATAATGGGGATTTCATGTTGGCAAAGGCGTGCTGATGAAGAGCGCATTGGGCATGGGTGCCCTGTTGATAGCAGCGGTCCTTTGGGGCATGTTCGTTGCTCCTAAAGCATCCGTCGTCATTGCCGAACCGTATCGGCTGGTCGTCGAACTCGCAATTTTTGCGAGTGCATTTGCTGTACTTCATGTATCTGGCCAAAAGCCGCAACAAGAAACCCACCTAACCATTCGCTGGAATCGCGGTGGCAGATGGGCTTTTTTTCATTGATTGGACAGACGTTTATTTATTGCGTAAATACCAGTAGGCAGCTGATCGTTAGCGCCAATATCGATAACATCCGTTGCATCGAAATCGCTCAACCTTTGCAAGTTGGTTCCAGTGGCAAGTCCTTCTATTTCGGTTACGTCAAAAGATACAAACCTGTTTGCAAGCACCATGTTAAGCATCGTCAAAACATGGGCATCCCTATCAAACCAGCTTACGGTGAAGGTCTCTCCCTTCTCTGTTTTCGCCTCCGCGTACTGTTGAGTTATCGTAAGATCGTATTCTTTCTCCAGACGCATGAGACTCACGGCCGAAAACGGCTTATTAAAAGTAACCGCAAAAGGAATTTGCGAATCGGAAGGGGCTGTTTTCAATAAAAGTGCCGCATCTTTTTTATAGGTTTCCAGCTGCTCTTTGGTCTGAATACTTGCGTAGCTTTTTACTTTTTTATTTTTGGTCAGCAACGACTCCGCTCGGCCGTTTAAATTTTCACTGTCGAAAGGAACAACCGGATAATTTACACGAGATTCCATTATAGCGGCTTGCTTCCAATCGGCACTCACAATCTGATCTGCAGGCGATATCAAATCATTGACACTTCCATCCCCCGGTTGAGCGAATCGCTGCAAGGACTGTAATGAAACATTAGGATTATCTTGCTGCTGACCGATGAATTCCCATGCCGTAAAGAACGTCTAAGATTTATCTGACTGAAGTTTGGAGGCGTCCAGCACCGTAACCTTAGTCTCAATCCCCCTGTCGTCATCGATCAGCTTTCTATTAAATTTGGCACCTGGTAAATCTGTCAGCATGAGTCTAGGCTGCAATGCATCAGACCGGTCTGAAACGAATTTCAGAGCAGGGACAAAAAATTGCCGATTCGTAAAGTTAATTTGGTCAGAACTCCATTTGATATTCGCGGTAGAGGATAAGAACTTATCTTTTAACCTTGATGTTTTAAATTCTCCTTCAGACGGGTAATCCCAATTAGCAGAATCTTGATTGGTAAACTCAATCTCATTCGCACTTGCAGTAGTGCTGATCAATAAATTAACGGCAAGAAAAAACAGACCTAGTGTCTTTTTGCTCATCCTTCCACTCCCCTCCTTCTAAATTTTAACATTATTTTCCTGAAGGTACAAGAAATGAGTGATTAAGAACCGTTCTACACATAATTTCCCATAATGTTACGAAGCGTTGCGTTCTATCTGGAGCCGGCGGAGACTGATGACGATGCCGATCGGAAGGAAGCCATCGCCTAGCCAGGCAGACGAAAAAGCGGTTGAGCACGATAGTCTGAACTATCGGTACTCAACCACTTTTTTTGTTTATCCGTAAGGTCCGGCTTAAGCTTTTACTTTCGCTTTAATCTCTTCAAGCGGCTTGTGATTGCCGTACTTCGGATACTCGCGCGTAGAAGGAGCAGCCCAATGCACAGCGTTGCTGATCACACGACGGACTTGCTCATTGTAGTAAGTGCGGTATGTCTCGTGTCCCGGACGGAAGTAGAAGATTTTGCCTTGACCGCGCGTGAATGTACAGCCGCTGCGGAATACTTCGCCGCCTTCGAACCAGCTCACCATGATCAGCTCATCCGGCTGAGGAATGTCGAAGTGCTCGCCGTACATTTCCTCGGCTTCCAGCTCGATGTATTCGCCAATGCCTTCTACGATCGGATGGCCTGGGGATACGACCCAGATGCGCTCTTTCTCGTCGGCTTCGCGCCATTTGAGGTCGCAGGACGTGCCCATCAGTTTTTTGAACACTTTGGAGAAATGTCCGGAGTGCAGCACGATAAGCCCCATGCCATGCAGTACGCGTTGTTGAACACGATTTACGATCTCATCCTGCACTTCGTCGTGTGCTTTATGTCCCCACCAGATTAAAACATCGGTGTTATTCAACACTTCTTCGGTCAGACCGTGCTCAGCGTCATCCAATATCGCATAAGTAACTTCAACGGCACCATCCAAGCCCTCGCCGATGGCAGTATGGATGCCTTGCGGATAAGCGGCGCGTACGATTTCGCTTTCTTTTTCATGACGGAATTCATTCCATACAGTAACTCTAAGCTTCTGACTCATGTTCGTTTCCCTCCAAATAAGAGCGTATTCATTTATACCTCGAGTATAGTCACTTCCCCTGCAAAAAAAAATGCATGATCCTGCCCACTTCTTATTCGAAAGTGTCCTTCACATTCGAACAGTGTTATACTTATTGTTGATAGATCTTACTCGGATGCAGATATCATTTATTCAAAAATGTCCTTTCCGATAGCGAGGTATACGCTTCTATGGATGCTTTACACAGCTCTTCTACCGAAATCGTTAATGAAGAAGTCATTTATCAGAACCCTCTGCTTTTTTTGAAAATATGGGAAATAAGTATTGACGCCCCGACTTGCGGCATCCACGATCCTTGGTATTGGCATTATCACAAGCAGGTTGAATTTCTCGTCGTGATAGAGGGTCGCCTCGGCATTCAAACCAAGGACAACTACACCGTGATGGAACCCGGCGATGTCATGGTTCTCGGCTCCTCCCAACCGCACCGCACGCATAAACACTCGATCGAGCCGCTTAGACAAATCGTATTCCAAATTGACTTGACTCAGCATTTTGACCTGGGGACGATGCCTTACCTGCATTGCTTCTCGGAGCTGACCCACCCGCTTGAGCAATTTAACGAGCTGTTTCGCGGGAATGAGCCGGTCAAGCATGCTGCATACGGTCTCATTATGGATATTTACGAGGAATCACAATCCCGAAAGCTAGGGTATGAGCTGGCCATTAGCGCAGCGATCAAGAATTTATTGCTGCTTATGCTCCGTAACGACAATCGTGATTTATCGGCATTAGCCGAAGAGACCGGACTTTCCCGGCTGCGTCCGGCGCTCGATTATGTGGATCTGCATCTCAGCGACAAAATCGCGGTGGAAGACGTATGCAGCTTACTGAATCTGAGCTACCACTACTTCATTAAGTATTTTAAAAAAGTGATGGGCATGTCTTTCGTCGATTACGTGAATTACAAGCGGATCAAAAAAGCTGAGCGCCTCCTTCTCACCGGAGACCTCAGCATTATGGAAGTTAGCTTTGAGGTGGGCATTCTGAACATGGCGCAGTTCTATAAGCTGTTCAAGCGCCACAATCAGTGCTCGCCCAAAGAGTTCAAGCAGCGCATGCGAAGTCAGACAAGCTTGGCGCCTGTGCTTGCGCAGGCGGATTAACGCGCCTCAGGAAAGCGGCGTGCAAAGATCCGTAAGCCATCAAGGTAAGAACCCTTGCTGGCTCACAAACACCCGCTCCTGCGGAAAATACCGCAGGAGCTGTTCGTGCACGCGCGCGTACGCATCACGACTGTACCAGTCGCTCAGCCCTAGCGCGTCATAGATCGAGCGCACGCCGATGCGTTCCGTGCGCTTGCCTTTGCTGCCATCGCCCATGAAATAGTCGTCGATGCACACCCGATCCACGATGCCGGCCAGCCGCTCGGCGAACTGCTCCGAGCAGGGCAGCACAGGCGCAATCGTGGCCTGCACCGGAATGCCGCGAGCGGTAAGCTCGCGCAGTGCCCGAAGACGCGCCGGTATCGGCGGCGCGGCCGGGGTGAACGCCCGGCGGACGTCCTCGCGGTCCGTCTCTACCGTCATGCTGACTCGCACGCGCGGTCCGAGCAGCTCCAGCAAATCCATATCGCGCGTAACGAGCGGACTGCGCGTCTGCACGAACAAAAAGTCAGGCGGTTGCGCCGCCATGACTTCCAGAAGCGAGCGGGTAAGCCGCTCCGCGTACTCCATAGGTTGATAAGGATCCGTGCTCGATGACATGAAGATCGTCACGGGTCCTTTGCGCTTTGCTTTGACCAGCTCGCGTTCCAATAGAGCAGCTGCGTTTTCTTTTACATCAACCCAGCCTCCCCATTCCCCATCATGAAACAGCGCCACCGGCATCTGCCGCACATAACAATACGAGCACGCGAACGCACAGCCTGAGTAAGGATTTAACGTATGCGTATAACCTTGAAGAAAGCCGCTGGCCTTATTTAATAGCTGCTTGGCCGACTTTCTCGTTACTTTTGGCTGCACGACGTCCCTCCAATGATAGCAAGCTCTCTTTATTCTGCAGTCCGCCTCTGTAACCGGTTAGTGAACCATTCTTCCCTAGGACGCGGTGACATGGAACGACAATCAAAACCGGATTTGCGCCAATCGCAGTGCCTACGGCGCGTACGGCTTTGATTTTATCCAGCTTGTGAGCGATTTCCGAGTAACTGCTGGTTTGCCCGTGAGGAATACTTTGAAGCGCCTGCCAGATCGTCATTTGAAATGGTGTACCTCTTAGATCCAGAGAAAGGGTGAATACGGGGCGCTGTCCGCTTAAGTACTCCTTGATTTGCACAATATAAGGCTCTAGAAAATCCTGATCGCGCACCAATTCATGCCCTGGAGCATACTTTCGTATCCATTTCAGCAGATCCGACCATACCTCATCCTCCATATATTGGGCCGGTGAACTGTTCAAAAACTGCAGGTAACATAATCCCTGATCCGATGCCGCCAGGAGCAAATCCCATATATCCACATGGACAACCGTCCAGTAGATAGGGTTTTGTGTTCTGGTTTGCATTCTCCATCCCTCCTCGGTTATGGTTATCGTGTCTGACCCGCACGCCCATACGCATGGCGGAACTCCGTTGGGGTCAAACCGGTTTTTTTCTGAAATAATGTAGCAAAATGGGCTGCGCTGGGTATCCCTACCTGAATGGCAATGGCATTCATCGCCAAGTCTGTCTCTGTAAGAAGCTGTTTTGCAGCGTCGATTCGAAGTTGTTGGAGATACGTTAGCGGTGTGAAGCCCATTAAACGCTTGAAAGTGCGCTGCAGATGATAGACACTAGCATAAAAATGATCTGCCAGAACAGCTAGCGTCAACGGCTCTGCATAATTCTCTTCGATATGCTGCGTGATGTGCTGCACCCATTCCTCGTCAGGCAATCTCGCTCCATCGGGACGGCATCTTTTGCAAGGGCGGTAGCTTGCAGATATGGCATCCTGCTTATTCACGAAGATGCGAACATGCTCTTTGTTCGGAAGCTTGGATTTGCACGATGGCCTGCAGAAAATGCCTGTTGTTTTCACCGCATAAAAAAACTTGCCGTCATATCGGGAATCATTTTCGACAATGGCTTTCCAAAACTCACCTGTCATTTTCTGCTCTCCTTCCTATCAACCCGTCGTCTTTCTACACCCTCAGTATACCCAAACAAGAACGCACTTGTAAGAGATCGGGAATGAGAAAGCAAGAATACGAAAGTCCATTTCAGCGATAATGAAGGAAAGATTCTTTGTACCAACGCATGAAAAAATGGAATAAAGGAGAATCAAAGATGCAGGATCAACACCTTTTTGACCTTTCTATGATCGAGTGGCACGAGCGGACACGCTGCCTGACTTTGCAGCTTCCCAAGCCATTTAGCTACGAGCAAAATCTAGTTTATCTCTCCCGCTCCACCAATGAATGCCTATTCCATGTGGATAACTCCTATATCTATAAACTGCTGCGGATTGTGGATAAAGACGTGCTGATCGCTATCAACAGTGAGGATAATCGGGTGCTGTGTATCCGCTTTGTGAATATGGAGGATGTGGGCGATACAACCGACGACCTGCTTGACGCAGTAGCACGCTATGTGTGGGAATGGTTCGATCTGGGCAGAGACCTGACCCCATTCTATGCGCTCGCAGCAAACGACCGGCTGCTCAGTCAAGTAACGAAGAGCTTCTACGGACTACGTCTTATGGGCATTCCGGATTTGTTTGAAGCGATGAGCTGGGGAATTATCGGGCAGCAGATTAATCTGACTTTTGCTTACACGTTAAAAAGACGCCTTGTCGAAGCCTTCGGCACCCGACTGGAATGGGAGGGCCGGACTTATTGGTCATTCCCTACGCCCGAGCGTATTGCAGAGCTTACCCCTGAAGACTTAACGGCGCTGCAATTTACAGAAAAAAAAGCGGAATATCTCATCGGCGTTGCTAAATTGATGGCAGAGGGTACGCTTACCAAAGAGAAATTACTTGCTCTGCATGATCTCCAGGCCATGGAAAAAGAATTAGTGCGCATTCGAGGCATAGGTCCTTGGACCGCTAATTATGTACTGATGCGCTGTTTGCGGGATCCCGCTGCCTTTCCGATAGCCGATGTCGGACTGCATAATGCGCTAAAGCATGCGATGGGGCTGGAAGACAAGCCATCGCTGGAGGAAATTCGGCAGCTTGCTGCTAAGTGGTCGGGATGGGAGGCTTATGCTACTTTTTATTTGTGGAGGATTCTTTATTAATCATTTGGCGCAACAATATGTTATGTCCATGTTATATTTATTTCGTAATTTATATGATTTTCGGCATGTTTTTATAAATAATCGTTATTTGTTAATCGCGTTGAGTTAGATTATATTACATTTAGATAGAGAGAAGGTCGTGAACAATAGGAAAATAGAGGAGGACAATACTTATGATACAAATCCGGCGTTATTCCCCGCTCGATCATGACGATGTCTGGAGAATTCACTTATTAGTCATTTCCGAGGCGAATGTAGAGCCCACCCATCAGCATTACCACGATATCCTTAACATTCCCGAGCAATACTTACATACAGGCGGAGAATTTCTTGTAGGTATCGGCGATAATGGCGTTGTGTTTGCCATGGGAGGATTGAAGATTATCTCGGAGGGAAAAGCGGAAATCAAACGGCTCCGTGTCCATCCCAGCTTCCAGAAAAAAGGCTATGGTCAATTGATTTTATCCAAATTAGAGCTAAGAGCCCAAGAACTCGGCATCCAGCATCTCATCCTCGATACACTTTCGAATCAATACGGAGCTCAAAAACTTTTCGAGAAAAATGGATACAAGCAGCAAGGCCCGGCAATTATCGACGGTTTTAACGTTGTTTTGTATGAGAAAAAGCTTGCGTAAACGAACACGCAAAAAGGTTGCCCCTAGGTCTGTATAAGACCGGTCGGGACAACCTTTTTATCATTGTCATGGCGTGGCAATCGGTGCTGGCGTAGCAGCCGCTTGGCTCGAGTCCGCCTTCGCTCTTAGCTTCGCTCCACCCAGATGCGAACCACCTTTGCGCTGAACGAATTGCTTCAACTCGTCGGCCATACTATCCTTCAATTTGGCGATCAGTTGATCTTCCGTAATCCCCTTCTCTTGGGCGATTTCCGCGAGGGATTTCCCGGCTTTTTGCTGTGTGGCCAGCTCCTCTTCGGTGATGCCAAGAATGTTAGCTATGGCTTCGTGATTCCCCCGTGCTCCATGACCCAGGGTACCGCTCCGATGCTGCGGTTTACCATGGAAATCCCCGACTTTCGGTTTAGCCTCGATCATTTTTTTCAGACGTTCCGCCAAACCGGCCTTATGCTTATCAGCTTGCTCCTGCGTGATTTTGCCGGCGCTGAGCGCTTCATCAATCTTTTTCGTATGGGCTGCGGTCAGCTTTTGAAGCAGCGCCTCTTCCGTCAATCCGGCCTTTTCCTGGGCGATCTGAGCTGGCGTCTTCCCTTGTTTGATCTCTTCCTTCAACGCAGCCTGGTCAATCCCCAGGATTGCAGCTAAATCCATGCCGCCTTTGCCGAACTCAAATCCGCCATGAAATTTTTCAAAGCCTTTGTGAATTTTATCTTTATGT
Source organism: Paenibacillus sedimenti (assembly GCF_014534655.1). Taxonomy (GTDB): domain Bacteria; phylum Bacillota; class Bacilli; order Paenibacillales; family NBRC-103111; genus Paenibacillus_E; species Paenibacillus_E sedimenti. The sequence goes on from NZ_JACVVD010000013.1 coordinate 10,829, forward strand.
ATAACAGAAGTTGGTGCGGGTGTTGCTGCGCTTGTCTCATTGGCGAACACCTGATTATACTGCAGAACAAGTCCGCCTCCGATCAATACGCCCGCCGCCAGCGTACCCGTAAGAATTTTTTTGTGAAGGGCCTTCATCATGCAATTCCACCTTTATTATGGATTGTTTTTACACAGTTTCAGTATAGGCAGCAATTGTGAAAAAACTTTGAAGGCCAGCTTAACGTTACATAAATTTATCCTTAATCCGGTTTATGTCCGCGTGTCATGAGGATGAAGCAAAGAATAGCGCCTACTTCCATCAGGGCGATCACAATACCAAGCGGAACCGCGGTTTGGCTGCCTCCGATGCCGACAAGCGGGGCGACAATGCCTCCTACGATAAAAGAAAGCAAGCCCAGCAATGCGGCAGCGCTGCCTGCTGATTTGCCTTGGCTTTGCAGAGCGAGCGATGAGGTGGCCGTGGACACTAGACCTACACTTGAGACGATGAAAAAGAAGGCCGGAAGGATCACAGATAACCCGCCGCCTGTAAGCGTTGCTGCGAGCAGCAGAAGCCCTCCGAAAGCGGCGATTGCGAGACCTGCGACGAGAATTCGGCGCTCGCTCACTCTGCCCGCCAGTTTGCCGGCGATTTGGCTGGCGATAATGATGCCAATTCCGTTAACTGCAAAGCACACGCTGTACATCTGAGGCGAGACTCCGAAAATGTCCTGCAGCACGAACGGCGACCCGGATATGTACGCGAACATGGCGGCGAATACGAGTCCCTGCGTTAGCGCATAACCCATGAACATCCGGTCCGTCAGCAGACCCCGGAATGTCTTGAGCGTGTTACTAAGCCCGCCTTTAAGCCGACGCTCGGCAGGCAGTGTTTCTTTAAGCCCGAGTACGACAGCGAATAGCATGATGACGCCGATCAGACTTAATACGACGAAGACGCCGTGCCATGTCGTCACCTGCAAGATTTGCCCGCCTACAATTGGCGCCAGAATCGGCGCCGCACCGTTCACCAGCATCAGAAGCGCGAAAAACTTGGTCAGCTCCACGCCGGAATACAAGTCTCGGACGATCGCCCGCGAGATCACAATGCCCGCTGCGCCGGCAAGCCCTTGGATGAAGCGCAAGCCAAGGAACATCCAGATGGAGGACGAGAACACGCAGAGCAGCGAGGAAATCGCATAGATGACGAGTCCGATCAGCAAGGGGATTCGTCGCCCCCGCACATCGCTGATGGAACCGGCTGCGAGCTGACCGAGCGATAGGCCGAGCATACAGGCGGTAAGGCTCATTTGCGCCAGCGAGGTTGTTGTGTGAAGGTCTTGGGCCAGGATGGGCAGCGCAGGCAAGTACATATCGAGCGATAGCGGACCGAAAGCGGCCAGCGAACCGAGCACCATGGCGATCCATAGTCGGCGTGAACGGCTTAGTGAAGTGCTCGCTTCGGGAGCGGCGCTGTTGCTATTTTTCATGTGCATCACTGTCTTTCTGTTATGTATTAGGCCATGTCATTCTTCCAATTAGTTGTTACGACAATTATTACATCTAGGCTAACACCGGCCCCAAGTTTTTGTCTAGATGAAGTTGTGCGTGGGTAAAAGCTACTAGTCAGATGGGGCTCCCTTCCGCTATAATGAGTGAAACGACGAAGAACGTCCCTATTCATCTTGCCGATGAGTTAGGGACGTTTTGTTATTTTTATACGTAGGAGTTGAGTGATATGAGCTATCAGGAAGCGCATCAAGTCTTCATCCAATCTCATATAAACCGGAGATCGGGTGAACGCAGAGGTCGGCTGGAACGCGGACATCAGCATGCTGAAATGCTGTTTTTACAGCAGGTATGGTATCCGCTTTACGGCCATTTTGATGATTTACACCCTGAATACGAAGTACTAGATTTACGAGGGCGTCCGTATTTTGGCGATTTTGCTTATTTACCCGGCGACTTAAAATTTATCTGGGAAATAAAAGGTTACGGCCCCCATGTGCTGGATATGGACCGCAAACGTTACTGCGACGAATTGAATCGCGAAACATTCCTGCAGGCGTTAGGCTATCGCGTCGTTTCCTTCGCTTATGATGATGTGGCTTACCGTCCAGAGCTATGCATAACGTTGCTGCGTATGCTGTTGAGTCGCTATCAACCTTCTCCATCCCCCGCTAGCGTTGCTCTTATTGCTGAGAAAGAGGTCGTGCGGCTGCACCTCAAGCTAGCCAGACCCATACGCCCTAAAGACGTCGAGGAACATTTCAGCGTTCATCATCGCACAGCAGTCAGGCTGCTCCATTCCTTAGTTGATAAAGGCTGGCTCCGCCCAGTACTCCGCGGCAAAGGCATCAAAATTGTGCAATATGAGCTTGCTCGAGGCGTGCTGGATTATTTCGATTGAAGCTACTCTTCTGCGATGGATACTCCCAGAGAAAGTGATAATATGCTTTGTTGCGGAAATAATCATGCAAAATGTGCCTTTTTTTTCTAGCGATAAGCGTTTGGTTGGCCGTAATCCTGCTAAAAATGCTGTTAAATCGGCCCAATTGCCTATGCATGGCCAATTTTGAAGAATTTACAGGCATTAAACGCATGTAAACGACCCATTTTGACGAAAACTCGCAATTTTACGGCACTTTTTGCTGTTAGGCGCCAGTGGAGGTTAGGAGACGGTAAATTTGCAGTTAGGTGCACCAATGGAGGTTGGGAGACGATACATTTGCATTTAGGTGTTCCAATGGAGGTTGGGAGACGATACATTTGCAGTTAGGCGTGCCAATGGACGTTGGGAGACGGTAATTTGCATTTAGGTGTGCCAATGGAGGTTGGGAGACGGTAAATTTGCAGTTAAGTGCACCAATGGAGGTTGGGAAAATGGCACTTTTTGCAGTTAGGTGCGTCAACGGAGGTTCAGAGGGAGCGGCTATGTCACGAAAAAAAGCCCTCACTCACTCCCATCTGGAGCGGTGAAGGCTTAAATAAGCTTACTTCGCTACATTAACCGTAATCTTCTCGCTGCTCGTTACGCCGGCGGCGTTCACGAGCTCAGCTACGTACTCATACACGCCAACCGTTCTGCCGGAAATCTCCGATACCGCGCTTTGCGCATTAGGCGTTGCAGCGGTCAAACTTTTCGTGTCGATCAACTGACCGTTCTCGTACAAGCGATACTCGGTTGCGTTGGTACCCCACCACATGTTCATCGTCACCTTGTAGTTGCCGTCGCCGTCCCAGTTATCTTGCGACAATACCGGTTTGCCCGGCGCAGCGTCGGTTACGTTTACGACAAGCGGACTGCTTGTTGTCGTTCCGAAAACGTTCGTCAATTCCGCCGTATACGTATACGTTCCGTTTGCCTTGCCTTTGACGTCGAATTTCGCGACTTGAGCGGAAGGCGAAGCGTCGGTCAAGCTTTGCGTGCTGACCAGGACGCCATTTTCATACAACTTGAACAAGGTACCGTTGTTCCCCCACCACATGTTCATTGTAACTGTGTAATTGCCGTCCTGAAGTCCGCTTTGTCCGTTATTGCCGGACAATACCGGTTCGCCGGGAACGCCCGCAGCGAGCGGCTTTTTCACAGTAATAACTACAGAATTAGATCCTACCGTAACACCGTTCAATGTCACGCTTGCCATTACTTGTGCAGTACCTTCGGCTACGGCAGTTACGTTGCCTTGAGCATCTACAGTAGCTACCGCACTATTGCTGGTGCTGTAAACAACAGTCGCATTACTTAAATCAGCCTGACTGCCGTTGCTCAGTGTACCGCTCAGACGAGTCGCTGTATTTTCACCGATTTGCAAGGTTGTGATATCAGCCGAGAGTGCGGCTTGGGCTAATACAACACTTGCCTTCACTTGAAAAGTAAAGCTTTGCTCCGATTTATTATCCGCAGCATCTGCCACACTATATTGTACCGTATGAGCGCCCAGCCCAAGATCGGAAGCTTTCAGCGCTTGACCGCTGCTGATCACATTACCGTCCAGCGTTAATGTTTGCGACGCAACACCGGAAACCGCATCGGAACTTGCCAAATCAAATTGCAATGAGTCGGCATCCGTTACATCACCAATCGCGTGCCCCGATTGCGTCAAAGTCACGATTGGCGCAGTTTTATCCAACTTCACCTGCAAGGACTTCGCTACCTCGGCATTGCCTGCAGCATCCGTAGAGAAATACGAAATTGTATTCGTTCCTTCTGTGGAAACCACCACCGGCGCCGTATAAGCAGCTTCCGCCCCACCGCCAATGGCATATTTCGTTATAACAGCATCCTCACGGTCATCCGATGCCGTCAATGTAACCGATACATCCTGGTTGAACCAACCTTGGCCGTTCGCACTACCTGACAATGCAGCCGTAGTTACGGGCGCTGTCGTATCCGCAGGCACCGCAAAATCGCTCAATCCTCTTGGTTTCAGTTGGAATACGCCTCTGAAAATAGCGGAGACCCCTTTGATGTTAACGGTTTGTCCCTCTTGGTACGGGAAGGCGCTTTGCGTTAAGCCCGTGCGCGCATCTACACGAATATGATTGCTTACCGAGCCGTTCACCGCATCAAATTCGAAAGAACCTGTAGGTGAAGCGCTAATCAAGTTGCTGATCGTTACATGGCTTAGCTCGACCAGTTGACCTTGGTTCTCGTACGTGATAGCAGTCACAGGAATCGCCGCCGGAAGCGCGGACGTACCCGTTTTCGTGATTTCAACCGGATCCGTCAATTCGAGCTCCGTATTAAATACCGCCGTTGGCGCTGTAATCTTAATCGTGTCGCCCAGATGGAAGCCGCTCAAGCTTTGGAACACGTAAATGCCGCCCGTCGCATCCTGCAAATAGAAAGCTTGTCCGCCAAATGATCCAGGCTCGGTCGTCACAACACCCTCTACCGTCACTAGCGTACCTGTCGATTTGCTGCGAGCTTCAGCGATGGTGATTTTCGCCGGGATCGGATTTTGCTCTTCCGGCAACGGCTCGGCCGGAACGTTCCCAAGGGTTACCGATTGGGTTTTCAGGTTCGTACCGTTTTGGCGCAGACGAAGGTTCGCCGCAGCCGTAGTGCCCGGTTTGATGCGGACCGTCAAATCCTTATAGGCATGGCCTTTGGAATCCGATGTCAAACTGAACGCGGTACTATAGCCTTCCGTAGCCGGCCATGTTCCGTCGGCGTTCTGAATCTTGGCAATTTGAGCGCCGCCGCTAACTAAATAAATACCCGTTTGATAGCCCGAAACTGTCGTATTGGCCGGCAAGTTGTCAATGACGACACGGATTTGGAAATCCTGTGCATTCGGCAATACGGCTTGATGCACGAAGCTGTATACGGCACTGGCCGTCGCAGCGGGACCACCGTACGAACCCGGCTTGAACGTACTGCGGTCGTACCATAAGTAGCCGGCATTCGGTGCCGCCCATGGCTCAGGCTTCGGTTCCGTAGAAGTAGCCGGTTCTTCAAAGGGCAGCAGTGCTGTCGGTTGATCCAACTGCAAGCCGCTGACCTCAGTGAGGCTCGTGTAGCTCTCTTTTTTCGATAACCAGTTCACCATGTTAACCAGCAGTTTACCATCGTCAACTTCTTTAAATCCGTCATAAGTCGTCTTCTTTGCACCTGTATCTTCACGCAAATATTTCGGTGTCGCATCCTCGACCGGCGAGGAATCGCCGATAAAGGCGGCTTTACCCGCTCCTGCTTTGGAAACTGCAACGTATGGGCCTTCAGCGACGCCTCCGCCATTATAGACGCCCTGATCTACCGCATTCGGCCATGCCTCATTGGTTTGCGGCAAGTAGACAATGCCTTTGGCCTTCGTCGGATCAATGATCGCGAGCGTAGAGCCTGCATGCATGGCAACGCCGGATACGCCGTTCGTAATGTCGAACGCTTGATCCGGCGTTACGATTTGATTCGCTGTAATATCGCCAAGCGCATTATAACGGAATCTGACGCCGAACTGCGTTGCCAGCCAGTCCGTGCTCGCAACATCCTGCATCGCTGAGGAAGCGATCTCTTCGGCGCTCATCCCTTGTACCGGATTCGTCCAGGCGCCACGGCGGTAACCATTGAATACTTCGGAGCCGTCCCAACGATTTTTGTTGCGGTCCGCATTATAGTGGTCGCCGATGAAGAAAATACTGCCGCCGCCTTGCACGTATTGCGCCATGGCCGCTTGCTCGCTTGTTTTATAAGGAACGTTCGCTTCCGCAACAACAAACACATCATAGCCGCTCAGATCACTCAGCGTGATTGGCGTTGTTTTACGAAGTTCTTTCACATAATAGCCATTATTCGCTAGCGCATTGGCAAAATCGGAGAACCCTCCGTCAATGACCCAATCCGCTGCACCGGCTGTTTGTTCATGTGTATTATCAAAAAGCACCTTTTTGCCGGCGTTCTCATTTATTACTTTGGCTTCGATGAACGGCGCCGGATCCGTCGGCCCCTCCGCCATTACCGCTTGCCAACTGCTTGTAGCCAGAACTTGCAACGGTAACGCAACAGTTAAAGCAAGTGCAGATTTCAATAACTTAGCTTTCCAACTTGCCATGAATCCCATGAATATCCTCCTTTGTTATAAAAGACTATCAATCTAGCGCATCTTATTCTACCAAAAATATACAAATAAAAGTGATATTTATTTGTAAATAGATGAAGTTTATGAAAAGCACCAATGGGTTTGGCAGAGTCGACAATATTTTGTATCATTTAAAGCAGTATGGATACAATAGTCCCCAGAAACACAAAGAAGGAGCGAATTTTATGGACTGGTTTTCAGAAACCGAATATCCATTCGCCATGTTTTCTCCGCAACATTTATTTCCGCTTGCCGTAATTGCTCTGCTGGTTCTCCTGTTATACCGGTTTAAAAAATCTCTTCGTCTGAACGTCAGCAAACAAATTATCAGGTTCGGGCTTAGCGCAATTCTTATTCTCTTTGAACTCTTACTTTACGGCTGGTATTTTTATCACGAGCAATTCGCCTGGGATTATTCCCTCCCCCTCCAGTTGTGCAGCATTAGTTACCTCCTAACCATTCTTATGCTCCTTTTCCCTTCCTATCGGCTGTATGAATTTCTATACTTCGCAGGCATCGGAGGAGCTGTTCAAGCCTTGCTGACACCTGCAGCGATCCTGTCCGGATTCCCTCATTTCACCTACTTTTACTTTTTTGTCGGTCACGGCGCCATTGTATGGGTTGCTTTATACATGACCTGGGTTCACGGCTATCGGCCGACATGGCATTCGATCTGGAGAGTGCTTCTAATGATGAACGGTCTATTGGCCGTCATCATACCGATCAATTGGATCACAGGAGGAAACTACCTTTTCGTCGCGGAAAAGCCCGCCGGGGATACGCTGCTCAATTACTTGGGTCCTTGGCCATGGTATTTGTTATCCCTTGAAGCGGTGATGGTGGTTATCTTCATTCTCATGTATCTGCCCTTTCATTTTGGCAAGTCCAGTAAATCTGAGTAATGAAACCCGAGTGGTGCGGACTCCAAAATAAAATGAACCGCTGCTGACACCAAGGCGCCCGCAGCGGTTCCACTAAAGAAAACTATAGCTTGAATTTTTGGATTTCATCCAGCAAATGTCCGGCACTTTGCGACAGTTTCTCCGAAAGTTCGGAGATTTTCAAAATAGTGGCAGTTTGCTCTTGTGTAGACGAAGCTACTTCCTCTGTCGCTGCCGCACTTTCCTCCACGACCGCCGCCACATTAGCCATCAAACTCGATATCTTGCATGCATTCTCAGATAATTCTGCTGCGGATTTCGGGACCTCCTGAATTTGCGTAACGATGCCTTCAATGGATTGCTTGATCTGCTCAAAAGACGCTTTCGTTTCTCCTACAGCGGCCTCTTGTTTCTCAACGACTTCCTTGGCCATCGTCCGTAAAAAAGCCTAACCAGGCACCCAACGGGCAACTAGCTAAGCTTTTTTCTCTCAAAAACTGTTCATTTCTTAATCGGATAGTCAATCACGACAACACTATCAAGGATACCGTCCAGCATTTTCACAAACTGTTGGTGCACAGGGTGCGGTCCATATTGGCGCAACGCCTCCTGATCCTCAAAAGTTACTCGCAGTCCTAGCGTAAAGCCGTGAATATTGTCCGTCTCTTCGGTTACATTCACGCCCGCTGTTAGTTCAACAATCCCAGGAATCTGATTTTTAAAAGCCAACAACGTTTCCACAAGCTGACTTTCCTGCTGCGGGGTATAGTTTGCATTGAATTTAAATGAAACGAGATGCTCGAACATAGGCAGTTTGCTCCTATCCTTTGTTATCCGCGGGAAATACGAGCCCCACTTGTCGTCTGGCCTCGGTCATGATTCCCGCAACGACCGTGGAGGTCGCATGGGAGTTCGTGCGGGATTCAAGCGTTCCGCTCTTAATCAAGCGAATGAATTCCGCTGCCTCATACATCATTGTTCTCGTCGATTGAGGCCGGGTTAAATCCTCTACAACACCACCCCGATAGCGGATCTCCACTTTCTCCGGCTCGTTGATTTTATCGATGACCATCGTCCCGTTCTCACCCTGAATCTCTGTAGGCGCATAGGAGCTGGTAATTTTCGAATGCATGATGATTGCATCCATGTCCTTGTATCCTAGAAGCAAACTGCCTTCCCCGTCTATTCCGGATTCCAGCAGGATAGCGTTAGCTTGAATACGATCCGGCTTGCCGAACAGCACAGCAAGGGGGTAAATGCAATAAATGCCAAGATCCATTAAAGAACCGTTAGAAAAAACGGGATTAAACGCATTGAGCACCGTTCCCTGCTTATAAGCATCATATCGCGAAGAATATTGGCAATAGCTCGCAAAATAACGGCGGACCGGCCCAATTTTATGCAGGTTATCTTGAATGGCTTGGAAATTAGGCATGAGTGTCGATTTCAAAGCTTCCATGAATACGACATTATTTTGTTCAGCAGTTGCTACCATGGCCGCAAGCTCTCGAGCGTTAGACGCCGCGGGCTTCTCGCACAACACGTGCTTGCCGTGATTCATGCAAAGCACCGCCTGCTCGGCGTGAAGAGAGTTCGGACTGGCGATATACACGGCATCGAATTCACCGCTTCTCACGAAAGTTTCCAAGTCCGTGAACTGATGAGGAATTTCAAACTTCGCTGCAAATTCCCGTGCTTTGTCCTCGGTTCTGGAGTATACAGCTGTGAGCGCGAACTCCCCTGTTTCCTTAGCTGCTTCAATGAATGTTTCTGTAATCCAATTCGTTCCGATGATGCCAAAACGTATCATAGCTTCTCCTTAATGCGCTTTTTTTCTTATTTTACTATAGCATGTTTCGTCAATGCGAATACACCGACATCAAGGATAGCTCTTCGGCATGATCAATATCTAACAATAATCTGATCCCGCTTGGGACCGGTAGAAACCCAGCGTATCGGCACTCCGATTAATCGTTCAATGTATTGGATATAGTTTTGAGCCTCTTTAGGGAGCTCATGAAAGGATTGAACCTGTGTAATATCACACTTCCATCCAGGAAGCATGTCATACACAGGCTCGGACTGAGCCAATTGCTGCGTATTCGGAAAATGCACGGTGTTTTCATCACCGATTCGGTAAGCCGTACAAACAGGGATCTCTTCCAAATAGCCGAGAACATCAAGATTGGTTAAAGCCACCTCTGTCGCTCCTTGAATTTCGCAGCCATACCTTGTTGCGACGGCATCAAACCAACCGACTCTCCTTGGACGCCCGGTCGTCGCGCCAAATTCCCCAGCGTCTCCTCCGCGTTTACGCAGCTCATCCGCAGCTTCAGCATGAATTTCGGTCACGAACGGCCCTTGCCCGACACAACTTGAGTATGCCTTCGTCACCGCTACAACTTGTTTGATGGCATGGGGAGGAACTCCCGCTCCAATAGCAGCAAATCCGGCGATCGTGGACGAAGAGGTCGTATAGGGATATATGCCGTGATCCGGATCCCGCAATGCCCCCAACTGTCCTTCAACCAATATTGACTCTCCATCGGCCAAGGCCTTATGCAAGAGCTCAGTTGTATTACAGATATAAGGCTTTAACAATTCTGCTTGCTCTTGTAAATCATCCAACAATTGCTCAGGCTCTATGGTCGCTTGATGATATAAATGCTTAAGCAGCACATTCTTCGATTCAAGCGAAGCTTTCAACTTTGATCTCAGATGCGTTTCGTCGAACAAGTCCGCAACCTGAATACCAAGCTTCGCATATTTATCCGAGTAAAACGGCGCAATGCCTTGCTTGGTCGAACCGAACTTGCGATCTCCGAGCCGCTGCTCTTCCAATTCGTCAAACCGAATGTGATAAGGAAGCACCACCTGTGCCCGATCGGAAATGCATAGCGCGGGTTCCGGCACTCCCCTTTCCGCCAGTTCATGGAGCTCGCTGAACAGTTGACTCACATTCAAGGCAACGCCAGGCCCAATCACATTGGTAACCCCGAGGTAAAAAACGCCGGACGGCAGCAAATGCAAAGCAAACTTGCCATAGTGATTAATGATCGTATGGCCTGCATTGCTTCCTCCCTGATATCGAACCACATACTTAGAGTTGGCGGCAAGCACATCGGTTATTTTCCCCTTGCCCTCATCGCCCCAATTGGCACCCACAATAGCCGTAACCGTCATATCCGCACTCTCCTCATCCACTTGGAATTCCAATCTAAAACCAAGTATAATGAAGTCGGACACATTAAAAAAATTAATATTAATAATAACTGGCATAAATCACATTAATGGCTAGCAGGTGAACCTAATGATCCATAACATGGAGCTGTATCAGGTATTTTATATCACAGCTAAAGCGGGAAGCTTGTCCAAAGCGGCTGAAGAACTGTACATTACCCAACCGGCCGTTACCCATTCGATTAAGCAATTGGAGGCTAAGCTTGGCGGTCAGCTGTTTGTCCGAACACCGAAAGGCGTCATACTGACGACTGAAGGCCAGACACTTTTCACGTATATTGAGCAGGCCTATCATTTTATACTTAATGGGGAACGCAAGATCTCCGAAATGCACCAACTGACGGACGGGGAGGTAAAAATCGGAGCAGGCGATACGCTGTGCAAACACTATCTATTACCGCATCTGAAAACGTTCCACGAGTCTTTTCCAAAAATAAAAATTCAAGTAACCAACCGGACAACCGCCGAAACGATCACGCTGCTCAAAGAGGGGAAAATCGATATCGGCATCGTGAATCTCCCCATATCCGACCATCAAATCGAAGTTCAAGAAAGCATTGCGATCCATGATTGTTTCATAACCGGAGAAACGTATAAGCATTTATCTGAAAAACCGATTTCGTTAGAAGACGTGCTGAGGCATCCCGTTATCCTTCTCGAAAAAGGAAGCAGCACCCGCGCTTACCTGGATCAATTCGCCTCTGAGCAAGGGCTGGCTTTCATGCCGGAGATCGAACTCGGAAGTGTGGATCTCCTGGTTGAATTTGCACGCAACGGGTTCGGCATCGCCGGTGTGATTAAAGAGTTTATCAAGCAAGAACTTGACGATCATTCATTGTATGAAATTCAACTTAACAAGCCCATACCCCCGAGAAAAGTCGGGATAATTAAGCTGAAAAGCACTCCTTTATCCGCCGCAGCGAGACGTTTCTACGAAACGTTATCATAAGATGCATAGATCACACGTTAGCATAAGATACTTGCAGGCCTTCCAGCGCACTTACGTGATGGTGCTTGGTTTCCAAAATGGCCGTTAAGGTATGCAAAGCGCCTTCCTTCAGTTGGTTGGACTTGGCATTCTTCTTCAACTCATTCAGAATCGTCCGGTTGACGATGACTTCCATCAGCTGGCTTTTGAGCTCCGCCGCGTTTCTCGCTTCGATCGCAGCGCCGACACCGACCAGAAAAGCCGCATTATCCTGCTCTTGGCCGGGAATCGGTTTGTACAGCATCATCGGCAGCTCCAACGCAAGCGCTTCCGATACCGTCAGCCCGCCAGGCTTCGTCACGATCAAATCGGACAGCGCCATCAGCTCGTGGATATGATCCACAAAGCCGGTTATGACCACGCGGTGACGGGTTTTATCCCCGCCAAACTCCTCTTCAAGTCTCATCTTCAACTTCTCATTGCGTCCGCATACGAAAATAAACTGCACCGGAGAAGTCAGATCATCCGATTGAAGCACAGATTTGAATTGTTTGCCGATCAAGCCGTGCCCGCCACCCATGACCAGTACGGTCGGCAGCATACGATCCAGCCCGTATTTATCGCGCAGCTCCACACGGTCATACGTTTGCGTGAAGGTCAGCCTGATCGGAATGCCCGTTACCACGATGCGGTTCTCCGGTATGCGGTATCGCAGCAGCGCTTTTTTCACATGTTCAGCCCCAACCAGATAACGATCCGTACAAGGGTGAACCCAGTAACTGTGATCGGTATAATCGGTCATTACGGTAACTGTAGGGACGGTCGTTAAGCCGTTGCATTTCAAATAGGACATCGCCGCGGCAGCCCCCGGGAACGTGCTGACGACCTCGGTCGGATTATATTCGTGCAGCAGCTCCAGCATGCGGTCGGTACTGAACGATTTCATCCGTTTGAACCAATGGGAGAACGTATTGTCATCCCGTGTCTTACGGTATAAGTACCCATAGACCGACGGAAGGCTTTTCATCCACTGCATGTAACAGTACTTGCCCACCGAGTGCAAATAGGGATGCGTCCATTCCAAAAAGTCGACGACTTTCACTTCCACATCCGGGCGATAGAATCGTGCCGCCTCGAGTATCGCTTGTGCAGCTTTATTATGACCATCCCCTAACGCGCCGGTCAGGATTAAAATTTTCTCTCTGCGAATCATCTTTCAAGACCCCCTTCAATTTGACCCCGCTGCATGCCGGCAGCTAATGGTTTAACGAACCAACCCTTACGCACTCTATTCACGACGTAAATGACACCTTCTGCAACCAACACCGCACCAATGATATCCAAGAGAACATGCTGTTTCATAAATTGGGTCGAAGCAATAATGAGCAGCGACAACAGGGTTACGATTGACGTGTATATGCGAGAAATATGAGCTGTGCTCAGATAAGCTTTCATCATTAAGTAAGAAGTCAGCACATGCGTGCTGGGAAAACAATTAAACGGTTGATCGTTATTGTACACCCACTGCACCATTCGCATCATCCAGTCATCTCCACCGATTGCAGGGCGTGGAACATGAGTCTGGTAAACGGCATAAACCCCATAGCACAGAAGAAGACCGATGATGAATTGCAGCAGCGTCTTGTAGTAGGTTTGACGATCCTTGTATGCCAGGTACATGAAGCCGGCCAGCAGGAAAACATACCAAGATACGTACGGCACCACGAAAATTTTCAGAAAAGGGATTTGCCGGTCCAAATCCGTAACCAAGCTATAATACCGCTCTCCCCCATGGTTCAAATACACATAGATGAGACCCACTAACGGGATCGATAGTAATGCGCTGCATGCCAGCAGATAAGAAATGAATGATTCCTTTTTCATTGCAACTCCTCGCTCTCCATTTCGTTATATTCATCTTAAAACAGAATGACTTCGGTCAAAACGCACTTTGGTAGTGTCTTCCTTTAGCCAAAGGTCTTGAGAAAACCTAGACCAAAGGCTAAGTTCTAAATGAAAAAAAGCTCACACATTAAGGTGCAAGCTTTCCAGTAGCAACGATTTTCGGAGCTACGGCATTGATTTTCTCATTTGACCGTAAATAGAAGCACATCCTGTTCGTTCACGAAAGTCAAACCGAGAGAGGCAACTTTGCGCTAAAAGAATTGTTCAGATGTGGATAACTCACCCTGTGGATATGTGTATAATCGAGCTGATGGATTATGCACAGCATGGTATGTGGACATGTGATATTGTGGGTAAGTGTGTGGATAAGTTGGGTTGTGGTGAGGATGAGAATAAGGATTGAGGGTGAAGAATAGTTGAAATGAGGGAGTGAACGAGATGGAAAAAGATTTTTTTGTTATTGACACGAAACCAAATGGTTGCGTATAATCCTGTTATGAAACTAAAAGGTTTCATATCGACCTAAACTTGCGGGAGGGCAGTTTTTATGAAAAGCGCAAATCCTTTTGTCGTTGTGAATAACTGCGAAGAAGCGATTCATTATTATCGGCAGATTTTTGGCGGCGACATCAAGATCCTGAACAATCATGGCGGCAAAATCCTGCACGCCGAGCTGCATATTAACGGCAGTATGATTCATTTTTCCGATTCCTATGGTCAAAACTACGCAGCTGGGCAAAATACGAAAATCATTCTTCAATTCGAAAGTGAAGAGGAAATTCGCAATGTCTTTGAAACCCTGCTTGCTGACGGCGACGCTACGATTGATCTGCAGGATACTTTTTTCGGGGCGCTGCATGGCCAAGTGACCGATAAATATGGGATCGGCTGGGTTATGAATTATTTCAGATCATAGGGAGGCATCATGCTAGAAGAACTACTGAAAAAGCTGCGTTACAAACAGGGACAAGCTATTGTCCTCAATGCACCGGAAAGCTACAAACTTGGGATCGAAGCACCGGGTATGCCTGATGGCAAATATGATTTTGTTCAGCTTTTTGTCAACAATGCAAGCGAAGTGAATGAATGGGTCCCCAAAGCGATCCCGCTCCTGAATGGCGATGCGGTGTTCTGGGTAACGTATCCGAAGCAAAGCTCAAAGGTAAAAACCGACATTAACCGTGACAGTCTCTGGAGCCTGATGGAAAGCATCTCCTCCTATCGGCCTGTCAGCAATGTGGCTATCGATGAGAAATGGTCGGCACTGCGGTTCCGCCATAAGGACCTTGTAAAATCAAAATAAACAAACGGAGGCAAAAGGATATGGGAAACCAATTAAATACACTGCCGGCAATCCGGCAAACACAAGTTTTTAACGCACCGATTGAGAAGGTATGGAGCGCTGTCGCGACTTCAGAAGGGATCGCCGTGTGGTTCATGCCGAACGATTTTAAGCCTGAAGAAGGTTATGAATTTCATCTGGAAGCGGGACCATTCGGTAAATCGCCGTGCAAGGTCACGGAAATCACGCCGCCGAACCGCCTTTCTTTTGAATGGGGCAAGGATTGGACGCTGACGTTTGAATTGGTTGACCTTAAAGGTAAAACCGAGTTCACCCTGATTCATGACGGCTGGGATCCGGAGAAAGTCACCGAATTCGGTCAAACTCACGCCGAGGTTCGCGAAAGAATGTCTGGGGGCTGGGTCGGTATTGTACAAAAGCTCAGCCAGTACATCGAGGCTTAAGATGGCTGTTCCTTCGCAAAAGCATGACGTATTTCAAGCTATCGCCGATCCGACCCGCCGTCAGGTGCTGAAACTGCTGGGCGAACAGGAGATGCCGGTTACGGTCATTAGCGGGCACTTCCCGATGAGCCGCACCGCGGTATCCAAGCACCTGCGAATACTCGCCGATGCCGGTCTGGTGAAAGAAAGGAAAGTCGGTCGAGAGACGAGGTATCGACTGGATGCTGAACCGCTCATGGAACTCAAACGATGGCTTGCTTATTATGAACGCTATTGGGAAAATAAATTGAACGTGCTCAAACGTTTCGTTGAAGCCGATGATGGGAAGAGCCTTTTTGCCGGGCTGGAACCGGTCGATCCGGAGACGAAGGAATAATCTTATTTGAAATAAAAGGATAGCCGGGGCGCATTACTGTACCCTGACTATCCTTTTCTCTTTTTAACTAATTCTGCACGTATTGCGGCCAAGTAATTTATTCATGCCGCATTTTTGCATCAATCCTGTAATTAGAAACGGAAGCGCGATAAGTCCGGTTAATTTCCAATATCCAGGCAAGAAGATAAATAACGACAATAGCGCAATACCCACAATTATGCGAATAACGCGATCCGCTCCGCCAACATTTTTCATCATCTAAATCCCTCCATGCAGCTTTGTTTTGGTTGATTGACTTCCTGTGAATGATCATAGCAAAAGTCGAATTCGTTCAACCGTAACTTTGTCACATAGCGAAAAATAGATTTGGCAGCGTCTGTACTGCAGGAGACATTGGCGTGATCCTTCCAATGAAGTATGATGGGTATATCGCAGGAAAATTATACCACAAAGCCATGTGCAAATCACTTGACGAAAGGGCGGGATCGTATGCAGGACATGAGCGCGTTACATCGCGGTTTGGCTATTATTTCTTCATGCAAAAAAGAAACCGGCGATATTTGGCATGCGCATTTTGGCGCAGCAGGCATTGCCGGATACCTGTTATTGAAAGAAAACGATTTGCCGGTCGAAACCTCCCGGGCGATTACCGAGCAACTGCAGGCGATGCTACTGAAGCATGCTTTGTCGGAACGTATGGAGAGCACGGTCCATCTGGAAGTTGATGAGGCAGAAAAGCGAATTACGAGCGCATTGGAAATTAATATCGACCAGCTCCACTGGGTCGGGCATAACGCCATCTATACCGCGCTCAGCTTAAGCGCTATCCGTGAACTGCGCGGCTGGGGAAGCGAAGCGGACATTGAGGGCATTTACGAGCTGATCCGCGCGTTCGATCGAACGATTCCCGGCAGGTCGTGGCTTGGTTGTACCGCTGGGGATGTGAAACGCTTCGTGATCGAGCCGGGCGAAATGCCCGTTATCGAGTATCCGGAGCAGTTGTCCGCCTTCGTTCTTGAGGAGCTGGCCGCGTTCCGGGTCATTTATCGCGCGGAGGCTCATCACGATTTGATCGGTCATATGCTGACCTTCTCGCATGCGCTATGCTTGCTGCATGACCTTGGTTACTCGGCTTTGTTCCGGCGAGGGCTGACTCCCTTATTGCAGCTTGTGAAGGCGCTGCGGAGAAGCCAGAATTTGCATCCGGAGAGTGCGAGCGAACTGCGATTAGTGTCGCCTGTCGATCGGCTTCCTCTCGTTCAAGCAGAGCCTTCGCCCTGGCTGCCGCTGGAGCAGGAGTTTTGGGAGCGCGACCATAGCCTGCACGATTGGGACTTCGGCCATCAATTCAAGTTTACTTGCAGTTATTATTATCATCTTAGGCGTGTCCCACGTCTGCATGAGGCGACTATAGATCGTTTTCGCTGCATTATTAATTTCTAATGAAAAGAAGGTCAACCCTCTTATCTTACAGATAAGAAGATTGACCTTTTTTACGTTTATTCCGGGACTGGCAACCACTCGGACGACCATTTGCCGATCTCGACAAAAATCGGAGCCAGCGCCCGCCCCTTATCGGTTAATGAATATTCAATACGAACCGGACTTTCCGGGAATACTACTCTCTTTACAATTCCTTCTTGCTCCAGTTCCTTCAGCCGTTCCGATAACACCTTGCCGCTTAAATTGGGAAGCGCATGATCGATCTGTACAAAACGCTGCGGACCCGAAAGCAATTGGAACACGATCAGCGATGTCCATCGCTTGCTTAGAATTTCTACGGCTTTCTCAAAGCGTGGACACATTTGCGATTGCGATTGACATTGGTCCATGTTCATCACCTCAGTATTCTTTTTATTATAGCGTAAGATGAAGTCGAAAAACAAGGTTACACAAAGTACATTAATTACTTGACGAAATGTAGTGTGTATTATATACTCAGTTACATTAAGTAACTAAATGATTTGAGGTAACAATATTATGAAAGGAGTGATATCCATGATTTCCCCTATATTTGTAGGCCACGGCTCGCCTATGATGGCGATTCAAGATACGGCGTGCACGGAGTTTCTTCTTGATTACGGAAAGAAGCTGGCTCCGAAAGCCATCGTGATCTTTACCGCGCATTGGGAGACTGAAGTGCTTACCATTTCATCGATGGACGACGTCTATGAAACGATTTACGATTTCGGCGGTTTTCCGAAAGAGCTTTACCAAATCAAGTATCCTGCCAAAGGTTCGACCGAGCTGGCCAGCAGCATCGCCGAGCGTTTCCAGGCCAAAGGAATCCCGGTAAATCTGGACTCGAAACGCGGGCTCGATCATGGATCCTGGGTCCCTCTGTCCCGGATGTTCCCGAACCCGGATTGCCCGGTCATTCAAATTTCCGTTCATCCTTATCTCCCTCCAGCCGAGCAATATCGCATTGGGGAGGCGCTGCGCGGTCTCGACCAAGAAGATATTTTAATCATCGGCAGCGGTGCAACCGTGCACAATCTGCGGTCGCTCAATTGGAATGCCACCGAACCGGATGCATGGGCCGTCGCCTTCGACGACTGGCTGGTGGAGAACGTACAAAAACAGGATCTGAATACCTTGTTCCAATACGAAACGCAGGCTCCCCATGTACGGATGGCCGTGCCAAGACCGGAACATTTCGTTCCTTTTTATATCGCAATGGGCAGCGGCAATCCGGATCGTCAGGCCCAGGTTATTCACCGCAGCTATGAACTAGGTTCGCTTAGTTATCTATCCATCGCTTTTTAACCATGATTAACCATATAAAATATTAATGACGAGGTGCTTAAAGATGAAATGGACAGTTCGCATTCTTCAAGGATTACTAGCTTTGGGTTATCTGATGTTCGGCTTTATGAAGCTATCGGGCAACGAGATGCAGGCGCAAGCTTTCTCAGAGGTTTATGGTTATGGGGTAGGCTTCATGTACGTGGTTGGCGCCATTGAACTTCTCGCTGCGATCGGGCTTATTATCGGCTTCAAAAAGCCGCGCGTCGCTTTCTACTCGGCGGGTGTCATCGTGCTGACAATGGTTGGCGCAGTAGGGACCCATTTGATGGCGGGTCAAGGGATTGGCGTTGCCACAATGCCGATTGTATTGCTGATCTTGGCATTGATCGTAGTGCTAGGTCGTCGTTCGGAGCGTGCTGCTTAATTTAAAAAAGGCTTCTCCCGTGTCACCCTTATGGGTGACGATGGGAGAAGCCTTTTTTTAGACCTCAAAAATGGAATCCACAACAACCGGCAGATTGTCTCTTAATGTGCTGGCCCCAAGAACGGATCGGGCATGCATGCCCTTCTCTCCGAATACCTCAAGCATCAGATCCGAAAAACCATTCAACACCTTATGTGGCTCTTCAAATGCAGGATCCGCATTGACGAAGCCTTGGACCTTCACGACCCGCTTTACCTTATCCAAGCTGCCGAGAGCATCTTTTAACACAGCGAGTACCTCAATTCCGGCAGACCGGGCAAACTGATAGCCCTCGTCCGTCGTAAAATGCTGGCCCAGCTTGCCTTTTGGCTTCCCGGAAGGTCCTTTGCCGGAAACAAATAGAAGTCCGTTAACGATAACGCAGTTCGCATATTTCGCCGCCGGCTCGCTCGCCTCTGGAAGTGTAATGCCTAGCTGTTCTAATCTTAGTTCGATGGATTCTTCAAGCATTGAGATGCCTCCCTGTCGACTAGATAAATTTTACCTATAGTAACATTGAAGGTTTGTTCGTGCAATGGAAATTTTGATTCTAATTGGAAGATGGAGAGTTTAAAAAACAAACACGATTACGTTTATCGCAGTTCGATTTCGCCCAATTGCAATAACGTGTTGAAAGGAGTTGCGGCTGGAGTTCGATTTTGCCAGCTTATCATGCGCTCATCGAACATCCCCCCGCACAAACCAAGCTGCAATTTTGTAAAATCGGACTCCAAACTATTTCGTGGATGTATCCTAGCAATTATAAATACCAGCATCCATTTCGCTATTTCGTAAATATCCTTCTTCCACAGCCTGTCTTCCCGTTAGGAACACCTTCTCCGCTCGAGCCAGCGACATAACAGGCGTTTCAGGATGCCGCCGTTTCATCTTGAGATCGTCCACTTCAACTTCACTCACATCTTCTAGACGAAGAGCAGGACCTTGTCTCGTCTCGATACGGACATGATGAAGTTCCAGGCCCTCCACGTGCTTGCAAAGCATGCCGTCTCCGGCCATGATGAGCTTCTCGCGCACCATATCAGGCTCATCGCCTTTTTCATCCGGATCAGTCGTCATTTCGATGTGTACATGGTTCAACTGAACGTCGCGGATCGGCATTTCCGGAAGACCGTATAGGAATCCCGCAGAAGCGCGGCATTGCTTGGCGGTGACATGGCTGATACGGACATGCTCGATCACCGGCGTGCTCTCGGAGACAGGAACAGCCTCCGGACTGCTGATTTGCGGTTTGCTTTCGTCCACGCCATAGCGGTAAAACGAGTTGATTGTCAGCGGGCAGAAAACATCCTCCATGTAGATGTTGCTCACCGAGACGTTCTTGATGTACCCGCCGCGGGCGCGGTTCGTCTTCATCCGAATGCCGCGGTCCGTGCCGATGAAGATGCAGTTCGAGATGACGACGTTGCGGATGCCTCCCGCCATTTCGCTGCCAAGCACGACACCGCCGTGACCTCTCAACATCGTGCAGTTGGTTATGGCAATATGCTCCGAAGGCTTGCCGACTCTGCGTCCGTCCTCATCAATGCCGGACTTGATGCAAAGGCAGTCATCGCCGACGTCGAAGAAACAATCGGAGATGCGGACGTTGGTGCAGGAATCGATGTCCAGCCCGTCGCCATTGGGCGTGTCGCTTGGATTTTTGATTTTAACGCCATGAAGATGGACGTCGCTACAATAAACCAGATGGGTATTCCAGAACGGCGAATTCTGCAAGGTTACGCCTTCGATGGTTACCTGCTCGCAGCCAATCAACTGCAGCAGCGGCGGCCGCAAAAATTGCGACGGCCATTCCACGATGTTGCTTTTTACCGAACGGATCAAAGCCTCATTCAACGAAGCGATCTCCTGGGTTCGGGCGCTGTTCACCGTTCCGCCCTGGCGCAACTCGCGGTAAGCTTGCCACCAAGGCCCGCCTTGCCCATCGATAATGCCCTGCCCTTTGATCGTAATCTGCGACAACCCGCTGCCATATATGAGCGGAGAGTAACCGTAACACTCGTAGCCCGACCATCGGGTCGGTACAGGCGGATACTTATCAAACTCGGCGTGGAACAGCAGCAGCGCACCTGCGGCAAGCTCCAGCGTTATTCGGCTGCGAAGTGCGATTCTTCCGGTTATATAAGTCCCCGCGGGGATATAAACCGTTCCGCCGCCATGATCCGAGCAGGCTTCGATCGCAGCCGCAATAGCCTCACTGTTATCCGTTATTCCGTCACCGACGGCACCGAAACTAGCAATATTATATAGCGACATAAGAACGCTCCTTAGGACTCTCTTTCAATAAGCGAATGCATTTCCGCACACGCCATCACAAACGCGCCTACGCCGTGCAGGTCGTTTTTGCTTGTCGGGCGGGTGACGTAATTCTCGTAGTCTCCTGCTGACGTCCCGATGCAAATATGCGGTAAAATCAACCGCCCATTTTCATCAAACTCCAGCGCCCGGATTAAGCCCTGATACCCTTTCACGGCTGCATCCAGGCATTCATTGCCGACAACGCCATGCTTGATGGCTTTGGCAATCGCATAAACAAATAGGCTCGTGCAGGAGGTTTCCAGCCAGTTGTCCGGCTGATCCCCTTTATCCACGACTTGATACCACAAGCCGCTCTCCGCGTCCTGATAGCGGATTAAGGCGTGAACGAACTCGCGCAGCGAACTGACAAGCTCCTCGCGCCCCGCTTCATCCGCCGGAAGCTCATCCAGGAACTGCGCGACCGCAAGGCCGTACCAGCCGAGAGATCGGCCCCAGAACTCCGGCGAGCAGCCCGTTTCGGCGTTCGCCCATGGCATGCGGCGGCTTTCATCCCAGGCGTGGTAGAGCAGGCCGGACTTCGCGTCTTTCATGTATTTGCGCATTAATTTCTCCTGATGAAGGACCATGTGCCGTAAGCTGTGTTCTCCGTAATGATTGGCGTATTTCAACGCAAAAACGCCTCCCATATACAATCCATCGAGCCACATTTGATAAGGGTATTTATCCTTATGCCAGAATCCTCCCTCGGAAGTGAGGTTCAAGGTGTTAAACAGGTTTCTCAATTTATTTGCGGCAACACGGTATTTGGAATGACCTGTACGCTGCTCCAATTGAAACAGCAGCAAGCCTGCCTGAATGGAATCCAGCTCGTCGCGGGCAAAGTACAGATTGCCCTGCTCATCGATCAAGTTATCGACATATTGCTGGATATAGCTGTCATACCGATCTTCCCGCACCGCTTCCGACACCATCTCCATCCCGCACAGGAACACACCTTGATGATAATGCCAACGCCCTGCAGGCGGCAGCTCTTGAGGCGTGTACGTGCTGATGATGGCGTCGCATGCTGCTTTGGCCCAACCCAGCGGTGTTCGTTCTATGGTTTGATTCATTTCGGTTTCCCCTCTCTACTCCTGATAAACATTCATTGTGGATAACTTTGGCGCTTCCATCCCGGCAAGTTGGTAACAGACCGAACGGATCAACAGCGCCTGCGTCCCTGCGTTCATGTCGCCTTCCACTTCGCCGCGCCCGATGTGAACGGCCTTCGGCATGTTCGGGTAGTACTCGCCGCCCTTGATTTGCGCGACATTCGGCGCGGTCGGCGAATGCGCCAGCTCCCGCGAAAAGCCGCCGTCTGCACGCAGCAGGCGCTTCATATTTTGCACGGTGTTCTGTATGATTTCGCGCAGCTCCTCTACGGGAATATCCAGCTTCATGTAGGATAATAAATGAATCGGGTTGCGGATATAGCACATATCAGCCGCTTCTTCGTTACGCAGAGCATTGAGGATGCTCTGGTAGATCTGCTCTTCCCTCGGCAGCGGCACGTCAAAGCGGTCGTAAAAGATGTGCAGCTTAAAGGTGCCCGATATCCGCACATAATACGAGCCCTCGCCCCAGAGCCCCGACTGGGGATCTTGCTGCTCCGCGAAGAAGTCGAAAGCGGTCTTCGCGTATGCCGCTCTGCGGCTGGCCGGCTCCACCTGCTCCACGTACACGCTGGAGGTGGATAAGCGGTCGCAGCCGCGCCAGCTGTTGCTGAGCTGGACGGATGCCAGCCAGCGCGTGTACGCTTCCCGCGAGCTCATGTACGCAGGCGCCTGCTGCGCTTCGTACGGCAGCGCATGCAGCGGCTGCCCGCCGAGCTTGCGCAGCGCGTTCACGCTGTAGCCGATGGCGCGCGCGACCATCACTTCATCCTCGCGCATGAGCGGGTTGTCGTCGTAGAAGTAACCGGACGGCGCTTCCTGCTTGCTCTGGAAGAAGCGGATCATACGCTGCTTCATAGCCTTCGGCATCTCGCTCAGCATGCCGCAGCGCTCCAGGATGTTCAACGCCTGCGCAGTTGATTCGATGTCCGGCCCGATGCCGGTCATCGATCTGGAACTTCGCGCATAATAGAAGCCGCCGCTTGCCGAATCATACTGCCCGCCAAGCCATCGAAAGAAGCCCTCGAACAAGCTGTCCATCTCGGCAAGGAGATGGCGGATATCGTTATTGCCCGTCTGAGTCTGCATATTCAGATGCCTCTTTTCCTAGCCCTTAATCGAACCCAGCATAGCGCCTTTAGCAAAGTGCTTCTGCAAGAAGGGATACACGCACAAGATCGGCAGCGTCGCTACGACGATAACGGCCATCTTCACGGACTGCTCCGGAGGCGGGGTGGTATTATCGAGCGCTGAGCTGTAATCCATCCCGCTTGCAAGAACAACAATTTGTCTAAGGAGGACCTGGATCGGCCACATTGCACTCTCATTCAAATAAAGGATCGCACTCAAGTAGGTGTTCCAATACGTCACAGCATAGAATAAGGAAATCGTCGCAATCGCAGGCATCGATAATGGCAGTACGATGCGGAACAAGATGCCGAAGTCATGGCAGCCATCGATTTTGGCCGATTCCTCGAGTCCTTCGGGTATGTTCTGGAAGAAATTTTTCAAAATAATCAAATTGAATGCGCTGATTGCCGTTGGCAAAATCAATGCCGCGTAGGTGTCGATCAAGCCCAGTTCTTTCACGACCAAAAACGTCGGAATCAACCCGCCGCTAAAGAGCATCGTGAATACCACAAGGAACATGATGACGTTTCTGCCATCCAAATCTCTGCGGGATAAACCGTATGCCATCAGAGCAGTAACAAACATGCTGAATATGGTTCCGACAAGCGTAACGCCGATCGAAACGCCCATCGCTTTAAAGATCGTACTTGTTGAGAAAATAAACCGGTATGCCTCTATGCTCCAGTCCGTTGGAATAAGCACAAACTTCTTGACGGCCATCTCCGCGCTTGTCGTAAACGATCCCGCAACAACATGTACGAAGGGTAACATCGTAACTAAACCAATGATGGTCAGCAGCGTATAATTGATAGTGGCAAACAGTCGGCCACTTAACGTTTTATCATCTACCATGATACATTCCTCCTAAGGTCTTCTACCGGCTTATTAATAAACGCCCTCTTCGCCCATCTTCTTGGCAATTTTGTTAGCCAGCATGACAAGAATAAGTCCGATAAACGATTTGAAGAAGCCGATCGCGGCACTGTAACTGAACTGACCTTGCTTTAATCCTGCAGTATATACATACGTATCAATGATCTCAGCAACATTTCGGTTCATTGAGTTGAGAAGCAGGTAGACATGTTCAAAACCGAGTTCGAGAACATCGCCAATTTTCAAAATTAACAATACAATGATCACGCTGCGAATCGCAGGCAATGTGATATGCCACATTTGTCTAAGCCGTCCCGCGCCATCCATCCGCGCAGCCTCATACTGCTGAGGATCGATCGAGGCAATGGCCGCCAGATAAATAATGGTCCCCCATCCCGCTTCTCTCCAGATAACCTGAAGAATATAGGTGGGTCTAAACCATTCAGGGCTGAGCAAAAAATTAATCTTTTCAAGCCCGACATACTCAAGTAAATCGTTGATAACCCCGCCGTCCATCGTCAGCATGACAAAACTGATCGAGACGATAATGACCCAGGACATAAAATGAGGCAGATAGACGATCGTTTGAAACGTTTTCTTGAACAGCTCCATTCTGACTTCATTCAACATAAGCGCCAACAGAATAGGAATCGGAAAAAAAAACAAGATATTCATGACAAACAAAATTAACGTATTGCTTAAAATATTGAGAAAATCCGGCTCCGTAAATAAGCGCTGAAAATGTTCAAAACCGACCCATTCGCTTCCGCTAACCCCTTTGAACGGTTTGTAATTCTGAAACGAAATGATCAAACCATACATGGGAATATACTTGAAAACGAGAAAATACAACACTCCCGGCAGCAGCATGACATAGATCCATTTATTTCTCCAAAGACGTCTGCTAAGCTCACTGCTTCGGGCTGTAGGTACTGTCGCTGCTCTACTAACCGATGCTTTCTCCATGATAACCCTTCCTTTCCGGGAATAATTCAAGGGATGAAGAGGCTGTTGAACTTTTCAACAGCCCTCTCCCATTTCTCTCTACAACCGATTGTGCAAATTATTTTTTGGCTGCGTTGTATTCTTCAATAATCTTGTTGCCGCCGCGATTTTTCCAATCCTCAACAGCCTTTTCAAAACCAGCCTTGTCAATGTTGCCGTAAATGTATTTATTGGTTGCGTCTTTGATTAATTCTTGAAGCTGTACGCCTTTCTCCAGATACGTTTTCGATTCCAGAGGAGCCGCCGGATCCTGTACGGCATACTTGAGGTTGTCGATCTTCAATGTTTGCGCCTTGGTAAATGGTACGGAATCAGATACGCCGATATATCTTCCAGTTGTATCTTCATCGCCTACTGCTGCATCGGTAAACGGCTTGACTTCACGTTCCACTAATTCTTTATCTTTCTTTTTAGCCTTGTTGTCGACTACGGTATAGTGGACGTCTTTAATGCCCCAGAACATCGTGTTGGCAACTTCCGGCGTCATCATCTTGTCAAAGAAGGCCAGGATTTTCTTTAACTCCGCTTCGTTTTTAACAGCGGATTTCGGGAACATAATTACATTGGCATAACCTGGGAGAGCCCATGACGAGAATTTGCCATCTTTTCCTGCCACCATACTATGAACATCAACTACGGCAGTAGGAACATTTTTCTTCAGATCTTTCTCCAACGTCTCGACGTCGGTCATTGCACCGATATATATGCCTGCCGTACCTTTTTTGAACAGATTCTGCTGATCCGTTTTACTTGTCGCCGCGAAATCCTTATTGATAATGCCTTCATCACGCAGTTTCTTGTAATAATCCATTGCCGTGATATATTCCGGGAACGTAAACTCCGGCTGAATCTTGCCGTCTTTCACACCCCAGTTATTCGGAACGCCTAACCAGGTGGCAACCGTTTTGAATGAGCCGTAAATCAGATCGTTACGATCCGTCAGACCGATCGTATCCTTTTTGCCGTTGCCATCAGGATCGTTCTCCGTGAATGCCTTCATCATCGCATACAACTCTTCTGTATTTGCCGGAGGCTTAAGCCCCAGCTTATCCGCCCAGTCTTTGCGGTAAATCATACCTTGACGAGCAATATCTACGCCGCGGTAAAGCGTGTATAATTTGCCGTCAACTTTCGTATTTTCCAAAGTCGTGGACTTCAATTTGCTCAGGTTCGGGAATTCTTTCAGGTAAGGCCCGATCTCCCAGAATTGACCGTCGCGAATGGCCGATTTCATTTGAATGAACGTCGCTTGGTTCTTCAAGTAAGTCACCTGCGGCAGTCCGCCTGTCGCAAAGGTCGTATTCAACTTCTCCTCATAGGTATCTGCCGGGAAGAATTGAAACGTCAGTTTCGTATTCGTTAATTTCTCCAACTCTTTAATCACGACATCCGGCGGATTCTCAGGTGTGTTCAATGGGGTCATGATCGTAATAGCTGTCGGTTTGTTATCAGTTGCCTTTGGTGTTTCACCACTTGTAGTCGCTGCGGGAGTTGCCGTTTTACCTCCGTCCGCGCAGGCTGCCAGCAGCGCGCTGGAAACGAGCAATACGCTGAGTGGAATTGAGACCAGTTTTCTCTTCATATTTGTTAGACCTCCACGAAATTGTGATGTGCTACAAGTTCCACATTACACGTTCGTTTTCGGGTACCGAAACAATCATTTGCTCATTTCAAGGAGGGGCAGCAAGGATAGTGAGAAGATGATTATTAACGGGGTAAATGATTATTGGCATGAGAAAATCATACTGATTGTGATTCAAAACCGGGGGTTAGGCGGTGTTTTTCGCATTAACGAACTAATGTTCGCTAATGACGAACATACTGACGCAATTTCACGGGGGAAACGGCTAAAACCGTGCTCGATAGAACAATGTTCTATAATTAGAGAAGCATGTTCGTTAATTATGGAACATTGTTCACTAATCGTCCCATGACGTGATTCTTGCTATTTATAGCGTCTCATGTTTCTTTATTTGCGAACGATAGGTACTGTTGGAGAGGCTCGGTAAGATAGCCGCGCAGGAATCGGTAGGCGAACAAAAAAAACCGCTGCACCTAAGTGAAAGCGGTTTAAGGCATGAGCATATTCCAGTTATTTAGCTCGACGATAAGCGTCGTTGTACTCTTGGATAATCTGGCTGCCGCCGTTGCGTTTCCAGCGTTCGATCTCCTGCAGAAACCCGGCTTTGTCCATTTTGCCCAGCATATAGTTATAAGTCGCGTCGGAAATAATTTTATAAAGCTCCACACCGCGCTCATCGTAGGTTTTCGACTCCAGATTGATCGTCGGGTCCTTGATGACATATTTTTCATTATCTGCGCTAAGCTTATCGGCGAGCTGTGATAGTGACTCGCTCTCGGCTACACCCATCACATTCGGATTATTCAGATCCGCAATCATCATCGCATAGAACGCATTGACCTCGTTCACGCGAATCTTAGAAGTTTCCTCCGACAGCTGCACCTTATCTCCTTTGGCCGTGTAATGGCGTCCTTCCAGGCCGTATTTCATCAGATTCGCAACATCTTTATCCATCGTCCGGTCAAAAAAGTGAAGCACCTGCTTCAATTCCTCTTCGGTACGAATCGCTTTCTTGGAGAACAGGTACAGCGCGCTGTAGTTCGGGATCGACCAGATCCGGAACCCGGTGGGTCCCTCAATATGGTTCACCAGCGTCAGTCTGGCTTGCGGATTGGCCATCTTTACCTCGTCGGAGAGCCGCTGCACATCCTGCATGCTGCCGATATAGGCTCCAGCTGTGCCGCGGATGAACTTATCCCGCTGAACATCTTTACTCGTGACCGCAAAATCCGAATTTATCAGCTTCTCATCGTACAGCTTTTTCATGAAATTCATCGTGTCCACATAAGCCGTCGTTTCAAATTCGGGAACGAGCTTCCCATCCGCCAGTCCCCAATTATTCGGCGTTCCGAAGTAGGAACTTAGCGTCTTAAACGCTCCGAAAACCAAATCATTCCGATCCGTCAAACCAATCGTATCGTTCTTGCCGTTGCGGTCGGGATCTTGATTCGTGAACGCTTTCAACATTTGATACAATTCATCGATTGTCCGCGGTTTGTCCAGCTTCAGGTTATTCAACCAATCTTCACGAAGGATAATTCCCT
Source organism: Paenibacillus sedimenti (assembly GCF_014534655.1). Lineage (GTDB taxonomy): Bacteria > Bacillota > Bacilli > Paenibacillales > NBRC-103111 > Paenibacillus_E > Paenibacillus_E sedimenti. The sequence continues at coordinate 39,241 of NZ_JACVVD010000013.1, forward strand.
GACGCGAGGACGGCCGCTCGGTATACAAACCGTAAATTTTGCCGTCCACTGCCGCTTGATTTAAAATATCCTTGTTTAATTGCTTCAGGTTCGGGTACTGTTCCAGATAAGGTCTTATATCCCAAAAAGCGCCGGAACGGATCGAATTTTTCATCAGCATATAGTCGGTATATTTGACGTAAGTCGCTTTTTTGAGCGAGTTGGTCGTAAGCGCCGTATTCATCTTGTCCGTATAGATGACATCCGGCACCCAATTCAGATCCAGCTTCGTCTGCGTCCGCTTCTCGATCTCCTGTACCAGCTCAGGAATAGGAGGATGCGGAAAATGAAGGGGCGCCATAATCGAAACCACAGGGCGACCGTCGCTTGCCAAATCATTTGGTGAGGATGCCTCGTTATTGCAGGCGCTAAGCAAACTGACCGTCAACAGCAGCATCACGATCTGACAAGCCCTCTTCCCTATTCGTCGTTGCACATCCTTGCTCATCGTGTCATCCCCCTTGCCACAGCAGCGTTTTCTGTACATAATCTAAGTTAATGATTATCCGGACCTCAGATGATTATTGTAGATCTCCGGCGACTCTACTACAATATTAAAACATAGTAAATCATAACCTCAGGATAAGGTGTTGGATGCCGTGCGCTCTTTAAGTTTTCTAAGCAAAATGACGATCTTCGGGTTCCTGCTCAGCACGCTCCCGGTTATATTCATCGGCGCTTTCGCCTTCGTGACTTCTTCCCAAGAAATCCAAAAGAATGTCAACGAGGGAAAAATGCAGCTGATCACTCAAATCAACTCAAATGTAGAGCAGAAATTAACAACTGTCAACCATACGCTGAATCAGGTCATTAATTCGACCGTGCTGAAAAAAGCGATCGATATGCCTCTGACTGTAAACGATTTCATGATGTATGACGATCTGCGAAGCGAGATCCGGTATATGCAATCTTTTGACACAAAGCTGGAGGATGTCGTCCTGATCAATGTCCGGGAAAACTGGATGATCAAAAATTCGGGCTTGTACCGTTATGACGGCTATCCCTTTTACGATAAGCTTCATAGCATCATGACCACCCAGGAGAACAGCACTTGGATACTGAATCCGTCGCAGTGGTTCTATACCGAAGAGAACGCGCGAAGCGTATCCTGCAATTATACCGTAAGCCTGGTCAAAAAGCTGCCGACAACCGGTCTGGAGAAATACGGCATGGCGCTGGCCAACATCCCTGCCTGCAGCCTGCAGGATATGGTTCAGAGCGATGTCGAGCAGCCGGATGATATTCTGATCCTCGATGAGCAGAACCGGATCCTGATGCACCCGGACCCCGCTTTCATCGGCAAGCCCGTGACGGAAGCCGGACTGCAGGATGTGCAACAGTTCGCCGGGGCGCTCGGCCAATTCAAAACCAAGATCCACGATAAGCCCTACTCGGTGACTTACCTGAAGTCGAATATGAACGGTTGGACGTATTTATCGGCCACCTCTATCGAGAGCTTGACCAAGGAGTCCAGCAAAATCGGAACGTATACCATCTACATCTGCGTACTGATGCTGCTCCTGTCGATGCTGCTGGCCTGGCTAGGCTCGCGCAAAATGTACTCGCCGATTCAATTGCTGCTCAATCAGATCGGGGAGCTCGTTACCGTGAATCAGAAGCGCAAAGCGAACGAGTTTCAGTTGATCGGCGAGCAGGTGCATAACCTCTTCCAGTCCAAATCCCAGCTCGAAAAGGAAGTGCGCCAGCATATCGGGCAAGTGCGCACCTTTTTCTTAATCAAAGCGTTCCAAGGCCATGTAAAGCCGGGCGAGCTGCCGGATAAGCTGGAGCAGTTCGGCTACGGTCCGCAGCTGGGCGACTGGAAAACGATGTCCGTCATCACCCTGCAAATCGACTCCATTGATAATACTCGCTACGAACGGCGGGATGTAGAGCTTCTGCTCTTCGCGGTCCACAACATCATTGAGGAGCTGATCCCGGCGGAGCAGCGGCTCGCGCCGATCATTATCGATCAGACGGTGGTGACGCTGGTCGGTAGTCCCGACGCCGATGCGGCCGCCTTCCGCAATACGGTTTACGCCCTGACGGAGCAGATGCAGCAGCACGTCTTCAGCTATTTGAATTTGCAAGTCAGCATCGGGATGAGCTTGCCCATCCACTCTTTCGCAAACATGTCCATGGCCTACCGTGAAGGCTTGGAGGCGCTTAAGCACCGGATCAAGCTGGGCGAAGGCATCATCATTCAGTACGAGAATATCAATGCCGGCAAGCATTATTTGAATTTGAACTATCCGAAGTCGATCGAGAACGAGCTGATGGACGCCATCAAGCTGGCGGAAAAAGAGAAGTCCAAGGAGCTGCTGGGCCAACTGCTCCAGGCCATATTCGCCGCCCCGCTGTCGCCGCAGGAGTACCAAATGCCGCTCGCCCGACTGCTGAACAATTTGCTCATCGTGATGCAGGAATCCGGCATCAGCCTGAATCAGATTCATCCGGCTAAAGGCTCCCCCTTCGAGGAGCTGCTCGGCCTGCATATCGCGGCGGAAATCGAAGACTGGTTCTGGACCGGGGTCGTCCATCCGCTGATCCGCATATTCCGCGACCGGCAGGATGCCCAGTACCATAATGTGTCCGAAAAAATTATCGATCTCGTACAGCGTTATTACGATACCGATCTGACGCTGGAAGAGTGCGCGTCGCGGCTGCATTACAATGCCAACTATTTGAGCAGCATTTTCCGCAAAGAAACGAACTGCTCGTTCAGCGAATACTTGTCGACCTACCGGTTCAACATGGCCAAAAAATGGCTGACCGAAACCGACATGCCGATCAAGGATATTTCCTCCAAGCTGCGCTACAACAATTCGCAAAATTTCATCCGCTCGTTCCGCAAGCAGGAAGGGCTCACGCCCGGTCAGTACCGTGAGAAAACGAAAGAGGGCTTCATAGACCCAGGTCTATAAAGCCCTCTTGTTCATTCATCTGCAGGGAAACCGGCAGGTTTGGAGCATTGTTGAATTTTTTGAAGCAGTTCATTTACCCGTTCACGTAGCAGAAGTGCCTCTTGATCGTCCATGCCGACCTGACAGGACAACTGATTACGGATATCCGCGGCTCAGCAGCCATTCAACCGGCAAATTCTTTTTCGATAATCCTGACATTCTCCCGGTGGCATTCCTCTGTAAAAGAAGATGGAAAAGCGTGCTCGCGGCCGAGTGCGGCGATAGCGTTCTCATCTTTGGCCATGACGGCCTGAATCAGCTTCTCCAAATGCCTGGAAGCCAAATCCAGGCGTCTTTGCATTTCCTCTCGATTCGTTGCCGTTTGCCCATGTCCCGGAACCAGCAAGACGACCGAATGCCGCTCCATAATCTGCTGCGCAGTATGCAGCGTCTGCTTGTACGCTTGGGCGCTATGATAAATAAAAGGCAATTCGAAGTCCGATAAATAATCCCCCGCGATCAGAACGCCCATTGGCTCAACCACGGTAAACAGCCCGTCCTCCGTATGGCCCGGAGCAAGATAAAAGGTCAACGCTGTCTCCCCGACCTTCAACTGCTGGGCATCCTCGCTAACCATCACGTCAAGGTCCGGAAATTGGACGGGGTAGCCACGCTGAATATAATGCTCCGCATCGAAATTGCGGATCAAGGAGAGCTTGCGCTCTTTTTGCGGATGTTCGCTTAAGCCTTTGCTGCCGATCGTGATGGCGCCGGGAAACGCTTTGTATCCGATAATATGATCAAAATCCCCATGCGTAAACAATAAATAAAGCGGCCGATCGCCTTTAATTTCATTGACATAATTGACAATCCGCTCGATCTCGCCCGGAAGCCAATTCGGATCTACGATCAATACCATGTCTTTGGTCTGAATAACGGTTGAGGTCGTTTGAAATAACGCGCTTTGAAAAACAGTCATATGTTCGTTGCGAAATTGAATCATAGGGTGAGATCAGACTCCTTCAACTCGGATATACGGTTATCGTATCATCCAAGACAATAAAGGACTAGTTGAATTTGGGCGCCGCCTTACATAGGCCCATTAACTTTTTCTCTATCGGGCGGTCACCCACTTGGGGGGTATCTTAATATATTGTGGATATCAACATCATATGAGGTGAAGTTATGGCCGTCGTGAAAGCAAGAGAGCAGGATATTAATCTTCTAGCCAGATTGCTTCGGGCAGAAGCCGAAGGCGAGGGCGAGAAAGGGATGCTGCTCGTAGGCAATGTAGGGATTAACCGAATTAGAGCCAACTGCTCCGATTTCAAAAATCTTCGTACCATCCCGCAAATGGTACATCAGCCTCACGCCTTTGAAGCCCTCCAGCATGGCTATTTCTATCAAAGTGCGAGGGATCGGGAGAAACGCCTGGCGCGCAGAGCGGTAAACGGCGAGCGACAATGGCCCGCTAAGTTCAGTCTGTGGTATTTCAGACCACCGGGAGACTGTCCGCCTACCTGGTACAATCAGCCGCTCGTAGGCCGCTTCCGGAAACACTGCTTTTATCAACCGACATCTATAGAATGTGAGAATATCTTTAATACGTATTAACACTACGGAGCCGAAAGGCTCTTTAGTTCTCCTTCTCGGATACGCACGACGAATGGCAGTACTATCTGTCCGGTACAGGGCGCATGACGGCCTTTTCCGCGAACGGCAATGCACGTACCTTCGATGTTAGAGCCGGGGACGTCGGGTACGTACCTTTTGCCTACGGTCATTACATTCAGAACACGGGCACTGAGACCCTATGGTTCCTGGAAATGTTCCGAAGCGACCGGTACGCCGATCTCTCTTTGAATCAGTGGATGGCGCTATCGCCCGAGCAGCTGGTTCAGAGCAATTTGAATGCATCGCCGGAACTGATGGGCTCTTTGCGGAAAGCGAAATGGCCGGTCGTGAAGTATACGGATACGGATATGAGCAATGGCTGAAGCAACGGATACCGATCATCTATTATCACACTGACATTATGTTGTCAGTGTGTTTTCGTTATACTGGAAATAGAGAATGAGATCGGAAACATGGGGAGGCTTATTCAAACATGGACGTACAGGAGGCTTATAAAAATAATAGAGGCAGTAGGAATACTCAATCGGAACGGGTGCTCCGCCCGCGTAACCTGAACCGCGCACTGCTTGAGCGCCAGCTGCTGCTGCGCCGCTCTGCCATGTCCGTTCCAGATGCTCTGGAGCAACTGGCAGGCTTGCAAACGCAAGCGCCGAACCCGCCATACATCGGGCTCTGGTCGCGTCTCGCCGGCTTCCGCCACGAGGCTTTGTCGCGCTTGATCGTGGACAAGAGCGCCGTACGCATCGCGCTCATGCGCTCGACCCTGCACCTCGTCAGCGCCCGGGACTGCCTAACGTTCCGGCCTGTGCTGCAGCCCGTGCTGGAGCGCGGACTGCAGAGCGCCTACGGCAAGCACCTAAACGGGCTTGACGCGGATGCGCTCGCGGCCGCCGGCCGGGCGCTGGTGGAGGCACAGCCGCGCACGTTCAGCGAACTCGGCGCGCTGCTGGCCGAGCGGTGGCCGGACCGTGAGCCCGCCGCGCTGGCAGCGGCTGTGCGCACGTGGGTGCCGCTCGTGCAGGTGCCGCCCCGTGGCGTCTGGGGCGCAAGCGGGCAGGCCAGCCACACGTCTGCCGAGGAATGGCTGAGCCTTCCGCTTGCGGCCGATACCGCCCCGGACGCGATGATCCTGCGCTACCTGAGCGCATTCGGTCCCGCGACGGTCAAGGACATGCAGGTCTGGTCAGGCTTGACCAGACTGAGCGAGGTCGTCCGGCGGCTTCGCCCGCAGCTGCGCACGTTCCGGGACGAACATGGCAGCGAGCTGTTCGACCTTCCGGATGCTCCGCTCCCGGATGCGGACACGCCCGCGCCTGTGCGCTTTCTCTCCGAGTTCGACAACATGCTCCTGTCCTACGCGGACCGTACCCGGATTATGGCCGAAGAATACCGTGCACGGGTATTCACCGTGAATGGCATTATACGCGCCGCCATTCTCGTCGATGGCTTTGTTCGCGGCATATGGAAGATCGAGCTTATGAAGGATGCAGCCGTGCTCGTCATTGAACTGTTCGAGCCCCTATCTTCCCAGGATCGCGAAGCTTTAATCGAAGAAGGCGGACGGTTGCTCACTTTCGCCGCTGCTGAGGCCCAGTCTCACGACATCCGCTTTACTTAAAATCACGCCAAGTAAAATCGACGGATAAAATGCCTACGGTCGAACCTAGCGAGCGCCATGGTTCGGCCGCAGCCGCTTTCGGTTTCCGAAAGCAAACCAAATTGCTGTAATGTCCGAACGCCCGGCATACGGAGGGTCTTGCATCGTGAATGCCGCATTTATCTTTTTCCATATCGTAAAACATACAGGTTCCAAAATGACGCTGCTGATTTTTAAGCTCCACACGAATTTTGGCAGGCATCGCCTTTACTTTCTTGCGGATCTTTTTCAGCTCTTGCTCGGTGACGGGTACGGGGCCGCAGCACAACCCTCTGCAACCTTGGCATGGAAGATGACTATTCATAGCAACCTCCTTGAATGGATGATTATGGATATTAACGAGGACAAATATACAAGAAATTATCATATTCTCCGATTCTATTCAATTCATATTTTTCCTTCAGGCGGGGCATCCCTTCAGTCTCAACAATACCTGGGGGGCACTACCGGCAAGAATCAGCTTACTTCGACATGAACCTGATGGTATATTTTGTATGTACGTTTGTGCGAACGTTTGCTCATTATGATCAATGGAGGGAAATGATGAACAATCAATTGAAAGCCTTATATATTTCTACGGAGGTTTATCCTTTTGCCAAAACAGGCGGACTTGTCGATGTATCCGCATTTCTTCCTAAGTCCTTGCGTGCGCTCAGTTATGACGTGCGGATCATGATGCCAAAATTCAAACCGTCAAAGAAAGGTTGAAGACAATCTCCGATTCGTCGCCGCCCTTGAGATCGAAATCTCCGGGAAGTTGTTGCCCTGCACCGTAGAAATGATTGAACATAACGGAAACATCGTCTACTTTATCGATTGTCCGTATTATTTTGACAGGGAACGGATTTATGACTACGAGGATGAATTGGAGCGTTTTGTTTTCTTTTGCAAATCCGCGCTTGCCTCTCTTCCCTTGCTTGGATTCAAACCTGACGTCCTACACTGCAATGATTGGCCGACCGGGTTTGTCCCCTTTTTCTTAAAAACCGCATACGGCCAACAACCTTCGGCTCGGTCCTATATTCAACTGTACGAGAGCCTTCTAAGTGATTCTTTGGCTTAAAGCCTAACTCTTTAGAAACCAGCAGCCCAGGTTGCTGGTGTTTTATTTGACTCTGCTGTGCCTCAGTTGTTCAAAGTTCAGGGAGAATTGTTGCATTTTGTACAACTAAACATAAATAATAGTGACCTACTTGACGGTTATGCTGTATTCCCTACAACAAAAAACTGTAATACATTCACTTTTCATGCATGATGGCTGCTTGTTACTGCACATTTTGCAACAATATTCATTTCGGGCGAACAAATCCACTTTTTTGTTGCATCAAATACAATAATTTCTCGCCTTTGTCATCAGACTTGGCACATGGTTACATCAAAGTGCTTTGAGCACCTCAAAGTGCGTACTTCTCAACGGCAGCTCCTTCCTGCACAATAGCGTTAAACCTCAACCAATCAATAAGGAGCTGAAGTTCAATGATGAATGAATCTACAACAACGCGCAAAGTTGCTTTAGTCATAGGTGCAAATGGAGTCATCGGCCGCAATCTGATCGATCACCTTGCAACACTTCCCGAATGGGATGTGATCGGCGTTTCGCGTCGGGGCGGGGAATCGAATGATAAGGTTCAGTATGTAGCCGCCGACCTGCTCGACAAAGATGATGCGCGCGCAAAGTTAGGCGCTCTAACCAAGGTTACACATATCTTCTATGCCGCTTATCAGGATCGCCCGACTTGGGCTGAACTTGTTGCACCTAATCTGGCCATGTTAGTGAACACTGTTGATGCCATCGAGCCGATCGCACCCGGTCTTAAGCATGTCAGCCTGATGCAGGGCTATAAGGTTTACGGGGCACATCTGGGCCCTTTCAAAACACCGGCTCGTGAAACGGATGCATTCCATATGCCGCCCGAGTTCAATGTCGATCAGCAAAATTTCTTAGAGCAACGGCAAATAGGCAAAGCCTGGACATGGTCGGCGCTCCGCCCTTCAGTCGTTTGCGGCTTTGCGCTTGGAAATCCGATGAACCTCGCCATGGTGATTGCGATCTACGCTTCGATCTCGAAAGAGCTTGGCATCCCATTACGATTTCCCGGCAAACCGGACGCTTACGACAGCCTGTTGGAGATGACAGATGCCGGACTTCTCGCAAAAGCTACGGTCTGGGCGGCAACGGACGAGCGCTGCGCCAACCAGGCGTTCAATATCACGAACGGCGATCTGTTCCGCTGGAACGAATTATGGCCGAAGATCGCCGGCTACTTCGGCCTGGAAACAGCGCCGCCGCTGCAGATGTCGCTTGACGTCGTCATGGCGGACAAGGAAGAGCTTTGGAACGCGATGGTCCGGAAGCACGGGCTTGCGCAGCATGCCTACAGCGACGTTTCCTCCTGGCGTTTCGGCGATTTTGTATTCTCTTGGGATTATGACTTCTTCGCTGACGGATCGAAGGCCCGCCGATTCGGATTTCACGAATTCGTGGATACTGAAGCGATGTTCATGAGCATCTTCGACGATTTCCGTCGGCGCAAAGTTATTCCATAAAATGAAGAAAAGCCGCCCTTGTCCAAAGGGTGGCTTCTTATGTATGATCCGCGTCTTCAAGCCGCGGTTTGATCAGAACGGCAGCCTTCTCCCCATACGTTCGCTCTATATGCGAATCCCCCCATCTGCACATCGCGTGCAGGATTTCCTTCAAGCTCCAGCCATACTCTGTCAGCTCATACTCGACTTTAGGCGGAACCTGATTGTACGAAATGCGCGAGACGACGCCCGCTTCTTCAAGCTCACGAAGCTGCTCCGTTAATACTTTTTGCGTAATGGAGGGGATCAAGCTTTTGAATTCGTTGTTGCGTTTCTTGCCAAAGGTTAAATGGAAGAGAATGACGGGTTTCCACTTTCCGCCCATCACCTCAAGGGTAGCCTCAACGGCAGTGTTGTAAATCTTGTCAGGGTCTTTCATGACACGCTTCGCCTCCAATCTCCCAGTAATTTCGCCACGGCTCTGCCGCAAACCTCTTCCTCTGCCAAATTCCCGTAAAATGCAAAATGACCGGTAAATGAGGACATTTACCGGTTTCTGCGACTTGCATGACAAGCGATATTCGCAATTCCCTTCTAAAGCGTGGCAAGCTCTTCAAGGATCGCGTCAACCTGCTCCTTTGAAACGTTCGACATCGTATTTTCGGCCAGCTGTTTAAAGCTTGATTTTTTCATAAAATTGAAAACCGGACTCGCGAAAAAATGGGGGATATACTTCTGAAGGACTGCCATCGCAGCTTCATGAATCATAACCTCGTCAATTCTCGTATGCTCCGTGTACCGCACGCGGAACAAGTCCGCATTTACGTACGTGAAGCGGTAGCTGCCCGAACCGATGGACAGCAGCATGCCTTGCTGCGACTCCTGTACGGAATGAATACCTAGGGCTTGGTCAATTCCAAGTCCGCTTTCTCTAAGGCTGCTGACGGTTGCGCCCTGCAGAACAATATCCGCTGTCGTATTCGGCGGAATCCGAACGTCGATCTCAATTTGGCCGTCATTCACCCGCCAACCCGATTCCACCCGCCCGTACATCGATTGATGCGCCGCTTGGGCATAAGTCAGCTTGTCGAGCCCGAAAAGCGGCTCGATACGAATACGCTTATACGCCGGAGCGTCGGCATGCATGTCCAGGCCGGCCACTTTGCGATAGAGCCAGTCGCCGATCGCTCCATACGCATAATGGTTAAAAGAGTTCATATCATCGCTCCAGAAGGAACCGTCTGGCTTGATGCTGTCCCAATGCTCCCAAATGGTTGTCGCGCCCTTCGATACCGAGTACAGCCAGCCCGGATAACTCTCCTGCAGGAGCAGCTTGATTGCCGTATCGTGGTAGCCGTTGTTGGAAAGCGCGAAGCACAGATAAGGCGTGCCGACGAAGCCCGTCGTTAAATGATAGTCGTTCTCCACAATGAGGTCGTTCAACTCCCTGGCCACTCGATCCCGTACGGAATCGTCGACCAGATCAAAAACGAGCGCAAGAACATGTGCCGTTTGCGTAGGAGAAGCGATCCGGCCGTTCTTCGTCATAAATTCGTCCTGAAAGGCTTGAACGACATTGCGATGAAGCTCTCCGTAAGTCCGAGCTTCCTCTTCGTACCCTAGCGCGCGCGCCGCATCCCGGACAATACGCGTCGAATACGCATAATAAGCGGTCGCGACCAGCGCCGTCGGCGTCGCCCCGATATAACTGTTCTCCTTCGCATCCAGACCGAGCCAATCGCCGAAATGGAAGCCTGTGTTCCACAAGTATTCATTCTCGCCTTGGGACCTGATGAACTCGACCCACCGCTTCATGCTCTCGAACTGCTCGGCCAGAAGTCGTTGATCTCCATAGTATTGATAAACCGTCCAAGGACAGATGACCGCAGCATCGCCCCAAGCGGCCGAATTCGCACCGCCTACGATATCCGGGATAACGAAAGGAACGCCCCCGTCGGCATGCTGCTCCGCTTTCAAATCATGCAGCCATTTCGTGAAGAAAGGCCCTCCTTGAAAATTGAATAAGGCCGTACTGATGAACACCTGCGCATCGCCGGTCCAGCCTAAACGTTCATCACGCTGCGGGCAATCGGTAGGAACATCAAGGAAGTTGCCTCGCTGTCCCCACTGAATGTTGCTTTGCAGCTGATTCACCCGCGCATCGGAGCATTCGAACTCACCCGTGGGCTCCATATCTGTATGCATGACTTCTCCGACAAATGCTTCTAGCGGTAGTCCGTTCTCTTGTCCGGGAAAGCCTTCTACCTTGACATACCGGAACCCCATGAACGTGAAATGAGGCGCATAGCTTTCGCTGCCATTACCTTTGGCAATATATTCCACCCTTTGCTTCGCCGGCCGGAGGTTGCCGAAGTAAATGTTCCCGTCCTTATCGAGCACCTCCGCATGCTTCAGTTCGATGCGGGTTCCAGCAGGCGCTTCGACGGTAAAGCGGATGCGCCCTACCATATTTTGGCCCATATCCAGCACATGATCGCCGGCAGGCGTCACGAAACAGGAGACCGGGCGTATGGTCTGAGTCACCCGGGTCGGCGAATTCTCTTGAGCGACCAGGATATCCGGCGGCAGGTCCGGACAGAGCCGGACGGATTGCCACTCGCTGTCGTCAAACTGCGCTCGGCTCCACCCTTCCTGCTCCAACCGCGCATCGTAAGTTTCTCCGTGATAAAGCGTGGCATATCTGACCGCTCCCGTTGAAGCTTTCCAGGATGAATCTGTACCGATGGCTTCTTCCGCGCCGCTTTGATATCGGATATGAAGCTGCAGCAGCGCTGCCCGGCGATCGCCATACTTGAAATTCCGGTTCTCAAAGCCGATCCCGCTCTTGTACCATCCATCCGCGAGCATGATGCCGATTCCGTTACCGCCCTCCTGCAGCAGCTCCGTCACATCATACGTTTGCACCTGCAAACGGCTTTGATAGCTGGTCCAGCCCGGAGCAAGCAGGTCCTCCCCAACCCTCGCGCCGTTCATATACAGCTCGTAAACCCCGGCGGCCGTCGCATAAATCCGGGCAGATACGATCTTATCCTGCACATCGAAGCGCTTCCGAAGTAGAAAAGCCGGTTCCGACTGCGGGTCGATTTCATCCTGGTTCGGTGTAATCCATTGCCCCGAGGTCCACTCGCTTTGCGATAATAGCCCTATCTCCCACCATGCGGTTTCGCTCCATTCCGATTCCCTGCCGAAGCCATCCCATACTTTTACGCGATATGAATATCGGGTACGGGATTTCAACTCCGGCCCTGCGTAAGGAACTTGAATCGATTGATCCGATTCCTTATATCCCGAATCCCAAATGAGCTTATCAAAATTGCCTTTCTCATCGGCTACAACAATTCGATACCCGCGTTGAACAGTACCACGGCGGTCCGATTGCAGCTGCCAACTGATCCTCGGGCGAGATACCCCGATGCCAAGCGGGTTCGTCCTGTATTCGCATTTCAGCTTCTCAATCCCCAAATTCCCCATATGCTCCACTCCTCTTTGATTTCGATGGATGAACTAACCTTTCACGGCGCCTGCCGTCATGCCGTCCACAATTTTCTTGTTGAAGAAAACGAATAAGAACAGCGGCGGCAGTGTAATCAGCAGAATATTCATAAACAACAAGTTCCACTGCGTCACAAACTGACTTTGAAAGTTATAGAGCGTGAGTTGTACCGTTGCGTTCTTGGCCCCCGGAAAGAAGTACAAGGGGTTGGTGAAATCGTTGAAAATACCGACCGATGAGGTCACAATAATCGTTGCGGTAACCGGCTGCAGCAGCGGGAGAATAATTTTATAAAACAGCCTGATGCCTCCACAGCCGTCAACGACCGCCGCCTCGTCGATTTCGCGCGGGATGGCGGACATGAAGCCCTTATAAAGCAGCACCCCGAACGGAAAGCCCAGAGCAACCTCGACCAGCACAAGCCCTGTCATCGTTTTGAACAGCCCCAAGCCGTCGAGCACCCAGATCGTCGGTACAATCGCCGGCGGAATGATGAGTCCCGACAGCACGAGGAAATTCAACCAAGGCGTCGCCCTATCCGTCCGGCGCTGCATCACATAGCCTGCCATGGCGCAGACGATGATCAAGACGGCAATCGATAGTAGGGTCAGAAGCGTACTATTGTAAAAAGCGCGTACCAACATGTAATCCCGCGCCGTGATGACGGCTTTCATGTTGTCCCAGAGATGGATGGAAGTCGGCCAGGCCAAGCTGAGCAGCGATGACTCTTTCTTATCCTTCAAGGCATTCACGATAACGAAGTAGAACGGAATCCAGAACAACACGATCGTCACGAGAACGGCAATGACCTCGACACTCAACAGTCTTATCCTTCGGCTCATAGATCCACCTCTCTTCGGTTCAAATACGTATACAGCGGTAGCGCCAATGCCGTTACGACAATAAACAATATGACATTGCCTGCTGTGGCAAGCCCATAATAACCGCCCTGGTATTGCTTATAGATGATGGAGGCGATCAGATCGGTTGTAAAACCCGGACCGCCTTTGGTCATTGCCCAGACGAGGTCGAAAGAGCGCAGCCCGCCGATAAAGGCAAGAATAATCACCGAATTCGTTGCAGGACGGCTAAGCGGCAAAATAATGTTCCAAAATTTGCGGAAGGCGCCGCCCCCGTCAATTTGAATCGCCTCATAGTAGTCTTGCGGAATGGACATGATGCCGGCAATGTAGATCACAGTGGCAAAACCGACGCCTTTCCAAACGTCGACTAATGCTACAGACAACAACGCGATACGTGTGTCTCCCAGCCAGTCCGGCCCCGAAATGCCGATTGCTGCAAGCGCCGTGTTGATTAATCCCTGCGACGGATGCATCATCATGCTGAATGTAATCCCTACAGCAATCGTACTTAACAATGTAGGAAAAAATACAACAGACCTCAGGTACCCTTTGGTTCTTATTTTTGATGTTAGGAAGACGCCGAGCAGAAGACCGAATATGACTTTGAGCACGCACGTTACGGCAGCGTAAATCAATGTATTTTTAAACCCGATCATGAGCGACGCTTCTTGGAAAAACATGCGGAAATTATCCATCCCGATAAATTCCCAGTCGGTTAAATTCCATCTCGTTAAACTGAAGAAAAAGGACATCACGGTCGGCAATATGAAGATTAGCAAGTAAATCACTGCCGCCGGAATCAAAAACGCATAGGAATACGTCCGTCTGAACACCTTGGTCACGCTAGTTCACCCCTATTTCTTGAAAAAAGGAGCCGGCTTTCGCATCAGGGCTGCATCGCCGACTCCATGACAGGCTTATTGCTGTACGTTTACCAGCCTGGAATACCGAGCTGCTTCGCTTGCTTCTCTACGTCTTTATCGTACACCTCGGCACCTTGCTTGCCGGATTTGATGCCTGCTCCGACTTCCGTCGTAATTTGCGGCAGGCTGGGTCCTTTGATCGGGGAAAGGAATTCCAAGGCAGGAGCTGTTTTGTTCGATTCAAAATATGGCGCCAAATCTTTAACCACTTGCGGTACGTTATCAGGAAGCTTGGCGCCTTTAACAGCGTACGGGCCAGGAGGCTTGGACGCCTGTGCTTGTGCGGCGGCTCCCTCCACTGAAGCTACGAATTCAACGAATTTTTTCGCTTGCTCCGCATGTTTCGTTGCTTTGTAAATATAAGCGCCGTTTGGTGTCCATACGGTCAAGCCGTTCGTTCCGGCATCATCGCCCGGTTGCGCGAAGAATCCGATATGGCTGATTTTATCCGGGAAGTTCTGCTCGATCGCAGGAATCGCGAAGGAAAGCATCGGATAGTGGGCACCTTTGCCTTCCGCCAGCATCTTCAGACCGGCATCGTAGGTGGTGGCCAGATAATCTTTATTCATATAGCCCTTCTTGGCGATTTCCTCTAACTTCTCGAAGCTCCTTAACGCCGCCGGGTCTGTGGCATATTTCGCTTTATTGGCCGTGTAGTCGTCAGCAAACTTTGGATTAGCCGCTTGAACATTGTAGTAATCCGCGAGTACGACCAGCTGTGAAGTCCAGTCGTCCTTATAGGTGCCGATCACAGGCGTAATGCCTGCTGCCTTGATTTTCTCGTTGTTTGCCATCAGCTCGGCCCAGGTTTTCGGAACGGAAAGGCCAAGATCCGCATAAACCTTTTTATTGTAGAACCAGCCGCCAGCCATCGTCGTCCCTACCGGACCCGCATATAATTTGCCTTTGTAGCTGACTGCGTTTTTAAAAGAATCTATGACGTTAGCCATAAAAGGCTCGTTTGTCACTTCAAGCAGATTTTGCTCCGGATTAAGCGCTTGCATAAGCGAGCCGCTGTTATAGAAAAACACGTCGGTCATATCGCCGGTTGCCAGACGGGTCTTGACGATATTGTCGCCTTCGCCGCCGCCCGGGCGCGTCTCCGTTTCTACATGAATGTTCGGATATTTCTTCTCAAAAGCATCGACAAGGCCTTTGGCCACGTTGACAGAGTCTTGCGTATTATCGACCAATAGCGTGATGGTCACTTTTTCTTCTTTTTTAGTTTCGTTCTGGGTGGTGGCCTGATTGCTGCCGCCATCCGCTTGGTTCGACGCGCTGCCGCCATTGCCGCAACCTGCAACAACGCCTGCCAGCAACACGGTAGCCGATAATAATGCAGCCAGCTTTGTTCCATTTTTACTCATCTGCATATCCCCCTTATTCTTCACGGTCAGGATGAATGATTGATGCTTTCAGAGCCCGTATACCCTGTGATTTCATACTAACCGCATTCCAGCCGTTTCGGCAGTGCGTCATAATTTGGTTTCACGTCCGATTTTTTTGGATCGGTCCCTTGTCACTTCTCGCACGTCAGCTGATCTTTATACTGGCCCGGCGTTGCTCCCGTATATTTCTTAAATACTTCCGAGAAATGCCGATAGGTGTGGTAGCCGACCTTCTCGCTAACCTCATTCACTTTCAAACCTTTGCCGAGCAGCGACTTGGCAAGCTCCATCCGGTATCGCGTCACATATTTGATATAGGATTCCCCGACCTCTTCCTTAAACAGAACGCTGAAATAAGTCGGATTCATGCCGACATGCTCCGCAACCTCCAGAAGCGACAAATCCCGGGTACAGTTCTGCTCGATAAATTGGCGGGCGCGCGCAACGGAATTAGGCTTCGTCACCTCGTTCCCGGCCTTGCCCCATTCCGCGATTTGCACGATCTGGCTGCGGAACCACTTTGCGATATTCCCCTTCGCCGCCACTTCGCCAAACTCAATGTGCGGCTTGTAGCTGTCGTATTTTGCAGATGATCCGGCTCCCCCGACTTTCCTCTCCTCCTCAACGGCCAGGTAGATGAGCTTAAGCATCTCATGTTCGGCGACCGCGAGGTCTAGCTTCTCGACTTGAAGCCATTGAATGAAACGGTCGATCTGCTCGAGCAGTGCCGCCTTATTCCCTGTACGGATGCTTAGAATAATCGCCTCTTCCCGCTCCGTCATCCCTTCCGGCGCTTCAGCCAAGTCACCCAGATCCTCAAACCGAAAAACCCCTCGCGCATCGAGAAAATGAGCCGATCTTAAGGCGCGAAGCGCTTCCCTGTAACTTATCGCAGCATCCGCTGCGCGGCTATACGTCTTCCCGTATCCTATCGGAGTCTGCGCATGTTCAAATAGATGATCCAGACGCTCCCAAAACGCCGGCATAGGCGTTCCATAATGAAAAATGACGATGATACGCTCCTGTCCATTCCTTACAAAGACAGATGTATACGAAGCATCTTTCGGGCTTATCTCCACTTCCGGGGCAGATGCCAAGACCGTCACCCCGCATATCCGCTCCGCATCGGAACCAAAGCTGTCGCGCCACTTCGCTTCCGCTTCTTCGCCGACCAAAAGCAGGTCCAGCGTTGCCTTTTCACGCACCAATTCGCTTACTTCCTTCTGCTGACGGATGCGCTCCAGCACTTTGCGGATCGACGTTTCGATGCTCTGTATCGTAACCGGCTTCTCCAAATAGTCGGCAACGCCGAGTTGGATTGCCCGTTTGACATACTCAAATTCGTTAAATCCGCTGAATACGACACAATACGTATCAGGCGCTTCCCGCATCACTTCTTCAATGAGTTCCAGACCGTCCATGCCCGGCATTCGGATATCCGTAAAAATGATATCGGGACGGCAGCTTTGAAATAGATCCAGCGCAGCGTGACCGTCACCGGCCGTACCTACTAACTCAATACCGAAACCTGCCCAATCGATCATTTCCCGGAGGCCTTGCAGGACGATATATTCATCATCAAATACGACCGCTTTCAGCATGTGCATCCCTCTCTCCCACCATAGGATTGAAACGTATCTCGATCTTGGTCCCTCGATTCGCCTGACTCGTAATTTGTAACGAACTGGTCGTCCCATAGTAAAGCAGCAGTCTTTCGCGCACATTTCCAAGGCCATATCCCTGCTCAGTCTTAACGATATCTTCGATGCCTACACCATCGTCCTCCACGGTGAAAACAAGGAAGCTCTCTTCCCTTCTACCTGTTAAACGAACGAAGCCGCCGCCGACTTTGGGCTCCAGACCGTGATAAATGGCATTCTCCACAAGAGGCTGCAGAAGCAGCTTCATGATCTCCATCCCCATGATCGAAGCTTCTACCTCTTCCACATACTGAAACCGGTTATGGTAGCGAATGTTTTGGATCGTCATATAGTGCTCAATATGCTTTAATTCCTTGTAAACGGAAATCATGTCTTTCCCTTTATTCAGACTAAGCTTGAAGCTTTCCGAGAGCGAGATCGCCATTTGTGCGATGTCATTGTTTTTTTGCAGAGTCGCCATCCAATAGATCGAGTCCAATGTGTTATATAAAAAATGGGGCTTAATCTGCGCCTGCAGCGCTCTGAGCTCAGCTTCCCGCTCCTTCAATTCCGAATGAACGAGCCGCTGATTCAATTCCTCGTTTTCCGAAGCCATCCTCTTGAAAGTCTCCCCAATCGCGCCGACCTCATCCCGCTCGAACGTCTCCGCAAAATGGCGGGTCCCTTTCGTCCAATCCACCATCATCTTTTTGATCTGCAAGAGAGGCCGGGTGATGCTGCCTGAGAGATAAATCGAGAGAATAAGGGCCAGGATGCCCATTGAAACCGCAATCAACGTTGTGAACGTTCCAATCTTATTGGATTGCTTCAGCAGTTCCTGAAGCTTAATGAGGTGAATGAAGGTCCAGCCTGTGGTTTGATTCTCGTAACGGCTGATCAGGAATCCTTTTTTCTGCAACTGACGAAGCGTGCTGTCCAGATCGCCATCCATCGGGAGCTCGGCGTCTGAAAGCGCGTTATTAAAAACAATATGGGTTTGGCCGTTAGCAGCTTCAAGTGCCATAAAACCGCCATAGTCGCTTTTCGCGTTAAAAATATTTGCGAAAATCGATTTCGACAGGTTCGTCACTAACAAACCGATCGGTTCGCCGCTTGGACTGGCAGCATCCCGAAACAGCTTAACGGTCGAAAAGGAATCCTTCGACTCCCCAAGCACGTCGTAACCGACAAATACGACCCGCCCTTGTTCCCCAAGGGCTTGCTGATACCACGCCGACTGCGTGATCAGCGCCTTTTTATCGGCCCTTTCATAAATACCTGCATCATCCGACCTGCCGGCGCAAAAGGTTTGAAAATCAAGATTAAAGATACATATCGAGTTCACAAACTTGGTATCGAACAAATTGTTATTAATCACCTTTTGCAGCCTGGAAGCTGTCCAATCGCTCATATTGTGGGATTCGAGGCCTCGCTGCGTGTTATTGCTGCTGCTTAACACTTCCCTTACCTCGTTATTCATGACGATGGAACGGTTCAAATTAATCATGTTCCGGAACAGCAAATCCGCGACTTCGCTGGACGTTTCCAGATGATCCTCATTCGTCTGCGCATTCGTTTCCATCAATGTAGTTTTGGCGATATTGAAGGAGATATAACCCAAAATAAACAACGGGGGGAGTGAAATGACGATCATCGCGGTAAGAAAGCGGCTTCGGAGCTTTTGTAAACGGAATTTGGCGATAAGCCATCGTTGCCAGGTTTTCATGATGAGCCTCCCCAAGTCGTTTGTTAGATTATTATAACTAGGTTTCATCGGGTTACAACATGTGCAATCTTTTTGGGTAGATGTCCGTTTTTTTCAGGTTATTTAATACAAAAGGCCGACCCCGGCAGCTTAGCTACACTGGGTCAGCCCCCTATTTACTTATTCATCGCCGTAATCGACATTATGGTACACTTGCTGAACGTCTTCCAAATCTTCCAAGGCGTCGATCATTTTGTCGAACTGCACTTGGGCGTCTTCCGACAGCGTTACGTCATTCTGTGCAAGCATCGTGACTTCAGCAACCGTAAATTCCGTCACTCCCGCATTCTTGAGCGCTTCTTGTACGGCGTGGAATTGCTCGGCATCCGCATAAACCATAACGGTCTCATCTTCCTCGGTAACGTCTCGCACGTCCACATCAGCCTCTAATAAAATCTCAAATACCTCATCCAGCGTTTTGCCTGTAAGACCAATGACAGCCGTCGCATCGAACATATACGATACCGAACCGCTGACACCCATATTGCCGCCATTTTTACTGAATGCCGCACGCACAGCCGAAGCCGTACGATTCACATTATTGGTTAGCGCATCGACAATAATCATAGAGCCGTTAGGACCGAAACCCTCGTAGCGCAGTTCTTCATAGACCTCGTCCGAGCTTCCTTTGGCCTTTTCAATGGCGCGATCAATGATTGCTTTTGGAACGTTATACGTCTTGGCCCGCTCCAGAACGACTCTTAAAGCACGATTAGATTCCGGATCAGGCTCGCCTTTCCTTGCCGCAACATAAATCTCGAGGCCAAATTTGGCATAAATACGACTTGTATTTGCATCTTTTGACGCTTTTTTTTCCTTGATATTGTTCCACTTACGACCCATGTAATCCACACTTTCTTTGTTTACTTTAGTTTCATTATAACCGATTTTCGTGCATTTGGGACATGCTACTGCAATAAAAAGCGGTATCCGATCCCCGGCTCTGTCTCAATAAACTGAGGCCGTGTCGGATCCTCTTCTAATTTCTTCCGCAGGTGTCCGATGTAGATACGTAAGTAATGACTATCCGATTCATGGTGATGTCCGCCCCAGACTTGCTGAAGAAGCTGGCGCTGCGTGACCACCTTGCCCGCATTGGATGCGAGAATTTTTAATAGATCGTATTCGGTTGGGGTCAGCTTCACCCGGTTGCCGTCAAGCTCGACGAGCCGCTGTGCCAGGTCAATCACAAGCTTGCCGAATTGCAGAATCGGTTCGTCGACCGTTTTGGCCACATGCCGCAGCGCAACGCGAATTCTTGCGACCAGCTCCCCCATGCCGAACGGTTTCGTCACATAATCGTCGGCTCCGCTATCCAGCGCCACAATTTTATCTTCCTCCCTGTCTTTCGCCGTAAGAACGATGATCGGTATCCGTGACCATTCCCGAATTCGATGCAAGACCTCCATCCCCGACAGATCAGGCAATCCGAGATCCAGCACAATGAGGTCCGGGTGAGTGACGCTGGCTTGATACATGCCGTCCTCCCCTGTCGATGATTCATGAATCTCAAAGTGAAGCGCTTGTAAGGTGACTCTCAGCAGCTTGCGGATCTGAGGCTCGTCATCGATGATTAAAATCCGTGCTCCATTAGCTGTTGTCATGATGTTCTGGATTCCCCCTCCGGATCGATTGGATACATAAAGCTCTGATCTCCTTTAGGCAGATTGATGATGATCAAGGTCCCTTTCTCGATGTTCGGCGCAGCCGTGATGGTTCCCCCGTGAGCTTCGATGATACCTTTGCAAATGGCGAGTCCCAATCCGGTTCCGGGCACATGCCTTGTCTTGTCAGCGCGATAAAACTTATCAAAAACACGTATTCGATCAGCGTCCGGAATGCCTATCCCGGAGTCCGCAACAGTCAGGGTCACACCATGGTCGTCCTGTCTGACCGAAATGATGATTTCACTGTGATCAGGCGAATATTTGATTGCGTTACTCACAACATTGACGAGCACTTGCTCGAGAAGCACATCATCGCCTAATAAGAAAGGCACATTCTCCGGTAAATCGACGCTGATCTTGCGATGCTGCTGAAAGTCTTTCACCTGTGACAGCACTACACCAATGATATCCTCGACATCACACCACTTCTTCCGCAAACGCAGCATGCCGCTCTCCAATTTCACCATGCCGAGCAGGTTGGTCACTAACCGGTTCATGCGCAAAGCCCCGTCTCGAATGGTCGAAAGCAGATCAAGGCGATCTTCCGAAGAGAATAACCGGTCGCCTTCGATCAAGCCTGTTGCCGATCCAATGATGGTCGCTAAAGGCGTGCGCAACTCGTGGGAAACGGAATCTAACAACGCCGTTCGAATTCGCTCGGATTCGGCAGTCAGATGAGCCAGCTTCGCCTCTTCGCCTAACTTGACACGGGCGATCGCGCTTGCGGCCAGGCCGCCGATGGCCTCAAGCAAACGCAAGTTTTCCGCGACGACACTTGGAGCCCGCTCTTCCAGATTTACAGCTAACACGCCGTATATTCGATCTTCCGTACGCAATGGAACGTAGAGACCAGGCGATTCTCTGAGTGTGTTAGATCCTCTTCCGGCCATCTCGCCATGTTCATATACCCATCGGGCAATAACCATTTCCGACTCCCCTTTCCCCCAGACCGGATGACTGGAAGAAGAGGCCGTTACCTTCAAATCGTCAATAGGATCAGGCAAGTAAATGGCGACTTGCGTGCCGATCGTATCGGATATTTGATTTGAAATGTTCTCCAGCAAAGAGTTGAAGTCTGTAATGGCTGTCATTTGACGACTTAATGCATAAAGGGTTGCTGTAGTCGCTTCTCTTTGCTTTACGAAGTTGAGCTGTTGTCTTAAGCGCGCAGCCAGGCTGGCCGTCAATGCGGCAACAGCCAGATAGACCACAAAGGAAATCGTATACCGTAAATCGGCAACCGTAAAACTTAGAACCGGGGCGACAAAAAAGAAATCGAAAGCCAGCACGCCCAAACTTGCCGCATAAAAAGAAGGCCGTAGCCCCCAATATACAGCGCTAAAAAGGACGGGAAACAGATAAATGAGTGCAATATTGACCAGGTCGAACGCTAACCCGAAGGCATGCAAAATTACGGTTAGCAGGGCAATAAAAAGTGTAACTGCTGCATAAGGCCTCCAGCTGAAAGCACTTACCGAGCGAGATTTCGTCTCTTTATCAACAGATATTTTAGGTTTTCCAGGGATGACATGAATGTTGATCCCATCGCTATTCCGGATCACCTGTTCAACAATGGAGCTGCGAAACCATTCGACGATCCGTAAACGATTGGGTTTGCCTATGATGATTTGCTTCACGTTACGGGAGCGTGCTAAAGTCAGCAGCTCTTCGGCAATCTGGTTACCCGTAACGGAAACGACTTCAGCGCCTAGTTCTTCGGCCAATTGTAAATGACGAGCCAACTGATGCTGCCCCTTCTCGCTTCCCGGCATCCCTTGAGGCGTTTGCACATAGACGACGATCCAGTCTGACTTCAAACTGGCTGCCATTTGGCGGCCCATACGAATGAGTTGCGAGGAAAAAGGACTGGCGCTTACACATACCATCAGCTTCTCTGCAACAGGCCACGGACCTGGGATATGCTTAGCGTGCATATAAGCCTCAAGCTGGCTGTCTAACCGCTGAGCGGCGTAACGGAATGTCATTTCACGCAGTGCATTGAGGTTCCCGACTCGAAAAAATCCGAGCAGCTTTTCTTTTTTGTTATCATCATGATAGCTTTGATTGAACCTGCCGATCAATTCATCGGCAGGAATATCGACCAGCTGTATATGATCCGCGTGCTCCAAAAAAGTATCAGGTACCGTTTCGATGATCTTAACACCGACAATCTGTGTCACAATATCATTTAAGCTTTCCACATGTTGAATGTTAAGCGTTGTATATACATCAATTCCTTGAGCAAGTATGGCCTCTACATCCCAATATCGCTTGGGCTTGAGTGATCCTGGCACATTCACGTGCTGAAGGTTATCGATTAGTACTAGATGGGGACGCCGCTTGATAATTTCTTGAGTGTCCATTTCATATGCCTGGTTGCCTTGATATTGAATAGAACGCGGCGACGCGGAATTGAACCTCTCCTGAGACGCCAGTTTCCGGGTATCCGGGTAGTTGTCAGCCTCTATCCATCCTAACAGTACATCTGCCCCTCTATCTCTCTGCTGCTTTGCAGCCGTCAGCATGGCATAGGTCTTGCCCACGCCGGGAGCAGCCCCAAGAAATAAAGTTAAATTGCCTCGCTCTTTACGCGATGATTCCATTCTAGTCACATCCTGCACAAACTCATGAATTCCATTCCATTATAAAACAATATTCGGATCAAAATCAGCAATAATGAGTACATCCATATGTCTGGAAAGACGTATTAACTTTTTGACGACAGAGCCTTTCCGCAACTCTTCCCAGAAAGATAGCTTGGATTGTCCGATAATTAACTGCGTAGCTTCAACTTCCCTTGCTTTCATAGATAAAATGTTTGCGATTTCCTTCGGGTTATGACCTTCATGAACGATAAATTTCCCGCCTAATCGAACCGTCAACCGTTCCATCGCTTCGAGCCTTTGCTTTAGTTCGTCGGAAATGGTTCCCCCTATATTTACATAATTGACATACCAAGCAGCCTTTAGCCGGTATGCGGTCCGGAAGCCGCGACGTATTAATCGTTCGGCGTGCTGCGTACTATTCACGCATACGAAAATGACTTCTTTTCTTCTCCACGGACCGCGGAGCGAGCTTTTTCGTTCCCATGATTCCAATCTTTCATCCACATCATCGGCGATTTCGCGAAGCGCGAGCTCGCGCAAGGCGATGAGGTTGCCCGTTTTAAAGAAGTTCGATAATGCCTGATCCACTTTGGCCATGGCATAAATTTTCCCCTCCCGCATGCGCTGCTGCAAGGCTTCCGGGGCAACGTCAATGAGCTGCACTTCATCCGCCATTTGAAGGATATTATCCGGCACTGTCTCCCGGACCCGTATGCCGGTTATTTGTTCAACAGCATCATTCAAGCTCTCCAAGTGTTGAACGTTTACTGTTGTAATGACGGATATTCCGGCACCCAGAATCTCTAGCACGTCTTCATATCTTTTTTTATTTTTGCTCCCGGGAACATTGGTATGGGCAAGCTCATCGATCAGTACGACCTCGGGACAGCTCCGAATGATCGCCTCAGTGTCCATTTCCTCTAAAGAAACGCCTTGATACCTGATATTTTGACGAGGGATTACTTGCAGACTCCCTATTTGGGCGATCGTTTCTTTACGATTATGCGTTTCTAAAAGTCCGATTTGCACATCGATGCCCTTCTTGAGATGATCGTTCCCCTCCCGAAGCATCATATAGGTTTTCCCGACGCCAGGTGCCGCCCCTATATACACTTTGAACTTGCCTCTCTTGATCTTGCCGATTTTTTCGGCGACTTCCTGTTCGCTTAACCGGCGGTATTTATGCTGCTCCTCGGCCGATACGATCTTGGCCGGGAGAATTCGCTCCCCCTCATGCGCTGCCCGGTCGGCGACCAGAAAAACATCAATGTTTTTGGTGACTTTGAGCAACTCATTCACAATGGATCCCTGCCAAAATTCTTGCCACCTCGTATGCTTCGTATGTCCCATGACTATACGCGTAACCTGATGACGTGTCGCATAGTGGACGATTGTTTTGGGCATCCATCTGCGATTCCGGAAAGGCAGCTCTTCGAACTCGCCCCCCACCTTCTCTACAAGCTTAAGCATACTCCGCCGAAAGGTTGTGGCTTCTTTGGACAACGGTTTCTTGAAATTGCGAAACGTGACGACCATCAGATCACCATTCAATCGTTTGGCAATTTGTTGACCTCTCCGAACATAGATGGAGCCGTTCCAGTGATATTGGGTAGAAACAAGGATTCGCTCCGTAGCTCCGGACGGGCCGGCAAGTCCCATTTCTTCCCGGTGCTCCTTCAAGGACTCATTGACATCCTCAGCAACTAACCGAAGAGCCAGTTCTCGAAGAACGCCCAAGTTGCCCCGCTTGAAAACCGATGTATCTTTATTGACTTTGAGGTGCCCCTCTGCAAGCCTGCTCAATATCGTTTCCGGTGTTACGTCAATGAGTCTTACCTCATCGGCCAACTCCAACGTGTCTACAGGTACCGTATGTTCGACCTCGATCCCCGTCAATTTATGAGCAAGCTCTGTATACCCTTCCAATTCATAAACATTCACCGTCGTTATAACGCTAATATCATGAGAAAGCAAAAATTTGATATCTTCCAACCTGCTGGGGAACCGGGCATCGGGCCGATTCACGTGAGCAAGTCCGTCAACAAGAACGACTTCCGGATTCCTTTCCAACAGGGCATCCAGATTCAAATCTTTCATTTCAGTCCCGTTTTTGGACCAATGAATACTTGGGACTCTTTCCAGATCCCCTAATTGTTCAACGGTCTCAGGTCTTTGCAATGTTGAAACCGCACAGATGACGACATCAATCCCTTGCTGCCTTAAGGTATTCCCTTCCCGCAGCATATGGTATGTCTTGCCGGAGCCGCTGACCGGTCCGATATATATCTTTAAGGTGCCTCGATGGAGCTTGGAGATGGAGTGCAAAATTTCCTCTGGCGTTTTTCTTTTAAAACCTTCCAATGCCGATTTCCCCTTTTAAGAAAAGATGAATGAAAACAGGAGAAAGCCACTCCCGATTGCCCGGAAGCGGCTATGTCATTATAGCTTCACTTGCTTCATCAACTCCATGTTTAATTCGGTTACATTTACACGTGGCTCTCCGAATACACCCAGCTGCCTGCCTTTTGTATGAGCCTCTATGAATTGTACGAGCTGCTGCTCGCTTATTCCCGTTTCGCGGCTGATTCTTGGCACTTGCGCTTTGGCCCCTTCCGGAGACAAGTCCGGATCGAACCCGGAGCCTGAGTTCGTCACCAAATCAGCCGGAATGTCGTTCAAATTCGGGTTTTCCTGCTTGACTGCATCAATCTTTTCAGCGATCCCTTTTACGTAATCTTCGGAAGTGACCGCCTTATTGGAACCTGCTGAAGCAGTAGGATCGTATTTAGCATTCGATCCTCTTGGATGAAAGAGCTTTGGAGACTCGACGCTTTGAGCTAACAATTCCGATCCGACAATTTGACCACCTGACTCGATTAAACTGCCGTCAGCTTGCCGAGGAAAAATGGCTTGAGCCACCCCGGTTGTCACCAGGGGATAAATCAGTCCGCAGATAAGCATGAGCACTACAGACGCACGGATTGCGGTCAGTATCATTTTCATAATGCGCATCTCCTTTTATACGATGTGAAGCCCATACAGCACTAGATCAATCAACTTAATGCCGATGAATGGCACAATAACCCCGCCGATTCCATAGATGAGAACGTTTCGTGCAAGCAGCCTGTCGGCTGACATGGCACGGTATTTCACGCCTTTCATGGCAATCGGGATCAGCAGCGGAATAATAACGGCATTAAAGATTAATGCCGAAAGAATCGCTGACTTCGGCGATGCCAGATTCATAATGTTTAATGCCTCTAATTGAGGCATCGCCAGGATGAACATGGCCGGAATAATCGCAAAATATTTGGCGATATCATTGGCAATAGAGAACGTGGTCAACGCCCCGCGCGTGATCAGCAGCTGCTTCCCGATGGAAACGACGGAGAGCAATTTCGTCGGATCAGAGTCCAAATCGATCATATTGGCGGCCTCTTTCGCAGCCATCGTACCCGAATTCATCGCTAGACCGACATCCGCCTGAGCCAGAGCCGGCGCGTCATTCGTACCGTCGCCAGTCATCGCAACCAACTTGCCTTCTTGCTGTTCTTTTTTAATGGAAGCAATTTTATCTTCCGGTTTCGCCTCGGCAATGAAATCATCCACACCCGCTTCAAGCGCAATCGTAGCCGCCGTGAGCGGATTGTCGCCTGTACACATGATCGTCTTGATCCCCATCGCTCTAAGTTCTGCGAATCTTTCCTTCAGTCCGGGTTTCACCGTATCCTTCAAATAAATAACGCCATAAATGCGTTCGTCCACGGCTACGGCCAGCGGAGTTCCTCCGGCTTTTGCAATCCGGTTTGCGATCTCTTCCAAGTCGCTTGGAATGCTGCCGCCTTTGGATGCGATATGCTTCTTGATCGCATCAACCGCACCCTTGCGAATTTGAATGCCACCCGGCAAGTTTAGACCGGACATACGAGTCTCAGCCGTAAATTCAACTACGTCAGCCTCTCTATACTCATCTTCGGCCCATGAGTCGCCAAGCTTGCCTGCAAGCTCCACAACGGAACGTCCTTCCGGTGTTTCATCCTTGACGGAAGCTTTGAGCGCGGCAAACGTCATTTCTTTCGATGATACGCCTTTAACAGGAAGGAATTCCGAAGCCATCCGGTTTCCATACGTAATTGTTCCTGTCTTATCCAGGATAAGCGTATCAATATCACCGGCGGCCTCTACAGCTTTACCGGACATGGCCAGCACGTTAAATTGCGTTACGCGATCCATACCCGCGATCCCGATCGCGGAAAGCAGTCCGCCGATCGTTGTCGGTATTAAACAAACCAGCAAGGCAATCAAAGTGGCTAAATCAAGCTGCACATTCAAATATTGCGCCATCGGAACCATGGTAATGATGACAATCATGAAGATCAGCGTGAGTACGGCAAGCAATGTTGTTAGTGCGATCTCGTTCGGCGTTTTTTGCCGTTTGGCGCCTTCAACAAGGGAAATCATACGATCCAGGAACGACTCACCGGGATCGGTCATTACTTTTACAACAATGTAGTCGGAGGCCACACGCGTTCCCCCCGTAACCGAAGAGAAGTCGCCGCCTGCTTCCTTAATGACAGGAGCGGATTCACCGGTTATCGCGGATTCGTCGATGGATGCAAGTCCCTCAATAATTTCGCCATCCGTCGGGATCATTTCCCCGGCATCCACTCGGACGATGTCCCCTTTTTTCAATTGAGTCGACGGTACCTGCTTGAAAGATCCGTCTTTTTGGACCAGCTTCGCCATCGTTTCGGATTTGGTTTTCCTTAAGGTATCTGCTTGCGCTTTGCCCCGCCCTTCTGCCAATGCTTCGGCAAAGTTGGCAAACAACAAGGTAAACAGCAAGATGAAAAATACAGCGATATTGTAGCCACGACCTACATCCGAAACGATAAATAGATCAGGCCAAATCGACAACAATAACGTAATGACCGTTCCTACTTCGACAATAAACATAACCGGGTTTTTCACCATGACCGCAGGATTTAACTTCTTAAAGGCATCAATGCTCGCCTGTGATACGATTTCCTTCGTTAATGTTTTCTTACGTTCAGTAGCCATATAAATCGGATCCTCCCTAAACTAACCCCACAATGTGAAAGCTTGATCTAACAACTCTTATCGCGACATGGCCAGGTGTTCAGCAATCGGTCCCAATGCAAGAGCAGGGAAGAAAGTGAGCGCCCCAATCACAAGAATGATCATAATTAAAATGCCTGTGAACAAAGGGGTATTGGTTCGCAGCGTCCCTGTCGTTACCGGAACAACCCGCTTCGTTGCAAGAGATCCTGCGATCGCAAGCATCGCAATCATCGAAATATAACGGCCTAACAACATGACGAGTCCAATGCCTATATTGTAAAAATTCGTATTTGCGTTCAGTCCGGCGAATGCGGAACCGTTATTGGCCGCCCCTGAAGCAAAGGCATAAAGCACTTCGGATAGACCATGCATGCCTGCATTGGAAATCGAAGCGATCGCATCCGGACGCGTCAGCGCAAGAGCTGTCGGCGCGAGAATGATTAATGGGTGGACAAGAAGCGCGATGGAGGCCAGTTTGACTTCCTTGCCTTCAATCTTTTTACCGAGAAATTCCGGCGTACGCCCCACCATCAGACCGCAAATGAAGATGGATAAAATGAGATATAACAAACCATTCAGGAGCCCAACCCCTTTGCCGCCAAAAACGTTATTGAGCATCATTTCGGCAAGGGCTACAAAACCGCCAATTGGGGTTAACGATTCATGCATATTGTTCACAGTTCCTGTTGTGGCCGCTGTTGTTGCTGCGGTGAATAACGCGGACTGGGATAACCCGAACCGGACTTCCTTGCCCTCCATATTTCCGTTAACGCCCATTGTATCCAGGGCAGACACCCCGCGATACTCCGAAACCAAGATCGTTGTCAGCATAACCAGGAAAATGAGCCCCATAGCTGCAAATACAGCCCAGCCTTGCTTTTTATTTTTAATCATTAGACCAAATGCATAGACAAGAGCGGTCGGCAGCAGCATCATACAAACAATGTGGACAAGATTGGTTAAAGGCGTCGGATTTTCAAACGGATGCGCGGCATTGGTTCCAAACCAACCTCCTCCATTTGTACCTACATGCTTAATGGATTCAAGCGATGCTACCAAACCTCTGGTAATAGTCTGCTGCGCACCTTCCAGCGTGGTAGCCGTAACTGCGCCTTGCAGTGTTTGCGGAACGCCTTGGAACACCAGGAACAACGCAACAATGAAGCTAAGCGGCAAGAATATACGAGTAATCGAACGAACCAAATCCACATAAAAGTTGCCGAGATTATCCTGACGACCCACTAAACCGCGAATGAAGGCGATCGCCACTGCAAAGCCGGTTGCCGCCGATGTGAACATCGGGAACGTAATCGCAAGCAACTGCGATAAATACGAGAGTGCATTTTCTCCGCTATAAGACTGCCAGTTCGTATTCGTAATAAAGGATACCGCCGTATTAAACGCTTGCGCGGCCGGCATATTATTTATGCCATCCGGATTCATCGGCAAGTACTTTTGCAGCCTCAAGACAAGATACATAAGAATCAGCATAACGAAGTTGGATAGGAGCACTGCCCCCAAATACTGTTTCCAACCCATGGATTCTCCTTCGCGAACCCCCATGATTCGATAGGCCATCCGCTCAAACGGGCCAAAAAAACGATCTAAACCCGACTTTTCATAATCAAATACTTTGACCAGATAGGTGCCTACCGGCTTAACCAAAAGCATGATAATAAGCAGCGTTATAGCAACCTGTACGAATCCCATACCCATCTCGAAATTTCCTCCTCAGTCAATTAAACCGATATGAATTCACTAGAACTTCTCCGGCTTTACTAAAACAAATCCAAGGTATACAATAAGCGCCAATGCAACGATTCCAATTATGATCATGGATTTACCTCCCTAGGCTTTTTCACAGAACTTAAGAAAACCCCAAAAGACTAAAAATGAAACAATGAACAATACAACCATCGTAAAATCGTTAACCATACTTTTGACTTCCTCCAATCGGCAAAATACTAATCCAGCAAAAATGAAACATTGCCTGTCTTTGAATAAATGACATGATCAGCACCAAGTCCTTTGTAGATAAACCTTGCGTTATCACGCTCGGTGATGACATAGACCGGTTTAGAGGACCACTTCCGGATGATTTGCAAATATCGGCAGCATAACGATAAACTACTTTCAAACAAAAAGATTTTACCGATTCTGTATTTGGGAGCTATCCAAGTCTCATGTTCAGTCGTATCCAAAACAATGGCATGATCCGCGCCAATCTCGGAAAGGTGCTGCTGCTCCTGCTTGTTATTCGTTACAACCGCAAAAGGCAAGCCCTTAAACTTTAAATAATAAATAAATTGCTCGCTAGCTTTCGTGGTAGCTCCAACCAGTATGAATTCCGATTCATTCATGACTTACTCATCCCCTTCGTGAATACATTGAAATCTTAATACGGAATGCTGTAAAAAGGGGGTAAAGAAATCTAGTCCAAAGTGTAAAAAAAACGTAAAAATGATGAAAATGTCGAATCCGTCCGTCTTAGAAACCCAAATATTCACTCTCCTTATCTGTGAAAAACAAAAAGAAGCCCAGGAGCAGAGAAACTCTACTCTCAGGCTTCTACTCAGCATTAAGAAACGAGCTTCTGAAACACGATCGAATGTCGTTCTCTCTCAATACGCTTACGAGGTTAGCTGTCGGATTCGGGCTTGAGAGTCCCCTGTTTCGGCAAAAACCAAACAACCCGCATAAAAAAAACAAAGGCCATTCGTTGTGAACGGCCTTTGTTTATCATTTATTTATTTTAAGATCCTTCTGATAAAGAGATTGTTGAAAGACCGCCCTCATACCGAGCTGCTCGTACAGACGGTTGGCTCCAGTCAGACT
Organism: Paenibacillus sedimenti; assembly: GCF_014534655.1. Classification (GTDB taxonomy): domain Bacteria; phylum Bacillota; class Bacilli; order Paenibacillales; family NBRC-103111; genus Paenibacillus_E; species Paenibacillus_E sedimenti. Next base: position 70,284 of record NZ_JACVVD010000013.1, read on the forward strand.
GGATGCATCGACGCTAAGCCGGATATTCCGGATCCCAAGCTCATAAGCCTTCTTGAAAACATGAAGCAGCAGCGCAGAAGCAGCACCTTGTTTCCTCCATGCACGGCGAACACCCAATAGATCGATGTATACGTGATCTTGAAAATTTTTACTGATGATAAAACCGGCAAGCTCATTGCCATCCCAAGCGGTAAACCACAGATTCCGCTCATAGTGTACGCCGCTCTTTCCTTCCATCCACTCCTCGAAGCTTGTTTCATAAAACCGGTTTGTATCTTTAAAGGATTCCCGGTATGCTTGAAAAACCGCTTCTTCCATGCCCTGTTGAAAAGGTCTGATCTCAATGCCTGCAGATGGCGGACGAATAACAGGCTCTTCGGTAAGTTCTATGATCATCCGACTATATAAGCGCTTAAATGCATATTCGCGTTCTGCCATGATGGTTCTGGCAGATTCATTACTTGCAGGTATTGCGTTACACAACACCCAACCCTGTTCCGGATGGTCTGCTGCGTAATGCGCTGCCCTTTCTTCGATGCGCTCTACCAGTTCCGTTCCCACTCCCCTGCCTACATAGCTAGGATGAACATATCCAAACGACATCAGTGCGCCTTCCCCTGTCTTCTCTACAAAGGCAAAACCGATGATTCGTTCCCCGGAGCGAGCTACCCAGGTATCTTTGTCCAAATCCAGAGGTCCTAGAATGTCCAGGAGATCTTCCAGAACAAAATCAGGCTGGCCGAAGTCCGCGATATCGCAATCGATGACGAGAGCGGTAATCTCTGAAGCGTCATCCATGGATGCAGGAGTTATCTGAAATGATTTTTTAAAGTTTGTCATAAGCAGTTTTCAACCCTTTCTATTACGTTCGAACGATGAAATATGAGAAAATAGCCGCAGCAGGATTAGTTCATTATTCGTGTTGTATGTATACAATTCCTTTAAGCAAATCCGAGAGCATTTCGAAATCGTTTTGGCATGTCAGCAACCTCATATAGGAAAACTTTTAGCAAGAATAGCAAAATAAAAAGCAAGGATTGTAAAGAATTAAATAAGCCGGATTGCTATGATAAAGATGATCCAATAACCGTTGGAAATCTTAAAGAAAGTCTTGGAAATTTACTACCATAGTAATGTTGGAGGTATATGAATGACTCAATATATTGGAAATGGTGCTTACTGCTATGCTAATTCTACTGCTATGCTATTAGCTTCTATTGGAGAGAAAATTTCCCCTTCTACAATAGAAGTTTTAACGGGCGTAGGACTCGGGGCTATGTGGGTTGATGATTTACTCTACTTTAGCAGTTGGGCTGGCATGCCTGACAATGGAATTAGCCGGGCATTACGAATTCTCGGATTCGAGTTTGAGGAGAAATATAGCCAAGATGGGGAACAACTGCCGATCCGACAATTAAAGCAAGATTTGCAAAAGTCGCCCGTCGTACTTGGACCTCTTGATATGGGTTATTTGCAATATAACCCTAATTATAAGAACCTTTTCGGGGTAGATCATTATGTGCTGGCTTATGCTATTGATGATGAGTATATCCATGTTCACGATCCTGCAGGATTCCCATTTGTTTCGTTATCACATGCTCTTTTAGAAAGGGCTTGGAAAGCAGATAAAGTGTTCTATCGCAAAAACAGTTATCGAAATTGGGTATCTCCACTACGTACTTCTTCTCCAACCGCAGAGGATATTTATCACCAGGCAACCGCATTTTTCAAATCTATTTACAAAGAATCACAGGAATATGCGGAGAAAGAAAATAAGCTTTACGGAAAAGAAGCCATCACAGCTTTGTCCGATAAAATCAAAGACGGAAATGTGGCTCCTCATCTAATTGGACATTTATCTTATTTTGCTTTCAGCGTTGGTTCAAGACGGTCTGGAGATTTCGCGGATTTTTTCCGCCCCTTCAATAAGAGATTATCTGACCTAAAACTGGGGCAAGGTAATTTATTAGGCAAATGTCAGTTGAACATGGTTCAGAATAACTTTCATAACGTTTCTGATGCTTTAATGGAACTTGCTTGTGCTGAAAATGAATTTTGTGAAGAACTTCTTAAATAAACTCTCTAATGACTGAAATTCCATAGACTAACGATACCTCACCATCCAAAATTCACAAGAGTATAAATAGCAAATGAGAAAGAGATAAGAACAGATACGACGGTAATAGTGACTGCCCAAATTTCCCTACAATTGTGTTTGAACAGACGGTAGATGGAGAAGAGTGCTGTTACGAAGGTCATTAAGATCATAATTCGTCTAACCCATATGACCCCTGACATTGTAACCATCATGTTTGTGCTTCCGCCCAAAAACAAAAGTATGCCCATGTGGAGCCAATGGTGAGAAGAAGCTAGAATGGAAAACAGGACAGAAAAAATAGAAGTAGCAGATTGCCTCAATTTAATATTCATTTGTTTTACCCCTTCCTTTTGCTAATGCATTTGTAAATAACTTAAATCCATTCAAGACTTGAAACTGCTCATCTTCTAATAATTCATCCAAAATCGATCGATAATATTGGATCGATTGCTCATGCACTTTTTCTAGAGAACGCCTTCCTTTATCAGTCAACGATACTAACACTTCCCGTCGATTCTCCTCATTTAAATTTCTGTTTACAAATCCTCCTTTAACCAAGGTATCGATTAACCTACTCACTGTACTACGTTCCAAAAATAATCGATCCGCCAATTCGCCAATTGTCAAGATCCCATCCTCCAGTTCTTGTAAGGAAAAGACTTGAGAAGGAGATAAATTAAAACCGCAAGGAGTAACATTTTGTTCAAGTAACCCGAATAACCGAATAAATTTCTGAACATTGTGACGCAGATCTAATATTTCTTCTCGATTCAACTTTTGTTCCTCCAATTTCTTAATGGCATCCACAAAAAAACGTGTATCACACAATATATGTATCATACACATAATAGATAAGTCAATAACGAACGAACTTATTCGTTATAACTATCCTGTCCATTAGCGCAACGAAGGCAGCCGAACTTTCTGGACCGGCTGCCTCCAAGTCTATATTGAGCTATCGTACCCGTTAACGTAATGGAGTTGACATTTCCCGCGGTAGTATTGAAGTAGGGATAGTACCAGCGAAGCTGACACCATTCGCAAAGTAGATGGATAAAAATGTTAATTATGTGATGTTGGAAAACAGACCGATATCTATTTTGAATCGGTCTGTTTTTTTCATAGGAAAGGAAGAAATCACACGGGTATATCTTCTTGAGCTTCTGGCTGTAATAGCTAATTTCGAATATACTTCAAACCACTAGCGTCTAAGCAAGTACCGAAGGCAACTTTTGCTTCCAATCTTGCAAGTGGCGCAACCAAACAGTGATGAATACCTACGCCGCCCTTGGCAAACAGGGCCAAGACCAATAGTGGAAACGTCGACGGTTCGGCCGCTAGGGGCTGACCGTTGCGTGTCGTGATTGAAAGCGGGCGTTCGAGGCATGGGCTCGGTGTTAGTCTTCGATTGCCTGATAGACCATGGTCCAGAAGTCTTGGATAAGATGCGCCGAATCCGGTGTGGACATCCCGACTTGAGTGAGCAGGATTCCGGTGAGCTGTTTGTCCGGGTCGGCGTACGCCGAGGTGCCGCTTCCGCCGTCCCAGCCGAACTGACCGATGGAAGCATAGTCGCCGCGGTAGGTGCGTACCGCCATCCCAAAGCCCCAGCCACCGTGCTGCCCTTGGCCATGCGACAAATGGACGTTGTTTTTTGCCAAGTCGTCTCGGAATGCTTGTTGCTCGGGCGTGAGGCGGTTGGTGGTCATCAGCTGGACGGCGGGACGGGACAGGATCCGTTCGGTCCCGTGCATCCCTTGGTTCAGCAGCATCCGTAAAAACGCGTGATAGTCGTCGACGGTTGAGAGCAGCCCACCGCCGCCTGCTTGGAACGCCGGAGGTTGGGTGTAGCGTCCGCCTGCGGCCTCGTCCCACACGTTGAACTTTCCGGTCTGCGGATCGGGGATGTAGGCGGGCGGCAGCCGGTCAATCTTGTTGGCGGGCACGTAGAAGCCGGTGTCCTTCATCCCCAGCGGATCAAGGATGCGTTCGCGCAGGAACGTCTCGAATGTCTGACCCGTGACCCTGGCAACGAGCACGCCGAGCACTTCATTGCTGACGTGGTACTGCCACCGCTCACCGGGCTGGTAGCTCAGTGGGAGTGTACCCAGGCGGCGCATCCACTCATCCGGATCGGGCAATACCACTTGTGGCGTGTCGTATATCCCCACTTCGAAGATCGCGTTCTGAATCGGGGAGCCCATCAATGTCAGATCCATTCCGAGCCCGAACGTAGAGGTCAACAGGTCCCGAACGGTGATCGGCCGCCGCGCCGGCACGGTTTCGTCCAGCGGGCCGTCGGGTCGTTTCAGCACCTGCCGGTCGGCGAGTTCGGGCAGCCATTTGTCTACTGGGTCGTCCAGGTGCAGCTTGCACTCGTCGAGCAGGATCATCACCGGCGCAACCCCGACCATCTTGGAAGTGGACGCCATCCGGAAGATCGTGTCCCTGCGTATCGTCGCGCCACCATCATGGCGCATCGTGCCGATCGCTTCGACGTGCGTCTCGCCGTTCCGGCTGACTAGGGCGACGAGCCCTGGAATCTTCCCGGAATCGACATGCCTTGTCAGCACGTCGCGCATTCTGCGCAACCCTGTTTCGGAGAAGCCGCTATTGCTTTGTCCCATCATCTTTTTCATTTAGTTTCCCTCTCTTTACTTTTTTATTAACCCTATTGTTTTAAATTACAATTCTTAAATAAAGTCACAAAAACAGCTCACCGGCCAAGAACAATATTCCGCTTGCCGTGAATACGCGGAGAAGCGAGATCCCTTTCGATCCGAAACGGTCAAACCGTTCTTATGTTCAACAAGCTCCCTTAAATGACTGTAACTTTTGACAAATCGGCATCCATGCCTTTGAGCAGAGCAAAGGTCAATTTATCCATCTTTGCGCCGTCAAAACAGATGGTTTTGATCATACGATAGTACTTCTTAGTCAAAGTAAACCCCGGCTGGAAAGAAACATCTTTAAATGTAGCGCCCTTGAACGAAACGTCGGTTAGTGCCGCTTTCTCAAACTTGACGCCGATAAACGTCTGTCCGTCCAAACACTTCCCGCTCAGATCGGAGTACTTGAAGTCAACCCCATCAAATAAACAACCTTCAAAAATCGTTTTTCTAAGATCGGTCATCGTTAGCGTGACGTCGGTCAGTCTTACTCCTGTGAATTTGGCTCCGTCAAGACCAGACTTGCTGAAATTGGTTCGTACAAGGATCGTCTTATTGAAGCTTGCATTTGTCAGGTCAAGCGCGGATAGGCTGCAGTCCGTCAGATTCGCGCCGTCAAAATTGGCCTCGCGTACATCGCTGCCTTCGAACGTACTGCCGTTCAAATCTGCGCCAGAAAAGTCGGAACCGTGCAACGCGCTGCCTTTAAACTGTCCTTTATGGGCTGTAACGCCTGCAAAATCGCTTTTCGCCAGGTTGCTTGCGCTAAAGTTTGTCACTACTTGCCGTTCTAGCGAGCGGGAGGTCATTGTCAATTTCTGATTCATAACATTCACATCTCCTTATAATAAGTTTTCTAACACGCGCTTTGAACCCGGATCGCTCATACATACCAACAGATGGTATGTATGACTTTAAAAATAAGCTGCCTTTCGGCAGTTTAGTTATCTATGCTGACTTCTCTAGCTGACAAACGAAACAGTTCCTCGTATCGTTGAAACATTTGCTCATCGAACAGATCAAGCCCCAGGCCTTTCAATATTTCATCGAAAAACCTTACCTTGCGCAACATCATCTCGGGCGAAGCTTGGATGACCGCCGGGTTTAGCCACAGGTTGGTGAGAATCATCAACGCTTCGCTAAGCTCCCTTGGATAGTCGGTTCGGATCGAGCCGTCTCGCATACCCTGTTCGATGATGGGCTGGATATAGACGGGTACGCCTTTTTCGATGATGTTCTCGATCTGGGCCGCCAGCAGCTTCGGATTGCGTAAGAGGTTCGGCGCAGCCGATGCCATTTCGTTTTGGGCGGGATTGTCGAGAGAGACGCGGGAAATCTTGCGGAGCTTCTCCAGGCCGTTCAGCCCATTGTCGTCCCGGACGCCGGACAGCATCTCGTCAACGCCTTTGAACAAATGTTCGGTGACGGCCTGCAAGATCTCTTCCTTCGACTTGAAGTGATGGTAAATAGCCCCTTTTGTTAGCCCGCCCAGCTCGTTGATGATATCCTGAATGGAGGTCTGCTCGTATCCTTTTTGAATGAACAGGTTAAGAGCCACGGTTAGGATTTGGTTGATTGTTTCTTCCGGATATTTATTTCTTGCCATTCGCTCCCTCCTTTCATACATTCGGTTGGTATGTAATTAATATATCCGATCAACCTTTTAATGTCAATCCAAAAAAAAAAAATTCAAAATCATTTGATTTGGGGGTGCTTTGTATCACAATTGCTATCGTGGACTTTTAAACTGGCTTGTCCCAAAGATGAATTGCTTCACCTGTTGACTCGCAAGAAAGGCAGCTAACCCGGCCTATGACACGGGCCGGGTTAGAGTTGTTGAACTAACGTTCCTCGTTAGCGTAATAGATCTGTTTAATCGATTATGGTTGCCAAACTTCCCATATGTTACCGTCAGGATCAGCGAACGTTATGTTTGGTCCGCTTGTCACCCGTTCTCCTAAAATATTCACTCCGTTTTCCTTGAAACGCTCAAATAGCTCCTCGATCCGTGGAGTAATGAAACATGCCATTGCATGGGGTTTGCCACTGTCCAATGACCATGAAAAGCGTAATCGACCGCCTTTTGCTCTCTGACAAATTCCTGCCACAGGTTGTCCATCGGAAGTTGTCATAAAATAGTCAGTGTACTCCCCTCTTCTATATTCGCTATGCTCCCATCCGATGACTTTCTTATAAAAGTCACGTACTAGCTCTGACTGATCAACGGTAATATCAGCCGAAAGTATTGTAGGGGTAGCTAGTTCTATTAGCCGTTTGTTGCCAGATGATAGAACAGTCCCGCCGCTTTAACATGATAAGTAAGTATTGTCGGACTTATTTCCGGTATCCCTTACATAAACTAAATTAGGCGTAGCCTTCAGATGTAAAGGAGTGAAAAAGGAGTCATGGCATTGAAAATATGGGTTGCTCGAAACAACGATACACTTCGAATCATCGCGGATCAAAAGCGTGTATCGATTGATGATCTCATAATACTTAATCCATCCATCGAAAGCCCAGATCAGAACATCGCTGGAAAACCGGTAAATCTTCCTGTCTTCACCGTATTGGATATAAGGCCGGTCACGATTCCACCGACTTGTTACATACCCCCAGAATATATCGAAAATTGGATTCCTTTGACTTCATTGGAAACCATGGCGGACAACGAATACGATGTTCTAATTGTTGGTACAGGTGCCGGAGGAGGAACCATGCTCTGGAGACTGTGCGAACAGTGGCGGAACAGCAATAAGCGGATTGGCATTATTGAAAGTGGCAACATTGTCATGCCTTCGCATGGCCGCAACCTTCCAATGATGAATCGCACACGTCTTGAACAATATTACCGGTACATATCAAAACCTTTGCAAGGCTCCTATCCGGAGTTTATAGGGGCAAGAGAAGTTATTTGCCTTGGAGGAAGGACCGTTTTCTGGGATGTGGTTGCTTCTCGCTTGGATTTGTCACTGCTTCCGGGTTGGCCGGTTCCGATTCGTGAAATGGAAACTTATTACGACATTGCCGAGCGGGTCATGAATGTCACCGAAGAGTATGCCAGAGGGTCTTCGTTAACGGAGATATTGCTGGATCGCCTGCAGCTACGCGGTTTTCCCGAATCGAGATATATGCCGATAGCCGCCGATATTCATCCGACAAAGTTCGGGGAAGTTCATGCGGATGTTTTTTTCAGTTCTTTTTCTCTCCTTGCCAGAGCTTCATTTCTCAGATCTTTCGATTTGGCTATAAACGCCCGTGCCGTTCAAGTGCTGGTCGATCAGGGGAAAGCAGCCGGCGTTAAGGTCATGTCTCCGGATATGAGTTCTTATAATCTTAAAGCAAAAACGATCGTATTATCAGCGAGTACGTATGAAACACCGCGTTTGCTTCTTCATTCGGGCATCCAGGGAGGAGCGGTTGGCCACTATATGACAAATCAAGTTTTTATGCTCGCTCCCGGAAAAGTGAACCACAGAGATTTCACGGATATTCCGGGAACTCTCGCGATTTTAATTACTGGAACGCCAGATAAGCCCTATCAGATCCGTCTAGTAGGACCAAGCGGTTATGATTGGTATCCATCTTCCCAAGCAAAACCGATCTTGGAGGAGCTGGAGATTCTTCTCCAATGTTTTGGTAAGATTGACCCTCGATATGAAAATAGGGTCGTACTAAACCCTGACAGAAAAGATGAATACGGAGTACCGGAAATAGAAGTACACTTTTCATTTAGTGAAGCAGAACTAACCGAAATTCAAAAGATGGTAGAGTCTGTAAAGCGGATTTCTTCCGTTGCCGATATCACCTTGGGTGAAATCTGCCTTGTACCTACCGGAGATTTGCATCACACTTCAGGTACATGCCGTATGGGTGATGATCCTACGACCTCGGTCACGGATAGCTACGGTCAGGTTCACCGCATTTCCGGACTGTATGTGGCCGACAACAGTGTATTGCCATTCATCGGGTCCGGAAATCCAACGTTGACCACAGTCGCGCTTGCTATTCGAACGGCAGACCATATCGTCTCCCTGGCATGAATAATTCATGCTGGCTCCCTTTCAATGGGGGGGGAATTACCATGTGTATTTGTACTTGACCTTTCCCAAGAGGAAGGGAATCAACTTCTCCGCATTGCCGCTTAAAAGACCCCAAACAGGAAAAAAGCGTCCTACCATATTTCATGAGCATTTCTTCGTTTTGGGGGTGGAGGTATTTCTTAACTTGATGGGTATGAATGGCAACCCTCCCCGTAACCTTTTCATTTATTGTTAAAATAAATTGCCATACCTAGTAGTTGCTCCAGCTTTTTTTCTTGTATAAACCCGTCATAATTGTTTTAGCTTTTTCGTCATCAGCTTGTTCTATAAAGTATTCTAGCATTCGTAAAATCATAGTTTTTTGTTGGTATGTAAGCCATAAGGTTCCAAGTTCAGATGATGTAATTGTTGGTTTTTCAGGCATATGGTATTCCCTCCAAATATCTTAATTTGTCCTAAGAAAATTAACATATACAATCTACTTTTTGTCAGTTTATGGTAATAGAGGGGCTCGCACACCTTAAAACTTGTCAATTAAACTGCATTTTAGGCGAAGGGTTGCCTCGTGGCAGCCCTTGTGAACTATCGTTTCCTTAGTTGAAGTAATAAATGATACTACATCCAATAATTGGAAGGAGAAAAAAGAAGAAACTGGTGTTTTTTTGCACAAGATACTCTTAAAGTATTGAATATAGGAGGTTTTCAAAACATTATGCATGAAAAAGCGAAGAATGAAAAAGAACACAATATACGACTAACATCGCCAGAAATGGCAAGTCTTTGGACTGCTTATTTAAATGATACTATGGCAATTTGTGTCATTAAGTATATGCTGGAAAAAGTTGAAGATAGTCAAATAAAACCAGTATTTGAATATGCCTCAAACTTGGCTGAACAACATGTCCAAATAATTGCCGGAATTTTTGAGGAAGAAAACTTTCCGATTCCATTTGGATTTACAGATAATGATGTTAATCTGTCAGCACCACGTTTATTTTCAGATACCTTCTGGTTAATGTACCTGAATGAAATGACAATTCACGGTCTAACTGGATATAATGTTGGATTAACAACTGCGACACGTTCAGATATTCGTGAATATTACACAAAATGTAATACTTCATCCATGGAACTTTACCATAGGACAACTGATTTATTGTTATCAAAAGGGGTTTTCTCCAGGCCCCCATATATTTCAACACCCTCAAATGCTGATTATGTAAAAAAACAATCTTTTATAAGCGGATGGTTCGGTGACCACAGACCTTTAAACTCAATTGAGATAAGTAATATTTTTTTCAATTTAAAAAAAGACATAGTGAATAGAGCTTTACAAATGGGATTTAGTCAAGTAGCAAAGTCTCAAGAGGTTAGAAATTATATGGTCAGAGGGGTGGATTTGACTTTCAAACATATAGAGGTCTTTAGCTCAATCTTACACGAAAACGATTTGCCTTCCCCTAATCGTTGGGAGTCGGAGGTTACGAATTCTAATATTGCACCATTTTCGGACAAGTTGATGATGTATCATGTAATGGTATTGGTTGGAACAGCAGTAGGATTTTATGGTGCTGGAATGGCAGTATGCATGAGAACGGATATAGTATTACAATATCAACGTATTATTCTTGAAACGCAAAGATACGCAGAAGATGGAATAAACATAATGATTGATAACAGTTGGATGGAACAGCCACCTCAAGCTGATGACCGTAAAGCTTTAGCACATATTTAATAATCGTTAATGAAAAGTTGGGAAGGATATGGGAAAATGTACCCGCACTGAGGTATTTCTTTGGAGTATAGCGTTACCTGGATTTGGTCAGCTTCTTAATGGAAAATTTTTAAAAGGATTGTTACTTGTTGGGTTGGAATTTTTGATTAACTCTCAATCCAACTTAAATGAAATTATTATTTCCAGTTTTCACGGTGAAATTGAGAAGACCATAGACCAAACAAATTATCAATGGCTAATGTTTTATCCTTGCATTTATATGTTCGGTATTTGGGACGCATATAAGGATGCAGGTGGCGGTACAACACCATACTCAGTTGTCCCCTTCGCATTTGGTGCATATTGTGGTACGTTTGGGATCATATATTCACGTGACTTTCTCGGTGCAGTTTGGCTTGGTATCGTTGGATTGTTCTTGGGAATAGCAGTTGGATTACTAATAAGAACAACTCTGCGAAACCGATTGTAACTAAAAGGCGGGTGACGGTTTATAACCGTTGCCTTTTTCTTGTTTAACATGACTGTGGCCATTAGTTGAACTAATTCCATGATTACCATGTGTTGGAATCCCCTCTATATCGTTGTCGTTCAAATTCAACTCTTGGTCGTTTTTTTATATATCAATTGATGTAATATTAGGCTATGATGTAACCATCACATAACCTAATTTCGTTTCTTCCAATAGATTGGAATCACACGCGGGACGGACAACAATTCTAATTTGATTTCTGCAAAGAAAGCGAACTCAAAAATAAATTGTTAGAACGTACACATTCCTTAAAATGCCCTCTAAACGTTCAAAATCATCATGCTTAGATGCACCTTCTTTCCCCTCTTGTCTACCGTAATATATATCCAACAAATTTCCCCCTAGAAGGTGTAACTTATTGACTACTTACGAGTATTATTATTGCTTTAATTGTCAACGATTAGAACTTGTTACAGAAGCATCGAAGGTTTTCAAAACTGGATTCACAAACTTTAAAAGTATTGAGTATCCTATTGGTTACTGTAAAGAGAGCCATGCAAAGCAACAAAACTTCGACAAAGCGTAGTGCAATCTGAATATTATAAGCTATTCTGCGGTGATTCGAATCATAAAATAGGAGTCGTTGCTGCGTTAATCTGCCCGTTAAATGAAAATAGGAGCAGCTGCCGCGGCGGACTGCTCCTTGTTATATTCAGCTATCGTCTCCGTTAGTTGAACGATCATCCTTCATACAAAAAGTGAGATCTATTCAAAGTGATGCACGTTTTCAGACACCCACTGGGCAAAGGTGCGTGCTTGACGACCAGTGACCTGCTCGACAGTCGGAACCACAGTATACGCAGATTTTGGAGGGTTGGCGTGCCATCCTATTACAAAATCGATAACGTCCTCTTGAGCCCCTCTTTTTCTCATACGTTCGCGCGCTTGCTCTTCGGTGAGCTCAACGAAATGGATATCCCTCCCGATCGCTACACTGATCGTGCGAACCTTCTCGGGAATGGTCAGCACTTCGGGGCCGGTCAGCGTATAAATTTTACCTGCGTGACCAGAGTTGATTAGCGCGGACGCAGCCACACTGCCTATATCAGCGGGGTGAATCATAGCATCCAAAGAGTCACCAAATGGCTCACTCAAAACACCTTCCGTGCGGATGGACTCCGCCCACATTAATGCATTGGACATAAACTCGGGGGTAGGCTGGAGAAAGGTCCACTCAAGGCTGCTGGCTTCCACTGCCTGCTCCACTGGTCCGTTCACACCACTCCACAATACGGTGACTCGCCTTACACCGGCCTTCATAGCCAGTTCAATAATCTCAGGTCCAGTCTGCAGTGGTCCGTATCCTTCACTGCTGAAAGTGATCAAATGCATCCCTGTAACGCCGTTCAATGCCGGTACAAGAGATTCTGGTACAGTAAGGTCGCCATACACGACCTCAACTCCTTCCGGAAAGTTTGCATTTGCCGGATTGCGCGTCATCGCACGCACACGTTGGCCGGCCTGGACAAGTTGATCGACTACATGACGACCAACATTACCGGCTGCTCCTGTTACTAAAATGGTCATTGTTCACGGGGATGCTCAGGAGACGTTGGCAAGGATCAATCAGTTGGGTCGAAGGTGCCTCACGCTCGCCGGAGATATCGGAGAAGAATCATTTTGCGGGCATGTGGTGGAAATGACGAACCGCACTTTCGGCCGAATCGACTGCCTGGTCAACAACGCGGCGGTGCAGTTTTATCAGGAGAGCATCGAAAGCATTACGCGCGAACAGCTGGAACGGACTTTTCGAACGAATATTTTTGCGATGTTCTATCTCACCAAAGCGGCCCTCCCTTACTTGAAACCGGGAAGTACGATCATCAACACCTCTTCCGAAACCGCAAATATCGGATTTAAAGGGATGATCGACTATTCAGCGACCAAAGGCGCGATTAACACGTTTACGCGTTCCTTGAGCGTGTCGCTGATCGACCGCGGGATCCGTGTAAATGCAGTTGCTCCGGGTAGAACGTGGACGCCTCTACAACCGGCATCGCTGCCTCCGAAGCTTTATATGTCGGCCGGTTTTGATCATCCTATGAGACGGGACGCCCAGCCTTGGGAGATTGCACCGGCGTACGTCTACCTAGCATCGGGCGATTCCACTTATGTGATGGGACAGGTGATTCATGTGAACGGGGGATCGGTTTTCGGTCAATAACCGATTCAGGGGTCCCGCCAACGTTTTAATGTTAAAATGTTGGCGGGACCCCTGAATCAAAATGATGTTTGAAGCCTTTTTGAGCATCTCACTGGTTTCAAAAAATAAGTTGTGAATTTGAAAAACGACAAGCAAGGACAGAACTACGTGTTGGTTTTTAATATATATATCCCTATACGTTACCCTAATAAGTCCTTTAATAGCAGGAATGGCACCTGAGAGCGGAAGCGTCAATATCATGGATAATCCCGCCTTCGCAACTAAATGTAGTTGTTTGCCATCATTCTTTTCGCCTGTCGTAACAACGGCTGCAGTCATAATCCGCGCTCTTGTGGCCCACCATTGCATCCTGGTCTTCTGAGACCCATAACTGTTCAAGGTCATCTGGAAAACAAGGACAATTAAAAATGTATAGACAATCTTGATCCCGGGGGAAATACAGTAACTGATCAAGTTGGAGAAAATCCCCATAAGAAATCCACCCAGTACCGCGCCCGGCAAGGTGATAAATCCTCCAAGTACGGCCCCAGCAAAAGACATAATGATCGCATCAAACATCATGTGGGTGTCCAGGAAAACGAACGGTGCCGACATGATGCCCGCTACTCCTCCCAGTACCGTTGCGATAATCCATGTTGCGGACAACACGCTTGATACCTTGACCCCCATCAGTTGAGACGCTACCGCATCCTGTGATGAAGCTCTCATGGCAAGCTAAACCTCTTATCGTGTGAATCAGCCCTCCCAATAATCCGGACGTTTACTTCAGATTGTCGGCATATGTATAAAAATTCCACCACAGAAAACAATATAGCTAGTATTAGTGGGAAGTAGGGATCTTCCATGTTAAAGGTTGAAACAACTAATCTCATTGTTGATCAAATCACGGAACGTCTTGGTCAATCACCCGATTTTATTTGTGAACAACTGGAAATCAATGAGGGGTTGAACCTTTACTGCATTTATCTTGCATCAATCGTAACGGCCAATCAGGTCGATGAAATGCTACTGAAGCCCATTTTTGAAGGCAATTCAAGCATAGAAGCATCTACACATCATCCAGTTCACTGGTTGACTAATAGAATCCCGCTTATCCAACGGAAGGAATTGTCAGGATCCACAGAAGGTATCAACGAACTTCTTGAAGGTCATTGTCTTCTCATTCCAACCTGGGGAGATACATTTCTAAGTTATGATGTCTCAAATGGGGAATATCGTAGTGTTTCGGAACCCACATCGGAGGCTGCTGTTCGTGGTCCAAGAGAGGGCTTCATTGAGGATATAGCGAGGAATGTCGCTTTAATCCGGAAAAGACTGAAGAACGAACATCTCGTGTTTGAATCGATGACGATCGGGTCAGCAACAAAGACTAAAGTTTACCTAACGTATCTCAATCATGTGGCCGCAGAGCAAGTTATTGATGAGTTCCGTCGTCGTCTAAATGCCATTCAAACCGATAGTATTTTGGAGAGCGCATATATTGAAGAATGGATTCAAGATAAAACATTCTCGCCGTTTCCCCAACTAGTTACTTCAGAACGGCCGGACATCATTGTCGCTAAATTACTCGAGGGACAAGTCGCAATCATGACAGACGGTACACCGATCGTTATCTTGGGGCCTGTCACATTTTTTCAAATGTTCTCATCGCCGGAAGATTATTACCAGCGAGCGGATATTGCCACTCTAACGCGTTGGCTGCGTATGATAGCTTTTTTGTTATCCATCTTCATACCGTCACTATATATCGCGGTGGCAAGCTACCACCAGGAATTACTGCCTACATCCCTCTTAATCAGTTTGGCGGCTCAACGAGAAGAAGTGCCGTTTCCTGTGTTTATTGAAGCCATTATCATGACGGTTACGTTCGAGATCTTACGTGAAGCCGGACTTCGTATGCCGCGTATTGCCGGCCAATCCATATCGATCGTAGGCGCTCTCGTTTTAGGCCAGGCTGCAGTGGAAGCAGGGCTCGTCTCGGCAGCTATGGTTATTGTTGTATCCCTTACGGCAATCTCGAATTTCGCCTCTCCAAACTACAGTTTCGGTATTGCTCAAAGAATCATTCAGTATTCTTTTATGCTATTGGCCGGGGTACTGGGTTTCTTTGGTATCATGTCCGGCGTTTTTTTTCTATTGATTCATTTAGTGTCGATACGTTCGTTTGGCGTCAAATATATGTCTCCACTAGCTCCCGTGGCGCTTTCCGACTGGAAGGACACCTTGGTTAGGGTGCCCCGGTTTTTAATGAAACGAATTCCGCGTGCGTTTTATTCCAAGAAATAAAATGGAGTGAGAATCGTGAGAAAATCATGTTTTGCCTTATTTCTTCTCCTGTTCTGCTCAGGATGCTGGGATATGAAGGAAATTAATCAATTAGCGATTGTCAACATCGCTGCAGCCGACAAAGACCCGAAAACAGGTATGATCACCGCTTATTATCAAGTCATTAATCCCTCAGGTGTCTCAGCAAGAAAAGGCGGATCAGGAGGCGCAGCCGTTTATACGTTTGATTTCAAGGAATATAGCTCGGGGAGATTCGCGGATAAGACAAGCAGGGTAATGCCAAGGTTGTTTTATACACCTCAAATACAGTGTTATATTGTTTCGGAACGGTATGCCCGGCAAGGTATTTTGGATTTAATTAATTTTCTGGAGCGAGATCCGGAACATCGGACGAATGTGGATATTTTCGTTTCCGATGCACCGCTATCCGTTGTCATGAACAGTTTTACCTCTCTGGAAAGAGTACCGGGACGGTATATTCGATCTTTGTTTGAACTTCATGCGCGTAATTTTCATATGAGTGTATTCCCTAGCCGGTTAAACGATTTAGCGAAAGGTATCAATTTCCACCAACCGACCATCATTCCCATTCTCGACTATAGCAGCAAGCAACCTGCTTCGAAGGCAGATAAATTGGAAAGCATCAATGCAAGTAAAGAGGCGATGAGTTTTGATGATGGTGCTGTGTTTGTCCATGCTCGCATGGTTGGCCGTTTGGATGTGGAAACAAAGACGGTCTTTTACATCTTGAATGGCAAGCTTAACAAATTTGTAGAATCCGTTGAAGTTAATGGAGAAAAGGTCGATGTAGAAGCGCAGAATGTTCGAGTTCAGAGGGAATACGACCGGTCTTCCTTTCGTCTTACTATTCGGATCCGTGCTGATCTTCGGATATTAAGTAATAAACAAAAAAACGAAATGACCGTTCAGAATCTTCATGATATCGAAATGGCATTTAATCAATCCCTAAAACAGAAAGCAAAGTCTTTAGATGAATTGTGTAAAAACAAAGACTGGGATCTGTTAGGCCTTCAGGATGAAGGCGTTAATCCTGCAGCATGGCATCAATTTAAGGTCTTGTTTCTCGTGAACTCCAAGGTCACAACGATCGGGAATACCGGATCCCCATACAAGGTGGAAAAGAGTGAAAGATAAATGGAAAATGCCCAGCTAAGCGGATGGCAATTGGTCACATTAACTTTTTGCTTTGTCTGCGCGTCTACGTTTCTTTTGTTACCCGGAAAACTTATCGATCATGCAAAACAGTACGGCTGGCTCGTTTGCGTGTGGTCGTTCTTGTACGGGATAGTTTTGGCTGTGCTATGGCTGTATTTATCTAAACGTTACCCTGGGAAAAGTCTCGTACAAATTGCGGTACAAGTTCTGGGGAAATGGGCTGGAGGAATCGTCGCTTTTCTTTACATCCTTTATTTCATCCAAATTGCATCCTGGGTAACACGTAATTTAGGTGACTTTATGCATACCAATCTGATGCCGCGAACTCCCATTTCCATCTTCAATATCGTGGTGTTGATTGTGTGCGCTTATGCCGTTGTGAAAGGGATTGAGTCGATTGCAATGGTTTGCGAGCTTGTTACGCCGTATATTGTGGTCGCTTTCTGGATTCCTTTCTCGGTCATGCTTAAGGTCTGGGACTGGCGGGCATTCAGTACCCCCTATCATTTTCAGCTTTGGACCACAATCCTTCAAACCAAATATGCGCTTGCGTTTCCCTATATGGAGACTGTAATGTTCATGATGCTTTTTCCTTTTGTCAAACGTAATTTGAAAACTACATTTCTTTTAGGAATCGGCTCAGCCGGGGTTATCCTTTCTATTTGTGTGTATATGACAATTGGTATTTTAGGATTAGAGCGCGGCTCTAATCATATATATCCGGTTTACACCATTTTTCGCGAAATGCAGTTTTCCGGCTTCTTAGAACATTTAGAATCAATTCTTTCTATAAATATTTTCCTGTTGATCTGTATCAAATTAAGTTTGTTATTTTATTGTGCGGTAATAGCGATATGCCAGCTGTTCAATGTGGAAAGACGCTCTGTAGTGGCCTATCCGTTAATATGGGTCATCTCCGCGTACTCCCTCTTATTCGCAAACGTTATAGAGAATATCGAATGGGTTGAAAAGTATTTGTTTAGCTACTATATGCTCTACGCCGTCATCGTTCCGGCCATTTTAATTATTGGTTCCTGGCTGCGGAACATACAGAGGAGTGAAAAAGCGGCATGATCGGTTTGCTAATCCTGTATACACTTTTTCTAATCGGAGGTTTGATGGTTTATAACCGGGTACGAAAGTTGTTTAAAAAGGAATTGCTTATTTTTATCGGGGTGACAACAGTGGGAGGAGTTCTCTGGGGAAGCAATATTGTACATCATCCACTTGATTTGAATAAGGTTATTGCATTGATTATTGATCAATTGCAATAAGCAAATGAACGCATCCTTACAAACAGGATGCTCTTCGTCTATCATCCGGATACAAGATTTTACGTTATCAGAAAGAGTTTTGCTTCTTTAATCTTTTGGATCTCCTGTTTTTTTCATATATTCAACAATTAATCTATCTAATAACTGGCTAATGCATAAGACCTCAGGGTTTTGTAAGTCAAATCCAGAGGAAATAACTTTGTTTTCCAGTTCATTTTTCATTATCTGTATGAGTAAGAATAAATCGTGCTCTTGGATGAGTTCTTCCATTCTTTTATCTATTTTTTTCATTACTTCTTGCCTAAGATATTAATAACTTGGAAGTCTAGATAGTTGAACATGGACATGTTTATTCTCTCCTCAAAACTTGTCTTTCGTCACCGTTTAGATTTACTTGTTCTGAGCGGCCGCTGTGTTAAATATACCTGACAAATCCTGCCGGCCGATAAATTAACTATACTGAACTTTTGACGCTTTCACTTCTCTGCAAAGTCCGAACTATTTGTTCATTTAGCTCATTTCTGTTTTGTTACAATAGAATAAGCCCATGCGAATTGCATGAGCCTCTGATAGAAATCTATTATGATAATCTTAGCGGTTTTTTAAGCAGTGATGGAGAAATACCAAATCTCTCCTTAAATACTTTTGAAAAGTGAGATACATTTTCGAATCCCGTAGAAAAGCAGACATCAGTTACAGAGAGTGAAGTATGAGTCAGCAGCTCTTTTGCCTTATCCAACCTACGATTACGTATATAGTGTAAAGGAGAAGTATTATAAATTTCTTTAAACTCCCGCTTAAAGGCTGATAAGCTTCTTCCAGACAAATAGGCAAGATCATTTAAAGATACGGGATTAAAAATGTTTTCTTCAATAACCTCCGTAATGCTTTTTCTTTCTTTCCGTTTTAATTGCAAAAACTGAAAATAAAAATTTTCATCCGTGTCTGCCACATCAAATAGCAATTCAAGCAGTTTAATCTTGATAAGCCCACTACTTATTTCGCCAGGTTGCTGAAAATAAGGTTTTAGAGATTCAATATAGCTAATAAGGCGGTCATTGACTGATTTAACCGATACTGCAACAAGACCCGCGGGGTAGGAAGGCTTAAGATCGGCCATCTTGACAAACTCGTTAATTAAATCTTCCCTTAAAAAAAACATCATATAGTCGAGCAAATATTCCTCGTCCTTCTCCCCCGACTTCTCATACTCGACAGTGATTGACTTCTGCAAGAGAACCATCTCATTCTTCTTTACCGTATATGACTGGTTCCCGTAGCGAACGGTATACTTACCTTTAATTACAAACAAAAGCAAGTGGTCCTCAAGAAACATGCTTCCTGTGTTATTTTGTGTGTGCGTACACGATTCTATGACAGATAACCCGTTCATTTTTAAAATACTCTGATGATATGGAGCAGTTGTCAATTCTAGAGGCACCTTTACAACCTTACTGGACCTTATGAGCAATATGATTCCTCCTTTCTATTTAAGATTTTCATTTAATGTTCTAACAAATCTAAAACATGATACTTTACCGATATATCAATATCCGTAGGTCGGTAATAGCTGCCCCCATAACGGACAACTAATGACGCAGCCCTGAATTCGTTACCAGCGATCCGGGTCTTACTTTTCAAGGGATTTCATGCTTACATTCATTATAACCTAAAGCGATGGATTTACCCGTCACCGCCGAGCTGCAGGAGTCGAATTTTTATATCTTTCCCCACTATCCTCCTATTAACTTACAACTTTATTTAATGTGCTAATATGTTTTATTTATTAGCACGTAAGGGCTTGCATACGATCGTCCAAAGGCGGCAAGTCGGCTTCCCCAAGCGTCAATCACACTACAAATAAAAAAGACGATCCTGAGAAAGATAATCAGGATCGTCTATTTTATTCCGGAAATTGATATTTTATATGTTATATTCTAGGATTCTTTACCACAACATCCCAAACGTCCGAAATCGCATTTTCAAAAATTTTGTGCCAAATTATTCAGGTAACCGCTTTTTGATTTCCCGTATAAGGTCTTCCAATTGAAAGAAAAAGGCAATTAAGTCATTGAAACTTGTCGTCTTCTCTTCACTTTTTTCTGATAATTGTTGAATACTCCCCGTTGTATTCCTTGAACTGCTGGATATCGAACTGAATATTTCTATCAAGTTGTTTACATATTCTGAATTTTGCACAGTAGATCCCGCGATTCGTTTCATGTTTTCATGAATAACATCCACGTTTATCAATACATTTTCGAAAACATTCTCTGTCTTTTCCATCAGCTGCAAACCCTTAAGTAAGTCACTTTCGCTTTTCTTAAGCGTCATCTCCATTTGATCAACCTTATCGGAAACATTTTTTACAATCTCATTAATATATTTCGTTGCTTGACTCGTTTCCTCCGATAATTTTCTAACCTCGTTTGCAACAACTGCGAAACCTCTTCCCTCTTCTCCTGCTCTTGCTGCTTCTATGCTTGCATTTAAAGCAAGTAAATTCGTTTGAGATGAAATAGATCCGATCGTGCCAGTTATTTTCTGGATAGATTTAGAGCTTTGTTGCAGCTCTTCAAGCATATCTGAAATAAGTAAAAATCGATCATTAATGACATCAAATTGCTCAGATAATTGCTTAATTTCATTGTTCCCTTCATTTACGATACTGGACGTTTTTTCAATAGATTCCCTCGCTACAAACTCCGTAATATCTTTAACTTCCTTAAGCTTTTCCCCCATAGCTATAACTTTTTCTGTTCCGACTATTAATTCTGAACTGTCTTTATTAGAATTCTTACTAACATGCCTTGTTTCTTGTATGATTACGACATCGGCTTCTCCGGATTTCTCAATTTCAGTTTGAATGAGCATACTCAATACATCCATGGTCTCAAGGAGCTTTTTAAGATCACGGAGTTGGTAGGTGGGCATCTCAACAGTATCCTTACTTCCAACCGAAGAAACATTTTTTTCTTTGAAAGAATCAAACAATTTAACCCACTTCATTCCATCTCTCCTCAGCATTCATTATTCACCTATCGCTAATAGGGTTAGGGTATGGTTAAGGTGAAACCTTCCAATTTGTTCTCCATACGTAGTAGCTCCAAACAGGTCACAGGATTTCGACAATGCTTTGTAAACGGCCTGACCGTTTTTTTCCTTTTTAAATTGTATGTTTCTTAAAACACAACTAAAAGCCAGGATAGCTTTCGGTTTATGTATTTCGTTTGCAATGATAGATGCCGTTTTTTGGGCGACCTCTACTGGATCTAAAGGTTTCATAATATAAATCTCTGAGTTCGGAATAATCTGAGCATAAGTCGTTATGGAGAGATCCGGATTTATCTGAAATGGAGAAGCAATCCAATATTCGTTCTTATACAATCTACCAAATGGGTGAGACATAAAGTAGTTCGACAACTGATCAACCGTGACTCCAATTTCTTTTGCATAGTATTTGGCTGCAGGTACATGATTAATTTCATATATTTTTCGATCGCGTATATCTGCTTTTGTAACGATCAACGGCTCGCTTTTGGGGATGAATATATTTTCTCGGTATAAAAAGAAAGGGTGTTTTGTCTTTATCGTAGTTAAAATGGCTGCATTTGAGTACACGGAACCATTATAACTCAATGTTTCTACGAATTTACCGTTATCTCCAGCACTCCCCCCAATTAATGGGAATTCTTGAATGGGAAATATAGATTGTATAACAGATAGAACTTTTTCTTCTGCATTCCTGAGACCGTCAACGAATAAAATCCCGAACGTATTGTTTTCTTCCAAATTAACCTTTAGCTTCTGAAACGAGCTTGCCACCCGCTCTCTATAAATCATTGGTATAGTTTCGATTTCCTCGATCACTGTTACTTCTATCTGTAGACCAGGAGACGACAAACCGATGGCAACAATACTTTGATCAGTAAACCCTGCTTTTGAAATGCCCCCAGCTACAACACTGCCTACACATCTAGCATTTGGAAAATTCTGATAGAAAAGGAGCGAAGCCTCCTTGAAATCATAGTTATCCGAACAAAAAAACAAGATTATATCAATCGATTGTTCTTTTAACTGATTGATAACTTCATATGTCGCGCTGGCTGTCTGTCGATGATTACTTATACCTTGCAGTACTTTCAACAAATCAATCATCCTCCGCTAATTTAGACTTTTACTGTAGTGAGTAAGTATTCACACAACGGACCTTTCCATAAATAAGCAGTCAGGATATGCCTGACTGCTTGGGGAACTTATCCAGGAGACAATCTTACAGATAGACGCATACAGTACAAGAAATTCCCAAGGCTGCAGGCATTATTCATTACGCATTGCCAAGGGCTCTGCAGATTATTAAGCGTTACAACAACATGGAAAGTTAATATTCCTACCTGCTCTGAAAAGTCGAATCTCTTCAGATAGTATATAATCCGCATACTGTTTCGCACTTAAGGCAAGTTCTTCATCACTCTTATCATCTGTATCGAATAAAGTAAAAGGAGTTATAAAATGGGTTTTTATTAAATTACTTGTAGAATGAAAGGGGCTGATAAGTTCATTGATTGTGTTCAAATCTCCGCCGCCCGACTGATATTCCACTTCGGATCCACCTATCGAAATCGCCAACCCTAATTCCTTTCCCCTCAGCTTCCCTCCCTCTGAAGAATACGCCCATCCGTAAGTGAGCACATCTTCCAGCCACTTTTTTAAAAGGGACGGTGAACTATACCAATAAAACGGAAACTGAAAAATAATTCGATCATGCAAAAGAGCAAGCTCTTGTTCCTTTTGAACATCAATTTGCCAATTTGGATAATTGGCATACAAATCATGTACCGAAATTCTACTTTGATACTTCCTTAATTCTTCCAGCCAGCGTTTATTCACTCTGGATTTTTCCAAATTGGGATGTGCCACAAGTACAAGTGTGTTCATACTGGTTCCCTCTCTATCCCAATTGTTTCATGATTCCCATCACCCAGCAACAATAATGCGATTGATGCTTATGCAATTCCCTTCTATGTTCTATAAAGACAGGCCTTATGAGTAAACTATACCGCCTTTTAATGACCTTCACTCTTCTATGAGGCTCATTTTTTTTGTCCATTTAGATCAAGATGAAGAAGCCTGTACGCATATGACCCAATCGAGGCATTATAATACTTGTTCCAAAATGATGGAATGATTACGGCTTAAATCGATTTAACTCCCGTCCTGAATTGTTGCCGCCGCGGGTGAAAAGCAATAAGGGGCTGTCCCAACTAACATGGCCTTACGGCCACCACCATGAATGTAAATGTTTTGGCCTGTGAATCTGTATGTTCCATAATGGAACTGCAGGTCACAGGCCGAGACTTTTTTGGTAGGACAAACTCCGGGTCCCAAACCGGCCGACTGTATCCCACGAGCACCGCCAATTGTTGCTATGAGCACGTGTATAAAAATTCTTTTCTCTGAGGGTACATGACCTGCAACATAACAATTACGGGAGTGATTTGCGGGATGGAGGCGATTTTGGAAAGGTGTGCTGGGCTGGGCGTTCATCAAGAAACGGTGAACCTGCATTTTCGTATAAAAAGTAGATAATTTGACTTAACAGGACGTCTCATTTACGAAAAAGTAACTTTATCTTATTGAAAAAGAGGTTAAGCAGTTGGTTCCTGCATAACCTCTTTGCGTTTTTTATCCACTGCTGCTTTCTACAGCAGATTATGGGCAAGGGAAAGCCACCCGCCCCGCCCTACTTTTGCGGATAAAAGGTATCCATATATCGTAGTGCCGAATCGTATTAAAGATATACTACTCATATTTGTCTACCTCATAAGCGGCTAAGCTTTCAATAAATATTCGATGTCGGAAGCCGGGAGCGCCTTGCTGTAAAGGAAGCCTTGCGCTTCATGGCATCCGCTATTTAGAAGCCATGCGTGCTGCGCACTGGTTTCCACCCCCTCCGCGATGACTTGTAGCCTCAGCTTCCGAGCTAGGGAAATAATCATCTTCGCCAACAATTTATCCCGCGGCAAATCTTTGATAAAAGCGCGATCGATCTTCAACGCGTCTACATCGAATAGCTTCAGATATTGGAGTGATGAGTACCCTGTCCCAAAATCGTCGATAGATAAGAATATCCCCATATCCTTGAATACCTTAAGATCGTCAATGATAGGTTTCGCATGGCCCATTAATGCACTTTCTGTGATCTCAAATTCTAACAAAGACGGGCCAATCCCGATTTCGTTGAGAATGTCTTGCACCTTATCGACAAACGAAGCCTGATTAAACTGCTTGGCCGAGACATTGATTGAAGTTCGGACCGCCGGAATACCTTGCTCCTGCCAATGCTTCATCTGAGAACACACCTCACGAAGCACCCACTCGCCCAGAGGTATGATAAAGCCTATCTCCTCTGCTAAAGTGATAAACTCCCCAGGGGCGACAATCCCTTCAGTCGGATGCTTCCACCTTATCAGAGCTTCTAGACCGATGATCCCACCACTCTCCAGATCTACCCTTGGCTGATATTCCAAGTAAAATTGTCGATCCGCCAGCGCTTGCTCGAATTGCGACTTTAACAACAGCCTTTTGTAATCCCCTTGATCGAAGGATGGTCGAAAGACCAGGTAATGATTCCTGCCTTGATGCTTAGCCTGGTTCATCGCTTTATCTGCTTTCTTCATCAACATGCTAAGCGTCGTTCCGTCGTTCGGAAATGTACTAATCCCGGCGCTTAGCGTCACTCTGACCTCATGATCATCCAGCAGCATAGGCTGCTTGAACGCATCGATAATACGTTCTGCGACTTCGGCAATATCACCTTCCTGTTGGATGCCGCTTTGAATTACGATAAATTCGTCGCCACCCAATCGTGCTAACAGCGTATTGTTTCCAACGCTAGCGACGATGCGTTCTGCTGCTTGAAGAAGAAGCTGGTCCCCTGCGTCATGACCAAGTGAGTCGTTTACCCATTTGAAATGATCGATATCGATGATCATCAATTCGAGCGTTAGTCTTTCGTTCATATGCTGTTTGATCAAGGAGACAGCCTTTTCCTTAAAGCCTCGTCGGTTGTATAGGCCGGTCAGCCCATCGTGATATGCTAGCAGTTTCATCTGCTGCTTCTCTTCATTTCGATTGTTGGCATGCGCCTCGAGTTCAGTCAAGACCTCCACCATTTCCATCCATCCGTAACGTTTAGTTTCCATGAGAGCTCGACGCTTCTCGTCGATTGCATTCATGATTTTGTCAAAGGTCGCCCCTTCCGCGAACATCATTAAGATTTTGTTCATTGTTTGCAAGAACTGATTTTGTTGGAAAAGCTCATCTACGTTTAGCTCCTTGTCTATTCTCATCTATGTCCCCCCATAACGCCTTGATTCAGTTCCGAATTCGAGAGTTCAATAAATTCTTTTCAGCATTTTATTTCTTAAGGATATGATGTATCTGATCCATGACCATTTTCGCAGCGCCAAATTCCGTGATTTTTTTTCTGTTTTCCAACCCTTTAGTTTTACTTTCCAATTAGTAAGGAGTCACACTTTTGTAAGGTTGATTTCCTGGCATGGGCTAAATGAACAATAAAATAGAACTATATGGAAATGTAAACACCCTAAAATTTCGGTATAGTAAGCTTATCAATCGACAGGAACAAACAAAAATAATAACTGGTGGTGACCACTATGCATCGATTGCGGCGCGGAGACTCTGAAAGAGCTGATGCGGAAGCTAAAGTATCCTACTTTGAACTTTTCTTTGACTTGGTATTTGTTTTCACAATTATTCAGGTAACCCATCTAGTCATCGATACACACTCCGTATTGGATGTGTTTAAAGCTTTAATGGTTCTGACTGTAACCTGGTGGATGTATGGCGGATATGCTTGGCTGGCAAATAATATTGGGACTGACCGATTTCTTTATAGGATGCTGATGTTTTGCGGTATGGCCGGCTTTCTTAGTATGGCCATTAGTATTCCATCTATTTTTGGGACGGGTGGAGTTCCGTTCGGCATCGCTTTTTTACTGGTTACGGTCATTCATATCCTTCTGTTCAGACGTTCACCGCATGTAACATCGATCAAGGCAATCACATACTTGGCACCTTTTAACCTTTCAGCAGCTCTTTTGGTTCTTGCCTCCGGAATATTGAATACCTGGTATACATGGAGCTGGTGGTTGACGGTTGCAGCTGTTTTGGTTATTCTGACCGCTTCATTTAAAAATCAAGGCGATAGTTTTGTTATTAACACACGGCATTTTGTTGAAAGGCACAGCTTGATTGTGCTCATTGCGCTAGGTGAAACCATTCTGTCCATGGGTTTAGGTTCCAGTTATTTGAATTTCAGATTCACGCTATTTGTGTCTATAGTTTTAGGATTGTCCATCGTCATCGCATTATGGTGGAGCTATTTTGACAAGGATACGATACTGGCTGAAGATTATATGTTGCAGGCATCACCTGAGAAACGCGCTCGTCTAGCTATGCAGGCTTATTGGCATGCTCATTTAATTATGATATCTGGCATTGTCATCTCCGCTGCAGGTATCGAAGTAGCCATTAAACAACTTAACGACGAATCGGTACACTCTTTTTCATGGTACTTAAATGGCGGCAT
The DNA here is from genome assembly GCF_014534655.1 of Paenibacillus sedimenti. Taxonomy (GTDB): domain Bacteria; phylum Bacillota; class Bacilli; order Paenibacillales; family NBRC-103111; genus Paenibacillus_E; species Paenibacillus_E sedimenti. The sequence continues at coordinate 96,869 of NZ_JACVVD010000013.1, forward strand.
TGGCTTATACCTTATCGGAACCGCCATATTCAGAAGACTGGTTCGCATCGGACCAGCTGGAACGAGACTTGGTTCAGCCGCTCTATCTTTATTCATTCTTATGTTCAACGCCTTCAGTTGGATTGGAACTTTACAAATGATGACAATTCAGATTTTAGTGTTAGCAGGAATGATTGTAATCGAACAACACAAGTACAAAAAAATTTCTAATGAAATCCTCAGATTACATAGTCAAGCCGAAGGAGGGCAGACAAATCATGAAGGTTTTGATCATTGAAGATGATGTCATCTTTGCAGATATGGTTCGAATGTATCTTGTGGAAGAAGACTTTACTGTTCAAACCGCTTTAACGGTTCAGGACGGGCTCAAGACATTTCATTCCTTTGCTCCGGATGTTGTATTGCTCGACCTCTCGCTTCCTAATGTAGACGGGATTACGATGTGTAAAACTTTGCGACAGCAAACGCAAACACCTATTATAGTTGTTTCTATCAATTCCAGAGCAAGTGAAATCATCCAGGCTTTTACTGAAGGTGCTGACGATTTCTTATCAAAACCCTTTAGTATGCAGGAATTGAAAGCAAGAATCATGATAGCAATCCGCAAATCAATGCAACCACCTTCTACGGAAAACGGTCCGGAAATTCCCGCAACTGAACATTCTTCGCAATTGCAATTGGACCCGGTTCGTCGGTTTATCTCAGTCAATGGTGATATGGTTGAGACAACATTTTCAGAATTCGAACTCTTGAAGGTTTTTTATCACAATCCATATCGAGTATTCACTCGCGATGAATTAATTACGATCATTCGAGGCATTGATTACCATGTTAATGAACGTTCCATCGACATTCATATTACGAATCTACGGAAGAAGATCGAGAGCGATCCCAAAAAGCCGAAATATATCCAAACGGTATGGGGTCTAGGCTATCGATTTGCGAAACCTTAAATTGCGTCTTTACAACTTAAAATTGCCCATCAATCCTTGCAAAACTCCGCCATGTATGTAAGGTCTGATGATGATATTTCTTGAATGGATTCCAACGCGTTCTAGATTTCATCCCGAACGCGTTGGCTTAATTCGCTCGCGATCTTCCGGGACGTTCCAGTCCAAAATACGAATTGGGAGGCAATAAAGCGGACAATGAAAAACACAATCGCGGCTCCTGCCAGCATGCTGAGGCAATTATTCTTAACGTATTATAGAAAATAGTGGCTTCTTCCTACGTTAATTCTTTATCATACCAAGTTCCGTTCCTTGCAACATGGGTTAGTCACACAGACCACTCTTTTAGACTTCCCGTCCGTTGGGGTGATATAGGAAAGAGTGCCCGAATCGAAGTTCTCCGACTAACTTTGCTCGGCTCTTGTATAGGAGAGACAAAAGCTGCTTTTTCGTATCCGATAAAATGATATATCTCTCCTTTGCCTGCTGACTTTGGCGTTTTCACGATTTCACCAAGCGTTTTTAATTAAAATTATCTAATTGGTAAGAAATAAGCCCGATGGATAGACTCGGTAGGAGTAGAATAACTGCAATAGACATCTCATCTCGCTTATGTACTTACTATCCAGAATAATCTCTAAATGTTTGGAATCATCAGCAGTTCCACAATTTTTTTATTTGTTTTCTAAACACTGTACTAACAAATTTGGGAGAACGAAAGATTACCTTACAATGTATTGTCCAAGTGGGAAAGTTTGGAAGATGGGGAGAACGGATAGTCCGTGATTGCCATCCGCTCCGTCTTCGTCAAAAGATTATAATCAGATTTTAAGGGGAGCCTCATGATTGGGCTTTTGCAGGGGGTGCTTGCATGTGGATGGAGCCACGTCAAACCTTTCTTTAAACACCTTGGAAAAATGAGCCACACTCTCAAATCCTGTCGAAAAACAAACATCCGTAACGGATAAAGAGGTGTGAAGCAGCATTTCTTTCGCGATATCCAACCGGCGATTACGGATCCAGCGTACAGGTGATGTTGTATTATAGATCGCTTGGAAATCTCGTTTAAAAGCTGATAAACTTCTGCCTGATAAGTAAGCAAGATCATTTAGCGAGACAGGGTTGGTTAGATTCTGCTCCACAACCTCCGTTATGCTCTTCCTCTTTGAACGCTTGAGCTGTAAAAACTGGAATATAAACTGTTCGTCAGCATCCGCAACATCAAACAATAATTCCAACAATTTTACTTTAATTAATCCATCCCTAATGTTATCGGTTTCCTTGAAATACGGTTTCAACGAATAGATATAATTAATTAATCGTTCATTGACCGCTTTGACAGATACCGGTACTAACGCTGATGGATAGTTACTTTCGAGATATGCCATTTTGATAAATTCGGTGAGGAGCTCTTCTTTAAGAAAGAACATCATATAGTCCAAAACATAGTCAGAACCTTCTTCTCCCGATTTCTCATATTCAACCATGATCGATTTCTGCAGTAGAACCATTTCATTCTTTCGTACGATATATTCCTGACTGCCGAATCTTACCTTATAGGTTCCCTCTAGTACAAACAAAAGCAGATGATCCTCCAAAAACATGGTTCCCTTTAAACCTTTTGTAAAGGTACAAGACTCGACAACTGTAAGTCCTTTCATCTTCAAGATCCCTTGATTAAGCGGTTCTCTGGCCAGACCGTGAGGAACCTTTATTACTTTTTCGGCTCGCAAAAACAACTGTATTTCCTCCTTATTGTTCAACTGCTAGGAACGGCTCCATGGTACCAAGGACCATACTTTCGAGTAGTATGATCCTACCGCCTCCGCATTTATAAAATTCCACTCGTTAAGAAAATTTCCAGATGGAAAAAATAACTCTTGTGAGTTCTTTACTCAATGACCAGAGTCGCTTGGCAGCCAGCTCGTCTGCAGCCCACGGGCATACCCCCCGATTACCCCTGGATTTCCTAATAATTCAATCGGAACCAAAGGAGCAATATCGATATTTTGGTATTAAACGCCACCTTTCCCGTCAAGTTGGTTGCTTACAGCACACCAGACAATCGTGCCGCTCCTTCCGGTACGGTTTTGCGTTCCTCCGTCAATTCGCTAAATACCCGCCGTCCCTGCACGTCGATCACGCCAAAAGCACCCATTTCTTCGTCGGACAAATAGCGGGAGAGATTGGTGACAATGGTGCCGGGGTGTACGGAGAACGCTCGTACATGATTCGGCTTGCCACGCTTATCCAGTTCTAGCCGAATAGGGCGTTAGCCGTCTTGGATTGCCCGTACGCCTCCCATTTGCTGTAAGGGCGGCGCAGATAATTCGGATCCTCGAACACGACCCGAGTGCCATTTGCCCGTTTCAGTGCCTGCCAAAGGCGAGATGTCAGTTGAAAATGCCCCAGGTGATTGGTGGCGAACTGCAGTTCATATCCTCTGCGATCACGCTATTCCGGTATGGCCATGATCCCTGCACAGTTCATGAGAATGTGAAGGGGACGGCCCGATTCCTCGAATCGGCGGGCAAAGACATCGATCGAATCCGGGTCGGTAAGCTCCATCTCACCTAGTTCCGCTTCAGGAACGGAGTCCAATGCGACGATGGCTTTGTCTCGTGAGCGGGCCGGAACGATCACTTGGGCGCCTGCCTTGGCTAATACCCTCGATACCTCCAAGCCAATACCGGAAATATACGCCAATCACGATGGCAACCTTACCTGCCAAATCTACTCCTAATATGATTTCTTCCGCAGTCGTACGTGGTCCGTATTCGGTGTGCAAAGGTTGTTGCGGCGTCTGTTGGTTTGCTTGAGTTGTCATAAATTTACTTCCTCCCTTTGAAAGAGATACAAACAGTCATAATAAATGTGACCAGGATGATCATATTAATAAAGACCTATCGAATCGACCCTAGGCGAAAAGCAGAATGAAGGTACCAAACTTTAGCGCCATCCACAGGTGAAGTTGCTCGGCGTATAACGATCGGAATTGAAAAACCGGAGAGCGAACGCCCCCGGTTCAATTGAATGTATTCGACTTAGAAATTAGACATCATCATGATCTGTACCTATAATAACGTCATGCCATGCCTGTATATCTTTTTCAAAATTAGCCGTCTTTTCCCGGTATCTTTGCAGCGAATCCTTGCCAAGCGGCAAGTGGACCGGCGGCTTCTCCGCGTTTGCAACCTGCACGATTGCCTTGGCCAACTTGACGGGATCGCCCGGTTGTTTCTTATTTGCTTGGGTAGCAAATTTTCTCATTTCTCCTACCGTTTCCGCATAATCCGGAATGATGTTACCTGACCGCGTTAGCGACGCAGCATCCAGAAATTCCGTACGGAAGAAGCCCGGGGCTACCACGGTCGCATGAATCCCAAGCGGAGCCAACTCCAATGCAAGTGACTCCGTCAATCCTTCAACAGCGAACTTCGTTGCACCATACACGCCCCATCCGATATAACCGCTCAATCCGCCAACTGACGAGAAATTGATGATATGTCCAGAACGTCTTTGACGCATATGGGGCAGGACCGCCCGGGTCACATTCAACAAGCCAAAAACGTTGGTTTCGAAGTTTTTCCTCACCTCTTCAGCAGTGGCTTCTTCAACGGCACTCAACAACCCAAATCCTGCATTATTGACAAGGACATCAATTTTGCCGAATTTCTGTACGGCTTGATTCGCAGCCGCTATCGCCTGTTGTTCATCGTTAATATCCAGAAGAACAACTTGAAGATTCTCCGGATTTCCTAATTTATCAGCTAAAGACTCCGCCGAACTCCGGACCGTTGCAACAACATTATCCCCGGTTTCCAACACAGCCTTCAGGATTTCAAAACCAATGCCTCTTGCTGCCCCGGTGATAAACCAAGCTTTTTGATTTGTCATATTGCTTCCTTCTTCCTTTGTCTTATTTTTGTAGTACGTTATCTGCTTGGAACCTCATAATCTCATCAGCAAGCAGATATTCTGCATATTGCCGAGAGCTCGAAATTAATTCTTCCTCGCTTTTATCATCGGTATCAAAGATCGTGAAAGGCCTCAAGAAGTCGGTTTCGATTAAATTACTCGTAGCATGGAAAGGGCTAAGGAGCTCATGAATCGTATAAAGATCACCGCCTCCAGGCTGATAATCAATTTCCGAGCCACCTATAGAAATTGCCAACCCAAGTTCCTTCCCTCGCAGCTTTCCACCTTTCGATGTATAGCCCCAACCGTAAGTCAGGACATCATCCAACCACTTCTTGAGAAGAGGAGGTGAACTATACCAATAAAACGGAAACTGGAAAATGATCCGATCATGCTTTTCCGCAAGTTCTTGTTCTGTTTGAACATCAATCCGCCAATCTGGATAGGATGCATATAAATCATGCACGGTAATCTGATCCGGATACTTCTTTACTTCCTCAATCCAAGCCTTGTTCACTCGAGATTTGCCCATATTAGGATGAGCGACTAGTACCAAAGTCTTCACGATTACCCCTCCTATTCTCGGAAATTCGTATTTTTACTTCCTTCAGTATTTGCCTTGTACATATTGTTTATGAATTCCGGATGATGTATTAACTTTAACGTATATTTGGGCTTTTCGCTTTTCTGTAAGGTCCGATATATTTGTTCATTTAGCTCATGCCCGTTTTTAGAAAAGAAAAATGCACCCACTAGAATTCCATTGGATAAACCAGGGTGGTTATTCCAATGTCCATTCTAGGGGTGCACTACCAGTAGGTTATAGCGTTGCCTGTGATATACCAATTCTACTAGAGAAATCAACTTGATTAATCTTATTCAGCAGTCTAATCATTCCGATACGACTTCCTATTGTTTCGATATGTATCACTCCCATTAAAAAGAAAATCCCGATGATTATTAAAGATCATCGGGACTGACTAAGAGTTCACGACATTTTTTACTGGTTCATGACTTTTTTTACTGGTTCACGACTTTTTTATCACCAGACAACATAAAGAACCGGTACTCCTACACAATTATATCGGCCATGCTGAGGAGGGCCTGACTAAGGGAGGAGCCCACATCTGCTCTTTTTTCAGAACAGCACCGGAATCCCTCTTCCGGCTGCGGCCGCGGTATAAGGTTCCTATCCCCGGAGTTAATACGGTATAAGCTTTCGCCTCAAAATGCGTGCGCCATTTCCCTACCATGACCACAAACACACTGAATATATTGGCATAGCAGTTGATGTAGTTCTTCGGGACCCCCTTGTTCGTACAAGTACTCGGCCACACTGATTCCTTTAGTCGGTTCCATTCGGGAGTTTGGATCATGAGGGTCATTATTGTAGGCATGCACCAAATTCCCACGTTCATCCCCTTCACAGTACATGCATCCAGCGATTTCTTCGCCAATCTGATCTGCGATATTATTGAGAATCTCTTCATCTACGGTAAGTGTGTAGTACGAATCCTGATCTATGATTTCATCATGACAGTACTCACAGCAAAGGCTCTCCATTCCGTCATGAATCTTTTGATGGCAGTCTAGTTGTGTTTCAATAAGATAGTGCCTATGTATTTTCGCAAAACCGAGAACAAGCTCTCCGCAATCAAAACAAATTTAACTCCGTAATCACGAGAACCCCCCTCTGGTAATTACTCTTTTTGGTAACGATTTAATTTCAGATTCAGGAATTGTATAATTTCTTCTCTATCATAATCCTTTAAGTTTCTAAAAATTTCAATTAACTTTAATTCCATATCACCAAGCGATACATTAAATAAATTTAACGATTCATTTTCCACTAGACTATCCCCAGTTAGTAACCAACTTAAATTTGTTTTAAAGACTCTATGTATGGATAGAATTGTTTCTAAAGATGGGCTATATTTCCCCTGTTCCAATTCACTTAGAGTTGCTTGAGAAATTCCGATTAAGTTTGCAAATTCATTTTGATTTAATCGATTTGTTTTACGAATGATTCTGATACGATCTCCTAAATTTGATTGCAATTTGCCCTCTCTCCTTTCGAAAATAAAAAAATGTCCCGATGACAACAACCATCGGGACTTTAAGTGTATGTGAGACAAAATCAATTTTCAGTTACTGACTCTAATGTAAAGTTACAAACTCTAATGTAAAGTTACCAACTCTAATGTGGAGTTACATACTCAAATGTCAACGAACATAAACAAATGTGAGTAATAATTAATCCTGTCATAAAAAGAGTACTTATTTTAGCACTTTTATAATAACAAACCGTCATTTTCTGTAATAACAACTGTCATAATAACGGCGATGTATAATATAAGGTGTCATAATCAGTTTCGCTTAGTTTAAGAAAGGCTTTCATAAATTACTTATGGCACCTTAATTAATTTAAATAGCTACTCAATGACTCCTTCTTCAATTCGGTCCAATAATGGTTGTTCCTTAACTCCTTTCTAGTATTAAGCCGCGCTGCTCGGATGACGAGATAAGTGCGGCTTAGATTTCTTTTACTTCCTTGATTTACTTCATTCCTTGGGGCTAAATAAGCAGTGTCTTCAGTTCTTTCTCAGAGAGATCACCATAAATATATTATCCTTGGCTTCTTCAAGATACCTAATCGTTAATCCAGGACATTGATCCATTTTATCATCAAACAATCCTGCCAACCGCTAAGCTTCGATTAGGATTTGAACGAACAAGCCAATAACACCTTGGCTCCATTCATGCAACAATTGGGGAATGTTTGTTTCCAGAGTATCTAGATCACTAAGGCCTTTCATTTTCGGCAGATTCAGTTGTTTCTCTATCTGAAACAGAACTTCAATGAAGGATTTGTCGTATTCTGAATATTTCATTCTAATAGAGCCACCTTTCCGGAAAATTTGAGCCACTTCTCCCGGTGATGGGAGCCATCATGTACCAGGCCTTTTGGATTGAACTAACTGGTAACATAGTTTAACAACTTTACGAGGGATGAAAGAATTAGTAAAATAGAATTCATAAAAATTAGATACTTAAAGCATGTTTTGAAACAGCACTGATACACAGGGAGGAATAATGAAAAGAACACTGATCATTGGAACGTTAATATTATCATTGGGTTTTGGACAATCCGTAAGTGCAGCAGCTACTAACGGAAAAGTGGATTTCAAAGATGTTGGAGGGCACTGGGCTAAAAGTAACATCGAATACATGGTAGAACAAGGAGCGGTTGATGGATATCCAGATGGCACGTTTCGTCCGGAAGGAACCATCACAAGAGCTGAGTTCAGTAAGGTTCTTGCTGATCTGATGGATGCAGATGGTGGGAGTAACGCTTTTGCTGACACAAAAGGACATTGGGCAGAATCGAAGGTTAATGGTTTGGTGAATGAAGGGATCATCGTGAAGTCTGAATATCCTAATGGGTTTGCGCCGGACACGAAAATCACGCGACTGGAAATCAGTAAGATGGTCGCTAGAGGCCTGGCGCAAGAAAGCTTACTTTGGAAAGCTGTACTGTTAGGTTTTCAGCAGCTACCGGCAATTAATGTCCCGTTTAACGATCAAGACGAAATGAAGTTGTCAGATGTGCCTTATATTGCATTAGCTAACAGTTCGGATATTATTAACGGTTACGACGATGGGACGTTTAAAATAGATCGTTCTGCAACAAGAGCAGAAGCGACAGTTATGCTTAAACGTTACCTTGATGCTAAGAGTAAAAAGCCGGTATTGAGCGAGTTGTTGGAAAAGTTCAAGGGTGAACAAGATGTTCAAAAATTCTCCAAAAGTCAATTGGAAGCATGGGTTGATAAAGATGCGGATATTAAGCGGTTAGCAAATTTGCCGATTAATCATTACACCGGCACTTCTTTGGCTAAAAATCACGATGCTTTGATCTATCCAATGGGACATGATTCATCAACTAATGATACCGAATTGGTCACGCAAGCGATGAATGATATGATTGGTTGGATGAATGTGTACGAAAACCTTGATTATAGAACGGTTGGCGATTCGTGGAAAAATAAAATGCTTCGTTACTATAGTCAGAGTTCCACTTACCACGGAGTCCATTACTCAAATGAAGATCTTCCTAAATTAATCGATGTTTATGTTAAGGAAGTAAAAGACGGGAAATACATTCAAGAGAGCTTCTTCGTGACTGATCTATCTTTGGCATTTAAACAAAAAAGAACTGAATACTCCAATAATGAGTTTGTAATTCGAGGAACGCAATATGTACGTTTCACATCCGTTACCGATCTGCCAGAGGGTGTTGAATTGAATAAGTGGTATAAACGTGATGTTGATGTGAAGTACATGCAAAATCTATGGGGTGACAAGGTTTCTTGGGATACAGCAGACAATATAGCTGCGGGTTACACTGTTATTACTCCATATAAATTAGTTACAGTAAAGTAAAAAGACATATGCGAGCAGTTTTATTGAACTAACGATCGGAGAGCCACTCAAGATAATGGGTGGCTCTCCTTGCCGGAGTGGTGGCTCAAAAATGCCGGTAACGTGGTTCTCACTCACTGGAACGATGGCTCAATTTGCTCTGTAGTATTCATATTCTACATACCGCTCCAGTTTTTTTACATAATATCGATTAAGATATCGAGAGTCTAATGTCCTTAAGCCATCGTTCACTGGTGTACCAACACAGACTATGGATACCTGTCCTACGTTCGCGGCGTACTCAATATTTTCCAGAACTCCATCTCTCTTGATTGAATGACCTTCTACAACCTAATCACTGATCAATTTAGTTACACCTTGATACAAATATCCATGAATATGATCCTTTAGTTCTGGGTAAGCCCGATAAACATTGTCTGTTAAATTCGACTTTTTCAATATACTTTTTTGGCTAACTGAATTACCCATTTTAATTAATTCATTAATTGCTTCTTTAACCATAATTTTATATTGCTCTAGCTTGATTTTACTAATTCTTTCTTTATCGAGGTCTACCAACTTCACTATATATTTATACAAATCAGGATGGTTCTTCATTAAAAAGGTATGTGAATACCCTATATATTGATAAAGCTCTTTACTTAAAATAGGTTTATCTTCTTTGAATTTATGATTGCAAAATCCCTTGATTTTCCCGTATAATATTTTCTTCTCACTCTTTATCATTCTAAGGTTCTGCTTCTCACCCGTCTTTATTATTTTTTCCGTGAGTCCATATTTTTTCAAAGTTTTTTTAGTGCTTTTAAGTTTTGAAGCAATATGATTCACAGTAATTTTGACATTGTTCTTCAAGCATTTTTCTAGTTCAACATTAACTTTGGCTTCAAAGTCCTCTATTTTCTCAACCAAGTTTACATTAAGTGCATCAAAATGGAGGTAACTTTGGATTTCAGGCAAGTTCAAATAATAGTAAAATTCGCCCATCGTCCAATTATTCTTTTTTTGTGCTTGCCTAAAAAGATTACCTCCGTCTTGAACAAGTCGCTCAAAAACAGCTAAAATATCGCCGTTAGAATCAATAGGTTTTTTGACATTTAATTTTTTCGGTAATAATTTATAATTGCACGCATATCCCAATAGATCATAAAATGCTTCTAATGAAAGTTTAAAATGCTCTCTATTCTTCTTAATCAAAGTTTCATTTGGATAAAAGTTAATAAAACGTTCTATCAAATGCACCTTATCATCAGCTGCTTCCCAATGACCATCATTTCTCCTGTAACCATATTTCATATAACATTTCGTGCAAACAAAAGCTTTGGAATATCTGTTTCTACCCTTAAAATATTTAGATCGTTTCACCTTCTTCATGGATTCATTCGTTCTATAAGACTTGCACCATGGAGCTAAACAATTTCCAGCTACATCCGACGTTATTAAATAATGCCGGTTTAAAGATTCTATAAACATATTAGGTACTGTAATGTCCTTCAGGAAACCAATATCAATATTCAATTCCATTATTATCTCAAAGAAATTTTCAATGGTTAAATTACCGGTCTTTTTAATTCCCCTTGCAAGCTCTATGATTCTTCTTATAGTTTTTTCACTATGAGCATTATTAAACTCTTGGCGGTTAAACTCTTTTCCCTCACCATTCATGATGTATAGCAATATAATTGCAAGAGATCTTTCTCTATCAAACCCATCAATATTATTAATTAAAATGTTGTTTGGATTAATAAGATATTGATAGTTTTTTATTAACAACCTTTGTTTTTCAATAAACTCCAGATCAGTTACTTTTGTATAGCTGCTCTTTAAAGAATGACTGCATTTATAACAAATGTCCTTGAGTTGAGTTGCTGTATTTAAATAAGGTTGTTCTGAATCGCAATTATTACACTTATTTTGCAATCTCACCTCATGAACATCGCATATTTCAATATCTATTAATTGCCAATGTAATTTGAAAATACCTTTTTCTATGCATTTTGGGCAAAACCTTCGATACTTGTGTTCAATAATTTTGGTTATTCCAAGCTCTTTGTGTGCTTTTTCTTTGAAGTCTTTTTTTTCCATAAACTTAGAATACATAGAAGTAAATGTTGATGCTTCTATGTATTCTTCGGGTCGATTTAGTAAAATTGATAGCATTGATGTATCTAGAATATAAGCAGGCATTACATCGAGGTAATAGTTATAACGGGAATCATATCTTTTAAATGTACCCTTGTTTAGACTCCCGAATATTTCCGTATATTCTGTATTATTTAAACTCCCAATTCGAAGTAAATAACTTGAAAAAGATTCTTCTTCTTTAATCTTTGGCCTAATAGTAAACCTTCTCAATTCAGCCACTACCTTTATAACTCCTCTCCGGATACTTTCAATTTTTGATTATGATCCATCCTCCTTCTTCCAATATAAGCTGTTATTTCTGGTGCAACCCTCCATAAAACGGTTCTTTGGAATTCTATATGTTTATAAATTTCAGCCGCACTCAACTTTGTATTAATGTTATTCAACAAGAAATCATCGACCTTAGAATATATAAGCGTCTTTTTTTCTAATATACTTTTCACTTTTTGTTTTTCCTTCATCTTGGAAATTACTTTATTACACCCCCAGTATCTTATGGTTTCAGCACAAACGCCTAATTTTTCACATACTGTTTTTAATGAGATCTCCTCATCTTGTTCATACATACATTTTAACAACTCAATTATTTCATGCTTTTTATCCGGTTTTATTTCAATAACTTTCACATCTTTCTTATTCAAAGTTTGAATAACCCTAATGTGATATCGATAGGATAAGTAGTCATTAATATTTCCCCATAGATCCCAATTACTTATCACTTTAATTGTTTCACCCTTATCAATAGCCTTTATAAATTGACTCAATAAATCCTCATTAATTACGAATCCATTTTGATAGTCCAAATCTTGAAAAGCACTCCTACTGCGAAAGTATGCCATACTTCTTCTGACTTTATCAGTTGTTAATCCTGTTTTTAAAACGAGCTCATTTAGACTTGGTTTTTCAAATACCTGTTCATTTAGTTTGTTAAATGCTTCAATAAAATATGTTCTTTCTTCAAGCTGATCCTCCTCATTTATGGCATACTCACAACCGCACGTATTACACACTAAATAGTATTTTAAAATATTACCGCTAGCTCTTCGTTTCAATGATTTCCCTGTTTTCATGAGCGATCCTGATTTCTTATAAGATGCGCACCAGGGTGCAAGACAGAACAATTCATCCTTCAATAACTTTTTTTTATAATTAATTGCTTCACGGAAAATGTTTGGCAATTCCAATTTCAAAAATCCCCTTAGCCCTATTTCATTATCTTTTAAAACAGACAATAAAAAAGTTATGTGGAGCGCCCTTTCGTGAGCAAGACTTTGACGTGCATGTTGTAACAATGTTGGAAGAGAACCCGGTCTTCTCATGTTATTTTCAATCACATTTAAGTCTAGATGTTCTTTTTGATTATTGAGAAGAAATAGAATACGTAAAGCTACTTCATACGTTTGAATTGGTGTATCGTGATTGTTTATTAGATATTCCCAGGTGGCAGAGTACCAAGATTCATTTTCAAGATTTTCTTCGTCAATTCTTTGGGAAATCCGACTATCACATAAGCTATTTTCACAATATGGGCATTCTCCTATAACAGAGATATCTTTGTACTTAATCTCTTCATTACAAAAACTACATTTCTGTAATAACTTATCTCCATGTTTTATACAGCCATTTATATGATCAATCCTCCATAACAAACGGTTATATTTTTTTTCTTCAAAACACTTTGGACAATAATGCAAATTTTCACGAATTATACCGGATAACAACCTTGACCGTTCTATTTCCTTACTTCCACAAAATAACCTTTGTACATTGTATAAGGTGCAATCAAGTAAAACTCCCTCACTAACATTAACGTATTCGCTCAACCTTTTTACATTAATAGTATTTATTGGAGCGGAATCAATTAAATTAATGTCATTCCATTGAGCATAATGAGCGGTATAATTGACTTTTAATGAGTTCCAAAGCTGTAGCATTTTAGTTCCATTAAAGGAAGCTAATCGATATAAATAACTAGATAATGACTCATCTTGATAAGGTTTTACTCTTACTGTAAATACTCTATGGTTCAATTACACCACTCTCCTCAAAAGGGTTACTATCTTTATTCCCCTTTTGAAGAGATATATACTTTGATATATACTTTTATATATACTATTTTATATACCAATAGATGTACTTAATTTTACTTTTTACTGTTTTTTTTGTTTTTATCTATATCGTCATCTAATGCATCACCCAGTATGATTTGGTAAGCTTCTTCTAAAACTTCTTCATCAAATTGCAAATTATTGAAATCATCAAATCCCTCATCAAGCACCCCTAATAAGCTAAATGCTTCTATAAGTAATGGTGTTATATAGCCAACCTTTCCTTTACTCATAGCATGAATGTATTGAGCTACTCCAGCTTCTTTATCCCATAAATATAAGTCTTTTGGGGGATCCAATTGTTCCTCAATTTGCTTTAAGAAGTTGCAAAATTCTTCATTACACGTTTCAAATCTTGTTAATGTTTTTGGTCTATATCTTGATCGATATTGTTCATCGAGTGTCCTTAATTCTTTTGATTCAGGTGTCCCCATAAGCACTTGTGGTACTTTGGTCTTATTAGCCATTTGTTTAATGCTATCCATTGCTGTTTTATTATTAATTGGAGAAGTAATAATATTATTAATTTCATCGAAAATTATAAGTTTGACCCCTTGCTTTTCTATTAATTCGTAAGCTTTATCCTTTAAATCATTTACGCTCGGTCTGCCCGATAATCTAGGAGAACCTAGTGAGTCTAGCACTTCATGATAAAATTCCATAAGTGTAAATGGATGTGGTATCTCCACCAATATTATTGGTGTTTTGTCAATTTCAGTACCTTCTTCATCCACCTCCACATACATCTGATACTTTTCTAAGAACTTTTCTGCCATTGTTGATTTGCCTACGTTAGAACTTCCCATAATGAAAAGATGTCTAGTTTTTCCTGGTCGCTTCATCATTGATTCGAACGTCTTATATATGGTTTTTATTTGAGGATGTTCTATATTTAAATTAAGTAAACGTTCAGCAAAAGGATGGTAGCTTGCATTATTAAGCATTAGTTTTCAACCCCCTTTTTTCCCTCGCCTTTTTAGCCATCATCTTCAACTCATATAATGTTGGGTCTGAGTTTGATGAAGAAATAGCTTCTGGCCGCTTCACCTCAACCTGAAGACCCAATCGTTCAGTTTGCTGCCTTGTTTTCCTGTTTTTCTTATACATGCGATCAATATCATCTCTTAACTTTTCCTTCGCCTTTAGGACTTCCTGACTGCTCGGAATCGATTTTAAGCTATTTTTTTCTCTAGTAATTTCAATTATTTTTTTGTAAGTAAATCTATTGATTCCTTTTAGGGAATCTGCAGATGGATTAACTGCCCCAACTTCTATATACCGTGCTGAATCAGGTAGTTGGATATATATTTTTGATATATCGTCATCATCATACTTCACCTTGTATTTGACTTTGCTTTTATCAATAAGATGTGTAAGTTCAGGGGATTTATAGCGTACATTTTCTAGCGTCACACCATCCCTTGTATAAGGCTTCATTTCCGATGGTAATAATTCAATCTTAAATAATTCTTCATCCTCTTCAGCAATAAATTCTGGATAACCTCTTTTCTTCAATCCGTTGATGTACCTGGAGATTGGATTTTCAACATCTAAAGGAAGGCCTCGATGTGTCTCAAACGGATATATATCCGTGAAATATCTGATTAATATTTCTCTAACATTCTCTAGGGTTAATGCTGCATTTGCCTCTGGGTCATACTCCCCTAAGTCAGCAACACTACTTTTTCGTGTTCCATCCAAGGTATGAATCCATTTTGAATTAACCGTCCGAAATAGACGTTCAATTGTACCGCCGTAACGAGGTGTTGATCTTGGTCTATATCTAACGTTTGATTTTAGGGTTTCATTAATTAATCGCTTGATTTTATAATTATTAAACTCTGACCCGTTATCCATTTGAATAATATCCGGGACACCAAATACATCCCATTCGTAAGTAGTATTGTAATTGTCCTTTGTTCTCTTAAATAAGACTCCTTGTTGAATCGCTTTTCTTACTCTATTTGCGGAAGGCGGTTCGAAGGACAAATACATACACCAGATCATCCTACTATAAACATCAATTCCTAATGTTAAGAACGGACGACCTATTACTAATCCACTTTCCCCATCTATCACATCTAAATCCAATGGCGTATGGTCGATTTCGACAATATGTAGTGGGTATAATGCTTCTTGATTGGCATGCCCTCTCTCTACAGGATCATACTTCTCATTACCCCTCTTTCCTTCGCGTGCCCTTTCTTTTGTTCGGTCTGAGATTCTACCCAATAATTTATATATGGTTTCTGTTTTTAGTGGTTCAAGCCCCTCCTTTAAGCATTTAATTTGAATCAATTCAATGACAGCACTTTTATCTTTCTTTTGCACAGTCAAATAATGATTTTCTAGTACTTCTTTGATAATGGGAATATATTTTTCATCTTTGCGGAAAGCAATCGTTTCTAGTACCCAATCTGGATCGTTTGGGTGACAAAGATCAATTTTTCTATTGTCTGAGCGATATTGATACCCTGTTCCTGCCTTTGAAACCAGTCCTTCCTCACCTCGGTTGTTATCCCCACCTGCCGCTTTGCGGAAATCGGTTAAATAACGATAAATTGTTCTATCCGAAACCCCATATTTTTTTGCTATTAGACCAATTAATTCTGTTTGATTTAACATTTCCACATTTTCGTCTGATTTTAGGTATTCTCGATAATGATCCATAAATTCGTAATATGAAGTAAACTTACCTTCCTTAATTTTTTCTAGCACAAGAATTGGCTTTATCATTTCAAATCTCTCGGATATTTCCATTCTTTTTTTCTCAGGCAAGTTATCTAAGATGGCGGTGTATTGTTCGTTCTCTTTTTCAATTCTCTTTACCATTGTTTTGCTTGCTTTAAATGACGGATTCAATACCAGCTCTGAGAAACTGATAGAAATTGCTTCTCCGTCACTATCAACCCTTTTGATAGCTACATTAGGTGGATCTATTGACATAACAATATATGTCTTAGCAAAATACATTAACTTTGAGTTAACTTTTAATTCATTCAGCTTCATCATTATCACCTTCTTCTAAAACAAATCGATCTATTTGTTCTAATAAAGAGCCCATTGAAATCTCACTGTATTCATCTATGTCTTGATATATATTGGTTGTGAATATCCCTTTCGCTATCAAGTGATAAATAACAGGTAAAATAAATAAAGGGGATATTTGTGTCGAAAAACTCTTTGCCAGATCTATAATTGCTATTTTCCCCATATACCTCAACCTCATCTCGACAATCGGAATCCATTCATCAAACCATTTCCGTCTTTTTAAAGCACCATGTAAAGACTTAATGTTGCGTAAAATTTTATCGGGAATTTGTTTTGGGTATATAACCTTATAATCCCAACCATTTATTACAGCGTATTTATCACATCTTCTATTTACTAACTCATGTTTTGGTGTTGTAATTGGATTTTCCTACTCAACCGTTCTATCCATTTTCACACTATTAAAAGACCCAATTAGATTGTGGATCTTCCAACTCAACTTATTATTTACTTTACGTTTCGGAGCAAACTCTTTATCTTCTTCAATCCAACTTTTGGAATCCCAATTCATGTCTTTCTTCCTTCCATAAATCAAGTTCTTTGGTTTTCTTTAATGGGCATAAGTTTGATCCATTTGTTGTGAATCTTCGCATATGCAATTTTTATATCCTGTGGATCAAATTTCACCTCAACCTTGTTCCGGCTTGCAATTTGATTCTCAAATTCATGCGATGAGTAGAAAATATTATTAACTCTAACTCCCTTTTCCGGCATGGCCACTCTTTTCCCTCCTTTTATTCTTGGGCAAGTCAGAATCTCAAAATCGCCGTTATATACAATTTCTTTAGCAGTCATATCAAATGTGGGTTTTTTTCCATCGCAAGTATCATCAAACCACTGATTTAAAATCCCGCACAAGTCTTCCAAAGAGTATCTAACTGTATTAGGTTTCCATTCCTTTAGACTTATCCTGGGAAGGCTATAAAGGAAATTTGCAGTATTTAAATTAATGACCTCATGCCTGCAAATAGTTTTTGGTTTTCTCAACACCGTACAATTGCATATTGCACATAATTCCTTTAGCTCTTCACTATAAAACTCTTTCTCATTGTCTAATACAATCGTTTCAGGAAGTCTCGAGTGTTTCTTTATGCACTCTCGCAATACCATCAAGCATGATACATGTGATGGTGGATCCATACTCAAATTTACCGCTATTGCTTTTTTTGAGTATTCATCTGTTAAAAGTGTCACCCATGGTCTACCTAGTATCTTATTCGTCTTTGAACAAACTATTTCCATGTCCAAAAGTGTATTTTCAATATAGCCTTTCTCAAAGGGCCGATTACCAAGGGATTGGGGTTTATCTAGGCCCTTGTCAAAGACTCGTTTTATGTCTTTCTGCATTCTGATATTTTCCCCATTTCTTTTTTCGCCTCTAAAGAACCTCATAGATTTTCAACTCCCATTTATTTATTGTATTGATTCTTTGTTAAAAACTTCAGCTGCAATATATTAATCTTAATTATTGATCATTATCCAAGGAAGATTTAATGGACTTTCTCCTATGTACAAGTAATGATAAATACCTTCCTCATTAATGGCGAACAAAAGCGATTTTTTTCTTTGATCTACATTTAATGCTACACACCTCCCTGAGTAATGGCGAACAAAAGCGATTTTTTCTTTGATCTACATTTAATGCTACACACCTCCCTGAGTAATGGCGAACAAAAGCGATTTTTTTGCGACGACTACAATTAGTTCTCTTTAGATTTCCGATAATGTTGTCTTCTACTTTTTAGCTCTTGAATGGAACGAAAGTATTTTTCCAATTTGGAATTTTGATACATGCAATATTCAACGAGATAACAACTTTCCAGCTCCTCATCATTTTCCCCCTCTAAGAAAATCAGATTAAAATCAACTGGATTATACAAAATCTTTATATCCCAGCCACCAGAAATTTTAGCATTTTCAAACCAACGCTCGGAAATTGCCCGCGGGCATGAATAATATAAGTTCCGAAAATGAACTCCTTTTGGTGTTACCGTGGCAATTCCAGTTAATTGCATCGTATCTTCTTGCATTAGACTCCCTCCAAATCTTTTGTTATAGTCCTTTCATCTCCATTAATATCCTTATTGCTATATTTATTTATACATTTTTTATTGTAATTCGGATATTTTTAACGCAAAAAATGAACCAGTTAGCATAAACTGATTCATCTTTTCAACTGTTGATCATCAAATACATCTATAAACCCATCCTCGTAGCTAATTTTATTAGCCTGTACGGCTGCAACGGGCTGTTGTTTATATTAAATTTCTGTTGGTTTTTATCTGCCTCAGAGGAAACATTACTCTTCACTCCCCAAAAGTCTATATACTCCTCTTGCCTCTCTAACAAGCAATCGGTACTCTGTCGGAACATTCGAAGAACTGTTGCCTCCATTCGCTTCCGAGACCATATCTGCCATAACTGTGCCGATACCTCTATTGCTTACATTGCAATTTTCGGAGATCCAATCAGTAATCTCCTAAATACTACGTGAGTGGCCAAGAGCCCTAAATGCACTGATCACTGCTTCATATTGTGTCATAACAACTCACCTCTTCAACAATTAGGCTGGAGATACTTAGTTTTCACCTTGATAGTTCAGTTTGCCATGATAATGATTATGAAAACTTATCTTACTAAGGTATACTTATTAGTTGGTGCTCTTCTAATTTTTCTTCGGATTCAGTATCGAAAATACATCTAAAACCCCCACCATTATAGCCATGAATTCGAAACAATCCTGGATTTTTTGCAAGGCACCGCTATGTGAGTTGTCAGAAGGAATAATCCTCTACCCTCTGGGAATGTTTTTATTGGAGGGTAACAGGTTGCATTTTCCAAGCTCCAAAGACCTGAAAAAATCCATTGCTTTTGACATTAGCCGTTACTCCTTTAGATATAAATTTAAAAATATGTCTGTCACGAGGGAACATCTTCTTTAGTAATTAACATCAACGATTCTTTAGCAATATGCCCCGTCAACTTCGACAGCCTCTTCGACTGATTCAGCGTTATATCATCAAACAAATTCCGAACAAGACGACCATTTGAAAAGTGATCATCTTTTTCATTTAATCTCGATTGCAACAAATCACGGACTTTTTCCATAGCTTGCTCTTCGGCAACATAGTCATTTTGATTGCAGGTGTAATTGAATATTTTAACAAGCTCATCGAGTGAATAATCACTAAATGGAATAAAAGTATTGAATCTTGACTTTAATCCTGGGTTGGATTCAAAGAACTGCTCCATCAAATCTGTATACCCAGCTACGATTACAACTAGGTCATTGCGATAATCTTCGAGAGCTTTTGTTAACTCAGTAAGGCTTTCTCTCCCATAACTATCGCTATGATCATTCTCTGTTATGCTATACGCTTCATCAATAAATAGGACTCCACCTTTCGCACGATTAATTAATCTTTTTACCTTGATTGCTGTTTGTCCTTGATACTCAGCAATTAAATCAGTCCTGCTCGCTTCAATAAATTGTCCTTTACTTAGTAATCCAATAGCTTTATACATCCTCCCAACAATACGAGCCACTGTAGTTTTAGCTGTACCTGGGTTACCTAGAAATGCCATGTGCAAAGTCTTGTTAGACTTCTTCAATCCGTTTTTCACCCGTAAATGTTGTATTTGATTATAGTCAATCAAATCACGGACTAGTTGCTTCACATTCTCGAGACCAACCAATTCGTCTAATTGGTTAAGTAACTCATCTAGTGAAACATTTGATGACTCTTTTAAGTCTTGGAAAAGCCCATCAACTTTTGATGCTCCTAGATATTTGTATAATATCTCAACAACTCTTTCTTGCTTTTGCTCCATATTAGGCAAGGTTTGTTTCTTAGTTAAGATACCTAAGTTTTTGATTAACTCTAAAACAGCTTTATCATTTTGTTCGTCTGTTATTTCTTGAACTAATTTTTCAAAATCAGATGTTTGCCCTAAGGTAACATCTATCTGCATAACTTCTTTAATCAGCTGGCGTTTGTAATTTCCTGAAATCATCATAGCACCCCAATTATTATCAAAATCACTAGAACACATGTTATAGCAATACTAGTAATTGAAATAATCTTAGTAGTCTTCAAAACTTTTGATAAGCTTCCTATCAACAGACTAAGCTCTGTAATCTCATTTTTCGCCCTTGACAATTCAGATTCAAGATAAACAGACATACTTTCTTCTTGTTGCTCGATTCCAACCTTGAGTTCCTTAATAGCATTTTCAAAATTTATCTTGTTTTTTGTGACTTCGTTAGTAGTTGAATCGAGTTTGGCATCCAACTCAGAATTGTTTCGAGCGACTTTTTTAGATAAGGTCTGGATATCATCCTGAATTAATCGTTTTAGATCACCAAGTTTCTCTCCATGAATAGCAACTTCTTTATTTATAGTTTCGATATTAGTATTGTTTTCTTTGCTTATTGCTTCGATTTTAGATATACTTTCGTTTTGATTTGAAACCAGTTGTTTCACTGTTTGAAATTGCTCAACTTGAATTTCTCTTAGGTGATTAAAATCATCTTGAAAAACTGACTGTGAAGATAACAATGCTTTCATTTCATCAGTCAGGTCAGCTACTCTCAGTTCTTGAGCTTCAACCTTTGCTTTGATTGCTTTAACATTACTTTGCATTGTAGAAAAGACAGCAAAAATTTTATCCACATCTGCCAAGTGTTCTATCTTCTCAATCTTTTCTTTAAAGTTTTTCAGAACCTGAATTACCTGTTTTTGTTGATTAATGATTTGTTTAATCTCATTTTGATTTTCTTGAACGCCTTCTATTCCTTTTAAAGCTTTTGAATTAGCTTCTTCAGCTGCTTTCAATGAGACTAAAATTCCCTGAATGTACTCTTTATCTAATGCAGAAAATGTATCGTAAATAGTATTAAACTCTTGAATCGTTCTAACAAGAACTTTATTCTGCTCAATCATTTTATCTTGAATACTTTCAGTTAGCCTATTTAAGTCACTACCCTTCACATCATAATTAAACAACCCAAATAACCCTCCCGAAGTCGGGACACAGGGTAACTCTGTTTCCTTAGGTAATTTCTGACTGAATGCCTTTAATTCATTTTTCTTTTTATCGAAACTATTGCTTCTCGTAGTCACATTTACTGCCTGTTCATTATTTGAGTTTCGCTCTATAGTCTTTATCTTTGTCATTTCCCTTCACCTTTAAAGTAAGCCTTCTAAATCTTTTTGCATTTGAACTAAATCACTCTGATTTTCACTAATATTGTTCTTATTTTTTGAATCATTAGTATTATCATCATAAAATATCTTATTAAGTGATTCCCGCATTACGCCCTTCGCTAATGCGTGATTCTCTAAAATTTCGCCCATAACATTTTCTTTCAATGCTACTACACGATTTTCAGCTACATAAAGTTGTGCTTGTTGAAGATTCATTATCTCATTTTTCTTACCGATAATTTGATGGCCCTTTTCTCCTTTTAACGTTTTTGAGATAAACTTATCGATAAGATTCAAAATTATTGCACCAACTAATCCAGATACTAAACTTGATAAAAACAAGCCAATCATATTAGCAAGAGTGCCAATTAGAGGTATATTAATTTGCATTCCAGGAACAGTTAGTAAGAATTTCTCGAAAACCTCTCCTAAGAAAATCGCACTGCCACCAACTAATCCAACAGTTATTATTTTTCCGACTTGAGCTGCCTTTACAGTAAACGGTTTGTCCTTATTCTTCTTATCACGAAGATAATTAACTGCATCAATAACAGAAGATATCCCTTGTTTAATTAAACTTGCCAATTTCTTAAAAAGACTAACAATAGGCCCGAAGATTTCAGATATAATTGTACCAATAAATGTTGATGCTCCCGTCTGAACAACACTGAGAATTTTGGAAAAGAAAGATTTTATCGATTCCTTCATTTCAGATAAGAATCCTTTAATCGACTTAGATTTTTCTTTAAAAAAACGAATTAGGCCCTTCATGATTTCTTTCAACAATGAAAAAAGTGCTGAGATGGCCATAGTCTTTAGAGCGTCTTTTCCGGCTTTTTTCCCGATTTCTTTTGCTGCATTTACACGAATATCTTTATTAATTGCTTTTCTTGCTTCTTTATCAGCTTGCATCATAAGATCGTCATCAGCAGCAAGCTTATCGTTCAAACGTTTATCATTCTTTTCTTTTTGTAAACGTTTTTCAACATCTGACTTGTTTGATTCATCGACTTTTTTATTCGCCCTTTCGTTTTCTTCAATAAGTTTTTTTTCCCTAGTCTCGCGGGTTTCTACATACTCTTTGTTGCTCTTTGCACCTTTGCTTTTGTTCAATGACTCGTTTGTCGGCTTTAGATTTTCTTCTTTGTTCGCAAGGTCAGCTACATCTAAATTCGCTTGCTTTCTTCTTTGATTTTCAAATACTTCTTTTCTAGATACTACATGGTCTAAATTAGCTTCTTCATTACGCTTTAAGTCTTTTCCTGAGTATTCATCCTTTAAAGTTCCAGCTTTTTGTTTTTCCTTCATTGCCTTATTGGCATCTTTGTATTGTTGATTTTGCATAACCTTGTCAGCAATATCCTTATACTGCTCAGGATGCTCTCTATCATATTTTTGAATTAATGTCTCATTAGTCATGTCGAGTCCAATTTGATTCCCAAACTGTTTCCAAACTTCATCCAAGACTACTTTTCCTAAAGAATCAGGTTCTGATATCGTTGCTCTATCTTTTTCCAGTAATTCTAAATCAGAAAAGCTTTCTTCCAACTGTTTTGATAAGAAACCTTCCACTTCTTCAAAATCAAAGTCAGTTTCAATATTATCAATTTCAATATTTTGATTTGCATTCTTATTAGCCATAGGTTCAAACAATCCTTCCAAAAAAAATTTATTAATAAAAAATTTGGTAATAATACCACCGTAATTTTTCTTTCTTGCGGCTTTTGACGGATATATGCCTCCCCAAACAATGAAAGAAATAATAAAGTCAAACGTTGCTCACCGTCAATCGGGCAGTATTTTCAGCCGATATACCCTTTTATTTGGATAGGGCGAGGAAGCTTGATAGTAAAAATACTGGAATTAGCCTGTGGTACATGCAGAATTACAATTCCACTTGCTGCGGAAGGTATCAACATATGGGGCTACATTGATACAAAGCTACTTTAACTCTTCAATGCTACTTCGGAAACATATAAACAGTTGTCGATAATCCATCTACTTCTTAAATCATACCTTCACTCATAAATACTAACCCTTCATAATCCTAAACATTTCTTCTTTATGTTTGCTTGCTTTTGCTTCAGTCCATCCTTCATCATCGAGAGTGACTAATTCTTTCATGATCTTAAGTTTCAAACTTTGCTCGATAACGCTTGGGTAAGAACTAATTTTTCCTACTGGTGGTAAATTAGAAAACTTGGAGTTTCCTGATACAGTTATTAATGCAAGGTTTCCAAAACCATCAAGATCATCCGATTCCCATTTTACACCTTCAATTGGATGTTGTGGTTGGAAGTGTTCAACGGAACTTCTAAATTGAAATTGCCAGTCATCATGCATCGGGTGGATAATTTCCTTGCCCAAGCAAGAATACCCATTTTTATATAAAAGATAATCAAGGTAAGTAAATATGATTCTTTCAAAACCAAATCCACTAGCATCCTCAAACCTTGTTTCGATAATTTTTGTTTTGCAGTAATCTTCAAGGATTTTAATGATGTCACATGTTTCATTCTCTAATAACCCTGTTAAGACTAGTGAAATCCAATGCATCGTCTTAGGTGATGTGTAGGTTATACGCAAGCAGGATTGCAGAGTTCTTATTTGTTTATTATTCCGACTATCGTCATCGCCGAAAGTGCCTATATATTTAGGCTTATCACCGTTCACATCACTATATTTCTCTAAACGTTGTAACGACCATTTTCCAATTTCTTTATAATCTCTAGCATATTCACGTTTCAATATATATTTATCAAACAATACGCGGCATTTTAGCATGTGATATAAAAAGTTCTTTGCTTTGTCAGCATCATCCCAAGCCCAAGATAAATTATTCAAGAAATGTTTATCATCAAGTGTTGAATCTTCCTCTTCTAACTTACTAATTACAGCATTTACCTGTAGTAAAAAATTGGGGAATGAAATAATCGATTCAAAACGTTCATTCTCAACTTCATTCTTACTTACAACATTATTAAGGAGTTTCTTATTTTTTAGAATTTCAATCAAAAGAACTAAATTTTTGTCTTCATCATCTTTCGGAATACATTTCCTAATTGAATCAAAATCGTCGAGATTATCCTTGATACTAGCCCATTCTTTTGTAAAAAGTGACATCCTAACTTTGGGACTGAAATTCATTTGGATATAAGAGTCCATGTTAGAGCATTTTTCCCAAATCAATGCTGCAGTTTTTTTATCGTGTTCTGTATCCAAAACTTCTAAAAACTTTGCTTTTGCTATTTCATGAAGTTCAAGTTGCTCTCCTCGAGTATTCATGATTTCAAAATAATGATTTAAATCTATACCTTGAGGAACTTGTACACGAACAAGAAAAACTTTTTCTAGTTTGCTAATTAACTTATTTTTGTCTATATCTTTAGTTTTGAAATAGTTATCAATGATTTGATATCCCTTTAAGATTTCAACAGATACTAATTCCTCTAATAATTCAGCACTGTCGCCATTGTTAATCATGTTAAGTGTACGGTTTGATTTTTCACGCGCCTCGAATCTTAACGCATCTTTTGTAAAATTCAAGCCAAGATAATTTTCTAAAAGAAATAATGTTGTCAATCTTTGTTGACCATCTATTACTTCATAAACATTATTATCAGCTTGATTAACAATCAGATTTCCAAGAAAATAGTTTTTATTAGAATTGTCAATTGAACTATCAATGTCTTCTATAAGTTGCTCAATCTCCATATCTCCCCAAGCATAGTTGCGTTGATAAATTGGAACTACATAACTAATATTGGTAAAAATGCTTGACACCGGTATGATTGTTAAATTATTATCCATCGCCTACCACCTATTCCATTCACAAAGTAAATCATACACCGCTTTGTACTTCTCTTTATTTTTCCCCTCAACATCGGGTTGCGCCAAAACAATAAGCTTTAATTCTTCTGCATTGTTCATTTCACTGATTTCTGAAAACAGATCCAAACCCTTGTTTACACGTTCATGGCCTCCTTGTGCATACTTATTTATTGTCTGAGGATACACAGCAGTCATAGTCAGTCGCAAAGAATAGCTCCATGAATATAATTGCTGCATCACACCTTTAGATAGACTTTCAATACCAAAGCGATCTGCAAAAAACAATAACGCACATTCATATAATTGTTTAATATAAAGATCTCCAGTACGTATACTCGGAACTTGTTCTTTCGTGTGAACTTTATTAATAAATTTTTGTATTTGCTCGAGTAGATTTCTATAGTGAAGAGTATAATTAAAAAATCGCTTTCCTGCCAAAAGTGGCTGTGTTAATTGAAATTGGTTTAATGTTTTAGATGCAAGTAGTTCACTACTTCCATTTGCATTAAACTGTTCCACGAAAAGGTTACTGGCTTTATGATAGATCGCATAATTAAATACATTTGTGGTTTTAATCCCTTTGAACACGTCGGTTTTACTTGACGAATAGTCAAACCCATTCTTTCCTTTATACCATTGAGTCAACGGGTAAAGATAAGTTTTAAATAAGTCATTCAAACCATCCTGGTTCATATTTTCCCATTGGCTGATAATTCTTACTTTCTGATGTTCGTCTTCATCATCCATCTCACGTAAATGATATGACTTCAATAAATCATGTGGTTTTAACTCTTTGCCGCGGGAGTTTTGTGAATCAAAGAATTGAAAAGCCTCTTGCTCGCTGTCTGTGACAATTTGAACTGCACTACAATGTTCGAGTAAATATTCTTTGTACCTGCTTCGCTCATCTTCCGAAAGTTCATTTATCCGCATAGATAAAATTTCAAAATTAGTTACTATTGCATCATTAGATAGTTGATTATATTTTTCTCGTAATAGCCCCTGATCCTCATCACCTAAACAGTATAGAAGAATCGAAAGAGTTGTCAGTCGCTGTTGGCCATCCACAATGTTGTATTTTTCATGTTCTTTATGTAAAATTACAGAGCCAATTCTGTATTCTTGTATACCATCTTGATATGCATTATAAGTATCAAGAAAAAGCGTATTTGTAGACTTCACACTCCAACTATACGGACGTTGATATGATGGTAAGGCTAATTTCATATCAAGTAATTCATTAATCTTTCTTATTTTTAATTCATTTCGAAGTAGAGCCATCTATAAATCCCCCTAACTACTTCAAATCTCGATTATGTAATATTTGCGACCCTCGCTTAAGTCTTGCCAGATAAAATCATATCTGCCTGATAAGGTAATGGAATCTTCGTTTTTTCCTACCCCGGTTGGTTTAAATATACTACCGTATACAGAATGTTCTTCTCTAAAAAATTTATACACGCCTTCAGTGTTGCGTCCTTCAAAGAAAGGCTTTTCTGAAACAAGGGTAACAGTAGCCGTTTTAGTAAATCCTCTGCTTTTAAGTTCTTCCATGAATTTAATGTCCTTCACGAATGAATACATCTGCTCTGGATACTGGCCATTTAATGGACACTTAAGTTCAATGGCATACTTCTCAGATTTATCTTCATTAAATATGGTAATATCTATTTCCTTCTTAATGGTTTTGTTGTCTGGAGTGAAGTATGACACATTTCTTTCAAATTGAATCCGATAGTCTGGAAGTTTTTTACGTAGAAATATCCCCAACTCATGCTGGTGGCTAAACTCATTATAAATTTCAATACCATTAGACTGAACACATAAGTAAAAATCCTCTATTAATTTCCTTATCTCTAGCAATGTTTCTACCCCCATATTTCATCATCATAGATAAGGCTTTATCTGAACAGAAACAAGAGTTTCCTTTAATTAATGCGACAGCAAGTGTGAATCGCCCTAACATCTTTAATCACAAAAACTCGATTTGTATTTCATCAGTGTATCTTCAACCTCGTGCCAGACTGTTACCGTTTCACCGTCATCCTCAAATACTTTACCGTGGCTCTTAGGTCCATCCAACTTCATCTGTGAGTAATTATTCTTAAAAGTAGGCACGAACAGTTCTGGGTTGTTTTCATCACTACACAAGCGTTCCATCATATCTATGGTAGCACGACCTGTGGTAGCAACTGCCTTGAAATAAGCACGGATGATCTTGTGATTATATTGATTCGGCTTAACAGCCCATACTGGGATTCGTTGATTTGCTTTTCCGTAAAAATCCTTGTTTGCATCCTCATTCTGTCTTACTACTGTTTTTGGGTTATAGGCTTGTGATGCTTTTTCAAAGGTTTTTGCAATATACCAACGCAAACAGCTTTCCACTGCGGTCTCTTGTGTTTCATTTGATAAATTCAATGCGATGCAGAATTTCTCATACACATCTGCATCCACTGTAAAGGTAACGCTCTTATTCACCTTTTACACCTCCGCTATTTACTCTATAAAAAAAATTATATCACTAATTTGTATTTTGTAATTACTAATATAATAATTTGTTTTGACTCATCGAAAGAAATATGAAAACACCCTGCATTCAGCAAGGTGTTAGATCCTAGTGACAATTTGTTTACCAATTTAACTTTCAACGGCTATGCTAATGCCTAACTTAAATTCCACCGCAATTCTGTCTATTTCTCATCACTTGACATCAAGACAACACACTAAACGTGTACTGTATGCGGGTTAAGATCCCTTTAGGTTGAGGTCTGTCATAGTCTGATAAGCCCTTGTATTTATTGATTTTTTTGTTCATCCCGTTTCCTCGCGTGTTAGCCCGCGCAAAGTAAGCCTATTATTTAAGGCAACCTCTCTGTCCCCGGCCTACTCACCAGCTATTTCACGCTCGGTGAAATCCTTACATACCGAAGCCGATCAACAAAAAACAACCCCGCTTCTTTCACACCACCCTGGGCGGATCGTTCCCATTCATAAACATAAGCCATAACTTGCGGCTTATAGTACTGGACAAGCTGGTCCTCCTGCCAGGCCTCGTATCGGTCGGTCTTAAAATCAACAATTACCCATCCATCTTCTTCCTCAAACACCAAGTCAATCACACCCCGAAGAACGTGGTTTTCCCCGTCATCACCGCCTGATTCCCGGACTAAGACAAATGAAAACTCATGATACCGCTGCAGTGCCAGCATGCTGCGCTTCCATAATTCGCTTTCCGTTACCCGAAGCACAGTCTCCACAGCCTGCTTCGTCCATTTTGGATCAACTCCTTCCTCCTGAGCGACCATTCGGCAGTAGTCCTCAAGATCATTTAATTCCAGCCCTTCACCAATCACCTGTAAGCATCGATGCACCAGACTGCCGTAGGCCATTCCTTTCCCTTCCGAAGATCTAACAATGGTAATCGCGCTGGCAGTCTTCGTTAGTCCGGTAACGCTGGCATTCCGGTAGCTTGGCTTAGAGGCCAGTTCTAGTCTCGACTCCTATTCGGCAATGTGAGACCCAATATCGGATGGAGCGTCTATCTTTTCGCGTCGCACCTGATCAACGACTACGATGTCCAGCTCAGGCTGATGTTGAAGGGAAACGGCCAGTTTGCTCCACGGATCAATTGCGGGCCTCGAAGGATATTGACTCACAATCAAAAGCTGCTTAGCACGGGTCGTTGCGACATAAAGCAGCCGCTCTTCTTCTGCGTTCATGTATTCGCGTTCCTTTTCAGATATCCCATTCCACCCAGCCGGTTGAGCGATGATTTCTGATTGGTAAGCGTTTTTCGGCTTCGAGATTGTAACATACCCGACCGGCGGCTCCACCATCCGATCGATATGCTCTTGTGCATCGTGGTCATCCTCACCGCAAGGACAAGCAAGTATGACGATCGGCGCTTCCAGCCCTTTGGCCTTGTGCAGATTCATAATTCGAACTGTATCAGCTTTGCCTGCAAAAATGCTGGCGGCTTCCATACTCTCAGCATCCTTCATTAATGCACCAAGCTTCTTAGTAAGGGCCAACCATTCGTTCGCAGCTTCGGTATCGCTCTGCAGTACTTCAAGCAGCTTCATCAAGGTACCGCAGCGGATCGCTCCCGACTCACTTACCGCCGCAGCTGGAATGAGACCGTGATCGATAACGATCTTCGAAAATGCAGACAATGCTGGCAGCTCACGCACCCATTTTGCATATTGACGAATCTTGTCCAGTGCTTGATCCACAACGGCGCTTTTGTCTGACGCGCATTCCAAAGAAGAATACAGGCTAATGTTCCCGCCCGCATTACGGTAGTGGTACAACGCATCGTCACTGATCCCAAAGAGCATACCGCGAAGAACAGCCAAGAGAGGAATCCGATCAGTTGGATCACATAATACCATGGCCAACTGATAGAGTGCTTTCGTCTCTTCGAATACAGCCAAACTCCCTGCAGTGTCCGAAGGAAAACCATAACGCTCGAGCAGCTCGGCATACAGGTCGATATATTCTTTGCGTTTCAATAAAATCAAAAAATCACCTGGCCGCGCAGGCCGTGTGGTCGTCTTCCCCTCTACCACTTCTTGAATACTAACCTTGTCTCCGCAAGCCCAAGCGACGAACTGTGCAGCCTGCTCCGCATCAAACCTAGCGATATCATCAAATCGATCAAAAGCTTGCTTAGGTACCGCCATCGTATATATACCATGGAGACCTGCATTCTCCCTCGGATTCGCTTGTGTTGTTAGCATACGAACGTAAGGTGCTTGTGTGTCCGAAAGCTGCCCAGGTGGAGAGAACTTGCTCTCAAAGGCATAGTTGACGTAGTCTCCAATCGATTTAACCGACCGAAAATTGCGGGTTAGCTGCAATACCCCACCACATTGCTCGATCCTTTTCTTCACGAAATTATAAGTAGAAATGTCCGCGCGGCGGAATCGATAGATCGACTGCTTCGGATCCCCAACGATGAAAACGGATCCTGGACGAGGCTGCTGCTTGCGCCAATTGGATTCCGCCGGATCGTCACCGGTCAATAGCAGCATCATTTCCGCTTGAATCGGATCCGTATCCTGGAATTCATCGACAAAGAGATGACTATAACGCCGGCCAAAATAAGCCCGCACCTCCGGATAACCACGTAAAAGCTCAGTCGCCTTCATTAGCAAATCCTGAAAATTGAGTTTACCCGCTTCCATTCTGCGACTGCGGTAAAATTCAACGGCAGGTAGCGCAAAACCGATCAACTTGGGATGGACGTATTCACGCCATCTTTGCAAAAACGGCTGCAACGTTGTAATTCGCCAATCCTGAAACTGCTCTTTAAACAACTTGGCCTGATTCTTATCTGTCCACCTTTTTTGCGTCACGTTTAAAGCCCGGTCAAAAAGCTTGGCAAGAGCTAGCACATTCAGATCGTCCGCCATATTCATACTGCGCAAATAACGCTTGGCGGCAAGAATTGTTCGCTGCAAATCATCCCAGTCTTTCTCCGGCACCACCGAAGGAATAAATAATGCGGCTTCCTCAACCATTGGAAATAGAGAATAACGGATGATATCTAAATCAGGTCGAATAGCTGCCTCATCTATCATGATCGCAACATCCTCATATTGGGCTGCACGATTATAAGCCGCTTTCAGATCGTCTATGTTGATTTCCATTTCCAACAGCTCATCAATACGAGAGTCTTCCCCGTTCGTACGAAGCTTTTCTAGATAGTCATCCCAGCACTTGTCTCGAAACTCACGGTCTTCCTGCGGATCCATCTCCTGAAATGAAGGGTCAAGCTTCGCTTCAATTGGACGCTCTCTAAGAAGACGACCACAAAACGCATGGATCGTTCCAATATAACTTTCCGGAACTTGTTGAATTGCCTTTTTCAGTAGAGCACGAACTGGGGACGCTTCCTCAGCCCCCGCTAATTCAGACTCCAACCGCATCCGAAAACGTCCCATCAATTCAGATGCGGCTTTGTTCGTAAACGTAATAGCGGCAATATCCCGTACCTCAGCCTTTTCCGTTTTGACCAGAGCAATCATTCGGTCAACAATGGACTTGGTCTTACCGGATCCCGCACCCGCTTCCACCAAAAAGGTCGTATCAAGATTGCGTTCAATACGTTCTCGAGCCTTCAAGTCTTCCTGCAGCAGTACTTGTTCATTAATCAAAACGTTCCACCTCCAGGATACTACCCAATTTCTCACTATGCTCTTGCATCTCACGCTTATCTGCAAATTGCTCCGCATGAACTCCGCATACATCCTTATAGTCACACCAGGTGCAGTTCTTTGGATCATTTGTGGGCGGATACAATCCTTGCTTCATGGCCTCAAGCATGGCCTCGACCAATATGGACAAGTCCTTACGGCGATGCTGCGGCCTGCTGATTTCTTCTCCCATCCCTTTCTCAGTCGGAAAGTAATAGACGGAATTCGTCACTCTAGCTTCCACATCGTACCCTGATTGCCGCATCCACTGCTCAACTGCCATGCCATATAACGGCAACTGAAGCTTTGTGCCCCCTGAAAAGCATTCATTTTGTTTAAACTTTCGCGGATTTCCCGTCTTGTAATCAAAGATTTTATATTGATGGGGCTCTATCTCATCCACTCGGTCCACAAATCCTCTGACTGGCAGTGACATTCCACCTTCTAGCTCCAAAAGCATTGGCGAATCCTGTTCATGAAGCTGCAGTTCCATATGGGCTGGAATTGTCGTTCTCTGCTGTTCATTCACAAAGAAGATATTTACATCTTTTCGAATGTTGTCGCACTCTTTGTGGAAAATATGCTCGCTTGGCGCAGGGATTTGCTCCTTATACTGCTGAATCACCTGCTCTGTCAACTGATTCAGACGCGCCTCTGTCAGAGGATCAGAGGTAGAGGCTCGCCATTCCTTCATTTCCGTCAAATATTTATTGAAAATGTCGTGCATCAGACTTCCACGCTGCAGTGCATTTAGCCATTTCGTACGGTCATGAACCGTAGCATCCTTCCTCCGTACATGGAGGATATCATGAAAAAAATATTGCAGTGGACACCGAGCATACATCTCCAGCTTGCTTGCACTAAACGCTTGATGAGCAGCTTCACCCGGCCTCTCTGCAGGATAAGCGCTGAGATCCAACAGGCCGTCATATGGCGAAAGCGCTGCATCTGCTCTGGCCCTAGAAGCAATCACCCCACCGAAAATGTGAGGGTAATTTGAATAGACCTCTTCAGAACCATCCTTGATTTGAGAACCATCAGACAGTAACGCACGCATCCAACTATCTGCTGTATCCATCGCGATCCGGCTGCCAATACCCGTATAACTGACACCTGGCTCCAGATTCTGAACCATCGATTCATAATCTGCACTTGGTTGGCCATTTTTCATCCGATAGATTTGCAGCATTTCATATGCAGGCAATTGCTCATGTCCTTCTGCCGTATCATAGGAGCAATAGCTTAAGAAACATTTCCCGCGGATTATGCCAAGCCTTCTGCTTCTTTGCTCAATTAATCGCCCAGTACGCCCAACGCTTGTAATTAACTTCGAATGAATTCGAGCCCGCTCTTCATCAAGCAGCACCGGATCTTGACGAGCCGATACCATCCAATTCTTCTCACTCATCCCGACGATAAACGTGTAAGGTCTCCCGGATTGTCCGCCTGTAGATAAAGGAGTTACGTGTATATATCCAGGGGAAGGTGTGCCAGATACATGAATCCGCAACCCGTCCAGTCCATCTCTAACATATTGAAGTGTTAATGCTTTATCCATGTTGAGTTCACCGGCTGTAGCGATCGCTTGCTCCAAGGTTCTGATCCCATTCAGCACTTGATGTTCCCCTTCATCCTTAAGCACGGCATACCTATCAACAAATTCTATTAGTACTCGAAGAATGGCCCGCGGAGATGACAAAGCTTCCTCGCTCACCGCAGTAAACAAATGCTGGAAAAAGGAATTCAATATTTTTACCGTATTAATGGTCTCTCCATTCGCGGCTTCTGCAGCAACCCGCTTCTCCAGTAGATGGTATCGGTCCCTCCCCCACCCAATCCCTGTTCGCTCTGCTTCGCGAACTAAGCGGAATGTCGTTATATCTGCATTCGTTTCCTGCTCTTTCACACGAATGTAACTTTGTTTGAGGGCCAAAAGCAAGTATTCAATGTTATAGCCCGATTCGATCCAATCCAATAACAGCTTTGCCGACTTCCCCGCATTCGTCAGTCCGATCGGCAGGCCGCCTGAATATGTGCAGCGGATCCCCGCTCCAGACGCAACGGTATTGACTGCTCCGGCATACTTCTCATCATTTGAGAGCACGAGTTCAACCTGATCCCATGGGATAGACATTTCCGTTATACGCCGGAATACTTCACGAACCTCCGCAAGGACGGCTGATGCATGGAATATCTCTGTATGCTTAAATGGAAATCGGCTATCTAGGTCAATAAAAGAAGGTTCTTTTACCAAAGGGATGAATCGCCCCCCGCCGGTGATCGCATCAACCAGCTGACGATCCAGTTCAGTACGAATGGCATCTTCATCTACGACAATAATGATATCAAGCGACATTGGAGGTAGCTGCTTTACCCATGCCAAGAGGCCCGCGAGATCTGTAAGCTTACCTCGCTCAAGCTCCTCCTCATATCGATGAAGCAGCCCTTTCACGAAGCGGCCTTTATCCTCATTTTCAAATGCATCAATGCTTAAAGTCTCTGGTTTAACCCCAGCGCTTCGCAGTTCCATTAACGCCTGATGGAATACATCTGTTACGCCCGGTGAGATTGTCATCCCATGTAAATAGCCATCACCTGAAGCAATTTCCGACTGCAGCAGCCTGCAGCTGATCCATCTTGCCTCCAAATATGTAATATAACGCAGGTGTTTCTGTGTCAGAAGAAGATTGACTCGCTCAAGCGCCCACAATTCCAGCGTCTTGACCTCCATATTGAGTACAGGTCCAAATTCCCGGCTGACTTGTTCAAGCAGAATGTGACCTTGTGCATGGCTCGGCATCAGAAGCACTTTACGTTTCAGCGGATGATTCCGGATGATTTCATACAAGTGTTCACTTCGTCCTCCAACAGCAGTCAGATAAACCCCTCCATTATCTTCTAATTGACACATATACGCTAGTAGCATAGTCTCATTAGTTCCTCAGATATCTGACTAATTACCTAATCAGATTCGAGATTGCTCGTCATTATCCTGTAATTCCCTTTTTAATTTATATCAAACTACATCCAGCAGATAACATTCGAAAATTATCAGAGGATCACGGGAAATAACGAGCGGGCATCCATCTGGTGACTAATAGTTCGAGCAGCATCGCTTTACTCCAACTCATGGGCTTCATCAATCACCACAACCACACCATGCTCTGGTAACGACAGGCTCGGTGTTCGCCGTTTAGGTTAATCGGAAGGAGCGGGAACGAAACCCGCTTCTTCCTTATTGTTCGGTGCCGGCTCCCCATTATTGTGTCCCTATTCTAGAGGATGGACAACATGTAGTGAAGCTCGTATGATGAAAGAAAGTCATCTGCATTCACAACATTGAGACGAGAAATACACAAGATAAATATTCAATTCCTTGAGTCATTACTAAAAGGAGGCAATATCGTGTACGATCATTTACCCGCAACCCATCCGTTGAATAACTTTAGAGATATTGAATCAGTCGGATTCGCCCTTTATCTTCTCGGTAAACACCGACGGGCAATTGCTCAAACAGCAACCGTTGATAAATGGCCCAATACGGATGGGATTATTGATTTACTGAGTATTAATGGGGAACTAATAGGTAAATTCGATATACAAATTAAAAAGCTACCCGACGATCATAATATGGTGTTTGACTTACCGGTCAAATATCTATCTTATTGTCTTAAGGTAGCATCCGAACCGACAATTACCCTTATGGTAGACACCATTAATGAAAAAATATATTGGTTTCACGTTACCAAGGAGTGGATTCAAGCCTCCAATTACTCAGAGAATAAAGAGACCGTTCGGATTCCATTAAGCGATGATCGTTGCCTTGATAGATCCAATATAAGCTACCTCACCCATTGGGAAGAGATCGCCAAGGAAAATCGAAGACATAAAAATATGTTGCAACAGCTGCTGGATGCTGAGAAGGGCAACACGTTCCTTCGTATGAACTTACTTGACGAATCGTATTCACCTATTCTGTCCAATATAAAAATGAGCGTGATCACGAGACAAGAAAATGAAGATGGATCCTTCACCTTCATCATGGCAAATACCTATGAATTTGAAGAGACGGTTTTTCTTCAAGTAAATGCCCACCTTTCACCTGATTTAGTCCCTACTCTTTCCCTTAATATGTCGCCAATGAGTAAGGAGAACGCCTTTCACAACATGATATATTTCAAATGCCTGGCACAATTGAGAACAAGTGGAAGGTTCTATTTGGCCGATAATCATTCCGATTTCTGGGCTGAAGGCGCAGTTCAATTCGAAGAACCAATTGAACATATCGAGAATAGCATCAAGTTTTACAAAACGGTCGTGGACCTCGAGCGGCGAATTAATGAAAAGTTGCCATTATCTCAGTCAGAGTTAACCCCAAATGAGTTACGATGTGTAGAACAACTTGTTTCGGCTACCCAAAGTGGATTTGTACTCGCAGCATTGACAGGGATTAAACTTCCCTATCCTTCAAATGAGATCGATATGAATGAAGCCCTAAGAATAAAAAGCCAAATAATAAATGCTGAAGGACATTGGGGAATCAACCTCGGAAACAAGATATTGGCTAGTTCAAAGCCATTTATTATTATCAAGGAAGAAGAAGATGGGACACTTATTCAGCCAGACCCTAGTGGAAAATTCGCGATCATATTCGAGCAATTTTACCTGGGGGAATTTTCGGACGTATTTAAAAGGATTAATACTAACGATTCATCTGATGTCGATACCCAGTAAACACACATGCAGACGGACGATCTGTTACCATAAGAAGACAAATGAAAAGGAGCGGGTTCTGTTTGAAACCCGCTCCTTTTTCTGTTTTTGCCATTTCACGCTGATGAGAAGACCCGCTCCTGAGAAAGAGGGGCAGGCCTATTCCTCCAGTCGATGTATTTTTTAACACTTGGTTATTTGGAGAATTGCGGTTCAAAGATACCAAACCCTGTTGCCTGGTACCCGCTCGTATAGTTAAACGTAATTTTCATTGCATTAGAAACATCTATATCGAGGTTGTCTGGGAAATCGCCAGCAGCGAACGATTTGGCGATCCAAGCCAAAATCGGAAACTTCAATTAGAGCGTTATGTAAAGAGGTGGAAAATCATCTTCATATCTCAGGGAAGCAAACAGCAAAAGAAATCCAGGTCCTTGAAGCAGCAGGAGTCGCTCACTACGAAAGAGAAAGGGATAAAGTGGATACTTTTGTAGTTGGAAACGCGGTCGTATTGTTTCTGGTGGATTATGCAAGAAAACAAATATTCCGCTCCAGCAGATTTTTAACGAGATGGATTTTTCAGTATTGAATTGAGCCTAGCTGCGTCCATACAAAATGTGAGGCGGTTCGTTCACTTAAACCGCCTCTGGATTTCCTCACAATACAATTGTCGTCACTTACGCTCAGTCTATAATATACCCCTGAAAAATCTTCACTAATTTCTCCATAATGTCATTCTCCACCTGTGCTTGGATCACCATCTCTAGAGAACTGTTTCGATTTTCTGGGAAACAGTTGATGATATCGCTTTTACACTGACCTAGTGCATGATCAACAAGTGAATCAAATTGGGCCTGTTGTGAAGAAGACAATTCGAGGTAGGTGGAGTATGCATCCTCTAATGATTCCTGAGTATCCCATTCTACCTCATAGTGTTTAGCAAGAACCAAATTGTAAATCTCAGTCAGTGTGAACATTAGTGATTTCCTCCTAAAGGTATAGGTTTAGTGATGAAGACCTGAAGGCATATTGGTAGTAACACATCTTTCATCTTTTCTGTGATTCTACGAGTCATGTGTCTAATTCAGTTTCCTCTTTGTCGCCGGTGACATTAAAGAAATTCAAGACCCCGGTAGAATCTGATTTTTCCTCCACTTCTTTGAGCAGAAGCGGGTCCTGCTTTAAGGCCTCGTAGATGTTGCGATATTGATGAAGATAGTCCGTCCCTGTCGAGGGATCGGAGACGAGCTCCCTAGCTGTCCAATCCCTATCGTCATGAAGATTTCGAACCCCTACCAGATACAAAATGTCATCGAGTGATTTTGCTTTCGCATGATCAATAAACCTCGCCAAAAGGATATTGAGTATCTGAAAGTAATCCTTCTCAGTGGAGACATACTCCAACATCTGTTGGATAAGCGCTTCGTTCAAGTGAAGGTTTTTTTTCTTGCCCCGTATAGCGAATTGACGATCCCCGTCATCTTCAGAAACCACAATGATATCGCCATACCCAATGTTGTTATTTAATGGTTTAGCAGATACTCGTAATTTTTCAAGAAGTTTTTTCATTTGAAGCGTCTTTTGAGCGTTGGCAGCATCCAAAGCCGCCTCGATTGCCGCCAGCCACTCGATTTTAGTGACCGCATTAATCTGACCTTCATTAAACAGACTCTCGATTATCGATTCAAGACTCTGATAGAGCTGCACACACTTTTCCGAATCGGAAAGATCAATTCGACCATTTGACCATTTCTGAACGATCGACCCATTTTGAAGCATCTCGGTGAGGATGTTCTTTACAATGATGGCTTCTCGTTTAAAGATTTCAACCTTCTTGTTCTTTTTTATTTCCTTCGGATCACGTAACAGCACCGATGTAAGGAGAAAGTTCGCCTTATTCCGTAAGAGCCGAGATTTTGATGCATGATCTATGTCCCAGCCATTTTCCGAGATTATTTCATCATAAATGCTCTGAATCCTTATCTTCACCATTTCAGACATCCCCTTTTGCTTGAATTAGTTTGAGTGTAAACAATCTGTGTAGAAAAGGCGAGGAATGGAAAAATTTATTTTCATTCCGCAAAGGAGAACGAAAAAGAGAGGCCTGAATTCGAACTAGTCCTCATAAATACTTTATTCGAATATCGTTTGGCCTTTGACCATTACGTCTACGGAAGGTGCTCTTGATTAGGCAGTGAAGTTACTGACCCAACATACCTCCGGTCATATGTTAGAAAACATGTCGAATACCCGTTTCTTTCAAGCTTGTTTGAAACATACGAGGTTTTGAGCCGCGCAAAGAAAGATGGATCACTGATCCAGTTTAGGGACGGTGTACGCATAGTATGGGAGTCATGTTCTGAATGAAAGTCAAGCGCTGAGGTGGTTGGCGAACTATCTTTAATAATCGTAATCCCAGTCTACTTTGCACTGATTCTTACTGTTTTAACGAGCTCGCTTTTATTAATGAACACCAATTCATATATGGCATAAACATAGATGCATATTTATGCAGTGGATGAATAAGTGCCCAAATATGAACCAGAATTTTTTCTAACGAAATCTGCAACAACAATAACGAAGCGTCGTGGGTTTACTGGCTCCATTTTCTAATCAATTCTGGAATATCACAAGTAACTTACTTCCATTTCTTAGAAAACAAAAAACAAACTTCCAATAACATTGCGTTATCGGAAGTAAAAAAGATTTCTCTTGGATTAAATGTCGGTACTTTATTACATCATGCCGCCCATGAGACAAATACGTTTTATTGTGTTTATTGAGTCTTTATGTGGCGATTTAATCCGATTTTCTTCAGAATTTAGTTCAATAAATCCATGTGAGTATAATGTGTGGGTAGAATTTGTGGGCAAAATGTGGGCAAGTGGTGGGCCATGGAATTATTCAGGTGCATGTTTCGTATGCGGGAAGCGACCTTATTCTCGCGGCATCTGTTATAGTCGCAAATATCGCATAGAATCAATGTTCTTGAAGATAGTTATCTTAGTTTTCTTTGTCTTTACTAGACTTTATCACGGATATTTGCGGCAGTTTTACGGCATGCACCGCATTTAATACGCGAATCAAAAATACGAATTCTCGGGCTCTTACGTTATAGAGTTACAGCCGAATACCTGTGCATTGTTCCATGGTCTGGATTGGCACTAGTTGATTTAAGCATCTTCACATGTGCATCGAGCTCCGTCTTGAGTGCTTTCAGACAGGCATCTAGAAAACCACTTTCCCTGAATCCAATAGTGCTACTGAACCTTCATAGACATCCATCTGCCATTTCTTACGTTCTTTGTTGAACGCCAAGCAAGCTGGCCATGAATCGTCTTCGTGATCTGTTGTTAATGCGTAGTTGAGGTGATATACATAGAAATCCGCCGTTATCTCGTAGCCATATATGTGAACGTCTCTCAATTTCAGCAAATTACATCGCACCTTTCCGGATTTTTTTACAAAGATGTTAGGATCTATCAATGTTCTACTACTAGTAAATTCGCATAATTAATCAATCACATAAATGTGATATCACAACTGCACGAAGCGTTCTACAACAACGTGCGAACTTTTGAAACGATCTACTAGGATATCTCTTTAAGAAGAAGTTTCATATAATATACCCATTATTTCTGCATCATGAATATCCTGCCATTCGAAAGGAATATCTGCTATCCCTTCTCTATGTACAATATATAAATAAACTTTAGCTGCATCTGAAAGTTTATTAAATGCTGTTTTATTAAAATATATATTTATTGCATTAATTAGCAATTCCTTAATGAAATTCCACAAATAAAAAAGTTGTTTGTTTTTGTCATTGCATGATTCATACTGCTGCTTCAATTTGTCAATGCTAATAATTCTTTTCCGATCTTTATAATAAGAAACAATAATATACGGCTTCTTGCTATTTATTACATTCACATAACAAAATATATCCTCAAACTCAATAACTTCTGATAGAGAAAGGTTAATCCTGTCAACAGGCAATTCGAAGTAAATGGTTTCTAATTCAGATTCTACTTCCTGCTTTTTTAATTGTTTTAGTTCATTTAACATTTTCAACATTAAGGGATGAAGCCTAAATAACGTTTTAACTGAGTTATGATAGTTTCTAAAATATTCAGACTGGGAGCCATCAGAATTACATGTAGCATACTTATTTTCACTAATTAGTTCTGCCATATAAAAAATATTCATAATTCGGTAGTAAATATCAAAAGTAATAGCCTTTAATGAATACTCGATATTTTGGATACTTGTTCCCGAATAATCAGTATTTCCATCCTTTTCAATATCAGCAAATAGTTCTTCATCATGCTTTTCGCAAAACGAGACTGTAACACTCGCTTTTCTAATAGGGACTTCAGAATAAAACTTTGAGATTTCTTTTTCAAGTGTCTCCACATCAGGCACTTTATGATCATTAAAGCGAATTACTTTGTTGCCAGAACTTAAGTTATTCAGAACGTTTCCCCGAGACAATGTATGCGAATGTACTATAGAGTCATCGTGATTGCAATCACCAAACACTTCATGAGCAGAGCAATAAGAAATACTCTTTTTATTTACAGATTTTTCCTCTATTTTATGACTTATCAATTTGCTGTCTTTTTGAAAATAAAGTTGATTAAGTTCTTCTTCTACTAATTTAAAATTCTCTTTTCTAAATTTAATAGCTTCATCAAGTTTTTTTTTGCAACAGTCTTTATAATGTTTACCTATTAAGCAAACACATACTTCCTCATCCATGGGTAAGTATGATTCTAATGAAAACTTAGGATACTTTTCTCTATTAAAAAAATCTTCATATTTTTGAAAAATATCTTTATATTTTCGAAAAATACCTTCATATTCTTGAAAGTCCAACCTAATCGCCTCCAGCATATAATTGGGTGAAATTACAAAAATCTTAAAATTTTTATAGCTTTATTGTATAAAAAGACAAGCCCGCCTCACAACGGACTTGTTATGTTCAGCGGTAAAAGCTTTATGTATTAGTCCAAAATCTTATTATAAAAATCGCCGGGTTTTATAGCCTCGATGCCACCGATATTTTGAGGGAAGCGTTTTGTATTACTCGTGACGATGTATTTGCACTCTTCATTGATTGCCGTCACCCAAACATGAACATCGTTTTCGTCATAGTTACTCAACGGTTTTTGTAGACCGTGGTCTTGAGCGATGGAGACGGCCGTTTGTGTATCGCATTCGCTTATTTCCGCTAGTGCTTGTCCGATAGGGTCACCTAATCTACTTACTATATCAAGGGCGTGCCTGCCAACTCGGCTGTTTACGGCTGGTTGATTATCTAAGATGGGATACACAAAAAGTTCCAAAAAGTCATCAACTAGATCTAAGGGATACAACTTACCGCCAATCCCTTTGAATAGGGCGTTATGATAAAACTCCATCAAGCATACACGAGATAAAACAACCCGGTAATCAATCGTCTGCGAGGCAATAGTTAACAACTGACGATTGATTCCCGGACTGTGGATCGCCCCGCATAGCACCGTTGTATCAAAAAGAACGTGGGGGGAGGTATTAAATCCACTCACTCTCGTCGGCCTCCCCCTTTGATGCGTTAAATTCATTTAGTTGTTGCTCATATACCTTGCGCTTTCTTGCTTGCTCAAGGCTGATTTTGAAGTATTTTTGCGGAATTCTCCAGTGACCACCATCGGTTTGATACGCTTCCGGATACTTATTTTTATCACACCAGCGCAGAATCGTCAGATCCGTTACGCCTAATATTTCCGCAACTTCCGACGATGTGTAAACTTCCACCTTCGGCTCTTCAATATCGAACCCACCTTTAAGAACGAACTCCTGGAGTAAATTATGTACTTTTATGTTGATCTTAAAAATCGGTATATTAACGTTTTCTAATCTCTCAAAATACTCCTTTGCCTTAGCTTTGTCTACGGAGGCCTTCAAATCATCAAAACGACCGAATTCATTGATGCTTGCTTCAGTTACATTGGCAGCCATCAGATTACGGAGTTTCCTTTCATCTACCCCTAAAAATCGTGAAATACGCCTGATTTGGTCATTCTTTGCTCTGAATTGATATTCAGTGACGTATTCCCTGAAAGTTTTCCCACTTTCCATCTTGGCATTTCCGCTTTCTACGTCGTGAAGAAAGATATTTGCATACTTTTGTTCTTCCTGCGTCAATGCAGCGAATGACTTATGCAGATCATCAAGCGTCTTCCGCATTTCAGCTTCATCAACATTATCTTGAGTAAGAATTCTCTGAAACTTTTCAAAACGCGAGTTCATATAATCTGAATCGATTCTCCCGGTATCAATCTCCGTCAGGTAACCAACGATCTCGAAAGGAACATCGTCGCCGCCACCCCCACCTCCGCCGCCGAACAGCTCTTTATACCGCATAGCCAGAACCAAATAAGTATTTTCATCCAGTTTCATTTCGACTCGAGTCTTTGGCTTACCACTGCCCTGGCTGAACAGGTAAGTTGATTGATTCCACTTAAAACCTTGAATTTTTGAAGCTTCCAGATAGTCATTGAATGATTTGAAGAGCGAGGCAAATTTACCGCGCTCCGAACGATCATCCGGCAGTTTTTCAAAGTTCGGAATCCCAGAACGAGCGAACAGTTCACTGATATCAACAAAAATTGCATTCAGCTTGTTTAAGTTATACTCAAGCCGTTCTACAAACAATCCAATTGGCTTATCGCCAGAATAGGTCTTCACAGCTTTTTCGATGTGTTGCTCCATTGTATGCGGATATCTGTAGTATCGTATCGTTCCAAAGGGTTTTTCCGGGCCGAACAAACGATTGGTGCGCGAGAATGCCTGAATGATATTTTCGTATTCAAGCATCTTATCCATGTACAGCGTGTTAATCCACTTGGAATCGAAGCCTGTAAGCATCTGGTTGACTACAATCAGAAGATCGAGCTGCATTTCGGGTGTTCTCTCAATAAATTGATATGGCTTTTTGTGAGCAAGTCTTGCAGCAATGTCCTTTTTCAGCTTGTCGTATCTCTTCAGACTAAATTCCTGTTTGTATCTGGCGTTATAATCCTCGATTATTTCAACAAGACCATCCTCTTTGAAAGCTACTCCACCGTTATTGTCAATGCTTGGGTCAAACAAGCAGGTAGCCTTTAATGTGGGCAGGGCTTGTTTTATTATTCGATAATAACGGATCGCCTCTGGAATGCTGCTTGTAGCAAAGATTGCATGAAACTTGCTATTATGGCTTAATGTCACCCAGTTATCTGCAATGTCACGAATAACCGTACTCCGATGTTCTTCCCTTTGATATTGGGATTTTGCCAAATAGTCCTCAATACCCTTCACATACTTTCCATCATCACCAATATAGCCAGCCATTTTTACTTCAGAGGAATTCATATATTTATAAAAGACTTCGCTCTTATCAGGATCAGCTAGAGCTTCTTCAACGGTAGAGGCTTTTGCCCGCTCCAAAGCAACAGCCTGCCGAATATCCCGATCTCTGTAGGTCAACACTTTATAAGGATCGAATCCAAGAACATTTTTATCACGAATCCCGTCGGCAATGCTGT
Source organism: Paenibacillus sedimenti (assembly GCF_014534655.1). Lineage (GTDB taxonomy): Bacteria > Bacillota > Bacilli > Paenibacillales > NBRC-103111 > Paenibacillus_E > Paenibacillus_E sedimenti. Next base: position 141,003 of record NZ_JACVVD010000013.1, read on the forward strand.
ACCTGTGCAACTCGTTGCCGAAGATGGTCGAGGTAGTGTTCATGTTTTTCTGGTTTTCATCCTGAATGGGTGTTCCTGAAAATCCAAAGAAAACGGCAGACGGAAAAGAATCCTTTATATTTTGGAGCATATCTCCAAAGGTAGTGCGATGCGCCTCATCGACAATAATAACAATTCTCTTGGAATTCATTATCTTAATATCATGAGCATTTAATCCGTCTTCTTCGTCCTTGATATTGCTCATTTTCTGAATAGATGTGACGATAAGTGTATTGGCCGGGTCGTCGCTTTTTAGTTTTGAAATTAATACTATCGTATCTTCCGTTGCCTGAACGGACTCATTTTCATCTGCAAAACCGCGATACTCTTTTAAGGACTGAGTTCCGAGTTCAATTCTGTCCATAAGGAAGATGACTTTATCGGCATCTTTGGAGTTTGCAATCAATTGCGCCGACTTAAAACTTGTCATCGTCTTGCCTGAGCCTGTGGTATGCCAAACATATCCGCCAAGCCTATCTCGACCGTCCCAGTTGGTTTTGGAAACACGGTCAGAAATCGCATTTGCTGCATAGTACTGATAACTACGCATGACTTTCAATACGCCATCGGTGTCATCAGCAACAGTGTAAAAGCCGATAAGCCGGTGTGCCATCGGAATGGAAAGCAGTGAAGAAGCAATCGTTTTCCAATCATTAATAGGCTCGTTATTAAAATCTGCCCAGTGAAAATAGTAATCTTTATTGAACTTTCCGTCCATTCCGGGATTGGCGAAATAAACAGTTTCTGCCGGTTCCATAGCAACAAATATTTGAATCAGCGCAAATATTCCGGTGAAAATCCCTTCATCGGAGTATTTTTCGATTTGGTTATAAGCCTGGCTGACCGAAACGCCGCTGCGCTTCAGCTCAATATGTATAACCGGCATACCATTGATCAAGAGCATCAAGTCGCCGCGGCGGTCATTTAATATTTTGGACTTGCTCTTATATTTAGGCTGTTGTGCGATCTGATAGCGGCTTTGTCCGGCAGCGATTTCACGGCGATCGTAGATTTTGAGGCTGATCTCTTTACCGAAGTGCAGAGTATCATCGGGATTATCACGAATAATGGCTACAGTTCTCCCATTGATAAACCCGTTTAATTTCAAAGGCGAACGAAGTGTCGTGATCTGCTCCATAATCTGTTGCATCTCGCCGCTTGTTAGAGGATAATTATTCAAACGGTCAATCCCTCTGTTGTTTTCAAAAAGAATACCCGCCCAGTTTTTTATTAAATCTTCTTCAGAGGGGTTCTTTAAAACCTTAGGTTCCCAGCCTTTATGTGATAGTACCTCTATCAAGGATTCCTCAAAATCAGATTCTTTGTTAAAGACCATTGTGCGTTCACACCTCTACACAAACATTTTTCCGAGCATAGCTTTCTTGATATTCTTCAACTTTTCTAACTTACGCCGATGAAGGGTGATGAGTTTGTCGAATTGTGTCAGATACTCACCAACTTTTTGTTGCTCTTTCAAACTTGGGTATGGTATTGGCATCTCAATAAGCACAGAATCCTTAATTGAAAATCTGTCAGACCTTGCACCTGAGTCGCCGTTCAACTTCATAAACGAATGCCAATATCTGCTTTTAAAATACTGCTCGAGAAATGTGTTATCAATGTCGTGAGTTCTGAAAACAGTATAAAGTGGCGACATTACGCCGCTTCTGCCCAATTTATTACGGTTAATTGGTCCAACAGGGGCAAATGTTGAAATTCTTGGATTGTAAACAAAATCCTCACTTTTTACCACGTAATAGCCATTCAAGTTTGCTGCATTTGAAATATCATGGTCAAAAAAATCACGTTGGCTAATTATTCCGAACTCTGCGGAGTTCGTAAATGTTTCTGTAAATTTTAGATTTACATTCTTTTCTATGACCTTGTCCGAAATATCTTTCAACTTGCGCTGTTTCCACGCTTCAGTAAATCCGGCAAAACGAAATTCCGGAGCATTGACTCCATCCTTCGGGAACATTTTTTCGAGCATGGATTTTTTGACGATTATCAGCTTGTCATATTTACGCTGATGAATGGTGATAAGGTTGTCAAGGTGGGTGAAGAAGGCCGAAATTCTCTCCTGCTCAGAAACAGAAGGTATTCGACACAAAACATTAATAAACGAGTCCCAATATAGTCTTTTTCTGAAGTCGGTGACTCCATAAGAGAGATTGTTCATCTGAATAATCATTTCATCTCGGCGTAAACAATAATCCATAAACAGAGGGTAAAGCTGTGCGCTAGGAATAGCAGTTATATATGCAGGGCTTACCATCCCCTCTGACATTACGACTCCGAGCGCCCCTTGCCACGCACGCATCATGTTAAGTACAAGATCACCGAAATAAACATGTTTATATAGAGATTTATCCTCGCTCCTGCGTACTTTTTTCCCTAAAGTATCACTGTCTAATTCTTCGGTTGAAACCCCATGTTGGATAGAAACGGAAAGAATCTGTAACGAATCGTATCCTCGCTCTTTCCTCTCTGTGTATATTTCTCTCAACTCATGCTGTTCCCAAGCATCGGTAAATCCAGTGAATCGAATCTCTGGTTTATTATCTTTTCCAACCATATCATTCACCCTTTAACAGCCTCTGGAACTCGCTGAGACCTTTCATATCATAATCATTACCGACGAGTTCATCAAAGAGTGCCGAGAGGGAAGCCTCCGTTTCCTTTACCTCCGATTCGATCGCAGAGTATGTGACAGCGTATTTGTCAGAAAGGGCTTTGATTTTATGTACCAGAACATGAATTACCGCATGGGGAAGTTGCTTGATACTCTCCGTAAGCGGAAAAATCCATTTTTGCTCAAGCAGTGCAAGCGCCTGTTCGTCGGAAAGCGATTCAATGGTTTCCTTGGTCTTCATATGCAAGGCTGCGGCATCCGCTTTTACCTGTGCTTTTACTTCTTTTTCTTCGGCCATCAACTTACTTACTTTTATAATTTTTGCTTCAAAGGATTCTTCCGGAAATTCAAAAACACATTGAAGCTCTGCTAAATAAGCATTTACAGCTTTTTTAGCATAGGTGCCATCATGGCTCGCTTCCATATTGGACCATACGACGTCGTCGTGTGCGCTGATAAAGGCAAGTTTGTCGGCTTTCCTGGAAAGTTCGGCATAGGCGTTAAGAGCCTTAATTTCCTGGGTATCGACATCAGCATAGATTTCTTTAAGTTTTTCACTGACTTCTTTTGCGACGAACGCATCACTTGACTCGGTTGTCACGCTTGAATCCTTTTCTTCTTCGGAAAGTGAGTCGAGTATTTCATCATATTCAGAGGAGATTTCGGCAAGGCGGCCCTCTTTTTGCATAACCGCTTCATATTCATCCGAAAGAAGTGTCCGCTGCACAAGTTCAAACGGAATAACATGACCGATCCAACCGTCCTGTACTTCTTCCTCTTTGCCGTCCTTCTTCTTAATGACCATGTTGGGATCAACCTTCTTAACAGCGTTGAAGCCCTCTGTCTGAATAACTTCAAGATCAACAGATGTTTTTGCCCACTCATCAGCAAGAATTTGATAGGCTTCGTATTTATTAATAAGCGGAATGGAGGTAAGTCGGGCAAAAATTTCAGCACTCAATACAGCCTCTTCTTTTAAAACATTCAGGCTTGCCATATTAGTTATAAGCTCATTTTTCATGAAACTGTAAAAGTCCCCAAAAGCCCCCATGAAATTAGAAAAAAGAGATTTTACGGCGGGATGCTCATTGACAGTCTGTTCAATATTGCCAAATGTTAATTCAGCATAAGGACCTTCACCTTTTGTAAACAAGGCCTCTTTTAATTCCGGGAAAGCACCCCAGTACTCACCAAGTTCAGCAATTTCGCTCATTGGAATGCCGCCAAACATAGAAGCAAATAGGTCCCACTTTTCAACGCCTTCGGAAGAATCAACATATCTCGAAATATACAAGTTGTATTCATTTCGGCGGATTTCCTCACGACTGACTTTCCTTGAGAATTTGTCAATATCGACTCTGGCAATTACAGCATCAACGATCTTTTTAATATCAGATGCTCTGAGCATATTGTTCTTGTTAACTTTAATAAAGCCTTTGGATGCATCAATAATCAAAACATCAGTATTCTCACGCTTTTGCTTCAAAACCATGATGACTGTCGGAATTTCCGTACCAAAGAAAATATTGGAAGGAAGCCCAATGATAGCATCGATGTGATTGCCTTCAACAAGATTTCTTCGAATCTGGCCCTCTTCACCTCCACGGAATAAAACACCATGAGGAAGAACTATCGTCATGATGCCGTCCGGCTTAAGATGAAATAAGTCGTGAAGCAAGAAAGCATAATCGGCTTTTGATTTCGGAGCTAGACCGAAACGTGCGTAGCGAGGGTCTGTTTCCTTATTGCTCGGGTCCCAATGCTGAGAGTATGGGGGATTGGAAACAACCGCATCCACATAAAGTGGATTGTACGTTTCAATCGGGTTGGCTTCATCAAAGTACGGCCAATCATCTTCCAAAGTATCACCATTGCGGGTAACGATATTATCCGGAAGGATGCCACGCATAATTAAATTCATACGAGTCAGGTTGAATGTATTCTGCTTTAGTTCCTGTGCAAAGTATTTAATGTTGTCTTCATCATTAATATACTTTGCAACAGAACGACCGATGTTGATCAAAAGGGAGCCCGAACCGCTCGTCGGGTCGTAAATGTTGATTTCCGTCCTATCTTTCAGATGGCCTGCAACAATTTCGGACATAAGAAGGGATACTTCATGCGGCGTGTAAAATTCTCCTGCCTTTTTTCCAGCATTGGCTGCAAACATGCTAATCAGATATTCATAAATGAAGCCAAGGACATCATAGTCCTGCTTTCCATTCATTGGAATATCTTTAATCATATGAATTAGATCGCTTATCGCTTTGGTTCGAGAAGCGGAGTTGTCACCGAGTTTGCTCAAACCAATTTGCAAGGTATTGAATATCCCCTCGAATACCATCTTATAAGAGGGATTAATCAGACGGTTGAATGCTGATAAGGCATCCGTGACATTAGACACATCGAAATCTTTGCCCATTTTGAGCCATGTTGAGAACAGGTCCTTGTAAGCAATAAAATATCCGACACGTTCACGAACATACTTTACGGTTTCGGCATCGTCTTCAACAAGCGTCTCGATATCTTCCTGGGGAAAGCCTTCTTCTTTTAGAAACTTTAACTCCCTGTCCGAAAGATACTTATAAAATATGAAGCCTAGAATGTAATCTTTATATTCGTTGGCCTCGATTTTTGAGCGCATTTTATTAGCGGATTCCCATATTTTCGTGGCAAGTTGTTGCTTATTCATGATAATCCTCCAATTTCATATCTTTACGGTTTGTTTTAAGTTCGCTCATCATCATTCTGTAATACTGCCCCTACTCAAGTTTATCAAAAATCAACTTAAACACTTTATACTGTGCGGCATTCGTGCAGTCGTCCACAAAATGGAGGTCTTCACTAATTCCGTTGGGCTATGGTGGTAACTTTCACCTTTTATGTTCACTCTGCTCGAGTGATTCAGGCGACGTTCGAGTATATTTAGCAGCATTCTGCTTAGTTAGCCCGTAAACAAAGTTATGATACGCAGTACTCATTTAAAAGCACCATCCTGTCAGTTCCTAATTCTATATTATACAAGAAAAGAAACTAATTCGACAGGATAGGTCTTGATTCCTTGTTTCCATAATTGGTAATTTAGAAGGTTCTTCCATGCTTTATGTCGAAATTAGTCTTTTCAATTACTACATATGGGGGTATTCTGCATGTCTTACCAAGGAATGAGATGGTACAAGTGTGATTTTCAAATGCAAACACCAGGTGACCCTAATAATTGGCTTCAAAGTGACCCGGCGCACTTGAAAAAGGAACATTCTCAAGATGAATTAATTAGATCCGTTGACTTATATTTGACCCGGTGCCACGAAGTCGGATTAGAAGTAGTGTGCATTACCGATCATAACTTTATTGGCATTGATTACCTACGTGTATTGAAGGGTAGAAACGATTACATTGCGAATCAATTGCAGAAGCCTCCTTTGGTTATTTTCCCTGGTTTTGAGATAGAGGTTTCTCAAGGATTAGGTATTCATTTGCTTTGTATTTTTGATGTAAATAAGCCGCTTCATGATATCGACGATATCGTAACGCAATTAGGACTTACTAGGTCCGAACGTGTTAGAAACGGGAATATTGTACCGTTGCCACAAGCTACATTTGATCGTATTGAAAAGATCGTGCAAGAAGATCATAACGGAGTCATTATCGCCGCTCACCCCCTATCGGATAGCGGTCTCCTAAATGACGATTTTCTTACAGAATTCTTTCAAAGGGACATGTTCCTAAATCCGAAATTGCTGGCGCTAGAGCTCCCGAAGCCGCTTGCTGATTTTTCCGTAAATATGCAGAGATTAATTACTGCGGATGTAGCTTGTCACGCCGAGTGGAAAAGAGAACGAAGAATAGCTGCTGTCATGTCATCGGATGCATATAGTATTAATGAAAGTTCTAAAGGCTACATAGGTAAAAGACATACATGGGTCAAGATGTCCGACCCTTCATTAAAATCCATCATTCAAGCTTTCCTTGATCATGAACGAATAGCGTTGAGTCCAAATAATCCTAACGAAAATGTTAGACATGACAAGATTATTTCTCTATCCATAGAAAACGCTGCCTTTCTTGACGATCAAACGATTCATTTATCCCCTCATTTAAATTGTATTATAGGCGGTAGGGGTTCAGGTAAATCGTCAATTCTTGAATATATCCGGCTCGCTGTATCTCATAATCAAGATCTAAATGAAACAGAGCAGATTCAAAGAGTTAGAAGAACGTTACCTCCAACATCAGTGGTAAGGCTCACTTGGGAGGGTCTAAATGGACTAACGGATACTTTTGAATACGATATCGCCTCACAAAATGCGAGAATTATTAGTAGAGAAGCACAAGATCCTGCAACTATCTTGAGGAACTTGAAAGTTCAAGTATTCAGTCAGCGAGAAATATCCGAAATTGCTCAAGAACAGAAAAGTTTATCAATATTGATTGACACCATTTCCGGCTCAGAGCTTGACAGACTAAAATCGAAGGAAATTGAGTTGAGATCGACCATCCAAAATTTATTTCAATCGAGAAATACCATCGAGCGTCTCAAGAATGAGCGTAATACCCTTCTTCAAGAGATTAGCGAGATTCAAAGACAATGGAATGCATTCGTGTCTGTACAGGCGGAAAACGAGCGTAGGAATAAGGCTTTGGTTGCAGAAAACTACATCCATGAAGTCTTAGAGGAGACCAAGCAACTCGTTGCATCTTGGAACGAACAAATTAAATCATCCACAAGGGAACATGCTGATCTTGTTAAACAAGATTGGTTAGATGATCCTTTCTTTGACGACTTAAATGTGGGATTAAGAGCCGCGAAACAAGAATTAGAAAAAGGCGTGGAAGCTGCATTAATAAAATATTCCGAAGCAGTGGACAGTCTTACGGAGAAAAACGAGAAATGGGAAGCAATAACAGTTGCTATTCAACAAACAAAAACAGATTTTATTGCTGCCTGCCATGAAAAAGGTGTTCACCCTGATCAGCTTGAAGTTATGAAGGAGCTAGAGCACAGCATTCAATTAAAAGAACAAGATTTGGATGAGAGAGAAAAAAAATTAGCCAACTCTTCGCAAGAAATTGAAAAACTATTTTCGAGCATTGGAACTCTTCATGATACTTGGCTCGCACAGACAACGCTGAAGACTGAAAAAATCTATTCAATTTTGGCATCCGGATCTATTCCTTATACGAGGCAGGGTTCCCCTTTCATATCCGTTGAAATCTTCAAATGTAGAGATCAGGAGCATTTCAAGCAGATATGGGGTACGAACCATAACATTCGCGGTAACACTCGTCTAGGGAGAAATTGGGATACAATTGGCGAAAAATTGTTTCAATCATTTGAAGTAAGCGAAGACTTGACTCCATGGACATTACTCACGCAGTGGCTAGAAAATGTGGAACTGATGCCTTCCGAGCTAAGAGGATACCATGGTGAGCTTAATGCATATCTCACGGGAGAAGGTATTGGATATTGGGAGACAATGCAAGTCACTCGAATTAATGACAGAATCAATATCACATTATATCGGGATGATGGAACTCGCGCTGGTTCTCTGGATGACGGTGGACTTTCCGACGGACAAAAGAACACTGCGATTTTAGCATTACTTTTTGCTCATGGAACAAATCCTTTACTTATTGACCAACCAGAAGATGAGCTGGATTCTGATTTCATTTATAATCAACTGGTTCCACTTTTGAGAAGGGTCAAACACAACCGCCAAATCATCCTTGCTACACACAACGCTAATATTCCGGTCAACGGAGATTGCGAATTGCTCTATGCATTACACACCGAAATGGGCAAAGGCATTCTGAAGGCTGAAGGCGGACTTGAGAAACCGCATGTCAAAGAAGCCGTGTTAGACATCATGGAGGGATCTAGGGAAGCATTTAAGCGAAGACAAGAGAAATATAATTTCTAGCCGGTTCAAGTTTCAACTTTATATCAATTTAAGGCTTCGGGATTTCCAAATAATTGTCCTTTAACAAAACAACTTAAACAAATTGTAAGCATAGCATAAACGCTATCCACATATCCTTCCATTAAAATGCAGTTGTCAACTCTAATTTGACAACTGCATTTTCTGTTATCTCTTTGTTTTACCGTATTCATGGGAGGTTGCGAGTTGAAATTCAGTCGCAAATCACAAAATGTCATTTCTATATTATATCTGTGATACATAAGATGATGATGATGCCAGCAAGTGTAGAAACAATGTTTTACCTAAGGAAAGCACCATGGACATATAGTTTCTTCAAAAACAATACTTAACATTGCCCTTTGAGCAAAATCGTTTAAGCCTACAACGTGTGACATGTATTACGTTGAAAACATGAACTAAATATATCTTTTAAGTTTAATTCCAATAATCTCTATAATCTCATCTTGATCATCGTTATTTAGTTTTCTGAATCCAGAAATCAATTTGGTTTCCTTCTCATTAAGATTGATGCTATATGTATCTTCGGCTGATCCGATGATTAACCATTCTATACCAACCTTAAATTTTTCTTGTATTACAATAAGTATATCAACTGACGGCTTGTACTTATCTTGTTCCAGTTCGCTAAGGGTACCTTGTGATACGCCGATCATATTGGCAAATTCAATTTGATTTAATTGATTGTTCTTTCTTATCCCCCTAATTCTCTCCCCTAAGGTTGACAATTCCATCACCCCAACATTAGAAATAAAGTCCCGATGAAGATGTTCCATCGGGACTGACTCAGTAGTAGTTCCACCGTTTAATCGGACAGTTAAAAACTCACGTATTATGACGAAGTTAAATATAATTTTTAACTCTTATTTTCTTTAACATTGTCATAATCCGTTAAGCCAACAGTATTTCAATTTTTCATTTGTTTCCTCTGCAAAATCCCCATACAGTGCGAAAAAATACTCGAAAAACATTTGATTTTAATGACATTTTGTTATTATATTCACTGCCAAATTTAATTATTTTTACTGACAGGATTAATTATTACTCAGAACAAAAAAATCTTCAGGATCGTCTAGTTTTACTCTACTGTCACGCTCTTCGCCAAATTCCGCGGCTTATCCACATCATTACCACGCGCCAAAGACGCATAGTAAGATAGCAATTGCAACGGCACAACGGCAAGCGCTGGTGACAATACATCCAGCGTCTTCGGAATCACAAAGGTGCTGTCAACGGACTTCTGCAGCTCCATTTCGCCTTCTACGGCGATACCCAACACGTTAGCGCCGCGTGCTTTCACTTCTTTAATGTTGCTTACAGTTTTCTCCAGCAGCTCGTGTTGAGTAGCCAATGCGATAACTGGAACGCCATCCTCGATAAGCGCCAAGGTACCATGCTTCAACTCGCCTGCTGCATAAGCTTCGGAGTGGATATAGGAAATTTCCTTCAGCTTCAAGGAGCCTTCCAACGCTACCGCATAATCCAAACCACGACCGATGAAGAAGAGGTTGTCATGTTTAGCCATCTCTTCGGCTACACCTTTAATTGCTTCAGCTTGTTCCAGGATCGCTTCTACCTGTGTAGGAAGCTCCTTCAAAGCGGCAATCGTCTCTTCAATCTCTGTAATCGACTGCGTTCCCAACGTTTGAGCCAGATGCAGCCCAAACAAATAAAAAGCAATCAATTGCGATGTATAAGCCTTTGTTGACGCTACCGCGATCTCAGGCCCCGCCCAAGTCGTGATGATGTCGTCCGCTTCGCGGGCTACTGAGCTGCCCACCACATTCGTGATTGCCATCACGCGCGCTCCACATCGTTTTGCTTCACGAAGCGCAGCCAACGTATCTGCCGTTTCACCGGATTGACTCACAACAATCACGAGCGTGTCCTTCGTAATAATCGGTGAGCGATAACGATATTCGGATGCTACATCCGTTTCAACCGGAATGCGAGCTAGCTTCTCGATGACATATTTTCCAACCATACCTGCATGATACGCCGTACCACAAGCTACAATATGAACACGGCTGATATTACGAATCTCTTCAGGCGTCATCGACAATTCATTTAACGTTACTCGGCTTCCATTTATCGAAATGCGACTTCCCATCGTATCGCGATAAGCTTTAGGCTGTTCATGGATTTCTTTCAACATAAAATGATCAAATCCGGCTTTTTCAGCTGTAATAATGTCCCAATCGACATGGAACATTTCCCGGGAAATAAAATTGCCTTCGAGGGTCATTAATTCGACACCTTCTCTGGTCAATAGTGCCATTTCGCCATCGTTCAAAATAAATACATTACGCGTATATTCCAAAATAGCCGGGATATCCGAACCAATAAAGTTCTCGCCTTCACCGATACCGATGATGAGAGGACTAGCTTGTCGAACTGCCACCAATCGATCCGGTTCGAGTTCAGTCAAAACACCCAGTGCGAAAGCACCGGTCATGCGTTTAACCGCCTTCTGAACGGCTTTCAGAATATCTCCTTCATACAAATCGGCAATCAGGTGAGAAATGACCTCCGTATCCGTTTCCGATACGAACACATGCCCTTTGGCCATCAATTCTTCCTTTAAGCTAATGTAATTCTCAATAATCCCATTATGCACGACGGAAAATTTCATCGAGTTGTCCGTATGCGGGTGCGAATTCACATCGGATGGCTTACCGTGCGTCGCCCAGCGCGTATGCCCGATTCCAACGCTTCCGTTCAGAGGAGCTTCCTCCAGCTTGGATTCAAGGTTCGCAATCCGTCCCTTTGCTTTTTGAATTTGCAGCCCGCTCGCCGTATATACAGCTACACCAGCCGAATCATAGCCCCGGTACTCGAGTTTTTTGAGACCTTCCAGTAGAATTTCTTGAGAATTACGCTTGCCGATATATCCAACGATTCCGCACATAGTGTAGTACCTCCATAGTTTTATAAGCCTCTGAATGTAAGGCTGTTTGTCAAAGATCCTGATTTTGTTCTCATACCAAATAAAGCACAACATCTATAATAACGATCAATAAGTTCTTATTTATGTTGCTAGCATGTTGGAATCTTGTCAGCCCGGTCGCCCGAGCGTTTTTGCCTTCCAACTTAACGGTACTCTAGCTTCTTACCGGAAGGTCCCCGCCGAATGTTTCGAACACCTTCACCTCGTCAACTCGTTCGCGCAGTATCATACTTTTCCGTCCCGCTTGCGAGTTCTGGCGCTATTGTTACTTGGTCAACCTCTACCCTGCCTTTCCTTCTTGAGTAAGGGAATTATGAAAATTTGCAAAAACCTCTTTACATCATATTCATTTTAGAGCTTCTACGCAACATTTTTTTCTTGAAACCGGCACCTGTTCTATACAAAATAAGCGAATCCCCCTTCAAGCAATCAACCAAGAAAGGGGATCCCCAATCACTATAATCTTTATACCAGCTGTTCTTCAATCACTTTAGCGATGGTTTGGACATAAGCCTCGACTTGTTCTTTATCCGGACCTTCAGCCATAACACGGATCAGAGACTCCGTACCCGATGGACGAACTAACACGCGGCCATTATCTCCAAGCTCTTCTTCCACCTTGCGAATAGCTTCTTCAATAACCGCGTTGTCTTTCAGCTTGCTTTTATCAGCAACCCGTACATTGACCAGCAGCTGCGGATATTTGCGCATAATGCCTTTCAATTCGCTTAGCTTTTTCCCTGATTGAACAACGGTATTCATTAGCTGTAAAGCAGTTAGTATACCATCACCGGTCGAAATGTAATCCAGGAAAATAACATGCCCCGACTGCTCGCCGCCCAGGTTATAGCCGCCCTTGCGCATCTCTTCCATCACATAGCGATCGCCGACTGCGGTCTGCAAAGCTTTCAAACCCGCTTTTTCAATCCCTTTGAAAAAGCCGATATTCGCCATAACCGTCGTAACTATCGTGCTATGGTTTAACTTCCCTGCGCGATTCATTGCATCGCCGCAAATGCTAAGGATATAGTCGCCGTCTACTTCGGCGCCTGTCTCATCGATCGCGATCAGCCGATCCGCGTCACCGTCAAAAGCGAGCCCAATGGCTGCGCCATGCTTCACCACTTCCTCGCGAAGCTTCTCGGGATGGGTAGATCCGCAATCGTCATTGATGTTGCGCCCGTTCGGCTCAGCGCCGATCGTGATGACTTCCGCTCCCAGATCGCGGAACACCTTCGGTGCGAGCTCATATGCGGCTCCATTCGCGCAATCCAGTACGACCTTATATCCTTGGAAAGACCCGGATAAGGTCGATTTCAAAAACTCCAGATAAGCAAACTTCGCATCCTCATCGTCCGAAACCGTACCGATCTCGCCGCCTACAGGCCGCGGCAGCTCATCCACAGCCGCATCCAGCAGCTGTTCGATCTCCAGCTCCTTCTCATCCAGCAGTTTAAAGCCGTCGCCGCCGAAAAACTTGATGCCATTATCCTCAACCGGATTATGTGACGCCGAGATCATAACCCCGGCATCTGCTCCCAGCTTCTTCGTCAAATAGGCAACAGCCGGTGTGCTGACAACACCGATTCGAATCACATTTACGCCAATGGACAGTAATCCTGCAACCAAGGCTGCCTCCAGCATAGGCCCCGAAATCCGAGTATCCCGCCCAATGATAACCTTCGGATGCTGAGCTTGCCTTGTTAATACATAACCGCCGCAGCGGCCGACTTTATAAGCTAATTCAGGCGTCAGCTCGTTGTTGGCAACTCCCCGAACACCATCTGTACCAAAATATTTCCCCATGTCTATTCTTCTCCTCTTTTTCTATAAGCCGCGGCTTAAGGCCTTGCGACTTTCGGTGCTTTCTCGCTGATTTCTACAGTAGCTTTCACGTCTTCAGGCAAACCCAGCTTTACGTAAGTAGGCAGATTCATAGTAACATTCAATTCGTGCTTCCCTGGCGGCAAATTGCTTACATCCAGTATCGCTTGAATGTCTTCCGGCTTAATCTGATCAATAAGAGCCGGTGCGCCTTCTACCGTGACGTTCAACTTTGCCGTATCCGGTGCAACCACTTTTGTGTTGTAGTTTTCATTTTGGCCGATAATCGTTATCGGAATGTTCTCCATCGCCTTCGTAATCGAAGGGACGATTTCAACACGTACAATAACTTTATCCGGGTCCAGTTGAGTTACTTTATTCCTAAGCGGGATATCTAGTGAATAATCCTTTGTTTCCTTGATATCTTGAATGCTCAATTGCGGCCCCTGATAGAACTCCAGTCGATCCACTTCCTCTTGTGTTCCATAGACCGTAATCTTGTCCGGATTTTGGGTTACAGAGGCTATAGCGTATCCTTTAGGCGGTTCTCCGCTCAGCTTCAGTTGAAGTGGGATGGTTTGGAACGGACTCGTAATAGGAACCTCGACATCCACGACGGTCGGATTCATATTGACCACAACTTCTTTACCCTCTTTATTAAAAGCTTGCAGCCTCACTTGCTTCGTTACAGCGGATTGAGCCTTATCCACAGAAACTTCGCCTAGGACGTTCTCAATCTGTTCCAACTTACTCGTCGGTGCCGTGATATATACTTTATTCGGTTTTACTATAGGTTGTCCAGCTTTAAGCCCTGCTGCCGGAGTACCTTTGATATTAATAACAACAGGTACTTCTTTCATTTGCAACTCTTCGATAACGACATGCACGGTCCTTGGAACGACTTGAACTTCCACATCCGACGGAAATCCTACTGGCGTTAGCGAAAGCTCATGATCCCCTTTGCCGACCTGCGTCAAATCTAGCTGAATTTGATAATTATTGCTTGTCGTTACTTTCTTCACGGCAGATTCTTTCCCGCTCAGAATTACCTGTACATTCGATGGAGACATAGATGAGATGAAATAGCGACTCTCATCATATCTGGTCGTAATCGCGACGTTATTAATCGTTTCGACGCGCTCTCTTAATGGAGAAGTACCGGAAACGTTCGTCTCCTCCATATGCACAACAACCCATAGAAAAATACCGATGATCAGCGCGACGACCCGCACGACATTCGTATTTCGCAACCATTTATCCATTCGATCGCCCCCTCCACTTCAAGAAAGGGTTCTTTTCTTTCACTTTGGCCTTCGGCTTCAGTTCTTCAAACAGCTTCGCGATGAGCGATTCCTCTTTAATATCCCGAACAATATGCCCGTTCATCGTCAATGAAATCTGTCCGGTCTCTTCGGAGACAACGATACACATCGCATCCGAAACTTCGCTCATGCCAATCGCTGCGCGGTGCCGAGTACCAAGCTCCTTGCTGATAAAAGGGTTCTCAGACAGCGGTAAATAACACCCTGCAGCCATCAATTGATTTTGGCGCATAATAACAGCACCATCGTGCAGCGGCGTATTCGGGATGAAAATATTAATCAACAGCTCCGCGCTGATCTTACTCTCTATCGCAATACCGGATTCCACGTAGTCCGTGAGACCAGTCTCTTTCTCGAATACAATTAAAGCGCCTATCTTCCTCTTGGCCAAATAATTCGCAGCCCGGATCACTTCGCCGATCCGCTTGTTCACATCCTGATCCTCCTCGGAGGATGAACGGCTGAACAAACTGCCGCGGCCCAACTGTTCAAGTGCCCGACGCAGCTCGGGCTGGAAGATAATCATGATCCCCAAGACCCCGAACGTCAAAGTCTGATTCATCATCCATTGCAAGGTGCTCAACTTAAACCATATGCTGAGTGCCCAAGTAATGACAACGACAAGAATCCCCTTCATTAACTGAATGGCCCTTGTCCCACGAACGATGAGAATCAGTTTATAAATCACATAGCTGACGATTAGAATATCGATGACATCCTTAATCGAAATGCTCGTGAGTAAGTCCATCTGTTATTCTCCCCCAACGACTGCACACATTGTTCTCTCTGTATTAGAATCATACCATAATCCATTCGATACTTCTATTTATCTCTCCCAAATGGCGTTTTATGTCTTCAATCTGTTAATTTTCTCACAAAAAAAACGTCCTAATCCAGCTGACAGCCAGATAAAGGACGTCTTATCTTATTTTGAAAGCATGCCCACGAACTCGTTTAATTTGTACCAAATCCAACTTATGGCCTCGTCCACTTGCGTGACCTGTCCGGAGATGTGCGCCGTTGATGCCAAATTGAGCGAACCGTCAATCACAGTCAAGTTCCCTGTCACATCGCCATCAACCTGTAATTTACCGCGCTGTACAACGAGATCCCCGTTAACCGTATGGCCTTGAGGCACAATAACCGTATCGCCCTGAATAACAACATCTTGCAGGTCACTGCCCTTCACCATCAAGTTCTTATCATCATTCCACATGGACATGAAACTACCGAACATGACAGCTGCAAAAACAACCGCTACAGATACAGCCGGGTGCCTGCGAATCCATTCCGTCCATACATTGCGTTTCTTCATTGGTGGAAGTCCGCTCATAATCTGCGCAGTCAAAGTGTCAGATACATGGACCGAAGGTAACGATCTGACAATCGCATCCGTTCTCTCCAATTCTCTGAACAAGGCATGGCATGCCGTACAAGATATCAGATGCTCCTTCAGCTGAAGAGTTTCTGCACCCTGCAAATCACCATCGAGATATTCGTGAATGAGCGGGAGGGCTTCCTTACAATTCATGATTAAGCCACCCCTTTCTTTAACTTTTGCGTTTTGTGGTATACCATACGTTTGAATTTCAAATATGTTTCACTTTGGAACAGTTTTTTTATATAGTAACATGAACCTCTTGCTCCAACCGCTTGCGCAAGTACTCCCGTCCGCGATGCACCCTTGTTTTGACTGTTGTTACAGGCATTTGAAGTACATCTCCGATCTCCTGAAGCGACATATCGTGCAAATATCTAAGAACCACGACAGATTTATACTTCTCTGGAAGCGTCTCTATAGCTTCACGAATCTGTTCCTGTGTTTCCGATACAATCACCTGCTTCTCAGGCGTATCTTCGTGACTAGGGAGCATGGCATAATAATCGTTCCCCTCGCCATCCGGCATTTCTGCATCCAACGAATAGGTGTTCTTCCTTCTCCGAAGCTTGTCGATACATAAATTTGTCCCGATTCGGAAGATCCAAGTCGAAAATTTCTGATTCTCATCATACCTGTGCAAATTCGTATAAACGCGCAAGAACGTCTCCTGCACCGCATCCTCGGCCTCTTGCTTGTTATTTAACATTCGATAAGCCAAGTGAAAGATCTTGTCCTTATAGAGCTCTACAAGCTCAGCAAAAGCGTTTCGATCCCCATTCCTGGCCAGCTTCGCCAGACGTGCTTCAACAAAATTCACTACGATACCTCCGGCTTCTTGGCAATTCAATTCCTTTATCTATTCTTACGCAGTAGTTCCCGTTTTGTATTCAGAAATAATAATGCTTCCAAGAATCAATCCCATACCTAACCACTGAAGCCCAGATACGGGTTCCCCGATAAAAACTGTACGTTAAAGCTGACAGTAAGCTAAATAGAAGCCCGCTAATCCAAATATACCAATCATTCCTAACTTTATCCACGGTCCTTTGCAAGGATTTACCCAAGACTTTTTATTAAAAAGTATAAGCAGCCAAACAAATAATGTTCCCATCGTCATTTGAGCCGGAGTAATTTGTCCATCGCTAATCTTGAAGCCCCTATGATAACAAGGACTATAGCCAACCATCGCCCCACGTTGTTCAACAACTCCTGTCCATGGGCAACAGCGGGAAATGACAGGAAAAGTCGAGCGCCTCATCATCTAAGGCCCCGACTCCTACATCCTGTTCCATGCTTTTCCGTTATATATTCTATGGATCAGCCCGTATTTCTAAGCCCTGCGGCAATTCCGTTAATGGTAAGCAAAACTTCACGCAGCAGAACCGCATCATCCTCATTATTATCGCGTAATGCACGAAGCTCTGCAAGCAATTCAACCTGCATATAGCTCAGCGGATCCACGTAGGGATTACGTAGACGAATCGACTCCTGGATAACAGGAACGTTATCCAGAATTTCTTGCTGTCCGGTAATTTGCAAAATAATCGAAGAAGTTAAATCGTATTCTTCCCTAATCAAGCCGAAGATACGCTCAGCAATTTCCGATTTCTTAACCATGCTGCCGTATTCCTTGGCAATGAGAAGATCTGCTTTGGCTAATGCCATCTGCAAATTGTCGATCATAGAACGGAAGAATGACCATTCCGCATACATTTCTTTTAACGTATCCAGATTTTGCGCTTCACCCTGGTAAAAGCTTTGTAAACCCGTTCCAGCCGCATACCAAGCAGGCAGTAAGTATCTGCTTTGCGTCCATGCGAACACCCATGGAATGGCACGCAAATCCTCGAAACGATCGCTATTCTTACGCTTAGACGGGCGTGAGCCAATGTTTAGTTCACCGATTTCCGGAAGCGGCGTGGACTCCTTGAAGAACGTTAAGAAATCTTCATCCCGGAAAATCAAATCTTGATATTTCGTCTGCGCTTGCTCAGAAATACCTCTCATGATATGCTCCCACTTCTCTTCCAACGGATGCCTTTGAGGAGAACGCGATAGCTTAGAGGCCGTAATCAAAGCAAAAGTTGCCTGCTCCAAGCTGCGGTAAGCAATACCTTTCAAGGAATAACGAGAAGAAAGCACCTCGCCTTGCTCAGTAATTTTAATACCGCCGCCTAGTGTTTCTACCGGTTGTGCCAAAATACTCCGGTTAAGCGGCATACCGCCGCGACCAAGCGCGCCGCCGCGGCCATGAAAAAACTTCAGCTTCACGCCGAATTGTTTCGCCGCTTCGGTAATATTCTGGAGCGCCATACGCAGCTCCCAGTTTGCCGTAATCACGCCGCCGTCTTTGTTGCTGTCCGAATACCCGAGCATAATCTCGTGCAGCTGCGTAACAGGGTCCAGGCTCGCCTTGTAAGCCGGTATCGCTAATAGAGTGCTCATGATCTCAGGAGCCGCATGCAAGTCATCAATCGTCTCAAATAGAGGCACAGATTGAAGCGTGCAAGTTACACTGCCATCACTCTCCTTACGATACAGCCCTGCCTCTTTAGCAAACACCAGCACCTCTAACAGGTCGCTAGCCCCTTGCGTCATACTGATCAAATAGCTGTTGATACAGTTGCGCCCGAATTCCTTTTGTGCACGTCCAACCGTGCGGTATACGTTCAGGCACTCTTCCGTACCTTCTGTATATTCCAAGTACATCGATGTAATCGGTCTTGGATCATTCAAAACGCTTGTTAATAAGCTGATTTTCTCTTCCTCTGACAGTTTGCTGTAGTCAGCAACAAGACCCATTTTCGCCAAAATCTCAGTCATGGCATTCTCATGCTCTTTGCTATGCTGTCTAATATCCAGCGCAGCCAAATGGAAGCCGAACAGCTCTACCTGACGGATCAGCTTTTTGATATATTTATCAGCTACATAATCGGCGTAATGACCTCTTAAACTTGCATCAATTATTTGCAAATCAGCAATAAACTCTTCAGGACTGTTATATTTCTGAGTAGAAGGTACGTTCGGGTTGCCTGTCTGATGAATCTTCTCAATCATATATGTCGTCTTGATTCTATACGGCTCTTTTTCGTTGCGCCATACGTCTTGAATATTGCCAAGTGCTTCACGATCGCTTTGGATGGATGCTAACAAAGCATCGCTGACGTGAACAATATTTTTACTGAAACTCATGTGTTCGAGCGTTTCCTTGAGAATCTCTTCATACTTCTGAAGAGCTAATTGCCGGTGCAGCCCTAATGTTTCCCATGTTACATTCGCTTTAACGGATGGGTTACCATCACGGTCCCCGCCGATCCAAGAGCCAAATTTCAAGAACGATGGCACATGCCATCCTTCTTGTGGATAGTATTTATTTAGACAGCGCTCCAGCTCATGATAGACCTCCGGAAGCACATCAAATAACGTTTCATCAAAATAGTACAACCCATTCCTAACTTCATCGATTACCGTAGGTTTACGATCACGAAGCTCGTCCGTTTGCCATAGGCTAAGAACTTCACCCAGCAGCTTCTCACGAAGTTGCTCGCGCTCTCGATGAGTCAGCATCGGATTATCCAGCTTCATCATATCTTCGGAAATGCGAAGATTCACATCGAGAACAGCTCTACGCATCGCTTCAGTTGGATGTGCAGTCATCACGAGTTCCAGTGAGATGGCCTGAAGAATCTCTTGCACCTCTTGATAAGGGATATGATTGTTCTTCAACTCTTGTACGATGCTCTCAATGGATCCTGGTTGTACCAATTCACCGGAAGAACGCTCGTAATCTCTTTTGCGGCGAATCCGATGATTCTGCTCGGCAATATTAACAAGTTGAAAATAAATAGCAAAAGCACGAATAACATGGTGACGTATTTCCGGATCTAACGAGCTGATCGTCTTCTTGAATTCCTCGTATATCTCAGGTACATAATGAGCTCTTAACGATTTACTCATTTCACGAATTTTCTCTACGACATCGAGCAGCTCATTACCACCTTGATGGACAAGAACTTCACCCAATATGTGACCTAAGAAGCGTACATCCCTGCGCAGCAGGTTATTGGTTGATTGCTTTTGTAAGCTGATTCCGTTCTCTGACATACTCTCCACCTCATCTATTCACTATGCTACATTAAAGCTTCTCTCTAGCAAAGTTCTTCCTTAGAAAAACCCATTTCAGAATATTTTACCACAATCCGCTCTTTGCACATAGAGTAAAAATAAAAAAAGACCCCAATTAGGTCGTGGTAATTTATGTATGTCATCTAGTGTGAAGACATTACCTTTGCTGAAAATTAAAACATACGATGTTATCACGGATGGTCGAACTCTGGTGGGTTCTCTCCCCGTACCTTTAAATAAAGGCTTTGTTAAATTCTTCATTGTTGATTTCTAACCATGAGATAAACCTCTATCGAGGTCTTTCGAAGATGTGCGACCGCGTTCAGCGGAAGGTTTATTCGCCAATAAGAATTTCGTTTTCCAACTCATCGGAAACTTATAAATTCTTATGTGGTAAGAAAAACCACCTAAACAATTAGCGATCATTTCGAAACTATCGTTCCCTCATATATACTCGAAAAATCATACAGATTTATCCTTCAAACGGTAATTTCCATAGTTATACACGAAAAATCATACACAAAAGCTCTAATTGAAGCGAAGAGCCCGATTTTATATGAAATTTCATACAGAATCGTTGTTTCTTTTTTAAGTCCCGTTACTTAAATAAAGAAAATCAACAACAAAGTTTAACAGAGCCTAAATAAAAAGAAGATCACCTAATTAATCGGTGATCTTCTTTTTATTTAAGCGGGTGATGGGAATCGAACCCACGCTACCAGCTTGGAAGGCTGGAGTTCTACCATTGAACTACACCCGCGTGTTTATCGGGACGACACGATTTGAACATGCGACCCCCTGCTCCCAAAGCAGGTGCTCTACCAAGCTGAGCTACGTCCCGATAGTATTGATTTTTTATAAAAATGGCGTGCCCAGAGAGATTCGAACTCCCGACCTTTTGATTCGTAGTCAAACGCTCTATCCGGCTGAGCTATGGGCACATAAATAATGGAGCGGAAGACGGGATTCGAACCCGCGACCCTCGCCTTGGCAAGGCGATGCTCTACCCCTGAGCCACTTCCGCATAATAGGGTCCCCATAAAGCAACGAATTGCTTTATGGGGGTGTGATGCGCGTAGAGGGACTTGAACCCCCACGGTCTCCCGCTAGATCCTAAGTCTAGTGCGTCTGCCAATTCCGCCATACGCGCACACTGTAAATAAGGCAAATGGTGAGCCATGTAGGACTCGAACCTACGACACCCTGATTAAAAGTCAGGTGCTCTACCAACTGAGCTAATGGCTCGTGTAAGAACTGGGGATCAAGGATTCGAACCTTGGCATGACGGAGTCAAAGTCCGTTGCCTTACCGCTTGGCTAATCCCCATTACACACATGCCGTCGAGAGGACTTGAACCCCCAACCTACTGATTACAAGTCAGTTGCTCTACCAGTTGAGCTACAACGGCATAATTAGTATAGATGGTGGAGGCTGACGGGATCGAACCGCCGACCCTCTGCTTGTAAGGCAGATGCTCTCCCAGCTGAGCTAAGCCTCCAAAATTTGTTAAAAAGTGGTGACCCGTAGGGGATTCGAACCCCTGTTACCTCCGTGAAAGGGAGGTGTCTTAACCCCTTGACCAACGGGCCTCATAAAAAATCGTGGAGCTTCCAACCGGGATCGAACCGGTGACCTCATCCTTACCATGGATGCACTCTACCGACTGAGCTATGGAAGCATTGGCTCCCCGAACAGGACTCGAACCTGTGACAACTCGATTAACAGTCGAGTGCTCTACCAACTGAGCTATCAGGGAACATCGCTTGGCAACGTTCTACTCTCCCAGAAC
>NZ_JACVVD010000014.1 GCF_014534655.1 Paenibacillus sedimenti
AAGTGCAGCAATGCATGCAGCTGACGAATACTAATCGGTCGAGGGCTTAACCAATACACCTCAATAAGAGGTAAGCATCTACGTATACATACGTAGCACTGCAACATTCACACTTTACGCAAGTTTCGTATCTAGTTTTCAGGGAATAATAATTCCTGAGACATATTATATAGCTTGGAGAGATACCCAAGTGGCTATAAGGGGACCCTCTGCTAAGGGGTTAGACTGCGTAAGTGGTGCGAGGGTTCGAATCCCTCTCTCTCCGCCAGTTTCCAACTATATATGTCTTTGTATGGCGGCGTAGCTCAGCTGGCTAGAGCGTACGGTTCATACCCGTAAGGTCGGGGGTTCGAGCCCCTCCGCCGCTACCATATTTACCACCCAGTAGGAGGCTTAGCTCAGCTGGGAGAGCATCTGCCTTACAAGCAGAGGGTCGGCGGTTCGATCCCGTCAGCCTCCACCATCTATTAATTAATATGCCGTTGTAGCTCAACTGGTAGAGCAACTGACTTGTAATCAGTAGGTTGGGGGTTCAAGTCCTCTCGACGGCACCATTTCACTTCAGAAGTGAAGAAGTTTCCATATTGTAACGCGGAGCCGTGGTGTAGAGGCCTAACATGCCTGCCTGTCACGCAGGAGACCGCGGGTTCGAATCCCGTCGGCTCCGCCATCTATTTTTTTTTTTTTTGCCTGAATTGGACAAACTACAAGTGCATACATAAGGCTCGGTAGCTCAGTCGGTAGAGCAGAGGACTGAAAATCCTCGTGTCGGCGGTTCGATTCCGTCCCGAGCCATTGAGATGGTTGTGCTGCATTAACAGCATAGGTATCTCTTATCTGGAGGCTTAGTGAAGTGGCTAAACACGGCAGACTGTAAATCTGCTCTCTCCGAGTTCGGTGGTTCGAATCCATCAGCCTCCATTTTCCCTAAGAGCCATTAGCTCAGTTGGTAGAGCACCTGACTTTTAATCAGGGTGTCGTAGGTTCGAGTCCTACATGGCTCACTTTTCATAAAAGTGACAAAGACCTTTCAAAGGTCTTTTTTTGTTTTGCAAAAAAAAGCATCCATAACGAGGATGCTTTTTTTAGTTCAACTTATCGGCAACAGATTGCATTTTTTGAGATATAGAAGCCTGTTTGTCACGGCGATCGTCAATTTTGATGGAGGTGGAGACCCGCTGTGCCCCATTGATGAAAGGCACTTCATGTACAGCACGAATGACTTCCAAGAGTCGATCTATAGGCCCTTCCAGGATGGTTCCCATTGCTGTCATTTGAAAGGTAACGTCTTTATGTTTCTCTAGTTCTTTGTGCAAATCAGCTACATAACCACTGAGGCTCGTTGTTGCGGTGCCAATGGGAATGATGGTGAATTCTGCAATTGCCATCCAAACTCATCTCCTTATCTGCTGGGGTGTATAAGCATATTGTAGATGAGTTATCGCGAACTGTACAATCCATTGTGCAACTTATGAGAAGAGGTGGCAAGATCGATAATGTAGTCGGCTGTTCTAGCAGCTAACGCCATAACGGTATTAGTAGGGTTACCTCCGCTTGAAGTAACAAAGATGCTGGCGTCGCAAATGAACAGATTCGGGATGTCATGGCTTTGCCCATAGGAATTGACGATGGAAGTAGCAGGATTATTTCCCATTCTGCAGCCGCCCATCAAATGAGCAGTGTCCGGAACAACGTATTCGATTTGACCGCCGGCTGCTTGAAGGATTAGCTTCATATTATCAACAGCATGGTCGATAAGCTTGCGGTCATTATCGCAATAGCTGAAAGTGACTGCCGCCCGCGGCATGCCATTGTCGTCTTTTTCATCGGAAAGAGAAACAAAGTTATTCCAATGAGGCAGAACTTCACCGACCATGGTGAGACGTCCATAGTGGTTGTAATCCAGCATGACTTGGCGCAGCTTTTCACCCCAGACTGGCCCTTCGATCGATTTACTAATCCCTTGGGCCATACCAACAGGTCTGGAGCCTTGTGCATGAATCGTATATCCACGGGCAAAGCCGCGACGGAGATCAGACTCATAGAAGTCTTGGGTCGACGCCAGCACCGGAGAACCTTTGTACAAACGTACCTCTTGATCAAATTTGGCATACACGTCATGGCTGCTATGGGGCATGATGGCTCGGCCGACCCAGCCGCTGCTATTCGCCAGGCCGTCAGGAAATTGCGTATTCGCCGAGTGCAGCAGAAGGCGGGGTGTTTCGACTACATAGGCGGAAAGGATTACAGTTTTGGCTCGTTGGCGGTAGGTGACTCCGTTATGTACGAAAAGAACCCCAGTGGCCTTAGCATTATCATTTACCTCGATTTGGGTGACCATACAATCAGAGAGCACTTCGGCTCCGGCTTTAATCGCTTTGGGGATTTGGACGATCAGCGTACTGAACTTGGCGTTCGGCATGCACCCTTGATTGCAGAAGCCCCGGTTAATACAAGGCGGTCGTCCTTCGAAGGGGGCTGAAAGGATGGCAACCGGCGTGGCAGCGGATTGAATGCCGAGGCTCTCGCAGCCTTTTTGAAACATGTAGGCGTTAGGACTAAGCGGGTCTCTTTCCGGATATGGGTATGGACCGTTGAAGTTGCCCCACGGGAAATGCTTTGGACCGGAGACGGCGATTTCTTTTTCAATTTTCGAATAATAAGGTTCGAGATCTTTATAGTGAATGGGCCAGTCTTCACCGACGCCATCAATGGATTTCGTCTTGAAATCCGATTCATGAAAACGCAAAAAAACACCGGTAAAATGCTGCGTGCCTCCGCCAATTCCCCGACCTGAGTTATTGTGCCCCATGGTTAGAGGATCTGTCCCGTCAACGAATCGGGTATCTTCCCATGCCAAGCTTTTCATGGCAAGTTCGTCGCTCGCGAAATCTTTCTGCGGATCCCGCCAAGGTCCGGCATCCAGCACGACCACCTGCAGGCCGGCTTCGCTCAGCTCTTTGGCCAGCACACCGCCGGCAGCTCCTGCACCGACAATGACGATATCGACTTCGTCTTGCTCATGTCTCCATTTCATGGCTGTTTCACCGCCTCCCAGGGATCAAGCTGTCCAAAATCTGCTCTCACGTATCCGCGAGGATAAGCAGGCCCTCCATAACCGATTTCAGACCACACCTGAGGGTGGGAGTAGTAAGCTTCTACCGTTAGAACGAGGAGCTTTTGGAACAGCTCTTTTTGGGGAATGCCTTCCCATGCTTCGGTAGAAGCAAGAGCACCATCACTTATCTCCTGCATAATCTGCCGCTGCTTACTTTCATCTAATTGAAAAAAAGGGCGGCTGTCCGTCATCCATCCCGATTCATCTATCGCTTTCAATCCTTCTCTCAGGAGGACTTTAGCCGGAGGCACTCCCTTTTTGCGCTGACCTTCGCCTTTGTTTCCTGCCAAACTTTCATCGATGTGACTAAGAACGTATTGAATAATCTCCCCGCGGTCGTCATTCATTAGCAGTGCGCACCAGGCACGAAGACATTCTGCTTCCACTGTACTCAGAAAATGATACTTATGCTCATGCAGCAATCGTGCATTCACGATAGATCGCGTATGTGCATCCCACGCATCCTGCTCTTTCATGACGTCGTAGGAAGGATAATGCGTTTGTTTGTTCACCGTAGTTCACCCTCCATAGACAGCTATAAGGCCAAGTACACTAATCGCTGAGAATAGCAGCGGCATGATGATTGGCGGCCCCATTAAGAAATTTCGCAACGCATAACCGCCGACTCGCAGACCGACGCCTCTGAAGTGAAAATAGAATCCGATTAAGCCTGCAGCCGCTCCAAGCCAAAAGCAGAGAAGTGCTGCAGTAAACCAGCCGTTACTGTTAAGCAGTGTACTTAGAACAGCAATAATACAAATCAATGGAGCCAAAATAACAGGTGCCCACATCGCTTTGTTGTGAAAATTTTGCCGATAATGCGACATCGTTACTTGAATCCAGATGAATAGATAAGCCAAGCCGACAAACAGAATGACAACACGATCTAACGACCAGTGGCTCCAAGCCATATGTAAGACCTCCTAAATTTTCTTCGAGGAAGGATCAAGATTGGCGTAATTGCGGGAACGTCAGCCCACCGTACGGGATAACCGCGACTTTCAGCGATTTGTCGGATAAGTGTGCTGCAAGGAATGAATCCAGATCAGAGATGGGGTGAAATCCAATCAAGCGTACTGAAGAAGCAGGGAATTCAGAATAAAGATAGACTTCATGGTGTTTCAGCACTCGATCGATATGCTCAACTTTATGCGCACCTAGGACGAATCGCTCATTTAGCTTTTGCGTCATCACCGAGCGGTCTTGAATCGTTTCGATCCAATATTGCAAAATGCCGTTGCCATACAGCTCCTCGCATCTGGCTATCAATATAATGGAGCCGCCGGGTTTGGTAATCGCTGCAGCATTTTTTAACGCTTTTATGGATTGGTAGAGCTGTGTGTCCTTGGGATGTCCGCCAGGCGAGATGATAGTCACATCGTAAAGAGCGGGGACTTCGACTAGGAAGGTACGGCGCACCAATTCCAGTCCTGCACGGTGAGCGGCAATAACGTCTCCGGCTACAGCGCCAAGCAGATTGCGTTTATGGTCAACAATCACATTGAACAAGAAATGCACAGTGAGGAATTGCAATACCTCTTCCAAATCTTCACGAATTGGATTGTCGACTACACCAGCTGTTGATGTGTATTGTTGCGATAAACTATGGTTGTGCTCTATGGCGCGAGCCGATGCGGTGCCCGGAAAGAGAGCTTTTACACCGCCGGAAACCCCAACTAACGCATGAGGTTCTAAATTACCCGTAACGATGCGAAAATCAGCTTCTACAACATGCTTGTTGATTTCAACAGGTGTCCCACGGCTTGTAACGCCAAGACGAACGCAATCCTCCGGTAGAGAAGAATGGTTCATAACGAGAACGCGTTTAAAAACGTCTTCGCTAACCAATTGGATCAATTCTTCTTTGGTCTGTTTGCGATGGGTGCCGATAGCAACGATAATCCGGACCTGCCCATCCGGAATGCCGGCCATATTTAAGCGCTGCAGCAGAGCCTCAAGGAATAAATAACTTGGGCATAATCGGGTCGCATCACTGATCAAAATAACGGCACTTTTGCTGCTTTGTGCCGCTTCTTGAAGAAGAGAACAGTCATACGGATGCTCCAATGCATACTCAATGCAATCATTTGAGGCAAGATCAGTGCGCTGATAGTCCACCCAATCCGGCTGAGTGCCGGGAGGAAGCTTCAATGGAATGCTCACTTTCCCATATGGAATGAAATGTATAGGAAATGCCTCCTCTTTTCATAGATGTACGCTCTAATTATTTCCAATTTCATGAAGTTTATGAGTGAAAAGCATGAAAATGGTATGATGATTCAAACGTACGGTATGTAGAACCCCTTTGCATGGGCGTGTAGGAGGGTTCTTTTACATGAGAATGGCTACATATGATACAATGTAGAGATAGATATATAGAAAATGATTATGGTATAGGAGAGAGACAGATGGATTGGGAGCGAATCAAAGAGCGTTTGGAAGCGGTTTTACAGGCACCTATGCACATTCATTTGTTACCCGAGGCGGAATGGAATCGTTTGGTGGAAGAACAGCAAGAAGAACAGCAAGAAGATCAAGCAAGCTTCAATAGCTTCAGTCGAAGTGTAGTTCGTGATCATGATGTATTGTTTTACTTGGGTAAGGAAAACAAAGACATTCGTATTCTTCAAGTATCTGAAATTCCGTTAACGCCAGCTGAGCGTAAACTCGTGGAATTGACGCTGGAGTCCAAACAGACACAGGAGCGTAAACAATGGGGCTCTTATTTGTCTGAGGATGAAAGGAAGGCGCATCAACTAAGAGAATGGCTTCTACAGCAGATGGAGCGCGGTTCCACTCACGCGGAGCTTCCAGATGCGCTGGCGTCTCAATCCTCACTCTACTCCACCAAAATTCCGCTGCTGCTATACGGGGACTACTCGCAGAATCACAGCGTTTCATACGCTGAGCTGAAAAAGCTGCTGGAATCATTCTTCGAGGCGGAAATCATCCTCATTCCTTTGCTCGATAAAGAATGGTTGATTCTTGCTCCGGAAGGACTGCTGACGAGCGGCACCGAAGAGCGCGAGGGCGACGAGGATGAGAGCGTCGAGCAAATATTGGATGCCCTTGGGTCAGGTCTCTTCGAGATGCTGGCCAACGAATGGGTTGGTGAGTGCCACTTGGCCATCGATTACCCTGTAAAGCCGGCAAAATCATTGTTCGGGGCGATACTCCAGCTGCGTGAAACCATCATGTTGGGTCGGTCTTTCCATGTAGGCAGCTTTATCCACCTTCCTTGGGAGCTTCGGTTGGAGAAACTGCTTCATCTTATTCAGGAAGACGAGAAGACCGAGTTTCTGGAGCAGGTGCTCCGCGGCACCGATCATGCGCTTGATTCGGAAACTGTAACGACATTGGAGCATTTTTTTGCCCTCGATTGTAACGTGAGTGAGACTGCGAAGAAGCTTTATATTCATCGCAACACGCTGTTATACCGGCTGGACAAGTTCAAACATGAGACGGGGTTGGATGTTAGAACGTTTAATCATGCGGTTTTGGTAAGGCTGGCCTTATTATTGTACAAAGTAACGAAAAGAAAGTGATTTTTTTGTAGGGATTGTGCATAGTCAGTCTGAGGCTTGTGGGGTAAGATGGTTATAGTGAATTGCTGATAAATGAATTCTCGATAAACTCAAAGCGGGTGCTTACGAAGCAAGTTTTGCTCCGCAAAACTCTTAGGGGGAATGAAACCATGGCAGGCGTACGTTTAAATCACATCGTAAAAAGATATTCCGGTGCAGAAGAATCCACTGTAAAAGATTTTCATCTTGAAGTCGAAGATAAAGAGTTCGTAGTATTGGTTGGAGCATCCGGTTGCGGAAAATCCACAACTCTTCGTATGATCGCAGGATTAGAAGAAATTACAGAAGGCGAACTTTACATCGGCGACCGCCTTGTTAACGACGTGGCTCCTAAAGACCGCGACATCGCGATGGTATTCCAATCCTATGCCCTTTATCCGCATATGACTGTTTATCAAAACATGGCATTCGGTTTGAAACTCCGTAAATTCAAAAAAGCAGATATCGATGCTCGCGTTCGCGAAGCAGCGAAAATCTTGGATATCGTACATTTGCTGGATCGTAAGCCAAAAGCTCTTTCCGGTGGTCAGCGTCAACGTGTTGCCTTGGGTCGTGCGATTGTCCGTGAACCGCAAGTGTTCTTGATGGACGAACCACTTTCCAACTTGGATGCGAAACTTCGCGTACAAATGCGCGCGGAAATTACAAAATTGACGAAGCGTCTTGGCGTAACGACAATCTACGTAACGCATGACCAAACAGAAGCTATGACAATGGGCGATCGTATCGTTGTTATGGATAAAGGTATCATTCAACAAGCGGCTACTCCTGAAGAAATCTACAACCACCCAGTGAACATGTTCGTTGCAGGCTTCATCGGATCCCCATCCATGAACTTCCTGAACGGTACATTGTCAGCAGACGGCGGTTCCGTATACTTCAAAACAAACGGCGTGAACATCGAAGTTCCAGCTGGCAAAGCACAAGTGCTGAAAGACAAAGGCTTCGTTGGTAAAGAAGTGATTCTGGGTGTTCGTCCGGAAGACATCCACGAAGAGCCGGTATTCTTGGAAGCTTCTCCGAATACAATCGTGAACGTGAACGTTGAGTTGACTGAGAACCTTGGTCATGAAATGTACTTGTACCTCAACGGAATCGGCAGCGGCACAGTTATCGCTCGTGTAGACGGCCGCGCAGGCATCAAAGAAGGTACAAATGTGAAATTGGCTCTGGACATGAACAAAGTTCATTTCTTCGATAAAGAGTCCTCATTGTCCATCTTAGCTAATAACTAATATTAATGTTTCAAATAGATGGGCCAGCCGTTATCGGCTGGCTTTTTCTTTTGGTTTCAGAAGCTTTCTAGAACACTTTAGTTGATTTCATATAGGGTTTCCATTACGATGAAACTATCGGATTTACATAGATGATGTTAATGAAGTTCGTTTTGCGTAGGGCAAAACTCGGAGGAGATAGGTTGATGGCGAAAAAAGTGAAGGTTTCCGATTTGGTAGAACAGTTCCATATGGAAGTGCTTGCAGGAGAGGCTGGACTAAAACGTCCGATTACAACTGCAGATCTGTATCGTCCGGGTTTAGAGATGGCCGGTTATTTCAACTATCACCCGCGTGAGCGTATTCAATTGCTCGGTAAGACCGAGGTTACTTTTATGGAGATGCTGACTACCGGTGTCCGCCGCAATCGGTCTGAGCAGTTATGCGCTCCGGAAGAAACGCCATGTATTATCGTGACAAGAGGTTTTGAGGTTCCGGCGGAGCTGCTTGAAGAAGCGTCCAAGCGCGATCTTCCGCTCTTAAGAACCAACGTATCTACAACGATCTTCGCGAGCAGGCTGACGGGATTCCTGGAAAATAAATTAGCGCCAAGCACGACCATTCATGGCGTTCTCGTTGATGTATACGGGATCGGGATGCTGATTACGGGCAGCAGTGGTATCGGTAAAAGTGAAACGGCGCTTGAGCTTGTCAAAAGAGGTCATCGGCTGATCGCAGATGATGCCGTCGAGATCCGCCAAACAGCGGACAAGGTGTTGACGGGTAATGCGCCGGAGCTCATTCGCCATCTGCTAGAAATTCGCGGCGTCGGTATTATTAATGTGATGACGCTATTCGGAGCTGGAGCTATTCGCAATGTGAAGAAAATCTCGGTTGTCGTTAAGCTGGAGAACTGGCAGCAGGACAAGCAATATGACCGGTTAGGGCTCGATGAAGAATTGACCCGCATCATCGATACGGATCTGCCGCTCGTGACCATTCCGGTTAGACCGGGTCGAAACTTGGCTGTCATCGTCGAAGTAGCCGCGATGAATTATCGTTTGAAGCGGATGGGCTATAACGCAGCACTGCAGTTCACGAACAAACTGACCGAATCGTTGTCGGAAGATTTTGAGGATTTCGATTGATTTGATACGCGTATTAAGAAGGGGGCACACAAGACTATGCTCAATAAAATTGCTTTTTCAATTGGTCCTATAGATGTGCATTGGTATGGGATCATTTTAGGTACGGCTGCATTAGTTGGATTGCTGCTTGCTATCCAAGAAGGTAAACGATTCGGTATTGTACCTGATTTTTTTATGGATTTATTGCTGATTGGCGTGCCATCTGCTATCGTAGGAGCCAGACTTTATTATGTGGCTTTCCAATGGTCTGATTATAAGAACAACCTAGTGGAAATATTTATGATATGGCATGGTGGTATTGCGATTTATGGAGCGCTGATCGGTGCGATTATAGGCGGTTATTTTTATTTCAGAGCCAAAGGGTATCCGTTCTGGAGAATCGTGGATATCTGTGCTCCGGGTCTGATTGTCGGTCAAATGATAGGTCGATGGGGAAATTTCATTAATCAAGAAGCGCATGGCGGGCCTGTGGAAGAATCATTCCTGCGCGATACCTTGCATCTGCCGAATTTTATCGTGAATCAAATGAACATCGAGGGTGTCTTTTATCAACCGACTTTTCTGTATGAATCCTTATGGAATCTGGCGGGACTGCTTCTCTTGTTCTGGCTCCGCCGCAGACCGTTTTTGCGGGCCGGGGAACTATTTTTCAGCTATTTTATCTGGTATTCGATCGGCCGTTTCTTTATTGAAGGGCTGCGTACGGATAGTCTCGATTTCACAGGCCCGACTTGGTTGGCATCGCTCATGAACGCACTGTGGTCGCCAATGACACTGGTCTTTGAACCAGGCGTCATGACGTACGGCGGAAATATACGAATTTCCCAATTGCTTGCAGTGCTCATTATCATTGCAGCGATTATTATCATTATCGTAAGAAGGAAAAAAGGATACGCCAGCGCCCATTACGCTGATCCGATCATCTCATCTAAAGCACCCGCGGCGAACGTGAAAGTGCAAAATGAAGAGCTTGATACCAAAGGAGCCGAATATGATTCGAACCGTACTGTTTGATTTGGATGGAACGATTGTCGATACGAATGAGCTGATCGTGCAATCGTTTCTGCACAGCCTAGAAGGCGAAACGCCAGAACCAGTAACGAGAGAACTGATTATTCCCAATATGGGTCGACCGCTAGTGGAGCAAATGGAATTTTTCACAGGCAAAAAAGAGGTCGAAGCGATTATTCAAAAGTACCGCACCTTCAATTTGTCCAAGCATGATGAACTGGTCAAAGAGTTTCCTAATGTTCGTTCAGTGCTGGCTAAGCTGCATGCGAGTGGGATCAAGATCGGTATCGTAACCAGTAAAATCCGCCAAACGACGCTAATGGGATTGAAACTGTGCGGGTTGGATACGTATGTTAGCACAATCGTGACGGTTGAAGATGTGAAAGAGCCGAAGCCAAGTCCTGAAGGCATTCTTGCAGCGCTCGAAACACTTGGCAGCTCCAATGAAGAGACGATGATGGTTGGAGACAGCCATTATGACATTGAAGCGGCGCAAAATGCCGGTGTCATTTCCGTGGGCGTATCCTGGTCATGGAAAGGACGGACTTATTTGGAAACATATAAGCCGGACTACCTCATTGACGATATGCTCGAGCTGCTGCCGATCGCGGGATTGGCGTCGGATGTGAAGTCTGATTGAGAAAAACAGACAAGTATCCGGTAGAAGGTTCTAATGCCTTATGGCAGATCTACCGTACGGTAAGTAAATGGAAGGCGATGCGTAATTTTGTTTTCATACAGATTAGCCGCTACTCACCTTCACTGCGTGTGAAGAACTGGATTTACCGCAACGTCCTTGGCATGAAGGTCGGGGAGCATACGGCGTTTGCCTTGATGGTCATGGTGGATGTGTTTTTCCCTGAGAAGATTCATGTGGGAAATAATACAATCATTGGATATAATACAACGATCCTTGCCCATGAGTATTTGACCAAAGAATACCGGCTAGGAGAAGTACATATTGGATCTCATGTCATGGTGGGGGCGAATACGACGATACTGCCAGGTGTCTCGATCGGTGATCACGCAGTCATTGGAGCGGGTTCGGTCGTGCACAAAGACGTAGCTCCATATAGTTTTGTCGCAGGGAATCCGCTACAGGTCATCCGGGTAGGACAAACTGAAAATTAAGAGTTGTACGCTTGCAGTACAGCTCTTTTTCTTTGTCTGCGGCGAGGAATGGCGATTGACGGTCCCAGGGTTCCGTGATAAAATTACTACATTCTTTATTTTGGTAGTATGGTAGCACGGTAGTGAACTAAAGTGTCTGTGAGTGATAAATGCTTGGATAATAGTTTAAAAAGTCCTTTTCAGACGTACCGCTATTTAGAATTTCTAGATGTTGAGGTGAGACGGTGTCTAAGCCAAAAGTGTTTGAGAAGCCGATAGGAGTCAAGGATTACTTGCCCGAGGCAGTAGCAAAGCTGCGAGCTATTGAATTCCGCGTACTGGCGTGTATGGAACGTTGGGGTTACAACCAGATTATTACGCCTACGCTTGAATATTACGATACGGTTGGGGTGGCGAGCTCCACGGAAGATAAGAAGCTGTTCAAGCTGCTGGACCGTAAGGGAAAGACGCTTGTTTTACGTTCTGAACTGACCGCGCCTATCGCGCGTGTAGCATCATCTTTATTAAAAGAGGTTGCTTTTCCGCTTCGTCTCTCGTATCACTCGAATGTGTTTCGAGCGATTGAAGAGGAGGCCGGACGTGACTCGGAGTTTTTTCAAACGGGTGTGGAGCTTGTAGGAGATGCTTCATCAGAAGCTGATGCTGAAGTGGTGGCGCTAGCGATTGCGTCGCTGCAGGCAGCAGGGGTAGATACGTTCAAAATCGCGCTTGGACACGTTGGGTTCTTAAACGGGCTGTTTCAAGAAACGCTGCAGGGCCGTACTGATGCGCAGCAAGCGCTCAAGGAGCATTTGCTTAACCGTGATTATGTAGGATACCGGGAAGCGATTAAGTCTTTAGCGTTATCCCCGGAGGTTGAGCGCGAGCTTGTCGGTGTGCTGCGGTTAAGAGGCGGCGACGAGATATGCGAACAAGCGCGTATGGTATCTCAAGACCCTATTGCACAGGATGCAATTCGCCATCTGTGCGAAGTATGGGATGTTTTGAAGGCTTATGGCGTCAGCGAGCATGTCGTCATTGATTTAACGATGATTGGA
Source organism: Paenibacillus sedimenti (assembly GCF_014534655.1). Lineage (GTDB taxonomy): Bacteria > Bacillota > Bacilli > Paenibacillales > NBRC-103111 > Paenibacillus_E > Paenibacillus_E sedimenti. The sequence goes on from NZ_JACVVD010000014.1 coordinate 12,244, forward strand.
GATTTCTCTTATTATACGGGTATGACATTTGAGGGCTATGCTGCAGATCTGGGTTTCCCTGTGTGCAGCGGCGGACGGTATGACAATCTGTTGAGCCAGTTCGGACGTCCGGCACCGGCGACTGGATTTGCATTGAAGACGAATCGTATCCTTGAAGTGATTGGTAAAGACGCTGTAGAACAGCCAGGGCGTGTACTCATTGCTTATGATGCTGAGCATCGGGAAGAAGCATTAAAGCTGGCTAAAGACAAGCGTAAGCGGGGCGATGTATCGGTCATCACCCAATTGGTGACGGAACCGGCTTCTTGGACGGATCGGGTTGTGAAGCGGGAAGATGGGCTGCTGGAGCTGTATGGAGCCTTGTATAAGGACATTGTTACGTTGGTTCATTAGAAGGACTAAAGGAAGCTCGGAGCAAGGCTCAAAGGAGGTATAGCAGGATGGATGATATATTGAAAGTAGCGATGCCAAAAGGCCGCATCTATAAACAGGCAGCGAAGCTGTTTCATAAAGCGGGGCTGCCGATTCCGGAGGATCTGGAAGAAGGCCGCCGGTTAATCATTCCGGTGCCTGAGGCGAGAATGGAGTTTATTTTGGCCAAGCCGGTCGATGTACCGACTTACGTGGAATACGGGGTCGCCGATATCGGCGTCGTGGGCAAGGATGTGCTCATGGAGGAGAACCGCAACGTCTATGAGCTGTTGGATCTGGGCATCGCACGCTGCCGGATGTCCGTTATCGGGCTGCCGGATTGGAAGCCGGTGATCAATCCGCGCGTGGCGACGAAGTATCCGAACGTCGCGTCGCAATATTTTCGCGAGCAGGGGCAGCAGGTCGAAGTCATCAAGCTGAACGGCTCGATCGAGCTCGCGCCGCTGATTGGACTGGCCGACCGTATCGTGGATATGGTCGAGACCGGGCAGACGCTCAAGGAGAACGGACTGGTTGAGCAAGAAGAGATTTTTCAGATTACGAGCCGATTGATCGCCAATCGGGTCAGTTACCGGATGAAGAACGAATCGATTCAGCGATTGTGTGATATGCTGCAGGCGGTATTGCCTGTCCCGGCGAAAGTGTAGAATAAAGGACGAACAGGGCAAAGAGAAAGGATGATGGAGATGCGGATTATTCCCGCCTCGGAATTTCAGTTGAAACGCGAGGTCGAATACGGCTCACCCGAGCAAAATGAGACCGTCCGCCGCATCATCGATGAGGTGCGGCAGGACGGAGACGCAGCGTTGCGTCGCATGGCGCAGCGTTATGATGGGGTTGCCGTCGGCGAGCTTCGCGTGACGGACGAGGAAGTGCAGGCGGCGTACGCGCAGGTCGACGCCGATTTCGTGGCGGCGCTGCGGCAGGCCGCCGCCAACATTCGTGCGTTTCATGAGAAGCAGAAACGCACGTCGTGGATGGATCTGCAGGCGGACGGCAGCCTGCTGGGCCAAATCATCCGACCGCTGAAGCGGGTCGGATTGTACGTGCCCGGAGGGAAGGCGGCGTACCCTTCCTCCGTGCTTATGAACGCCATCCCCGCGCTCGTGGCGGGGGTGCCGGAGATTGCGATGGTGACGCCTCCGGCCACCGCGGGCGAGGAAGGCATTAACCCGCATATCCTTGTGGCGGCAGCCGAAGCGGGTGTGAAAGAGATCTACCGCGTAGGCGGGGCTCAGGCGGTAGCCGCGCTGGCCTACGGCACGGAATCGATCCCGGCGGTCGACAAGATCGTCGGGCCGGGCAACATCTACGTTGCGCTCGCGAAGCGCTACGTATACGGCGTCGTCGACATCGACATGATCGCCGGGCCGACGGATATCGTTGTGCTCGCGGATGAGCACGCCGACCCTGAATATATCGCCGCTGATTTGCTCGCACAGGCGGAGCACGACGAGATGTCGCCGGCGATCCTGGTGACGCCGTCGAGGGAGCTGGCTGAATCGGTGAAGCAGGAGCTTTGGCGGCAGCTGGACGTACTGCCGAAAAAAGCGATCGCCGCCGTGTCCACTACCACCAAGGGGGCTATACTCCTTGTGGATAACTTGGACGAGGGCGTGGACGTCGTCAATCGCTTGGCGCCGGAGCATTGCGAGCTGCTCGTGCAGGAGCCTTTTAACCTGCTGCCTCGCATCGAGAATGCTGGCGCTATTTTCCTCGGCGCGTACAGCACCGAGCCGGTAGGCGATTATTTCGCCGGACCGAATCATGTCCTGCCGACGAACGGTACGGCACGATTCTCGTCGCCGCTGAACGTGGACGATTTTCTGAAAAAATCAAGCGTCATTCACTATAGCAAGGAAGCATTGCTCGCGAACGGCGACATGATCATGACTTTGGCTCGCAACGAAGGGCTGGAAGGTCACGCGCGGGCTGTCGAGGTACGACTCAAGAAGGAAGGGAAGTTGAAATAGATGGCTATGGCTGAACAAGACAAGGCTTTGGCGGCTCGCTCGGCGAGTGTAGCCCGCAAAACGAACGAAACCGATATCGCGCTAACGTTTCAAGTCGACGGAACGGGAATTTCCGAGATTCAAACGGACGTGCCTTTCCTGAATCATATGCTTGACCTCTTCACCAAGCATGGCCAGTTTAATCTGAATGTCGTTGCCAAAGGCGATATCGAGATCGATGATCATCACACGGTTGAGGATATCGGTATCTGTTTAGGGCAGACGCTTCGAGAAGCGCTTGGCGATAAAAAAGGCATCAAACGCTACGCCAGTGTGTTTATCCCTATGGATGAGGCGCTCGCGCAAGTGGTTATCGATATTAGCAACCGCCCGCACTTTGAATATCGTGCGCAGTACCCTTCACAAAATGTAGGCAGCTTCGATACGCAGCTCGTGCATGAGTTTCTGTGGAAGCTGGCGCTTGAAGCCCGGATCACGCTGCACGTCATCGTGCACTACGGACACAATACGCATCATATGATTGAAGCGGTGTTCAAAGCTTTGGGCCGTGCGCTGGATGAAGCGACATCGATCGATCCTCGCGTGCAGGGGGTTCCTTCGACGAAGGGAGTGCTCTAGGATGATTGCAATCATTGACTACGGAATGGGCAATTTGCATAGTGTGAGCAAAGCTGTGGAACGTCTTGGACACGCGGCGGTTGTGACAGGCGATCCGGAGCAAATTCTCGCCGCAGATGGAGCGATCCTTCCTGGTGTCGGCGCTTTCGGCGATGCGATGGATAATTTGCGCGAGACCGGGCTGCGCGATGTGGTAATTCGCTATGCGGAGTCCGGCAAGCCGCTGCTTGGCATTTGCCTGGGCATGCAGCTGCTGTTCTCCAGCAGTGAGGAGTATGGCGACCATGAAGGGCTGGGTCTCCTGCCCGGCACGGTCGTGCGCTTTCGCGGGGATTACAAAGTACCGCACATGGGTTGGAATCGTCTGAACTACAAGCAAAGCGGAAGCCCGCTTTTCCGTGGTATCGAAGAGGGACACGTGTACTTCGTCCATTCCTTTCATGCGAAGCCGGAGCGCGCGGACGACTTGCTCGCAGTGACGGATTACTATCAGCCTGTGACGGCCATCGTGGGTCGGGATAACGTGTACGGCATGCAGTTCCACCCGGAAAAAAGCGGGGAGATCGGCATGCGGCTGCTCGGAAATTTTTTGAAGCTGGCCGAATCGGCTATGCCTACCTTAACTTGAAAAGGGTCGTTTATCGTGAAATTCAGACCATGTATTGATCTTCATCAAGGTAAAGTGAAACAGATTGTCGGTGAAACCCTACAGCCGGACGTGAGCGGCGTCGTAGAAAATTTCGTTTCCGAGCATACGCCGGACTACTATGCATCTATGTATCGCGAGGACGGCCTTGAAGGCGGCCATGTGATCATGCTCGGCGGAGGCAACGAAAAGGCGGCTGAGGATGCTTTGCGCGCCTATCCCGGCGGCCTTCAGATCGGCGGCGGAATTCGTGCGGATAACGCGGAAAAATATCTGGAGCTTGGCGCTTCTCATGTTATCGTAACTTCATATATTTTTCAGGACGGCAAACTGAATTGGGATCATCTTGAGGCTATCGCCGCCAAGGTGGGACCCGAACGGCTTGTGATCGACCTCAGCTGCAAAGAGCGGGATGGCAAGTATTATGTAGTCACCAATCAATGGCGCACATTCAGCGATTTTGAGGTGAGCCTTTCCGGAATCGCCAAGCTGGAGCCTTATTGCAAGGAGTTCCTTATTCACGCGGTGGACGTGGAAGGGAAACGTCAGGGTGTCCAGGAGAAATTGGCGGCCCAATTGGCGGAATGGACGACGATTCCGACGACTTACGCCGGGGGTGCACGATCGCTGGACGATCTGGCGAGGTTCCGGGACATTACCGGCGGGCGGCTCGACATTACGATCGGAAGCGCCTTGGATATTTTCGGCGGCGAGCTCCCATACCGCGAAGTATTGGCCTATTGCCGTTCGCTTGAGCCTTAAAATCTTTTTCAAGAAAGGAGACGCATCCCATGTTAGCCAAAAGAATTATCCCTTGCCTTGACGTCAAGGACGGCAGGGTGGTCAAAGGCGTTAATTTCGTCAACTTGCGCGATGCGGGCGATCCGGTGGAGCTCGCTGCGATTTACGATCAAGAAGGCGCGGATGAGCTTGTCTTCCTGGATATCTCGGCATCGGTGGAAGGCCGGGCGACGATGGTTGAAGTCGTTCGCCAAACGGCGGGCGAGATCACGATCCCTTTCACCGTCGGCGGCGGGATCTCCAGCGTCGACGACATGAAGCGGCTGCTGCGCGCCGGGGCCGATAAGATCGGCATTAACACGGCAGCGGTCCGCAACCCGCAGCTCGTTTCCGACGGAGCCCGAAAGTTCGGCTCCCAGTGTGTCGTCGTCGCGATCGACGCGAAGTTTAATAGCGAGTGGGGCGAGTGGGAAGTGTTCACCCACGGCGGGCGTAATGCCACAGGCATTAAGACACTGGAGTGGGCGAAGCGCATGGAAGAGCTGGGCGCAGGCGAGATTCTGCTGACCAGTATGGATGCCGACGGCACGAAGGACGGCTTCGACCTGAAGCTGACGCGCGCCGTATCGGAGCTGCTGACGATTCCCGTCATCGCCTCCGGCGGAGCGGGTCGCGCGGATCATTTCTATGGTGTATTCACGGAAGGAAAAGCCGACGCGGGACTTGCGGCAACCATTTTTCACTATAAGGAATTAACGATTCAAGGGGTCAAGGACGACCTAAAGGGCAAAGGAGTTGAAATCCGGTGACATTCGCGTTAGATACGATCAAATATGATGCGCAAGGACTGGTGCCTGCTGTTGTGCAGGATGCCGTCAGCAAAGAAGTGCTCATGCTCGCCTATATGAACAGCGAGTCGCTGCAACGTACGATCCAAACCGGAGATACTTGGTTCTGGAGCCGTTCGCGCCAGGAACTGTGGAACAAAGGCGCTACTTCCGGCCATACGCAAAAGGTAAAAGCACTTCGCTACGATTGCGACGCAGACACGCTGCTCGTGCTCGTGGAACAAGTGGGACCTGCATGCCACAATGGTACGTACACGTGCTTCACGGAGAACATTCCGCTGGAAACGGAATCTGCCGCAGCCGCTTCTGCCGGCGACCGCTTCGCGATCCTGTCCGAGCTGGAAGCCGTTATCGCTTCGCGTGACGTTGAGCGTCCGGAAGGCGCATATACGACGTACCTTTTCGAAAAAGGCGTCGATAAGATCTTGAAAAAAGTCGGCGAGGAAACCGCCGAAGTCATCATCGCCGCCAAGAACAAAGACAACGACGAACTTCGTTACGAAGCGAGCGATCTTATTTTTCACTTGATGGTTCTCTTGCGCAACAACAAGCTGCCGCTCGATGACGTCATGAAGGAATTGGCGAGCAGGCATGTGAAGAAATGAATAAAAATGACCTGGAGTGATACCAAGATGTTGATTGATTATCATACACATCATGTACGCTGCGGTCACGCCTCCGGGGAACTGGAGGCATACGTCAAACGCGGCATCGAGATCGGGCTCACGCAATTAGGGCTGTCGGATCATATGCCGCTTTTGCATGTGGATCCGCAGACGTATTGGCCGGAGATGGCCATGCCGATGGATGAGCTGCCTCGCTATGTCGAGGAATGCCTTCATCTCAAGGAGAAATACAAAGATCAGATCGATATCCGCATCGGTTTGGAAGGCGACTATATCGAGGGCTACGAAGCGGAAATCGAAGCCATTATCAAAGCTTATCCGTGGGATTATGTCATCGGCTCCGTTCATTTCCTGGGAGAGTGGGATATTTCGGACTTCAGGCAATTGGCCGGCTGGGAAGGCAAGGATATTTTTGAAGTCTATACGCAATACTACGATGCGGTACAAAAAGCGGTGCGTACCGGGTTATATGACTATATCGGACATATCGATGTGATTAAGCGTTTTGGCTATAAACCGGACCGCGACCCGTGGGAGCTGGAAAAGGCTGCTTTAGATACGGTGAAAGAACATGGTCTCGCTATTGAACTCAACGCTTCCGGTCTTCGCATGCTGTGTGAAGAGATGTTTCCGAGCCGCCGGATGCTGGAGTATTGCCATAAGGTGGGAATCCCTTTGACAATTGGATCGGATGCACACCAGCCGGAACGATTATCCCAGTATTTGGACCAGGCTCGAGACTTGCTGAAATTGATTGGATTTAACGAAATAGCCACATTTTCTGCAAGAAACCGACACTTGGTTACTTTTTAAATTCGACATGTTTCATGTATAATGAGGATGTCAGGAATAATCTATTTAATGAACCTTCGGAGGTAACCGTTAACCATGTATAGTGACAATGTTAAAATCTTTTCCGGATCTTCGAATCCGAAGCTTGCGGAACGCATTTGTAAAGAACTCGGCCAGCCGCTTGGACAAATCAAATTATCCCGTTTCAAAAGCGGAGAAATCTACTGTCTCTACGAAGAAACGATTCGTAACTGCGACGTATTTCTAGTACAAACGTTCTCCCATCCGATCAATGAGCACATGATGGAGCTTCTGGTTATGATGGATGCGGCAAAAAGAGCCTCCGCAAGAACAGTAAACCTTGTCATCCCATACTATGGTTACTCCCGTCAAGAACGTAAAGCTGCTCCGCGTGAGCCGATTTCTGCAAAATTAGTAGCCGATTTGTTCAGCGCTGCAGGCGCTAATCGCGTTGTTACGATTGACCTGCATGCACCTGCGATTCAAGGCTTCTTCAATATCCCTGTGGATCATCTGACGGCGCTTGACGTTATCAGTGACTTCATAAAAAAGAAAAACCTGCCCGATCCGATTATCGTATCGCCGGATGCAGGACGCGCAACAACAGCTGAGAAAATGGCAAACATTCTCGATGCGCCTTTCGCAATGATGATTAAGAAACGCCCGGCTCACAATGAATCCGTCATTACGCACGTGATCGGGGACGTTGCAGGCCGTACGCCAATTATCATTGAAGACTTAATCGATACCGGAACGACGATCGTGAACGTTGTGGAGGGTCTCAAAGAAAGAGGAGCGCATGACGTGTACATTTGTGCGACGCATCCTGTTTTCTCCGGTCCTGCCCTGCAGCGCCTGGATCACCCGAACATTAAGGAAGTCATCATCACGGACTCCATCGCGATACCGGACGACCACTCCGAAAAATTCCGGGTGCTTTCCGTAGCTCCGCTTTTGTCGGACGCAATTCGAATTATTAATGATGGAGGATCCCTATCCTCCCTCTTCAAATACGGCGGCGTGTAAGGAAGTTTTAAAAGTCGACTTTGAAAACGAAGAGGATTCATGGAGTGGTTCGACGTCGAATCTTGAACGAAACCCGGGAAGTCCGGTACTCACGTAGAAACCCTCTACGCTCCGTTCCTCCTTCTCCGGGTTTCGTCCAACCTTCTCGGTTTTGAAAGCCGACTTTTAAAACCTTTATTTAACTTTACAAACCGACATCAACACCACTTCAGATGAAAGTTTTTGGCTTCCGGGCGATCTATGGTATAATTTGATCGTAATCAATATGCCGGAGGTGTCTTGCAATGGAAAAGATAAAGCGTGTGTCCGATACACCGAAGCCGAAAGTCATCTCGATTAACATGGATGCCGCATTCTTTTTCGAGAGAGCGGTTCAATCTTTGGATCGGTTTCATTATGATAAGGCATTGAAATATTTCCGGCGGGCGGCGGAGTATGAACAGGATAATCCTGTGAATCACTGCAATCTCGCGGGGGTTCTCTCCGAGATGGGCAATTACGAAGAGTCGAACCAAATTTTACAGCATATTCTTGATGTCATCGACCCTACGATGACGGAATGTTATTTTTATATGGCTAACAATTACGCCAACATGGAACAATACGAGCTGGCGGAACAAGCGTTGGTCCGCTATTTGGAGAACGATCCGACCGGTCAGTTTTTGGATGAATCCGAAGAAATGATGGAAATGCTCAGCTACGAGCTCGAACGTCCCGCCCCTCTCACTAGCATCAAAAGTCGAGAAGGGCTCTTCGAGCATGATAAAGCCCGCGCATTGCTGGAGGAAGGCAAGTTCGCAGAAGCGGTCAGACAGCTGGAGAAAATCGCGAAGAAGCATCCCGATTTTACGGCGGCACGCAACAATCTGGCGCTTGCTTATTACTATATGGGCCAGTTCGAGAAGGCGATGGAGACGATTCACGGGGTGCTTGAGATTGACCCTGGCAATCTGCACGCGCTTTGCAACTTAGCGATATTCCATCAGCATTTCGGCAATAAGCAGGAGCTGACAGAATTGGTTGACCTGTTGCGTAAGACGTTCCCGTATCAGCATGACCACGTGTTCAAACTTGCGACGACGATGGGGATATTGGGTGAGCACGAGAAGGCGTACCAGTTGTTTAAGCGTCTCCTCAAAGCAGGAGAAGGTTCTGCGGATCCTTGTCTCTATCATTATACAGCTGTCGCAGCTTGCCATATCGGCCGATTCGCAGAGGCGCACCGGTTGTGGAGGCAAGTAGAGAAGCTTGATCCCGGTACGGAGATTTCCAAGTTCTATCTGGAGCAGCTGCGTACGCGTGAGACAAGCGAGATCACACCGACGTGGAGCTACCACTACCACCTGCCTTTTGAAGAACAATTCCGCGTTCTGGAGAAATCTGCGCAGGGTATTCCGGAACAGCTCAAGAAAGATCCGCTCGTACGCTCCTCCTTCTTCTGGGCGCTGCGGCATGGAGATATCGATACCAAACTGCAGGTTATTCAGGCTTTCGGATTGATTGCGGATAATGAAGTAAGAGATGCTCTGCAAGACTTTATTCTAGAGCGTCAAGAAGACGACTATTTGAAAAAAGTCGCGATCTTCGTACTTCGCAGCATGGGAATCCGCGATCCGTTGCCTGCTTTTCTCGAAAACCGGGAGATTATGGTGGAAGCATCTCCGTATTCCCCGCATTTGCCTGTTTGGGATGCGAAATGGCAGGGTGTGATGGAGACTGCACTTTCCCATATGCATAAGCGATACGATATGATTCAGCAGTATGACTTGGAGATTTTATGGGTCGAATTCTTGACCAAGATGTACCCGGGCGTGCCCAAGATTCAGAAGTCTGAGGGTTGGGCGGCAGCGCTGGAATATTTAATCGCCAAAATGCACCGGCGAGCGATCTCTTATCAGGAAATATCCGCTCGGTATGGTGTGACGGTTTCGACCATTAGCCGCAACGTAAAGCTCATTGATGATGCTTGCGGTCTGCGCGAGAAAATGGAAGCGATCTTCCCGAAATTCACAAGCATTTGATAGCTGGGCGCTTCTGTGAAGAACGCCCGCTTTCATTAATAAATTAAGCGGCAGCCTGACTGACCGCAGAGAAAGAATCGTAAAGCCTATGCTTACAAAGAAAGTTTTCTTACAGAAAACACTTAGGAGGGAAACCATATGTACAAATCCGTCGTTGTAGGAACAGGACCATCCGGTCTGACAGCAGCCATCTATCTGGCTCGCGCCAACTTGAGCCCGCTCGTTATTGAGGGTCCTGAACCAGGCGGTCAGTTGACCACGACTACCGAAGTAGAGAATTTCCCGGGATTCCCTGAGGGCATTATGGGTCCGGAATTGATGGAAAATATGCGTAAGCAAGCAGAGCGCTTTGGCGCTGAGTTCAAGACGGGTTGGGTAAATTCTGTTGAGCTCACCAAACGTCCATTCAAGCTTCAAGTCGAGGGCCTTGGCGAGATCGAAACAGAATCGCTCATCATCTCCACAGGAGCTTCAGCGAAGCTGCTTGGCATCACGAACGAGCGAGAAAACATCGGTCGCGGCGTAAGTACTTGCGCTACATGCGACGGCTTCTTCTTCCGCGGCAAGAAGATTATCGTCGTGGGCGGCGGGGATTCCGCGATGGAAGAAGCGAACTTCTTAACTCGCTTCGCTTCCGAAGTTCGTCTGGTGCATCGTCGCGATGAGCTGCGCGCTTCCAAAATCATGCAGGATCGTGCCCGTGGCAATGAGAAAGTGAAATGGGCGCTTAACAATACACCGCTTGAAGTGGTTGCCGGCGATAAAGGCGTAACCGGCCTGAAAGTGAAAAATAATGTGACTGGTGAAGAAGAGATCATTGAAACCGACGGTATTTTCGTAGCGATCGGCCATACGCCGAATACGAAGTTCTTGGGCGGTCAAATCGAAACTGACGAGCATGGCTACATTATTGTGAAGCCAGGCACAACAGAAACGAACATTCCTGGGGTATTCGCATGCGGCGACGTGCAGGATACGAAATATCGCCAGGCTATTACAGCAGCGGGAAGCGGTTGTGCAGCTGCTCTGGAATGTGAGAAGTTCCTTGAGGGACATATCGTACACGATTGGAGCCAGACGGTGTAATTCGTCAGGAGGCCGTAATTACAGCTAACGTGGAAGGCTATGCTTTCCACGTTTTCTCGTTATTTCAAGACTTACTTTGAATCTTGACCTGTCTACAACCTTGACTTATAGTTGGAACAGGAGCAAATGCCCGAAAATTATAATGATTATTCGTAGAGGTGACCTTGCACATGTCAAATCAGATTTATATCGGTGTAGATTTAGGCGGTACCAATATTAAAGTCGGTATCTGTGACGAGCGGGGGACGCTGCTGCACACGTACGAAGGACCTACCGGTGCGGATCAGGGCCCAGACGCCGTTCTTGAGCGTATTGCTCAGTATGTGCGACAAATTGTCGAAGATTCTCCGTTTGAATGGGAGCAAGTGGCTGGTATTGGTGCAGGGCTTGCGGGATTTATGGACATTCCCGAAGGCTTCGTTAAATTCTCTCCAAATTTGCAATGGCGCAATGTCCCTGCGAAAAAAACGCTTGAAGCTTTGCTAGGCAAAACCGTAAAAATCGATAATGATGCTAACGTTGCTGCATTAGGCGAAGCGTGGGCGGGAGCCGGAGCAGGCATTCCGAATGTCGTCTGCTATACGCTGGGAACCGGTGTTGGCGGCGGTATTATTATTAACAGTAAAATTTATCAAGGCTCCACCGGTATGGCAGGGGAGCTTGGACATATGTCGATTGTACCGGACATCGAAGCGATTAATTGCGGATGCGGTCAAGTGGGCTGCCTCGAAACCGTCTCTTCCGCAACAGGTATCGTTCGTATGGCCAATGACGCGGTTGAACGCGGTGAGCATACGTCGCTTGCTCTACACGAGAAGATCGAGGCTAAGCATGTCTTCGATGCTGCGAAGTCCGGAGATGAAGTGGCGCTGCGCATCGTGAACCGTGCCGCTTATTATCTTGGCCGTTCGATGGCTGCTCTCGCTGTTATTATTAATCCCAAGCGCTTCATTATTGGCGGCGGGGTATCCAAAGCAGGCGAGATCCTGTTTCAGCCGATTCGCGAAACGTTCAAGAAGTACACGCCCGAAGTGGCGGCCGAAGGCGTTGAAATTGTCGCTGCAACACTTGGTAATGATGCTGGCGTCGTAGGCGCTGCTGGTTTGAATTTGAGATAGCCGCCCACAATTTGAAGTTCGTGCGTGAGCATGGGCCATTATGCCCGTGAAACGCACGCCAGAGGAAGGTGCAATCGATGGAAGAGATCCACCCTTTAGCCAAGCTTGTCATCATTACAGGGATGTCGGGTGCCGGAAAGACGATCGCCGTGCAAAGCCTCGAAGATCTCGGTTTTTTCTGTGTCGATAATTTGCCGCCGGTGCTTATTCCTAAATTTGCAGAATTAATTGAGCAATCGATGGGTAAAATCGGCAAAGTGGCCTTGGTGATTGATTTGCGGGGGCGTGAATTTTTTACGGCGCTTCAGGAGTCGCTTCGGACTATCCAAGAAAACTTTACATTGACTTATGAAATTTTATTTTTGGATGCAACAGATGCTGCGCTCGTGCAGCGTTACAAGGAAAGCCGGCGTCGCCACCCGCTTGCGCCTAACGGGGTTCCTCTCGAAGGGATCGGCCTGGAGCGCAAGCTGCTCGAAGAGCTGAAAGGTCTGGCTACCCAGGTGATTGATACTAGCACACTAAAGCCAGTGCAGTTGAAAGAAAGAATTATATCCCGGTTTACCAATTTGGAATCCAACCGCATATCTATAAATGTAATCTCTTTCGGATTTAAATATGGGATCCCGATCGATGCCGATTTGATTTTTGACGTACGCTTTTTACCGAATCCGCATTACGTGGATCAGCTTCGCCCACAAACCGGCCAGGACCCGGATGTTTACGACTATGTGATGAAATGGACGGAGACGCAAGAATTTCTCACGAAACTGCTCGATATGTTGAACTTTCTTATGCCCCAGTATAAGAAGGAAGGCAAGAGCCAGGTCGTCGTTGGCATCGGGTGCACGGGAGGCAAGCATAGATCCGTTGCTATTACCGAATACCTCGGTAAGGTGTTTGGCAACAGCGAAACCGAAGCGGTGCGGGTAAGTCATCGGGATTCGGAGCGGGATCGCGTATAGCCAGTCTCACGATAAAGAGGGTGAAAGAATAATGAAACGTGAACATTCGCAGCGCACGCCCAAAATTGTCGTGATCGGCGGTGGTACGGGTCTCTCCGTCATGCTCAGAGGCTTGAAGGAAAAGCCGGTGGACATCACAGCAATCGTAACGGTTGCGGATGATGGAGGAAGCTCCGGCATTCTCAGAAATGAAATGCAGATGCCCCCGCCCGGGGACATCCGCAACGTGCTGACGGCACTCGCTGATGTCGAGCCTCTTCTGTCGCTGATGCTCCAGTATCGATTTCAGTCAGGAACCGGATTAGCCGGACACAGTCTGGGAAATCTAATTCTGGCAGCGCTAACCGATATTACCGGTGATTTTGTGACTGCCGTTCAAGAAATGAATCGTGTATTTGCTGTCAAAGGCAGGGTACTGCCGGCATCGAGTCAAGCGATCGTGCTCAAAGCGATCATGGAAAACGGGGCTCTCGTTACAGGCGAGTCCAAAATCCCAAAGGCAGAGGGACGCATCAAACGCGTTTCTATCGAGCCTGCGGGTGTGATGCCGCTGCCGGAAGCCATACAGGCCATACAGGAAGCGGACGCCATCATTTGCGGTCCTGGAAGTTTGTACACCAGCTTGTTGCCGAATTTGCTCGTTCCCCAAGTTGCGCAAGAAATTATGAAATCAGACGCAGTGAAGATGTTCATCTGCAATGTCATGACACAGCCCGGAGAGACCGATGACTATTCGGTCAGCGATCATTTAGACGCTTTCCATGACCATTTAGGGCATCATTTGTTTGATTATGTCATCGTGAATAACGGCGAAATTCCTCCCCAAGTCCAAGCGAAATACGCAGAGAAGGGCTCGAAAGCAGTTCATCTGGATCTGGATGAAGTGACGAAGAGGGGATACCGGGTCATTGCAGACCGGCTCGTGTTGTTCCGAACCTATCTGCGCCACGACGCTGAGAAGCTGAGTGACCATATTTATCAGCTCGTTGAAAGCTGGATGTTAAGGAAGAGGTGAGACCTTTGTCCTTCGCGGCACAAACCAAAAAAGAATTAACCCTTGTTGAAACGGAAGCGTGTTGCGAGAAAGCGGAGCTGTCCGCGTTAATCCGGATGAATGGATCCGTTTCGCTATCGAACGGACGCGTCATTCTCGATATATCAACCGAAAATGCCGCAATCGCAAGAAGAATCTATACCCTCATAAAGAAGACGTATAAACTGCATACCGAGCTGCTTGTACGCAAGAAGATGCGTCTTAAGAAGAACAATGTATACATCGTTCGCGTTCCAGGACAAGTGCAAGAGCTGCTAGGCGATCTGAAAATCGTTTCCGAAGGCTTTATTTTTACCCCTGGAATTGAAAAAGAGATTGTTCGCGGAAACTGCTGCAAGCGCGCTTACTTGCGCGGTGCTTTCATGGCCGGGGGCTCGGTAAATAATCCGGAGGGTTCTTCGTACCATCTGGAGATCGCTTCCATCTATGAGGAGCATTGCCGGGCGCTCACGCAGCTTGCGAATAGGTTCGACTTGAACGCTCGTTTCATCGAGCGCAAAAAAGGCTTCGTTCTTTACATCAAGGAAGGCGAGAAGATAATCGAGTTCCTGAGCCTCATCGGCGCCCATCAGGCGCTGCTTCGTTTTGAAGACGTTCGCATTATGAAGGACATGCGCAATTCGGTAAACAGGATTGTGAACTGTGAAACTGCGAATTTGAACAAGACGATCGGTGCTGCCGTGAGACAAATCGACAATATCCGGCTTCTGCAGCGCAAGGTAGGTCTGGAGAGTCTGCCGGATAAGCTGAGAGAAGTTGCCGAAATTAGGCTTCAGCATCCCGACATGAATCTCAAGGAAGTTGGCGATATGCTCAAAGGGAACGTTAGCAAATCGGGCGTTAATCATCGTCTTCGAAAAATAGATGAATTAGCCGAAAAACTGCGAAATTCTTGAGTCTAGACGGCCTCATATAGCACTTGCTCAAGTTTTTCTCATTTTTTCTAGTGTACTTGCGTGAAAAATGCTATAATGTTAAAACATAGGGTATTTGTACTGTTTTTCAGTAGTAGTTCATATAAGCTCGAGTAGGGGGAATTAGTTCCATGTCCAGACGGCCAGTCGTTGTGAAGTTGAGAACAGGACTTCATGCCAGACCTGCGGCATTGTTTGTTCAAGAGGCAAATAAGTTTTCATCTGAAATCTTCGTCGAAAAAGATGAAAAGAAAGTGAATGCGAAAAGCATCATGGGAATTATGAGCCTTGCGATCAGTACAGGGACCGAAGTCTTCATAAGCGCAGAAGGATCGGACGCCGAGCAGGCTGTAAACGCTTTAGTCACATTGGTAAGCAAGGAAGAATTGGAGAACCAATAATTCGTCAAAAGCTTCCTTTCGGGGAAGCTTTTTTGAAGAATCTCCAACCGGAGAATAAAAGAAGAGGTTCCGCCGGATCAAAGAAGCTCTGCGTGTCAAGTACATGCAGAGCTTCTTTTCATTTTCGCCGTATGTGATTTCAAAAAATGTGAAATGTATGTTAGTATGTAGCATTAGAATTTTTTGTCGTGTTGAGAAATAAAGTTTGATTCTCCAGTAGGAGCGGATCGCAGGATGCCGAATTTTATTAAAAATGAAAGATTGCAAATCGTCATTATTGCTTTAGCTACGGCTATTGCCGAAGGAATCAAGATTCATCCGTTCAGCGGTGATCTCTTTCGTATTGGTCTTGGTGTGAGCACCTTTTTGTTTTTCTTATTATTCATGCGCCATTTGTCTTACATAACAACCGGAATCCTTACAGGATTGTTTAATGTAGTTTTTCAGGCAGTGGAATGGATGATCCATACACAATCTTTTTCTGTAATGGCAAGCTTGCAAAATAATTTGGCTGCAGGCTTTTACTATGTGGTTTTTGCATATGGCATGAGCATGATTCAAAAAACAATCAATGAATATCAGCCTTTTCTTTTAGGCGGAATTGTTTCGCTTATCGATTTTGCTTCCAATGTGACGGAGCTTTTTATCCGCGGGTTGCTGCTGGATACCGGCTTGCTTCATTTTAACGGATGGTTTCTTTTGATGGCAACAGCGGTGGTTCGTAGTTTTTTTGTCATCGGGTTATACAGCAGTATTTCTATCAATCAAATGCGTATTCTACATGCGGAGCAGGAAAAACGAGTGGAACAGATGCTGAATATTGGGGCTGGTTTATACGGGGAAGCCTTTTATCTAAATAAATCCATGGATACGATAGAGTCCATTACCGCCGATAGCTTTGATCTTTATCGTAAATTAAGAGAGGATAATCTGGACGGTTACAGTCAAAAGGCATTAGGGGTTTCACAACAAATCCATGAAGTAAAGAAGGATTCTCAGCGCATTTTGGCAGGGTTACAAAAATTATTTGATAGTGAAATCGCGGTGAATATGGATCTCTCCGAAATTCTCCGCTTTGTCATCAAAGGAAATCAGGGATATAGCGAGATGCTGAAGAAGCAAATCATCATAGAAAAAGAAATGGGCGATGATTTTAACATCAAAAACTACATTCCCATATTGACCATACTCAATAATTTGGTAGCGAATGCCGTAGAAGCCATAAAGAAAGAAGGAACAATAAACATACAAGTTTTTGAAAAAGAAAACGAAACCTTTTTTGTTGTGTCCGACTCCGGAAAAGGCATACCCGAAGACGATTATGACGTCATTTTTGAACCGGGTTTTACGACTAAGTTTAATGTGAAAGGGACCGCGGCAACAGGAATCGGCCTTTCTCATGTACGGGATATTGTTCGTTCTCTCGGTGGAGAGATCAGAGTAGAGACATCTAACAAGGTGAGCAGCAAATTTGTTGTTTGTCTTCCGACAGCCGAATTAAAGGAGGGGTAGTCGATGTCACTTTCGTTTATTATTGTGGATGACGATATCGTTAGCAGACGCATGCTGAAGCATATTATTGAGGACTGTGGACTTGGCGACGTCATAGGCGCGGCGGGCGGGGGGATTGAGGGGGCGCGAATGATCCTTGAGGCGAAACCGGACGTTGTGTTGATCGATTTGTTAATGCCTGATCAGGATGGAATTGAGACGATATCACAATTAAAAAAACAAGGTTTTAACGGGAAGTTTATTATGATTTCGCAAGTTGAAAATAAAGAAATGGTAGGACTAGCCTACCAAAATGGGATCGAATTTTATATTCATAAGCCGATTAACCGTGTGGAAGTAGAAGCCGTATTATTTAAAGTTAGTGAACGGTGGAAATATGAGCGCTATATCATTGAGATTAAGCAATCTCTAGCGAAAATGGAAGGCATCGAATTGCCGTCGGGGCGTGAAGAACGAAGCAGCGTACGTGATATCGTGAAACAAATCCTTATGGATTTGGGGATTATCGGTGAAAGCGGCAGCAAGGACATTATTTCCATGATGGAGATTTTGGTCGAACGCAGAAGCCAGGCTAATCAAGACTTCCCGCCGCTTAAGGAACTATACGAAGCTGTAGCCAGAACCTATAAACAAAGTAAAAATGAGATAGAGAAAGAGAGTAAGACCATTGAACAGCGGATTCGGAGAACGGTTATAGCTGCGTTAACGAACCTGGCGTCCATTGGTTTAACTGACTATAGTAACCCCAAATTCGAATATTATGCCCCGCTCTACTTTGATTTTCAGGATGTACGGATGAAAATGAAGGGAATGGATGAAGAGGTAAGTCCTGATAAAGGCAGAGTGAATATAAAAAAATTTTTACATGTGTTTTATTTGGAGACGCTGGAGAAAATGAAGCAATAAATGAGTTTAAATATGCAAAGTAAGGAATCCGACTTTTGATCAAGAGGTTGGGTTCCTTTTATTCGTGTAATATAACATCACATTTTGAATACGCTTACCATTTTGTGCAAACGGATACATACTTCAAAACCTTAAGTTATAGTGTCTGTGAAACCATGGAATTTGTTTACATGTAAAATTATTTATCATATGGAGGGATCTATTTTTGTAGGATCGTGTAGGGTTGTGAAGGGAGGGGTTAAGATTAAAAACATGAAAGGTTTTATAAAATCTGTGTACGATTATAAACGAAAAGGGGTACTTATATGAAAAAAATTAGTACAGTTTTATTTGCAACGGTATTGGCATTCTCGCTTAGCGCTTGCGGCAATGGCGCGGCTGATTCCAATAAGGCGGCGGATCCGACTAAACCAGCCAATCAAACAGGTGCAGTCAAGAAATACATGATCGGTACCGACGCGACTTACCCTCCTTTTGAATTCCAAAAAGATGGCAAGTATGTAGGTATTGATATTGATTTGATCAATGCGATCGCCAAAGAAGAGGGCTTCGAAGTTGAACTGAAACCTATGGATTTCAAAGGAATTATTCCTGCGATCACGGCCAAACAATTGGATGGTGCCATTGCAGGCATTAGTATTACAGATGAGCGTAAGCAAGTTGTTAATCTGTCCGATCCTTATTATACAGCGGGTCTTTCGCTAGTAGTACGCGAAGATAACACAACGATTAAAAGTCCTGAAGATTTAAAGGGTAAAACAATTGCGATTAAAAAAGGAACATCAGGTGCCAAGCTTGCAGAAGAATTTGGCAAAAAATACGGTGCTCAAATCAAATATTTTGATGATAGCCCATCGATGTACCAGGAAGTCGCGAATAAAAACGCTGACGTAACATTGGAAGACTTTCCTGTAGTTTCCTACAAGATCGCGATTGATCCAAATTCCAAGCTGAAAATCGTAGGAGATCGTTTGAATGGCGACTTATACGGTATCGCGGTAAGTAAAGACAATGCCGAGTTGATGACCAAAATTAACAGCGGCTTGAAGAAGCTGAAAGATAACGGGAAACTTGAGCAAATCGTCAATACGTACATGGCAAAACCTGCAAAATAAATAAGATGAGACTATATACTGCCGCTCTTTCCGACGAAAGAGCGGCAGCAAGGTTGAAAGCTAAAAAAAGGGGGATGGGGATTCGGTGACTTCCTCATTGCAAGTCATTGTGGATGCAATACCCACGTTAATTCAAGGTGCTTTAATTACTTTGAAAATCGTTGTTGTTTCTTTAATAATTGCATTTGTCTTAGGTTTAATAGCCGGCTTAATGAGCACATCCGTGAATAAATTCCTTCGAGGCATTGCAACGGTTTATGTGGATATCATTCGTGGAACACCGCTATTGGTGCAGGTCTTTTTTATTTATTTTGGACTGCCTGTATTCCTGGATATCCGTATTTCGGCGGAGATTGCAGGTATTGTAGCCATTAGTTTAAATGCAGGAGCCTATATCGCTGAAATTTTCCGCGCCGGCATCCTGTCTATCAGCAAAGGGCAAACTGAAGCCGCGCGATCCCTGGGCTTAAACCGATTTCAAACGATGAGATTAGTTGTTCTGCCACAAGCTGTTCGTCGCATGCTGCCTGCTTTTGTGAACCAATTCATTGTCAGCATTAAGGATACATCCTTGCTTTCTGTCATTGGAATTAATGAACTTACGCAGAGCGGTGAAATTATCATTTCATCCAACTTCCGCGCATTCGAGATATGGGGTGTCGTAGGTATCTTCTACTTCATTATCATTTACGCTTTGTCCCGGTTATCCCGCATGCTTGAAAGGAGGTACGCCTTAAAATGATCGTTGTAGAAAACTTGAAGAAGAAATTTGGTTCGAACGAAGTACTGAAAGATATTTCAACTACGATTCGTGAAAAAGAAGTCGTTTGCGTGATCGGACCATCCGGTTCCGGTAAAAGTACATTTCTGCGTTGCCTGAATCTTCTTGAGGATGTAACTAGCGGCAAAGTCGTGATCGGCGATGTGGAAGTCACTTCACCCAATACGAATATCGATAAATTACGTGAAAATGTAGGGATGGTATTTCAGCTGTTCAATTTATTTCCCCATTTGACCGTGTTGGAAAATATTATGCTGGCCCCGAAACATATTAAAAAGTTGAACAAGCAGCAAAATGAAGAAAAAGCCATGGAGCTGTTGAAAAAGGTCGGTTTGGCGGCAAAAAGGGACGAATATCCCGAACGGTTGTCAGGCGGACAACAGCAGCGTGTAGCGATTGCCCGCGCACTTGCGATGAACCCTCGCGTTATGCTGTTCGATGAGCCGACTTCCGCACTGGATCCCGAAATGGTAGGGGAAGTTTTGACGGTTATGAAGGAGCTGGCTCATGAAGGCATCACGATGATTGTCGTCACGCATGAAATGGGATTTGCTCGTGAAGTGGCGGACCGTGTTATTTTTATGGACGGCGGCTATATTGTGGAGGAAGGCAAGCCCTCCGAAATTTTCGATTCCCCGAAACATGAACGTACGCAAGCATTCCTTAGCAAAGTCTTATAATGGATCGAGAGTAAATCTAATTTTATGGCAAATTTGTTAACGATTAGTGAGAATAAGAAACCTTTTCCGGATTACTACGTCTAATAAACGTGGTCAATGAAGGAAAAGGTTATTTTGCCGTTCTTTACGGATTGGTGTCCGTCTGCCCACACCCCAATTATATACTTTAAAAGGAGTCGGAGCATGAAATCGCATTTAAGAAAAGAGATTACCGTGCTGCTGGCATTTCTCGTTTTTTTAGCCAGCGCAATAACAGCACCAGCCGCTCACGCGGTCTCGGCAAGTTCGTCCTTTATCCTACTGTATATTGATAAGTCGGAAGCTTTCGTGAATGAAGAGCAAATTCATTTGGATTCTCCGGCTACGATCATTAATGGCAGTACCTTCGTACCGGCCAAATTCCTCGGAGATTCGATGAAATTCAAGGTGGAGTGGAACGATGCGACACGCACGATCCAGATGACGCCTTCGGGTTATGATATCGTTCTTAGCGCAGATAACAAGACAGTAACTACGAATGGCGTAGACACGCCGTTTGATACGGTTGCCGCTATCGTTAACGGCAGATTGCTCGTGAAGCTGACTTGGCTTGCCGACTACATGGGCGCTAAATATACCTACAATGAAGAACTGCGTCGTGTGGAAATTGTACATTTCCAAACGCCTGAAGGCATTTATATTGACCAGGACAGCAATTCCAGACCGGTTGCCAAGTTCACGACGGCGAAGCCTGCATACCGGCTTGGCGAGCCTGTGAAATATATTGATTTGAGCTATGATCCAGATGCCGAAGGCATTGCGTCCTACGAGTGGGTCGGCAACAAAGAAGTATTTTTCAAAGCTGGGAAATATCCGGTATCGCTTAAAGTATCCGATCGTCATGGGCACGTGAGCAAAGTGTTCCAAAGTTTTGTGACAGTAACGGATGAGCCGTACTTGAGTGAAGTTGAATACCCGATTTATACGAAGCCTGTGGGCGGGTTTATTAAGTCGGATTGGGGAACGATCTGGTCCCATTTTAACCAAATGCCTGCAATCCCTAAGAAAGTAACGGAAGTGAGCGACCGTAAACTGCTGGTCAGCGACAGTCCGGAAGAGTTTACGGAAAAAGGGATCTTGTATCAAGACAACATCAACGGTAAAGCCCGCTTGTATGCAGATCATATTAACGGCACGAAGCAAAAGATGACGATGGCGATCTTCGCTACAAACAATAGCGATAAGCCGGTAACGATCCAAACGATCAACAAAGGCGAGGTATACCCTTCCGTCTACGCTAACCTGATCGGCAGCGAAGCATCGGTGGATTTCTTGCTGAACAATGTTTATGACCAAAAGTTAACTGTACCTCCGCATCAAACGTACGTATACGCGAAGCTGCCTGACTTCCATCCGGGTCAAGGCGTGAATCTGTTCTATGACGTGGAGACTGACGGAGAATTGCAAATATCGTTTGCGGTTACCGATCAAAGACTGACGCCTACAACTGTGAAGGAGCTGCCTTTTCTGGCTTTTAATGGCCATGTGCGGGGATCCTTCCCGGTATCTGAGTTAAAATGGGATATTGATGCTTCGAGCTTTACGAAGACATCGGTACTAACCATCGGTGATAACAAAACCGATCTTTTCGTTAAAGGCTACGACGTGATGCGTAAGCAAAATGTGGAGAACAGCGGCAACTACGGCGTTGTTTATAAAATCCATGCCAATAAGCCGCGTAAAATGGCCGTGATGATCATGGCGAAGGGTGGCGTCTTCAAGGGTCCATTCAAAATTAACGGTGAAATCATACCGGTCCCGGCCTCCGGCGTAATTACCGCATTCGATGGTATGCAAGTGCTGGCGCGTACGACGGGAACTGAGGATGCGTTAGATATCGAGTTTACGCCTCCGGCGGGCTCGGCATTCCCGATTGATCTGATTTTCTACCCGTTGGAAGAGAAGAAATAAGGTTTAGAAAACAAAAAACACTGACGTCTGCGTATGGCAGAACGTCAGTGTTTTTCTTTTTTCATACGCGCTCGATGACTTTGTCGATGAGTCCGTATTCTACCGCTTCATGTGCACTCATGAAGTTATCGCGGTCGGTATCCTTCTCGATGCGTTCGAACGTTTGTCCTGTGCGCTCCGCGAGGATTCTGTTCAGGTTGTCTCTCATTTTCAAAATGCGCTTCGCGCGAATTTCGATGTCGGAGGCTTGACCTTCAGCGCCGCCGAGCGGCTGGTGAATCATGACTTCACTGTTAGGCAGCGCAAAACGCTTGCCTTTGGCGCCTGCAGTCAGCAGGAAAGCGCCCATGGAAGCGGCCATGCCGACGCAGATCGTGGACACGTCCGGTTTAATAAACTGCATGGTATCGAAAATCGCCATGCCGGCTGTGATCGAGCCGCCCGGGCTGTTGATGTAGAGGCTGATATCTTTATCAGGATCTTGTGCGGCCAGGAAAAGCAGCTGGGCAATGATGGAATTCGCTACAACATCGTTGACGCCGGTGCCGAGGAAAATGATGCGGTCCTTCAGCAGACGGGAGTAGATGTCATACCCTCTTTCACCGCGCGCGTCCTGTTCTACGACCATAGGGATAAAACTCATAAGAATTACCTCCTTCAATAGGTAAATGGTTCTAATGGGTTGGTGCTTATACTTTTAACAGTATCTACAAGTATGATAACTAAAAAACGTGCAAAGGTCAAGAAAGGTCAAACTATAACAACAAAAAAATCAGTTTTGCAACTGATTTCGTTCTTTAAGGACGCGCCCGAAGGGAATCGAACCCCTATCTCAGGCTCCGGAGGCCTACGTCATATCCATTGGACCACGGGCGCACAGATGTATTAAAAGTGAAGCAAGGGTTATTATATGACAGACGCACGAAAAAAGCAAGACTGCAAACCCTTACAGTCCAATTTGACGAAAAAGTTTGAACTTTTGTTGAATATTGAGGGGGAATTGGTTATAATGTGCTTGTAAGGCAATTTTTTTTCGCCCGGGTGGGACACAAAATGTATACCCGGGACATAAAACGTCCATCATTTGGAGCAGGAGCGTTGTCGGTCGTCATTATGAGAGAAATTCTTGACATTCAAAAACAGCTCTTGCCGGATTTAATGGACGTCATGAAAAAGCGCTATTCGATCCTGCAGCATATTCTCGTTTCCGGTGTAGTCGGACGAAGAACATTAGCTTCTTCGCTGGACATGACGGAACGCGTGCTCCGCGGCGAGGTGGATTTTCTCAAGGAGCAGGGATTGCTTGAAACCGATGCTTCGGGGATGAAGATCAGCGAGTCCGGTCGCAGGCTGCTTGAAGCCATGGAGCCAATCATTAAGATGGCTTTTGGTTTGACGGATTTGGAAGAAAGCATCCGCAAAGCGTTCCAGATCTCTCAAGTCATCGTCGTCCCGGGGGACTCTGATACTTCAACCTTCGCTAAGAAGGAGCTTGGACGAGCGGGCGCGGCAGCATTGCGCAAATATGTGTCCAAGGACGATATTATCGCCGTAACGGGCGGATCGACCATGGCACAGATTGCGAACAACCTGGCGATTTCATCGAAGATGAAAGGGAGCTGGTTCGTTCCGGCGCGAGGCGGGCTTGGCGAAAGCGTGGATATGCAAGCGAACACGATAGCATCTATTATGGCCAAGAAGACAGGCGGGAAATACAGGCTGCTGCATGTTCCGGACCACCTTGGCGAAGAAGCGTATCAGTCGCTGATTCAAGACCCTCAGATTCAGGAAGTTGTCAATGCGGTACGCAGTTGTCGCATCGTCGTACACGGAATCGGGGATGCTATGGTAATGGCGCGCAGACGCAAGGTTGACGCTGAGACGACGCGCACTTTGCAGGCGGATGGCGCTTTGGCAGAGGCATTCGGGTACTATTTTGACCGGCAAGGGAATGTGGTTCACAAGATGCCGACCGTAGGGCTTAGGCTGGAGGATCTCCAGCGTGTCGAAGTGGTGATCGGCGTGGCCGGCGGCAAGAGTAAAGGCGAGGCGATCGCTTCCGTGCTTCGTCACGGGCAGGAAGATGTGCTGGTGACCGATGAGGCAGCCGCACTCGAAATCATGAAGCATGTGTAAGGCATCATGACGTGTGTCTTTGACGCCGTCTTGAAATATAATTATTTTTTAACTATTAGGAGGAATTCGCTATGGTAAAAGTAGGTATTAACGGTTTCGGACGTATCGGACGTAACGTGTTTCGCGCAGCATTGAACAGCTCTGAAGTTCAAATCGTTGCAGTTAACGATCTGACAGATGTAAAAACTTTGGCTCACTTGCTGAAATACGACACAACTCACGGTAAACTTGACGCTACAGTTGAAGCTGGCGAAGGCGAACTGATCGTGAACGGCCGTTCCATCAAAGTATTCGCTGAGCGCGACCCTGGAAACCTTCCTTGGGCATCCGTTGGCGCAGAAATCGTTGTTGAATCTACTGGTATTTTCACAGCGAAAGAAAAAGCTTCCCTTCACTTGAAAGGCGGCGCTAAGAAAGTGATTATCTCCGCTCCGGCAACTGACGAAGATATCACCATCGTTCTTGGCGTTAACGAAGATAAATACGATCCGGCGGCTCACACAGTAATCTCCAACGCTTCTTGTACGACGAACTGCTTGGCTCCATTTGCAAAAGTAATCAACGATAACTTCGGTATCGTAAAAGGTATGATGACAACTGTTCACTCCTATACGAATGACCAGTCCGTTCTTGACCTGCCGCACAAAGACCTTCGTCGTGCTCGCGCAGCAGCTGAGAACATCATTCCTTCCAGCACTGGCGCAGCAAAAGCAATCGGCCTGGTTCTGCCTGAATTGAAAGGCAAACTGAACGGTATGGCTATGCGCGTTCCTACACCTAACGTTTCCGTAACTGACCTGGTTGTTGAAACAAAAGTGAACGTAACGGTTGACGAAGTAAACGCAGCTTTGCAAAAAGCAGCTAACGGTTCCCTGAAAGGCATCTTGAACTACACAGATGCTCCGCTTGTATCTAGCGACTTCAATGGCGACCCGGCTTCCTCCACAATTGACGCACTTTCCACAATGGTAGTTGGCGACAACTTGCTGAAAGTGGTTTCCTGGTACGATAACGAGTGGGGCTATTCCAACCGCGTTGTTGACCTTGCAGCTTTCATCGCAAGCAAAGGTCTGTAATTCATAAACAAACACATATAAAGAGGAGAAGCGATTCTCCTCTTTATGTATGATATTAGGTATAATGAAAGTTGTTTAAAATTGCCAGGGAGGGTCTGTCCATGAATAAGAAAAGTGTTCGCGACGTTGAAGTAGCAGGTAAAAGAGTGTTTGTCCGCGTTGATTTCAACGTACCTTTGGAAAACGGTCAAATCACGGACGATACGCGTATTAGAGAAACGCTGCCTACGATCAAATTCTTGATCGAGCAAGGCGCTAAAGTGGTTCTGGCGAGCCATCTGGGCCGTCCGAAAGGTCAAGTAGCAGACGAGCTTCGCCTGACTCCAGTTGCTGCAAGACTATCCGAGCTGCTTGGTAAGCCGGTTGTTAAAGCGGACGAAGCTGTCGGCGAAACGGTAAAAGCGCAAGTAGCAGCTTTGCAAAACGGCGACGTTCTGCTGCTCGAAAACGTTCGTTTCTACGAGGGCGAAGAGAAGAACGACCCGGCTTTGGCTCAAGCTTTTGCTGAACTTGCTGACCTGTACGTGAATGATGCGTTTGGTGCGGCTCACCGTGCCCACGCTTCCACTGAAGGCATTGCGCACCACCTTCCAGCCGTATCCGGATTGCTGATGGAGAAAGAACTGGATGTGCTCGGCAGAGCGCTGAACAATCCGGAGCGTCCTTTCACTGCGATCGTCGGCGGTGCGAAAGTAAAAGACAAAATCGACGTCATTAACAACCTCTTGAACATCGCAGACAACATCATCATTGGTGGCGGCCTGTCCTATACATTCCTCAAAGCACAAGGTTACGAGATCGGTAAATCCCTTGTGGATAACGAGAAATTGGATCTGGCGCTGAGCTTCATCGCGAAAGCGAAAGAAAAAGGCGTAAATTTCTTGCTTCCGGTAGATATCGTTGTTGCTGATAAATTCGGCGCTGACGCTAATACGCAAATCGTAGGCGTGGACGGTATTCCTGCTGAGTGGGAAGGTATCGACATCGGACCTAAAAGTCGTGAGATCTATGCGGACGCGATTGCTAAATCCAAACTTGTTGTTTGGAACGGACCTATGGGCGTATTTGAAATCGAGCCATTCTCCCATGGAACTCGCGCAGTAGCCGAAGCATGCGCAACGGCATCCGGTTATACAGTAATCGGCGGCGGCGACTCTGCAGCAGCGGCTGAGAAATTCCATTTGGCGGACAAAATGGATCACATCTCCACAGGCGGCGGCGCATCCTTGGAATTCATGGAAGGCAAAGCATTGCCGGGCGTTGTAGCCTTGAACGATAAATAACTTAAGGTTAAAGGAGGCATATCAAATGAGCAGAAAACCGATTATCGCGGGTAACTGGAAAATGTTCAAAACCGTTTCCGAAGCGGTCAGCTTCGTGAACGAAGTAAAAGGCAAAGCGGAAGTAGACGGCGTGGAGAGCGTAATCTGCGCTCCTTATACGAACCTTCCTGCTCTTGTTGAGGCAGTTAAAGGCACGACACTGCACGTTGGCGCACAAAATCTTCACTTTGAAGACAACGGCGCTTTCACAGGCGAAATCAGCGGCATTATGCTGAAAGAGCTTGGCGTTGAATATGTCATTATCGGACACTCCGAGCGCAGAGCGTACTTCGCTGAAACCGATGAGATCGTGAACAAAAAAGTCGCGGCTGCGTTCAAACACGGCTTAACTCCGATCGTTTGCGTAGGCGAAAAGCTCGAAGAGCGTGAAGCGGGCCAAACCAAAGACGTTTGCAAAGTGCAAACGGAAGCGGCTTTCCAAGGAATTAGCGCAGAGCAAGCGGCGCAAGTCGTTATCGCTTATGAGCCAATCTGGGCAATCGGCACAGGCAAGTCCTCAACTGCAGCGGATGCACAAGACGTTATCGGCTATATCCGTCAGCTAGTAAGCGGCTTGTATGGCGCTTCCGTAGCTGATGCGGTTCGCATCCAATACGGCGGCAGCGTGAAGCCGAACAACATTGCTGAGTACATGGCTCAGCCTGACATTGACGGTGCGCTTGTAGGCGGAGCAAGCTTAGAGTCTGCTTCCTACATTCAGCTCGTCGAGGGGGCGAAGTAAGATGTCCAGACCGAAACCGGTAGCACTGATCATTCTGGACGGCTTCGGGCTTCGTTCAGAAGAACAGGGCAATGCCGTTGCTCATGCGAAAAAGCCAAACTACGACCGTTACTGGTCGACTTATCCACACACAACCTTAACCGCCTGCGGCGAAGCCGTAGGTTTGCCGGAAGGCCAGATGGGGAATTCTGAAGTAGGGCACTTGAACATCGGTGCAGGCCGTACCGTGTATCAGGACCTTACTCGGATTTCGAAGTCGATTCGTGACGGCGAATTCTACGACAACGAAACGCTGCTAGGTGCTGTGCGTCACGCAAAAACAAACGGTAAAAAGCTTCACCTGTACGGATTGCTCTCCGATGGCGGTGTACATAGCCACATTCAGCATTTGTTCGCTTTGCTTGACCTGGCCAAAAAAGAGCAGCTTGATGAAGTGTACATTCATGCATTCCTGGACGGCCGCGACGTAGCGCCGGACTCCGCGAAGAAGTACATGGAAAGCTTGCTGAACAAAATCGCCGAAGTCGGCGTAGGCAAAATCGCGACCGTTCAAGGCCGCTACTACGCGATGGACCGCGATAAGCGCTGGGAGCGTACGGAGAAATCTTACCGCGCCATGGTTTATGGCGACGGCCCGACTTACACCGATCCGATGAAAGCGATCATTGAATCCTACGAGAAATCCGTATTCGATGAGTTCGTGATGCCGACGGTTATCGTAGGCGAAGACGGCAAGCCGGTAGGACTTGTAGAGTCAGGGGATGCAGTTGTATTCTTCAACTTCCGTCCTGACCGCGCGATCCAGCTTTCGCAAGTATTCACGAACGAAGATTTCCGTGGTTTCGATCGTGGCGAGAATACAGCGAAGAACCTTTACTACGTTTGTCTGACATTGTTCAGTGAATCTGTAGACGGTTTCGTAGCGTATCAACCTAAAGATCTGGATAACACGCTCGGCGAAGTGCTTGCGCAGAACAATCTGACACAGCTTCGCGCTGCTGAAACTGAGAAATATCCGCACGTTACCTTCTTCTTCAGCGGTGGGCGCGATGTGGAATTACCGGGCGAAACCCGCCTGCTTATTGCTTCGCCTAAGGTTGCAACGTACGATCTGAAACCGGAGATGAGTGCTTATGAGCTGGCAGATGCTGTTGTTACAGAGATTGAAACCGAGCGTCATGATGTGATCATCTTAAACTTTGCGAATCCGGACATGGTGGGTCACTCCGGACTTCTGGAGCCAACGGTGAAAGCCATTGAAGCTACGGACGATTGTTTAGGCAAGGTTGTAGAAGCGGTACTCGCCAAAGGCGGCGTTGTATGCATCACAGCCGACCACGGTAACGCCGATGTGGTTACGAATCCGGATGGAACTCGTAACACCGCGCATACGACAAATCCAGTGCCTTTTATTGTGACGGACAAATCTGTTACACTAAGAGATGGCGGAATTTTGGCAGATATTGCTCCAACGATGTTAGACTTCTTGGGCGTTCAAAAACCAGAGCAAATGACCGGATCCACCATCCTTAACAAATAAATATACCATTTATAAAAGGAGTG
Organism: Paenibacillus sedimenti; assembly: GCF_014534655.1. Lineage (GTDB taxonomy): Bacteria > Bacillota > Bacilli > Paenibacillales > NBRC-103111 > Paenibacillus_E > Paenibacillus_E sedimenti. Next base: position 41,309 of record NZ_JACVVD010000014.1, read on the forward strand.
TTTTTACGATGACAATTATTTCTGATGTTTACGCACGCGAAGTCCTGGACTCCCGCGGTAACCCAACTGTTGAGGTGGAAGTGTACCTCGAATCCGGCGCTTTCGGCCGTGCAATCGTACCTTCAGGCGCTTCCACAGGCGCATACGAAGCCGTTGAGCTTCGCGACGGTGACAAAGGCCGTTACCTCGGTAAAGGCGTTCTGAAAGCTGTTGACAACGTTAACGAAATCATCGCTCCGGAAATTATCGGTCTAGACGCACTTGATCAAGTCGGCATCGACAACAAAATGATCGAGCTTGACGGAACTCCTAACAAAGCAAAATTAGGCGCTAATGCTATTCTTGCGGTTTCCATGGCAGTAGCTCGCGCAGCTGCCGACGCTTTGGACGTGCCTTTGTACGTATACCTTGGCGGTTTCAACGCTAAAACATTGCCTGTTCCAATGATGAACATCATCAACGGCGGCGCGCATGCGGACAACAACGTTGACGTTCAAGAATTCATGGTTCTGCCGGTTGGCGCACCTACATTCAAAGAAGCTCTTCGCGTTGGCGCAGAAATCTTCCACAGCTTGAAATCCGTTCTGAAAGAAAAAGGCTTGAACACTGCAGTTGGCGACGAAGGCGGTTTCGCTCCTAACTTCACTTCCAACGAGGAAGCAATCACAACGATCCTTACAGCAATTGAAAAAGCCGGTTATAAACCAGGCGTTGACGTATTCCTGGGTATGGACGTAGCTTCCACAGAGTTCTTCAAAGACGGCAAATACCATCTTGAAGGCGAAGGCAAATCCTTCACATCTGCTGAATGGGTTGAATTCCTTGCTGCATGGGTTGATAAATATCCAATCATCACGGTTGAAGACGGCTGTTCCGAAGACGATTGGGAAGGTTGGAAATTGCTGACTGAGAAATTGGGCAACAAAGTTCAACTCGTTGGTGACGACTTGTTCGTTACGAATACAACTCGCCTATCCACAGGTATCGAGCAAAACATCGGTAACTCCATCTTGGTTAAAGTGAACCAAATCGGTACACTGACTGAGACTTTTGATGCGATCGAAATGGCTAAACGCGCTGGATACACAGCTGTTATCTCCCACCGTTCCGGTGAGAGCGAGGACAGCACTATCGCTGACATCGCGGTTGCGACTAACGCCGGTCAAATCAAAACAGGTGCTCCGTCCCGTACGGACCGCGTAGCGAAGTACAATCAATTGCTCCGCATTGAAGATGAATTACACTCCGTAGCTCAATACGCAGGTAAAAAAGCGTTCTACAACTTGAGAAACTTCAAGTAAGATTCTGCGTAGGATAAAGTAGCGATATAACTAAATACACCACCGAGAGGGGATTGCTGTATATGAGCAACTGGTTGAAAACTATTTTATTCTTAATAGGTTCAGCGCTGCTTACTCATCTGCCGCTGATCCCCTCTTCTTTTTTCCGGAATCTCGATACGATGGTGCACGAGTTTGGGCATGCGGCAATGACTCTGGCGCTCTCCGGTAAAGTGATGTACATTGAGTTGTACGCCAATCACAGCGGGGTAACTTACTCGGCGATCACGAATTCGTGGGCACTGCTACCCGTTTCATTAGCCGGGTATTTCACGGCTTCCTTGTTTGCTTGGTTTCTATTCTCGGCTTATGCGAGAGGGAAGCAAAGACTTGGCCTACAGGTCATGACCGTGTTGGCCGTCCTATCGTTGGTGCTCTTCGTCAGAAACATGTTCGGCATAACTTGGTTAATCGGGTTTATCGTGATAACTATTCTGGTGTTAGCTTTGACACCAAAATGGCTGCGCGATTTTTATTACTTGCTGGTCGCCTTTATTTGCTTGGAGGAATCGGTCTTCGGGCCCTTTTCCTTGGTCGTCTATGCACTGAATAACGCTCGCAGTGCTGGAGATGCTACGAACTTGGCGCTGCATACGGGTGTTCCCGCCGTTGTTTGGGCGTTGCTCTTTACATTGTTCTCCCTTTGGTGTGCGAAAAGGGCCGTGCAGGCCTTTCTAGGGCGGAAGAAAGGTTCCAGGGCACAAAGGCCCCAAACATCGTATACGACCTATCGAGATTAATCACCATCAACGAAATAATAGCCTGCGGCGAGTTTTGTGTAATAACACATAGCTCGCCTTTTTGTTGTGCGTAAATTAGGCAGGATACCGGTAGCAGGTTGTATTGCGGCCATAAGCCAATTGAGGCTGGCAAACTACCAAGACCTAGGTCTAGGTTCAAACTAAACCTCGGACAGTTATCGTTTTTGTATATATTTGTTAATCTTATTGTCGTAGAAGATGTTTCTCACGATTAGCCTGGAGATAGAACTTGGCGATGAACTTGGCGATGAGCTGGAGATGCGATTACCATCGTGGGCATTGACTGATTGATTCAATTAACGACTATGAGGTGAACATAATGATTGCTTATAGAATAGATAACAATTCGGAGCATAGCATTTATGTTTTATTGACTGATACGGGGACCTTGTTCACAACGTTGATCAAGACATTTACCGGCGCTCCTTATAACCATGCTTCTCTGGCGCTGGACGCAGAGTTGAACGATTTGTTCAGCTTCGGTCGCAAATGCCCAACGAACCCTTGGGCTGCAGGGTTTGTTGAAGAGGATGTCTATGAGGGGACTTTCCGTCAATTTCCAGACACTCGATGCTTACTGCTCCGTTTGCCGATTTCGCAGCAGCAGCGTGCCGATGCAAAACGCTTCATCCAGTCTTTTCAGAGGGAGGAGCAGTCCTATCGGTACAACATCATTGGATTGCTAGGCGTGCTGCTCCATCGCGATATCGGACCGAAAGACGCTTATTTTTGCTCCCAGTTTGTCGCTGAAACGCTGCGCAATATCGGGCTTACCTTATGGGATCGGCCTTCAGGGCTGGTGGCGCCTAACGATTTTCTCCGTCATCCTGCGTTTGAAAAGGTATATGAAGGATATCTTTACGACTACAAGCTTCTTGATAAAGAGAGGTTAAGCTACGAGCGACGTGTGACGGATCTTTCGATCCCATTGAGGGGGCAGGCGTTTTGATGGATGAAGTCATGGAGTTCTTGCGCAGCTTCGGATCCGCCGGGCTGTTTATTCACGCAATGATCGATGCGATTATTTTTCCGATTCCGGCTTTTTTTCTGCAATTGTCCTTGAGCGCTTTAAACCCCGAGAACGCTATATGGTTGGCCACTCTGGGGTATGCCGGTTGTTTGGCAGGGACGCCTATTGGCTATGCCATAGGCCGAACATCGGGAAATCTCGTTCTGGCAAGATTCATGAAGAAGAAGTGGTTGGATTCCGCCACAACGCTGTTCCGCCGACATGGAGAAAAAGCCATTCTCATCGGATCTTTCACACCGATTCCGTTCAAGCTGTTCACGATCATGTCCGGATGTATGAATTATCCATTATGGAAACTGCTCGGGTATGCCGCAATCGGGCGCGCGGTTAAGTTCTATGTGGTAGGAATTCTGTTTTACATCTATGGACGTGCAGCAGAGCATATGGTCGATCGGGTGCTTGGCATTACACTACTGGTGGTCGGTGTTCTATTCTCTGTGGTGTGGCTGCTGATAAGCAGGTTTCGTAAACGGAAGAAGCTTGAACGGACCGTAGTCCGGATGGAGGAACGATGATATATGAGGGGGAAAGAAATGCACTGGGTGAAGAAGGTTGATCACCGGATGTTTGTCTGGTGCAATCAAAAGCTAAACCACTCGATTCTGGACCGGTTGTTCGGATTCATTACCCATATGGGCGGAGCGACGTTCACGATTCTATGTTCCATGCTTGTCGCTTGCTTTGCACCGGCTGATTGGAGCCGGGTCGGAATGCAAAGTTTAGCGGCTTTGACTTTCAGTCACTTGATTGCCGTTATTATCAAGAAAAAAATACGGAGAAACCGCCCATTTCGCGTACTGCAGCAAGTGAGGCTAGGGAAATATCCACTGAAGGATTACTCGTTTCCATCCGGTCATACGACTGCCATTTTTGCACTCATAACCCCTTTTCTTTACTTGTGGGCAACCGGAGTTGCTCTGTTATTAATCGTTCTTGCGGCATTAGTCGCATTTTCCCGCGTATATTGGGGATATCATTACCCTACAGATTGCATAGCAGGCGGTACGGTCGGAATCGGAACAGCTTTGTTGGTGGTTTATCTGACGAATCCTTTATTCATATAATGGAGTATTCCTCCTTTTCTTGTAATCTAGGACAAACTATGCTAAAATACTCATGCTAGTTGTATAAGCATAGAACAAGCAATTGGGGTGCTGACATGGAAATCTTTATGAAAGTTTTGTTGATCATAGCTTCGATCGGATTAATTTGCGTTGTATTACTGCAAAAAGGAAAAAGCGCAGGCTTGTCCGGTGCCATCTCCGGCGGTGCTGAGCACCTGTTCGGCAAGCAAAAAGCACGCGGTCTGGAATTATTCCTATCCCGTTTTACGATGGGGCTTGCTGCTGCATTTTTCATTCTCTCGATTGTCGTAGCATACGTAGTGAAAGGCTAACACATAAAACGATAACAGCAGGGGAAATCTACTCCTGCTGTTTTTTCTTTTTACTCAGCCATTCACCTATGTTGGGAGTTGGACGACATCGAGGATCGAATTTACAAATCAACCGACCCTTTCTTTTGGCTAGGCCGTGGAACGAATCGTGATATGGGCATTCTGATGGTACATGGATTCACAGGATCGCCTTCGGAGTTCAGACGAATTGGTTATGTGTTACAGGATCAAGGGTATACCGTTAACGCGGTAAGATTACCCGGACATGGGACAACACCCGAAGAAATGATGCGAACCGGATGGACGGATTGGTATGGGCATGTGCTGGAGAGTTACGACAAGCTTGCCGCTGCATGCAAGAGCGTTGTCGTTATGGGACATTCGATGGGAGGCCTGCTGGCTTTGAAGCTGGCTGTAGAGCGTCAGACGGCAGGCATAGTAACGCTGGCAACACCAATATTTCTGGCGACTAGGAAGATAGTGTTCGCGTCACTGATTCAACATTTCATTGAATATATAGAAAAGAAACCCAAAAACAACCCCACTTTGTTAGATGAGTCATGTGCGTATACCAAAACGCCGATTCGCTGCGTCGTTAGTTTGCGTAAACTGTTAAAACAGGTGAAAGGCCTGCTGCCTCAGGTGGAAGCCCCCATTTGGATCGGCCAGGGGAAGAAAGATGCCGTTGTCCGGCATGAGAGCGCTGCGTTTTTACATCAACAGATCCGTTCAAGCGTAAAAGAAATTCATTATTATCCGCAGTCATCGCACGGTATGCTGCTGGATCAAGAGAGAGAGCAAATCTATGCAGATATTTCTTCGTTTATCCAATCCCTACAGATGGAATACTATGAAATAAGGGAAACTGGTGTAGCGGCTGAAGGAAGCTAGGCTCAACCAACAACAAGAAGGTGAAAAGAATATGATTACAGAAAAAGAGATATTAAGTTTTATGCAAGAAACGGCTTATAAGCCGATGACGTATCAGGAGCTGGAAAAGCATTTTGAAATCGGAAATGCGAATGATTTTAAGGAGTTTCTAAGAATATTGAACCAGTTAGAAAAGGATGGACTCATACTGCGCACGCGCAATGACCGCTATGGCGTGCCGGAGCGTATGAATTTATTGCGGGGCAAGCTTCAGGCGCATGCCAAGGGGTTCGGCTTCCTCATTCCCGATGATCGGGATCATCCGGACGTGTATATTCATGCCAATGATATGAATACGGCGATGAACGGGGATATGATTTTCGTAAGGATTACGTCCAAAAGCCAGTCCGGAGGCCGGATGGAAGGCGAAGTTGTCCGCGTCATCAGCCGCGCCAACACGCAGATTGTGGGGATCTTTCAAAGCCAAGAGACGTATGCATTTGTCATTCCGGATGACAAGCGGGTTTCGCGGGATATTTTCATTCCTCAGCATGCTTTCATGGGGGCGGTTACAGGCCAGAAGGTCGTCGTCAAGCTCGTTAGTTATCCGGAAGGGCGGGCTGCGGCCGAAGGGGAAGTTATTGAGATTCTGGGGCATAAAGATGATCCCGGTGTTGATATTTTGGCGATTGTCCGTAAATTTCAGCTTCCTGAAGCTTTCCATGAGGAAGTGATTTTGGAAGCGGATGCGGCTCCGGATTCCATTACTGAGGAAGAGATTGTTAACCAAGGGCGTCGGGATCTGCGAGGTAAAAGGATTGTCACGATTGACGGCGAAGACGCCAAGGACTTGGATGACGCAGTTAACGTAGAGCGATTAGAGAACGGCAACTATTTGCTAGGCGTTCATATTGCCGACGTAAGTTACTATGTACGCGAGAGTTCTGCGCTGGATCAGGAAGCATACAACCGAGGATGTTCGGTCTATTTGACGGATCGTGTGATTCCAATGCTGCCGCATCGGCTATCGAACGGAATTTGTTCGTTGAATCCGCGTGTGGACCGGTTAACCATGTCGTGTGAGATGGAGTTTGACGATCAGTTGAATGTCGTTCGACATGATATTTTCACGAGCGTGATTAAGACTAGCGAACGGATGACGTATACGAATGTGCGCAAGCTGCTTCAGGGTGAAGCTGAGCCTGAGATTGTGGAGCGCTATGAGTATCTTATAGACGATTTCAAGCTGATGGAAGAGCTGGCGATGAAGCTGCGCGACAGACGGATGAAGCGCGGAGCGATTGATTTCGACTTTGAGGAATCCAAAATTCTTGTCGATGCCGAAGGGAAGCCAACGGATATTGTAAAAAGAGAACGTTCGATCGCTGAGATGATTATCGAAGAATTCATGCTGGCGGCGAATGAAACCGTTGCAGAGCATTTCCATTGGTTGAAAGTTCCTTTCCTCTACCGGATTCATGAGGATCCGGATATGGAAAAGCTGATGCACTTTATGGAGTTTATTACGAATTTCGGCTATGTCGTCCGGGGAAAAGGGAATAAGGTACATCCGCGTGCGCTGCAGTCGTTATTGGAAGAAATTAAGGATACGCCGGAAGAAACGGTTATCAGTAAAGTGATGCTTCGTTCGATGAAACAAGCGCGGTATGATTCGCAAAGCGTGGGGCATTTTGGCTTGGCGGCGGAATTTTATTCGCATTTCACGTCTCCGATCAGGCGCTATCCGGATTTGATTATTCACCGCGTCATTCGCGAGGTGCTGGAGAGCGGTACTTTGTTGGATCAGCGGCATGAGTATTTGACGTCGCGTATGGATGATATTGCACGTCAGTCTTCAGAACGCGAACGTGTTGCCGTTGAGGCTGAGCGTGAGACTGAGGCATTGAAAAAAGCGGAGTTCATGCTGGACAAAGTCGGAGAAGAATTCGAAGGCATTATCTCCAGCGTCACAAACTTTGGCATTTTCGTAGAACTGGATAATACCGTTGAGGGCTTGATTCGTCTTAGCGATTTGACGGATGATTACTATCATTATCACGAGATGCAGCATGCGCTCATCGGCGAGCGCACGTCCCGCATTTATCGTATCGGCGATCAAGCTAAGGTACGAGTAGCACGCGTGAATATGGATGAGCGTACGATCGATTTTGAGATGGTCGATATGAAGCCGCGCAGCAACGGGAAACCGGGCTTCTTGCGCGGCGGCGACAAGCCGCGTGAAGGCCGCGGAGGCGGTGGGGATCGCGGCCGTAACGGTGGAGGACGCGGTAAAGCGGGCAGCTTTAGCGGCGGGAAAGCAGGCGGTAAGAGCGGATTGGCTGCCGCCAAAGGGAAAGGCAAAGCTGCTGCCGGAACCAAGGCTGGCAAAGGCGGAGCCAAGGCTGGCGGCAGTCTCACGGAGAGACTGCAGGCGGTTGGCGCCGGCCGGAGCGAGAGCGGAAGAGGCGGCCGAAGCGCTGCTGGAGCCGGAAGGAACGAAGGCGGAAGTGCGGTTGGCGGCCGTGGCAAGCGCGGCCGCGGAGGCATTGCGCTAGGGGGCGAAGCCCTAGCGGGTGTGGGCGCCGGCCAACGCGGAGCGCGCGGCGGCGATGCTGGAGCACCCGCTGCGGGCGGCGCGGGCGGCATGGATTGGGCGAGCGGCGTGAACGCGCTCGCCAAGGGCGGACGCCGACGCGGTACGGAAGGCGGCGGCAGCGGCATCAAGAAGCGGCGGAGATAATCGCCGCTTCTTGCTTTTCCAGCGTGAAATTGCTACAATAGGTTGCACCATTGTAGCTTGATTACACGTGCGGGAGGAGGATCTCACGTGGCAACGAAGAAAGCCGACGGCAAAGTGCTCGCTCAGAACAAGAAGGCGTCGCACGACTACTTTATTGAAGATACGTACGAGTGTGGCATCGTCCTGACCGGCACGGAGATCAAATCCTTACGGGCAGGCAAAGCGAACTTGGGCGACAGCTTTTCAACGATTCGCAACGGCGAAGCTTTTGTGCACAATATGCACATCAGCCCGTTTGAGCAAGGCAACCGGAGCAATCCGACTGACCCGACAAGGGCGCGCAAGCTGCTCATGAAAAAGGCTGAGATTGCCAAATTGCTGGGACAGTCCAAACAAGAAGGCTATACACTCGTTCCCTTGAAAATCTACATCCGCAACGGCTACGCCAAGCTGTTACTGGGATTAGGCAAAGGGAAAAAGCAGTACGACAAGCGCGAAAGCGCCGCAAAAAAAGATGCGCAGCGGGATATCCAGCGTGCATTGCGCGAGAAACAGAAGATTGCAAGGTAAGCTCGTTGTGACACTGGCAAGTGGCACCTGAGCTTCCATGAACCTAGCGGTTCAATTCGCGGCCGCATGTGTTATACTAAGTAAGCAGTAAGGTACAGCAACAAAATGCTCAAGAGTTGGTCAAAGCAATGCCTTTTATCTTCTTTCGTCCTTGACGAGGTTGAAGAAAATTCGGGGGTGTTCTTGGATTCGACGGGGATAGTTTGAGCATGGGTTGCGGGTAGTGGGGACGCGGCCACTTCATCAACGCTAAAGCCTATTAAATGGCAACCAACGTACAACTTTAGCAGCAGCTTAATAACCTGACTGTTAAGCTTCTACCCTGCATCGCCCATGTGCCGGGATAGGGGCCCAACCTTAGTGGGATACGCCGCTTCGGTCTCCGCCTGGGGTCGACGGAAGAAGATAATCAGGCTGACCCAACGCAGAGCGGGTTACAGCGCGCTGCTCGGGTGACATCAAAACTGTGACTACACCCGTAGAAGCCTGTGTGGCGATATTTTCGGACAGGGGTTCGACTCCCCTCACCTCCACCATGTAAATCCACAACCGCATGAGGTTGTGGATTTTGCATTTCAGTCACATGTGCAGCTTAAGAATAAGATCAACATGCTCTTTATACACGATGACCTTATCTACATAGCTGGCGACGATCTTCTTGATCTCGGGAAGATTCCGGCTAGCAACATGGTTTTTGAACTTGGAAAGCAGTTGTCGCAGAAGTTCTTCTGCGACAGGATCGAATTTCCCAAAAACGTTTCCCCGAAAGCTGGGAAGCCTCCTCTTTCGGCAGGGAACCGGTTTCTCCTATCCTGTATATAGATCTTGTGTATTTAATTGGAGGAGATGTAGAATGAAAAAAGAATCGACAGGGAAGAGCGTTTGGCTTCAAGTAACGTTTCGTGTTTTTGCGGTTGTGTTTGCTGCAGGCGGATTATTCATACTGCAGGGGATTTCTGAGGCCTTAGAGCCATGGATGCACGGAGTGATGGCTTCCAGCCCGCTTGCGGACGAACTGCGGTTTCATGGTGCTGTACACGGGGCCTTGATCGGGATTTTGTTCAGCTTCAGTTTGCTCGCTATGCTGAAGAAGCCGCTCAGCAAACCGATATTGCTCCAATATTATATTGGGGGTCACCTGATTTTCCTGGCCACCTTGGCCATCATGGTTCCGGCATTAGCCTTTCACTTCATTCTCATTGTGTTCGGCGTCGTGCTTGCGATTCTCTATGCCACGTACGCGAAGCGCAGGGAGATATTCCGCCCTTCCGAGCCTGCCGTTATGAATCGGACATTGCTCATCATGGCCGGAATCGCTTTGCTGGGGCTGCTTCCTTTTTCGATTGATGGCGCTATCCATCAGTTGAAGGATCCGGTGCAGCAGTTCCGTTGGGGTGAAGGGACAGCCTTGAGCCTAGTGCTGCTGTATGGCGGTTATTTGACAGCAACCGGCCGGACCGGTTCCCGCACGCTCGGCGCGATTCTCTCCATGGCCTATGTGTTCCTGGGCGCCGCATCGATTACGATTCCCGGCTATCCAGGGAGTTGGGGACTCTGGGGAGGTCTGGCCGCTATCCTGTACGGGTGTGTATATGCAGCCATTCTGTTCCGTCAGAGCAGCGCACGGAACGTGACGGCGCCGATAGAGTCGCTTTCCGCGAAATCGAACCCTTAAGGGGATTTATATGGATTACGAAGCAAACCCGATTACAAAACGTATTTTTCCAGAAAAAAGCCATCCGGTCGGATGGCTGTTTGTCTTGCGTATCTTATCCTTAGCCTTCAGCTGCTTCATAACGATTCTCTTTCTTGCCAAGCTACCTGCCTACTACCTGTACATGCGGGATACCTGCCATCAATCCTTGTGCGAATATGCCGCGATAACGCCTCTTCCGAAACACGCGGCGGAAGCGTTCGGTTTAAAGGAGACGGGATTCGCAGCACTCTATGCCGGAATTGCTTTTCTATTCTTCTTGCTGTACTCATCGGTTGCCACGCTCATTCTCGTGAAACGTCCGCGCGAACCGATATCGTATATCACGGCGGTCGCGCTCGTTTCGTTTCCGGCGTCCACTTTCATTTCGATGCAATGGCGCGAGCTCGGATGGCTTACATCGGCGGTGGAGGACTTGTCTCTTGCTTCCTTTATCCTCTTCCTGCTGTTGTTCCCTAACGGCCGAATCGTGAGGAAAGGGCTGTTTTGGGCCGGAGTCGGCTTAATGGCCATTCGGATCGTATCCGTTTATTTTCCCTTTGAGCCATGGGGCGCCCAGTATTGGCCGCTCTGGTGCAACTTGCTATGGGTCGTGCTGCAATACGGAATTCTGATCTACAATCAGTATGTTCGCTATCGCTTCGCGGGGGGAGCGGTCGAACGGCAGCAAACCAAGTGGTTCGTGTATGGGGTGCTCTTGTCGCTAACGTGCGTCTTTCTGGTTTCCGTGATCCCGCTATTCATTCAGGCGGATTTCTATGAAGTGAAGGATCCCCTTCGGATGTTCATTCTCGATGTGGCCGTTCAAATCTTCATGCTTCCCATACCCGTCACCTTAGGCATCTCCATCTTGAGGAAACGATTATGGGATATTGATCCGATCGTGAACCGCACGCTGGTCTATCTCGGGCTCAGCGCCTCGATCATTGCTCTGTATGCGCTGATCGTCTGGTATTTGTCCATCCTGTTTCAAACCGAGCAAAATATGCTGTTCTCCATATTCGCAACGGGGGTAGCGGCCGTTGTGTTTGCGCCGTTAAAAGAGAGGCTGCAGCGTGCGGTGAACCGGATGCTGTACGGTGAACAGCACGATCCTTTCTCGGTGTTGCTGCAGCTCGGCAACCGGCTCAAGGAGTCTATCAGTCCCGAGGCTGCCCTTGATACCGTGGTTAAAACGGTAAAGGATTCCCTTCGCGTTCCCTATGCGGGAATCAGCCTGGCTCAGAATGGCTTGGAAACCTCTACGGGCAAGGAAAATGGGGACATAACCCGCATTCCGCTGATGTCGGGAGGAAGCACCGTGGGATCGCTGCATATCGCCGCCCGCTCGCCTGGCGAAGCCTTCAACGATGCGGATCTGAAGCTCATCGACGGGTTCGCCCGACAAGCGGGGATCGTGGTGCACAACGTCAAGCAGGCAATGGATATCCGGCTGCTACTCACGGATTTACAGGAATCGAAGGAACAACTCATCTTCGCCCAGGAAGAAGAGAGACGGTCGATTCGCAAAAATCTGCATGACGATATCGCCCCGAGGCTGGCCGCGATGCGGTTGACCGCTTCCCTCGTGACGGATTGGATTCGGAAAGACCCGAATAAGGCGATCGAGATCATCACGCAGTTCAAGCAGGATATCGCGGAGACCGTAGAAGAAATCAGAGGAATCGTCTATGATTTGCGGCCGCCCGCTTTGGATGAGTTGGGCCTGATCGGTGCGGTTCGGCAGAGGATGGAGCAGCTCCAGCAGCTCGAACAAGTGAAAGGCATTACCGACTCCGTTCCGCTGCGCTTTACGTTTGATTCACCGGATCGGCTCCCGATGCTGCCGGCTGCCGTTGAAGTCGGCGCTTACCGGATCGCTACGGAAGCACTGGTGAATGTCGTGAAGCACGCGCGGGCCGATACTTGCGTCATTCGGATCGCCGTCGAGACGGATCCGGACAGGGAACTGGTCGTGGAGGTCACGGACAACGGCGTCGGACTTCCCGATCAACTGGCGAGTACGGATGGTAACGGACTGGGACTCACCTCGCTGTGGGAACGCGCAAGAGAGCTTGGGGGAACTTGTGTGGTCGGGAATCTGGCGGGAGGTGGCATGCGCGTTCAGGCGAGGCTGCCCCTTAAAGGCTGAACCTAGAGAGGAGAGAAAACGATGAGAACGCTCAGAATATTGCTGGCGGATGACCACCCCATGTTTCGGCAGGGAGTCCGGGGAGTAGTGGAAAGCGCCGACGGAATGGAAGTGGTGGGGGAGGCCGCGTCTGGCGATGAGGCCGTGCGATTGGCGCTTGAATTACGGCCGGATGTCGTTCTCATGGATATCCGGATGCCCGGATTGAACGGGATAGAGGCGGCCACCCGAATCAAAGCGATGGATGGCGACATCCAGATCCTCGTGCTCACGATGTTCAAAGATGACGCCTCCGTGATTACCGCGATGAAGTCGGGGGCGAAAGGCTATATCTTGAAGGATGCCGATAAGGAAGACATTCTGCGCGCCATCCGGGCGGTCGCTTCCGGCGAAGCGATTTTCAGCGGGGATGTCGCGAACATGATGATCGAATTCGCGACAAAACCGCTAAGCCGCGTGGATAAGTTTCCGGAGCTGACCTACCGGGAGAAAGAGGTACTGATTCTGCTTGCCGAAGGATTGTCGAATTCGGACATTTCCGGGAGGCTCGAATTGAGCTTAAAGACGGTGTCGAATTATATCTCCAACATCTTAAACAAGCTGCAGGTCACCGACCGGACGGAAGCGATACGTAAGGTAAAGAACACCGAACAACCGGAATAGGCGGTTCGTTAGCAGGGATTACGAGACCTTATATTTGATCGAAGGCGAAGCCTAATTCATTCTGGATGGCCGCAAATATCTGGTGAAAGCAAGCTCCTCTGCTCTCCTGCCGAGAAATATCCCCCACGGATTCCGAATCGTAGGCGATCGGCCCGCCCGCTTGTTAGTCACGGTGAATCCGTCCGGATTCGACCAATTCTTCTCGGATCTCAGCGAGCCGGCCCAGCGGCTGGAGCTGCCGCCTCCATCCCAGCCGGACATTCCGAAACGGGTGGAAACGGCTAAGAAATATGAAGTCGAAATCCTCGGACCGTTACACTTGTTTATTACGGAATGACGCGGCGGCGTATTGTGGTTTTGCACAGCCAAGGTTCACCTCCATACAAATACAAAGGACACCCGAGAGGGTGTCTTTTGTATTTGTACTTGGAACTATGGGAGTAGAACCCCTCAGGGTTCAGTCCGCGCGGACCGAAGCGTAAGCAGAGGGAGCACGGGATTGAAATGTACCGCTAAGGTTGCCGTCGTTTGGTCTTAGCCCCGTCAAGTAGACAGTAAAAAAAGACTTTGAATTAAGCGGCGATCGATTTCCGGTACTCAAGCGAGGGGGAGATCGCCGAGTTTTTAGAACCGTTCCGTGTTATAAAATTGAATATATTCAGCGATCAGTCTGCACTTGAAGGTGTAATATGGTGCATGAATGAACGTGTTCGAAGTTTAATCTATTTGTATTTGGAGCTCGGTTATAAAGTCTTCATCGTTTGGCCTAACGAATAGTAGGCTTTTTTTAGTTTGTAGAAATGATCGTAATATTCGGTATTAGACCACTTAAAAGAGATGCACATATACGTACCTTCTGGAATCGAATCAACATAAACACCTGACGGTAAAGAGGTTAAATCCGTTTTAAAAATAGAAGTATAAAGGCTACTGTAATGGATCTTTTCTGTGGACTCATAATTTTTTAGCGGATATATGCAGCCACATAGAAGAGCCATAACATTTCTGTTGACACAAACATTATCCTAATGTTAGGATAAAAATATCCTAAGTACAGGATAAATAATATTAGGATATAAAATATCAGGAAATTATTTAATTAAAGCAAAGGAGGGCTACAAATGGAAATTAAAATCATTAAACCACAGGATCAAGCAAAAGGAGAATTTGATGGCGGCAAAATAACAGAACAAAAGCCGATTGGGTTTTCTGGTGAGGGTTCCCTCATAAACCGCCTGGGTCCTTTATTTTACTGGGCATGGGCACAATCCAAAGGCGAAGGTGGGATTGGCTTTCACCCTCATCAAGGATTCGAGATATTAAGCTATAACATTAAGGGTAAAGGTCGTCACCAAGATACTCTTGGTACAGATAGCGTACTTGGTGCTGGCGGTGTTCAAGTCATGCAAGCTGGCTCAGGCATACACCATGCCGAATCTCTTCTTGAACCATCAGAAGGCTTTCAAATTTGGTTCGAGCCGTACTTAACTGAAGCCATAAAGCGTCCACCCACTTACAGCAAATACGGGCATGAAGATTTTCCGATCGTTTCCGAGAATGGTGTAACGGTTAAGACGATACTTGGCGAACATTCGCCAATCCATATCGTTACAGATGCCAAAATGTATGATGTTCAAATTGCAAATGGTGCAACCTATAAGTATCTTCTCTCACCTAATCGGACACTCGCCGGTTTAGCTATAAGAGGTGACGGCGTGATTGGAGGTCAGGAGGTTTCATTTGAGAACAAAGACTTTGTTATTATTCAATCGGAGAAAGATGAAACCATTACCATTCAATCTAAAGATGAAGAACTTCGGATGCTGATAATAGAGATTCCAACTCAAGTTGATTATCCGCTGTATCGAAAGCCAAGATAACATTCATAGATCATTCATCCCTCGGAAGGAGGTAATTACATGTATCAAGGAGATAAACAAAGCCAGCTTGATTTAAGGCTATTTCGTATTTGGATGAAAGCTTCCAAAGTTCTTTTCGATATTGTTCGTAAGGATATTGACCGTTATGAACTTAATCCTGAGCATTTTATGATTCTTGAACTTCTATATAGCAAGGGACCACATCCGGTACAAAAAATCAGTGAAACTCTTTCAATTCCGAGTGGAAGTATCACTTACGTTGTAGATAAATTGGAAAAAAAGGGTTTTGTAGAAAGGCAACCAAGTCCAACAGACCGCCGTGCTTCTAACGTTGTCTTGACAGAAAAAGGAAATGAACTGTTCGATGAAATTTTCCCGCAACATGTTGAAACGATATCCAAAAATTTATCTTTTGTAAGTAACGAAGAAAAAGAACAACTCATTGAGTTGCTAAAGAAAATTGGGATAGGCGCAAAAAAATTACAATAAATTTATCAATAATCATGAGAGGTGGCTAATATGCATATCACATCCATCGTTTTGCAGGTAATCTTGGGTTTGGGGTTTATCATGTTTGGTTTAATGAAATTTGGTGCTAAGCAGATGGTTCAGGAGTTTCAACGTTACGGTTATTCTAAAGGATTCCGTATCTTCACTGGGTTAATTGAATTGATTGGCGCTGCGGGAATGATTGTGGGAATTTGGAATCCGCAATTCGCAGCACTCGCAGGGATTCTTCTCGCCGCGACAATGATTGGAGGAATTATCACTCATATTCGCCTCAAGGACCCAGGAAAAAATTTGGGAGCACCATTTATATTGCTTATTTTGTCCGTTGTTGTGGCAATCATGAATTTAAACTTTTTAGTTTAAATAAATTTTTTGGAAAAACAACCGATAAGGAGACGATAAAAATGTCAAATGTAAAATTAGCGATTATTTATTACAGCACCACTGGAACCAACTATCAATTAGCTCAGTGGGCTGCTGAAGCAGGGAAACAAGCAGGCGCAGAAGTTAAAATTTTCAAAGTTCAAGAACTTGTACCACAATCCGTTATTGAAGGAAATCCTGCTTGGAAAGCTCATGTAGAAGCCACAAAAGATATTCCAGTTGCTACCCCAGACGATATTGTATGGGCGGACGCTATTATTTTTAGCACACCAACCCGTTTTGGAAACGTCGCATCCCAAATCAAGCAATTCTTGGATACTACAGGTGGCATTTGGTTCCACGGAAAAACTGTGAACAAAGTAGTTAGTGCAATGACTTCCGCTCAAAATGCTCATGGTGGTCAAGAACAAACCATTCTTCAGTTGTACACGACCATGTATCATTGGGGGGCAATTGTTGTTGCACCAGGTTACACAGACCCATCCCTATTTGCAGCAGGTGGAAATCCGTACGGCACCAGCGTTGCTGTTGACCAAAACAATCAAATCGTTGGAGATAAGCAAGCTTATCAAGCCGCTGTTGCTCATCAAACAAAACGTGTAATTACCGTTGCTGAATGGGTTAAAAAAGGAATCCAATAATGACAAAATGCCTGACCTGCTGCCTGCTGGTCGGGCATTTTTTATCGTTTAAATATTCGAAGACTTCATCTCTTTACTTTTGTGATCGAGCGTGCTGTTCCCTTGAATTAAAGCTTTAATTCTAAAAGCGAGACGCAAGCGCAGTGTTTCATCGGCTTCTTTTAAGCTTCTGCCAATGATCTCTTCACATTTTTCTAAACGATAAATCACTGTATTGCGGTGCACGTATAAACGTTTGGCTGTTTCAGCCAAATGGCAATGTGTTTCTAAATAAACGGATAAAGTCTGAAGCAATATTTGATGATCTTTATTTGGATCATTGGCAAATGCCTGAAAAGTGTCTGAATAAAACTTTATTAGGTGCTCATAAGGGACCATTCGTAAAATCTCTGGAACTTCCTTTGGCTGATAAATTTCAATAAATTTTTTCTTTCCGGACATATTTCCATAATATAAGGCATCGGTTGCTTCTTTATATGAGATCGGAATATGGATTAATTGCTGCGCGTAATTACTAATACCAAATGAAAGCTCCTCTTGGCAGTGTATTGCAATCTTTGTTTGTAGTGTTTCTAATAGTGAAAAAAACGGTTGTTCGATATCCTTCCATCCGCCCTTCAGCTGCATGAGTAAAATATAGGAATGATCGGTTGTGAAAAGGTGGATTTTTTGGTGAAAAAGTTGTAGTTCCGACTCGATTTTATCGTAAATCAATTCTTGTTCTGATTGGTATTGCATAAACGATATGTTTTTCTCTGTAATATCTAGTTTACCTACTGCACAAACATACCGTTGTTCGTTTAATAATCCAAACTCTTTTCCTCGGCTAATGATTTCTTCATTGGTAGAAAATGAGCCGTTAATGAAATTGGTGAAAAATTCATTTTCAATACGTCGTCTATTTTGTTTTAGTGCATTTTCTTTCATGAGTTCAAAAGCAATAACGTTCGTCGCTTGCTCAACTGTTAAGAAGGTCGAGCGGTCTGACAATGGTATGAACCCTAATATACACAGGTAGCTATATTGCTTATGTGAATAAACAGGAAAAAGTGTAATTGTATCTCGCGTTTCATTTAATAATGAGAATGTAGATATTGTTGTTTTGGAAAAGTGAAGGTGATGTCCGCTTGTAATCAATGTCTCCAGATGTTCAAAAATGGATGGTTGATTAAAATTATTTACAGCTGGACGTAAATGATGATTTAGCAATACTACAGGTAAGTGAATTAGGGAAGACAAACTTTCAAGGATTTTATTTATTCCCTGTCCGCTCATAATATGGTTAGTAAATTGTTGGTGTGTTTGCATGGCATTGTGCAGCTCGTTCGTACGAATATCAAGGATATGACTTAATGACTTATTTACAATATCCCCTAATGAAGTTTGAATGGGAAGCTCTAGGAGCGGAAGCTGAAGTTCGTTTGCAAGAGATACAGCTTCATCAGGTATTTGGTCTAAAAATCGCTTTGTTTTAATTCCTAAGCCTGAGCAGTCTTGTTTCTCCATTTCCTTAATAAGGTGTAATAATGAATGAAGATCATCCTTGAAATGAAAGGCTGTTGTTACAAGTAATTCGTTTTTCTTTAAAAAATGGATGATATCGGGAGCATCCATCATATTCACTGTATTTACTTCACGTTCAATTCCTTGATTTCCTGCAACTAAGGAGGCTCCATTAAACACAGGAAGATCTAATAGCTCACTTAATCTCATTCCATATCTATCTCCTTTGCATATTTCAAGATTGTCACAATTCAAATAGAATTTTAGTTAATATAAACAACGAAATGAAGAAATCTTCTACATTTCTGTGAATGATTTTGTTAATTATTTATTTTACAATTATTTTAGAATCTTCACCATATCAATATTTGTAACAATAAATGACAGAAAAACTATTCGTTGGAATAGGAGAGATTAGGTTGGTTATCGGAGAAGAGAAATTATCTGACTTATTTAAACAAGTTGAAGAGAAGGTAGAGTGGTTAGCTTCATTTGGAAAAAGTGAAAAAAATGGAGTTACACGCCAACTGTATTCAAAAGAATGGCAATCCGCTCAAAAAGCAGTCGAAAAACAAATGGAAGAGATTGGACTCCATACCTACTATGATGATGTTGGGAACTTATTTGGCAGATTAATGGGCAGACAAGAAAAGTCCTCTACTATTTTAACAGGATCTCACATTGATACTGTCATAGATGGTGGGAAGTATGACGGAGCATACGGGGTAATTGCCGGTTTAATAGCTATAGAACATTTATATAAACATTACGGGCTGCCTCAAAAAAATATAGAAGTCGTTTCTTTATGTGAAGAAGAGGGAAGCCGTTTTCCCATGACCTATTGGGGCTCTGGCAGCATCACCGGGATAAAGTCATTTGAAGATATTCAGGATTTGAAGGATGCAGCGGGTATACCTTTCGTAGAAGCTATGCAGCAAGCAGGGTTTGGCCAAGGGAAATACTCACCACCAAGGCGAAATGATCTCGATTGTTTTATTGAATTGCATATAGAACAAGGAGAGGTATTAGAAAGAGAAGAGAAATCCATTGGAATTGTTAGTCACATTGTTGGACAGAGAAGATACAATATCACAGTAATTGGAGAAAGCAACCACGCTGGTACAACGCCAATGCGTTGGCGTAAGGATGCCATGTATGCGGCAACCGGGCTTATTCAAGTTCTTATGGAAAGAGCGAAAGAAACATCTCCTGACTTCGTTGCTACAGTCGGTCAAATGTATGTTGAGCCCAATATATCCAATGTTATTCCAAGAAAAGTGACATTTAGTGTGGATATTCGTCATAGTGATGAAAATGTTCTTTTTGGATTTTGTGACGATGTATTTAAAGAGTTTGAACGGATTGCAAGCAGGCATGATACGCATTTGAATATTCATAATTGGATGAACGAAAAACCGGTTAAGATGTGTGAAAAGCTGAATAAAATCTCAGAATCCATATTAGAGAGGGAACAGGTGCCATTCAAAAAAATGACTAGCGGAGCTGGCCATGATTCGCAAGTTTTTGGGCAATTCTGTCCAACTTCTCTATTATTTGTCCCAAGTCATAAGGGAATTAGCCACTCGCCATATGAGTTTACGAAGACACAGGATTTAAAGCAAGGTATTGAATTATTGATAAAAGTATTATATGAACTAGCCTATTAAGGGGGAGAAAATAATGAACGTTTTTCAAGAAATCAATGCACCGTTACGAACAATTATGACTCCAGGACCCGTTGAGGTTGATCCCAGAGTGCTGCGTGCGATGAGCACCCCGATCCTTGGGCAGTTTGATCCTGCTTTTACACAAATGATGAATGAAACGATGGAGATGCTTCGTCAAGTATTTCAAACCCAAAATAAGTGGGCATTTCCGATCGACGGAACTTCCCGAGCTGGTATTGAAGCTGTATTGTGCAGTGTAATAGAGCCGGGAGATAAAGTACTCATCCCTATCTTCGGCAGATTTGGACATTTGTTAACTGAAATTGCCGAGCGTAATGGGGCGGAAATCCACATTATCGAATGTAAATGGGGAGAAGTTTTTGATCAGCAGGTCATTATTGATGAAGTGAGAAAAGTAAAACCAAAGGTACTTGCGATTGTGCATGGTGAAACATCGACCGGCTGTATGCAGCCACTGGACCAAATCGGACCTGCTTGCCGGGAGCTTGATGTGTTATGTATTGTTGATGCAGTTGCGACTATTGGCGGAACGGAAGTAAAGGTAGATGAATGGAAGCTTGATGCCGTGATCGGAGGGACTCAAAAATGCTTGTCTGTTCCTTCCGGTATGGCTCCCATCACGTATAATGGCCGCGTAGAACGATTGCTTGCAACCAGAAAGAAAGTGGAGAGAGGCGTTGCGCAGGAGCATGATCGCGTACATGTTCAACATCCGATTCGTAGTAATTATTTTGATCTAAGCCAACTTCAAGACTATTGGGGACCGAGAAGATTAAATCATCATACAGAAGCAACCTCCATGCTTTATGCTTTACGCGAGGGAGTGCGTATTGTTTTACAAGAGGGGCTTGAGGAACGCTTTGAAAGACATCGTTTGCACGAGAAAGCGCTTATAGAAGGAATCAAAGCTATGGGTTTGGAGTTATTTAATGATGTGTCCTGGAAGCTTCCTATGGTCACCTGCGTGACAATTCCAGATGGTATCGATGGTGAGGCAGTAAGAACGATGCTGCTTGAGCAGTTTGGTATAGAGATCGCTAGCTCATTTGGCCCTCTTCATGGCAAAATCTGGCGAATTGGTACTATGGGATACAGCTGCCGGAAAGAAAATGTTTTATTTGTTCTAGCGGCGCTTGAGGCTGTATTGATTCGCCATCATGCATCCATTCAAATTGGACAAGGTTTACAAGCTGCGCTTAATGTATATGAGTCCTAACATGCAGGTAAAGTAATTTGAATAATTCGTTTTGAATTTAAAATTTAAAAAGATTCCGGGTATTGCCGGAATCTTTTTGCGCAGGATAAAAATGCTCTTCTAAAAGATATAGAAGGTGGACTTATGACAAAGCTGTTCAAAATGGAATATTGGCTTGGCGGGCTGCAATGGCTTTTTTTTCTTTTCACAAATACGGTTGTAATTCCTATTACTGTAGGAGCGGCTTTCCAGCTTCCTCAAGACAAAATTATATTCCTGGTTCAATTCTCCTTTCTTTTTACTGGATTAGCCTGTATATTACAAGCTCTATTAGGACATAGACGATCCGTGATGGAGGGGCAATCCGGATTGTGGTGGGGAGTAATTTTAAGTCTTTGTTACGCAGCTCCTTCTCAAGGGATATCGTTAACGACTCTTGGGGGAAGCCTGGCTGTCGGGATTATGATCTCCGGGTTTATCACGATACTCATTGGTTTAAGCGGGATTTCACAGCATCTTTCCAAATGGTTTAACCCAGGTGTAATGGCTGTATTCATGCTTCTTTTAGGATGCAGATTAAATTCAATTTTCTTAAAGGTAATGCTGGGTATTCCCTTTGGGGCTCACTCGGATACGTCACACATTGACCTGCCCATTTTCTTACTATCTAGTACTGTTGCCGTTTTTGTTATTGTTCTCAGTATTAAAGCTCTCCCTTCGATTAGTAAATATTCGTTATTAATCGGGATCATTGGAGGATGGATTTTGTATGAGTTGTTATTTACCGGCATGGAAACCATAGACATTTCAGGGAAATTAGATATTGAACTATTTCCTCTTGGTGCACCTAGTCTGGATGTAGGGGTTATTTTAATCGCTGTCATCGCGGGTCTTATTAACACATCTAATACATTTGGAGCGTTAAAGGGTACTGATGAGATCTATAAAACAAATGCGAGCGGAAAACAATATAGAAGCTCGTTTACAATAAGCGGGTTATTCGTTATTATTTCGGGGTTGTTTGGGATGGTTCCCTATGCCCCATATGTATCGTCAATCGGTTTTCTCAATCAAACTAAAATTTTGGAGCGAATCCCATTTATCATTGGTGGCGGGATGTTTATGCTGATGGGGGTTACACCTGCCATAAGCAGCTTAATGGCCAAGCTTCCTTTAAGTGTTGGAAGTGCCGTTTTGCTTGTGACTTATTTACGTCTGCTGCACACATCTCTTCAATATTTTGCGCAAATTCAATTAAATACGGCGAATGTGTATCGTTTAGCGGCTCCGTTATTCATTGGAATTATTTTCATGACATTTCCTGCATCTTACTTCGAAACAATTCCAAGTATTTTGCGCCCGTTACTAAGCAATGGGCTATTAGTAGGTATTTTATTATCTCTTTTACTAGAAAATATCCGGTTTAAGCGGTTAACAATCAAAAAAAGGGTCAGCACATGAAAGAGTTTTTTATTGATCTGGAGGGAGTCACGATGATTAATAAGTGGAATGCATTTGTGGATGAAAATTTAAATATTAAATCAACGGAATCAGGGCGGTTAAACGGTTTGACGTTTGCGGTAAAAGATGTGTTTGCGATTCAAGGTTATAGAAGCGGAGCAGGAAACCCTGATTGGCTCCGCACACACGGTCCTGCTGCTCAGCATGCACTTGCTATTGATCGCCTGCTTATGCATGGAGCCAATTTAAAGGGAACTGTGCAAACAGATGAATTGATGTACAGCTTGAATGGAGAGAACTTCCATTACGGTACCCCGGTAAATCCAAAGGCCCCGAATCGGATTCCAGGAGGATCCTCCAGCGGATCTGCCGTTGCAGTCGCCGCAGGATTGGTAGATTTTGCTATAGGAACAGATACGGGGGGATCTGTTCGTATCCCATCCTCCTACTGCGGGATATACGGATTTCGGCCTACACACGGTGCAGTTCCGATTGAAGGAGTAATTCCGTTAGCCGAAAGCTTTGATACCGTTGGATGGATGAGCCGAAATCCTCAATTGTTATTAGAGGTTGGTCGAGTTTTAATTGACGGTCAAAGTACGGAAGGTCAGTTTAACAACATCTTTTTAGCGGAAGAGGCATGGGGGCTGTTGGAAAAAGAAAACAAAGAAGCTCTATTGGCCTTTCTTCCTTCCGTTAAGGAAATAACGAATCATTGTGAGTGGATAAAGATTTCTGAACAGGGGTTGGCTGAGTGGTCGAGTACGTTTCGTATCCTTCAGGGGTTGGAGATTTGGAGCGAACATGGCGAATGGATTGAAAAGGAGACTCCGAATTTTGGACCCGGCATTGCAGAAAGATTTCGATGGACAAGTACATTGAAAAAGAGTGAAAGCACCCGTCATTATGAATTAAGGGAAAACGTTCGTCAATTTATGTCAAATTTGCTGGGAGAAGAAGGTTTATTAGTTATTCCAACAGCTCCTGGAGCAGCTCCCTTGCTCAATCTGCAAGGAGAGCAGGCAGAGCAATATCGGGCAAAAACAATGCAGCTATCCTGTATAGCAGGTTTAGCCGGCTTGCCGCAAATTACGCTTCCTTTAGCAGAAGTGAACGGATTGCCAATAGGATTATCGTTCATGGCCAATCATCACCGGGACCTGAATCTATTGCACTGGATTACGGAGCTGTTAACGAAAAAGGCAGCTCTGGCTAGATAAGGAGAAGATATGAAGCTAGCAACAGTTAAAATAAATGGCGAGGAAACCGCGGCAGTCATTTCAGATGACAAGGTTATTTTGATTAAAACGATAAATGAAATAGAGAATAAAGATTGGAGCACGGACCTTTTTCATATTTTACAGAGTGACCAATTATCTGAAATGAACCTTTGGTATAAGAACGAGGGAGAAAACGAATTACGCGATTTCCCTCATATTCAGGCTGATGAAATAAGCTATGCGCCGCTGTATCGCAACCCTGGAAAAATACTGGGTGTCGGCATGAATTATATGGAAAAGGCCATTGAGTTGTCAGGTAAAGCTCCGGAAGAAATGCCGGTAATTTTTATGAAGCCAGATACAAGCTTGATTGGTGCTGGTGAGGCTATTCAACTGCCTGCTCAATCCAGTAACGTAACAGCGGAAGCGGAACTGGGAATCATTATTGGGAAATCATGCAAGGACGTTAAAGAAGAGGATGCTTACAGTGTTGTGGCTGGTTTTACTACGACCTTAGATATGACGGCAAAGGATATTCATGCAAAAAATCCCCGTTATTTACAGCTGGCCAAAAGCTTTAATACGTTCTTTAGCTTTGGCCCATATTTCATCACGGCTGATGAGTTTCCTGAGTTAAAGGATGTTACCGTAGAAACAGTTTTGAATGGGGAAGTACATCACCGTAATGTCGTGGCGAATATGATGTATCAACCGGGTTGGATTGTATCGTTTATCTCGCACATCATGACATTATATCCAGGTGATATTATTATGACTGGTACGCCTGGATCTGTAGTGATTCGTGAAGGCGATGTCGCCCAGTGTAATATTGAGCCATTTAAGCCATTGCGAAATCCTATAGCTTAAATTTCTTTAAATTGAAAAGTAAAAAAGAGATAAAAGCCAGGTGTTGTGTTAACAGACGCCTGGTTTTTTTACACATAGGAAAGCATAAGTTTTTCGGGATTCGAAAACGGCTTTCATATTGGCGATAAAACCTAATATAGGGATCTTTGGTCGGAGACCAAAGCCTCTCCTCAATAAACGCGGTCGCTCATCCTTGAATGGCCTCGATAGAGGTTTTCTCATTTTGTGAGTAAAGTTTTAAAATACATTACATGAAATGTAAGTATTTTTTTATTTTTTGGTTAAAGAGTACAATGAAAAAATCGAAAATCCATATTTCTTCTAATGATTTGACGAAAAATAAGAAGTAAAATGTAAAATATATATCCGAAGTAATATTTTATTACATAGGAGGTAATGATTTTTGACTCTAAGGCTTTAAAAAAACAGTTTTAGTATTGATTTATGTTAGAGATGTTAGAACTGTTCAAAAGACGGCGGCAAACAATAAAAAAGGGAGTTGAGTATGTAAAATGAATTCGGGTGTGGAAGTAGTAAAGAAACCTTTTTATCAAGGACTTTTTTTTCAAATTATCGTATCCATTGTCGGGGGTATTTTGGTGGGTTATTTTTGGCCGACCATTGGCGTTGCCCTAAAACCAATCGGTGACGGCTTCATCAAGCTTATCAAAATGATCATTGCACCGCTTGTTTTCGGCGTTGTTGTCGTTGGGATCGCAAAGGTTGGCAATATTAAAACTGTAGGGCGAATCGGTGGAAAGACCCTCCTCTACTTTGAAGTCATAACAACCCTCGCATTAATTATAGGCATGGTAGTGGCCAACTTAACTAACCCCGGTACAGGCATGCATATCGATCCTGCATCCTTGTCAACAGATGCCGTAGCTAAAGCAACCAAGAGTTCAGCACTCCCTAGCGGAGCGCAGTTTTTCCTGAATATCATCCCTGATAGTGCGGTCTCGGCGTTTGCGAATAACGCTATGCTGCAGGTGCTGCTGGTTTCTTGCTTATTCGGATTTGCACTCATCCACGTAGGCGGACGAACCTCGGAGGTTCTTATTAGTTTTCTGGAGCATGTCAATAAAGTGGTGTTCCAAATCATGGGCTATATTATGAAGCTTACGGCTTTAGCAACATTCGGCGCCATGGCTTTCACCGTTAGTCAATACGGGATTCAAACACTCGCTTCATTCGGTAAATTATTTCTTGCCATGACCATCGCTTGTCTTGTTTTTCTTCTTGTACTGGCTATCATCACACGTGTATATGTGGGAATCAGTTTATGGAAGTTAACCCTCTATATCCGCGAAGAGATCATTCTCGCGTTCGCAACGGGTTCGTCGGAAGCAGTCATGCCGCAGCTCATGAACAAGTTCGAACATGCCGGTTGCAACCGGGCAGTTGTCGGTCTTGTTGTACCGACCGGCTATTCGTTCAATCTGGATGGAGCCTCGATTTATTTATCACTTGCATTGGTATTTCTCGCTCAAGCGACCGGAGTCGATTTGGGTCTTACCGAACAACTTGTGCTGCTGGGCGTACTATTGTTAACGTCCAAGGGGATGGCAGGGATACCGGGTTCAGCTTTTGTTGCACTATCAGCAACGGCTGCATCAACCGGTTCGATCTCCATGGCTGCGGTTGCTCTGATGCTTGCGCCTGATCGATTCATGGGGAATTATCGTACAACCGTGAACATTATTGGTTACGCTGTTGCCACCTTCGTCATTGCGCGTTGGGAGGGCTTGTTTGATCGTGACCGTGCGAAAGGCGCACTCGATGGCAGCCTAGTTTATATCGCTGGCGATCCTAGTGCCTTAGCCGCAAATCAGCAGCAAGCTATCTGACCTTTACTCAGAGTTACGCTACCCGCCTCCCTAAACAATTTTTAGCATCGCGCGGCGGCGAATTGTGGATTTGCCAAACCACGGCTCATCTCCATAAAAATACAAAGGATATCCGAGAGAGTGTCTGAAAAATCAATCATATTTTGCCGCTTTGGCAAGCATAAGCATGATTTTTGGTCCGGCAAAAATATGCATGATTATGAATTACAGCATATTTTGCCTCGGAAGGTGCACTTACAAAAAAGTCCCAGTATAGGGGCTTTTTTTGTGTATTTATTGAGAATAAGGAGCTCATGTGAACCATGATGAGGCGGATAGTGCCTACAAGAGAAAATAAAACTAATTAAAACAGACAAAGGAGCCATATATCTTGTCGGACCCATTGAACTGCCGGTTAACTTACTTGGGGAAACAGCCCAGTTTAAGTGGTACTGCTGGCTCAATTGCAGCAAAGTGACGGAAGATTTTGAGCGTATTATCGCCAAATTATCATCTGTAAATTTAGCTGAATTTCAACAATCGAGTGTGCTTGTCCATGGGGATTATTTTTGGCAGCAAGCGATGTGACTGCGGATATCAACTCAAACAGTCGATGAAACATATCTCCGAGCATGGAAGCGGCGCGATATTTTATCTGGCAAACCATGAAGGAAGAGGCATCGGGCTCTTCAGCAAAGCACTCGCCTATATTCTACAGGAAAACGGATATGATACGGCGGATGCTAATCTTAAACTTGGTTTTGTTGACGATTCGCGAGATTATAGCGATGCGATAAGGGTTTTAAAAGCACTTCGGACAAAACCGGTCACACTGATCACAAACAACCCAAGAAAACTAGACGCGCTAAGTAAGGCAGGTCTGGATATAGAGGATCGGGTGCAGCTTTGGGGAGATGTCTCCGAGTATAACGAGAAATATTTGAAAACGAAAATCGAGCGGTCTGGACACTTGAATGAAGGCGAAGGCTGTTGCAATAATGACTAAGCACGTCCTGGCATGAATTAAGGGATATCGTACATATTTAAATCCCTGAGATTTTCTTTCAAGATCTCCAATCCTCTTTTTAATTCCTCCAAAGAATTTGTAGAGGCAAGAGCTATTCTCAAAAACTTGTCCTGTGTACTGGCCCCACTTAAAAAGCGATCTGAGTGAAAAACACGAATACCTTTGTTCAGAAAGTAACTCTCCATCCGTGATCCATCGCCATTGTCCGATATGGGAAGCCATCTATAAAAGCTCAGTGGATGACCAGTGTGGAAAGACAGTGGGAAAAACTCTGAAAATATATGATTTGCAGATTGAGCCAGCTGTTTTTTTTCCTCAACAACCTCATTCGCTTTTCCCGATAAAATAAGTTCGGTTATAATCTCGGCATCCAATGAAGAAGTTTTGACATTGATATTAAAAACAGCCTTTATCATCCTCTCTTTAAAATTCTCCCCAAACACAATGTATGCCACTCGGAGCCCTGAACAGACTGACTTGGAGGTACTGCAGATATAGACTGTTTGTTCTGGGATGAGCTGAAACATCGGCTGATCATAATCGGCATTGAAACCAGCTGTCAAAAAGGCGTAAATATCATCTTCAATTAAAATCAAATTACGCTTGCGAATTACAGCAGCTAATTCTTTTTTGCGGTTTTTTGAAACCACTACTGTAGTGGGGTTAGAACAAGAAGGCATCAAAAAAACGCCATGTACTTCCAGTTGAAGGCACTGATTATCAAGTTCATTCGGCAGCATTCCACATTCGTCACCGGGAATCGGAACTAACTGAATACGAAACATTTTTGAAATCTCAATAAAATTTGCGTATGTATAAATATCCACTGCAATTCGGTTGCCCGGTTCAAACAGAGCTAACAACGTGATTGCGAGCGCATTCTGTGCTCCGGAAACAATAGCCATATTTTCTATGTCCGCATCGATGCCGAAAGCCCTCATCCAATTTAGTCCTGCTATTTTGTGATGTGGTTTTCCTGTAGGATCATTATAATCCAAAAGCTGTTCTAAATAACTTTTCTCCATTACTCTTTTTGCAGCCAAGGCGACGATAGGGTTTGTTTGTTCAAATGATGCAACAAAACCAAGTTCAACACATTCACTTGAAATTTTATCTTTTGAAATTGTAATGGAGCGTGCCGCGTTGGGCGAGACAAATGTACCGCTCCCGGTGACAGCATAAATTAAGCCTTTAAGTTCACATAGTTTGTAAGCACGTGTAATGGTCGTAAAATTCACATCTAAAAAATCGGCCAACTCCCTTTGTGGAGGAAGTTTTGTACTGGGAGCTAAATATCCGCTTGCAATGTCATGCTCCAGCAATAAGGCGAGCGAAAGATAGAGCGGACGTTTCAATGCATCTCTGTCGGGTTTCCATGACATGGGGTAATCAACGAAGGAATTAATCGGCATGCTGTACCTCGCAAAATTGTAATCCATACAATTATACAGTTGATTGTATGGATTTACACTGTTAACACTGCAATGAAAGTAATTATGCTGAGGAGATGCGAGCTAACCATGAGAAATAAAAATGAACTTCAATTGGCATTTCGTGCGGCTTTTCCCTCTACTATCCCCATTTTAACAGGCTTTTTATTCTTGGGGATTGCATATGGCATCTTCATGAATGTATCGGGTTTCAGTGCGGTTTATTCCATCCTAATGAGCCTGCTTATTTTTGCTGGTTCAATGGAATTTGTTGCTGTCAATCTGTTGCTTGGTACTTTTAATCCATTAGGTGCCCTGTTCCTCACTTTAATGGTAAACGCGCGTCATCTCTTTTATGGGATATCCATGCTTGAAAAATACTGGGGGACCGGACTAAAAAAGATTTATCTGATTTTTGGTCTATGCGATGAATCTTTCTCTATTAATTACACAGCGAATATACCGCAAGAGGTGAATAAAGGATGGTACATGTTCTTCGTCACCATGCTTAATCATAGCTATTGGGTGCTTGGGGCTTCAATTGGGGGGCTTTTGGGATTGCTGGTGCAATTAAATATGGAAGGGCTTGAGTTTGTTATGACGGCTCTATTTGTTGTCATCTTTATTGAACAATGGAGGAAGGAAACTGCACATCACAGCGCGTTATTGGGTTTGGGACTATCACTTTTATGTCTTTTCATTTTTAACAGCGGCAGTTTTATCATCCCTTCCATGATCATCATTCTATTGGTACTTACTTTGATGAGAAAGCAGCTAGAGAAAACAGGTGAACGTGCATGTCAATGACTTTATTAGAGCGAATGATTACGATTGGAATGGTCGTTTTGGGAACCATGATGACAAGATTTATTCCATTTATTATTTTTCCATCGGGCCGACCCACACCAAGTTATGTGAGGTATCTCGGCAAAGTATTACCCTCGGCGGCTCTAGGGTTACTTGTTGTCTATAGTATCAAGGATGTCAAATTGTTATCCGGAAACCACGGTGTACCCGAACTGATTTCAATTGCTATAGTTGCTTGTCTCCATAATTGGAAGAGAAATATGTTATTGTCTATTGCAAGTGGGACTCTTGTCTATATGTTTATAATTCAATTTTTATAAGTTCGCTATCTTGTTGCTAATGAGCGACCAAATGTTGGAACGGATAGCGAATTGACAATGAATCATTTACCGTGTTAGCATAAAAACGATTTTGAAAGTTATTAAGGAGGGGAGTTTATCCATGCATTCCATTCGATTAAGATAAGATGGCAATAAAAAAGCAGCTTTTTCCATATTTTATGGGCTTTTTTGTTGTGCTTATTTTATGAAATGGGGTCGAACATGGATAGGTTAAGGAATAGCCTCTATAGCTATGCCTTTTATTTCTCTATGCCTTTTCATTGGTATGCAGACCGAAGCCCGTACATGTGGACTTGAGGCCTGCATTTTTATTGCCTAAAAATCAATAAACAACCAATAAAAATGCGGGGAGATAAAAGATATGAACATTCAAAAGGTAAACTGGAAACGTAATTTTTTCGCAATATGGGCGGGGCAAGCTGTATCACTGATTACCAGCGCTATTCTTCAAATGGCGATTGTTTGGTATCTGACTGAAAAAACAGGCTCGGCTATGGTGCTTTCAATGGCTACACTGGTTGGATTTTTACCGCAGGCGCTTGGCGGGCCCATGATTGGTGTTTTGGTGGATCGTTGGAGCCGCAAAAAAGTAATGATTATGGCTGATATCCTCGTTGCGGCAGCGGCGGCAGCTTTGGCCGTGGTTGCTTTTTATATGGAATTGCCTGTCTGGGTGATTATGATTGTACTGTTTATTCGCAGTATTGGTGCGGCTTTTCATTCCACCGCATTGAGTGCGACGACGCCTTTGTTAGTACCTGAGGAGCAGCTGGCGAAATGTGCCGGGTACAGTCAGTCCGTACAGTCGGCCAGCTATATTATTAGTCCGGCAGCCGCGGCGCTTCTATATTCAATTTGGGATCTGAACGCTGTTATAGCCCTCGATGTTTTGGGAGCGATAATGGCTTGCATCGCGGTCGCGATGGTTTCGATTCCGAAGCCGGAAGTTACGGAGTCCGTTGCGCAAAGTGGCTTTACAGAAGAACTGAAAGCAGGATATGATGCGCTGAAACATCACAAAGGGTTAGTTGCTCTTCTTTGGATCGGAGGGTTATTCATTTTTGCTTTTATGCCCATCAATGCGTTATTTCCTCTCATGACTATGGGGTATTTCGGAGGAACGATGAAGCAGGCATCCGTTGCGGAAGTTAGTTTTGCTGTCGGCATGTTGGCGGGCGGTTTACTGCTTGGCGCATGGGGAGGCTTTAAGAAACGATATCTGACTATTGTCACCTCCATTGTTGTAATGGGGTTTGCGCTATCCTTTGCGGGATTATTGCCTACAAGCGGGTTTATCGCTTTTGTGGTATGTTGCGCCGTTATGGGTTTTTCCGGGCCATTCTACAATGGTGTACAGATCTCACTATTCCAGGAAAAAATTAAACCGGAGTATTTGGGAAGAGTGTTTGGATTGTTTGGCAGTGTGATGGCTCTGGCTATGCCTCTGGGCGTGGTTATTTCCGGTGTTTTTGCGGATCAGATCGGCGTTAATCGATGGTTTATGCTATCCGGTCTCATGATGATCGGGATTGCGCTGCTTTGTCTGTTCATTCCGGCAATCAGACAACTGGATCACTCCCAACAGTCTGAGTAATGAAGCATCACGCTCACCTTCATACAAAATAAGGACACCCGAAAGGGTGTCTTTTCTAATACCGGTGCTTTTCTGTTTGAGGGTATGTTTTAATAAGAAAGCACATATACTGAATTATGTGCATAGTGTACATCATGTGCATAATCAAGTAAAATGGAGGTGAGGAGGGGTGATTATGCAAAATCTTCTTAACGCTACCGATGTAAGAGCAAATTTTGGTGGATTTATAGATACCATTGTGAGAGAGAAGCCTCAAGCCATCAAACGAAACAGAGATGTGATTATGGCATTCTCAAAACAGCAAATGAAGGAACTGCTGTCTGTATACGAATTGACATTCGAGTATGAGCAAGATGAGGATGGTCGTTATGTCGGATCAATCGAGCAAATTGATGATATTGTTGCAGACGCTGAGACACTTGAAGAACTCAGAAATGAATTAGCAAGGCACTTGGTGGAATATGCAATCGATTATGAGGCCAATTACTCTCGCTACTACAGTACCCCAAATCGCCATAAGCACGCTCCATACGTTCTGCGTGTTCTATTGGAAGATGATTTTGAATCGGTGTCGCGAATGTTCCATGCCTAGTTGGAGTGATTTAGAGAGTTTTTTACGAAGAGATGGCTGGCTTATGGTGAGACAAAATGGTAGGGACAAGATTTATGAGAAAACTTTGCCTAATGGAGAGATTCTCAGGACAGCAGTATCGAAGGGAACAGGCGAGATTGGCAAAGGATTGTTTAATCGGATTTTAAAACAACAGCTAAGAGTAGACAAAGAGTACTTCAACTCGAAGAAGTAGGCCTATAATCGGGCGTAGTCTCTAATGTTCATAAAGCTTGGCAAAAGTTTGCAAACGGAAGCACCGTGCCAGCAGAAGTTTGTTTTCTGCTAGCATGTGTGCTTTTTTTTATCGGCTATTAGGAGTGGATAATGTGTATCCGAAAGTGGACTTTCCGAAGAAAGTAACAGAGAAATGGCTTAATCGGGCTTTTGCTCCGCTAAGCGATTTTTTGAACCGGGAGCGCCCGGAAGATGCTCGCAGCATTATGGCATATATGATGTTCATGTACAATGCGGATCAGCAATTTCATTATCGAAATTGCATCACAAGAGATTCAATTGTGCTCGACCAGTCGGGGAGTTTGGTTGCCTGCGGCGAGGAGGCGCTTCGCTATAATTTCGAAAATGAGGAAAGTATCGTGGTGGATCGCCCGTCAAAAGAAGAACGATTTGTTCACCCGAATGTAACCGATTGGATGGAAAAGAGTCTTAATAAAAGGACTGAAGAGAAATACGGCGAGGAAGTATGCATTTTCCTTCAGGAGCTGTGGGGACCGATCGTGAACTTCGACTTTTGTAATCTGAAAACAGGCTATCCCATAAAATGGGCTCAAATGCGCTACTGCTTATATCTGTATCCAACTGATTTCCCGACAAAAATCACGATCCTGTTTGTTGGAAATGAAATCGTGGAGAGAAGATGCAGCTACTCGCAATATTCCGAATACGAGAAACTAGTGCGTAAACTAAGCTTTGAGGGCTGGCAAGTGATTACCGTTATTCGGGAGTTTCTTGACCGGGATCTCGACCAATTCCGGCTGTATTTATCTAAAACGATCAATTTGGCAGAGCCTAGAGATTACGGAGATGGTCATGATATAATGTATATTTGAAATAATTGATAGCGGAGCTGACTATTCAATGAGATTCAGGAACATGCCATTACCGGAGGACGAATTGCGGGTTATTCTGCGGGCTGCCGATGATATCATTGCCGAAGGCGGACGGACGCTTCTTGCAAAAATCTTAAAAGGCTCGAAAGATCGGAAGTTGTTGGACCTTGGTTTGGAACGAAACCCCTCGTACGGATTCTATAGGGACCTCACTTTGGAGCAGATCATGGCTAAGGTGGATCATATGATTCGCACCGGTTTTTTGGAGATCGAGAAACAGGGCAAGCTGCCCATGATTGTTTTCTCCTCACGCGGATGGGCGATTGAAAGAGAAAGACGTGCCGAAGAATTTTTGCAAGAATGGGATCGCGGGATGGAAAACAACATCATTCCGATTAGCATGGAATATTTGAAGGAGCGTAACCGGGGCATGATTTTCTTGTTCCTGTATAAAATTTTATGCTCTGGAAATAAAAAGTACATTCCCTATTTGACTCTATGGGAACGTATCGATTTCAAAAATGTCCGTGCTGAGATTCGCAATGTGATCGAAGCGCTGAAACAACGTGGTCAATTAGAGGATCCGGATTGGGAGCAGTTAAAACGTGAACGGGCCAAGACGTTACTCATCCGCTCGCGTGATCCGATTATTATGGTGTGCCGGAAATGCGATAATCCATTTATATTTGATGAAACGAACCCAGATTACTACACGGCTGAAGGTTTAAAGTTTCCGGAACTGTGCCCGCGCTGCTCGATAAACGGCCAATCAGCATGAATAGACAAGAGCTGCGCACAAAAGTACGCAACACGGTACACCGATTGGTTCACGAAAAAGGATATGCTAGTTCAATCGATTTGTTTGTCCAAATGGAAAAGATCTCTCCCAAGCTTGTGGAGGAGTGGCGCTTTGGTCGGGTCCCCTATTTGGAAAGAGTTCTTCAAGGCAATCTGGGGCAGCTTAACTATATTATGGCCAAGTTTAAGGAAACGGCAAAAGAGATGGGCTTGACACCATCTAATACAGCTTATATGAGGTGGGGCAAAGGGCCGAAGCAACCGCTGCGCTTTTCGAAATCCGGCGACGCTAATGTCGAACGTCATTATTCCACTCACTTCGTTGCGAACAAAAATAAGGATTCTTTGGCGTCCCAACCTCTAGGTGAGGCGTAAACTATAGCATAAGCGTGTACAACCTTCCCAAACAGCCAAAAGCACCCATTCGGGTGCTTTTTTTGTACCAGGAGGTACAGGAGAAGAACCCTGTCGCGCGAACCGCTGCATAAGTGGACAGTAGGTCAAGAGTAAAGCGGTAGCTCAACGTAGAAAGATACCTTCTGATCCTTGATGTTTTTCGCATAAATGTTTCCTTTATGCTGATCGATAATAGCTTTAGCGATCGCCAAACCGAGGCCATAGCCCCCTTGGCTGCGGGCTCGAGATGGATCCGTTCGGTAGAATCGATCGAAAATTCGTTCCAGATGCTCTTCAGAAATCCCTTCTCCCGTATTGGTTACCTTCAGAATGATATTCTTGTGGCGCTTTTTCAATGTAATATCCACAGATCCGTTAGGATTCGTATATTTCAATGCATTGTCCAGCAGGATCATAACCACTTGTTTGAACTGCTCGACGCTGCCGCGGGCTGTCAATTCGGGTTCGATCTCGTAAGAGAGATGAATATTGCGCTCAAAAATGACGGCTTCCATCGTAAGAACAATCTGTTCCACAGCATCGCTTACCTTAAAAGGCGCAAACATCACACCTTGATTTGTTTGATCCATTTGCGCCAAATAAAGCAAGTCATTCGTAAGTTTTGCCATTCGTTCGGATTCCGATTTGATAAAGGTGAGCCATTTGGATTGATTCGCAATGGTATCATTAGCATTGGCCAGCAGGACATCAACGTTGGTGTTAATTACGGTAAGAGGGGTCTTAAGCTCATGCGAAGCGTCGGCAATGAATTGCTTTTGCTTATCGAATGCCTCTTGTACCGGCTCTATGGAGCGATTGGCAAAAAATCGGCTGATGAAGTAGATGATAAAGAGCATGATGGATGCTACAAGAAGAAAAGCATATATTAAGTTAACCAAAAAGGTTTGTTGAGAAGTGATGTCGAGAAACAATATGACATAGCCATCAGGTGTTGTCTTTATC
Organism: Paenibacillus sedimenti; assembly: GCF_014534655.1. Classification (GTDB taxonomy): domain Bacteria; phylum Bacillota; class Bacilli; order Paenibacillales; family NBRC-103111; genus Paenibacillus_E; species Paenibacillus_E sedimenti. The sequence goes on from NZ_JACVVD010000014.1 coordinate 76,735, forward strand.
GTATAAGCCCAACGGTTGCCATCCAGCTTGAACTTGCCCTGTTGCTTGTTACTGGATATGGCTTCGGTTGCGGCCTCGTTGTAGAACTCAATTGTCATTTCATAACGGGAAGAAACAGATTTGACTGTTGCTTGCTTATCCGTAACGAGAGAAAAGGAAATGGAGCGTCCAATAGGCGGATTTCTGTCGGCGTTCGACTCAGGCTGGGATAGGTTGGGATTCCCTCTCGACGGACTAGTTTTCCCTGCACCCTTGCGTATGAAATCGGATTCCCGTTGCAGTTCCATATCGATGTCGCGGCTGATGTTTTGATACATAATGATATAAATGCAAGCGAATGCGATGAGCAACATGACCGAGATGGTGACCATGTTCAGCATGAGAAATTTATTTCGAAGCTTACGAAACACTACGCCTTCACCTCCAATACATATCCAACGCCTCGAATCGTATTGATCCCTACCGCGGAATTCAAGTGAACAAGCTTTTTCCTCAAGAAGGAAACGTAAACCTCCACGTTATTATGCTCAGCCTCAGAATCAAAACCCCATATCTTCTCAATAATCATTTCTTTAGGCGTAACAGCCTGTTTCCTCATGATTAAAAGCTGCAGCAGCTCACTTTCTTTCAAGATGAGTTTGATTTCCTTGCCGTGGCATGACAGCTTTAATGTCGCCGTATTTAATTCGATATCTCCATATTGTATCGTGTGATCCGGCATCACTTCGCCCTTACGCCGAAGCGCGGCGCGTATGCGGGCGAGCAATTCCTCCGTAACGAACGGCTTGGCTATATAGTCGTCAGCCCCGTAGTCGAGACCCGAAACCTTGTCCGAGGTCTCTCCCCTGGCAGTAAGAAGGATCACCGGTGTTGATATGCCTTCTTTGCGAATCGTCTGCAAGAGTGCAAGACCGCTTATGCCGGGAAGCATAATATCCAGCAGCAGCAAATCATAAATGCCGCTTCGCGCATAGTCCAAGCCGGAACTGCCGTCATGGACCACATCCACGAAATAATGATGCTTTTGCAGGATCTGAGCAAGAGCTTCTGCTAGATGAGCTTCATCTTCGACGATGAGAATTCTCATAGTTATCTTCCTTTCGGGCTTGGAGCCTGGTCAAGTTTAGGATCATTATAGCACTTCAAACCTTTAGGAAACCTTAAACGCAGCATTTAAGGTTCGTTAAAGGTTCGCGTCCTAAGATAGAGCCATCCAAGAGATAAGACAGGAAGGAGCAACTAAAATGGCCATTGAGGTTTTCAATCGATACGAAAACAAGTATCTGCTTAACGATACTGGCTTTCACACGATTCACGATAAGCTGCTTGCATATATGGAGCTTGATGAATATAACCGGAAGCATACGTTTTACTCCATCAGTAATATTTACTTCGATTCGAAGGACCATGCCTTGATTCGGCATTCCCTGTCGAAGCCCAAATATAAAGAGAAGCTTCGGCTTCGAGCATACGGCGTTCCTGAGCCGGGATCCAAAGTGTATCTGGAGCTTAAGAAGAAGGTTCATGGGCTCGTGAATAAACGAAGAACCGCTCTTCGGACGAACGAAGCTTATGAATTTGTCCGTACAGGAGTAAAGCCAAATTTCGCAAGCTATATGAATAAGCAAGTGCTAGGCGAAATTGAGTACTTCTTGCAGCGCTATACGTTGGAGCCGAAGGTGTACCTGGCTTACGACCGAATTGCGATGTTTTGCAAAGAAAGCCGGGATCTGCGAATTACGTTCGACCGAAATATCCGATCCCGACGATACGACCTGCTGCTGGAGAGCGGCGATCATGGCGAGCAGCTGTTGGGAGAAGGACAGTGGCTCATGGAGGTAAAAGCGGAGAAGACCATCCCGGTCTGGCTCGCACGGCTATTATCTGAACATAGCATGTTTCGGACGAGCTTCTCCAAATATGGCAATGAATATATGAAAATGAGGATGCAGCATCAACAACTGAAGGGAGTAAGCGCATATGCTTGATTCTTTATTTACGGCAACGACAATGGACTCAACCATTACTATCACTCACGCTTTGTTAACGATTGTGGTTTCTTTCCTGCTAGGCGGAATTATCAGCATCACTTATATGAAGACCAGTAAACAATCTTATTCCCAAAACTTCGCACTCACGATGATTCTGATTCCTTCGATTATTGCCATTATCATTTTGCTGATTGGGAACAATGTGGCCAGAGCCTTCAGCCTTGCCGGAGCCTTCTCGATCATCCGGTTCCGAAGTGCGCCGGGCGACCCTAAGGATATTGCTTATGTCCTTTTTACGATGGCTACAGGGCTTGCCTGCGGTGTCGGGATGTACGGTTATGCCATTCTTTTCACCTTCATCTTGTGCGCCTTGATGATGGTGCTCCACAAGTTCAAATTTGGCGCGAAAAGAAGCTCCCAAAAGCTGCTGAAAATTACGGTGCCTGAAGATCTGGGGTATGAGGAAGCCTTCCTCGAGGTGTTTAAAACCTTTCAAGTTGGTCATGAGCTCAAAAAGGTCAAAACGACCGAGCTGGGCAGTCTCTTCGAGCTAGTCTATTTGATTACGATGGACCCGAAGACAAGCCAGAAGGAACTGATCGATGCCTTACGATGCAGGAACGGGAATTTGAATATTACCTTATCCATGAACCCTGAAGCTTCAGACTACTAAACGATACGGAGGATTGAATTGATTATGAAAAATACAAACATGACAAAGACCATCATGCTGGCGCTCTTGTGCTCATCGGTGCTTTCGGCTTGCCAGAGCCAGGCGACTACTCAGAACAGCACATCCGCAGCATCGACAACCGCTGCATCAGCACCTGCAGCAACAGCAAATGCAGCAACGGCCCAGGTTTCCACTACACCAACGCCTGTGACCTATAGTCAAGATGATGAGTATAGTGACTGGACGACGGCCAATCCGAGCTACATCGAGCTCAGTGAGTCCGGCGCAAGCATCAAGGGATCTGGTGCTGACGCTAAGGATCGCACGGTAACCATCACAGCGGCAGGAACTTATGTATTGAGCGGCCTATGGGAGCAAGGACAAATCGTCGTCGATGCCCCGAAGGAGGATAAGGTCCGCTTGGTGTTGAACGGGGTAGAAATTCATAGCAAGGAAAGTGCAGCGATCTACGTGAAACAGGCAGACAAGGCGATTATTACGATTCAGGAGGGTACGAAAAATGTCGTAACCGATGCAGCCGAATATAAGACGGAGGACTCCCAGTCGGATGAGCCGAATGCGGCGATCTTTAGTAAGGACGATCTAACCCTGAATGGAACCGGTGCTTTGACCGTTCAAGGGAACTATAATAATGGAATTACTAGCAAGGACGACCTGAAAATTACCGGAGGCGCGATCACGGTCTATGCAGCCGATGATGGCGTCATGGGAAAGGACCTGGTGGCGTTCAAGGAAGGCACCCTCACGATTGAAGCATCCGGAGACGGCATCAAAGCAACCAATGATACAGATGCTTCCAAAGGGCTGGTTCATATAGACGCAGGTGCGTTCTCTATTAAAGCGGGAAGGGATGGCATTCAAGCGGCTGCCTCCGTACAGGTGAATGGAGGTTCGTTCACGATCTCATCCGGTGGCGGCAGCGCAAAAGCCGTTGCGAAGGCAGTCGAAATGAACGGCGGCATGAGAGGTCCAGCTCCGGCTGCTGCAACGACTAGATCTACAGCTACAGAAGCGGAAAGCGGCAAAGCCATCAAAGCCGGAGCAAACATTACCATAGCGAAGGGTACCATCGGCATCGATTCGGCCGATGATGCCATCCACGGCAACAACAACGTTGATATCGCAGGAGGGGAACTCACCATCACTTCCGGGGACGATGGAATCCATGCGGATTCATTCCTCCTGATAAGCGGCGGGAACATTGAGATAACCAAGAGCTATGAAGGCATAGAGGGCTCGAACGTAACCATATCGGGCGGGGAGACCAAAGTGACTGCGAGCGATGACGGCATTAATATTTCTGGAGGCGTGGACGGGTCGTCTATTGGAGGGCGTCCTGGACAGAACAACTTCAGTTCCTCGAGCACCAATAACAAACTCACGATAACCGGCGGCACGGTTCATGTCGATTCCACGGGCGACGGATTGGATGCGAACGGGTCCATCCTGATGTCAGGCGGCACCGTCTTTGTAAGCGGCCCGACGGCGAACAACAACGGCGCGCTGGATTATGACGGAACCTTCGAATATACCGGCGGCCAGTTGGTGACAACCGGAAGCGCAGGGATGGCGCAAGCGCCATCGGATTCATCGACGGGGCGTTCTCTTCTCATGACATATTCTCAGACGCAGAAGGCGGGAACGGTCGTAGAGCTTAAAGACAAGAATGGCAACATCGTGGCAAGCTTTGCTCCTGACAAAGACTTTCAAACGATCGTTATTGGCTCATCTGAGCTCAAGAAGGATACAGCCTACTCGCTGTATACCGGAGGAGCGAAGACCGTTGAATTCACCATTGCAAATTCGACCACATGGTTGAATGAAACCGGAGTAACCTCCGCCAGAAGCACCGGTCCGGGAGGATTCGGAGGAGGACCCGGCGGCGCCGGGAATCGGGGTCAAGCTGGAATGGGGAGACCTTAGGGCAGAACGGATAAGCCTTAGTGGTCCACGACTGCCAGTTACATGCTGAGCATCATGAAGCTGATGGATTAAGGATTTGCAATCTACGTTTCAACTCCATACAATGAAGTGGCACCCGGGAGGGTGCTTTTTCATTGCATGGCGCTTACAAATTGTGCCAGAGGCTCATTCTTTGGCCTGAATATGCACCATCGGAAGGAGCATATGATTCGCGCCGTTGTTTATTGGGAGAAGGACGGGTCATTGAAGTTTGTAGCAGCTGCATGCTATCATTCAATAATCGCTATAAAAATAGGAGTGCATGAACTTGATAAAGCAAGAGAAAACCATATATTTCATCTTAGCGTTGGTTGTCATCTCATGGGGTTTAAACATTGTAATGGTAAAATATCTGACACAGTCTATCTCGCCTATGCTAGTTGCCGCAATTAGGATGCCGCTTGCTGGCATCGTATTACTTCCGTTTGTTTGGAAAAAGTACGGATTCTATAAACCAAATATGAAGCAGTGGGGACTTCTTCTTCTCATCGGCGTAACCTCCATTTTCTTTCACCAGTTGTTTTTAGCGTATGGGGTCGTTACAACGACAGCTACCAATGCATCGCTAATACTGGGATTAAATCCGCTGTCTACGGCTCTTCTTGCATCCATGTTCATTGGCGAAAAATTCAATATGAGATTAGCTCTCGGCATTTTATTCGGATTCTCAGGCGTTGTCTTGGTCGTCACTTCCAAATCGGCAGGTAGTTCTATCGGTTTATCCGGATGGGGAGATTTGATCATGTTTCTATCCATGTTGGCTTATGTCATAGGCGGGTTGTTCATCAAAAAGTTGTCGGCCACCGCAATACCGACTTTGGTAGTTACAGCCTACTCCACGGTAATTGGCGGGGTATTATTAAATCTAGGCACATTGACGATGCTTGGGCCTTCGTCTTATGATCAGGTTCATTTGTCGGTTACGGCTTGGGCTGTAATGCTGATGTCAGCTTGGGGAGCATCTTCACTAGGAACGCTAGGGTGGAATCACGGTATTAAATTTCTAGGTGCCAACAAAACAGCCATGTTCCTTAACGGACTGCCTTTTGCCAGTATGGTTGGGGGCGTTATTTTCTTGGATGAGCATATTGGCTGGATTCATGTTACAGCCTTTATTCTTACTACGTTTGGCATTGTTATAGGGACTTTAAAGAAAAGAGATAGCAGCCTTACCCCTGCAGGCGGAAGCTCAGTTAAATATTAGATCCGACCAAAGCAATATTAATTGCCAAGAAACTCTTTTTTAAAAATTTCCATTAAATATTCCAGCGTGATGGGATCACTGTAAGTGGATGCTTTCGAATTTATTTCGATTACTCGATTGTTTTTAACGGCAGGAATATTCTTCCACATATCGGTTTTCAGGAATGACAGATCACTGTCCGAGTATTTGCTGAAGACAATATAATCTCCGGCAAACTCGGGAACAACTTCTAGCGATAGTGTATGGTAGCCTGGTCCCAGCGCCTTTTCTTTCACTTTATCAGGCATTTTCAATTCCATCGCTTGATATAGTATTTCGGTTCCGCGTGCCCAGTTATTGCCGAATACTTAAAGCTGCTTATCATCGTTTTCGATTACAGAAACGGTTGCGTCTTTGCCTAATTTTGGACCAATTTCTTCTCCTGCGGCTTTTGCGCGTTTTTTGAAGTCCTCGGCCCATTACTCGGATTGGTATGTGATCGTTCCTGACTTCTTCCCGTTTACAGGCAAATCTTCCTTTTTACTGGCTGATCCGCTGCTGCACACGCTTAAAACAGTACTAGCGAAAGTATGAAGGGGATCCATCCTTTTTTCATTTTCAACACTCCTCCCTTATCGAATTACTTACCTAGAAAATTCTTTTTAAAGAATTCCAGTTGGAATTCTAATGTTAATGGATCATTGAAATAGAACTCTTTTGCGTTGGCTTCAAACACCCGTTTATTTTTAACAGCCGGGATATTTTTGTATGTATCTGTTGCCATGAATGAACTATCCGCATCCGAATATTTGCTGAAGATGAGATAGTCTCCGACAAATTCGGGAAGCACTTCTGGCGATATTGTTTTAAGCGGCCACTGAATAATACGGGTGATTGCTTTTAATAATGCAGATTTCGAGAACGATGATTGACCTCCGTATTTTAAGAGTAAGTGACCAATAAGTAATTGATAAAGATAGGGTTGGAAAAAAAAGTATTGACACACTAAAATGAGAACGATTATCATTATCGATAGAGGTGGACAATGGCTTGATCCGGCTATGACTAAAATATTCATTCAAACTTCAAATGCTGTTCCACATGAAGATACATAATTAGGAGGATTTAACCATGCGCACATTATTTAAGCCGCTTACAATCCTGTTATCCGTTATGCTGTTGTTTCTGACTGCGGCTTGCGCTTCCGGAAGCAGCTCCACGAGCGGTTCTGCCCCGACGTCGGGTTCGCAGCAGTCTTCGTCCCCGCAATCTCCTTCTCCGACGCCGAAAGATACGGTGAAGACCATCAAACACGCGATGGGCACTGCGGAAATCAAGGGAACGCCCAAGCGCATTGTCGCGCTTGAGTGGACTTATGTGGAGGATCTGCTTGCAGTCGGCGTACAGCCTGCAGGCGTGGCCGATATTAAAGGCTATAAAACCTGGGTGAACGTCCAGCCGGCACTCGCTGCAGATACGGTGGATGTAGGGACACGCCAGGAACCGAACCTGGAAGCGATCACCGGATTGAAGCCTGATCTCATCATCACTGCTTCAAACCGGGCGAAATCGAATTACGAGAGCTTGAATAAAATCGCTCCGACAATCGTGTTCGAATCGTATCCGCCGGAAGGAGCGGGGGATCAATATGCCGAGATGGAGCAAACCTTCAAAACGATTGCAGACCTGGCAGGTAAAACTGCAGAAGCCGACAAAGTGCTGAAGGATCTGCAAAAAACGTATGACGACACCAAGGCTAAGCTGAAAGCGGCCAATAAGGACGGAGCGGAGTTTTCGCTTACGCAGGCATTCAGCAATCAAAACGCGGCCGTATTGCGGATGTTCACGGACAATTCGATGGCGGTGCAAATCCTGCAGCGTGCCGGTATGAAGAACGTATACAAATCAAGTAAATTCGAAATATACGGCTTTGCAACCGGGTCCATTGAATCGCTGCCTTCTGTTCAGAACGCCAGCTTTTTCTACATCGTTCAAGATAATGACAACGTATTTGATAAGCAGTTAAAAGACAATGCAGTCTGGAAAGGGCTCAATTTTGTGAAAGAAAACCAGGCCTACAAGCTGCCGGGCAATACGTGGCCCTTCGGCGGTCCGTTGTCGGCCAAAGTGTTTGTAGAACTGACTGCTGACGCTATGATCAAAGGATCCGGAAAATGATATCAGTACCTTCATTCATCAGTAAGACCGGATGGAAAGCGGGATTGGTATTCGGCGGCGGCTTTATCTTGCTGGGCGCCCTGATGTTCGCCAGTCTGATTCAAGGTGAAGCCGATCTAACGGTATTCACCGCAGTCGATGCGCTCTTAAATCCGCAGGATACCCTCGCACATCACCTGGTGCGGGGTATTCGACTGCCAAGAGCAGTGATGGGACTGCTAGCAGGCGCCGCCTTGGCGGTTTCAGGCGCATTGCTGCAGACTGTAACGCGCAATCCGCTGGCATCGGCATCGACGCTCGGTCTCAATGCGGGAGCATATTTTATCATTGTACTTGCTGCGGTATTTTTCCCCGGCTTGAAAGCGGACGCCCCGCTGCTGCTTGCCTTGGTCGGCGCATGCGGTGCGGCTGCCATGGCCTATTTGATGGCCGGCGGCCGCAAAAGCACTCCTGTGCGTATGGCGCTTGCCGGAATGATCGTCTCTCTCGTGCTGGCTTCCTTCACAAGCGCTCTTCAACTGCTCTATGAAAACGAAACGAATGGTTTGTTTGTCTGGGGTTCGGGTTCGCTTCTGCAGAACAATTGGGCGGGAGTTCGTTATTCGTGGGTATGGATCCTTATCGGGATAACGGCAGCTTGCCTGTTTGCCCGAACGCTCGATCTATTGGAGCTTGGAGAAGAGACGGCCCGTTCGCTTGGACAGACTGTAAACGGAGTCCGGTTCGGCGCCCTTGCCTCCGCCGTGCTGCTTGCGGGCGTGACAGTCAGTGTGGTCGGTCCGATCGGTTTCGTGGGTCTGATCGCGCCGCACCTCATCCGATTGATCGGTTTTAGGCGCCATCGTCTGCTGCTGCCGGCAAGCGGTTTGTGGGGCGCGGTCGTCCTTGTCGGCGCAGATATGATCGCGCGTATGTTCCGGAGCATGCTGGGTGAGCTTCCCGCAGGAGCGGTCACTGCAGTTATCGGCGCACCTTGGCTGATTTGGCTTGCCGTAAGAGGCGCCAAAGAGCAGAGGTCGACGGAAGGCAATTCGTCCATGAGCATCGGTATCTTGCGGAAAAGTATCCCTTATCCGGCGATGGTTGCCTTAACGGGAACGGCACTTTGCATCCTGATCTTAGCTGGACTTATGGCAGGCGCTATGAAACTTCCGCTCACCGAGGTTTGGGCTGTAATAACCGGGGGCGGTTCGGACATCTCGAAGAACATCGTCTTCGAATTGCGTTTGCCCCGTATGCTTGTTGCGGCTCTTGCAGGAGCAGTTTTGGCCGTTGCCGGTGTCATGATGCAGGGCGCGGTCCGCAATCCATTGGCTGATCCGTCCGTTGTCGGCGTTACGGCGGGAGCGGGCTTTGGTGCCCTGCTGCTTCTGGTCATCTGGCCGCAGGCGCCGGGATCCATGCTGCCGGCCGCAGCACTTGCGGGTGCCGTCATGGCGGCAGGCAGCGTTTATGCGATCTCCTGGAGAAAAGGGTTAAATCCCGTCGTGCTTGCGCTGGTCGGTATCGCCGTATCGGCCGTCGGGTCGGCCGGTATCCAGTTCCTTGTGATCAAGTCAGGAATTGCCGCAGCTCCTGCACTTGCCTGGCTGGCCGGCAGTACGTATGCCAGAGGCTGGGAAGAGTTGATCAGGCTTTCGATCCCGGCTGTGCTACTTCTTCCCGCTGCCTGGGTTCTGGGGCGTAAAGTCGATCTGCTGGCTTTCGGGGATCAGATATCGCTCGGTCTTGGCTTGAAGCTGCAGAGAACACGCCTTACCGCTGCCATCATCGGCGTCGCGCTTGCCGCCGTAGCCGTCGCCGGTGTAGGCACTGTAGGTTTTATCGGTCTATTGGCGCCTCACGTCGTCAGGCTCTTTGTTGGCCAAAATCACCGCCAGTCCGTTCTGCTTTCTTCAATTATCGGAGCTTTGCTGCTCGTAGGCGCCGATATAATAGGCAAAGTGATCATCTCTCCGAAAGAAGTGCCTTCGGGGATTGTCGTCGCTTTAATTGGCACACCGTATTTGCTTCTACTGATGTACCGAAGCGCCGTTCGGAAGTAAGTGGTAGACTCCCGTCAGGCGGCTTCGTTTCTGAACATAAACCCTGAAACATATGATATATGCCCTAGAAGCTGGAGGGCTTTTGTCTGATCGGGGTGGATTTGCCAAGGTATGCTTCACCTCCATAAAAAAATAGACACCCGATAGGGTGTCTTTTCTGGTTATAGAGAAAGATGTTTATAAAAGGTTAATAGTTGTTCCCTATTGTTTTCCCTTTCCTTGCAATTCGTTCAAATATTCGTCCAATCGATCGAAGCGCTCCTCCCACATGCGGCGGTAAGATTCCAGCCAGGTGTTCATTTCTATAAAAGGCTGGGGGCTTAGCTTATAAATACGCCGATTGGCGCTCGGCTGTACTTGAACAATCCCCGCGTCACTAAGGACGCGAAGATGTTTGGAAACCTGTGGCTGATGGAGGCTGAGGCGCTCGGCGATTTCCCCTACGGTGAGAGGGCCTTCACGCAGGAGCTCTACGATGTTCAAGCGGTTGGGCTCGGCGAGTGCGCTCCAGGTTGTTATTTTCAAGCCCATATGACTATGCTCCTTCCTTCAACAAGATTCGCGGTTCCGGTTTATGCCGCTAAGCGGATCGGCTGATTTAATGAAGCCGCTTTTTGTTTCTTATGATAGCATACATAGGATCCGGCGATCACAGAAAATCCGATGAAGAAAAACACCCAGCCGCTGGCAGGATCGCCCACAGCTATACTTGAATACATCGCGCCAATCAGGTCAAAAGCAAGCCCGGCGTAAGCCCATTCCTTAATTCTCGGCAAGCCGGGAATCAGTATCGCTGCAAGACCTAATAGTTTAGCCACGCCAAGAAAGGGGAGGAGATAGGCGGGATAGCCCAAATGATCAAATAAAGCAACCGCATCCGGCAAAGAGAGGATATCCGGAATAGCACCGAATCCCATTAAGGCTATCAGTAGAGCCGTAAAAATCCAATACATAACTTTTGTTTTTTTCATGAATATTTTACTCCTTTCAATTTGTAGGTTGTCGTACAGTGGTTCTTACATGTTGGCCAGTTGTTCCTCAAGACGATTAAGTGTTGATTTAGCTCCCTCGATGGCTCCATATTCTTTGACCACTTTATCAAGCTCCTCGGCGGATTTAAAGCGCATCGTCATGGTGAGATCGGTCTTCGTATCAGACTGCTCGGCAAACGTAACCGTCACTTGAAATTGATCATCCTCACCGCCCCCGCCATGGGAATATACGAGTCGCTCGGGGCTTAAGATCTCGCGATAGACGATTTTATTGTCATAATCAACGCCATCGGGACCGTGCATGACGTAACGCCATACCCCGCCTGGTCTTATGTCGATTTCTTGAACCGTAATCGTAAAGCCTTTGGGTCCCCACCATTTCGGCAAATGCTCAGGATCTGTCCAAGCCTTGAACACCAGTTCCCGCGGCGCATTAAAGATACGAGTGATACGAAGCTCTTGACCTGTTACGGATGTAACGGTGTTGTTTGTTGCCTGAGTTTCTTTCATTTTATCATTCCTCCAAATTGGTTTGTTCTTGCTATCTGCTTTAAATATACCATGACAGGAATATTCCTGTAAAGGAATATTCAATATTTTTTTCGAATCGTCCATTTGTCATGATCTGACATATCGAGCAGCAGATACAAATATATGTAAATAGTATAGCGAAGCGGCTCGATGAATAGGTGGTGAGTTGAATGTCGCGATCCAATGGAAGCAATGGCACGGGGGATACGTACACCAGAGTGACTTTTCAAGCGCTGGTAGATGCGATAATTCCACCTACATGCAGACATGTAGAAGGGGGAGGGACTGAACTTGTAGCCGGAGCGGTTCAGCTTTGTATGGACCAATTCGTGATGAGGGAGATTGATCATTCGCAATTTGTTCCGGTAAACAAGAATCGGAATCCGATCCCTCTATTAAGGTCAACAGCGCAATTGCTTGATATGGGGGCTGAGCAATTAATTCGGAGCGGGCTAGCTCAGCATCCGCTAAACGCTTTGCTCTTCCCGGGCGGCAGGCTGTTTTCTGCTCTGTCACGCGTAGATAGGCAGCAAACATTGGATCTGCTTGATCGGCTTGACATCCCCCTTCAACTATTGCCCCCTCCCTATCAAAACAACCCCGGAATCATACAAACCATGATAGATTCGTTAAATCAATTAACGATGTTTGGCTATTATTCAGAATGGTTCGGGTATGGAACAACCCGCCTTTTCCCTCCGGACTACCGGCAGGTTGAGTTTTTTCCTCCGGCCGAACGATTTGAATATATATCTGTTCAAGGAGCAATACAACAAGTATGAAGGTGAAATGAATGACTTGATCACAGGAAGACTTCGTTGGGGGCCAGCGGATAGAAGTCGCCCTCCGTGGTTTCGGAATGTCATGGAGCGGGGGTTTGTTTGGCAAAACTCCGGTGTCGGAGGGACTACGCAATCTTATCTTGCCAATTGTCCCCGAGCTTTTCCTGTGACGGTTGACCATGTTTGGCCGATCTCTTACCGCGAGCTGGTTCCTTATTATGAAAAAGTGGAAGCGACGCTGCCGGTTGAATTTGCGCCTATGACTTCCAAAGAGGAACTGTTTTTTTACGGCGCGAAAAAGGCCGGTTGGCGGCTGATTCCTACACTGGATGTGACAACTCCTGGCTATCGCCCACAGCCCAACGCCATTCTACCTCCGAATAAGAACCTTACCGATCCGGGCTATTCGGCGGAGCAGTTATCCTGGATGCAAGGCTGCACCCTAGCCGGTCATTGTATCAACGGATGTCCGCACGGACCCTCGGTAGATAAAATTGCAAAGCGTTCAACCAATGTAAGCTATGTCCCGCTTGCGTTGCGAACAGGCTGTGTAACCATAAGACCCAACGCATTTGCTATCCGAATTTTGACGGAGCATCAACCGGCGGCAGGGCTGCGTGCAATTGGCGTACGCATAAGGGATACATGGACAGAGCAGACGGAAGAGATCAGGGCTAAAGTTGTGGTCATGGCTGCCGGAGCGATTGAAAGTCCACGGCTTTGGCTAAACTCGGACTTGCCCGGCAATCCATGGGTAGGAAGGGGGCTGGTGAATCATTATTTTGACTGGGTCACGGGAATGTTTGATGAAAGAGATTTGGTCTCCATTTTGGGAAGCCCGGACATTAATCCCTTTGTAGGTCATACATCAGGGGGAAGGCTGGACTATCCCGGACTTGGGTCCATTTTAGTTACAGGGCTTAGCCCCGGACTAGCCGCCTCTATGAGCTTTGGAATAAGTCAGTCCGGATACAGTTCCTTGCATCCGCCCCTTACCGGAATGCCGTGGTATGTGCAAGGCCGCGTCATAGGGCCCGAGCTGCAGCAGTGGATGGAAAACTATCGTAGAACGCTAAGCATCGTCATATTTGCAGATGATGAGGTCGATTATCGAAACGGGGTTACGGTTGATCCTGATAATAAGGATGAACATGGACCTGTCCCGAAGGTGAGCTACGTTTCCGGACAACGGGGGCGAAGGAACCGCAACGAACTGGTTAAAATCGCAGTGGAAATTTTGCGGCAAGCAGGAGCCAAAAAGGTGCTCCGGACGGATTGGCCGGCTTCCCTAATGATACATATGGAGGGCACAATGAGGATGGGGTTTGTAGTCGATGAAAACTGTGAATCCTACGAGACCAAACGGCTATACATAGCTGATAATAGTGTACACTTTAATGCGTTGGGCAGGGCGAATCCTACGCTTACTACGCAAGCCCTCGCCACTCGAACAGCTGAGAAACTGGCCGACAAATATTTTAATTAAAGGCAGCCATAAAATAAATTCCATACCGATGGGTACTCTAATAAGAAAAAAATGGAGCTGTGAACATGAATATCATGGAAGTATTCAATGATGCGATTAAGCCGTTTCTGGATGGCGAAAAGCCGCCTCTAAATGTCGGAGAAGTGATGAATCTATGGTTTTATTTGGCGGCAACGGAACAATCCATGCGCGGTGAACAGGTATCTTTCAATATTGTTCAGGATCCTGAACTTAAGGAGAAGATAAAAGTAGTCATTAACGATGTCCATGGTCCGATATTCACGGATTTAACGGAGTTTTTAAAAGCAGAAGGTATCCCGTTGCCCCAGGGAACGCCGGAAAAGCCGGTTGGCGATTTCCGGAATATGCCGGAGGGTTCCAAGTTGTCTGACGAGGAAGTGGCGAATCTTCTTAGTTTTAATATTATGATGGGAATAAATTATGCTTGCCGGGGGATGACGGAGGCGGTACGTCCGGATGTAGCGGCTATGTTTGCCAAATTTCAGATAAAGAAGGTAACTTACTCGATACTGTTAAAAGATCTATTAATGAAAAAAGGATGGTTAAAAGTACCCCCGTATTTTAAAACGGAAGCATTGCAAAACGCCGGTCATTGACCGGCGTTTTAATTCGTAGAGTTGTAATTTATTTTGCTGCTCCGTCATCAAGTGCTTCCCTCAGAAAGCTCCCGGTATGCGAATCATCGACAAGAGCGATCATCTCAGGAGTACCCGCAGCACCGACCATTCCGCCCGCATCGCCCCCTTCGGGCCCGATATCGACGACCCAGTCAGATTCGCGGATTTCGAATTAGTGACGAGGTTTTCCTTTTTCCTTATGGACGCTAAAGTCACTATTGCACAAGGGCTTGTCAATGTTATAATGATACAATATGTATCAAATTTACGGAGGTTGCTATTCAATGAATCGTAGCGTAAGGAATATGTGGAAAAAAGGAACGGCTATTCTGCTCGCCATTGTGCTGATCCTTTCGGATCTCTCTGCGGCGTCGGCTGCCGAGTTGGGAGAACAGAAGGCCGTTGAAGATCCAATGAAATCCAATTTAATGAAAGCGGTTTATGCCGCGTTGGATAATCCAGGCGAAAGTGCAAGCAAGCACAGTGCGGCAACTGCGCCGGTTACGACGGTGGCGGCGAACGCGTCGTTATCGTGGAATTTGCTATCCAAGGTGGATCGCAGTCTGATTCCGACATTATATTATAACAGAGATAATCCGGAGCTCAAGCTGAGCACGGACGGGCGTTACATTGGCTTCAATCGGTTAGATTTAGCTGCAGATCAAAGCCAACTCAAACAGGTTCTTTCTGTTTATGACCGTGTGACTGGAGTCACGGACAATGTGTATAGTGCGGAAGTACCGATACTAGCGAATCAAATACTTCGTTTTGACATCAGCGGTGATGCCCGATACGTTGCTTTTTCGTATGCTGAGGGCATCCATTTGCCGGAGCCGCGGACGTCGGTGTACCTGTTCGACCGAGAAACTCGAATGCTTACTGCCATTACGGGGAATACGGGCAAGAGAGATTTCGATGACGATACCGATATGGTATCCATTAGCGCTGACGGCCAATATGTCGCTTTCGATTCCAATGCTGCGGGGCTTGTACCGGAAGATACCGACGATCTTAGGGATGTGTTCGTGTATGACCGCGAGTCAGGCTCGATCCAGCGGATCAGCACACGAGTCGGAATGAAAGATAATGACTACGGTGACAGTAATGCACCTTCTATCAGTTGGGACGGACGCTACATTGCGTTTCAGACAGATGCGAAACTTGTTGACGATGACTCCCATGACCATCCGGATATTTATGTTTACGACCGTGAAGGAGGGAACGCGCCATTCCAGCGAGTCAGCGCCGGTCTGAATGGTGAGGAGGCGGACGGCAGAAGCAGCCACCCGTCTATCAGCGACGATGGTCAAGTCATTGCGTATGAATCTGAAGCGCGCAATCTCGTTGTTGACGATACGAACGATCTGAAAGATATTTTTGTTTACGACAAAAGATCGGCAATGACGAAGCGCGTTTCCATTGGAGCTGGCGGCATACCGTTCAGTCGGGATAGCGAGCAGCCGGCCATCAGTGATGACGGTCTTTATGTTGGGTTTCAACTAGCATATGAAGCGGTGGATGAGACAGACACGGATTCCGATAATGACGATGAGAACGATTTCCCTAAGGAAGCTTATGTTGCGGATGTGGCAGCGCAGATGGCGGAGCGAGTTAGCGTTCAGAACGCACCCTATAGGCTAGTTAATCCGAGCATGGGGCCGGTCGTCGGCCGTGGCGGATCGTTGGTTGTTTATTTCTCCGAGTATTGGGCAAAGTTTGACGGCACGGATGAGTTCAAACTCCCTGGTATTTTTATTGCCGCGAAAGGGACGGTGCCAGTCTGGCCAGCGGGCAGCCAGCTGCAGCCATCCAACCGGACGGTTGATAGTGTTACGCTGAGTTGGCAGGACGCTACAGATCCCAAAGGCATACTCGGCTATCATGTCTACCAGGACGGTAAGATAATAGGCTATGTTCCATACGGAGGAACAGGAGGCTCCTTTACGGCATCAGGGCTTTTACCAACTTTCGAGCATCTGTTCCAGATTGAAGCGGTAAATACGGACTATCATGAAAGCTATGGCGGTCCGACTTATAAGTTGGACGCAGGCGGCGGTACCCCCGGCGATACGCTGCAAATTGGGTGGGATGCCGAGAAAACAACCGTCATGGGTTTGCCGATGGCGGGCAGCAAGCTGAATTTTTTCGCGTACGGAAACCCAGGCAAACAAATAACAGGAGAGTTGACCTACAAAACGTGGAAAGATGATTCCACCGAAGAAACGCATAAGCTGCCGCTAACGTTGACGGAGAGAGCGGCATCGCCGGGGAAGTACGAAGCCGTTTGGGGGATGGCGGAGAATACGAGCGAAATCACCTCCTTGACGATGAAGATGACCGATCCCGAGTCACCGGGGACCGTAACGGAGAAGCAGGCCTTTGACCTCCCGGTTCAGGTAACGGGAACCGCGGTCATTGCCTTCGACAATCCCGGTTCGGGCAGCTTGAAGGATGGGATTCTGTCTTTGTCGAGCGGCCAATATGGCGAACAAGTTACGATTCTTACAGGAGACGATCCTGTATCTCTGGAAGGCCTTGTGCCTGACAAAGACTACACCATCGTCCTTCGCTCTCCGGATTTCCGTCATATTTGGGCGAAGCAAGAGCAATTGAAGGTGGGGGCCGGCCGGAAGAAATCCTTTACATTGGCCATCGAACAGCCGGCGAAGCTCAGATTTCAAGTGATCGATCAGACCGGGCAACCGGCCGCGAACGTGCAAATGCAATTGTTCGACGAGGAACAGAACTACTTGGGTATGACGTACACCCGCTCAGACGGATGGACGGATTGGGAGGAAGGCTTGAAAGTCGGAACGACGATCGTCGCGAAAGTGGACATCGGAGATCGGCTGGTAGAGCCGGTACCAGACCAGCGGGTGAAACTCATTCCGGGTGCGAACGAGCCGAAGGTCATTCTTAAAGCACCGGGAGAAGGCGTTCTGGAAGGGGTCGTTACGGCACCGAACGGCAGCCCGGTGAAAAACGCGTTCATTACCGCGACCCAAATGTTCCGAGGCAAGCCGATCGTCCGGAATACGCGGACGAATCTGGATGGAGCTTACCGTCTATCCCTGCTGGAAGGCGAGGCGAAGCTCGAACTATATGAGTCGGCCTATCATTACAGCGCGGGCGGCATTGTGACGGCGCAAATCGCGGAAGGACAGACCACCAAGCTGAATATCCCGGTGCGTCAGCCCAGTACAGGCGTCATCAATTTGGAGGTTCGCCTGAAATATCTGGAGGACAGCGATTTCGGCGAACCGGTCAATCTGGAGCAATTGGGCTTTCATACAGTCATAGAATCGAAGTTCGGCCATATGCCTGGGGGTTATATGTCGGGGTATTTTTCAAATGCCTATCACTTCGGGGGATTACCGGGACAGAAGGTATCGGTATGCGTCACGAGCTCGAAACCGGCGATTATGACCGTGTGCGATGAGGTGACGTTGGATGAGAACTCCAACGCAACCGCCAAGCTGTTTTTCGAGGAGAAGGGAGGCCGAATTCAAGGGAAACTGGCGAAGACGGATCACAGGTGGATTAACGGAAGGATCTACAAGCTGGTCGGAGGATCCAAAACTTCGTCGAGGTACGTCGGAGACGACGATTTCTCGGAGGACGGCACGTTCGATATTAACGTTCCGGAGCCTGGCACCTATCTCATGGAGCTGGCCAGACGTCCTGTTGGCGACCAGGTCGATTACGAATATGCGAATGTGCAGTTTACGGTAGCGGATAAACAAATTTTGCCGATCGGGACGGTAACGTTCGGCGGGAAGAAGTATTTCTCCAATTATGCCGGCAACCATTACGATGCCCTGAGCAGCAGGGTACTGCCAGGCGGTACGGTAAGCTTCCGAGCCGGATTCAACAACCGGAACGATTCGGAGGCGACCGGCGTCAGTCTCATATTCGACATCCCGGAAGGGATGACGCCGGTCAAGGATGCAGGCGGCCGCATTGTCATAAGCGGAGCCGCGACGGAAGGGGATGCCCGATTGGAAGGCCAGTCCTTGATCGTTCCGATCGGGACGCTGGCGAAGAAACAGTCCGGCACGATCGGCTTCCAAGTAAAGGTGGATCCGGCATTTAACCAGCGTTCGTTGAAAACTTCCGCCATCATACGCGCCAAGATCGGCACGGAGCAGGTGGAAGAGACGATCGGCAGCATCCAGTTGGATGTACCGCTCGTTACGCTTGAGGTACCGGAGAGGGTTTTCAGTCCGATCGTCAAGCTGAGCGGAGTCGCACCGTCGGGAAGTACGGTCAAGGTATACGACGGCAAAGCGTTGATCGGCAGCGCGCCGGCTGCCGTTTCGGGAGTCTGGAGCCTGGAGGCGGAGCTGAACGATCTGGGCGATCCCAGCACCCATGCACTTCGGGCAGAGACGGAAGCGGGGGGCGTGACGCTTCAGTCGCCGGTCTCTTATATAAGCTATGATACGAAGAAGCCGCGGCTGCTGGAAGTCGCCATGTCCCAAGCGCCTGATGGCAGATGGGTGACGCTCAATACCCGGGAAGGGATCTCCCGTCTTGCCTATACGGTCAGGCCGGGCAACCCGTTCCAGTTCGATCTGAAGTTCGATAAGCCGGATGAGGTGGAGAATGTCTACATCTATCTGGATGGTCAGACCGGCGATCCGATCAAGGCGGTAAGGGACGGAAACTTTTTTCACGCGGTGACCCCGACCGGCAGAGGTGCCCTCGGCGATATCTATGTCGACTATGATACCAAACCGGAACCGTTCGTAAACGATGGCCGATACCCCTCTCTTGAGGAGGTGCGCCAGTCTCTTCCGCCGACGATGCACGATTTCAAGCTGGAAGTGAAGTCTCCATTCGAACTGAAGAACGGCAAATATTCGGGCACCGTGCAGTTCATCTTCCCGCAATTGAAAGACCTTAAGGCCACGGTTACGTTGACGATCGGACTGAACTCCGGCTATAAGGCGACGAAAGAAGAGCTGGAGATGGCCGAGAGGTCGGGGTTGCCGATCCTGAACGCAACGTTCGGAGCGACGGAGACGGAAGACGGGTTCAAGACCGTATCGAAGGGTCATATTCCGATGAACGTACTGTTTCCGAACGGCGTGCCGGAGGGCCTTACGGCCTCACTGGCAGCCGGGGATGTCCAAACGTTTGACGACCCGGTACTTACTGATGTGACGACGGAAACGTTCGTGCAGTTCGGGCCTGGCGGAGAAGAGTTCGGCAAGATCAACGGGATCAAGAAGCAATATTCGGATACGATGGGATTCGCCGAGAAAGTCATGAAAATCACGGGTAGAGTCGAAAGCTTCGGGATGGATTGCATCGCGGAGCTCCCGAAGACGGTCAAGCAAGCGGGGCATGCGCTGAAATCCCTCGTCGTGGGCGAGGTGACCAAGTTCGGGCTCGGAGCTTGGACGGCCGCGATGGGCTTGACCGGTCCGGGCGCGATTGCAGCCGCAGGCGCGACGGCGGTAGCCGGACAACAAATCGATAACTACGTGGACTCACAGATTGACGCGATCGGTACCGGATATAATCAGTGTTTGGACGAAGAAGTCGACGAGAAGAAGTTGAAGCGCAAGAAAATCGCCCGTCCTCGCTGGATCTATGATCCGAGCGGTTATATCTATGAAGCCGTTCCGACGAATCGTCTGAGCGGCGTGAAGGCGACGGTCCTCTATAAGGACCCGGTCAGCCAAGAATGGACCGTGTGGGACGCGGGGCCGTATGAGCAAGTGAATCCGCATAACACGGACGATCAAGGCAAATATGGCTGGGATGTTCCAGAGGGCAAGTGGAAGGTCGTCTGGGAGAAGGAAGGCTACGAGACGAAGACGAGCGCGGAGCTTGACGTTCCGCCGCCGCATACCGAGGTGAACGCGGGGCTCGTTTCCTGGGAATCGCCGAAGGTTCAGACGGTGACGGGAGTCACTTACGGTGGCGGCGGTTACATGGATATTCAATTCAGCAAGTACGTGAAGGTGCCTTCGAATATCCAGGCGCAAGCGGTGACGGTGACTGGACCGGATGGCCAGGAGGTGGAGGGAACGCTGTCGTTCGTAAAACCGGAGCTGAATCCGGCGGATCCTGCCGGACAGGAGACGCTGTCGACGACCCTCCGCTTTACGCCGAAGGACGCATCCGCTTTGAAGGTTGGCTCGGATTACGCCTTGAAGGTGAAGGCGAACCTCTTCCAAAGCTATGCCGGCGTATGGATGAGAGAAGGCCATGCCGGTCGATTCACGGTTAGCCTGCGCGATGAAGCAGGACCGGTTCCCACCAGCGCGACGGTAGATGAGGGAGGAATGATCCTCAGCTTGACGTTTAATGAACCGCTTGGAGCCGCGATAGACGCATCCAAGATAGATTTGAACGGCAACGCCGAAGCGATTGCTTCGGTCGTTCGATCCGCAGCGGCGGGTGGAAATCATACTCTGCTCATCAGTCTGACAGAACCATTGCCGGCCGGTGAAACGACATTGAAGGTGTTGGGCGGAGCGGCCACAGACGCTGCAGGCAACGTGTCGAGCGAGCAGGAGTTGAAGGTTTCCAGGCAAGCGGCTGGAACGAATTCCAAGCTATCGGCACTGTCGATAGCCGGAGGCGTGTTGTCGCCGGATTTTGATCCGGAACGTCTTTCTTACACGGTGAAAGTATCGCAGACGGCGGAAGACATACAAGTTACGGCGGTGACAGCTGATTCGAAAGCGAAGCTCACCGTAGACGGCGTCGAAGCCGTCAGCGGCACGGCTAAATCCGTACGGGTTCCGGACAAAGGGGACATTGCCATCCGTGTCACGGCAGAGGATGGCCAGACCGTTCGAGAGTATACCATTGAGGTGAAGCGAGAGGCGAATCCGCCATCGACTGACGCTACGCTATCGGCATTGACGTTGAGCAGCGGTACATTGACACCAGCGTTCCACAGATCAACAACCGCCTACAGCGTGGAGCTTCCAGTTGGAACAACTGAGCTGGGGGTAACAGCAGCGGTGTATGACGCCAAATCGAAGCTGACCATAGGTGGCGCGGCTGCGGAAAGCGGTGTAACGAAGGTCGTGACAATCCCGAACGATAAAACCATCCGCGTGGCGGTGGAATCGGAAGCGGGAGCGACGAAAGAGTATACGATTGAAGTCAAGCATCCTGTCTTGAGTGAGAATAACGAACTGAGAGCATTGACGTTAAGCAATGGCACATTAACGCCTGCGTTTAACCCGGCAACAACCGCCTACAGCGTGGAGCTTCCAACAGGAACAACCGAGCTGGGGGTAACAGCAGCGGTGTATGACGCCAAATCGAAGCTGACCATCGGCGGTGTGGTTGCGGTAAGCGGCGTAGAGAAAATCGTAACGATTCCGAACGATAAAACCATCCGCGTGATAGTGGAAGCGGAATCGGGAGCGACGAAAGAGTATACAATTGAAGTCAAGCATCCTGTTGTGAGTGAGAATAACGATTTGAGAACGTTGGCGTTAAGCAATGGCACATTAACGCCTGCGTTCAACCCGGCAACAACCGCCTACAGCGTTGAGCTTCCAGCAGGAACAACCGATCTGGGAGTAACGGCAGCGGTGTATGACGCCAAATCGAAGCTGACCATAGGTGGCGCGGCTGCGGTAAGCGGCGTATCGAAGATCGTAACGATCCCGAACGACAAAATCATCCGCGTGGTGGTGGAATCGGAATCGGGAGCGACGAAAGAGTATACGATTGAAGTCAAGCATCCTGTCTTGAGTGAGAATAACGATCTGAGAGCATTGACGTTAAGCAATGGCACATTAACGCCTGCGTTCAACCCGGCAACAACCGCCTACAGCGTTGAGCTTCCAACAGGAACAACCGAGCTGGGGGTAACAGCAGCGGTGTATGACGCCAAATCGAAGCTGACTATCGGCGGTGTGGTTGCGGTAAGCGGCGTAGAGAAAATCGTAACGATTCCGAACGATAAAACCATCCGCGTGGTAGTTGAATCGGAATCGGGAGCGACGAAAGAGTATACGATTGAAGTCAAGCATCCTGTTGTGAGTGAGAATAACGATCTGAGAACGTTGGCGTTAAGCAATGGCACATTAACGCCTGCGTTCAACCCGGCAACAACCGCCTACAGCGTGGAGCTTCCAGCAGGAACAACCGATCTGGGAGTAACGGCAACGGTGTATGACGCGAAATCGAAGCTGACCATAGGTGGCGCGGCTGCGGTAAGCGGCGTATCGAAGATCGTAACGATCCCGAACGACAAAATCATCCGCGTGGTGGTGGAAGCGGAATCGGGAGCGACGAAAGAGTATACGATTGAAGTCAAGCATCCTGTCTTGAGTGAGAATAATGATCTGAGAGCATTGACGTTAAGCAATGGCACATTAACGCCTGCGTTTAACCCGGCAACAACCGCCTACAGCGTGGAGCTTCCAACAGGAACAACCGAGCTGGGGGTAACAGCAGCGGTGTATGACGCCAAATCGAAGCTGACCATAGGTGGCGCGGCTGCGGAAAGCGGTGTAGCGAAGATCGTAACGATCCCGAACGACAAAATTATCCGCTTGGTAGTTGAATCGGAATCGGGAGCGACGAAAGAGTATACGATTGAAGTCAAGCATCCTTTTGGGAATAACAATCTGAGAGCATTGACGTTAAGCAATGGCACATTAACGCCTGCGTTTAACCCGGCAACAACCGCCTACAGCGTGGAGCTTCCAACAGGAACAACCGAGCTGGGGGTAACAGCAGCGGTGTATGACGCCAAATCGAAGCTGACCATCGGAGGCGCAGCTGCGGTAAGTGGAGTATCGAAGATCGTAACGATCCCGAACGACAAAATCATCCGCTTGGTAGTTGAATCGGAATCGGGAGCGACGAATGAGTATACGATTCAGGTCAGCTATACGAGTAATAACGATCCAGATAGTCCCGACACTTCACCCGGCTCAGCTCCAGCACCGGCAGCTAAGGACCCTCTGAACTTGGGTGAGACTGCGGTCAAAGAGAAGAAAAAAGCCTCGAGCGGTGGAACTGCCCTAGTGATCGACATCGGTAAGGATGCGGTTACCGAAGCTTTGAAGGATGGAAAGAAATCGAAAGAACTCTATGTCGAAGCGAATGAGCCTCTGGATGAGATCATCCTGCAGCTTCCAATTGATGCGCTTCACCAGTTGGAGAGCGCGCAAGCGGTATTGTTGGTGAAGACGCAGCTGATGAATGTGAGGCTGAATGCTGCCGCGCTTCAAACCAGCGGTTTGGCTGAAGGGACGACGATCCGGTTAGTTATTGCCAAAGCGGAGGATCAGCTCGCGAAAGCTGCTGCCGAGGCTTCCCGTAAACAAAACGAAGCATTGAAAATGATTACAGGATCGGTAATCGTTCTTGTGCAGGCTGTAACCGGTGGTAGTGTTACACCAATTTCCCTGTCTGCGAAGAATGCGCTGCAAGGAGAATTCGCTGAGCTGAAGGGAGGCCTCCCTGATGTCTATCGATATGATGCTGCTTCCCAATCTTGGATTTATGTCCGGAGCCAGAAGAATGCGGATGGCAAAGGGCTGAAGTTTGATATCAGCACCACCGATTCATATGCCGCGATGATCTTTGCCAACGGCTTTGAAGATATGGTCGGGCACTGGGCCAAGCAGGATATCGAATGGTTGGCGCGCCGTCTGCTCGTTAACGGCGTATCGACTAAGGAGTTTAGACCTGAAGGTTCCGTAACAAGAGCAGAATTCACTGCCATGCTTATAAGAGCACTGGCTATACCGGTATCCGATACCACCAGTGCCGTGCAGTTCACGGATGTGGACCGCGAGGCTTGGTACTATAAGTCAGTTATGGCAGCTGCCTCGAAAGGTCTCGTAAACGGTTTGGATCCGGGAGTTTTTGCACCGAATGAGACAATCACACGCGAACAAATGGCCGTAATGATCGGCCGGGCTTATCAAATTCTCGGTCTTGGCAGCACTTCGACCACGGACACAGCAGCGTTGGATAAATTTGTCGACAGTGGTCACATTCAAGCTTGGGCGAAAGGCGGAGTTGCTTTGGTACTGAAGGAACGCCTCATGCAGGGCGTAACGGATGAAACCTTCGAGCCGGCAGGCATTACGACCCGCGCGCAAGCCGCGATCGTCATTGGAAGATTGCTGAAGAAGCAGGAGTAAGAACGGTTTTCAACTCGATTTAATACAAAAGACACCTGGAAAGGTGTCTTTTGTATTATGAAAGATCGAGCGGTATCATCTTACCGGCGAATTTGACCGCGAACTTCTCCGTCCGGATTTTGAATGGTATGGACATTAACGTAGGCGTTGCCATTTTCGATCTCACGGATTAAATCTCTGATCGTTTTGCCTTCCAGTTGGCCGACTAAATCTTGATTAGTCAAAACACCTCGAACGACTCCTCGTCTTACGGATATGCCAAATTTATTAGGGCCGAACAGGAAGGCAACTACGGGACCGTTTTGGCCGATTCGTCCCAGATGAATATGGCCTTGCGTGACGCGAGAAATATTTCGGATGACAAGTATGAATCGTAATTGCGTACCGCTTCTGTTCAGCTGGAATAATGCATTTCCAGAAGCTATTGTTCTTACTGGAGGTACCTCATTTCGACCGCGTAAGATTGCCCTGAATGTTTTGATAAGACACCACTCTCCTTCACTAGTATTACTTCTATTTATTCAGTGTTGGTAGGAATGGTTTGTTAATAGGCCTAATAGTAAGAGAAATATACGAATTTCTATCTGAGGTTTAGAGGTTATCGCAAGGGCATATGATTATTGGATCTGGGGACTGGCTTTTTCAATCGCATTGGCTGCAATGACAGGTACGTGAACGAGCGCCAGACCCATTCCATGGGACCATACCGGAAATTGCGCATCCAGAGCGTACTGAATACAATCTGACAGGCGTAAATTGAGATACTCATCAGAATGGCTGGGATCGTCCCTATCCGATAAAGATGGAACAAGGCAGCCAAGGCGACGCATATGATGGTTTGGCTCAAATAATTGGTCAATGCCATTTGTCCGACATAGCCAATGGGGCGAAGTCGGGTGATCCATTGTGAATTCGTCATGAGAAGAAGGAAAGATAAGATATAGAAAATACTCAAGGTAATCCCGCTGAATTGGACGAGAACGGTGGTCACAGTTTCATGGCGAAAACCGAAATTGACCTGTTTGGTTAGGAGAACGGCCAAAGCAGATAGTAAGGGAAGATTGACTGCTAAACTAATGAACCACATTTTACGGATCGATCGTTTTTTATCGGGAAGATTGGCGAACCAATCCTTTTGTCCGCTAAATACGCCGATCAGAAACATCGCCAGAATAGCCGGCATGAAAATGGGCTCGAATGGCGCGACAGCAGGGGCTACCATGTTTAATTGGTAATCGATCCACTTCGCATACGTCAGGTTATCAAAGATTTGATCAACGACGGGGAGGAGTTGCAGTCCTTCATGAATACTATTCTGAGCTTGTTCTGGAGTCGTTATAAAAGCTAGGCCGAACAAACCAAACCATACAGCGACTAAGCAAACGATCCAGATTAAAATGGTTTTGCTTTTTCTTTTATGAAAAAACAGTAGGAATAAGCCCGTTATTGCATATAAATGCAAGATGTCTCCTGTCCAAACCAGAAAAAAATGGGCAACTCCGAACAGGGCAAGCGCCGCAATCCTTCTCAAATAAAGTCGTTTGATGTTAAGAGCTTTGGATTCGGCTCTCTTCATGAAAATAAAAAATCCAAGTCCGAACAAGAACGAAAAAATAGTAAAAAATTTTCCTTCTACAAACATTCTGATCAAAAGCTCGCCTACACGATCTGTGCCTGTGTACTCTGAAGGAATGCTGTAAACGCCATACATCCAGCTAGGATAAAAAAACTGCGGTAAATTCATCAATAAAATTCCGAGTAATGCGAATCCTCTCAGAATATCAATCACAATGTTCCTTTCATTGAATGGAACGGGATTTGCCTTCATCATTCACGCCACCTCATAAGTAAGATTATACCTTCCACGATACATCCCAATGGTGAAAGAGGGTATTATGCTTGGGGATAATTCGATGGTATACGTGAGGATAATCGTTACGATTTATGAGAGAATTTACCGTCGACGCTGGAACAATAGCCAATTGACGCATTCCAAGCAATTGAGTATGATGAAAATAAGCTTAATTTCCGTTAAGGCGGAAAGCGGGGGAACCAATTAATTGGGGCGAATCATGATCCATGTAGGGAACCATCTTTCCCGAGCCCGACAGCTAACCTCGTCAGCATAGGATGGGTCAGTCTGCTTTTTTATGCTATTTTGCATACACGGACCCGTGTTTACGGGTCTTTTTTTGCATTTTAGGCTCCATCCCAATGTTACAGATGCTGTCATCTTCATTCGTATCATAAAGGAGGATGAGCCATGAACCAACGTATTCAGGCAGAACACGTGCATCAACTTGATCATGATCAGAAGGAAATTCTTCGAAGCCAGTGGACGCCCCAAGAAGGCGAATATATCTTGTTCGCTGACCAAGAAGAGATGATCTATTATCTGGCTGGAGTTGAGAAACATAAATCACTCCCTTTGTTAAGCGTTGGACAGATGATCGCTTACATCTCGGGCCGTGATGCTTCGTTTAAGATGCATTTTGATTCCGGTGTATGGCAGGTATCCGTATCGGGTTGTCGTTATAAGGATGCTGAACTTTGCGACGTTCTTTGGGAAGCGATGAAGAGAATCCTAAGCCATGCAGTTCAATAGCACTTTGGCGTACAGGCGGGTATTCATTTAAGGCACTTGCGCCTTTGCAATCGCAATTATTTCGCTGATTTTGGTCTCGAGTTTAATGATCTTTTCTTTTTCTTCATTAATTTGGCGCGATAGGGAGATGAGGGGGGCGAGTGAGCTCAGTATACCCTGTGCATCTCCTTTTTTCACTGCCTGTTTAAACGCACTCCATAGCGGAGTTATGCTAGTTTCGGTGGTTCTAATGGCGCCTTTCTTGGCTTTGATTTGTACGTTGATTGGATCTATGTCCGCGAGGGTACCGCGAATCTTTTTCATTGTTTTGGAGGTTTTGTCTTTAGCTTCACGGGATGCTTCTTCTTCGGCTTTGATGTCC
The DNA here is from genome assembly GCF_014534655.1 of Paenibacillus sedimenti. Taxonomy (GTDB): domain Bacteria; phylum Bacillota; class Bacilli; order Paenibacillales; family NBRC-103111; genus Paenibacillus_E; species Paenibacillus_E sedimenti. The sequence goes on from NZ_JACVVD010000014.1 coordinate 104,322, forward strand.
ATACGAGCCAGTTGCACAGGGATTCTCAGGGCGTTGGCTTGAAAACGGAGCATGCTGTTAAGGTCCTTGTTTTTCAACAATCTTGCCGCCTCAATCTGCTTATTCAATGCGGTGTAATGGGAAAATAACGGTTTGTATCGTTCCCTTGCCTGTGTCACTTCCGCTTCTAATTTGGCTAGTTTGGCTGCATCGATTTCTTTGATTTGTTTATTGAGTGCGGTTTCTTTCTCTACGTTTTCTTTGTACAGAGCGCTGATTTTGGCATCCCAGTCCTTGTCTTGGTTTTGAAACGTGAGGAATTCATTATATTGTGATTTGATTTTACTTGCCTGCGACTGAGTGGCGCCTGCGATCGTTTTGTCGAGCGATGATTGCATGGAAGGTGTAATTTCAAGTGAGGCAGCGGCAGAGACTGTGGCTGGGGCGGCTAGAGCAAGCAGGAATACGGCGAGTAATGCTTTGGAACTTATGAATTTTTTCAATAGGATCCTCCTCCTAAATGGTTAAATGTGACGGAATTCACGACAAAAAAAGCACCTGCAAGAAAGGCTGTCAGCCTATTCTTACGGGTGCTTCCGTCGTAAGTCGTCCATATGAATCTATATGTGTAACTATACAAGAGGCCTCTGCGAGTGTCAAGAAAGAGTGATGTTCAACGGCGCACGCGAGAAATTTGCACTAGGCTCTGCATGTATTTTAAACTAGTGGTAGATGGAAAAATAACCATAAAAGATGGGAAAGGCCGATTGCGCATGATGATGAACCAGCTTTCCATTAATCAATTGAAACAGTTTAAACATGATATAACCCGATTTATGATGATGTATAAATTCGCGCTGGATGAAATGGAAACAAGAATTGAAATTTTAGTCCAGGAATTCGAGATGCTGCATGAATATAACCCGATTGAGCATACGAAAAGCCGCTTGAAGTCACCGGAAAGTATTGTGAATAAGCTTTATAGAAAAGGTTGCGACATTTCATTCCCCAACATACGAGACAACATAAAAGATATTGCCGGTTTACGGATCACCTGTTCTTTTATATCGGATATTTACGTAATTAGCGAAATGCTTAAAAATCAAAGCGACTTGAAGGTGCTGGAGGAAAAGGATTACATCAAGCACCCGAAGCAGAACGGGTACCAGAGCCTTCATCTCATCATTGAAGTGCCGGTTCATATGTCAGATCGAAGGGAACATGTCTGTATAGAAGTCCAAATTCGGACGATTGCTATGGATTTCTGGGCGAGCTTGGAACATAAAATTTATTATAAGTTTACCGAAGACAATCGAGCGGTACCGGCGAGACTTCTTGAAGAATTAAAACAAGCCGCATATGCCGCTTCTGTTCTGGATCAGCAAATGGAACGGCTGCATAAAGAAATCGAAATCATCAAAGAAGAGCAGTCGGACATGTACGATGAAAAATTGAACCGAATCATCATTAACAATCAGCAATTTGCTCTACCGCAAGCTTTGCTGGGGCTATTGGATGATACAAAAAAATAAACGGTCAAGATTCCATGTATGAAAAAGCCTCCATTCACACTTCAAAAGTGGTTTTGGAGGTTTTTTCGTTCTTATTTTGGGGCTGGCTCACTCGGCGTTACCCTTATGGGACAGCCTCTAGTTTACGCATAAAAAATGGAACAAGGTCCTTAGCCAAGGTCCTCAGTTCGCTAATAACGACGCTCTGAACGTCTAAATCGAGCCAGTCAGAGATCCCCAAAAGTCGCAGTCTGGCGGTCATAACGGTTGAACATAACGTTGTACATGAGTGCAGATAGGATGGCAAGTCCGGTCAAAAGGCCGAATGTCCACGTGAAGCCAATCCATTCGCTAAGCGGGATCGACAGCGGCGCTATTGTGCGGCCGAGCGTGAAGCGTAAGCTGGAGGCAGCGAAATACTGGGCCCGCATATGGTCAGGAGCTAATCTTGATACGAAAGCCTGCTGCGGGCCTGCAGACATAAGTTCCGCCAGTGTGAACACGACGATGGCGAGGGTGAAGCCCCAGAACGTGGACATTTGGCTGAACATCGCGATGCCGAGCGCGTAGAAAAGCGCTCCGCCGATGAACACGTACCGGTCCCGGTAGGAGAGCATCCACTTCGTCACAACGACAGTGAATAGCGCGACGAAAAGGCCGTTTTCCGAGACGATCAGCCCGAAAAGCTGCTTGCCGGTCAATTGCAGGTTCCAATCGCCATAGGCGAATATCGTCGTCATAGGTACCGTTTCTTTTAAGAAAAGGGGAAACAGCAGGTCGAGCTGCATGAACGTCTGAGAAAGCAGGACGCCTGCAAGGACGAATAGCAAAAACACGCGATCGGAAGCAATAATTCGGTAGTCGCGCAGTTGTGCGGCCAAAAACCGATACCACGGTTCCCCTGCCTTGGCGTGCTGGCGGTCAATCAGGTGCTTCGGCAGCGTTTCGCTGAAGCGCCAGTTCATCAGGACGGCGAGGAGCAGGCAGAAAACGGATGCAGCCGCCAATACAGCGTACGGATTGTCTTCGTACAGGATGGATCCGAGCAAGGGGCCGACAACAACCGCCATATTCGCGGCCGTATAGAAGATGGCAAAGACGCTGGAGCGATGCTTCTCTTCGACGACGTCAGCCACCATAGCCTGACTGGCCGGCCAATATAAGGAACCGGACAGGCTGGCGAGGCTGAATCCGATGAAGCCGACGATCGGCATGGATATCCAGGGTGAAGCGGCGCAAGCGAAGATTCCGTATCCGATGGCTTGTCCGAAGGCCGCGATGACCATCATCCGTTTTCGCCCAAACCGATCCGCACAATAGCCTCCCAGCAAATTGCCGAATACCGAGAGCGCTTGCGACAGGATCAGGAGCAGGCCTGCCAAGCCTTTACCGAATGAATTTGCAAAATAAATGGACAAAAAAGGAAAGAATGCCCAAAAAATAACGTTAAAAGCAGCTTCACCGCCTAAGCGGATTTTCAAATTCATATCCCAATCTCTGATTTTCATTGCTAATTATACCTCTGGATGTAAGTGTTTACTTATCATACTACCATTCTTCGTTTTGAAACAAGGCGAATGCAGCATAAAACATGCCACTCTAGCTGCTGAACAGGTCATGGTAAAAAAAATATTGCCAAAATTATGCACATTATTTATATTAATAATATGAATATGAACAATGTGACGGTGATGATTCATGAAAGCACAGGATGTCATTTTAGGAATACTGATGGACGGCACCAAGTCGGGGTACGACATTAAGAAGGATTTTGAAACGGTATTTTCCTATTTCTACGATGCTAGTTTCGGCAGTGTCTATCCGGCTCTGAAGGTGATGGAAAAAGAAGAACTCATTGTGAAAGAAACTGTCATTCAGGAAGGCAAACCTAACAAACATGTGTACGCCGTAACAGACAAGGGGAGAGAGGCATTCCATGCTTATCTTCGTAGTCCGGTTACGGAAGACATTGTCAGATCGGATATTTCCACAAGGCTTTTCTTCGGTCAACATGCTGAACCTGATTTGGTTAGTTCGTGGATTACCGATGTTATCCGTGAGTATGAAGAATCATTACGGATTATCGAACAGTTTGAGCAAGAACAAGGAGACCGGATGACGGTAACGCAAAAAATATGTCTTTCTCTAGGAATCAATAGCCATCGCAATGAGATTGAGACGTTAAAAGCAGGTTTAGTCATGCTCAGAGAGCACCAGGACAATCTAAGGTCACATGGAGAGGAATGATGAAGCGTGCTAACATTGATTAGCGTTATTGTCGTGCTTTTGCTGCTGTGTCTTCTACTTCCCTTTATATTGATTATGCTGAAGCCCAAGAGTAAGCCGTTCAATGAAAAGGTTCTTGCCGCCTTGCCTAAGTTCAAGCAGGACTATTCCACGCTCTCTGAACGCTCCTCTTATGCAACAAGGGACGGAAGCAGACTTGACTATCGCTATTATCCTGCCGATTCGCGGACAGTTGTTATTTTATTGCACGGCATTAGTATTGACGGACAGTATCTGCACGGATTGGCGGAACTTTTATCCCGCAATGATATTGCTCAGGTGTACACGCCGGATTTGCGTGGATATGGGAAAGCGCCGGCAAGACGGGGAGACTGTGATTATATAGGCCAACTGGATGATGATCTGGCTGACTTGATCGAAATCATTAAGGAGCAACAACCCGATGCGAAAATAGTTCTTGGCGGCCATTCAGCGGGCGGAGGAACCGTCATACGATTTGCCGGAAGCCAGTACGGGCAATTGATTCAGGCTTACCTCTTGCTTGCGCCTGCCGTTTCGCCAAATGCTCCAATCAATTATACGGAAGAAGAATCGACCCGAATGGTAACCGTCAATTTGCCGCGAATCATTGGTCTGACGATACTCAACTTCTTGGGTATCAAGCGGTTTAACCATTTGAAGGTGCTGTCGATAAATAAGTTGGCTGAATCCTCCGACGGATTTGAAACCTTGGCGCTTAGTTACCGCCTAACGACAAGCCGCATGCCCGGTTTGAAGTACCAAGACTACTTAAGGGCATTGAAACAACCGACATTGCTTCTGATCGGGGAAGACGATGAGGAATTCAAAGCAAACGCGTACGAACCGTTGTTTCGCCAATATAATAAGGCGGACATACGGATCCTTCCCAAGGGTTTAAGTCATGATACGATGCTCCTGGATCCGCATACATTCAATGCCGTAAAACAATGGATCTACAAGATCTGACAGGTAACAAAATCGCCATTTTTTGGTTTTCATTCATGCCTACCCTCACAAAATCGGATGAAGATACCGAATATACTAAATGTAGATAATTGAGGAGGCGAATAATAGATGAAAAAAAGATGGATGGTACTCGCATCCTGTGTACTGGCAACGAGCCTTATGGCAGGATCCGCAATGGCGAAATCGGAAAAAAGCAACACTAGTGAGAGCAAGTCGGATACGGTGAATGTTAAGGTCGATCTCAAGGTAAAGGATGATGCGACCGTTACATCCGATACTTATGGCGGCGACAAAGGTCATAATGGATACAAAGGGCTTCTCAACGCGATCAACAATGTAAAGGACAAGCCTGCCGGCGCTGTGATTGCCGATCTTCTTTTGACTAAATACGAGACTCATCTTACAGCTGAAATGAAAGCTGAACTTGAGGCCATCAAAGAGAAGGACGCAGCATTGTCAGCGGTTGCCGATCTGTTGGATAAGAACGGAAGCGTAACTGACGCGGTTTACGTACAAAAGGAAGCAATCATTGCTAACGTAACAAATCTGGATTCTTACAAAAAACTCGGCAAATTGTACGAGAAGCTTGGGAAAAAAGGCGTGAAATTGTATGTGAACGGCGAAGAGCCTACTTTTGAAGTAGCTCCTTTCATCCGCGAGGGCAACACGTTAGTTCCTTTCCGGGCTATTTCCGAGGCTTTAAAAGCAACGGTTAGCTGGAACGAAGAAGAGCGTTCAGTTACCGTTACACGCGACGGTATCACGGTGAAGCTCTTTATCGATAGCAAAACAGCTACTGTTAACGGGAATGAAGTAACGCTTGAGGTTCCTGCAGCTATCGAAAACGGCAGCACGGTTGTGCCGGTTCGTTTTGTGAGCGAAGCCTTAAAGGCAGCTGTTAAATGGGAGTCTGAAACCCAATCCGTAGTCATTTACGAAGAATAATCCGGGAAGCAAGACGAAGAGCCATCCGTTAGCGGGTGGCTCTTCTCATATTTGTGGCGCTGAAAGCAAATCGTTTGGCGGATTGATGTTTAAGCACGATGATGTAGATAACGTCCAGAATAAAAGTAAGGGCAGATAGGATGAACAGCAGAAGCGATTGAGGATACAAAGAATAGAACAAGATAGACGAGCAAAAGGTGCCAATCCATTTGGTATAACCGATATAAACAGATTGCCCCCGCGTTCCTTGCCTCAGCGCCAATAGGATAAAGAGCAAAGACATCATAAAATTCATGCCGAAAGCCGAATATTTGCCTACCATATCATGAAATTCGATCGTAATTCCCAGATTAATCAAGAAGGCGGTAGCTAGTGAACCCAATAGGAAGGCATATTTGTACCGAATGGAAGGGAACATACTTCTGAAATAAATGATAAATTGAAGCAGGATGATGCAGTCTAATGTGAGCCAAATCATATTAATGGTAAATTGCAGCGGTTCGAGAGGGAAAATAAAAGAAAACATAGCTTCCCATGTTAGGTTCGCGCACAAAGACGCAAAAGGCATGCCGACCGTACGGTCTTGCAAGCCCTTAAAAATAATGAGGATATAGGTGATTGTCCAGAAAAATCCCATTCCAATTTGTAAAAGCCGTTCAATGGGGAAAGGAAGCAGGTGCTCCATATATGCCTTCACATCCCTTTTTCTGAATGTTAATTAGACCATATGATGGATTCGTTCAACTTATTCCCCGCTCGCGCGCTTAGACGCCATCTTCGCTTTGGCACATATCAAACAATACCGCCTGCCGTATGAAGCGCTGACTTATAGGGTTGGTGCTTTTTCGCGTTATCCACATTTTTGCTCACAATGTCCACAGACAGCAAAGTCCTGCTGTGTATAACTTTCGGCAGAGATGTCAACATATCCACAGACCGACATATCCACAAGAATAAAAAGATGAGCGGGATTGGGATGCCGTAAAGCGCTGTTTTGCCTCAGAGGTGCTGCTCGATATGAGCTCAATGGGAGGCGGAGAACCTTCGATAGTGAGCGCTCAGCAGATTGCAGCGGGCTGGGAGGAAGGGCTGAAAAAGCTTCAGGCGATCCATCATCAGGTCGGCAACTATCTGGTGGACATCTCAGGCGATGAAGCGGAAGTATTCTGCTATGGAATCATAAGTCAATATTATCCGAATCCTACAGGACAAAATGTGCGGACGTTTGTTGGCACCTACAACATTCATTTAACGAAGCTGGCTACCGACTGGAAAATCGATAAGTTTCGGTTTAACCTTAAATACATAGACGGTAACAAGGATTTATAAAATTAATTCTGTGCGGTAAAAGAGCAAAGACACCCGAAGGGGTGTTTTTTGTGTTTTCGTGCGGTGCATTAGCCGCGATCATGACGATTATCTCCTTTTCTCATGCGAATTTAAGTCAACTTTTATCTTCGTTTCAGCTTCTATTCCCAGTTTGTTCATAAAAGGATTGTAAGCTTGTTCTTGTAGGAAAAAGATAGGAGTGATAAAGATGAGGGTGAAAAAATTAGCTGGTCTGTGTGTCATCATACCGATGTTAATAAGTGGCTGCGGGAACGCAATGTCAACGGAGGGAAATGCCGCCGCAGCAAGCACGGAGCAGCCTGCACAGCAGCAAAGCCAGAGTACCAAGGCTACTTCCAAGCCCGCCGGTCAAGATAGACCTGCGATGAACGAGCAGCAGCGCCAAATGTTTGGGACGTTCCAAGCGCTGCTCCAGATGGACAGAGCCGATGGGCTCGCGATTACGAAAGTGCAAGCGCAGGCTATGCTGACGACGGCTCAAGATATCGTCTCGAAGGGTGAGATGACCGATGACAGCAAGGCGAAGCTGCTTGAAAAGCTCACGGATACCCAGAAGAAGTTCGTGGAAGATGCAGCGACGCGCATGAACAATCGAGGTAATGGAGGCAGGAATGCAGATGCCGGAGGTACGGTCAACGCAGATCCATCTGCCAAACCGGCACTGCCTCAGCAGGACGCAGAGCAGGGTCAGCAGCCGCCCCAAGGCCAGGGTCAGGGTAAAGGACAAGGCAAAGGTCAAGGCAATGGCATGCGAGAAGGCGGTCCGGGCAACGGCAACGGAAACGGAAATCACCCAGCTGGGGAGATGCGGGATCCGGGTAAGCAACTGATTGAGTTATTGCAAAGTAAGGTGAAATAGAAGAATGCTGCAAAAAGTGCCGGTATTTTCGCTGTATATGCTTAAATAAAGGGAAATACTGCTAATAATGCTGTAAATTCCGCCAGCGGCAGGAAAATTCGCATTTTGAGCAAAATTTACAGGCACAAAATGCATATAAATGGAGCAAAGAGGCTATTTGACCCAAATTAACAGCATAAAATGCTGTTCGTTACTTGAAAGGGCAACTAAAAAACCTGCAGACCCATAAAAAGGTCTGCAGGTTTTTTAAACGCTATGCGAAGCTCATCCCCTGCTCCGCCGCTCGCGGCGAAGCAGGTAGACGAAATACGGAGCGCCGATGACCGCCGCCATAATCCCCACGGGAACTTCCCGTGGAAGGATGATGATGCGGCCGAGGCAATCGCCGAGCAGCATCAGGTCTGCACCGATGAGCGCAGAGAGCGGTATGAGCCATTGGTGCCGGCTGCCGACGAGGCTGCGCGCGATGTGCGGGGCGATGAGGCCGATGAAGCCGATCGCGCCGACGGCCGATACGGAGATGCCGGCCAGCGCGACGGCGAGCAGGAGCAGCCAGAAGCGCTGCCTCGCGATGCTCACGCCCAAGGAGGCTGCCAGCTCGTCGCCGAGCTGAAAAACGTTCAGCTTGGCGAAATGCCGCCACGCTAGCGGCAGCAGCACCGCAATCCACGGCAGCAGGGTAAAGACGTCGTGCCAGCGACGGCTCCATAAGCTGCCGGACATCCAGAGCAGCGCCATGTTGATGTCGCTGGGGTGACGGACGATCAAGTACTGCGTGCCGGCTTGAAAGACCGTGCCGATCGCAACGCCGACCAAGGCTAATGCAGCTGGGCGCAGAGTCAGCCTTCGGCTAAGCAGCAACAGTGTTATGAAGGCTACGAACGCCCCGACAAATGCGGCAATCGGCAGGACGAAGCCAGGCGCTTTGGGAAATAAAAAGATAACGGCTGCTGCCATAAAGCCGGCGCCTTTGGTGATGCCGATAACGTCTGGACTGGCGAGCGGGTTCCGCACTAGGCTTTGCAGGATAACGCCGCCGACGGCCAAGCCGAATCCGGCCAGAATCCCCACGAAAATACGCGGCAGCCGAACTTCATGGATGATGAAAAAGGACTTGTTATGTTGTCCCAGCAAGCTGTCCCAGATATCGCTAAAAGGAACGGGCACCGCTCCAACACGAACCGATAATACGGCTAAAGCAATCAGTACAAGGAATGCGGCCGCCAGCGTGAAGCTTTTTCTCCTCATTGGACTTTGGCACCTCCTTGCTTACGCGCTAAATAGATGAAGAAGGGGGCGCCGATGGCCGAGGTGATAATCCCTACAGGAGATTCGTAGGGAAAAGCGACGAACCGGCTAATAAAGTCGGCATACACCAGCAATGCACCACCAAGCAGCGCTGTTAGCGGAGCGAGGACTGCAAGGTTGCTGCCGACCAATGCGCGGGCAATATGCGGAACGATCAGGCAAATAAATCCGATCGGACCGCACAAGGCGACGGCCGAACCGGCCAGAACGATAACAAGCAGCATGCTGACGGCACGTACGATCGCGATGCGCTGACCAAGTCCGGCTGCGATTTCATCATCGACAAGCAATAAGCGAAAAGAAGGAAGCATGAACGTAAACATCAGCAATCCGCTAATGAAAAAAGGCAGAATGAGCCAGATTTCCTTCCAGGCGACCTGGCTCAGAGAGCCGACAAGCCAGAAGATCATGCTATCGGTCGCTTGCTGATTGAACAGAATGAGGCCTTCCGTTAGCGAAGAAAGCAGGAAATGGATCGTAATCCCTGCTAATGCCAAACGGACGTATTGTTTATGGCCCGTCCCGGTGAGCGACCAGACCAGCAAAGCGCCTAAAGCCGCCCCGATGAAGGCGAACAGAATGGAGCCCATATTCGTAAAGGTGGGCACAGCTACGAGGCCGAGAACAACCGCGAATGCCGCCCCGGCGTTGATGCCGAAGATGTGCGGCGAGGCTAGCGGATTTTTCGTCGTAAGCTGTGTAAGCAATCCTGCGAGGGCAAGTTGAATCCCGACGATGCAGGCCATTAATGCGCGGGGCAGCCGCAGCGTTTGGATGTATAAATGTGCTTTTTCATGCCCCTTGTAGGTTATGGCCTCATATAAAGTGTGCCAGGACACTTGAGACTGGCCCCACTTCAGGCTGCAGATGACGCCAATAACCAACAACAGGCCAGACGCAGAAAAAAGGAAGAGCAGAGACCCGTTCCGGCTCTGCTTTCCATCTTGATTGGGCGTTATCATGCGGTTACTCTCCCAAATTCTTTACAATATCCTCAAGTATTTTTTCAGATCCTAGCAATCCGCGGGATAAGGACCAATCGCGTCTTTCAACGGTAAATACTTTATTGTTAGCGACCGCATCGATTTTTTTCCATAAAGGATTGGTTTCCCATTGTTTGATAATCGTTTCTTTCTCTGTGGGCATTAAGAACAACGCTTGCGGGTTCGTTTCAACCAGCTGTTCCAGGGTTAGCTGCGGATAAGCGGTATTGTTCTTAACCGGGTCGTTAAATCCTAATGCAGCCAGGAAGGAACCGCTGTAAGCGTGATCCGAGTGCGCGAAGAAACCTTTTGGATTCACAACGGCCGGCAGTACGTTAAGGTTCGTAGACTTGATTTTCTTTTTCAAAGTTTCCACTTTGGCTTGATGCTCGCTTAAACGTTTCTTACCTTCCTCTTCCTTACCGACGGCTTTCGCGATAATCGCATAGTTTTTCAGCATTTGATTGTAGTCGGCTTGGAAGTCGTCGAGCACGAGAAGCGGGGCAACGGCTTTTAGCTGAGGGATGGCATTCTTATGCTTGTTAATGTCGACGATGATGAGATCGGGCTGAAGCGAACTGATGAGCTCGATATTAGGCTCGTAGCGGGAGCCGATGGACTTGTAGTTTTTCAATTGGCTTTTCACAGCGTCCATGAATAAGCCGGCGTCGTTATCGTCGGCTACGCCGACAGGCTGCACGCCTAGTGTCACCAGCGTATCGGTGAAACCGAATTCCATGGCGATGATGCGCTCAGGTTTTTTAGGCAGTTCAACAGTTCCGACTGCGTCTTGAACGGTGATCTTGCTGTCTGTAGGCTTCGTGCTGGCTTGCGCCGGCGTAGAAGCGGCGGTTCCTTGCGTATTCGTGGACTTGCCGCAAGCGACAAGACTAATAGCTAGTAGACTGATTAATGCAAAACTGAACAGACGGTTGCTCCAATGCTTCATGTTTGTTTCCCCCTGCAAATGATTATTATTATCAATTGGAATCATAACGAATTATGTCGGGTTCGAACATATCAAATATGAAGATTGGACATGTCTAATTTTTAGATGTTTGCTGCTGTTGATAGACGGTCGGGGAGCAGCCTGTAATTTTCTTGAACACCTTGCTGAAATGAAAGTAGTCCACGTATCCGACCCGCTGTGCGATCTCTTTGGCCAGTAGATTCTTTTGGCTGAGCAGCAGTTTCGCTTTTTCAACTCTAAGGGTATGGAGATAGCTTGTCATGGTCGTTCCGGTATGCTTTTTGAAAAGCACCGTGTAATGCCCTACACTCATGCCTGCGCGCCGGGCGAGCATAGGGAGCGTAAGCTCGACCATATAATGTTCATTGATGTAAGAGAGCGTCTCTTCGATGGACTCGAACGAGGACTTTTTCTCATGCGTGATGCGGGATTCATATAAATAAATGAACAAAATGCGTTCGAACATCATGCGCATCCGGAATTGATGAGCCGCTTCTTCCTGGGCGGAATGCATGCTAATGTCATGGGTCGTGCGGATCAGCTCGTCAACCATGTAGTGAATTTTATATTCGCTGATGGTTGTAAGCGGACCGTGAAGCGTCCAAAGATGATGTTCCGGAAGCATGCGGTAAGTAATGACGGCGTACTCAACTTCTTTGGTTCTCGGCGATTGTATCGTATAGGGACCGTAATCAGGGTGGCAAGCAAAAGCTTGCGTACACACTGCGGGTTCATGATCATGCGCTTGAACTTTAATATGTCCGCGCCTGACGATGATTAGCAAGTGGCGGTCTGCGGGACAGTCGATCGTTTGAGAAATGTTATAGGATTCAATCTGTTCGACAAGGGGGATCATCTGAATCAGTTGTTGGAAATTCAAGGTGGCGCAACCCTTTCCTCTTTTAGCTCATACCTTGATATTGACATAAATAGTTGTGCATACACAAGAGACCAATCTTATCAAGTCGATTTTCTATGTGAAGGCCGTAATGCGGAGCGGCATGCGTTGCGCCTGCGCATGAGAAAAAGCACCGACCCTGAATTACCTTGATTTCCCCCTAATTCATTAAACTGCAGCGTCTAACTGCTTGTCCTTATTCATCAACCATTGTTCTATTTGTTCAACTGTCATGCTCTTCAGCATGTCGGCATGGTCCTGAATGGCATGATGCCACATTGTAGCTTCAACTTTATAGCGATTTGCGTCCTTTACAGCAAATCCGCAGTTGCAAGATAGAGTAGTCATTATAAAATTCTCCTTTTTATTTGAAATGGTTTGATTAATGCATAGCTTTGACGGACCAAGGGTCGACGCCAGGATCTCCGCCCTCAGCCAGCGTCTGAAGACGAACGGTGTAATGTGACCAGCCTTGAACGTGGGAAGCGACTTCTTCGACCGGCAGGCCGGAATGAGTCAGTACCAAGAGCGTACCGTTGTCCTTAGGCGCAAAACGGAATTCCACCGTGCTTGAACCTGGAGGAACTACTTTGGATTTCTCCCATCCCCAGCTCATGACGATTTTCTCGTTAGGAATGATTTCGACATACTCGCCCATAGCGATATCATGACCGTTAACATCAATGCGGTATTTACCGCCGACGTTAAGCTCCAGCAAAATATGGCGGCCCATCCAACGCACCATTTTCTCCGGATCGGTAAAGAAATTGAACAAGATTTCGGTGCGGCATTCGATGAACACCTCTTTGACGATTTGATCTTTACTTTGAATCTGATTCACGTTGTTTCTGTCTCCTTTCTTCCTCTTCTGCAGCTTCCTTCAGACGCATCAAGCTATCATCCCAGAAACGGTCGATGTACTGTTTCAATTCGGCAAATCCTTCCCTCCTAATGGAATAATACCGTTTGGTTCCGGCTCGCCGTACGACGACCAGTCCGGATTCCTCGAGAACCTTGAGATGCTGGGAAATTGCAGGAGCTGAGATGTCAAAATGCGAGGCGATGGCACTTGAGGTCATCTCCTCATTGCGAACGAGATATAAAATATCTCTTCGCCGCGGCTCCGTTATGGCGTGGATGACTTTTTCTATCATGAGGTTATTGTAGCACAGACTTAATTAAGTGTAAACTTAAATTAAGATTTTTTTTGGTCTGTTATATTTTGGCTCATGCTTGTAAAAATATTAAACCTCCAATCACCACTTAATAGTAGTGTTGGAGGTTGGTTTGCTTCTGCTCAGCAAAAGCATTGAGGTGGGGATGGCGGCGTTTCGTTCGGTGAGGATACGGCCTGATCTTCAAAAGCGAACAATGCATGCGTGGCATGGCTAAGAATAGCGCCTGCACGTGTAGAAGCAGCTACTAATACCGCTTCAAAAATTTCTTCGCGCGTGCCTCCCAGCGCTTTACATTTTTTCACATGTACATCAATGCAATAGGGACAGCCCGTTACATGGGCGACTGCTATGGCAATGAGTTCCTTCGTTTTCAAAGGGATCGCCTCTGAGGTGTGATAGATGTCCTTCTCGAAGTTCAAGAAGGAAGCGGCGGCTTGCGGCGCAAGCTTCATTAGTTCAGGTATTCGGTTCAAATTGGAGCTGTCATAATAAGAATTCATGTGTATACCTCCCATCAATAAATGCCCTACATCTGCAATTTTATGGGAAGTCCGTCGTCAGTTCTGTGATAAACTCACACTTGATCCAAAATGTCTATCAGCTTGCCGCGGTTCATTATTGTAATTTTTCCTCTGTTTAAAGTGATCGCCCCTTTACCGGCAAATTCGTTTAAAATTCTGGTGATGACCTCGCGCGCGGTTCCCAGTTCGATCGCCAACTGCTCGTGAGTAATTCTTAGTGAAGGGATGGAGGCAGACGATGCCGCAAGCAAATACTCCGCCACGCGGTAAGGAACCGATTGGAAAGCGATGTTTTCCAGCAGCGACGTCACACTAGTCATTCGATCTATGAACTGCTTGTAGAAAAATTGCCGGACAGGTGTGTAAGTGTTCAACCAGGTTCGAAACAAAGGGACGGGGAGCAATAACACCCCTGTCTCCGCTTCAATCGAAACCGACGCTTCATACTCCGTCTCGCCCAGGATGCTTGCCATCATCAGCACGCAGCTTTGGCCGCTGCGCACGCGATATAACGTGATCTCTCTGCCGGCAGCACTTAATTTGTATACGCGGATCCACCCGCTAAGAATAAACATCGCATGCTCCAAGATATGGCCTTCACGAATGCTGTGCGGAGTGAAGGGATCGACGGTTACAGTCTCGGCGAGCTGCCAGTCGGTGTGCGGTACGTCGGCGAAACAAGGGAATACCGTATGGATTCGTTTAATTTGCTGCTCGTTCACGAGAGAGGCTCCTTGTATTAGAGTGAGTCTCTTGTATTTCTTCGCGACGTCCGAACTTCCCTTCCAATATTACCCTGCCAATTCTACAGATTATAGTCACATATTCGCAGTCCGTGGAGTGGCATATTAGTAAAAGCTCTGCAACCGCAAATTTAAGTGATACAAGGAGGAATCTGTCTCGTGAACTGCTTGCGTATCTTAGCGATCGTGATGGTCATGCTTTTAGGGCAAGCCTCGCTGGCTTCTGCCGATGGAACCTATCATTTTGGCTTCAAAAAAAGCTCAAAAGGCCAGCTTCCGTCCATCGATCAGGAAGGCTTCAAGCCGCTTCTTCAGAAGTACGGCGCAATTTTCACCGGCGATCCTGCCTCCAAAGAATTGTACCTGACCTTTGATAATGGATATGAGCAAGGCTATACCGGCAAAATTCTGGACGTGCTCAAGGAGAAGCAGGTGCCTGCGATCTTCTTTGTGACGGGGCACTATATCAAGACGGAGCCGGATTTACTGAAGCGAATGACGCAGGAGGGCCATCTCATCGGCAATCATTCGTGGAGCCATCCGGATATGAGTCAAATATCCCCGGAACGCATCCAAAAAGAGCTGGATCAAGTCAAAAGCAGCGTGGAAGCTGTAACGGGTCAAAAGGAAATGCGTTACCTTCGCACGCCGCGCGGCATCTTTAACGGCCAGTCCTTGGCCGTAAGCCGGCAGCTCGGCTATACGAATGTATTCTGGTCCATCGCTTACCGCGATTGGGAGCCTAATAACCAGAAGGGATGGGAGTACGCTTATAAAAATGTGATGGCTCAGCTTCATCCGGGGGCGGTCATTCTGCTTCACTCCGTCTCCAAGGATAATACCGAGGCGCTCGGAAAAATCATCGACGATGCGAGAAGCCAAGGGTACCAGTTCAAAAGTTTGGATGAGATGAAGACCCGTACCCCATAGGCGGGGGTATGCAAGCCCATAACAAACAGACACCCTAACCGGTGTCTGTTTTGCGTTCTTCTCAATCTGATTCTGAACAGATACAATAGAGTAGAACCATTTCATAGAGGAGGGCCATTCGTGTCCTTTATATTTAAAGCCCATGAATATCCCGAATCTCCGGGCTGTTATCTGATGATGAACGAAGCGGGAAACATACTTTATATCGGCAAATCTATTAACTTACGCAGCCGGTTGCGCTCGTATTTTCAACAAAACGATACCCGCAGGAAGATTCGGCAGATGGTCCGTGAAATCGCCAAAATTGAAGTGATTTTAGTGAATAATGAAGCGGAAAGCCTCCTGCTCGAAAATAATTTGATTAAACTGCATAAACCGCCTTATAACCGGGCTTTAAAAAAAGAAAAAAGCGGGTACGCCTACCTGCAGCTGACAAAGGAGCAAGTCCCCAGGCTCGAAGTCTACTATCGGAAGCAACGTTCTCAAAAAGAGACGGAAGGTACGGCGAAAGGTGCCGATCAGCGGCTGGGTCCCTACCGGAGCAGGCGTTTTCTTGAGGCGCTTCTTGAATTCGTGACGGATCATTACGGTCTGCGTTCTTGTACGACGATGCCCAAACAGGTATGCCTGCTGTATCATATCGGCAAATGCAGCGGAGTCTGCGCCGGCGAAATTTCGCAAGCTGAATACGTGGATAGAGCGCAACAAGCCGCCGCTATGCTGGCGAATGAAGGACAAGCTCTGATTGAAGCGATGACTGCCAAAATGGAAGCCTACGCAGAGAAGCTTGAATTCGAAAAAGCCCAAAATATGCTCATGCACATCCGCAATCTGGAGCTGGCTCCCGACAAACAAATTGTCGACCGGGAGGATGAGCTGAATCAGGATGTCATTTATTTTGGCGACAGAGGTGTGATCGTAGCTAAGGTTCAGGAAGGGATGCTCCGCGAATTCCAAATGTTTGAGATGGAAGCCGGATTGAAAGGGTTTGCGTGCGACCGGTTTCTTTTATCGTTATATACGGGGCAATGGCCGGATGAAATTATCTTAAACACGATCGGCGATATCCGACAAGTACGTTCGGCATTACGGCGCAGAGGAGCGAGGGGACTTACGATAACGCTGCCCAAGCGCGGAATTAAATACGACCTGCTTCAGCTTTGTAAAAACAATTATGAGTATCGAATGAGCTTAAAAGCGTAAGACTATACGAAAAACCCCCACCGCTTCCGGTTGGGGTTTTTAGCTCTATGCGTCCTTCGTCAAATAATTTTCGATGGTCGATTCCGCTTTCTTTTGTGACAGCCAGGCTGACGATAGCGTCGATATTTGTTGATTGATCAGAGTTTGCTTGATCTCTTCTTTCTTTTCGTCCAAGGTAGGGGTGGAGGCGGCTTTGCGGTCGGTTACTCGAATAATGTCATAACCGTTAGCGGTTTGGACAGGGTCGCTGGTTGTGCCTGTTTCCAAGGCGAAAGCCGCGGTTTCAAGGGTAGAATCCATGCTTCCGCTGGTGACATATCCAAGATCTCCGCCCTTATCTTTCGTAGCTGTATCCATGGATTTTTCCTTTGCCAGCGCCGCAAAATCCCCCCCATTTTTCAATTCAGCCGCAATGGCGTCTGCTTCTTCCTTAGTAGCTACCGAGATGTGTGAAGCCTGAACTTGCTCCGGCGTTTTCAAGGATTCCAGGTTTTCATCATAGTACTGTTTAATTTGTTCATCCGTGATTGTTACTTGCGGTTCCAAAATCTTTTTCAAAACCACTTGCGTTTGCATATTCTTTTTCAAATCGTCTAATGACATTCCATAGGAAGTCAGCGTTTGCTGAAACTCGTCCTCAGTGGCAAAAGACTTCTTAATAGCTGCGATTTCGTTATTGATATCATCTTCCGTAACTTGAATGCCTGCTTTCTTGGCTTCTTGGTTAATAAGCTCATCACTGATCAAGGAGTCGAGTGTCTGCTCGCCCCCGCTAGCTACCATGGCCTCATAAAACTGGGTGGTGCTTATGCTTACGCCATTTACCTTGGCTACGGCTTTCTCTGTTCCGGCGTTTGCGTTTTTCAGTACAGGTGGAAAAAAGATGGCATAAACGGTTAAAGCGATTATTAAAAAGGTAGACACCCACACCCACTTGCGATCTGCTTGCTTGATATTCATTTGTTCGTACTCCCTTCTTTTTCTGCAATTTGACTCGTTCTGAATTCCATTATGCCTATCAATTATGAAAATAAGTTGAAGTTAAACTGAATGTTTGGTGAAAGCATCTCTTCAATTTTTTCCAATAATACATTGTATACAAATTAATTGTTGACAACGTTATTAGGGGTTGGTATGATGTGCGTATAAAGATTGTTAACAATTAAATTTCAAGAAATCAATTAAAAGAGAAGACCGGAATGGATCCGGAGGAAATATGAGGAGGAGATCACATGCATCACAAAGCGATCATTATCGGAACAGGACCGGCAGGACTAACCGCAGCGATTTACTTGGCCCGCGCGAACCTTTCGCCGCTTGTTATTGAGGGAATCCAACCCGGAGGACAGCTGACGACGACGACGGAAGTGGATAATTTTCCGGGATTTCCCGATGGCATCATGGGCCCCGAGCTCATGGAAAACATGCGCAATCAGGCTTTGCGATTCGGAGCCAATATTGTCTCTGGTCGTGTTGCCGGCGTAGATTTATCCAAACGTCCGTTCACATTGACTTTGGAAGATGGAGGCGTGCTGACGGCAGATTCCGTCATTATCTCTACAGGCGCATCCGCCAAGAAACTTGGCATTACTGGAGAAAACGAAAATATCGGCCGCGGAGTCAGCACGTGCGCCACTTGCGACGGGTTCTTTTTCAGAAATAAAAAAATCATCGTGATCGGTGGCGGCGACACAGCCATGGAGGAAGCGCAGTTCTTGACCCGATTCGCTTCAGAGGTGCGCGTCGTTCACCGCAGAAATGAACTAAAGGCATCCAAAATCATGCAGGACCACGCCCGCGGCAACCAAAAAGTCGCATGGAGCTTGGACCGGACACCGCTTGAAGTGATTTCGGGTCCTCTGGGCGTAACTGGTCTGAAAGTGCTGAATAACGCAACAGGAGAAGAAGAAGTACTGGAGGCGGACGGTATTTTCCTGGCGATCGGTCATACACCGAATACCGGCTTTCTAGGCGGACAATTGCCAACGGATGAACTTGGTTATTTGAAAGTTATACCAGGTACTTCACAAACGACAATACCGGGTGTATTCGCTTGTGGCGACGTACAGGACCGCATCTACCGTCAAGCGATTACTTCCGCAGGCAGCGGCTGCATGGCAGCACTGGATTGCGAAAGATTCCTTACCGAGCAAGTGCATCGCGAAGCAGTCGTACAGATCTGAATCTGGGACAACTTACACTTAAAATTAATAGGAGGCATTTCAACATGACACAATTACAAGAACGTACTGGGGTAGCTACATTAGGTGGAAATCCGATTACATTGCTTGGGCCGGAGATTAAAGTCGGAGATCAAGCGCCTAACTTTACAGTTAATAAAGATTTAATGACAGAAGTCAGTCTCTCGGATTACGACGGCAAAGTGAAATTAATTTCGGTTGTTCCTTCCCTCGATACAGGCACTTGTGACGCACAAACGCGTCGTTTCAACGTAGAAGCTGCTAATCTGGGGGACGATGTGGTCATTCTTACGATCTCGGTGGATCTGCCTTTTGCGCAGAGCCGGTTCTGCTCCATTGCGGGAATCGATAAAGTCGTTGCGCTTTCCGATTACAAAAACAAAGCTTTCGGTCAGGCGTACGGGGTATTAATAAAAGAAATTCAGCTGGATCAGCGCGCTATCTTCGTGTTGGATGCGAACAATACCGTCCGGTATGTGGAGTATTTGAAAGAAATGAGCGCACATCCGAATTATGATGCCGCTTTGGAAGCTTTGAAGGAGCTTGTATAAGGAATTATTTGAAGAAAAAAAGCTCTTCCGATAGTCGATTTCGACGTTGGAAGAGCTCTTTTTTCAGCTCTGATTGCGATTTATCCAAGCTGTATTGCTTTCGGAAGAGAAATCTTCCTGCTCTTCCCCGTAAAACTCCTGATCCATCTGTTTATTCGCCATAACAGCCTCACTGGTTAGTTCCAGCTCATTTTGTTCGATAGTGTGCTTCTGTTCAATTGCTTGCTTCATTATTGGAGATTGCAAATTTTCCTCGCTCACATCCGCACCTCCAATCACGCTTTTTGCTTTATTTTTCTACAAAAAGCCGTGATTATGCATCCCCTCAAAATAATATAAAGGCTCGGTTTATTGAAACGATGGCTTCGCCGTTGAGGTTACCCGGGCAGTTTGCGGGCTTTTGCCGTCCTTCTTGGTATTGCGGGTTTTGATTTTATTTTTCCAATAACTCATAATGATAGATGTAATCGCGATGGATAGAATCGAATACATCCCTTTAAGCAAGCCTGCGGTAGATAAGCTGATCAAAACAACCAGACAATCAATGGCAAAGTTGACCTTGCCCGGATCCCAGTTTAGCTTCCGTTGCAGGTAGAGTGCAAGAATGTGCGCCCCGCCAAGCGACGAGCCATTCATGAAAAGAAGGCTGACGCCAAATCCGATACTGATACCACCGAGGACAGCGGCTATGAGGTCAGAAGGGACGAATGGTGGCAGCATATGTTCCATGAGGGCCGTCATTAACGTCAGCGTGATGACAGATCCAATGGAGTAGAGGGTAAACCTCCAGCCCATCGTCATCGCAGAAAATAGGAAGAATGGTATATTGAGTGCCAGGAAGGCTGCTACGAAGGGGAAGTGAAATAAATAGGATAGGCTGAGCGCCAGCCCAGCGGTTCCACCGGTTACGGCGTGCGTATGCTTGAGTACAATTAATCCGATCGCCGTAAGCATACAGCCAAGCAGTATGAACATACATTTACGCATCACTATCAGCTCTCCTATCTGGATAAAATCGTGTTGTCCAAGGTAAAAACGCTCAATTGTTACCTTTTCTCACATGATATAATAGGAGAGCGGGGGGCTTATATAGAAAACTGAACGGAATGGATGCTGTTTTCCGAAACATTGCATCTTTTTCGATCAAAAAAACTTCACTATGAAGGTTGGGTTAATCGAGTGGATCAATTGGACATTGCTCTTCTCAAATTGTTGCAGGAAGATGGGCGAATGACGGTCAGCGAGCTATCCAAAAGATTGTCCCTAAGTCGTCCCAGTATATCGGAACGGATACTTCGATTGCAGGAAAAAGGCGTGATTCAAGGCATTAGCGCCAAAGTATCTCCGGCTGCCGTGGGAAGGAATACGATCGTTTTTATTCAAGTCAGCGAACTTAAAATTTCATACCATGAATTTGAACAAAAAATCGCCAAAGATCTCGATATCATCGAGTGCCACCGGATGACGGGACGCATCGACTACATGCTCAAGGCAGCCGTCGGCGGCATGAATGAGCTCAACCAGCTCGTCGAGCGGCTCATGCCCTTCTGCAGCTTGAACACATCCGTGGTCCTGACCTCCCCGGTGGCGAACCGGCTCATTCTGCCGCAGGAGAAATGAAAAAAGAACCCGTTCCACCTTAAAGGTGGATCGGGTTCTTTTTTGACATATTAGAAATCCGTTCCTCTCTCAAACAATGAGCCAATCCCCACAGCTGTCCGAAAACGCCCAATTGCGGGAAAGCAGTATCAGCCCCAATATCTGCAATCCGATTTTGCCTAATTGTAAAAAGGTTTGTGCGATCGCATGTTCGATATGGTCATCGTAAGCGGGTAAAATAGGACTGCATCAGCTAAATTCCTAACCAGTCATACGTAATTGGGTGAAATCGTACTACAGCACTCCCCTTACAACAAAGGCGGTTTACGAGTCGGATCAATCCGCCATTTGTGTGTCCTGGCTGTTCCTTTCCCTTCCGGAAGAGCCAATTTTAGTGTAAAGGAGGTACTATTTGATTGTCCAACTGTGCGTTACCTTTTTCCGGCAAAAAGTGCCTGTTTTATGGCCGAATTTGCTTACGCTGGGGAAAAGACTGCCAATAGTGCCGCTAATTCAGCTAACTAACAGGATTTTCCTGAAATAACACTCGATTACCGGCACTAAATGCAGGTAAATCGATGATTGAGGTGGTTTGAGCAAAATTAACAGCATGAAAAGCTGTTTTTTAATGAGAAAGGGATTCCACGCGGAAGCTGTGAAGCGTTGAAAAGGGCAAGCTTGAAATAGCTGGAGCTTTTCCTGCTATTATGCTAACAAGAAGTGCAACGAAGCAGATCCAGCGGCGCTGCGCTCACCGCTAGATCTGCTTGCTGCCCTTGTGCATGGCGGCGCCGCACAAGGGACACGCCTTCGCCGCGCGCTGCGCTTCCTGCGGCGAAGAGATCCGCGCCCAAGCGTTGCACCGCTCGCTTGGGCACAACCACGCCGCGACCCGCTCGGACGCGGGCCGCGATTTCACAGCGGCAGCGGCCTTGCCGGCTGCCGCCGCCTTAACAGCCGCCGGCAAAGCCCGGCCGGCTGCAGCAACGCTGTCCGCGCCAGAGAACGCGGACACAAGAAAGCGGGAAGGCTCCGCCTTCTTCCCGCGAAAAAACAGCGGCGAGCTGATCAGCAGCTCTGCCTTAGCCCTGGTGACGGCGACGTAGGCTAGCCGCCGTTCTTCTTCCAGCGCGGCGCCCTCCTTGTCGCGCTTACTCACACCCGCTATCTGTACATCGTCCAGATGGCTGGCCTCCAATGCCGAGCTATGCGGCATATTCCCCTCGACCGCGCAGAGCAAATACACGACGGGGAACTCCAGCCCCTTCGATTTGTGGATCGTCATGAGCGCGATTTTATCCGCGGCATGATCTCTTCTAGACACAAACAGTTCGGTGCGTTTTTCCGCAACCTCATGGATAAAATAAAGAAACTGCTCCACCGAATCGAACCTTTTGGCCGAAGATTCCAGCTCGTCCAGCGTTTCTCTCAGCATTTCCCGGTGATGCGTGAGCTTACTGCGCTTGTTCGTCTCCAGGAATGCGTCATAGAAGTCCTTGCGTATGGCTTGAATCGCCTCAAGCGGCTTCATGTCGGCAAGCGACTTGATGAGCCGGATGCGGTTTTTCAGCTTCTCCTTCTGAAAATCCTTCAACTGCGGCAAGCCGAGCAAGTGGATGAGCGGCCACTTTTTTGCCTGAACCGCTTCCTGTTCTTGAATGATCCGCATCCCTTGCTCGCGTCCGATGTACAGACTCGGCAGCACACCTTCCATCGCCTCAATGTTGCGCCGCTCATAGGCCAGCCGGAGATGGTCGATAATCGGTTTCACCATCCATTGATCATAGAAGGAGTCGCTGTTTCCGTAATCGACGAACGGCAAATTGTGCAGGATCAGCTGCTCGATAATCGCCCGGCTGTTACTGGTTGTCCGATACAGCACGGCGATATCGCCGTAGCTGCAGCCGCCCGCATCCACTTTGCTCCGAATATCGCTAATCAGCCAATCGGACTCGTCATCACTGCTGGTCGGTCGAATGTACTGCGGCCCGCACACGCTTTGCTTGGTTGCAAGGAGTGTCTTATTTTTACGCTGGACGTTATGCCGAATGATGGCATTCCCCAGCCCCACGATGCTGGAGGACGAGCGGTAGTTGATATCGAGCGTAACCGTCTTGGCGGCATGATACTGCTCATGGAACTGTAAAATGAATTCGTTACGAGCGCCGTTAAACGAGTAAATCGTCTGGTCATCATCCCCGACAACCATCAAATTCTGATGGTGCTGCGCGATCATTTTTATAATTTCATACTGTACCGTATTCGTATCTTGAAACTCATCGACACTGATATAGGCGAATTTTCGTTGAAGCGAGCGCAGCACATCAGGTTGCTCTTGCAATAACTGGTAGGCTTTGACCAAAATATCATCAAAATCGAACTTATGCTGCTCGATTTTCCATTGTTCATATTGCATGAAAATTTGCTTCAATTCCTGCTCTTCGTCCGTCTTTTCCGGCAGGTCGTCCACTTCGATGAGCTGCATCTTGTAGGAGGAAAGCAGGGACATAAGCACCTCAGGCTGGTAAGTATCCTGCAGTCCCATGCTTAGCATGATGCGTTTTATCACGATCTGCTGATATCTGCCGTCACTGAGGATGTCCTGATCGAAGCCGTTCATTCGGAGCGTACGGAGGCAGAAAGCATGAAATGTTCGAACTTGAATAGTATTAGACAAGCCGCTGTCCAGACCCGGCATCAACGCCAGCCGATCTCTCATTTCTTCAGCCGCTTTTTTGGAGAACGTGATAAGCAGCAAATGACCCGGATGAACACGGTGGACGGCGAGCAAATAAGCGACTCGACAGACGAGTACGGTTGTTTTCCCCGAGCCGGCACCGGCCAGCGTGAGCAGAGGGCCCTTAAAGTGACGAACGGCTTGAACTTGCGGTCGATTTAAGTGTATGCCTTGCGCTTCCAGATCACGGAAGAAATAAGCATCGTCGTCTTCAATGTCGGATACGAAGTCGCGGCTAGTCGTTAATGGCGCCAAACGGGCATACGGGATGCTCCGGTTTCCGGATGGACCGGGACCGAACGGAGTCGAGTATAAAGTATGTTTAGTCATGTCATCTCCTGCTTACTTGCGTTTCTTGAAATATCCATTCTACCACATTTGCAAATTGAATAGGGGAATGTCATATTTACAGGTAACCCAGGTTATAGATGCCATTTCCCAAAAGCGAGAGGAGATCAGCTCAGATGATCCTATCTTACGTCAAGGAATTATGGAAACAATTTTTGCGGCTTGATGCGTTGGGACTTGCTGCGCAGTGTGCGTATTATTTTTTGTTGTCTCTATTTCCGTTTCTCATTTTTATTATAAGTCTGCTCGGCTATTTGCCGTTCTCCTCCAAAGATGTCATTGGCTTGATCCGAGAGTATATGCCGGGTGCTGTGGCAGGGTGGCTCGAAGAGACGCTTGCTAATCTGCTGGATGTGAAGCGGGGGGGCACGCTTTCCTTTGGTCTGATCCTGTCGTTCGTCAGCGCCAGCGCGGCGATGAATTCCATTGTACTTGCCGTGAACAAAGCGTACGGGCTCCCTGAGCGCAAAAGCTTCATTCACTCGCGTTTGCTAGCGGTCATGCTGACGATCGGCATGCTGATTGTGATCATATCGGCGCTGCTGCTTAGTGTGTTCGGGAAGTGGATCGGCGTATGGCTGCATACGCATGTCCAACTCCCTGCAGCCCAAATCGATATATGGAACAATTTCCGCTGGATCATTAACTTCGTGATCGTATTTATTGTATTTATCGGTATTTATTACATAGCCCCCAACACCTGCTTGACATGTAAAAGCGTGCTTCCAGGCGCGCTGTTCGCCTGTATTGGCTGGCAGGGCACGTCGCTGGGTTTTTCGTATTACGTGAACCATTTTACGAACTATAGCGCTACTTACGGTAGTCTCGGCGGCGTTATTGTATTAATGACGTGGTTTTATATTTCCGCGCTCATTATTATCGTCGGCGGTGAAATTAACGCCATAGGACATATTCATAGGCAGCACAGGCATACATGACGGCATAGCGTTGCAGGATTCTGACGGTAAAGGAAGAAATGGAGTGAAACATCACCCGGCTGTATGTTCATTCGAATGAAAAGCAGGGTGACTACGTAAGGGCGGATAGGAGGACCGGAAGTGTTATGGGTCAGAAGCCAAATGATGTATTCAATAAATCTCTTTTCAACGATTATCCTTTACTGACCACCAAATTATATATTCCGCAGCAGCCGTCTTCTCTGATTTCCAGAGAACATTTGATGGTGAAGATGTCCAGGGCGATGAAATGCAAAGTGACTCTGGTCATTTCCCCTCCGGGATTCGGTAAGACGACGATGGTCAGCCACTGGATATTGAACCGCCAAATACCCGTGGGATGGGTTTCTTTAGATCATGGCGAGAACGACTTGCTTCGGTTTTGGACGTATGTGATTGCCGCATGTAATCGGCTTTATCCCGGTGTAGGCCATAAATCGCTTTCTCTCTTGCAATCGGTTTCATTTTCGTCCGAACAGATGATTTCATGGCTATTGAACGATTTGTTTGAGATTCCGGATGAAATCATGCTGGTATTGGACGATTACCATTTGATTGAAACGGATGAGATTCATCGCTCGGTCGCTTTTTTCATTGATCGAATGCCGCCGCAGGTACACCTATGTATACTCAGTCGTAAACAGCCTCCATTCGCGGTTGGTCAACTGCGTGTTAAAGGTCAACTGAACGAAATCGGTCTCCCGGATCTAAGATTCACGGAACAGGAAATATCGGATTTTTGGTATCGCCAAACAGGTGCATTGCCTGACGAGCTATCGCTTCAAGTGTTGTCCGACCGTACGGAAGGTTGGGTTGCCGGCATTCAGCTGGCGGTTTTATCGCATATGTCGGGCCAACAAAATGCGCTGCATCAATTTAAGGGGAACCATCGCTATGTGGTCGATTATTTGATGGAAGAAGTTTTTGATCATTTACCTGAGACGATGCGTTCTTTTTTACTAAAAACATCGATTTCGGAACGGTTGAATGCTGAGCTTTGCGCCCGATTGACGGGTCAGCCGGCCGACGAGGGACGATTGCGAGAGATGGAGAAATCCAACTTGTTTGTCATTCCTTTGGACGCAGAGGGCAGATGGTACCGATACCATCACTTATTTGCCGATTTCTTGCGCAGCCGCCTCAAGCTGGAACATCAGGGTGAAGTCAGCTCCTTGCACGAAATAGCCAGCGAATGGTTTGAAAGACACCATTATTTGGGGGAAGCGATCGAGCATGCTCTAGCTGCCGGCGCGTTTGATAAAGCCTGCACTCTCATTCTAAGCAATGCGACAGAGCGGCTGAAAAGAAGAGAACTAACCACGCTGCATCGCTGGTTGCTGCAACTGCCGCTTCCCTTCAGAGAGCGTCCCGCTGTGTTGATCATCCAAGTATGGACGGAGCTGCTGATGGGCCGCAAAGAGCTAATGGACGAGCACCTTGTGACGTTGGAAAGGGCGCTTGATACTCCTAACAGCGTAGAGGGTTCGCTTTACGTGGGCATACGCGAGGATATGAAGGTCGCTAAAATCTATCAGTCGATGTTACTTGGCGACTACAAGTTATGTTTTTCCCAGCTGCAGGCTATGCATATGGATGATAATCTCCCTGATATCGAAGGGGGAACTATGCTATTTGGCTTGGGCATGGAGCTTAATGACGGAGCCATCCCATTTATCCGCGGTTACTACGGCTTTAGCGGGAGAATCAAAGCGGCGGAGCGTTATCACCGGTTATATGATTCCTTTATCGATAAGCATTCGTTCTACGACTATCCGTTTACGGCTTATCAACGGGCAGCCATGAGCGAGATCTGTTATGAACGGAATCAGTTAACAGAATCTTTGCGCTTTGCTGAGGATGCAATCCGTATCGCCAAACTGAGCAACGTAATCGGGGCTTATGTTCCCGCGGAGATCGTCCGGTCAAGAATTCTTTGGCAGAGGGACGCTAAAGATGAGGCGATAGCCGTCATTAATGAAGCGATCGAACATTTGAAGCTTACCTATCATCATCATTCACATTGGCACGATTTGCTTAGCGCTTATTTGATTCGCTGCCAACTCGAAACGGGTGAGATAGGAGACGTAGATCACTTGATGGACATGTCCCCTTGGAGCAGACGGAAAGAGATCATAGGCGAACAGGATTTTGAGCTTCTGACATTTATTCGGGTATTGATGGCAAAAGAAAAAATAGATGAAGCACTCACATGGTGTGAACAGCTCTTAAAGAAGACGAGGACATCCGGCCGGATCATGACCGAGCTGGAAGTTCAGCTATACCTGTCGCTTATTCAACATAAAATGAACAACCCCCATACCAGTATGCTGCACCTGCATCAAGCCCTTATTCTGGGTGAGAGGGAAGGTTATCTCCGCATATTTGCCGATCCGGAATTGGAGCCGCTGCTCCGTCAATATGCCGATGTACGGAAGAATCGGCACATGGCGGAAGTGCAAACAGCAGGAGTTTCTCTTCCCTATATTCAAATCCTCTTATCCCTTTCCTCTGAACACATACATCCTGAAAGAAATAGGCAAGCATCCCCGGTTATTACGTTGACCGCACGCGAACAAGAGGTGCTGAAACTTATTGCCGAGGGGTTGTCCAACAAAGCCATTGCTGAGAAGTTAGTGCTCGCTGAAGGAACGGTGAAGCTTCACTTGCACCGGATTTACAGCAAATTGCAGGTCAACGGTCGAGTTCAAGCGATCCAAAAAGCCAATCAACACAGGTTACTTTGAAAAAAGATATAACCATCGCATATATCGTTCGTTGGATGGCTCCCTTCTTCAATTCTGATAAGCTGATAGCATTCGGAACGTGAGGAGGGGAGAAATGTCACGAAAAAGCTACGATGTCATTATTGTCGGAGCGCGGGTTGCAGGCTCGTCGCTCGCTTATGAGCTTTCGAAAGCCGGGTATGAGGTGCTGCTTGTAGATCGTAGTACGTTTCCAAGCGATATCTTGTCGACGCATAACTTTTTTAACAATTCGGTGGCCATGCTCCGGGAAATGGGCATATTGGACCAACTGCTTCAAACCGGCACGCCGATGTACAGACGCGCATACGTCCAAATGGACGACGTAGTCATCGATGGGATCTATCCGGAGGTAAGCGGGGAAACCCACTGTTTATGTGTGCGGCGCAAGTATCTGGACCGCGTCTTGTTCGAGCATGCAGCTGCTCAAGAGCGGGTGACCGCGTGGGAAGGATTTCGGGTTACCGAAGTTCTGATGCATAACGATACGGTGTCAGGGATTGTAGGCATTCACCGCGACGGCCGAACCGAGGAGATTGCGGCCAGGCTGGTTGTCGGTGCTGATGGCCGGAATTCTATGCTGCGCAGATTGGTGAACAGTGAACGGAAAATGGCCGTTCCAACCGATTTTGCCTCGTACGTCGGGTACTTTGCCAACTATCGCCAAGAGGGCGAGCGTTGTGTGGAGTTTTACAAAATGAACGATAACTTGGCGATTATTTTTCCGACGAGCGACCAATTGTTTGTTGTTGGGGTTATGTTCCCATTGGAAAAGAAGGAATGGATCGAGAAATTCCGGAACAACCCGGAAGCGGGAATGCGCGAGCTGGTGGATGCCGGATTCTCTCATACAACTTTTCCGGAGCGGCTTCGCGATGCTTCCTTAGAGGAGCCGGTTAAAGGACTGCTGGGCTACGATAACGATTGGTTTCAAGGTATGGGCAAAGGATGGGCTCTCGTCGGGGATGCCGTATCCTTCAAGGATCCGGCGGTTGGGCAGGGCATGCACGATGCGATCTATGGCGCACGCTTGTTGACTGCGATTTTATCCGAAACGGACGCCTGGGAAACAAGTTGGGAGGAGATGGCTGCCAAGTATCAAACTGCCATGGAGTCTAAAATGCTCTCCCGCTATCATATGGCGTGCCAAATTACAAAGAACTCACCGGTCACGATGGAGCAAACGGTTGCGAACCGAATCATCGGCAGCAATCCCGATGCGACTCGGGCTTTTCTTGGCATCTACAATTACGCGAATGAGCCCGAAGAGTTAGGACAGATCGTGATGCATTTACTGCAGGGCTGAGAAGTGGTGAGCTGTACAAATCTCGTATCAATTCCCCCAGACCCATTGCCATCAGCGGCGATGGATCGAATGTGGCTTACCTCGATTCAGAGCATATATCCCCGAATCAGGGCGAACCCGACCTCCCCACGGTCTCCGCTTCGCCTAAACCTACAATATGTAGCGGATACGGTCACGAAAGAAACACAGGTTGCCAGCGTTACGAAAGACGGAAAACTCCCGGAGAGCGATGTATATAACGCCTCATTGTGCGGAAGCGGCAATGTCGTAACCTTGCATCAAGCGTATTACCACCAATGTGCCACCTGTTCGCTAATTAAGGTACCTAGAAACGTTAATTGTGGAAGGATTACACATCAAGGTTAAGAATAAAAGTCTGTAAATTACGACCATTTCGTAATTTACAGACTTTTGTTCGCTCGAGGGCATAATTGTGCTAGAACGGCTTGATTCCGTACTCCTCGATCTTCCGATATAACGTGGTCCGGCCGATCTGCAGCAAGCCTGCCGCTTTGCTCAGGTTCCAATCGGTCATCTTCAGAGTTCGCTGAATCGCGGAGATTTCTACTTCTCGCAGCGACCCGACAGGGGCATGCGCTTCAACAGCCGAAGCCGCTCCCGTCTGGGCGTCATCGATCCTGATATGCTGCGAGCCGATCGGCCCTCCTTCCGCGAGGAAGCAGGCCTGGATCAGCACGCTATTCAGCTCGCGCAGATTGCCGGGCCACGTATGCTGCAGCAGCATTTGCTGCGCTTCGCCGGTCAGAATCGGCGTCGCATAGCAGCTTCGATTCAATAGATGAAGCGTTAAGCCCAGCAGATCCGTCCTCTCACGGAGAGGCGGCAGTTGAAGCTGGATGCCCTTCAAGCGGTAAAACAAATCCGCGCGGAAACGTCCTGCCTTTACTTCCTCCGCCAAGTTCCGATGCGTCGCTGCGATGATGCGCACATCGATCCGCTTGCTGCGGGCCGATCCGACCGGTGTGATCGTGCCCTCCTGCAGCACGCGAAGCAGCGCGGCCTGCGCCCGCAGCGACATATCCCCGATCTCGTCGAGAAAGAGGGTGCCGCGGTGCGCGGCTTCGAACTTGCCTTTGCTGCCGTCGCGGTTCGCGCCGGTGAACGCGCCGCGCTCGTAGCCGAACAGCTCGCTCTCGACGAGCGAATCGGGAATCGCGCTGCAGTTCACGGCGACGAAGGGCTGCGCTGAGCGCGCACTCGCCGTATGGATCGACTGCGCGAACAGCTCTTTGCCGGTGCCGCTTTCGCCCAGCAGCAGCACCGGATACACCGTGAGCGCGGCCTTCTGCGCGAGCTCTTTGGTTTGCACGAAGCCGGGACAGGTGCCGGCGATATCGTGGAAATGGTACAAGCGGCCATCATCCGCTTGTACCGGCTTTTGCATGGCGACGGAACGCCACACCTTGTGACGTTCGTCGAGCAAAGTCTCCACCGCGAAGCCTCGGGCGCCGGTGAACTCCCGGCCAATCGCGTCTTTGCCGAGAATCTGCAGCGCAGCTTGATTCGCCCGCAGGATGCGATTGTCTTGGTCGAGGGACAGCAGCGGCATGGCGTGCTGTCCCATTGTATAATCCAGCTCCTTCAGCGTTAGGAGATGCTCTTTCTTTGAGGCTTCAAGCAGCAGACGATTCTGCAAGGAGTCTGCGGCCAGGCATGCGAGCATCAAGGTGTAAGCGTGGTAGCTCTCCCTTTTACCGCTAATATTAATGACGCCCAGCAGCTCGCCTGTCGGACTGAATACGGGAGCCGATGCGCACGTCAGGAAGCGGTTCGCTTCGAAATAATGCTCCTCTGCATGCACTCGGACCGGCATTTGTTCCGTTAGTGCGACGCCGATAGCATTCGTACCTTTGCGCTTTTCATCCCATGAAGCGCCTACCTGAAGCTGTACCCGCTGCGCCTGAATAGCGAAGTCGGGATCACCTACAGCGTGAATGATCGTACCCTGCGCATCGATCAGTAGCGCGGTTTGCTTCGATTCCTGAATGAAGCGGCTGCATGAATCGAATACTTGCTGAGTAAGCGTGATGAGCGGTGCGCTTTGTTTGAGGATTTCCCGAAGGCCGTTCTCGGGAATCAGTACATCGTGAACAGGCTCAAATGGTTTGAGCCCATGATCTTGACAGCGCTTCCAAGATTTCGCGGTTATGTCTGAGAAGTCGGTTGTGAACAGAGATGACAATCCAAACACCTCCAACCCGAAGATACACGTTCTGCTTTTCATCATAGCATAAATCCATGGCGATAGGATAAGCGCAGGGGCGATTGTATCAAAATGAAACACCGCACTGTTCCAGAGCGGAACAGTCGCATTGACGCACTTTTGATATAAAGCCTTCTGCGAAGCCTTTTAAGTAGTTGGCATGATTTTTGCTAAGTAGATGTGTAGGGCTTACGAAGCCAGTTCTCTACGAAATTCGAAAACTCGAAGCGGATGCTTGCGACGTAAGTTTTCTGCGAAAACCCGAAGCGGATGCTTACGAAGTAAGTTTTTCTGGCGAAAAACTTTAAGGAGGCTGTTACTATGATTTATGCGCAACCTGGACAACAAGGATCGAAAGTCACGTTCAAGCAGCGTTACGGCAACTTTATTGGAGGATCGTGGGTCGAGCCGGTCAAAGGGCAGTATTTTGAAAATGTATCCCCGGTGAACAACCGCATTTTCTGCGAAGTTCCTCGCTCGACGGCGGAGGACATTGAACTAGCGCTGGATGCAGCGCATGCGGCCAAAGCGTCCTGGGGACGTACTTCTGTTGCGGAGAGAGCGAATCTGCTTAATAAAATCGCCGACCGGATGGAGGCGAACCTCGAGCTGCTTGCCGTTGCCGAGACATGGGATAACGGCAAGCCGGTCAGGGAAACGCTCGCCGCCGACCTTCCGCTGGCGATCGATCATTTCCGTTACTTCGCGGGCTGTATCCGCGCACAAGAGGGAGGACTCAGCCAACTCGACAACGATACGGTGGCGTATCATTTCCATGAGCCGCTGGGTGTGGTCGGCCAGATCATCCCTTGGAACTTCCCGCTGCTGATGGCGACATGGAAGCTTGCTCCGGCACTCGCAGCAGGTAACTGCGTCGTGCTCAAGCCTGCGGAGCAAACGCCTGCCTCCATCCTCGTCTGGCTGGAATTAGTTCAAGACCTGCTGCCGCCGGGCGTTGTCAATGTTGTAAACGGTTTCGGCCTGGAAGCAGGCAAACCGCTGGCATCAAGCAACCGGATTGCGAAGATCGCTTTCACCGGCGAGACAACGACCGGCCGTTTGATCATGCAATACGCCTCCCAAAATATTATTCCCGTGACGCTGGAGCTGGGCGGCAAATCGCCGAACCTGTTCTTCGAAGACGTTATGGCGCAAGACGACGCATTTTTGAACAAAGCCATCGAAGGTTTCGTGCTGTTCGCGTTGAATCAAGGCGAAGTCTGTACATGTCCGTCCCGTGCACTTATTCAAGAATCCATTTATGATGCTTTCATGGAAAAAGCTTTGAAACGCGTAGCTGCCATTCAACAGGGCAACCCGCTAGATACCGATACGATGATCGGCGCTCAGGCGTCCACCGAGCAGGTCGAGAAAATTTTGAGCTACATAAACATCGGACAGCAGGAAGGCGCAGAATGCTTGATCGGCGGGGGCCGGGCTGCGATGAGCGGGGAAATCGCGGATGGCTACTATATTCAGCCGACGGTGCTGAAAGGCCACAATAAAATGCGCATTTTCCAAGAGGAAATTTTCGGACCTGTCGTATCCGTGACGACATTCAAGGATCAGGAAGAGGCGCTGGCCATTGCCAACGATACGTTATACGGCTTGGGTGCAGGCGTCTGGACACGCGATATGAACACCGCTTACCGTATGGGACGCGCCATAGAAGCGGGTCGCGTATGGACCAATTGCTATCATGCCTATCCGGCTCATGCAGCCTTTGGCGGCTACAAAGTGTCGGGTATCGGGCGGGAAAACCATCGCATGATGCTCGATCATTACCAGCAAACGAAGAACCTGCTCGTCAGCTACAGCCCGAATGCGCTGGGCTTCTTCTAAGAGGCGGCGCGATATGGCGGACACCGAACCGGTTGTTTTGAAGGTCATCTGCACCGATGCCGCCTCGCAACTGATCGATACGCTGCAAGCGAAGTACGGCCCGGTAATGTTCCATCAGTCCGGAGGCTGCTGTGACGGCAGCTCGCCCATGTGCTATCCGCAGGGAGAGTTCCTCCTTGGCGAGCAGGATGTGAAGCTGGGCACGATCCATGGTGCTCCCTTTTACATGAGCAAGGCGCAGTACGAGTATTGGATGTACACGCAGCTTATTATCGATGTCATCCCTGGGCGTGGCGGCATGTTTTCTTTGGAGGGTCCCGAAGGACTGCGGTTCCTCACGCGTTCGCGCGTATTTACACCGGAGGAACTGCGTATTCTGGACCTGTCGTAAATGAGCTTTCTTCCGGCACTAAAGCAGTCCGAAGGTCATGCCAATGATCATCGGACTGCTTTTGTTAGCTTTTAACCGTTCAGCACTGCTTCATGCTGCTTACAGACGAATTAAGTGTAACAAATGCAGCTGATATCCTATTTTGGCCTATAATTTCGCCAGGCTCCAATACTATCCTCCAGGAAATAATGTATTCAAAACACGATTCACAAAGTCAATCCGTTCTTCGTGAGATTCGACATTTCCTAAGAAATTCATCTGGAACGCATGCTGAAAGCAACTTCCCAGTAGTAAATCCGCAACGGCCCTCGTGTCCATTTCTTCTCGGATTCTGCCCTGCTGTTTCTCTTTCAATAAATAAATGTCCACCGCCTCGTTTGCCCTGTGAGGGCCTTCATTTCGCAAAGTAAAACCCTCACGGTGGCGAAGCAGAATATCAGGTTCCGAGAAAATAGAACAGATCAAGGACATAGAATTGCTGAAATCCTCCAGCGCCGAAAGAGCCACCTGTTCAAGATTATTACGCACCGTTTCTTTACCGGCAAGGCTCTGTAAAGAAGTTAAGGTTCCCATCAAATTTTTTAATTGCCCTCGTAAAACATAAAGAAAAATATCCTCTTTGTTTCTAAAGTGATTATATAACGATCCTTCAGAGCACCCGGCTGCACGAGCTATTTCCTTTGTTGTGGTTTTGGCCAGCCCGTTCGTTAATAACACATGTTCGGCTGCTTCAGCGATTTTGTTTTTTAAATCCAAGATTATCCCTCGCTCTATTGACATGGCATTAAAAGCTGTTTATGCTCATATTATGAGTGTGTACTCACTCAAAGTCAAGAAATGTATTGCAGATGCATAAGAAATGGGTGCAAACGTATATGAGTGTGCACTCACTCAAGTCGAATGAGAAGGGAGGTTAATTCCTTATGAAACCCCAAAACTACGGGAATTACGTCAGATTGGTTCCAGCATTCCATTTTTTTCTCGTACCGCTCGGTTTGATTACGTTGACGGCTGCAATCGTAAATCTGTTCATTTTGGTACGAAACGTAGAGTCGCTGTTCGCCTCAATGATATTCGTGTGCCTTTCAATCATGATGGTCATGACCATGATATTTTCCCGGATATTTGCATGTAAGGCTCAGGATCGCGCGATTCGTGCAGAAGAAAATTTGCGGCACTTCGTATTAACCGGCAAGCTGCTCGATCCCGGTCTGACGATGAACCAAATTATCGCTCTGCGTTTCGCTTCGGATGAAGAATTTTTGTCTTTATGCGAGAAGGCCGTGAACGATCGAATTCCCCCCGATACCATTAAGCGAGCGATTAAAAAATGGAAGGCTGATCATAATCGGGTTTGAAGTGAAAAACGGAGGTGTCAAATGAGCAGCTTAACCGAAACGTTAAAAGGGACAACTATGAGGATGATGAAAAACTATGTCCAACAATATATCGATCATAATTACCAGCAAGTCTGGGACAAGAATCTGCCGGAAATCGAACGGATTTTTGCAAAAGGCGGAGATTCTGCTTATGGCTTTTACTGCCTCAAACTTTTCGAACCTTTGATGGCGGAAATAGTCGGAGCCGGTTTTGTTCCCCGTCCCGTATTGCCGGGAACATTTCCACAATCGGAAGAGCATTGGGGGCTTTGGGAAGACCGCGAAAGACGTTTTTGGAGCGTAATTCACCAAGAAAACAGGCAACCGCTTGGAACGCTAGTCTCTAGGATTTATCACGATCATACTCGCCCGCGTTTACCTAGACCGCCGCAAGTCTATCTGATACGCGAGACTGACCCCACACTCATTTCCCATGTTATTGTGAACGCAGATCCGGAATGCGAGGAGCCGATGGACGGAGGTAACGGGAGTTATGAATAATGCCACATATCCTCGCATTGCCTGTTTTTGTTTTATAGCGCTCGCATGGCTGTTTGCAGCATCAATCGCGCTTCAAGTTTTCTTCGCAGGACTTGCGTTATTCGTCGATTCGACTAACTGGGCTACCCACATAAGCTTTGCCAGATATTTCGGGTTCCTTCCTCTCATTATGGCCGTATTGGCATGGATCGGCCGGTTACCATCAAAAACAATCCTGAGATCCGTCGGATTATTTGGGATGATTATCGGTATGTTTCTGACAGCCATCTTCTCGGCGCGGATTGGAGGATTGTCTGCGCTTCACCCTGTAATCGCCCTAATGCTATTCTGGAGCAGTACTGAGATCATCCGCTCCATCCGTCGAACTATTCAATAATTCGAAGACGATTTCACGAGCCATCCAAGGTTATTTGTTCAACTAAATCATTCTACTACCGAAATAAGCCGGGCGGGCGACGTTGGAGGGTCGCCTGCTCGAAACTATAGGCAATGCGAATCAGCGTGGGCTCGCTGTAGGCTCTCCCGGAGAAGACGACGCCGAAGGGGCCTTGCGTCGAATCGCCATCCGCATCGATTGTTCCATTAGCCGAATAACCGGCGGGCACTGTGATAAGAGGGTATCCTAGCCGGGCAGCTATATACATGCCGTCAATGTCCCCAGGTAGCATTAGCGCATCTAGGCCATGTTGATCGAGCGCGGAATCAATCCCTTGGGTAAGAGCCAGATGGTTGTACGCCTGTCGTTTAAGCTGGTAGGTTTCTTCGTCCAGCATATTTTGTTCCGAGCGAATCAGATTGTCTTGACCATACTTCAACGCGGACGCAGCATGCCTCTGATTATAAACAATCAGCTCCTGAAGAGAATGAACGGGCACATCCGCATTCAGCTGCGATAAATAGAGATTCAAACCAGTCTTAAATTCGTAGGTGATAACGTCGTTGTTCCACGGATGTTGCTCCAAATGGAGGTCGACCGGATCTATGACCGTGGCACCTTGCTCGCGCAGCACAGCGATGACGGCTTCCATGATGGAACGTCTCTCTTCGTCTAACACCTGATAATAATGCCTGGGGATCCCAATACGGGATTGATGCAGAAAGCCGGCGTCGAGATAAGTGGTATAATCATTAAAAGCGCGATTTTGGCTTGCCCACGTAGCTTTATCGTTCTCGTCAACTCCTGTGATCGCCCCTAGCAGGATCGCCGCGTCAGTGACTGTCCTGGCAATCGGTCCGGGCGTATCCTGGCTTATGGAGATCGGGATGATGCCGCTGCGGCTAGCAAGGCCTACAGTAGGCTTTATACCGACGAGGAAATGCTGGCTGGCCGGCCCGACAATCGAACCGGCGGTTTCGGTGCCGATCGCCGCTGCCGCGAGGTTCGCCGCTACGGCCGCGGCTGATCCCGAACTGGACCCGTTGACGAAGAGCTTACCGGGACCGTATGGATTCAATACATATCCGCCCCGTGAGCTATATCCTGCTGGCATGCGGTTAGACATAAAGTTCGACCACTCGGTCATGTTCGTCTTCCCTAGGAGGACTGCGCCGGCTGTGCGAAGCCTTGCGGCTACGAACGAATCTGCAGCAGCGTACGACTCGGCCAAAGCGATCGATCCGGCACTCGTATGCATCCGGTCGTGTGTATCGATGTTATCCTTTAGCAGGATAGGAATTCCGTGCAGCGGACCCCGACAGCCCGTTGTATTTCGTTCATGATCAAGAATCCTTGCGATTTCGAGGGCATCTGGATTGATCTCCAGAACGGCATTGATTAGAGGATTATACCTATGAATACGTTCGATGTACTCACTAACGAGAGCTTCTGAAGTACATTCTCCCGTAGCCATAGCCTTCTGCATGCTCGTGATATCGGCTTCATCGATCCAATCCTGCAAGTTTATGCTCATATATGTAGTCACTCTCCTGTATGGGTAAATCTTCAAACTGCAAATTCATGGTAACACACCAGCCTTCTATGAAAATAGGGATAGTTCCATTTTAGATAAGAAAATCAGCCTTCTTGTCAGTAGATAATAAGCAATTCTTAGCATGGCATGGGCAACTACAATAGCAACTCTTTTTCTACCTTTTCGTGCTAATGTTCGTCGATACATGGCGCCAAGATAGTTTTTGGAAGCACCTACGGAATGTGCGGCTTCTGTTAATGCAGATTTTAAATATTTGTTACCTTTCTTTCCTTTTGAAGACTTTCGTTTGTCTGCGCTCTCGTTATGTCCAGGTATAGAATCTAATCGTTCTATGTCTTCCTGGTCCGAAATGACTCTCTTGGGAGCGAGCTCGAGTTCATCTTTTTTCTTTTTCATAGTTCGCCGAGCGAAGCTTGCTAATTTCTCCGGATCTTCTTCACCGTTTGCGATGGCGTGAAGCATGTCCTTAGATGACACACCCATAATATCTGAAACCACAGAGCCAAGCTTGATGTTTGCTCCTTCTAACACTTTTTGAATCCGATTATGTTGTCTAGCTCGTTCTTCAATGATGCTTCGGCGATAACGAACTAATTCTCGTAGTTCCCTTTGGTTACGGTTCGGAATGAAGCTTGCCTTTAGGAGCCCATGACGAAGAAGTTGGGCAATCCATTCCGCATCTTTCACTCCGTTTTACATCCTGGGAGAGCTTTCATATGTTGAGCATTTACAACAAGAAACTCAATATCCTCTGCTTCTTGCGCTGCATGAATGGCTAACGGGCAGCTTAGCATAGTGAGGATAACGCTCTACCGATGGCTCTCGTCTTCAGTGGACCAATGCAAGATTGAAAAAGTTCCCAAATTTTTCACAGTTGAAACGTATTTGACTATTGCGCAAGGGATATCGAAACTCTAAAATTAGACTAAAAGGTTAGTCTAATTTTGGGGAGGTTGATGGTATGAAGAAAGTAGGTATTGTAGGAGCGGGTCTAGGTGGCTTAGTAACAGCGGCTTTATTAGCTAAAAGAGGAAACCGGGTCGTTGTTATGGAACGTTCGCCGATTCTGGGAGGCAGAAGCCATGTCATTTCAAAGAATGGTTTTACAATGAGTTATGGCGCCCATGCGGTTCTGGCTCCCAAACAGGAACCCCTGCGTTCCATTGTTCGCGAACTTGAACTGCCGATGGAGTATAGGAAGGCGAGCTTGTCCAAATTCAAACTCTTTATGGGAGGCAAAGTCATCTCCAGTCCGCTTGGCTTCGGTGCGCTTACCTCTCCCGCGATTTCGGGCTTTTTCAATCATATGTTATGTTTGAAACAATTTTACCGGATGGTGAAGCAAGCTCCGGCTTTTCCGCAAACCATGTCCGTAGGCCAATGGATACGGGAAAATGTCGGCAACCCCGAGATCGCCAAAGTTCTTTCCGCTTATGCAGCGTTATCGGTCTACGACGGAGCACTCGACTTGTACTCTATGAACCGTTTCGTTGAATTAACCGCCCGGGAGTATGAAAAAAACGAGCCTCTAAGCTATATGGGGTATGACGTCCTTTTGGGGGAATTGCAA
>NZ_JACVVD010000015.1 GCF_014534655.1 Paenibacillus sedimenti
AGAGACCGAGCTCATTCAATATCTAAGATGCACAACGTTAATTTAAGTAAAATTGCATAAATCCATGATTTAAAGCGTGCTCAGAAATCAGTTGTTAGACAGACTGACGTAAGGTTCTGTTTGAGGCCCATGCATTTGCCATGGGCCTACCTAGTATTTGACGGGATAACATACTCAACGCTATTGTCATTATCATCTTTATACACAAAGAATTACTCGACCGTCGCTCCACAGAAATTCTATTACATGACAATGGAGCTGTGTCCGTCTTTCAGTATAGCCACAAGCCATACACAACTCCTTACAGGGAACGCGACGTTGACCTTCTTTGTGTATTAGGAGATCTACATAACGAGCTGCTAGCGGAAACAAAAATAACAGCAGATCGAACAACCGATCCGGCCGGCTAATAGAGAATAACCATATTATGTTAACTTCGAATTTAACATGTCTTTAGTGCGTAATTATTACTAATAAATAAGCCCAACCTTTTTTAGGCAATGGCACACATGTTTGTATCGCCGGACAAGAATCATATCATCATTAAATGTTTGATTCCATTCCCGATTTTGACAAGAACTTGATTTCATTCCCGACAGAGCCATTTCAAGAGCATTACTGCCTACATTGTAGTCTTACGACACAAATTCACCTACTTTATCGAAGCTCAAATTCGGGATAGCTCCTTATTTCATTAAGCTAACTGGCAGCATAGCTTAGTAATTGTTGTTATAATTAACTTGAAGTTTTTAACATTGAGGTGGATGTAAATGGCTATTTGTCTTGAGTTTGAACTAATAGAAGTAATCGGCACTATAGCAAGGTATAGATTCGGCAATTGTTTACGTGATTTAGATGGCGTATTCGAACTTGATTTATTTAAGTTGAAAAGCGGGGAAATATCTGGAGATACTCCTATGAATGTAGTTGTTAAGCTAATCAACGATAATCAAGAACAAGCAATGGCGAACAGAGTTTTCAGTAAGGTATACAAACATTTTCTTGAGCATAATGAGTATCCAGTAAAAGGCGGGTATTACGTTTAGTTTCAATTTTCAACTAAACTAACGGAAACGATAGTATCATTGTATGATCGAACAGATGGAATTGTTGAATAGCATATTGTTTTAAAAATTTCTTAATGGTTAGGAGTAAATCACATGCGAAGGGATTGCAAGTTGATCTTAGTTGAAGGATTGTGTGGAACGGGCAAATCGACGTTAGCGGAACGATTGCATCGCTATCTCGTACAACAAGGCATCTCATCCAGTTTTTATGATGAAGGTGCCGAGGGGCATCCGGCGAGCATGAATTGGCACGCGTTCTTCCGAGATGAGGAATATAAGGAACTTCTGGAGCGCTATCCGAACACAGCTAACGAAATTCGCTCACGTGCTATAAAGGATAATAGCAATTACTTGCTTCCTTATCGTGAGGTCAAGGAATTCACCGAGTTGAATGCGCTCTATGCTGAGCTAAAGTCTCGCGAACTATGCTGGACGGATTCGCCCATAGCCACGCTGTCGGAGTTTACATATTCGATCCAGCGGCAATGGGCACGTTTCGCTGAGCTTGCTAGCACTTCAGAGAAAATATATGTACTCGAAGCAGTGTTCTTTCAGCATCAGATTCATGATTTGCTACGGCATTATCAAGCTGCTGATCGCCAAATTGAGCAGCACATTCATGGAATCGCCGATCAGATTGCTGCCATGAATCCAGTATTGATTTATTTAACTCAGTCAAGTGTGCGGAAGCAGCAGGTTTGGATATCCTCTATCCGTTCAAAACCCCATTTCGCCACGGAACAAAATATTAGGTTTATGGAAAACCGCAAGCGGATCGAATTGAGGTTGCTTGATACGCTTCCGTTCCCAACCTATACTATTGAAAATGTAAATCTAGATTGGGGAGAGGTCTTTAGTAAAATGGTAGGGGCGATTGGTCAAAATATCGGGTAAAATGCGCGGGTTGCTAGATGTTCCTGGTATTGAAGATAGTTAAGTAAATGTAACATGATTGAAATCTTATTTTCATGTGGCATTAATCATTCAAGCCTATAATAAAAGTCGACCCCCTTTAAAATATATAACTTAGACCCTCAGCCCGTTGCTGTGGGTCTCTTTTTGTTGTAAAACGGCTAAGGGAAACCACGCCAGCCAGTAGCCGAATTAGGGTGGGCTTTTTTGAAATTTTTCGCAACCCTAGATAAGACCACCTAAATGTCCCTTTGGGAAAGGAAGGAGGGAGATAAGGTGAAACACCAAGAACCGCAAGAATTGCTTAAGTTGCTACTGCAATTCGGAAGCTTCCTGTTGGCGTTATTAACCTTTATCGCATTGATCGTTGTAAAGATCCCTAACAAATCTACCTATCGCCGTCAAACTGTCAGGTAGGGTGGAACGATCATTCTGGCGAAGCCCGCAGCCCTTAGCCAATGTATTTACAAGAGTGTCGGCAGCGCTCTTGTATTTTTATGCTCACGCGCACGTATCGGCAGTGGCGGTATCACGTTAGAATTTTGATCAGAGCGGCCACTAAAATTTTTAAATCCAAAGGAACAGAGCAGGAGGGGATAACCTTCCTGCTTTCATTTTTTTGCAATATTTGATGCTTGAATACGAACCAATGTTGTGCATGTAAGCCGGACGCCTGCATATGAAGCGGTCATTGTAGGGCTTGAAAAGCGTGCTGGAAGCGGTTGCTTTCCGTTTACTCGGGAAAAAAGTCCTAAATCCCTTTCCAAATAAGTACAAAAGAACCGTTTACGTCTTGTGTACTATCGACTAAAATTTAGTTGGTAAATTATATTCGACAACAAGTTCCGACAATGGCAAAACTGGCGAAAGTCAGCGACGCAAAGCTATAGGGGCGTAACGCGGTGTTAGTGAATGCCGCAAGCCAGCCAGCTACCGAAGGACGGGGACAACGAAGGACCCTCCTGATTGCAGGATGGTCCTTTTTACATGTAATCATCAGGAAGAAAGGAGTCATTGGACATACTCCCGGACAGCGAATCGGCGATCCCGGGTTTTTGAGCAGGGAGGTACTGCATATCATTCCGATTGAAAGGATGAGAAAAATAATGATGGCTTCTTTATCCAGAGCGATGATACAAAAATGCGCAGCAATCCTGGTTCTTACTCTGGAAAGTACATATCATATGCTGCAATCCTGTTTAAGAAGTCCGATCTGGAGCGTATGAAGTACATGGTGGAAGCCTGAATCGAACCGTGGCTGACTTCATTCAAAGACATGAAAGCCGATTACAAATCAAGCTATGATTATTGGGTGCGTGGAAATCCAAGCATAACTTACGTTGCGAGGGGAGGGACTAACGGCGCGCATTTGAATTGGATACAAACGCCGCCTACCTGAATGCATTAATGTGGGCCATTACAGGGGATAAGCGCCACGCCGACAAAGCGATTGAAATCTTTAATGCGTGGAGCAATTTGACCGATGTTGACCCCTCAGGCACGGGACCGTTAAACGCAGGGCTGTACGCCTGGAAGCTGGTGGAAGCGGCCGAAATCATCAAAAACACGTATGATGGCTGGGCTCCTGCGGATTTGCAGAAGTTTAAGGACATGCTCGTTTATCCCGGCTACTCCAGCACGGGCGTGCCTGCTTCCGTCAGCTCTACGAACGGCACATTCTACTGGCGAATATTTAACGGGGATTCAGGCCGGCACGGCAACCAGGACATGATCGCCTGGAGAGCGCTGCTTTCAATGGGCGTTTTTCTGGATAATCGGACAATGTATGAGAGAGCGCTGCGATACTTCACAGGGCAGCCGCACAAGCCGGGCGATATGCCGTATGTTTCGGGTCCGTCTCCGTCGGGATCATACAGCGGCGAAAATGAATACTTCATCCAACCCTGTACCAGAAGGAAGTCGGGCGGATCGAAACGAGATTGGCAGAGCCGGGCGCCGTCAAAACGGATCTTGCAGCCGCATATGCCATAGCGGAAGCATTGCTGGTACCGTTAATCGACCTCTCTGTGGAGAAGGTTCAGCTCGCGCAATCGATGGTTACCGCCTCGTCCATTTCGTGGGATAACAAATTTAATGCCGTCCGTAACGGATGGCACGCCTTTGACGGCCACTTCACCCGACACGAAGACCGGTGATGGTTGGGTCAGGGTCGATCTGGGTGCAGGGAACGAACAGGCCATCGGTAAACTCAGGTTTTATCCGAGAGCGGGGAGTGCTGCCCGGATGAACGGAGCCCTTATCCAAGGCTCCAATGACGGTACAAGCTTCGTAACCCTTTACAGCATCAGCGGTGTCAGTGACATATAAATGGTACAGGGTCTCGATCAATACCGACACGGCTTACCGTTATCTGCGCTATTACACGCCGAACGGCGGATTCGCTAATGTGGCGGAATTGGAATTCTATAAGAGGTGAACGATTGGCTTGCAAAAAGAGAGTTCATACGTGTTTATAAGCATTATTTAAATATATTTCAAAAAAGCATCGACTAGTAAAAAAAGGAGAGTATCAAGATGAAAACAAGGAAAAAGTCGCTTCGCTTCATCAAACAAATCATTTCCTTATGCATGTCCGTTTCATTTATGCTGATGTGCGTGCTTCCCGCCACAGCTGCTGACAGCGATCCTTATCTGCCTCCCGGAGGAGCGGCCTGGAACAAGCTGAAGGATCTCATGATCAATAATTTTGCAGGGGGCTCCGGCAACGTAACCGATGAAACCTATCTGGGAAAGGCAGCGAAGAAGATCGCAAACAACAATTCCTGGGGGGTTAATTATATCCTGAACGGGTGGCAAACCTTGGATGTAGGCCCATACGAGAATGGCACATTGGAGTTTGATGCGGTCGGAGCGGCCGGCGGCGAAACCTTCTCCGTAGGCTTCATGGACGTCGTCACGGAAAGACTGGTCAACGGCGAGTTTTACAAGGAT
The DNA here is from genome assembly GCF_014534655.1 of Paenibacillus sedimenti. GTDB lineage: Bacteria > Bacillota > Bacilli > Paenibacillales > NBRC-103111 > Paenibacillus_E > Paenibacillus_E sedimenti. Next base: position 4,932 of record NZ_JACVVD010000015.1, read on the forward strand.
AATGACACGACTCCGCATCAAACCTCCGAGGAAGCCTTGATTTCCCTTCCGGAGAGTCTTACGACCGAATGGAAGCATTATTCCATTCCATTGAAGAATATCTTTGACGCCAATAGCATTTTCAATAAATCCAGTGTGCAAATGCTGAAATTCAAAGGGAATAACTTCCCGATGACGTTCTGGCTCAGCAACATCGTCATCAAATCGCCGGATAAGGCGGCAAGTTATGCCCCGATCAAGGTCAATCAGGTCGGTTATCCTCTTAACGGCGAAAAATACGCTATGGTGAGTGGCTATTATAACGAGCTGACCGCGTTGCCCGGCACTCCTTTTCAGGTGAGAAATGCATCGGATATGAGCATCGCTTACTCCGGCGCATTGTCATTGGTCACAGCGTATGATGCCTCCTCCGGGGAGAAGGTGCTGAAGGCAGACTTCTCCGGTTTGACCAAATTGGGCGAATATGTGCTGACTGTGGATGGGGTCGCTCAACCTTCCGTTGTATTCCAGATCGGCGATGGCGTTTATAGTACTCTTTTAAAAGATGTGCAGAAGTTCTTTTACTTCCAGCGCGCCAATGTAGATCTGTTAGCGAAACACGCAGGGATCTTCGCCAGGACCGGCGAGCACATGGAAGATTACAACCTTCCGTTCCAGTCCAATCCGACTATCACTAAGGATGTTGGTGGCGGATGGTGGGATGCCGGCGACTTGGGCAAATATGTCACAGTGGGAGCGACAGCCATCTCGGATCTCCTCTGGGCATACGAGAGCTTTCCGAGCCAATTCCAGGACAATTCGTTGAATATCCCGGAAAGCGGAAACGGCATCCCGGATTTGCTGGACGAGATCAAGGTTGAAACGGATTTTATTCTCAAAATGCAGGACGAGGCCACAGGAGGCTTCTATGCTTACGTCATACGGGATAATTCACCAAACCGCTACATTATGGATGGAACGGCAAGTAACAGACTCATCCCGACTTTCCACACCGGTGCTGCAGTTGGGGCTCTGGCTCATGCGTATATCGTCATGAAGGATGTTCCGGGGTTGACGTCTTATGCCGAGACGTTGAAGGCCGCCGCTCTCCGCGGATGGAGCTATCTGGAGCAGCATCCGGAATTCATCCCGCAGCCGAGCGGTCCGTACGACACTAGCAGCGATGTGAACGACCGCTTCTATGCGGCAGCGACGCTGTACCGGGCAACCGGAGCACAAGTTTATAACGATTACGTCGTCGCTCATTACTTGGAGCATACTGCTATTTTCGATTACTCGAGCGAAACTTTCTCGCACAATATCGGTTCCTTGGTAAGGATGGGATTGTACCATTACATGTTGGGGATGCAGCCGGACGCCGCAGTGAAGACATGGTTCACCGATAACTTTAAAAAATGGCGGGACATTATCATTAACGCCAATATGAATAAGGCTGTGTGGCGGAATGCCACTACCAATCAATTCTATTGGGGAGCGAACTCCAATGTGGCCGGCGTTCCGGTTGGCCTCGCTATCGGCAGCCGCATTCTCGGCCTGTATAATGAAGACGACAAGAAGGTAGCCGCCGGCAATCTGAACTATCTGCTGGGGATTAACCCGCTTCAGATGAGCTATATTACCGGGCACGGGGAGCGCCGAGTGACTAGAACCATCCATGAAGTTTACAATAAAGACTATCTCTTGGAGATGCCGAGTGGTTACATGCCTGGCGGTCCGAATAACAACGGACGCTATACCTTCAGCGGCAAGGCTTACAACGGTTCCTCCATCGACTGGGAGACCAACGAGCAAGCCTTGAATTACAACTCGCCCCTGACCTTCTTGGTTGCGATGTTGTCCCAATCGAATGAAGCTGCAATTCATCTTGAAGCCGAACAAGCTTGGCTGTCAGGCGGTGTCAGTGTTAATACAAATCATTCGGGATACACGGGCAGCGGCTTTCTGGATGGATTCTGGAATTTTGGAGGAACAGCGACTTTTACCGTTAACGTTCCGGCTTCAGGGAAATACAAAGTAACCGCACGATACGGCAATGCCGCTTTTAATCCGGCTACAGTGAGTCTTTTTGTGAACGGGACGAAAATCAAGCAGACAAGCTTGCCTATGCTTGCGAGCTGGGATACATGGGGCAATCAAACGGAAACGTTGACATTAAAAGCCGGCGTCAATACGATTGCTTACAAATATGACAATGGCGATACGGGAATAATTAACCTTGACCATATTCTGGTTTCTCCTGCGCCAATTGAAGCGGAAACAGCGACCTTGTTGGGACGCGCAGCGATCTACAATGACGCTGCAGCGTCAGGCGGCAAAGCGGTACAATTTCTTGAAGTGACGGGCGATGGCATTCAGTTCAGCAATGTTCCTGCTGCAGCCAGCCTTACCGTGCACTATGCTTCCATTAACTCGGGTACGTATAGTATGTACGTGAATGGGGTTAAGACAAAGACAATCAACTTCACCGGGAATGGCGGTTGGTTTGGTGCCTACACTAGCGTGACCGTGCCGATTAATATCCCTGCAGGCGCGACATTGAAGTTCCAATGTGATGCCGGAGATTCGGGCTGGAATGTAGACTATATAATATTGCAATAGGGAATAGAGAATCGAAAGCAGTGCTACCGTGCATCATGAATTTAATTGATTCCACTACAGGCAGAACAGCAGCAGCTCCGGTATCGGCAGCTATATTACCTTTGACTTCAAGGCAGAAAAACAAGCCATGCTGACGGGTGTAGAATTGCTGGTGAGACAAGATTCCAACTATACCCGAATTAAAGGTACAGTTGTCCAAGGCTACAATGACAATACGATATGGACGACTCTCACAACAGCAGCGGTTTCCACAAAGGATTGGCAAACCTTTGCAATCACCAACAAAGTGCATTTCAAACTACCTACTTTATTGCATTTCAAGTCTTTATCTTCTTACAATCTGGTCAAAGACATCCATCAAAATACCTTCAGGTGAGCCAGACATTATTATTTAATGAGACGAAATCTCAACTTGAATTATTACGAAACTTTATTGTACAGAAAAACGGAGAGGATCAAACGGTAACCCTTACCAAGGGGGATACTCAAATTAAGCTGCAGATACACAATTATATGGCCTATGTGAACGGCGTACCAACCTGGTTGGATACATGGTCGATGATTAAAGATGGTGTAACCATGGTACCGCTGCGGTTTGTCGGCGAAAGCTTGAACAAGGACATCCAATTTGACGAGGGGCTTATACACATTACGAATAAAAATTAATGGACATTGTTCTGATGAAAGGAAGCCTTTTGCGGCGAATACTTGCTGCAAAAGGCTTTTCTTTTTGACTGCCTTTATATTTTGTATGTGCCCCATCGATTCGAACCATTCGGGAATCGATAATTCCCGCTGATTTCAGTTTGCGCACGTGGGAAGTAACGATTGCGCCGCTGACTATTCAGATTGGTAGCCAATTCCTTATTGCTCATTGGCTCGGAACATAAGACAGGAGACGCTTAGTACAACTTCTCTTTTCGTCTATGGTGTGGTCTAATCGCTCCCAAAAGGTTTGATTACACTCACAGCATTTATACCGCTGACGCTTAATAAGAAGTCCTACACGCTTTCCGTGGATTGGCAAATCCATACAAAGCTGCTCTCTGTTATCGCGCTTGTAGAGGTTCGCTACGCAACAACAAAGAGGGCAATGAGAAGGTGGAGAGTTCATCTCCACCCGAATTAGAAAATAGTGTTCATTCTCTGAAATGCTAAGAACCGTAAAACTCGAAAGATTAAGAATATCCATATGGTAACCCTTTTGTCCATCAAAATAGACTTAATTGCTTCTCTTCGAACGAGGAAGTGGGTTAATCCATTTAAATGGTTATAAAACCAGATTATAAATGAGATCCACCAGTTGCGTCGAGCAATTGTGCCGTGACAAATCGACCGTCTGAAGACGAGAGAAAAGCGACGACATCTGCAATATCTGAAGGTTCCCCGACTCGTCCTAACGCAACCGCATCCACCGAAAGTTTTTGTGCTTCGGGGGAATCGAGAAATGCTGCGTTCATTTCTGTTCTGACCAATCCGGGCAAAACGGCATTGACTGTAATCCCCCGCGGTCCAAGCAATTTGGCCAGATGAAGCGTGAATGTATTGATTGCCCCTTTAGTCAGGTTGTAAGCCATAATCGAAGGATAAGCAACCCTCGTCACGCCGGATGAGATATTGATGATGCGGCCTTCGTTGCGCAGACGCGATAGCGATTTCTGAACAAGGAAGAACGGTGCTTTGACATTGATGGCGAATACGTCGTCAAAAGCGGTTTCCGTCGTTTCTTCATAGGATTGTTGTGCTATGCCGATTCCTGCGTTGTTCACCAAAATATCAAATTCGCTACCGCCGGTGCGTTGCTTCAGTTCCTCATCCAGCAATTGCACGAGCTGTTCGACACCTGCAACTGAATCAAGATTCGCACCTACAGCAAATGCTTTACCCCCATCGGCCACGATGGTGCGAACGACTTCCTCCGCCGCATCTGAGCGGCTGCCGTAGTGAACCGCAACCAGTGCTCCCTCTTTTGCCAGCCGTAGTGCAATCCCCCGGCCTATCCCTCTGCTTCCTCCCGTAATCAGTGCAACTTTTCCGTTTAATTGATTCAAATTATTCACTCCCTATGAATTAAATTCTTTGCTGATGACCAGCAGAGCGCTTCTGTGTCTTCTATTCGGATCGGGATTCAGATACTTTTCTTTCCAATCGACCGGCAATGCTGTCCATGTCATCCCTTTATCGGCAGAGCAATAGAGCCCTCTATTGTTTAATGCATAGAATGTATCGGGCTCATTCGGATCGGCGGTCAAATTGGAAATCATCGTTCCTTCTGCCGGAGGCAATCCTTTATGGACTTGCTGCCAAGGTTGATTTCCTACTTTGCGATAGATGAAAGAGTTGGCGAATGGAGCGACATAGGCAGTCTTCGCATCGGAAGACGCGGATACGAGCAACGTATCCGGATCGTGAATGCCCGCTGTCATGCTGAACAGATAAGGATGTTGCTCCAAACCTTTACTATCGTGCGCCCATGTTTCACCATGATCGCGGCTGACCAACACACTTCGTCCGGGAAAACCCACGCCATCACTGCACGCTGCGTAAATACGTTTTGGCGCTTGGGGATGAATGAGTAAAGTATGGGCATCTATCGGGTCACCTTCTTTCGTATCTTGCCATTCCGCTCCGCCATTTTGCGTACGGATCACCGCGCCGGCTTCTATGGATGCGTAGATGTATCCGTTGGCAGGATCTTCTGCGATCATACGCACATTATGGGTATCAGGAATCGGCGGAAAGGACCACCTGGAGTATGAAGGCAACGAGCGTACGGCGCTCCATTCATGCCAGCTTTGTCCACCATCCTCCGAATAAAATAAAGCGCTCAGTTCAGTACCTGCATAGACAACGCCATAATCACCGATTTTTCTTGTTAGACTAACCGATACGGATGTGAAAATAGATGAAGAAATTTCCGCTCCGGTTGATTCCCAATGATCTCCGCCATCATCGCTTACCCATAAACCTTGGCCATCGGTTCCGCAATACAAACGGTTTGGTAAGAAGGGATCGAATGCAATACAAGTAGGTTGCTTGTCATGAAGATGATACTGGATATCGTACGAAGTTTTATGATCATCAACAACAACTAATTCGTCCGGCATACACAAAAAATATCGATTCATCTTACTCTCTCCTCGTAAATATTTATTTGGATGTTTAAAATGAAACTATAATTCCTTGGTTGTTTTGATTCGCTCAATCTCTTCCGTCACCCACCCTACATCTGCTAATAAAACATGTTTTCTGTGATCTAACATTCGCAGAACTTGAAAGAGTTGTTTCTCGTTAATCTTTTTTTTAGCAATCATTTCGGATAAGGAGTTAACGTACTTTAGATTGTTATGGAGATACCCTAAATACTGGTCTAGACACATAAGCTGAACATCTTTCGTTACATATTGGAAGTAAGTAATCTGAAACTGAAAGGTAAGCTCGGTGTCAGTATTGTGCTCCACCGGGTTGACCATCAGTTCTTGAAATCGTTCACGCCCGTGCTCCGTCAATCCATAAAGTTTCCGTGATCTTCCACCTTCCTTTTTCTCTTCAAACTGAAGCGTAATCCATCCACTCTCCACAAATCGGGAGAGAAGCGGATACAGGGTTCCTGGACTGATTTTTCGAGTGGGCCCGACCGCATACTGCAGTCTTTCTTGAAGTATGTAGCCGTGTTTGTCCTCCGACATTAATTCGCCTAATACAAACAAATCGTACATCCTATAAGCTCCTTCATATATATCGTATCGTAATATCGAATCGATACATATAATACATCGAATCGTAATAATTGCAACAATGAAATGGCAACAAAAAATACAACACAAAGTCAATTGTGTTGTGTTAGTCCAAGCATTCAGAGTAAATTCGTTTTCTCGAGAATTACATTCGATAAATAGGAATTTTTACTGAATAGTTATATCGAGCAAGATGGATAAGTCTTTAGAGAATCAGTTGAGAATTCCCATTCAAAACTGGAAAGAGCCGCTTTTGGATTATATAAAAAAGAATTCTATTGGGCTAATGGCCTAGGGCATTGTTATATGCAAATAATTCCACCACAAAATCCGAATACCCGTTTTTTTATGATTGCATTCTAACAAAATATATCTTACTATGAAATTGAATTAATATACTTGATTATCGATTAATAATAATGTTAATTCTAATGAAGCGCTAAATGAGGAACACTTGATATATTATAGGGATGATGATGTTATGCGGCATGAAAGTATGCAAACCAATACCAAACCGATCTTGATCCTCCCCGGCGATTATCCCGATCCTTCCGTTGTCCGTGTTGGCCAGGACTATTACATGACCCATTCCTCGTTTGACTATACGCCTGGTCTGCTCATCTGGCATCCCAAGGATCTGTTGAATCTGGGGGCCGATCGGACACGCCATCAACCGATTTGTGGGCAACATTCAGGCTCCGGATTTTGTCTATTATGAAGGTTTATATATCTATTTTCCTTCGAGGGGGAGAGAGCACTTCAATGTTTTTAGATTTGATGGAAACATTAGATAGAGAGTCTTAAGCGGTCTGCCGTAAGTCAGATTACAAAATTATTGGAGGGACTAGAAATCATGCAGGCTTATTTATTTGTACACTTTAAGGAAAAAAGAACACCGGACGGAGAACAGGTTTACTTCGGAGTTAGTAAGGATGGATTTAATTGGGAAGAAGTTAATGATGGAAATCCTGTTTTATGGAGTTATTATGGCGATAAGGGCGTCAGAGATTTTACGATTACTAGAACCAAAGAAGGTAAATTTTTCATTTTAGCAACAGATTTAAGTTTGTCATATGGTATGTTAAATCAGTATCAACATTCATGGGGTGAAATCTCCAGGAACGGAAGCAAATGTCTGGTTCTTTGGGAGTCTGATGATTTGATTCATTGGTCAGAACAGAGAATGATAAAACTGGGAAATGAAGACTTCGGCTGTTTGTGGGCACCGGATATTATTTATGATAAGAAAAATGACGATTACGTCATTCACTGGTCATCATCCCATAGCAGCAATAACTATGGAGAAAAGGGAATCTATTATTCCCGAACTAAAGATTTTATGAATTTTACAGAAGCTCAGTTATTATATCAGAAAGAAGGCAGCGGAGTCATTGATTCTGCCATGTATGAGGAAGAGGGAAAGTATTATTTATTCTTAAAGAGTGAAAGGAATCCTGCCAAAATTATTCTTACGGAATCAGAGAATATAACTGGACCATTTGAGAAGATTGAAGAATTTGATAAAAGCATGGAATCACTGCAATCAGGACAATATGAAGCTCCGACAGCAGTTAAATTGGAAGATGGCAGATGGTGCTTATTCTTGGATTTCTATGGATGTTCAGCAGAACAGCAAGGGTATGTTCCGTTCATAGCAGAGAAAATGTCAACAGGAAGATTCATTCGTTCGGATAAATCCTTTACATTCCCATACGGTTATAAGCATGGTACCATATTGGCGATTACCATGGAAGAATACGAAAAATTGAAATCTTACAAAAAAATGCCATCAGAATATTAGGCGAATAAGAAGGGGAATTCAATATTGTTCAAGAAAGCGGTGGCGATTTTCTCCACCGCTTAAACTTTATCACCAAACATGTTGAAATAAGGTCCATAATATTTCTTACGTCGTGGTCCGACAATTAAGTATGACCTTTTTGCGTCATTCTATATTACAATGATTCGGTAAAGGAATTACCGATCGTGAAATCCACGTGGATCTTCTTGCTGATTTGAAGGTGGTCAAATGATGTAACAAGTAAGTGATATCGCAATGGTTGAAAGCGTTTACTTATTATCTTTTTGATGGAAAGAGGAGGATGAAGTTGCACAAATAATTCAATTTTATTCATGTAAATTATACAAAACAACTAGGAGGGCAGGGTGCAGATGTTTTCCAGAAATTACAGTGTTTACAATGATTTCTGGATAAAGCTATTTATTTGGTGAAAACGGTAATGCCCATCCCTCCACTTTCAGATATAATTGAGTTAATATATTTCCGGACAGTAGGTTGCAATACTTCCACTTCCGAAGGGGGAATAGAGTTGCACAGATATTTGCTTCGGTTACTGGCATTCAGCTTTCTATTAGGAGTACTCCCTGTCATCGTGATTGGGATCTTCTCATCTTCGGTAGCGACAAGGGATCTGGAGGATAAGGTTAAAGAAGGCAACATGCAGTGGCTGACACAAACCCAGATGCGTGTCGAGCAGATGCTCAGGTCCATTGAGAAGTCGGCAACTCAATTTGCCAACTCTTCCCAAGTACAGACGGCGATGAACGCATCCTACGATATTAATCATTTTGAACAAATACGCGACCTTTCCGTCTCGCTATACAACCTTCAATCCAGCGACGTGGTGATAACTCAGGCCTATTTGGTTAATTTTGAGCACAACTGGTCGTTAGATCTGAATACTATGAAGCCGTTAGACCAGTCGGGATACAGTAAAGCGTTTCGGGATTATGCCCTGCTGCCGAAAAGCATTTTTTGGACAACGGAATCGGCTTCTGCTAATGACGGTGAAGATGCAAATCCGGCGGAAATGATTACTCTTGTTCATAAAATTCCGATTTTGCCTCAAACCAGCAAGCCACAGGGGCTTGTTGTCGTACGCATTTCTGCGTCCGATATTCGAGATGCGTTGGCAGCCGACAATTCGCCAAGCCGAAACTATATCCTAGACCGCTCAGGCGCGGATATTCTGGCAACGGCCAAGATGAGAGAAGGTTATCGGGAAGTCAACCTTGCTATCGCGAAGAGACTGGCAGAGTTACCGGATATCCGGCAAGGATTATTCAATACGCGCTTGAATAAAGAAGAGGTGGCGGTATTATACCGTTCCTCGGGTTATAACGGATGGACGTACGTGTCGGTAATCTCCATTGACGAAATCACCAGAGAAACCCGAAAGATTGCCGAACTGACACTGATTGTTTGCGCCTCTATTCTACTCGTCGTCCTGGTATTCGCTTTATACGGCAGCCGCCGCATGTATCGTCCGATACAACATCTGTTGGATGTTGCCAAGGGGATTCATCCTAAATTGAACGTTCAGCCGATCCGGCCTAGAACGGATGAGCTTGAATTCATTAAAGTAAGCTTTCAGTCTTTGGCTGTTTCGAGAAATCAGATGGAACAGCAAATGCTTGGTCAAGCTGGCCACTTAAAGGAGTTTTTCGTATTAAAACTTCTTACCGGCCAGTTAACGGACACTGATTATTTGCTGCGTTCTGCCATGTACGGCTTTCCGGAAGGATGGAAACGTCTGGGGGTGCTTACGCTGCAGATCGACAATCTGCAGGAGACCAAGTATCAGGAACAGGACCGAGAGCTTCTGCTCTATGCCATAAATAATATTGCTCAGGAAATATTGCTTCACGAGTCCCGGTTCACACCGATCCTGTTGAACCGGTCGCAAGTGACGATTGTGGCGACGGACAAAGAGGAACCTGCCGAAGTCAAAAGCGCATTGTATCTAGCGGCGGAGTCGATCAAAACGAACGCCGAACAGTATTTGCAAATCAAAGTAAGCATTGGCATCAGCAAACCGTACCATTCATTGGCGGATACCGTCAAAGCGTACGGAGAAAGCCTGGCCGCATTGAAGTCCCGAATCAGCCTCGGTCCGGATATTATCGTCCACTATGAGGATGTCGAAAACAACCCCGGAGTGGATAAATACGTCTATACGCATCTGAAGGTTATGGAAGAGCAGCTTGTTTATACCCTGCGCGAAATGCAATTGGACAAAGCAGCAGAGCTGTTTCAACAATATTTGAATGCGCTGCTGCATAAGGACGGTTATTTGTACGAGCATCACATTTTGCTGCTGCAGCTGATTTCCCGGATTCTGCAGATCGTGCAGGAGCATGGGATTTCGATTAAAAAAGTACTGACGGACGAAGGTGCGGTAGAACGATTGCTGCGGTTGCAAACACGGGAGGAAATTCAGCACTGGTTCGAAACCAAATTGTTCGTTCCAACGATTGAGGTACTTTCGGAGAAATCGGAATCGCAATATGTCAAGATTGCTGATAAGCTTGTAAGAATGATACAGGAGCAATACGACCAGGAAATCACATTGGAATTTTGTGCGGAAGCGCTTAACTACCATCCGGTCTATCTAAGCCGCATTTTCAAGAAGGAAATCGGCACCACGTTCAGCGACTATTTGTCCGATTACCGGATGAAGATGGCCAAGGTGATGCTGGAGACAACGGATATGAAAGTTTCGGAAATCGGCGAAAAGCTTCAATATAAAAATATAAGCGCATTCATTCGGAGCTTTCGAAAGATATACGACATAACTCCCGGACAATATCGCGAGAAGCTGGATCAAAAGCAAATATGATTCACCGCATGAAGGGAAGTGCCTAATGAGACGAAAAATAGTGTTCATTGCTTGCTCGCTTGTATCCTTCGGGTTATTGGCAGCATGCAGTTCAAGTATGGATTCGAAAGCGGGAGATGCTGCAAAGCCGACTACAATTTCCATCGTGGTCAATCAGGTTGGAGAGAATCCTCCCAAGAACAGCGAGATGGAAAAGGCAATTGAAGCTTATACGAACACGGATTTGCAAATTCAATGGATTCCCTTTTCGGCCTATGATGAGAAGACTAAGGTCATGATCGCTTCCGGGGAGCTGCCGAAGCTGTTCAGGCTCACCTATACGCCGACGATCATCGCTACGCTGAAGGCAGGACAGTTTTGGGAGATCGGTCCCTATTTAAAGAACTATAAACATTTATCCGCTCAAAACAAGCAGTTTTACGATAACATCGCTGTCGGCGGGAACATATATGGGGTTCCTTTGTACCGCCCTCTTGGCCGTGCATCCGTCCAATACCGTAAAGACTGGTTTGACAACTTGGGTTTGAAGCTGCCGAAGACGCTTGAAGATTGGTATGAGGTCATCAAGGCGCTGACGCTGGGTGACCCGGATAAGAACGGGAAGAACGATACGTACGGGATCTTCCTGGAGAAAAGATATAATCAGGACGTGAGCTCAACGCTGACACGTTTCTCCGTATCTCAAGGAGGGCCGAACAAATGGAAGGTGGAGAACGGCCGTTTCACCCCCGAATTTATGACGGAGCCGTTTTACGACTCCATGAAGCTGTTCAGGCGGCTTTATCAAGAGAAGCTGATCAATCAGGATTTTGCCATTGCGGATATTTCGGAAACATCGAAGTTATATGAATTGGGGCGAGCAGGTATACAGGTTGTCGGAGGAAATGCTCAAAGCTGGCAAGATAAGCTGGCCAAGACGGTTCCTTCAGCGATTGTGGATGTTGCTCCAATGGAGGGGCCCAAAGGGATTCGGCTTCCCGGCGAACCCGGCAATGTCGGTTTTCTGGCGGTTCCCAAGGATACGGTGAAGACGGAAGAGGAAATGAAATCGATATTAGCCTTTCTCGACAAGATGCTCGAGCCTGATGTGCAAACCGTGCTCAACAGAGGAATTCAAAACCGACATTGGGTCGATAAGGGCGATTATGCGGAGGTTCTTGATCGCGAACTGGACTTGAAGGAGGTTAAGCCGTACAGGGATACTCTCCCGTACATGGACAGCAATCCTGATCTTAAGCCTATACGACAGCCGGACCTGTACCGTAAAAACCAACAGATTATCAAGGAGAACGAATTATATATCGTCCCTAACCCTGCATTGACGTTGGAATCGGAAACCTACGCCGAGCGGGGCAAGGAGCTTGACATTCTGATAACGGATGCTCAGACAAAGTTTATTATGGGGCAAATAGATGAAGCCGGATGGAAGATCGAGATCGAGAAGTGGTTGAAGTCCGGCGGTGATAGCATGATTCGGGAATACCAGGAAGCCTATGCAAAAAAAGAATAAGCAAGTGGATGTGCAGCACTCTGCAGACCTCAAATGAGGCATGCAGGGTGTTTATTTGTTTGTGCACATTTGGTTATCTGGAAGCTATTACGCCGGAAGAAGGTTTGAGAAGTCAAAGAGGTTAATTGGCAGGTATAGCCGGTCATCACCTTTCCGCAGCATAATCATGGCATAAACGACATGTTATGGAGGAGTCAGGATGAAGGCGGAATTGACTTTGCGCTCGAAACGATCGGACAAACAGGTGAGTAAATCGAAATTCGGTTTATTCGTGAAAGAATTGATAAGGGACAAATGGATGTACCTGATGCTGCTTCCCGGCGTGGCCTACTTTCTTATTTTCAAGTATGTGCCGATGTATGGACTGGTTATGGCGTTTCAGGATTACCGGCCCCACCTCGGGTTTTTCGGAAGCCCTTGGGTCGGGCTGAAGCATTTTATAAGATTCTTCAGCGAGCCTTCCTTCGGAATGCTGTTTCGAAACACAATTATCCTTGCGCTCTATAATCTGATCTTTTTCTTTCCGCTGCCGGTCGTTCTGGCGCTGATGATGAACGAGCTCCGCAGGGAAAGGTTCAAACGGTTCGTACAAACGCTGGTATATATTCCCCACTTTGTTTCTTGGGTGGTTGTGGTTGGCATCTTTTACATGCTGCTGACGACGGAGAACGGGATTCTGAATGAACTCATCTACGCCATAAGCGGCAAGAAGATCGCTTTTCTGATGGAACCGGAGTGGTTTCGGACGATGATCGTTTCTCAATCCATATGGAAGGAGGTAGGCTGGGGAACGATTATTTTCCTTGCGGCTTTGTCGGGTGTCGATATGCAGCTGTATGAAGCTGCGCGTATTGACGGAGCCGGGAGGTGGAGACAACTTTGGCATATTACCCTTCCTGCAATCCGAAGCACGATCATAATCTTGCTTATTCTTCGTCTCGGAAATTTTCTGGATTCCGGCTTCGAGCATATTTTCCTGATGATCACGCCGACCAACCGTGAAGTGGGCGAAGTGTTCGATACCTACGTATACACGAAAGGCTTAACGCAGGCGCAGTATAGCTATAGTGCGGCAGTCGGATTTTTTAAATCGGCTGTAGGTTTGATCCTGGTGCTTGGCTCCAACTGGCTTGCCAAACGGTTCGGGCAGGAAGGCGTGTACTGATCTAGTTAGATTCCAAACCATAGGGAGGTCATTCTGTGACTTACGATAAAACTCTTGGCAACCGCCTCTTTGATATGTTTAATTACAGCTTCTTGTTAATCTTTTCCATCGCTTGCTCATTGCCGTTTATATATATCTTGGCGGTTTCATTCACCAGCCCGGCGGAGGTGGCCAAAGGGGGAATCATTTTATTCCCGAAGGAATGGTCTCTTGCCGCATATCGGTATATCTTTTCAACCGACACGTTGGTGCGGAGCCTGCTGGTATCCATTTACATAACGGTTGTAGGCACATTTATAAACCTGCTTTTCACTTCGCTGATGGCCTATCCGCTATCGAAGCCGCATATTCGGGGCAGACGAATGTTCCTCCTTGCCGTCTTGTTTACGATGCTGTTCGGGGGCGGACTGATCCCCACTTACTTTGTCGTAAAAGCGTTGGGGCTAACCAATACGCTTTGGTCCTTGATGATTCCAAGTGCGATCAACGCATTCAATCTCATTGTACTGAAAAACTTTTTTCAGCAAATACCGGATGGCTTGGAGGATTCGGCGAAAATCGACGGATGCAGCGACCTGGGGGTCTTATTCCGCATCGTGATCCCTTTATCGCTGCCGGCCATGGCCACTTTCGCCCTCTTCTACGCGGTGGCTCATTGGAACCAATTTTTCAATGCCGTGATGTATATCAACGATAATACGAAATGGCCGATTCAGGTGCTCCTGCGGGAGATTGTTATTCTGGCGCAAAGCCGGATCGGCGATGTAAGCATCGATGAGACCCAGATTCAACCGCTAACCATTCGCATGGCTGTCATCGTTTTTGCAACCGTACCTATTCTGATTGTGTACCCGTTCTTGCAAAAGCATTTTGCCAAGGGTGTGCTTCTGGGTTCGGTGAAGGGGTAAAAAATCGGTTTATCGCTTGTCTTTCACGGGATGACCCCTGGGGGTAAGCTTTAAATAATATTCGCATGATGGAGGGGTAAAACATTGAAGAAAAAACATGCAGCGCTTATGTTAGGCACATTGCTGCTCGCTTCTTCGGCGCTTGCGGCATGCAGCGGGAGCAAAGTGGAGGAAAGTAAGCAAGGAGCGGCAGCGGAAGCGCCGAAAGCAGAGGACAACAAACCGTATCCGATCAAGCTCGTCATTAACCAGGTAGGTGAAATTCCCCCGAAGGACAGTGAGCTGGAGAAGCAGATCGAGTCCTATACGAATACGGACCTGGATATACAATGGCTTCCCGCATCGGCTTATGATGAGAAAATCAATGTCATGGTAGCCTCGGGCGAGCTTCCGACCATTATTAAGCTGAATAATAATCCCACGGTGACCGGGCACCTTCGGTCCGGGATATTTTGGGAAATCGGTCCTTATTTAAAGGATTACAAAAATCTTACGGCTCAAAATAAAGTATACTACGATAATCTGTCTGTGGAGGGCAAGCTGTACGGCATTCCGCTTTACCGCGATTTAGGGCGTGCCCAACTGCAGTATCGCAAGGATTGGCTGGATGCGTTGGGTCTTCAACCGCCGAAAACATTGGATGACTGGTACAATGTCATCAAAGCAATGACCCTGAACGATCCCGACAAGAACGGGAAGAACGACACCTATGGATTGCTTCTGGAGAAGAAATATAATTTGGATGCTTTCTCAACGCTAACACGGCTTGCCGTAACGCAAGGCGCTCCGAACAAGTGGTCGGTGGATGACAAAGGCAATTTTACGCCGGAATTTATGACCGAGCCGTTCTTCCAGACTTTACAGATGCTGAAGCGCCTCTATGCAGAGAAGCTGATCAATCAGGATTTCGCAGCGGTGGATACTACTGAGACCGAAAAACAGTACGAATCGGGCCGGGCCGGAATTAAAATAACCGCCGGCAATGCGTATAACTGGCAGCTTAAAGTGGAGAAGGTCGTTCCTACAGCTAAAATAGATGTCTCGCAGGTGGAAGGAGTTTCAGGCGTAGCAGTACCTGCCGAGCCGGGCAATGCAGGAAGTTGGGCCATTCCGAAAGCG
The DNA here is from genome assembly GCF_014534655.1 of Paenibacillus sedimenti. GTDB lineage: Bacteria > Bacillota > Bacilli > Paenibacillales > NBRC-103111 > Paenibacillus_E > Paenibacillus_E sedimenti. The sequence continues at coordinate 20,609 of NZ_JACVVD010000015.1, forward strand.
GCTGTAAAGACAGAAGCGGAGCTCAAAAAAGTGCTTTCGTTTATCGATAAATTGATGGATCCAAAGATGGCAACGCTTTTGGTGAAAGGCGTGGAAGGCAAGCATTGGAAGGATGCGGGCGAATTTACGGAGGTACTTGATCGCGACGCCGACTTGAAGGAAGTAAAGCCGTATCGCGACACATTCCCGAATCGCGGCGAATCCTACAATATCGCCAAAAAAGCGAAACAGCCGGACCTGTTCCTCAAGAGCTCGAACATTCCCGCGCAGAACGAGAAGTATATTGTGCCGAATCCGGCATATACCCTCTTGTCCGATACGTTCTCGGAACGCGGCAAGGAGCTTGAGCTGATGATTACCGACGCGGAAACGAAGTTTATCATGGGTAAGCTCGACGAGGCAGGCTGGAAAGCCGATATCGAGAAGTGGAAAAAGGCCGGCGGCGAGAAAATGATGCAGGAGTATAAGGAAGCGTACGAGAAAAGCAAGAAGAAGTAACCCATTTCTTTGGAAGACAGGAATGTTCCCCAAACCTGGGCAGGGGACATTCCTGATTATATGGCATGAGGAGGGCATTTATGAAAAAGTGGTTGGCACGAATCCTTGTCGCATCCCTGCTTGCAGCATCGTTTTCTGTAAGCGCTCACTCAGAAGCGGCATCCGCTCCGCTGCCGGCATTCCCCGGCGCTGAAGGTGGCGGAAAATATACAAGCGGCGGGCGCTCTCAAGCGGTGTATGAGGTAACCACGCTTGATGATTACACGAGCAAGGAAGCGCCGATTCCCGGTTCACTGCGGGATGCGGTAAGCCAGAGCAACCGGACGGTCGTCTTCCGCATCGGAGGGACGATCCGTTTGAAGGAAAGCCTGAAGATTACGGGCTCGAATCTGACCATCGCCGGACAAACCGCTCCCGGCGACGGCATTACGGTAACCGATTACACGACAACCGTCGACGCGGATAATGTCGTCATCCGGTATATGCGATTCCGCTTGGGCGATCGTTTCCCGAGCGAGGATGATGCTTTCGGCATGCGCAATCACAAAAACCTTATCCTCGATCACTGTTCCTTCAGCTGGTCGGTCGATGAGGTGCTCAGCCTCTACAACAATGAAAACACAACGGTGCAGTGGTCGTTCATCGAGGAGAGCATGCTGATGACGACACACCAAAAGGGTCGTCACGGCTATGCCGGAATATGGGGCGGTAACAACGCAAGCTTTCTTCATAATCTCATTGCCCATAATTTCAGCCGCAATCCGAGATTTTCGGGGGGAGACCCTGTGTCTGACATCATGGAATCGACCAACAACGTCATTTATAATTGGGGTCTATTCTCCGCTTATGGCGGCGGCAAAGGGCAGTACAATTTGAATAACAACTACTATAAACATGGAGCAAACACCTATTACAACGTGCGTCATGAATTTTTTAACGAAATTCTTTCGCCAAGCCAGCTGTACGTTGACGGGAATGTTATGGAAGGCGACGCCGAGATCTCGGCGGACAACTGGCTCGGTGTGAAAAGCGTGCAAGACCCTTCCTTGAAGTTGTCTCAGCCCGTACAGGTCGCCGGCGGATACGTTCCGGAACCTGCCCAGGACGCATACAACCATGTCCTCGCCGGTGCGGGGGCAACCTTGCCGAAGCGCGATGCGATCGATGCACGGGTTGTTAATGATGTGAAAAACAGAACCGGCCAGTATATCAACTCGCCGATCGAAGTGGGCGGATATCCCGATTATCCGACAGTCGTCTCTACTGTGGCCGATCAGGACCATGACGGCATGGATGACGCATGGGAAATGGAAAAGGGCTTATCCCCGACAAACCCCGACGATCGCAACGGAACGAATGTATCTCCGGAAGGCTACACGAACCTTGAGGTGTACCTCCACGACTTGATTGTCAAGGGAACCGCCGGCAACAAACATACGGGTAATCCGGTTGTCGCGATCACTTCCCCGGTTAACAATACCTTGAAAGATGCCGGCAGCAATGTAACCGTAGAGGCTTCAGCTTCCGACAACGACGGGATTGCCAAAGTGGAATTCATTGTAGACGGTAATGTTATGGCGGAGGATACAACGGCTCCATACAGCTTTGAATGGAATCATGTAACGGATGGCACCCATTTTCTTGTTGTCAAGGCAACGGATAACGCCGGGCTCTCGACTCAATCGGACAATGTCGCTGTTCACGTGAACAAAACCGGTCCGATCGCTCCGTGGCAATCGCAGGATATCGGCTCAGTCGGCATCCCCGGCCATACCCAATTGGAAGGCGACGAGAAGACGGTAACTGTCAAGTCTGCCGGGGATATCGGCGGCACTGCCGATGCGTTCCACTATGCTTACCAGACGTTGACAGGCAATGGCGAGATTATTGCCCGGATCGATCACATTACGCCTACGGATGACAATGCGGAAGCGGGGGTTATGGTCCGCGAAACGCTGGAACCTTCATCCAAGATGGCAATGCTTGCGATTCCTTACGTCAAACTAGGCAAGAAAGGCGTTATGATCAGCCGGTCTGAGGCAGGAGCAGATTCTGCAAGAGCGGAACACGAGGATTTTATTACAACGCCTTACTGGGTGAAGCTCGTTCGCATCGGCAGCCAGCTGACGGGATTGATATCCGCGGACAAGACGAACTGGAAGCGGATCGCATCCGTTGACATTCCGATGCAGGAAACCGTCTATATCGGTTTGGCGGCGGACGCTTCAAAAACGATAGACGATGTAAATAAATACAACGCTTCTCTGTTCAGCGGTGTGGAAATTCAATCCTTGGCCGCGGATTATCCGACGCCTCCGCAGTCGCTGACCATATCGGCAGGTAACAAAAGCGCTGCGCTGGCATGGTCGCCGGTCAGTACGGCAGCCACCTACAACATTAAGCGAAGCAATGTTCCCGGCGGGCCTTACACGACGGTCAAGTCAAACGTAACAACATCGTCCTTTACCGATACGAACCTGACAGCAGGCAAACCTTACTATTACGTCGTCAGCTCGGTAAATACGAGTGGCGAAAGCTTCGATTCGACGGAGGCAAGCGTAACACCGACAGGCGCAGCCGAGACCATCTGGCTTATTACCGACGATTATGAAGGAGATACCATTGGAGAAATTCCGGCCGGCTATACGCAGGTCAATCCGATTCCGCCGACAGACACCAATAAAGTGATGACGCAGGAAGTTCCGGTTACAAGCACGGGGAACAGCTCGGGCAAGGCGATGCAGCTTTATGATACCGGCACGGTCAATACCAGGGCAGCAAAAGCCTTTGCTCCGCAGAAGGGCACCGTGATCGTTGAAGCCGATTACATGCAGCAATCGGTTATCGGTGCAGCAGGCCTGCTGCAGCTCCAAACGCCGGACGGCGGAAAAACGCCGCTGTCTTTGGAAATCCGCAAACCGTCAGGCGAGAGTGCGAATGCATTCGTCATCAATAACAGCAACAACTATATCAAGTTGACAAACGAGGTGCCGCCGGTAAACAAATGGATCCATTTTAAGATCGAAGCGAACGTCGTCACGGGCACAGCGAAGATTTATGTGGACGGCGCGCCGGCCTTTACGCCGGAGGTCGACTTCCTTAGTTCGACGTTAACGGATACGAGGGCCAAAGGAATCGGCCGCATTCATTTCTCAACGCCCGGTACCGGATCGGGCAGCCCCTATTGGGATAACGTGAAGGTATATGTGGAGCCGGTTGCCGCTCCCGCAGGCGTGACGGCGGTGCAGGGCAATGGAGCCGTTGAGCTGAAATGGCCGGTTGTGCAGGGAGCGGTCTCGTATAATGTGAAACGCAGCGAAACAGATGGAGGACCCTATACAACCATCAAATCCGAATGGCAGGAAACCTCTTATATCGACAACACGGTAACAAACGGGACGACATACTACTATGTTGTTACGGCCATGGGAGTCGGCGGCGAATCCGCAAATTCCAATCAGGTGCAAGTAACCCCGTCGGCATCCGCTCCTAAGCCAGCGGCGCCCGCGGAACTGAATGTAAAGAGCCGGGATTCGCAAGTGGATTTGAGCTGGAACCCCGTTGACAACGTGAATTTCTATACGGTGAAAAAGGCGGCCGATCCGGCGGGGCCGTACGAGATCGTCGCTGACCATATTACGGACTCGGCTTACCGGGTAGGCGGCGTGACGAATGGCGTAACCGGATATTACGCTGTATCGGCTACGAATGTAGCGGGAGAAAGCGCCGACTCGGCTCCTGTGACCGGCGTTGCCCGGGCGCAGATTGGTACGCCGGTCTTAACAGCGGAGGCGGGCCACGCCCAAGTGACGCTGAACTGGACGCAGGCCGCGGAAGCCAATCGTTATGTGCTGAAACGTGCCACGAACATTGAGGGTCCATACACGGTTCTCGCTGATAATTTGCCGGGAACGACCTACACCGACACGAAACTGGTTAACGGCCAGCCTTACTACTACAAAATAACTGCCGCTAACGAGACGGGTACCGGCCTGGAATCCGCCGTTGCAGCTGCACGTCCCGTACTGAATATCGGCCAGCCGGTTGTGCCGGATGGCGTCAAAGCGGTACCGGGCGATTCGGAGGTTCAATTAACGTGGAATGCGGTCAGCGGCGCAGCCGATTATCAGGTGGTTCGCTCAACGGATAAGAATGGACCGTTCTCGGTCATCGCCGATCATGTGGCGGGGCTATCGTTCGCCGATACGGGTCTGGCCAATGATACAGCTTACTATTATGCGGTTGCAGCGCGCAACGAAAAAGGGATGAGCTATCATTCCTTGCCGGTTAAGGCGGTCCCGGGCGCGGTGATCGTCGTGGCCCAGGATGGAAGCGGGCAGTTTACCAAAATTGCCGATGCGGTCAATGCCGTGCCGGATAATAGCACGAAGCTTACGATTATCAAAGTGAAAAACGGCATCTATAACGAGAAGGTGCTTGTTCCCTCGACGAAAAAAATGATCACCATGATCGGGGAAAGCCGGGAAGGAACTGTGCTGGTAAATGGAGATTCCGCAAGCACGATCGGTCCTAACGGACAGCCGCTCGGCACAAGCAACAGCTATACGCTGAGAACGTCCGGAACCGACTTTACGCTCGAAAATATGACGATCCGGAACAGTGCCGGACGGACAGCCGGGCAAGCCGTCGCGCTCTATGCGGAAGGCGACCGGGGGATATTCCGCAACGTGAAGCTGCTGGGTTATCAGGATACGCTGCAGGCGGACAAGGGAAGACAGTACTTTGTTGACAGCCATATCGAAGGGACTGTCGATTTTATTTTCGGGAGTTCAGCAGTCGTATTCGAGAACAACATCATTCAGAGTGTCGGCCCCGGCTATGTAACGGCGCCGTCCACGGAAATGGGCAAGCCGGGATACGTATTTATAAACAATCAACTGATTGCTAGCCCCGATGCGCCTGCGGGTACGGTAGACCTTGGCAGGCCATGGAGAGATTATGGCAGCACAACGTATATCAACAACTACCTAGGAGAGCATATCCGGGCTACGGGCTGGAACGAATGGGTTGATGGCCGTTCGGAGACCTCGCGCTTATCCGAGTACTTCAGCTACGGTCCGGGAGCCAATCCGGCCGGCCGTGTCAATTGGTCGAAACAATTGACGTCGGAAGAAGCCGCTCAATACACGTTTGAGTCTACGCTCGGCGGTTCCGACGGATGGAATCCGAAAGAGTCGATCGGGTTGATTGACAAAGCGCCGATTGCCGTCGTGCGGGTATCCTCCATCGCGGTAATCGCGTCGGGCGGAGCGAATTCGATCACGTTGAAAAATGGATCTCTATCATTGAAGGCGCTGGTTCTTCCGGGTAATTCGGCAAACCCGTCGGTTTCCTGGCATGTTGTTGAGAAGGACGGAATTACGCCTACGAGCCGAGCGACGATAAATACCGACGGACTGCTTGTCGCCAAGAGTGACGGAATCGTCAAGGTTGTCGCAACCGCTAAAGACGGCAGCGGCGTTCAAGGAAGCATGTATATATTCATTAGAGGTCAATCGGGCGTCCCTTCCGATTTGCCGGTAGCAACGCTTGACGGGCCCGCGGACGTAACCTCGGGGCAGGAGTTCAGCTATCGGGTCGGGTTAGGCCATGTTTCGTCCTCCCCGTCTTCGTCGGTGTACGCATTGGATTTCACGCTGCAATTCGGGACGAACGCCATTGATTTCGTTTCCGCCGATTCGGTCAAACCGGGCTTCCGGATCATCGCACAGAAGACGGACATTCCGGGGCAGGTTAGGATTATTGCGTCCAGTTTGGGAGCGGCTGGCGCCATAACGTCGAGCGGCGATCTTATCGAATTGAAGTTTAAAGCGAAGCCAGTCTCGGGTACAGAAGCAGCGCAGCTTGGTTTCACTTCCTTCAAAGCCTCCAACGGGGCGGCGCAAATCCTTACTGTGTTGCAGGCAAATCCATCTATCGTAAAAGTGGTTCAATAATGTCACATGTGAAGGAAGTGATCCGGTTGAAAAGGTTTTTGAACATTGCGTTGGCTGCCCTTTTGTTAACGGCATCTTTTCCCCAAATAATGAACAAAGCAGCGGCAGCCGTGTCCGTCCCTGTCGGGAATACCGCGCTAATCAATGATGATTTTAACGGGGTAACCGATGCGACAGTGACGAAGACGACAAGTCCTATGACGACGGTAGCAGGTTATACACCTGCGATTTCCGGTACCAACAGCTCTGTCGGCATCGCCCAAACCGGAATGGACGGCGGTGAAGCCGTTACTTCCGATGCTTTATTACTCAGGGATCTGGACGGTAAAAACGGGTCTGCCCAAACCGTCGGCGACGGCAGCGGTTCCACCTCCATCTCCAAATCGCTAGGACAGAATGTCAAAGACGGCATCTTGACGATCGAGCAGGATATGTATTTCTTCGGGGATACGACCGTTCCGAACGGAACGAACGATATCAGCCGCGGTCGAACGGTTCTGACATTGTCCGGAGGGATCAACGACGAGAACCGTTCGTCGGATACGATCATTCAAGTCGACCTCAAATCCGGCAGAATCGCTTGGAAGGACAGTACCGGTGCCTTTACCAATATTACGCCGAACAGCGTTGCGAATGGGGTATGGTACCACTTGAAGGCGGTTGCCAATTTCACCAATCTGCGTGTTGACTACTACGTTACCAAGGTAAGTGATGGATCGGTGGTCGGAAAGCTGGAGGGTCAGCCGTTTTCGCTGAAAACGCTCGGCGCTGCGTCTACGGATTATGCGGTCGCCAAGTCGTATTCTGCAGCTACGGGCGGCACGACTGCGCAAAATATTTTGCTTGATAACATCCTGGTCTACAAGCCTAATGCGGTGCCTGACGCGCCCGTCTGGGTAAGCATTACGCCGTACGATGCCAAGGTGAAATTGTTATGGAGTGCTGCGAAAAACGCAGAATCGTATTCGATTCTGCGCAGCACGACCTCCGGCGGACCGTATACGGCGATTGCATCGGGACTTTCTACGACCCAATCGGATTACTACGATGCGACCGTAACGAATGAGACGACCTATTACTATAAGATTCGTGCGGTCAATACTTTCGGCAATACCGATTCTGCTGAGCAATCCGTTACGCCTACAGCATCGGCGGCGCTTCCGCAGCCTCCGGCTGATATCGCTGTTATCGCCCGCGATTCGGCGGCAAGCATCTCCTGGAGCCGGAATGCGAGCGCAAGCCAGTATACGTTGAAGCGGAGCACGTCTTTGGAGGGACCGTACACAACGCTTTCAAGCACGCTGCCGTATACGCAAACAAGTTACTACGACTCAGGCTTAACGAATGGAACGACCTATTATTACAAGCTGGCAAGCCAAGCGCCCGATGGAACGCCCGGGAACGATAGTACGCCAGTTAATGCGAATCCTGCCGCGCCGTTTGCGTCGCCTGCGAATGTCGCCGCCAATGTTTCCGACGCTAAGGTTGCTTTAAGCTGGGAGCCTGTCGACGGCGCTGCCTATTACACCGTGAAACGCAGCACCGTCTCCGGCGGACCGTATGCAACGATCGCCGCTAATGTCGCTGTGACGAGCTATACGGATGTAACGGCAGTCAACGGAACGACCTATTACTATGTCGTTTCCGCTTCCCAGGGACAGCTCGAAAGCATGAATTCCGCGCAAGCTGCCGCATCGCCTGTACCTATACCGTCAGGAGCGCCGGCCGCTCCTAACGCTGTGTCCGTCAAGACGGGTAACCATAGGGTAGAATTGCAGTGGAACCCTGTGCCTGAAGCGACTTCCTATACGGTGAAAAGAGCAATATCCTTTGCCGGACCGTATACGGTGCTGCGCGCAGGCTTGTCCGAAACGGCAACTACCGACGAGACGGTGGTGAACGGCACGACCTACTTCTACATTGTATCGGCAACGAATGCGAAAGGAGAAGGGGCACCCGCCAAGCCGGCCATTGCTACGCCTGCGTCTACGATCGTCGTGGCGAAGGACGGTACGGGAGATTTCACTGCCGTTCAGGATGCGGTGAATTCCATCCCGTCGAATAATACGGTCAGAACCGTTATTTTCATCAAGAACGGTACCTATAAGGAGAAGATTGTGGTCAACAAGCCTTATGTCAGCTTTGTCGGCGAAAACCGGGACCGCACGGTTCTGACCTACGACGACTATGCCTGCAAAGAAAGCCCGACCGGAACGCCTTCGGCAACTGGCTTCTGCCCCACATTGCCTGCAGGAACGCTCATCATGGGAACAGGCAACAGTTACTCGGTCAGTGTGACTGGACACAATTTCACGGCGGACAGCCTGACGATTCAAAATACAGCGTACCCGAGAACAGTGGTTGCGCCGGCCGTTGCGTTGTCGGTGACGGGAGACCGCTCCGTATTTACGAACGTGAAGGTTTTGGGCTTCCAGGATACGCTGTACGCGAACAGCGGCAGACAGTACTACAAGAACGTTATAATCGAAGGCGATGCCGATTATATTTTCGGTAACGCAAGGGCGGTCTTCGACAACTCGGAGATTAAATTCGTCGGCAAGGCGGGAGGCCATGTTACAGCCGCTTCAACGGATTCGGCTGCCGAGTTTGGATATGTTTTCCTGAATTCGAGATTGACCAGAGGCACGTCCGCTTTAAAATCTTCCGTAACGATAGGAACTTGGGATTCCTCCTGGGATATTGATGCCAATATCGGCGCAACAAACGCTGCCGTCGATTTGGGCAGACCTTGGAGGCCGTACGCAAATGTCAAATACGTGAACACCTGGATGGACGCTCACATCAAAGCCGTCGGTTGGGACAACTGGGGCAATGCCGACAATGAAAAGACGGCCAGATACGGCGAGTACAATAGCAGCGGTCCGGGCGCCAATGCTAAAGACAGGTTCGGTTGGACAAAACAATTAACGGCTGACGAGGCAAACGATTATACGCCGCAGCGCATATTGGCCGGTGCTGACGGATGGGATCCTACGTTGATCGGCGCATTGCCCGGACAACAAAGTTTGCAGGATCCTCCGGCCGGCAATATCGATAAATCGGTTCTCCGATTCATTATTGCCAATGCCGAAGCCGCAGCTCTTGGAGCAGCTGAAGGGACGGGCGCAGGGCAATACCCGGCCGGCACGAAGGCGATTCTCCAATCGGCGATCCAGGCAGCTAAGGCGGTGGAGAGCAACAGCGCATCGACGCAACAGCAAATCAATCAAGCCGCTCTTGAGCTCAACCAGGCGATTGAAAATTTCAACAACGCAGTAAAGCTTGATTACGATCCTATGGACGTCAACATGGACGGGAGAATCGATATCGCGGATTTGGGATGGATCGCGAGTGTTGTCGGCAAATCATATGCGGATTCCGACTGGAACTCGGTCAAAGCGGGAGATATCAACGTGGATAGGAAAATCGATATTCAGGATCTGACGGCGATCGCGAATCTGATTAAGAACATATCGGATACGGTCGAACAGAAATCGTACAAATTCAATTTTACCGGCACAGCCAAAGAGGGCTATACATCCGTGGTATATAACAACGGTGTGCCGCAGTATAATTCTTCGGTTGGCTACGGTTTTGTCAACGAGACGAGCGCGATGCCGGCAAGACAAGTGCATTCGGCTCAAATTACTTCCGACGGAACCGGATTTGTGATCAGCGAGCCGCAATTTTATGAGGAACCGGGTTTTGAGAAGGATAACTATAACCATTACGGCATGGCGTTTCGGATACAGGCTCCTCCGGGGGCGTATCGGGTGAGTGTTAAAACAACCTCCGCTGCGGCGGACACCACCGTGTCGGTTTCGGGCATGCAGACGAGCCGGCTCCTGAAAGGCGGGTACTGGGATACGGCAAAACTGGTGCCAATACGCAATTTCATTACAGCGAGCGGCAAGGAATGGACCTATAACTTTGTCAGCGGGCGGAGCTTTATCGATATCGAGATTGAGCCGAACAAAGTGAATACGCCTGTCGGCGTGCAGGAAATCGTTCTTACGCCGATCGCGCCGCAAACGCGCACGGCCGGAAGCCTTCCGACGATTTATACGCTGGGGGATTCCACGGTCAAATCCTACACCTTCGACGAGACGCCAATGAGCGGCTGGGGTCAAGTGTTTGACAATATGTTCGACTTGAGCAAGGTGAATGTCGTTAACTATTCCATGGGCGGACGTTCGTTCAAGAGCGCTTATACGGAAGGACGTTTCAACGATATTCTGATGACGGGCAACATCGGGGACTTTGTGCTTGTACAATTCGGTCATAATGACGAAAGTACGGATGAGAGCCGCCGATTCGGCAGAGGCGCAACCGAGGCCATGTATGAATCTTATATTAAGGATGTATACATTCCTGCCATTCGGGCACGCGGGATGATTCCCGTACTCGTGACGCCAATGTCCAGAGTAAGCGGCACAGCGCAGCCGGGATATGTATATACAAACTCTTTCAAGACCAGACTGTTCCCGGATATTATGAAAGAGGCGGCTGCGGAAATGGGAGTCACCGTTGTCGATCTGAACGCAGAAAGCCTCAAGTATTATAACGCTATTGGAGTTGAAGCGACGACTGCGGTATTCATGTCCATTGAAGCCGGGGAAACGCCGGGCAAAACCAACGACGGAAGCTACGCCAACGGACATCCGTCCAACAAAATAGACGGAACCCACTATAAGGAAGCTCTCGCGAAACAATTCGCCCGGATCATGGTTACGGAAATCGCGGGCAAAGGAACCGCGGGAGATCCGAAAGCAGCGTCTATTGCTTCCTATTTAAAACAAGACGTCAAGGCTGCCATCGCATCGGGCGATTGGTGGAACGTCTATCCGGAAATGGCCAAGGATACGACGACCGGTGCAGGCTCTTATTATCGGAACCAGATTGAGAAGCTGCTTCAGCTTGGCGTTATGAGCAAGGATAGCAACGGAAACTTTAATCCAGACATGAATATGACGGTTGGTGAATTCATTCGTGCCATCAGCGCGATTATGGGCGTGGATTCATCGGTTATGGCCGGATATGCGAACGGAGAGCTGACACGCGAGGTCATGGGCGCTATATTGGACGATGCCTTCCGGGCCAAATTCGGTACTACGAAGCCTAAGTACATGACCGATTACAACGGTACGACCGTAGTGCCCGGCAGCCCGGGCTACGATCCGAACCTGGATTCCGGCGCCAGAGGCGTGATGTACTATCCGCTTGTTTCCTACGAGAAGCTAACGGATAAGGCAAATATATCGCCTGATTTGGTTAGCAAGGTGAAGGATGCTTATGAATTAGGGCTCATCCGATCGGAAAAAGGTATCGCGAGAGGCAAGATGATCAACGGCACAGAGCTTGAGCCGAAGATGATCGTTGCAAGAGCGAAAGCGGCAAAAGCGTTATACTTTATGTGGGTGCTCGTACAAGAGGTTAACGTTGAAAATGATGTTGTCAACGTCAATATCGACAATGTCGCGCCTACTGCAACAGTGAACTACAGCACTACGGTGCCTACGAACCAGAATGTAGTGGCGACAATTACGCCAAGCGAGGCTGTGACTGTCACCAACAATGGCGGTTCAACCAGCTATACGTTTACTGACAATGGCAGCTTTACTTTCGAGTTTGTTGACGTAGCTGGCAATGTGGGCAGCGTTACGGCCAATGTGTACAATATTGATAAAATTGTGCCGACTGCAACAGTAAGCTACAACACCACGGCGCCTACGAACCAGCATGTAGTGGCGACAATTACGCCAAGCGAGGCTGTGACTGTCACCAACAATGACGGTTCAATCAGCTATACGTTTACTGACAACGGCAGCTTTACCTTTGAATTTATGGATGCAGCGGGAAATAAAGGTGCGGCAACGGTCATCGTCAGCAACATCGATAAGATAGCGCCGACATTGATACTGGTTCCGGATAAGCTCTCTTTATCGCCTGCGAATCATAAGCTGGTAACCGTTCAAACGAGCGTTTATGGGCAGGATGAAGGCTCCGGCGTCAGTTCGGTCGTGCTGACCTCGATTACTAGCAATGAACCGGACAACGGCTCGGGTGACGGAGACATAGCGGGCGATATCGCGGGAGCTGACTTCGGAACCCTCGATACGGAATTTCAATTGCGCGCCGAGCGTTCCGGCAAAGGGGAAGGACGCATTTATCTGATTACTTATACGATTACGGATATCGCAGGAAACCAAACAACGGCTACCGCACAGGTTACGGTGCCGCATGACAGCAAATAATTAGCCAAGACGATCCATCGATAGAACACCTCCAGACCTGAAATCAAGGTGCTGGAGGTGTTTTGTCGAGGAAATGCTTCTTGATGCCAAGCGATGTGCACATATATCCTATAGGACAAACTACTTAATGTTTACTGACCAACTTGGACATAGTCTATATAGGCACGGTAACGATAAAATGGAAGCGATTGCAATAATGTGGGCGAAACTTTTTCTCATCCAATGACTTGTATTTGTATTTAAAAACCGATAAATATTGGTGGATGATTTTGAGCAATGTCAAGTCCATAGCTGAAACCGGAACATCCCTCAATTTTTATTTTTGACCGAAAGGTGGCCAGATATGGCTTACCTTATCCATTTATAAAAGGCGCCTTCCTTACCTTACGGCACTCATCGGCGAATACTCTTCCTCTTGCTTATATGGGGTGCCAGCCTTTGCTGCGGGGCCAGGCTACTATGGGCTGTCATCCTAAAGAAAAATGTATAGGACAAGATAAAATAAAGGTAAGCACCAAACAGCCCTCACCTTGTTTACAAGATGAGGGCTGGACTTGTTGCAATCAGGATTTAAACTCGCGACTGGTTTGTTGTAACGATGGCGACCATGGTAATAGTTCATCTAGTTGGTCAGGATCTTTCGGATCGGGAAGCTGAGGGAGTTGCTCGAACAAGTACATCAAAGTATTTGTACGGGTAAAGCCCATTTTCTTTTGCCGTTTCAGGCGGTCCATAGAACCACTCCCATGTAATCTGGTTAAATTCACATTAAAATTTGTGTTAACGCTATTAATTTAATTATAAGGCTTTGTTATTCTTCATTGTTGATTTCTAACGATGAGATAAACCTCTATCGAGGTCTTTCGAAGATGTGCGACCGCGTTCAGCGGAAGGTTTATTCGCCAATAAGAATTTCGTTTTCGACTCATCGGAAACTTATAAATTCTTATGTGGTAAGAAAAACCACTTAAACTATTAGCGATCAATTCGAAACTATCGTTCCCCCATATATACTCGATAAATCATACAGATTTATCCTTCAAACGGTAATTTCCATAGTTATACACGAAAAATCATACACAAAAGCTCTAATTGATGCGAAGAGCCCGATTTTATATGAAATTTCATACTGAATCGTTGTTGCTGTGATTTATGAACCTTCACAGTTCCGCTAGCAGCGGCGTCGAGCCCTGCTCTTTCTCTCATGTTAATAGTAATTTCGTTATATACAATTTAAAATTGTGTTATTTAATTGGTCAAACAAGTGATATATAATAACAGAATAAAGTAATTTTATTATATATAGGAGGTTTTGACAGAACGTGTCCATCAAAAAAATGAAAGACGCCGAGCTTGCATCCATGCTAAAGAGCAGCATTCGGCTCAAAGGCAGCGACGGTGTCGAGGCTCCATGGCTTTGTTTGAGCGATGAAGAGATGGAATGGTGGCGGGATGCCAAGCTCGGCTTTTTCTTCCATTGGGGGCTTTACTCTATACTTGGGCGCGGTGAATGGGCCATGTTCAACGAGAAAATTCCCGCAGACGAATATGCGAAGCTGGCCGGTCAGTTTAACCCGCAAAAATGGGACCCGGAGCAATGGGCTAGCCTGGCCCAAGAAGCCGGCATGCGGTATTCGGTCATGGTCACCCGACATCATGACGGCTTTGCGCTATGGGACAGCCCTGGCAGCTACGAACGATTCGACAGCATGCATGCTGCTGCGGAACGCGATTTTGTTAAAGATTATACGGACGCTTTTCGCAAGGCCGGCCTCCGAATCGGTCTGTATTATTCGCCGATGGATTGGCGGTTTCCCGGGTACTTCAACCCGAAGGAACTAGCCGACAATGCAGCCTTGATGAAAAAACAGGGATATGATCAGATTCGTGAGCTGACCACACAGTATGGAACGATCGATATCCTCTGGTACGACGGAGGCTGGCTGGCTCATACCGGATCGGATGCCGATGCGGCTTGGTTCTGGGAACCGATCCGACTAAACGAAATGGTCAGGAGTAACCAGCCGAAATGTGTAATCAATCCAAGATCCGGCTGGATCGGTGATTTTCAATGCGACGAAGGTCCGCACGACATTACCGGGAACATCGTTCCCATCGCTTGGGAAAAATGCTTCACCATTGCGTATCATTGGTCCTACGATCTGGAAGAAAGGGTCATGCCGCTCGAAAAAATTGTCAAAATTTTGATCGACTGTTTTGTCCGCGGTGGCAATGTGCTGCTCAACGTTGCCCCTGACCCGAACGGTGAAATACCTGCAAATCAAGTAGAGCGATTGCGGCAGATCGGCGCTTTCATGAAGAAAAACGGTGAAGCCATCTATGGAACGCAAGCGGGACCGCTCGAGCCGGTAGATCATATTTACGGCATGACCTGCAAGGGCAATTATCTTTATTTGCATGTACAGGATATGCCAACTTTTGAAAACATGGTTTTGCCGGCGCTTCCGCAGAAAATCGTACATTGCCAAATGCTCGACGGCAGCGCGGTTCCTTTCGAACAAAATGACCAGGGGATTTCCATCAAAGTTCCTAAGGGAAAATGGGAGCCATTTGATACCGTCATCAAGTTGGTTGTGGAAGTCGGAGATTGAAACGGGAATTGCAAGAAGTGTATGCCGGATATCCAGGAAATGGGCTTCAGCATGTGAAAATAGTAAGCGCTTACATTCGAAAAAATGGGGGGAATCCTTTGAAAACCATATCAGTCAGTGAGCCGGTAACGCTGGAGAAGACAAAGCCGAAAAAGGCGGTCATTAAAAAGATAAAAAGGCATTGGCAATTTTATTTACTGATCTTGCTGCCCATAGCCTTGCTAATTACGTTCAAATACTATCCGATGTACGGGGCGCTGCTGGCATTTAAGAATTACAACATCGTCAAGGGAATTACGGGAAGTCCGTGGGCGGGCTTCAAGCATTTTCAATATTTCTTTGAAGGGCCTTATTTCTGGCTTATCTTAAAAAATACGTTAGGGATCAGCCTTTATGGCCTTCTTGTTGGGTTCCCGATTCCGATCATTTTCGCCCTTGCACTCAATGAGATCGGCAGGGCCTCTTTCAAAAAGTTCGTACAGCTGGTAACCTATGCACCCCATTTCATCTCAACGGTTATCGTCGTTTCGATGCTGTCGTTGTTGCTCGGACCGCAGGTAGGCGTTGTTAACAATCTGCTGGCGGCTTTTGGTTTTGAAAAAATCAACTTTATAGGAGAGCCGGCTTATTTCAAATCCCTTGTCGTCTGGTCCGATGTTTGGCAGAATGCCGGGTATGGCGCCATTATCTATCTTGCGGCGCTTGCAGGCATCGACCCGACGCTTTATGAGGCGGCTAAGGTGGATGGAGCATCGAGGTGGCAAAAAATCATCCATGTCGATATCCCGGGCATACTCCCGACCATCATTATCTTGTTGATCTTAGGTGTCGGCAACATTATGTCTGTCGGTTTCGAAAAAGTGTACTTATTGCAAAACTCAATGAATGCGGATTCATCCGAAATCATCGCGACTTATGTATATAGAGCCGGCTTATTGAATGGAAATGTCAGCTACGCGACGGCAGTCGGATTGTTCAATTCCGTATGTAATCTGATCCTACTTGTCAGTGTCAACTCATTGGCGAAAAGGGTTACCAAAAACAGCTTATGGTAAGGGGGACCGGTAAATGGTTGTGAAGAGAGCTATCAAAGAATCGCCCGGCGATTTGCTGCTGATGACGGTCATCTATATTTGTTTAACGTTTATCCTGCTCGCTGTTCTTTATCCGCTTGTTTATATTGTCAGCGCGTCATTCAGCAGCCCTTTCGCCGTCGTATCCGGCAAGGTATGGTTGTTCCCGGTCGATTTTACGCTGCTTGGATACGAGACGGTGTTTAAAAATTCGTCTGTGCTGGTAGGGTACGCCAATTCATTTTTTTATGCGATAGTCGGCACGCTGGTTGCGGTAACGGTCACTATCATGATGGCCTATCCGCTCTCCCGCAAATCTTTTTACGGCCGCAATGGACTGATGTTTTTATTAACTTTCACCATGTTGTTTTCGGGCGGGCTAATCCCTACCTATTTAGTCGTTAAGAGCCTTCATCTCATCGATACCCGATGGGCACTTATCATCCCGCCGGCGCTTGGAGTATTTCAAATTATCATTGCGAGAACCTTTTTTCAGAACAACATTCCCGATGAATTGGCGGAAGCGGCCGAAATCGACGGGATCAGCGATCTGGGGTTCCTAGCGCGCATCGTACTTCCGCTATCCAAGCCGATCATTGCCGTTCTGGTGTTGATATTCGCGGTAGGACAATGGAACGCTTATTTTGATGCCTTGCTCTATATTAAAAACAAAGATTTATATCCGCTGCAGCTCGTGCTACGAAATATATTGCTGCTCAACACGACGGAAAATCCGACGAACATTTCGGAGTCGCTCCAAAGACAAGGTGTCGCCGAGTTGATGAAATATTCCTTGATTATTGTGTCCAGCTTACCTGTGCTTATTTTGTATCCGTTTGTGCAGAAGCATTTCGTGCAAGGAATTTTGATCGGTTCGCTTAAGGGTTGATTCCGTAATTCCGTAAGGAGGTGGGCGCACGGCAAGACAGAAGGCATCAGTTGTACATTAGTGAATGGATAGTAAATCAACAGGGAGGGTTATGCATGATCAAAAAAACAGTCATCTCATTACTCAGCACGCTGCTGATCGCCATTCCGGTGCTCGCAGGCTGCTCCAAGAACGACGCAGGAAGCGATAACAAAGCTGGAAGCACAAGCAACCAGGCAGCAACTGCCGATGCAAAGAAAAATCCTGTCAATCTTAAGATTTTTATGGTCGGCGATCCTGAGCTTGACTGGAACAAAAACAAATTTACGCAAGAGATGAATGAGAAGCTGAACGCCAAGCTTGATATCCAGATCAATTCATTCGAAACGGTAAAAGATAAGAGACAGCTTGCGATTACGAGCGGGGATTACCCGGACGTATTCATGTTGAACTGGAGCGACCTCATTAGCCCTGCCGAACAGATGAAGCTGGGACAACAGGGAGTTCTGATTCCGTTAAACGACCTCATTGACAAGTATGCTCCCAATATTAAAAAGCGTATGGCGGAAATCCCTACTTACAAATCGGGAGTTACAGCGCCTGACGGGAATATTTACGTATTGCCGCCGATCAACGAATGCTATCACTGTTTTATCGGCGCCAAAATGTGGGTCAACAGCGAATGGCTGAAAAAACTCAACATGGAAGTGCCGAAGACGACGGATGATTTCAAGAAAATGCTCGAAGCTTTCAAAAATACCGATCTGAACGGCAACGGGCAGAAGGACGAGGTACCATTAAGCGGCTCCAAGGATAACCGTGTAGATATGCCTCTTATGAACGCTTTTACGTATGCGGATTATGGCAATTGCAGCAGCAGCAAAGACCCTTGTTATCTTACGGTATCGAACGGCAAGGTCGAAATGAGCGCCATCAAGCCGGAATTTAAAGCGGGCCTGGAATACCTCGCTTCGCTGTACGCGGAAGGCTTGATCGATCTGGGCGCCTACACGCAAGACAATCCGGCCTATAAGCGTCTCGCCAACCGTGACGGTATCGCAACGATCGGCGTCGGTGCAGCGCTGCACCCTTATGTATTTATCGGTCCGGACAACCCGATCAATACACAGTACGAACCGATTCCTCCGCTCAAAGGACCGAATGGGGTTCAACTTACCGCGTACGGCGGTTATAAAGGTATTGGGAGCGGCGCCTTCGCTATCACGAACAAAGCGAACAAGGATCAGCAAATCGCTGCCATTAAGCTTGCCGATTTTTTGGCTACGGATGAGGGAACGACTCGGGAAACTATGGGAGAAAAGGGCGTACAGTGGAACGACGGAACCGCTTCCGATCTGGATTTGGACGGAAAGCAAGCGAAATACAAGCCGATTCCCCTGAAGGGAGACGAATCTAAAAAGCTGAACAATGCGTGGGGCGAGGTCGGTCCTTTCGTCAAAACGAAAGCGTACAGAGCGTCTTGGGCTGCCGATCAAAATACCAAAACGCCGGCTGGGTACGAGCTCCGCTTGTATCAGGCAACAAAGCTCTATGACCCCTTTAAGCCGAAAGAAACGCTTCCCGGAAGCTTGTACATCGACCCGGCAGCGCTTGATGAATACGGCTTGCTGGTTACGAATATCAACAAGTACGTAGATGAAAATATCATCAAATTCATTACCGGCAACAAAAAGCTTGCGACTGATTGGGACGCCTATGTGGAAGGTTTCAAGAAACTGAAATTGGATAGATATTTGGAGCTTACCCAGAAAGCGCTTGATAGCTCCAAGAAGAATTAACGCGCATCAAGTTGAAGAGCCCCCGTTCGGGAACAATGGATGGGGGCGCCTTTTTCTTGCCAAACCATTCACGGTTTTATTATTTGAAATGATTCGTTCGGAAATCGTTCGGGGTCATACCTTCCATCTCCATGAAGATCTTATTGAAATAACTAATGCTGGGATACCCGGAATTGATGGCAACCTCCTTGATTAGAATATTCGGATCGCTCAGCAGCATTTTTTTGCTTTTTTGAATTCGGCATTTCGTAATATACGTAAGGGGCGTCATTTTCGTTATCTTTTTGAACAGACTGCAGAAATAGTTTGGCGTTAAATTCGCTTTCTCTGCCCACTCTTCAAGGTTGAAGGGAAGATGAGCATTATTTTGCATAATTGGAAGCAGCTTACTGATCCTGTCAACATGATTCGTCCCCCTTTTATTAGAAAAAGGTATGGCATTGAACATGAATTCATTGAGCACAGCATAGGTCAAAGAGGATATTTTGGCAGGCCGCATGAAATTGTTTTCTTCAATTTCATCAAGTAATTCCAGCCACGATTGCTCGAGTGATCCGATTTCTTTCATATACCAAATGGACGATTCGTAGAAGCCTCGTTCCAATAAGAAATTCGCAAGCGTACTTCCATTAAATTGAATCCAATAAATGACCCAGCGATCGTCTTCGGATGTATAATAGCGCATTCTCTGAAATGGCGTATGAAGGAAGACATCTCCTTCTTTCAATGTATGATTAGTACCGTTCAATTCAATATTTCCTTTGCCGCCGACAACGAAATGCAGACTG
Organism: Paenibacillus sedimenti; assembly: GCF_014534655.1. GTDB lineage: Bacteria > Bacillota > Bacilli > Paenibacillales > NBRC-103111 > Paenibacillus_E > Paenibacillus_E sedimenti. The sequence continues at coordinate 40,458 of NZ_JACVVD010000015.1, forward strand.
AAGTCTCTAACCCCTTCTCCGCGATTGACATTATGGTCAAGGGGCTGCGTGAATTTTCCGACGGAATGCGGAAAGCAAAAGAAGCTATATTCGTCGAAAGGGGGTAAATAATAATGGCGGTACATGGAATCACTCCCATTTCATATTATTAAATCCATCATATTATTAGCATAAATGAATTTCAACGTAATTTTGTTATATGGAGTATATTATGATGTTATTTTTTTAAGCGTAAGAGTTATCATATACAGAATAATAAAGTAATTTTGTTTTACAGTAGACTGCCCAAGGGTTGGACACCAAACTTATGCGGGTTGAATGAAGTTAACGAGGAGGGTAGCCGATGAAATTTATACACTTTGTTGCTTTTTAAAGAAGCTGTTGTCTCATTTTTACACAATGTGTGTTTTTTTAAAGTTTTCAATATGCGTATGGATCGTCATATTTGTAATAGGTATAACAGCTATTCCAAAAACTTGAAGGAGGGAGCGGGGTATATTTACAAATGAAATCGCTTTATTAAATTTAAATTTGTGATGATTTGAGGAGGAGAAGAATGAGTAAAGGGATGTTCAAGCCAATCAAGAAGATTACCGCTCATGCGAAGCGAGCTTTGACAGTCGGTCTGATATCTGCATTGATCTTGCAGATGGTGCCGCCGATTCCGGCGTTTGCTGAGGAGGCTGAAACCCAAGCAGCCGCCAGCAGTTCAGCGGCAATGAACGAGTATGGTTATCTGGATAAGCTCATATTCGGCAATTCCGCTTCTGAAAGTGCACACAATTTCAAAGGCCAAGATACCAGCGTCATCACCGGTTTCATGGGCGAGCCTGCCCGGAAGTCGAATCCTCGCGTTCCGGCTGAAGGGCAGGGCGGTGATTTAACGTTTAATATGAAGGTCGACCCCTATATGCGCAATTACTTCACTGTGAAATTTTCGGGTGAAGAAAGTTCCTCGGTCAGCATGGTCAATATTAACGGCGAGCAAATCGGATATATCAGAAATGGGGACTATGAAGCTATTAATAGAGGCTGGACGTTGCCGAACCGATTTTTCTACAATACGATTATGCTTCCGCTCGAATCAACGGTTGGGAAGGAATCTGTTGAGATCACGATTAAATCGTTTAATCCGTCGGGTAATATGACGTCCGATTCAAGGGGTTATTATAATGCCTACACCCATACTCAAACCTATATTAACGTGGATGGGGAAAAACAGGGTTATAAATTCAAGCCTGGTCAGAATCCGGATACGATGCTGACGCCGGATCTGGCGGATACGGAGAAGCAGGCCCTGATTGATGGCTACATGCAGGGCCATGTCGACTTGTTCAACCAATTATCAGGAAATGTGGATAGAAGCGCAGGCGGCAAGATGTCGATCATCCGTTATCAGGACGAACTGAAATTTTATGCGAATGTCCTGAAATACAGCTGGTCTCCGGCGAAGACGACAGAAGAGAAGAAAGCAGCGCTCCAGCGAATTTTCAAAACGATCGACAACCATGTCAAAGATTATTATGGCAATACAAGATTGGTGCTGCGCGGAGGACATCAGGGCGACTGGGGCGGCTACTACGGCGCGCTCGGCGAAGCGCTGTACATAGTCGAGAACCTGATCAAGGACGACACGATCTATGGGGAAGCGGCTTGGAACGCCTATCTGGACCAGCCGTTCGTCACCGGAACCGCTGCAGGCGAGTTCTCCCTGGCGGGCGTAGATTGGAACGGCGGCGAGCTGACGCGGCGCGAAGCGTGGGAACGGGTGCTTAAGGCGAACTTCGACTTTGCCCGAGCACGGCTTTCTTATATCTACAACCAGGTGTACTATACGTACGAAGGCGCGTGGGAAGCCCATGAAGGGCTTCGCATGATCGGCTCAAGCTTTTACGAAGGCAAAGAGCGGAGCCGGCAAATTCTGCTTGAAGCTTTAGGAATAAGACCATTCCTGGGTGAAGAGGTGTTGGTCGGTCCGAACGGCGAAGAACTGGATCTGTATCATTCCCTGTTCAATCATGACACGCAGGCGCATTTCACGGACGATTTCATCCATATTGTCGGCAAAGGGCTCGCTAAGAGCAAGCTCGACGCGGAAGGCAACGTTGTCAGAAGGCTGCCTTACGGCAAGCACTATACCGGCTTAACCGAGGCGGGACTTACAAGGGAAAACGGTTATGTCGCCAACTACGGTGAGGCTGCGAATTATCTCTTGACTTATTTTTATAAAACGTTGAACCACGCCGGCGATGAGGAAATGAATGACGAAATTCTGAAAGCGGCATTGAAATCGATCCACGCCCGGGGATTTGTCCGATATCCGTCATTGACCGACGATGGAAAAAGAGTGATGAGAGCGGAGCAAATCACGGATGAGCGAAACCAAACGATAAACGGGCTCCTCGCTTATGGCACGAGAGTAGGCTTTGGAATGGGGATGCAGTTTGCATCCTTGGAAATGGCGATGGCCCAGAACATGCAAAGATATAGCGGTCCGCAGTGGGACGAATACTGGCAGTACGCGAGAGAAGCGGTCGGGTATGTGCAGCAGCAGCTTGCGGATCACCAACTGTTGCATGTGAAAGACTTCGGAAATAGAGGTTCGATGAGCGGACCGGATTTCCGCTTGGCCGAAATCTATAAATATGTGACTGCCGATCGCGCCGATTACGCTCGGTTTGGCGGCAATGTTATGGCTGGGGTTATGCTTCCGCAAACAGATTTCGATTCTTATAAGCCCGAAGAAATTACCGCACTCGGAATCAATCCGGACGACTATGAGCAGCTCGCATGGGCGGATATCGACAATATGTACGTGTCGGTAAGAGACGGCGATTTCAGAATGTTCGGCTCGCTGTTTTACCGAAATCGCGGTATGGCAAGCAACGGACGGCTTCGTGTGATGAAAGACAGCTACGACCATATCGTTCAGATCGCAACCAACAACAAGTTCCGGTATGAAGATTACTATTTGCGGGCGCCCTACATCGACGTGGATTTTCAAACCGACAGGGTGAACAATTGGAGCGGAGCGCCGCAGGCGCTGGCAGGTGAAGCCGCGCCGGCTTCTTATCAGCCGGGTGTTGGAACAGTAAACCGCGATAACTTTGAAGTGGATCATCCTTACTCCGGTTATCCTGAATTGCAGACTTCAAGATACGGTAAATACTTGATCATCTTCAACACGACTCGCGATGAATACGGTAATAAACAGACGTTTGACGTTGAAATGCCGGCTGACTTTACCGGAAACGCGGTGCTCGATCTCGTGTCGGAGACGAACATTCCGGTCGTGAACGGCAAAGTGACCGCTCCGCCCAAAACCGCGATGGTGCTGAAATTAACGTCGGATATCGAGCTTGCTCCGAAGCCGTTCCACGTCGATTTCGTCCATGCGCTTACGGGCAACGGCTACGTGGGTATCTCCTGGAAAACGACCTCCGGCGGGCAATCCTACTCGATTAAACGTGCGGAAACGGAAGACGGCACGTATGAGACGATCGCAACTGGCTTAATAGGTAATTATTATAAAGATACAACGGTTCAAAACGGAAAAGTTTACTATTACAAAGTGGCTGCAGTGAACGATTACGGCGCGGGTTGGGATTCGTACCGCGCGAAGGCTGATTTGACGGCGCCTGTGTCCGCCGCTGCCGGTACGGCGTGGCGCGATGACCGCATCGGCGGGACGTCAGGCAGCGCCGTGATCGACGGTTCGTCCATTGCGATCGGCTCTGTGGGCGGAGCTGGATTCGGCGAAGGCGACGACTACAACATTTACAAGCGGAATATTCTCGATTCGCTGCACTTTGTAAGCAGGGTGGGAGCCGGCAACAGCTCGATCAGCGCGAAAATCGACAGCGCGTCGGGTGAAGCGAGCGGCGTCATGATGCGTGATCGGCTCACGGCCGACAAATCCCGTTATATTTATTTCGGTGCGGACGAGAACGGCAACCTTGTACTGCAAGACCGTACGCGGATCTCCATTGTACAGTGGTCGGGTGAAGTGGCAAGTCCGAGAAAAACGAAGATGGAAGGCTATACTGCAGCGGAGTATCCGTACGTCAAACTGATGCGCGATCATGATTCGCAAACCGTGTACGCTTTCGTATCCAAGGACGGTACGAACTGGAAGTATGTGACCAAGGTGTCTTCATTGCTGCCTTATGCGTACTATACCGGAGTTGCCGCATCCGATCAGGCGCAGTTCAGCGAAGTCACGATAACGGAAACGCCGCAAGGCAGCATAACTCCGTTCGTGGCCAAAGTGCAGGATCAAGTGACGCTGCACTGGAATAAACCGAAGCAAGCTTCCTGGTTCAATCTGTACCGCACCACGGATGCGGCGGCGAGACTGGCCGATCCGGAATTGAAGCCGGGCACGATGGAACCGGCAGAAGGTTCCCCTTGGACGCTCGTTCTGGCAAATACGCGAGCGACTTCATTTCAAGAATCAAACCTGCGGTACGGCAGCATGTACTACAAGATACTGCCGATTCACGGAGACGGATCGAAGCAGCCGTTCTATGACGTAACGGTTACTGCGGATCCGATCGAAGTTGTCATGCAGTATGCGGAGAGCTTGCCGGCTTCCGACTACACGAAAGCGAGCTTCTACCTGTTCCGTAAAGAACTGGACCGCATCAAGGCGGAGATGGTGAAGCCGGATGCCGACGAGACGGCGCTGATTAACGAAATCTATGATGCGAAGACGCTGCTCGTTTCCGCTCGGACCCTTCTGACAAAAGTGAATATGGACCCATCGATGGCCAGGGCTTCGGAAAAATATTGGCAAAATGATAACATTTCGGAGGAAGAGAACGCATGGTATTTGTTCGATGAAAATCCCGGTACCATTACCCACACCAGATCTGCTGTGAGCTGGGTGGATGTCGACTTTGGTGCAGGAAATGAAAAAGTGGTCGATACGTTCCGCTACCTGCCCAGAAAAACACATGTAAGCCGCGTTAACGGGACCGTCTTTAAAGGCTCGAATGACGGCGTGAATTGGACGGATCTATACAAGATTCCGAACACTACGAGTTATCAATGGTATTCAACCATCCTTCCGGATCCGACGCCATATCGCTACATTCGTATCTATGACGACCATAACGGATTCGTGAACTTTGAAGAAATCGAGTTCCTGGAAATCGGCGTTGACAAGACGCTGCTCACCCTGCTGCTGGAAGAAGCCGATTCTGCCGTCGCCGATTATTACACTGCGGATAGTTACAAAGTGTTCCAAGCGGCAGCTGCGAATGCGAATGCGGTTGCGTCCGATGCCGATTCGACTCAGGAGGATGTGGATGCGGCTTCCGCAGATCTGCTGGCAGCACTGAACGGACTGAAGTATATTAACGGTCTGCCGGTACTTGATCTGATCGGCAACAAATTTGTCATTGCGGGCGATAAGCTCACATTCAAGGTCCAGGCGTCGAATGCGAATGAAATTGTGTACGGGGCAACCGGTCTGCCGGAGGGAGCAACCTTCAGCGAGGATACCCGAACGTTCGAATGGACCCCGGCCAAAGAACAAGGCGGCGTGCACACGGTAACCTTTACCGTGAAATCCGGTGAATTGTCTTCTTCCCGTACGATCAGGATCACGGTTAAAGGACTGCCGGTTATCGATACCGGTGCGACAGTACAGGCGACGGCGAAGCAGCTGTTCACCTATCAGGTATCCGCATCCGATCCCTCCGGCGCACCGCTCGTTTACAGCGCAGCTAATTTGCCGGCGGGCGCGGCGTTCGATACCGTGAAGGGCGTCTTCACTTGGACTCCGCAACAAGCGGATTTCGGCAGCCATTCGGTAACGTTTACAGTCGGCAACGGCAGCTATACGGTGAGCCAATCGATGAACATCGAGGTCAAGCTGCACGTGCTTCCTGCTGCAAATTATACGAAGGGCAGCCACTATCTGTACATGAAGGAAGTGGTACAGATCGAATCTGCTATGAACCAGCCGGGAGCCGATAAGGCGCAGCTTGCGTCGCTACTTGATCAGGCCGAGAAGCTGCTTGTTCACTCTTCGCTATATTCATTTGATGGCAATGCGGACAATTCTTTTGGGCCGACTCATGGAATCGTTGAAGGGCAAGCCGTATACGCAGAAGGAAAGTTCGGTAAAGCGATCCAAATGAACGGCACGGACAACTTCGTCACCCTGCCTGCGTCGCATCCGTTGTCCGCTTCCGATACCATTACTGTGGCCACCTGGGTGAACTGGAAGGGAGGCAACTCTTGGCAGCGAATTTTCGACTTCGGTAACGATACGAATCAATATTTATTCCTTACACCGAGATCGGGCGGCAATACACTGCGTTTCGCAATCAAGAATGGCAGCAGCGAACAAATGGTGGAGACGTCGCAGCTTGGCGTCAATGAATGGGTGCATGTGGCGGTGACGCTGGGCGGCGGTACGGCGAAGCTGTATGTGAACGGCGAACTGAAGGCGACCAAAAGCGGCTTCACGATCAAACCGAGCGATTTTAAACCGGTCAACAACTATATCGGTAAAAGCCAATGGCCGGACCCGCTGTTGAACGGTATGCTCGACGAATTCTTCGTCTACAATTACGTCTTAAGCGATGATGAGATTAAAGCCGTATATAACCATACGGCGGCAAAGCGGACTGACATCAGCTTGGTTACTGTCTTGCTGGATGAAGCCGCAAAGCTTGACGCAGCGCAATATACCGAATCGAGCTCGCAAGCTCTTGAGACAGCGGTCGCAAATGCCAAAACTTTGCCTGCGGATGCTTCGCAGGAAGCAATCGACGATGCGGCTGAACAGCTGCTGAACGCGTTGAAGGCGCTGAACACGATTCCGGTTTTCGCGCAGGTTCCTCCTAAGACCGTAGAAACAGGTACCAGCGTGACCTTTTCCGTATATGCGGAAGACAAGGATGGCGACGCGCTTACCTATAGCGCGAGCAACCTGCCGTTTGGATCTTCCTTCGACCCGCAAACCCGTCAATTTGCCTGGACGCCTAATGTGCCCGGCAGCTATGGCGTGACTTTCGCCGTATACGATGCAAGAGGGGCGAGGGCTAACATGACTGTTGATATCCAGGTAGTCGATACGACGGCGCCGCAGCTTGATGTCGTGCTCGATAAAACGATTCTCTGGCCGCCGAACCATAAGCTTGTTACGGTTGCTGCTCAGGTGTACGGCAGCGACAGCGGATCCGGCATCGAATCGATCGTACTGACTTCGATTACGAGCAACGAACCAGATCAAGGAAAGGAAATAGACGACGATCAACCGAACGATATTCAAAATGCCGAGTACGGCACCTTGGACCAATCGTTCAGCCTGAGGGCGGAACGTTCGGGTCAAGGGACGGGACGCGTCTACACTGTAACTTACACGGCGACAGACAAAGCCGGTAACAAAACCGTCAAGACCGTAACCGTAACCGTACCACATGACGAGTCAGGCAAGTAGTAAACGTGGATAGGAGCCCCTGGCAAGCTTATAAATTCAGGCTTGCCGGGGCTTCTTTTCGTTATGCAGTGAGAGAATCGCTTAAAAAACACGGATGCCTCATCTGATATGCGAAAATCAGGAGTGAAAAAAAGCCTATGTCGTCTTAGCCGTTTATGGGCTACAATATCAACATAATAGAATTACTACTTAGGTGGCGAGCATAATGAAAACAATTTTGGCATTTATACGAAAAAAAAATATGCTTTTTAAACTCATCCTTTCCTATGTACTCGTCGGTTTTTTATTTATTACCGGATTTTCTTACGTTATTTTGTACAAGGTTTCCAATGATTTGACTCAAGAGGTCAATGAAACCTCATCAAGAATGATCGAACAGTCCTACAATACGGCTGACATTCTTCTATCGTCCACTTATAACTATTACTCCCAGTTATTTCTCAAAAATGAATGGATTATTAGTGCAATGAATGGAGAAGGCTTCACATTAGGCGAGATGTATGATATAAACAGTCGGCTAAACGATTTCATACAGGAGAACCCATTGGTCTCTTCGATATACGTGTACAATTACAATAGCAATCTTGTTTTTTCCTCGGTCCAGATGTTCAATTCGATTGATAATTTTTTCGATAAAGGCATGACAGCCTTGCTGGTACAGAAAGAAATATACGAACAGGGGATTTTTATCCCCCGAAAGGCCGTCTTAACGTACCCCAATAGCAGTGCCGATGTGAACCAGAATTTAATCTCGATCATTTATTCGTATGCAATGCCTGACGGTTCCCGGAACAACATGGTTGTGAACCTGAACCAAAATGTGCTCCAGGAGCTTGTCATGAAGGGAAGCGGCAATGGGACTTACAAAATGATGATCGTTAATGATCAAGGACTTGTCATTTCCCGCCCTGAAGACAAGGACTTTCAGGAAAATGATATGGTAAAAGAAATAACGAAACCCATTCTGGAAAGTAATGAAAAGCGAGGGAGTTTCTTTGCCGAATTCAATAACAAGACTCAAAGGGTGTCTTTCGTGAAATCGGGTCGGCTTGGCTGGAACTTCATTATTTTAGCTGATTACGATAAGCTGCTCGGCAAAGTCGATGCACTTCAAAGCTTTATTTTCAGAATGACCCTTATTTGTTTGGCCATCATGGCGATTACCTCGGCATTTTTCACCAAAATGATTTATGTGCCTATTTATCATTTGATAAAAAGAACGTTGGCAACGACAGAGGCAAAGGATAAGCCGCTGCTAAATGAGTACGATCTATTGAATAAATCGTTTTCATTGTTGGAGAATAAAGTGAACACCCTTCAATCCGATATCAACCAATCGGTATCGGTTCGCAAGCAAAGTATTCTTCGTTCCATATTGCTTGGGAAGACAGGGAAGGGAATTGACGCACAGCAAGCAATGAAGAAGTTCGGTCTTGGCGTGGAGTCGGATCAATACGTCGTTTGCGTACTTAAGATCGATTCTTTCCATGAAATGTCGGATAAATATGATATGGTCGATATTTCATTGTTAAAATATGCGGTTGAAAATATAAGCAGGGAAATTGCCTCAAGTCGCTATAAATTGGAAGTACTCGAAGATGGTCATGATTCGCTCGATCTGATATTTACTATCGGTTCTGGCGAGGGTGTACATGAATTAAAAATCAAGGATATATTAGCAGAAATTCAAATGAATGTGGATAAATTTCTGAAAATGACCGTTGCGGCATCTATTGGACCTGTTGCAAAAAAAATTGAAGATCTGAAGCTCTCCAGATTAGGCGCTTACCAAGCCATTCACTACAGACTGGTGTACGGGACGAATAGCCTGATTTCCTATGAGGACATTATATCGGCAGAAACCAAAGAGTATCAATATCCCGTTGCATTAGAGAACCAGATGATGAACAGCCTGAAGTCAGGCGATTTGGAGCAGCTTCGGGATTTGACTGCAGAATTTATTGCGAGTATTCATCCGTTCAAATACGATGAAATTATCCTGTCGCTTGTCCAATTGCTCGTTATGACCATTCGAACCGCCAAATCGATGTCAAGCTTTGACCGTGAAGATGCCGATTTGGAGATTCATACGTGTCAACAGCAATTATTACGCCTGGATACGTTAGATCAAATCGAAGCATGGTATCTTTCGTTATGTGAGAGGATTGTTGCGATTAGAGACAGAGAATCGCGGTCCAAAAATAATAAAGCGGTTGAAAAAATGGTGGAATATATAAGGGACCACTATACGGATCCCAATTTATCCGTGGACATGTTATCGCAAATGATCGGTATGTCAGCAAGTTATGTTAGAAAACATATAAAGGAGGAGACAGGGAAATCCGTTGCCGAGCATCTTGCCGAGCATCGATTCCGGAAAGCGCGGGAACTCCTGATCCATACCGATCATCCGGCGAGAAAAATCGGTGAAATGGTTGGATTCGAGAATACGAATTACTTCTATGTATTGTTTAAGAAGCATGTCGGCATGACTCCGGATCATTACCGAAGAGAGAATAAACTGGAAAACTTGAAGTCGTATTAACTGATAAAGCTGTTCCTTGGGTCTGAAATTAGACCTTGTGGGACAGCCTTTTTTTTCTTAATGACATTTATTTACACTTTTTATGGAGAAGAAGCGAAAAATTAAAGAATAATCCACTTATTAAAGAGCGGTTATCTCATTTTTACACAATACTTCTGTAGTTAAACTTTTGGATTATCGCATGGACATGCATACTTAGGATCAACGACAGCAGCTATTAAAAACTTCGAAGGAGGATTCATATGGAGGGAACTGTACCTTATCAATATCAATCACAGAAGATTGATAAAAAGACGAAAAATTCTTTCATCCGAGAAATTCGCAAAAATCATTTGCTTTACCTTCTGACATTGCCTGGTATCCTGGTCATTTTTGTTTTTGCTTACTTGCCGATCTTCGGGGTCGTCATTGCCTTCCAGGATTTCAGACCCGTAGAGGGGATTTTTGGAAGCCCTTTTGTCGGTTTCGACAATTTCCGTTTTTTTATTGAATCTAAAGAGGTCTATCGAGTTGTATTAAATACTGTATTTTTAAACCTATTGTTTATCTTAAGCTCGATGGTCGTTTCCGTTTCTCTTGCGATTATGTTTTCGGAGATCAAGTCCAAAAAGTTCAAAGTTCTCACTCAAACCGTTGTAACCTTGCCCCATTTTTTGTCCTGGACGGTTGTCGCCATGATTGTATCGGTTTTCTTACCGTATCAAGGCGGAGTGGTGAATCAAATCTTGAACGTGTTCGGGTTTGAATCGATTGCATTCTACAATGAAGCCGCATATTGGCCGGTTTTCTTGGTATGCATCAAGGTTTGGCAATCGGCGGGCTTCGGGGCTATCGTCTATTTGGCGACAATCTCCGGCATTAATCCCGAAATTTATGAATCGGCCTCGATCGATGGCGCAAGCAGGTGGATGAAAATATGGACTATCACGTTGCCTTTGTTGAAACCGACGATCATCCTGTTGCTGCTTTTGGCCTTGGGGGGAATCTTCTACGGTGATTTTGGAATGATCTATGCGATTGTCGGCAAGAATGCCCTCTTGTATCCAACCACCGATGTGATCGATACCTATGTGTATCGTGCGCTTACGGAATTATCCAATATCAGCATGTCATCGGCGATAGGGTTATTCCAATCCTTTGTCGGTTTTATACTTGTACTGACTGTCAACCAAATCACGCGCAAATATTCGCCTGATTCGGCGCTGTATTAATATTCAACAGGATAGAGGTGAATGAACTTGGAGATTAAAGAAGGTGCCGGAGACCGTCTGCTGCTAATCCTTATGTATGCGTCCATTGCTGTTTTTGCTCTCATTTGTTTATTTCCGTTCGTTACCGTACTGAGTTCTTCGCTAACCACGGAAACGTCGATACAGGCATACGGCTTCCAATTATTTCCCAAAGCTTTCTCGCTAGAGGCGTATCAATTATTGTTAAAAAACGACACGATCTATAAATCCTATGGTGTAACCATCTTTATCACTGTCGTCGGGACCATTCTCGCCATGCTGGTTACGTGTGCCATGGCCTACCCGTTGTCTCTGCGTTCCTTGAAGTACCGCAACCATATCGCTTTTTATGTCTTCTTTACGATGCTGTTTCATGGAGGGCTTGTGTCCAGCTACATTCTGATCACCAAATATTTGGGGATGACGGATTCGATATGGGTGCTGATTCTTCCATCGCTGCTCAATCCGTTTAATATGTTTTTAATGCGCAACTTTTTCAAATCGATTGATGAATCGTTGGCGGAATCGGCCAAAATGGATGGCGCTAACGAGATCTATATTATGTTTCGAATCATGATTCCGATTTCTTTGCCCGCTATGGCGGCTGTCGGTTTGTTCTATGCCTTGGCCTTTTGGAACAAATGGTTTGAGGCGATGCTCTATATTCGAAATGAGGATTTGTTCCCGCTGCAATATTTGATTAAGCGAATTCTCGATAGTGCCGACTTTAGCAGGGAACTCGCTCAAAATATTAATTTAACCGAATATACGACTCCTACGTTGACAACGAGGTTGGCCGCAACCATTGTCACGATCGGTCCGATTATCTTCTTGTATCCGTTCCTGCAAAAGTATTTCGTTAAAGGCTTGTTAATCGGTGCTGTTAAAGGCTGATCCGCAGATGGCTAAATCCGCTTTGGCGGTTTAGTATAGAGTACAACATAATAAGGGAGGAAGACACAAAATGAAAGCAAGATTCAAACAGATCGCTGTACCAGCAATTGCTTTGACTCTTGGTTTGAGCACATTATTGACAGCGTGCTCAACCAAGGAACCCGCCGCCAGCAGCAGTGCACCGAAAGCTACAGACTCTGCAAAGGCAACAAAGGCACCAGACCCGGCAACGCTCAAGTTTATGTTCTTCGGCGATAAGCCGACAGATTTGGATAAGGTGCTTGCCAAATTCGAGGAACGTACCAAAGACACACTGAATACCAAAATCGAATTTGATTTCGTTCCCGGTCCCGAGTTCAGACAAAAAGCGCTATTAAAAATGTCTACAGGCGAATCGTTTGACTTGACCTTCGATGCGCCATGGGCGACGCTCTATAACCACCTGAGTCTGGGTTACTACCAGCCGCTGGACAAGTATTTCAACAATGATGCATACCCGGGACTGAAGAAGGCGTTCCCTGCGGAAATGATGGAAGCGAATAAAATCAACGGCCATATCTACACGATTCCTTTTCAAACGGCTTATGCCGATCCATTCATTATAGGGATCCGGAAAGATGTCCGGGAAAAATTGGGCTTGCCTCCCGTCAAATCCATGGCAGATTTCAATAACTATCTGGAAGCCGTAAGGACGAAGCTTCCTGACTATGTACCGATGGTGATTGGCGGCCGCGGTATTTTCCGTCTTGGCATTCCGGAGGAGAAAGGGCGCAAGGACATTCGACTTGCCGCTATCAAACCGGAATCGTTCACTGGCGGAGTTCCGTTCAGCGTTGCGATCTCGCCAGACGGGAAGAAAGTGCTTGGCGCGGCAACCATCGGCGATCCTGATTCCGAATTCGCCAAATTCCCGGCGCCGTTTAACACGCACGATTCGATTTACGGCCATTTCGGAGTAAGAACAGATTACAGAAAGTACACGAACAAAGATCCTTTATCGAAACAAGCAGTGGATGCGCTTGATCAGAACAAGCAGGGTGCAATTGAAACAACCATCTCCAATCTGAGCCAAGACAGATTAAAACTTAAGAAAATTAATCCCAATGCGGATTATGAGCCCTTCTTCTATACCAGCGATGATATTCGGGATATGAAACCCGGCGCGATCCGAACAACCTTCATTGCCAACAACAGTGCGGTAGTTCCAGCAAGCTCGAAAAATGTAGAGCGCACCATGAAATTCCTGGATTGGATGTTCAGCAGCCGAGAAAACCATGATTTGATCGAGCTGGGGATCGAGGGCGAGCATTGGACTGTGGAGGGAGCCAACGGATTCAAAACGACGGATAAATCCTCAAATTATAAATTCCCGGGCTACGAAATGACATGGAATCCGACGTTGTCCAGAATGAATACGAGCAATGAACCGGAAGTGATCAAATATGTTGAGTATGCACAGAAAACAGACAGCTACTACCAAGTCCCGCTATCCAACTTCGTGTTTGACACAAAACCGGTTGCAACGGAGCTCGCAAAGATCAATCCTAAGCTGCAGCAAGCCTATGACATTCTGATGACCGGTCTCGATCCGAACTGGAAACAATTTACGGAGAAATCCAATAAAGAATGGCGTGAGCTGGGCTTGGAAAAAGTACGTGCGGAAGTCCTCAAGCAAGTCCAGGCTTATCTTGATAAGGGCGGTAAGTAAGCTACTGAGATTTGTACCATGCCAATGCCTTAAAGTAAGTTGAAAGTCGCAAGCTATATCGGGAAGAAGGCCTTTGTAGCCTTCCTCCCGATATCCTTTTAAACAGAAGTTGTTGAATTCCACACAATACGGTTAGGAATATGGCCTGCCGAAATATCCGGGATATATTGGAGTGAGTAAGTATGATGGCTGAAGCATCCTTCGGCGGGAATAGCATTAGCTTAAGTTCTGACCATGATGGAAGACTGTGGTACACCGTCAAGCGTAACGGACAAACTGTGGTTATGCCTTCAAGGCTTGGTTTGCACCTTGCAAATACACATCCTTTATGTGACAGCTTTACAATAAGAAACGTTACAAAAAGGAATGTGGAAGGTGTATGGAAACCGTTATATGGTGAGCGGGCTAAGATTGATGATAGCTTCGAAGAAGCGGCAGTTTGCGTGGAAGATGACCTTGGAAGGATTATGGAAATCCGTTTACGTGCTTATTCGGAAGGAACAGCTTTTCAATATTTCATACCTGAACAGGAAAAATTGAAGGATTTTACAATTACTCAGGAAGATACAGGTTTTACTTTTCCTCAAGGAAGTATGGCATGGGAAGAGCATGGAGTAGAAGGAGAATATTTTGCAAAGCCAGTTGGAGACATTAGCGGATATTGTGAACGTCCTTTTGCCGTGCATGTACCGGAAGGCGGGTATGTTCTTATTCATGAAGCCGGTTTGACTGATTATGCAAGAATGTTGATTGTCAAAGACGAGCATGCCGAAAACACGTTAAAAGTGCATTTGTCAGGACATTTGTGCGGGCTTTTCAGTCAGGATGATTATATAGGATATGGATTTACGTTGAACGAAGATGAAACGGATAGTCTTGTTTCCCATGTAGAAGGAAAAGCTCCTTTTGCAACGCCGTGGCGCACTTTTATTCTTGCCGACCATGCGGCAGAATTGCTATGCCGGAGCAATATGGTCCTTAATCTAAGCGAGCCTGGCAAAGCTGAAGATTTTCCATATGTTAAACCTGGAAAGGCATTGCGGGATATGATGCTGTCTACAAAAAGCGCGTTTGACTGTATCGATTTTTGTGTAGACCATCAATTCCAATATGTTCTTTTTGACGGAGGCTGGTATGGATCGCTCGAATCGGAAAATAAAGCAATTGATCCAAGAAGGGAAGATCCCGACCGAGACCTGGATCTAAGGAAAATCATTTCGTATGGTAAGGAGAAAGGCATAGGGATATTCCTATATGTTGATAGAACCGCTGCAGAACCGTATTTGGATGCTGCACTTCCTGTATGGAAAGAATGGGGGATAGCGGGCATTAAATTGGGTTTTGTAAAAGTAGGGCCGCAAGAGTCGACGCGTTGGCTTGTTGAGGCAGTTAAAAAGTGCCATGAATTTGGTTTGATGGTCAACATTCACGATGCTTATCGCCCTACAGGCATTTCACGTACCTATCCCAATGTGCTTACACAGGAGGGGATTCGCGGAAACGAGCATTTTCCCACAGCCTCACATAATACAACATTGCCCTTTGTACGGTTTCAGGCTGGAGCAGGCGATTATACGCTTTGCTATTTTGATAACCGATTAAAAGTGACGCATGCTCATATGCTGGCTATGGGCGTTATTGTGTACAGTCCCATGCAGATGATGTTCTGGTACGATAAGCCATCTGATTGGAATGGTGAACGGGAGATCGAATTCTGGGAGAAACTGCCTGTTGTATGGGATGAGTCTATTGGAATATCAGGTGAGATCGGAGAATATGCAACCATTGCAAGACGCAAGGGAAGCGAGTGGTTTATCGGTTGCATTAATAATGAGAAAGCCCGTACTGTGAAAATTCCGCTACATTTTTTGAATAATGGGAAACGATATTCTGCGAAGATTTATGAAGATGTACCGGAACTAGATACTCGTACAAAGGTCGGGATAAGATCCGCTGAAGTAACCAAAGATACGATACTCGAGTTTCCATTGGAATGCTCGGGAGGAGTAGCCATATATGTAAAACCTTTATAGTTGTAATGGGGATATATCATTCATGAAATGGGGGGGGGGGTTATTCATGAAGCTTCGGAACGGTAACGTCATTAGAATCCGCTTTTCATGTTTCATCCCCCTCTTTTGCTGACAGAAGGGTTTACATTAACTGAATGCAAAAGGGGGGATTTACTCTACTATGACAGATTATCATCGAACAACAGCCCTTATTGCAAGCGGTTACAAACTCTTGGAAGGGGAGATTCGATTGAGGAAGCGCATGTAAACGAGTACGGCGATGTATCAGGCAGGCTGCATTGTATGTAATTAAAAAAAGGAGGATAATGACATGAATTTTTTCAAGAAGAAAAGTCGCTCCCACAGGATTGTTTTCGGCATTCTTTGTATGGTGTTGGCGATGACGAGCTTCCTCGGAATCGGCAGCCAAACGGCGAAAGCGGCGATTTCGCCGCTGATTACTTCTTATAAGCCGCAGGTAGTAAGTACGGATACAAATGTATCCTATACCAATTCCTCCGGGAATACGGTAACGGGAACCATTCACCATCCTGGCATTGCAATGAGTCAGACGGATTTGGACAACATGCGCGATCACGTAAGAGCGGGGGATGAGCCTTGGAATACGGCGTTTAATGCCTTTGCGGCCGACTCCCAATCCAGTAAAACACCAAGAATCTATTATGAAAATGTTTATATCTTCAAGCACATTCAAGGTCCTTGGCAGTTTACCGACCCCGAGAGACCCACTGTCACATACAGTAATCCCAGCGAATATGTAGGAGCGCGTGCCAATACCGACTCCGAAACCGCTTTCATGCAGGCGGTTATGTGGTATATTACCGGCGATGAAACGTATCGCGCCAATGCCATGAAAATCATCAGGAGTTATTCTGCCGCAGTGGATTGCGTTCAACATTGGCAATTCCGTTTTGCTACAATGAGTTATTTTCTCTCGGCGGCAGCGGAAATCCTGCGCTATTCCGATACGCCTACGGCGAGTGAGAAATGGACGGCTACGGATACAGCGAATCTCACCCATCTCATGGATATCGTTTCCGTCACTTATGGCCCTCATAGCTTTTTTATGAATCAGCATCAGTTTACGGTAATGGGAACGATGGGAAGAGCGATATTCACCAATAATCTGAAGCTTTACGATGAGGCTGTAGAAGCTTCGACCGTGAATGCCGCAGGCGATCAAGGGGGAAGAAATGGTTCCATTAAGCATCAGATGCGGTGGATGACGAAAAATGAGAGAACTGGAGAAGCATTGGACCCGGCGGACTACCATGTGCAGGCGATCGAAATGGGGCGCGATGTGGGGCATTCCTACGCGAATGTCGCCGGGCTGTCTACATTGGCGCGGACCATCTATGCCCAAGGCACGAAGGTTGACCCTGTAACCGGAGCGAGGTCTGCAGCCTCCAATGCGGTGAATGTGTTCAACTTCCTGGACGACCGGCTGTTGGCAGGAACGACTTATCTGCTCAAGTATCATCTGGGTTACGATGTGTTATGGACGCCTGCGTGGGCAAACCAAAGCAGTACGATTCAATATTTTGATACGATCAACGTAGACGGCAGAGGCAGAATCGATGCGTTCTACAGTGTGTTATATAACTATTACAAATATATCGAAAATAGAGATATGACCCAAGAGAAGTACAAATATTTGGCCTATGCCTACGAAACGAAAATGCCTGAGGTTGCGGGAAAGGATTATCCGCTTTTCATGCTGCTATACACGCCTGATGCGGCAAAGACGGTTGGTTTGAGCAACAAGATCACGTTAGGCTCGATAACGGGATTGACGGCAACGGCGGCCGGTGCGAATACGATCTACGTAAGATGGACGGGTGTGCCGGGCGCGCTGGGGTATAACATCTACCGATCAACAGATCCGAATGGCACTTTTACCAAGATTAGCAGCGCCCCCACTGCAGCGACATTATATCGCGATACAAACTTGACCCCTGATACAACCTACTATTATCAGGTAGAAGTAGCCGGAGGATCGAAATCCGCTGCCGTGTCTGCTGCTACAGGAGGAGCTTCGGTGACAGCATCGATTAGATTCAGTAACGCCGGTACCGGCTTGTTGATCGATGGGATGGGCCGAACGTCCGATGGTTCCGCTGCCGGACAATGGGGATCCAATACCAGCAATAATCAGCGGTGGATGGAGGAAACGGACGGGAGCTATGTGCAATTTAAGAATGTCGCAACCGGACTCTATCTGGATGGCATGGGCCGTACAACCAACGGTTCCGCTGCAGGACAATGGAGCTTCAGCGCCAGCACCAATCAGCAATGGTCGGTCTCGATAGACGGCAACAATGTACGGATCCAAAACCGCGCAACGGGGTTATATCTGGACGGGATGAGCCGCACAACCAACGGGGCGGACCTGGGCCAATACGGAGGAGGGAGCAGCGCTAACCAAAGATGGCAGATTATAAACTAGCCAGATTGACCGGTTGAACTATTGCCGCTCATTCCCGTCTTGGGGTGAGCGGCTTTGTGTGGCAGTACACTCTAACTGGCAGCTACGCAGAACCATTCGATCTCTGTCATTATGTGACATGCGATAAAGTCGGAATTACATAGATGCATAAGTCCTCCGCTTCGGAGAAGAACAATAGAAAAATCTTCTTGTAGATGAGGTTTTTACTTGTGCTTCTTATCAATGGGATTATGATTCTGATTTGTGCCGGGGCTTGTATTCTCTTCGCACAATACACAAGTTTTTTCGAACGATCGAAATCTGTGTCAATTACATGGTCGTCGTCACCTCGATTGAACAGATTCATTCGGCGATCATCGACAATTTTAAAATGATCAGGTTCCCTAAAACGGAAGCACCGCGCAATTGGGTTTAACACCAAAGTATGGCTAGTGGGGGGATGGTTCGCCAGCTTCACGTCGATCTTTTACCTGTTCGAGTATCTGCGGGTAATCAAATTGTCGGGTTGACGATCGTGATAACGTCATTGGCGGTTTTTACCGCCTTCCTGTCCCTGACCGTGGATTCGATAATCGCCGTGAAACCCTTTGATTTTTATGACGTTAGCGACAGCGCCAAATTTGAGTTCATGGATGTCGTCCTTTACTATTTCAACTATCCCGCTTGTATTTGTATGTATACTTTTATGATAAATGGAAGCCCGCCGGCTGGAAAAGAGTGCTCTATCTCGTCTGCTTCAGTCTGCTGTCTTTTTTGCTGGAATGGACGGCCGTTTTATGCTTAGTTGGTTCCAACATAAATCATATTGACCACCTTTCGTCAAAGAAAGTAGCGTTATTCAAAACGGATGTTGCCGGCATGCGGAAGTACCCGGATGTTGCCCGATTCGGCGTCCGTTACCGGCTTCCCGTTGATCGTGACATTCTTGAATACGATATGCTCGACCGTCCTGTCCGCATCGTATCCGCCGATCTGCGACGGATTGCCGCAGTCCCCGACGCAAGAAATATTCTCGTAGCGAATCTGTTCGATCCGTTTGCCCGGCACCGGATTGTACTTCGGGTTGAAGAGCACGCGAATATCGAACAGACGTCCGAGCTCGAACGGTTCAACCCGTATATTCCGGTAGGTCACATTCCTAACCGTATTGTTATCGCCGCAGTTGATCGACATACAGCCCTGATAATCGGGCTGCGGCTCATGGTGCTCGAGCACATCGATATTTTCGAACAGGACGTTCTCGATGACATCCCCTTTATGGTGATTGCCATGCCCGCCGAGATTCATCGGGTGCGCCACGTCTGCCCATAAGACGGAGTTACGGACGGCAACATTCCGGGTGTCCCCCTGATAATCCCACCGGCTGGCGTAAACCGCGATGCAATCGTCGGAATTGCGCATGAATACGTCCTCGATCTCGATACCCGAGCTGGCCATCATATCGATCCCGTCCGACCAGCCTTTCGTGCTGAACGCTTTGAAATTCGAAATCCGGATCTGTTCGGACTTGCCAATATAGATGCTGTAATGCGGCGGATCAATAAGAGTAATTCCCTCGACGCGAATCCGCTTGGAGTAGATGATGCGCACCCCGCGGAAAGCGGAAAAACGCCCGAATTCGGTCAAGTAAAGAACGCCTCTGCCGCGCACCGTGACATCGCTGACGGAATCGCAAACCATCGACCCCGCGACAGCCGCTCCGCCGGCTATGTAAATCGTTTTCCCTGACGGGATGCGCAAAATCACTTCCTCCAAATGATGCATGCCCGGCCCGAAATAGAGCGTATGCGTCTCGCTGCCGTAAGTTCCCGCTGCCGTCAGCAGCGCAAGAAGGTCCTCGGTCCGGTGGATGCCCGGCTTGACGTAAGCGACGCCCGGCTCGTCCGGGGACGGCGCATCCTGCTCGAGCGGATTGGCGAACAGATGTAGATTATGGAACCTGTCGCCGTTCACTTCTACCGACAGCTTTTGCGGACCGTCAATGGTAAAAGTAATAGTATTGTCGTTAAGCGCGAAAGAGACGCCGCGCGACAACGGACGAATCACGCAGTCGTTTACCGTTCCATCGTTCTTTGTAACCTCAATTTCAATCGGGCCCGAGCAATCGAACATCGCCATGGAGGCATGCCGGACCTGATGCATATCGACTTTGACATCATAGACGAAGAGCTGCACCCATTCGCCGCCCGCCGGTCTTACCCTGACCGTAAAATCGTGATTTTCCGCTACCCCTGATGGTCCCGGATATGTAATCAGTTTTGTTTGCTTTTGCATCTTAGTACCTCCAACATAATTAAATAGCCTTACGATCCGATACATAAGCAAATTCTCGTCCCAGACCGTTGGATAATCATATTGTATGGCCTATGGTCGCAGTATCCTATATAAAAAAACAGCAATTAGATATAAGAATATGGAGATTCGTATGAAAAGGAAGAGCTGTATCTAAAGCTTTCAAATGATAACTTATATCAAAATACAGATGTGGGAAGCGTGTATTTATTTATGGATTTAAACAGCTATTTCTGCCATAATCAATGACATGAAGAAGCAACAGACATGGAAAGCATGGTTGGGAAAATAATATTATGGGGTGAGTATGAATGATGGTGGAAGCTTCAAACATTGCCCTTTGTGCGGTTTCAGGCAGGTGCAGGAGACTATACGTTGTGCTATTTTGACAAACGATCGAAAGTGACGTATGCGCATATGCTGGCTATGGGCGTTATTGTGTACAGCCTCATGCAGATGATGTTCTGGTATGACAAGCCATCTGATTGGAAAGGCGAACAGGTCGTAAGGTACGAGTCTATCGGAATATCAGGTGAGATCGGAGAAAGCCCGTACTGTGGAAATTCCGCTGCATTTTCTGGATGACGGGATCTAATATGCTGCCCGGATTTACGAAGATGTCCCGGAACTGGATACACGAACAAAGTTCGGGATCAGATCTGCTGTGGTTGTCAAAGGTTCCATACTTCAGCTGATAAGCTCTGGAGGAGCAGCTGTCTATATAAAACCGTTATAGGGAGGATAATCATGAAGCGCCGAGTAGTTCCAATTTCTCCGGCGGAGCGGCTTCCCCTGCAGCTGGAAACGATCGGAATGCATACCGAAGAAGAGAAAATTGAAAGAACGAAAGGATATCCGTGCTTCCATTGGCTTCAAACGATTGAAGGAGAGGGAGAGCTATCGGCGGGCGGCCACACTTGGAAAATGACGGCACGCTCGGGGGTGCTGCTGACCCCCGGAACGTCCCACCGGTATGAGCCCAAATGCGGAAACTGGCGCAGCGGATATCTTACATTTCATGGAAGCATGGCGGCAAATCTCGTTCAAGCGATGGGGTGGAAAGAAGCCGAACGGTTTCAGTGGGAGTCCGGCCATGACCGGATATCGCAGCAGCTGGAATGCATGCTCGGGCTCGCCGAATCCGGGGGGGATCCGTCGGGGTGGCAAATCTCGGCTGAGCTGTACCGTTTTCTGACGCTGCTTCGGACCGATGCCCGTACGGACAACAGGCCATCCATGTCGAAGCGATTATCGCGTGTTCAAGATCTGCTTGATTGGCTTGAAGCCGGATTCTCCGACCCGGGGATTGGACTGGCGGAAATGGCTGAGCGGCTCGGCATCGGCGAACGGCAGCTGAACGAGAAGTTTCATGAGCTGTTCGGCCAAACGGCGTACGCCTATTTGATTCAGCTCAGGCTCCGCAAAGCGAAGGAATGGCTCCCCTCCCGTCCGGATTGGACCGTACGCCGCATCGGAGAGGCCGTTGGCTTTCGCGACGCCAGCCATTTTATCGCCACATTCCGCCAAAAGGAAGGCATGACGCCGGATACGTACCGGAGGCTGTATGGCGGAGGAATAACGTCGGAACGGCAGCCGGATTAACCGGCCGCCGCGCTCGTTGTGCCCCAAAGACTCGAGGTCTGCTCAAATATGAGGACAAGAACACATAGGTCTATTAGATTCGCGCGTTGCGCGTTTTTTTATTTGCGCGACTAAGAAAGTAATAACCATTATTACGAAAACATCGTATCAAATCGATATAAATCTAATCGTTGTTAGGTGTTCCTTCCTCCGATCCATAGGTAGAATGAAGATACAGACAAGGAGGGGGAACATGATTGCAAAGGTATATAAATATCGCACGCAGTACCTCATGATTTTGCCGGCAGCTGTGTTGCTTTTTCTGTTCAATTATGTCCCGATGGCGGGCATCCAAATCGCGTTCAAGGATTTTGCGATCGGGTCGTCTATTTGGGAAAGTCATTGGGTCGGTCTGGACAATTTCTCTTTCGTTCATGATTCGCAATTTTGGAAAATTGTTCAGAACACACTGTATATTTCGGTTCTGAAGTTCGTTTTCGGATTTCCGGCGCCGATTCTTCTCGCATTAATGATCAATGAGATTACCCATCCGGTCTTTAAGCGGTTCGTACAGTCGGTCAGCTATTTACCGCACTTCTTTTCCTGGATCGTGGTGGCCTATATCCTGCAATCCTTTCTGACCCTGGACGGCGGATTTGTGAACGATATCATCGGACGCTTGGGAGGAAAACCCATATTCTTCCTGGGCACCACGGAATGGTTCCGTCCCATGATCATTTCGAGCGGCTTATGGAAAGAGGTGGGTTGGAACACCATCCTCTACCTGGCGGCGATCTCTACGATCGATCCGCAGCTTTATGAAGCCGCGAAAGTCGAAGGTGCAGGCAAATTCGCACAGATACGCCATATTACGCTGCCGGGCATCCTGCCAACCATATCGATTGTTCTGATTCTAAGCATTCCGGGCCTAATCAGTGTGGGAATGGATCAGATCTATCCCATGATGAATTCGGCGAATCAGGAGGTTGCGGATGTTCTCGATACCTACGTACTTCGCAACGGGCTTCAGCAAGGCTATTTCGGCATGGCTACCGCCATCGGTTTAGTGTCCTCGGTCATTAGTCTCCTTCTTGTTGTGACGACGAACTCGATCTCCAAGAAAATCAACGAAGAGGGGCTGTGGTGACGGATGAAAGTGACTGCGCTTGAACGGGCAGGACAGAGTCTTATCATGTTCCTGCTGCTACTTATGTGCATTTCGATTCTTTACCCATTTCTGTATATGCTGGCGATCTCGCTCAATACCGGGTCGGATGCCGCAAGAGGCGGCGTCTACCTCTGGCCGCGTTCGTTCACTTGGATCAATTACCAAATCGTTCTGGGTAACGAGGTCATTCGCCATGCCTATCTGGTCACGATTGGAAGAACGGTTGCCGGCACGATCGGCGGGCTTGCCGTCACGCTTGCGGCCGCATACGGGTTATCGTATAAGTGGCTTCCGTTTCGAAACGGCATTCTGACCTATATCCTTATCACCATGCTGTTCAATGGAGGATTGGTCCCCTTCTACATCCAGTTGTTTAAGTTGGGACTAACCAATACCTTCTGGGTTTATATCATCCCTGGTCTATTCTCGGCTTGGAATATGTTCGTTATGCTGAAATTCATTCAAGGCATTCCCGAAGCGATGATCGAATCCGCCGAACTGGACGGTGCGGGACCGGTTAGGATTCTGGTTCAAATCATCGTACCACTGTCGAAACCTATGCTTGCCGCGCTTGGACTCTTTACGGCCGTGGGTCATTGGAACGACTGGTTCTCTGGAGCATTTTTTGTCACCAACCAGAATTTGATCCCAGTCCAGACGTTCCTGCAACAGCTGCTGTCTGCACAAGACCTATCAGCCGTTCTGAGCTCCAATCAAAATCAGGAGGCACTCGCTCGAGGCTCAACGTTGAATAATATCACGTTGTTGTCGGTCAAAATGGCCACCGTGATGATCAGCGCGCTTCCGATTCTTGCTGTTTACCCTTTCCTGCAGAAATATTTTGTCAAAGGAATAATGATCGGTTCGGTCAAGGGTTAACATTAGGGTATTAGGCATCTTTCATATACCAATTCTTTCAGATTAAAGGGGAGGTAGAACATGAAGTTCAAATCTGGTGTAAGGAAAAGTACAATTGCACTAACCTCTGCAGTCCTGCTAGTCCTAGCGGCCGGCTGCTCAAGCAACAGCAACGGCAATGCAGGAACGGGGGACACCAAATCGAGTTCGGATAGCCCGAAAAAAACGGCGGATGCTGCGGGCTCCAATCGCTTCAAGCTTTGGCTAGGCTGGTCGGCAACGATCAACAACGACAGCTGGGTTCAACAATCTTGGAAAACGGAGAAGCCGGGTATCGATGTTCAGGTGGAAGCTACACAGGGGGACGCCCTCACAGCACTAAACCTCAAGATGAATACCGGCGGTTTCGATGACGCTGCGATCTTCGGTAGGAGTCAGGTTGTCAACGATGCCATGAAGCGTTCCAACCTGATTCAGCCGCTCGAGAAGTACTTTAACATGCCTGAGAAGTATCCGAGTCTGGCATCAAGTCATTATCTTCTTACAATCTGGTCAAAAGCATCCATCAATTAGTTTAGCCAAAACCTGTTATTGACGGGTTTTTGGTGCAATGGGCTGGTGAGATTTGTAGCGTATGAGGTATTAAGATGTAGTCAGAAGATGTAAAATTACTTTCGGAAAATTGGGGTGGGAATAATTATCTGAGTTACTATTGGATGTTTGTACATCATCTTCGTATCTTGGAATGAGGTGCATATGGTAAAGGGTTAGGTCGTTATATTTTCCGCCATTTTGGACCAATCATACCCGGTTTGTTGGGTCTTATTTGCTCTGCCGGATGATATGATCCGCCGTGCGTATGGCTAGAGCCACCATCGTGAGCGTTGGATTTGCTGCGCCCATAACCGGAAAAATGCTGTTATCCGCTACGTAGAGACCGGGTACACCATGAATTTGCCCGTACCGGTCGGTTGCCGAGGTGTCTGGATCGTCGCCCATCCTGCAGGTCCCGGCTTCGTGGTCGCCGGCGACCGGCTCATCGGGGACCAAAGAGACGAGCGGGGTTCCAATCGCGGACGTAACCCGTTTTACTTCGTCCGTTGCCTGTTGAAGAATGGCTTTGTCCGCTTCATTATAATCAAGGTGAATTTGCAGTTCAGGTACGCCGTATTCGTCACGTCTGAACGGGTCGAGATTAATTTTGTTTTCGTACCGCGGTTGGACCGTCCCGAAGCCGGCAACAAACACATCCATTTCTTCTTGGAACGGGATTTGTTTGTCATGATAAAACTGATAACCGATCGGTCCTTCCACCACCACTTGGTAAGGAAGCTTCTCGGTTTCGGGAATCAATATGCCTATCGGACCTAATACATACGGATAATCTTTGCGATTGAATTTGGCTGTTCCTCTGACTGCCGAGTGATTGATCAGATAATGGCCGATCGCGTTTCCTCGGATCCCTGAATGCAGAAGGATGCGCGGAGTTCCAAAAGTACTTGCGCTCAAGACGACGGTTTTCGCTTTCAGGACACAGGATCGTTTATCGGGTGTCATCACATGAACGCCTGCGACACCCTTTTTATCGGTCACCACCTGCACGGCGCGGGCCAGAACCGCCAAATCGTACGTCTTTCGATACAGCGCTTTGGCGAGAAACGAGATCGAGCTGAAAAAGACGTTAGAGTGAATCTCGCCGTACTTGGTCGGTTCCAAATCAACAGCCAGCGGCCCGTTCACCGCTGCGGGATACGGGCCGTTCCGTAGCTGATGGAGGAAAATTTGGTTAATCGGGGATCCTTCGGTATATCGATTTGAAACGTTCATGACTTGCTCGGCGATACGATAGTACATGTCCATCTCCCATTGGGGTACAGGCCATTGCTGGGGATCAAGGTACATGCGCGGACTGACCCCCGACCAGACCAAGGACCTGCCTCCGACAGCGATGAGCTGGCGGAAATTTGTGCCGGAGACAGGAATTTTGAAACGCGGACTGTGATACGCCAAGTCGATCCAACGCTGAAAGCTCATGGTTTCGATATTTCGTGCATGAGTTGGCAGAAGCAGATTTCCCGCTTCGACGACACCGATTTTCTTGCCATTGTTTCTCCATTGTTCGCATAATCGCCAGAGTACCGCTCCTCCGCCTGGCCCGGTGCCTACGATTAGTACATCATACTCGGTTTGACTCATTTTCTCCAAGGAGCTTATCGTTATCCAAGATCCCTCGGAAACCGGGGCGGGAGTAACGTGGATAAAGCTAGGCTCCGAATAGGCCCGCCCCTCGGAAGAAGCGAGGGGAAGATAAACGGGAATTCCGGTAAGAGGATGATCTGGATCGGGAATTCGGAAGTTTAAAGTTATCAGTTCTGATAGGTTGATGTGAAACTTTTGAGCAATTTTTCTGAGCGTATCTCTTTTGTCTGCCACATATATCCGCATGGATTTCACATCCTTATCGTTCTCGCCGCCACATCTCTTAGCGTGGGTTTTATGTTATTGGCACTTCATCTTTCCCTAAGAAGTTTGTTGGATATAATCTGCTGTACGAATGGCCAAAGCTACGGTAGTGAGCGTTGGATTGGCCGCACCGCTGGCGGGAATGACGCTGTTGTCAGCCACAAAAAGACCTGATACGCCGAAAACTTCGCCATACCGATTTACTGCTGCATGGCGTGAATCATCTCCCATACGGCAGGTGCCCATCTCATGTATTTCTTCACCCGGCAGTCTGAGACAGACTTCCGATCCGCCGTTTGTAAGTAAGGTCGCATTCATGGCATGACTCGCCTGTTTAACGCCTTCAGCCATTTTACGGATAACTTCAAGATCACGATTATTATAGGAGAAGCAAACCTGCAGCTCTGGCATGCCGTATTCATCCCTTGTCTCGGGATCTAAAGAAACGTAATTTTCATATCGCGATTCGACCTTTCCTGATGCTTGAAAATTGACTCCCCACTCCTGCTGCAGAGGTTCTGTTTTATAATGATACCAGTAGTATTGACCTGGTCCGTACATCTGTATTTGATAGGGGCGTTCATCCGTTTGGGGTATTAATATGTTAAGTGTGCCTAAGACTTCCGGAAATTCAAGACGGCTTATGATTGCGTTGCCAACTACTCTCGAATGATTGGTCAGGTAATGGCCGACCGCTTCGCCTTGGATCCCCGAGTTCAGTAAAATGCGTGGAGTTTCCAGTGTACTCGCGGAAAGAACTACAGTTTCTGCTGAGATATCATAAGATTTTTTATCCGGAGACATGACCCTGACGCCGGCCGCTCTCCCTTTTTCCGTCAGCACCTGAACTGCGCAGGCCCTCACCGTTAAATCGAACGGCCGCTGATTCAAGGCTCGTGCAAGAAATAACATCGAACTAAAAAATACATTCGAATGAATTTCTCCATACTTGGTCTGTCCAAGATCGACAGCTACCGGCATGTCTTCGGCTTCAGGAAATCCCTGCGTCTGAAGACGTTCGAGAAGCTTTTGCGTTAACAATGACCCCTGGGAGTAGTTTCGAGTCACGCTCATCACTTTTTCGGCCATGCGATAGTAGTAATCCATTTCTTTTAAAGGAATAGGCCACTTCATTATTTCAGTAGGGTGCATACGGGGAGATACCGCGTTCCAAATCAGCGTTCTTCCGCCTAAAGCTAAAAACTGTTGAAAAGCCAAGGGAAACGATGCTTCAATAAAATCAGGAATCGGACATGCAGGCTGCGATTCCCCAATTTTTTTCCAAAACTTGGGATTACTCCAATATTTAACATATCGTTCGGCATCTAAAGTCGCAATGTTTTGGGCATTTGTCGGCAGCAATAGATCACCGGCTTCTATAACTCCTATTCGTTTCCCGCTTTTCCCCCATTTTTCGCATAATCGCCAAAGGACCGCTCCGCCCCCGGCGCCTGTGCCGACAATGACCACATCATAATGCGTCCGGGCCATCTGTTCCAGGGAGGTAAGGGGAATCCAATGATCCAGATACTCAGGTAGCGGTTCCACTGGACAAATGTGAAGTGGGGCCGAGGGTTTGCTGAAGGGTGCCCAGGAAGGAAGTTTTATTTGTAAGCCGGTGATATCTCGATAAGGAGCTCTAATATGTGGATTGAGGGAGACGAGTTGTTCCAATTCGATATCATATTTTTTTGCAATTTTGAAGAGCGTATCGCCATCACTCGCAATGCAGATCTTCAATACCACCAGATCCTTTCAAAAACGATACAAGATACAACGCAATTTTCATTTTGCAGTTGTTCTAAATATCGACACGCGGTCTAGTTCATAAATGTGTTGCATCCATCCTGAAAAATATCTATGTATACCTATGATGTTGAATGTTGGTTTATGATTTTCTTTACCAAAGGATAGCTACTGTCGTTTTGAAGTGCATGGCGTGAGCGGACAATCAAAAAGGCTTCAACCATCATTTAGATTCAGGGATCCCGCCAACATTTTAACGTTATAATATTGGCGGGATCCTTGATACGGTTATTGACCGAAAGTCGCCCCCCCGTTTACATGGATCAACTGTCCCATCACATAAGTGGAATCGTCAGATGCTAGGTAAACGTATGCGGGCGCAATCTCCCAAGGCTGGGCGTCCCGTCCCATGGGATTATCAAAACCGGCCGACATATAAAGCTCCGGAGGC
Source organism: Paenibacillus sedimenti (assembly GCF_014534655.1). Lineage (GTDB taxonomy): Bacteria > Bacillota > Bacilli > Paenibacillales > NBRC-103111 > Paenibacillus_E > Paenibacillus_E sedimenti. The sequence goes on from NZ_JACVVD010000015.1 coordinate 69,325, forward strand.
AGCGATGCCGGTTGTAGAGGCGTCCACGTTCTACCCGGAGCAACTGCATTTACACGGATTCCGCGGTCGATCATCGACATGCTCAAGGAACGCGTAAACGTGTTAATCGCGCCTTTGGTCGCCGAATAGTCGATCAACCCTTTAAATCCGATATTTGCAGTTTCGGAAGAGGTGTTGATGATCGTACTTCCCGGTTTCAAGTAAGGGAGGGCCGCTTTGGTGAGATAGAACATCGCAAAAATATTCGTCCGAAAGGTCCGTTCCAGCTGTTCGCGCGTAATGCTTTCGATGCTCTCCTGATAAAACTGCACCGCTGCGTTGTTGACCAGGCAGTCGATTCGTCCGAAAGTGCGGATCGTCATTTCCGCTATATGCCCGCAAAACGATTCATCTCCGATATCTCCGGCGAGCGTGAGGCACCTTCGGCCCAACTGATTGATCCTTGCCAACGTCTCCTGGGCATCCCCGTGTTCATTGTAATAGACGACGACGATGTCCGCTCCTTCTTTGGCGAACGCGTATGCCACAGCCCTTCCAATCCCGCTGTCTCCGCCCGTTATAATCGCAACTTTATCGCGCAGCTTTCCGCTTCCTGCATATGCGGGGTTTTCGGAAACGGGTCTTGGAATCATGATGGATTCGATCCCTGGCTGCTGTGGCTGATACTGCGGCGGATAATAAATCGGAATCTTTTTACACTCGGTATAACTTCCGTAAATGGGCTTCATGATATCCCGTCCTTCTTGAAAGCTGAGATATCATAACTTATGCCCATTGTGGATTGGTGATGCTACTTTCGACGGATCCATTAGGTACTTCGCTGAGCTGAATCTTCTCGGTTTCCGAACACAGCAAGCAAATATTGGTGACTTTCATTTTGCTTGATCAACATAACAGGAGGTTTTTTTGTTTTTTTACATTTACCCCCATAAACAAACTTGCATAATATGTTTCGATTAGGGGGAAATTTTGCTCTAATTATGAAAATATGGCAAAATGGAAGCCGCGGCAGACTGCTGCGTTCTCAGGAATTGTGAAAATAGGGCCTATAAAATTAAGGTCTTGGACACAACTTTTCTCTCCAATTCTGACAACACACATATTGTTTTTTCGGCATGAAAACCATGGATAAAAATACCAATTGACATTGCCTGTTTATGTATCATGGAAGTACATGTGTCCATGACCTAGGATGGTGCAACGCATATGCTGATGTTATCAGGTCTCAAGCATAAGGTGGTTATGGCATGCCGATAAAAACGGGAAAGCAGTACGTTGACAATTTGGATCGGGCCCGTCCGTCAGTCTGGATCAACGGTGAGAAAGTAAATGGAAAAATATCGGACCACATCGCCTTCAAGGGACTGATCTCCACACAAGCCGCGATGTACGATATGCAGTGGAAGGGAGAATACTGCGAGCAGATGACCTACGTCTCGCCAACCAGCGGCGATCCGGTCGGGTTATCCTTTTTACAGCCGCGGTCCAAAGAAGAATTGATCCGACGAAGAATCATGATGTCTTTATGGGCCGAGACGCATCACGGATTTTTGGGCAGGGCGCCGGATTATATGAACACCGCGCTGATGGCCTTTAGCTCGGCTTCAGAATTTTTGTCCGAACAAGATCCACGTTACGCTGAAAATATGAGGAACTATTATATTTACTGCCGCGAAAACGACATCACCCTCTCTCATGCTTTTGTCCAGCCGCATATTGGCCGATTCTCTACATTTATGCAAACATTAGAGGAACCAGTTGCAGCCAGGGTGATTGAAAAGAGTGAGGACGGAATTGTGGTAAGCGGCGCTTTTCTGCTTGCCACCCAAGGTGTAACCGCAGAAGAAATATTGGTTTTTCCGCCGCCTCTGCCTTCGTTATCGGAAGAGGAGAACCCATATGCCTTTATTTTCGCAGTCCCGAATAACCTTCCGGGCATCAAGTTTATTTGCAGGGAAAATTTCGTTATCGGATCTTCCCGTTACAATTACCCGCTCAGCTCCCAATTTGAAGAAATGGACACCCTAGTCATTTTTGATCGGGTCCTGATTCCGCATAACCGCGTGTTCTTGTATGGCGACGATCACATGGTTAACCAATTTTTGGAAGAAAGCTGCTTTCATACCCAAGTCACTCACCAGATCCTATGTAGAACGATAGCCAAAACAGAGTTTCTGCTCGGGACTATTGAGTATATTGTTAAAGTACTCAGATTGAACACCTACGCTCATATCATCGAGAAGGTTTCGGAAGTCATCGCCGTGCTGGAGACGATGAAATCGCTCCTATTGGCAGCAGAAGACAAGGCTGTTACGGACTCGCGGGGTACAGTAATTCCCGACCCGGACATCATGTTCACAGCCAACTTCATATATCCCAGAGTGTATCCTCGCATCATTGAAATATTGCAGCTGATCGGGGCCAGTGGATTGATCATGCTCCCGAGCGAGAAAGATTTTTATGCGGAAATATCCGAAGACATCAACAAATATTTAAGAGCGTCAGATATGGATGCTAAGAATAAAGGCGCTTTATTCAGACTCGCATGGGAAATGAGCGCAAATTCGTTTGGAGGACGGCAAGCTTTGTATGAAAGGTTTTTCTTCGGCGATGCTGCCCGGGTTGCCGGCCGACTGTATAACGGCTACTCCAAAAGAGACCGTAATATCGATAAAGTTAAAAAATTTTTAAGCTCAACTTAATAGAGGCTAGTGTCGACGAAATCCTCATGCAATAATTATGAAACTGTAGGGTAGTTTGGATGTATCAAAAGGCCATTTTCAATTATTTATGAAATAAAAAAACGGAGCCACGCGGGCTCCGTTTTTTATTAATTCTGAAACACCACATCTCTTATGAAAACAGTATTGAAAGTAACTTGCTCGGAATGATTCTTGCAAAACAAAGGCTCAATTTATTCATGAAAAACCAGGATATTAACGAAGAGTTTACATTCGCTGGGGCAGGCAAGATGTGGTGTAAACAGCGCGATCAGCGGTAAGAGAGAAGGCGTTGCCTTCCTCCTTTCAGGGGTCCCGCCAACAAAACGCGAAAAACGTACGCTAAGACATTTTGATCTTTTGTGTATAAACTCCTTTATGCTTTAATATGTTCTAAGTTTTTCTGCATCTGCGACAGCACATTCTAAAGAACTAGGCGTTCTTCTGCGCTGACATTGGCGAGCACTTCCTTCATAAAATGCTCTTTTACTTCTAGGGAAGACTCGATCTGTTCTCGCCCATGATTGGTTAAGCAAACAAGTATTATACGATTGTCCTCAGATTTCCTTCTTCTTAATACCCGCCGGTAAAATCCATGGATGATTATAAGAGATACCTGGATGCCGTACAAGCGAAGCATCCGGACTATGTCCTTTAACTATTGGAGGTCGTGGTTTTTTCCGCGTTGGTATACCGCAGGAGAATGGGCGTAAAGACATTCGCTTCACTGCTATCGTTCAAGATTCGTTCACTGGCGGAATTCCGTTCAGCGTGGCCTTGTCGGCGGATGGCAAGAAGGTTCTCGGCGCTGCAACCATCGGGGACCCGGAATCCGAATTCGCTAAATTCCCGGCGCCGTTTAACTCTCATGATTCGATCTACGGCCACTTCGGAACGAGGGTGGAATTAGAAAGTACAATAATAAAGATCCGCTATCAGGCCAAGCTGTACAAGCTCTGGATCCGGCAAAAAATGCTTCCGGTATACCAGCCCGGATGTTCAAAACATGAAGCCTGCTGCTCTCCGGACAGACTTCCGTGCAGGCAGGATGGGCGTCATCTTTAGGTTGAAAGTCCCGAACGGGGGCTAGCGAGCGCCCGAGAATGCTGGAGATGATCAGAATTAATACCCAATTATTTCGGAAGCGCTTACTCCTAAACACGGCGTTTCCTCCTTGACTCATTGACGTCGGCTCGTCGAAAAGGAATAAGAATAATATTCCAAGAAAATAATATGTACATCCAGAACTTGCAAGGAGGACGGGACGTGCACAAACTCACAACGAATTTGGCAGAGAATATTCAGTACCTTCGCAGCCAACTGGATCGCTGTGGGGATATAGAATTTATTGAATGGTCGGCCAGTTTATATCTTATATATTGCAAAAATTTGATCGACGTTCAACAATTGCATCAGCAAGTATTTCAACCCTTATACGAGAATTTGGAGCGTAACGATGTTACATCAATCGAAGATTTTACTTCTTTGAAAGATAGTATTTCACCGACTTCCTCCTTGGTGCTATCGGAAGACGCAGACGAGATGATTGACCGAATCCTTAACGGTTCTCTTGCACTGTTGATTAATAATCAGTCAAAGGCATTGTTGATCGACCTGGCTAATGTGACTTTTCGCAAAGTAGAAAAGCCTTCCAACGAATCAAACATACGTGGACCTAACCATGCGTTTGTGGAAACTTTACACACAAACCTTTCGCTAATGAGATACATTCTTCCCCATCCTTCTTTTAAAGTGGAAATGATGCAAATCGGTAAGTATTCGCACACGAAAATTGCCATTGTCTATATAGATGATGTAGTTAATGATACAGCCTTGCAACAAGTTCGGGAACGACTTTCCCGCATCCAAATCGACGCCATTTTGGGTTCGGGTTACTTGGAAGAATTAATTGAAGATCATCCTTTCTCGCTTTTTCCGCAAATGAAAAATACGGAACGTCCCGATACGCTGGCCGCTGCCTTGTTAGAGGGGAGAATCGGGGTTATGGGTGACGGAACACCGTATCAATTAATCGTGCCTACCGAGTTTTTTATGTTTCTGCATGCTGCAGAGGACCATTACGAACGCTTTTACATTGCTACAGCTTTGCGATTGATTCGCATACTGTGTTTATTAATAGCGCTTCTGCTTCCTGCATTTTATATCGCGGTAACCACTTTTCATATGGAGATGCTGCCTACCGAATTCGCCATTTCCATTGCCGAACAAAGAGAGGGGGTTCCCTTTTCCGCTTTTTTTGAAGCGATGATTATGGAATTATTTTTAGAAATCATGAGGGAAGCCGGGGTGCGTCTGCCCAAAGCAATTGGAGCGTCAGTAAGCATTGTTGGCGTGCTGGTTATTGGCGATGCAGCGATCATTTCAGGCATTGCCTCCCCGGCCATGGTTATTGTGGTCGCGTTGACGGGTATAGCTTCGTTTGCGATACCCTCATTTAATATCGCGATTTCTCTGCGATTGCTTCGATTTTTGATGATGATTATTTCCTCGGCGCTTGGCTTGTTTGGGCTAATGATTGGTATCCTTGCAGTTATCATCCATATGAATTCAATCCGTTCGTTCGGAGTACCTTATCTGAATGTGCTTTCAGCGCCGCGTCCGGACAGCTTCAAAGATTTCATCGCCCGTTTCCCTCATCGCTTCCTAAAAACTCGTCCATCTCCGTACAGCAAAGGTGACAATACTCGCTATAAAAGGAAGTGACATGATGTTAGGGAAAAAGGCGCAGTTTTGCTTGTTCTTGTGCTTGGTTTTGTCTATGCCATTGCTTGCAGGGTGCTGGAATAGAAAAGAGGTAAACCAGATTTTTTTCGTTTCGGCAGGGGGAATTGAAAAAAAGGAAAACAAAGTGAGGCTGACAATCCAGTTCTTACGTCCGAAAGAAAAAGAGCAACAGAAAAAAGAATCTTCCGCTATCACGCTGACAACACAAGGAGAAACCATATTCGAAGCGTTACGTTTGCTGAATTTAAGAGTGTCAAGAAAAGGGTTTTGGTCGCATGCGTACGCTATCGTATTAAGTGAAGAGATTGCCAAAGAAGGCATTTTGCCATACCTCGATTTATTTAGGCGCGATCACGAAATGCGCCAGGATATGGTTTTAATAATTACCGACAAGCCGGAACAATTGTTAAGATCCGTACCCAATATAGAAATGGTGCTTGCCCGCGAACTGAAAGATTCGATGAAAGGAGGATCGAAGTTTGCGGGGATTCCGGTGTTCAGTACATTGCATGAAGTGGCAAAAATGCTTTATTCAAAATCACCCTATGCTGCGATAACCCATGTGACGGTGGATGAAAAATCGAAGAAGTTTCGTATAGATGGAGTCTCGTTCTTCCAAAAAGATCGTATGGTAGGTACGTTTAAAGAAAAAGATGTATCCGGATGGCACTGGTTAACAGGTGATATTAAAAGCACAATTATCACTTTACCCTGCGACAAACAAAAGAAAACAGCCGCTGCAAACCTTAGCATCGAAATTATTAGAGCAACCAGTAAGTTAGAAGTTATCAGAGAAAACAGAAGACTGACATTAAAAGTGAAGGTAAAAGCACAATCCAATGTTGGGGAAAATGGTTGCAAAAGTGATTTAAAGAAAGAGGAGGAATTTCTCAGATTAGGAAAATTAACGTCAGATAAAGTTGGAAAAATAATAGAACATATGTTTGATTATGCGCAAAAAACGATAAAAACGGACGTTTTCGGATTCGGTTCCGTCTATTATCAACAATATCCAAAAAGCTGGAAAACAATAAAACCCGACTGGAACGAGCTCTTTTCCAATGCAGAAAAAGAGATCGAAGTAGATGTAAAAGTTATCGGTTCAGGGTTGATTTTTTCCGAAAAAATTGGAGAGTGAGCGAAATGGCAGTATCCAATAACCATATTACTTCCGTTCAAGCATTCGGGTTAATTGTATCACAAATTTTAGGAACCAGCTTTCTTGTAATTCCGGGCACGGTTGTAGGCTTAGCAGGCGTAGATGCATGGATATCTTCCATCATTGCTATAGGTTATGGACTTTTTTCAGGATGGTTGATCGTTCTACTGTTTCGATTATATCCGAATGCGACACTCGTTCAGATACCTGAGAACATTTTGGGGCGCTGGTTAGGCAAAGTGGTCGGGTTTGGTTATTGCATCTTTTTTCTGATCTCAAACAGTACGGTGATCCGTCAAGGAGGGGCACTGATCACTACCGTGTTTTTGCCGGAGACACCGCTCATCGTTATTATTGCATGCTACATGGCGCTTGTGATTTATATTGCTAAAATGGGGATGGAAGTGGTTGCACGGACTAATCTTATGTTGCTTACTTTATTAATCGTTTCGATCTTCATCATTCTTATCGCGTCATTGGAGAACATGGACATCCCTTTATTGCCGATTGCCGGAGAAGGACTGAAGCCAATTCTTACCGGTTCGATTGCGCCTGGCAGTTGGCTATCCCAGGTGATCATGGTAGGTATGGTTCTCCCTTATTTACAGCACAAGGAACATGCGTTGAAAATCATCGCTACCGGTGTGATTTTTACCGGAATCATGCAAACCTTAATTACAGTAGTAACGTTGGCTGTCCTAGGATTACAAACCGAAAATTTTCCGTTTCCTGTTTATGACGTCGCAAAATTAATTGATCTCGATATTTTATGGAGAAGACTTGACGTTATGATCGTGGTGATGTGGATAGCAGGTGTTTTTATAAAAATGGCATTCTGGTTTTATATAACCGTTGTCGGACTTTCGCAAGTGTTTGAGTTGCATGACTATCGGCCATTGGTCATTCCGCTGGCCATATTGTCGGGCGGAATGGCTATGCTTTCTGCAACCAATGCAGCAGATTTAAGCGAGTATCTGGGAAGCGTGTGGCCTTTATTTTCGCTGATGACATTCGAAATGCCGCTGCCCCTTTTGTTGTTGATCATTGCTTGGATACGGAATAGGAGTAAGAAACGTATCGTCGGGGGTGACAGCAGTGTGGTATAAATTACTGCTATGGATTTTGTTGGTTATTGTTGTTCTCTTGTATGAACGAACGAAAATCAACAATCTTCCGGCTCATGCACGGAAGAGGGTATGGCTCGTTTTGTGGGGAATACAGATTGTTGCCTTCTGGCCTATTGTTACAATCGTATTTGATCTGCAGCCCATCTCCCACACTAAGTTTCTTGAGGATCTATACAAGCCGCTCGTGAATTTAATTAAGAAAAAGTGAGCATTCCATCTTTCATTTATTGAAAGCAGGATAATCGGGGGGATAAGCGCCATAGTTCCTTTGATAGATCATCGTCAATATTTCATGATTCCGCCGAACCATTACTTGCATTTCATTGGCGACCATCAAGTGTTGCTGCATGATCTGCCGTATTTGCGCCAATTCTAATCGGGTCTGGTATAGTTCTCTTGCAGGATCGTAATACAACCGCGGATATCCCTGTATCATGCTTGTTCCCTCCACCTTCAACGAGCTAGACGTTAGGATCGGATTCGCCTGGAGACGAGTTCAAGTCCTCAAACTGAATGTCCTTTCCTTGTTCCACATCGTCAATTATTTTCTTCAGCTGCTCTTCGTCCGTTAAAGCAGTCAAGCCGATATTTAATGTGCCTTTCAGGTCTTTGACAGCGAGTTCCTGAATTTTATAATTGATATTTTCAATATGAATCGGCTTGATCTGTTCCAACTGCTCCTTCAACTTCATGCTATCCAGCTCCGAATTTTCTTTTAGTCTTCGAATTTCCTGCTCCAACAGCTGGTTGGAGGTCTCCAACTGCCGCATTCTTTGCTCGATTTGCAACAAATATTGATATTGTTTGTATGGATCATACATGGATTGTAAGCCTCCTTTCTCGCCAAAGTGTTCGAGCTGTGGTTCCCATTATTTATGGGGGTGAAGGCTGAACCAATTCGGGAACCGGTTCCGCTTGGGGAGCTGGCGCAGTTATCGTTTCCGCGCGATTGTTGCACAGGATGGTTTTTCCAATATTCAAGGATCCAACCGTCGATATGGAATATATTTTAATGTTGGTAATGGTAATATTCATTCCGTTGTTTCCTCATTTCTTAAATGGCTTAAATGATGGACGGCTGATCCAAAAGATCACTATCGTTTTGCAAGTTTCTGTTCGCTGTCACCTGCAGACTGGCATCGCCGTTTATGGTATTGGTGCCGACTGTTTGGTTTTTAACGTTATTATTATATAAAAAGTTATTGCCAAAGTTAGCTGAAGCGCCGCTTGAGACGTTGTTAATTTTGATGTTGAATATGTTGAAACCTAATGGCAATTGTCCCACCCTCTCATCCCCCAGCCTTTTTTTTTCAGAGAAGTCCGAATAAATCATTGCGCTTTTACAAGCAAGGATCGATTGATTTCGGAAATTGATTTTCTTCCTGTGTTAGCCAACGATAGATCAATATCGGTAATAAGATTCGATAATACCTGTTTGACCCCCTGCTCCCCGGCAACTGCCAGCCCGTAAATGTAGGGACGCCCCAACAAAACCGCCGAGGCTCCAAGCGCAAGCGCTTTGATCACATCGTCGCCGCCGCGGATCCCGCTGTCCATTAGTACAGGGATGCGTCCCTGAACAACCTCGCTTATTTTTGGCAGGGCATCAAGAGCGGCTAATTCTCCATCCAACTGCCTGCCGCCATGATTGGATACAATCAGGCCATCCATCCCGTATTGCAGCGCCATTTCGGCATCTTGGGGAGCAAAAAGTCCCTTTAACAGAATGGGGAGCTTCGTGTATTGGCGCAGCAAAGGAAGGTCGTTCCAGGTTAAGGCCGGATTAAAATAGATGCTTAAGAAAAGAGCAATGGCAGCGTCCATATCCTTCTCGGGAGGTTGCTTAAGCTTGGAGCGAAAAACAGGGTCAGTCATAAAATTGGCGGTTCCCACACCGGCGCGGGCAGGATAATAATGGTTTCGTATATCTCTCTCCCGCCATCCTCGCACCGGAAGATCAATCGTTACAACGATAGCCGTATAACCTGACTTTTCCGCCCTCTGCACCATACTTGCAACGACATCAAAGTCTTTTCCCCAATATAACTGAAACCAGCGGGGGGCATTTCCCATAACTTCTGCGACTTTTTCTATCGAACGCGAGGCAGGCGTACTGAGAATGAACGGAACTCCCAACTCGGCAGCCGCCCTTGCCGACCCGGATTCGGCGTCGGGATGAGCAATCTCCTGCAGCCCGATCGGGGCGAGGAGAAAGGGGACCGGGAACGTCTGACCGAATAAGGTTACCGTTAAATCCCGTTTAGATACATCGTTAAGCAGCCGGGGCTGAATACGCCATCGGAGAAAAGCATCGCTGTTCGCACGCATGGTATCCTCCGAGCCCGCACCGCCTGCTATATAACCAAACGGTCCGTTCGGTAAAGCTTGCCGCGCCCTATATTCCCACTCGTAATATGAAACGGGAAGCGGCTGTGCTGCTGGGGAATATTGTCTTTGAATCGAAGCAAATTGTGCATTCATTTTGCATTTTCCTCTCAACAATCAAAGTGATGCTTATGAATAAAGACTCTTGCCGCCATTCACGTGGATAACCTGGCCGGTCACGTAAACGGAATCTTTGGCTGCCAGGTAAACAAATGCCGGAGCAATTTCGAACGGTTGTCCAGCCCGCCCCATAGGTACGTTAGTACCGAGTGAAGGAACTTGTTCCGCGGGGCATGAGCTTGCAGTCAAGGAAGTCCTTGTCGGTCCGGGCGCCACCGCATTCACACGAACACCTTTCGTCATATAAAACAATGGAAAGACGTTTGTACGGAAAGTATTCTCGAGTTGTTCGTCTGAAACATCCAGGATACTCTTTGTGCAATATTGTATGGAAGCATTATTTACCAGTACATCCAGCCGTCCGAAGCAATTCATAGTGCTGGCTATTGCAGCCAGAGAGGCAGCAGGATCTCGAAGGTCTCCGGGCAGCAATTCCGCTGTCACCGCCGGTTATGAGCGCCACCATCCCCTTCAGCTTGCCGCTTCCTGCGTAGCCGATATAATCAAAGATTGGCGGAGGGTTGCTGAGCATTCAACCTATCATATGTAAAATAGCCCAATAAGGTCATCATTATTTCTCGAAAGTATGTGAACAAAAAAAGCCTGTTGAACTTCATCAACAAGCTGACAAACTCAATCAAAAACTTAACATTGTGCCCAAGCAATTTGACTTAAGGTGAAGCCATTAGTCCTGCCCTGGCCTCAAAAAACATCAGATTATACTTCCTTTGAAGAAGAGGTTATTGCAATGGAGAATATAAGGCTTTTGGATGGAATCTATAAATACCGTGTCTATTACTCAAAAGGTGGCATTTATCCGTTTTTTAATCAATTGTTTGTTTTTAAACAAGCAAAAATCCGCATTTTTCAAGAATTTCGCGTTTTTTAAGCTATTCTGTTTGCTTCGGATTTGGGATAATCTAAGAAGTAGTTGGAGCTTGTCTAGCGTTTCTAGCCAAGCAAGGCATAACTCCGTGCAATGGAGAGAAAGGAGATTTGCAGGAAACATTAACTTGGAAACAAAGGGCGAAGGATAGAGGCAGGACGATCACCGTAGAAGGGCGGGTTATTTGAGCAGTTATGCCTTTTGGGGAGGAGCGTTTTGTGGCGGAGTGAAGGATCTTATGCAGAATGACGAGTGAGAATCGTCAGTTTCCTAGGAGAAACTGGCGGTTTTTTTTATCTTTGAGGAACTTTGTTCTCAATGAATATGCCCGATGAGTCGGCTTCCATAAAATCGAGGAGTAATTATGAGTGGTATAAGGATGAAGCCAATAGTTCCGTAACTTATGCGGCCGATAGCATGAACCTGTCGGATTGGAATGTCGTCTGGCCGATGAGAAATTCCAAGATTTCATTCCCGTCGCAATGGAACCAGTCGTTGATGAACGGCTTACCCAATTAACAGCCTGGGAAAAAATCGAAGAAGAGCCGGTAAGGCAGAAATCACCGTAGAAGAGAGCAACCCAGTTTTCAATACGATTTTCCCAAACCTTCTAATATCAGTAAGCTATTTATAGCAAAGTGATTTATACTATCAATAGAAATAATTGATATTCAAACCGAATAAGAAGCGAGGAAAGAGTATCATGGGCCGATTTGGAAAACTTAGCCTTACCGGGCAAATCCTTTTTTTGATCATGATGATGCTAAGCATTCTTCTGATTTCATTCGTCATTTCGAACACGATTGCCGAGCGCACAATCGAAAGGAAGGTCACGGACTCCGTCAGCAAAATATTTCTTCAGGTTGAAGAAAAGATAGGGAGCTTTTATTCGGATATGGAGGGCATCTCGACCTCTCTTCTTTATAGTCCGACGGTTCAAACTTACATGAGCTCGAATGACCCCTTAACGATGATCCTGATGAACAGTGAAATCATTTCGGTGTTCAGCAACACCATTACATTGAAAGAAAATATTAGAGGCATCCAGCTTTTCGACAAGGAGGGGACGATGGTCGCCAATATCGGAGCAGGAACCGGCGAACCCGTTCAACTTCCGGTCGAATCGACCAAGTATTCCGGGTTATTGAAAGATCCGGATACAAACGACACAAGCACCTTCTATTCCATAACCGTGCCTATTTATAATCTTAAAAGTACTCTTATCAAAGATTACAGGGGGACCAGTGTTTTTGTTATGGATGTTAAAAATTTCAACAAAATATTGGAAGGAGGGAAAATAACAAAACATTCCCGCCTTTTGCTGCTCGATCAGAACAACCAAATCATGGCGAACGAAGGAAATTCACCCAATTTCGATACCTTCCGTTTGGAGGAATGGAAGAACGATAACCGATATATCGTGCAGACGATCACGCTGCCTCAGACCGGATGGAGGCTGATCAGCGTCATACCGAAGAACGAGCTGCTCCAGGAATTGGATATCATCAAAAGATTGAATATCGCGACGTATGTGATCGTGTTCTGTATGCTCTGTTTATTCTTTGTTATCTTTTCCACCCGCATTTTAAAGCCAGTTAAAGCCATAATGGACTTTATGAAGTCCTATCCGAAGATGGGGAAAAACAGCCGCTTTAACGTTGTATACCATAATGAAATCGGCGTGCTCGCCGTTAATTTGAATAAAATGCTGGACGAAATCGATACCCTCAGTAAAGAAATCCAGCTTACGCAAAAACAAAAGTACGAAATCGAAATCGCCAAAAAGCAGATGGAAATATCCGCATTTCGTAATCAGATTAATCCTCACTTTCTGTACAACACGCTGGAATGCATACGCGCCATAGCATTCTATTACAAAGTCCAGGACATTGCAGATATTTCGACATCCCTGTCCAATATGTTCAGATACGCGGTAAAAGGGAACGATTTCGTAACTATCCGGGATGAAATCTCGCATGTGAAAGAATATGCGAAAATCATCGAGTTTCGCTTTATGGGAAGAATGCAAGTGGCAATTGAGGCGGATGAGGAGTTGCTAGAAGTGAAAACGCTTAAAATGCTGCTTCAACCGATTGTGGAAAATGCAGTTTTTCACGGATTGGAGAAAAAAATCGACAACGGCATCGTTCAGATTACGGTGCAAAAGATTGCGCAGAACCAAGTTCAATACGTAATCCGGGATAACGGATACGGGATGGAAGATAAGCAGCTTGAGGAGCTTCTAAATCGCCTGCGGCAATTTGACACATCTAGCCATACAGAGAAAGAAGCTAAACAAGGAATTGGGCTATCCAATATTTACCGAAGAATCAAGTTGTTTTACGGAGATAAATCAGAGCTAACCATCGAGAGTACATTACACGAGGGTACAACCATTACTGTCACATTCCCTCTGCATGACCATTCGGAACAAACGGAGGACTAGCGCCATGAACACTGTATTGATTGTCGATGATGAGCCATGGGTTGCATACGGGATTAAAGCATTGATTGATTGGGAGAGCTTGGGCTATGCCGTGATCGGGGAGGCGTATAACGGGTTAACGGCGTTGGAGACGATTTTGGAAAAAAAACCTGAGGTCGTCATATCGGATATTCGAATGCCGGGTTTAAACGGAATTGAGCTGCTGGAATGCATCCATGAGAAGCAGCTGGAAACCAAAGTCATCCTGATCAGCGGCTATGCGGAGTTTGAATATGCACAAAAAGCGGTACGGCTCGGAGCCTTCGATTATTTGCTCAAACAGGTCGACAAGGACAAGCTGACCGATACATTACTGCGGTTAAAAAGCGTGCTCGCGGAAAAGCAGAATGCTCACAAAGGACTGGACCTGTTCCTGGACGATCTGTTCGATTTATTCGAGCCCGATAACAAAATAAAAATTAACAATTTTCTGGCCAATAAGGGAATTGAATTTGAATTTCCGCATTACCGTTTCATCAGCTGCTTATTCCCGCATTCAACAGTTTCTGATTCCGGAGAGGGCGTCGAAACGGAAACCGGAATGCGGTATTTGCGGTTTCGTACAGGGCAAAGTAAAATCTCCATTCTGGTGAATTACGACGAATTCAAAAATCCGGTCGGATTGTTGGATTTTATCTCGGACAACCTTTCCAATGCCCAGTGTATCGGCATCAGCAGCACCGGAATTTACTCCGATCCCATTGCGAAGCTCTACCAGGAATCGGATGTTGCCCTGTTCAGCGCTCTCTTTCAACAAGGCCGGAAGATGATTGAATATAAAGCGGCTGACCATGCCGCTGCGCTGACCAGAACGATCCTTCAGGTCGAATTGTCCATTAAAGAGCAGAAGCAAGAGCAACTCTTCAAAGGACTGGACGAGCTTTGCGAGGCGTGCAAGTCCCGCCACATGCTGATCGACCAGATTTCCACGGTTTACAATCAAATCGTCTCGCTCATTTATAAATATTACGGCAATCGCTATGCAAACAACGAAATCGAATATTTGAGCTACTATCAAATCGTTCGCCATTACGGCTCCATCGAGCCGCTGTTCGAAAGGATCAAGGCCATCTTCGAGCAGCAAGTCGGAGACGAGTTGCAGATTTCCAACGAGACGGTGAAGAAGATTATCGATGATATCGATTCGAGCTTTACAGAGGACATTTTACTCGGCTCCTTATCCAAGAAATTCAATCTCAGTCTCGGTTATTTAAGTGCCCTGATCAAGAAGGAAACGGGAACAACCTACACGGATTATGTAGTCGGCAAGAGATTGCAGCTGGCCAAAGAATTATTGAGCGATTCTTCGCTCTCCATTCAAGAAATCGTAGAGCGCGTGGGGTATAAGGATTATTTTCATTTCAACAAATTGTTCAAAAAGCATTACGGTATCACGCCAAGCAAATATCGCAAAATGTAAACGCTATCTGAAATCAACACCAAAATAAAAAAATACAAACATATGATAGAACGTGATAGCAGGCTATGATGAAGATGCATCAACCAACATATATGACATAGGGGTGATCGACTATTATGAAATTGAATTTGAAAGTGTTTACAGTGCTGGCATTGGCCGGGGCCGTCGCGATATCGGGCTGCAGCGCCAACAAATCGGGAAGCGGAAGCAGCGCCGAACCGACGAAAGCGGTGAAGACCGAGACGCCTGCGGCGCCGGTAGATCTTACTTGGTTCGCTACAGTAGGGGGCTGGAACCCGCCGCAATGGACCACGGAGCCTGGCACCGTAATGGGGGAACAGACGAAAAAGACGGGGCTCACCTTTACTTACAACATTCCGGCACAGGACGGCGATACGAAATTGAATCTGATGATGGTTTCATCGTCGGACGCATTCCCGGATGTCATTACTACGATAGGCCAGGATATGGGAAAGAAGCTGGTTGAAGCCGGCAAAGTTTGGGAATTGAAAGAATTCCTTACGAAATATGATCCGGAATCTCATTTGCTCAAAGGTTTTCCTGAAGATGTAAAGAAGCAAATGATCAAACATTATGGCGGCTGGTACGCGATCGGAAGCCACATGACCAGCGTTGATGCGAGAAAGGTATATCCGCCGTCAAGCGATTATTTTGCGGATGTGGCGAAGTATGCTGATAATAAAGGAGTTTTGGTCAACGCGAATATTATGAAAGAGGCCGGCATTAAGCTTTCCGATCTGAAAACCGAGGACGGCGTGCTCGCTGCTCTTAAGAAGGTAAAGGACATGAAGCTGACGGTTGACGGCCAGCCTGTCATTCCGCTTCAGATTCAAGGCAAAAACTACCATGGCGAAACGCTCCAATACCTGCATAGATCTTTTGGCGCGATGCCTATTAATAAAGACGGGAAGCATAGACATATTTACATGTCTCCGGAAAACAAGCATGCCATTCAATTCCTGTTTAAGGCGGCCCAAGGCGGGTACTTCGATGCCGGCCAGATGACGACGGATGAGGCGGCGATCGAAGCGAACGTCTTGTCCAAACGTGTGTTCATGTTCATCGGAGGGACGCCCAAAATAGGTAAATTTGATCAGCTTGATTTCTGGGTTTCGCCTGGTGCGATCTTGTCGAGTGAAGGCACAAAGCCGGTTTTCCCGTTCTACTCTGAACCGGGACGCGGCTGGATGCAAACGATGATTTCCAAGTCGACGAAAGAACCGGAAAAGTTGGCGAAATGGCTTAGCTATGTGACCAGTGCCGAGGGGATGACGCTTAATCACTTTGGTATCGAAGGCGTTCATTACACGAAAGACGGCAAAGGTCTCATTACAAGAACGGATAAAGGAATTCAAGCTCAGAAGGACAGCACCAAAACGGCAGTGGGTATCTTCTGGCAATTCGAAAATATAGCATTCTTTGAAAACGTGCAGCCTGCTCCTACAAAGAGGGAAGGCGCCGGCGGTTTGATTGAAATGGAGGCGAAGACTGCTTACGCGAGATCGCCGGAAGTTGTTAGATATGATGCTTCCGTACTGAATTTGCCTGGCGATTTCTTTGCACCCGGAAGCGAGAATGCGACGATCCGAAATCAAATCCAGCAATATTATGAAGCTCAGGTTGCCAAGATGGTGTTGGCGAAGGATGAGGCAGCGTTCAACGCGCTCTACGACGAGTTTGTCGCCAAGATGAAACAATTGAAGGTCGATAAGCTGGATGCGGCGCAGGACGCAGAATTACAGAAGAAATCGAAAGAAATTGGCGTCACGGTGAAAGGCGTTAATTCATAATCACATGATTTGAACGATGAATAGTGCCAAAGTGCATGTGCCTTTCCATGCTGCACTTTGGCATTATCATTGTCGGGGGAGGGAGTAATGATGGCGAGGAGCGTCTATGAAGGACACATCCCATCAGAAAGAACGAAAAAAAGCAGAAAATCCTTTAGGCTTGGACACGATCTTCGAACCCAGTTGGAGCTCAAGACGATGCTTTGGCCTGCGATTATTCTGATTACGATATTTGACTTTGTCCCGATGTACGGGCTGTTGATGGCATTCAAGGCTTACGACCCCATCACCGGAATCAAAGGTATTTTTACGAGCCAATGGAACAATTTCGAGAACTTTACGGCGGTTTTCTACCACTTTGAGTTTTGGCCTGTGGTGAAGAATACGCTCGGAATCAATCTCTTGGGGTCGCTGATCGGGATCCCGGCAACACTGATCTTCGCACTGCTGTTAAACGAGATCAGGAATGCCAAGTTTAAATCGTTGATACAGACCGTCACGTATATGCCGCATTTCCTGTCCTGGGTTATTTTTGGCGGATTGTTTATTACGCTGCTCAATCCGGATGGCGGCATTGTCAATTATTTGCTTCTGAAGCTTGGCTTGATCGATGAGCCCATTCTGTTTTTGGGCGAACCCAATTATTTCTGGGGTATCGCCATCGGGACGAATTTATTGAAGGAAATCGGCTGGGGCGCCATCTTGTATTTGGCTGCCATGGCCGGCATCGACCAGTCTTTATATGAAGCTGCCGCCATCGACGGCGCGGGCCGGTTCAAACGGATGTGGCATATTACGCTGCCAGGCATTTTGCCTACTTTGATGATTCTGATCATTTTCGCCGTAAGCGGCATGCTGAACAATAACTTTACGCAAATTTATGTCTTCCAAAATTCATTGAACATACCGTCGAGTCAAGTTATCGATACTTTCGTGTATCAACAGGGGCTTAAACAGTTCCAGTTTGCTTCCGCCACGGCGATCGGGTTGATGAAAGCGGTGTTTGCGCTGTTGCTGTTGCTTGGAGCTAACTACTTATCCAAGAAGCTGACAAAATCAGGTTTGTTTTAGACATATACGAATTACTTATAGGAGGTATCCGGTATGGTCGGGGGCAGGAGCTGGGGAGACCGTATTTTTTCGGCATCGAATGTCATCATCATGGTCATTGTGATGCTCTTGACGTTGTATCCGTTTTGGTTTTCAATCGTGAACTCTTTGAATACAGGCGACGATCTTGTGCGCGGACCTATCTTTATGTGGCCAAGGGAATTTACATGGGCGAGCTGGCAGTCGGTGATGGCGGACCCGGGAATGCTTGAGGCTGCATGGATCAGCGGGTCGCGGACGGTGATTGTAACGGTTGTCTCTATCATGTATACGGCGATGTTTACGTACGCCTTTTCCCGTCCTTATTTAAAAGGGAAAGTATGGTATGCGGCAATCGGCTTTACGAGCATGTACTTTAGCGGCGGGTTGATTCCTTCCTTTATGCTGATGAATTGGCTCGGGTTGTATGATTCCTACTGGGTTTACATCCTCCCGGGACTTTTTCTCGGATTTTGGAACGTCATTATTTTCAATGCAAATTTCAAGGCGATTCCCGATGCGCTGTTTGAATCGGCCAAGATGGATGGAGCGAATGAGTTCACCATGTTCTTCCGAATCGTCGTCCCGTTATCGAAGCCGGTTTTGGCCGCTCTTTCGGTTTTCACGGCTGTCGGCGTATGGAACGATTATGGAACGACGCTGTATTTTACTCAATCCCCTCACTTGCAGACGCTGCAATATTTGATCTTAAAGCTGATTCAGTCGACTGATGCGATTGAACAGATGGCTAACATCGCAGGCGCCAACAATCCTGCTGTCGCAGAGCTTTACTCCAGAGCGCAAGGCCAGGGAGAAGTTACGGCCAAAACTCTTCAACTGGCGGCGATGGTCATCTCGTCGATTCCGATGATTATGATGTACCCGTTTGCGCAAAAGTTTTTTCTTAAAGGCGTGCTGCTTGGTTCTTTAAAGGGGTAGTTGAATTTATTTAGTGAGCCGGGGATTTGGGCAGGGTGGGCTTCTCCAAAGAAGCGACAACCCAGTAATGGAGGAAAATAGCGATGACGACGGAGATCAGCTGGAAACCACTTGATAATGATAACGGGTATAGGTTCCTCCTGGGCGAAAGGACCATCGGCGACGTCTTGGCGTTCGAGGACGAACGCTTCGCAGTAACCGATACGTTCGAACCGTTAAGGGAAGGACTGGTGCAGTGGACGAGGAAGTTCACCTATCGAGGCGAATCGCCCGCGGCATGCAAGCTTTCGATGGATTTCGCTGCCGACTACGAGCCTGAGTATTATATGATTCCTTCCGTCACCTACAACGGCAACAGTTGGGGCAGCGGCTTGGAGCCGAAAGGGCTGGAGCGCGATGGGCAACCTTGGGTGTTTGCGTGGCATCGGACGGCAGTGGCCGGCGCAACCTACTCCGAGGGAAGCGGGATCGCCGTGGCCTTGTTCGGTGAGCCGCCCCGGGATATGCAAGGCTTTTCCTGCTCGCTCGTGCCGGCTGCAGGACGCGTCATCCATCGGCTGATCTGGCCGGAGGCTGAGATGCCCGCGACCTACGATGGCCGCGACCGTTACGGTGGGGCATACGAAGCGGAAAGGACCTTTGTGTCGGGCGAGACGTTTATGGCCCGTGCATTTCTGACGCTTCATGCTTATACAGAGCCGCGTACGTCGTGGAGAATGATGCTCGAAGAGGCCTGGCGGCTGCAACAACGTCCGGTTCGGGCAAGGTATGAACCAGAGCGCATCTGGGAACTGGGCATGGCGTATGCCAAGAATAGCCTATGGGCCGAAGACGGGGATTTTCGGGGATTCTCGCTCGGCAGAAAATGGGACGGAGAGAAGTGGCGACAAGCTCGTAATTACGCAATCGGCTGGTGCGGGCAGAACGCCTCGCTGGCCAATTCGATGCTTGCCGATTATTTGAATTCCGGCAATGAGGATTCGCTTCGTAGAGGCCTCGCCGTGCTGGACGGCTGGACAGCCGGCGGAAGGCTGCCGAACGGGATGATTCATTGCGAGTACGACTACGTCCTGCAATTCAAGCCGGCAGAGCGGGAAGTGCAGGACGCCTGCAACCTCGGCACGGCTGCGTTAAACCTGTTCGAGGCGGAAGAATTGGCCCGGAGATGCGGAGTGGAGCGGCCGATCTACCGCGAAACCGCGCTTGGCATATGCGATTTCGTCTTATCCGTGCAATCGCCGGAAGGCCGGATCGGGAAGTCGTGGAAGAACGACGGGACTCCGGATGATCCGGAGGGAACGGTCGGCTGCTTCCTCGTCCCGCCTCTGGTCAAGGCATACGAGCTTACAGGTAATGAAGCCTATCTTCATGGGGCAGAGCTAGGCTACCGCTTTTATATGAGGGAGCTGCTCGACAACGGCTACACGACAGCGGGGGCGCTGGATACATATTGCGTAGATAAAGAGTCTGCCATTCCTTTGCTCAAGGCGGGTCTTGCACTGTTCCGAGTCACCGGCAAGAAGACGTATCTCGAATGGGCGGAGCATGCCGCCTGGTATCTGGCAACATGGCAGTGGCATCATACTGTCGGGTATGACGCAGGGACCGGACTGGGAGACATCGGCTACGATACGTTCGGCGGGACGGCGGTATCCACTCAGCACCATCATATTGATCCGTTCGCGCTCTCTTTTGTCGAGGAATGGCTTGAGCTGGCCGCGCTCATCGGTAACAAGATGTGGCGCGATAGAGCCCTTGCCGCATGGGCGAATGCGACGATCGGCATTTCGGACGGCAGCTTGGCGGTCAAGGGCAAACTGCGTCCGGAGGGCAGCCAAAGCGAAGGCTTCTTTCACACCCGCTGGGCGGAGCCGTTCGATGTTTCGGAATGGCTGGTGGCGTGGCCGACAGCCTTCCGGCTTGAAGTGTTGCGTCGGGTCGGCATGGGAGCATTAAGGGAGTAGCGTTACTGCCATTCCGGGTCCCCCAGGACTTACGCGAGGACGGGTAAACGATCGGGAACCGATCGTCTATCCAGAGCTAAATTTACGGGGAAGGCACATAGCCATGCGTACCGCGATTTGCCGATGGTTTTCCCGAACTCGCCGAAGCCCCGAATGAAAGGCGTTTGCGCCGGCGAAGTGCAGGCGCGAAGCGGTAAGCATATCTCTGCACAAGCCGCAGGCTTCTTGCTCCGGGATGCCCAGTATATGTTGTCCAAACAGTAAGAGAGGGCACTTGTCCGCCTCCCAGACTGACGTATCTAACTGTTTAGTTTAATGCCTTTTATTGTTCAGCCCCCTTCTTGTGCAGACAGTACGGAATAAACTTTCCTATTGCATGAAGGGGGGATTTTTTTACCCTTAAAAAAGGAGTTTAAGAATTTCAGTTTCCCGTTGATATTATAATTAAATGGAGGAATGCATAATGGTTCAGAAAGGGCTTAGATTTGGAAATAGTCTTAAGCGTATGTTGTCTATATTTGTTTCCATTTGTTTAATGGCAACGATCCTGCCTGTAGCGGCGGGAGTAGCTGCAGCGGAAACAACGGCTCAATCGTTGATGACGGATTATCAACCAACGATTCAAGAGGTCATCGATGCAAGCGGATTTAAACATCCCGGCGTCGGACTTACCAAGGATTTTCTTGAAAATGTGAGGACACAGGTACGGGCGCAAAAAGAACCTTGGAATTCATATTTTAATCGAATGCTATTATCTCCAACCGCTGCGAAGAACGTCGGATCAAGCATTCAGGGTGCGGATCCAACCAAGCCGAAAAGTGTTGCGGTGAATAGTAAAGGCGCTTTTGTGACGGATGGGTTGCTCGCGTATACGCAGGCACTTATGTATATTATTACCGGAGACGAAGTCTACCGGGCCAATGCCATGAGAATTATCCGACTTTGGGAGCAAATGGACCCCAATCAATATACGTATTTCACGGATTCTCACATTCATATGGGTATCCCTCTTAACCGGATGGTGACTGCGGCAGAAATATTGCGGTATTCCAGCACACAAAACGATGCTCTGCAATGGACGGATAAGGATACTGCTGATTTTACGAATAACCTGATTAATCCGATGATTAAAACGTTTATGCATTTTAATGACAAATTCATGAACCAGCATCTTTATCCGCTGCTGGGGGCCATGTCGGGTTATATCTTTACCGGCAACAGAGACCGGTATAATGAGGGGGTAGAGTGGTTTACCGTCAACAAGACCGCTGTAGACCAGGGTCAAAACGGCGCCATTAAACCCTTGTTCAGATTGGTGGATACAAATGCTTTGACAGGAGAGAAAGTGGATCCTCCGGTCGTTCAGCATGTTGAAATGGGACGGGATCAGGCGCATGGCGCCGGTGATATAACCAATGTGGAAATATTAGCGCGTTTATTGCTTGCCCAGGGAACCAAAGTGGATCCGGTAGACGGAACCGCTTCGACAGCGCCGAATGCTGTAGGACCTTACGAATTTCTGGATAACCGCATCTTGAAGGCTGCCGACTTTTTTGGCCGTTTCATGTTGGGTTATGATACGCCATGGATACCTGTCGCGGCGCATACGGATGCCAATGGAAATCCGACCGTTATTTACAAACAACTGAAAGAAGGATATCGGGGAAGAATTGGCGGTAACGTTTATGACCTTTATTATTACTATAAATATACGGCAGGCGTAAATATGGAGGAAAAGGCTCCATATTTTACCGAAATGTTCAACAAAAGACATTATTTTTATTGGGAGTCTCCGGACGGAGGAGCGGATTATTGGCTTTATATCCCTAAAGAAGCTGAAGCCGAGGGTACGCAAACTCTACCGAAACCTGTAACAGATTCGAATTTGCGGGAAATTGAAGATCGATACACCAAATTTGACAGTAATTCCACGACAATGCAAGAGGGAGATACTTCTTTCGTCAGGATGACGGCAACGGAAGAGGGAAGCAAAATTGCGCTTGTGGCTTCGAGCACCGGTGAGAAAACCATTGGGTTTAAGATTCGGACCAATGGGACAGCCAAGCTGGAAGTGATTGGTGGAATTAACGATACGTTGACGCTGCCGGACACGAAGGGGCAGTGGCGATATGTGACCTATAAGATGAATAATTTACAGTTTTTTGGGGACCTTGTTTATTTCAAAGTAAAAGGAGCCGGCACTACGGTCGACATTGACCACATCAATGTAAGCGCAGGAACACAGCTGACGCCGCCGGTGTTCCATGCAGGAATCGCGGCATTAAATTTATTTGTCTATGTCGGTTCTGAGGCACCGGTCAAATTCGATTTTTCGGCAGTAGACGCGAATCCAGCGGATGTCGTATCCTATCAGATCGATAATAAACCTGAGGGCGCTGTCTTGAATGAGAGCACCGGCGCATTTACCTGGAAGCCGACACAAGCTGGAACCTATTCGTTTGTTGTGAGTGCGTCGGACGGAACCACGGTTGCAATGAAGGACGTTAAGATTGTCGTAACGAATGACCGGAAATCCGCAGTAGCCGCAGTAGTTAGTCCATATAATCCAAATACAAGTTATATTTTGTCAACTTTTGATTACTTTAAAATCGTGTATGCAGATGTAATGAATCAAATCTCAAGCGCATCCGATGATGCTTTCTATCAGCTATTGATTGACTTGAATAGTGCGGTTCAGAGTCTGAAAGAACTGAATCCATTATTACAAGATGGAAGCATGAATTACCAGGATATGTTTGCAAGTTCCACCTTTGGAACAGCAGTCGCCACCCTTTCGGATAACAATAGTGATAGTTTTGTATGTTTTTGCGTAGCTCAGAATTTGACTCATTACATGGATTTCGGTCCGAATTATAAAATTTCGGCAAATGCCTTTGAGCTGCAGGTAAGAGTCAGTTTTCCTGATCGTATAGGCGGTGCGGCCATCTTCGGATCCAACGATAAATTGAATTGGACCCGATTAACCCCCGGCCTGACAACGTATACGGAAGATATGCAAAGACTTGAGGTGCAGGACGATCTCAAAAATCAGCAATTCCGCTTCCTGAAAATACAAATCATTGAGCCGGGGCCCACCCCGATTTCAAACATACCAATGCTCGAAGTGGCCGAATTCAGAATCCATGGAGAGCGCCACGATATGGTAACCCAAATTCCGGGAACGATTGCCGAGGCGCTGGCGGAAGCGGCGAAGCTGCCTGCCGAAGATTATACGAAACAAAGCTATTACCTGTTCCAGAAAGAATTGGAATATGTGAAGAGCGCCGTCGGCAACTCCGATTATACCGAGCAAGAGCTGATTAACGAACTTTATGACGCCCGTAATTTGTTGGTACCGTACACGACGTCGCTGTATTCGTTCGAAGGAAACGCAAAGAATACGTTTGGTTCTTCTTCGTCCACCGATGGAGCCGTGTTTGGAACCGCAGCTTACGCAGCAGGAAAGGTCGGGCAAGCGATCAGCTTAAACGGCACGGATAGCTACATGATGCTGCCGGCGACGCAGCCTTTGTCCGCTTACAACGAGATCACCCTCGCAACCTGGGTGAATTGGAATGGAAGCAGCCAGTGGCAGCGGATCTTCGACTTTGGCAACAATAGCAATCAATACATGTTCCTTTCGCCGAGAACGGGCAGTAATAAGCTGCGTTTCGAGATCAAGAACGGCGGCAGCGCGCAAGGTGCGGAAACGGCGCAATTGCCGGCCAATCAATGGGTGCATGTGGCGATAACGCTGGGTAACGGCACGGCGAAGCTGTATGTGAACGGCACGCTGAAGGCAACGTCGAGCGGTGTCACGATCAAGCCTAGCGATTTCCAGCCTGGCTCGAACTACATAGGAAAGAGCCAGTTTGCCACCGATCCGCTGTTTAACGGCATGATCGACGAATTCCGCGTATACAATCGCGTCTTGAGCGATGCCGAGATTGGGGCCGTATATAACCAGACAGGATATGGGGCTGACAAGAGCTTGCTCACGTTCTTGCTGGATCAAGCTGCTGCAGCAGGCAATGCCGGCATCTATACGGCTGACAGCGTGCAAGCTTTGCAGGAGGCTATCCCTGCGGCTCAAGCTGTCGCCTCCAACACCGGTGCAAGCCAGGCTCAGGTTGACGCCGCAGCTGACAGCTTGCGGGCTGCTTACGATGGTCTGGTTTACCAACCGGGCGTACCGGCGATCGCTCCTGTCATGGACAAAACCGTTATCGCAGGAAATCAGCTAGCCTTCAAGCTTCATCAGTTGAACTCCGTTGCCGGCACCGTATTCAGTGTCAGCGGCTTGCCGCAAGGGGCTAGCTTCGATTCGGATAAGCGTACCTTCGTCTGGACGGCGAACAAAACGCAGGGAGGCGTCTATACCGTAACCATAACCGCTGAAGCAAACGGAGGGGCAACTTCCCGCACCGTTAAGCTTACCGTCAAAGGTCAACCGGTCATCGCCCCCAATGAAACTGTGGAGCTTAGTTCTAGACAACCGTTTACGTATCAGGTGAAAGCAACGGATCCGATGGGGATGGCGTTGACTTACAGCGCTGCTAAGCTGCCTTCGGGCGCGGCGCTCGATCCGGTCACGGGCGTGTTCACATGGACTCCGACTCATGCGAATTACGGCGACAACATTGTCACTTTTATAGTGAGCAACGGCTTGTTTACGGTCAGCCAAACGGTTGATTTAAAGGTCAATTTCGGTATCCTGCCGCCGGATGATTATACCAAGGGCAGTTATTATCTGTACCATAAGGAAGCGGAGCGAATCCTGGCGGCGATCGCTTTGCCGGGTGCCGATAAGGATGTGCTTGTCGCTGAACTGATCCAGGCCGAAGGCTTGCTTGTTCGCGTCCCTCTGTCGCTTTATTCGTTTGAAGGCAATGCACAAAATTCATTCGGGTCGACAACCGCTACTCTTGCCGGAAACGCTGCTTACGCGGCAGGAAGCGTCGGGCAGGCGATCAGCTTGAACGGTACGGACAGCTATGTTGCACTGCCCGCGGCGCATCCACTATCCACCTACGACGAGATCACGTTGACAACCTCGGTGTATTGGAAGGGCGGCAATCAGTGGCAGCGCATCTTCGATTTCGGAAACAACACCAATCAGTACATGTTCCTTACGCCGAGATCGGGCGGTAATACGCTGCGTTTTGCGATCAAGAACGGCGGCGGCGAGCAAATCGTGGAAACGTCGCAGCTTGCAACGGGGCAATGGGCGCATGTGGCGGTGACGCTCGGCGGCGGCACGGCGAAGCTGTACGTGAACGGCGAACTGAAGGCGACCAAAAGCGGCTTCACGATCAAGCCGAGCGATTTTAAACCAAGCAAAAATTACATCGGCAAAAGCCAATTTTCTGATCCGCTGTTTAACGGAATGATTGACGAATTCCAAGTCTACAATCACATCTTAACCGATGACGAGATTAAAGCCGTATACAATAACACAGCGAAGTGGACGGATAACAGCTTGGTCACGCTATTAATGGGCAAGGCCGAAGTGCTTGACGCAACGCATTACACCGAAGCGAGCTGGCAGGCTCTTGCGGAAGCGGTCGCGAACGCCGAAGCTTTGGCCACCGACGCAACCCAGGATGCCATCGACGCTGCAGCCGCTGAGCTGCTCGGCGCGCTTGAGGGATTGAATGCGGCCCCGGTTTTCGCGCCGGAGTCTCCAATGACGGTGGAAGCGGGTACCAGCGTTACATTTGCCGTCTATGCGACTGACCCGGACGGTGATGCGCTGACTTACAGCGCAAGCTCGCTACCGGACGGAGCAACATTCGATCCGCAATCCGGTCAATTTGCTTGGTCGCCGAAAGTGCCGGGCAATTATGGCGTAATGTTTAATGTATACGATGCTAGAGGCGCGACGGCTTCTATGATGGTCGGAATCCAGGTCGTTGATACGATCCCGCCGGTAACGACCGATGATGCGCCGAGCAATTGGGTGAATCATGATGTCGCTGTGCATTTGACGGCTACAGACAGCGGGTCTGGTGTCGCAGCGACGTATTACACGATAGATGACGGAGTTCAACAGACTGGAACGACGGTGAACGTTGTCGGGGAAGGCACTCGTTCCCTCGTCTATTGGAGCGTGGATAACGCAGGCAATGAGGAACAGTCACATACGGTTGCAGTGAATATTGACAGGACGCCGCCTGTTACAGCCGCATCTGTCAATCCTGAAGTGCCAGACGGCAGCAACGGTTGGTATGTACATCCCGTTACGGTCACCTTGAGCGCGTACGACAACCTCTCGGGCGCGGCCAAAACCGAGTACAGCCTGAACGGCGGCACATGGTTAACCTATAATGCTCCGGTAACCTTGAGTCAGGACAGCAAATATACGTTGAGCTACCGCTCGACCGATATCGCCGGCAATGCAGAAGCAACGAAAACGATCAGCTTCAATCTGGATCAGGCCGCTCCGACGATTTCGGTATCCGGCCTAGTATACGGCACATACAACGATTCCATGGATTTAACGCCAGTCTTGACGCTCAGCGATAACATGTCCGGGGTGGATAGCAGCAAGACAACGGTCACAGTGGATACGTATGGCGTACAGCAAGGAGCGACGATTCCGCTCTATACGCTGCCTCTCGGTTTGCACATGCTGATCGTGACGTCAAGCGATCTGGCAGGGAATACGAGCAGCCAGACGATCGCGTTCCAGACGACTGCAAGTATCCAATCCATGCAGGCTCTGGTCACACGCTTTAAGAATATGGGTTGGATCGATAATGCAGGCATTGCGAACAGCTTGCAGAGCAAGCTCACTGCAAACAGTCTGGCCGATTTCATGAGCGAAGTTCAGGCGCAAAGCGGCAAGCATATCTCTGAGCAAGCCGCAGGCTGCTTGCTCAGGGATGCCCGGTATTTGTTATCCAAACACTAAGAGAGTATTGGCCGGCTGCCTTGAACTGACGAATCAAGCCGCGTATCGATATGACCGGCAAGCTTTAACCGCTCAGGAAGTATCGGCTGTGATGAACGAGTAGATTACAGCGGCAGTGAATGAACCAACGGAAGTCCGGAACACGCACGTCGTGTTCCGAACTTTCCGTCATTGGTTCGGCGGTGGAGCAACGTGCTTGTTATAAGGCCAAATTTAGAATGGAAAGGATGACTCTGTTATGGAAGATAACTACAATCTGTTATCGAAGAAGGGAGCTTAGGGAGATCAGGGGGACGGCACCTATGTCAATCCTGTCTTGCCTGGGGATTATAGCGATCCGGATGTCATTCGGGTCGGAGATGATTATTACGGCATCTCCTCTACATTGCATTGCTCTCCGGGTATGGCGGTACTGCATTCCAAAGATCTTGTGAATTGGAGAATGATCGGGCATGTTGTGGACGATTTGACAAGCATAGGCCTGAGTATAACTACAATCAGATGAACCGGTATGGCAGAGGAGTCTGGGCGGGCGCGATCCGATTCCACAAGGATAAGTATTGGGTGTATTTTTTCACGCCCGAGAGGAAGACGGAACGATCGCCAATCACGCAGACGTGTCGTCCAAGGAGATCAAGCCTTTATCAGTGCACCCCTTATAATAATGGCTAATGATAAGCTGTATCTTAAATAGCATGGCAACAGAAAATAAAAGAATAATAAGTTTTGGAGGTATGTGTGTGCAAGATCATAATCAAGCATTCACAATCGGAGATCAATTTTATCTGCATGACAAACCGTTCAAAATTATTTCAGGCGCCATTCATTACTATCGCGTCGTGCCCGAATATTGGCAGGATCGACTGGAGAAGCTGAAAGCTCTTGGCTGCAATACGGTGGAAACCTATGTTCCGTGGAATATGCACGAGCCGAGGGAAGGCGAATACCATTTTGCAGGAATGTATGACATTCGCGCCTTTATTCAAACGGCCGGCAAGCTTGGGCTGTATGTCATTCTGCGGCCGTCCCCGTACATTTGCGCCGAATGGGAATTTGGTGGACTGCCGTTCTGGCTTCTGCGGGACGGGGACATGAAGCTGCGCTTCAGCTACCAACCTTATCTGGATAAAATTGACCGCTATTATGAACGGCTGTTCGCGGAGTTCAGGGATATGCAAATTGCCGACGGCGGCCCGATTATTCTGATGCAAGTGGAGAACGAATATGGCGGGTATGCCAACGACAAGGTGTATCTGTACGCGCTGGCCGAGCTGATGACGAAGCATGGCGCTAATGTGCCGTTGGTTACTTCGGACGGCCCCTGGCACGATTTGCTGGACAATGGATCCATTCAGGAGGCAGCTTTGCCGACGATCAATTGCGGCTCCAATATTAAGGAACATTTTGCGCGTCTTAAGCGCTTCCATGGACAAGACCGGCCTCTCATGGTGATGGAATTCTGGATCGGCTGGTTCGATGCCTGGGGAGGCGGGAAGCACCACACGAGGGATGCGGACAGCGCAGCGCAGGAATTGGCCGATATTCTGGAAGAAGGCAGCGTCAATATTTACATGTTCCATGGAGGGACCAACTTCGGCTTTACAAGCGGAGCCAACTACTACGAGAAGCTGGCGCCGGACACGACCTCTTACGATTACGATGCGCTGCTGACCGAGAGCGGTGATATTACGCCCAAATATCAGGCGTTTCAGCAAGTGATCGCCCGTTATACCGAGCTGCCGGAGGTGCAATTGTCCACCGATATTCGAAAAAAAGCATACGGCGAGGTGGAGGTTAAAGAGAAGGTATCCCTGTTCTCTGTGGAGAATCGGCTGGCGCAGCCGGTCGAGTCTCCGTATCCGCTTACGATGGAAGCTCTGAATCAGCCATTCGGTTATGTGCTGTACAAGACGAATTTGGGCAAAAACAGGCTCATCGAGGACTTCCGGCTCATTCAATGCACGGATCGTGCGCATGTGTACGTGAACGGTAATCATCTGTTTACGAAAGACGATCTGGAGATGGAGGGCAAAGAGACCTTTGAATTGACGGAGCCGGAAAATGAGCTTTCGATTCTGGTAGAAAATATGGGAAGGGTCAATTATTCGGTCAAAATGAACAGCCAGCACAAAGGGATAAAGGGCGGCGTAATCGTGAATGGCGCTTTCCAAAGCGGCTGGAGCCAATATAGCCTTTCCCTCGATAATTTGGACAAGCTGGACTTTTCCAAGCCTTTCCGCACCGGAACTCCCGCCTTTTACCGATTTGAACTGGAGATTGAGGAGACCGGCGACACCTTTCTCGATTTTACGGGATGGGGCAAGGGAGTGGCGTTCGTGAACGGCTTTAATCTAGGGCGCTTCTGGGAAATTGGCCCGCAGACGAGATTGTACGTGCCTGCTCCTCTGCTCAAGCAGGGGATGAACGAAGTCATTTTGTTTGAAACGGAAGGGAAGGCGGGAGAGTCGATCGCCTTTATGGATACATCCGGGTTGGGTAATTAACGGCTCGGCCGGTTTCTCCGTATATGCTGCTAATATTGATAACAGGCAGATTTGGCATGATGTCGACGGCAACTTTATTCATGCGCATGGCGGGGGCTTCCTGCAGGAAGGGGATTATTACTATTGGTTCGGCGAGAACAGGCAAGGAGGAAAGAAAGTATCGTGCTATCGTTCCCGGGATCTGTTGCATTGGGAATTCCGGAACGATGTACTGCGCACGGATTCCGCATTCAAACCGGTTTATCACAGGACATCTTCCGACATGGACCCCTACCATACCATTGATAAAGGCTACGGCAGCGGGGCTGTAATCGAAAGACCCAAGGTGCTGCACGATGCGCTTACCGGCAAATATGTCATGTGGATGTAATGGGAGAACGGCAAGGATTACCGTGATGCTCGCTGTTACGTAGTTTTCGACATTTTTATCCAATGTGCCTTTAGTTAGGCTTTGCAATTTTCGTGTGGATAGGCATATTCGTAGTAAGGACAGGACAGCAGCTACGTTGATCGGCGCAGTGAAAGGCTGATCCCAGATAGGCTGAACTCGCTTCGGCGGTTTAGTATAGATTTACGACTAAATTAGGGAGGGAATAGAAAAGAAAACGAAATTCAAACAGGTCGTTTTGCCCGCAATGGGCTCAATCTTGAAAGGAGGTCTTTAAATGAAAGGGTTTCTGCCAAAATGTAAACGCTCTCTTTCTATCGTATTATCTCTGCTAATTTTAGGCGGCGCCATACCGGTTAGCAATGTAACCGTACAGGCTGCCGAAGCTTCAGCCATTGCACCCTATGCCTCTTATGATTCCACTGTGCCGACGCCGCAAAATAGCGCAATCATCAATCCGAACTATGACCGAAGCTATGACAACTATGTGGTCAAAGGTCCGACAGGACTCGTCCACCCGGGTATTCTGCAATCGCGAGCGGATCTGAACACCATGAGGGATATGGTTTGGCTCGGGAAAGAGCCTTGGGCGTCTGCATTCGATACATTCAGAAGGACTCCCGAATCTTCGAAAAATGTAGCGATCTATGGGAACGGAGGAACGCAAAAGGAATTCGTTTATTCCCAAATCTCCGACAGCAACGGGGACAAGCAATTGCGCCAGGATGCCACGACAGCCTATCAACAAGCGCTCATGTGGTACATCACGGGGGATCAGGCTTACCTGAACAATGCCAAAAAGGTATTGGACGCGTGGGGCAATGGTCTCAAGCAATTTTTCAATACGACGGAGCCGGCCAATTGGGATACTGTCGCACAGGTGTGGGGGGCATCCAGCGTTCTCAGCTCCGGTGTAGCAGGTCAGAAGATGGCTGCCGCGGCAGAAATTCTTCTCTATACGCCAAGCTCCGGGTGGTGCCGGGACGCCCAAGGCAATATCGATTATGAAACAAAGAAGGTCTACGATAATTTCTTCAGACTCATCTGGCAGGAAACGAACAAGTGGTACGGATTTTTCAATCAAGCGGCCGTAGGGAACATGGGGTACATGTCCATTTCCATCTTCCTGGACGATATTAACGGTTATAACGAAGCGGTGGAGCGTTTTGCCTACAATAAAAAAGCCGTAGACGAGGCAAATAAAACCGGAGCAAACAGCATCAATTTCTCGGTTGCCGCGATGGTATTGGATCATGGACAGATCGTCGAGATGGGACGCGACCAACCTCATTCGGGCGGTGACGTTGCGGCGCTCGGCGCAGCGGCCCGAACCATCCATGTCCAGGGGACGAAGCTTGATCCTGTAACCGGGGTGCCGGTTGCCGAGGGCGGGGTAGGCCCCTACGAGTTCCAGAACCAAAAGCTGCTAAAGGCCTTATCCTATTATTCGAAATACAATGCTGGGTACGATGTGGACTATATTCCCAATGTCAACGGCTTGGGGCAAAAGACCGAATGGTCCGCCGTCAGTCCGGCGGGACGGGGAAGCGGAACGGATATCGCTTCCATCTACAATCATTATAAATATGAGAAAGGATATTCCGGCGGTATTTACGACGAATTGTACAAATATCCCGAGCTCATGATGTACAATCTTGAAGGCCAGTCCATCGATATGCCGGGCTTTGGTCAGCTGCTCTTTACCCCTGTGAACGGTGCCTTGGCCACGGAGCCGAAGGGCCCGCCGCAGCCTTTGCAGGAAAAGGGAAATTTATATGGTCTATATAACCGGTACCCGGCTGTACCTTTTTCGTCCAACAACGCAGTTTGGTTTAAGAACGGCTTTGTAAAACCCGGAATCGCCAGTTATCTGGACGAAAACGGTTTTGTCCAATACAAAGCCGAAGGGACGATGAACGGCAACTGGATCGGCTACGAAAACTTCGATTTCGGTTCGGTTCCCGCAGATACGCTCGCGTACAACTATTCCGTGAACTCGTCGGAAGGGTCGACCATCAGCATGTACGTTACCGAGCCTGACGTGAAGCTGACCGACGAGACCATGGCCCAAACAACGCCGACAGCCGTCTTTCAGGTCCCCAATACAGGATGGTGGTCCGTACAGAACACCTATGTTCAAAAATTCGATAACATCGGCGATACACTGAAAGGCAAGAAAAATCTGTATTTCAAAATTACGGGTTCCGGCAACGTTTATAATTTTGCCGCCGAATCGTTCTGGTTTCAATTTTCGGGCGGATTTGCCAAAACCGATAACAAGGCGATTGAAGCCCCTTATACGAGCAGATCAGGTTATGTGAAAAACGAGTCGGCGAATAATGTTACCCTTACAGACGGCGGTTATATCGGGTATCGCAATATGAATTTTGACAGCGGAACCGTACAGATGCAGTTGAATCACTTAGCCGAAGGAAGCGGGATGCTCGAAATGAGGCTGGGAGGCCCGCAGGGCCAGCTCGTCAAGACGTACTCGATTGAGGATACAGCAGGCAGCAAGGTGACCGCCGCGTTCGACCATCAGAA
Source organism: Paenibacillus sedimenti (assembly GCF_014534655.1). Taxonomy (GTDB): domain Bacteria; phylum Bacillota; class Bacilli; order Paenibacillales; family NBRC-103111; genus Paenibacillus_E; species Paenibacillus_E sedimenti. The sequence continues at coordinate 102,524 of NZ_JACVVD010000015.1, forward strand.
TGATGAGATGATTTACGGCAATAACGGAGGCAATAACGATCTTTATTTTGTCTACAAAGGGACCGGGTCTCTGACCTTTAACAGCTTTAAATACGTAACGCCATCATCTTCCGGAACGGTTCAGTCGACAAAGACGGAGGGTGGAAGCTATTTATCCGATATATACGGCAACGCCGAGAAAGTTGGGGATAATGTCGTATTAAAAGGAGACAGCTCCGCAGTCGCATATCGTAATGCCAACATGGGGTCCAAAGGTAATGACCGGCGCTTTATGGTTTTGCGGGTGAAGAGCAGCGAGCCTGTTGTCATGAAAGCCATTGATCTTGGCAATGGAAATTTAGCCGCCAATGCCGTAGCTGAATTTGCTGTTCCGAATACGAACGGAGAGTTCGTAACGATCGCATACGATTTGGCGAAATCGGGTTATGCTGCGCGAGAAGGCGGGATTTTTCTCAGGCTGCAAGCAACCGGTGGAACTGCCGATGGCAGAGTGGAAGTCGATTACTTCAGTTTTGACAATAACGATCTCGAGTTTGTCGATCTGCTGCAATCTGTATCCATTGGGTCCGATCATCCGGGCAATCCTTCCATCGCAACGGCGGGAGATACCGTGACCTTATCGTTTACCGCCAGCGAACCGATCGATAGTGTTGCCGTTTATTTCGGCAGTACGAAGATGGATACCGTTTCCACAGATGCCCGTCATTTTACCGTGACGCAAAAGCTTGGAGAAAGCTATAAGCCCGGCAAAGTCCAGTTCCGCATCGACTACGATCAAGGTGCGAATTTCGGGAAATCGGTCAGAAGTACGATGGACGGCACCTCGGTGACTATCGTTAATGAAGATGGGCTCATCAACGATGCATTCAAGAATCTTTCTTTGATTGATTCAACACCGGGTCGAAGCATCGATACGACAAAACAGGTCGTGTCCAATCTGTTTGACGGGAATGAAGCCACCGCCTCCGATTTTCGCTCCACTAGCGGAGGCTGGGGCTCTTGGGTTGCATTTGACCTCGGCGATCAGGATAAAGTGCAATTAACCCAAGTAAAATTGCTTGCAAGACAAGACCTTCCCGCCCGGGCGGCAGGTGTTGTCATCCAGGGAACCAACCACATTGATTATGAGCCGTGGGTGACGTTGACTGCCCCGGCTGCAAATACGGTGAATTGGCAAACGTTAACGGTCCAGAATCCGAAAGCCTACCGTTATATCCGGATTTTCAATGGGGCCCAATGGTTCGGCAATCTTGCCGAAGTCAAGTTCTATGGTACCGTCATCCATACGGGAAGCCCGGTCCTTCTGGACACGGTAACGCTAAAGTCGGATAATCCGGAGGATTCTTCCTTAGCCGTGACGGGGAATACGGTCACCTTAGATTTTGCTGCCGGTAAAGCTCTTGAGAATGTCAAGGTTTATTTCGGCGATAAATTGATGGAGACCGCTTCCGACGACAATCTTCATTGGAAAGCCCGGTATACGGTTGGAACTGCTTATCAAACGGGCAAAATTTCATTTGTGATCCTGTACGATAATGGGCCTGTCGTGACCGGTACCACGGACGGTACGTCGGTAACGGTCATTGACCCGCTTCAGATTGCATTGGATAATGCGGCAAAGCTTGAAGCGGGAAATTATTCAAGACTGAGCTATTATCTGTTCAACCAAGAAGTTGAACGCATCAAAGCGGAAATGAATGCTCCGGGTTATTCTGATATGAAAATTGCCAAGGAGCTTTACGATGCGAAGAGCTTGCTTGCCCGCAACCCGTTATCCATCTATTCGTTTGAAGGAAACGCCGATAATGCATTCGGGTCTGGCAACGGGACGGTTTCCGGCACTCCTGCGTACAAAGACGGGAACGTCGGGAAAGCGATCGAAATGAACGGCACCAATAGCTATGTCACGCTGCCCTCTGCGCATCCTCTGTCCAGTTACAATCAGATCACCGTGTCAACCTGGGTGTACTGGAAGGGCGGAAACCAATGGCAGCGAATCTTCGACTTCGGTAACGGCACTAACCAGTACATGTTCCTGTCGCCGAGATCGGGCAACAACACGCTGCGTTTCGCGATCAAGAACGGCGGCGGCGAGCAAATCGTGCAAACCTCTCAGCTTGCAGCGGATGGGTGGGCTCATGTGGCGTTGACACTCGGGAACGGTACGGCGAAGCTGTATGTGAACGGCGAGGAAAAGGCATCCTCTAACGTCACGATCAAACCGAGCGACTTCAAACCGAAACTAAATTATATCGGGAAAAGCCAGTTCTCCGATCCGCTGTTCAACGGCATGCTGGACGAATTCCGTATTTATGATCATGTATTAAGCGCTGATGAGATCCTTCAGTTAGCAAACAATACGGCGCCGCAGGGGGACAATTCCTTACTGGCGTACTTGCTGGATAAAGCTGCAGCGCTTGACGCCAAGCTTTACGCCGAATCGAGCTGGCAAGCAGTTGCGGCAGCCGTCGAGAACGCAAAAGCATTGGCATCGAATGCCGATCAAGCTGCCATCGACGCTTCGGCCGAACAGCTGCTGACTGCGCTTGATGCGTTAGAATTCGACAAGACGCCGCCGGCGGACGCAGCGTTGTCGGCAGATATTACAGCGCCAACCAACAGCGATGTCACAGTAACCATCAGCTATCCGGACGACGCGGCAATCAAAGAGTACAAAGTAGGAGATAACGGTACATGGACAGCGTACGGCGCTCCTGTGGTTGTTTCCGAAAACGGCACGGTATATGCAAGAGCAACGGATGCAGCGGGCAACGTATCGAATGAGACGAGCTACACGGTCAGCAATATCGACCATATTGCGCCTGCCGATGCAACTTTGGCTGTTGATACCACAACACCAACCAACCAAGGCGTCACCGTGGCGATCAGCTATCCGGACGACGCTGCGGCGAAGGAATACAAAGTAGGCGAAAGCGGCGAATGGACAGCGTACACCGCTCCGGTCGTTGTTTCCGACAATGACACCGTGTATGCAAGGGGAACGGATGCCGTAGGCAACGTCTCGAACGTAACCAGCATGACCGTAAACAACATCTATAAGATTGCCCCTGTCACCACCGCAATTTTGAATCCGGCTGCGCCTAACGGCAAGAACAGCTGGTACACGATGGATGTTACCGTAAGCTTGTCCGTATACGCCAGTGTATACGGAGGCGCCGTAACAACAGAATACCAGGTGAATGACGGTTCGTGGATTGTTTACAACGGTTCCATTCCTGCCTTCGGTGAAGGAACCTATAAGCTCGGTTACCGCAGTAAGGATCAAGCAGGCAATGTCGAGCATCTCAAAACCGTCGAGTTTAAAGTTGACAAGACAGCGCCAGCGCTATCCGTGCAGCTGGATAAGACGTCGATTTGGCCGGCGGAACATAAAATGGTGACGATCAATGCCACGCTGAATCCGAGTGATGCTACATCGGGTATTGAATCTGTGGTGTTAACGTCTATCACGAGCAATAAACCGGATAGCGGTCAAGGCGACATTCAGAACGCCGATTTCGGAACAGCCGACACTTCATTCAGCTTGCGTGCGGAAAAAGACCGAATCTATACCATCACGTATACGGCAACCGATAAAGCGGGCAACAAAACAGTTGTAACTGCAACTGTCACCGTGCCTCACGATCAATCCGGAAATTAATAAGTAAGTAGAATTCAGTTTCGGGAGGAAGGCTTTGGTGCCTTCCTCCTATAATAAATGGGGAGGAAATAGCAAGATTTTCCATGAATCAATAACTAAAAAAGGAGAAAAGTAAATATCATTCCACTCTCTGTTTTAAAAAAAATCTATCAAATGAGTTATGGCATAGAGTGTAGTTCATTAAGGGGGGGGTCCATTTGATATCACAAGATTTATTCTCAAAGATAGCTCAAACAAATTTGTCACTTCCATTTCGACTAAGCGCTGCAGGCTATGTTCGCAACCCAGTTTGTTGTTTTACAGAGGAGAGTAGTGATTGTGAGATTATATTCTGTGTAAGGGGGAAGGGACTATTTCGAATAAATAGCCAGCCTGAATTTGTAATTCAAGCTAATCAGTTGGTCATTATTACGCCTAGTACAAGTTTTGAATATAAGTCATTAGATGAAAAGTGGGAGATTGCGACAATACGATTTGATTGTAACCTAATGCTCCTTTTGCAATTTCGATTAAAAATGAACAGGCCAGTAATTGTGAATTCTTCAGATAGAATATTAGAGTTGATAGATGCGCTATGTATATCAGAAGATTACAGAGACAGAGCGTTAAAGACTTCTGAGATCATTTATTCTTTGTTAGTAGAAGCTAAACTTCAAACCATAGAACTACACTTAAGTACAAGTTCTCCTAATATAACAATTCAGAAAGTCGTGAATTTTATCTGCGGTCATTACTCGAGCAAACTTAAGGTAGACGAGATTTCTCGAATGTTTGGTTATACATCGCAGCACTTAAATAAATTATTTAAAAACGAACTGGGTCACTCCATTTATCAATATATTTTGAAAGTTCAATTAGAACAGGCGGCATGTTTGCTTGAAACCGAAGAAATGACTGTTGAGCAGGTGGCAGAAAATATTGGTATGGAGTCTAGATCATTTTATCGGTTGTTCCAAAGGCGATACAAGGTTTCACCCGGACAATTCAGAAGGGCAATGAGAAAATCGATGTAGATTCTGCACAGTACTATTTAATGTATTTTGGCGTCCAGCGACCATCTTTTAAGATGCTTGCTCTCAGAGTGAAAGTAAACCGTAGGCATTAATGTCTACGGTTTTATTAGCATTAAAAAAAGGTTCCCTTTAGGGAACCAAAAAGAAAGCGCATTCGTAGGAGGAGAAGGCGCTATAATTTATGTTCACTCTGTAGTTTCTACTGCTTAGAGACATTTAGAGACATATGAAACGTTTAAGATTACTGTTATAGTAAATTGAGGGGTTAAATTTATTTAGAGGTCGTGAAAATATGGGATACCTGAAAAAATTGCCAATAAGAATCCAGTTATCCGTATTGGTTATTCTCATTATCGTTATCGTTATTTTTATTATATTTACCAATTATTTCAAAGCGGCTAAAGTGGTGGAAAAGAAAAATAACGAATATTTTACGGAATTGATCGCTCAAATGAATCAAACCATTTCATCCAACAGCGATGTTGTGAAGCGGATCGTTCAAAATATTTCTTATAACTCACCCATTGTTCAACAATATTTGAATGAAACCGACCCGATGGCTAAATATGCAAAATATACGCAACTGAAAAGCTATATTTCAGACATGATCAGCATGAAAGACGGTATTTTAGATATCGCGCTGATCGGAAGCGACGGTACGAAATTCAACATCAACGGTGATATCAATAACCTGTTCCCGCTAAAGGACGAAATACCAAAAAAACAGCTTCATTATTTTTCAGAAATGAAAAACCTCCCCATCAATAACGAAAACAAACATGTATTTATTGCAGGAGCTCAAATCTATTCCATCACGAACTTTGAAAACACCAAAGAAATCGGCACTCTCATGATTGTTTTGGATGCAAACGCTTTATTGGGTTCCTCAAACAGCCCGATGCGTCCGAGCGGAGGTAAGATATACATGGTGGATCGTAAAGGCAATGTTTTTTTTACCAATGATGACTCGGTAAAGCCCGGAAGCGCCTATTCAGACATTTTGTCATTGGAAAAAGATGGGTCATATATCGTTCAGCAAGGCGTGATTCCCGATATCGGGGGGGAAATCATTTTTAAACTGCCGCAGAGCGAGCTTTTGAGTGGTATAGGAGATATACGCAAGCAATCATTTATGATCTTCATTATCTCATTATTATTATTGGCCGTTCCTTTTTTCCTAGTGATCAATAACATTCTCCAGCCTTTGAAGAAGCTGATACGTTTAATGAATGAAATCAAATTAGGAAAACTGAAAAACCTTCAAAAGCGAATCAGTGTGGAGGGATATGCGGAAATCATTGTAATGGCAAACGAGTTCAACGAGATGCTGGATGAAATTGACGACTTGACTCATCGGCTGTTGGAGAGCAAGACAAGACTGTACGAAGCAGAATTGGTCAAAAAGCAGTCCGAAATGGCGTATTTGCAAAGTCAAATCAACCCGCACTTTTTATACAACACGCTGGAGTCTATCAAAGGAATTGCAGCGGAAGAAGGGGTTGACAAGATTTTTGATATGACAAAAGCTCTTGCCCTTGTTTTCCGCTATAGTATCAAAGGAACGGATATGGTCCCTCTTCGTGAGGAACTAACGATTATCAAAAGTTTTATTTACATTCAAAAAATTCGGTTTGGAAACCGGTTTGAAGTGAAATATCATTTTCCCGAAGCGATTTTGGAGTGCAAGGTACCGAAAATGATCCTGCAACCGATCGTGGAAAATGCGATTTTTCACGGGATTGAACCTAGAATCGGAGAAGGCTCTCTGCAGCTTAAAGGAGAGATTTCAGGGAATATAATTCTCCTATCCGTTCAAGATAATGGAGCGGGCATAGAAGCTGAAAAACTTTGTTTGATTAAGGAAAGTTTGTCTGCTGGGCAGGGGCTAACAGACAAAATCCATGATCGGACCGTCAACATTGGTCTGGCAAACGTAAATAATCGGATAAAGTTGAATTATGGGAACGAGTATGGCATTATGCTCAAAAGTGAGACAGGTATGGGAACAGAAGTCGTCATCATGATACCGTTTGGGAGTGGCAGCGATGTATAAAGTTTTTCTTGTTGATGATGAAGAATTGGTTATTAAGAGTTTAAAAGCAAGCGTTAATTGGAATGAATACGGGTTTGAGGTTGCCGGTTATGCTTTGAGTAGTGCGGAAGCGTTCGAAGCGATATCGAGCATCAAACCGGACATCGTGTTTACGGATATCCGGATGCCCGGCATGAGCGGCCTTGAACTCATTAAAAATTTAAAGGATACGTTCAGTCGTGCTCTGTTCATCGTTGTGAGCGGTTACGCTGAATTTGCGTTCGCACAAAAAGCGATTAATTACGGCGCTTTCGGTTACTGTCTGAAGCCATTCGACGATGCAGAGATTATTGGTTACTTAAAAAAAGCCAAGGTGATTCTGGAAGACCGCGAAACTTCCATTGCAACAGATATTTTGGATTTCATTGAGGAAAATAATGAACAAGCAAGGGAAGGTTTACGTAAGGCACTGATCTTATCGGGAATCGATATGGAATCGGCGAATGGAATGAAGGCAGTCGTTTCGATTGGAAAAGATAAGCTGAAGCTTTACGGATTACGAGGCTGCATCGCCTTGAGAATAGGGTTCGGCAAGTATGCATACCTTGTTCAGAATAGCCCGGAGAACAGTTTGTTCTTCAATACGCGAGAAGCTGAAGCAAACGGTACCAAGGGGATCGGGACCAGCAGCGTTATATATAAAGTTGATCAGATCAAAGAAGCCATTCATGCGGCTGAGATAAACGCTTATTGCTATTTTACAACAGGTAAAGAATGCAGGCTTTCAGACGAAGCAGCCGACCTACCGGAGAAAGATTATTCCATAAAAAAATTGGTTGAAGCCACCCGCAATAGCGATATGGTTGTCATTTACGATTCGCTTGATGAGATGGGAGCTTTATTTGCAAACGGGCAATTGCATATGAAACATGCTCTGATTGCGTACAATCAAATCCTGTCATTCGCCCATAACAGCGAAGAAGAACTATACGAAGATTACATTTATTCCTATGACCAACTGACAAGCTTGTTCAGTACCGTTCAGGACATGCTGCTGTTCCTGAAAGGGCTGTTAACGGAAAAGCTCAAAACGAAAAATGAATGGAAACCGCTTCATGTAAGAAATCGAACATTCAACGCCATTTATAAATATGTCAATGAAAATTATTGCAACGACATATCAATTCCAGACATTTCCAAACGATTTAATGTGAATGCTAATTATATAAGCCAGTTGTTTAAGAAGGAACTCGGGACGACGTTTACAGAATATATGGCAAAGTTACGGATCGATTACGCTTGCCAATTGCTGACGACCACAGATCTTCCGATGAATGAGATAGCCGAAAAAGCGGGGTATAATGATTACTTTTACTTTAGTCGAATTTTTAAAAGAATGATGGGGAATACGCCAAGCTCCTATCGGGCTGGTCGATAAAAGGAAATTCCGGCCGGGACCAGGTCGGAATTTTTTTTTCATGTATGGACGCTGCTTAGAAGTACATGGATTGATTTTAGCATCTTCAAAGATAAATCGCTTACAACCGATTCAAATAATGCAACTTTAACTAAGATGCGTGAATGTTTCTGTCGACAAAAAACCTTTATGATGGACTTATAAAGAAAATGACAGAGGTGAAACGGATTGGAGAAGCAGGAGTCACTTGAACTACAAAGCAGCATAACCTTGCGGCCGTCAATCAAACAATTGTGGAAAGAAATCGCAAAGCATAAGTACCTTTATGTTCTTGTAGCGCCGATCGTTATTTTTTACATTATTTTCTCCTACATTCCCATGTACGGAATTGTACTCGCTTTCAAAGAATTCGACTATTCCAAAGGAATACTGGAAAGTCCATGGAATCATTTTCAAAACTTTAGAGACGTTTTCGGAAATCCGGATTTTGTGGTCGCCTTTCGCAACACGATTCTGATCAGTTTGGGCAGACTAATCATTGAGTTTCCGATTCCGATCTTTCTGGCCTTGCTGCTGAATGAAATTTCGAAAGGCCGAATGACCCGCATTTTTCAAACCGTTTTCACCTTTCCACATTTTATCAGCTGGGTCGTTCTAAGTGGAATTATTGTTGGGATATTTAGCGATCAAGGCATGTACAATCAAATCCTTACGGTTATTGGACTTGAAAAAAAGTCTGTATTGACGGACGGTCCCAGTTTTACCGCCGTTTTGTTCCTGTCGAATATATGGAAAGAGGCAGGTTGGTCGTGCATTCTTTATTTGGCAGCTATCGCAGGAATAAATCCGGAGCTGTACGAAGCGGCAGCCGTCGATGGCGCCAATCGTTTCCAACAAATGAAGGCGATTACTTGGCCGGTCGTGAGATCAGCCGCGGCTATTCTCTTGATATTGGCCGTAGGTCAAACTATGAACGGCGGTTTCGATCAGATCTTTAACATGTACAACCCCGCTGTCTATAAATATACGGATATTCTGGACACTTACGTATATCGCAGCGCATTTACGGATTCGACCGGATTCGGTTTTGCTACGACTGTTGGCCTTTTGAAGTCTATAATCAATTTTGCTTTGTTATTCGGAGCCAACTACCTCGTCAAAACCATTGGTAAGGAGGAGGGCTTGTAAGTGAAAAACAGAATTAATCTAACCAATCTTATCATTACTCTTTTCCTGGCTATCTTTGCTCTTCTTGCTTTGTTTCCATTTTATCAGACGTTGATGTTGTCGTTCTCGACCGTAACCGATGTCGGTTCGAGCAGATTGTTCTTGTATCCGTCAACGTTTGATTTGTCATCCTATACGTATTTATTTATTGATGGGAAGGTCACTCGAGGGTTATTCATATCCGTAATCGTAACCATAACAGGAACCGTTTTCAGTCTGATCGTAACTACCGCCGGAGCCTATGCCTTGTCCAAAAAGTCATTGCCTGGTAGAAACCTTATCTTTAATTGCATTATTTTTACGATGTTCTTTTCCGGAGGGTTGATCCCATACTTTCTTACCTTGCAAAAGCTTCATTTGCAAAATAGTCTGCTTGTGATGATCGTGCCTCTTGCCGTCAATACCTTTTATCTTATTCTGATGAAAAATTTTTTCAATACGATCGAGCCATCGTTGGAAGAATCGGCCAAAATCGATGGCGCCCATGATATTACGATTCTGGTACGGATTATAGTACCTGTATCCATGCCGATCATTGCGACGATGATATTGTTTTATGCCGTAGACCGTTGGAATGAATGGTGGTTGCCTACGCTTTTTATTAACGACACGAAATTGTATCCGCTTCAATTAGTATTGCGAAATGCCTTGACGAACATAACCTCAATTATTAATAACGCAGCGGGCGCTCAATTGGCAAAGGGAACTCAGAATATTTACGGAGATTCGGTCAGATCCGCCATGATTGTGATTTCCGCAGTCCCCATTATAATGGTTTATCCGTTTATCCAGAAGTATTTTGCCAAAGGAATCATGATCGGATCAATTAAAGGTTAATAATACTAGCAAAAGCTATTATTATAAAAAAAAATTAAAGGGAGAGTTTGTATGAAAAAAAGAAAAAAAACGGTTGTGTCGGCCGTAACATTTATTGCTCTGGCTATGGTCTTCGCCGGTTGCGGCAGTAATGAAAAGAAAGAGCAGGCATCTTCCTCTTCAACCACGCCGAGCGCTTCCGAATCTGCGACCAAAGCAAACACGAAGCAACTTACGCTCAACGTTTCTTGGATGGGGATTAAAGATGGATTCGACGCTTCCGGCGCCAAGGATGACGCCATATTCAATGATTTGCAAAAAAAATTCAACATTACGGTTAATCCGGTACAGGTCACCTGGAACGACTGGCAGGACAAGGCGAAGGTGTGGGCGGCTTCCAGTCAACTGCCTGACATTTTCCCTAACGTTATTGCGGTAGAAAATCCCAGCTTGTATGCTTCGTGGGCTAAACAAGGTGTTATTAAAGCGCTTCCGGACGATTTAAGCAAATATCCGAATATTGCCAAAATCATGAAGCTGCCTTCCGTTCAGCCGCTGAAGGTGGATGGCAAATTCTATATGGTTCCAAGAATGACATATAACGATTCAAGCGATTGGGTTATGGACAGAGCAATTGTTTATCGTAAGGATTGGGCGGCGCAAGCAGGTTTCACATCCGAACCGAAAAGCTTTGATGAATTTGTCGCTATGATCAAGGCCGTCCAGAAGCAGCATCCCGGTACTGTTGGAATTGCGCTTCAAAACAAGTCTTTTTTGAATACGATCTTTCTTTCAAGCTTCCCTGAAATGTCAAATAGCAAGTCTTGGACGAATGAAGGCGGAAAATGGATGCCTTCCTATGCCTCATCCAAAACAGTGGACGGAATCAAACAGTTAAGACAGCTTTATTCAGAGGGTCTGCTGGATAAGGATTTCGGGATCCAGAAGGAAGGGGACGGCTTCACGAAGTTTATGAACGGCCAAGCTTTCATCTCTTTTGGCTCATCGTTTTTTGGCACTGCCGCTAACGTCGATACATTTAAAAAAGCGAATCCCGGTGTAAAGGTTGCGGATGCGGTTGGATTTATGAATATTTGGCCTGCAGCGGACGGAAACCGATATTCATTTGTCGAAACACCATACTGGTCCGAGATTTTCTTCAGCAACAAGCTGGATGACGCCAAATTCGACAGAGCGCTTCAATTGATTGATTATATGGCCTCCGAGGAGTATGACGCATTAACGAGAAACGGTATTCAAGGTGTAGATTACAAGATTGAGGGAGGTAAAGCTTTATCACTGCTAAATGCCGACGATTCACTCAAAAAGAAATACCCGATCACAGACGCAATGGGTGCGCTGGCATCATGGCGCGGCGGATTCTATAAAGCCGGTAAAGTGGTCGTCAATTCCAATCCGGACGTGGCTGCCTGGGAGTCCTATGATCATGATACTTTTGTGAAATTGAAGAAAGAAAACAAACCAGCGCCAATCAACTTCGATGTTATGTTAATGACCACACCGGCGAAAGACAAACTCGGAGCATTTTACTCAGGCGCTCAGGACGATCTCATCAAAGTCATTCTCGGGAAAGACGATCCTGTAAAGATGTGGCAAGAAGCTATTAAAAGCTATGATGCCAAGGGTCTGCAAGAGGCCATTGCCGAAGTGAATGCGAAGGCTAAGGAGTTGGGTATTAAATAATTTTACTAGATATTTACCGTTAGCAGAATGATCACTGCCTCATATTACTTTCATTCTGATGACCGCTAGTTTCCTTTGTGAACTAGCGGTTGTTCATAGATTGGATGTTTTACTGCTGAAATTTATTCAACTTGCTTTTTTGAATAGGAGGAATGATGAGATGAAAGGACCGCTGTACCGCGATCCGATCTATGACGGAGCTACGGATCCCGTTCTTGTATGGAACAGACAATTGAAGGAATGGTGGATGATCTATACGAGCCGACGTGCGACCGCTGAAGGCTCGAATGTTGCCTGGGTGCACGGAAGTGACCTTGGCGTCGCTTCCTCGAAGGATGGCGGTCAAAATTGGGTTTACCGGGGAACATTGCCCGGGCTTGATATTGAATGGGGCCGGAATACGTTCTGGGCACCGGAAATCATTTGGCACGATGGCCTGTACCATATGTATGTCAGCTACATTCAAGGCGTACCGGACCGTTGGGCGGGGAATCCGCGCCATATGATGTATTATACGAGTCCGGACCTGCTGACATGGACTTTCCGTTCGCCCATACAGCTCAGCTCTAACCGGGTCATAGACGCATGCATCTACAGGATGCCGGACGGACGTTTCCGGATGTGGTATAAGGATGAAGCTAATGGTTCCGTGACATATGCGGCAGATAGTATGAACCTGTCGGATTGGAAGGTCGTCGGGCCGATCCTGACTCATCAAGCGCACGAAGGACCCAATGTTTTTCGGTACAAGGGTTACTATTGGATGATCATTGATGAATGGAAAGGGCAGGCAGTATACCGTTCGGACGATTTGGAGGCGTGGGAGCGTAACGGTCTGATTCTGGATCAGCCCGGCAGCAGGCAAGACGATGATTCGTTCGGATATCATGCGGATGTTGTCGTTCAGGATGAGCAAGCTTATATCTTTTATTTTACACATCCGAAGCACAGCTGCGATTCTAGTGCCGTCATGTCCTACATGAACCAACGATCAACTGTTCAAGTAGCGCAGCTCAATGTAATCGATGGCGTATTAATATGCGACAGGAACCAACATTTTGAGCTGAATTTGCAGGCGGAAGATGAGAGATAAGGCGGGCAACGTACAGCACGACAAATCCGGCAAAAAGTAACCCTACATGAACGAATCCCCATTGGCCTACTCGACCGGTGGGGTATTTTTATGTCTTCGCATATACTCTTTCACGGCCTCTACCACAACATCAACCATCTTCTTATTCTGTTTCGCGGCGAATATCTTTAACTCCGTATGGAATTGATCATCGAAATCAAATGTTGCTTTTTTCTTATTTACAGGTTTCTGTATACCTGTATTTACAGTTTCCTGTATTTCTTGACTCCGCCGTTTTCCTAATAACTGCTCAATCGCATCACGCTTGGACACGCTGCTCCAGCTCCTCGACAAAATTTCTATAATTGCTTAGTGCCGATGTATCCGTATTACTGTATTCCTGTATTCCTGTAATAGAAAATTCCTTGATTCTATTTTTACGCTTTATTTCCGTTCGAAACACAACTTCCTCGTATTCCCTCCTTACTCTATCAATGATTGTTTTATCTATGATTGTTCTAGAATCGATCATTGTTGGCAATATGCCGCATAAAACAAGGTTCAGCTTTTTAACCTCTTTAATGTGAATCATTGTTGCGATGTATCTGTCCAGCGCGTCATAACACATGGGTTCGCATTGCAGCATGACGATTGCATAGTCTGAAGCCACTAAACCATTAATCGTGTGCTCTCCGAGATTTGGAGGTAAATCAATAAGTATGTAGTCGTATCTGGCCTTTACTTTATGTAGTGTATCTCTCAAAATGGTTGAACTCATTGAAGGATTTTGATGGATAAGCATGGGCAGAGTTGCAAGCATTTCATCAGCCGGAATGAAGTGAAGGTTGTAGGTTAACTTGCGGATGTAGGGGGTGGGATTCATGTTTTTACATGCCTCAAAAATAGTCATTTTGGAGTAATCGTGTATATCTCTTTGAGTAAGAAACTGTGTTAAATTGCCTTGGCTATCGAAGTCCACACAGAGAACCTTGTACTTCTTAGAGAGAAGATACCCCGTGATGGCCGTGGTTGTCGTTTTGCCAACGCCGCCTTTTTGATTACCGATTGAAATAATGGCTCCCATAACCTATTCCTCCTTATTTCTGTAAACCTTTATTCCTGTATATAGTTCTACAATAGCTCTATTTAAAAGGGGGTCATGGACGTTTTTGTTTATTGAGGTAACAGGCAGGATTTTTGCGTAATGGAGAATCGTAGGTGGGGAATAATACCTTTATAGGAAGGTGGTGCAATCAGTCTTGAAGAAACTTTTCCGTTTGTTGATTGTTATCGGGACAATTATTCTCTCTACTCCTCAACCAGTTTGGGCAACTGAGGGAGCAGAAGTTTTCGATATAAGAAAAGGTGATATTGTACTTACAATCCCCAATTCAAACTTATTGCAAAACCAGGTAAAGGAGTGGTTATCATCTGCAAGTGGTATTGCGGGTTCGTTTAGAATTGAGCCGAGCGATGGCATAGCGATAAAGATTCCGCTTACACCCCCTTGCAAGATTAGAAATAAATGGATAAGCGGAACAGTCACAGAAGTAATTCTTTTTATCGGGAAGTTAGATACCTACAACCCAACCCTGCTGGTCTTTACAAAGGAAAATCATCTTGTGGCGGTCCATATTAAAAGCAAAGATTTGAAAACCTTTCTTAAGGAAAACAATCTGTACAGTTCAGACTTAAATTTAGGTGCCCCTCACTAAACTAATGGATAACAAGAACCGCCCTCCAAAACTATTAACTTTGGAAGGCGGTTCTTCTATTTGCATGAACTCAAAAGAGTATCGTCCAACCTGGATTAACTTGATTCTTCGTATAGGAGGCTCCGGCGACTTTTAGGCCTTTACGGTCAAATAATGTAATAATATCACCCTTGTCTCGGAAGAAGGCAGGCCCAGCGATAGGGATGGTCATAAATTCTCCAGGTTCGATGATGCCATGAATCTTGTGCTTTTGCTTAGCCTTGTTTGCGATGGCCCAACCAGTCAAATCTATAGCCCGATCGGAAGCATTCAGCAGAGTGACTGTTTCGCTGCTGCCGTCTTCAGTCTGAACGACGACCCCGGCGATTCGAATACTGCCGTCCACCTGAGCCGGTGGCGAGCCGGTATCAGGCACTGGTTCCTCCGTGGGGTCAGGGATTGTGTGGCCAGTCGTATCGTCGGTGTGCCATGACTGCGACTGAAAAGCGAGGAATACAGCGACCCACTTGTCTTCGGAAGGGAAGTGAATCAACAACCCCCCATCCTGGTAGACACCGTCGTCTTTGGTAAATGTGCCGCTGTTACCTTGATTCATATGAATATCGTGAATGCCATTGCCTGGTTTGAATCCGAAAATTTTGTCCGGCCTGCCGTGTTCAGGCCCCCATCTTTCACCGAATGCGTAGAGTACAGCATCATCGGTTTCCATCGCTCGTCTAATGTAGAAGTCAAGCTTCTCATTCAGATCGTTGTCTCTACCCGGTATGTTGAAAGCCAGTGGCAGCATGTTTCGGCGATCGAACAGATTACTGCGAATATAATCGAGTGCCTGTCCGTCAGGCTTACTGGTAAGCGGTGAAAAACCAAATGGCATAGCAGGTAATTCGGCCGTCGTGACATGCTGAAAATTTTCAATCGTACAGTAAAGCAACTCAGAAGGGCTAAGCTGGGACTTGACATTAATCGCTATACGGAAGTGTTCGTTATTTGCACTAGCGTGCACCTGATAATGCGCGTTCTCGTTAGTGCCGAGACGCCGGTCAAGTATTTTGCATTTGAGCAATCCGTAGGGATGGATGGGCATCATGTTCCTCCTTCAATCCGGACTGGATAATGTCCGTTATTCACTTAAATAACTTTTCCACATAAGGGGGATTATTCCTCTTTGTATTCGTTGTAACTTTTTGTAAATAGGGATCTGCTGGGGGATTTTTATTGAAGCTATGATTGATGTAGCCGGTGGCACGGCGAATTTGTATGGCCATTCTTCGGGTGCCGTGCTAGCACTTGAGGCTGCACTGCGACTGGGCAGAAAAGTACCATAGTTCGCGAAATGGGTAAGGACCGCCCCCACTATTGGAAGCGGCCTTATTATTTTCATGGGGTTCGTTCACGTATGCACGATCGGTGGTAGGCGTAGATCTCTCGGAGAATATGTTAGAACGAGCTAAAGGTATGACCGAAGATCCACAAATCGAATATCGAATAAGAACCGCCCTCCAAAACTATTAACTTTGGAAGGCGACACTTTATCAAAAAAACTCATTGTCCGCGCTCTGCGAGAGTGCGTTTTTTTTGTGCTTTGTATTTCAATTTTATTGTTATTATAGCTGCTTTTTGAAGCTAGCCCTATCAATCGTTCATTTCTGCTATGTCAAGCTGGCGAAGACGAGTTTGTTCGGCTATCATGTCGATCTCGGTGATCTTGCCATCCACGATCTTGATTTCGAGTACAAAAAGCAGTCGACCGCGAGGAGCCACAACAGCGCCCACAGATCCGTTCACAAGCACCGGCCGTGCACCTTGGGCACGACCAAGGAATCCCTCGGCCACGGCATGAGCACCGTGCACAACCGGCCATGCGGCAACCGGCGGGAATGCTGGGTCGTTACGGAGCACGACTTCGGGGTCTAATACCGTAAGAAGTTTCTCAAAATCTCCTGAGCGCGACGCAGCCAGAAAAGCATCAACTAGCTCCCGCTTTCGCTTGAATTCCGCCGAATCCGCGGTCGTTTTCGCCACCTGAACCCGACGACGCGCACGGCTTGCAAGCTGTCTTGCTGCAACCTCGTTACGCCCTATGATCGGTGCGATCTCCGAGTAAGACAAGGCGAATATATCGTGCAATACGAACGCAATGCGTTCGGCGGGATTCAAATTTCCGAGGACCATCAGCATCGCAAGACCGACAGATTCGGCCAGCAGCGCTTCGTGTTCGGGATCGCTTCCGTCTTGTCGGCTGCTAACCGGCTCGGGTACACTCACCAGCGTAAGATCCTCACGCCGCGATTTGCGAGATCGCAGCATATCCAGACATACTCTGGATACGATCGTTGTCAGCCATCCTCCCATATTCTCGACTCCGCTAGTATCGGTGCGGCTAAACCTTATCCACGACTCCTGTACGGCGTCATCCGCTTCGCTTAAAGATCCTAGCATTCGGTAAGCTACCGTATGCAGGTGACTCCGATACGCCTCGAATTGTTCCGCAAGCCCATGATGATCGTTCATACGATACACTCCTTCTTTCGTTTCCTATTATATTTATATGTCGTACGAAATTCAGCAGATGTGACAGAAAATTTTTTCACAGAATCGGTCACGTTTCTTTGCCGACTTTCGACATAGTAAATGACAAGGGAAACCGGCCATTAAGAAAGTTGAGGCATACCTGGTGTCCCGACAAAAACACTTAAACTTAGGAGATGATTGTTGTGAGTACGAGTTTGATCCCTTTTCTTGAAATGAACGGCAGCACGAATGAGGCTATCGATTTTTACGAGAAAGCTCTGGATGCCAAGGTTATGTATAGACAGCGATTCGGCGATACGCCGGGAGATGCGGAATCTTCACTGTCCCCGGAAAAGAAAGACTGGATAGAGTACGCTATCTTGAAAATCGGCGAATCGGAGCTTCGGCTCACTGATTACATAACCGGAAACGGTTACCAGAAAGGGACGCAAGTGACCATCGTAGTTCAAACCAATGATAAAGACAAGGCTACCCAATATTTTGAAGCATTGAAGCAGGGCGGTCAAGTGAATGAGCCGCTGCAGGCAAGTTTCTTCAGCCCCGCTTACGGCAATGTAACGGATAAATTCGGCATCACGTTCCGAATTCTCACAAGAGGACATCAATGACCAATCACTGTTGGTTAAAATAAGGGAGGAAATCCAAATGACTATTCTTTTGATCGTTCTTCAAAGTTTGCTGGCATTATATTATGTATTTTCAGGCACTGCAAAGACCATAGGGGCCAAATATTGGGTCGACATTTTCAAGAATCTCGGAATACCGCAGTGGTTTCGTGTTGTTACCGGCGTCGTCCAGCTAATCGGTACCGCTTTACTCATCATCGGCTATTGGTATGCGGAGGCGGTTACATGGGCCTGCATCTGGCTTGGAATAACGATGTTGCTGGCGTGCCTCGCGCATTTCAGGGTCAAAGATTCGATCGGCAAAACGGCGCCGGCCCTCATGTTCACTGCGTTAATCCTTATTCTAACCATCGTGAATGTGGCGGTCTGATACTTAAACTTTTTTCCACTCAACGGGCAGATTATTTCGAACGTTGCGGTTTTTCGCTCCATTACTCCTTCAGGCGCTGAGCGGGGCTCCATTCCTGTGTTATCAGCATGGCAATATGATTAAGCTAACTGAAAATTATAGCTCAATCAATACCGGAAAATGGCATCAGGTCTATTTGATCTGCTGCCATTTTTCACCTAAAGGGCAGAAGGGATAATTCAACGGAATATAAATATATATTGATAAAAAGGGGTGGTGTTTATGGGCAATGACTTACTTGAAATTACACGTATTTCGATATTTAGAATGTGTGAGCATTACCTTCCTAAATTGAAAATGCCTTTGAATGTATAGCTGAATGGTTTAGTGGTGTTCTTCGACCTATGTATACATTGGTTTAACTTGGGAAATAATAACGTTTATTGCGTTAAAATAGAAATTAGAGATAAACCTATTTACCGGATAATGTTCGTAAATAAAAAAAATATCCATAATGGAATTAAAGATTGAATGAAGTATTGCCTGCAATATGTTTTATTTCTCCTTTCGGATAAGACGCAAGAATGAAGAAGTTGTGATCAATGATCCAGCTTCTTTTTTGTTATATTTGATCGATGAAGTTAAAGGTGCGCTAAACAAAAGGGCAGAATAGTTGAATAATCTGGGAATGTATGGTACCATTACAAGAAAAGAACGTACGTTCGCTATTTTTTTGTTTTTTCATTATAATGGCTCTTAATTCGTAGGAGGAAGTTATATGAGAGAAATTGTAAGAAATGATATTAAAGAAGATTGGGTGCATTCTGGAATTGTTGAAGCTGGTGATTTTGCATTCATAAATTACTGTGTTGGAAATATTGGTCAATCTATTGAGAATCAGATTAATGGTGCATTTGACCATTTAGAGAGGCGACTGGAATCAATCGGTTTAACTTTAGAATCAGTCGTTAAGATTGATTGTATGTTTAGAGATATTTGGAATATACCTGTGATGGAAAAGGTAATCAAAGATAGATTTAATGGTAAGTATCCTGCACGAAAATCAATACAAACAGAATTTGCACATCGTGGCGGAGAGGATGGACTTCAATTCCAACTTGATGCTATAGCATTTAAAGGTTAGTCTCACAATTAAACAGGCAGATTGTAAAGTAGGTCACTTTCTAAAATGAGCAGGAGATTTGATTTCAATAGTCTTTTATTATTTCGCTAACGGAAAACCTTAGTGTAATAGTAACGAAGGTGAATCCGAGCATTATCAAGAAAATTGCCGCCGTTTTAGCCGATATTCACCGGCTGCCTCCGGATGGATTGGAGGGTAGGGCGCTAGCTAGGTATGAGGTGGCTGCTGCTCGACCGAATTGCTGGAGTGCCCAAACACGCGGTTACGATGAAGAAAGTAAGAAAAATCATCAGGGACAATCGATTTTTTAAATGAGAGTATGCTGCTGTAAGGGCAGTTCTTGCTCGATTTGGACATGATGTAGACTTTTACGTCAGTCACTCCCCTAAAGAGTCAAGGTTTATAAGATTAGATTTAAATTGTTAAGCTAACGGATACGTTAGTTTGAATAAATCGACGATTTACTTCGAAATAAAGGAGGGGGATTATGGGATTATTTGAGCAACAATTAGAAAAGTTAATTGCTTGTTCAATAGAGCTACTGACCAAAGAAGGTATTGATGCAATAATGCACTACTATCGTCATGATGAATATGAAATGGCCTTTGAAGGCTTGTTAATTGAACTTACAAAAGTAGGACAGTATCCGCCTAATTTTGTGTTCCATGAATGGAAAGAACTCGGGGAGCATTATAAACTTGATAAGGAATCGATATTTGACGAATTGATATGGGAAAAGTTTTTGAATTGGGGCAAATCTTTTTAAGCTAACGAAGAACTATAGTTGAACGATGAAGCTGCCGGCATGATCGGCAGCTTCATTGCGTTAACGGGCGGGAATGTTCAACTAACAGGAGTTTAGTGAAAAAAAGGATATGATTGGAACTTTTATAAATAATGAACGTCTTAATTTATAGTGGGAGGGGTTTTATGAGATATAAAAAGTGCTTAGTAGCAATATTTTCAATGGTTATGTTAGTATTTGCAGGTTGTTCAAATGGTGTAAGCAAGGAACAAAGAATATCATCTATGTTATCAGACGAAGAAGGTAAATATTACATCACAATATTGGGAGCTTCACAAAATATTGAGAAGAAATTTGAGAGTGAAATTTTTCAAAATAACATAAATAAGATATCAGGATATTATTTAAATGAAAACCCAAATGATGCGGAAATAAGGGATTTAGAGGTAAAAGAAACGCCAATATTTATCGTTTTTGATAAAGAAAATGAAGTTTATAGAACCAACAACATAAACGATTTAAATGATTACTTAGTTAAAAAGTAATTAGTTATGTATTTTATAATGGGTTATTAAACAAACAAACAAACTGATACTATAGCTCCATAACTAGATCAGGTGGGCATCCTGTGATAAACTCGATGCCTGCTGTACTAATTGGCAGTAAAGTTAAAAATGAACCTGTAGAGGATTTACACATATACATAACTAAGATTTCTTGGAGTTGTAAGCCTTTTTTTTGACTTGGAGGTGGGGATATAATTTATCGATATATTTTCTATGCGTGTATAGCTGCCGTTTTTGTATTGTTAATTGGAGTCGGACGTGAAGCCCAAGAAATTAAACTTGAGAATATATTTCAGTTTATCATTTCGGTTTTGATTCTAATCATTATAGAATGGGTGTTTCGTTTCCTAGTTCATAAATTCAAATAACTAAATGCTTTTGGAAATACATTGGGTATTTTTGGTAAAAAAATTAGCGATAAAGGTGCGATTATTTATTACTTCATTCAACTACCATGAAAGAACGGATTAACTTTCATGCTCTGTGGTGCAGTGCAAGATGCATGGATGGCTAACGGAGAACGTTAGTTGAAAAAAATAGCTGGTTCACCAATGAGGTGGTTTTTATTTTGGTTAAAAATCAACAAAACATGATCCATTAACTGCCATTACATTTTTTTGAATTTTAACACATAATTAAAAATATCTAATTTTTGTTTCATAAGAAAAAGGTGGCAACATACGTGCAAAAACAGAAAAACCTAGCGGGAATCAGAGGCTGGCTACTATTCTATGTGAGTTATTCAATTGTTGGAGTTTCAATCAATCCATATTACATATTCAAGATGATAGAAGAGGTACTAGTATGGGATGTTGAAAGTGTGTATGCTGTTGGTTCTTATATTTTACTAGAAGTTCTTTTTATCATTTCTCTTTTTAATTTATTAAAGAAGAACAAAAATGGACCATTGATTACAATCATAACTGAATTTATAGCGATATTATTTAAAATAATTGATTTCTTTTTCTCAGATAGAACACTATATGATGTTCTTGATTCAGCTCTAATAATTATTGTAGGAATGATATGGATTTTATATTTTAAATATTCGAAACGAGTAAATACAACTTTTTGATTATATCTCAAGAAGGCATTGGCATCAGATACCCATTCAATTCAACTAACGGAAACAATAGCAATAATTCCGTTATCATTATGAAAAAAGGCTTCATTATATTTATGATCTTTCCGAAGAAGAAGAAAACAAATAGTATGAACTTAGCTCTTCATTCGTGCGGTTGAAGAGCTTTTTATAATTCCATTTGGAAAAATGTTATCGATCTCGAAGAATTGGGAAGAGATACAAGTTGATGTTGAGCATAAGATCATGCTATATTATCGTTCCTGCCTCGGATACGAGTTGAGAAAAAGAAATAGCGAGAATGATATGGTTAAAGATACCACTTGATGTTGAGAATGAGAATGTGGTACATTATTATTCTTGTCTCGGAAACGAGCAAACATTGTTCTTTGAAAACTGAACAACGAGTGAAGAAGCACGGTCACGCAAGTGACCACAATTAAGAGATTGCAAAATCTCGTAGAAATAACTTGATCGATGAAGATTCATGGATGTACGACCGCGTTTAAGCGGAAGTTATTTATGCCAATCGAGTAGTCGATTCGAG
>NZ_JACVVD010000016.1 GCF_014534655.1 Paenibacillus sedimenti
TGTTACTCACCCGTCCGCCGCTATCCCCGAAGGGACCGCTCGACTTGCATGTATTAGGCACGCCGCCAGCGTTCGTCCTGAGCCAGGATCAAACTCTCCAAAAAGGTAAAAGTGAGACTTTGATCTACGATCAAAGATCCCTATAAAGCCTATTTGTTAAGCTGAATAGCTCAATTTCAAAGCTGACGAGATTTTGCAATCTCATTATAGTCACTTGCGTGACTTGCTGATTGTTTCATTCATTTGTTCAGTTTTCAAGGAGCTTTTTGTTGCTACCGTTTAAAGCGTTAATGCATCGCTTGTTGCGGTGACAAGTACATATACTATCAGGTTTCAAAACGAAATGCAAGCATCTTTATACATCCATTATCTTACAATCTGCAAACCTGCATTGTCATAAGGTTTTTGCGCCAAATCCCCTCTTTTCCCAACAAATGAACGCCGCCTATCCACTCATCAACGCCATTTAATTGAACGTAATCAAGCTCGTAATCAAGAACTCGTCTCCCGTTCTCGGTAAGCTGAAGTCGCCACTTAGCGAAATCGTCAGGAAGCTTCTCACCATGCCCCGGCAGTTGATTGCCCCCTATAAGAGTGACTAGCGGAACCTTGCACAGCCTTACACTATCCAGTATGCCCCAAAACTGCAAATCACCTAGGCCGTAGCCTCTGGAAATTTGACTCACTTGTTTGAAGAGCTCTAGAACGGTCATATCATTATGCCTGATTAGCTCCAGAACGAGCTGCTGAATACCAGACAGACCATTTTGAACCGAAGGGAAACGTTCCATATTAGTTTGTAAGGCTTTTGGGAGAAATGAAAGTGCAGATAGATTTTCTTTCAATATATTGGCCATAGCAAGCGGTTCAGAAGCCGAATAGGCGGTCCATACCCGATTGGCCAGAGACAATTGCTCATCCGCTACAGGATTCCACTTCTCATGAAGTTGTTTCACTTGTTCCACCGAAAGCTGGCCTAGCCCATAAAATGGTTCAACCCCGGGAAATTCACCGATACATAGCAAGGCTAACCGATATGATCGAGGACTTAGATTTGAAAATCGCGATAACAAGTAGCAGAGCATGAGCTGATCATACAGATCATATTCAAACCAAAGTACGACTTCATCTATATCTTGTGCAATAGCATCCAGAGCTTTTTCCTGCTGCAATGTTATTGTAGTAAACGTCTCTAGGGGAATCCGATGCCTCGTCTCCATATATTGCGCTCTTATAGACAGAAGGACGCTGTCAGACATTTGAAGTCCGACAGGTCCTTCATATAAAGATTCACGCCACGCCAAAATATCTCCGGGAATGTCTGATGCACGAAGCTTCTCAGCAAAGGCATCGCCATTCACAATATGAAGCAACTTAGGCACGGCGCTCACTCCTTAAATGTGGATACAAACTATGCTTCACCAAGCAATTGCAGAAGCTCTTGTTCATCGTCAATGATTCTAATGCCCAATTCTTGCGCTTTGGTCAGCTTGCTGCCTGCACTCTCGCCCGCGATGACGATGTCCGTTTTCTTCGAGACGCTGCCGGTGATTTTGGCTCCGAGCGCTTCCAGCTTTTTGGCGCATTCATCGCGTCCCATGGTGCTGAGCGTGCCGGTAAGTACGATTGTTTTGCCGAAAAACGGATTGTCCGGACTAGCTTGAACGATTGCGGGTTCCTCCGCAACCGGGTTAACTCCCGCTGCCAACATACGCTCAATGCTTGACACCATGACAGGGTCATGGAAAAACGTATAGATGCTATCAGCTACAATGCCGCCAACATCCGGAAGGGTAATCAGCTCCTCCGGGGTTGCTTCCATTAGCTTGGCCAGGCTGCGGTAATGGTCTGCGAGCACTTTGGTCGTTGTTTTGCCCGAGTTAGGAATACCTAATGCATAAAGGAAAGAAGCCAAATCGCGGGACTTGCTTTTTTCCAGAGCGTCCAGGAGGTTTCGCGCCTTTTTCTCGCCGAAGCGTTCCAGCTTGACAAGGTCTTCGAATTGAAGGTTGTATAGATCCGCAGGATCACGTACGTCCAGCTCCTGATGCAACTGAGAAGCGGTCATTTCGCTGAAGGTCTCGATATCCATGGCATCGCGCGATGCAAAATGCGCAATACGGCCAACCAGCTGCGGACTGCAGCCCAGTCGGTTGTTGCAGAACAGATGAGCGCCGCGCATCTCCAGCTCGCTGCCGCAGGACGGACAATGCGTCGGATAGACGATTTCCCCGCCGTCATTCTCTTCGGTCACCTTGCCGAGAATTTCAGGAATGACGTCGTTGGATCGGCGAATATACACGAGGCTGCCCAACGCATGCTTCAGGTTCTTGCGTTCGATATCGCCGATGTTATTAAGCGTACAGTTCTGAACAGTGACGCCCGCCAAGTCAACGGCTTCAACTCGAGCCAACGGCGTGATTTTGCCAGTGCGGCCTACTTCCCATGATACGCTTTGGAGGATCGTAGTCGCTTCTTCTGCCTCGAACTTGTAGGCAACTGCCCAACGAGGGAATTTCTCCGTATAACCGAGCACTTCCCGCGTACGCATGTCGGTGAGCTTCACAACGCTTCCATCAATCAGAAAATCAAAACTGTGGCGCTCTTCGGCAATCCGCTCAAGTTCAGCGGACACTTCTTCCATAGTAGCGAAAAACCGCGTACGGTCACTTACTTTAAAATGATTGTCCCGCAAAAACTGCAGCATCTCCGCGTGGTTCGTGAATTGAATATTGTCCGAATAGCCGACATTATAGAAGAAAGCGTTCAGTTTGCGCTCTGCCGTCACTTTGGGATTTAAATTGCGCAGGGCTCCGGCCGCGGCGTTGCGGGCGTTTTTGAGCGGTTCTGCGGCTGTCCGGTTGTAAGCTTCAAGCACAGAGAGGAACATCATGCCCTCACCTTGAACTTCAATCGTTCCCTGATCGTAAGGGATCTCCAGCGGGATGGATTTGATTGTCTTGATTTGGGCTAAAATCCCCTCGCCGACAGTACCTGTTCCGCGCGTGGAGGCTTGAACGAGCTGTCCCCGTTCGTAAGTCAGATTGAGCGTGAGCCCGTCGAACTTCAATTCCACGACATAGGATGGGTCAGGAAGCGGTTGCTCGGGATTTTTGCTGTTGTAATCGGCGATCAGCTTCAGCACTCGCGTATGCCAGGCTTGCAGATCCTCTGCGTTTTGCGCCTTATCCAGGCTCCATAGACGGGAAAGATGACGATGAGGCTCAAATCCCTTGAGGATTTCACCGCCAACACGCTGCGTTGGGGAGGAAGGCAGGGTGACCCCTGTCTCCTTTTCCATTGCGACGAGCTTATCGTACAGTGCGTCCCATTCCTTGTCGGAGATTGTTGGCTTGTCGAGCGTGTAATAGTTATGGTTATGTTGATTGATTTCTTGGATGAGGGTTTTCATTGCCGCGACGGTATCTGTCATTACGGGCTCTTCCTCTCTATTGGTCGATATTTAGATCAAGGTTAAATTACCTTAAGATTCTTTCGTGATTGGGGCGAACTTGGCGAGCAGGCGCTTGAGTCCCACAGGCGCCGGGAACGCGATTTGCAGCTCGGTATCATCGCCCGATCCTTTCACTGAAACGACGGTGCCGATGCCCCACTTGCCGTGCGACACTTTGTCGCCGGCTTTGTAATCCGGCACCGCGCCGCCCGCGGCGGGCTGCGGCGCCCGGAACGCAGCCGGTCTGGCCCCGGCTGCGGGGCTTGGCGCAGCCGCGCCCGAACCCGTCCGGCCGAAGGCGGACGGGCTGCCCCAAGCGGACGAGCCGCCACCGCCGCGGCTCGCTGTGCTGCCGGCAGCGCCGAAGCTGCTGCCGCCGCTGCCCCACGAGCTGGTGCGGCCGGCTCGGGAGAAGCCACCGCCGATGCCGCCCATCGAGACGTTCTCCACGAGTTCCTGCGGAATCTCGGTGAGGAATCTCGATGGGGCGTTAGCAGCGGTGCGGCCGAAGAGCGTGCGCATGCGGGCGCACGTGAGGAAGAGCTCTTCCTCGGCGCGCGTGATGCCTACATAGGCCAAGCGGCGCTCCTCTTCCAGCTCTTCATTGTCGGAAAACGCACGACTATGCGGGAAGACGCCTTCCTCCATCCCGATGACGAAAACAACGGGGAATTCCAGACCTTTGGCGCTGTGCATCGTCATCAGCACGACAGCATCCTTTTCGTCCGCGTCCTTATCCTTGTCCATCGTATCAATATCCGCGATCAGCGCCAGATCGGTAAGGAATGAAACGAGCGACTTATCCTCGTTGCGCTTTTCGAAGTCCATCGTCACGGACAGGAACTCGTCGATATTCTCGAGACGGGCTTTGGACTCGATGGTATTCTCGCGCTGCATTTCCATCCGGTACTGGGATAGCTCCAGCATTTTCTCCGTCAGCTCAGTAACAGACAGGTATTCAACCATACGATTGAGATTTTCAATCATCTCGCGGAAATCCGCTAGTGCGTGCTTCGCTTTGGTATTAATTTCAAGCGCGTCGACTTCCTCCAGCATGGCATAGAGCGAAATGCCTCTGCGTCCCGCCATATCGGCCACTTTATCCATCGTGGTATCGCCGATGCCCCGCTTCGGTACATTAACGATTCGATTCAAGCTGATGTCGTCATCCGGATTGGAGATCAGACGCAAGTACGCGAGAATGTCTTTGATCTCTTTGCGGTCATAGAACTTCACGCCGCCGACAATGGTATAAGGAATATCCGATTTGATCAAAATTTCCTCGATCACCCGGGATTGCGCATTCGTACGATACAGAATCGCGTGATCGGCAAACTTTTTACCCTTCGACTTATTCTTATTAATTTCATTCGTAACGAAGTAGCCTTCCTCATGCTCGGAGTCGGCCTGATAAACTTTGATCGCGCTGCCGCCTTCTTTATCCGTCCACAGGTTTTTGGGCTTCCGTCCTGTGTTGTTGGCAATCACTTTGTTCGCCGCCTGCAAAATGTTCGACGTTGAGCGATAATTTTGCTCTAACAGAATCGTTGTTGCATTCGGGTAATCCTGCTCAAAATTGAGAATATTCGTAATATCCGCCCCACGCCAACGGTAAATGGACTGGTCACTATCGCCCACGACGCAAAGCCGCTTATGCTTATCGGCTAACATTTGACACAACATGTACTGTGCGCGGTTCGTATCTTGGTACTCATCAACATGAATGTATTGAAATTTA
Organism: Paenibacillus sedimenti; assembly: GCF_014534655.1. Taxonomy (GTDB): domain Bacteria; phylum Bacillota; class Bacilli; order Paenibacillales; family NBRC-103111; genus Paenibacillus_E; species Paenibacillus_E sedimenti. The sequence goes on from NZ_JACVVD010000016.1 coordinate 5,193, forward strand.
TTTTGGTAAAAGTCCAGAACTTCGGGAACTTCCTTAAATAGCTGAATGGTCGCCATGATAAGATCGTCAAAGTCTAGCGAGTTGTTGCTTCTGAGCTTTTTTTGATAGAGGGCGTAAATCTTAGCCGTGAGACCTTGGAAGTAGTCGCCGATCTTATTTTCATATTGCTGCGGGGTGATGAGTTCGTTCTTGGCTGTGCTGATTTCGGCTTGGAACGCCTTCGGTTCAAACTTCTTGGTGTCGATGTTGAGCTCTTTGCAGCACGTCTTGATCACCGAAAGCTGGTCGCCGGAATCCAGGATCGTAAAATTCGATGTAAAACCAATACGTGAAATATCTCTCCGCAGAATGCGTACACACATGGAGTGGAAGGTAGATACCCAGATATCGCTCCCCGCTCTGCCAACGAGCTTACCTACACGCTCTTGCATTTCCCGTGCAGCTTTGTTCGTAAACGTAATCGCCAAAATGCTCCAGGGCGCCGCCTTGCGCGTACCGATTAAGTAGGCAATTCGGTGCGTAAGCACGCGCGTCTTGCCGGATCCCGCTCCAGCCATGATGAGAAGTGGTCCGTCAACGGCCTCCACTGCTTTGCGCTGCTGCGGATTCAGCCTTTTGATCGCATCCAAAATATTTACCGTTTCGTTCATATGCTACCTTCCTGTTCTATCAATGTTCACGGTCTGAAGCGCCTGCTCCAGATCATTGTAAATAATGTTGCCGACTACGATCGTATCTGCCACTTCGGCCGCCTGCTGCGCTTTGTCCAGAGTGTCAATACCGCCGCCGTAGATGAGACGGGCATGTTCAAGAACGCTCCGTGTGCGGCGCACCAGCTCCATATCTCCAAAAACACCGCTGTATTCCAAATATACAATCGGCATGTGAAACAGCTTGTCCGCCATACGGGCGTAAGCCGTCACGTCTTTGGCATCCAGGTCGGTGCGGGACGATGTCAGCCGGGCGGCTGTCGCTTCGCTGTTTAATATGATATAACCTTCGGTTACAATTTCATCCCAATTCAAAATCGCGCCATATTCCTTCAGCGCTTCATGATGCTGTCCTACGATCCATTGCGGGTCATTCGCGTTCAACACGACCGGGATAAGGAACAAATCGAATCCGGGCACAATCGCCTCTTGATTGGAAATCTCGAGCACAACAGGAACTTCATACTGACGAACTCTCGCCAGCAGGTCCACGGTATTGTCAAAAGTCACACCGGTCGACCCTCCGACCATGATGGCGTCCGTTCCGGACTGGCACAGCCGATCCAGCGCCTCATCCGATATCTCACGATCAGGATCCAGTTTAAAAACATGCTTCCACTTGCTTATATCGACGATCAATTCTGTCCCTCCGATTAGGCGGCAAAAACGCCATACTACCACCAGTCTATGCTACGCATCCAGGTGTGTCAAATGACAAAAGACGGGCTATACGCCCGCCTTTTCAAGGAATATGCACTTTGCGCGACCTGGTCTAAGTCGGATCGACGTTTTCAACGAAATACAAACATTAGTTCTTATTTCTTCACTTCGATATTGAGAATTTTCTCCACATTGAGATCCGTATGGTCATTTTGCTGAAGTTTGAGCCTGATCTCGTGATTGCCTACCGCCAAATTTGTTAATTTTACAGGCGCGTTCTGAGTAAGCATAGCCTTCTGTTTCCCGTCTACATATAGATGTAAGTGCCCTTGACCTTGCACATTCTTTTGATCCTTATAGTCCGATAAATTAAAATTGGTCGTCGTATAGGTGATCGTGGCATTGCGTCCATCTTGCGTAACGGTTGCTTCAATGGCAGGTTTTGCTCCGGATGGCACAGTTTTCACACTGCTATCAGCACTGATCTGCGCGACCGTTGTCGTCGTTACCTTGGAGCCGCTTGCCCCCGTGATCTCCGTTTCGTCTTTGGAGCCGCAAGCTGTTGTTAGCGCACCTAGCAAGATTAAGGAAGCTGTTCCGTAAATCCACTTTGCTTTCATTGAGCGATCCACATCCTTTTCCATAGTTTGGACATCCTTTGTTCCTTATATATGAGTGACAAGCTGCATCCATACCATGATTATTCAGAAAGTGGGACAAAATATTGAAAACAATGGAAAAAGACGTCCAGCAGCCTGAGTAGCTGAGGACGTCTTTATTGAGCATTTTAGTATCGGTTAAAAACTATATTTGCTTCCCTCATTCTGTCTGCTGCTGTATGTGCCTTCACTTGTCGACGGGCTATGGCTGCTTGTTTGGCTGCGGGCAGCCGTGCCCTGGTTCGAAGATTTACCCGTCAAGCCAGTAATTTCAGAAGAGGTAAGCCCCGGCGGGGAGTAGCTTTGGGTTTGGCCATAACTCTGATCCTGATAGCTCTGTCCTTGCATACCGCTATAGGGCTGCTGCTGATTGTGTATGTTATGCACACTCTGTTGAATCCCTTGGCTGTAAACCGCATTCGGATATGCTGAGCTACTGATTGTTGGCGCGGGTTGGAATGATGTCTGCTGCGGAGCTGCAATTTGATTTTGGCTTTGGCTTGGCTGGAATTGCTGCTGTGTCATAGCCTGATTAGGCTGTTGCTGATAGCCGCCCGCACTGCCGGCTCTGCTCAGATTTTGCTGAACAAAGGACTGTAGCTTGGCTGCAGACTGATTTTGTTTTTGCAGCTCTTGCTGAAGTTGCTCCTGAGCTGCCGGTTGGGTATCATAGCCGCCCAATTTTTGAATTTCTTGAAAAACGGCGGCTTGATCTTGCAAGGTCTTTTGCAGCAAAGTTTGGAAAGCCTGACGAATTTGCGGGTTCGCAGCTTCCAATGTTGCCGTCGTATATTCACGGGCTGTTCTTTTCAATTCGGAAAGAACAAAATTTGCCAGATCCTGTTCTTGTAAATAAACCTGCGGCTGTGCGCCGTAGCCTTGCTGCTGATAATTTTGCTGATACACGGTTCATTCACCTCCTGGATGTACGTAATTAGTGGGTAATGCCGGATTGCTGCTGCAGGGTATTCATCAGAATACTGATGTTATGCAGACGCTCTTGAGAAAGATGAGCCAGCGTTTGCTTCAATGACGGACTTTGACACTCCACAGCACCTTGCACGCAGAGCTTCGTAAGCAACTCCTCATTTTTCAGCGAATCGGTTATGTACGATAGTTCCTTGCCGGATATTGCTTGGTTTCCTTGATTGTACATGCGAATGTTACCCTCCTTTCCATTGCTACCTATATGATTTCCAAATTATCCCGTTTTATGTAACGATGGAAAAAAAGTATAGAACGAAAAGACCGTCCGTTAAGCGCAAAACGCTCAAGGACCGGTCTTTTGTAATTAAGAGGCAGGCTGCTCCGGCTTGCCGGCGTAGACATCCGCGATTTTTTGCACATCTGCGGCTGTGAGCCGGTAAGCCCACTCGCCACCTTGCTTGGCGAGCCAAACTTGATCCTGGTCCAGCTTTCCTTCATAAATCTCTATCGATTCCTTACCATCCGCGGACAATCCGAGCTCCACCTTCAGCTCTCCACCTGCCGTCGGTTTCCGGGCCGAAGGCAGCGGAAGCTGTGTAGTGTGAAGGAAGGTCAGCTCGCTGAGCAGCGGACTGGCCTCAGAGCCCTTCAGCTCCTTATCGCCAAGCTTCCAGTTGGCTTCAGAAGCGACTTTGTCTTTATCCGATTTGGTTAACGTCCAAGTCTGACCTTTCCAGGTCAGCTTTACGCTCTGTACCTTGTCGCTATCAAACTGAAAAGGATTCGTCTGCGCGAAGTCCGCCGGCATCTTGTTTAACTGTTCTAAGGATTGATCACTCACCTGATAAACAACCGGAGATCCTTCCACCATCGCGTAAGAGTACCCTTGGATAGGGAGCGCTGCGCCGACTTGAATGCCTTTTTTCGATCCGTCCTTCATTGTGACTTCGTACACTTGGGCGGGCTTATCCAGACCATATTTGGCCGGATCAGCCGCCTGCTGCTCCACGATCTTTTCCTGATTGACTAATCCCAGAGAGCCCAACCAGCTATCCACCATGTTCGTGTTGATAGGGGCTGCCGCCGGCTTCTTCATCTCCCAGCCGGAGCCGCTGGCGCTGCGGCTTAATTCAATCTGCTGCTCAGCCGTACGCAGACTAAGCGACTGCACATTTTCTTGCTGGATCGTAAGGAGGGTCTTCGGTTCATCTTTCTTCTCTCGAAAGAAGTCTTTGCTCGAAGCGTACCAGAACGCCCCAATACAAATGACGACTAAAAGAATCGTAGGAATAAACCGCTTCATCCTCTTCTCCTCCTCCACCAAATCAATCCGCCGATAATCAGGAACAAGAGCGGTAAGAACACAATCGTCACGAGGAAAATCGTATTCGCCTGGCTAGGCGTAATTAGCGCTTGCTGGAACGCGTCGCCTTGACGCGGACGAATCGTCACTTGGTCTTTTTGCTCCTGCAGCCAGCCGATACTGTTTAGAGCGAAGTCTTTGTTCCCTTGATTCTGAATATCTTGATCCAGCACGAACGTTGATCCGCCCAAAATGACGGCTTTCGGCTTGTTATCCTTACTCTCGATCGCATAGCCGAGGTTTAAAGGACCTTTTACGTCTGAGGCATCCTGTTTCGTTTTGGACTGCGCAAGCAGGTTAATATCGGTTTCACCATAGGCTTTATCCGTTGTGCTGAGCAGCAGCGATTTTGTCCAGTCGCCTGCATTCTCGTCAGCTTTCAGGCTGACAGCCAACGATAACATCGTGACCAGATTGTTGCTGGACAGCTTATTGGTAATATCGTGCGCTCCGTATTCCGGAATAATGGTGAGCGGATCGAAAAGGGACGTTTGCTTCGCTTCGATCGCCACGGCATGCTGGTCTTGAACACCGAACGTGCTCATGATCGAATCGATATTTTTCCACTTGGTCGCCATATCCTTGTTAAAGCCCAGCGCGATGTAAATCTTTCCTTTATCCTTCAAATAGGCATTGATCAGCTCGGTTTCCTTATCGTTCAGGTCATTTTGAGGGCCCAGGAGCATGAGCATCTCCGCGTCGTCCGGGATTTTGCCCTCACGGTACAGATTCAGCTCTTTGACGACGTAATTCGCGCCTTCCAAGCTGCTTCTGAGAATCGTCATCGCGTTAAGCGGGTATTCCTGATGCCCCGAGAGCATATAGACGGTATGCTTTTCCGTGGATGTCAGACTTTTGATGGCCTGCGTAAATTTCTCTTCGCCTGTGAATGTATAGGAGCCATCCTGCTGACCGTTAAACATTTCATAGAAATTCACGGTCTGCTTCTTGTCGCCCAACTCAAAAATAAGCGTGCCGCCCTGATCGACGCCATACTGCTTGGCCATCGAAGGCTCTTTCAGCATATCGTACTGATCATACGTGATTTTACCGCTTTGCTTCTTATATTCAGCCGCCATATCCGTAACTTGACGCGTGATAAAGTCACTGTTATCCGCATTGTTCGTAAAGGCGATGATATGAATGTCCTGATTTAAATTTTGTAGCGTTGTCACCGTCTGTTCGGAGAGCGTAAAATTCTTATTCTTGGTCAAATCAACCTGGAAGCCCTTCAAAGAGTGAAGGAAGATCGTCAGGATGATAAAAATGCCGATCACGGCGATCGAGAGTACAGTCGCATTGGTCCCGCGTATCCATTTATTCATCCGGCTCACCTCCAACGCTTTCTTTCAAGAACTTGAATGCTTAGAACCAGGAATACTGCCGCCAATGTAATGTAAAAGACGATGTCTCCGCCGTGGAGGACGCCTTTTTGCAGATTCGTCATGTGACTCGTCAGCGAAAACTGCCCGATCCATTCTTTCAGCTTGCCGCCAAAGCTATCGCTAAGCCAATCCAGCAGCCAGAGCAGCAGCAGGAGAACAAAGCCGACCATGCCGCCGACCATCTGGTTATTGGTTAAACTCGAGGCAAATAGACCTACGGCCATCATGGCGCAACCAAGCAGGAACATGCTGAGATAGGACAGCCACATGACCGGCTTATCCAGGTCGCCGAAGGCCGACATAATGAGCGGGTAAATCAGGCTGATTGCAACCAGCCCCACTTGCACGACAAGCGCGGACAAGTATTTGCCGATCACAATTTCACTGATGCCCGCCGGCGAGGTAAGCAGCAATTCGTCCGTGCCTTGCCGAAATTCATCCGCGACCAGCCGCATCGTTAAGAGCGGGATGATGAACAGATAGATGAACGAAGTGTTTCCGACCACGGAACGCGCATCGATAATCGGCGGCTGACCGCTAACGAAATTGATATAGAAAAAGAAGCTCGAAAGCAGCACGTAAAAAGCGAACGCCACGTAAGCAATCGGCGAGAAAAAATACATTTGCAGCTCTTTGGAGCAAATGGCCCACACTCTACGCATCGGCGGCCACCTCCTCTTCGTTATCTGAAGGCGCTGCAGCTGTCGGTTCGTCCGTCGTCAGCTTGAGGAAAATATCCTCCAGGCTGAGGCTCTCCCGCTTCATTTCGAGAATCGGGTAGCCGGCCTGCGCCAGGCGGAAGAACAGCGCTTCGCGGATATCGGAACGATCCGCGGAGGTGACGAGCAGCTTCACGGAAGCTGCTTCTGCAGTTTCGGCAGCTGCGTCTGCGGACGCGGCAGCAGGTTCGGTCGGCGCGGCTTCGGCGCCGCCGAGCTCCTTGACCGCTGCGACGGCTTCCAGCCCGCGCAGCTCGGTGATAATCCGCTCGCGAGGTCCTTTGACCTCGAGCGATACCTCGAACGTCTCTCCCATCGTGCGGCCGAGGTTTTCCGGACGCTCGTCGAGGACGACGCGCCCTTGGTTAATAATGAGAACGCGGTTGCAGATCGCGTTGATTTCAGGCAAAATGTGCGTGCTCAGCAGCACCGTATGGTTCTCACCCAGCTCGTGTATGAGCTGGCGAATCTCGATGATCTGCTTCGGATCGAGCCCCGACGTGGGCTCATCCAGGATCAGCAGATCCGGCTTGTGCAAAATCGCCTGGGCTAAGCCAAGGCGCTGCTTGTAGCCTTTGGACAGGGAGCGGATGACCTGCTTCTCGCGCCCTTGCAGGCCAAGCTTGTCGATGGCTTCGCCGACACGCAGCTTTTGCTCCCGCGCCGGTACATCGCGCAGATTCGCAATGAAGCGCAAATAGGACTGTACCGTCATCTCCGGATACAAAGGCGGCGTTTCCGGCAAATAGCCGATCTTGCGCCGCGCTTGCTTCGGATGATCGGCCATCGACAGTCCGTCCACCCATATTTGTCCGCGCGTCGGATTCAGATACCCCGTAATCATTCGCATTGTCGTCGTTTTGCCAGCGCCGTTCGGCCCTAGGAAGCCAACGATCTCGCCGCGCTGCATCGAAAAATCGATGTTATGTACGCCGCGATCATTTTCGTACAGCTTGCTGACTTGTTTGACCTCAAGCATCGAAGATCCCCCATTCGTAACGTTCGTTCATATAAACCATCATCACTATATCCAAACAACAATAAACCAACCTTAAATGAATCTGAAAAATAGATTAAAAAAATGTGTCTAAATTGTGAATGAAAGAGATGGATCATGTGATAATGAGGGAAATGTACGGATCACCTGGATCCGGCTCCCGAGTAGGATCCAAGCCGGTTTCTCGTATGAACGGAAAACTATTCACTCTCTGCCTTTGGCATGACACCCGCGCTACTTAGCGACTCATAGGCTGTATTAGCGAATAGAAGGCTGTTGAGGAGTCATGTGGTACAATGGGCTCTAATCTTCAGCTTAAGAACAACGGTCGCTAGTAGCGAACGATTAGACTCAAAATTTGGAGGAAACATGTAAAATGTGGTTATTGGGAACAAAATTCTTTAACTAAAGAATCATATTCGTTCATTATGGAAACTTGTTCTCTATTCTACCCTTGGCGTGACACCCGCGTTCTTTTAGCGCCTCATAGGTCTGTATTAGCGAACAATAGGCGCTGTTGAGGAGTTATGTGCTATGCTGTGCTGTGCTGTGCCGTGCCATGCTGTGCTGTGCCGCGCCGTACCACTGATGATGATAATTAGCCGTATTTCGATAATTTTTCAGGATGGTGTATCTACCAAACCACATTCCTGGCTAATCAACGACAAGAACCTCCGCCACCACGCTAATGTGGAGACGGAGGTTCTTGAATAAAAAAATTACTTCACCAATTGCCCGCGCGTAACGCCAAGCTGGTTCGTCGCTTTGAGCGATTTCCAAACTTGCGTTCCACTGATCTCGCCGCGGATCGCACGACGGTACAACGAGATGATTTCCTGTACCTTCTCAGGCGACTCTTCCAGGAACTCCACACGGAACGAGCGGATGCCGAGCTCCATGAAATGGCTCAAATATTCCGCGCCCGACTGATCGATCGCATTGTAGACCGTGTTGCGACAGCCTTCATCCACGCGAACCGGATGCGACATGCCAACCCGATCCTGTAAGGATACATGGTGCTCCTCGCAAGGACGTCCACAGTTCGTATAGTCCGTACCTTCGCTCAGGAATGTACAGTACACGCAATGCTCTGTGTGGAACATCGGCATGTGTTGGTGAATAACAACCTCTAGCTTGGACGTCTCGGAGCGTCGCAGCAGATCGACCATCTGCTGAATGTTCAAATCGTACGAAGGAGTCACCTTGGAAAGACCCGCCTCCAAGAACAGCGCTGCGGTTTTGTGATTCGCAATGTTGAGTGAGAAATCGCCGATCAACTGCGGCTTCGGCCCATTCGGATTCTCCCATTGTTGCTTCAGGAAGTAATAAGCTGCACCGGTATTGCGCACCAGTACGGCATCCGGACCAAGCTTCAATATATTGTTAAAATAGCCCGTTTCCCCTGGCATGTGAATACGCGGAGTTACAAGCGCGATCTTGCGTCCGGCGGCATGAACGGCTTCCACCGCTGCAGGGAACTGCTTAATGAATTCAAAGTCCGCGTAAATGAAATTAACGTCTGTTTCCAGCACTGCCTTCACCTGCTCAAGGTTGCGGCAGAGCGCGGTCAACTGAACGTCTTGGGCAGCTTCAGGTACGCTGGCTGCCGGCTGTGGCACATCGTCGTACACGCCGATGTGGCGTTTCTGGTACGAGCGCGGCTTTTGACGCTCGTCTTCCATCAATTCAACAGCGGCGCGGCGCATGCTGTTGAGCTCGCGCATCGGCACGATTAACTCGCCGGCCAGTTGGACATCCAGCTGGTCGAGCTCGTAAATCGTGCCGCCGAGGCGGCCGAACTGCTCCTGAAAGAGCTGTTCGTCCATAGGGCGTTTTTCCGCGCGTACCAGCGGAAGTTCGGACTGCACAAAGACGGTATGGCCGCCGCGGATATCCGTCCACCAGCTTTTGAGCGGCTCGCCTTCTGCGCCGGTCACTTTCACATTAACCGGAAACGTCCGGTATGGCTTGTCGGTCTCGTACGTTTGGCGCAGCCGCTTGTCGAGATGCGGATCATTCGTCTTCCAGATGCGATCGCCGACATGCAGCCGCGACAAGTTCACGTCATTCCGTCCCGGAATGATCTCGATCAGGCCGCCCTCCGCTTCACCTTCGAGCTTCTCACCTCTACGGCGCAAATCGTAGATGCGCCCGCCCTCTTCCTTCTTCGTCGGGTCCCCGGCGTCGAACACGATCCCGTCGCCGCGTTTCACCGGAGCCTCCAGCTCACAGATCACCCCGTCGCGCAGGATCTGCTTGACGCGGCCGACAAACACCCCGCGGCTCTTCGGATACGTCCCCTCGACGAGTTGCTTATTGTTGGTTCCTTTCAGGAAACCAACCGTGAACCCTCGCGAGAAGCTTTGCTCCAGCTCGCGCAGCTCTTCCTTCGTCGGGCGGGGATTCTCCCCGTCGAAGTAGCGGTCGATAGCGCGGCGATACTTGCTCACGACGTTGGCAACATACTCGGGGCTTTTCAAACGCCCCTCGATTTTGAAAGACGTCACGCCGGCTTCGATCAGCTCCGGCACCAGCTCCAACGCCGCCAAATCCTTCGGCGACAGCAGATAAGCTACGTCGCCCATCGGCTTCTGCTCGCCGTCGACCATCAGGTCGTACGGCAGACGGCAAGCCTGCGCGCATTCCCCGCGGTTGGCGGAACGGCCGCCCCACATTTCGGAAGTCAAGCACTGACCCGAATAGGAAACGCACAGCGCGCCATGCACGAAAACTTCCATCGGCAGCTTCGCTTGGTCGCCGATTTGTTTGATTTGCTTCAGGTTATTCTCGCGTCCGAGCACGACCCGTTCGATATCGAACGGCTTCGTAAATTCGACTGCCTCCGGCGACGTAATCGTCATTTGGGTCGACCCGTGAATCGGGAAGTCCGGGGAGATTTCGCGAATCATTTTCACAAGACCGAGATCCTGAACGATGACCGCATCGACGCCCGCATCCACACAAGCTTCGATTAATTGCTTCGCCTCGTTTAGCTCCTCCTCGAATACAAGGATATTGAACGTCAGAAAACCTTTTACCCCATATAAATGAAGGAACGACATGATCTCCGGCAGCTCGTCCATCGTAAAGTTGTGCGCGCGAGCCCGCGCATTGAATTTTTCCACGCCAAAAAATACGGCATCCGCCCCATTGGCGACAGCCGCCCTCAGACAGTCCCAATCCCCCGCAGGGGCTAATAATTCTATATCTTCTCTGCGTATCGTACGCATGGCAGCAAATCCTTTCACAAATAGATCCTTAAGTTTCTCAAGTCTTCTCCTTAGTGTAACAGAAAGGATAGGACGGAAGCTAGGTCAGGGTCAGCGCAAAGTATGGCAGCAGACTTCGGAGCCTGATGTCGCTTTATGAGGGAATTAGAAGGAAATAGTGAAGTGTAGTCTCCGGCTTAAAGTTAACAAACCCCCTTATAAATGCTATAATGGCGAGGATAGTAACCATTTTAGCAATTGAGGGATATCTCTTGGTTTTGTCGAAATTTCGTTTTCACCAGCTGCTTATTGTCATAGCCCTAAGCGTGATCATTTTCTTTTCCATGCTCTTCTTCGTTACCAGAGTTGACGAAATTAGGCTCCTTTATGCAACGAGCGAAGACGCCTACGATTCGGCAGCCTACGGAAATTTCCAGCAAACCCTGCAGGCCGGCGTTCAGCTTGAACGGCAAGATCTGCATACCCTAACAGCGAACAAGCTGGGCCGGTACGACGCTATCTACCTGGATCCTAATCTTGTGCAAGATCCGCGTTGGTCCGAGCAATCCGCCAAATTAATGAAGTATGTAGAACATGGCGGGTATTTATTATTAGAAAACGGGTTCGCTGCCAGCTTCCCGCCAGAATTTCTGGGTGCTGGGCAAGTGGTTGATTTAAAGACAACCAAGGACCATAACGTAACTACACCTAGCTTGAATGCTGGAACGCCGAATTTCGCTTATCCGCAAGTTCCTTATAATCTGCAAGGCATTCAGCAAGTTTTCCAGTTATTTAGCCAAAGCTATTTTAAACACAATACATTGGATAGCCTTCCGGGCTTGAATTGGGGCTACGGTTTCATCCCTTCCTCAGCCCAATCGATCGTGACCTTGGATCAGGTTTCACTCTCCGTGGTGAATCGCGTTGGCGCAGGTGCGGTGCTGATCAGCAGCAATTTCCTGCCGAACCGTTACTTCCCGACGGGTTACGATATGCAGAGCGGAATGGACCCGAATCAAGGCTTCAGTCAGCTTGCACAAAAGTACGACGCACAGAGCAAGCCCGCAGCCGGAACGACTTACTTCTATAGAAGGGCTTTGCCGCTTGAGCCCTATTTTCATTTCGCCTTTGCGGCTGCAAATATGCAATACCGCAGTGAGCTGCTTGCTTATGTTTCGAAGGAAACACTAGGTTACAGTATCAAAAAGATACTGGGCCCCTATGGACGTCCTGCGATGGCGTTCCAGAACCACTTCGAGGCGATGCCCGCCTTCCAGCAAAAAGACGGCATCGCATGGGCGGAGCTGCTGAAAAAGTATGACGAAATCCCATCGTTCACGCTTGTGCGCAATGCCTTCTATTGGGGGCAATGGCGCGAGAGCGTAACCGTGCAGCTCAATACCGGGACGAACGCGGAGCCGAAGTTCGCCGGAGAGCTGCCGGGCTCGGGCTACGCGAGCGGGCTGCATGTGATGGCTGGCGGCAAGCCATTGCGCCAAGCCTTGTTCCCGCAATATCGCGATCTGTCGAGCGCGATCGAGCTGCCCTACCGCGCGTACCCGGCCGCGGCGGATCTGAACGGCGACGGCCGCATCGATCTGCTGGCCGGCAGCGCGGACGGATTCGTGTACGTCTACACGAATCAAGGGACTGAGGCGGCGGCCTACGCGAGCGAGCCGCCGCCTGAGGGCAAGGCGCTGCCGGACACGTTCGGCGCGCCGGAGAAGCTGCTGCTGGAGTCGGGCAAGCCGCTCCAGCTCAGGCCCTACACCACCGTTCACGCGGCAGACGTGAACGGGGACGGGCGCCCGGACCTCGTCGTCTCGGACGAGTCCGGCGCGGTGTTGCAGCTGCCGCAGCTCGCTAGCGGCAGGTTCGGCCCGCCCGCAGCCGTGCGCGCGGGCGGGAAGCCGCTGCAGATGCCCGGGGGGCCTGCAGCGGCAGCCGTCGCCGATGTGGATGGCGACGGCAAGCTCGACCTCGTCCTGGGCGCAGCCGATGGACGCGTGCACTTGTATAAGGGCCGCGGCGCAGCGGCCCTTGACCTACAAGCCGGCAGCGCACTCTTCGCGCTGCCGAACAAGGGCACGCACGCCGCACCAGCGGTACGTGACATGAACGGCGACGGCCGACCGGACATCGTGGTCGGCGGCAGCGACGGTGACCTGCAGGTGTTCCTCCAAGAGACCAACGGCGCTTGGTCCGATGCAGGTCCGCTTACGGGGGCGACCCGCAACCAAGTCGGCAACCACGCCTTGGTGGCCGGCCACTACTCCGTTCCGTTGTGGCTTGATCTCAATCACGACGGAGCGGATGATCTGATCGTCGGCGGTATCGAATTCGGGTCTCCCGTTTCGATCGACGATCCGCAGTTTCCTTATCAGTCTCAGCTGAACGAGTTCATTCAATACGCGAAAGCCAATCACCTGGATCTAGGCCCGCACGTGTTTGTCCATAACTTCAAAAGCACCGAGCAAGAACGTACGGAAGTAGCGCTGCACAAGCGAGCCTTCGATAAACTCGGCATCCCGTGGATGCATCCGGGAGCGAATCAGCATACCTGGCGCATCAATAACGAGGACCGGCAGCAAACGCTACGCAGCGAGCAGCAGCAAAGCCTGTGGTTTAACTTCGGATTTTTGCCGTCGGATTCGCCGGTCATCGCTCGTCCGGATGGGATCTGGTCGCTGCCGTTCCTGCTTCAGGACCAGAACGGTCAGACAGACGCGACCATGCTCATTCATACCCCGACGCCGGTATTGCGGACCGGGGATTACGCAACGACCGATATTTTCGAATCGATGGTTAAATTGGATATGCCGATTGATTATTTCGAGCATATCGAGTACCATTTTCCCGTACCCGCGAAGATCGCCTATTTAACCGAATTTGCCGATTACTTTAATAAACTTCGCACTAATCATGATTATAACTTTATGTCAGAAACCCAGATGGCCCAGTCCTTCTTGACTGCGATGAAAGGCGACGTCATCATCAGTCAATCCTGGGCATCCTATTTATTGGACAAGCTCAAGGATCGCCTTGCCGGCGGCAGCCCGCATTGGCATGCCACATTAACGCCTGATACGACGAAGGTGCCTGGCTTGGCGGGCGATTACAAGGATACACTCGGCGTCGTTATTGATAAAGGCGAGAAGCTGGTCCAGTTCTCCCTGCAAAGCGATTCCGATATCTATACAACTCAAGAAAATCGACTGTATATTGGCCTTTCTAAGCCGACAGCCATCAGCATTCAGCCCGGCAAAGAAAATTTCCATCTTATTCGTTCCAACGTACCGTTCACCTTGTCTCCAAAAGGTAGCGGCTATACCTTGGAGCTGAAATCAGCCGGCTTACAGCAGTTCAAACTTTATAGTCCTGATGAGCTAAGCTTCACTGGCTCAGATGATCTTAAAGTTAAGCACGACGCTGCAGCACGCACTTATACCATAACCCGTTATGGGGATTCCATACAGCTTACCATCTCGAAGGCGCAAACACCTTGATTTCCGCCTTCATTTTCTTTAACTACCCTATGAATCAGGAGGCTTAGCAACATGTCCAATGAAGAACTTGTAACCCAGCTAGAGGAGCATATTCGTGAGCGTTATGAAATTGAAGCAGACGACGACGATTTCGGCGTAGACGTCCACCTTTTTGATTACGGCTTTATCGACTCGATCGGCGCTGCAGCGCTCATCGCCCACATTGAAAAAACATACGGCATCCAAGTAACGAACCAAGATTTAATGCTTTACTCAATGAACACCATACGCGAGATTGCCGATTTTATTTCCAAGAAGACAGGAAGGTAACGAATCATGGAATGTAAAATTTCTTTAGAACAGCTGGCTGAAAGTCAGCATGGGCAAGTCAAATATGCCTCTGCCTTCGTCGATGAGCATATTGAAGATATTTATATCGCTGACGGACATCTCCATATTAAGCACAACTCGCCTAACGGCAACGAAGCCATTATCGAACGTGTAGGCCGCCTCGTTGAGCGTTTTTCCAAAGGTGATTTCGGCTTCAAAGAAAACATTCTGTTCGAGCATAAAGTCGATACTCCTTACGAGGGTGACATTATTGCTGAATTGGTAGAGCGTAAAGCCATTAAAATACTGGAACCCGGTCTCTTTATTTTCCGTGAGCCTTTCTCCAGCCTCATGCGTTTCTTCGACTATTCTTTTGTTACGAAAATCGCCAAGCGATTCGAGGGCATGCAAGAGGAACACTACCCTGCGGTGATTCACGCTGAAACGCTAAACAAAACGAATCACTTTACTTCGTTCCCTGAACATATTCATTTCCTGACGCACCTGCGCGAGGATTTGGATGTGATTGAGTCATTCTCCCAATCCATTCGCGAAGCCGGCGGCTGGAATAAAGATCATACTCTTGAGCTTGACCGTAACATGCCGAAGCCAAGTTTCACCATGAACCCATCCACATGCTATCACTGCTACGAGGGGTTACAGGATGAAACACTTGAAGGTGAAGGCATTGTTGTAACGGCCATCGCCAAGTGCCACCGCTTCGAATCCAAAAACCACAGCGATTTCGGCCGCTTGCTCGACTTCTCGATGCGTGAAATCATTTTTGTCGGCAAACCCGATTTCGTGAAAGAAAATCGATTGAAATCCATTGAATATTTGAAAGAGCTGGCTGTTGAATGGAATGTCGACAGCATGATGGAGATCGCCAACGATCCGTTCTTCACGAACGATTTCCAAGTAAAAGCCTCTTTCCAACGCAATCAAGAGATGAAATATGAGTTGCGCCTGACGATTCCTCATGTGAAAAAGTCCATCGCTTGCAGCTCTGTGAACTTCCACAGCAATACGTTCGGCAATGCCTTTAACATCAAAATGGGCAAACGCAACGCCGTGACCGGCTGCGTCGGCTTTGGCATCGAGCGCTGGGCATTCGCGTTCTTAGCGCAGTACGGCTTGGACGAGCAGCAATGGCCGAAAGCGTTCCGCGAGCAGTACCATGCGTGGCAGGAGAAGGCGCTGTAATGAAAGCCGCAACCTTTCTCAAGAAAAATAGTTTCGTTCTCGGCTTGCTCGCAGCCCTCGTCGTTTCCGACATGCTGATTGCATGGTGGAACCCGATGGTCAGCTCGCGCCGTTTTTACAAAAATGATTTTACCAAAACGCTCTACCATCACAACTGGTCCCAATCGGGACCGGTTTTCTTCGGTAATTCGGCCGTTACCGGCGCTTATATCGAGGAAAAGTCGGAAGCTCGCCTGGTCGAGATGGGTCTTTCTTACGGCAAGTTGACTGATTTAAAGGAAATTTTACAGCGAAATCTATATCAGGTACGGGACGACCTTGTTGTTGGTATCGACGTCCATACGATGATCGACAGCCTGGAAACCGACCCCACTTATCAATGGTTTAAGCCGTGGTATCAGCCGTACGTCTACACATACCGCGATTATTTTCGCGACTCCGGTCAAGAGTTTGCCAAAAATCTGTGGAAAGGCAGTCTTGCCTACGAGCCGCGTTGGATTGATAAAGAGCTGTACCCCGGGCGTAAAGACGATGCCTTTTTGAAAAGCAAGTGGGCCGACTACGACAAGCGCTTCGGTTCCATGACACTCAAAGATTTTCAGGCGAATCTCGATGCGCTTCAATGGGTCATCTCCTATGCGAGTGAGCATCAGCTTCCGATTCGCGTTATCTGGATGCCGTATAACAAAGCCTATGCAGATCCGCCTTATGTCGCTCCGCTCAAGCAGGAGGTCAATCGTCTGCTGCAGGCTGCGAACATCCCTACCCTAGATCTGATGCATACCTATGACCCGCGTTACTTCCATGATCTTGTACACTTGAACCGGGAAGAAGGCGCTCCACTGTTTACCAAGGAGGTTGACGCATGGTTAAAGTCATTCGCAAAACCATCGAAATCTTAGTCTATCTCGTCATGCTGTACCTGGTTTTCGTCTATTTCACTGGCAAGGGCTTGTTCATCTACGAGAAATTCTAGATTTTATCGGCGTAAACGTGGTTAGTAGCGCAAGCTTTTGAAGCGAGGAGTTCTATATCTATGTTTTATATGAATATGAACGCGATTATCGCTATGGCGGGTATGGTCGCCGTTCTGATGCTTACACGGAAGTGGGCAGGAAATAAGCGCATTTTAATGATCATCTTCAGCCTTTGCTTTTTACTGCTGTTCAGCACGAAGCTTTGTCTGTTCTATGCTGTCTATACGGTGGTTAACTATGGCGGCTTTGTTTACTTATGCCGGACGACGGTATGGCGGAAGGCTGCGTTTATCTTTGCGATTGCTGCCAATATTATCGGTGTATTCATCGGGGTTCGGCTATTTGTTATGGATATTTTCCATAATCCGCTGTTCGACGCCATTATCTACTTGGGCCTTATTTATAACGTCCTAAAAGTAATCGATGCGTATTATTTCGCTTATTTCTTCGGCAAAGACGGCCAAGTCCCGGCGATTGATTATGCGAACTATATTCTGTTCATCCCGACGTTCACCTCGGGACCGATTTTGAAATTCCGTGACTTTATGGCGGACAGCAAAAAGCCCTATTCGGTCGATTCAGCCCTATTTGAAGACAGCGTGAAACGGATAATTCTAGGGATGTTCAAAAAAATCGTCGTCGTCACCTGGATGACCGGTATCTTTGATCATGTATTGAAGCAGCAAGAACTGCATACGCACGAATCGTTGTTTTTGCTTATTTGGTTTTACGCACTTATTTACTTCGATTTTTCCGGTTACTCCGATATGGCAATCGGCTTCGGCCGCCTGATGGGGTATACGATGCCCGAAAACTTCAAGCGTCCTTTCCTATCGCCCTCCATGACGCAATTTTGGCGGAATTGGCATGCCACGCTCGGCGACTTTTTCCGGGATCATATCTTCATGTTCTTCTCTCGTTCCGTTCCAACGCGCTGGGTCGCTTCCGGACTTTCTATTCTGATCATGGTGCTCATCGGTTTATGGCACGGGTTTACATGGCTTTACTTCTTCTACGGCTTGTACCACGGCATTATTCTGGCTGTTGAAAATTTGCTTAAAATTACGACGGTGAACAAGAAAAAGGTGTCCAAAACCTATTTCTATTTCCGCTGCTTCGTCACCCAAGCGCTCGTTACAGTTTCTGTCATTATCTACAGTTCCAATTATGAAACCGTGCTTCGCATTTATAAGGGCTTGCTTCATTTTAACTGATTACAATGTTATAATTTGTAATGGTTCTTTTACCTAAATCTGGAGGTGTACGTAATGAAGTTAGGCGTTTTTATGGTTCTTTTTGGCGGTAAATCTTTTGAGGAAGCACTCGATTATATTGCTGCCAAAGGTTTGGATGCTGTAGAAATCGGCACAGGAGGCTATCCGGGTACGGCGCATTGCAAACCGGAAGAGCTGCTTGCCGACGCAGGCAAGCTCAAAGCTTTTAAACAAGCTGTCGAATCCCGCGGTTTGACGATCAGTGCGCTAAGCGTTCACGGTAACCCTCTTCACCCGCAAAAGCATATCGCCAAAGAATTTCATGACGCGATTATACAAACGATTGACCTGGCACAGCGCTTAGAAGTGCCTGTGATCAACACATTCTCCGGCTGCCCTGGCGACCATGAGGATGCGAAGTATCCGAATTGGCCGGTTGCGCCTTGGCCAAACGATTTCCAAGAGATTCTGGACTGGCAATGGAAGAACAAAGTGATCCCATACTGGACTGAAACCGGAAAATACGCTTCAGACCGCGGTATCAAAATCGGTCTTGAGCTGCACGGCGGTTTCTCCGTACATACTCCGGCTACCCTCCTTCGTCTGCGCGAAGCTGTCGGCGATGTGATTGGTGCAAACCTCGACCCAAGCCACATGTGGTGGCAAGGTATCGATCCGGTACAAGCTGTACACATTCTAGGTCGTGCCGGTGCGATTCATCATTTCCATGCCAAAGATACGACCGTTGATCCGATCAACGTCAACCGTTACGGTGTAACCGATATGCAATCCTACTCCAACATGCTAGACCGCGCATGGCAGTTCCGCTCTGTCGGCTACGGCCACGATCTCAAAACATGGGCTGACATCATCAGCGCGCTGCGTCTTGTCGGTTACGACTATGTCGTGAGCATCGAGCACGAAGACGGCCTCATGTCCGTAGAAGAAGGCTTCTCCAAAGCCGTTCAAAACCTGCAACAAGTTCTCATCAAGGAACCTCTTGGTGAAATGTGGTGGGTATAAGCGCATAATCATGCCAAAAAGCCCGCATGGGCTGATCTCTCGATCAGCTCTGCGGGCTTTTAACTGTTTCATAATTCAATTCGTGATTACCAGCCTCTAATCATGACGACATCCATGATGCCGAAAACGATCAAAGAGACTCCCGCGAATCCAAGAGCAAATAGATTTCTTTTCGGTGAGATTAATTGCTTAATGAAAGCAATTGCAATTACAACCGTGAAGATCAGTACATAAATATCAAAACCGCTGTATGTACTTGTTGTTGCTGCCGCTTCAGCTGCTAATAACATTGTGAATCCTCCTCATCGTAACTCGGTGCAAGGCACACGTCCTGCTATTTTACTTCTATGTTAGCTTGAATGGGCACTAGATGCAAGTGATTCCAGCCATGTGTAACAAGTTTGTCACCTTTTGTATAGAATCGCCACTTCCTACCGACAATATAACACATTTAAACGATTTGTATAACAAAAGCTTATACCATTTAAGATCCAATTACGTTTACCTCTCACGCTAAGTATGGTACGATCTAAATACATTCTTACTAAAGATGTCGGAATTAATTTGGCATGCCGCTATGGCTTTTTCAAATAAGCTTATGCTTTCAATGCCAGTTTGTCTGGCGAAAAATGCGAACACTCTAAGGAGGATCTTACAACGTGGCTTACGAACCGATATGGAACCAGGACCCATCTAAATTAAACAAAATGGAATTGTGGAAGCTAGAAAAAGACGGCCTCGATGTTATCCGTACGATTATTGAAGAGTATGCGCATAAAGGCTATGACTCCATTCCAGAAGACGATATGAATCGTTTCAAATGGGCAGGCGTTTACGAGCAAAAACCGAAAGACGGACATTTCATGATGCGCGTTCGCATCAACTCCGGCGTTATGACCAGCGATCAAGCTAGAGAAATGGCTGCGATTGCTAAACAATACGGCCGCGATCTCGTGGACGTTACGACGCGTCAGGCAATTCAATTTCACTGGCTGCGCGTTGAAGACTTGCCGGATATTTTTAACCGACTTGAAAAAGTGGGCTTGTACTCTTATGAAGCATGTGGAGACTGCCCGCGTACGATCGTTGGTAACCCGCTGGCTGACATCGATAAGGACGAACTGATCGATACCAAAGATCTGGTTAATCAAGTGAACGATTTCTTCTTGATGAACCGCGATTTCTCAAACCTGCCTCGTAAGTATAAAATGTCCATCTCTTCGAACATTTATAACTCCGGCCATGCTGAGATCCAATGCTTGGCTTTCACGCCGGCTACTAAAGTCATTGATGGACAAGAAGTGATCGGTTTCCACGTATGGGTAGGCGGCGGTCTCTCTGCGAAACCTCACTTGGCTAAACAAATGGATATGTTCGTGACACCTGAAGAAGTATTGAAAGTGGCTGTCGGTGTAACAACGGTTTACCGTGATCACGGTTACCGTGAAAAACGTCACCATGCACGTTTAAAATTCCTCGTAGCGGACTGGGGCGTTGAGAAGTTCCGTGAGGAAGTTATAAAAGTGATCGGCGAAATGCCTACCAAAGGCGACGACAAAACGGTTGGCTGGCAAGCAGCATACTTCGATGGCGTTCATCCGCAAAAGCAAGAAGGACTGAGCTATATCGGTCTTAGCTTGCCGGTTGGCCGTATTACAGCAGACGAACTTTTCGACCTTGCCCGTATTTCCGACCAATACGGCAAAGGCACCTTACGTGCTACCGTATCACAAAATTTGATTGTCTCCGACATTCCGAACGAGAAAATCGATGAAGTGCTGAAAGAGCAAGTATTTGAGCGTTTGACGCCAAACCCTAAGCATTTCATGAGCCGTACAGTATCCTGTACAGGTAACGAGTTCTGTAACCTTGCTGTCGTTGAGACAAAAGCTCGCGCTGTCAGCGTAGCGGAGTACCTCGATGAGCACGTTCAACTTGATGAAGAAGTGCGTATCCACTTCATCGGCTGCCCGAACGCTTGCGGTCAAAAGCATATTGCGGACATCGGTCTGCAAGGCGCTTTGATCAAGACCCCTGAGGGTATGGTTGACGCTTTCGACATTGCTGTTGGCGGTATCCTTGGACCTGGCGCTCAATTTAATACGACACTTAAAGGTCGTGTTAAAGGCGACAACGTCGGACCTGTCTTGGCTCAACTGATTCACTTCTTTAAAGAGAACCGCAATAATGGAGAGTCCTTCAACGAGTTCTTCAACCGCGTAGGCGCTGGCGCATTCCAAGAGAAGCTTACACAGATTATGGCTGATGCTTCATAATTACAATTGTATACCAAGCCGTATGGAGATTACTCCGTGCGGCTTTTTTACGACATAGGAAAGTATAAGTTTTCGGCTCCCGATAACCGCTTTCTTATTGGCGATAAAACCTACCTCTAAACGCGGTCGCACTTCATTGAATGGCCTCGATAGAGGTTTTCTCATATAGTTTCATCGTTTTAATTGATAATGATATTCATTTTCATTTAATTGTAATAGATTTTTCTACCTTTGTCTATAAAAAAGCAACCCTCGGCCTATTAGGTAATAAACAAACAGCATTCCATGCTGTTAATTTTCGCCAAACTGATCTAATTATCCATTTACCTGCTTTTTGTGCCGGTATTTGAGCTGTAATTTGAAAAAATCCTCTTAGATGGCTGAATTAACAGCAGCTTTTGCAGCTCATTTATCTTTCAAAAGAGATATTCTAAAAAATCAGGCACTATATGCTGAAAATATGATCTATTTACTTCTACTTGCCAGGTTTAGCCCGAGGTTCACGCCATACCCAGACAATGTGCGGTAAAAAAACAAGCTCTGCAATCCCGAAATGGAATCACAGAGCTTGCTTCATCAACAAATCTCTTATTTAAACAACAAGTTCATACAATAAAGTAGACTCTATCGTCTCATCCTTGATCATACTTTCTTTAGCGGCTTGCAGTTCTTTTTGCTGCCAGGCTTGATAGCGATTTGCGTCAATACCTAACGCTGCAATGATATCTTGTAATTCTAAAGTCGGTTTCATCTGAAATCCTCCGTACCCTATTTAATTTTCTCTCTATCGCTATTATCTTATATATTTATTATAGGGTTGATCGCCCAAAGGGGATAGAGGGTAAAAATGTCGAAGCTTGTATGATTCAGTTAAATCTTAACAAAATCCAGATTCAGTGCTCTAATTGAATAAAAAGCTTGGACAACGAGGCATTTCTGCCTCGTATGTCCAAGCTTTTACGCGATTAACCCACCGCGTCTTCTAATACTTCAAGACGTTTGGCATAATTCTCCGATCGCTCACGATCCCGCTCGAGGACCGGTTTCAAGTACTGTCCGGTGTACGAACCGGCCACTTTCACGACATCTTCCGGCGTACCGGAAGCGACGATCTGTCCGCCGCGGGTGCCGCCCTCCGGCCCCAGATCGATAAGGTGGTCCGCCGTCTTGATGACATCGAGGTTATGCTCGATGACCAGTACGGTCTCACCGTTCTCGACGAGACGGTGAAGTACCTTCAGCAGACGATCGATATCGTGGATGTGGAGCCCCGTGGTGGGCTCATCAAGGATATAGATCGTCTTGCCCGTACTGCGGCGGTACAGCTCCGCCGCAAGCTTCACGCGCTGGGCTTCGCCGCCGGATAGCGTCGTTGCCGGCTGGCCGAGAGTCATGTAGCCCAGCCCTACATCGAGCAATGTTGTCAATTTCCGATGAATGCGGGGCAAGTTCTTGAAGAACTCGCAGCCGTCTTCAATCGTCATCTCCAACACTTCAGAAATGCTCTTGCCTTTGTATTTTACTTCCAACGTCTCCCGGTTATAACGCTTGCCTTTGCATACTTCGCAAGGTACGTAAACATCGGGCAAGAAGTGCATCTCAATTTTGATAATGCCGTCTCCGCTGCAGGCTTCACAGCGTCCGCCCTTCACGTTAAAACTGAAGCGGCCTTTCTTGTAGCCGCGAACCTTGGCTTCATTCGTGTTCGCGTAGACGTCACGGATATCGTCGAACACCCCGGTATACGTCGCCGGGTTAGAACGAGGCGTACGACCGATTGGCGATTGGTCGATATCGATCACTTTGTCAACATGCTCCAACCCGTTGATCTCTTTATGCTCACCAGGACGAACCTTGGCCCCGTTCAGATCGCGTGCCAGCGTTTTGAACAGAATTTCATTGATCAGCGTGCTTTTACCGGAACCGGAAACGCCTGTCACGCATGTGAATACGCCAAGCGGCACTTTCGCCGAAACGTTGCGAAGATTGTTTTCCTTGGCTCCCTTCACCTCGATCCACTTACCGTTCGGCTTGCGTCTGGCGGAAGGAATAGGAATGAACTTTTTGCCGCTGAGATACTGTCCGGTCAATGAATTCGGGTCTTCCATTAACTCCTTGGGCGTACCTTGAGCAATCACTTGGCCGCCGTGAATACCCGCTCCAGGTCCGATGTCGATAATATAATCGGCAGCCATCATCGTGTCCTCGTCATGTTCTACTACAATTAAGGTGTTGCCGAGATTCCGCATGTGCTCGAGCGTTTGAATCAATCTCGTATTGTCACGCTGATGCAGTCCAATGCTCGGCTCGTCCAAAATGTACAGAACACCCATCAGACTCGATCCGATCTGCGTAGCCAAACGAATCCGTTGCGCTTCTCCGCCGGATAACGTACCTGCTGCCCGATGCATCGTTAAATAGTCTAATCCGACGTTAACCAGGAAGCCAAGACGGGCTCTAATTTCCTTAAGAATAAGATTAGAGATCGTCAGCTCTTTGTCGGTTAGCACGAGATTCCGGAACCATTCCTCAGCCTCACCGATGGACAGTGAAGTGGCATGGGCAATGTTCTTGCCGTTAATGGTTACGGCAAGCGTTTCCGGCTTCAGACGCTGTCCTTTGCACTTCGGACAAGGTTTAGTGCTCATATAGCTCTGAATGTGCTCGCGAATGCCTTCGGAGAACGTATCTTTAAATCTGCGCTCCAGGTTGCGAATAATGCCTTCGAAGGGAACCAGCGCTTCCTTCGTCGCTCCCATATCGTTCTCGTAACGGAAACGAATTTTTTCTCCGCCTGTTCCGTACAAAATCACTTTCATCTGATCATTCGTCAGTTCTGCAACCGGCATATCGCGCGGAATACCGTAATGTTCGCATACTGCCGCTAAATATTGCGGGTAATAGTTCGAAGTGCTGCCCGCCCAGGCTTCAAATGCTCCCTCTTCAATGCTGAGCTTATTATTCGGTACAAGCAGATCCGGGTCAATGATCATTTGGCTGCCAAGACCGTCGCATTCGGGACATGCTCCGAACGGACTATTGAAGGAGAACATTCTTGGAGCGAGCTCTTCAATGCTAAAGCCGCATTCCGGACAAGCCAAATTCTGGCTGAACATCAGTTCTTCCTGGTCGATCACATCCACAATGACGCGCCCGTTCGCCAGCTTGAGCGCCGTTTCCAAAGAATCGGCAAGGCGTGCGTGAACATCGTCTTTAACAACGATACGGTCAACGACGACATCGATGGTATGTTTTTTGTTTTTATCCAACTCGATCTTCTCAGAGAGGTCAAGGGTTTCGCCATTGACACGAACTCGAACAAATCCTTGCTTCTGAATATCTGTAAACAGCTTTGTATGTTCACCTTTGCGCCCGGATACGAGCGGAGCGAGAATTTGAAGCTTCGTACGTTCCGGATACTCCATGATCCGGTCAACCATTTGTTCCACGGTTTGCGACGTAATCTCAATGCCATGCGTCGGACAATGAGGCCGTCCGATACGGGCAAACAAAAGCCGTAAATAGTCGTAGATTTCCGTTACCGTTCCGACGGTGGAACGCGGATTGCGGCTTGTTGTCTTTTGGTCGATGGAAATCGCCGGTGACAATCCCTCAATGGAATCCACATCCGGCTTATCCATCTGCCCAAGAAACTGTCTTGCATAGGCAGATAACGATTCGACGTATCTACGCTGGCCTTCCGCGTAAATCGTATCAAAGGCGAGCGATGACTTGCCCGAGCCGCTCAGCCCCGTTAGCACAACGAACTTATCTCGTGGAATCGTTACGTCGATATTCTTCAGATTATGAGCTCTCGCTCCTTTAATGACGATATTATCTCTGGACACGAATACCCTTCCTCTCCAAGCCTTTTTATCTATTAAGCTGAAGCCTAAATTAGGCTTCAGCTTTCATTTCCATAATAGCGTCACGAAGCTCTGCGGCTCGCTCGAACTGCAGGTTCTTGGCCGCCTCTTTCATCTCGGCCTCCAACCTTTCGATTAACGAAGCGCGATCTTTCTTCGACATCTTCTCGCCCTTCATCCCGGTGAGATAATCCGCCTTCTGCTCCGCCACCTTCGTTGCCTCGATGACATCGCGTACTTTCTTCGCAATGGTTTGCGGCGTAATACCATGCTTCGCGTTATACGCCTCTTGAATGGTTCGGCGTCGGTTCGTCTCCCGGATCGCTTTATCCATAGAGTCGGTGATTTTATCCCCGTACATGATGACACGGCCTTCAGCGTTACGCGCCGCACGGCCGATCGTTTGGATCAGCGAACGCTCCGCACGCAGGAAACCTTCTTTATCCGCATCCAAGATGGCGACAAGCGACACTTCCGGCAAGTCGAGACCTTCTCTCAACAGGTTGATCCCCACAAGAACGTGGAACGTCCCCAGACGGAGATCACGCAGAATTTGCATCCGTTCGAACGTTTTGATATCGGAGTGCAGATAGCGCACTTTGACGCCAATTTCTTTAAAGTAATCCGTTAAATCCTCTGACATCTTCTTCGTTAGCGTCGTTACCAGGACCCGCTCGTCTTTGCGAATCCGGTCTTGAATTTCTGCCAAAAGATCGTCAATCTGACCCTTGGTTGGTCTTACTTCGATAATTGGATCAAGCAGCCCTGTCGGACGAATGATTTGTTGAACCATTTCCGGACATTGTTCAAGCTCATAGGGTCCAGGCGTTGCTGAAATATATAAAATTTGACTGAGTTTCTCTTCAAACTCCTCAAAGCGAAGCGGTCGGTTATCAAGAGCGGAAGGTAAACGGAAACCATGATCGACCAGCACTTCTTTCCTCGCCCGGTCGCCATTGTACATGGCCCTAATTTGCGGCAGCGTCACGTGGGATTCGTCGACCATAACCAGCATGTCTTTCGGGAAATAGTCCATAAGCGTGTACGGCGTCGCTCCACGTTCACGGAATGTTAATGGTCCCGAATAGTTCTCAATGCCGGAGCAGAAACCCATCTCCTGCATCATTTCCATATCGTAGCGCGTCCGTTGTTCCAGCCTCTGCGCCTCCAGCAGCTTCCCTTGCCCGCGAAGCTCCGCAAGCCGATCCTCCAGCTCCTGCTCGATATTCACGAGCGCTCGCTTCATCGTATCTTCGTGCGTCACGAAATGTGACGCCGGGAAAATGGCGGCATGCTCGCGTTCCCCGATAATCTCGCCCGTTAGCACGTTGATCTCCGTTATCCGTTCGATCTCGTCGCCAAACAGCTCAACTCTGATCGCATGCTCGCCTTGAGAAGCCGGAAAAATCTCAACGACATCTCCGCGCACCCGGAATGTACCGCGCACAAAGTTCAGATCATTCCTCTGGTATTGGATATCCACGAGCCTGTGCAAAATCTCATTGCGCGACTTCTCCATCCCTACACGCAAAGAAAGCAGCAGAGAGCCGTACTCCATCGGCGATCCTAAGCCGTAAATACACGATACACTCGCAACAATGATGACGTCCCGGCGTTCGAACAGCGAACTGGTTGCCGAATGACGCAGCTTATCAATTTCTTCATTAATGCTGGAGTCTTTCTCGATGTATGTGTCAGTGGAAGGAATGTAGGCTTCTGGCTGGAAATAATCGTAGTAGCTGACGAAATAGGAGACGGCATTATGAGGGAAAAATTCTTTAAATTCGCTGCACAGCTGTGCGGCTAACGTTTTATTATGTGCAATGATCAGAGTAGGACGGTTTAGCTTTGCGATCACCTGAGCGGCCGTGAACGTTTTCCCCGTTCCCGTAGCCCCAAGCAGCGTCTGGTACCTATTCCCCGCTTCGATGCTTTTGACAATTTCCTCAATCGCTTTTGGCTGATCGCCTTGCGGGGAAAATTCGGAAACGAGCTCAAACTTCTTTGAACTGACCACAATATCACTCATTAATTATCACCTACCATGGAAATAAATCGGACTTTTATCCTATAAACATTCGTTTTGCAGTTTCCGATAAAGAAGTAGAACTTCCAACATTTCCTTTTTATAAGAATGTTTGTTCTGGTTTTTCCATTATACCCTTTTTGCACATTTGATGCAAACTGGATTATTTATTCTCAACCCAATTTGCATCGTCGATGCAAACTGGATTATTTATTCTCGACCCAATTTGCATCGTCGATGCAAACTGGATTATTTCCCTCGATGCGAACGGCTATATCTACAATTATGCCTATTTACATCTTGCTGCAAACGGCTATATCTTCATAACACCTTTTAGGAGTGGTACAATTATGGATTTAACAACGGTCTTGGGATTACTATTAGGACTGGCAGGTTTAATTGGAGGTTACATGTGGGATGGCGGCCACATCAGCTCCTTGATCATTCCAAGTGCTATGCTGATCGTGTTTGGTGGCACGTTCGGAGCAGTTGCGGTAAGCTTCCCCGGTTCCATTTTGGCGAAAATCCCCAAAGCGCTTGGCATTGCCTTCAAACAGGAAAAACGTGATTCTGTTGCGACCATCGAAGAAATCGTCGACATGGCCACAGTCGCGCGAAGAGAGGGCGTACTTGCTCTGGAGCAGCGCGCTCAAGAACATCCGAACCCCTTCCTGAAGGACGGTCTGTTGATGGTGGTTGACGGAACGGATCCGGAGCTTACGAGACAAATTCTCGAGCTGGAAATGGATGCGGTCGAAAACCAGGTTGATCATATGGCTAAAGTATTCGAAGCCGGCGGCGGCTATGCCCCCACTATGGGTATCATCGGTACGGTCATGGGACTGATTCACGTTCTGGGCAACCTGGAAAACCCTTCAACACTGGGTCCGGCCATTGCTGTTGCTTTCACTGCAACACTCTACGGAGTTATGAGCGCGAATCTGATCTACCTCCCTATCGCAAGTAAAATCAAGCTGCGCGGCAAAGAGATGATGTCCGAAATGGAGCTGATGTTAGAGGGCATTCTGGCTCTGCAAGCCGGTGAAAATCCGGCATTAATCAAGAAAAAACTGACCTCCTTCCTTCATGACAAATCAGCGAAGAACCAAGTAGAGGCAGGTGCTGAAGATGGCGAGGAGAGGTAAGAAGCAGGAGGAGCATGTGAACCACGAAAGATGGCTCATCACCTACGCCGATTTGATCACCTTGCTCCTGGTATTTTTCATCATCATGTACGCCATGAGTAAAATCGATTCCCAAAAGTATGCCGTCCTCGCGCAGGTGTTAAACCTACAGTTCCAGAAAGCAGATTCGGTTCTCGACAAAGGGCACGGCATCAGCGGCCAAATGACGCCAAAACAAGGCGACGCAGACAGTAAAGATAAAGAATTCACGCAACATAATCAAGACGTTCAGAAGGAAGAACACGATAAAAGCAAGCCGGAAGACAGCGAGAAAGAAAAGCGTGAAAAAGAACTTCAAGACCTCTTAACGCAAGTCCAAGCCTACATAACGGATCAAAATATACAGGCACAGGTTTCAGCAAGCGATACCGATCGAGGGGTTGCGATAACCCTTAACGATCTATTCTTGTTCGATCTGGGTAAAGCGGATTTAAAAGCGGCATCTATCCCGATTCTTCAAAAACTCGCGTCGCTATTTCCTACTCTGAACAGCAAAGTCAGCATTGAAGGCCATACGGACAACCTCCCTCTGGCAACAGGCTCCCCTTTCAAAGATAACTGGGGCTTATCATTTGCCCGGTCGTTATCCGTACTTCGTTACTTTAGCGATACGGCCGGCCTTGATGATCATAAATTCATTGCCACCGCCTATGCTGATACGATGCCCAAAGTCAGTAATGACAGCGATGAAAACCGTGCAAAGAACCGACGTGTTGAAATTATCGTTCTGCGTAATGAATCGAATCCTGCCTCTGCCGCAAAATGAAATGAAGACCCTGCCTCTCGCCAAGAGAATCAGGGTCTTTTTGCGTAAGTAGACTTACATGGATTTAGTCGAGTCGTTCGATAGGAGCCCGGTCAACTTACCTCTTAGAAAGGAGAAAAGGTGCAGCGGCCTATGTTCCACATAATAAAGCGCTTGTTGATCCGGAGCCAAAATAATGCCGAGCTGATGGTGTTCACCGGAGAAAATCGCGCGCTGGAGAAAGCGTACTTCACCCTGATGATTCAGTACTTCCAGCTTACAAAAAGCAGCATTCAGCTGCATCGCAGCATGGAGATCGGTTTTGGTTGACACTTTGTGCCCATTTACCTTATGGATGAGCTCTCCCGCTTGGATGCCCAAGTCCTCCGCCGGACTGCCAGGTACAACGGCCAACACCATAAGCCCTTGCTGTGAGTGGACGAAGAACGGCCTTTCCTTCGATTCTATCCAACGATTGTAACCGATGAGAGCTTCATGTAAACCGATGCTCAGCACGGCAGCTACGATGATTAGCGGTGACCAGAAGTGAGCCGCGATTGCGGTCCCGAACAGAATCAAGCCATATAAGTACAATAGGCGGGAACTCATCTGCGTTTGTTTCCGCGGCAGCTTGGAGACGGTCAGCTCGGTGAAGCCGATCATCGCCGGGAATGCAAGCAGCGTCCAGCCTGAGGCGAGGTTAGCGCCAAGCAGCGTCCCCCAAGGAATCCCTTGCGTACTACCTCCGGCCAGCGGTACCAAAAGGAATAGCGGAACCGGCCAGAAGCCCTGAAGCTGGTAGCCGCCGATGATTTTACCCCGCTTCCCTTCGAGGAATAACGGACTCGCCATTCGCGACCCCTGAAATCCGACCAGCAAGCCCTCTAATAGATGGAGGATGGCGACAATCACCAGTAAAGATGGAATATCAGCATTAACCACGATGTCAAGGACCGGGACTGCTTCCTGTAAGCCGGACACATTCGGCAGCCACCCGACAACCGCATGAGCAATGCCCAAGATTCCAACCGCATAAGCAAGGCATAAGAATCTCACACGTACGATTAACAGCACCACCGTAATCGCCCACAACAGAATGACCGCATCCGCTTGCACAGTCACGCCAACGAAGAGCATGACCACAGAGGCGCTCAGACCGCCGATCCAGCCCCAAAGCACCGTGCGCCAAGTCTCGTCCAGCAATGAATGGAGCCTGGTGTGAAACAATTTACGCTCCAATTGCACTTGCTTCCGGTACTGCAGCACGATAAACAAAATGCCTATATAGTAAAAAGGATTCAAAAACAGCTGAAGTACACCATGCAGCAATCTTTCCAAGAGTTGAATCGCCAGATCCATAGATTCGGGGCTCCTTGATGAAAAAGAAATAGGAAGGCTGCCTCTGCAACCTTCCTAAACTATTTCGACCATGAGCGCTTATTTCCTGCCGCTGATGACGAATTTCCAACATCTGATCAACTTTATTTCCCGATCTGTTTTTGCAATTCCTGAACCGCCGCTTTCAATTGCGCATCGTTCTTCGGCTCACGAATTTGCGCCAGGATCGCTCTTTCCAGCTTATTCGCTGTTTCCGTATCCACTTCACCGGTCATCGGCAAACCGTTCGTACGCTGGAACGCCTTCACCGCTGTTGCGGTCTTATCGTTGAAGTAACCGTCCGATCGTTCCGTTGAGAAACCAAGTCCATTGAGCATCAATTGTAAGTTCTTCACATCGTCGCTGTTGCTATCCTGCTTCAGCACCGATTTCTTGGAGAGAGGCGCCGCTTTGAAATAGGCCGGCTGCTCGACCGGAATGTCCGGTTGGATGCCCTTTTTATGGATCCAATTGCCGTTAGGCGTTAACCACTTGTACACGGTCATCTTAATGTTGCTGCCATCGCCCATTTCCTTCTCGAAAGTCACCTGAACGGTTCCTTTCCCGTAGGATGTTTCCCCAATAACTTTGCTGCCTACAGCTTCCTGGAAAGCCCCGGCCAAAATCTCGGAGGCGCTGGCGCTGCCTTTATTCACCAGAACAGTAACCGGGTATTTCTTGCCTGTACCTGTCGAAGGCGTCGGCTCCCGCTTCCCATCGCGGTTCTCGACCTGCACGATCGGTTTACCGCTCTGTACAAACGGATTGACGATGTCTACGACCACATTGAGCAGACCGCCCGGATCGTTGCGCACATCGATGACAAGACCTTTCATCCCCTTTGCTTCAAGCTTCTTCAGCTCTTCCGCGAAGCGCGTTGCCGTATACGCCGAAAACTGGCGGATCTCAATCTTGCCGATTTGGTCCTGGAGCATTTCGGCATAGACCGTTTCCACATCGATATTATCTCGGACGACGATGACCTGAATCGGATCGTTCACGCCTTGTCGGATCAATTCCAGCTTCGCCTGCGTTCCTTTGGGGCCGCGGATTTTCATGACAGCTTGATTGAGCGTGAGTCCGTCCAGCTTATCGCCGTTAACCGAAACGATCACATCGTTGGCTTGAATGCCCGCTTTCTCAGCCGGCGATCCTTTGATCGGGGATACAATGACGAACTTTCCTTCATCGATCGAAACCTCAGCGCCAATACCTTGGAAAGAAGACGAAATACTTTCATCGAATTGTTTCGCTTCCTTCTGATCCATATACACGGTGAACGGATCCTCGAGCGCATCAAGCATGCCGTTAATCGCGCCGTTGACCAGCTTATCATGGTCGGTTTGGGTCAAATACTTGCTCTCGATCAACTGATAAGTCGTCGCGATTTTGTTCAAATCCTTGCTCGAAAGTCCTGAGGAAGTGGCGGCAGAGGCTGCGGCGCTGCCCGCCGGCTTCTCCTTCCATCCCCAGAATGTCGAGGAGTCAACAATCGTTAATGTCAAAATGCTGCTTGCAAACATCGCTAACAAGACAAAAGCAAGCACGGTGCGTCCTTTAAACTGCACAGCGTGATTCACCACCTTTTCATCCATAAACCCGTAAAATACCGAAAGCAGGCTTGCACTGTTGCTGCCAGGAGCCCGCTTTCCGTTCGAGTCCGCCTGTTTAGTATATGACAAGCCATCCTCGTTTTATAACCAAGTTGTCCTATCTCAAGTAGGGTTTGGGATCCACAGGTTTCTCATTGAGCCTTACTTCAAAATGCAAGTGGTTTCCGGTCGATTGACCTGTAGAACCTACGCCTGCAATCTTTTGTCCGCGTTTCACGGTATCGCCCACTTTGACATAAATGCCTTCATTCATGATGTGGCCATATACGGTCCACAAACCTTTGCCATGATCGATGATCACGCAATTGCCATATCCGTTCATCCAGGAAGCATAGATGACGGATCCGTTCTCGGCCGCGCGAATCTCGGTGCCTTTGGGCGCACCCAAGTCAATGCCTTTATGGTTCTCGGACCTTCCAGTTACAGGATTGATTCGAGCAACGAAATCAGAGGTGAGGGGTGCTTGAGAAGCTAAAGGATATCCAAGTTTCCCTCCGGTATAAGTGAAAGGAGATTTCGCCTTGGAAGCGGCTCGTTTCTTGGCCTGTAGATCAGCCTCCTGTTTGGCTAACTGGGTGAGCTGTCTTTCGCTCTCTTCCGAGATGTCTTCCAACACTTTTTCCTGCTTGGTTAAGGAAGCAATCTTCACTTCCTTTTCCTTCTCCTTGGCTTGCAATTCATCACGCACCGCATCCGCTTCCGCGTAGAGCACCTTTACTTCTTCAAGCTGCTGCTCGGTTTCATGCTTCTTTTGCTCAACCATGTCCCGATCTTTCTTATTCGATTCTAGAATCTCTTTATCTTGATTCACAATTGATTTCAGAGCTTCGAGGCGGTTCAAGAAATCGGAAAAACTGGTCGCGCTCATCAGTACGTCCATATAAGAAACAAAACCATTCATATACATGAGGCGCAGGCGGGATTTCAGCATTTGATCGCGACTCTCTACACGAGCCTCAGCCTCGTCCAGCTGCTTGCCGTTCTCTTCAAGCGTAGCGGATACCTGATCAATCTGATTGTTCAGATCGGAAAGTTTTTTGCTTGCCTCGTTCACTTGCGCGATAAGTGCTTTCATGTCCTTGGTGGTTTGCTCTTTCTCGCTATGCACCTTCGATATTTGATTCTCAGCTGCATTCGCTTTCTGCTGTGCTTCCGCCTTCTTCTTCTTAAGCTGAGACAGCTGCTGATCGATCTTTTCCGTCGTTGAAGCAGCGTAACCCGCGTAAGGTACAACCAATGTGCCGGCTATGCCCAGTGACAACAATATGGGCAGAATCTTCTTCTTCAAGCACGTAGCCTCCCCATTTTTCCAAATCAGGCCTGGAACTCTTATTCTAGCGAAACTAGGAATCTATTAATTTAGATTGAAGTTTTGAAAATCGGCTTTCAGAACCGAGAAGGTTGGACGAAAATTGGAGAAGGAGGAACGGAGCGTAGGCAAACCTACGTGAGTACCGGACTTCCCAATTTTCGTTCAAGATTCGATGCCGAACTTCTTCGATAGAATAACTTCGTTATCAAAGTCGGTTTTCAAAACATCCTATTAAACGCGCAAAAATTTACGGACGGAAATCAAGCTGCCCCAGACCCCAATTACCATGCCGATGCCTAACAGAAGCGCAGTTAAGGTGAAACTGATGTCACTGAAAGGCGTCAATTTAATCATCATTAAACTAAGGTCCAGTGAGCCTGTATTCATAAGCTTCCAATACCCTCCCAATATGAGGCCGATTGGAATGACTGAGCCTATGAAACCCAGCAAAGCGCCCTCGATGAAGAATGGCCAACGAATAAAAGAATTCGTCGCCCCTACGAGCTTCATAATGGCGATTTCTTTACGCCGCGCAAGAATCGTAATTTTGATCGTATTCGCAATGAGAAATACCGCTGTAAACGACAATAAAATCACAATGCCGAAACCAACCCAACGCACGATTTCAGTCACTTTAAATAGCGCTTCTACCGTACCTTTGCCGTAATTGACTTTATAGATCGGCTTCGGATCTTTACCAACGTTCAGAGCGCTGATTTGATCCGCAACAGCTGCAACGTTCCTAGGATCGTCCACCTCGACCGTGAACGCGTCGTTGAGCGGATTGTTATCTCCGTCAAACCCTTCCAGCAGCGCCTTCCCGCTTTCCCCCAGCTTACCGCGCAAATAGACAAGTCCCTCTTCCTTAGAGACGAACTTGATCGTCTTCACTTCCGGAATTCCCTTGATTTGACTCTCAAGCATATCGATTTGCGACTGTGGCGTATTGACTTCCAGATAAACATTGATTTCAACCTGTTTCTCAATCTGATTCGCGATATCGTTGACATTCAGCGTAATCAGCACAAAAATACCAAGAATAAATAAAGAAATAGAAATCGAACTGATCGACGCGAACGTCATCCAGCCGTTTCGAATGACATTTTTCGTTCCTTCCCGCAAATGACGGGAGACCGTACTAATCTTCATAGCCGTATTCCCCCCGCACTTCATCACGCGCGATGAGGCCCTGCTCAATGGCAATTACCCTTTTACGCATCGTGTTGACGATTTCTTTGTTGTGAGTGGCCATGACGATCGTCGTACCGCGGAAATTGATTTCCTCCATCAGTTTCATAATGCCCCACGACGTCTCCGGGTCGAGATTTCCTGTCGGTTCATCGGCGATAATGACGGATGGATTGTTAATTATTGCCCGGGCAATAGCCACGCGCTGCTGCTCGCCGCCAGAAAGTTGGGAAGGCAAGGAATTCGCCTTGTCCTTCAACTTAACAAGCTCCAAAACTTCCATCGTACGCTTCTTGATCTGCTTCTTAGGTGCCTCGATAACTTCCATGGCAAAGGCGATATTTTCGAACACGTTAAGTTTCGGAAGTAAACGATAATCCTGGAAAATAACACCAATATTACGGCGCACATACGGAATCTTGCGCTGCTTCAGTTTTTCCAAATTAAATCCGTTAACGAAGATCTGCCCTTTGGTCGGCTTTTCTTCTCTATACATTAATTTCATAAAAGTAGATTTACCTGCGCCGGATGGCCCAACAACATATACGAACTCGTTGCGGTCCACTTTTATATTAATCCCTCTCAATGCATGAGTCCCGTTGGAGTACGTCTTCCATACGTCCTGCATTTCGATCACAATATCACATCCTAATTAAATAGATAGCCTTTATCCTTTCGACATAAAAGCCGAAAATCCTTTAGAGGGTCCAGAAAATTCGTGCCAATTACCCTCATTATATCATTTTTTGAGAGAATATGATTCTTCTACGGCTAGCAATTTCAAGCATTGTTCTTATTGAAGTACTAAAACCCCGTCGCCGGCGATACAAATGGTAGTACAGGCATTCTTGTGTCCTAATGCTTGTATCTGAGTGTAAAGGAGCCGCCGTTCATGCCGCCAACCTCCCCCATTTTATCGCATACTCGTAAATACCTCCTGATTTTATCGTTCATCGTCGTCTTATCAGGCGCTGGCTGGGGAGCACTGTATGCCTACGGTACGGGGCAGAAACTGCCTGCTCATTTTCAGGTTGCCGGGTGGAAAGCCGGCGGTCTTACCCATACTCAATTTCTTCGGCAGTTAGATGAACAGTTGAAAGTTTATAATTCGCTAAAAGTACACCTGGCTTCACCAAGTTCAGAGATTAGAAGCAAAGACCTGACCCTAGCAGAACTAGGATTGGTTATAGATAGAGAAGAGCTCGATGAAGCCATTCAAAAAATGTTTCATGCTTCCGTGATAAACCGTATCGCGGCCAGATGGTCATTGCGTAATGCGCAATTGCCTCTGCGGATGTCTATTGATCCGGACAAACTGAACGCGGCGGTGAGGCAGCGCTGGAAAGAGCTGTACGACCGTCAACCTGTTGCCGCACGGCGTGTTGTGAATCCGGATGACTCCATCCGGTATGAGCCCGAACGTACGGTTCCCCGGCTGGATACGATTACGCTGCAGAAAGAACTTGAATCCGGAATCCCGCCTGTTACTGGATTGTTCAGTGGGCTTGGCCCATTGAAGTTGGCCATTCCCATTTACATAGAACAACCTTCGGTTACCGTAGATTCCCTTAAGAAACAAGGGGTTGAGCGCAAAATTGCAGAATTCGCGACGTCTTTTCCCCTTTCAGGAACAGGCCGCATTCATAACATCCGCTCGACGGCTACTTCGATCCAAGATATGCTGCTTGCGCCGGGAGAAACGTTCGATTACAGCAAAATCATTGAACGAACTGAAGCTCAATTCGGCTATCAAGAAGCGCCGGTCATATTGAATGGAAAGCTCGTCCCCGGTATTGGAGGCGGCATTTGCCAAGTCTCATCCACCTTGTATAACGCCGTGCTCCGGAGTGGCCTTGAAATCATCGAGCGGCGTAACCACTCCTTGCCTGTCAGTTATGTGCCATTAGGACAAGACGCAACCTTCGCAAGCGGATACATTAATTTCAAATTCCGCAATAATACAGGTGCATACTTACTTATCCGGGCAGTTACCACAGATCGCGACGTAACGGTGAAGCTTTTCGGCCGTTCGCCATCCACAGACACTTACGACATCGAATCCAAAATCATTGAAAAGATACAACCTACGATCAAATATTTGCATAATCCGGCCTTGCGATCAGGCTCCACCAAGCCAATCACTCAAGGCAAAGAAGGATATATCGTAGAGACTTACCGCTATAAAAAGGTGAATGGCATCGTAGTCAGCAAAGAGCTGGTTTCCAAAGATCGCTACGCTGCCGTTCCGACACTCGTGGCCTCCAACCTCGGGGACATCAAGCCGGATGAAGGTAATCAGGGCGAGAACAATAGCCAGATTCTGGAGGATGGTGTGAAGGGGCCGAGTTTTAGGTAAATATTTTTAATAAAAGTTGAAAAAGCCGGCTTTCAAAACCGAGAAGGTTGGACGAAAACGGAGAAGGAGGAACGGAGCGAGATGTGAGTACCGGACTTCCCGTTTTCGTTCAAGATTCGATGCGAATAGGCTTCAGCGATATCCTTTGTTTTCAAAGTCGGTTTTTTTAACCTCCGCTTAAAAACAATGACAGGTCATATGACTCTAGATACTAGGTCACTATGACTTTTTTCTTTTATTCTAAGTACAAGAGAGAAAATGTATGAAGGAGGCAGGAAGATGAGTAAATCGGATTACTTCAAAGAATTGAACTATCGGCTGCGCGGACTTCCTGAGAAGGAACGACAAAATATATTGTCTGTATATGAAGAATTGTTTCAAAAAGCACTTGAGAACGGAAAAAACGAGGAAGATGTAGCAGAATCGCTTGGTTACCCAAGAGTTCCGAACTGGGACGCTCCTTCAAAAGAGAAAGCGAACGTAGAGAAGGAACCTATGAAAAAACCTCCGGCGATTGAACAAGAGCCTCCTTATCGGAGACCCGATCCTTTGCCGCCTAAGTTGGAACCGTTTGAACCGGAACGGCATACACCTTATTCCCATTCTTATACCCCTCCATATCCGCCGCCATATCAGGCGAAACCGGAATCTGGCATCAAGGCTATTATTGTCAGCATAGCGCTTGGGTTTTTCAACCTCATTTTCGTCTTGGGGCCTTGGTTCGGCATTCTCTCCGTTTTGATCGGCTTTTTCGTCTCAGGCATTGCCTTGATCATCGCTCCTGTTATTGTTGTCATCGGCAGCTTTATCGATAATGCCGGCAGCGATCTTCGGTTGATTTTCTTTGTCATGTTAGCGTGCTTCGGTCTCGGAATTATTTTAACCACACTCAGCTCCTGGCTGTTCAAATGGTTCTTCAAGCTGACCTGGAGTTACATTCAATTCAACGCCAAACTGATTAAGGGGGCTTAAGCCATGAAACGTGGAGCCAAATTCTTCTTACTGCTCGGCTTCGCCTGCCTGGCCATCGGCATTGTAGGCGGTGCGATCTCGTTTAAGGAAACGGATTTTAGTGCAGGTACGACCAACATCGACATTGAAAAGAAAATTGCTGCAGCAAATATCGACACGCTTACGATTAAAAACGATTTTACCGGCATGACCTTCATTCCCAGTGAGACCGATGAAATCAAGGTTCGTCTCGTGGGAACCGTGACCAAAGACCGTGCGAAAGATTGCACGATCGATGCTGCAACGGAAGGGCCTAACACATGGAGAGTTAACGTTTGCCCGAATAAACATGATAATTTCAATTTCAGCTTTAACTTAGACGAATTGAAGAACCTGATCGCCAATTACGATGATCAACTGAGAACCGAAGTTACGCTTCCAGACAAAATGTATAAAGCGATTACCGTTTCCACAGATTCGGGTATTGTAAATTTAAAAGAAGTGAAGTCCGAATCCTTGACTGTCAACGCGGACTCGGGAGATATCAGAGTGGATCGCTTCGAGGGCAAACATCTAAATCTTCGAGTCGAATCAGGCCTCATTAACGTTGTTGATGGCCAAGGAAATGTGAATCTTCGGGCCAGTTCGGGCATGATTACAGCCAAGCTTCATGATATCGGCGACTCGGTATTACTGGAGGCAGACTCCGGCAGTATTGAACTTCAATTATCGCCTCCGCCTTCGTCAGCCAGCTTCGACGTTAGCGCCGATTCGGGAAAAGCAACGCTAGATGTTGCCGGGGTTTCGATCAAAGAGTCCCACTTCAATTCAGTGAAAGGCATCATTGGTGATGGCAGCAAAAAGGTTAGAGTCAGAGCGGACTCGGGTTTGGTTACCGTTACAGATTAAATAAAAAAGAAAACCTCCAGTGCCACGTGATTCCGTGGAACTGGAGGTTTTTGCGGTTTAAATGGCTTGCTTACTTGCTTTTTTCCAAATACGTCTGAAACCACTCATTCGACTCCTGGAGCACTTGCTCTGCACGGCCGATAGCATCGGACACTTGGTTGCTGGCCGTTCCGCCATAAACGTTACGGGCGTTAACGACTTGCTCCGGCTGAAGCACCTCATAAATGTCGGATTCGAAGAGGGGGGAGAACGTTTTGAACTCTTCGATCGTCATATCGAGCAGGTATTTTTTATTTTGAATGCAGTAGAGTACAGTTTTGCCGATCACTTCGTGCGCCTGACGGAATGGAAGTCCTTTGTTCACCAGATAATCCGCGATATCCGTCGCATTGGAGAAGTCTTGGTTTACGGCTTGTCTCATGCGTTCGGTGTTCACTTTCATCGTGGATACCATTGGCGCGAACAATTGGAGCGCACCCTGCAGGGTACGAACCGTGTCGAACATGCCTTCTTTGTCTTCCTGCATGTCTTTGTTATAAGCTAGCGGCAGCGACTTGAGCACGGTCATCAGACCGAACAAGTTGCCGTAGACGCGTCCGGTTTTGCCGCGGACAAGCTCGGCAACGTCCGGGTTCTTCTTCTGCGGCATGATCGAGCTGCCGGTGCAGAACGCATCATCGAGTTCGATGAATGCGTACTCGGTGCTGGACCAGAGCACCATTTCCTCGCAGAAGCGAGAAAGGTGCATCATAATCATCGACGCGTTAGAGAGGAACTCCAGGATGAAGTCGCGGTCGCTGACCGCGTCC
The DNA here is from genome assembly GCF_014534655.1 of Paenibacillus sedimenti. Taxonomy (GTDB): domain Bacteria; phylum Bacillota; class Bacilli; order Paenibacillales; family NBRC-103111; genus Paenibacillus_E; species Paenibacillus_E sedimenti. Next base: position 44,666 of record NZ_JACVVD010000016.1, read on the forward strand.
AGGGAGTTCTCGTACACACGGTCGAAGCCGAGCTGCGACGCCACGAAATGGCGGTCGATCGGGAACGTCGTGCCGGCAAGCGCACCGGCGCCGAGCGGCAGAATGTTGATGCGCTTGTAGCTGTCCTGCAAGCGCTCCAGATCGCGCTGGAACATGCTGACATAAGCCATCATGTGGTGCGCGAACAGAATCGGCTGCGCCCGCTGCAGATGCGTGTAGCCCGGAACAATCGTATCGAGATTGTTCTTCGCTTGCTCCAGCAAGGCTTCCTGGAGCTTAATCAGGAGGCCGACGAATTCGACCACCCGCTTGCGCAGGTACAAGTGCATGTCCGTCGCCACTTGGTCGTTACGGCTGCGGCCTGTGTGCAGCTTGCCGCCCACAGGACCGATCAGGTCGATCAGCGTTTTCTCAATATTCATATGAATATCTTCGTTCTGAATCGTGTACTCCAGCTCGCCGCGGCGAATCATGCGCTGTACCTCATGCAGGCCGTCCTTGATCTTCTCCACGTCTTCCGCAGGAAGAATGCCGCACTTGCCAAGCATCGTCACATGCGCCAAGCTGCCTTGGATATCCTCTTCGGCGAGCTCCTTATCAAACAAAATCGATGCCGTATATTCTTCGACCAACTGGTCGGTTTGCTTCGTAAAACGTCCGCCCCAAAGCTTAGACACTATATGATTCCCCTCTCGTATTTACAGCCCAAAGGCTTTCCACGATGGGAAAGCCCGATTTCAAGAGCTATAGATTTATTTGTTCACGTTTTGCTGTACGCCTGAAGATACTTTCAAACGCAATGCGTTCAAGCGGATAAATCCGGCTGCATCGCCTTGGTCGTAAGCTTTGGAAGGATCCGCTTCCATTGTAGCGATATCCGGATTGTACAGGGATACCGGGCTTTTCACGCCGGCAGCCATGATATTGCCTTTGTACAGCTTCAAGCGCACTGTACCTGTTACGTTCTTCTGGCTTTCTTCCACCAGCGCCTGGATCGCCAAACGCTCCGGCGCGAACCAGAAGCCGTTGTAAACCAGCGTCGCGTATTTGGAGATCAGCGAGTCACGCAGATGCATCACATCGCGGTCCATCGTGAGCGACTCCATTTTGCGGTGAGCGGTGAAGAGAATCGTACCGCCCGGAGTTTCGTACACGCCGCGGCTTTTCATGCCGACGAAACGGTTTTCGACCATATCCACGCGGCCGATACCGTGCTTGCCGCCGATTTGGTTCAATGCTTCCATGACTTGCAGAGGCGTCATTTTTGCGCCGTTCAAGCCTACGCAGTCGCCTTTTTCGAAATCAAGTTCCAAGTATTCAGCTTGGTCCGGAGCATCCTCAGGGGATACGCTCAGTACGTACATATCTTTATTGGAATCTGCAGCCGCATCAAACCAAGGATCTTCCAACATGCCGCTTTCGAAAGAGATGTGCAGCAGATTGCGATCCGTCGAGTAAGGCTTCGCTGCCGATGCCGTAACCGGAATGCCATGCTTCTCGGCATACGCGATCATTTCCGCGCGACCCGGGAACTGCTCGCGGAATTCTTCCAGACGCCAAGGCGCGATGACGGACAGCTCAGGCGCCAGCGCCGCTGCTGTCAGCTCGAAGCGCACTTGGTCGTTGCCTTTGCCGGTTGCGCCGTGGGCAATCGCCGTAGCGCCTTCAGCGCGGGCAATCTCGACCATGCGTTTCGCGATCAGCGGGCGCGCAATGCTCGTGCCGAGCAGGTATTGCCCTTCATACAGAGCACCCGCTTGGAACATCGGGTAGATGAAATCCTTCGCGAACTCGTCGCGCAGGTCGTCGATGTAGATTTTGGAGGCGCCGGTTTTCAGCGCTTTTTCCTCCAGGCCGTTCAGCTCATCCGCTTGGCCGATATCCGCAGTAAAAGCAATAATTTCAGCGTCGTACGTCTCCTTGAGCCATTTCAGAATGACAGACGTATCCAACCCGCCGGAATAGGCGAGTACGATCTTTTCCTTAGCCATTTAACAATCTCTCCGTTTCTCCCATTGCTGGAATTAAAATTCTACTGAGCCTTTCCGACAACCATTATATGATTCTATCGGAAAGACTCCTATATCATCGTTGCGGCCATGATGGCCTTTTGCGCATGAAGACGATTCTCCGCTTGATCAAAAATAACCGAGTTCGCGCCGTCAATGACGCCTTCGCTCACTTCTTCGCCGCGATGTGCAGGCAGACAGTGCATAAACAGGTAATCCTGCTTCGCATACTTCACAAGCGCTTCGTTCACTTGATAATTCTTGAAGGCGATTTCCCGCTCCTTCTGCTCGGCTTCAAAGCCCATACTCGCCCATACGTCGGTGTAGACGATGTCGGCATTTTCGATCGCTTCACGCGGATCGGCGGTCACCACAATGCTGCCGCCCGTTTGCGCTGCATTATCTTTGGAGGTCTGAATCACTTGCGCATCCGGCATATAGCCCTCAGGCGAAGCGACGGCAAAGTTCATACCCAGCTTGCTCGCGCCCACCATAAGGGAGTGCACCATGTTGTTGCCATCCCCGATGTAAGCCACTTTGAGCCCAGCGAGCTTTCCTTTTTTCTCCAGAACAGTTTGATAGTCAGCCATGACTTGGCATGGATGGGCGAGATCCGTCAATCCGTTGATAACCGGCACCGTTGCGCCTCTGGCGAGATCGATCACCTTGCGGTGCTCGTAAGTACGGATCATAATGCCGTCGAGGTAGCGTGACAACGTCTGTGCTGTGTCCCACACCGTTTCACCGCGTCCAAGCTGAATGTCGTTCTTACTGAGGAACAGCGCTTGCCCCCCAAGCTGGTACATCCCGACTTCAAAAGACACGCGAGTACGCGTAGACGATTTTTCAAAAACCATGCCTAGCGTCTTGCCTTCTAGTATGCGATGCGGCACTCCTGCTTTTTGCTTGCGTTTGAGCTCGATGCCATAATGAATCAAATATTCGATTTCTTCCGTTGTATAATCGACCAAAGCAAGAAAATCTTTGCCCTTCAGCTGGGCAGCCAATTCTTCCTGTACGGTACTATTCATTTCATCCAACCTCTCTACTGTTAACTCTAACCCGCACTTGCTGCCGAAGCAGCAGCTTTCCGAGCGAGTACTTCGCACATGATGTCTAAACCTTTATCCAAGTCTTCCTGCGGGATCGTCAAAGCCGGCACTAAACGAATTACATTCGGACCAGCCGGAATAACCAGTACTCCTTGTTTATGAATTTCACTAATCATTTCGCCTGCAGGCTGGGTACATTCAATGCCGATCAACAAACCTACCCCGCGTACTTTCGCTACTAACGGATTGCCGGCGAGCTTGCTCTCAAGCTTCTCCACCGTGTAAGCACCCAGCTCAGCTGCGCGTTCAGGCAGTTTGTTAGCGAGCACCGTCTCGACAGCCGCAATACCCGCAGCCGTCGCAATTGGCGTTCCTCCAAACGTAGAACCGTGGCTGCCAGCGCTGAAGCCTTCCGCCAGATGCGCTTTGCCAAGCATAGCACCAATCGGGAAACCTGCGCCAAGACCTTTGGCCAACGTGAAGATGTCCGGTTCAATCCCATAATGCTCGTAAGCAAAAAGTTTACCCGTACGGCCAACGCCCGTCTGGATTTCATCCACGATGAGCAGCAGGTTTTCCTGCTTGCACAGGGCTGCAAGATCTTGAACGAACTGAGGGTCAGCCGGCAGTACGCCGCCTTCGCCTTGAATCATTTCGAGCATGATCGCACATGTTTTATCGTTCACAAGGCTGCGAACAGCCTCGATATCGTTGTAAGGGGCATACTTAAAGCCTTCTGGAAGCGGATGGAAGCCTTCCTTCACTTTATCCTGCCCTGTGGCGGTCAAAGTAGCCAGCGTCCGTCCGTGGAACGACATGTTGAACGTAATAATCTCGTAACGGCCGTTCTGCAGCACCTTTTGCGAATAACGACGCGCCAGCTTGATCGCCGCCTCATTCGCCTCTGCTCCCGTGGAACAGAAGAACACCGCGTCCGCACAGCTGTTATCCGTGAGAAGTTTGGCCAGCTTCTCCTGATTCGGAATGTGGAATAAATTGCTCACATGCCACAGCTGATCGAGCTGTTCCACCAGCTTTTCCTTCACTGCCTGAGGCGCGTGTCCAAGATTCGTCACCGCAATCCCGCTCATCAGGTCAATGTATTCCTTGCCCGTGTCATCCCACAGTCGGCTGCCTTCACCTTTCACCAGCGTAATTGGATATCTTGCGTAGGTTGGAAAGAGCGGGCTTTTTCCCGTTTCCGTCATGTACATTCCCTCCTTTATTGTAAAAAGAAATGCTTCGTCTTGCCTGATGTGCTCCTTAACGCTGAAAAACAGCGTTAAACCAGCTGTTACTTTCGATATTGCCCTTTTAACGCTGTTTTTCAGCGTTATTGGCCATATTCATACCGTGAATCAGCCATCTAATATGCTTTAACGATGAAAAACCGTCTTAAATCCACAAACACTCGCCATGCTCTATACCGCAACGCTGAAAAACAGCGTTAAAAACGTTGGCTGGCAAGCCGTTATCGGTTATCGTACAATGCGCGTGCCGATGCCCTCGCCCTTCAGCGCCTTGCTAAGCACTTGCGGCTCCGCACCATTCACGATGACAACTTCCTGCACCTTGCCCTGTATGCATGCAATCGCTGCGCGAACCTTCGGAATCATGCCTCCGTAAATCTCTCCGCTCGCGATCATGTCTTCAATCTGAGCCACGCTGACCACAGGCAGTACCTGCTTCTCTCCATTCATGATCCCGGGAACGTCCGTCACGACAATCATTCGCTCCACGCCCAAATGGGAAGCAACCGCGCCCGCAGCCGTGTCCGCATTAATGTTGTAGCGCTGTCCGCCATCCGAGCCAAGACCTACCGGTGCGATTACCGGGATATAGCCCATTCCCACGATGCCTTGTATCAGCTCCGCGTTCACCTTCGTCACGTCGCCGACAAGCCCGACTTCATGCGCATTGCTTACCGGCTGGGCTTCAATGAGGTGCCCGTCTACGCCGGACAATCCGAGCGCTGCTGCGCCTGTCAACTGAATGCGTCGCACGATCACTTTGTTGATCTGGCCGGAAAGCACCATCTCAACCACGTCGAGTACGGCTTCGTTCGTTTTACGCAGGCCATTCACGAACTCGGTCTCAATCCCCAGTTTCGTCAGCGTATCGGAAATCGCCGGACCGCCGCCGTGAACGATGACCGTGACGATGCCCTCGTCCTGAAGCTGCTTCATATCCTCGAAAAAACTACCCGGCAGAGCCGCTAACGTACTTCCGCCGCATTTCATTACAAAGCAATTATTTTTCACAGCTTCCGTTTCTCCTTTACCCGTAGAAGTCCAGATTAAGTCCGGTAAGCCGCATTAATCCGCACATAATCATATGTCAAGTCGCAGCCCCAGCCGGTTGCCTGGCCATTGCCCATATTTAAATTCACGTGAATTTGAATGGTGTCCGTTTTCAAATAAGCCAGCGCCGCTTCCTCGTCGAACTTCACCGGACGCGACTGTTCCAGAACGACGATGTCGCCCAAGCGAATATCGACGGTATCCACATTTACCGGCTGTCCCGAGTAGCCGACAGCCGCAATGATGCGGCCCCAGTTCGCATCGGCGCCGTATACGGCCGACTTCACGAGGCTTGAGCCGATGATCGACTTAACGATCTTGCGCGCCGCATCAACGCTCTCCGCGCCGACAACCGTCGTCTCGATCAGCTTCGTCGCACCCTCGCCGTCGCGTGCGATCGCCTTGGCGAGGTATTCGCCAACGTACTGCACGCCTGCGGCGAACGCTTCCCAATCCGGATGATCCGGTGTAAGCGCATCGTTCTCCGCGAGGCCACTTGCCATCACCACGACCATATCGTTGGTGCTCGTATCTCCGTCAACTGTGATCATGTTGAACGTGCTGTCCGTAATCCTGCCAAGCAGCTGCTGCAGGTATTGGCTTTCAATCTTGGCGTCGGTTGTCATAAAACCGAGCATCGTCGCCATGTTCGGGTGAATCATCCCCGAACCTTTGGCCGCACCGGCAATGTGGACTTCCTTGCCGCCAACGACAAGACGGACGCACGTCATCTTCTGTACGAGATCCGTGGTCAGGATCGCCTGGCAGAAGTCGTCGCCGCCGTCTGCCTTCACGCGCTGCGGCAGCTGCTCGATGCCGCTCAAAACCTTGCCCATCGGCAGCAGCTCGCCGATGACGCCCGTACTCGTCACGCCGACGTGGTGCTCCGCCACGCCTAGTGCCTTCGCAGCAGCGGTCCGCATCGTCCGCGCATCGTCCTCGCCTTGCTGACCGGTGCACGCGTTGGCGTTGCCGCTGTTGACGATCATCGCCTGCAGCTTGCCGTCTTGGGCGATGCTTTCCTGCGTCACGCGTAGCGGTGCCGCCTGAAACGCGTTCAGCGTGTATACGCCCGCCGCTGCCGCCGGCACATCACACACGATAGCGCCCAGATCGTGGCGCTCTGTTTTCTTCAAGCCGCAGTGCAGTCCGCCTGCGCGGAAGCCTTTTGGCGTCGTAACTGTGCCCTCCGGCACGACCGTGAATTTCCCCTGACCTGACACTGACATGTTCGCCCTCCGATTATGGATAAACTGGCGCGAACAACAGTCCTGTCGTCTCGTCCCAGCCCATCATGATGTTCAAATTCTGAATCGCCTGACCGGCAGCGCCTTTAACCACGTTATCGATGACCGACACGATCGTGACGCGTCCCGTCCGCTCATCCACCGAGAAACCGATATCGCAGTAGTTCGAACCGGATACTTCTTTGGTAGCAGGGGGTTTGCCGCTGCTGTTCCGGATCCGTACGAATTTACGTCCTTCGTAATACTGACGGTACAGATTCGTGAAGTCCTCAGCTGTATGCTCGCCGTTCACAGAAGCATACATCGTCGACATAATACCGCGCGTCATCGGCACCAAATGCGTCGTAAACGTCGTCACAACCGGCTTGCCCGCCACACGGCTAAGCGCCTGCTCGATTTCCGGAATATGTTGATGCTTATTCACTTTATAAGCCGTTAAATTTTCATTGGCTTCGGAGTAATGAAAGCCGAGATTCAAACCGCGACCCGCTCCGGATACGCCGGATTTGGCATCGATAATAATCGTCGAAGGATCGATCCAGCCCGCTTTTACTGCAGGAATGAGACCAAGCAGCGTAGCTGTCGGATAACATCCCGGGTTCGCAATGAGGTCTGCGCTTTTCACTTCATCCCCAAAAACTTCAGATAAACCATAAACCGCTCTTGCGATTGCCTCTTCAGGAGCTGCCGTGTGCTTATACCATTTTTCATAGTCAGCGCGTGATTTTAAACGCAAATCCCCAGAAATATCGATCACTTTCAGACCTGCTGCAAGCAGCTTTGGCGAAAGTTCCGCGCTAACCCCTGCAGGCGTAGCCAAAAATACGACATCCGCTTTGCCGGCAATCAACTCCACGTTTAGTTCGTCAAGTATATCAACCACAATCTCCTGCAAATGCGGAAAATGATCCGCTAACGGCGCTCCCGCATTGGAAGTCGAGATGACGGAAGTGATATTTACCTGTGGATGCGCCTGCAAAAGGCGAATTAATTCCGCACCGCCATAGCCGGTAGCCCCAATAATAGCCGCTCTAACCGAATTACTCATTAGAAATTCCCCCAAACGTCCCCAAAATATATGTATTATTATACAGTCGTATACATAATAATTCAATGAATTTTTTCACACTGCCATGTGCCCTCGGAAGGCTCCAAAATGAGCATCTGAGCGGTTTTTGTGCATTCGTAACGGATTTTTCCACGACCGTCTACCGTTCCTTTACAAGGTTACCTTTATTCAAATATGCAGTCGCCCATAGCAGTTATCTTATGTAATAGTTATATTATCCCAAATCCTGTACCCCTCTAGCAAATCCTACGCACCGCATAGAGGAATGACCAGATTTTTTATGCTAGAATCCAGCAAAATAGACGTACCTGCGTACGTCCGATTTATTATTTTAGGCTCATGCATGCCGCTTGAACCCTTCACCCAATACTTCATTCGTTTCGCTCAAAATGACAAAAGCCTGTGGGTCCACTGCACGGACCAGCGTCTTCAGACGCGTCACCTCGTTCTGCTTGACGACGACCATCATGACCGTTCGCGACTCTCCCGTATAGCCTCCATGCCCGTTAAGCTCGGTTAGCCCCCGATCCAAATCGTTCAAAATGGCCTTGCGCATGGCATCGGTCTTCTCTGAAATAATAAACGCCACTTTGGCATAATTAAATCCGAGCTGGACGATATCAATCGTTTTCGTCGTGACAAAAAGCCCGATCAGCGCATACAGCGCATTTTCCGGTGTGAACACGAGCGCTGAAGTTAAGATCACCAAACCATCGAAAATGGCCACAGAGAAACCTAAGCTTAACCCTGAAAATTTATGTAAAATTTGCGCAGCCAGCCCAAGCCCGCCGGTTGAGCCTCTTCCTCGGAATACGATGCCGAGACCTAATCCAACCCCAATACCTCCATAAACTGCAGCAAGTAAAGGGTTATGCGTTGGCGTCCCAATGTGAGTGGTTATAAATACGCATAACGGAAAAACAACGGAGCCCACCGCCGCTTTAAGCCCGAACTGTCCGCCCAGCAGCCATAGCGCCAGCAGGAAAATGGGGATATTCAGCCCCCACTGGATAATCGCCGGATTCAATCCGGTGAGATGCTGCGCAATTGTAGAAACTCCGGCTACTCCGCCGGATGCGATTTGGTTCGGATTGAGAAATGCATTAAAACTGGCTGCCATAATCAGCGAGCCCACAACTAGCAAAACATACTCAAAAACTGTATGCAAAGGGCTTCCCATAGGTAAACGCGGTTCTTTTCTGGGCACCGATGGCCCTCCTCTCACAAAAAAACCTACACCGTCAGGTGTAGGATGATCGTCTGGCAATGCTTGTATACGTATGCCGCCGATGGTAGGCAGCTGAGGCTGCGCGGTAATGCGCAGCCTCACTGAGAGCCTATTGTTGTTCTTCCGGTTTGCGAATTTGATGGCGGAGATAGGCGTCGATGAACACATCTAGATCACCGTCCATGACAGCACCTACGTTCCCAGTCTCTGCCGAAGTCCGATGGTCCTTAACCATACTATAGGGATGAAACACATAAGAACGGATTTGGCTGCCCCATGCGATATCCGACTGCTCACCGCGAATCTCGGCGAGCTGCTTCTCTTGCTCTTCGATCTTCTTCTCGTAGAGCTTGGATCGCAGCATCTTCATCGCTTTCTCGCGGTTCTTGATCTGCGAGCGCTCCTGCTGGCAGCTAACCACGACCCCCGTCGGCACGTGCGTGATCCGCACGGCCGAGTCCGTCGTGTTAATATGCTGACCGCCGGCGCCGCTGGCGCGATACGTATCGATCTTGAGATCCTCCGTACGGATCTCGATCTCCGTATCGTCTTCGATCTCCGGCATGACGTCGCACGACACGAAAGACGTGTGGCGGCGGCCGGATGCGTCAAACGGCGAGATCCGGACGAGCCGGTGCACGCCCTTCTCCGCCTTCAAGTAGCCGTAGGCGTTGAAGCCTGTTATTTGCAGCGTGACACTCTTCACGCCTGCCTCGTCCCCAGGCAAATAGTCGAGAACCTCGACTTTGTAGCCGCGCTTTTCCGCCCAACGGCGGTACATGCGCAGCAGCATCTCCGCCCAGTCTTGCGACTCGGTGCCCCCGGCACCCGGGTGCAGCTCGAGAATCGCGTTCAGCCGGTCGTACGGCTGACTGAGCAGCAGCTGAAGCTCGAAAGCTTCGAGCTTCTTTACGAGAGCCGCGATGCCGCCGGCAATCTCGGCGGCAAGGCTGGCGTCGCTTTCTTCCTCCTCGAGCTCGACCAGGACCATCAGGTCGTCGTACTCGGTGGAGAAAGCTTGGAACTGATCTACAACGCCTTTAATGGCGTTGAGCTCGGCGATGGTCTTCTGGGCCTTCTCGTTATCGTCCCAGAAGTCCGGCGCCGACATTTTTTCCTCAAAATCTCCGATCGCTTCCAGCTTATGATCTAAGTCAAAGAGACCCCCGTAATTCGGTTAGTCGCTTTGCTGTTTCTCTCAGGTCTTGCTTTACTTCTGGTTCCAGCATGTCTTACACCTCTTTTATTCTGGTTGTGCCTGGGGCTTAGCTGCCTTGTCCGTGGCACTGCTTAAACTTCTTGCCGCTGCCGCAAGGGCACGGATCGTTGCGTCCGATGCGCTGCTCGTCGCGTACGACCGGCTTTTTGCCGCCTGCTTCGTTCTTAGGATCGATCGCTTGACCTTCCGCTACCGCTTGACGCTCCAGGTTGCTTTGTACATGAGCTTTCATGATGTACATCGCAACTTCTTCACGGATGTTGTCGATCATCTCCTGGAACATTTCGAAGCCTTCAAATTGATACTCGCGAAGCGGATCGGTACCGCCATAAGCGCGAAGGTGGATACCTTGGCGTAGCTGATCCATCGCGTCAATGTGATCCATCCATTTGCTGTCTACCGCGCGAAGCGCCACGACTTTCTCGAACTCTCGCATGAATTCGGCGCCGATTTCTTCCTCACGCTCATCATAACGCTTGCTGACAAGGGCTTTAATATGATCAATAACCTCTTCCTGCTCTTTGCCCCATAGGTCTTGATCGGTAATATGCGATTCTTCGTTCAATAGATTATTATTGACGAAGTTCGCCACTTCTTGCAGTTCCCACTCTTCCGGAATTTGCTCTTCCGGGCAATGGGCTTTCACCACGCGCTCGATCACGGAGTTGATCATACCCTCGATGACTTCTCGGATGTTCTCGGACTCGAGCAGCTCACGGCGTTGTTTATAAATAATCTCACGTTGTTGATTCATGACATCATCATACTGGAGAACGACTTTACGCACGTCGAAGTTGTTGCCTTCCACCCGCTTCTGAGCCGATTCAACGGCACGCGTGATCAATTTGCTCTCGATCGGTTGATCTTCTTCCATACCAAGGCGATCCATCATTGCCATGATATTCTCAGCGCCGAAACGCTTCATCAGCTCATCTTCAAGCGAAAGGTAGAACTGAGAGGAACCCGGATCGCCTTGACGGCCCGCACGGCCGCGAAGCTGGTTGTCGATCCGTCTGCTTTCGTGGCGTTCTGTACCTATAATATGCAGTCCGCCCGCTTCATGTACACCTTCGCCCAGCATAATGTCCGTACCGCGTCCGGCCATATTCGTTGCAATCGTTACCGCACCGGGTTGACCCGCACGGGAAACGATTTCCGCTTCTTCGGCATGGTACTTCGCATTCAGTACTTTATGCTGCACGCCTTTGCGTTTCAGCATCTCGGAAAGACGCTCAGAGTTCTCAATGGACACCGTACCTACGAGAACCGGTTGGTTCTTTTTGTGGCGCTCTACGATTTCTTCAACTACCGCCTTGAACTTGCCGTTCTCTGACTTGTACACAACATCCGGCAAATCTTTACGAATCATCGGACGGTTGGTCGGAACGACGATAACTTCAAGACCGTAGATTTTCTTGAGCTCTTCTTCTTCCGTTTTCGCAGTACCCGTCATACCCGCAAGCTTGCGGTACATACGGAAGTAGTTCTGGAACGTGATTGTCGCCAGCGTCATGCTTTCGTTCTGCACTTGCAGCTGTTCCTTCGCTTCGATCGCTTGGTGCAGCCCATCACTATATCGACGGCCCGTCATAATACGGCCAGTAAATTCGTCAACGATCATTACTTCGTCTTCTTGCACGACGTAATCCACGTCACGTCTCATGATGAAGCGCGCTTTGAGCGCTTGCGTCACGTGATGGTTGATGGTTACATTTTGATGATCGAATAAGTTCTCTATGCCGAACGCACGCTCCGCCTTCGCTACGCCTTCCTCTGTCAGCGCTACGGCACGCACTTTGATATCAATCGTGTAATCCTCTTCTTCTTTCAGCTTGGACACAAAACGGTCGGCCGCATAGTACAAGTCTGTCGACTTGGCAGCCTGTCCCGAAATAATAAGTGGTGTTCTGGCCTCATCGACCAGGATAGAGTCAACCTCGTCAATAACCGCATAGTAAAGCGGGCGCTGAACCATTTGCTCTTTGTAGAGTACCATATTATCGCGCAGGTAATCGAAGCCGTATTCGTTATTCGTTCCATACGTAATATCACAAGCGTAAGCCGCTTGCTTTTCTTCATGAGACAGTTCGTGCAGATTAACCCCAACCGTTAGGCCAAGGAATTGGTAAATCTGGCCCATCTCCGCGCTATCGCGCTGAGCCAGGTAATCGTTGACCGTTACCACATGCACGCCTTTGCCCAGCAAAGCATTCAAATAAACAGGAAGCGTTCCTACGAGCGTCTTCCCTTCCCCTGTTCTCATTTCCGCGATACGGCCTTCGTGCAGCACCATACCCCCGATCAGCTGAACGTCATAATGACGTTTGCCGAGAACACGTTTAGCGGCTTCCCTAACCACCGCAAAAGCTTCCGGCAACAGATCATCCAGATCTTCGCCTTGCTCCAAGCGGTTTCTGAACTCTACCGTCTTGCCCTTCAGCTCTTCATCCGTCAGCGGCTGAATGCTGGCTTCCAGCTCGTTGATATGATCAACAGCTTTCAGCATCCGTTTAATTTCCCGATCATTGGAATCACCAAAAATCTTCTTCACAAGTCCTAGCATCGGTGAACCCCTTTCCCTTGCATTCGTATCCTTAAATTGTAACAGTTTGGCGGTCTTGCCGCAACAAACGCTCGTTTCTTATGGCTGTTTTTCCATTAACTACTACGAATATACGTATAATTTGCGCCATTGTTGCAAAAAGATAACATAACTGCTCATTTTTATAGTATGAAATCGATTATCGGATTGCATGCACAAAATACCCCACAAAGTGAAGTAGCACCTCTGAAGTATATTCCGTCCGCATTGAGCTTTGCTCAATCGGCGTCTAAACTTACCATTTATTTAGCGCTCATGCATCACCGAATTACTTCGATTAGAAGTTTAGACAATACTTTGTGGGGGCCCCAAAAAAAATAAAAAAAGCTTGACCGACCAAAGTCGAGCCAAGCCCTCTATTTCATCATCGTTTCCGGCCTCGCAGAGGCTCGTTTACATCGCCGGCTCTATCAGGCCATATTTGCCATCGTTACGTTTATACACGACGTTTACTTGATCGGTATCCATGTTGGAAAATACGAAGAAAGTATGGCCAACCATGTTCATCTGAAGAATGGCCTCTTCCACATCCATCGGCTTCAAGTTGAAACGCTTGTTGCGAACCAGTTCAAAATCTTCCTCTTCCTCCAAATACATCGTCGGTGAAGTTTCAATTTTAAATAAATCGCGCTTGCCGCCTTCCTGGCGAATTTTACGGTTAGCCTTCGTCTTATGCTTGCGAATCTGGCGTTCTAATTTGTCCACAACCAAATCAATGGACGCGTACATGTCATTATTGCGTTCCTCAGCCCGAAGCAGCACGCCTGCAAGCGGAATGCTTACCTCAATGGCTTGCATACCTTTGATCACGCTTAATGTTACATGCACATCTGATGTAAGGGGAGCTTCAAAGTACCTTTCTAGTCTCGTCAACTTCTTCTCGACATAGTCCCTGAGTGCTTCAGTTACTTCAAGGTGTTCTCCGCGAATGCTAATATCCATGTTCAACATCTCCCTTCCTCACTTACATTATACTACATTCCACCTCATCTTCAAAATTCCTTCATATTTCAATCTAACGATTTATATGCAAAAAAACACCCCGGAAATGCCTCCAGGGTGCTTTGATTACATTCGTGTATTCAAGCGGCTCTCTCAGCCGGATGATTATAATTTGCTAACGTTAGCTGCTTGCGGCCCACGTGCGCCTTCCACGATGTCAAACGATACAGATTGACCTTCCTCTAACGTTTTGAAACCTTCGGATTGGATCGCGGAGAAATGTACGAATACATCCCCACCGTCTTCGCGCTCGATGAAACCATAACCTTTTTCTGCGTTAAACCATTTCACTTTACCTTGCATGCCGTACACATTCCCTTCATTTTCAAATAATGTAAGCCCTTACTTTTCGACTATACCACCCGTCAGCTTGGCATGTCAATTTATTCCTTAACATATTGTTAAATTATTTGAAAATTCCGGTATACACATCCCGTGGATAAGTGAAAAATTTGTAGAACCTTGTCGTATCTAGCGCCTTTACAACTTATTCACAAAGTTATGCACAGGGTTGTGCACATTATCCACAGGTGGATGTTAAGAACTTTAAACCATACTCAATCCGCTTCTTTAAAATAAAAAAAAGGAATACAACGCAAGGTAAGTCGCTCACCTTTGTGTATTCCTTGATTCATTCTATTTTCTTTTATCGACGAAATGACTTTCAGACGAGTAATAAGAATTATATGCATTCTTGGTCTTCTGAGCATTGGAAAGTTTTGATATCTGTGACTCTGCCTCTGATTTATAAACAACCATCCGTTGTATAATGGTCAAGTCATGAGTTAAGATTTTCTGTATTCTTTCGCGTTGAGCTTCAGATGGAACAGAAGTCGAGAATTGACCTAGTTCACTAATAAGCTCGTCTCTATTCTCAACAAACTGCTCTAAAGCTTCCCACTCAATTGAGTCTATTTGCTGCAGGACATCAGCGGTTAGCTGTTCCAACTTTGCAATAACTTCATCCATTTTTTACACCGGAAGCCGTTTGCATAGTAACTAATTTCGATGCTTGAATCCAGGTTTCTTTCAGTTCAATCAGGTGCTGTACAACCTCTTGGGCTTGTTCTGGCGTTTTCTGAATATTTGATTCCATCAAACGATATACGAAATACTCGTATAACTTCAGCAATCCTTCGGCAATATCAGCGTTCCTATCCAGAGATAAAGATAATTCCTGGATAATTTCCTGTGCCCTACACAAATTTCTATTTGCTTCTTCATAGTTATTTTGATTAATAGCTTCGATACCGAACTTGCAAAAACGAATGGCCCCATCGTAAAGCATGATTAATAATTGGGACGGCCCTGCTGTCTGAATTGTAGTCTCCAAATATTTGTTTCGCTGAGCATTGAGCATTCGTATACACTCCTAACTTTCATTACTGTCAACCAAACTGCTTCGCTAGGTTGGCGGATTGTGCATTTAATCTGTTAATTGCCTGTTCCATAGCAGTAAATTGCCGATAGTATCTGTTTTCAATATCAATCAAACGACTGTTATATTTATCAATCTGCTGTCCTAGTTCATTCATTTGCTTACCAAGAATGCTGGTATCATTCAATATGCTAGATACACCAGTACGATCTTTAATGTCATCTAAAGCGTTTTGAAATGTTGTGTACATTCTTTCAGCAATTCCCACATCAGAGCCGTTTGATCCCTCCACGCCATTGGCAGTAAATAAAGCTGTAACTGCATTCGGATCTTCTTCAAGGGCTTTTCTCAACTTCGCCTCGTCATTGAGATATAGCTTTCCCTTCTCTGAGTATAATCCTGTTTCAATTCCAATGGAGCTTAAAGTATTATACTTAGAACTTCCTGTATCTACTTTTCCTGAAGCGGCATAACGCATTTCTGAGATCGTTCTTGTCAATATGGAATCATTTTTCAGCAGTCCGCTTTTCGCTTTTTCTTCCCATAGCTTGATATCATTTTCCTGCATGTCTTTCTTTTGTTCGTCCGACAGAGGCGTATAGTCCCGATACTTCGACTCCCCTACTTTGTCCTGGAGAGATTTGAGCATTTCATTATAGTCTTTGATAAATCCCTTGATCGACTCAATGACTTTGTCAGTATCGGATGTGATATTGATTACAGTGTCAGTTGCTCCGCTTTTCGCTTTCAATGTGAGTTCGACACCATTAACTGTAAGGACATTACTACTTGATGTTGTCTCAATTCCATTAATAAACGCCTTGGCATCGACTCCTTGGGTGGAGTCAACAGTCGGAGTATTACTTGCCGTATCAACCTTTAAGACATTCTGGAGAAAACCGTTATCATCCACAAATTGGATGTGTCCTGTTCCATTAATGAGACCCGTCTCTTTGGATGAAAAGGACACCTTACCATTGCTGTAATAAGCTGTCACTTTAGCGGAGCTACTGTTAATCCGGGATATTATATCATTTAACGAGTCGTTATTACGATTAAAGCTAATGTCAGTGCCATTAATTTTTATCGTGTAATCATCCTTTGTTAGATCACCGGACAGATCAGCATCTTCGTCCACTAACTTCTTGCTGGGATCAAAATTAGTTAAAGGCACATTCCTGATATCACCTGTGCTCCACTTCATCGCAGCCACAGCGACGGTATCTACTTTTACATTTAACGTTCCTGTTGAAGCGGTACCCGTAGCCTTTGCGCTCAAAACAGACGAATCTCCCGTAGTATCCACTTTTTTGGCGGTTAAGGTTGATTCCTTCTTAAACTCAAACAATTTGTTATTTCTGAAATCATACAACTTTGTATTTAGTTCCAGGTAGCTTTCTCGCTGCCATATCGTTGTCTGTCTTTTTTGGGTCAGCTTATCAACGGGAATACGATGAGCTTTCATTAATTCACTGATCATCGTATCAGTATCCATACCAGAAGCCAGTCCGCCAATTCTAAAGACCATGTTTCTTCCCCCTATCTTTTTTCGTCAACTAACAAGCCAGCCATCTCCCAAACCTTGGCCAGAAAATCGAGACTTTTCTCAGGGGGAAGTTCTCTGATGACCTCGCCACTCTCCCGATCCTTGACCTTCACCATAATTTTTTTCGTTTGATCATGAATTGAGAATTCCAAAGATGTGGAAGTGCCCTCCATCGCTTTGATAGCCCTTTCGACGGCACGAATTAATTGCTCGTCACTGATTGTAATTTGGTCTCCTTGTAACTCGGCTTGTCTCATTTCTTTAACCGAATGAATGGAAGATACCGTCTCTGTTTGGGAATATGTTGTTTTCACTTTAGATTCCGGTACAGTCCGTTCCGCACCAAGCGATCTGATTACTTCTCCGCCAATGGACATGTCTGAACTCATATTGAGAACCCTCCACACTGATATAGTCGTACTACTTATATCGGCAGCAACAGGAGGATGTTTTAGATTGAATTTTTAATAAACTTAAATTTTTCCATTAACATGAATCCTTATAGGAGTTGAGTTGCTTTTCCATCAGTCAGCATATAAGATCTGCCACATCCACATTTCGAGTTCATTTGAGAATCAAATGTGAGTCGCTCCCCGCAATCGCACACCCATCCGATGATCTTAGCCGGCACACCCGCCACTAGCGCATAATCAGGAACATCTTTTGTCACAACTGCTCCTGCGGCGACCATTGCTGATTTACCAATGGTACCTCCACAGACAACCGTAGAGTTAGCTCCAAGGGACGCACCTTGTTTAATAAGTGTTGGTAAGTAGGCCTCACTGGTATTTCGGGGAAATGCAGAACGCGGCGTCTTTACATTGGTAAACACCATGCTCGGACCGCAGAATACGTCATCTTCCAGAATAACCCCTTCGTATAAGGAGACGTTATTTTGAATTTTGACGTTATTGCCTACTTTAACGTTACTTGCAACAAATACGTTTTGCCCCAAATTGCAGCTCTCTCCAATGACTGCACCGCTCATAATGTGAGAGAAGTGCCAAATTTTCGTGTTCTTGCCGATTACAGCCCCCTCGTCGACAACAGAAGAAGGGTGAAGGAAATATTCACTCATCGCGGTTCAATCCTTTCAAACTTTTTGAAGCTTCCTCCAAAATGCGGATAACCTCCAAACCATTGGCCCCATCAGAAATAGGCTGTTTCCTCTCGGTAATACACTCCAGAAAATGTGCACATTCCAACTTTAAGGGCTGATCAGCCCCCTCAAACACAACTTCGCATCCATCGTCCCAATTAGAAAGATCGGAGCGAACTCCTTTACGGTGTAGCGTGACAGTTTGCCGCTCTTCGTCATAAACCAGCATTCCGCAGTCCCCGACAGCAACCAAGCGGCGCCTTAATTCAGGCCAAAGCCAGGAGGTATGCAAATGCGCTGAAATTCCATTGTTAAACGACAGGTGCAAATATACATCATCTTCAATATCCAATTGAAGTATCGCCTGGCCGCTGACCGATAAAGCTCTAGGCGGTTGTCCGATCAAATAGAGAAACACTGCAATATCGTGCACGCCGAAGCTCCACAGCACATTTTCGACAGATCGAACCCTGCCTAGCTTCATCCGTTCCTGATGAAGAGATTTCAAAGCGCCGATCACGCCTTGATCTATCAATGACTTCATCTTTTGGATTGCCGGTTGATACATCAGCAGGTGCCCTACCATTAAGATGCGCTGATGTCGTTCTGCAATGGCTATAAGTTCGTTGGCATCGTGAGAAGAGAGTGTAATCGGCTTTTCCACAAACACATCCTTACCTGCTTCCAGGGCATAAACAGCAACTTCATAATGAGTATGCGCAGGTGTAGCAATGACAACACCCGCAGATTCCGTTTTCGCAATCGCTTCTTTATAGTCTTCATACAGTGGAATATCCGGGTAGTTAACGGATAAACTTTCCCGCAAGCCTTTATCGAACTCGGCCACAGCGGCAAGAGCATGTAATTCATTAAATGTACGAACCAGGTTCTTCCCCCACTGACCCGCTCCGATCACGATAACTCGCTGCCCCATATAGTCTCCTTATAACCGGTATATTTTGCTACCAATCGTTCTTCGATCCTTCAATGCGTTCCGTGTATCGAAGATCACCTTGGAATGTTGCGCAATCATTTCGTAGTTAAAATTGGTATGATCTGTCGTAATGACCACAACATCGGCCGCCTCTAGGTTATCAACCATAAGCGGAACCCCTTCATATTTCCTTCCGCGATAAGCAAACCCTGAGATATGAGTGTCACTAAATATAACTTTAGCTCCCTTCTTCTCAAGAATATCCATAATTTTGAGGACCGGGGATTCACGGAAATCGTCTATATCTTTTTTGTAGGCTACACCCAGCAAGTAAACAGTCGATCCTTTAATTGGCTTGGTTTCTTCATTAAGAATCTGACTTATTCTCTCTACTACAAACTCAGGCATACTATTGTTAATCTCACCAGCGACTTCAATCAATCGCGTGTGATAATTGTATTCACGTGCTTTCCATGTTAAGTACCAAGGATCGATCGGGATGCAGTGACCACCAAGTCCCGGACCAGGATAAAATGCCATGAATCCGTATGGCTTGGTTTTCGCCGCATCGATTACTTCCCAAACATCAATACCCATTCTGTCGCATAGTATAGCCATTTCGTTGGCGAGGGCAATATTAATGTTACGGAAAGTATTCTCCAGTATTTTTTCCATTTCCGCCACAGCTGGTCGCGAAACCCGGTGCACCGCACCTTCAAGCACTTGTTCGTATAAAGTAGCCGCAACTTCTGTACATGCAGTTGTCATGCCCCCCACGACCTTCGGGGTATTCTTCGTGTTGAAATTTTTATTACCTGGATCTACCCTTTCAGGGGAGTACGCAAGAAAGAAATCAGTGCCGCACTTTAGGCCGCTGCTTTCAAGAATGGGCTTTACCACTTCTTCCGTCGTGCCAGGGTAGGTAGTACTTTCCAACACAACTAACATACCAGGACGCAAATATTTCGCAATCTGCTCCGTAGACGATTTAACGTAGCTAATATCAGGCTGCTGGTATTCATCAAGTGGAGTTGGGACACAAATCGCTACCACATCAAGATGATTAATTTCGCTGTAATCGGTTGTTGCACGTACACGCCCATCTTTGACCAATTCTCTTAGTTCGTCTTCTACTACATCGCCGATATAATTAATACCTTGATTGACCATATCGACACGATTTTGCTGCACGTCAAACCCAATAACATGATAACCGGTTTTTGCTTTTTCGACAGATAAAGGCAACCCCACATAACCAAGACCAATAACACCGAGAACGGCCGACCTGTCGTTCAGCTTTTCAAGTAATTTCTTATCGATGTTCATGAGTTCTCCTTTATGGCCTTTCACGGCTATTTTAAATTTAGCTGCTACTTCCTGTTCAATGCACTATCTAGTTGCTTTTTATCAGGAAAATTAACTAACACGCCCATCCCTTTATTCTGGAAAACAACCATGCTCCCAATACTAACCGCGGATGCTGACCCGTTAGTAACTACCTCCGCAATATGTTCAATTCGACCGGCTCCACCATGAGCAATAACTGGAATCCCTACAGCATCCGATACCATTTTTACCAGAGATGTATCGAATCCGCTCCATGTGCCTTCTCGATCAATATTCGTTAGAATAATTTCGCCAGCACCAAGCTCTTCTACATACTTGGCCCATTCCAGCAACTTGACTTTTTGCTTTTGAGTACCCGAATGCGAGTAAACGGTATACCCGCTTAATAAACCCTTGCGAACATCAATAGAAGCGACTATGCTTTGTGAGCCAAACGTATTTGCAATATCCAAAATTAATTGCGGTTTAGAAAATAAGATACTATTCAACACTATTTTTTCAAAGCCAGTAAAGAACAATTTTTCTGTTTGTTCCAGGGAGGTGATTCCTCCTCCATAGGAAAGAGGCATAAAACATTCGCTAACCAGGGATCCCAGTATCTTGTAATTGGGTTCCCTGCCTTCGCGACTTGCGGTAATATCGAGAATCATCATCTCATCAACTTCAAGCTCATTAAAAATTCGGCACGTATTGAGAGGATCACCGATATAGGTGAATTTATCGAATTTCGTTGGCTTTACAAGTGAGCTGTCGCGCAACAGCAAGCATGGAATTATTCGTGTACGTAACATGGCATCACCATTCCCTCCATCACAATCGGATGGCTTTCAGTTATAAATCGGCAAAATTGCGTAATAACTTCATACCAAATTTATGGCTTTTTTCAGGATGAAATTGTACACCGTAAATGTTATCTTTTTGGATGCCGGAATCGTAAGTAACCCCATAGTCGGTTCTTAACATGGAGTTTGCTGCATCTTTGACATGAACACAATAAGAATGGACAAAATAAAACCGGAACTCATCATCAAAGCCTTGGGTAAGCGGACTTGAATTCGATACGCTCACCAAGTTCCATCCCATATGTGGAACCTTAAGTTCAGGACGTTCCGGAAAATGGAATCTTGTTGTCTCCGCATCAATCCATCCTAACCCTTTCAATGTGCCTTCTTCGCTGCCATTCGTCAGTAACTGCATTCCTAGGCAGATTCCGAGTATAGGCGTTTTTTCCATTAGCACTTTTTTATCCAATACATCTCTCAATTGAAGCGCGTCTATCTTCTTCATTGCTGCATCAAAATGCCCAACGCCCGGGAGAATGAGTTTAGTCGCTTGCTCAATCATCTGAATATCGGATGTAATGGTTGCTTCAACGCCCAGCCGCTTGAACATATTCACGATGGAACCTAGATTGCCAAGTCCGTAGTTAACGATTGTAATCAAACTAATCCCTCTACTTTTCTCTAGTATCCTTCGATGTATACTTTACATAGAAACTCATAGGTACTAAATTTGCCTTGGCCAGCATATAAAAGAGCGGACGAAGTGTTTCAAACAACGGTTTGTATGTTTTATAATCTCTATACGTTTTGTTTGGAATTCTCATTAGCTCTTCTAACTGTGCGTCAGTAAGATTCATACGTTCTTTAAAGTAGTCGAGCAATCCCTCTTCTGCCTGTGGTGCATGATTAAAGAATATGTCTATCGCCTTATCTCGGGGCATAAGGCCCGATCTGGCAGCGGCAGAAAGACTCAAGTTACGGTTATCAATACCAAACTTCTGATAATTGTAGTAGGTATGCTGCATAGCGGTTATTCTATTCTCTAAGTGATGGCCGCCATAATATTCCCAGCCGAACTCCTTTTGCAAATATTCGCGGGCTTCTTCCTTGGAATAGTCTATATACCAGAATGGGCGTATTTTTCTGATCCGTTTAAATAAAGTCCACTTCATGAAAGATACAAAATCCATCAATGGATAAGTTTTCATTGGTAATTTACCAAACTGTTTATGGATTGATTTGATATATTTGCCGTCAAAGTACATGCTTCCGATCGGGGCTATACCCTCTGTGACAAAGGAATGACCTTCAATAACATATTTAACTCCGAATTTGGAAGCGGCTCGATACATAACTTCTGCTAAAGCCAGGTCGGTAGACGCATCAAGTTCTGGTACACCAGCCTTCATGAAGGATAGAAAAATGTCATCTGCTTCTTTGTTATCAACAACATAAGTAAATAAATCGACGTTAAGCTTGCCAAGAACCTTACGAATATTTTCAGTGGCAATAGCCGTATTCCATGTATTGTCGTAATGTACGGCAAGTGGTCTTAAACCCCATTCAATCACCTTTGCCAAAAGAAACGAAGAGTCTGTCCCACCGGAAACGCCAATGACACAATCATATTTCTTGCCTCTACCGTCTTTCTTTATTTGTTCTATGATTTCATTCAACTTGTTGATACCTTCCGATTTACCGGTTTGGTATTGTTCCAGCAAGTTATCCATCGTATAGCAAAAGTTGCATACTCCTTTATCGTCAAAGGATATACCGCTGATCGTTTCGTCATTGATACAACGACTACATACCTGCAGCTCTTTACCTTTATGAGTAATGGTAGCTTTCATTGTACCTCCCGAAAATAATACTTTTACTCTTTAGAACTGTAATCCAACTCAATTTCTCCATCCGCTCCAAAATGAACTTCACCTATCTTTTTCGCAGGAGTACCGGCAATAATTGTGTAGTCAGGAAAGCTTTTATTAACAAAACTATTGGCTCCTACAACACAGCCATTTCCTATTGTTACGCCCATAGAAATAATGCACATAGGAGCAATATAGCAATTGTCACCGATTTTAGTAGCACCTGATACCTTCCCGTGTTTTCCACCGGATAACGACCATTTAACCGTGTCATGCGTATAAATTTGGACGCCAGATGAAATGCTGCAAAAATCTCCGATGGACAGTCCCCCACCCGAACCGTCCAGCAAGGTATACGGGCCTACCCAAGTATTTTTGCCAATCTTGACATCGCCAAGGAGCATGCAGGAGTCATAAATACTTGTGCCTTCGCCGGCACCAACATATTTCGCCTTCTCCCATCGGTCGAATAGCAATTCATTACTGGGTAAAACCCTATTCCAATCCAGCTTCATTTGATCCCGCTTTTGGTTTAATTCATGGAAGGAAGAGCTCATACATGCAGGCTCCTGAGAGAGTTCGAATACCAGTCAAGGGTGATTTTAAGCCCATCGACAAAATCATATTCTGGCGTAAAGTGCAACACCTCTTTAGCAAGCTCAGAAGAAGCGCACAACTTTTTAACATCTGATTTCCGTTCCGGCCTTCTTTCAATTTCACCTTTATAGTCATAATAGTTGCATATCTCTTGAATAAGCTTATTAATGGAAATGTCATAACCCGATCCAAGGTTAATGATCTTTCCTCTGGACGCCGTATTTTCATAAGCCATCAACAATGCTCTCACCGTATCATTTACAAATATGAAGTCCCTTGTCTGCTCACCGTCACCTTCGATCACGGGCTTCTCCCCAAGAGCAATACGCTTAGCGGTTAGCGGGATGATGGCTGCAAGCGAACCTTCTGCATTTTGCCTAGGGCCATAGTTGTTAAAAGGTCTTATTATGGTACAATCGATATTTTCGGTGTTGTAGAAAGATTGCACCATCAAGTCCGCCGCGGCTTTTCCGGCAGCATAAGGCGTAGTGGGATTCAAAGGATGATTCTCATCCATTGGTGAATATTGCGCGGTACCATATGCTTCTGATGAGGACACATGTACGAGTGTCTTGTACGCGCCTGACTTTATAAGTTCCAGCAGCACATTTGCTATTTCGACATTAACCATATACGCATCGAACGGATTAAAGAAGGAGTAATTCAATGCGATTGTAGCCATATTGAAAACAACTTCAATCTTTTCTCTTTCTATTACGGATCGTACAACGCCAAAATGTCTGGCATCATCTCGGTATACGACAAAACGGTCGTCTGCTGAAGCATCTTTAATATTCTCATTCTTGCCAAGAAAAAAATTATCCAGCACAACTACTTTGCTGGCTCCCCGAATTAATAACAAGTCGCATAAATGACTTCCAATGAAGCCGGCTCCCCCTGTTACAAGAACACGTTTTCCTGCTATGTCTACCATCATAATTACCTCCGGTTATCCGACAATTAAAGCAACTGCTCACGCACTTTTTGAATCATGGTAATAACATCCTCTTGATCTTCATCGCTCATCTGAACGTATAAGGGCAATGTTATGGATAATCTGTCACAAACGTATGCCACAGGCAGATCTTGAGGTGTATAGCCATAGTTGTTTCTATAGTACCCTAACGTATGAACCGCATGTGTACCTTGTCGGGTTGAAATCCCGTTCTCCTCCAAGATAGCGAGTAAATCATTCCTAAAAGCCCCACACTTTTCGATATCATCAAAACCTAACACTTCTGGGTCCAGCATACAAACATAAGACTGATAGGAGTGATAGTAATCTTCCGGTACTTTAGGTGTAATGAGAAACGGCAATTTATCATTTATTAATCTGTTGTAGATTGCAGCTCTCCGATTTCTTTCACTAAGCAGCCAGTCCAATTTCTTAGTTTGTACTAATCCTACTGCCGCTTGAATATCGTTCATGCGGTAATTATAGCCCACTTCATTAAATTCGGGTAAGAGAAACCCTTTTCCAGAATGTCGTTGCTCCGCAGAAACGGATGCTCCATGACTTCGTAACGTTCGCATTCTGTCAGCCAGTGCATCATCATTCGTTAAAATCATGCCGCCTTCACCAGTCGTAATGGACTTGCGAGGATGGAAGCTTAAGCAGGATACATGACCAAATCCGCCTTGATGAATGCCGCCAATCTTTGCACCAACCGCACATGCGGCATCTTCCAATACTTGAAGATTAAATTCAGCAGCGATTTTATTTATTCTATCCATGTCCGCACACAAACCAAATTGATGCACGGCTACAATACCCCATAATCGATTGCCCGTTTTAGCATTGTAAAGTCCGCCATCTTTGGGCGTATACTTATCCTTGATCAGGCGATATATATAATCGGGATCAATATTATAAGTGTCTTTACAAATATCTGCTAAAACAGGTTCGGCTCCCGTCATTTTAATGGTGTTCACGGTAGCTACAAAAGTAAAAGAAGGTGCAATGACATCCATACCTTCTTGAATACCCAATACGACCATAGCTAAATGTAATGCAGTGGTGCAGGAGGTTGTAGCAATGCCATGGCGAACCCCTTCGTGAGCGGCAATTGCTTTTTCAAATTCAGCTACTTTTGGACCTTGAGCGACCCATCCGCTATCCAATACTTCACTTAAAGCATCCTTTTCATCTTGACTGAAATAGGGTATCATAACCGGGATTTTTTTCATTTCGTCATCACTTCCTCAAACTATTCATCGCTTCTTCAAGAATTCTCATAACTCTCAGGGAATGATCCGGCCCTGTAAGCGAAAGATTATTATTCCTAAAACATTCTACGAAATGCAACACACTGTTCTTTAGTGAATCCTCATACTTAATATTCGGAATGAAGATATCCCCCGTTCGGGTCTCTACCTCATAATGACCGTACTCTTCATAGCTAGTGATATCAAACCCATGATCATAGATAGTCAGTTTTTCTGTTAGCTTAACATCATCGAAGATTACCATCTTCTTAGAACCCGCGATCATCATGCGACGTTCTTTCATAGGAGATACCCAACTAGACTTGATATGTGCAATAAAGTTCGGGTATTTTAATGTCAGGTAAGTAATGGATTCTTGACTGCCGTATAACACTTGCCCTAGTGCAGATAGACCATTAGGCTGCTCACCATTTGATAAGTAATCGATCACAGCAATATCATGAACTGCAAGATCTAGCATAGCGTTAACATCTTTTCGAATGGGACCTAGGTTAATTCTTGAGATATCAATATACATGAGCTCGCCTAGTTCACCGTTGTCCAGCATCTTTTTCACATATCGGATTATCGGATTGAATACCATAATATGATCACAATGCACGATCAAACGGCTTTCTTCCGCTATTTTTTTGATATTCTCTGCTCTCTCTACAGTGGAAGCAATAGGTTTCTCTATAAAACAGTGCTTACCCGCATGAAGCGATTCCATAATGATTTGGTAGCTTGGCTCCGTTTGGGTTGCTATAACAACGGCATCAACGTCAGGATGCAAAATAAGATCTTTATAGTTATCTGTGTATATTTCAACCCGATCACCATAAAGTGATCTCGCCCTTTCCAGTCTTGCTGGATTCATTTCACATATGCCAACTAACCGTGCCTCGTCGATTTCAAGAATATTTCTCGCCAGATTGGGGCCCCAATATCCGTAGCCAATAAGTGCAATATTCATCTGAGTCCCTCCCTTTGAGTTCCAACCCTTAAGACATTTATTATGATGACGAAAAGGCAGTGTTAGGGGCTATTTGCAACTACTTTAAAACTTCCCTTAGTCCATCTGCCTTTGAAACTCAATATGGGTTATTCGATATCCACTCTATTTCCATCTTTATCTATATGGTAAAAGTATCGTGCAGGATTTCCCTTAACTAAGGTATAGGCCTCAACGTCCTTGGTAACAACGCTCCCAGCTGCAACCATAGCATATTCGCCGATGGTAACGCCGCAAATTATGGTGCAGTTAGCTCCTAAACTCGCCCCACGCTTTACTAGAGTGGGAGTGATAGTCCAATCATGATGAAATGCCCTTGGTACTTTATCATTTGTAAACGAAACATTAGGACCAACAAAGACATCGTCCTCAATAGTAACGCCATTGTACACCGAAACGGAATTTTGAATTTTGCAATTATCGCCGATCCGCACGTTCGTGTCGATGTAAGTATCTTTTGAAATAATACAATTATTTCCGATTGAAGACCCTTCTCTAATTTGCGCATTGATCCACACTTTTGTGTTTTCACCAATCTGAGCATCACTTGATACTTGTGCAGATTCATGGATGTATACGTTTTTCATTGGCCTCACCTGTTAACAATGGATTCAACGATATAATCCTGTTGTTCTCTAGTTAAATAAGGACTCATAGGTAAACTGACGATTTCTCTGGATACAACTTCAGTAACAGGGTACTCGTTAGGATTGATTTGAAGATAAGACAATGCCTCTTGTCTGTACATTGGAATCGGGTAATGTACCGCAGTCGGAATCCCGAGCGATTGAATGTGCTTAATAAAAGCATCCCGATCTTTTACACGTATCGAATATTGGGCGTATACACTAGTCCGATCGTCTTTTATCATAGGAGTAATAATTTGCTCTTGATTCGCCTGCTGGAAAAGCTCCGAGTAGCGCTTGCCAATCGCATGTCTTTCCAAAATTTCATCAGGGAAGTATTTCATCTTCACATTCAGTACAGCAGCCTGAATTGTATCTATACGCCCATTGATACCAATATATCGATGGCGATACCTTTCAACTTGACCGTGGCCAAGAAGCATTCTAATTTTAGGACCAAGTTCGTCATCATTGGTGAATATCGCTCCGCCGTCACCGTAGCAACCTAATGGCTTTGACGGAAAAAAGCTTGTACAGCCGATCGTCGACAAATTACCGGATTTTCTACCCTTGTACTCCGCTCCAAACGACTGGCAAGCATCTTCGATCACAGTAAGCTTATATCTCTCAGCGATATCATTGATTTCGTCCATATCCGCACATTGACCATATAGACTTACTGGAATAATTGCCTTTGTATTCTTTGAAATCTTCGCTTCGATTAGCGAGGCATCGATATTGTAAGTTTCCGGATCGATGTCAACGAATACAGGCGTTGCGCCTAGCAAGCAAATGACCTCAGCTGTAGCCATAAAAGAAAATGGCGTGGTGATAATCTCATCGCCCGGTTTGATATCCAGAGCCATTAGGCTTAACAACAGAGCGTCCGTTCCACTCGAACAAGCCATGGCGTATTTGGAATCGGTAAATAGAGACAGGGACTGCTCCAACTTTGCAATATCAGGCCCCATGATAAATGCAGTCGATTCCAAGACAGAAGAGAGAGCTTGATTGATTTCATCTTTGTGTCTTTCGTATTGCTGCTTCAGGTCAATAAAGTTAATTTGCATACCCTTAATCTCCATTACGGTTTAATTGTTTTATAAAGATCAATGAATTGTTTGGCGATGATCGTAACTTCATGATGTTCTTGGACATATCGACGCCCTTTCTTCCCAAGTTCCTCACGAAGCTCCCAATCTTTCAGTAATGGAATTAACGCTTCTTTAACTGTATCCGGATTTGCCGAAACAATCGGAAGCTCTTTGGGATAAGTCTCTCTAACATGTTCATTGATATACGTAATGAGCGGTTTTCCCATAGCCATTGATTCTAATGCCAAGATTCCATAGCTTCCGCACAACAACTCATCCAGAACGATATCTGCTTGTTGATATAATTGGCGTGCTTCTTCGTGAGATTTATTCTGAATCAGCATGAATTCAAAGTCGTATGTTTCCTTCAATTGTTCAACAGCTTGTAATATATACTTGGTTCCTTTGATTTCTGGAGAGGTCGGGGCATGAACAACAACTGGCTTTTTCTTTCTAAATTTAAAGCCTTCCAATGGTCGATACAGATCAGTATCAATAGTCTGCTTAATAAAATGAATATTTTTATGATACCCTTTTACATATTGATACAACTCGTGATCGGCTACTACGCAATGATCAATCATCGAACCCATATGCTCTAGTTTTCTCTTAATTTGGTCTTCATCAGCGAATTTAACTTGTACAAAGGGATTCCACTTTCTTGCGATAGATAACATCCTGACATCAGATCCCCAATAATGCATTAATACCGCTTTTTTGGCTTCTTTTAACAAAGGTAAGTCCGAATGGTCTACTCTTAGAGATGTCCCAAAATGGAAATGAAATACATCAAAATGTTCTATCGCTTTTAAAGAAATCTCATTAAGATCCTTCATCATTCTTTCACTATTAGGATTAGCCTGGATATCAAATTCATAGTCTGCATAGTACTTCAAGTAATTAGGTTGATAAGTAAGGCTTTTAGCAAATACCCCTGTTTGATTTAAGCCTCTTGTTAGCAGCGACATCTGGTTAGCAATCTCAATCGTCCCTTGAAGGACCTTAAGATTGTCACCAGCCTTGGTGGTTTGTTGTTCGATGGACAATAGAATGCTTTGTTTGGAGCTATCGGATTGAAGATTAGTAATGACAAGTTTTACAAGGTCAGCTAAGTAAGGGTATATTTCAGCTGCTTCCTTATAATAATCAAAAGCGTTTTTCTGATATCCTTTTGATAAGGCATCTTTGGCAAGGAAAAGGAGTATATAGAATTTATGCTCGACGTGATCCATTGTCTTATACATCATTCTTATACCTTGCATCTGATACAACGAAGCGACAAAGTTCATGCCCGCTTGCAGATAACTCTCAGACAAAGCTAAATACCGATTCGAGAGTTCAGTTTTATTCTGCTTCGTTTCCTCCACAGCTGTTAGAAAGAGAACATTACCAATGGAAGCAATTACTCGGTTAGTATGATGATCGTTTTCTCTTGCATTGGTGTTTTGGACAAACTCTTCAAAAAAACCTCGCAAATCTTTCGAACGGTCTATAACCAGTTTGATGCATTGCTTTATCTTCCCATCAGTCATCTTTTGAAGCAAAGCCCGTACAGGAAATTCCGCATTAATGGCGTAATCAATGACTTGTGAATATGGATTGAGTGGCAGGTTATTAAAATCATTACCATCTATAAACTTCTTTATAAGGGCTTTATCCGTTGCAGAAACTCTTATAGCATTGAACTCTGCGTACTTATCATCACCTTTACTAAACGCCTTGGAAATTTCCTCTACCTGCGACTGCTCCAGTAACGATAATTCATACTCCAAACATTCAATAAAAACAGGAATAAGCTCTTTGTTCTTGAGATTTCTATAATAATGAGCTATGGGCTCATATCTTTCCAGTTTAATCAGTGTACGCATGACTGCGAGACAAGTTTCTCTGCGTTCATCCATATATCGAATATACTTGAGTGCCTCTTCAAACTCTTCCTTATTGAAATAATATTCCACAACTTGGGAGGATGTAGCGGTTGCGATTCTGGAATCTACTGCATGAATCTCAATTCCAGTGAATTGCTTTAAATCAAGTCTATTCTCAAGATAATCGTCATATAGTTGTAAGTAGTTTTTGTAACTTTCTATAGCATCTTCTTGCTTGCCTAATTCTTGACTAGATAGCGCAAGATAATAGTGCATATCAATGTATTGAGGAGAAAGCTCTAGAATCTCTTTACAAATCTCTATACACTTCTCGTAATTCTCATTGTAACTGAGAATTCTACAGTATTCCCCATATACGTAGTAGTATGTCGCTCTTGAAGCAGGCCCCTCATTTTTTTTCACAAGATTGTAGGCTTGTTCCACATAACGTAAGGAATCAGCCGTATCCTTATGCATTAAGTAACTGCGAGCCAGTTGCCACAGATAGTAAATATTTTCTGGATCCTTCTCTAGCTCTTGTAACAACAATGCACTTGTACGCTTAAACTTTTTTTCCATTAGTTCCGCATCGTCGTTGTTATAACCATAATGGTTAATAAGCACATCCGTATTTAGCAAGGGATGCTTGTACCGTGGTTGATTATGAACCGAGCCTTCGTAACGAAAACTTCCATCATTACGAAACAACCGCTCCGAGATATGATAAATATCCCTCGGTGTCTTATAGGATAATATATTTTTTACTTGGAGGCGAATCGTATTTGCTTTATTTAGCTTCTCAAACTTCAAAACTTTAACTAACCCCTCGGGGTCATCCAATTCTTCATCTGCATCAAAAATAAAGATCCATTCCCCTTGAGCATATGAAATTGACATATTTCGCATATCAGAGAAATGGTTATTCCACTCATGAAAATACACTTTCTCTGTGTATCGGCGAGCAATCTCAACTGTACGATCGTTTGACCCGGTGTCAACAATAATCAACTCGGACGAAACTTGTTCCATTATAGGAAGAAGACTATCAAGGCAGCGCTCTAAATTACTTTCTTCGTTCTTCACAATCATGCAGATACTTAGCACATATGGTTTATGCATCTTGTAGAAGTTCACCCCAATACTCGAGTAAAGGCTTTAGTTCATATGATATCAAATCAGCAACATAGAGGTAGTCCTCATTCTCGGATTGCTCCAAAAGCGTGGAAAGTTTAGCGTTGAGTTCGTCCAGATCTAAAAGAGGGTACGCAGATTTAAGGATTGCAACAACTTCAGCTACAACAGAAATATCATCAATGAAATATGCTAATCTTTCATTTGCCTCAGCAAGCTGAAGGCTTTTGAATGAATCTGCGATGGAATCCATTCGTAACGTTAAATTATTAATAAGTTCTGTCAAATTAAGTTTCAGATCATGCAATTCCAAGGGATGTACCCCTTTCAACGAGAAATAGTAGGTATATGTATAGTTATCGACAAAATACTACTAATTCTGAATAGAAGATCACTTGCAAATTAAAGGAAAAAGCCGACTGTTAAAGTCGGCTTTTTCACTCGATATGAAGGGATGCAACCAATTAACGAAGCAATTGAAGTACACCTTGTGGGTTTTGGTTAGCTTGTGCAAGCATCGCTTGAGCAGCTTGGTTAAGGATGTTGTTCTTTGTGAAATCCATCATTTCCTTCGCCATGTCTACATCACGAATACGGGACTCTGCTGCTGCCAAGTTCTCGGAAGAAGCACCTAGGTTATTGATGGAGTGCTCCAAACGATTCTGATAAGCACCCAGCTTGGAACGCTGTGTAGATACATCATCAAGCGCCGCTTGAATAGCTGCAACTGATGCTTCAGCAGCACCTTTAGTCGCAACACTCAGACCATTTACATTAAGAGCAGTAGAACGCATGTCTTCAATGTTAACATTCATGACCTGCGAGGAGTTAGCACCGATTTGGAATGTCAAAGAGCTATCAACCATATCTGTCTCTTTATCACGTGTTGTGACCGTCATTTCTTCTCCAACATAGGAAGCCATTGTTGTTGCAACTGCACCAACAGCACCAAGGGTAACAGTAAATGTAGCTGCGCCAATGGTAACCATGCTTGCTGCACCTTGTAACATTTCCCCAGTAGCCGTTGCTCCTTTTGCGTCCGTAATTTGAACGGTGAAAGAACCACCAGTAGCGCTCGCAACACCTGTAATCTTGATGTTGAAGGAATTGTTTGTCAACGTACTGCTTCCAGCAACTGATGAGAAGACATTGGAGGATTTCTCATTAACAACTACAGTCGCACTGCTCACATTGGTACCGCCAACATTACCGTTCAACAACTTCTTCGTATTGAACTCAGTAGTGTTACCAATACGATCCAATTCTTTAACCAGTTGGTCAACCTCTTTTTGAAGCTCTTGACGGTCAGAGTCAGTGTTCGTATCATTAGATGATTGAACAGCAAGTTCACGCATACGTTGAAGGATGCTATGTGTTTCAGTCAAAGCGCCCTCAGCTGTTTGGATCAAAGAGATACCATCTTGTGCGTTACGTTGAGCTTGGTCCAAACCACGAATTTGTCCACGCATTTTCTCGGAGATTGCCAAACCAGCGGCATCGTCACCAGCACGGTTAATACGAAGACCGGAAGATAATTTCTCAAGGGACTTACCTACTGCTACGTTGTTACCAGTCAATTGACGGTGTGTGTTCAGTGCTGCAATGTTGTGATTAATTCTCATTTTATTCTTCCTCCTTGAAGTTAGGTAGATGAACCCACATCCATGTGGGTCGCTAATTAGAAGGTCGGCCGCCCTTCTAAACTAGCTTCTAAATATTTATATCGGCACATAGTTATTCATAGTTAAGAGCAAAAATAAAAATTTTTGTTGAAAGGATAACTATAAACAATAATTAAAAACAAATGACCCGCAGGAGGGTCACCTTTTACTAAGGATCTCTTCTGGAGCCATAAGTTTATGCGTTGTATGAAGCTTATTCAGCATTATCTTTTTGTTTCTTTATAGCCCCTACAATTTTTATCAAATCCATGATCCCAATTGTCGATTGGGCTGCCTTGTTTGCCTCCTGTATTTGAAGGTAGATTTCTTTCCGGTGCACTTCAATATGCTTCGGCGCTTTGATACCAATACGAATCGTCTCCCCCTCGACATCCAGGACCACCAATTCGATATGTTCCCCAATCATGATTGATTCCCCTTTTTTACGGGAAAGTACTAACATGAGGGTTCACCCTCTCTCACATTGCCCTCATCTTGCAAGACGGTTAGCTTATGTTTTGTTTTATAAGCTGTATCGTGAAGAACAACTTGCTTAGCTTTTCTCAGTTTGGGATTCATGACGATTGGAGCAAGTAAATTCATTGTTATCTCACCGTCGCCGGACTGCTGATGCACAGTAATAATCCCAAATACCATTACGTCCTCTTCAGATTTAATATCTAGCTCATCTTTTGCAATCTGGGACAATTCAAACTCGTATTCTGGGTAAAACGTGAAAGGGTTTGCTATAATAAATGAAATGTTACCATCATCAACAGATTGCAAATAAGAAAACGGTATTTCATCATCAAGATGGAGCAACACAAAACGTGAATAGTCCTCAAAGCCGGGCATACCGCTTGGGAAATGAATAATCTGATCCTCTTGAATTTCAATTTCTCCAAAATGAAGTGTCTCCTGCTTCACCATTACCATCTCCTATCCTAAAAATAAAAAATAAAGGCTGATGTCAGCCTTTTTATGCATTCTTCATATCTTTTGATCGATCACCGGAGGAATAATTTCAACATTTGCATGTTGCATCATATACATCTCTAACTTCCCTCTTTGAAACCTTAATTCTGGCGGGTTCGGATGTGTAGTAAGGTCGATATGACCATCTGTTACGTGAATTTCAGGTTTCCGCGCTGTATACGTAATATCAACATTGTCATAGGACGCCGGGCCTTCATAACGTAATTCCGGAAAAGTAAACACTAATTCCATAGCATTTTCTACGATCGCATTCCGTTTAGAAGTAATATCGGCTAGTCGGTTGCCGCGCTCGACGATTCGAGCAATTCCTTGTAACGCAACATTCTCCGCTTCCGAATATATTCTATTCATGGTCGTAAGAATGCCGCCTCTGCCATACGCATCCCACGCTTTACTCTGGTCAATGTTCAACTCACCTAACGGTTGACTCATTTCAAGCTTGGGAGCTGTGCGCCTCATTTCGAAGGTAGCCTTGGGCTGTTCCTGCTCGATCTTGGCGTGGTCGGCATCTATTCCAAGCTTAGCATACTGTTGTCTGATTTCAATTTGTGGAAATGTAACCATCGTTTTTCGCCACCTTGTT
Source organism: Paenibacillus sedimenti (assembly GCF_014534655.1). Lineage (GTDB taxonomy): Bacteria > Bacillota > Bacilli > Paenibacillales > NBRC-103111 > Paenibacillus_E > Paenibacillus_E sedimenti. The sequence continues at coordinate 79,121 of NZ_JACVVD010000016.1, forward strand.
TGCCAGCGATCCCTTACTTATGTTTATCGAAGATAGTCAATTAGACTCGGTTGAATCAGTTTTGAACCAACAGACAACGAAGCTTGATACACATTCTCACTCATTTTCAGCTTAGTGATGATCTCAGCCATATCGGCATCCTCTGTCTTAGACTGAAGGGACTCCAAGTTGATGGATATGTCATCCAACCTATTTTCAATAAATTCAATCCGATTGGTTCTAGCCCCGATCTCGGAACGCATCTCTAATAGCTTCTCCATACGAGTGTCGATTGAATCAATTCCGTTGGAAACAGCCTGATAGTTGCCCGTACCTAAATTAGTAATAAGATCATTTACAATTTTGAACATACCGTCTGTAACTGCCGGGTCTATCGGGTCACCAAATGCCTGGTTTCCTGTGATATTGACAGGAAGCATCATTCCCGCTCCAACCTCAAATTTAATGATTCCATTATCAGTTGCTTCATTTACTGCATTAGCTGCCGTGTATGGCGGTGTATCCGTCATTTGTCCATTAAATACATACTTTCCTTTAAACTTACTGTTCCCTATATCAAGTAGCTGCTTATACAACTCTTCAACTTCGACTTTTAATGCATCCATTGCAGTCTGGGGATTTGATCCATTTGCCCCTTTTACCGCCAACTCACGGACCTTCTGTAACACATCGCCAGCTTGACCAAGCATCGTATCTAAATAACCCAGATTGGAGGTAGCCGCGTCTACATTTCGTTGGTATTGGTCATTAGCTCCAAGCTCCGTCCGATATCTCATAGAGTAAGTAATTCCAACCGGATCATCTGAGGGATTATTAATTCGACGACCTGTGGAAAGTTGTGTCTGTTCTTGATCCATCTTACGGATATTCTTGTTAATATTATTCAACAATTGTGTATTCATCATGCCTTGTGTTACTCTTACCGGCATTCAAATCACCTCACATTTCGATTACTAACGTCCTACTACGCCCATTCCATTAATAACTTTATCAAGCATCTCATCAAAAGTAGTTAACGATCTGGCCGCAGCATTGTAAGCATGCTGAAATTTAATCATATTGGCCATTTCTTCGTCCAGAGAAACTCCGCTTACAGATTGACGCCTCGACTCTACTTGATCAACAAGGTCTTTTGAATTGTTGGCCTGGCGTTTTGCTTCTGAGGTTTGAACGCCTAATTGCCCAACAACCGATCTGAAATAATCATCAACGGTTACTTGATCAGCATCATCTCCCGAGCCAGGAAAACTGAACTTGGCATCTTTAAGCTGAGAGAACAGGACTGCAAGCGTATTATCCCCTTTTACTATCTGTTCGGATGCGCCAGTTCCTGTTGTTCGCATAGAAGAAGCAATTAATTCAGGAGAATCGATAAACGCTGGATTCAGCTGAATATTAGCAGCTGTAAACGTTGTTCCTCCCCCTTTTACCGTAAAGAAATCCCCGCCGACGTAAGGTGATTTAAAGTTATATCCCAGTTTGTGCAATCCATTAACACCGTTCACCTTAACCGTCAAATCGCTAGTTAAAGTCCGAGCAGCTCCACTGTAGGTGACTCCATTTAAAACGGTTCCTTCAGGCAGTACGGATCCTTTCGGGATTGTTACGGTCACCTCTCCGGTCGTCAGCGTACTCGCAATTTTATCAAGTTCTTTAATATAATCCGCTACGTACGTATCTCTTGAAACGATCATGCCGTGAACTTCGCCGCTGTTTAAATCCCCTGATGCTAATGCTTCTTGTAATGACTCACTTGTAACAGGCGTAGGCGCAGTACCCGGTGTCAGAAGGGAGACGCTCCCCATGCTGATATTATATCCTCTGTCTGTTTCTACCACAGAGATATTCACGATATTAGATAAGTCATCCATCAGCAAGTCTCGCTGATCCCTCAGATCATTCGCATCATCACCAAGACCTTCAATTCTGCGAATCTCTAAATTTAATTTATCAACAGATGAAATAATGCTGTTAACTTGGCTTGCCTTCACACTAATATTCTCACTTAAGTCCCCACTGAGATCAGTGAGCCTTTTACTCGTTGAATTCAATGCATCTGTAAAAGCGAGCGCCGTCTCTCGGAGGATTTTCCGTCCATCGATGTTTTCCGGATCTTTACTTAAGTCTGACCAAGCGTTCCAAAATTTGGACATCAATGAGCGGATGCCTGAGTCCGAGGGTTCATTTACGATCTTCTCCAGTTTCTCAAGCGTATCTTGCCTTATCGTCCAGGTACCGAGAGACATATTTTCATTGTAGAATTGGTCGTCTAAAAACTTTTCTCTCACACGTGTTATACTCTCAAACTCGACCCCTTGTCCCAATTGTCCAGGGACGTTACTGCGCATCATTCCTGGGTATTCAATGGGTACAGAAGCTACCATGTTTACAACTTGACGTGAGAACCCCTTCGTATTTGCATTGGCAATATTATGACCAGTCGTTGAAAGAGCTGCTTGTTCTGTAAACAAGCCCCGCTTGGATATTTCAATTCCACCGAAAGTTGATCTCATGGTTTCCCTCTCCTATACCCCTTCTCGGGTAAACTGTTTCATGTATTACTTACGCTCTTGTATCAAACATACCTATACGATTTCCGCTTTTGTTCTGATGCGGGTTTCTATAGACCATATCATCCTCTGGAGCTCCGATCACCAAATCCAGTGAATAATTGATAAATGCAAGCGATTGTTCGATCAGTTGCTGATTAATCTCGTTGCAATCTTTTAGCTCCTTGATTGTTGCAAGCAGCTTTTGCTGTGCTTCCGACAGCGCCTGCTTATCCTCTGCCTTAAAAATCACCTTAACCAAATCGCTGACCGTGATTTTGGGGTTCGGATTATATCCCCTGGATATTAAGTAGGAGCCGATGAGCTGAACACGCTGCTGGTTAGCCTCAGTAATCGTTCTAACCCACTTGTTCTCTTTATTGACGATCATGTTTAACTGATCCACGTCATTGCGGACGAGAACTTGCGTCTTCTCTTGCGCAAGGCCGAGTAACGTTTCGTGCGCCTCTTGAAGTTGATCCATCGTTTCCAACAAAGACTGTATCGACATGTTCGTTCACCTGCTTCATCTGTTGTTTTTCGTCGTTGCTGTGATTACTTTAGGTATGGAAGAAGTTTCTCCGCGATTTTGTTAGCATCCACGTGGTACGTACCGGAAGCTACGGAAACTTTCAATTCTTCAATGCGACGAGTTTGCTCCTCCGTACGAGCGCTTCCCTGTGCATCAAGCAGTTCCTTAGCTTCAGCCGAAATCTCGACTTGGTCTTTGGGTCTGTCTTTTTTACCCGTTGTATGCGCGAACTTCGCATCGTCCGCTTTTTTATAAGGATTGATAGCGCCTATCCGCTGATTATTATTGATTTTCATCCTTCAACACTCCTATGTTTCTGACATAAAAATTAAAATGCCGATAATCTTTAGAACTATTATCGGCATCTGACATATGAAACTTTATATCTCTAGAGACCTATTTCAATAATTAATGCCGGTCCCGCAAACGCTCTTGAATGTTGAAGCTTACTTTGCCCTCTTGCTTCTTCAGCTCTTCACTCCGTCGCTGATCTTCCGCGTTGTTCCTAACATCCTTCACCAATTTCGTCCGACAAGGATCGCACATCGTATTCTCACGAATCAACGTCCCACACACTTCGCATGGAAACGACATGTTCGGCGCATTCATAATGGAAATCCGGCCTTCGCGGATGAATTTGGTGATTTGTTTAATGGAGACTTCTGTAGCCTCAGTTAATTCTTGGACGGTAGCTCCTCTATTATCACGTAGATATTTCAAACATTTTTCATATTGTTGTTCGATTTCTTTCTTACAGTTCGGGCAAACGTCCATGAATCCCTTTACAAAAATCTTTCCACAACGCGGACAATTCGCAACATTCATGCTCATTGTACAGCCCTCCTTCTACTATTCCCAACACCTGATTATTAATTCCAGTTTACCGCAATTCGACATCTTTTGCACATCAAAATTTTTCTGTTATTGTAAGCCCCTTCCTACTCTACCTGGCCCAGGTTAATCCAAATACTTCTGCAGGAAAACTCTCTTTAAGTACCTTGGCACATTGATTCATGGTGCTCCCCGTCGTGTAGACATCATCTACGACATATATGATAAATGAAGATCGAGATGTGCTTTTAACCAGCTCAGCACATGACGTGCTTACTTCGAAAACATGTTGCAAATCACCTAAACGCTCGCTTCTCTTTTTGAAGCTCTGCTTATCCGTATGCTTAGAGCGAAGCAGCAAGGGCATTACCGGCAACCCGACTCTACGGCCGAGCTCGACGGCCATCTGCTCCGCTTGATTAAACCCTCGCTCCAGTAAACGGCGCTCACTAATAGGTACGTAAGTAAAGAGTTCGAGCGTATCATTTGCAATCTTTTTGCTGCCATTCGGCCCATCATCCGCCTGAAGCAGCCCATATGCATGAACCATCATATGCCCAATCACTGATTTTAACCGTTCATCCCCACGATACTTGTAGCGAGCAAGCAGTTCTTTCATCGTATCATCATACCGCACAGCACTACGACTGCTCGAAAAATAAGCCTGCCCCCGGCGCAGGCAATCTGTGCAATTCTCGCCCCTACCACAAATTGGGCAAAGGACTCGTCGTATCCACGGAATCCGTGTAAAGCAAGCATGGCATAAGCCAAATGCATCACCCTGCAAATGACCTCTTTTCTTGCAAAGTAAGCACTCCTTACGACGTGGATGGAGCAGGGAATGCAATACACCAGAGGCTCGTCCCATCCAACTCCCCTTGCTCATGTTCATCTATTTCCCCCTTTTAAATAACCCATTTTGCGCGCAATGCGATTCATCTGTTTTATCTGGCGAACAGCCTCCTTCTGAGATTGTGTTATTTCTTTAGCTGCAAAATAAACCAGTCCAGCCGGGTCTTCCTTCGATCTGCCTACACGTCCAGCCATCTGAACAAGGGCCGCCTCGTCAAACAACTTTGAATCTGCATCTAAAATGAAAACATCGGATTTCGGAATCGTAACCCCCCGCTCAAGGATCGTGGTTGTAACGAGCACGCGAATTTCTCTGTTTCGAAAACGCTGCACTTTCCCGGTCCGATCCGGATCCTTGGAAGTTGTCCCCTCAATACCAACACCATTCCCGCTTATGTCACTTATCAGCTTCACCCTCAGCATCTCAACCATCGGCTCAACGATTTGAATGTTTGGGACAAAAACAAACACCTGCGCCCCACGCGTTACAGAAGCCTGCAGCCTAGTCAATAACGCCTGGGGTAACGTTTTGGCCTGAAGACACTTACGCATGGAGGTAACGGACAGGAGATGCGGCACCGGAAGCGGATTCCTGTGAAACCGTACTGGCACGCGCACATGGGCCAATCGCCCGCGTTCAGCTGCTTTTCTCACGGCTCGAGGCGGTGTAGCCGACAATAGGATGTTGCTGCCACAAGTCTTGACCGCTTTGGCAGCTGCGTAGGTCAACATCGGATCCCCATGATAAGGAAACGCATCAATCTCGTCAATAATGACAAGATCAAAAGCCTCAAAGAATCGCAACAACTGATGCGTCGTAGCGATCGTTATCTGCCCCTGCTCCCATCTCTGCTCGCTTCCGCCATAAAGTGTGACTACGTTGTATTCGGCAAATGCTCGCTCGATCCGGGGCTGCAGTTCCAGCACAACGTCTTTGCGAGGTGTAGCTATGAGCACACGTCCGCCTCTAGATGCTGTATAGTGGATGAATGGAAAAATCATCTCCGTCTTACCTGCGCCGGTTACAGCCCAGATTAAGAACCTCTTCTGATCCGCTTTCCGCTCTTTCCCAATCATCGTTCCTCTCCCAGGATCGTCACCGCCAATATACCGAAGCCCTTCCAGCGAAGCCGCTGCCTGCGCCTCACTCAGTCCCCATGGCTCAATATAGGCTTTGTAATCGCCCATTTTATCTAACCCGGCTGCGGCACTCCGCCCCCGAATGAGCAAAGAGCAAAATCGTGTCCGCCCCATCGTCAGGCACTCCTCACAATACGGGCACTCCTGCCCACAGTGAATACAAGCCGCCCAAAACATACGTTCTGAACCGCTTCCACACCTTTTACAGCTGTATGTCGTCTCTTTTTTGAAACCACGCCGCCAGTGCCGCTGCTCAACAATCCCTAAGCCGTTGTTCAACTTCAGTTCACCATTCAAGTGAGCAAGCTGCACATAAGGCAGCCATACCGTCGGTTCGACAACGCCAAAGCCAATATACTCCAATAATTGCTGAAACTCTTCAATTAGCAGCGCTCTGCCACTGCAAGCCTTCACAATATGCTTGTACAAATCAGCTTTAATCCGGATGCCAGGAAACATGCCTTGTTTCCACATTTCATAAGAGATGGTCTTTAAAAAGAAAGAATCGCTTACTCCGCTTGTTATATCGCAGTTCCGCGCTATTTTCTGAAGCTTAGCTCTAAGCATTGAGGGTGGTTGTTCGAATTTCCATGAGGCCGTTTCGGAGGTAGAAGCAATCATCTGAAGCATTTTCACAGCTTGCCCTAAAGAAATAAAAGGCTCCAGCAGTAGGATGCCGGCGTCGGCACCGTATTGCTCGAACCAATAATGAATGTCGGTGTTCGCGTGAATCGTCAGGTTCCACGTCCAACGCGATCCGTTATGCACTGCATAAAGTTGACCCTTCATCCTTCACCTTGCTCTCTTTATAGTGTAACCGTTTACTGCATCACAATTGGGATTTTCACAAGATCCTCCCGATTGCTGAGATTCACGACAATCAGCGGTTCATTCTCATGCCGACGCAAATAATCATCGACGAATTCATCATCCGTTCGATGATAGAATTCCAGCAAATGGGTATGGGATAATCGCTCAATGATTTTCAGCGTGTCATCCGACGAGCCCTCATCGAAGATCGCAGCGGTTACCTGGCTGCCTTTCACTCGCGAAAAGAAAAACAAAGAGCGAATATACCATTCAATTTGATTTTGATTGTTTTTGGTCACTAACAGAACTTTAGCTTGCTTCTTGCTTCTTCCCTTTCGGGAACCGAACAAGATATGAAGCACAACAATGCTGATTCCGTAACAACCGACGATCCAAAGCAATCCGATCCACATAGCGGCTCCCTCCCTTATCAGCATTGTATGCCAACAAAGAAGAGGGGGTTCCTTTAAGAGGTAGTTTAAAAAGACCACTTTGACCACATCAGACGAAAGTCTGATTGGCGAATAAACCTACCGTTTATCGCGGTCGTACAACTTCGGTTTGCTTCGATAAAGGTTTATCTCATAACGATGTTATTACTGGAAGTATCTCGGCATCGAATCTTGAACGAATCCGGGAAGTCCGGTACTCACGTAGCAATCCTCTACGCTCCGTTCCTCCTTCTCCGCATTGCGTCCAACCTTCTCGGTTCTGAAAGCGGACTTTTTAAACTTCTATTATAACGTCACCCAGCCATTCTTGATTGCAATAATAACCGCTTGTGTACGATCGTCGACCTCCATTTTTTGGAGGATGCTGCTGACGTGGTTCTTTACCGTTTTTTCACTGATGTACAGGAACTCGCCAATCAGTTTATTGCTTTTGCCTTCTGCCATAAGGCGAAGCACTTCGGCTTCACGTTTGGTAAGCGGACTGTTCGCATTATGTATGTACTTCAAGCCTGCATCCTTAACGCCTTGTCCGGGACCTACAACGCCTACGTCGTCGAGATAAGTCATTCGACGAAGCTGGTTGATCAGCTTGCCCGTCACTTTCGGATGAATATAGGCATGACCGGCTACGACGGAACGAATCGCATTGATGAGCGACTCTGCCTCCATATCCTTCAGCAAATATCCGGAAGCCCCTTTGCGGAGCGTTTCGAACACATAACTTTCATCGTCATGAATCGATAAAATAATCACTTTGATGTCCGGGAAAATGAGCTTCAGACGCTCGGTAGCGATAACGCCATTTTCCAGTGGCATGTTGATGTCCATCAGAACGATGTCAGGCGTGATTTGGTTGCAAAGCTCGATGACTTGGATGCCGTCACCGCACTCGCCAATCACTTCCATATCATCTTCCATGTTGATGATTCGCTTAACACCTTCGCGAAAGAGTTGATGATCGTCTGCAATCACAATGCGCACATTACGTTTATGACTCGCCGTGTTGTCCATTCTGATTTTCCTCCTTGTTCTCTGCTCTGCCGCCGATAGGGATCAGCATCGTTATTTTTGTACCCGAATCTTTTTCAGACTCCAGAATCATCGAGCCATCCAGCAGCTCAACACGCTCTCGCATGCCAAGCAAACCGAAATTGTTCCCCTTGGCAATACTTTGCTCAGTCTGAGCCACATCAAAACCGATCCCGTTATCTACAACATAGATTTGTACTTGATCACGTTCCAAAGTGAGCTCAACACTTACAAAAGTGGCTTTCGCATGTTTAATCACATTCGATAGAGCTTCCTGCACCAGTCGGAAAATAGCAATTTCAAGTCCGGACGGAATGCGAGTCTCCCTGCCCACAAGATTAAATTTTGTACGTATTCTATGCTTTTCCTCGAAATCCTGCACATATTTGCGCAGTGTAGGAACAATGCCCAGATCATCGAGCGCCATAGGGCGGAGGTTGAAGATAATCTTGCGAACCTCTTCCAACCCCCCTCTGACTTGTCCCTTCAAATCTACTAATTCTTCCCTGACTGACGGGATATCCTGTTTGATGAGCATACGTTCCGCAATTTCCGTGCGAAGTACGACATTGGCAAGCGTTTGTGCCATCCCATCGTGAATCTCGCGCGCAATTCGTTTCCGCTCTTCTTCCTGGGCCAAAATAATTTTCAAACCGAGCAGCTGTCTATTTTTGGCGGATTCCAAAATACGGGTAACTTGATTGAGATCCCCTGATAAGTATTCCAGCACCACATTCATCTGGGAGACAATGGTCTCTGCTCGTTCCACCTGCTTGTCCACATTTTTCACTCGCTGCTGTAAATCATTACGCCGAGACTTGAGGTGATTCTCTTTTTCCCTGGCGATAGTAAGCTGCAGTTGGAGCGCGATAGCGGCTTCATAGGCTGTCTTGATGTCTTCCTCACGGTACTTGTTGAAATCTCGACTAACTTCCGTAAGCCTAATCCGGGATCGCTTATACTCCTTTTCCAACTTGTCCACCAGATCAATTGTGACACTGGTTTCTTCTTGAATTTCTTCTAGTTCGCGATTCAGTGCCTCTTTTTCGAGTCGTGACGTTTCAGCAATCTCAAAAATTTGATATTTACTGCTCTCCATGACGTTAATGGCGTTTTTTATGACACGATCTATAGCGTCTGGCTGCAAGTGGAACAAGCTCCTTCTATGAAAACGATATTAGTCAATTAGTCTACCCCATATTGTAACACAATTCTAATGATTTGAAGTGTACTTCTAGCACTATTTATTCAAGTGTAATGCCTTGATTTTTAGGTTCCCAGCCTACCTTAAAGCCCAGTTTCTCGGAAATTAGTCGCAGAGGCACCATCGTGACGTTATTCATAATTTTTGGCGCTACTTCAGCCGTCACACGATCCCCATTCACCAACAAATCGGGATTATCAATCCACAAATCGATCAGCTTATCGCCGCGGATGACAGTCACTTTACGCTCCTTGTCATCCCACTTCACATTACCGCCTAGTGCCTCAGTTACAAAACGAATCGGAACCAGCGTATTATCATTAATGATAGTTGGCGCTTGCTCCAACGTCATTGCTTTATTATTTAAGCTTGCTTGTTTTTTGTTTACGGTAAGCTTTACAGAGTTTTTCGGCAGAGCCGCTATCTGGCCTTTATAAATGAAAGAAATATCGTCGATACTAATTTTCCCTTTCGATGCTCTTTCATCCTGTCCATTAGCTGGATTAGCCACATAAACGCTCTTTAATTTTACCGGAAACTTCAGATCAGATATATCTGCCGTAACCTTTCTCCAACCCGACCAATTCGTGTTTTCCGTAAAACTTCTCAACTGCTGCTTACCATCAGCATCCACAAATTCTGCGCGCACCCAGTTAAAACTTCCGTCACCAAATACTTTGGCCGTTATAAACTGCGGCTCACCATCAATTTGAACACCATTCGTGCCATCGAATCTGGCATAGGCAGCCTTCGTTCCTGCACCTTTTGTGAAATCGTAGCTGATATCCAAGGTTTTGTTGCCGTTCGTTTCTTTTGCAATATTTACAGTTGAAACGACTTCTGCAGGATACTTGTCCCCTGTTGTCAGTACCGCAGATTTATCCAGGTCGTACCATACTTTTTCTTGACCTACTGGTAATGTAACCATTGTACTGTACCCGTCATATCTGGCGATGACCTGAGCCGCTTGGCTTCCTGCCGCGCTATCCACGTGCAAAACACCGTCAGTAATCGTGCCCTTAATTCCACTTAATTCCCATTTGGCGGAGGTTGGCGGTAGATCTCTCGTTACCCCGCTCTTCGTCGTCACTGAAATAGGCAGCTTAAAGTCATTACCTTCTGTCAAAGAGAACGAGCCTGCACTAAATTTCATGGAAGATATTTGATCTCTTCCTACCACTTCAACATCCATTGTCGCGGAGCCTTTACCCGATTTGGCCACAATTTGCGTCTTACCAGGTTGTGTAGCCGTAAAAACATTGTCTTTGAACGAACCGTTTGTCGTGGAACTGCTCCACTGTGGAATAATAGAATCTACTGCAATAGGATTATAATAATCATCATAAGCTTTAAATTGATAAGTGCTGGATTCATTTATGAATATTACTTTTTGTCCTTTTAAAATAAGACCTTTCAACTCACCCTTAGGGGCCGTGGAATATATGCCAACACCGTTGACAACACTTCGCTGGTTGCCATATTCCGTTTTGTTCGTTAATTTGGGATCAAAATCTCCAAGCGGTCTAGTAACCATTTGTGTAGAACCGCCACCGTCCAAAACCATGCCTCTCCAAACACCAGCTTGTATCATAAACTGCTGCAGCTCCGGAAGCGTCATTCCTTTACTGCTGCCGTTATTATCGGAAGTGATCATATAAGCTGTCTTCATATCTTTGGAGTAACCAATCGCCGTCCGGGAGCGAGGCGTATATCCGCTAAAATCCTTAATTTCGCGCGTAAAATAACTCGGCTTCGCCTCATCCACCAGCAATGTATTGCCGCCGATCATCATTTTAAAATTTTTCCAATCATATTTCTTGGAAAGGTCATGCGGAACCATATCATACTTCGTCGTGACGGGATCCCCGACCTTCAAGTGATTCACGATAAACTCCCGGGCAAGTCCCGAACCTCTAAGAATATAGCCATCGGCAGGGGCCACCATCTTGATGTTCGTGTCCACTGCTATCTCTTTCACCACGCCATTCTGGATAAGCGCCTCCGTCGGAACATGCGTACCATCGACCGCACGCTGCGTCATCGCCCAGGCATTCGTATATAGGAAAAGACCATCAGCGATCATAGGTACATCATTATCATCCCAATAATAGGTCTTGTTGACGCCGCCTAGCTCGAATGTCGTGCCGTCCTTTGCTTTTACCGTCCCCTGAAAATCAAAAATATCAATAATCGGCTGATTATCCTTCGTGATCGCAAAAGAATACAGACCCGATATTTTGGCCGGCGTAGCCATCACCACGCCATTCGTGATCTGCGCACCTTCCGGCACACCCTCTGCTTGTGTATTAAAGAAGTCCCCATTCACACCGGCAACGGCGCCTGTATCCTTCACCATGCCGAGTACACTCTGGTTCTTCGTGAACTGATTTTTTGTACCTGCCATTGCATCGATCTTTACATTCGGATTCGTTAAATCTACTTCTATGACATTCGCATTGACGGAAACGTCCTTATTGCTTCTCGTCGTTGTCCATACATAGTTTTTAAGAATGGCGCCAGACGTAATCGTCTCCTGCGAACTCAGCGTTAATACCGGATCCGCCGCGAATACCGTCGTACCGCCTACCGTCAACTGCCATACCAGTGCACAAGCCAGCGCACCTATCCCCAATTGCTTTTGAACCTTCATGTTGCCTCTCCACTCTCCTCTTTCAGTCTAAGTCTAGTATCTATTTTTTTGGACATCTATATAGACTCTTAAACTATGGAAAAAGTTACGAATTTGGTAGGGTGGAAATATGTTGAATTTATACAGCAAAAAAGGCCGTTCGTCGAAGTGACGAACAGCCTTTTATAAAGTAATCAGAGATTAAGCTAGAGCTTGTGCTTTCAATGTCTCAGCTTTGTCTGTACGCTCCCAAGGAACATCCAGATCGTTACGGCCAAAGTGACCGTAAGCAGCTGTTTGACGGTAGATCGGACGACGCAGATCCAACTCTTTGATAATGCCGGCTGGACGAAGGTCGAAGTTTTTGCTGATCAGCTCAACGAGCTTCTCTTCGCTAACTTTTCCTGTACCAAATGTATCTACACTGATTGATACCGGTCTTGCTACACCAATTGCGTAAGCCAATTGAACTTCGCATTTATCAGCAAGCCCAGCAGCTACGATGTTTTTAGCAACATAACGCGCCGCGTAAGCACCGGAACGGTCAACCTTCGTCGGATCCTTACCGGAGAACGCGCCACCGCCGTGACGTGCGTAACCACCGTAAGTATCAACAATGATTTTACGGCCTGTCAAACCAGCATCCCCTTGTGGTCCGCCAATAACAAAACGACCAGTTGGGTTGATAAAGTAGTTTGTGTTCGCGTCCAGCAAATGCGCCGGAACCACTGGTTTAATGACATGCTCTTTGATATCAGCTTGGATTTGCTCCAAAGTGATCTCTTCACTGTGCTGAGTGGATACAACAATTGCATCTACACGTACAGGCTTGTCGTTCTCGTATTCAACGGTTACTTGCGTTTTACCGTCTGGACGAAGGTAAGGCAATGTACCGTTCTTACGAACTTCAGTTAAACGACGAGCTAATTGGTGAGACAGGGAGATCGGAAGCGGCATAAGTTCAGGTGTCTCGTTAACCGCGAAACCGAACATCAGACCTTGGTCACCTGCACCGATAGCTTCGATTTCCTCATCAGACATTTTACCTTCCCTTGCCTCAAGAGCTTTGTTTACACCTTGTGCAATGTCAGGGGATTGCTCATTCAAAGAAACAAGTACTGCAGAAGTTTGGTAGTCAAAACCATACTTCGCGCGTGTGTACCCAATTTCCTTGATTGTTTGTCTAGCGATCGCTTGAATATCTACATATTCAGAGCTGGAAGTAATCTCACCGATTACCAATACCAAACCAGTTGCTACAGAAACCTCACATGCTACGCGAGCATTCGGGTCATTGGCCAAAAAAGCATCCAATACCGAGTCAGAAATTTGGTCACAAATTTTATCCGGATGACCTTCTGTCACGGATTCGGATGTAAATAAACGACGTCCTTGAGCCATGTTATTCATCCTCCTAATCAATCTTAGTATGTTTGAAAAGCTTCGAATCGATGCCTGTATGAGAAATCAATTGTATTGGCTTCATCATTAAAGGCGACCGCATTTATTAAGTAGGTTTTATCACCCCACAGGGCGAATCAAGTGGGCCCGGCTTTAGCGGCAGCTTTTCACGCCAAACGGAATCCCTCTTATGCGCGCCTCGAGGTGCTACAAAGAACTTGAATTCCGGTATGGTAAAATATGTACGGTACAACAAAAAATGAACCTTTTCCGATTGGAAAAGGTTTGATTAAACATTGACCTTCAATTAGTTATCTTACTTTATTTGTCGTCTAGTGTCAATGAAACAATTGTTAAGATTTACGTGTATAAGTGCAAGGAATTATAGAGTGAATAAGACTTCTTCGGCTTTTTGAATCAGCCTTCTTGTGATGGTTCCTCCTACAGCCCCGGCATCTCTGGCAGAGATATGACCCCAATAATCTTCCTTGATGGAAGTTGAAGGAATTGCACCCAGTTCAGTTGCAAATTCTGTGTCTGCATTTAGTGAGAAATTCTTGCCAACAGGCAAGCCTAACTCAGCTGCAATTTCATACTTAAGAATATCCAGTGCCTGCTTAGATTCTGGAACCACCTTAACATTATTACTTCTAGCCATAACAATCGCCTCCTAAGCGTTTTTCTTTTTGAAAAACTGTCTTACGTAAGCTCCCGCTTTGTTGTGGTTACGCTCATTATTATGGCTAGAAATATAGGGGTCGAAACGCATAAGATGTTGTCAACAAGGGTAAAATTATGGAGTAGCTGTACTACCATCCTCATTCAGCAATAAGTAACTTCCGCGCACCATGACAAAGATGTCAGCCGTGTTCTTCGGAGCTGGCTTAATACCGCGTCCATCGCGCGGAAAAATCAAAAGATGATTCGTCGCGATCTCTGTTCCCGCGGCGATATCTTTACCACCGGTAACGTCGGGGATCCCGTTTTCGTCACTGCTCACTGCGATCACCTTACCGGATCGCACGATAAATTCGGCGCCAGCGCCGGCGTATAAAGTTTGTCCTGCTTTCAGCTGGACAACTGTCATCGCCGCTGGCGTCGTCCCAGTGCCGGTGCCTCCGTTGCTCCCGCTAGGCTGGCTGCCGCCAGCACTAGCCTTGAGCGCCGAGGCGATGAGCTCCTTCACCTTGGCTTCGCTTAAGGTGTTCTGTTCGAAGTAGCTCCGCGTGATGACCGGATCGGTCGCGGAGCCTGGGGTTGGGGCTTCGGCTTGGGTTGGGGTATTCATTGTAATTAAGCAGCTCATAATCAATGTAGTAATAAATAATTTGATCTTCATTGTGATTCTCCTAAATAAAAAGGAGGGGCATAATGCCCCCCTCTTTTTTATCACACTTTAAATATTATTGATTTTTAACGTAAGTTGTTACTACTTTACCATTTGCTGTGTAAGCTTTAAGGGTAAAGCCTGTTGCAGTACCAACATTAATAGCACCTGTTTTGGTATCAAAGGAAGTGACCGTACCGCCAACTACATCTTCAATCGTATAACGAACTTGAGTCAATGTATCGTAAGCGTTAATGTTACCTTCTTTGTACTCAACACCGTATTGGTCTTTCAACTTAAGGTTCATGTACTCCCAAGCGAAAGTTTTGTTTGTAGTGCTATCATACTTCTCGTCAGCAGTAATAGTTTCGATAGATGGTGTTTCGTCCTTAACTTCAACGCTGAAGGAGTCAGTTTTAATTCCACCTTTAGCATCGTTGTAAATAACATTAATTGTCGCAGTACCTTTTTTGTTACCAATTACTTTACCATTACCACCAGATGTACTTAATTCTTTTGCAACTGCAGCTGAATAAACGGAGCTTGTTACAGAAGTAATTCTGTCTTCTGGAATTGCTACACTGTTACCCGCAGAATCTTTAGCAGTAATTTTAATTGTTCTTGCTACTACAGATGTTGTTACATCTTTTTGTGCATCTGTCAACAACTTGCTATCCTGTGCAGCGAACAGAGTTGTCGGTTTGTCAAGAGCGTAAGTCAAGTCAACATTTGCCGGATTAATAGCTGTAATATCACGGCTCATCGTTGTTACTTCTTTCCAAGTAGTGCCGCCATCTATTGATTTTTGCAGAACTACTTTTACAGTTCCTTTTCCATAGAAGCCATCGTCTGTTTGGAATTTAAGACCTTTGTTAAATAGACCGAAGTTAGCACTTGTAAACGTGTAATTTTGACCATTTGCAAGTGTACCCAATACTGCTGTGGTTTCTGTTGCTTTACCAGTTAGTGTCACATGAGAGTTTGTATCAGCTGTGAATCCAACATATACAGAGTATGTTACAGTGTTCGAGCCTTCTGTAATTGTTCCTACAGTGTCAATCTTTTTACCATATTGGTCACGAACTTCAATTTTAAACTCGGAATCCGCACCCAATACCGCTCTTAATTTGTTTTCGTCAACCAATTTCAAAGAATCTGCAAAGCGAGGTTTGCCGATTTTGATTTGTTTGCTGATATTGCTGTTTACATTTACAGTAGCAATGTATGCATTCAAGTATGCAATGCTGTCTGCTGGACCTGTGAATTTATCAATTTTAATTTCACCTTTATGCTGACCACTTGTAGCGATGGATACTGCCGATACGTTAGAACCAGTTACTTTAATTCTAGCAACGTTCTCAGTGCTTGCAATATCATCTTTAGAAAGTTTATTTCCGTCAGCATCATAGGCAATCAATGGGATGTACTTATCTTCGTCAAGAGTTGCAAAATCCTCTGTTAGATCCCCAAACTCGATTTTCGTTGCAAGTTTAGTGGAACCAATTTTG
This sequence comes from Paenibacillus sedimenti, assembly GCF_014534655.1. Lineage (GTDB taxonomy): Bacteria > Bacillota > Bacilli > Paenibacillales > NBRC-103111 > Paenibacillus_E > Paenibacillus_E sedimenti. The sequence continues at coordinate 95,385 of NZ_JACVVD010000016.1, forward strand.
AATTTAGCTGTAGCGCTGGAAGAACCAGAATATACTGTTACGTTATATTCTCCACTTTTGTCAACGTTACCTTTCAAAGAAAGCTTCACTTCACCAAAACCATTGTTATCGAAGTCGCCGTACTCCCAATCAATTTTCTCTTCATACGGGCTTACAATAACATTCACATTTGTTGCGCTGTTGTTTGCATCATCATAAGCAACTGGGTTACCGTATTGATCAAATTGATTCAAAGTAAATGTCGCAGTCTCACCAGTAGTAGTGATTGCTGTTTTCTTGTCTCCACTGTACTTAGCTTCACTAAGCTCAATTTTGGAAACAAAAGGAATAGATCCAAGTTTGAACGTTTTTTGCACACTAAGACGCGTATCATTGTTATATACATACACTGGGATCATTGTCAAACCAGGGCTTGTATCGGAAGTAGCACCCGTCATTCTCTTAGTGTTGATTTTTACGACAAGATATCCTTCGTTATCTTTTACCAAGCTGCTATCAAAACCGGAAACTACAGCTGTGAAATTGCTTGCAGACATATCTACAACTTCATCATATTGGTTTTTAGCTGCTAATTTAACTTGTGCTTTTGTTGTTTGAGCAATTGTATCAGCAGCAGAAACGAAGTCAAGTTTTTTAACTGCTTCAACTTCACCTTTGAAAGTCGCTGTAGTTGTACCTACAGTTTCAGCTTCAAGACCGGAAAGAGTAACAGTATAATCGCCATCTCCGATTTTAACATCTTTCAAAGTTAGAACTGCGGATTTTTTGTCTTCGTTAAATGCAGTTTCAGTAACTACATCAACTGAACCCTTTTTCAGAGCAAGCTTAGCTTTTGCAGTGTCAACCGGTTTGTTGAAAGTTACTGTAACTTTCTTAACGCCTGTTGCTTTTGCTTCAGTTACAGATACTTTACCAGCCGGTACGTATTGTTGCTTCGCTTCGTATGCGCCTGTCAAAAGCAGGTCGCGAGTTGCGTTGTCTTGACCGCCGAATTTGCCGTCAGCGCCAGCAGGAAGAAGTTTCAGTTCAAGAGCAAGAGCTACATAACCTTGTGCCCAGTCAGAAACAGTTGTATCTGTACCCGTTTTTGCTTTAGCATCAGCATCTTTACCCAATACGCGAACCAGGAAAGTAGCCAGTTGTTCTTTAGTTACTTTACCAGCTGGGTTGTAAGTACCTTCGCCATAACCATCAGTGATACCAGCTGTTTTCAAAGCTTCGATGAAAGGAAGAGCGTAGCCGTTAGCTGCGTCATCAACTTTAACATCGGAGAAGCTGGATGTTTTCAGGTCTTTATTAACTTCGATACCAGTGATCAAAGCTGCAACTTTAGCGAATTGAGCGCGGTTCATTTCGTCTTTCAGACCAAATGTAGTTTCGCTCACTCCGTCAAAGATACCAGCGCTAATCAGCGCGTCGAATTTCGCTTTTGTAGCTGCGTCAAGATCTTTAAGATCTGTGAAATCAGCAGATGTTTTACCAAATGCTACGGAAGAAAACATGGATAATGCCATTGCTGTAGAAAGAACTACGGATAAACTTTTCTTCATAACCTTTTTTTCTCCTCCTTGAATATCTTTCACTTTGTTTTGTAGGTTTGATCTAACAATATTAGAGCTCGATTCACTCATTGTCAGGTTCACCCCCTTTCCAGAGTTGAGCATTATATAACTAAGTTCGCTTGCAGCTCTAATTGCCGCATTGGAAACTAGTAAACTAGTTGGAAGAAATAGAAAGTCACACCAAAGTACATTATACAATGGTCGAATTGCGTCGTAAAGAGTTATTTTTTTAGGAATAACATAATACAAGAAAGGGAAAGTTTTTTGGTTTCCATCTTTTCAAAGTATTAAACGCAGTATTCAATAAAAAGTTGCGTTTCATTTAAAAAAAGTTTTTTATTTCTCAAAATTCAATTTTGTTTTATTCACTAATCATTTCCTATATGCATCATTTTATAATAATTTTTGGTACATACTAAAAAAAGAAAGGGGCAATTAAGCCCCTTTCCTTTGGACGATTCGATTATTGATGTGTTACGAAAGTTGTAACTACTTTACCGCTAGCAGAGATTGCTTTCAGTGTAAAGCTTGTTGAGTCGTTCAACGTAATTTGGCCAGTTACACTATTAATTGTTGCTGCAGTACCACCTGTTGGTGTTGTTGCATCTTCAAGCGTGTATCTGATTTGAGTTAATGCATCATAAGCATTGATCTCAGTTGTTGTATATTCAACACCATACTGATCGACTGCTTTCAGATTCATGTACTCGTATGCATACGTTTTGTTTGTCGTGCTATCGTAGTTCTCATCTGCTGTCAATTTGTCTACAGTTGGAAGCTCATCTTTAACTTCTACTTCGAAGGATGCTGTTTTAATTGCATCTTTAGCATCTTTGTACATCACGTTC
>NZ_JACVVD010000017.1 GCF_014534655.1 Paenibacillus sedimenti
ACAAGGCGATTCGGAAGTTTTACGGGAATATCTCCGAAGAGGAAGTCATCTCGATCCGGAAAAAAACGATGAAGGATATGATCTCGAGGTTGGTTTTTTTGTGATCTATTGTGATTTTGCAAGTGGGACTCGGATTAATCGGCATCTATTCCATACGGTTAGATTTATCAGGTGTATTCTGGTCGATCCGAGACATCATTACAGGCCATTGTTTTGGGTGATGCTGAGATCTACCGTTTCCCTTCCTTTTCCTTGTCGGGGCTCCTACGGCACCCCAAGTTGGACATTCGATCAAAGTTGGTAATATTTTTCATAGCTTGTGCTGTTTTGCAGATAATCAAGCGTGACGGATTTAGGTTTGCGTTAGCAAACGACGGCAGACAACGTGAACTAGCAGCGAGCAAGTCCATCTCTAGGGCGGACCAGTGGGGGATTTAGGGGGCGCTCTGTTCAGACGTGTCCGTGAGAAAGCCATTCGGTACAGTCCCAAATGTATGCTCTGTAACAACAAGTAAATCGGAAACGAATAAGCGAGCCGGTAGTCCGCTTTGTAATGGAACATTCCGACATAGACGCCCGCCGTTTCGACAGCTACCCCGAGCCACGCCCATACGAAGATATAAACGATCGTCAGCAATCCGCCTACCCGCATCCGCTCGTGCCAGTAAATAAACCAATACCCGAATGGCATATACATCGCGTAAGAAATGATATCAAAAAGCTGGTATTTGGACTGGTCTCCGAAATCGTAAAGATCAAACGGTGGTATAGCGATTGTATGGTCGAAGACCAGACCGAAGGTGATGCCGATGAGCAGATTAAAAGTGGTTTGCAAAGGCGAAAAGCTGCGGGGGAAAAAACGGATTGCCGCGAGTCCGATGACCATCAGCGCGATGGAATACCATTCATTCGCATTAAATTGATTGTCGTAAACGATATTGTCATTCATCGCACCCATCCTTCTTTAGTTGCCATCCATTGGAAAATTTTACCTGCAAGCAAGGTGTAGGCCATCAACAAAATAATCATCACGGTTTCGCAGAAGAAATTCCATCCGTTTTCGGTAAGGACATTGTTCCATCGCAGTGCGTAGCCGGTTGCGAATTGCAGCACGACCGCGTAAACCGATATTCCCCAGCGTACGTGGGCATTTCGGGTTGTGAGAAAGGCGTTGGCGAAGGCAAGCAGAATGAACGGTATGGTAAGATCATTGTGAATGATCAACGATATGAAATAGGGTATGCTTTGATTCATAATAAATAACTTAAGATCGTACCCGATGATAGTCAGCTTGTTAGTGAGCATGATCTCTATAGCCATAAACAATAGAAAGTTGGCAGCTAGCGGCAGCTTATGGGGCAGACTGAACAACACATGGATACAAAACCATGCAAACAGTACGAATACGACGACGACCATGTTTGCATAGACCCCCTTATCATTAAGCGATTCCACTGAAAACAACTCGGTTAACTGCTTTGTTCATTTTTTCCAGATGGGATGATTTTTATGTAAATACCGTCGGACATCATCCCCTGATTAAGGCAATATTCAACAAGCCGAAGAGTTTGGCCGTATTATCGGTGAATTGTCTTTCCAAAAAGGTTCTTTCTTTTCGATAATTCGCTGCTTTACAGGCGTAAGCTTCAAGTTTTCAAAAGCGCCCCACCTTTTCTAACTCCTCGATCGTTTGGTTCGTCATAACAGTAAATTTCACAGCTGTCAGGAGCTGCTGCGAGGGCAGCTAATCATAAAACGAGCCGCTAGCCCCTTGGGGATGATTTCCCTCTGAGAGCTACGGCTCGTTTATTCACGGATGCTTTCCGATTTGCCTCAATCATACCACGCTAGTCTTAATGGAGGACCGAGTTCGTTTCCCATAGGGACGGATAACGTTAGTTGAACTATAAAAGGGAGCAGATCGCCACGGCACTGTTCCTTGTTTTATTGAAGTAATGGGCAGGAAAATTCCAATTTGTGGTACGATATGATGTATAAAGTTGTTGTTGATTAGGAGGGGCTGGATGATATATTGGAGGTATCTAGGCATCCTTTCATCTTTAGGAACGATAGTGCTTTGGTTAATTCTAAACTTCTATAACCCATATAATTCTGCGTCACCAAGTAATGATGTTCTTATAAGAACAGGAGCATTTCTTTTAGCTCCAGCACTTGTAGCAGTAATAGGACTGATTATTAGGAAACAATTTATTATGTTCATCGCATTTTTTTGGTCGCTTCCTTTAAGCCTCTACATAGCTATGACGCCCAGTATTTTTAAGCTATTTATAGGTACTTCATTTGGCTATCTTTTGGCAGGGATTCTGATGAGAAAGATGATTAATCCCGTCAACGGCCCATCACGCTAAGCCCACATCTTAGCCCTTCCCGATCAAAAGTCAAGTTAATATAAAATAATGTTTCGTGGATCAATGAATATTAACGATTTGATCAGACTCCCAAATCGCGTAGGCGTTATCCTGCTTGCTCACGGCGATCCGATACATCGCATAGGCAACCTGATCTGCTCGAATCGGCTTATATTTGTGCAAAGGACCGACCATGAATAGGGAAACTACTGGGAAGAAGAGGATACCCACTTTTTCCCTAATCCGAAAATCTTTGCGCTTTCCCAGCAGGGCTGAAGGGCGGAACACGTGGTACTGATCGAAACCGACGGCGGCCAATGCTTCCTCCGCTTCTCCTTTGATCCGGCTGTAAAAGATACGGGAGTGCTTATTAGCTCCTATTGAACTGACGAGTAAATACTTTTCCGCTCCATTGCGTTTGGCAATTTGCCCTATATGCACCGGATAATCTAAATCAACCTTGCGAAATGCTTCCTGTGTTTTCGCCTTTTTGATCGTCGTACCCAGACAGCAGAAAACATCCTGCCCGACGATCTCTTCCACGAAGTCCTCCAGCCGTGCGTAGTCGACGATCACTATGTGCAGCTTGGGATGGGAGTAAGGGAGTGAAGCACGAACGAGCACGGTCACCCGTTCGTACTCTTCACTTTGCAGCAGAAGCTTGACCAGCTGTTCGCCGATCAGACCGGTCGCTCCAAGCACAAGCGCGGTTCGAGTCTTCATAATTTCACTTCCTATTCGGCGATGGTGATCTCAGTATAGTCATTGGGGAATTTCACCTAATCATTCTGAGTCAATCAACAGGATATTCCATGTTCCGGTCAACCTTTATATCCTTTGTTCTTAATCTAAACCGACTACTCGCTGCGGTACATACGGCTCTTCCAAGAACGCGACTTCTTCAGGCGTTAATGTAACTGATAGCGCAGACACTGCATCTTCGAGATGTGAAGTTTTCGTAACCCCCATGACCGGAGAAGTAACGGGCTCTTTTTGCAGCACCCAGGCAAGAGCGATTTGAGCGCTAGGAACACCACGTTTTTTTGCAATTTCGGCTACACGTTCAACCACTTTTCGACTTGACTCAGCTGTGGCGATATAGAGACCTTGTGCAGCTGGATCGTTTTGAAAACGTAGCGTCGTTTCCTCCCAATCACGCGTCAATCTTCCCTTGGCAAGTGGGCTCCATGGAATAACACTGATTTTTTCTTCCTTACAAAGCGGCAGCATCTCCCGCTCTTCCTCACGATATAAAAGGTTGAGGTGATTTTGCATGGATACAAATCGGGTCCATCCATGTTTTTCAGCTATATGTAACGCCTTCATAAACTGCCATGCGTACATGTTACAAGCGCCGATTTATCTGGCTTTCCAAGCTTTTACTACGTCGTGAAGTGCCTCCATGGTTTCTTCAATGGGTGTATTATAGTCCCAACGATGGATTTGATACAAATCGACGTAGTCGGTTCCCAACCGCTTTAAGCTCTTATCAACTTCGCTCATAATTGCTTTTCGAGAAAGTCCGGCACCATTGGGACCTTCATGCACACGGAAATAAACCTTCGTTGCAATGACAATTTCATCCCTATTGGCATAATCTTTTAGAGCCTGCCCAACAATTTTTTCTCACTCGCACCGTCTGAATAAAAATTCGCCGTATCAAAAAAAATTATTCCTGACTCAGGGCTTTCTTAATAATATGACGACTATTCTCCTCATCAAGTGTCCATTTAGGGTATCCCCGTTCCGGTACACCAAAGCTCATACAGCCGAGGCAAATCCGAGAGACATCCAATCCAGTGGGCGGTTATGTTGCGATAAATTAGGAAAGCGATGGGTTGGATTCGAACGGCTCCATTTATATGACGGACGGTACGGTTGTAATCAGCGGACCTACGATAGGTAATAGAGGCACTGGTGCGCTCGACTATGACGGCGTGTTCGAAATCACGGGGGGGGGGGGACGTTAGTTTCGGCCAGCAACCTAGGCAAGGCTCAATCCCCGTCTGCTGCTACTAAGCAATATACCATCTCTATGAATTTCTCAAAAGTTCAACAGGCAGGCACTATCGTCAGCTTGAAAGATAGCAATGATAATACCATCGCTACTTTTGCTCCTATTAAGCCTTATCAAAATGTAGTGATCAGTTCTCCAAAGCTGAAAAAAGATGCTTCCTATACGCTGTATACGGGAGGGACTTCCACTGGAAATGCAACCGATGGCTTCTATCATGGCGGAGCGAATCAAGGAGGCGCGAAGTTGATAAGCTTTCAAATAACGGATATGATTACCTGGTTAAATGAATCGGGGAAAACGACCTCCGGGAATAGCGGATCTTCGGGCAAACCCATGAGAAGGTAGAAGGTTTCAATAATTATGGGCGAGTTCTATATGCAATAACTAATGTGTAGCAGTGTAGAGCTAGGTTTATCGGATTGGTATAATCTCTCTTTTCCGAACATTACTCTCTATTCTTCTTCCCCATCACTTAACATCCAACAGACCAGCTGATTTAGCCTCTCCTCGGAAAAATCTGTTTCTTGAATGGTAAATTCAAGGTTTTTTTGTATTCGTTCTTTAAACTGATCCGGAACCGTTACATTTTGATAAACGATCCTTTTTAATTCCTTAGGTTTCAATAAATACCTCTCCCTAATACTAGATTCCTATTTATTTTGACTATAGGAAGAGAGAACAAAAAAACCTTCTCTCTTATGGAAGAAGGTCGGTTGCACTATTAGCTCCACCAAATCAAAGTGCCCACGTAAAGATCTGGCTTCATAGCTCCCTTATTTAGTTCTAATAACTAAAATTATACAACAATTTTTGAATGTATCAAGGTATTTGATTGTCTTCAGCTACCGGGCAGATAGTTCAACAGTCTGTCAACTTTTAGTTCTACTCTAATTTTATAAGCTGCGAATAAATTTTAGGGATCGTGACGTCGGGTTTGGCCAAAATGATATCGGTATGAACGTTTTGCTTTTTAAATAGCTTTTGCAATTTCTCTAAAGAAATCTGATCGAACTGAACCAGTTCTTGATTGTTCAAGTAAACAAAGAGATTGAATCGTTCCTGCAAAAATTTCAAAAACGCATCGGCATCGGTATCGCTCTTGGCTAAATATTTACTGTCAAATTCGATAAATCCAAGCATTTGAGGACAGTGTTCGATCGATTGAAGCATCCCTTTGATGACCTTCTCTTCATGTCCTTCCACATCAATTTTAAATAATAGCCTTTCTTTTTCCAGCGGATGCCTGCTAAGTAAGGAGTCGAGCGTAATGCTGGTAATTTCATGCTGCTTGTAGTGCTTCGGAACGTTGGATTTGCCAAGGGCCGCAGAGGAAAGTCCCGACCAATATTCATGAATATAAAATGATCGCTTCTCGCGTTCTTCATCCGATGCCATCGCATAAACGGTCTGGATTCTTTTGCGGTTGGGATGGATTTTCTTGGAACGTTCAATATATGTTTGCAGATTGGGATTGGCTTCAATGCCGATCACCTTGCAATGCTTGGGATAGGTCACGGAAAAAAGGCATTCGCCATAATTGACTCCTACATCCACAACCAATGACGGTCGGAATGAGGCGACCGCTTTATTCCAAAACAGATTTAACCTCGGTTGCGTCATTCCGCCGGTCATATACAAAATTCTGCCCCGATTTTCCGTCGGATTGACATATAGAACACGGGAAGAGCCAGGCAGTACGATCCGGTCTGTACGCCACTTTCTGATGATTGTTCTTGAAAGCACGTACCGGGCTGTTGATTTTAAAATATCCCAATAACGAAAGGATGACTCGATTTTTAATGCAACTTCAGAAGATTGTCTTAAGGTCATGAAGCGGCTCCTTTCTTTTACCTTTTGGGTTAGGATCATTGAAAAGACAATTATTATTATTTTATCAAAGTGTGATGTCAGAAGGGTTATGACTGTGTAAAGAAATCGTAAAATTCTGTAAATATAATTAGTACATAATTTCCATACCGGTCGGGTAAACCAATAATGGATTTTTTTTCAATCCGCCATATGTATACGGTTAGGGGTGACTCTCATGAGTGTGCAAACGATGCAAAAGCCGCGTATGATGCTGCCGGATTTGAAGGATAAAGTCGCATTGATCACCGGGGCAGGGTCCGGTATCGGAAGGGCTGCTGCCATCATGCTGGCGCAACAGGGGATGAAAGTTTGCATTGCGGATTTAAAGGACGACAGGCGAGAACAAACGAAACAGGATATAGTCGCAGCAGGCGGTCAGGCTATTACGATCGATGTCGACGTCTCCGATCCGAACCGGGTGGCACTCGCATTCGAAGAGACGGTGAAAACCTTTAACCGGTTGGACGTCGTCTTTGCCAATGCGGGCATCAATGGTGTTTTGGCGCCGATTGAAGACATGAAACCTGAGGATTGGGATCGAACGCTATTTGTTAATCTGAAGGGAACGTTCCTGTGCGTCAAAAATGCGATTCCTTACATGAAAGCGAACGGAGGCAGCATCATCATTACGAGCTCTATTAACGGCTGCCGCGCCTTCTCCGGATTCGGGATGACAGCCTACAGCACGTCCAAGGCGGGCCAAGTGGCATTAGCCAAGATGGCTGCACTGGAGCTGGCAAGGTACAAGATACGCGTCAACGCCATCTGTCCGGGGTCCATCAAGACCAACATCGGAGAAAATACGCAACCGACCCCGGAGCTCGAGAAAATCAAAATTCCGGTCGAGTATCCGCAAGGCAGCCAACCGCTGGAACACGCGGCGGGCCAACCGGAGCAGGTGGCCGATCTGGTGGCGTTCCTGGCTTCTACAGCCTCGAGCCATATCACCGGCACGGAGCTATTCATAGACGGCGCCGAATCGCTGCTATAGCGACATTAGCCAATAAAAACCAGCAAACCGCCAAAGTTTGCTGGTTTTTGTCTATATTTTAAACCAGCAGACCCTTCCGTTTGCTGGTTTCTTGTATGGACTGGAACACAAACGGGATTCGTTTTAACGAACAAAGTTTCAATAAACTTTTACAAAATAATAAATATCGTACCACTTCATTCTTTATAACGAACGCGAACAATATAGATTGAGCATGTACATAGCCGGTTGGGTTCCCACTTGCCCAAACACATGATCAAAGGAGTTTCAAGTGAAAAGACAACAAAAATTCCGATTTGTCGGAAAAGTAATGGTTCTCTGTCTAGCTTTTACTCAAGTTCTTTTTTACCACTCCGTACAAGACGACGGCACGAATCAGGTTTTTGCCGCAACCGCCGAGCGTCCGTTGTATAAAGCTACTTGGCTATGGAATACGGGGTCGCTGCTGGTAAACAAGGTGAGCACATTCCAATTTCTGCAGCAGAATGAGGTTAATCTTTTATTTTTGCAAGTCGATCCGGATGTTTCCGCGAATGATTACAAAAGTTTTATACAAGAAGCTTCCGCTCGAGGTATGGAGGTTCATGCTTTAGGCGGAGCCCCCGACTGGATACTTCCGGAACAACAGATGAAGCTGTACAAGCTGATTAATTGGGTGAAAACATACAACAACAGCGTTACTGCCGCAGAACAGTTTCGTGGCATTCATCTGGATGTCGAGCCGTACGTCATGAAGTCATGGTATGCGGACACGGATACGATGCTCGGGCTTTGGCGGGATACGGTTAGCGGGTTTGTCGAAGAAATGGAAATAGAAACCCCAGGTTTAATTGCCGGCGCGGATATGCCGGTTTGGCTGGAGAAGTTCAATGTACCGGACGGGTTGGGTGGTCGGACAACATTGTCCAATTGGATGATACGCAAACTTGACCAAGTAACCCTTATGGCTTACCGCGATCATGCATCGGATATCATTAGCAGCATTGCAACTGAGATGGAAGAAGCAGAGCGTAACGGCAAGCCTGCCATCGTTGCTGTGGAGACATTGCCGAGTTCGGATGCAACCATTTCTTATTTTGAAAAAGGGAAGTTTCAAATGATGCGCGATCTGAGCACTGTGGGAGAAAGCCTTGGCAACCGCGCGTCTTTTGCCGGGTATGCCGTTCATGATTATGACGGCTGGATCCGTTTAAAGGAGTAGGGTAAAGTCAAACCGGCTATGTACACTCAACCAAATGGCAATCAAAAGGAGAGATAGGCAGTGAACGAGACATTCGCAATCGTACTTGCAGCTGGATTAGGAACCCGTATGAAGTCTACATTACATAAAGTTCTACATCCGCTTTGTGGTAAACCGATGATTCGTCACGTAACAGACTCCCTTAGAGGTACTGGAGTAGGACGCTTGCTAATGGTAGTGGGTGCTTACGCCGAACAAATCGAGCAAGAACTTGGTAATGAAGTGGAATATGTCAGGCAAAATCAGCAGCTTGGTACTGGGCACGCGGTCATGCAAGCTCGTAAGGTTATCGGGAACCTGGAGGGTTATACCCTTGTCTGCTACGGAGATACTCCGCTTGTGACAACAGAAACGTATAAATCGTTACTGTCCGCACACCAAGAATCCGGTTCGGCGGTTACTATGATTACAGCATTTGTTGATAATCCGACCGGATTTGGACGCATTGTTCGTGATGAAACTGGTGAAGTGCTTCGGATTGTTGAGCAAAAAGATGCGTCTGAGGATGAAAAGCGTATCCGCGAGATCAACCCGGGCCTTTACTGTTTTACAAACTCGGTATTATTTAGAGCATTGGACCAAGTGCGCAATGATAACGCACAAGGGGAGTATTACCTTACGGATTGCATTCAAATTATTAAAAACATGGGACTTTCCGTCCAATCCCTTGCAGTTTCGAACGCGCATGAGGTATTAGGAATCAATGATCGGATTCAACTTGCTCAAATAAGTAAAATTCTGCGTGACAAGATCAACGAATCGCATATGAAAAATGGTGTTACCCTTGTAGATCCGAGCACAACTTATATCGATTGTACCGTTTCCATCGGTGAGGATACGGTGATCGGGCCTGGTGTGACGCTCTCGGGTTTTACATCGATTGGAAAAGGATGCTGCATAGGGGCAGGCAGTGAGATTGAGACGAGTACCCTCGGGAATGGGATCAGCGTTCACAATTCGATCGTAAGGGACTCGGTTATTGCGGATGAAGCCTCCATCGGTCCGTTTGCATTTATTAGACCCGGTTCAGTTATTGGGAAACGTGTAAAAGTGGGCGATTTTGTTGAAGTGAAAAATTCCACCGTTGGCGAGGGTTCTAAAATTCCTCACCTCGCCTATGTCGGCGACTCCGATATTGGTCAAAACACGAATATCGGCTGCGGAGTGATTACGGTTAACTACGATGGTGCCAATAAACATCGAACAATCGTTGGGGACCATTGCTTTGTTGGAAGCAATTCGAATTTGATTGCGCCGGTATCGATTGGGAATGCAGCTTACATAGCCACCGGGTCTACGATAACTAATGATATTCCGGACGGGGCGTTTGCCATTGCCCGTGAACGTCAAGTTAATAAAGCGAATTATGCCGAACATTTACGGTCGCGCTTGGGTTATGCAAGCAGTGGAAAGGGGAATTCGTAATGGGACGTTATTTTGGTACAGATGGAGTGAGAGGTATAGCCAATCAGGAGCTTACCCCGGAATTAGCATATAAATTAGGGCGTGCAGGTGCTTATTTATTAACGAAAAAGAAAGCTCGGGCAGCGATTGTCGTCGGTAAGGATACTCGTATTTCGGGTGATTTGTTAGAGACTGCTTTGATTGCCGGAATCCTTTCGGTAGGGGCCAATGTAATTCGGGTTGGCGTGATTTCGACGCCAGGTGTGGCGTACTTAACTCGTACGTTATTAGCGGATGCCGGCGTGATGATTTCCGCTTCGCATAATCCGGTCGCCGATAATGGAATTAAGTTCTTTGGCGGTGACGGTTTTAAACTGATTGATGAGATTGAAGAGCAGATTGAGGACTTGATGGATCAGCCGGAAGATCAACTGCCGAGACCTGTAGGAGCTGAGGTAGGCCGTGTTTTCGTTCGTGAGGATGCGTCTGAATTGTATGTGAAATTTCTGCAAACAACAACCCGTGAACGTCTGAACGGGATGAAGGTTGTTTTGGATTGTGCAAACGGGGCCGCAGCAGCGATTGCACCAGCCGTGTTTCAAGCAATTGGAGCGAATGTCATTCCATTGGCGGCAGAGCCGAATGGGATTAATATAAATGCGGAATGCGGGTCTACACATCCTAATGCATTGCAGGATGCGGTTGTCCGGGAAGGGGCGCAACTAGGCCTTGCTTTTGACGGTGACGCAGATCGGTTGATTGCGGTGGATGAGAAGGGGGAGCTTGTGGATGGCGACTATATTGCAGCTATTTTAGCGCGTAGTTTGCTTGATGATGGAAAGCTTGACCACAGTACAGTAGTAACAACTGTAATGTCCAATGTAGGCTTCTTTAAAGCGATGAAGTCATTAAACATCAATTTGGTTCAGACAGCTGTTGGAGATCGTTATGTGATGGAAGCCATGCGTGATGGAGGCTATGTGCTGGGCGGTGAGCAGTCGGGACATATTATTATGCTGCATCATAATACGACCGGGGACGGTATCCTAACTGCTGTACAATTGGCAGGTGCGCTGGTCAAGACCGGACAACCCTTGAGTGAATTGCGCACAATCATGCGTTCTTACCCGCAGCTGCTGGTGAATGTGCCGGTAGAAAGCAAACAAGATTGGGATTCCAATGCGAACATTAAGCTGGCGATTGAAGGCGTTCAGGCAAGCCTTGGGGACGAAGGGCGCGTGCTTGTACGTCCCTCTGGAACAGAGCCGTTAATTCGTGTCATGGTTGAGGGACCCGATGCTGGACAGTTGGAGGAATATGCAGAGCGAATTGCTGCTGTCATCCGTTCGGAAATAGGCGTAATAAGCAATGAAGCTGTGTCTGTGTAAACAACTTTAGGGGGCCGATGGGGTCCCCTTTTTTGCTGCGTCAGACAGAATATCTGTAATCCGAAAACGCCTAATTGCGGGGAAATGTGTATCAACCAAAATGTCCGCAGTCCGATTTTACTTAATTGTAAAATGGTTTGTACGACCGCATGTTCGATATAGTCATCGTAAGTGGGAAAAATGGGACTGCATCAGCTAATTTCCTTAAGCAACTATACATAAATGGGTGAAATCGTACTACAGCTCTCATAACCACATTGGAGGCCGAAGGTATTCGCCCCAATTGGGAGATTAACCAAATGAAGTACTACCCGCATAAAAAAGAGCTAGGGCACGAATCGTATATTGAGCTACCAAGTTACCAGAAATCTGGAGGGATCGGGCTATGTCCGTAAAACAAACGCTTGTACCCAACAAGAACCTGGATGAGAACTGGGTTAACCTGATGATCGCAGCTCGCGATTCGGGGCTTTCCATAGAGGAAGTAAGGCAATTTTTTCGCGAGTGCAAAGAAAACGAAGATGAGCCGAAACACTAATACAAAGAGAAAGAAGTGCGAAAAAGACAACATTTTTTTTAATTGATTATGTTAGCGCTTCCATTTGTTATAATAAAAAATAAACATCCACAGATCATGCATTTTTTGTTAAACTATTTTTACCACATAAGAATGAATAAGATACCGACTAGTCGGGTTTCGAAATTCTTATTGGCATGAAAAACTTCCTCTAAAAGCGGTCTGGCTACTTTGAATGGACTTCGATAGAAGTTTTTCTTATACATATGGAAGTTAAAGGGGTCGCTACCATGATTGGCAAGAAAGTCAAGCAGCTGCGCTTGGAACAAGGTTTTACCCTTACCGAACTGGCGGAGAAAGCCGGGGTAGCCAAATCCTATCTGAGCTCGATCGAACGTGAGGTTCAGTCCAATCCCTCGATCCACTTTCTGGAAAAGATTAGCGCGGTGCTGGGCGTTCAGCTGGAAACGATTATTCATCATCAAAACCAGCCGCAGGAGCAGTTGGATGAGGAATGGCTTAGTTTGGTAAGAGAGGCCATGGATTCCGGCATTAGCAAAGAGCAGTTTGTGGAATTTTTGGAATACAATAAATGGCGCATCAAACAAAAGCGTTCAGAAGAATGAAGTCATAGAAGCCCCTATATCCAATGAGTTTCCTTTCATCGGCTATAGGGGCTATTTTTTGCGCGCTGGCTATCGTCCGGGAGCGAACCCGTCATCGATCTTATCAAAAGCATTCTTCATGAGGTCGTAGCTTTTTTTGGGCCGCTCGACGTACTGGACCTTGTCCCAAGCGGGCCATTTATATGTCGGCAGCTTGGATACCGGGTAGACGCTTTCAGTACGATCCAAACCGAGGATGCCGCCGTTTGAGCGCTGAACGATCCAAGGGAGCATGCGAATCCCTTTGGTCGTCGTAGCTGTCAGCTTGCCATCCTTCTCGCCGTAGCTCATGACCTGCAGGGAGCTGGGGTCTGTGAAGCCGAGCAGCATCCACGGGATACGCATTTCTACAACGCTGCCTTCGGCTTGCCACATGGCTAACGAATTGAAATCCGGAGAGGCCGGATCGGTCGTACCGCGCTTCAGCATGCCCGCAGGGACATCCAGGAACGGACTGTATTTAGTAGAGTCAGGAGGACTCTGCTCAAGACCGACGGCCAGCTTCCACGGGGCGAACTGTCCGGAATCGTCCTTCATGTCCTCCGGCTTCACCTTCAACATGCCGTACTGATTGCCGTATAAGCGGGCGTGAAAATCATAGTTGGAAGCGATTTTCACTTGGCTTTCCTCGTCTTTCCCAAGCACGACGAGCGTTTCCAGCCCTTCGTCGAGCTTAGCATCCCCCAGCTCCTTCGCATGCCGGTTGCCGCCGGGTATCGTATCGACGCCAAAGATGAGCTGCTCACGCTCCGGATCAAACGGCTGCTCCAGCTCCCCCATAACGTATACGTAGGCTTCGTCATGGGTCATCCATAGCGATTTCCATCCCGGATGGGAGCTGGAGATCCGCTGCTTATCGCCCTCCTGGAGCGCTTGCCAATCACTCGCGCCTCCATCGATTTTGAGCGGCCCGTTCTTGCCGGACAACTCGGCTACCAAACCAAAGTATTGTTCGTTCGTCAATACGTTGGTCCATAGTTTACGGCGGCTTTGCGGAATTTCGAAATGCATGGTGTTCCAGGTGCGCTTAAACCACTCGTCCTGCCAGGAGAAGACGATTCCTCCCGCCATGCCGGCACTTGCGATATCTTGCATAAGTGAGGCGTTGATTTGACCCTGCTCAGTCTCGTTATGACCGCCTTGATTCCGGTCTTTATTGGCCAGATGTCCGATGCCCAGAGAGGAAGGAACGCCGAATTCCGTAATCATGACAGGGATGTCCTTATGGAAGGCCTTCAACTTGGTCAAATAGCTGAGGTACGTGTTGGCGCTTCCATCCTTGTCCTTCATATCCATCAGCGTTTGATCCAATCCAAAAAAGTCGGGATAGTAAGGATAAGCATGAAAGGAAGCAAAATATCCGGCTGGCCAGTTGATTACTTCCAGATGGGTCGCATCGACGCTGACCATATCCTCTTGAATGAGGACTTCGCCGGGATGCTTGAGCGGATCGGTTGTTACCCAATTGGTAAAGGTCAGAGGATGCTTCCATCCGTTTTGTGACTCCAGCACCGCCAGATGATCAAGCATTTCGGCGAGCCAGTTTTCAAAGGGGGAGGCGTTCTGTTTAGTAGTGACGTGAGTGCCTTGGAACCCGGTCTTGTCTTTGTGCTTATCGTTGGTGCTCTGAACCATCTCCGGATCCCACTCCGTCCCGATATGCCACGCCAGCAAATAAGGTCCGGCATTGTAACGGTAAGAGCCGCTTGCCTTGCCGAACCGCTCGGGAATATCGGCGGCTCCGTATACCGCTCCGACGGCATAAGTGATCTCGCTTTGAAACTCGGCGTAGATGGAATCGAGGTAGGCGTCTTTTTGTTCGATCAGCTCATCTTCTGGCGTCCATACGCCCTGAATGAAATAGAGCGGAGAATCCGCATGCTGCTGATTGTATTCCACAAGCGCTTGATAAAAAGCCGGCGATAGAATCGTATACACCCGAATCATATTGGCGCCGAGCTCCTGGATTTGCTTGAACCATGCCAAATACTGTTCCCTGCTGATCGGCAGCTCGCCCGGATCATGCCCCGGAAGCGCAGCACCCACATTAACCCCTTTGACAAAAAATGGAGTCCATTGTTGTTTGTAGTAAATCTCGATGCGGTCACCTTGCGTACGGAATTTGATTTGCGATCCGTCCGCGCTTTGGACACTCTCCACTTTCTTGGCTGGCCAGTAATGCCATACCAGGATCATTGCAGCGGCCAGCAAAGCAATGCGCAGCAGCCAGGCGGCCGGTGAAGTGTTCCGCTTCATGGGCACGACTCCTTTAATCCTTTAAAGTAGGTTAGGCCAGCAGCCGTCTGAGACGCGCTTCAAGCTCCATCGGCGAGAACGGTTTCTTGATCACGTCGGCCGCCCCCAGATCGAAGCATTTGCAAATGTCCTGCTCGACCGTCAGGTCGGTCAGGACGACGACTTGGCAAGATCGGCTTTGGGATTGGCGAATGCGCCTGATCACCTGGTAGCCGTCAAGCGCAGGCAGCGCCAGCTCGGTGATCACAAGGTCCGGCCGGACCGATTCTACGAGCCGGAGCCCTTCTATGCCGTCCTGCGCCGGCCTGACGGCATAACCTTGCAAGCCGAGCCGGACGCCGAGAAAATCGAGCAAATCGGCGTTCGGATCGATCATGACAACCGTCGGCGCTTCCGATAATGACGATTGTCCGTGATAAACGGCAATCTCTTCTTGCTGCCGCTCGTTAAGTAAAGCAACGAAGTCGGTCAGCGCTTCTTCCGAAGCAGGAACGGTCTCGGAGAAACCGGCAACCGCCATGCCGCCATCCAGTAAGCCTGCGTCCTGGAGGAAGGCTTTGGCTGACAGGGCGATGAAATGGGTGAAAGCCAGAGATTGCCCCGGCAGCAGGATGATCAAGGAACTTTCCGCTGTTTCATAAGCGGCCTTGACGATCAGGTTATCGCTTTCCATGCTGAGACGCGTTTCCAAATCTTGCAGCACCATCCGGCTGATATCATGAGTTGCGGCAACGATCACACCGCCGTACTCCGTCCACGGGGCGGCCGACTGAAGCATAATATATAGTCGTTGAGACAGGACAGACTTGGCTAATAAGGCAGTATTCATGGTTCTTTCACTCCATTTCTATTCGTATAGGGTTAAGGCCGTCCTAAACAGCCTGTGCTTTCGCCTTCGAAGCAGAGGATCCGGCCGGCTTCGCCGCTTCATCCTGCCAGCTGCGCCGTACCATGTTGCCCCACGCATTATTGCGGCGGAGGTAATCCCATTGCCCGAGGAGCTTCCAAAGAGCATTGATTTGGTCGTAACCCAAAGTCATCACAACCGATAAGCCGATGACTCGCAGCAGGTCATGCGTTGAAAGGGGGCGGCGGAAAGCAAATTCTTCAATCAACAGCGATCCGCAAGTAAAGACCATGCCGATGAGCAGGTTAACAAGCAGGAAGATCAGCAGAATCGGCAGCTGCGTCATGTCCATCGTGACATAGGCGATTAGCGCCGCCAAACCGGATAGCCGCACAAAAGGACTGAAAAGTTCATACATAATGGTGTACGGCAAGGCCAGCCAGCCGATCACCTTATATTTGGGAATAAACAGCATCGCACGGAACTTGCTTACATTCCACAGACTGCCGCGAATCCAGCGGCGGCGCTGGGCGCCGAGCACTTTGAGCGTATCCGGCGCCTGCGTCCAGCAGACGGCGTCAGGGCAGAACACGATCCGATACGGCAAATTGCGTGCCAACATATATTTATGAAGCTTGATGACGATATTCATGTCCTCTCCGGGACATCCCTCTTCGTAGCCGCCTACCTTCACCAGGTAATCCTTGCGGAATAAGCCGAAGGCGCCGGATACGATAAGCAGTCCGTTCATGGCGCTCCAGCCGATGCGGCCGCCGAGGAAGGCTTTCACATACTCGACATATTGCATGGCGGGAAGCCATTTGTTCGATAACCGCGCCGATAGCACACGGCCGTCTTCAATCGTGCTTCCGTTCGCGATGCGTACGTTGCCCCCGACGGCGATATGCTGCTCGGGATTTTCCATATACACTTTGACCAAACGGATCAAAGCGTCTTTTTCCAACAGACTGTCGGCATCGATCGTAGCGACGAGCGGATATTTGGCCACGTTGATACCGGCATTCAAAGCATCCGCTTTACCGCCGTTTTCCTTATCGATCACGACTAACCGAGGATAGAGGGGATTGTGATACACATTGCGGATTGCCTTGGAATCGACCAAAAGACGGAATCCGGTCAGACGGCACGGTTTCAAATCAAACGTTTCGATCAGCACTTGCAGCGTCCGGTCGGCCGAACCGTCATTAATGACGACAACCTCGTATGCGGGAAATTCCAGAGTCATTAAGGAATACACGCTCTCGATGATGGTTAGCTCCTCATTATAGGAGGGAACCAGTACCGACACGGGCGGCACGTACTCTGAGCCTGCCAGCTCCCGGAAACGAGAGTTCATCGAGCTTTTGACAATAGACAGCATCTTCTGATGAGAAACGGCAAGAATGAATAAATACAGTAAACTGGCTCCGATAATCAGATAAGTGACGACAATTCCGTAATCTAGCAAAAAAGCTCTCATCCGGGTCCCCTTTCTACGAGCTGATCCGGGTTTTATGGGCATGCCGGCCTGCGCCGGATTCTCCCAATATGCGCCGGTAAATGAAATTCAGCCGATTGTAGTAAGGAATTTGTTGTATCCCCTGAGAAGCGGAAGTCTCAGCCCGGTCCAATTCCTCATGGACAGCCTCCCAAGCGGATTCGCGTGAAGCGCTGTTCCAGGAACCGGCTGCTGCTTCGCAAAGCACCCGGAAACCGGCAGATCCGAGCCGCGACAAGCTTTTGGCGCTATAATAACGGACCCACCATTCCTCATCAGCCATGCAATCGGCGAGCGCATCCAGATAAAATTCCAGCTGATGTTCGCCGACGGCCTTTGCGGCAACCGCACGAATCTCCCAATCCGGGTGACGGATCAGCTCGCCGATTCGCTCAAGCGGCAGCAGGTGGGTATACTGCAGCAGCAGTTTTGCCGCTTTGATCCGGATTTCTTTGGATTCGGATACGATCAAGCGGTCAAGGGCGCCGAACATTTCAGGTTCATTGCTTTTGGATAAACGGATCAAGGCCACGTTAAGCAGCGCTTCGTCATTTTCTTGATGAAGCAACTTGGCGAAGAGCGGGGCCGTGTCCAAAGAAGATGAAGCGATGATATCGGCGATCAACTGATGAGCTTCGGGATGATATTTCGTAAGCAGCTGCAGCAAGCTGTGCAAATCTTCAGGCGCCCCTGCGCACTTGGCGGCCGCTCGCCCGACGACAAAAGCGGTCGATTCGCTGCCTTCCCGCTCCAGGAGCTTAAGCAGCTCACCGGTGCATTCGGCCGCACGCATAACACCCAAATGATAAGCGGCTTCCATGCGTATCCCATGTCTGGAGCTGCGAAGCCGCTGGCGTTCCAGCTCCACGAGTCCGAGCTCCCGGCACAGGGCAGTCAGCTTGTCCCTGTACTCTCCGCCGATCGTTTCGATCCACTCCAGCAGCTTGGACTGAATGGCTTTAAGCTCTATAGGGCTTAAATGGCCGGGAGGCGGGAGCAGCGCATCCGCTCCATCAATATTGGCGCTAAGGTAGGTAAAATAATCCTGATGCTTGTCCAGGCTTTGTTTCATCTGTTTCTCCATAGCCCCGTGCTTGGCCCGCAGCAGGAACAACGCGGTGAATCCGCCGGCGATCGTCAAGCTGAGGACGTTCAGCACTGAAGCGGCCTGGTCATAAGGCTCTATCCACATCCGATTTCTCCTCCTTAATCTGACTGGCTCTCTCTTTAATAGAACTATGTTGTATGACTGGTTGCATGTTGACACTATTTTTACGTAATGATATTCTGGCGTAATGCCCATTTTTTAATGCGGCTAACTTTTAGGAGTGATGACCAATGACATTGTCACTTTATGAGCATTTCATCGAAGAAACCAAAATGAAGCTTAGTCAAGATGATCGATTTATCGCTCTACTTGCGGGAGGTTCCATGTTGAAGGGAACCATGGACGAATACAGCGACTTGGATCTCGTCTTGGTATATGAACCCGAATACCGTGAAACCATCATGACAGAACGAATCCAAATAGCCGAGCGACTAGGCAGCCTGTTGTCCGGATTTACCGGTGAACATGTTGGTGAGCCGCGTCTTGTCATTTGCTTATATGGCCCTCCGCCTCTTCATGTAGATCTGAAGTTTGTCACCCCGTCCGAGCTTGAACAAAGGATTGAAAATCCTCTTATCTTGTGGGAGAGAGGTTCGGAAGCGGTACGACGAATGAGAAATACGCAACCCTCATATCCGGAGTTGAATGTTCAGTGGATCGAAGATCGCTTCTGGGTCTGGGTTCACTATGGCGCTACCAAATTAGGACGCGGTGAGCTATTCGAATTTATCGATCTTATCACGTACATTCGTAGAGCAGTACTAGGTCCGATGATAGCAACGATACATGGTCAACAGCCTAATGGAGTTAGAAAACTTGAATTTTTTGCTGCTAAAGTAACAGAAGAGCTGGTAAAAACAATCCCACTGCATCATGCTGAAAGTTGTTACCAATCTCTTCTGACAAGTATTCAAATCTACAAGCGATTACGAAGCGACTTCCAAGACCTGCACTTAAGAAGAGAAGCGGAGTCCGTTGCCGTCGATTATCTCAACGAAGTATTTTCCTCGTTGAAGAGGTAATCTACTCGACTGTTACGCTTTTTGCCAAATTTCGCGGTTTGTCCACGTCATTACCCCGGATGGAGGCCGTGTAATAAGCGAGCAGCTGCAGCGGCACAACCGCAAGGGCAGGCGTGAACAGGGAAAAGGTGCGAGGCACGTAGATGACTTGATCCGCAGTCTTCTCAAGCTCCGTATTGCCTTCCAGGGCAAACGCGATCACATATGCGCCTCGCGCTTTGACTTCCTTGATGTTGCTTACGGTTTTCTCAAGCAGCAGCTCCTGGGTTGCAAGTGCGATGACAGGTGTGCCGTCTTCAACCAGCGCCAAAGACCCGTGCTTCAATTCACCGGCAGCGTACGCTTCCGAATGAAGATAGGAAATTTCTTTCAGCTTCAGTGAAGCTTCCATCGCCAGACTGTAATCGAGTCCGCGACCGATAAAGAACAAGTGATTGTGGCCGGCGATCTGTTCGGCGATTTGCCGGACCGCTTCCATGTTGCCTTTCAGCATGTCTTCCACTTGTGCAGGCAGCCGTTCGAGCATCGTAATCAGCTCGATCTGTGTCGCCTGATCTAAAGTCTCCAGTGATTGGGCCATGAAAATGCCAAGCAAATAAAAAGCAATAAGTTGCGAGCTGTATGCTTTGGTCGAAGCGACTGCAATCTCGGGTCCGGCCAGCGTAAAGAGACAATCGTCCGCTTCGCGGGCGACGGAGCTGCCGATCACATTCGTGATGGCCATGACGCGTGCGCCCCATTGTTTGGCCTCGCGCATGGCGGCCAGCGTATCGGCGGTTTCCCCCGATTGGCTCACAGCGATAACGAGTGTATTCTTGCGGATTACAGGCATCCGATACCTATACTCGGAAGCAAGGTCGACTTCAACCGGAATGCGGGTTAGCCGCTCGATAACGGTTTTCCCGACGAGAGCCGCATGATAGGCCGTTCCGCAAGCGACCATATGAATCTGCTTCAGTCCGCGGATTTGCACTTCGGAGAGTTCGATGCCGGGGAGAACAATGGTACTCCTTGCTTCGATTCTTCCGCGCATTGTATCTTCGTAAGCGCGCGGTTGATCGTGAATTTCTTTGAGCATGAAGCTGTCGAATCCATTCTTCTCTGCGACCATGAGATCCCAGTCGATGCGAAACAACTGCTTGGCGATGAAATTGCCCTCGAGCGTCATTAACTTGACGCCTTCCCGGGTCAGCACGGCCATCTCGCCGTCATTCAATATGTACACATTGCGCGTATGCTCCAGAATGGCCGGAATATCGGAGCCGATGAAATTTTCGCCTTCGCCGACGCCGATAATAAGCGGGCTTGCCCAGCGAACGGCAACCAGCTTGTCCGGTTCGTGCTCGGAGAGCACCGCAATAGCGTAGGCGCCCCGTACTTGGCTAACGGCCTTCCGCACGGCTTCCGTCAAATCGCCTTCATAGTGATGGGCGATCAGATGAGAGATGACCTCGGTATCGGTCTCCGAAATGAACTGGTAGCCGCACAGCTCCAACTCTTCTTTTAACTGCAGGTGATTCTCAATGATACCGTTATGTACAACGGAGATTTTCATATCGTTATCGGTATGCGGATGCGAATTGGCATCCGAAGGCTTACCGTGTGTCGCCCAGCGGGTATGACCGATGCCGGCGGAACCGGCAAGCGGCTGCGCTTCCAAACGGTTTTCCAGCTCGCTGATGCGTCCTTTCGATTTACGGAGCTCAAGTCCGGAGCTTGTGTGAATCGCCAACCCGGCGGAATCGTATCCGCGGTACTCCAGTTTTTTTAAACCTTCCAATAATATGTTCTGTGAATCCCTTTTGCCGATATAGCCGACAATGCCGCACATGCTTACTCCTCCTCTTTCTCGCTATGGCCTACTTGCCATTTTCGAAATTCAATGATGCTTTTTAATTCCTTTCTGCTGATGCCGTACTTCACGGCATCCTGAAACAGGTCATACCACTCCTGCACCACGGCGGGATCGGGCTTCGGCTCCGGCGTATCCGGCCCTACCAGCTGTTTCAAAGAAACGTCCAGCGCGACAGCAATTTTGCCCAGCAAGTGGACGGACGGATTTGAATGAATGTCCCGTTCGACATGTTGTTCATTATAACGAACGAACAATTGAAGTATAACGCAAAAATCGCCAAAACAAAAATCGGATAACTCGGATAATTTCGTTTTAACGAACAAAATTCCCGAATTTCCTCCCTCATGCGCCATAATTCAACCAAATATCGTTCTTTATAAAGAATTTATTGTTCGTTATAATGAATGACGGAACGGATGAGTCCCTTCACAAACTGACTTTAACCGAACCTAATTCATTAAAGGAGGTTTGGTTATGTCCCAAACCAAAGCGCAAGTCAAGCTGGAAGGCTGGGAAAGCCGACCGGTTCCCATTCGTTATTTGGCCTTGATGCGGCCCCGGCAGTGGACGAAAAACCTGCTCGTCTTCGCTGCCCTGATTTTTTCCGTTCGGCAGGCGGATATGAATATGCTCGGTCAAGCATTGGTCGGCATTGTCCTGTTCTGTCTTGTCTCCAGCTGCGTGTACGTGCTGAACGATTACGTCGACCGCGAACGGGACCGGCTGCATCCGGAGAAAAAATACCGGCCGTTAGCTTCCGGCGCGATTCATCCGCAGACGGCGCTGCTGTTCGGCTTCGTCCTTTTGACTTCCTGTTTGGTGCTTGCTTTCCGCTTTCAGTTTGCTTTCGGCTTCGTGCTATCCGCTTATTTTTGCATGAATGTGTTGTACTCCTTGCGGCTCAAGCATGTTGTCATCGTCGACTTGCTAATTGTGGCTTCCGGGTTCGTGCTTCGCGCAGTAGGCGGCGGTCTTGTGATCAGCGTGCCGTTAACGCCTTGGTTCCTGTTATGTACGATGCTGCTGGCTTTATTCCTGGCGATCGGCAAACGGAGGCATGAGCTGGCTCTGATGCAAAGCGGTTCGGGTTCTCACCGTAAAGTACTGGATTCGTATTCGATGGAAATGCTGAACCAAATGTCGGGGATTGTGACGACGGCGACGATTATGAGCTATGCGCTGTTTACCTTTACTTCAGGGCACACGATCCAACTGATGTGGACGTTGATCTTCGTACTGTACGGCGTGTTTCGCTACTTGTATTTGATTCATATGGAGGGCAAGGGCGGCCGCCCGGAAAAGCTGCTGCTCGAGGATAAGCATATTTTGTTGACGGTCGTGCTCTATGGATTCTCAGTCGTATGTATTTTGTTGTTTCTCAATTAATAAGGAGGAAGACTCTCCGATGATCCATTATGTCTGGCTAATCGTTTCCGTCCTGCTTGGCGCAGCAGGGCAGGTATTAATGAAGTGGGGGGTCAGCACTCCCAAACTTGCGGGCGCCGGGTTGTTGTCCTGGTCCAGCTTTGCAGCCTCCTGGCCCATTGCGGCGGGGCTGGCTTGCTATGGGTTAAGCTCGGTGTTCTGGCTATTTGCGCTTAAGAAATTCCCGCTTAGCACCGTCTATCCGATGGTCAGTATGGGCTATATTCTGGTTATGCTGCTCGGATTTTATTTGTTTCAAGAAACGTTATCGATGCAAAAATGGTTCGGCGCCGCCTTCATCTCTCTTGGCGTGCTGCTTATTGCACGTGCGTAGCGGAAGGGGGTTGAATGTATGAACGCCAGCTTGTTGTATCCGGCGCTGCCTTTCATCGCCTGGCTCGTGTCCGGGACGCTCAAGTATGCGGTGAACAGGGTGCGTCACGGCAGTGACGCCGGGAAGCTGATCGGCAACGGCGGCTTTCCGAGTACGCATACGTCGGTCGTATCCTCGGTTGCGATGCTGATCGGCTTCGATCAAGGCTGGGGGACGCCGCTGTTCGGCCTCGCCGCCGCCGTCGCCTATATCGTCATGATTGATGCTGTGGGCATCCGCCGTGCCGTCGGAGAGAATGCCAGACGAATCAATGCGCTGACCCTCGAAATCGCTGCCGCAAGCGAGGGTGCCATGCTGAGAGAAAGGCAGGGACATACCCGGTTTGAGGTGTTTGGCGGTCTGGCCTTAGGCTCGCTGCTCGGCTGGCTCGGTTCGTTGATGCTTGGATAGAACCAATACATATTTCAGAGAGACGTAATGATCAGCGTCTCCTATATAGAAGAAGGATATGGGGAGTTGGACGATGAGAAACCGAATTGTATCCATAAGTTTGGTCACCGGAATGACGCTCCTGACGCTTATTGTCGCCGCATTTATGGTGCCGGCGCTGTTGTTTCTTGCCGGAGTGCCAATGTTGAAGGCGGACTTTTGGCTCTCTGCAGCGCTCGCTATCTTGCTTGCCTGGATCGCATCGAAGAAGCTGGCGGAGGAGCGGCAAGTGACGGTTTTCGCCGTTTCTGTGGGCTTAAGCGCTTTGCTGTTTATTTGCGGCTTTATTGTATCCGGGTATTTCTACGACTTATCCTACGACGGACAGGCCTATCATCAGGAAGCGATCATTCACTTGGCGGAAGGATGGAATCCCGTATACGACAAGGAAATCTCTCAGCCGACGGGAAATAGCATCTGGATTAACCACTATGCGAAGGCTGCCGAGATTGCAGCTGCTTCCATCTATGCGGCCACCGGTTTGATCGAGCATAGCAAGGTCATCAACTTGATGGCAATGGCAGCTTCCGGCCTTCTCAGCTTGGGAGCGCTGCTGACCTTAAAGCCTGAGAACCGGGTCACCGCTTGGGTGGTGGCATTGCTGCTTGCGCTTAATCCGGTCAGCATGTACCAGTCGTTCACCTTTTATGTGGACGGGCTGCTGGGTTCGCTGCTGCTATGTCTGATTGCGCTCGGATGTTTGATTTGTACCCGCCCGGGGTGGCTGCTGCTTACGGTATATACGCTCGCGATGATTTTGACGATGAATATCAAATTCACCGCGATCGGTTATGCGGGCGTGCTGACCGTAGGACTGCTTATTGCTCTATACATGAGCGAACAGTTCGTCAGGCTTAAGCAACTGTTTCGCGTTGCAGCCCTTGGAGGGATGATTGGCGTCCTGATCGTCGGCTACAACCCGTACGTCACCAACACGCTGCATAAAGGGCATCCTTTTTACCCGCTTGCCGGGGAGAATGCCATTGATGTAGTGAAAAATTTTACGCCGCGAAATTTGGAGCGGATGAACCGCTTCGAGCAGGTCGCAGCCTCATACTTCGCTGAACCTATGGGCAACAGCACGGACAAGAAGCCGACCCAGTTCCAATGGCCGTTTACCTTTGAAGCTCAGCAGCTTCCGACCTTTGCCGAGACGGATGTGGCGGTCGCCGGCTTCGGGCCTTTGTTCAGCGGTGCGCTGGTTCTCGCCATCATCGCATTGATGCTAGCCTTCCGTAAGCGCCCGGGCATTACCTTGGCCGCCATCGGGGTCATTGCGCTGCTGGCTGCATCATCCTTTATCAATCCGGCGGCCTGGTGGGCACGTTACGTGCCGCAGCTTTGGGCCGTACCCCTGATCTGCGTCTGGCTAGCTTTGTACCTGAAGGGCAACAAGCTCCTCAAAGGTGTCGGTATCGCGCTGACCGTTGTGATCGCCGCGAATTCGCTGTTGGTCAGCGGCTCCTACACAACCAAACAATGGGCCTGGAGTCAGGAACTGCGAAGCCAGCTCTCGCAGCTGCAAACGGTATCACAGCCGGTGAAAGCAGAATTTACATACAGCTGGTCCAACCGGGAACGGCTCAAAGCGTACGGCATCGCATTTATAGAGGAAACGCCGCTTGCCTGCAACAGCGAAAAAGTGACGTTGTTTAAATCAGGCACTACGGTCTGTACGGATCAGCAAGGTATGCAAGCTAAAGCGCAGTAAGCGGGGGAGGACATCATGCACGTCATTTCGGTTAACAGAAGAATTGTGTTTGGGCTGATCGTTCTGGCCTTAACGGCAGTAGGCATCGCATTATGGGCTGAGGGCGGGCTGCCAAGCAGCTTGTTTAGCAGCGCTAAAAAGGAGATTCCTGCCTCAACTCTTCCAGTGTTCGAAGTGGGAGGCGTGAAGCAAACTTCAGCTTCCATGGATGGGCATTTGGCGGTTTACGACGGGACGGCGTGGAAGCCGAAGTTCTGGTCCGGGGTGAACCTGGGGGCTACGACTCCGGGGCACGCACCCGGGGAACTCAGTCCGAGCAAGGAAGATTACTTGCGTTGGTTCGGACAGATCAAGGAAATGAATGCAGATGTCATCCGGATTTATACGATTCTGCCGCCTCATTTCTATGAAGCGCTGGCGGAATTCAACGGCGGCCGCAAGGACCCGCTCTATATCCTGCAAGGCGTATGGGCGCCGGATGAACATCTCGTCGGGCCGAATGGTCAGGGCTTGGATGCGCTGCAGCCGGACACGATCGATCTGTTCAAGCAAGAAATTCGAGATGCCGTTCAAGTTATCCACGGAAAGCTGAAAAGAAAATCGGAGCCCGGTCATGCATCGGGCAGCTTCAACGCGGATGTGTCGCCTTACGTGCTCGGTTGGGTAATCGGCACCGAGTGGGATCCTTACGCCGTGAAAGCGACGAACGATGCGCATCCCGGCATGAATCCGTTCCAAGGCACCTATTTTCAGGCCGTTTCCGGCGCTTCGCCGTTTGAAAGCTGGCTGACCCAGATGATGGATACGCTCGCTCAGGAAGATATGAAGTTCGGCTGGCAGCATCCGGTTTCGTTTACCAACTGGGTGACTACAGATCCGCTGACACACCCGAACGAGCCTGCGGACAACGAAGATTTGGTATCGGTTGATCCGATGCATGTTCAGCCATCAGCAGGCTGGAAGGCCGGATATTTTGCCTCGTATCATATTTATCCGTATTATCCGGATCTGCTGCGCTATGAGGACAAGTATCAGACTTACAAAGACAGTGAAGGCAATATCAATCCGTACGCAGGGTATCTGCACGATATGAGGGAGCATCATCGAGGCATTCCGCTGATCGTGGCAGAGTATGGCGTGCCGAGCTCGCGCGGAATGGCGCACTACGGTCCTTTAAACCGCAATCAGGGTATGCATACGGAAAAGGAACAGGGGCAGATCAACGCCGATCTATACCGCAGCATTTATAACGAGAATTTTGACGGAGCGGTCCTGTTCGCCTGGCAGGATGAATGGTTCAAAATCACTTGGAATACCATGGAGCTGGATTCCCCTGCTGCCCGCCGACCGATGTGGCGCAACATGTTGACGAACGAGGAGCATTTTGGCCTCCTTGCGGTAGAACCGGGAAAATCCAAGGATGATACGATCGTGCTTGACGGGAAAACCGAAGACTGGGACCGCCGTAAAAACAACGTGAGCCGGGATTATCCGGGCTACAGTCTTACGGTCTCGCACGACGAAGCTTACCTTTATCTGTTGCTGAAAAATAAGAACGGCGATTGGAAGCCGGGGGAACAGCCGCTATATATCGGCTTTGATACGCTGGAAGGCGGGAGTGCGAAAGCGGACAAAGCGCCTGGCGTGAGCTTTAGCAGTGGGCAGGAGTTCGTCATGAAGCTTGGCGGGGAGAAGGATTCTTCCATCTATGTGGAAAGTTCGTACGATTACCATACCTGGCAGTACGGCTTCGTGAGCAAAATGATGCCTTGGCAGCAAGCCTGGTCGCGTGCGGGAAGCGGTCTCTTTCTGCCGTGGCGATTGCCGGTCAGCAAACCGCTGGTGCTGCCGCTAAGCAAGACGAAAGTGCCTTTCGAGGATGTCGAGATCGGTCAGCTGCATCCGGGCACGACAGACCCAGCAAACGCCGAGTTCAACAATTTGGCCGATTGGACAATTGCAGGGCCTGTGATTGAGGTTCGGCTGCCATGGCTGCTGCTCGGATTTACAGATCCAAGCACGCATCAGGTATGGCGCTATCCTTATGAAGCAGGCGCGTTCAAGATGACGGAAAGCAAGGCGGTCCGTGTCGAACCGCATCTCTCCGGAAATCCGGAACCGGCGGAGCCGGCGATCTACAAGTGGGATAACTGGAACAAGCCGGCATCGCATGAACGTCTTAAAATGAGCTATCCGATCCTGAAGGAAGCGTTCGGCAAGCTCGGGAAGCAGCCGCCTAAAGCGGCGCTGTCAAGTGAAGCGGCCGCAACGAAGCCTTAGTTGCTTAATGCACGCCAGCCGGCATAATCATGAACGGCAATGCCCGAATAAGAAGGGTGACCTTGCAGCATGCTGTCGATGAGAGCCAGCTGGCGCTCCAATTCCGCCTTGCCTTCTTCATAGAATGTGATGTATGGGGTATCCGGCGCCGGGTTCGTTTCCACGCTGATCCATACCTTTTTCCCCAGACGGTCGCCCGTGGCAATTTCCTCCGCCGCTAAGGCAACCACGTCCTGCGCCTGATCTCGATAGGACATCAAGGCCGTTTCATCCAGCACGGCCATAATGGCTTCGCTGAGAGAGCCGCTTCCATCGGGAAGCTGAATGCTATCGAGCCAGAACGGCACGGCTGCGGCTGTCGTTAAAGTGGAATCCATTTTCACCAGCTCATTAAAATAGGCAAGAGATTGCTGCCAATTCACGGCAACCGCGTTTTGGTCAGCGGTCCATTCCGGCAGCAGGTAAGGTTCGATATCCACTTGAATCCCCGCAAACCGCTCGTTAACAAGCGCAGACGCGTTGTAGGTTTTCACCCAATGGACCAGATCCGTAATTTTGTGCCGGTTTTCCGGAAGCGCCCAATTAGGAGCGCCATCCAGCGCGTTGACCTGAATACCGTAGCCTGAAGCCTTTTTGATGAAGCTACGGTAAGCGCTTTGGGCAACAGCCGGGTTAACCTGTAAGAAAATGCGTCCTATCCGTTGACTTTTGGCAAATTGCAAAATGTCGTTCCGTCCTGCGCTTGTGTTGATGAGCGAAGTATCCCATAGCCAAGTCGCCTTTGGCTTGTTGGACGCCAAAGAGTCCGCCGAGGGAAGGGACGAAGGCGTAAAGCCTGCCGACAACCACATGAGCATCACCATGATAAGCATTTCTATTTTTTCCCTCCGTACGATTTGATGCTTTTATTATACCAAAAGATTCCTCGGACCGACTGATCCTGCAGTCGGTTTTTCTCATCTGGGGCTCATGTTAATATTGACAACGGGTGAGACGAAAGTTATAATTTTCTTTAAATGTTAGTGATCACTAACAGCGAGAAAGGGCTGAATACGTGGAGACCAGCGACACGCTGAACAACAGAGACAAATTGCTGCTGGCAGCCATCGATCTAATGGCGGAAAAGGGCTACAAAGGGGTATCTACGAAGGAAATTGCCGCTGCGGCCGGTGTCAGCGAGATGACATTGTTCCGTAATTTCGGCAGCAAGCTCAATTTGCTGGAAGCAGCCGTTGACCGTTATCACTATAGCGGGGAAATGCAAATGATTTTTAATGAGAAGATCGTTTGGGACTTGCGGACAGACTTGCTGCTCATCGGTCAGGCTTATCATGAGATCATGAACCGCAACCGCAAGATGATCCTCATCGTCCTCAAGGATCATGAATTGTCCGGCTTACGCGACAAGTCGCAGAAACATCCGCGGCAATTGCAGGAAATGTTGACGAACTATTTTAAGACCATGCAGCAGCAAAGCAAGTTGATTCCGACTAACGCCGAGGCGCAGGCGATCACTTTCATGTGGATGAACTATGGGGCGTTCATGTCGAAACTGCTCAGCGGCGAATCGATCACAAGCGTGACCATGCAAGAGTTTATGGAGTCGAGTATTGAGTTATTCGCTAGGGCTTTAACCCCCTAGTTTTTTTACCATCAATATGTTAGTTTGCACTAACTAACAATTATCAAGGAGGCGGCGATGTGATGAACGCCAATGTGGCTGTATCAACCGGCAAAAGCTCTGAAGATTGGATGATGATTCTGGAACAGGAGGCAGCTAAAACATGGTCACACGATGAGATTGTTACGTATTTGAACGAGGCGTATGACACACCTCCGGAATGGAGTGAACTGATTGCTAGGGCATACGGACAAAAGCTCGGACGTAAACCCGTTGGCCTCACGGCATCGTCCGGTTTTCAGATCGGAGTTCGAAGGACGTTACCGCTGTCTAAGGAGCAATTATGGGCTTATTTGACCTCAACGGCCGGCATTCAATTATGGATAGGCGATATGCCATTCCTGGAGCTCAAAGTTGGACACAAGTTTATAACCAAAGACGGCACATCCGGTGAATTGCGAGTCGTGAAACCATTAGAACAACTTCGTATGACATGGCAGAGAAAGGACTGGGAACGAGCATCGACGCTGCAAATTCGTTTGCTGTCGGCCCATCCCGATAAGACAACCATCAGCATTCATCAGGAGAAACTGGAAGATCTGTTCGTCAGAGAACAAATGAAGCTGCACTGGGAAGAAGCAGCGGCCCAAATATTGGAACAATCAAAAGGAGATGAGTGAGACCCTAACCATAAGCCGAACAGTAATTTAATCGGGTTCTGGGCTCTCATTAAGATAAAGAGGAGCATGTAAAAATACACACTCCTCTTTTCTTGCTGTTCAGCATTATTCTTTTTGTATTTTCGAAGGATTGTTGATTTTGTAAGGTACGGGGTGCTTAGTGAGCTTCTTAGCTACGATTTTACCCTCAAATGTGATGGTATCCCCAATCGCTAGCTCCAATTTTTTTAGCGTCGTGCTGTGGCTGGACCAGGCTGCGCCGACTTCAGTTGCGGGGTCCGCGATGGAAACCGCCTCGTAGATGACGACTTCATCTTCCGTATCGGAGAAATTGTTCGGAACCGTTGTGAACTCTTTGACGGTAGCGTTCATTTTGACTTTATCTTCCGGAAGCTCAAGTTTAGGTGCCTTTTCTTTTTTAGTGCTCCCTTTTGAAGCGGACGGGGCTTTTGGTTCTTCAATTTTGGTTTCCTCTACCGACGCTGTCTCAACTACTTGTTGTGATTCCTGCTGTATTTCTTGTTCAACTACAACCTCTGACTCAACCGCTTCTTCCGCTGATGCCACAGGTTTTTGCCCATAGTTCGATGCCTGCATCTCCTTGAGGTAGGAGGGGTGAATACAGTGTTGTTGTTTGTTTTCGAATTCAATGACAGCGGTCATCTTATCGACGAAACCGATGATGTTGCAGGCCAGATTCGTGCCGCTTCCTTTATAGAAAAACGCCTTTGTCTTGGATGCTTTCTCTGACAACAAGCCCCATTCTTTGCATTTTTCAATTTGTGCAGCCTCGTTCTCGAAGGCGTTGTACGTCTTGGGTTCGATAAATGCATGTACCATATCTTTTTCTTTTTCCGCCTTTCTATTTATATGATACTATTTTACCATTTTTTCGCGGATTTGAATCTCCAATGATTATCCCAATGTTCGCAGTTCTTTGCCTACTTGCATTTTCATTATCATGCAATTGAACTGAACACTCTACAATGGTGCCGTCATTGAGATAGTTCATATGAAAATAGCGGAAAAGTTCATAATGATCCATATTTTCCAGTTGTTGAAAGCCCTTTCATGAGGTAACTTTAAACACCTGAGGGGGTGGTTAAATGAAGCTCGACGGCAGTTCCCACTGTACATAGGCATATTGAACGGATATTAGCAACATGTATTCCAAACTCGTTAAGGAGGGATTTCATGCACAAGCCGATGAAAGTTGTTTCGCTTCTTATGCTTTCTTTATTCGTTCTGTCTTCCGTCTTTATGCCACAGAAAGCTGCGTACGCCGCTGAAACAAGCGGCCAAGCAGGGACAACGTTAATCCCATTTACGGAGCAGCAGCTGAAGGATAACGATTATATCTTATATTTTGTGAACGCAGGCGATCCGACTCCGCGTACCGTGGAGAGCACCGACAAAATGGGGCTGTTTGCCAGCGTAACGGAACAGGTCTATGGCCTGGATCCGGTAACGGGCAAAGCGTGGGGATTGGCTACGGGCACCAGTGGAACGAATGTATCCAATGCGGCGGACAAGTACGGTTCTTTGCGCTACTACAACGGTACTCAGGTTCGCAATAAGGCGCTAACCTACAATTTTGAGCTGCCGGAAGGCGATTATGATGTAACGTTCGGTTTTAAAAATCCATGGAGCGGGCGAAGCGTTAATCTGATCATGGAAGGCACGAATGTATCGAACGGCGATTACGATATAGGAAGCTACGGTGCTGAAAAAGAAGTTGTCTATAAAAAGTTTCATACAAGTGACGGACAGTTGAATGTCAGCATACAAGGGCCGTCGTCCGGGACGCTGACCAACTACAACGATCCGCTCGTCAACTATATCATCGTCAGACTGCACGTCACGATTCCGATCACCGATTTGCAAGCTCAAATAGCGGCGGCAAAGGTGGAAGCCGGGAAGACCATTTACACGAAATACAGCATAGAAACACTGAAGCAGGCGATCGTTCAGGCTGAAGCTTTGGCAGCCAGCGTCACGCAAGGCGGCGTGGACATTACGGCCGTGCAGGATGAAGTTCGCGCTTCGATCAATCAATTGAAGCAAGCCATAGCGGACCTCGCCATCTACGTCCCTTATAGCTCCTATGAGCCGGGAATATCATGGAAAGATACGAACGGCGCTCCGATTCAGGCGCATGGCGGAGGCATCCTGCATGACGAGCGCACGGGCAAATATTATTGGTACGGCGAAGACAAAACGTTCGGCTATCTCCCTACAAGAGGCGTAAGAGTCTATTCTTCCAGCGATCTGTACAATTGGCAGGACGAAGGGCTCGCTTTAACCGCGATAGAGACGATGGATCAATTTGATACCGATCCGTTGATTTCACAGCTGTATGCCGGCAGAACGGATAAAGCGGATATTTTTAACGATATCGGCACGCAAAGAATCATCGAAAGACCGAAGGTGATCTACAATGACAAAACGCATAAATACGTTATGTGGATGCACACCGACGGACCGTCCGCCACATCCAACGCGAATTACGCCAAAGCGGAAGCGGGGTATGCTTTAAGCGATTCACCGACGGGGCCTTTTGTCTACCAGGTCAGCAATCGGATGGATCGAGTTCCTCCGGGCGCAACCTATGACGGTCAGCCAAATCAACCGGGCATGGCGCGGGACATGAATTTGTTCAAAGATGACGATGGAACGGCGTACCTGATCTATTCCAGCGAAGAAAACATGACCATCTATATTTCGAAGCTGAACGATTCGTACACGGATATCGTCGGCTGGCATAAAGACGGCCAAATCACGCGCGATACGACCTATAAGGCCGAGTATGGCAAGGATTACATCCGGGTGTTCCCCGGCGCGCAGCGGGAAGCCCCTGCGATGTTCAAATATGCCGGCAAGTACTATTTGATTACCTCAGGCGCAACCGGATGGGCACCGAACAAAGCGTTGTATACGGTGGCGGATCAAATTTTCGGCGAGTGGAAACCGATGAGAGATTTGTCTGTCGGAACAAAAGCATCCACAACCTTCGATTCGCAAAGCACGTATGTCATTCCCGTCGATCCTGCCAAGGGCAAATTCATTTACATGGGGGATAGATGGAACTCCAGCAATCTGAAGGATTCCAGGTATATTTGGCTGCCGCTCGAATTCGGACAAAACGATGAAATTACGCTCAAATGGTACGATCAGTGGAACCTGGAACTGCTGAACCGGATGGGAAGAGTCACGGTTGACACTGTACTGCCTACCAAAGTTACGGTGGGGCAATTGCCGGATATGCCGGGAATCATTCATGTCACGACGGGAGACGGGACCTCCTTAAACACGCCGGTCGTTTGGTCCGTCAATGCTTCTGATTTTGCTAAACCGGGAACCGTTACGGTGGGCGGGACATTACCGGAGTTTGGCGGCAAGGCGATCCAAGCGAAAATCAGCGTGATCCCGGAGCATGTCATCTATTTCGTACATGCCGGGGGAGCAGCTACAAGCGATTACGTCACATGGTCTTCTTATATGCAGGAAACGCTCCTTAACCCAAATACAATTGATCAGCAGTACGATCCGACCAAGGGGCAAACTTGGGGTTACGTAGGGAATAGTACGAATGCTTCCGGCAACGCAACCGGAAATCTGTTCACGTCGCTGCGATATCTCAAAGGAAATTCGGGCAACGATCTGACCTATGCTTTTGATCTTAATAAAGGGCGTTACACTGTCTATGTCGGCCTGCATGATCCGTGGTACCAATGGTCCAAAGGAAACCGGATCGCGGATATCAGGATCAACGGGGAAACGAAGAGAAGCGGTTACGTCTTTACGGACGCCTATGACGTGCTTGGATACTCGAATGTAGAAGTGACGAACGGGAAGCTCGAGCTTACGGTGCATCGATCTGCGTCCGCACCTGCTACGAACTCCGATCCGCAGATCAGCTGGATTATGATCATCGACGATGCTGCTCCGGTCACTACGGCAGCTCTTAACCCAGAGCAGCCGGGAGGGCTGAACGGTTGGTATACTTCGGATGTCACGCTTACCCTGACGGGAGCTGATGAAGGTGCAGGCATCGCGAATTCCGAGTACCGCGTAAATGGAGGGGCGTGGCAGCCGTATACGAACCCGGTTCTTCTGTCCGATGAGGGAAGCTTGACCGTCGATTACAGAAGCACGGACCTTGCGGGCAATACGGAAGACTTCAAGTCATTGGCCATTCTGATAGATAAAACGGCGCCGCAACTACAGTTATCGGTAGATAAACAGGTCATAGGCCCGCCAAATCATAAAATGGTACCGATTCATGTAGCGGTGAATACGGATGATGCGGCATCCGGCATTGCAGCCTTCGAGTTGGTATCCATTACCAGCGATGAGCCGGATAACGTCAAGGGTGACGGCAATACGGAGCAAGATATTCAAGATGCCGAATATGGCACGAGCGATACTGACTTTAGTTTGCGGGCGGAACGGTCAGGCATAGGCAGCGGCAGAGTGTACACGATTACTTATAAAGTAACGGATCATGCAGGCCTTGAAACCATCAGTTCCGTTCAAGTGAAGGTCGATAAATAAAAAAGTAGAAACCCCCGGGTGACGATTCCCGGGGGTTCTGTTATATAGAAGACCCCTTAAATTTTTGAAAGTAAGGGAATTGTACTCTTAATTTTCAAATAATAATCATTTATCTCATCTTTTAAATAAGGACCTTCGAAAATATCCGGGGAGATAAACTCACGCATCCAATTATCGTAAAAAAGCGCTGATTTATAAGCTAATTCCAGGTCAGGGATAAATCGTCTGACAACAATTAATCCTATGAATAAAGAATACTTATTTCTAAAATCTATCATCTGATTCCAGTAATCAGTCCATTCATCTTCACTAATCCCAAGGGATTGAACTAGTCCTGCTCTGTATGAATCCCACGCTTGTTTATGTTGTGCTTCAATTACTTCCAATGCACCACACCATTTTATTATTGCTTGTGATAAGTGTAAACTTAGCGTATTTATCCAAAAATCTTTTGAGCCTAACAGTTCGGTTTGAATAGGCTTTAATTCATTGTAGGTTGCATAACTAAACAAGAAATCCCGAAACAAGGGATATTGTTTGGTTACTATATCAATGCCTAAAAACTTATCAATGTTTGCCATAGTTACTCCTTCGGTTGTTAAACTGTCTTTTGATTGATTCCAAATCTGACCATTTATCAAGGGTCAATTTCATTATAGGATGTATCCATGGTTCCATCAATATCCATTCACGATAACGACAAGAGGATGTGTTCCAATGAAATCTGTATTGAATTTAAAGCACAAAATAGGGACGGGGATTACCCCTCAACAATTTATTGACGGGATGACGAAAAACCAGGATACATTTATCCATTGGTACAACCGTTTTACATGGGACGGCAAGGAAGAAAAAGCCTTTTTTGATTCTCTGGGCACAAGAGAAGATCTACATTGCATGATTCTTTGCACCGATTGGTGTCCTGATGTAATATGGAATGTGCCGGTCCTGTTTCGGGTTATGGAACACGGCCAAATTCCGATGGAAGTTTTGCTTATGGAGCAGCATTTAGAGACGATGGATTTGTTCTTAACGGATGGAGGACGCGCGCAGCCGGTTGCAGTTTTTATGAATGCCCAAGGCGACGTTATCGGAAAATGGGGTGCCCGCCCTCAATATATTCAGGCTGTGATGAATGAATTCCGCAAGCATAATCCGAATCGGGAATCGCCGGATTATCAGGATAAAGTTTCCAAAGTGCGTCAAGAGATTGCTCATATTTACAATTCCGGAACAGAGTATCAAGACGTTATTGTTCAAGAATTGCATCAGTTGCTTTCATCAAGGAGTCATTAAGCAGAAAGAAGGGATCCATCTGCAGCGATCGCTATTTTTCGCATTATTTTTGCTCAGCCTTATTTGGGGAGGGTCTTACTTCTTTATAAAAATACTGCTCCATGATTTTGGACCATGGACGATTGCCTTTCTCCGATCTACCTTGGGTTTGGCTGCCATTATCATTATCATGCTGATTTTACGGGTGCCTTTTGCCCTCAAGAAGATCCCTTGGATGCCGATGGCGATTATGGCCCTGATTAATACAGCCATTCCATGGGCGATCATCGGATTCAGTGAAACCAGATTAACAAGCACTATGGCCTCTGTACTGAACGCTACGACACCATTATGGACAATGGTTGTAGGCATCTTATTTTTCCAGGTTGTGTCCCACCGTCTGCAGTGGCTTGGCATGGGGATTGCCATCGTCGGCCTGGTCATCCTGCTGGGCGTGAATACGGATTCGCTCATATCCGTTGATCTGTTGGGATTTATTTGCATGATAGCGTCATCGTTATGTTA
The DNA here is from genome assembly GCF_014534655.1 of Paenibacillus sedimenti. Classification (GTDB taxonomy): domain Bacteria; phylum Bacillota; class Bacilli; order Paenibacillales; family NBRC-103111; genus Paenibacillus_E; species Paenibacillus_E sedimenti. The sequence goes on from NZ_JACVVD010000017.1 coordinate 35,941, forward strand.
TGCGATCGGCTCCCAGCTGTCTAAGCGTCTTCTCAATGGGCTGTCGATGTATCAAATTACTTTCGGCACCTTGCTTTGTGCCATGCTTGGCAGCGGCAGCGCTGCCTTTTTAACGGAACCCATCGCTTTCACGCAGCTGACTTCGCTTCCGAATATAGCAGCATTAGCGGGCTTAGGCATATTTGGCTCGGGTATCGCGTATATTCTTTTTTATTATATCGTTCAAAAAGGGAGCCCGGAGTTTGCCACAACGGTCACCTATCTGATACCGGCAAGCGCAATGATCTGGGGGTATACGATGCTGGGCGAGAAGATCTATTGGAGCTTGTTGATCGGATTGGCTCTCATTCTTGCAGGCGTGTTCCTGGCGGGCAGATCGCATCCGAAGGCCGTGCAGCCCAGAGTTCGAAACAAACCCACTCTTCAATAGTATGATTAAAAGAAGCCTTGACAGCAGAATGAAGTCACGTGTACTCTTAATAGTAATTGTTACATTTAAAACGAGCTCTGTGCTCGTTTTTTTCAAGTCTTAAAATCGTAATAATTACAATTAAATGAGGGAGGATGGCTGAAGTGAAACAGGATCAGTTATATGACGTTTGGTGGAAGGAACGTTACGAAGGAGAGCAACGCATGGAAGATGAGCATGTAAGGCACTGGGAAAAAGTGCTTGGCACGATCGTCGAAGAGGATATTCAGAATTGTGCCGTGCTTGATTTCGGATGCAACCAGGGCGGGTTTTTACGATATTTGTACGGAAAAAGGCCCTTTCGGGAAGGCATAGGCATAGATCTCGCCCGTCAATCCATTGCAGTCGCTAATGAACGAAAGGGCGATGCTCCGCTTTATTATGAAGCGACGGGATCTCCCGAAGAGTTCCCGCATCGTTTTGACTTAGCATTCAGCATTTCTGTCATGTATTTGATTGCCGATTTAGAAGAGCATACCCGGAAAATCAGGCAGGCTTTAAAGCCTGGAGGCGTGTATTATGCGACTTATACGGATTATAGAGACAATCCTAGCCTTCCTCATATTCAGGCAAAGATCAACGAGAATGGAGCGCTTCCGATGAATCTGCATACATTGGATGACATTTCTAAGCCATTTATGCAGGCAGGCTTTCAAGTCGGAATTCAAAGAATGAAGCCGGAGAGCTTCATTGCCATTTCGCCGAATGAACGTTGGTTTTTGCAGGTGGCCGACCGTATACAGTATGAGTATGAGCAGGCATACATATTCCGTTTTGTTGCACCGGATCAGGCCTAGCATGAAGGAGGAAAGAATGTTCATGAATAGACGAAAAAGCCTTTATTCTTTTGTAATAAGCATACTCGTTATGGCGCTGTTAACAACGGCTTGTTCAACGGGTAACAAAGCAGATACATCAGCGAAAATCAAAACGATTACGATGCCTTGGAGAACGGACATTGGTCCATTGAATCCGCATTTGTATGACCCCAACCAGATGTTTGCGCAGGCCATGGTCTACGAGTCGCTAGTCAATTATTCGAACGGCGGACAAATCGTGCCGGGTTTAGCCGAACGTTGGACGGTATCTGACGATGGCATGATTTATACGTTTTTCTTGCGTAAAAATGTTAAATACTCCGACGGTTCCGTCTTTGATGCAGACAATGTAAAGCGGAACATAGACGCCGTTATGGCCAACAAACAGCGACACACGTGGATGGGGATTGTCGGTGCACTGGAATCCGTCGAGAAAGTGGATGATTACACAGTAAGGCTGAAGCTGAATAAATTTTATTATCCTGTGCTGCAGGAGCTTGCATTTGTTCGTCCGTTTCGCTTTCTGGGGAATACCGGATTCCCTGACAACGGCCAAACATCAACAGCGATCAAAGCACCGGTCGGTACCGGTCCATGGGTCTTGAAAGAGTACAAGAAAGACGATTACGCCCTTTTTGCGAGGAACGAAAATTATTGGGGAGTAAAACCGAAGCTTGATCAGATCAAAGTAAAGATCATGCCGGATTCCGAATCCATCTTGCTTGCTTTTGAGAAGAAGGAGATTGATTTCATTTATGGCAGAGGCGTGATCAGTCTTGATAGTTTCAAGCATCTGAAGGAGTCCGGTAAGTATGGCATTAGCCAATCTGATCCGCTGACAACAAGGTTAGTTGTGCTGAACACGCAAAAAGGACCTACTGCTGATCTGAATGTACGAAAAGCGATTGAATACGGAATCGACAAAAAGAAAATGGTCGAAAGCGTAGCTTATGGAACGGAGCTCATGGCTGACACCATTCTGGCCAAAGAAATTCCTTACGCCGATGTTGGTTTGACGCCAATAGGATATAACCCCGACAAAGCCAAGCAGCTCCTGGAGGAAGCCGGATGGAAGCTTCCCGCCGGGAAAACCGTCAGGGAAAAGAACGGGCAGCCGCTGACAGTCAAGTTTACCTATATCGCAACGGAAGCCGTACAAAAGGCCATTGCTGAAATAATGCAAGGCGAACTTGCAAAAATCGGCATTCGGGCAGATATTCAAGGCGTGGATGTGATGGTCGGCCTCCAGCAGCTGAAAAACGGCGAGAGCAACATGAACTTCTGGAGCTCTCTGGGTCCCCCTAACGATCCGCATAATTTCGCCATCATCAGCTCCCAACCGGGATCTACCGGCGTTTACGAAGCTCAATCCGGATTGCCTAATAAGAAGGAGATCGACGATAAGATTAGGAAGGTGCTGGCAAGTCATGATGAGAACGAACGTAAAGGACTGTACAAATCAATTCTAACGTCATTCCACGAGCAGGTTGCATTCTATCCGATTTCCTATGAAACGTTTATTGCCGTATATCAAAAAAATGTTTCTGGCATTGTACCTAAAGCCTCTAAATATGATTTTCCATTTTCTACATTGGAAGTTTCGCCATGATATCTGTTCATACGCTCGGATTTATCATGAAAAGACTGGCCGGACTGCCCCTAATTTTATTAGGGGTATCCGTCCTTACCTTTCTGCTGCTCCGTCTCGTTCCTGTAGAGCCTGCAGAAGTCATTCTGCATCTATCCAATACGCCGCCAACCGATGAAGCGATAGCTCAGATGCGAACCGAGCTCGGTATGGATCGGTCGCTTATCTTGCAGTTCGGGTATTGGCTCTCTGAGATGTGCCGCTTCAACTTCGGCGTATCCTATGTGAGCAAATTGCCGGTTGCACATGAGATTGCGGAGAAATTCCCCGTGACGTTGCAGTTGACGGCAGGCGCGCTGCTGCTGACCTTGCTGCTAAGCGTACCGCTTGGCATTCTGTCAGCGCTTTATCCTAACAAGCCGATCGATCAATTGAGCCGCTTACTTGCTTTTGTCGGTGCTTCCGTTCCCCGGTTCTGGCTCAGCTTTATACTCCTTTATTTGTTTTCGATGAAGTTGGATTGGTTTCCCGTTCAGGGGACAGGAACACTGCTTCATCTTATTTTACCTTCTTTTACGCTTGCATTTACCCAAATGGCTGTTTTCACGAGACTGCTGCGCAGCGGTATCCTGGATCAACTGAAAGAGCCTTATGTCCTTTATGCAAGAGCCAGAGGATTACGAGAAAGCATCATTATCGTGCGTCATATTCTCAAAATCGCGATGCTGCCTGTTGTGACTGCACTTGCAATCAGCATGGGTCATTTGCTGGCGGGCACAGTGATGGTTGAGCAAATATTCGGATGGCCGGGGCTGGGCCGTTATTTGATCGAATCGATCATCAACCGGGATTATCCGGTCATTCAATGTTACGCGCTGCTCATGGCGCTTATTTTCGTGTTCGCTAACTTGATTGTCGATATCCTGCAAAGGATGCTGGATCCCCGCACGATGATGAAAGGAGGTAGCTGATATGTGGAAAATTTGCGCCCTCTTTCTCATAGCCGTTATGCTCGTTGGCATATTGTCTCCATGGCTTGTTCCTCATCCTCCGGATCAAATGGATGTACTGCTCAAGTTTCAAAAGCCTTCCTGGGAGTATCCGCTCGGTACGGATCATTTGGGCAGGTGCGTCTTCTCCAGGTTATTGTCAGCCATCCGCTATTCGTTCGGCGGCGCCTTACTCGTACTTGTTCTTACGGTATCAATCGGCATCATTGTCGGTTCGTTTACTGCGTTAAAGGGAGGTTGGTTTGACGCCATATTTATGCGGATATGCGATATCTTGCTGGCATTTCCGACGCTGGTGCTGGCATTCGTCCTGTTGGGCATGTTCGGTTCAGGCTTTAGCAATCTCATTTTGGCGCTCGTACTTTCCATGTGGGTCTATTATGCGAGAATCATCAGAAGCATGGTGCTCAGCTTAAGGGAAAAGCCTTTTATGAAAGCAGCAATCGTCAGTGGTACCAGGCAATGGGGGCTCATCTTCAAGCATATGGTTCCTAATATGATGTTGCCGCTTCTTGTACTGTCTACGCTGGAATTTGGAGGCATCATGCTGGAAATCACCGGCTTCTCATTCTTGGGATTAGGGGTTCAAGCCCCAACCGCAGAATGGGGGATGATGATCAATGACGGCAAATCTTACATCAGACAGCATCCCGAGTTGATGATATATCCCGGTATCGCTATTATGCTGATCGTAATCGCTTGCAATTTGCTGGGGGAGTCGATGCGCAGTCTTTATGAACCCGGAAGGGAGGTATCCTATGAAACGAAATCAAACGGTTCTCTCTATGACAAATATTTCCGTCGATCTCGAAACCGCGACTCGGAAGACTCGCCTTGTTAACAAGGTAAGCTTAAACGTTAACCGGGGAGAGGTACTAGGCATTATTGGTGAAAGCGGAAGCGGTAAAACAATGACTTGCATGGCTGCAATGGGGCTGCTTCCACGCGGGGCTCGCGTGACGGAAGGGAGTATCCTTTTGGATGGCGAGGAGCTTACGTCTTTATCCGTCGAGGAGCGCAGAAAGTTAAGGGGGAGCCGGATTTCTATGATCATGCAAAACCCGATGACATGCTTTAACCCGGTTCGTACGATCGGTTCCCACTTTCTGGAGACTCTAGGAGTGCATACAAACCTAACCGCAAAAGAAGCAAGAGAAAGGGCGATACATGATTTAGGCCAAGTGAACCTGCCGCGTCCTCAAGAGCTAATGCGACAATATCCGTTTGAATTGAGCGGCGGTATGCTGCAGCGGATCATGATTGCAATTGCACTCGCAACCAATGCGGAACTAATCATTGCCGATGAACCTACAACGGCGTTGGATACAGGCAACCAAAAGCATATATTGCGCGAACTGAATCGGATCCGGGAAATGACAGGAGCTGCCATCATCGTCATCACGCACGATTTGGGAGTCATTGCCGAGCTGGCGGATCAAGTGACGGTGATGTATCGCGGAGAATCGGTTGAGAATGCTCCGGTGAAGCAGCTATTTGATGCTCCGGCACATGCATATACACGACTGCTGCTGCAATCGCGTTTATCGATGCCTAACTCCGCAAGTGATGAAGTAAGAAGGGGGCTAATCGTGTGAGCTTGCTGCAGCTCCGAAATATTAGCAAGTCCTATCCGAAGCAAACGGGTTTATGGAAAAAAAATGAAGCCCTTCAGGTCCTGGAGGACATTTCATTTGAGCTGGAAGAAGGGGAATGTTTGGGCATCGTTGGTGAAAGCGGCTCGGGAAAAAGCACGTTATGCAAGCTAATTCTAGGCTTGGAGAAGCCTAGTGGAGGAATGATCCGTTTCCATGGCGCAGATTGGCATCAAACTTCGCCAAAGCAACAACATACGCTGCGTAGAAATCTTCAGGCCGTATTTCAGGATAGTTATCATGCGCTCAATCCGCGTATGAAAGCGGGTCAAATCATCAGCGAGCCGATTCGCAACTATGAGCGTTTATCTGCCAGGGAGATGAAGATCAGGCAAGTTGAACTGCTTGAGGCTGTAGGTTTGGGCGAAGAAGACTTGAACAAATTCCCGCATCAGTTTAGCGGGGGACAGCAGCAGCGGTTAAACATCGCAAGGGCATTGGCACTTCGCCCCAAGCTCATCGTGTTTGATGAAGCCGTCAGCAGTCTCGATGTGCTGATTCAAGCGCAAATTTTGGAGCTGCTCCAGGATTTGGCGGACAATTACGGACTTGCTTATATATTCGTCACGCATGATATCAAGGCGGCCTGCTTTATATCCGACCGATTAATCGTTATGGATCAAGGCAGAATAGTCGAGAGGCTGGATAACATGGCGCACATTGAGGAACTGCGTCACCCCGCATCACGCAGACTGCTCGATTCACGATTGGCAGAGCATCCCGGAGATAGGATGCAAGGATAGGCAAGTTTACAAGCACTAAGAGACATAGTTGGAAACACATGGTAAAATATTTATGAAGTTGTAGCCCTCAATCCATAATACGTTCTGAGGGGGATAAGAGTGTGTGGAGGCGACGAATTATGATGGTGAGAAAAAAACGGGTGGCGCTACATTTAATACTTTCCCTAATGGCATGTTTAACAGGGACGATCCCGATTGAGGCCAGTAATAATGCTCTTACTATTCGGGTGGATGGGGAGCCCGTCACTTTTGCCCAGAAGCCGTTTATTGAAGACGGGACCACGCTTGTCCCCTTTCGTCCCTTGTTTGAAAAGATGGGTTGGCAAGTTGATTGGGATCCCCAAACGAGGAAAGTCATTGCGGCAGGAGACGGTTTAAAGGTTGAAATGACGCCGGGCGTGAATGCCGTTGATGTGAACGGGGAAGACGCAGTACTGGATAAAGCTCCTGCAATTGTGAACGGAACGGTCTTCGTTCCGCTGCGGTTTGTTGGAGAAGCCAGTGGAAGAAAGGTTACCTGGATCGAACGATTGCATACGGTAACGATCGGCGAGCCTAAACTTTATCCCATCCAGCATCATGGGAAATATGGATTAGTCGATCACCATGGTCAAAGGGTAATGGATGTCCCATATTCGTCGGTGTTACCTTTCTCCGAAGGCTTGGCGCAGGTCTGGAATGCTGCAGAAGACGGCAATGGCTCGGGTTACATCGATGATAAAGGCCAATTAGTCATTCCGCGCCAATACTACGAGACGGCTCCCTTTTCAGAGGGATTGGCCTACGTCACCGTATTAATCAAGCAAGATGTGAAGAAGCACCAATATATTGATACTACCGGCAAGGTAGTCATGGAGCCGGATATTTTGTTCGGAAGTCAATTTCATGAGGGATTGGCCGCCGTTGCCGTTGCTGCTCACAATGATAACGGGTATACCTATGGCTACCTGAATGTAAAAGGAGAATTTGCAATCTCCCCTCATTTTGATTTCGGCTACGATTTTTCTGAAGGTCTCGGAAGAGTAAAGAATGGCGATAAATTTGGCTTTATCGATATAACGGGAACATTGGTGATTGAAACAAAATTCGACGATGCCTGGGACTTCCATAACGGATTAGCTCCGGTTAAAATCGGAGAGAAATGGGGGTATATCGACAAACAAGGAAATTGGTCGATTCCGCTGCAATACGAGAATGCACAAGCGTTCTCGGAAGGTCTCGCTGCCATTCGAACAGGGAATAAGTGGGGTTATATTGACAGCAAAGGTAAGCTTGTCATACAGCCTGCTTTTGAAAATACCAAGCCATTCGCCAGCGGTCTCGCAGCGGTTCAAATCGGTGATTGGGAATGGGGCTATATCAACAAAAGAGGAGAGGTCAAGATAAAACCGACTTATTATTTAGCGGAACCTTTTGCAGCGGGAATCGCGAATGTTCGTGTGGGCTGGGAAGGGGAAGGACCGGATTCTGGGTACATTGACATAAATGGAAATTACATATGGACCCCTAGCCGATAGACGTTTCTTAAAGTTAAAAACACAACAACTCAAATTCGATGAGTGTGTGGTGCTTTTTTTTCGACTTCCATCCCCGGCTTTAACGCTGATGTTGTCTTCCTAACAGGCAATACGCTAGGCTAGGCGAAGGATGCTATAACGCTAACCAAAGCAAGATACGTGAAGCTGACGGTCTTGAAAGCAACTGAGGGCGGCGATTCGGCGGCCCTCATTTACGAGTTCGAGGTAAACGGGCTCGAGTATCAACCCAAAGAACGTCTCTGTTCGCATATTCATGCGTTCAGAGGCGTTCTTGCTTTTCATCTGATTCGTGGAAAATTAATCCAACCTAGAAGGTTGAGCCGTGACTTTTTCCCCTTTTCTCTGACTTGGCCGATAAATTCACCTAGAAATTGCTCCCATTTTAAACCAATCTCTTTTTTGGCGCCATCGTTCTCAAGTACGGTTCTTACACTCTGGTTTAATGCTGTTTCCAAATGAGCTAATGCTTCCTTAAGATGAAAATCTATATTCTGTTCCATTACAATTATTGGCTCCTCACCTATCAGATCACTTTTCGCCATCCAGCAATGCGATTTCTTTATCCAGCTGCCGTTTCATTCTTTCAAACTGGGCTTCAGCCACAATATCTTCCACTTCTTCCCGGGCGATTTGCAGCATGGATCTGGCGCGCTGGAACAAGCCGGCGCCACCCTGCATGCCGGCTTCGGCAATAGGCTTCAAGGTGGATTTGGCAATGGGGAGCAAGGCGGAGGCCGCAACGGTGAGTGCAGTACCGATAATAATTTTGTCTATATTTTTTTGTATCAACGTTATTCACCCTTCGAAAAAAGTTTATTTCGAGTGCTGCGGTTGTTAAGCCGCAGCACTCACATACTCGCCCATGGACGGCTGTAACTTGTGTTCTTTCGTTCTTGAAATGAGGGAAAGAACCGGTTTGGACAACAACGATACAGATCCGGCTACCCCTAGGATTGGAACCCAATGCCCGATCGAGAGTGGTGCGGTATGGAAGAACCCGGCTAACGGCGGTACGTACAAGGCTGCAAGCAAAGCTAGCCAGGAGATGCCCAGTGCACCAAGCAAAAACCGATCCTTGGTCCAATCGCGAATCGTTTCTTCCGATCCCTCTTGACGCCATGAGAAGGTTTGAATCAATTGACCAGCCACCAGCGTCGCGAACGCCATGCTTTGCGCAACCGGAACAGGTGCCCCGGCAGCAATACTTGCCGCAAATAAGCCTATTGAACCTAATCCCAGAAGAACTCCTCTGGTGATTACTTTGCGATACAATTCCTTATCGACGATGTCGGTCCGCTTCGTTTGTTTCGTCTTATTTCCCGGATTGACTGCCAGAATCATTGCGGGCAAAGCATCCGTCAGCAAATTCATCAGCAAGATTTGAATGGGAACTAACGGAATCGGCAACCCGACCATGACAGCGGCGCTGGTTACAATAATCTCGGCTAAATTCCCGGTCAATAAGCAGCCCAGCGCTTTGCGGATATTGCCTATAATCGTGCGGCCTTCTTTGACGCCTTCCACAATCGTTCCAAAATGATCTTCGGTCAAAACCATATCTGCCGTTTCTTTCGTAACCTCAGTTCCCGTTCGCCCCATCGCAATCCCTACATTGGCTTGCTTGATGGCAGGGGTATCGTTGACGCCGTCGCCGGTCATGGCGACAATGTGCCCGCGTTTCTGAAAGGCAGTCACGATGCGAAGCTTATGTTCCGGCGTAACTCTGGCAAAAATAGATATTTGATCCACGATTCGCACCAGCTCATCGTCCGATATACGTTCAAGTTCATGTCCGGTTAAGACGTTCTCACTACCCGTATAAATGCCAAGCTGCTTCGCGATAGCAATAGCCGTAATCGGGTGATCGCCGGTAATCATGACGGGCTTCACGCCTAACTCCAAAGCCTCGCGGATGTTATGCTCGACTTCGGGTTTTGGAGGATCCATCATCCCTGCCATGCCTACATAAATCAGTTCCTTTTCGTCCATTCCCTCTTCATTGGCATGTTCATCGATTTTCCGGTAGGCGAAAGCAAGGACACGTAAAGCATCCGATGACAGCTTGTCATTCTGCTGCAAAATCAGCTGTTTGTGCTCTTCCGATAAAGGATAAATTTCACCATTTTTTTGATATCGGTTACTGTGGCGAAGAATGGTTTCTACTGCACCTTTAGAGAACACATAACATTCCTGCTCGGACTGCGAGTCTTTACAAACAACGCTCATTTTGGCAGTACCCGAGTCGAACGGGATTTCCAATCCGCGATGCCAGTGGGACATATCCTTCTCCCACAGACCGGTTTTTGCTGCCAGGGAGAGAAGGGCTCCTTCGGTCGGATCGCCTTTGGTGATCCATCGCTCATTTTCCTGTTCGAGCTTACTGTTATTGCATAGCAGACAGATCTGAAAGATCCGTTTCAAATCAGGATCATCCCCGATATTGTGCTGATCTTGCGTTCTCGGCAGGTTGGCGGAAGCGGCTGCCACCTCGGGAATGACTTCCTCAAACGAGCCTATAGGTTCATACCCTTCGCCGTTGATGGTCCATGACCGGTTAACCGTTGCAAGTGCCTTGACCGTCATTTCATTTTTGGTTAAAGTGCCGGTCTTATCCGTGCAAATAATCGTTGTTCTTCCCAATGTTTCCAAAGAAGAGAGCTTCCGAATCAACGCATTTTTCTTCGCCATGCGGAAAATGCCTGCGCTGAGTGCGATGGTAATGGTTACAGGCAGCCCTTCCGGAATCGCTGAAGCCGCTAGTGTAATGGAAGTTGTAATCATCTGCGTAATCGGGATGCCTCGCAGCAGTCCGGTTAAGAAGACAAGCCCCCCGGCCACAAGAGCGCCTTTGACAAACTTTTTACTTATAGAAGTTACCTTCGCCTGTAAAGGCGTGACCTCTTTTTCATGATTTTTTATAAGGGACATTAAATGGCCCATTTCGGTTTGCATGCCTGTTCGCACAACAATGCCAATCCCTTTGCCACCGCACACATCGGTTCCCATGAACAGCATATTTCTTTGCTCGGACAAGGAACAATGTTCCGCCAAAGGTGATTCGTTTTTTTCGACAGGCAGTGATTCGCCTGTTAGAGCGGCCTCGTTGACACGCATGTTCCATGAGTTTATCAAACGGATATCGGCAGGGACTCGATCCCCGGCTTCCAGGCATACGATATCTCCCGGAACCAATTCCGCAGCCGACATTTCCGCTTGCTCCCCGTCTCTGATTGTTTTGCAAGCCGGCGGTTGAAATTGATTCAGCGTCTCGACAACCTTTTCGGCTTTTCGCTCCTGAATCGTCCCAATGGCAGCATTTGCGAGCAGGATGGCCCCCATCGCCACGCCATCGAATACGCCTCCAGTAAACAGCGCAAGCACGGATGTGCCGAGCAGGATCAGCGTTGTAAATTCCTTGAACTGTCCCAAATAGGAGATGAGCCAGGGGGTCCCCTTTTTAATGTCAAGCCGATTTGCACCATAACGGTTTCGAAGCGAAATAACCTGATCCGATGTCAGACCAAGCCGCTCTTTGACGTGGAATTTTCCGGTAACTTGCTCACACGAAAGGGCGTGCCATACTGGGGCTTCTGAAGCAGCCGCAATTTCCGGATGATACATATTGGCTGATGCAGGCGGGAATGCTTCGCTTATTTTTTTCGATCGGGACATAAAGACAAGCGATAACGCATCCGCAGCCAAATTGACAACCGGTGCGCTTATCATGCCAAACGTCGCCAAAGCGCTTCCTAGTAAATTCCATTTTTTAGTGACGGAAGCATGTTCATTTACGGTTTGATCGATGATCCCGGCGTATTCGGCGCTTTCCTGAATACTTTTCAGCTCATCGACGGAAATGGACGGTAACCCGGCTTCTTTAAAAAAGGAATTAACCGGAGTTGACTCTGTACTTGCGACAAATAATACTTCCTCGCCATGCTGCTGCATAACGGCGATTTTTTCAATCACTTCACCTTGCTCAAGTAGTAACCAGCTTATGTCCATATCATGTTTCAAGAGCAGGTCATTGCTTATTTGCAAACTATTATGTAATAACTGAACGCGCCAACCTTTTTCGATAAAGGAAGCTGCCGTTAGGCCATGCTCATTCATAGCGGTTTCTTGATGTCTGACTAGCAGACCCAAGCATTCGCCGCCCTTAGCTCCATGTTTTCCTACAAACAGGACAGTGCTGCCCTTTTTCAATAGTCTTTTTGCTTTTAGTTCGTATGGCGTGCAATCAATGCCATGTTCCTGAAGATATTTGAAGCTGCCGAGCATAACACGGTTATCGTTTATTTTTCCTATGATACCTTGCTCTTCTTCCTCCACATGAAAAGCGGTGCGAATCGTACGGCACGTTTGTTTTGCCTTGTTCCATATATCTTCTTTCCAGGGATGGCTGCTTTTTGCCATTAATGACGCTGCATAACAAACGATTTTATCCGCATCTTCTTCATTCGATGTCATACATTCTATTTCTTCAATTTCCGGAGGGTCAAAAAGAAGTGAAGAATCTTCGATCAAGATCGTTTTCGTACGTGCAAGCTGAGATAACGATCCTTTTGCCGGAATTGCGTAATGTCTTTCATCGGAAACAAGTTCAGCTTGATTCCATGCACATTTGGCAGGTATGGTCATAGGCCGCGGGTTTGCAGCCAAAAGAACAGCGATAGCACGCAGCGGATTTCGGGTAACAGCCCACGTAACTCCGGCCGCAACGATCCCTATTTTGCCGGCCTTCTCACTGTATGCTTGAATATCCGGCGATAAAGAAATGTCTTGCTGCCCTTTTAGGACAGAATGACTTCGTTTCCAGTTCACGTATTGCAAAATGCTAAGTCCGGCTAGCACCACCAAATTCTCACGTACAAGGGCGAGTGCCAGCGCACTTGTTCCTAAAATGAGGTCGGAATTGAGTTGTTTCTTTTCCGAGAAATTTTGAATTCCCCGCTTTAAGAAGGGGTAACCCGTGACTACTGACACAAGAGCTGACAAGTAAAAAGGCGCTGGGCTTCTGGCTAACGCCGAACGTCCCATGAATAATTGCTTCGCTCCCAGAACAGCCAGTCCACCCATGGATAATGCTAACGGGAGGGGGATTTTTTCTGCGGATTTCTTCATATCCGGGTTTGGCAACTGAGGGAGAACTCTGATATCATCAGGCAGCTCAAGGTCAACATCGCTTGCAGCGGCTACTTCCTGCTTGACCTCTTCCCTAACGGAAACACCCTTGTCACAAGCATGGACTGGGGCATTCTGTATGATGACTTGCTCTTCAATCTTTCGGATCATCCCGAAAATGTCTTGGCTTGTCATCCGCATTTCGTCGTAAAGAAGCAAAAGTCTGCCTGTAAGAAGACAAGGCTCTGCTTTGTAAATCCCTTTACATGCCCGGAATGTTTGAACAAGAAGTTCAGCCGTTTGTTTGTTTCCTTGCAGGCCGCAGATTTCCATGCGTATTCTCCCGGGTAAGACGCGGACAAACCGATCCTTGTTTCGTGATGAAGACATCCTTCTCTCCTATCCCCGTGCTAAACTCAACCCGGATAATTTGGTCTGGTTATTATTCACAACCGAAATTGAAATATTCCATCGTTTCATGAATTTTTTTACAATATCTTAACGTATAAAATTTTCAATTATTGGAATTATTTAATTCATTAACTTGTGGAGGGATTGTAAATGAATAAATCACTATTCGGCATTATTCTGGGTTCTGCGGCAATTGCTCTTGCTATGTCCCCGAAAGGGAGAAAAGCCGCACGCAAACTTGCGGTTAAAGGAACAGGGGCATTCCTCGATATGAAGGATCAAATCAAAGAGGCCGCTCAGCTTCAATCCGTGCTTAGAGACAGCAAGAGAGAATGAGAGAAGCCGATTGTCTAATGTTAGTTAATGGAAAATATTTTCAACACACAAACCAAAGATTTTCTGGACAATCGGGCACAATCTTACTGTGAGATACAAAAAAAGGAGCGATGAACATGTTACAGGGCGGTTCTTTATGGGCAGGTCTTATTTCCGGAGGGTTATCTCAATTCCAGGATACGAGAGATTTAACGACCGGACACATGAATGCAAAAGAATATACGGTCAAAACGACGGGTAACGTGACCGGAGCTCTTGGCGTAATGGCAGGTATTGAATATGGAGCGATGCTTGGAACGACGGTATTACCTGGAGTAGGGACAGTTGTTGGGTCGATTGTCGGTGGGTTAGTGGGTAACAGTTTGGGTCATTCGCTCGGAACGCAAGCCGGCAATGCGCTTGTTAATAATCGTTTATTGAATAATGTAACGAAGTCGGTAATGCCATCTTCAGAGAATGGGTCAGCACATCAAGTATAAGCATGATTCCTAATAAGGAAGCATCTTCTATCACTCGCTAACTCTACAACTATAGCGGGTTTTTCTCTATTTTCATAAGAAAGGTAAGATATGAACAAATACATCAATCGCGATTTAAGCTGGCTTCAATTCAACAGACGCGTTCTTGAAGAAGCTCAAGATAACAATACTCCACTGCTCGAACGAGCCAAATTTTTATCGATCGTATCGACCAATCTGGATGAATTTGTAAGCGTTAGAGTTGCCGGAATTATGGATAAAATCAAAGCGGGGAATGTTGAATCGGATTTTACAGGGTTCACGCCCCCGGAATTGCTTAATGAAATAGAAAGAATGATAGATCAACTGATTAAGGACCAGTATCAAGCACATGACCGTATAATCAGATTGCTTAAGAATGAAGGTATTGCTTTTACAACTTATGGCGAATTGGATGACGATCAAAAAAAGGAAATGGAAGCCTATTATTTTCAATGGGTTTTCCCTGTATTAACACCTTTAGCCGTTGATAAAAGCCGCCCTTTTCCCTTGGTTCGCTCCAAAAGCGTTTATTTAGCTGTTGTTCTTAAGCAATCTGCCGATATATCGGATATGGAAACACATGTTGCCCTGGTTGAAATTCCAGCTAATTTATCGCGATTTATCGAAGTCTCTTCCCAAATAGACAGTAAAAAGCGATACTTTATTCTGCTCGAAGATTTGATAAAGGGACATATGCATACCTTATTTAATCTGTATTCGCCTGTTGCTTTCCATTCATTTCGCTTAACCCGCAATGCCGATTTGGTGGTGGATGAGGAAGGATCGGATGATCTTCTTGATGAAATGGAAAAGGTGCTACGAAAGAGAAAGCGGGGGACTCCGGTTCGATTGGAGATCGAAAAGGGTTTTGATCTTGCTGCGCTAGAGCTTATTAAAAACGAACTGGAAATCGATCATCATCTGCTGATTACAGCTGAAGGACCAGTGGATTTGAGTTTCTACATGCAATTTGCAAGCTCGATAACGGGTTATGAACATCTCAAGTATCCGAAATTTGAGCCGATGTATCCCCGGGAATTTTCACATACAGACGATTTTTTTTCCGTACTCCGGAAGAGGGATGTTGTTGTTTATCATCCGTACGAATCATTTGAAGCCGTAACTGATTTTATCGGGCAATCGGCCGCCGATCCGGATGTTTTGGCCATTAAAATGACTTTATACCGGGTAAATGGCGATTCGAGGATTATTCAGGCACTTATCCGTGCAGCAGAAGCGGGTAAACAAGTTACCGTGATTGTTGAATTGAAAGCCCGTTTTGATGAAGCGAGAAATATTGAATGGGCTAAAGAATTGGAGAGAGCCGGATGTCATGTTGTGTATGGGTTAGCAGGTTTGAAAATTCATTGCAAAATGACGTTGGTTGTACGCAGGGAAGCGGATTCTTTGAATCGATATATTCACGTAGCATCAGGAAATTATAATGAAGTATCCGCACGATTGTTCACAGATATAGGGCTTTTCACATCCGATCCGGATATATGTGAAGATGTTGCTAATGTATTCAACAAGATAACAGGATTTTACATCCCGAGAAGTTGGCACTACCTGGACGTTGCTCCGACACACTTAAAACAGCGGTTATTTAGTTTAATTAGGCGCGAATCAGAGAATGCTTCTTTAGGAAAAGCGGCAAGAATTATTGTCAAAGTGAACGCTCTGGCTAATCAAGAGGTTACGGATCAGCTATATGCTGCTTCCCAAGCAGGAGTTCGCATTGATCTGATTGTTCGCGGCATATGCACTTTACGTCCCGGGATCCCAGGTTTAAGCGATAATATTGCCGTTCGCAGCATTGTAGATCGTTTTTTGGAACATTCCCGCGTTTTTTATTTTAAGAATGCGGGTTCCCCTCAAGTATGGGTATCAAGCAGCGACTGGATGACAAGAAATCTGGATCACCGAATTGAATTGATGTGCCCGATTTTAGATCATCGGCAAAAATCAATTCTCATTCACTATTTAATGCTGCTGCTTGATGATAATGTAAAGGCTCGGCAACTACTGCCCGATGGCAGCTATATAAGGGTAGACAATCAAAAGCTATCTTGCCGCAGCCAGTTGGAGGCCAAGGATCTAGTTATGGTGAAATATAGTAGTTCTGCTATTCCAATGAAAGATGAGGAAATTGCCGTACCTCTAGAAAATTATATAGAACATGACAATCATAAGCCGGTTATTTATCATTGAAGGAATTAAAGATGTCGATTCCGAAGTCAAGAAGAAATTTAGCTTCCAGTAATTGGAAATTAGTCTGCCAAATAAAATTTTATCTGGCAGACTTTTATTATTTAATGGTACTGTAGGTGTAATAAAGGTATCGAGCAGGGGGATTTATGGAGAAATGATCAACGACTACAGAGATTTACTGCTGAATTTATTCCTAGTTTTCCTACCGATAACTTTGTATGCGAATGTAATCAAAGCAGATCGAACGCAACTATATAATCGGGCTTTCACGTTTGTCCTTTTTTGTGCTGCGCTCATTTTGACGATGTCTTTTCCTGTTGTTATTAATCAATCTACGTTTGATTTCCGCGCTGTTCCGCTGGCTATCGGGTCATTATACGGGGGCGTTTATGTCTCGATTTTGCTATATGCCTGTTTAATGGTCTACCGTTTCATCCTTGGAAGTCTTAATTCCGTGGAATATTTCTTCTCGATCGTTCCTACTTTTATTGCGATCCTCTGGTTTATAAGAAAGTTTCCGGCTTTTACTTTGTATCAAAAAATATTTTCATCAGTACTCGTCTATTTCATTATTCGTGTAGGTTCGTTCATTACATATTCGTACCTGACCAATAACCTAGGCTCTATGGCAAGGAACACATTGATTGAAATCATATTGTTTCAATGCTTCGTATCAGGCATTTTTGTTTATATTTTGGAGGTTTTCAAGAAAAACTCCCGCTTGCGCGAAGAAATTATGAAGAGCGAGAAGATCAAAATCGTCAGCGAAATTGCCGCATCCGTCGCTCATGAGGTCAGGAATCCGTTAACTTCGGTCAGAGGCTTCATTCAATTAATGGGCAAGGACGATCTATCGAAAGAGAACAGGCGCTACTACCAAAAAATATGTTTGGATGAGCTGGATCGGGCGCAGCAAATCATTTCTGATTATTTAACCTTCGCCAAACCGGATCCCGAAAAAATAGAAGAAATTCATGTGGCCCAAGAAATCGATTATGTGACGAACGTCCTGATCTCCTATGCCAACTATCAAAATGTGCAAATCATCAAACAAATGCCTGAGGAACAGCTTTATATTCTCGGCGACAAATTTAAACTGCGTCAGGCACTCATCAATATTGGAAAAAACAGCATTGAAGCCATGCCGGACGGAGGGCATTTAACTTTCACGCTTCGTAAAATAAACAAGTACGTCTTGATATCGATAGCCGATACGGGTGTGGGCATGACCGCGGAACAAATCAATCGGCTGGGGACTCCCTATTATTCGACCAAAGATAAGGGGACAGGCCTGGGTACGATGGTTTCCTTCAGTATCATTCGCAAGATGCACGGAAAGATCGAGGTCACAAGTGAAAAAGGAAAAGGGACGACGCACGAGATTTCCCTGGAAATGATGGTCTGACCTCCAAGATTACCGATTTTCTATGAGCCGTCGGGAGGAGCTGATCGAGCGGTTCGAAAGCTGGCTGACGCCTGCCTCAACCCGCGAGGCATGACAGTTTCAATCTGCCGGTTTCTCCAGCTTCGCTACAAAAGCCGCCGCGCTATTAGAGAGCGGCATATTTTTCAGCGTAATAATGCCGATTTTGGTAGAGGGAATAACGACATCCAGCTTCACTTCAAATAAGGTGCCTTCTTCCAGCTCCTTGGCGACGAATTCTTTGGTAACGAAAGAGACGCCGAAGCCGATTTTGGCAAATTCGATGAGGAGATCGACGCTGCCGAGCTCGATTTCGGGCTCCAGGATGAGCCCGTGCTCCTGGAATAAGCGGGTGATGAATTTACGCGAGCTGCTGTTCCGCGAAAACAGAATGATCGGGTAGCTCAACAGCTTGGAGAGTGATACGCGATGTTTACTGAGCTCACGATACTTTGGCCCCGTGACAAAGCAATCCTGAATCGTGATGCCTTCGCGGACTTGCAGCTGATCATCAAGTATCGGCGTCCGTACGATGCCCATATCGATCTTGCCTTCCTTCAGCTGCTTCACGATTTCCGGCGTTGTGCCGTTCACGAGGTTGATTTGCACATGCGGGAATTGTTCGTGGAACGATTCCAAGAACGGCAATAAGTAATGTTTGCAAAGGGAGTCGCTGCCGCCGATTTTAATTTCTCCGCTGGAGAAATTACGGAGCTCGCTCAATTTCACCTCCGCTAGAGAGATGAAATTGTAAGCTTGTTCGATATAGGAATACAGGACAGCGCCTTCCTTCGTGAGTTCAACGCCTTTGGACGTCCGGGCGAACAGCTGAAGTCCAAGATTGTCCTCAAGCAGCTTAATGGAGTGGGATACGCTCGGTTGGGTGATGAAGAGTTCTTTTGCAGCTTTGGACAAGCTGCCGGATTTAGCGGTCAGGTAAAAAACTTTATAAAGCTCAAAGTTAATCATATAGACACCTTCTATAGCGAGTATCGAAACTATCAATTATTTGAATGCACTGGCTATCCTTATAATAAAGGGTAGATAGGGCGAACACAAACGAATTGATGGAGGCGAACTTATTTTGAATCAGACGACGGTTTCTATTGAAGAACTGAGCATTAATACGATTAGAACGCTTACAATCGATGCGGTCGAGAAGGCGCAGATGGGTCATCCGGGCATGCCGATGGGGGCGGCACCGATGGCGTACGCGCTCTGGACGCGGCATCTTAAACATAACCCGGTCAACCCAAAGTGGGCAGACCGCGACCGTTTTGTCCTCTCGGCCGGGCATGGCTCGATGCTGCTTTACAGCTTGCTGCACTTAAGCGGGTACGACGTATCGCTGGACGATATCAAGGAGTTCCGCCAGTGGGGCAGCCGTACGCCGGGACATCCCGAGTATGGTCACACGGCGGGCGTAGAAGCGACGACTGGACCTCTCGGTCAAGGCGTAGCGATGGCAGTCGGCATGGCGATGGCCGAAGCGCATCAGGCTTCGGTGTACAACCGGGAAGGCTTCCCGATCGTCGATCACTATACGTATTCGATCTGCGGTGACGGCGACTTGATGGAAGGCGTATCGAGCGAAGCCGCTTCGCTTGCAGGCCATCTGAAGCTCGGCAAGCTTATCGTGCTCTACGATTCGAATGACATCTCGCTGGATGGCGAGCTGAACATGTCGTTTTCCGAGAATGTACGGACACGCTTTGAATCGTACGGGTGGCAGTATTTACGCGTTGAGGAGCAAAACAACGTCGACGCGATCTCCGCAGCGATCGCGGAAGGGAAGGCGGATCCGGGCCGTCCGACCCTGATCGAGATCAAAACAACGATCGGCTACGGCAGTCCGAACAAAGCCGGCAAAGGCGGTCACGGCGGCACGCACGGCAGTCCGCTCGGCAAGGAAGAGCTGCTGCTGACCAAGCAGGCGCTCGGTTGGCCGACGGAGCCGGATTTCTACGTGCCGGCTGAGGTTGTAGAGCACTTCGCCCGCTATAAGCAGCAGGGCGCGGAAGCCGAACATAGCTGGGAGCAGCTGTGGAATGAGTACGGGCAAGCTTATCCTGAGCTAGCCAAGCAGTTCGAGCTCGCTGCGCGCGGCGAGCTGCCTGCGGATTGGAACGCCGATGTGCCACGCTTCGGCGCTGATAGCGGCGCGGTCTCGACGCGCACCGCGTCCGGGAAAGTGCTGAACGCGCTGGCTCGGCGCGTGCCTTATCTCGTTGGAGGCTCCGCCGACTTGGCGAGCTCCAACATGACGATGCTGAACGACGCCGGGAACTTCAGCGCCGCCAACTATAGCGGCCGCAACTTCTGGTTCGGCGTTCGCGAATTCGCGATGGGCGCAGCGTTGAACGGCATGCTGCTGCACGGCGGTTTGCGCGCCTTCGGCGGCACGTTCCTCGTGTTCAGCGACTACCTGCGCGGCGCGATTCGCTTGTCCGCACTGATGAAGCAGCCTGTCGCGTATGTGTTCACGCACGACAGCATCGCAGTCGGCGAAGACGGACCGACGCACCAGCCGATCGAGCAGATCCCCTCCTTGCGGATGATCCCGGATCTGACGTTGTTCCGTCCGGCGGATGCCAACGAAACGGCGGCAGCTTGGGAGTACGTGATGCAAGCGAAGGAAGGTCCGTTTGTGTTCGCGCTCTCCCGCCAGAACTTGCCGGTGCTTCCGGGCACGGATACGCTCGCTTTTGCCAACATCAAGTACGGCGCATACGTCTTGTCCGATGCTGCCGAAGGCGCTCAGCCTGACGTTCAGCTGATCGCAACCGGCTCTGAAGTCAGTTTGGCGCTTGACGTTCAGAAACAATTGGCTCAAGATGGAATTAGAGCTCGCGTGATCTCGATGCCAAGCCGTGAACTGTTCGAGCAGCAGCCACCTGATGTACAGCAATCCATCCTTTTGCCGCACGTGAAAGCGAACGTGGTGCTGGAGATGGCTTACCCTGCCGGATGGGATGATATCACAGGCGGCGAGGGCTTCGTCGTCGGAATCCGTAAATTCGGAGCATCAGCGAAAGCCGATAAAGTGATTCGCGAGTATGGTTTTACAGCAGAAGCGATCGTACAACAAATCAGACAGAAGTATTTCCAATAACGGCCCATAACGGGAGAAAAGGCAGGGATACGAAATGAAATTGTTTATCGACACAGCTAATGTAGAGGAAATCCGCAAAGCGCACGAGCTTGGCGTTGTTGCTGGCGTTACAACTAACCCCTCGCTGATCGCGAAAGAGGGAAGAGACTTCTTCGAAACCGTGAAGGAGATTGTCTCCATTGTCGGTGAAGTGCCGATCAGTGCGGAAGTCATTTCTTTAAAAGCCGATGAAATGATCGAGCAGGGTAAGAAGCTTGCTGAACTTGGTTCAAGCATCGTGATCAAGCTTCCGATGACGGCTGACGGTTTGAAGGCAACTAACGTATTTAGCAAACTGGGTATCCCGACGAATGTGACCTTGATTTTCAGCTCTACGCAGGCACTGCTGGCTGCCCGTGCAGGAGCGACATACGTGTCCCCATTCATCGGCCGTCTCGATGATATCAACCAGATCGGCATGAATTTGATCAAAGAAATCAGCCAGATTTTCCAAGTACATGGCATTAAGTCAGAAATTATTGCAGCAAGCGTGCGTCATTCAGCTCACGTGATTGAAGCGGCTCTGGCCGGGTCTCATATTGCAACGGTACCTTATAAAGTTATTGAATCCATGATTAAGCACCCATTAACCGATGCCGGAATCGAAAGATTTTTGGCGGATTGGGAAGGCGCGAAGCAAAATAGTTTTTAAAAGAATGAGGGCTCGCCTGTAAAAGGCGGGTCTTTTTTTCACGCGCTAATCCTGTAAATATTGATAAGTTCGTAAATACTGCATGATCTGTTCAGCGGATTCTATAAGCGTCTGGGAATCCGTCTGAATGACGATTTCAGGCTGCAAAGGCGGTTCGTAGGGAGCTGAGATTCCTGTAAATTCACGGATCTCTCCTGTTCTCGCTTTCTTATACAGACCCTTAGGGTCACGCTGCTCACAAACGTCCAGCGGACATTTTACATAGACCTCAATAAAATCCCCAGCTTCAAACAAGGCCCGTGCTGCATCGCGGTCAACTCTGTATGGCGAAATCAGGCTTAGTAAAGTTATGATTCCGGCGTCAACAAATAGCTTGGCTGCTTCTGCGCTGCGCCGAATGTTTTCTCTCCTGTCGTCGGCGGAAAAACCAAGGTCACGATTCAACCCGTGCCGCAGATTATCTCCGTCCAATACATACGCAGAGACGTTTCTCTCAAAAAGCAACCGTTCGATTTCGAAGGAAATCGAAGATTTACCGGAACCGGATAGCCCAGTAAGCCATATGATACAGCCTTTATGCCGATTACGGTGATAACGGTCGGATTTCATAACCTTACTTTGCTGGCGGTATATGTGTTTTTGATCCGTTTCATTTTCCATCCAAGACTCCCCCTGTTGGTTTAATAAGGGTTAACATTATAATGTATGGATAATTAAGATCCAATTCTTGTACAAATCGACTAATGAAACATACCATATTAGAGCGCTCAGGAAATTGCACGGTGTTGGACTGTAATCGGTGGTTGCATTAATATAAACGGTATGTGTGAACAGAAAGGGGTTTTCGTATGATTATTAGCGACATTCTGCATTTTGAACAAGAGCGCCACCTGTTGCCGCCGGCGGTGCAAAGAGGCATCGAATACATTCTGAGCCATAATCTGAGTGAAGCCGAACTCGGGAGACATCCGCTTGAAGGGGACAACGGGGACTTGATGTTTGCCAACGTACAGGAATCCATTACCTGCCCGAAGCAGGAACAGAAGCCGGAATCTCATGCTATCTATACCGATATACAATTTCTGGTCAGCGGCGAAGAGCGGTTATGCGTCTACAAACTCCAGCCGGACGTCAAAATCGTAGACAATAAATTCGACTCGCACGATATTGCCTTTTACGAATTAGAAGCGAAGCACCTTGAAACTGATATTATTTTGAAACCAGGCATGTATGCGGTCTTCTTTCCTTCGGATATTCATCGGCCGAACTGCTCGGTGCAAGAGCAGACGACGAACAAAAAAATCGTAGTCAAAATTCATAGTGATCTTCTGCAGCTTTAACCCGATTCCAGTATCTGAACTTTCCGAAGGCCATATCTCGTGGCTGCGGAAAGTTTCTTTAATTTTCACATGAAGCTCACTAATTGTTCCCATATCCCGATGGATGCAACTGTATTATAATGATGAATACAATAATTTTTCGCCAAGTGGTGATCCCGATGCTCCAAACATTCATGAAAAAAACGAACAATATCCGCATCAAACATAAGATCATTCTGGCATTCATTCTGGTCGTTGTAATTCCTGTATTAATCGTCGGCGTGTTCCTGACGAATGCGTTCCGGCAATCCGTGCTGAACGATGCGATAGGACAGACTTCGAACAACGTCGAAAAAATCAATAAACATGCCTCCGATATTCTTCGAATTCCCATCGAAATTTCCAGCAAACTGATGATTGACCCGAGACTGGAACGTATCGTCAATACGCAATATCAATCCATATACGAAGTTGTAAGCGCTTATAAAGAGTTTCAGGACTTTACCGACTTTGTCAAACTATACAAAGAGGTCGATAATGTCCGCTTTTACACGACCAATCCGACACTGCTTAACAATTGGAGTTTCATCCAACCCACGCCGGAGATTACGGATAGTTTCTGGTATCAGGAAGCGATGAACAAAAAGACGGAGAAAATCAGCTGGTATTTCATCGAGGATGAAACGAAGAACAACCGGAAATTGCTCAGTCTGGTGAAACGCATTTATTTTGCCAACTACCGTTCCAGCGGGGTTCTGGTTATTGATGTCAATCAGGATGAGTTGAATGCGATCGTCAGCCACGAGCTGTTCGATACGATGATTATGGATGGAAAAGGAACGATTGTCGCTGCCAAAAATACCGATTGGGTAGGCAAGCAGTTGGGCGATCTCGATTTTGGCAAGGATTTCCCGGATAAACCGGAAGGCACCTATCAAACGAAATTCAAGGGCAAGGACTCTAAAGTCGTGATCAACGATCTCATACCGACGCTAAGCGACAGCGGATTGCGAATTGTATCCGTATTCACGGTGGAAAGCATCGTCGGCGAAGCCAACAAGATCATCTACATGGGCCTGTATATTACATTAGCCAGCTTATTGGTTGCATTGGTTCTCATTTATTTTTCTTCACATATGCTGACTTCCCGGATGCTCCAATTAAATAAGCAAATCAATAAAGTAGCGCTGGGAGACTTGAACGCAACCTCGGAAATTGACGGTTATGATGAGATCGGCATGCTCTCGAGGCAATTCAATAATATGGTGCGAAGCATCCGGGAGCTGATGGACGAGGTTCATGAGTCGAACCGGATCAACAACCAGCTCGAGCTGCGGCAAAAAGAGATCAAGCTGAAAATGATGGCGAGTCAAATCAATCCGCATTTCCTGTTCAATGCGCTGGAATCGATCCGCATGAAAGCCCATCTGAAGGGGGAGGCCGAAATATCGGGCATCGTCCGGACGCTGGGGAAGCTGATGCGCAAGAAGCTCGAAATCATGGGCAGCTTGATCCCGCTGAAGGATGAGCTGGAGATGGTTCGCTGCTACCTGGACATACAGCAGTTCCGCTTTGGGGATCGGCTCACCTATGAAATCCATCCGGATCCGGCAGCCGGCGACAAGAAAATTACGCCTCTTATCGTACAGCCGATCGTGGAAAATGCCGTTATTCATGGACTTGAATTCATCGAGACGGGCGGCATGGTTCGGGTTCTGGCAGCTGTGAACGATAACCATTTGCGCATTGACGTGATCGATAACGGTATCGGCATTAGCGCGTCTAGATTGCTAGAGATTGAGCAGTCGCTAAACGATATGGAAGATAAGAAGGAGCACAGGATCGGCATGCGCAACGTGCATCAACGGCTGAAACTTATGTATGGCGATGCCTACGGCTTGTCGATTGTGACAGAGGAAGGCAAGGGGACGCGGATTCACTTTTCAATACCTATTCAGGGGTGAGTGTATGTACAAAGTATTGATTGTTGACGATGAGCCTACGATTCGCGCGGGTTTGCAAACTTTGATCGATTGGGAGCATTATGGCTTCAAGGTTGTGGGAGATGCGATGAACGGGCGGGAAGCGCTGAGCAAATATGACGAGCTGGCGCCTCACCTCATCATCATCGACATACGCATGCCGGTCATGGATGGGCTGCAGGTGATTGAGCAGATTCGCGCAACGGACACTTCATGCCGGTTCCTCATTCTGACGGGATACGCCGATTTCGAGTACGCGAAGAGGGCCATTCTCGGGCGTGTGGACGGCTACATTCTCAAGCCGGTGGATGAGGAGGAAATGATCGCTGAACTCGTACGCGTTCACAAGCATTTACAAAAGCAAGACGAGTTAGAGAATATAACCGCACAAAGTGCGAGCAGGCGCAGAGAGGAACTCATACAAGCTTTGCTTGCTGCCGATACAGTGCAGCTGCAGCTTCCCTCCGCTGATCTTGAAGGCTTGATCGGTGCGTCGAAGGGAGGGTATCAAGTACTCTTGATTCAGCCTGCTACAACGCAAGCCTCTGATTCCCGTCTCTATTCGACGATCAAACAAGGCCTCATCGATAAATTCGAGAGTGCCGAACGCGGTGTTGTTTTTAGCTCGCATTCCTGTCTTGGCATTCTTTTGAAGGAGCCGGTTGCAGATGCGCGTGCAAGGAGAACCGTCTATAGTGAGATACGATCCTGCTTACCGGAGATTTCGTTTCACGTTGCAATAGGATCTGCAGTCAAGCAAATCAAAGATGTTAGCGTTTCCTTCCAGGAAGCCGCTGAATTGCTGACCTATCATTATCTGTGCGCCGATGAGCTTATCGTGCGGCATAACGTGAACCTTGACGGCGACCATCCTGCGATACCGGATATGGCCTCCCTCGCCGAGAAGCTCTACTATGCGATTGATCTGGGCAACAGAGAAAGCCTGGAGCGTTTGCTTGAGCGGACAGGCGCTGAGCTTGTTGCCTGCGACCGCAGCGAGTCTGGTTTGAAGACGAACTATGCGCAGCTCACTTCGCTGGCTTTGAATAAGCTGGCCGGACAAAATGATAAAACGTATACGATTGTGCAGGACTCTATGTCCATCATTGCGCAAATTTATGTACAGCCGAATTTGGCTGCGCTGCAAGCGTGCCTTCGCCGGCAATTATGCGACTTAGCGTCACGGATCAGCGGCTCCGGCAATGAGCCCGTCCTGAAACAAGTCATGGATTTCATCGAGCGGCATTATGCCGAGAACTTGAAGCTGGATACGTTAGCCGAGCTGTTCAATTATACGAGCGGGTATTTAGGCAAAATTTTCAAAAATTACACAGGCGCTCACTTTCATACCTACCTGGATCAAGTCCGCATCCGGAAAGCGATCGAGCTGCTGGGCGAAGGCCTCAAGGTGCACCAGGTCGCCGAGCGCGTCGGCTATGCGAACGCAGACTATTTTCACAGCAAGTTCAAGAAGTATGTGGGCGAATCGCCCTCGTCGTATAAAGGAAAAGCGGCGAAGTAATTACCATTAGTTAGCGAAATTCCGACAACCCGGTATAAACCGCGGCCGATTCCTTTTTGCTAAGGGTCGGCCTTTTTACGCCGGCAGCTCGATCCGTCAAAATGCAAGCGCTATTTTGACATGATTAGAAGACGAATTTGCGCGGTATTATGAACGTGCGGCTTTCAGTAACATTAAGCTATCAGCAAAGGTAATGCTAGGAGGGACTAAATGAAAACGCTAACTACCGACCAATCCGTCCTCCTCGGAGAGACGAAGAGGCGTTCGAAATTCTGGAAAAAAATGCTCCGCCAGCGGTATCTCTATTTGATGTCGATCCCATTTGTCATATGGATTTTTATCTTTAATTATGTCCTTTTATGGGGATGGCTCATGGCTTTCCAGAAATTCAAACCCGGTAAGTCCATTCTTGAACAGCAGTGGGTCGGGTTGGATAACTTCAGGCAGCTGTTTACGGATGAGAGGTTCTACCTCGTGCTTCGCAATACACTGGGGATGAGTATCATGGGACTTATTGTGAGTTTTACGATCCCAGTCCTGTTTGCCGTCATGATGGACGAGCTTCGGGGTCACTTATTCAAACGAACGATTCAGACGATCGCGTATTTGCCGCATTTTGTATCCTGGGTTGTGGTAGCCGGCATTGTGACCAAG
Source organism: Paenibacillus sedimenti (assembly GCF_014534655.1). Classification (GTDB taxonomy): domain Bacteria; phylum Bacillota; class Bacilli; order Paenibacillales; family NBRC-103111; genus Paenibacillus_E; species Paenibacillus_E sedimenti. The sequence goes on from NZ_JACVVD010000017.1 coordinate 63,044, forward strand.
ATGCTTTCTATCGAAGGAGGCGCGGTCAATGAATTGCTCATGCAGCTGCATATCATTGATCAACCGGTGCAGTTCATGGCCAAAGGCAGCTGGTTTTGGAGCATCGTCACTGTCTCCGACATGTGGAAAGAGACAGGCTGGAACTCGATTATTTTCCTGGCAGCTATGGCAGGCATCGACCCCGAGCAGTACGAGGCGGCCACGATGGATGGCGCCGGCCGTTTTCGCCGGATCTGGCACATCACGCTTCCCGGCATTCGTACGACGTTCATGGTCGTATTCATCCTGTCGATCGGCAACCTGATCAGCATCGGATTCGAGAAGCAGTACCAACTGCAAAACCAGCTCGTTACGGACTATTCGGAAGTACTTGAAATTTATGCGCTCAAATATGGCATCCAGTTAGGACGATTTTCTTACGGAACGGCGATCAGCATATTCAGCTCTGTCGTCAGCGTCCTACTCGTCATCACGGCGAATTCGATCTACAAGAAGGTCACCAAAGAGACCGTTATTTAGGAGGGCAAGTCATGCCTGCGCATATGAAAAGAAACTATACGGAGCTCGCTTTCGACGTGCTGCTCTATATCATCATGATCTTGGTGACGATTGCCACCCTGTATCCGTTTCTGAATGTTCTCGCCATATCCCTCAATGATTCCGTGGATACGGTCAAAGGCGGCATTTATATTTGGCCAAGGGAGTTCACCCTGCAAAATTATAAAACGATTTTCCGCTATCCGGGGCTCATCACGGGCTTCCAGAATTCCGTTTTGCGAACGGTTATCGGTTCGGTGTTAGGCGTTCTTAGCGCTTCCATGGTCGCTTACGTTCTGGCGCGCAAAGATTTTCAAGCACGCAGGCCGATGTCCGTCATGTTCGCGATGACGCTATACTTTTCAGGCGGTTTGGTGCCCGTATATATGCTGATGCGGAACCTGCATTTGATCAACACGTTCTGGATTTATATTTTACCCGGACTTTTAGGCGTATGGTATGTATTCGTGATCCGATCCTATATGGACGGGCTGCCTTACGAGCTGCAGGAGTCGGCCAAGATCGACGGCGCCAATGATTTCATGATTTTTTGGAAAATCATACTGCCGCTTTGTAAGCCTGTGTTAGCAACAATCGCTCTGTTTATTGCGGTAGGCCACTGGAATTCATGGTTCGATACCCTGCTCTATAATAGTACCAATGAGAAATTAACCACACTCCAGTATGAGCTAAATAAGGTGCTGCTAAGCACGCAATCGGGGAACGAAGCTCACAATCCGAATGCTTCTCAAAGCATCGCGAAGGTTTCGCCGGAATCCATCAAAATGTCGATTACGATGGTGGTGACGCTCCCGATTTTGCTCGTGTATCCGTTCCTGCAAAAATATTTTGTTAAAGGCATCACCCTAGGAGCCGTCAAAAGCTAATCATTGGTAGCTTCAGGTTATCCAATTTTTACAATATATTAGAATCATTAAAGGGAGGACTTTGCTGAATGAAAAAGTATGCTGCAAAAATGACAGCCGTATTGCTTGCCGCAGCTTTAATTACAGTAACCGGCTGCTCCAAGGAGCCAACATCCGGTGCAAATACCGCCCCGGGCAGCAGTTCGTCACCGAACGGTACGGCGGCAAATGCCAACGATAAGACACCGATTACGTTCACGGCGTTTTTCGCCGACCAGAATGCCGATTGGGATAATATGGAGAGCAGGATCGGTAAAGTCATTAAGGAAAAAACAGGCGTCACGCTCAAAGCAGATTTCCCTGTTAGCGCTTCCGATCAAAAGATCGCATTGATGGCTTCCAGCGGCGAGTATCCGGACTTGGTTTTCGGAAAAGGCGGCACGCAGAAGCTGATTGATGCAGGCGCCATGGTAGACCTGGCTCCTCTGATCGAAAAGTACGGACCTAACCTCAAAAAGGTATACGGCGATTATACGAAAAGGCTCCGTTACAGCAATAATGACCATGCGATTTACGTACTCCCGTCTGCCGGCGTGAACCAAAAATATTTTGATTCCGAAGGCGGATTTGAGCTCCAGCATCAAGTCCTCAAAGAGTTAGGATATCCGAAAATCAGAACGGTTCAAGATTTTGAAAACGCCATCAAAACGTATAAAGAAAAACATCCGACCACCACTGACGGTAAACCGACGATCGGTTTATCGCTCAATGCCGACGATTGGCATGCCTTGATATCGGTTACAAACCCTGCCTTTTATGCGACAGGCGCGCCTGACGACGGTGAATTTTATATTGATCAAAACACGTATGAAGCGAAGTTCCATTATCTTCGTCCCGAAGAGAAGGAGTACTTTAAGTGGCTCAACCATATGAACAACATTGGCTTGCTGGATCCCGAAAGCTTCGTGCAAAAGTATGACCAATACAAAGCGAAAATTGCGACTGGCCGCGTCATCGGTTTGATTGACCAAAAATGGGATTATCAAGAGGGTGAAAATGCGCTGAAAAAGGAAGGGAAGTTCGAGCAGACGTATGCGCATTTCCCTGTCACGCTGAATGAGAATTATAAAGATCATGCTTTCCAGGAAACAGGGTATTTGGCAGGCTGGGGGAATGGGCATCACGAAAAAAGCGAAAGATCCGGTTCGCGCGATCAAATTCCTGGATTGGTTAGCGTCCGATGAGGGGCAAATCCTGGTCAACTGGGGTGTTGAAGGCATCGACTATAAGATGGAGAACGGTAAGCGTACCGTGACGCCAGAGACACTTAAGATGCAAATGAACGATCCAAGCGGCTATAAGAAGCAAATCGGTATCGGTAACTACTGGTTCTCGGCCCGCTATGGCGACGGCGTGAAGGATTCAACAGGCAACTACTACACGACGAACTTTACCGAGCAATATATTGAAAGATATTCGCAAGCAGATAAGGATACGCTTAAAGCATACAATGCGAAAACCTATCTGGACCTGTGGCCCAAACCGGAAGAATTTTCTGTCCGCAAATATGGCGCCGCATGGGGCATTCAGATGGAAACAGGCTCTGATTTGCAAGTCATATTCCAGAAATGCGAGGATATTATGAAAAAACGGATCCCGGAAGCGATTCTTTCGAAGCCGGAAGTTTTCGACAAAGTGTGGGACGCTTTCATGGCGGATCTGGAGAAGGCCGGCGTGAAAAAAATGAACGAGCAATTTTCACAGTTGGTCAAAGATAGAGTAAAGCTGTGGAACGAATAAGGGAGCTTTCATTGATGATCAGGTTGTTCGAGACGCATCGAATCCGCCGTGAAACCGAGTTAGAGTGAATATGTGATTTCACGGCAGCTGCAATTGAGGAAAACATGAACACTTGTTCAGAATCCCGGATGGCTGCTGGCCAGAGCGATGAAGAAGAACAGCAAAGGGATCGTGGACGCGTATCGCAGACCAAAGCTGGCCTATGAAACAGTGCGCAGCTTTTACCTCAGAAATGAATGAATGTTTACCGCTGGGATGGGGTTGTAAACGTTTTGCGATAGTCCGTAGGCGTCATGTTTTTCAAGGACTTGAACGTTTTGATGAAATAACTCGGACTCTCGAAGCCGACCTCGCTGGCGACATCGATGATTTTGATCTTAGGGTCTTCCAGGTGTTTCATCGCCTTTTCGACGCGTAGAAAGTTGAGGTATTCGACAGGCGTTTTTTTAACAATGGATTTGAAAAAACGGCAAAAATGCCCTTCGCTCATCGAGATCAGGGAAGCGAGATCCTGAATGAGAATCCGCTCCTTATACTGCGCGTGCATATATTGGAGGACGGGCTTAATCCGCTCGATTTTGGCTGTATCTGACGAGCTTCGGGATAGTTCGGAGTACTGCTCGCCATGCGGAATCAGCTCGGCGAATATCGCCAGCAGGTTTGCCTTGATTTTGAGCTCGAATCCGCGCGGCTTCGCATCGTATTGCTCGATAACGTCCGTGAGAAGCAGAAGCAGCCGCTGCTCCCAAGGGGTGGACGGATGGAACGTATCGGGCAAAATAAGCCGCCGCTCCATCCACGGTTCCATGTATTTGCTCTGGATGACGTCATAGGTGCTGCTGCTGAGCAAATGGGGGTCGAAGACGATCGCATGGAAGAAGGCCGGATGATCCCCCGAAGGGTAACAAGCGTGCAGCTGGCCGCTGGGAATAAGCAGCGCTCCGCCCTGCTGCAGCTCGATGACAGACGTTCCAATATGAAAGCGGGCGCTTCCCTCTGTCATATAGACAAATTCACTCTCACGATGCCAATGATAGTTGAAGAACGTATCGTTTTCTTTTTCCACTTTGTACACGCTAAGCGGGAACATGAGATCACCGTGAATACGGCCTTCCCGCAGGGCTTCGAAATCCATAAGAGCAGTTCCCCCTACATCAAAATTGTTATATTGTCATATCAGCATTCTGCAAGACAATTTGCGGTGATACGGTTACTATTTTAGTTAGAAATGATAAGTAGAATCAATATTATTATAAAATATAACCAAGGAGCTGACATCATTGAAATTTAGTGACGGCCAGTGGATGACCCGGAAAGGGTACCAAATTATAAGTCCTGTTGAAGTGCATGACATCTATACAACGGATCGTTCGCTTACACTATTCGGTCCGCCTAAACCGATCGTTGACCGTTCCGGCGAGCTGGATACGCCGCTAATTGAGGTGAAGCTTTCTTCTCCGCTTCAAGACGTGATCCGCGTGCAAATTTATCATCATAAAGGGAAGCGTCAGGTCGGCCCTTTTTTTACGATCAACACGGATGAGGGCCTTTCGGTTGACGTTCAAGCGAATACGCAAGAAGCAAGTCTGACCAGCGGCAACTTGCGTGCAAGCATTCGCCGGGATCAGCCATGGAACCTTCAGTTCGATTACAACGGACGCAAGCTGACCTCAAGCGGCTTCAAGAGCATGGGGTATGTAATTTCCGATAACGAGGGCGCCTTTGTTCGCGATCAGCTTGATTTGGGTGTTGGAGAAAGCGTTTACGGTCTCGGCGAGAGGTTTACATCGTTTGTGAAAAACGGCCAGAGCGTCGATATCTGGAACCGCGACGGAGGCACGAACTCCGAGCAGTCTTATAAAAATATTCCTTTTTATTTAACCAATAAAGGTTACGGAGTTTTCGTCAATCACCCCGAGAACGTATCGTTTGAGGTTGCCTCTGAAAAAGTATCCAAGGTGCAGTTCAGTGTAGGGGGCGAATACCTGGAGTATTTCCTGATCGGCGGTGCTGACTTGAAGGAAGTACTAAGCAACTACACGACATTAACCGGAAAGCCCGCGCTGCCGCCGGCATGGACGTTCGGTCTTTGGCTGACGACATCGTTCACGACCAACTACGACGAATCAACGGTAACCGGGTTCATCGATGGGATGGCCGAGAGAGAACTTCCGCTGCATGTGTTCCACTTCGACTGCTTCTGGATGAGAGAATTCCATTGGTGCGATTTCGAATGGGATAAACGGATTTTCCCGGAGCCGGAGCAAATGCTCCAGCGTTTGAAAAGCAAAGGCCTGAAAATTTGCGTCTGGATCAACCCTTATATCGCGCAGCGATCCCCCATGTTTGAAGAAGGGATGGCGAACGGTTACCTGATCAAAAGGCCGAACGGCGACGTCTGGCAGTGGGACATGTGGCAGCCGGGCATGGGCATCGTCGACTTCACCAATCCGGCGGCCTGCGAATGGTATGCCGACAAGCTGAGGAAGCTTGTCGATATGGGCGTCGATTCTTTCAAGACAGATTTCGGCGAGCGCATCCCGACGGATGTTGTCTATCACGACGGCTCGGATCCGTTCAAGATGCACAACTATTACACGCAATTGTATAACAAAGTCGTCTTTGACGTACTGGAAGAAAAGCTCGGCAAAGGCGAAGCAGCTTTGTTCGCTCGTTCCGCGACGGCAGGCGGGCAGCAGTTCCCTGTCCATTGGGGCGGCGACTGCACAGCTACTTATGAATCGATGGCCGAAAGCCTGCGCGGCGGCTTATCGCTCGGCTTGTCCGGCTTCGGCTTCTGGAGCCACGATATCGGCGGTTTCGAAAGTACCTCCAGTGCGGATTTATACAAGCGCTGGGCCGCGTTCGGATTGCTTTCCAGCCACAGCCGCCTTCACGGAAGCCGCTCGTACCGGGTTCCTTGGATGTACGATGAAGAAGCGGTTGACGTGCTTCGCCACTTCACGAAGCTCAAGAGCAGGCTGATGCCGTACATCTTCAGCACAGCAGTCGAGGCTTCGCAAAAAGGTCTGCCGCTTATGCGGGCCATGGTATTGGAATTCGCGAATGACCCTACCTGCGATTACTTGGATCGCCAGTATATGATTGGGGATTCTCTGTTGGTTGCTCCGGTCTTTGACGAAACGGGCGTAGCCTCTTACTACTTGCCCGCCGGAACTTGGACCAACTTCCTGACAGGCGCCAAAGTCGAAGGAGGCAGATGGTTCAAGGAACAGCATGACTATTTGAGCATACCGCTCTTCGTGCGTCCAAACACTTTACTCGCTGTTGGTACGGTGGATGAGAAGCCGGATTACGATTACACGTTGCATAGCGAGCACCATCTCTTCGAGCTGGAAGATGGACAGGAAGCCGTATCCCGCGTTTATCATCCGGCAACCAAGGAAGCTGTTACGCTAACTGCTGCGCGCAGCGGCAACATCATTAAAGCTACCGCTGCAGGAGCAGCCTATGGCAGCCGGTGGAGCCTCATTCTAAGAGGAATATCTTCCGTGACAGCTGTGGAAGGCGGAAGGCAGGAAGCGCATGAATTCGGGGTGCGCATAACGGCAACCACTTCCGACAAAGTCATCATAACGGTATGATTAACTTTCCCCCTCAAGTCTAATCCGGACGTGAGGGGGAAATTCTTGCATAAGGATATATCGGCAGCAGGAGGGCGGAGGCCTTGGAACGTATTTTACGCATGTTGAACGGGCGTCTGCGCAGCAAACTGATCGTCGTTTTTTCGCTCATAGTGGCCTTGATTGTGATCTTGCTGTCCTATCTCTCCTATCGGCAATCATCCTTGATGAATGAGGAGAATTTCATTGCCAGCAACCAGAAAATCATGAAACTGGTCAATCAGAACCTGGATAATTACATCAGTAAGATCGACGAGTTTACGCTGTCTCCGCGGAAAGATTCCGTATTCATGGATGCGATTATTTCCAATGAATATTTGGCTCAGTTCAATATCCAGAACCAGATCAAGAATATGTTCTACTCGCGTGAAGATATTGAAGAAATAACGATTTACACGCCCATCAATCACACCCAGTATCGGCTCTCCCGTTCTACGGTCAATTTAACGCAGCAAAGCGACTATCAAACGGAGCAGGAAGCTTGGTATAAAGAAGCGGCGGGGAGCCCCAAATTCCGCAGTATGGAACCTGCATCCCAGTCACAGCAATTTCTGGTGTTTCACCGGATTCTAATCAACATTGCGGATAAAAGGCCTTTAGCCGTCATTTCGGTCACGTTGAATTATCGGGAGCTTAACCGTATTTTCGGTGATCTTTCGGATAAATCGGGTGAGGTCCTGGGGCTTTTTAACTATGAGAATCAGCTTTTTTATAGCAATAATGATGATGTCACGGATTCCCAGTGGAAAGGTTTGCTGGCAAGGGTCGACGAGCAAGCCGGGGAGGCTGGTTATTCGGAACAGAGCATTGAGCGATCTTTATTTTTAGCCCAATATAATATCTCCGGGCAAAACAAGTGGAAGCTGGTTAAGCTGACGCCGATTGCCGAACTGAATAAAGCTGCGGCGAACGCAAGATGGATTAATTTAGTCGTGGGCTGCGGGTTCTTGGTATTTTTCATTATCGTGGTCATCTTCGTTTCAAATGCGATTACAGGAAGGCTTAAAGATTTTTCGCGCAGAATAGAGCAGCTTGGAGAAGGCAATTTTGAACTCGATTACGAGTTTAAAGGAAGGGACGAAATCGCGCATCTCTCCAGAAAGTTTAATCAGATGGTGGTCAGAATCAATGATTTGATCGCGGAACGCTATGAAATCAAGCTGAACGAACGGAATGCCCGGTTAAAAGCGCTGGAAGCGCAAATCAATCCGCATTTTCTATACAACTCCTTGCAGGCGATTTCGACGGAAGCGATTATCCATGAGGTCGATTCTATCCAGCAAATGGTTGATGCGCTGGCCTCGTCACTGCGATACTGCATCAAAGATGGGGAAACCGTCAGCGTGGGGCATGAGCTGGAACATATTCAGAACTATCTGGTTTTGCAAAAGGCGAGATTCGGCGAACGATTACAAGTAGCGATCGATATTCCTGCGGAAGCCATGGCTATTCTTATTCCCAAAATGACTCTGCAAATTTTGCTGGAAAATGCGATTGAACATGCGCTGGAGCAAATGTCTGAAGCCATTTATATCGAAATCATGGCGGACTGGGATGAACAATGGCTCGTTCTTCACGTCGCTGATGACGGACCGGGCATGAATGCTAAGCGTTTGGAAGAAGTCAGAGCAGGGATGAACGAGAATTATTTGGAGGTTCAAGAAGAGATCGGTTTGAAAAATTTGTATTCCCGCATCAAGCTGATGTATGGCCGCGATGCTCACATGACAATGAACAGCCAACCTGGTCAAGGAACCGATATTCAAATCAGACTGCCGATCAGAAAGGAGGGTCAACATGTACAAAGCACTGATTATTGATGATGAAGAGCCTGCCAGACGCGCGATCCGTGCTCTTGGAGCCTGGGACGAACACCGGATTACGATGGTTGACGAAGCGAAAGACGGGTTAGAAGGGCTTAGTCTGCTGGCGTCCATTCAGCCGGATCTGATTTTCGTCGATATGCGCATGCCGTTTCTAGGCGGGGTAGAATTTTTGCAGCAAGCCAAGGCGGTATCTTCCGGCAAGTGTATTGTGGTGAGCGGATACGACGATTTTGAATTTGCCAGGGGAGCCATTACGTCTGGGGCACTTGATTACATGCTGAAGCCGATCAAAAAAGCGGAGCTGAATCAGGCGATTGCCAAGACGGTAGCGCAGCTTGATCGTGAGCAGGCAGAGCGTAACACCAGGCTCACCGGCGCGATCTTGCACAACATTTCGATGCCGCTCGTGAAAGAGAAGATTTTTGCATCAATCATCGATCAAAATGGTAAATTCCATAAAATCAAAGAGCTGGAGATGTTGATCGAAGCGAAGCCGAATGATCGCTTTCAAGTGATCGTTATGACCGTATTGAATCTATCATCCGTGAGCGAGAAGAAATTCAGCGGTGACATGCATGCTTGTTATTATGCGATTACGAATGCGTTAAACGAGCTTTTATCCTCGGCGGGGCAGACATTTAGCTTCAAAAACAATAGAGAAGAGCAGGAGTTTATTATCGTACTGTCTCCTTCGGAGCAAGCCGACTTTGTAATTAGCCAAGATGTTCAGCAGGCTGCGACACGGTTGCAAGAGACGTTCGGAACAAAGAGCATGGCCGCTGTAGGAGAGGTCACAGAGCGACTTGATCAATTGGATACGGCCTATCAGTCGGCCAAAACATTACTGATGCAGGCTAATTTACTGGAATCCAAAGGTTTGGAAGCCGATAGGGCCATGGACGCTGCGAATCGAATGTCTATTTTAGTGAAAAAAGATTTACTGCTGCATGCTCTGGAAATGGGCAGTGCGGTGTATGCCGTCAACATCATACGGGATTTCTTCGAAGAGATAAGGCGATCCGGCTATTTCAGCATAGAGATGATGCTTCAATGCAGCACGGAGATTCGAATCATTGCGGACCAGCTTGCCATCGAAGGAAGTGCCTTATCCTCATATCCTTCCCATCTTCTAGAGCGATTCGAGCTTTTGTTCGATAATCGGGTAATGGAATTTGACGACTACGCAAAGGGATTGACCGGCTTTATGGAGGAATGGTTCTCAGCCCTGCTCCATAGCCATAAATCGGCGGATAAGCTGAATGTCGATCAAATTAAAGATTATATCGACCACCATTATTATGAAGACATCTCCATCGCATTATTTACGGAAAAACACTATATCAGCAAAGAACACCTGCTGCGTCTTTTCAAGCAAAAATACGGCAGCGGCATTTATGAGTATACGCTGAATGTCCGCATGGACAAAGCCAAAGAGCTGCTGAAGGACCCGGAGCTTAAAATACAAACCGTAAGCGAGAAAATCGGATATAACGATACCAACTATTTCAGCAAGGCGTTTAAGAAGCATGTTGGCGTGTCGCCACTCGAATTCAGAAAGCAATCCATCACAGGGTAATGAAAGCGATTTCAAATGATCGATGAAGGTGAGGTTAATTATGAGCATACTTACAGGTTTACCATTTCAAAACACGGAACTATCCCTCGATGAGCGTGTTGCGGATCTCATATCCCGGTTTACTTTGGAAGAGAAAATTAATCTGATGACCCAATACCAGACAGAGGTACCTCGTCTAGGAGTAAAGCCGTATAAGCACGGGACCGAAGGGGCTCATGGCGTGGCATGGTTGGGAGAAGCGACGGTGTTCCCGCAAAATATCGGACTAGCCTGCACGTGGAATCCGGATTTGCTGCGCGAGATCGGTTCGGCCATCGGTGATGAAGCCAGAGTGTATTACCAAAAAAATCCTGCGATTAATGGACTTACGATTTGGGCGCCGACAGTTGATATGGAGCGGGATCCACGCTGGGGACGGACGGAGGAAGCCTACGGCGAAGATCCTTATTTGACAGGGCGGATTTCAACGGAGCTGGTGAAAGGCATGCAGGGTCCGCATCCGTTTTATTTGAAGACGGTTGCAACATTAAAGCATTTCCTAGGCAATAATAATGAGATTAATCGGGGGGAATGCTCCGTCAGCATCGATCCGCGCAACATGCGGGAATATTATTTGAAAGCGTTCGAGCCGGCATTCCGGGAAGGCGGGGCTCTTTCTATGATGACCGCTTATAATGCGGTAAACGGCACACTCTGTAATCTGAATCCGGATGTGAACCGGATCGTAAAGGGCGAGTGGGGCATGCAAGGCTTTGTCGTCAGTGATGCGGGGGATGTACTCGGAACCGTACGCGATCATCATTACATGCAATCCTACGCGATGGCTGTGGCGGAATCCGTGAAGAACGGCATCGACAGTATCACCGACGATCAGGAAATCACGCTTCGCGCCATTCGTGATGCCATAGAGCTAGGCCTGCTCGGCGAAGAGGATCTGGATCATGCGCTGAGCAATACGTTCCGTGTCAGATTCAGGCTAGGAGAATTTGATCCGGAGGCAAACAATCCTTATGCGAATATACCTGAAACCAAGCTGTGTGCGCCTGAGCATGCTGAGTTATCCTTGAGAGCAGCGCGCGAGTCGATCGTGCTGCTCAAAAATGATGGCATACTGCCATTGAAGAAAGATTTGAAAAAGGTTGCGGTTATTGGACCGCTAGCGAATACGGTTTATACCGATTGGTATAGCGGTACCCCAAATTATCGCATCACGCCGCTGCAAGGGATTCGGGAAAAGATGGCAGACAAGGCATTGGGTAATGTCGATAGCAAAAGTGAATATAACAATGTTGAAAGCAAAAGTGAATTTAACGATGCCGAAAGCAAAAGTGAATACAACAATGCTGAAAGCAAAAGTGAATATAACAATGCCAATGACCACGCTGTAGTCTTTGAGGAAGGCTGCGACCGCATTCGCCTCCGCAGCAGGCGAACCGGCGGATACGTCGGGCTCAGCGCCGGCGCGCAGCCACTGCTTGTGGCCGACCGCGCAGAGGCGGCTAACGCCGCGCTGTTCGATCGCGCCGACTGGGGCTGGGGCAGCGTCACGCTGCGGGCCGCTGCCAGCGGCAAGTTCGTCACCGAGACCGACGACGGTCGTCTCGCCGCAATTGCCGACGAAGCCCGCGGCTGGTTCGTCAAGGAAGCCTTCGGCTTCGAGGCGCTGGAAGGCGCCGAAGCCGCGATGAAGTCATGGGCCGGCAGGCACGTGGCGGCCGGCGAGGGCGGCGTACTGACCGTTGGCGAAGCCGGTCATACGGACGGCGTCGATCGCTTCGAGATCGACGTGGTTCGGGGCGGCATCCGCGCTGCGGTGGATGCCGCGAAGTCTGCCGACGCAGCTGTCGTTTTCGTCGGCAACAACCCGTTCATCAACGGCAAGGAATGCGTTGATCGCCCGGACCTGACGCTTCCTCCAGCACAGGAAGCGCTCATTCGCGCCGTGTTCGAAGCGAATCCGAATACGGTCGTGGTCATCGTCGGCAGCTACCCGTGCGCCGTCAATTGGCAAGACGAGCATATGCCGGCTATGCTCTACAGCTCTCATGCCGGACAGGAGCTCGGCCACGCGGTGGCTGACGTGCTGTTTGGCGATTATAATCCGGCGGGGAGGCTGAACATGACCTGGTACCGTTCTATAGACCAGCTTCCCGATCTGATGGATTATGACATCATCAAAGGGAAGCGGACGTACCAGTATTTTGACGGCGACGTTTTATACCCGTTCGGTCACGGACTTTCCTATACAAATTTTCGTTATAGCGATTTATCGCTAAGTGAGGCAGAAATCAACGCTGATGGTCTTCTGCAGGTTAGCATCCGGATTGAGAACACAGGAAGTCAGGCCGGGGACGAGGTCGTTCAATTCTATGTCCGCGCCAACGAATCCAGTGTCAGACGCCCGTTGAAGACACTTAAGGGCTTCCAAAGGGTACATCTGCTTCCCGGTCACCAAGAAACCGTAACCTTTACGCTGCCGGCAACTGAGCTCGCTTTCTGGGATGTCACCCGCGATCGTTACTGTGTAGAAAGCGGTTCTTACAGCGTCATGATTGGTCGCTCTTCAGGGAACTACCAAGCTGAAGCATCCTTTACCGTTCGTGGAGAAGAGGTGCCTCCACGCCAACTGGATGCCGCCGTTCGCGCTATCAACTATGACGACTACGCTGACGTCTACCTGGATGAATGCCGCGAAGGCGGCGGTGCGTGCTTGCGCAGCCGCGGTGAAACAGGCTGGATCGCCTTTCGCAACGCGGATCTGGGCAGAGGCGTTCATGGTTTCGAAGCTCGCGTAGCTCACGCGTTGTCGGGCGCGCAGATCGAAATCCGGCTGGATGCGCCTGACGGACCGCTTGCTGGCGTATGCGACGTACCGCCAACGGGAGGTTGGCAGGCGTGGACGACTGTGACGGCGCCCGTATCCGGCTCTGGGATCACCGGTATCCGTGATGTTTACCTGTGCTTTGCGGGAACCGTGCAAATCAGTTGGTTCCGTCTGCACAGCCAGGAGTAGGCACTTCCCCAAAAATTGCAGCTGGCCCCCAGGCCGCTGCAATTTTTTTGATGTATGAGTTTATATGTTGTCGGGGACAGTTACCCGGGTAACGCCGCAAGCGTTCAGGAGAGCAGCTGGTATAGAAAGATGGCCGATGCATACGCATGAAAAAGTGAATTGGAATTACTATTCGCTAATAAAGACTCGCGGGACGATTAACCGACTTAGATATCTATGAGTGAGAGAGTAGAGAACAGATGACTATAAGTAACGAACAAAGTTCTTTAAATATAGACGTTTGTTCGCTCGAGCCATTATTTTGACCATTAGCCATCATTTAGCGTCAGAGTATGTTTTTAATAACGACCATGGTTCGTTATTCAAGCGATGAGCGTAGAAACCGTGGCAACGCCGTGTATCGGATCCGAATTCGCCTTCGGAAGCTACAACCGCGACGCTAGATGATTCGTGGCTGCATGATCCGCGAAGATAACGCGGATTTTTCGCATTAACGCGCCCGGACACGACGCTGCAGCCGAGTAAAGTTTGTTTCTTCGCGTTAAGTTAAAGCCGCGCTCCCATTTGCCTAATTCCGAGTTTAGGATCCCGCTCCCACGCGCATGACATTTTTTTACCCTTATGAAGGCACCATTTTACATAGACCCTAGCGCGAGAATCTAGTTAAATTAACTTATGCTTAACGCTTACAAATAAAAAGGGAGGCAACATTCAATGAGCAAAAAATCCTTAGGCGTAATCACTTCTTCGGTGCTTATCATGTCACTGCTCGCTGGCTGTGCAAGCGGCTCCAAGCCTGAAGCGACTAACGCCAATTCCACAGACAAAGCGGCCTCGACCGCAGCACCTGCAAGCAGCAAACCGGTAACGCTAAACATCCTTCAATATGCGCCGGAAATGACAGACGCCATGCATCATCTGGCGGACGAATACCATAAGCAAAATCCGAATGTAACGATCGATATCACGATTCATCAGGACGATTACCCGACGCTTCTGAAAACGCGCATCAACTCCGGCGATATTCCGGATATCTTCATGTCCGGCGCCTACAATGACAATAAAACGTACAAAGACTATGCGTACGATTTGTCCAAAGAAGATTTTATGAAAAACATCGCAGACTCGGCCAAAACGGGCGTGACCCTGGACGGCAAAGTCCTGGGCTATCCGTTCATTCTTCAATCTCATTCCTTCATTTACAATAAAAAACTGTTTGCCGAAGCAGGCATCACCGAACTGCCCAAAACATTTAGCCAACTGGAGGAAGCAGCGAAGAAGCTTCAAGCCAAAGGCATCATTCCTTTCTCCAACGGCTACAAAGAGTGGTGGGTGCTGGAGCAGACCTTTACGCAGGTCATGTCATCTATGGGCGGCGATTATGCAGCGGCATTTGCCGATATCCATGCAGGCAAAAAGAAGCTGAGCGACATCCCGGCTGCGATGAATATTTTCGATCTGCTCGACATTACGACCAAATACGGCAATCCGAAGCCGCTTGAAACAGATTTCAACGCACAGGTGAACTTGTTCGCACAAGGCAAGGCTGCGATCATGCACCAAGGAACTTGGGCGGAAGAATCGATTCGTAAAATCAATAAGGATCTGGACATCGGCTTCATGGCTGGGCCGGTAGGCGAAGACGGCTCCAAAGCCGGACTTATGGTCGATTCCAACATCGTGTACCGCATAAACAAGGATTCCAAGAACCTAAATGAAGTTCTGAAGTTCTTTAACTGGCTGACCACTTCCGACTACGGCAAGAAGTTCGTTCCTGCAGAAACGAAACAAATTTCCACCATCAAGGATGCACCTTTCCCGGATGCGCAACTGGCCAAAGAAACGTCCGAATTTGTAAAAAACGGCGTCACATATCCTTGGGTCAAAGGCTATTGGCCAGACGGTTACGAGCAAAAGGCAGGCGAAATTTTACAGAAATACGTTGGAGGCGCGGCAACGAGAGATCAAGTCAAAGACGATCTGGACAAAACCTGGGCTAAATTAGCCAAGGCTGCCCAATAAGCGCCGCCGTTGTCCCAATAAATCACCGATCGGGCCAGAAAGAAATTCTTTCTGACTCGATCGGTTCACTTCGTGAATCCGGATCTCGCAACGACCCCAGGTTCACGACTACTTCATAAATACCGGAGTGAGAATAATGAAAGCTTTCAATAAAACAGCCAGAAGCTATACGGAATTTTTCGTTTTTGTTACGCCGGCGATGATATTCATTTTGCTTGCAGCCATCATTCCTTTCCTCATGTCGCTTTATTACTCGCTGACCAAATGGAATGGAGTAGGCAAAAACATTAAATTTATCGGACTCGATAATTTTATCGAACTCTTCACTACAGATACGGGCTCATTGCAATCCCTTCTTTTTACTTTGTTATACGGTATTTTGAACGTTATTCTGACGAATGTCACGGCGATTACGCTTGCTGTCATATTAACTAAGGCTTTGAAGTCCAAAGCTGTGCTGCGAGCTGCATTTTTCATCCCGAATATCATCAGTCTGGTTATTATCGGGTTTATTTGGAAGTTTGTGTTTACGCGGGTTTTCGAAGCATTGCATGAAGTTACGCATTGGTCTGTGTTTCAATGGAGCTGGCTTGGGGATCAGCATTTGGCGTTTGTATCCATCCTGTTGGTTAGCGTTTGGCAATCCGTCGGCTTTTACATGATGATTTACATTACGGGGCTGCAATCGATTCCTTCTGAGCTGAATGAAGCTGCATCGATCGATGGCGTGGTAGGACTGAAGCGGTTTTTCACTATTACGCTTCCTTTGTTGATGCCTTCCCTGACGGTTGCGTTCTTTTTGACAATCGCGAACTCTCTCAAGGTGTTCGATATCATTTATACATTGACCTTTGGAGGGCCCGGAGGCGCTACAACGAGCATTACAATGGATATCTATAACGAAGCGTTCGTGAATAACCGATTCGGGTACGCCACGGCAAAATCGCTGCTGTTCGTTGTTCTGATCCTGCTCATTACGGTGTTTCAAGTCAAATTTTTCAAAAGTAAGGAAGTGGAAGCATGACGCGCAGGAATCGTAGAAACTTGCTGCTGCTGGAAATTGTCATCATTTTGCTGACTTGCGTGTTCCTTTATCCGCTCTTCCTGGTGCTGATCAATACCTTCAAGGATTACAAGGAAGTCGTGACCAATGTGGTCAGCATGCCGCGGGCATTCAGTTTTGAGAATTACAAGCAAGTTTGGGATTTGATGAAATATCCAAAACTCTTTTGGAACACCTTGTTTATTACTTCGGTCAGCGTCATTGGCATTCTGCTGTTCGGATCGATGGCCGGATACAAACTGTCCCGCACCAAAAGCAGATTAAGCGCGTTCCTGTTCTTTCTTGCGATTTCTCCGATGATGCTGCCGTTTCAATCGTTCATGATCACCTTAACGAAGCTTTCGAAAGAGCTGCATCTCATTAATAGCTTGAGCGGCTTGAATGTCATCTATTGGGGCCTCGGTTGCCCGCTTGCGATCTTTATGTTCCACGGATTTGTCAAATCAATACCCGTTGAGCTCGAAGAGTGCGCAGCGATGGATGGCTGTTCGTCATACCGGATCTTCTATCAGATCGTGTTGCCCATCATGGTGCCGGTCATCAGCACCGTGGCGATCCTCAATGTGATGTGGATTTGGAACGACTTCTTACTGCCGCTTATTATGCTGAATGGAAAAGAAGCCACCTTACAGCTCGCTTCCTATAAGTTTTTCGGCCAGTACAAAAGCGAGTGGAATTACGCGCTAACCGCCGTAGTCTTTACGACAACGCCGCCAATCTTATTCTTCCTGTTCATGCAGAAGTTCATTATTAAAGGCATGGTCGCTGGAGCGGTAAAAGGCTAACTTGCATCTACCTGTCTTCATACAAAAAAGTCTGCTCTACCCATGGATTACGGGCGGAAGCAGACTTTTTCGCGTATTTACGCTCTACTCAAATTTGGCATCATTTCGCCTTTTTCCAATTGCCGAACCGGTAGTACAGCACATTCAGCGCGGCCGCGATGAAGGCAACAACCAGCGGAAACACGACAGCTCCTGCCGATCGCACAACACCTGCAACAACATTAAATATGCCGAATATAATAAATGACCACAGGGTTAAATTGTTAATATGTACGCCAATATCTATGGCCCTGCCTTCAGCTGGAAGGAAGAGACCTACCGTCTCGCGGTCGACTCCGCCGATCGCCATCGCCGGCATCTGCACATAACTGGAGATCTGCATGGAGACTCCGCCTCGTCAACCTTCTGACCCCCGAGATTCTGGCCGATTAAAATTACGGCTGCCATTGCGAAGCCAAAAATGGCGCTGATCAGGAAAAACATAATGATATTCGCATTAGAGGTTGCCGCGATTATCCAGAAATTTCAAGTCCTTACGTAGCCGTCCGTCGAGGATAAATGGACCGAACGGGAGAAAAGCGGCGATGAAGGCGATAAGCACTCTTTTAAACGGCCATCGGTGAATCCATGTGACAATTGCTAGAGCAAGTAGATACAGGACGAACAGAACGCCATGGGCCATACCGAAGATCTGCACGGCTTGCGGCAGGTCGAAAAAGTATTTGAGCGGCATGGCGATGCCAAGCAAAATAAGGAAAGAAGCGCCTTCCGCTAACCCGACATAATGAAGAAATTTTAAAGAATTTTTAAGCATGACGAGCAACTCCTTAAGAATGATTGTCATTAAAGACTTACGAATAGTATAGAGATGAATTATGAATTCCATATGAACAACAGATTTCAATTGATGCGTTCTCTTCTCTTAATTATAGTAGCGATTTCTTCTATTGGACACACTTTCATTTTTTTAGTACTATTAACTTTACTAGAAAGCCACAGCCGTACACATAGATTAGCTTTTAGCATCGCTAAGTTAGGGGGAATTTCGATGCTTCGTCTTGGTGAGAAAATCATCATCATTGCCGATAGCCTGGAACAGAATCTGCCTATCGGACAATACGGATATATCATTGCCTATGATCGGAATGCGGACAATATATTTGATTACGTCGTACGTATTCCCAAAGATAACAAGCACTACTATGTAACCGCGGGAGACATTGAGCTCGAAGAAGTGCTTCTCCAGCAGGAGGCGGAACGTATCGAGAAAGAAGCGCTCATCGATTACGCGCTCTCTACGAAGAACGAGGAGATGTTTCGCAGAATTATGAATGGGGACTCGCTGGACGAAGTTTTAGTCGAACAGAACAAGGAAGTGCAATCCCGCGAGGACTTCATCAAACAAGTCGGTCTAAAGGCCTGGATCTAAACGATATATGATCATAAGTAAACCCGCCCATCTTTTATGGCGGGTTTTTTTGTAGTATCCGGGGGCTCCCCCAAAAGTAATGTCCAAACTTATCATCGAAGTAATACATCGAAGAACGACCGCGTTATTAAGGTAAGTTTAGACGCCGATCGAGCTTTGGGCTCGATGCGGACGGAATAGGCATCGAAGGTTTAGCGTCACTTTTGGGGGACATTTGTCGTATTCCTATTGATTAAACCAGGAGATGATGGTATATTAACTTTCGAACATAAAACTAAAATAGTATTTCAGTTCTGGGGTGCACTTATGGATCAAAAAAAATTAATGATTATGGAATCCGCCAAAAAATCTTTCGCGCTGTTCGGTTATAAAGGAACAACGATGGATCAGATCGCTAAAATCGCCGGTGTGGGCAAGGCGACGATCTACTCGTTTTTTACGAATAAAGAAGAGCTTCTGCATGAAATCGTTCAATCTTTGATTGCGGAAATGAAAGCCGTAGCCGAGAAGGCGCTTCTCGAAGGCGCGACGCCCTTTGAAAAAATTCACGGCGCCATTTATGGCATACTCGTGTTCCGTAAAGAGCACGAACTGCTCATTCAATTGGCCCATGAAGTCCAGCAATACGGAAGTCAGGTAACCCTTGAAGCGATGTCGAGCATCGAAACTGAAGTTGTTGATTATATCAGCCAGCATATTGAGCGTGCCATACATAACGGCACCATGAAAAGCTGCGAACCGAAGATAACGGCTTTTATCATGTTTAAGCTATATGTTGCTCTAGTTTTTGACTGGGAGAAACAGAACCCGCCGTTAACGAATGAAAGAATTTCGGAGCTTCTGCAGCATTATTTTGGTAATTTCCTTAATCGTTAATTTTTATACATTTTTATTCGGAGGGATACACATGCGATTTATACGACCTGTTATTTATTCTGCAATGGCGGTAGTTATTGGGACGAGTGCTTTGTTGTTAACATCCAAGCAAGCGATCAGCCAGACGGACTCGGCCAATCAGGTTCATCCGACTGCTTATATAGAGACGAATGAGGTTAGCGCCAGTTTTAAGGTCGGCGGAAGAGTGACGGAAATTCTTGTAAAGGAAGGTAACTCCGTGAAAAAAGGCCAGGTGCTGGCCCGTCTTCAAAGCACGGAGATTGAAGCAAAAGTCGCGCAGGCCAAAGCAGCCGTATCTCTAGCGCAAGGCAAAATCGCCGAAGCCGAAGGGGCTTCTGCAACGGCGCATGCGAAGAAACAGCAAGGCATTGCCGGCGTAAACGTGACAGCCGATACGGCCGAGCAGCAAGTGGCGCAGGCCCAGGCCGCAGTGAGCGCCGCTCAGGCGAAAGTCGATGCGCTGCATAACGGTGCGCGTCCGGAGGAGAAGAAGCAAGCCGAGATTCAATTGAAGGCTACCACTGAGGTTTACACGATTGCCGAACAAAATCTCAACAGAATGAACGCCATGCTTGAACAAGGGCTGGTCTCTCAAGCTGAAGTAGATAAAGTGAAAGTGAGCTATCAGGAAGCCAAGACCAAGCGTGATTTGGCCGAGCAGCAGTACAATATGTCGAACCAAGGTCCGCGCGAGGAAGAAATTCGCGGTGCTGAAGCTCAGCTGGAGCAAGCCAAAGCAGCATTGAAGCTGGCTGAAGCGAACCGCGCTACCGTTCAGGTAAAACAGGGAGATGTAGCCGCAGCGGAGGCGGCGGTACAGCAGGCGCAAGGCGCGATCAAGTCCGCGCAATCCGGCGAACAACAGGCCAAAGCCGCTCAGATGGAAGCGGAGACTTACTTGAGCTACACCGAGTTGCTCGCACCAACGGATGGCATTATTCTTTCTCAATCAGCGCAGGTCGGCGAGCTTGTCGGCTCCGGGTTCCCTGTGTTCTCCATGGAGTCAACGGATACGCGTTGGGTGAAGTTCTACATGCCGGAAACGGCGGTAGCAGGTTTGAAGGTCGGAAACAAAGTCAATATGACGCTTTTATCGACAGGGGAAAAAGTAGAAGGTACGGTTTCAACAGTAGCGGCAGCGCCCGATTTCGCCGTCAAAAAAGCTACGCAAACCTCAGGAGAGACGGATATCCGTTCGTTCGGCATCAAATTAGAATTAAATCAGCTCCCGGATAGCGCAACGACAGGCATGACGCTTCAGTGGAACGGCAAAACGGAAGGGTGATGAAAGAGATGGATCTTCGGATTGGCAAGCTCATATCAGAAGAATGGATGCACATTCTGAAGGACCGAAGGCTTTTTCTCATCTTGTTCTTCGTTCCGGTTTTGTATACGGTGCTTTTCGGCTCGATCTATTTGCACCATAAAGTAACCGAGATGGCCACGGTCGTGATTGATGAAGACCAGAGTCCGTTAAGCCGTCAAATTATTCAAGCTTTCGAAGAGAGCGAATCGTTCCAAATTACGAAGGAATACCACTCGGAGGAAGACGTGAAACGTGCTTTGTCCAGCGGGGAAGCAAAGGTAGGGCTAGTCATTCCATCCAATTTTGAGGCGAAGCTGAAGCGTGGAGATACGCTGCCATTGCTTACGCTCATCGACGGGAGCAATATGATGATTTCGAACTCGGCCACTAAGGGGGCCAACGAGGTCATCACCACCTTCAGCATGGGCTATTCGATGAAAAAGCTGCAGCTGCAGCAAGGACTTCAAAGCGAACAGGTCATGAATACGTTGTCGCCGATTCCTTACCGATACCGCATTATGTACAACTCCGCATTTAACTATAGCGATTTTATGCTCTACGGACTTATGGGAGCAATTTTACAGCAAGTGTTATTCCTCGGTATCGCCTTAACGATCACACGGGAAAAAGATGGCGGCACCTGGCAACGTTTCGCAGCATGGAAGCGAAATCCATGGCGAATCGCCTATGCGAAAACAGCTCCCTATTTTTTAATCAACCTGTTCAACAGCACTATTGCTTTTGTTATTGCTTTGTATGCTTTCGGAGCACCGCTGGCCGGAAGTTTGCTTGTCGGGCTTGGTCTCATTCTTTGTTTTACCTTTGCGGTAAGCGGCATCGGTTACCTGATCAGCCTGTTCTCCAGCAACCAACTCGGTGCGACGCAGACGGCAATGCTGATTGCCGTGCCTTCCTTCATGCTTTCAGGTTTTACATGGCCGATGGAGGCGATGCCCAAGGTCCTGCAGGTACTCGGTCACATGCTGCCGCTTACTTATTTCCTTGACGGCGTTCGCAATGTGTTTGTCAAGGGCAACGACATGTCGGTCATAAGCCACGATTGCATCGCATTGATTTTGACCGGTACGCTCACTTACTTCATCGCCATGCTGCTGACGCGCTTTGTCGTATTTTCCAAGAACAAATCCGAGGCACAGCCCGTTTTACCAACAGGAACCAATCTTACCGTGTAAGCATAAATGAAAGGATGCGATTTTCTTGAAAAAATCTCTGATCAGCCTCTCTGCAGCCCTGTTACTCTTTTCAAGTTCGCAAGCGCTCGTTAGCGCCGACTCTGCCAATGATCCGAAGCAAAATGTTTATGTGAACGCCGACGTTCTGGAGACGGTCGCCTCCATCGATTTAAACTATGTGCTGGATAAAGCGCTCAAAGATTCGCACAATCTTGCCATGCTGACGCTTAAATATGCGGCTCAAGGCAGCAAAAAAAACGATCTGGAGCAACAAATGAACGACATGGGTTCTCCTGCTTTTACGCCGAGCCATATGCCGGATACGGCAGCAGAGATCAACGCCTTCACCACCTCCTCAGGAGTGCCGGCCACCGATCCTTCGAATATGGCCATCACAATCATGCAGAATACGGCGATGAATCAAATGCTGCAGGGCATGGGCGCCATGGCCGGCGGCATGAACCAAATCATTTCCGCGCAGCGGGCACAAATGAAAACCGCCGCCCACCAGCTGGAGACCGATCAGCGCAATTCATTGCTCCAAAACGATGAAGCGGAGGCCGGCGTCCGCCTGCAAACGATCGCTCAGTACGTTCAGCTTCTGGGTCAAAAGAAACAGCTTGATTTTATGCAGGAGTACCAGACCGTCATGGAAAAAGATTTGCTGAAAGCTACCCTTTTCGCACAACAAGGCTTGGCTTCCACCGACGACGTGCAGACTGCAGAGAAAGCCGTTAACAAGCAAAAAGACGATATCGTGACCTTGACGAACAACTATCGTCTAGGACTGGTCCAGCTTTCAACGGATATCGGTATTTCCTATGATCCGAACTTAAACATGAAGGACATCGATCCCATTATCATCGAGCCTATCACTGAAACGGATACGACGATCCTGCTCAAAAATTCGTACCAGATGAAAATTTCAGGCAATAACATCGATGAAGCGGTCTGGGAAAATGGCCATACAGTGACCCAGAATACGTACGGCGACACCTATCTAGGTATCAATCTGGCGATCAGCGGTCAAAATAACGAGCAAACCAAGCTCGAATTGACCAAGAAGATTCAAACCACCTACAACGATGCCAAAAATTCGTACCAAACCGTCCTCACCGAGCAGCGGAACGTGAATGATGTGAAAGCCGATCTCGAGAAAATGAAATTCCGCTACAACGTAGGCGCCATCTCCAAGCACGATCTCAACAAATTCGAGCTTAAGGTACGGCAGTACGAAACGGCGTTAGCTGCCGCTAAGCTCAAATATTACGTTTTGAAAGAGAAAGCGACAGCGATGGATACCGGCTTTATCCAATAGCCGACCCAATAGAACATGGCCTCTTACATTTGAATGGCATACCAGCCGTTCCGGTGGGAGGCCGTGTTTTTTCGTATGCGATGGTGGTGGATTCTGGATTGAGTTCGCAAAATATCTGGGATATAATGAAAAGAATGACTAGACGCTGATAAAGGGGTGTAGAAACTTGAGTATTTCCAAAGCAGATGTCGAGCACGTCGCAAAGTTGGCTAGACTCGATCTCAGTGACCATGAGAAGGAACAATTTACCGAGCAATTGAATGCCATTTTAAAATATGCCGAGCAATTGAATGAACTCGATACGGAAGGCGTAGTTCCAACCAGCCATGCGATGCCGTTAGTAAACGTTATGCGCGAGGATGTAACGAAGCCGTCGCTGCCGATCGGCAAAGTATTATTGAATGCGCCTGATGAAGAAGACGGGCAGTTCAAAGTACCAGCCGTCCTCGAATAGATCCAATTCGCACCATATGATGAAAGGGAGTGCCTGTCGTTGTCATTGTTTGATTTAAACCTACAAGAAATCCACACGAAGCTTCAGCGCAAAGATGTAAAGGTCGCTGATCTTGTGGATCAATCCTATACACGTATTCAGGAAGTTGAAGGCAAAGTCCGCGCTTTCCTTGCTTTAGATGAAGAGAATGCCCGACAAGCAGCCAAGCAATTGGACGAGCAGTTGGCAAGCGGCGGTAGTGAGCGCGGTCTTTTGTTCGGATTACCGATCGGCATTAAAGACAACATGGTAACGGAAGGCCTGATAACGACCTGCGCAAGCAAGTTTTTATCCAATTACAACCCGATTTATGACGCTACGGTGATCAGTAAGCTGAAAGAAGCGCAAACCGTCACCATTGGCAAACTCAACATGGACGAGTTCGCCATGGGTGGTTCCAACGAGAACTCCGCGTTCCACCCGTCCCACAATCCGTGGAACACGGATTACGTGCCGGGCGGCTCCAGCGGCGGCTCGGCTGCAGCGGTCGCTGCGGGCGAAGTATACTTCGCCCTAGGCTCCGACACCGGCGGCTCCATTCGCCAGCCGGCGGCTTACTGCGGCATCGTCGGTCTGAAGCCGACGTATGGTCTCGTGTCCCGATACGGTCTCGTCGCATTCGCATCCTCGCTCGACCAGATCGGACCGCTGACGAAGAACGTTGAAGACTCCGCCTACCTGCTTCAAGCAATCGCAGGCTACGATCCGAAGGACTCCACATCTGCGAATGTGGATATTCCCGACTACCTGAGCGCTTTGACCGGAGACGTCAAAGGGCTCCGTATCGGCGTGCCTAAGGAATACATCGGCAAGGGCGTCGACACTGCCGTGAAAGAGAAAGTGCTCGAAGCGCTGAAAGTGCTGGAGAGTCTCGGCGCTATTTGGGAAGAAGTGACCCTCCCGCATACCGAATATGCGGTCGCCGCTTACTACCTGCTCGCTTCCTCCGAAGCATCTTCGAACTTGGCGCGTTTTGACGGCATTCGTTATGGCGTCCGTTCCGACAACGCCCGCAATCTGCTCGACGTCTACCACATGTCGCGGAGCGAGGGTTTCGGACCCGAGGTCAAACGCCGCATCATGCTCGGTACGTACGCGCTCAGCTCCGGTTACTATGATGCTTATTACCTCAAAGCACAAAAAGTCCGCACCTTGATCAAGCAAGATTTTGATCAAGTGTTCGAGAAATACGACATCATCATCGGACCGACGGCTCCTACGACTGCATTCCGAATCGGAGAGCAGAGCGAAGATCCGCTTACGATGTATTTGAACGACATTTTGACCATCCCGGTTAACTTGGCGGGTATCCCCGCGATCAGCGTGCCTTGCGGCTTTGCCAACGGTCTGCCTGTCGGCCTGCAAATCATCGGTAAAGCGCTCGATGAAGCTACGCTTCTGCGCGTAGCCCATGCCTATGAGCAAAACACCGACCACCACAAACAACGCCCGCAATTATAATGGTAGTTTAAAAAGCCCACTTTCTGAACGCGGACTTTTTAAACACTTATTTATAGAAGGAGGCTTTCATTTTGACGGCAACGGAAACCCAATTTGAAACGGTAGTCGGACTGGAAGTTCACGTGGAACTCCATACCGCTTCCAAAATATTTTGCAGCTGCGCGACTTCATTCGGAGCCCCTCCGAATACAAATACATGTCCGGTGTGCCTCGGCCACCCGGGCGTACTGCCGGTGCTGAACCGTCAAGCGGTGGAATACGCGATGAAGGCGGCCATGGCGCTGAACTGTACGATTGCGACCCACAGTAAATTTGACCGCAAAAATTACTTTTACCCGGATTCGCCGGACGCGTACCAAATTTCGCAATATGATCAGCCGATCGGCCAGAACGGATGGATCGATATCGAAGTAAATGGCGTGAGCAAGCGAATCGGCATCACGCGCGTTCACCTGGAGGAAGATGCGGGTAAGCTAACGCATGTTGATGGCGGTTATGCTTCCCTTGTCGATTTGAACCGGGCGGGAACGCCGCTGATCGAGATCGTATCCGAGCCTGATCTGCGTTCTCCTGAAGAAGCGCGAGTTTACCTGGAGAAGCTAAGAGCGATCATGCTGTATTGCGACGTTTCCGACGTGAAAATGGAAGAAGGATCTCTGCGCTGCGACGCGAATATCAGCTTGCGTCCGTTTGGACAAGAAAAGTTCGGCACCAGAGCCGAACTGAAGAATATGAACTCGTTCCGCGGGGTCCAAAGAGGACTCGAGTATGAGGAGTACCGTCAAGCGGAGATCCTTCGCGACGGCGGCGAAGTCGAACAGGAGACACGCCGCTGGGATGATGCGCAAGGCAAAACCTTGACGATGCGCGGTAAAGAGGAAGCGCACGACTACCGCTACTTCCCGGATCCGGACCTCGTCAGTTTATATATCGACGATGCATGGAAGGCAAACGTCAAAGCAACCATCCCTGAGCTGCCCGATGCGCGCAAGGCCAGATACGCCAGCGAGTACGGATTGCCAGGCTATGATGCCGAAGTCATCACCGCTTCCATGAAGCTGGCGGATTTCTTCGAAGAGAGCCTGCAGTATACGAAAGACGCCAAAGCCGTGTCGAACTGGATTATGGGCGAATTGCTAGGCTATCTCAATGCGGGTAACCTTGAGCTTCAAGATGTGAAGATCACGGGGAAAGGTCTAGGTGAAATGATCGGTTTGATCGAGAAAGGCACGATCTCCAGTAAAATCGCCAAAACCGTCTTCAAGGAACTGATCGAAACCGGCAAGGATCCTCAGAAGATCGTGGAAGAGCAAGGGCTTGTGCAAATTAGCGACGAAGGCGCTATTAAGGCGATCGTCGAGCAAGTCGTGTCAAACAGCCCACAATCCGTAGCGGATTTCAAGGCAGGTAAAGAAAAAGCCGTAGGCTTCCTGGTCGGGCAAGTGATGAAAGAAACCAAAGGCAAAGCGAATCCGGGACTTGTCAACAAATTAATTGTGGAGTGCCTGAACAGCAAATGATACTCTATAAAGTGGTGATCCTAATATTGGACACCACTTTTTCACATTTACAAAGGGGGATCCGTCTTGACTATTCGACCGCTTTCTCTTCAAACCAATGATGAAATTTTAATACTGCTCTCCTTGCAAATCGCATCTTACCGCGTGGAGGCTGAACTTATCGGTTTCGACGACATCCCGCCATTGAAGGACGGTATTGCCTCGATACGCGAAGCGGATGAAACCTTTTACGGCTATTATGTTGAAGAAGAAGGATCTAATATTCTTGCTGGTGCGATATCCTTTTCTCTTGAAGGAACGATTGTGACGATCTGCCGGATGATGGTGCATCCGAAATATTTCCGACGCGGCATTGCCCGCTCATTACTTCAATATATACTTAAAGAGCAGCAGCAAAGCGGTGCTTCCCGATTCATTGTATCTACCGGTACGGCTAATGCTCCTGCAATCCAATTGTATGAAAGCTTCGGCTTCGTGCAGCGCAGGGTGTTTACCGTTCCCCCTGGCGTCAGCCTAACTACTTTCGAGAGGCCCGCACAGCTCTTATCTCCTGAATGAGCCAGGTTCATATCCATACCTAGCGCGATACAATATCTCATCACCGCATGTAAGGGAGCGATTTCATTGACGAATCCTTGGATCATTGATCATCTGCATGTAACGATACGCTTGCTTTTAGCGCTTCTATTAGGGGGATTAATTGGATTCGAAAGGGAAATGAGCAGTCATGCCGCGGGGCTTCGCACACACATTTTGGTCTGTGTAGGCTCAGCTCTAATTATGTTGCTTTCCATGTACGGGTTTAGTGCTTTTGTAAATGAAGTGAACGTACGGATCGATCCGTCTCGTTTGGCAGCGCAAGTCATCAGCGGAATCGGCTTCTTGGGTGCCGGCACGATCATGTTTAATGGCAGATCCATTACAGGTCTTACGACGGCAGCTTCGCTTTGGGTCGTGGCCGGCATTGGCCTCGCCGTAGGAGCTGGCTTTTATTATCCGGCGGTTCTTGCCTGCTTCATGGTTCTAATCTCCCTTTGGATTCTTAACAAAGTTGAACTTAAATATTTTAGCGGGAAAAAAGTTCGGATCATCAACATCCAAGCCATCGATCAACCCGGTACTCTAGGTCTCATAACGACCCTATTAGGCAAGATGAATGTGGATATTCGCAAAATTGCCATGGAGGAGCAGACGGGTAGCAGTGAGGTTGGGGCAGGGTATATCCGCATTACGTTTTATGTAACGGTACCGAAGCCCGCCATTATTGTCCCTATCCTTGAAGAGATCAGCAAATTATCCGGTGTCGTTGGGGTAACCATTGAAAAAAATATCTAAGTTTGAAGGGGTATTCTTGCAGGCGGCGTCTAAACTTAAGAACAAGTAGAAAGGGGGAAGTCAGGCATGGACAATTTGACGGATGAGCAGCTGATCGATCGGATCCGTCAAGGTCATTCTGAGGCCTATCGCGTTTTGGTGGAACGACACAAAGGTTACATTTATACGATCGTATACCGAATGGTAGCGCATAAAGAAACTGCCGAGGACTTAACCCAAGAGGTGTTCGTGAAGTTGTTTCGCTCGCTCACGTACTTTCGAGGAGATGCCAAGTTTACGACTTGGCTGTACCGGTTAGCGACGAATCTCGTTACGGACTATCGCCGTTCCCAGAAGCGTAAACCTTACGTAGCCCTGCTCGACAAAATGAAAGGCTGGCTGACAGATGCCACAGAGCAGCCCGAGGAAATCGCCTTGCTAAAGGATGATCAGCAGCGCATACAAGCTTTGCTTTCGGAGCTGCCGGATAAGTATAGATTGATCATGTATTTGTTTCATTATAAGCAGCTTTCGTATCAAGAAATGTCCGAGGTAACCGGATTGCCCGTCAAAACTCTAGAAACAAGATTATATCGGGGCAAAGCGATGCTTAAGGAAAAATGGTTGGAGGTGAATCCGCATGAGACTGAATCATCCAGACGAAGCCCGGCTCACGCAATCCCTAAATAAGCTTTTAGATGAAATGCCGCTGATGGAGCCGTCATCCACAATAACAGATCGTATCATGCGCTCCGTTCTGGAACAGGAATCCAATCCAAGCCTTACTGGAAAAAAGCCGCGTTTGAGAAGTGAGGTCGTCAACAGTTTCATCGCTTCCGCTGCAACCATTCTTTTGATCCAGTCGGGTATCGTAAACAAAATCTTGAACATCGATACAGGAATCAATCAGCTAACAGCGTACATTCAGCAATTCTCCCAGTTTTTACAATCCTAAAATATACACAGATTGGAGGCATCTTCTTGAACATGCCCAATGACAACCACCGCCACCGCATACCTGAGTTTCCCGCTCAAGATGATCTGCTGCAAGACCCTTTCTCACGAGCTTCCTCTCATAGTTACGGGAATATGCCGCCTTATGCACCTTACTTTCAAGTTCCCAAAAAGCGCAAATTCGTTGCAGGCCTGCTTTCTTTTCTCATGCCAGGAACCGGTCATTTCTACCTTGGGCTTATGCAGCGCGGCTTGTTCATCATGATGCTGCTCATACTCGATATATTCACCATCACTACATTGGCTTCCCAAGAAACTGATGCTAATGTTCCAATGATAACGCTTTTCGCTTTGTTTATACCGGTCATCTATTTTTACAACATCTTCGATGCTCTACAGGCTACGGACAATGTCAACCGCCGTAATGAATTAGGAGACTTCGCAAATGGCGCTGCAGGCAGCTTCATGCAGGATCCGTTGCAAAAGCTGTTTCGCGGCACCAACCTCGGTGTTATGCTTATCACCATTGGCACATTGTTCTTCCTGTTAAGTTCCAAACCTCGCTGGTTCACAGGACTCTTTGATCTTATGGGCTCCTACATCGGGTCCGTCGTACTCATCGTCGCAGGTCTAGCTATGTTTTTATTAGAATCGCGCAAAAACAAATCGGAATAACATTCTGTCTAAGGCTGCCATCATTGACAAAAGTCGATTATCGAACGTACAATATGATGTAAAGCATTATCGACTAACATCAGGTGGTGAGTATCATGACAGTACATTTAGAACAGGCGCTAGCCAAGTTAAAAACAACCGGTGTTCGGATGACCCCTCAGCGGCATGCCATTCTATCCTTTTTGCTGGATTCCATGACTCATCCGACCGCAGATGACATTTATAAATCGCTTGAATCGAAGTTTCCTAACATGAGCGTAGCAACAGTGTATAACAATCTCAAAGTATTTATAGAAGCTGGGCTTGTTCGCGAGCTCACTTATGGAGATAGCTCAAGCCGGTTTGATGCGGATATGACCGATCACTATCACGCACTTTGTGAAGTATGCGGCAAAATCACGGATTTTGAATACCCGCCTCTTCACGACGTCGAACAAACAGCCGCTCATCAGACTGGCTTTAAAGTTCGTGGTCATCGATTAGAGGTTTATGGCGTTTGCGCGGATTGTACGGGGATTACCAAGCATTAACTTTAGCAGAATTCCTCATTGCCTACATCTATGTAGTATAATGAAACGTGTTCGGACCTTCTTGAATAGAGAGGGAAAGAGCACGTTTTTTCTTTTGCATTCTCCAAAAAGGAAGTGAAGATTTGCATCCAATGCCGACAGAGCACCAACCGCGTCGTAGAAAGTCGCTCAAAAGATTACTGATCTTATTTATTATTATTTTAATAGGCTTGTTTTCAGGATTGGCATTTTTCCTTTGGCAGCACTTTGCACCGAACAGATTACATGTAGAAACGGATTATCATGAACTGAAGAAACCTGTGTTTTACCATGGTGATTATTTCAGGGCAAGTGCAATCGGTGAAAAAGAAAGCCTTAAGCTTCCGCTTGAACTTATTCAAGAATGGATTGATCCATCCATCCTATATGAAAAAGCAAGCGATTCCGTCATCATTACAACTCAAGATAAGGTTCTACGTTTTAAGACAGCGGAGCTATCTGCTCTTATGAACGAGAAGCCAATCAACTTATCATTTCCTGTAGAGAAAAAAGATAATGTAATTTATGTTCCCATTGAGCCCTTAAAGCAATTATACCCATATGATATTCGAGAGTCGGAAAAATCCGGAGCTATCATTATACACAAGCAAGGTGACACGCTAAAGTGGGGAAAACAGATGAACGCCGATGGTGCTCAAGTCCGAACTGAAGCGACGATTAAAGCGCCTATAGTTGCTTCGCTTGCTCTGAACGAGCAAGTAATGATTCTAAGCGAAGAAGCGGAATGGTATAAGGTACAGATGGAAAGCGGTCCTATCGGCTACGTGCGCAAGGCTGACATCGCTCAGGATCATGAGGAAACCATTCCTGTTCAAGATGAGATATCTGCTTATGTGCCATGGAAGCCACCCGGCGGCAAGCTTAACATGACTTGGGAACATGTGATTACCAAGAATCCGGATACGTCCAAAATTGGCGATATGCCTGGTTTGCATGTCATCAGTCCAACATGGTTTTCCTTATCTGACGGAGAAGGCCGCGTAAAGAACTTAGCTGATGCAGCTTATGTCAAGTGGGCACAAGACAGGGGGTACCAGGTTTGGCCGATCATTAGCAATGGCTTCGAGCCGGATCGTACCTCACAGGCATTGTCGACCTATGATCGTCGTATAGAAATCATTAAGCAGCTTCTTGGCTTTGCTCAAACCTACAAACTGCAAGGCTTTAACATCGATTTTGAAAACGTGTACCTCAAAGATAAAGAAAACCTCGTCCAATTCGTTCGCGAAATGACGCCGTTTATGCATGCTCAGGGGCTTGCCGTATCAATTGACGTAACTCCGAAATCGACAAACGAAATGTGGTCGATGTTCTACGATAGACCCGCTCTTGCTAAAGTCGTGGACTACATGATGGTAATGGCCTACGATGAATATTGGGCTTCAAGTCCTAAATCAGGTTCTGTCTCTTCGCTGGCTTGGACAGAGAAATCAGTCACCCAGTTGCTTAATGTAGATAAGATTCCACCTAATAAGCTTGTCCTTGGGGTACCATTCTATACGCGCCAATGGACAGAAGAAGTGAAGGGCGGGAAGACAACCGTAAGCTCGAAAACATTAACCATGGAAGCTGCCCAAAAGATAATCAAAGACAAAAAACTGAAACCAGCATTCTCCCCGGAAGCCGGACAGAACTACGTCGAATACAAAGAGGGCGAGAAGCTTATGCGCATATGGCTGGAAGACGAGACGTCCATGAAATCGAGAATCGAGCTTGTTAATAAATATGATCTGGCTGGCGTCGCTTCCTGGAGAAGAGGATTCGAGCAGCCGAACATTTGGAAAGTCATTCAAGATACGTTAGAAAAAAATAACTAAAAGAACGAAAAGCCGATCTGCGATGGATCGGCTTTTTTCGTTCTTGCTCAATGAGGCTTATGTTCATGGTCTCTGTTCGGTTCAAGCTGGTGAGTATGAGCGGCGGGATTCTCGCTCTCATCTGCTGGTTTATATTGCGGGTCAACCGTCAAGATCGTTTTACAGAACATGCAGCGGTCGGTTTTACCTAACATTTTTGTTCTTCGGCCGCACTCCGGACAATCGAGTACAGTGGCTGTTGTCGACAGCATGCCTGCCCAGAAGTAAATACCCATACTGATCATCATGCTGATCATACCAATAATCATAAAGATAACAGCCATAATTCTTCCGGCCTTACCCCAATCAAACACGATACCGGCAAGTCCAATGATCATAAGAAGCATACCGCCCATCGTCATCGCCAGACCCCATAAGCGGAATTCATTTACTTTACTTGATTTCAAACGCATTTGATTTGTTCCTCCCTAAGCGATCTAGTAGGTTTTTGTATGATTTGTCACAGAAATCAGTGAAAATCAGCAGGAAACTCTCTCTACCATGTAGAAATATAAAATAATGAATAAACAATTCAAGACAGGAGCTTCTGATACCCATGGGAATCGATAAAGAGCAGGTTTTGCTTAAGTTCCGGAATGACCAAAAAGTTATCAGTGTCATGGCGGTTGAAAATCCAAGGCAGCTTCCCGCGCTGACAGACGGTTTCGATACACTGCTTCTTATCATTACGAACGACCTGAGCCTGAACAATCATGCTACTAATTATATAAGAGACGATTCTAGGATACAAGAAAGATGGATTGACCCGTCATCGCTTGAGCAATGGATTCGCCATGGAGTTAATCGGAATATCATTCACTGGTTGCTAAAAGGGGAGATACTTCTGGATCATAACACATACTTGGAAGGACTTCGCCACAGAATGCTTGAATTTCCAGTTGATCTAAGGGAACACAAGCTTCTTGTTGAGTTCTCCCTGTTTCTTCGCAAATATTCACAAAGTAAAGAATACATTCTTGATGAACATTTACTAGATGCATACAACAACATATTAGAAGCACTGCACCACTGGGCCCGTATCGTCATCATTGAAGACGGATACCATCCTGAAATTACAGTTTGGAGGCAAATCCGCGCTATCAATCCGGGTGTCTATAAACTCTACGAAGAACTGACGACGAGTAAAGAAACGTTAAAGCAAAGAGTCCAACTCGTTCTTCTTGCGTGTGAATTCTCGGTTATGTCCAAAATGGAACGATGCTGCGAGGCGCTCATTCAACTATTGGCTGAAAGTGATCATCCTTTGAGTTCCGATGAACTGCAGCAGCATCCTCAATTAGTAGAAGTGAGAGTGGATCTACCGCTTTTACTGAATAAGCTAGTGAAAAAAGGCTTGATCAAAGAAATTGCGGTTCCTATCGATGAGGAATTTTCTGAACTAGAGCTGCAATATACACCACTACAATGATGCAACCCCTTCAAGAATTGGACTTTGTTCCGATTCTTTTTTTCTGCTTGACTTTGTTGCGGATTCTATGATAAATTAACTTTCGCCGCTAAAAACGGTTCACTTTCGAACACGGTCATCTGTGAGACAAGCAAGAAAAGATTCGAAAAAAAAGCTTGCATTGATTAGCTCGAATGTGATATATTATAAAAGTCGCCGCTAAACGGACGACGAGGAAAACGAAAGAAATTGTTCTTTGAAAACTGAACAACGAGTGAAGAAGCACGGTCACGCAAGTGACCACAATTAAGAGATTGCAAAATCTCGTCAGCTTTGAAATTGAGCTATTCAGCTTAAC
>NZ_JACVVD010000018.1 GCF_014534655.1 Paenibacillus sedimenti
TGTACACATACACTGGAACCATTGTCATGCCTGGGCTTGTATCAGATGTAGCACCAGTCATTCTTTTGGTGTTGATTTTAACTACCAGATTGCCTTCATTATCTTTAACCAAGCTGCTGTCAAAACCGGAAACTACAGCTGTAAAGTTGCTCGCAGACATGTCTACTAATTCATCATATTGGTTTTTAGCAGCCAGTTTCACTTGTGCTTTTGTTGTTTGCGCAATTGTATCAGAAGCAGAAACGAAGTCAATTTTCTTAACAGCTTCAGCTTCTCCTGTGAATGTTACAGTTGCTTTATCAACTGCAGCTGTATCCAGACCGGAAAGAGTTACTGTGTATTCGCCCTCGCTAATTTTCACATCAGTCAAAGTCAGAACTGCGGACTTTTTGTCATCAGCGAATTTAACTGTAGTTGCTACATTAACACTACCTTTTTTCAGTGCCAATGTTGCTTTCGCAGTATCAACTGGTTTGTTGAAGTTTACAGTTACTTGTTTTACACCAGTTGCTTTAGCTTCTGTTACAGATACTTTACCAGCCGGTACGTATTGTTGCTTCGCTTCGTATGCGCCTGTCAAAAGCAGGTCGCGAGTTGCGTTAGCTTGGCCGCTGAATGTACCGTCTTCGCCGTTAGCAAGAAGTTTCAGTTCAAGTGCCAAAGCGACATAACCTTGAGCCCAACCGGATACAGTTGTGTCTGTACCAGTTTTAGCTTTTGCATCAGCGTCTTTACCCAGTACGCGAACCAGGAAAGTTGCCAGTTGTTCTTTTGTTACTTTACCCGCTGGGTTATATGTGTTTTCGCCGTAACCGTCAGTTACACCAGCTGTTTTCAAAGCTTCGATGTAAGGCAATGCATAACCATTGGCTGCATCGTCCATACTAACATCTGTAAAGCTCGATGTTTTCAAGTCTTTGTTGATTTCAAGACCCATGATCAATGCCGCTACTTTCGCGAATTGCGCACGGTTCATTTCGTCTTTCAAGCCGAAAGAAGTGTCGCTCACGCCGTCAAAAATACCGGCGCTGATCATTGCATCGAATTTCGCTTTCGTCGCTGCATCCAGATCTTTCAGATCTGTGAAGTCTGCGGATGTTTTACCGAATGCTACGGAAGAGAACATCGACAGTGCAACTGTTGCAGAAAGCACTACGGATAAGCTTTTCTTCATAAAGGTTGTTTCCTCCTAAGTATTTGAAGTTTTTTGTTATAAAAACTTATAACCAACGGGCGACTGTGACTTTCGCGCATACTTTTTTGTAGCTTCGCGTCTATCTCCTTGGCTACAAACTGAGTATACTATCTCGTACATCGAAATTCATTGATAAGAATTTTCCAGTTGGTAGAGTGCGAGACAATAGATTTTTTAATGCAATTTGCCTACAAGACAAGCTTACTATTGATTTATGAACAAATTGAGAATTGAAGCTGAATGATAAATAAAAGATTCCTTAAAATATCATGAAATACTGAGTAAACACAAAAAGACTGCATCCAAAATTCGGACACAGTCTTTCTAGTTATTGTTTAAGGTATTTTCTTTTGTTGCTTCAATACACGGTTTGCAATCGCTGCTGCTTGAGCACGGGTCATGTTGCCTTTAGGATCGAAACTGAAAGTTGGTTTCTTTTGGCCTTCGACTGGTGTGTTTTCAATACCATCGATGAAACCCGCTTTGGCTACAGCTTCTACAGATGCCAACGCATACGTATCAATATCAGCAGCGTCTGTGAATTGTTTCTTCAAATTAGCTAATGATTTTGTTGAATCCGTGCTTACTTTCATATTCGCCGCTCTCTCAATCATTACTGCTGCGTCTGCACGACTGATGGAATTCGTAGGCAAGAATAATCCATTAGAGTTTCCTCTGACGATGCCAGCACGGGCCCCGGCTTCAATATGCATGAAGTCATACAAGCTGCTGCTGTTTGATAATCCTAGACCCCTGCGTACATCGGCGAATGTACCTTGGAAGTTCGGATTCGTCGGATCGTTCGTATGATACGTTGTATCCTCATTTACTAAAGGAATTTCGAAAATGTTAACCAACATCGTTACAAATTCACCGCGGGTAATAGCATCGTTCGGTAGGAACTGACCTGCTGTTTTGTTGTTCATGATCCCTTTGGAATAAAGAATATCCAAGTAATCGCGAGCCCAGTCATGATTGGTTACATCATTAAAGCTATTATCCATGTACATGACTTGGAAATACCCGAAACTTTCAACCGGGACTTTAATGGTGTGGGATTTTGGATCAACTACACCACCAATATTTTTCCAGCC
Source organism: Paenibacillus sedimenti (assembly GCF_014534655.1). Classification (GTDB taxonomy): domain Bacteria; phylum Bacillota; class Bacilli; order Paenibacillales; family NBRC-103111; genus Paenibacillus_E; species Paenibacillus_E sedimenti. Next base: position 2,290 of record NZ_JACVVD010000018.1, read on the forward strand.
AACATACTGATTACCGGTACCGCTTGGATCAATAAAGGTACCAAATTGATACACGGATAGATATTTCCAGGAATCGTTACGAATTTCATCATCGTATTTCAATGTTAATGTTCCACGTTCAGTTGGAATAACTAAATTCTTGATGAATCTAGAGTAGAATGCTGTTTCCCCTGGCCCAAGAATGGATGGAGAAGGTAGATTGCCACTACCTTGGAGCGCATCTTTCAACGTCGCTGCTGTGCTAGCTGCACTAATATCAATTGTACCGCCATCAACCCAGAAAAGTTTGCTCGCCGGTCTAAAGCGTCCTGTAGGTTCTTGAAGGAATCGAGTTCCGGCCGGAGTTTCTGAAGCTTTATCCACGCGCCCATCATCTTGATTAGCAATACCAAAAACAAGATTGCGATCTGCTGAAATGAACTGCTCCGTTTGTGTACGATCATTTCTCATCAACTTCGTATCTTTAGGGAATGTCAGTTGAAGGTCGCCGCCGAATAAATTCATTTTCGATGCAAGGGTTGTACGATACTGAGCGCCTTCAATTGGCGTATTCAAGTTATTGAGAACGAAACTACCTTTAGTTTTTGCGGTACCACGAGTAATTTCAAAGCTAACGGTATTTTTACCAGCTTTTAAATTAGGTACATCGAGTCTGAATTGCCCAGGAGCAATCAATTTCGCTGATACTTTGTTATATATGATGCTATCTGCACCATCAGCTTGAACAATGACGGTTTGAAAGTTTGTGTTTACATTAGCTTGATCAATGTTGCTAGCGTTTTTTACGAAGTTCGTTGGTGAAATTAATACATAATCAACTGGCTGTTTTGTAACAGTTATCATTTTACTTGTTGTACGACCAGTCTTATTTTTGGCAACTAGTTCGAGTACATAATCCCCATATGCATCTAATGTTAGTGGCGTTGTAATATTAAACTTTGTCGTCATCTGGTTGTTATCTAATGGATTGACGACCTGAGACAATTGAGCCAGCAATGGAGTTGTTCCTGCTGTAAGAGTAGAACCGACAGGTACACTTCTTACATAGAGAATGGATGTAGATTCAGGATCCGCTGAGTTCAATTTTGCATTCAAAACAGTACCTGTAAGTTGTAGCCTATTGGAAGTTGTCAGGTAAGAACCTGGCAAGCTGCCAGCTTTATTAGGTGTAACTGTAGCGTCGAGGGCCAATTCCTCGATTAGAGGTGCAAAGTCGCTTAGCACAAAGACATCGTAATTGGTTTGAGTTACAAGTACTTTCGGGTTCGGCGCTGGTCCGTTTGGCCTTAAGTAAAGCGAGAACTTGATTGATTTTTTTCCGTCAGCATTGAACAAGGTCAAAAATGATGCTTCTGGAATTGTGAAAGTTCCATCTTTCGCATCAATCATCCCCGTAGTTGGGGGTGTTGCAGAAGAATCTCCTACTGTAAGCGGGATATTAGTATCGTTAACTGTCAATTCTACATCTGAATATCCAGTTTTAGGAAGGTTGACGATTTTACCCGTAATACATGGACCCATTGTAGCACCACATGTTAATTGTGTTTTGTTGCTTACTACCTTACCATTGTATAAGTTATTAACAATAACATATGGCGCGCTGGAGATATTTAATTTATAGACCTTAGTTCCAGCAGGATTATCTCCTAGAGTCGGATTCGTACTAGATGGTACTATTGTCATATCAGTTAAACCATCTGGAATATTCTCAAGAACGACCGTTGCAATACCGCTTGCATTTACAGGTACTGTTACATTATTTAAAAATCCTGGAATTGTTACTTTAACCTGATTGGAATTAGCATTTGTATGAATTCTCAAAGTAGCTGGGAATTCGTTAATCTGATTCGTCCCTTGCTCGGACAACTTGACTTCAAAGGCCGGAGCACTAGGTGGTGCGAAGTATTGAGCTACATGATCTAAATAAGGAAGATTCGGATTCGTATAGTTAAACAAGTATCTTGTTGTTGCCTGTCCACCTAAACTAGTGATAAATGTAACATCAATCTCTTGTGAGGTTGTTGTTCCGCTAAGAGGAAGAATAGCAGAGATATGATGAACATCATAAGCCGTTCCAGGCGTTACTGCAGCCGTTGTCGATAAACTTGGTGCAGTTCCTGCTGGAACTGGTGGAACTGCTGTTGAGTTAGCATTCAAGCTTCCCGTTGTCGTTACTGTTCCATCGGCAAAATTATATCGTATGGATGCTCCGCTACCTGCTACACTAATATCAGCATAGGTGTAATCAGCACTGCCTGCAGTTATATTGCCTTTGCTGTTTTTTAGATCTGCGGTAAAAGTAATATTGTTATCAGTACTGCTTTGTAAATTCGGTACATTAACAAGAGCTTGATTAGTACTGCTTGCAGATTCTTTAAACCTTACCTTACCGTTAAAAGCAAAACCCAGACCGTTATTGTAAACAAACGTTCTTTTAGCAGTGTAATAATTCGTTGGGTTCTTGGAGATAAATGTAATTTGATTATCCCCTGGCGTAAGTGTCAAATCAGAAGCTCTTCCGGTATTCATAAGGAAGGTAAAGATACCATTAGAGAAGTTCGTCGCTTCATATGTAGCTCCGGAGACGGTTGCATCTACTTGAAAAGCATTATTAGAATTACCTGTAACAGTCAAGTTCGTATACGGTCCTGTTGCCGGATACATGCCGCCATCCGCGAAATCGACATCATTAATTTTCAAACCAGTGATATTAGAAACAGGAGTAAAATAGATCCAAGCCGGCTTAGAGTCAACAGTAGATGTACCGCCATATTTAATGACAATTTTATTCAAACCTTCCGTTAACTGCACATTCTCAAAAGTAATTTGGTTGCTGTTATTCGGATTTTTAATCGCTCGATTTGTTTTATTGGGAGTTGAAATCCCTGTATTGAGATTTTTGATTTCGTAAAAGATATTCGCTATCTGATCATCGGAGATACCCCCAATATCAGCACTCAGTGTGATCGGATTCGATGTGATTCTTGGAACTGACGCATCTGAAAAGGGTGTAGGATCTTGGACCACCGTTGTATCATTAGGATCCGTATGTACGTAGTAATTCGTAATATTAATAACCGGCGCAGCAAAAGCAGTCATCGGCGGCAGGAGTGCGATCAGCATAGCTATCATCAGACTGATACTAATCCACTTGTTTCTGTTTGGTTTGCTTTTCAAAACTAGCTCCTCCTTATGTAAATGATATTAGTCAAGCCATGGTATTCTCTCAACTTACCAGTATTCGACAATCCCTCCTATGTACTTCCAACATTCTACAAGATTAGACGCGGCCATGAGCCAAAAGTTGTTGTATCTTTCTTATCGGTAGATTCGCAGGAAATGTTTAGAGCAAGAAAAAAATTCATAAAAAGCAAGAAAAACCCAGCCGCAATTGGCTGGGTTTGAATGATTTATAAGGGCGTTACTTGCCTACGCGATCGCTCTGGACAGGCTTGCCGAGCAGACGCTGGAAGAAGTTCAAGACAGGCTTGCGGCTCTTGCTGATAATGCCGATAGCTTCGGCGCCGACGAGCATCACCAGGAATAGTGCTACGATGATCATGACTAGTCCCCACGTAAAGTCCTGGGAGATAAACACGGAACAGACAACGGCGCTGCCGCCGAAAATAAGGGCTATTCCGTAGATAATCAGTACGCTTGTACGATGGCTAAAGCCGAGCTGCAATAAGCAGTGGTGCAGGTGGCTTTTGTCCGGTGCTGAGATCGGTAATTTATTAACGTAGCGACGCATGATCGCGAAAAAGGTATCGGATAAGGGCACGCCCAGGATCATGATCGGAATTAACAAAGAGACGACAGCGGCTTGTTTGAAGCCGAGAATGGACAAAGTCGCAAGGGCGAAGCCCAGGAATAAGGCACCGGAGTCGCCCATGAAGATTTTGGCCGGATGGAAGTTGTAGAACATGAAGCCTACGATACTTCCGAGTAAAATAACGCTGAGCAGTACAACGGTCACGTTCGGCATCATAAGAGCCAGCACCAGAATGGTGGCTGTTGCGATACCGGAAACGCCGGCGGATAAGCCGTCCAAACCGTCGATGAGGTTGATGGCGTTGGACACGCCAACGATCCATAATATAGTAATCGGAATGCTTAACCAGCCAATGTTGAAGTTGGTCGTTCCGAATGGAATGTTAACGAGGTCGATCTTTAGCCCGAATGCTACGACGATACATGCGGCGATAAGTTGTCCGAGCAGCTTCCATTTGGGCGAAAGTTGGAAACGATCATCCAATGCCCCCGTAATGACGATGACGAGGCCGCCTAGCAGCAAACCAAATGCTGCATCCTTGTTGACTCCGTCGAGTGCTGGAGAGATGACGAAATAAGCTCCGACGAACGCAAGGAATATGGCTAATCCTCCGAGACGCGGCATTATTCGGGTATGTACCTTACGATGGTTCGGGGCGTCAACGGCTCCTACCCAGAAGGCAAGTTTTTTGACCAGGGGTGTTAGCAGCAGCGCCATTAAGCACGAAGCGATAAACCCAATCGCATATAATCCATACATCTTCTTCTTCACAGCTCCTCTTATCTGGGGTGGCAGGTCATCCGCCGAAATGAATTATACTCCGAATTGTCCACAAATACCACTGCTAATTTTGTCTGAAATGACCTTTTTCAGGCAATTTTCAAAGATTTTTTCATGGTTTTGTGACTTTCTCTTTTTCGCGCATGACTTTCAATGCGAATTTCGGGAGTATAAGCATTCTCTTGTAGCGCCAAGGCTCCTGCAGAAGGCGGTAAAACCACTCCAAACGAAGTTTTTGAAACATGAGCGGCGCCCTTTTTAGCTTGCCCGAAAGAACGTCAAAACTTCCGCCGACGCCCATCATGACCGGCACGGCAAGTTGTTCCTTATATTTGGCAATCCAAGGCTCCTGATTGGCTGCTGATCTTCCTACAAAAAGGAGATCGGGCGCAGCCTGAACGATATCCGCGATGACTTCAGCGTCTTGATCAGCTCCAAAATAGCCATCGCGAACGCCGACTAGCTCGATACCTGGATATAACGCCTTTAGGCGATCAGCTGCAGCCTGTATCACATCCGAAGATGCGCCGAGCAGGTAAACCTTCCAGCCTTTCGGCTCTCCGACTTTCATAAGTTCATGGAGCAAATCATAACCCGGCACCCGCTCCGCTACAGGCTCACCCACATAATTAGCGGCCCAAACGACGCCAGTACCGTCAGGAACGATCAGCTCAGCCTCCTGCATCATGCGCAGATAAGCGGGATCTTCCTGAGCGGCCATCACCATGATGGGATTGGCGGTAATGATTTGATGCGGTTGTCTTTGCTCGATCGCGTCCGTCAAGTAGGCGACGGTTTGCTTCATTCCCATCTTGGAGACCGGAACGCCATAGATACGTACTTTGGGTATGGTAGCAGCTGCCGACGCTGCCGCTGAATTTGTAGTTGTTGTTAGGCTCATAAAATCTCTCATCCTTTATGACGTTGGAATCGGATATTTGGTTGCTTTTATTTGTTTCCAATATAAAAGGAAACGATTTGCTGCGCGGGGCGCTGCGCCTGCGCTTTCAGTTCTTCGATGGCGGCGCTGCGGGACGCCGCCCATTCGGGTTTGCCGTCGAGAAGCTGCAGCGCCTCGACGGTGAAGGCTTCGGCATCGAAGCGAGCGGTCGATGCCGCGGCTTTCATGCCGAGCCTATGGAGGAACTGGTCGATCTTCGGATCGTACGAGATGCCGACCATAGGCACATACTGCGAGGCTGCATAGATCAAAGAATGCAGCCTCATCCCGATCAGCAGGTCGCAGCCCGCGACCTGCTCGAGCATATCCTGCGGATGGACGACGCCGAGCGCCATCCCTACACGATCACCGTGATCGCCCAGCCGGTCGATCACGAACTGCGACGCCACCTCATCCGAGGGGAGGTGGAAGGGCAAGAACCGCAGCCGCACATCCGCGCGGGCTGCGACCAGTTGCCCCAAGGACCGCGAGAGAGCTTCCAACTCCGAGCGGTCCTGGTTCCAGAAGCGGACGGACACGCCGACCGTCCGCACGCTCGCAGGCGCGCCGTCAGCCGCGCCCGAACCCCCGCCGGACGCCTGCGAAGCAGCGTCCGTACCGGCCAGCCCGGCCGAGGGCCCCACCGCGCTGCGCGCATCGCGCAGCGGCAGGCCCATGACCGGGTCGGGCACGACCTCGATGCGCTCCCGCGGGAGGCGCATCTGCCCAAGCAACTCCGCGGACTCCGTGTCGCGGACCGACACATACCGGCAGCGTTTAAACACGCCGCGGATCCAGCCATCGAACATCCGGCGGTTCACCGGGCCGATGCCTTGCGAATAAATGAATGTCGGCTTGCCCAGCCACTGCGCCAGCTTCAAAACCGCCAAGTAATACGGGATCGTCTTGGCGCTTGTGGCATCCTGCAGCAAGCTGCCGCCGCCGCTGATTAAGCCGTCCGCTTCGCTCAGCGCGCTAAGCAGAGCTCCCGGCTTCATCCGATGGTACGCCTGAACCCCGTACATCTGGGATGTTTTCTCCGGATTCGCCGACAACACGATGGGCTCAATCCGGATTCCTTGGGCGCGTCCTTGCTCCTGCAAAGCAAACAGGATGGATTGAAGCACGGCTTCATCGCCGCTATTATCGAATCCATAGTAGCCCGATAGCGCTATTTTGACAACTGAGGCACCCATCGTTTCCAACTCCTTGCGACAATTTCCCAAGCTGCAATTAAGACGAGGCCAATCAATGCACCGAATACGAGACCGTACGTGATACGGATAAGTGAAATATGAAGCGGCGTATGCAAATGCGCGAACGTATCTACTATCGAGAGCTGCCCGATGACACCGATGAACATCAGATAAACCGCATTTTTATAACGAACCGCCAAGTAAGCCCCAAGTAAGAAGAGCGGATGAGCGAGCAGGAACTCTTTAGTCCGAGGACGCACGCCCAGCGTATTTTCCAAGAAAGAACGGAACAATTTTTCCACGGTGGAAGCTTGTCCTTCATTACCGGTACGCGACAAGTAATAAAAGATAGCCGCAAGCGCTACGCCCGCCGTTACGATCCATAGCACACTTATATAGGAAGAAAGAAGACGTCGAACGTGAGCCCACTTCTCGACGTACGTATTTTTCTCACTAAAGAACAGCAAGTACAATCCTGCAATCGCAATTGGCAGCAAGTGCAGCACACCAACCCCGCGGAATTGCTGCAGCACGAGCAAATAGGTAATGTGATTCAGCAGCGCAACCACATACACGACTCCGATTAGCGAGATCAAAGACGTTTTGAGAAGCTGCCACAGTCCATAAGCAATTCCTGACTTCCACTTGGCTGCTACACCGGAACGTACCGACCGGATCGCGAGCATGATTGCCACGCTCGGCGCGCTAATGGCTGTACCCAGCGCAAGGCCTTGCGCGTAAAAATTCGCCGACAAGGCATGCAAAGCAACCGCGCCCAGCAACCCTGCAACGAAAAGGAACAAAGCTAATTCCGGAACAAAGAAGGTAACCATAAGAACAATCAAACTTACGCCGCCCACAAGCATGAAGATACGTGCTATTTTCTGCCAAGCGGTGGTTTCCACTTTAAATGTCTCTGCTTGTCCTAATGTAAAGCCGACTTTCTCTATGCGAGGGATGGCCCCGTCCTTACCATTCAGACTTTCATAGAAAGCTCCTAATGGATCGACCAGTTTGCCTTTATCCAAGCTTTTTACAGGTTTGGCATTTAAGAAAACCATGCGGATATTGCGATCTTTGACCGCCAGCACGAATCGATCGGCAACGCCTTGAATGCGATCCTGGAGCTCAGCTTTTTTCAGAGGTTCTGTCAGCTTCTCCCCGTCTTTCTCGGTAAAAGAATGCAGTCGAACCACGTTATAGTTGGTCTGTTTCGCTAAGGTGTTGAACCCTTTTTGCGGTTCCTTCAGCAGCTCAATAGCCGCCAATCCGATTCCATTTTTATGCAGCAGATCAGCCATTTTGTTCAAGTTCACTTCGGTATTTTCTTCCGTGTAACCCGGAACTTCGTTACCGTCTACGATGATACGTTTCACGCCGATATCATGCAAACTTTTGAGCAGACGATCCATTTCATTGGTAACGAAAGGCCTGCGGTTGGAAAGGCGCACCACAATTTGGAACCCTTGGTCCTTCAGCATTTGCAGTGTGATCGGGTCCGGATCCATGGTCTTGATGGAGGCGTCATCCATGCTCATTTGAATAATAAGCCCGCTTCTATTTTTAAAATTCCAAGGTTTCGTGGCTACCTTCAAATCGCCAAACGTCTTTTGAATCAGCGGCTCCAACTTCTGCTGGGTCGCGTTATCGGCAAACAAGATATATGTGTAATTCTCGTTCGGCTCTCCAAAAGTTTGCGTCATTGCCATCGCATCACGCGAATTAAACATCTCGATCCGGCGGCTCGATCTTAATTCAGATAGCGTGCTCTCGTAAACAGCCATCGATCCGATGCCTGCCGCCTTCATATTCTTGAGCTGCTCCGTCACAAAGCTTTGCGGATTCGTCTGAATATCGGCAATATCGAGCAAATCACGATAATCAAAAACAAATTCCACTTTATTGACGGATGTTTCCGTCTGATTACGGGTAAAGGCTAAGGGCAGCGAGCCCAACATGCCGATAATAACAAGCCACCATAAAATGTTTTTCAGGGGATTATTCCATGTTTTATACCACTGAACCAAGTTGTCCACTCCTTAGAGTTTTTCGCAAGAAAAACTGACATCGAAAGCATATGCTGAGCTTTCCGGAGGAAAGCTTTCTTCGTAAGCATTAGCTATACTTTCCCTCTTACATTCGAAAACCTCTCCAGACTTGAAAGCCTAAGCTTAGGTCGAATGAAAGCGGATTTGACTTCCAACTATTCATTAGACGACCTATAACCGACTTTGGTTCTGAAGAGGTTCCTTACATCCTATTTCCTTATCCTGCTTTTTATCCGTCTACACGGCTAAGTACATATTGAATAATGCCATCTAACTGCTGCGAAGCCTCAGAACCTATAGATCCCTGCACCGCAAAATAAAATTTGATTTTCGGTTCGGTACCGGAAGGACGCAGGCAGAACCACGATCCGTCCGCCAATCTGAATTTCAATACATTTTCTCGTGGCAGTCCGTTAATGCCTTGTTCGTAATCCTCGACACCCGTCACGTTAATACCATTGATCTCAGCAGGCGGGTTGGTTCTCCAAGCTTGCATAATTTGGCCGATTTGTTCCACGCCGTCTTTCCCTTTGAGGGTTCTTGATTCAAGCTTTTCCAAAAAGTATCCAAAGGATGCGTAAAGCTCCTGCAGTACATCGTATAAAGTCTTGCCCTGTTTCTTATAGTAAGCGGCCGCTTCGCAAATAAGCATCGCTGCAATTACTGCATCTTTATCACGCGCATAATCTCCCGCTAAATACCCGTAGCTTTCTTCATATCCGAACAGGAACGCATACTCACCACTCTGTTCGAACTGAGTCATTTTTTCCCCGATATATTTAAAGCCGGTTAACGTATTTAATGTAGGAACTCCGTAATGTTTCGCGATGACCGCTCCCATTTCACTGGTCACGATCGTCTTTACGACGACGCCATTCGCTGGCAAAGTTCCGCGTTCTTTCAAACTCGATAGCAAGTAGTTAACCATGATTGCGCCAGATTGGTTACCCGTCAGCACAAAATATTCGCCATTCGGATCTTTCACCACTGCACCCATGCGGTCCGCATCCGGATCGGTTCCGATGATAATATCGGCATCCCACTCCTTCGCCTGCGCAATTGCGATCGTGAAGGCGTCCTTCTCTTCCGGGTTCGGCGATTTGACCGTCGAGAACTGAGAATCCGGTAGCTCTTGCTCCGCTACGACGCGTACTTGGCCGAAACCTACGGCTTTCAATACTTCGCGCACAGGCAAATTACCTGTACCGTGCAGCGGTGTGAAGACGATGCGGAAATCGTCGTTGATTTGTTTGATGATTTCCGGGTTCTGACTAACGGCTGCAACCGCCTCAATGTACTTCGCGTCGATCTCTTCACCAAGCCACTGAAGAAGTCCTTGTGCTTCCGCCTCCGCCTTAGTCAGCTTCTTCACTTTAGCAAAGGAATCTACACTCTGTACTTCTGCGATGACCTGCTCAGCAAAAGCCGGAACGAGCTGCCCTCCGTCTGCGCCATACACTTTATATCCGTTATATTCAGGCGGGTTATGGCTCGCAGTAATCACAACACCTGCTGTCGCTCCCAAATAACGAACTGCAAATGAAAGCTGCGGCGTCGGACGAAGCGCTTCAAATACATACGCTTTAACGCCATTCCCCGCGAATACCAGCGCCGCTTCCAGCGCGAACTCCGGTGACATATAACGCGAATCATAAGCAATAACAATGGAAGGAGCATCTGTACCCGTTCCGCGCACATATTGCGCTAAACCTTGGCTCGCTCGGCCAACCGTATAAATGTTGATCCGGTTCGTACCGGCGCCAATGACACCACGCAGTCCGCCTGTGCCGAATTCCAAATCTTTGTAGAATCGATCCTCGATTTCTTTTGCATCATCACGAATAGATAACAGTTCTTCCTTGGTTCGAGCATCAATTGCTGGGTCCTCCAGCCATAGTTGATATTGAGTTTGCACACGCGTCATAGTTGTCAGGTTCATCTCCTTTAGTCTATGTATTATTTATTAGCAAGGGCGAACATAAGTTCACCTTCGACTACCACCTTGTCGCCAACTTTCGCTATGGCTTGGCCTTTCACAACGGTTCCTTTAACCCGCGTAATGGTCATTTCCAGCGTCAGAGTGTCTCCAGGAACAACTTGCTCGCGGAAACGCACGCCGTCGATGCCTGCGAACAAACCGATTTTGCCTTTGTATTGCGGCATGGACAGAACGGCCACAGCGCCTACTTGTGCCAACGCCTCAACGATCAGCACGCCAGGCATTACCGGATACCCGGGAAAATGCCCTGTAAAGAACGGCTCGTTTATCGTCACATTCTTAATACCTACAGCTCTAACGCCCTCTTCCACTTCCAAAATGCGGTCAACCAACAGGAATGGCGGACGATGAGGAATAATTTCTTGAATTTGATTAATATCTAGCATAACAAAGATGCTCTCCTTTCAAATTGCTTGCATAAAATACAAGGTAACAACTTACAATAATGTTGTCCCTTCACGAACTGCAGGAAGTGAAGGTTGATATAAGGGAGCTTATGTATAGGCCTGATTGGCTGGTCGATACATAGGCTCTTTTTTCATGGGTACTCAGCTTTATCTTTACGGTTCAATAAGAGGAATTGGATAATATAGATAATCGAGGTAACGAATGAAACGATGATGACAAACCATAGGTACGTGATCGCAAAGGTTAATTCAAAGACGATAAATAGAATGGCCAAATAATAAAGGACGGTCGTTAATTTGCCCATTACATTCGCAGGGACCGTTAGCTTACCCCGAAAATGAAAGAACGCGGAGCCGATAATCATTCCCAAATCGCGAATGAACATGGCTGCTGCCGCTTCCCAGGGAATCATGCCCGAGATCAGCAGGGATAGAATCACTGTGATCATCATGCACTTGTCCGCAAGCGGGTCCAGCATGACACCCACTTGAGTAATAAGCCCTCTGGTTCGCGCCAAATAACCGTCGAGAATATCCGTAAGTCCCGCAAGCAGCAGGATGAGAAAGGCGATTTTGATATAGCCGTTGAAGAAGAACATGAGGTAGACAGGGATCAGGAGAAACCTGCTGATCGTGAGCATGTTCGGAATATTCAAGTTACCACTCCCGAGCCGTGAAATCTACAAAACGATCCTAAACCTCCTTCATTATACCGTTCCTTTCCAAAAAATAAAACTCCCTCGCGGGAGTTTCGGTTAATTCGCAAATACCAAATCGTACAAATGCCGCCACGTGCTCATATGGAAGATTTCCGAAGCAGGCTGTTGGCCCAGCTTGGTATAACCGATCCAGAGGCCGATATAAACGGCAAGCACCGCTAAAACGGGAACACGAATGATTTTGAGAATAAGAAATGTAATTTTCAGCCACTTCGGCTGCGGTTTCTTCTTTTTTGGAGTAGACTTGTCGGGCATATGTTGCCTTATCCCTCCCTTTCCTCTATCAGGCGCGCAAATTGTTCGCCAAGTTCATCATCTGATCCGAAGAAGTGATAGCTCGGGAGTTGAGCTGCAGGGCACGCTGAACCATGACCAGATCTGTCATTTCATCCGCTAGCGTCACGTTGGATTGCTCCAGATAACCTTGCATCAGCGAGACACGGTCTGCATCGTTATTGGCAGTGCCGTTGACGGTTTGCAGCACGTTGGCTTGCTCTGCAGCCGTCATGCCGGTTGGCAGCGTATACAGGTTATCTCCTAAATCCTTCAGAAGCTGCGAACGCACTACGCGAACCAGCTTGATTTCTCCAAGATTAATCGGCGCAGCGCTTGGATCTTGTTCATTATATCCTTTAACGGATCCATCCGGATCAACAACTGCACGGTAACCTCTAGGAATACTGATGACGCCTCCGTCTGCACGTCTCACGAAATGCCCCTCTTTGGTCGTCAACACGGTATTGCCTTCCGCATCAGGGCTTAGGTTGAACGCGCCGTTACGCGTCCAAGCTGTCCGGAATCCCGGATTGCCGTTCTCGTCAACGCTGCTGATCGCAACCTCAAACAGTCCGTCTCCCTGAATCGCGAAGTCCGTTGCATTGCCTGTCGACTGGATCGGCCCTTGCGCCAAGTTCGTCTGGATCTGCACCAAACGGGAGCCCCAGCCTTGGTTGAAGCCGAGCGGCGAGAACCGTCCTTGCTGGCGGAAGCCCTCAGGCTGGCCTTTCACATTCGTTAGAACGTCCTCGAATGAAGCTTCCTTCTTCTTGAAGCCGTTCGTGTTCACATTCGCTATATTGTTCGAAAGGATATCCAGCTTCTGCTGTAAGCTGTGCATGGATACCGATGAGTTAATCATGGAATTGTTCATGGCTTACTCCTTCGCGGGCCGGATTATACGCGTCCTACTTCGTTAGCGGCTTTCTCCATACTTTTATCATAAAATTGAATGACCTTCTGGTTCGCTTCATACGCGCGAAGGGCAGTCATCATGTCAACCATCGATTGCGCGGAGTCCACGTTGGAACGCTCAACGAAGCCTTGACGCACCTCAACCTGATCGCCTGCGGCAACTTGGGTAATGGTCGCTTCATCGCCGGGATTAATGCGGTATAACCCGTTGCCTTCTCTAAGCAGCAGATTAGGATTCTCAGCCCGGGAGAGCATAAGGCCGATCGGTTGCCCTGCAGCATCGACGATCTGCTGACCATTGCTGTCCAGGAATTCACCTTTATCCGTCACCTTGAACACATGAATCGGCTGGCCTGTCCCATCGATGAGACGAATCGGCTGGCCATCTCGTCCGACAACAAGATCACCATTCGCGTTGACCAACCGGCCCGCCGTATCGGCAGTGAATTTACCGTTCAAGGAATACCGCTGCTCGCCGTCGGCATTCAGTACCGTGAACAATGCCTGAGGCTGGAACGTCCGCTCGCCGTCCTCGTTCACATACTTACCAGCAGCATCAAACGTCATTCCAGGCACTTGAATGTTAGAGACAAGGGCAAAGTCGAACGGATTCTGCGTTTCCTGCAGGTCTCCCTGCGTATGTAACGAGATGCTCTCCTCCGAGAACACCCCGGTATTCAGCCTCCCAAGCGGTGCCGCCCCCGCGCCTTGTCCACCACGAATCGTGGAAATCAGCATCTCCGGGAACGAACGGGACAGCGCATGGCCTTGTTTAAAACCCGGTGAATTGATATTGGCAATATTATTCGTTATCGTATCATGTCTGCGCTGCTCAGAAATCATCCCCGAAGCGGCGGTATACAGTCCCCTTAGCATGTTTTCACCTCTTAGGAAGTATGCTGATTCATTAGTTGAATTTGCGTTTGCTCACTTTATCCAAATTGTCGAGCATGATGCCTGTTCCTTTGACGACGCAGGACATCGGATCTTCCGCAATTAATACAGGCACTTTAAGCTCGTCCGCGAGCAGTTGGTCCAAACCGTGCAGCAAAGCTCCGCCGCCTGTCAGAATAACGCCTCTATCGATAATATCGGCCGAAAGCTCTGGTGGCGTGCGCTCCAGTACGCCTTTCGCAGCCGTCACGATCGATGAAACCGGATCCCACAGCGCTTCCTGCACTTCGCTGGAGTGTATCGTGATCGTAAGCGGCAAGCCGGATACCATATCTCTTCCGCGAATATCCATCTCTTCATCTCTTCCGTGTGGATATACCGTTCCGATCTTGATCTTAATATCTTCGCTCGTCCGTTCCCCAATAAGGAGCTTGTACTTATTTTTGATATACTTCGTAATCGCCGTGTCGAACTTGTCCCCCGCGATTTTGATGGAGGAGGAGGTGACGACGTCACCCATGGACAAGACTGCGACGTCCGTCGTTCCTCCACCGATATCTACGACCATATTGCCGCTGGGCTGGAAGATATCCATGCCGGCGCCAATCGCTGCCGCTTTAGGCTCTTCTTCCATGAATACCTCTCGGGCACCGCTGCGCTCCGCCGCTTCACGAATTGCTTTTTGCTCAACCGAGGTGATGTTGGTGGGAGCGCAAATGAGAATTCTCGGATGAGAATACCAGCTTTTGCCCCCCACTTTGGCAATAAAATGCTTCAACATCATTTCCGTAATATCAAAGTCCGCGATAACTCCGTCCTTCAAAGGACGAATCGCTATGATGTTGCCCGGTGTCCGTCCGACCATGCGGAAGGCTTCCTCGCCTACGGCAAGCACCCGTTTCGTATCGCTTTCAATTGCCACTACGGAAGGCTCATCGAGCACGACGCCGCGTCCTTTTACGTGGATTAGTACATTCGCCGTACCGAGATCTATTCCAATATCCTTACTCAACATTCAAGTTAATCCTCCCTAAACTAAACCGTCCATCCCGTGAAGAATCGGCGCTCTTATATATAGTTCTAATTATAAGCTAAATTCGCTATAAATGCATGAATTCCTCTTTTTTTGTGAAAATTCGACAAGACCATTATAAGGAAGGATTCACGGATGTCGGAACCGTCAGGACTTGACGGTGACTAAGTTTTCGGAGGACTTAGGGCTGCGCGTTTTCCGGTATTTGATTTTTGTTGCTTCTCCTCCCCTAAGGTGCCTGATGGATTTGTGGTACTCCAAAATGTGCTTGACCTGATTGGCCAGGTCCGGGTTGATTTCCGGCAGCCGTTCCGTCAGATCCTTGTGCACCGTGCTTTTAGAAACGCCGAATTCCTTAGCAATGGTGCGAACCGTGTTCTTGGTCTCAACGATACAAGTACCAATTTTAATGGTCCGCTCTTTGATGTAATCGTGCACTCCCCTCGCCTCCCTACTCGAGATAGTTTGGTACATTATATGAGGGGCATGACTAGATATTCTACGTAGCCAAGCCTGACAAGCTGAATTCGCACATTTATTTTACAAAGGTCCCCCAAAAGTGACCCTAAACCTTCGAAGAATATTCCGTCCGCATTGAGCTTTTGCTCAATCGGCGTCTAAACTCACCATTCAAGTCGGTCAAACATCTCCGAATTGCTTCGATAAGAGTTTAGACATTACTTTTGGGGGAGCCCCTGGTGATTACGCAAAAAAAGCAGCGGGATGGACCCGCTGCTCTTAACATATGTAGGCTTATTGCTGTTTTTCGTTCAAAATCGTCTCCGGATTTACCGCAGCGCCATCACTGCCTTGGCGGACTTCGAAGTGCAGGTGTACACCGTCTTCTTTTTCGAATTCGTTGCGTCCCGCTTTGGCGATCACATCGCCTTTTTTCACTTCAGCGCCTTTAGTCACCTTCACGTCAGCCAAGCTTTGATAGACGCTCACAAGACCGTTGCTGTGCGTAATCTCGACGAGATTACCGACAACCGGGTTCTGCTCGACAGCGGTCACTTTACCGCTCATCGCAGCCAATACTTCAAAGGCGGAACCATCTTTTGCTTTATAATCGATGGCCGTGTGCGGTGTCAATTGATCCCCGTATTGGATCATTGCCGCTTGCTTTGCTTCATTCGATGCATTGGTGTCATAGAAGCCGATGGAAACGTCAACTTGCGACTTGTCTTTAAAAGGCAAGCCCATCGTTTCGGATTGTGCGGATACCGCTACCGAGTTGTCAGGAGCTTTGGTGCCGTCTGTCGCTTTCTCATTGCTGCTAACCTTAATACCCAGATCTTCTTGGCTGACTGTTTTTTTCCCGGCGTCCTGGTACACCCACATTAAGGTTAAGATAATTGCCGCTGCTGCCATATACGTTGCTGGGAATACCCACTTCTTAGCAAGCAACCTCTTCCATGCAGATGTAGTGCTTTGTGCTCCTTGTGCAGTTTTAGGAGCTTCTTCCTTCTGAAAACCTTTGTTTTGATCATTCATGGTTATCACCTCATCAACCATTCTTGACACATTTAAAGGTTTTATACTTGAAGAAAGATATTTTTATAGAAACGGTAAAGATATAAATCTAAGTTTAAAAATTCCGCTTTCAGAACCGAGAAGGTTGAACGAATCTCGGAGAAGGAGGAACGGAGCGTAGAGATTTGCTACGTGAGTACCGGACTTCCCGAATTCGTTCAAGATTCGATGTCGAATCAGCTCCATGAAATACTTCGTTATCAAAGTGGAATTTTAAAACATCCTCTTAAGATTTTTTTATAAAAGGGGTTGCTTTTTCGATAGAGATGCCAGTGTAATAATAGGCTACGATCTGCTCGGCCGTTTTGCCTTCCTTCGCCATGCCATTGGCGCCCCATTGGCTGAGGCCGACGCCATGCCCGTATCCATAGGTAGTAAACTCTATCTGCTGAGGACCTTTCCACTTCCAGGAGAATTGAGAGGAAGCCAATCCCAGTTTCTCTCTTACTTCACGGCCGGAGAAGATTTTGCCGCCGATCGTCATGCTTTTAATGCGGCGGCCTGCCGACCACTCTATCACTTTCATTCCTTTCGAGCTTGTACTGACGGTGGCGATGCTGGTTACTCCCAGCTTTTGAAGCATGCTTTTGTAGCTGATTTGGATGGTTTCCTGATAACGCGGTGAAAGCTTTGCATCCCAAGGACTTGGCACACTGCGAAGATAGGGGATCTTGTATGGCCAGTAGTCTTCCGAGTTTTCGGTATACCCGTTGCTCGTGGAGAAAAAAGTGGCATTAATCGGCTGGTGCTGATAGGTGAGAATCATATCTTTCGTATCGTTTACCGCTCTATCGATTTTGGCCATGTTCGCTTCGTACATACTCTTGTCCCACTTATCGCGCAGCTCTTGCTCGCTGAGATAGGCTTGATGGGCCGTTGTATCTGTAACAAGCGCATCATTGACAGGCATATTGCTGTAATCTTTCTCCAGCACTCTGCGCACTACATAGGTACGGGCGGCCATCGCCTGCGCTTTCAGCGCTTCCAGTTCGAACTCGATCGGCATTTCAGCGGCAAGTACCCCCTTGACGTACAGCTCTAGCGGAACGGTCTCGACCATATTTTTCTTAGTTAAATATACAGGGATCATTAGACCTTGTTCCGTAGTTTGAGCAGCCAAATCGCTTCCGGTATGAACGGGGCTGTTGGTGTGCGGAATCTTCTTGACTAGCAACCCAGGGACAATGATAGTGACGCAGAGCATGGTCGACAAGCAAACAGCCATCCAGAGGATGACCCTAACATTCAGAGACTTCAGAGCCTTATTCTTCTTGTACATTGTCTAGTGCCTCCATAACCGCGGTTGCTAGCAGGTAGTTTAGCTATACCTTATGGTTATGTGAGGGATTACTAGATTAGAACTCGGAAGATGCCGGCCATTAATCGCTAGGCAATAAACGTTTTCATAATTAATTGCAAGATCGCATTGGATTAAAATCCAATGAAATGCGTTCAGACCACGCCTTTGTGAAAAGTCTCATTTCAAAAAAAACGGCTTTTCATGTTGTTAATTTTGCTTATACAGCCTCTTCCGTCCATTTATTTGCATGTAGTGCCGGTAATCGAGCATAAATTGGGGAAATCCTTGTAGATAGCTGAATTAGCGGCACTATTGGTAGTTTTTTCACATTTCTAACATGATTTGCTCTAAAAACAGGCACTTTTTGCCGGAAAAATTTATCTGAGCACCTACAAAACTAACCTGCGCAAGGTTATGAATAACTCATCACTTACACGTAAATCGGCATGTTGCATAATCCCGGGCAAAAAAAAGCCGGCCCCCTAAGGAACCGGCTTCGGTTTCTAAACTTATGCTAACGTCGGCTGGATGTTGAAAAAGCCCATGTCAACCACTTCTTCCTCTACTTCTTTGGGTACTACGCGATGAATATCCGCTCCCAATTCGCGGAGGACGTCCGTAATGTCGACATACCCTCGGTCAATGTGATGGACGCCGGTGATCTCGGTTTCACCATCGGCCGCTAGTGCGGCTAGAATGAGCGCCGCTCCTGCACGCAGGTCGGTTGCGCATACTTTAGCGCCTTGCAGCTTCGCATTACCGCTGACGATAGCCGTGCGGCCATCGACTTTGATTTGTGCATTCATGTTCGCGAACTCTTCCACGTGCATGAAGCGATTCTCGAACACGGTCTCAGTCACGAGGCTCGTGCCATCCGCTACCATCAGCAGCGCCATCATCTGCGACTGCATGTCGGTCGGGAAGCCCGGGTATGGCAGCGTCTTCACGTCCACGGCACGGAGCGGTCCCGACGCGCAGACGCGAATGCCGTTCTCATCTTCCTCGATGAGGACGCCCATTTCTTGCATTTTCGAAATTACTGGTCTGAGATGATCTCCTATTGCGCCCTCCATGTACAGATCGCTTCCCGTAATGGCTGCCGCAATCATGTATGTACCCGCTTCAATCCGATCCGGAATAACCGTATGTACGACCCCTCGGAGCTTCTCTACGCCTTCTATGCGGATAACGCCTGTTCCTGCGCCACGAATAACTGCACCCATCGCATTCAAGTAATTGGCCAAATCGACAATTTCCGGCTCTTTGGCTGCATTCTCGATGATCGTTGTACCTTCGGCTAACGTGGCCGCCATCATAATATTCTCGGTTGCCCCGACACTAGCTACGTCCAAATAAATTTTGGCGCCTTTCAGGCGGCCTTTAATCTTAGCTTCAATATATCCTTGTCCCAGCTCGATGTCAGCGCCCATAGCTTCGAAGCCTTTGAGATGCTGATCGATCGGCCTTGTACCGATGGCACAACCGCCTGGAAGGGAAATTCTCGCCTGCCCTAATCTCGCTAAGAGCGGGCCCATCACGAGGAAGGATGCTCTCATTTTGCGGACAAGATCATAAGAAGCTTCGCAAGTGGCGATTTGCTGAGCGCGAACACGTATCACCTGTCGATTATATTCCACTTCAATTCCTAAACTCTGCAGTACTTTATTGATGACTAGTACATCGTCAAGGGGAGGCGCATCATGGATGACACTTTCACCTTCCGCCCCCAGAATGGAAGCTGCAATAATCGGCAGAACCGCATTCTTCGCTCCGTTGATCTTCACATTCCCAGCTAACTTTCGGCCACCGCGGACGATAATTTTGCTCATCATGGTCCCTCCGCGAACTTATTTTGAATAATACTGTAGTTTCCTGTCGATCTTACGCATTACACATTTCCTAAGTTTATCATTTCACCCTATATTGGACAACTGTGTTCTTTTGGCATTTCGATTGCCAACCATAGAGTTCGGATAGCGTTTCATTTTTTGATCCGTTCTATTATCCATTGTTGACAAGAAAACTGCGCATTATTCGAAAAAGTTGATTAAATGAAAGTTTCAAAAGTCCGCTTTGGCTTTTTAAACATCCTTCAGAACATTTTGCTGAAGCCCATGGAGAGTCCTAGATATTGGATAAAAAAGCTTGCAACCAGGTTGCCTAGAGCAATGGAGAGCAATATTTGCAGCATAATGGCTTGCGCGCCTTTGGGCATTTTGAGCAGCACATCAAAGCGGAACGACTGCAAAGCCCACCAAGCGAGACCAATGCACAGGATATAGACTACAATGTTGACCATATTCATCATCGACGCATATTGGGCCGCTTCACTCCATTTATCTGTATCCGTCATATAAACGCCCTCCCGCTTTATCGATTGAGTACTTTCGCCAGCATCGTTACGAACTCAGCGCGCGTTGCCTCCGCATCGGGACGGAACGTGCCGTCCGGGTAACCGCTGATCCAGCCGTCCGCCCACATTTGCTTGAGGATGCCGATGCCCCAATAGGATTCATCGACATCGTTAAACGGCGAATTACCGCGTCGCTTACCGGTCATATTCATGCTGCGGGCCAGCATCTGCGTCATTTCCATTCGCGTTAGCGTGCGATCCGGGCCGAATGTACCGTCGGGGTAACCATCTATAAGGCCGGCCTGCACCCCTTTGGCCACGTTATCATAAGCCCAATGCGAGGAGGTAAGATCGCTGAATCGCAGCTGCCTTAGTTTAGAAAGCTTCAGAGCTCTCGTCAAAACTGTTGCCGCTTCCGCACGGGTAATGGAGCGGTCTGGAGCAAACCGATAGTTGCCGTACCCGCTGATAATTTCTTGCTGAGTGAGCTTGCTGATCGCATCAACCGCCCAATGGCCGTCGATATCGATAAATCCGCTGACCAGCGGATAGCTGCCCGCCTTCAATTGATACATCTGGCTTAAAAACCATTTGTCAGCTTGAAGTTTAATATAATATGTGCCTTGATCCAGAGCTTTCTCCATGAAAAGAGAATCTGCTCCATATTGACTTTTATAAAAGCCTTGCTCTTTCAAAGAACTATCGTATAAGGTCGCAAACAACGTACGCGCCGAAGGAATGTTCGTTAAGCTCACTTGAGCAAGTCCGTCTTTATTCATCCGGAATTCGAACCAGTCCACGTCGTCGTTTTTGTGAAACAAGCCCTCATATTCAGAGAACATGCCGACAAAAGTGGCTTGATACGATTTATCGTTAGGCTCATTCGGATCGATCAGTTTCGGGTTGTATTCAATCACAAGCGCATACTCGCCCGTGATCGGTTCTGAGTAGTCCTTAATGTTACTAACGCGAATATAATACTGGCCGGGCAAAAGCTCCATCAAGGAGCTGATTTCCGTCGTGCCGTCTCCGGACTGGTCGATGGTTACCCCCTTCTCCCCTTCCTTTTGGAGGAAGATCACAGGGTCAATCCGGGCCGTATCCACTGATAAACGCAAGCGCATCGTACCTGACTTCTCAATAGGAAGGACAAACCAGTCCAGGTCGCCTTTCTTATGAAAAGTACCACGGATCGTCTGACTACGGTCCGGCAGTGCAAAAGCTTTATACTGCTTATCATTATTTTCGAACGGATCTTGATAAATGAGGAAGTCCGTACTCAGGGAGTAACTCAAGGACGTTTTCCGCGTACGGTCTACCGATTGCAGCTGGATATAGGTACGGCCTTTGCGTACTGGAAAAGTGAAGGTTTGGCCGGCATCCGCTGCACCTCCCGAAGTATACGTCTCTCCGGAGTCCACCCGAACTCGGATTCCAGAGCTGTCACCGCTGCGCAGCAAGAGCGCGATCGCCCCATCGTAAGCCGCATCAATCGCATACCAATCCTGATCCTGAGCGGAGCTCAGCGTCGCATGAATGGAAGCATGAACAGGAAGCTTCGCCGCTTTATCCTGCCGATTGTTCGGCTCGAAGCGGTCCTCCGTGTATGGCTGCGTGAGCGCTTGATCAACGCGCAACAAGCCGTAGCCCGTCTTCGCGTCCCAGCCCGCAATTTCCAAATCTTCCGCTGTCTGCTTCAGCAAATCACGCACTTGGTAAGCATGCATACCAGGGTATTTTGCCCACACCAGCGCAGCTGCAGCCGCTACCTGAGGAGCTGCCATAGAGCTGCCGTCCTGATACTGATAGCCGCCTCCAAGCGAAGTCGTATAAACGTCCCATGGCGCCATAAGATCGAGCTCAGGACCCGAATTCGAGCGGGAATCGGCATGCTTATCGGGCGTAACGCCACCGACGGCGAGAACAGTTGGATACGCCGCAGGATATTTGACGCTAGTTCCTTCATTCCCCACCGCCGCCACCAGCAGCACATCGTGATCTTCGGCATACTGTACGATGTTGGCCAAATAATCGGAATACTTGTTCAACCCAAGCGAAAGGACAACGATTTTCGCGCCATGATCCACCGCGTATCGAATCCCTTCGCCAAGCTTCGCTTCGCCGCCTGTGCCATCAGCCTCCAAGGCTTTGATCGGCATGATTTTCGCATTAGGCGCGATGCCCGTAATCCCTTTATCGTTATTCATCGTCGCTGCAATAACGCCAGCTACGTTCGTTCCATGTCCGTTATCATCACTGGGCTTCTTCCCGGATTGAAGGAGGTTCGTACCTTCAACGAAGTTGCCTGCCAAATCAGGATGCGTCAGATCCACGCCGGTATCCACAACGGCGACGACCATTGACGTCTTTGCATCGCCTGCGGCAGCCCAAGCTTCGTTTATATGAATCATATCCAAATAGACTTGTTTCACCCTCATCGGGTCGGTCGATTGCGGATATGCCGCTTCTGCTTTTGGTACCATCCCTGCAAGTTCCACAACCAGCGCCAATAAAGCAATGAGCAATAGATGTCGAGTCAGTTTCATGAAATCACAGGCTTTCTTATATAAAATTCGTGTTTAAAAAGTTCGCTTTCAGAACCGAGAAGGTTGGACGTTACCCGGAGAAGGAGGAACGGAGCGAGATGTGAGTACCGGACTTCCCGGGTTCGTTCAAGATTCGATGCCGAGATGCTCCCAGAATAACTTCGTTATCAAAATGAACTTTTTAAACAACCTCTGAAGAATGGTCTTTAAGACATTCTCTATCTATACCACAATCCCTGCCTACTTGATATATATAACGGATGATCGTCGCAAAAAGTTCAGATGTTGCGCAAAAAAAATACGCCTGACCAAAAAACGAACAACAAAATGATTTAACTCGTTACCCTCGTGTAAATTTGCAATGGTTTGCCGGATTAATTGGCAAGTTCACATCTTGTCTGAAGACATATCCAAGTGACGCAGGAATTGAGCATATCATTACTAAAGTCCGGAATAACACAATAGCATATAAGATACATCCACCAAAACAATTTGGAGTCCGATTTTACAAAATTGCAGCTTGGTTTGTGCAAGAGGATGTTCGATGAGCGCATGATAAGCTTGCAAAATCGAACTCCAACCACTAACTTCATTCACCACGTTTTTGCAATTCGGCGAATTCGAACTGCGATAAACGCAATCTACGCAAAAAAACCTTCCCCCACGTTATTACGCGGGAAAAGGCTTTTTCAGAAGGTCTTTTACATAATCAGAAAATCTTTCGTCAAGGTGAAAATGGATTCGATACCTTTCAGCACAAACTGTGGAACGAAGCCAAGCGCTACGCCAATCAGGGCACAGAGCCATACCGTGATACCGAGCGGAACCGATACTTTGACCGCGGTCGGCTCGTAGTCGCTGCGCATGAACATCTGCCGAACGACGCCGAAGTAATAGTATAACGAAACGACGCTGGTGGCGATCATGAGCGCGCCCAACCAATATTGATGCGTCTGCATGGTGCCCAAAATGATATACAGCTTCCCGAAAAATCCGCCTGATACTGGAATACCGGCCAGAGAGAGTACAATCAGCACCATGGCTACTGCAGTGAGCGGAGCCCGGTAGTACAAGCCGCCGAAGCCTTTGAGCTCGGTATGCCCTTCCGCTTGTTCGATGATCATCAGGACGGCGAACACCCCGATATTCATGAATAAGTAGGCAATCAGGTAGAAGATGAATTCCGAGAAATTGCTGTAATGCGTTCCTGAAAAATAGGTACCTACAGGGACGAGCAGATAGCCTGCATTCGCAATCCCCGAATAGGCGAGAAGTCGCTTCATATTCGATTGTTTCAATGCTACGAAATTGCCTGTCACCATCGCGATCGCTGCCATTACCGAGATGGCTAAGAACACATCCGATTGGATGGCGCTGCCTTCAAAGCTGCTGAATCCAAACAGCAGATAAAACACGCGGAACAGGATTGCGAAGCCTGCCGCCTTGGATACAACTGCCAGGAACGCGGTCACCGGCGTCGGTGCGCCCTGGTATACGTCAGGGGCCCAGCTGTGGAACGGCGCAGCGGCGATTTTGAAACCGAAGCCTGCCAGCAGCAGGAAGAAGGCGACATAGAGAAGTGCCTCGTAAGACGGCACAAGCGACGGCAGCGCAGCGCCAATTTGTGACAAATTGGTAGAACCGGCCATACCGTACAGGAATGACATGCCGTACAAAATTATTGCCGAGGAAATACCGCCCATCACCAAGTATTTGAACGCACCTTCGTTCGACTGTTGATTATGTTTCTTCATCGCGACTAGCAGATAGGACGTGATGCTCAGCAGCTCCAATCCGACGTACAAGGTGATGAGATCACCGGATGAAGACATGATCATCCCGCCGAGCGCTGCCGGCAGCAAGAAGTAATAGTATTCTCCGACATGCGGAATGTCGTCTACTTTGACGAAGCCAAGGCTCATCAGAACGATAAAGCCGGTACCTGTCGAGATAAAAAGCTTGAGCAAGTTCGAGAAATCGTCCACACGATAACTGTGATTGAGCAGCCCAATCGCCTCTTCGGGGTTCAACTGGAGAACGACGAATACGGCGGAAACGGCAATGCCGACCAGGGACAGCCATCCAATGATGGAGCGGCTTGCTCTGCTTGGCAAGATCAAATCCAAGAGCGATAGGATGATTGCAGTGGCAACCAGGGAGAGCTCAGGGAGCAGATGCGATAAATCGGCGACATGGAGTCGAAGCTGTTCCACCGGACTAACCTCCTATCTTCCCGGCTACGCTTTGGATCAATTGATCAAAGCTGCCTATCGTTTGCTGCAGCGGCTGGCTCAGCGCGCTTGGGAATACGCCTAGCAGGAGAATAAAGGCAACCAATGCGATCATCGGTATGGCCTCTATCAACCTTGCGTCACGCATCCCCTGTGTCTGTAAGCGTTGCTCCAGCGGGCCGAACGTGATATTCAACACCCCGCGAAGCACGTAAACCGCCGCCAAAATAATGCCAAGCGTCCCGATAATCGTATACACCTTATGGGTTTCGAACAAGCCGAGGAACGCTAAAAATTCACTAATGAAACCGGATAATCCCGGCAATCCGAGCGATGCCATACCCGCAATCAGCAGAATACCGCTAATGAAGGGCACCTTTGCCGCGAGTCCGCCTAAACGGTCCAGATCGGTGGTTTGCGTCCGCTCGTAGATGCTGCCGACAAGCAGGAACATCAGCGCCGATATCAGACCATGCGAGATCAGCTGGAACACGGCGCCCTGCAGGCCGCTGATGTTGAATGCAGCAATTCCGAGCAGGACAATCCCCATATGGCTAATACTGGAGTAGGCAAGCACAAGCTTGAAATCCTTCTGTACAATAGCGAGTATCGCGCCGTACACAATGTTGATAACGCCGAGCAGCGCCAGCATCCACGCCCACTGTTTGGCTTCCGCCGGGAAGAACATAATGCCGAAGCGAATAAGGCCATAGGCCCCCATTTTCAGCAAAATACCCGAGTGAATCATAACGACAGACGGCGGAGCTTCCGTATGCACCTTCAGCATCCACGTATGGAACGGGAAGATCGGCAGCTTGATGCCGAAAGCAACCAGCAGCATGATGAAAACCGTCCATTTCATCGCGGAACTGAGGAAAAACGGCGTTCCCTCTTGATTTACATAGGCCTGTGCATCTTGCAGTAAATTATAGGCGATTGTATGGATGTCGCCACTGTAAAACACGATCGCTTCCGTCTGCGACTGCACTTGACTAAAGCCCGCCGTGCTGACCAGAATCAGGAAGGCGATCAGCATGACCGCTGAACCGAGTCCATTATAAAGGAGGAAGCGGTTCGCCGCTTGCTCCCGATTCATGTACCCCCAAATGCCGATCAGGAAGAACATCGGTACCAGCGTGATTTCGAAGAAAATGAAGAACAAGAACAGATCCTGCGCCATGAACACGCCGAACATCCCGGTTTCGAGCAGAAGGAACAGGATGTAGAACGTTTTCCAGCGTTTTTTGATGTATACCGAAGCCAGTGCAGCCATCGTTGAAACGAATGCTGTTAGAAACACTAATGGCAACGATAACCCGTCTACCGCCATCGAGTATTTAAATTCGAAGAAGTAAGAGGTCAACTGCTGAATCCCTTCGTGATTGAGGGGAACCTTAATCCAGTCGAGCTGCTCCTTATACTGAAGAGGATCGCCTTGATAGTTGTAGTCCGAGTATAACCATGCCGCCAAAATAAGCGGAATCAGCGTCGTTGCGATGGCTATCGTTTTGATTAAGCTGCCTTTATCACCCCGGATAAAGAGCAGAATGAGAACCCCAAGCAAGGGCGAGAATGCGATGAGACTTAGAATCGGTATGCTACCCAGCATGGATAAACCTCCTTCCCGCTATAGCGAGTGCCAGAATCAGCATACCTAGAAGCGTAATAACGCCATAGGTCTGCAACTGCCCGTTCTGCAGGCGGGAACCCAGCCGACCTAACCCGACCACGGCAAAGGCAACGAAACGAACCAGACCATCGATGATGTATACATCAATCAATTCCAAAAGGTAGCCGAGCCCGCGAAGCGGCTTTACAACAACCCCGTTATAGAACTCATCGATGAAATATTTGCGGTTCAGCAGCGTATACAACCACGGCACTTTACCGGAAACGATATCGCGCGGAATAGAGCGTTTCAAGTACATCAGATACCCGAGTCCAATACCCAGCAAGCCTGCGAGGGTAGATAGAATGATAACCGTCCAATTCGCGGCTTCCTCATGGTTTTCGCCTGTCAGCCAGTGGCTAAGCCATTCATTGAACGGCGTGTTCACGAACCCTGCAATAACGGCCAGCACTGCCAGCACAATAAGCGGAGTCGTCATTGAAGCCGGGGATTCGTGCGGTTCATGATCATACTTCTTGCTAGGCGAACCCATAAACACCAGGAAGAACAAGCGTGACATATAGAATGCAGTGAAGAACGCTGCAATAACGCCAACCCAGAACAGAAACTGATTATGCGCATAAGCCTCGCTCAGAATCAGATCCTTCGACCAGAAACCTGCGAACGGGAAAATACCGGACAGCGCGAGAGTTCCAATGGCGAACGTCCATGTCGTAATCTTCATTTTGCGGGATAACCCGCCCATTTCGTTAATGTCTTGCGTATGTACGGCATGAATAACACTACCTGCACCCAAGAAGAGCAGCGCCTTGAAGAATGCATGGGTGAACAGATGGAACATCCCTGAAGCGAACGAGACACCAATGCCTAACGCCATCATCATATATCCGAGTTGACTAACGGTCGAGTAAGCGAGAATGCGCTTGATATCGTTCTGAGCGACACCGATTGTCGCAGCGAAAATCGCCGTGAACCCACCAACATAAGCAACGACGAGCAGCGCGTCCGGTGAAGCTTGGAAAATATCAAACGTGCGCGCGACCAAGTAAACGCCAGCAGCAACCATCGTTGCCGCATGGATAAGCGCACTGATCGGCGTCGGGCCTTCCATCGCGTCCGGCAGCCACGTATGCAGCGGGAATTGACCGGATTTGCCGATGGCTCCTATAAAGATCAGAATCGCGATCCAGGTCACGATCGTCGGATCGATTTTGCCTGAAGCGAATGCATTATGGATAGAACTGAAATCAAGCGCGTGGCCTGGCATATACCAGAACAGCAGCAGAATGCCGATGAACAAGCCAACGTCCCCGATACGGGTAACGATGAAGGCTTTTTTCGCTGCCGCTTTCGCCTCCGGCTTGTAGTACCAGAATCCCACCAATAAGAAGGAGCAGGCACCTACAAGCTCCCAGAAAATGTAGAGTTCGAGCATATTGGCCGAGATGACAAGACCAAGCATGGAGAAAGAGAACAGCGCGATGTAACTGAAAAATACATGGATGCGCTCGTCGCCCTTCATGTAACCTTTAGAGTAAATGTTGACTAAAAGGCTGACGAGCGTTACGATCACGAGCATCAAGGCATTGAGATTATTGACCTCAAAGCCCATTTTCAGCGTGTAGTCGCCAACCTGAAGCCAGCTTAGCTTATCCCATGTATAATCCTCGACATGACCGTCCAGTCTTTCCAAGAAAATCAGCAAGGCAACGATAAATGAGGCCAACATCGCCGCAATACTGATGTAAATTCCAAAATCCTTCAATTGACGTCCCATAGCCGTAAGCGCTAGAAAAGCGAGCAGCGGAAACAACGGAATGAGCCATGCGTATTGTGAATAGTCCGATACCATGTCCTTTTCAGCCCCCTAGCGCTTCATAGAATCCATTTCATTGACCTCTGATGTTCCTTTATTCCGGTAAATCGTGATCAGAATCGCGATCCCCACGGCCGCTTCCGCAGCCGCAATCGTAATATTAAACAGGGAGAAAATTTGCCCCGTAAGCGCCGGATGGTCGCCGAGCTTCGAGAAGGCCACCAAATTCAGGTTTACTGCATTGAGCATCAGCTCAATCGACAACAGCACGATAACCCCGTTCTTCTTCGTCAGTGCACCGTATAAGCCGATGCAGAACAGGATGGCCGCCAGCGTGAGATAAGGAGTAACGATAGTACCCACTGTCTAATCCTCCTCTCTCTTGGCAATGACGATCGCACCGATGAAGGCAACCGTCAGCAGCACAGACATGATTTCAAAAGGGATCACATGCTCATTATAGAGCAGTTTTCCGATTTCGAGGGTATTGTCTTTGCCAGCATCCAGCGTGCCCGTAGCGACGAAGTTCGTTTTTTGAATCGCATAAAATAAGATCCCGAACAAACCTAATGCCCCGACAATGGCGAGGCCTTCATGCCAAGGCCGTCTAGGCTCCGCTTCGTCGCCTTGTCTATGCTTCGTCATCATAATGCCGAAGATCATCAGAATCGAGATCGCGCCCGCGTAAATCAACACTTGCACAAAAGCGACAAATTCGGCTTCCAGAATGACGTAAAGTCCCGCCAAACTGATGAAAGTCAAGGCTACGGACACGACCATATGAATGACCTTGGTAAAAGAGATCATAAAGATGGCGCCGCCAATCGCCAGCAAAGCGAAGATAAAGAAGGCCCAGCTCGTTCCGCTTGAAAGGAAATCACCGATTCCGCTAAACATCTTTTTTGGCGCCCCCTTTCGGCATGGCCGAGTTGTTCTCCTGGCGAATGTTTTGGTTATTATCATTAAGCCATTGCAGGTTTTTGAATAAATCGTCCCTGCTGTAAGTGCTCAGCTCAAAATTATTCGTCATGACGATCGCCTCGGTCGGACAAACCTCCGTGCATAGATCGCACAAAATACAGATTTCAAAATTAATATCGTACGTATCGATAACCTTTCCCTTCTTCTCAGGGTCAGGGTTCGCTTTACCGGTTAAAGTAATACATTCCGTCGGGCAAATGCGGGCACATTGATTACAGACAATGCATTTTTCCGGATCAAAATGTTGAATGCCACGGAAGCGATCCGGCATTTTAAGCGGGACGTCAGGGTACGCGTAGGTCACCTTCTTCTGAGTCATGCTTTTTAGCGTTACGCCTAAGCCTTTTACTAAACCCTTCATTGTATCCCTTCCCTTCTTAAACCAAACTCATAACGATCGCGGTCACCAGCATGTTGACCAGAGCCAGCGGAAGCAGCACTTTCCAGCCGAAGCCCATCAACTGATCGACCCGTACCCGTGGCAGTGTTGCCCGTATCCAGAACAGGAAGAATACGATGAAAGAGAATTTCAGCAGGAACCAGATGATACCTGGAATGAAATCAAGGAACGGGAACGGCGCATGCCAACCGCCCAGGAAAATTAAGCTGGTCAGCGAGGCGATGACGAATACGTAGACATACTCCGCCAGCATGAAAAAGGCGAAACGGAATCCGCTGTACTCGACGTGATAACCTGCGACAAGCTCAGATTCAGCCTCCGGCAAATCGAAAGGAGTCCGGTTCAGCTCCGAAACCCCGGCAATCACGAAAATGATAAATCCGAGAATTTGCGGAATGAAGTTCCAATGCCAGAAGCCGCCGGTTTGGTGATCCACAATCGTGTGAAGGTTGAGGCTTCCAGTCATCATAATGACGCCAATGACGGAAATGACGAGCGGCACTTCATAACTGATCATTTGCGCAGCAGAGCGCATGCCGCCAAGCAGCGCGTATTTATTGTTCGACGCCCAGCCGCCGAGAATGATGCCGATCGTGGAAATCCCCGTAAGGGCAACATAATAAAGCAAGCCTACATTGAGATTGGCATTAAATAGCTTATCGGAAAAAGGAATCGTCGCAATAATCGTAAATGACGGGATAAACGTAATGATCGGCGCCAAAATGAAGAGCTCGCGCTCCGCTTTTTTAGGGATCGTATCTTCTTTGATCAGAAGCTTCGTTACGTCCGCTACGCTCTGCAAAAGCCCTAACGGCCCTGTCCGGTTCGGTCCGATTCGCAGCTGCATCCAGCCGATAACCTTGCGCTCAAAGTAGATGGCATAGGTTACAAAACCGAGTACCAGCAGCAGCATCACGACGCCCCAGAACAGGAAAATGAAGAAGTTGGTCCAGCTTAGACTCTCCTCCAGCAGATTCATCATTAGGCATCCACCTCCCCAACGACAATGTCAATTCCGCCCAAGATCGTAATCAGATTGGTCATGGTTTCGCCGACTAGCAGCTTGGGCAATATTTGCAGATTTATGAAGGAAGGTCTGCGGAATTTCAAGCGGTACGGCTCCTGTTTGCCTCGGGAAATAATGTAACAGCCGATTTCTCCGCGAGGAGATTCTATGGCTGCGTACACTTCGCCTTCGGCAGGGCGGATCACGCGAGGTACCTTGCCCATCGTTTCGCCTTCAGCAGGGAATTGTTCTACCGCCTGCTCCAGAATGCGCAGCGATTGCCGCACTTCTTCCATACGAAGTATGTATCGATCATAGCAATCGCCGCCAGTACTTACAGGCACGTCGAATTCAAAGCGGTTATACAAGCTATACGGCTGCGTTTTGCGTATGTCCCAGTTGACACCGGTACATCTTAAGTTGGCTCCGCTGAGGCCGTAGGCAATTGCCGTCTCGGCATCATATTTACCTACGCCTTTAATCCGCGCAAGGAAGATTTCGTTGCCGGATACGAGGGTATGATACTCTTCCAATTTGTCGCGCATATAAGGGACGAACTTGCGTACCTTCTCAATCCAACCGTCCGGCGCATCCCATTTAACCCCGCCTACACGCATGTAGTTGTAAGTCAGACGGGCTCCGCAAAGCTCGTTGAACAGGTCGATAATGATTTCACGGTCGCGAAAAGCGTATAAGAAAGGGCTCATTGCGCCAATGTCCAGCAAATAGGTGCCCCACCAAACCATATGGCTGGCAATGCGCTGAAGTTCCATAACGATCAAGCGAAGGAATTCCGCACGCTCCGGCACTTCCAGCTGCATCAATTTCTCCACGGCGTGGACGAGCACGTAATTGTTGGTCATCGCCGATACGTAGTCCATCCGGTCCGTATACGGGATGATTTGCGTATAGTTGAGATTCTCAGCCAATTTTTCCGTTCCTCTATGTAGATAGCCCATTACGGGTATAGCTTCTTTGATAATCTCCCCATCCAGCTTGACGATCACGCGGAATACCCCGTGCGTACTGGGATGCTGAGGGCCTACGTTTAACAGCAGCTCTTCTGTCCGTAACAAATGCTACACCTCCGGGTCGAGCGGTTCGTAATCTTTGCGCAGTGGATGACCGACCCAATCGTCAGGCATCATAATTCTTCGTAAATCGGGATGTCCGGGAAAATCGATGCCCAGTAAGTCAAATACTTCCCGCTCGTTCCAATTGGCTGTAGCCCACACCGGCGTTACCGATGGGATGCTCGGCTGCTCGCGGTCTGTTTTCACTTTCACGCAGTATTCGCGCTGATGCGTGAGGGAAAGCAGATGATACGCCACCTCCAGGTGCGTCTCCTGATCGACTCCGGAGAGATTGCGCAAATAGTCGCAGCGCAGCTCTTCGTGATCTCGAAGCGCCAGGGCCGCCTGCGGCCAGCGTGCGCTGTGGATAACAACATAAGGACGATGCGAGTCCTTCTCGTTGATAAAAGCGTCGACGACGGCGTCTTCGCCCACGTCGGCTTTCAAGATCGCGACCAGCCGATCGAGCAGCGGCTGATTCGGCGACGGCTCCTTCGGCGCGGCTGGCTCCGCCGAATCCGGCTTCGCTGCACGCGCGCTGGCTCGCGCGGCGCGTGCTTCTGCGGCGGCCTGCGCTTTGGCCGCCTTCTCGTCCTCGGCGGCGTCTCCGGACGCCGCCGGTGGTGCCTCCGCCGACGCGGGCTCGCCCGTCGGCGTAGCGGCCGCCCGCGCCGCCTGGCGGGCGGCTCTCGCCGCAGCGCGCTCGGCTGCGGCATCGGCTGCGGCGCTGCTCGGCGCTGCACCGTCGGCAGCAGCCGCTGCGCTGGCCCGCTCGTCGGCAGACGCCTGCGCGAGCTCGGCAGCCGGCGCGTCGCTCGGCTCGCCCGTCGTCTGCGCCGCCGGGTCGGCCGCCTGGATCTCCGCCGCGCGGTCTACCGCGGCTTGCACGTCGTCGCTGAGCGGCGTCTTGTTCAGCTGCGCCTCCGGCGTCAGCTCGCCGACCTGCTCAGCTGCTTTCTCCAGCGGCGAGTCGCCTTTCTCGGACTCGCCAGTTCTTGCTTCCTCCGCTGACGTGCCCTCCTCAGCGGCCTTTGCCTCGTGAGCAGCCTCTACTTCGGATGCCGCACCTGGCTTCTCCTCAGGCTGACCCTCCGGCTTCTTCTCGTCACTCATCGATTGGTCACCCGCTTCCCGGTCTTCGCTTCATAGCGAATTTTCTCCTGAAGCTTATTAATACCGTAGATCAGCGCCGCCGGATTCGGCGGGCAGCCTGGTATGTACACATCGACAGGAACGACCTGATCGACACCTTTTACAACCGAATAAGACTTCACATACGGCCCTCCGGCTGTTGCACAGGAGCCCATCGCGATAACCCATTTCGGCTCCGGCATCTGCTCGTAAAGACGGCGCAGCAAAGGAGCCATTTTCTTCGTAACGGTCCCTGCCACAATCATCACGTCAGATTGCCGGGGGGACGTACGGAAGATGACTCCGAAACGGTCCAAATCATAGTGCGAGCCGCCCGTTCCCATCATTTCAATGGCGCAACAGGCAAGGCCAAAGGTTAACGGCCAAAGCGAATTGCTGCGAGCCCAAGCTTTCACTTGCTCCAGCGTTGTCATAAATACGTTGCGGTTTAGCTCTTCCCGCTCTTCGGGAGATATCGATTCTAGACTGAAGTCCATTGCAGCACCTTCTTCTTCCAAGCGTATAATAAACCTATGGCAAGCAAGGCTACAAAAATGCACATTTCAACTAAAGCAAAAAGTCCAAGCTGATTGTAGGCAACAGCCCATGGATACAGGAATACGGTCTCTACATCAAAAATGACAAACATTAAAGCAAATAAATAATAACGAATGTTAAAACGGATTTGTCCCTCACCTACGGGCTCGTTCCCGCTTTCATACGTCGTATACTTCTCCTCGACGGGTTTACTCGGTCTTAGCCATTTGCCGATTGTCAGCGCCGCAATAGGCAGGAAAATGCCCAGTCCCAAAAAAATCGCCACAATCACATAATTATTTGTGTACATCATCCGGATGTAACCGCCTCCATTCTTATTTAATTTTCTTATGCCACTCATTAGATTTGGTAATAATCACCTTAACAATTATAGCAAAAAGGATTTTAGGCGTCGATGACTAATTCCGTCTCCCCTATGTACTTTTTCCATTTTTATCTTTTCTTACACGGCTGCTGGAGAAATAAGGATTTGTTTCGCTGTACAAAAAAGGCGAAGGAACTAAGTTCCTTCGCTCTTTTGAATCGATCTATTTTCTTCCGGCTACTGTAATCCGGTTCAATGCTCTTTGCAACGATGCTTCGGCACGCTTGAAATCGACGTTAGATTGCTTCATATCCGCAAGACGTTTTTCCGCGCGTTCCTTCGCTGCTTTCGCACGATCTATATCGATTTGTTCTGGCAGCTCGGCGCTTTCCGCCAGTATGACCACTTTATCCTTGCGCACTTCCATAAATCCGCCGTTCACTGCGATGATTTCGTCTTTAGAGCCCTGTTTCTTCACAGTAATCGGACCGATTTTCAATGGAGTCACCAGTGGAATGTGGTTCGGCAGAATTCCAAGCTCCCCTTCAACACCCTTCACTACAATCATGTTCGCTTGTTCAGCGTACACTTTGTGCTCAGGAGTAACAATTTCAAGTAGGAATGTACTCACTTGGATTCTCCTTCCTCAGCTTACGCGCAGGTTTACCAAAGGTAACCTTACAGCGTTTTCGCTTTCTCGATTGCGTCCTCGATCGTACCTACGTTATGGAACGCTACCTCAGGAAGGTTATCGTGTTTACCTTCAAGAACTTCTTTGAAGCTGCGCACAGTATCTTTCAATGGCACGTACAAGCCTGGGAAACCGTTGAACGGCTCAGCAACGTGAAGCGGCTGAGACAAGAACAGACGGAGACGACGCGCACGGGTTACGATCAATTTGTCCTCGTCGGACAACTCATCCATACCCAAGATCGCGATGATATCCAGAAGCTCTTTGTAACGTTGAAGAACTTGTTTAACGCCTTGTGCTACTTTATAATGCTCTTCGCCCAAAATTTCAGGCGTCAAGATACGGGAAGATGAAGCCAGCGGATCTACCGCAGGGAAGATACCCGCAGCCGCGATGCTACGCTCCAAGTTCGTTGTTGCATCCAAATGCGCGAACGCTGTAGCTGGAGCCGGATCCGTATAGTCATCCGCAGGAACGTAAATCGCTTGAATCGATGTTACGGAACCTTTTTTCGTGGATGTAATACGCTCTTGCAATTGACCCATCTCTGTAGCCAAAGTCGGTTGGTAACCTACCGCGGATGGCATACGACCGAGCAACGCCGAAACCTCGGAACCTGCTTGGGTGAAACGGAAAATGTTGTCGATGAACAGAAGAACGTCTCTTCCTTCAACGTCACGGAAATACTCAGCCATTGTCAAACCGGTCAAGGCTACGCGAAGACGCGCGCCAGGAGGCTCGTTCATTTGACCGAATACCATCGCTGTTTTCGCGATAACGCCGGAATCTTTCATCTCGTGGTAAAGGTCATTACCTTCACGAGTACGCTCGCCAACGCCTGCGAATACGGAGATACCGCCGTGCTCTTGCGCGATGTTGTGGATCAGCTCTTGCATCGTTACGGTTTTACCTACACCCGCTCCGCCGAAGAGACCGATTTTACCACCCTTAGCATAAGGAGCCATCAGGTCAATAACTTTAATACCTGTTTCAAGAACTTCCGACTTCGTGGACAAGTTCTCGAAAGCAGGAGCCTCTTTATGAATCGGGCTAGTTTCGGAACGGTCAACAGTCTCGATACCGTCGATTGGTTCTCCAACTACGTTAAATACACGACCCAATGTTGCTGCGCCTACCGGTACAGTAATTGGAGCACCTGAATCAACAGCTTCAGCGCCACGTACAAGTCCGTCTGTAGAGGACATCGCTACGCAACGAACGAGGTTGTCACCAAGGTGAACAGCCGCTTCAACCGTGATGGAGAGCGTTTGTCCGCCTTCCGTTTTTTCAATCTTGATTGCATTCAGAATTTCAGGGAGCTGTCCGCGTTCGAACTCAATGTCGACGACAGGCCCTGTAATATTCACAACGCGCCCTTTGCTCATGGTTTCCCTCCTAAGAAAAGCTTCGCCTCTGGTCGAGGTCATTTATAAGAAAAAACATCTATCGAAGTCATTCAATGTAGCCAGACCGCTTTTTGATGAAGTTTTTCATGCCAATAAGAATTTTATTATCCGCACTATCGGAAATTTATAAATTCTTATGTGGACAATTAAGCGTTCGCGCTCGCTCCAGCGACGATTTCCGCAATTTCTTGCGTGATCGATGCTTGGCGTGCACGGTTGTATGCCAATGTGTAGCTGTTGATCATCTTCGTTGCATTCTTCGTTGCCGAGTTCATCGCTGTCATTCTCGCACCGAACTCGCTTGCTTTACCTTCCAGCACTGCACTGTAAATCAGCGTTTCCGCATACTTAGGTAGCAATACTTCCAGTACGCCTTCCGGTGACGGCTCGTATTCGTAACTAGCAGCCGACGCTCCTGTTACATCCTCCATTGGAAGCAGGCGAACCATCGTTGGAATCTGTGTGATCGCGTTTTTGAATTGGTTGTAAACCAGGAACAATTGGTCGTACGTACCATTTTCAAAATTCGTAACCGCAGAAGCCGCAATCGATTTAATATCCGAAAACTTCGGAGAATCAGGAAGACCCGTTACTTCCTCAACAATCGGAATATTACGTTTGGAGAAGAAGTTGCTTCCTTTACGGCCAATTACAAAAACGGCGTACTCCGACGTCGATTTATGTCGCTCACGAATCTCGGTCATAACCTTCCGCAACACGTTCGCGTTGTAGCCTCCTGCCAATCCCCGATCCGAAGTGATAACCAAATACGCGGTTTTCTTCACTTCGCGCGTCTGCAGCATAGGGTGCTTCACACCTTTGGTGCCTGCTGCGATGCTTGAGACAACTTCTTTCAGCTTATCCGAATAAGGACGTGCTGCTTCCGCAGCTTGCTGAGCTCTTCGCAAGTTCGCTGCCGCGACCATTTCCATCGCTCGCGTAATTTGCTTCGTGTTTTGTGTGGATTTGATTTGGCGCTTAATCTCGCGCATTCCTTTTGCCATACCTGTCACCTCTCTTTTGAGGCTTTGGAAAGCCTTCATTCGAAGGCCTGATCTCAGACGCATACGCCTAATCTCAGGCATAACACGGGAGTACCTGGGCTTTTCCTGTGAAAAGCTCAGGTATTCACACTTTATTCAGAAACTGCGAAGCTCTTTTTAAATGTACCGATAGCTTCGATCAGCGCTTTATCGTTATCCGCAGTGATGTCTTTGGTATCACGAATGCTGTTCAAAATTTCCGGACGGTTGGATTCCAGATAAGCCAGGAACTGCGCTTCAAAACGAGTTACGTCTTGTACTGGAATATCGTCTACGTGACCTTTAACGACCGTATACAGGGAGCAAACTTGTTTCTCGAGGGAAAGCGGCTGATGCACGCCTTGCTTCAAGATTTCCAGTGTGCGAACCCCACGATCCAGGCGGGCTTTTGTTGCTCTATCAAGATCGGATCCGAACGCCGCGAATGCAGCAAGCTCACGGTATTGAGCCAAGTCTACACGCAGTGTACCGGCAACTTTTTTCATCGCTTTCGTTTGAGCGGAGCCCCCTACACGGGATACAGAGTTACCAACGTTAACCGCTGGACGCTGACCGGAGTAGAATAGGTCGGACTCAAGGAAGATTTGACCGTCCGTAATGGAAATTACGTTCGTCGGAATGTAAGCCGAGATATCGCCCGCTTGTGTTTCGATGAACGGAAGCGCAGTAATGGAACCGCCGCCGAGCTCATCGTTCAATTTCGCAGCGCGCTCCAGCAAACGGGAGTGCAGGTAGAATACATCACCCGGGTATGCTTCCCGACCTGGTGGACGGCGGAGCAAGAGGGACAACTCACGGTATGCAGCCGCTTGTTTGGACAAGTCATCGTATACGATCAATACGTGCTCGCCTTTGTACATGAAGTACTCAGCCATAGCACAACCTGCGTATGGAGCCAACCAAAGCATTGGTGAAGGCTCGGACGCGGAAGCCGTAACAACGATTGTATAGTCTAATGCGCCGGCAGCGCGAAGTTTTTCAACTACGCCTACGACAGTGGATTGTTTTTGACCGATAGCAACGTAGATACATTTCACGCCGTTGCCTTTTTGGTTAAGAATCGCGTCGATCGCGATCGCCGTTTTACCTGTTTGACGGTCACCGATGATCAACTCACGCTGACCGCGACCGATTGGAACCATCGCATCAATCGCTTTGATACCTGTTTGCATAGGTTCATGAACGGATTTACGAGCCATAACGCCTGGAGCCATGTTCTCTACAGGGCGGAATGAAGTTGTGTTGATAGGACCTTGACCGTCAACCGGTTGACCCAAGGAGTTAACGACACGGCCGAGCATGGCTTCCCCTACAGGAACCTCCATGATACGTCCTGTGCGTTTCACTGCATCGCCTTCACGGATATCCTTGTAAGGTCCGAGAATAACGATACCTACGTTGCTTGCTTCAAGGTTAAACGCGTAGCCCAAAACGCCGTTTGAAAACTCCAGCAGCTCGCCTGCCATTACGTTTTCCAAACCATGAGCACGAGCGATACCGTCACCGACTTGAATAACAGTACCTACTTCAACCACTTGCATATCTGATTTATAGTTTTCAATCTGTTGTTTAATCAATGAGCTGATTTCTTCAGGTTTGATACTCAACGAACTTCACCCCTATTCTTACAGTGCTTGATTTAACGATTTTTGCAAACGTTCTAGTTTACCGGACAAACTGCCATCATACAAACGATCACCGATACGCACTTGAATGCCACCAAGTAAAGCGGGGTTTATCACCGTTTGAACACGGAGCTTTTTACCTGTCACACTTCCAAAGTGACGTGCGACTTCCTGAACCTTATCTTCGGAAAGCGCAAACGGCGTATAGACGATAGCAGACGCCTGTCCAAGCGCTTCATTTGCAATTTTCACAAAATCCGTATATAAGGACATGAGAAGCGATTCTCTTCTTTTGGATACGAGCAACTGCAAGGTGTTAAGAACCGTTTCAGACACATTGCCTTCAAAAGCTTTTTTCAGCAATTCCGTTTTCTCCGACACGGCTATATTCGGATGCTTCAAGAAGTTCTGGAAGTCTGCATCATTCTGCACAACATCCACGACTGCTTTCAGATCTTCCTCTACTTGCGCAATAATGCCGCGTTCCGAAGCGAGTTCGAACAGCGCCTTGGCGTATCTCTTCGCTACGACGATGTCACTCATGCGTTGTCCCCTACCTTTTTGAGGTATTGATCAACAATTTCCTTCTGAGCCGCTTCGTCTACTTCCTTCTCAACAATCTTGGAAGCAATCTTCACAGAAAGTGTTCCCACTTCTCCACGAAGCTCTGCAACAGCTTTGTTCTTTTCTATATCGATTTCGCGAAGCGCTTCTTCTTTTAATCTGGAAGCTTCTGCTTTCGCTTGGGAAATAATATCTTCTGCTTGTTTGTTGCTCGTATTTCTAGCTTGCTCGATCATATCATAAGCTTCTTTCCGTGCTTCTTGGAATGCTTCTTTCTGCTCGGAAACGAGCTTTTCAGCTTCCTGACGGTTTTTATCCGCTGAGCCCATTTGCTCAGCAATCAGTTGTCTGCGCTTCTCCATAATATCGACAAGCGGCCCGAAAGCATACTTACTTAGCAGCCAATACAAAATCACAAAAGCAATAATCGCAAATACAAACGATTCCCAGTGCCAACCCATTCCTTGTCACTCCTTTCGGTCATCTCAAGCAAAACGAAGGCGCGGATGGACTAGGCCCTCCCCGCCAAACCTACTCATCTTTGAGATTAAGCTCCAAAGAAGATCAGGAATCCAAGTACAACACCGATAATCGGAACAACCTCGACGATACCAACCCCGATAAACATCGTTGTTTGTAAAGTTCCGCGAAGCTCAGGTTGACGAGCGATACCCTCAACTGTTTTACTCACGATCAAACCGTTACCAATACCTGCACCTAATGCTCCTAAACCAATTGCTAAAGACGCTGCTAAAAATTCCATTTTGTAAATCCTCCTCAATAAAAGTTAAGTTTTTAGTTAATTTACAATATCTCATCTCAACCTGAATCGGTTGAATTGGACTTTAATTAATGTTCTTCGTGTACGGTCGCCTGCGAAATGTATACCATCGTAAGGATTGTAAACAAGAACGCTTGAATTGCACCTACGAAAATACTGAAAGCTTGCCAGCCAATCAAGAGCGGAATACCAAAGCCGCCAGCCATCAAAATTGTTGCGATCAAAACTTCCCCAGCGAAAATGTTCGCATACAAACGCAAGCCAAGTGTAAGTGGCTTGGAAATTTCTTTGATTACATTCAGAGGGAAGAAGAACCAGAATGGTTCAAAATAGTGTTTTAAATAATGCTTCGTATTACGCGTAAGTCCTAGAATATGGGTCAATACGAATACGATTACTGCTAGACCAAAAGTAACGGACACATCCGCAGTCGGCGATTTCCACCATGCGATCTCTGCGTGTTTTCCTTTTGCCTCCAGTTCGTGAATCGTCGCTTCAGACAGAACCGTCTGACCGAACAGCTTAAATTCATGATGGTGTTCAGTAACGATACCGAATGGTAGACCCAACAGGTTGGCAACAAAAATGAACATAATTAATGTCATGCCCAATGAAATGTAGGCCTTCGCATACTTAAGCGGCATGGTGCTGGCAATCAGATTGTGAACGAACTCGACAACCCACTCCAAGAAGTTTTGCATTTTGGAAGGATTCGTAACCGACAAATTTCTTACGGAGACGAGCGCGGTCACCAATACGATAACAAAAGTCACAATAATCGCCAAAAATGTTGATAAATCAATATTTAAACCACCAATGTGTAGCACGGGAAACTCATGCATTTACCTTTTCACCCCTTTCCATGCACTCACGATTTACGTTTAAAAATAAAAAGTATACCCATCAGGAGTGTAACCATTTGGACATAAAATAATCCAATAATGGTGAAAACTACACTGACTTGCTCTGGAAACTTTACTGCAACCATCATGGCAATGATGGCCATGCAAGCTCTGGATATAAATCCAGCGTTCAAACGCTTCGGAGCCGCATTTTCACCTTGCAGGGATACGGACTTAATTTTCATCATAAGCATCCATGCATTAATGGCGCTTACAATGGATCCTACTACAAATCCTATCGCATAAGTCCGATAAGATGGAGCTACGCTCCATATGAGCAAGCAGACAGAGATGCAGATAAGCTCTGCTCGATAAAGGGTTTTCAACTGGTCATTCACGTCGGTCGTCCTCCAAGAACTTCTTGAGCATCATCACTGCGGTGCCGATACCGAGAAAGAAACCGATCATCACGCCAGCTATGATCCACCCTTTTGAGCCACCGAGATACTTCCCGCATACGTATCCGATAGCCGTGCAGATTACGATCTCTAATCCGATCGCAGATACAAGACCCGCAGCACGCCATGGATTGTCATCTGGCCTTGGAGATTTCAAATCGTCCACGCCTTTCGCTTCTACAGGGATTTTGGGCCATGCAGGTGAATCCTCATATATTGTATCGAAGCTGTCTTTCTTTTGTCAATTCACGCTAATTCAAACATTTACTGTAGGTAAATTCGCAAACCCTTGCGGCTCTAGGGTTTGCGAATTTTCAAACCAAACAGTTGAACTGTACGCTGTAGCGTTTGTCATGATTTTGTCACGGTTAGAACGCGTCGGGGCGATTAGGGTTCTTGCCAAAATGGTGAAGAATAGCCTGCACGATGCGCTGGGATGCTTTTCCATCCCCGTAAGGGTTGGCAGCTTGGCTCATTTTATTGTATAAATCCGGGTCGGTCAACAGCGCGCGAGCGCGGTTGTAGACTGTTTCCTCGTCCGTACCGACAAGCTCTAAAGTGCCTGCTTCGATACCTTCCGGACGTTCTGTCGTGTCACGCAGAACAAGAACTGGAATACCGAATGAAGGCGCTTCTTCCTGAAGACCTCCCGAATCGGTCAGGATCATGTGCGTCTGCGGATATAAATTATGGAGTTCGAAAACATCTAGAGGCTCCATCAGCTTAATCCGTGGATGATCGCCAAGGATTTCGTAAGCCGGCTCTCTCACCGCCGGACTTAGATGGACCGGATAAACGATCGCGATATCTTCAAACTCATCGGCAATCCGCTTTACGGCCCGGAAAATCTGACGATGCGGCTCGCCTTGCGCTTCACGGCGATGAGCCGTCATCAAGATCAGCTTGCGGCCGGCAGCCCACTCCAGAACCGGATGGTTGAAGTCCTTCTGAACCGTATACTGGAACACATCGGTAACCGTATTGCCCGTTACATAGATGCGGGACTCGGGCTTGTTCTCCTTGCGCAAATTGTCGGCGGATTGCTCCGTCGGCGCAAAATGCAGATCCGAGAGCACGCCGGTCAGCTGGCGGTTCATCTCTTCCGGATACGGAGACATTTTGTTCCACGTGCGTAGGCCTGCTTCGACATGACCCACTTGGATTTGCTGCATGAACGCCGCATAACTGGCGAGGAATGTAGTAAGCGTATCCCCATGAACGAGGATCAGGTCCGGCTTAGCCTCTTGGAACACAGGCTCCAATCCTTGCAGCACTCGAATGGTAATCTCATTCAATGTCTGGCGGTCCTTCATGACGTTCAAATCATAGTCTGGCGTGATTTTGAAAATGTCCAGCACCTGATCGAGCATCTGGCGATGCTGTGCCGTAACGCAGACGAGCGATTCGATATGCTCAGGATGCTTTTGCAGCTCCAGAATGAGCGGAGCCATTTTGATCGCTTCCGGTCTCGTTCCGAAGATGGTAATGACTTTCAAACGTTTCATCATCGCTTTTTTCTCTCCCTTAAGAGGTTGTCACACCTCACAATTTCAACTATTTCGTTCCGAACAACCGATCTCCGGCGTCGCCGAGGCCCGGCACGATGTAGCCGTGATCGTTCAAGCAATCGTCAACTGCTGCTACGTAAATATCGACGTCCGGATGCTCATTTTGCACAGCTTTGACGCCTTCAGGCGCAGCGATCAGGCACATGAGCTTGATTTGCGTGCAGCCTCTTTTCTTCAACACCTCAATGGCTGCATTCGCAGAACCGCCGGTGGCCAGCATCGGATCGATGACGATGAGCTCCCGCTCCTGAACGTCCGTAGGCAGCTTGACATAATATTCGACAGGCTGAAGCGTATCGGGATCACGGTAAAGACCCACATGTCCTACCTTAGCTGCAGGAATAAGCTTCAATACGCCTTCCACCATACCTAGACCTGCGCGCAAAATCGGGATCAGTCCGAGCTTTCTTCCTGCAATCATGCGGCAGTCCGCTGTTGTCACCGGCGTTTTTACTTGCACATGCTCAAGTGGAAGACTTCTCGTAATTTCATAGGCCATTAAAGTCGCTACTTCGTCAACGAGCTCACGAAAATCTTTCGTTTTCGTATTCTCATCCCGAATGTATGTAAGTTTGTGTTGAATAAGCGGATGATCACAAATAAAAACTTTTCCCATAAGTTCCTCCTAAGCGTTTTCGATAGAAAACTTGCATCGTAAGCATAAGCTGAGATTTGCTGCAGCATAATTGTCTTCGTAAGTAATATTTGTTAAAAATACCTGAACTGCCAGGCAAACCTTGTCCATTATATCATATGTTATCCAACTTATCTTCTGTAGAACCTAAAGAAAGGAAAGAAGAACAAAAAGGTACCACAAGCTTGAAAGCATATTAATCGACGATGACATACAGGATGATAAGAAGAAAGAGTTGAATCAAGTTAAAGAAG
The DNA here is from genome assembly GCF_014534655.1 of Paenibacillus sedimenti. Taxonomy (GTDB): domain Bacteria; phylum Bacillota; class Bacilli; order Paenibacillales; family NBRC-103111; genus Paenibacillus_E; species Paenibacillus_E sedimenti. The sequence continues at coordinate 45,997 of NZ_JACVVD010000018.1, forward strand.
GGCTTCTGGATGTGGTTGGACAAATCCGTGAAACCTGTAACGAATTGCTGCCGCCATTCTTAAAAGAAATTGGTATTGTAGAAGTCTTTGAGAATTTATTTATGCAAGTACGGCTCCGTACGAATTACGTGCTCAATTTCGACAAGTCAGGTTTTCAAGCCGTATTGGATGATGATCAATTATTGGCTCTTTATCGCATTGTTCAGGAACTTCTAAGGAATGCAACACGACGTTCACATGCATCCCGGGTGGATATGAAATTATCGTGTGCAAATGAAAAGATTTAGTTCTTTTATCGTGATAATGGTGTAGGCATGAATCTGGAACAACATCAATCCTCCTTTAAACACATGGGGTTGTTTGGCATCAAAGAAAGAGTCGCCAGTCTCGAAGGAGAAACTAGATTCCGATCAGCCCCGGGGCATGGTTTTGAGGTTTCGATTTGGATGCCGGCAGCCGTAAGCCCCGTCATTTCTGAAATAGGAGAGGAGAATCCGCGTGATTCTCATTATAATGGTTGATGATCATCCTTCGGTCGGTCAAGGTACCAAATATATGATCGAAGAAGAAAGCGACATGAAGGCAACCGTAGTTTCTATGGGCATGCAAGCGTTAGAGTTGCTTAAATGCGAAATGTTCGACCTGTTGATAATCGATTTGAATATGCCTGTCATAAACGGGGGGAATTAACTAGAAGGATAAATGATCTTCATTTAGATGCACCAATTTTAATCTATACCGGGTATGACATTACTCCTCATTTTAATATCGTTGTTGAAGCGGGAATTTCCGGTTTTATCGACAAGACTGCAACGCGCGAGCAACTTATTATTGCTATACGCTGCGCATTGCGCGGCGAAACGATTATACCGGTAACTCTTTTTAAGCAGCTAAGACGAAAAGTGATACCTATTACTTAAATCACTGTTATACGCTTCCAAATCTCATTAATTATTTAAGCAGGTTCTCGTTGTCTCAGAAAAAGATTCATGAAATCCATCAAAAACTTGGCCCCCGGGCGATCGAAATATTGGAAAATCACCCCTATGAAATAAAATAGCATCGATTCCCTTCTCAATAGCCGAACAGCTTGCACAGGATAAGGGGATTTCACCCCAGTCCTCAGAACGGATTTCGGGTGCCATCCAATATGTGTATGTTCAATATCAAAACAGCGGTAATAGTTATCTCAGTCTCAATGTATTGGAACACAGAGTTTATCACTTAATGGGTAAGTCACTTTCACAAGCGCGCATCCATATTGAAATTGAAAAATTTGCTAATCAAAAAGAGCACCAATTGCTACGAACCAAAGGCGGGTTATTTTATTACCGTCCCCTTTACTTCACGGAGATTCAAATTGCACAGCGGCTTGCAGATTTAACTTCAACGATGGGCAAGGTTCCGAAGCAGTATCAGCTGGTGATGGATAGACTGATTCAAGAAGGGAAGATCCCTATCCTGGATGAAGGGCAAAAGGAAGGGATTGAACAATTTTTCTTGCGAGAGTAGGGCAGTAATACATATAGTCATAAAGTTTTCCGAAGTAAGCTATGCCGATCCAAACCTTGGATAAGCCCTATCGAATTCCAATGGTTGGAATAAATTTGTCAGAAATCAACAAATAGTTAAATATCTAATATTTTGTCCAAACAAATTTGGTACATCCTTCATTAAATATTTATGTACCGCAAGTATCGTCCGGGGAAAAGTACAAGTGCAAGGAGTGATATTATGAAAGTTATTATTTTAGCAGGGGGTTTTGGCACAAGATTAAGCGAAGAAACTCATTTAAAACCAAAACCGATGATCGAAATTGGGGATAAGCCAATTTTATGGCACATTATGCAGCATTACTCCAGTTATGGTTTCAATGATTTTGTTATTTGCTTGGGGTATAAAAGTCAAGTAATCAAAAACTATTTCTCCAACTACTTCCTCAATAACTCTGATGTGACCTTTGACTTCCGGGAAAAAAATGAATGTATCATTCACCGCCACTCTGCGGAGCCTTGGCAAGTGACCTTAGTTGAAACCGGACTGCACACATTGACGGGAGGGCGGATTAAACGAGTACAGAAGTATTTCGGGAACGAGCCTTTTATGTTGACATACGGCGACGGTGTCAGCGACGTTAATATTGCAAAATTAGTCGAGTTTCACCGCTCCCACGGGAAACTGGCTACAGTAACCGCTACAAGGCCACAAGGGAGATTCGGCATGTTATCCATCTCCTCTGACCAACAGGTAGAGAAGTTTCAAGAAAAAATAGAAGGGGATGATGGTTGGATTAACACTGGCTTCTTTGTACTGCAGCCGGAAGTGTTTGCTTACTTAACTGGCGGGGATGAATCCGTATTTGAGAAGCAGCCGCTCGAGAACCTTGCTAAGGATGGACAATTAATGGCGTTCATGCATAACAGCTTTTGGCATCCGATGGATACGTTACGAGACAAAGAGTATTTGGAGGAGCTTTGGGCATCAGGGAAAGCCCCGTGGAATACGGGAGAGGCGGTACGGCGGCTGAAATAAAAATAGTAATAACGGGTTCTACGGGATTTTTGGGTAGCCACCTTACGAGAGTTTTAGTCAAAGAAGGTTATGAAGTGATTATTGTAAAAAGAAGTTTCTCCAATACTTGGAGAATTTCCGACATATTGTCCGAAGTAACGGTCTTCAATCTCGATGAAGAGCCGTTCGAGCGGCCTTTTATACAATGCGGTCCAATCGATGCGGTCATTCACACCGGTACCAAGTACGATCGAAATGATGAATCGGCCTTGCAACTGTTGAATGCTAACGTTTCGTTTCCGCTGGAATTGCTGGAAACGGCTGCTTCCTACCAGACCGGGATGTTTATCAATACGGATTCTTTTATTCATAAAAATAATGCCGGTTATAGGCACTTAGCCAAATATGCGCTGACCAAAAAACAGTTCCTCGAATGGGGCAAGGAATTAAGTGCAGCGGAGAAAATTCGCTTTCTTAATTGTCGGCTGGAGCACATATACGGATAGTAAGTTCACCACCTATATTGTAAAAAGTTGTTTACAGCAAGTTCCCGAGCTACAACTGACACCAGGCAATCAGAAGAGAGATTTTATACATGTTCACGACGTCGTTTCGGCCTATTCTTTGCTGCTAAAGCAGCTACCGACTAATTTTCCTTGGTTTAGAGAATTTGAAATAGGAACAGGAACGACGACGACCGTTCGCCATTTTGTAGAGCTGGTTCATCAGTTATCCCAATCCGGAACGAAGCTATATTTTGGTGCCATTCCGCATCGGGAGCACGAAATTATGGAGTCAATCGCCAATATTTCCGAACTCCGCAAATTAGGGTGGAACCATAAAATAAGCTTACAACAAGGGATCAAATACGCGATTATGAACGAAAAAAACAGGAATCGGTTAAATTGACTCCATGACATGGTTGGAGGAGGGAGATAATTGGGACAAATGAGCAACAATACAATCTATCAGACCGACCTTCAGTATATGTTCCAAAATCTTGACTCGAGTGAGAAAGCGAAACTTAAGAACGCATCGATTTTGATTACCGGTTGTGCCGGCTTTTTGGGATATTACTTCATGTCGTTTTTATCCGAGTATTCCGAACAGCTAGGAATTAAAAGAGTAATTGGCATTGACAACTTTAAGCTTGGAAAACCGAAGTGGGTTACGGAACTAAGCCAATCGAATCCAAGGGTTGAACTTCATAGCGCGGATGTTACTCAATTTACATCGTTTCATGCGAAGCAAATGGGTGATGTTGATTTTATTATCCACATGGCCTCGATCGCTTCACCGACCTTCTATAGAATGTATCCGCTGGAAACTGTTGACGCCAATGTGTGGGGACTGCGGTCTTTACTCGATTATTATAGGGATAAGGACATAAAAGGATTTTTGTTTTTCTCCAGTAGTGAAGTGTATGGCGATCCGTTTCCGAATTATATCCCAACCCCGGAAGATTATAGAGGCAATGTGGCCATGATAGGGCCGCGCGCATGCTACGACGAGGCCAAGCGATTCGGGGAGACTCTCTGCTATTTGTACGCCGAAAAATTTCGTATGCCCATATCAATTGTCCGACCGTTCAACAATTACGGTCCCGGTATGCGGCTTCATGATAAACGGGTGCCGGTCGATTTTGCCAAAGCTCTCGTTGAAAAGAAGAGTATCGTCATGCATTCGGACGGGACTCCGACACGAACGTTTTGTTATGTGACGGATGCGATTATCGGGTACCTAAAAGCACTGCTGTACGAACCGTTCGATTACTTTAACATAGGCATGGAACAGCCCGAAATTTCAATCAAACAATTGGCCCAAATTTATAAAGAAGCAGGCTCGGCTATATATCATTTCAGTCCGTCGATCGAATTTAAGGAGTCTGAAGAAAAAAGCTATTTAACGCATAATCCGTCCAGACGATGCCCCGATATAACAAAGGCGAAAACCTTACTGTACTATTCCCCTGCTATTTCCGTAACCGAGGGTGTCCATCGATTTCTAACTTTTCTTAAAGAGGAGGGGAACATCCATTGATAACGGTGATCGGACTTGGATTTGTCGGCTTGACCACCGCTCTAGGCTTCAGCGATAAAGATTACCTCGTTTACGGCTACGATACGAGTCAAGACAAGACAGAACGGTTGAGAAAAGGAATGGTTCCTTTTTACGAGCCTTATCTTGACGAGAAACTGAATCAATATATGAATAATCGCTTTCATATCGTAGATGATTTAAAGGACGCTATCGACAAGAGTGAAATCGTCTTTTTTTGTGTAGGAACCCCAAGCCAGGCTGATGGGAGCGCCGATTTAAGCTATATTTTCGATGCGGCCAAAAGCGTAACCGAATGTATAACCAAACCGCAGTTTAAGGTGCTGGTCATTAAGTCGTCGGTTCCGCCGGCAACGACAAGCGAGTGTATAAACCCTTATATAGAATCGTTAGGTTTTAAGGTTGACGAGGACGTCGGTCTAACCAACAATCCCGAGTTTTGCGGGAGGGGCATGCCTGGAGCGATTTTATGAATCCGGACAGGATCGTTATCGTCAAGAGTCCGACAAGAGCGGATAAATAGCTGAACAATATTTACCGGTCGTTTCAAGCCCCGATTTACCGGGGTAGTTTAACTACGGCAGAGTTTATTAAATATTTATCTAACACGTACTGGCCACTCTCATTAGTTTCGCAAATGAGCAATCATTAATCGCCAGAGCCATAGGTGATATTGATATTAGAACTGCCTTTCAAGTGCTGCACCGGGACAAGAGATGGTTTGAGGCTCCGGCCGCAATGACATCCTATGTTTATCCGGGCTGCGGCTTCGGAGGTTATTGCCTTCCCAAGGATACGCTTGCGTTAGTTAGTCAGTCTATCAAGAACGGGTACTCGCCGGATATTTTAAAAAGTGCAATCCAGGTGAACGAAGTCATTCAACAATTTGTGGTCAGAGAAATAACCGAAAAAGTCTGCCCGAAGGAAACAATAGGGATGTTGTTATTTTAACCGCATGGGATGAATTTGTAACGAACGAAAGGTCCATTAGAAACAAGCGCGTTTTCGATTATCGCTATTTATACGTCTGAATTAATGGAATCGGGGTGATGGTCTGGTGGATGACGTTTACACTTTAAAACCTTTTAAGGACACGGGGAAACGGTTTTTAGTCATCGCGCGGGTACGAGATGACTCCCTCCATAAAGAGTGGATAAAGCCATCCAAATATAAAAATTTTGACTTGTATTTGGAGTATTACGGGGATGGGGGCAGCGATTTTCGAAGCGATTGTGACTTCTACTCGGAGGGAAAGGAAACAAAGTGGCCCAGAATCTATAAGATTATCCAGAAGTACCGCGAACATATTTTTAAATATGACGCTGTATGGATCCCTGACGATGATATCAGCGTAGACTGTAAAACCATTCATAACATGTTTAAAACCTTTATGAAATACGAGTTATCTCTCGCCCAGCCCGCCTTAACAATGGACTCGTTTTATTCTCATAAAATTACACGACAACAAAAAAAGTATGTACTGCGATACACCAGTTTTATAGAAGTGATGGTGCCCATATTCTCCAATAAAGCTCTTCAAAAATGCTGGAAATCATTTAAATTAAGTCAATCCGGTTGGGGACTGGACAACATCTGGCCTAAGTTTTTGGCTTTTCCCAACAATAAAATAGCTATTATCGATAAAACGCCGGTTAAGCATACGAGGCCAGTAGGGGGAGGCACATTATATCAGGATATTCAAGGCTCCTCATACGATGAATTACACCGTATTCGAAAGCAATACAACGTTAAAAATCTATTTATTACGTATGGTAAGGTATGGGATAAAAAGCAGGCTAAATAGGAAACTGCAAGCAGCCAAACAATTCTTGTCCCCGCATTTGGAGAACAAAATCGTTCCGTCGTGTACTTGATCGACTCAATAGCACACAAGACTTTCCAGGATTTCATTTTGAAATCGACAACCAGCCAGTATTAAGAGCAAACCCATAAGACTCGGGGTTGATGGAATTGCACTATCATCAGATCGCTCAACTCTTTACTAATGTCCGTTAACCGGTCGAAATTTGTATGCTATTGATACCACAGTTTTAAGAAACTTTTATACGCCGCTTACGGAGATTAACAGGGCTGTTCAATCAGTCGGAAGCAAAGGCACTACCACCGGCGGTATGCATGCAGATAATAAAGGGAATGTTTTTTACACGATGTTGGAAGCAAAAGGGGTTGGCTTTTATCGCCCTGAAACGAACAGCTTTCATCATTTCGTATCAGATGACACAATGTTATGAGTTGTCTGGGTAGCCTTCGATCAAAGAGGGTCAATCATATTCAACAAAACCGATTGCACCAAATACTTGATGAAGCCCAACAAGATATGGATTGGACCTATCCATACAATTTGATCATATGGAAAGCATTTGTTGGCCATCATGAGAAGTCCTATTTATATGCACGATAGTACTTTTACAAAGGACGCCTTTAAACTGGTTGTCCTTTGTAGCAACGGAATCAAATTTAGCCGTTATTCCCGTTACGGAGAACCGTATCATATTTGGGCGTGTCCATTTCCATGGATGATTTTGGGACGGGGTATTCTTCGTTAAGCTGTGTCAAAGATTTATCCATCGACAAATTGAACATCGATCGTTCCTTTATTACGAATATTTCAACGGACGAGCGGGACGCGGCCATTGTCAAAACGATTATCGCCTTATCCCGAAATCTGAACATGAAGGTGTTAGCGGAAGGCGGGCTGGATTCACGGGGGCATCCAAGCCAGAGGGAATCCGGACATCCTATTTGTTCATCCGGTTAAAGACGAATCCGTCCGTCAATGGATATGCAATTGCTGATTAGGAAAAAAAGGAGGAAACAACGCTATGGGAAATGACGTCACTGTAATGTTGCCTTCATACAATGCTGGAAGGTATTTGAAAGAAGCTGTGCAAAGTGTTTTTGATCAAACGTATACAAACTGGAAATTAATTATTGTCGATGATGCATCTACGGATAACAGCATCGATACGATCCAAAAGTTTTTAAAGGATCCACGTGTTACCCTAATTCGTAATCCACAAAATTTAGGCCAATCTAAAAGTCAAAATGTTGCCTTACAATTAGTGGATACTCCATATGTGATCCAGCTGGATGCTGATGATTTGTTTTTTCCAAATACAATCGAAAGACTTAAGCAAGAGGCAGATAAACAATCGGAGGATGTTGCCGTATTTTACGGGAATTTCATGTATATTGGGGACGGGATGAAGAAAGGGAAAAAGAAAGCTCATATAAGAAGATATAGACAGTTTAAAGACGGATATGATTTTTTGCTGGAGGATTGTACGGTCCGTCCAAGGTTCTATCGGACTTCAGCTCTAAAAAGGGTTGGAGGCTGGCCGACGGATGATCCATATGAGGGACGATATATTGAAGACAGAAGCATTATATTACGTTTATTTGAATACTATCGTTGCCGCTGGGTGGATGAAACACTGTATAAATACCGAAAGCATAGCTCCAATTTGTCTAAAGCTATAGAGGTTAATGGTGAAGTTGTGGAATGGGTTGTTCGCGAGGCTTTAAAAAGATGGGGGGACCATTATAAACCGGTCTTCGCCTTTCATGAAGGCTGGAATCGAATGGTTCAGCTGGTGCCGAAAAAGAACAGTTTCAATAACAAATTAGGAATATCGTACGGCGGACTGATGCCTAAGCCGAAGGAAATCGTTTTTGGGGGTAGAGTGAAGCTAAGACATCTCGGAGAGAATTTCCCTGAAGATAAGTTAAACTATAATCTTATGTATTTAGTGAGCAGCTACCTGCCTGCTTGTGCTGAGCAGAAGGTGAAAGTATGCAGGGAGAACGGTATCAAATTAGTATGGAACCAGAATGGGGTCGCTTTTCCGGCATGGGCGGGTAAAGCTTATAAAGATATGAATGAACGGCGTCGAAATTTACGTAAGCAAGCAGATTGGGTCATTTACCAAAGTAATTTTTGCAAAATGAGTGCCGATAAATTCCTAGGCCAGTATAACGGGAAGTTTTCGATCCTTTATAACTGTGTAGATACAACGTCATTTACCCCCCCTAAAAAGATCCCGTCATTATCTAAAATCCGTTTGTTAGTAATGGGAAGCCACTATGATAAAGAACGAGTGACACTGGCCTTGGATACATTAGCGCTGTTATTAAAGAGTGGGGTTCGCGCGGAGCTCCAAATTGCCGGAAATCTGAAATGGCCAAACGCTAAAAAGGAAGTGCGAAGCAAAATAAGCTCATTGCGTTTGGATAAACATGTCCGGATTACGGATTCTTATTTGCAAGAAGATGCACCGAAGTTTTATCGAAAAACACATATTTTGCTGCATTTCAAATACAATGACCCAAGCCCTACAGTTCCAATAGAAGCCATGGCGTGCGGGATCCCCGTTATAGGGTCTCGTAGTGGAGGGATGACCGAATTATTAGGCAAAGACGGAGGAACCACCCTGGAAGTGCCGTTTAGTTGGGAGAAAATGTACTACCCAAGTGCCAAAGCCGCCGCAGACGCAGTCACCATAATTATGAAGGATTGGAAAGCTTGGAGCAGCAAGGCACGGAAAAGGGCAGTCAAGCATTTTAGTAAAGAGAAATGGCTAAAGGAGCATAAAAAGATATTTAGTAAAGTTGTGGAATCGAACTGAAAAAATTGCTCTCTTACAGTCAGCCAGAAGATCTGGCTGGCTTATTTTTAGGCTATGTTATTCTTTATTGTTGATTTAACAAATAGTTAAAAATCTAATACGATTGTCCAAACAAATTTGGTACATCCTTCATTAAATATCTATGAACCGCAAGTATCGTCCGGGGAAAAGGACAAGTGCAAGGAGTGATAATATGAAAGTTATTATTTTAGCAGGGGGATTTGGCACAAGATTAAGCGAAGAAACACATTTAAAACCAAAACCGATGATCGAAATTGGGGATAAGCCAATTTTATGGCACATTATGCAGCATTACTCCAGTTATGGTTTCAATGATTTTGTTATTTGCTTGGGGTATAAGAGTCAAGTAATCAAAGATTATTTCTCCAACTACTTCCTCTATAACTCAGATGTGACCTTTAACTTCCTGAAAAAAAATAAATGTATCATTCACCGCCATTACACGGAGCCTTGGCAAGTGACCTTAGTTGAAACCGGACTGCACACATTGACGGGAGGACGGATTAAGCGAGTACAGGAGTATATCGGGAATGAGCCTTTTATGTTGACATACGGTGACGGTGTCAGCGACGTTAATATTGAAAAATTAGTCGAGTTTCACCGCTCCCACGGGAAACTGGCTAGCGTGACCGCTGCAAGGCCGCAAGGGAGATTCGGCATGTTATCCATCTCCTCTGATCAACAGGTTGAGAAGTTTCAAGAAAAAATAGAAGGGGATGGCGGTTGGATTAACGCTGGCTTCTTTGTACTTCAGCCGGAAGTGTTTGCTTACTTAACCGGAGGGGATGAAACCGTATTTGAGAAGCAGCCGCTCGAAAACCTTGCTAAGAATGGAAATTTAATGGCGTTCAAGCATAACAGCTTTTGGCATCCGATGGATACGTTACGGGACAAAAAGTATTTGGAGGAGCTTTGGGCATCAGGGAAGGCTCCGTGGAATACGGGAGAGGAGTTACGGCGGCCGAAATGAAAATAGTCATAACGGGTTCTACGGGTTTTTTGGGCAGCCACCTTACGAGAGCTTTAGTCAAAGAGGGATATGAAGTGGTTATTATAAAAAGAAGCTTCTCCAATACTTGGAGAATTTCCGATATATTGTCCGAAGTAACGGTCTACAATATCGACGAAGAGCCGCTTGAGCGGCCTTTTATACAATGCGGTCCAATCGATGCGGTCATTCACACCGCTACCATGTATGACCGGAATGATGAATCGGCCTTGCAGCTGCTGAATGCTAACGTTTCGTTTCCGCTGGAATTGCTGGAAATAGCTGCTTCCTACCAGTCCGGGATGTTTATCAATACGGATTCTTTTATTAATAAAAATAATGCCGGATATAGGCACTTAGCCAAATATGCGCAGACCAAAAAACAGTTCCTTGAATGGGGTAAGCAATTAAGTGCAGCGGAGAAAATTCACTTTCTTAATTGTCGGCTGGAGCACATATACGGATCCTTTGATAGCGACAGTAAGTTCACCACCCATATTGTAAAAAGTTGTTTACAGCAAGTTCCCGAGCTGCAACTGACACCTGGCGATCAGAAGAGAGATTTTATACATGTCCACGACGTCGTTTCGGCCTATTCTTTGCTGCTAAAGCAGCGGCCAACTGATTCTCCATGGTTTAGCGAATTTGAAATAGGAACAGGAACGACGACGACCGTTCGTCATTTTGTAGAGCTGGTTCATCGGTTATCCCAATCCGAAACGAAGCTGCATTTTGGTGCCATTCCATATCGGGAACATGAAATTATGGAGTCAAGCGCCAATATTTCCGAACTCCGCAAATTAGGGTGGAACCATAAAATAAGCTTACAACGAGGGATAGAATACGTGATTACGAACGAAAAAACAGGAATCGGTTAAATATACTCCATGACATCGTTGGAGGAGGGAGAGAAATGGGCCAAATGAGCAAAAATACGATCTATCAAACCGATCTTCAGTATATGTTCCAAAAGACTCGAGTGAAAAAGGGAAACTTAAGGACGCATCGATTTTGATTACCGGCTGTGCAGGTGCTTTTTGGGATATTACTTCATGTCGTTTTTATCCGAGTATTCCGAACAGCTAGGAATTAAAAGAGTAATTGGCATTGACAACTTTAAGCTTGGAAAACCGAAGTGGGTTACGGAACTAAGCCAATCGAATCCAAGGGTTGAACTTCATAGCGCGGATGTTACTCGATTTACATCGTTTCATGCGGAGCAAATGGGTGATGTTGATTTTATTATCCACATGGCCTCAATCGCTTCACCGACCTTCTATAGAATGTATCCGCTGGAAACTGTTGACGCCAATGTGTGGGGGCTGCGGTCTTTACTCGATTATTATAGGGATAAGGACATAAAAGGATTTTTGTTTTTCTCCAGTAGTGAGGTGTATGGCGATCCGTTTCCGAATTATATCCCAACCCCGGAAGATTATAGAGGCAATGTAGCTATGATAGGGCCGCGCGCATGCTACGACGAGGCCAAGCGATTCGGGGAGACTCTCTGCTATTTGTAAGCCGAAAAATATCGTATGCCCATATCGATTGTAAGGCCGTTTAACAATTACGGTCCCGGCATGCGGCTTCGTGATAAACGGGTGCCGGCCGATTTTGCCAATGCTATCGTTGAGAAGAAAAATATCGTCATGCATTCGGATGGGACTCCGACCCGAACGTTTTGTTATGTGCCCCGATATAACAAAGGCGAAAACCTTACTGAATTACTCCCCTGCGATTTTCGTCAACGAGGGTGTCCGTCGATTTCTAACTTTTCTTAATAAGGAGGGGAACATTCATTGATAACGGTGATTGGACTTGGTTTTGTCGGCTTGACCACCGCTCTAGGCTTCAGTGATAAAGGTTACCTCGTTTACGGCTACGATACGAGTGTGGTCAAGACAGAACGGCTGAGAAAAGGAATGGTTCCTTTTTATGAGCCTTATCTTGACGAGAAACTGAATCAATATATGAATAACCGCTTTCATATCGTAGATGATTTAAAGGATGCTGTCGACAGGAGCGAAATCATCTTTTTTTGTGTAGGAACCCCAAGCCGGGCGGATGGAAGCGCCGATTTAAGCTATATTTTCGATGCGGTCAAAAGCGTAACCGAATGTATAACCAAACCACAGTTTAAGGTGCTGGTCATTAAGTCGTCGGTTCCGCCGGCAACGACAAGCGAATGTATAAAGCCGTATATAGAATCGCTAGGTTTTAAGGTGGGCGAGGACGTCGGTCTAATCAACAATCCCGAGTTTTTGCGGGAGGGGTATGCCTGGAGCAATTTTATGAACCCTGACAGGATCGTTATCGGTCAAGAGTCCGATAGGAGCGGAGAAATTGCGGAAAATATTTACGGGCCGTTTCGGGCCCCGATTTACCGGGTTAGTTTAACAACGGCAGAGTTCATTAAATATTTATCTAACACGTTACTGGCCACTCTCATTAGTTTCGCGAATGAGCAATCATTAATCGCCAGAGCCATAGGTGATATTGATATTAGAACCGCCTTTCAAGTACTGCACCGGGACAAGAGATGGTTTGGGACTCCGGCTGCAATGACATCCTATGTTTTTCCGGGCTGCGGCTTCGGAGGGTATTGCCTTCCTAAGGATACGCTTGCATTAGTTAGTCAGTCCATCAAGAACGGGTACTCACCGAATATATTAAAAAGCGTAATCCAGGTGAATGAAGACATTCAACAATTTGTGGTCAGAGATATAACCGAACAAGTCGGGCCGGAGGAGACAATAGGGATTTTAGGCTTGGCCTTTAAGCCGAATTCAAATGACATAAGGGAAACGCCGGCAAAACGGATCATAGAGATGCTGATACAAAAGGGATACCGAAACATAATCGTTTACGATCCTATGGCCATGCAAGAGTTTAAAGAAGCTTATTCGCTGCCGGTTGAGTATGCCTCCAGCATAAATGCGCTGCTTTCGAAAACCGGGTATGTTGTTATTTTAACCGCATGGGATGAATTTGTGACGAACGAATTGTCCATTAGAAAAAAACATGTTTTCGATTATCGTTATTTATATGGATGAAGGGAAGGAATATCTCAAAACGGGGTGACTTCTAGTGGGAAATGAGGTTTATACTATAAAACCTTTCAAGGATACGGGAAATCGGTTTTTAGTAATCGCACGGGTACAGGATGACTCTCTCCATAAAGAGTGGATAAAGCCGTCCAAATATAGAAATTTTGATTTATATCTGGAGTATTATGGGAAGGGAGGCTGCAATTTCCGAAACGATTGCGACTTCTATTCCGAGGGGAAGGAAACAAAATGGCCACGAATATATAAGATTATAGAAAAGTACGGAGAGCATATTTTTAAATATGATGCGGTATGGATACCTGATGATGATATCAGTACCGACTGTAAAACCATTAATAAAATGTTTAAAATTTTTATGAAATACAAGTTATCTCTAGCCCAACCCGCGTTAACGCGGGACTCCTATTATTCACATGAAATTACACGACAAAAAGAAAAGTATGTATTGCGTTACACCAGTTTTGTAGAAGTGATGGCTCCCATTTTCTCAAAAAAGGACCTTCAAAAATGTTGGAAGTCATTTTCTAAAAGTCAATCCGGTTGGGGACTGAGCTCTATCTGGCCCAAGTTATTGGGTTATTCGAACAATAAAATGGCAATTATCGATAAAACGCCGGTAAAACATACGAGGCCAGTAAGAGGAGGAACATTATATAAGGATATTCAAGGTTCAGCTCGCGATGAATTACGGCGTATTTGTAAGGAATACAAAGTTAAAAAAGCATTTAATACGTACGGTAAGGTGCGGGATAAAACGGAAATGAATAACAAATGACAAACAGAGGTTTCCTCGTATGTGGATGTGTGATGCTTTCATATCCCCATATTTCTGTTTCTTTTTGATGTTTAAAATGGAGAATAGGGGATGACCCCGCAGGTTTTCATGTAGAAGTCTCATAATAATTTGGTAGCTGCAATTTTAAATACAACTCCTGCAGCTTGAAGTTTCAGGCGGGATTCGAAGGTTAGAAAGAAATTCAAAGTTGCCATCACAATTGCAAAACAAGAACGGGGTGACTTCTAGTGGGAAATGAGGTTTATACTATAAAACCTTTCAAGGATACGGGAAATCGGTTTTTAGTAATCGCACGGGTACAGGATGACTCTCTCCATAAAGAGTGGATAAAGCCGTCCAAATATAGAAATTTTGATTTATATCTGGAGTATTATGGGAAGGGAGGCTGCAATTTCCGAAACGATTGCGACTTCTATTCCGAGGGGAAGGAAACAAAATGGCCACGAATATATAAGATTATAGAAAAGTACGGAGAGCATATTTTTAAATATGATGCGGTATGGATACCTGATGATGATATCAGTACCGACTGTAAAACCATTAATAAGATGTTTGAAATTTTTATGAAATACCAGTTATCTCTAGCCCAACCTGCGTTAACGCGAGATTCCTATTATTCACATGAAATTACACGACAAAAAGATAAGTATGTACTGCGTTACACCAGTTTTGTAGAAGTGATGGCTCCCATTTTCTCAAAAAAGGCCCTTCAAAAATGTTGGAAGTCATTTTCCAAAAGTCAATCCGGTTGGGGACTGGACAGCATTTGGCCCAAGTTATTGGGTTATCCAAAAGATAAAATGGCAATTATCGATAAAACGCCGGTAAAACATACGAGGCCAGTAAGAGGAGGAACATTATATAAGGATATTCTAGGTTCAGCTCGCGATGAATTACGGCGTATTTGTAAGGAATACAAAGTAAAGGAACCATTTGTTTATAATACGTACAGAAAGGTGTGGGATAAAAAACGAAAATGAATAACAATGTACAAAGAGACCGTTCACTCGTATGTATTTACGAGGACTTAATCTTTGCTAAAGTAAATTCGCATTAGTGTACCACAAGTTTGATACGTCATTTTATGAGCTTCAAACCAATCACTATTAATGTTACCGGGCAGATCTTTTAAGAATAGCAAACCTTCTTTAGGGAAGCCTGTAAAGTCAAAGCTATTGCTTGTTTTATTTATCTCCTCCTCCTTTTTTTGAACAATGCGCCTCTCATTGAGCAGGTTATTCTACTGAGGCGTGTAGTACCGGCCACAACGTTACTCAAATTTTTCAAATTTCTGGAGTGGGAAGTTCGTATTGTACCGGGAGAGATGAAACACACCACTCTGTAAGTGCGTATTCCGGTAATGGTTGGACACTCATTCCGAAAAGTTTTGGACACTCATTCCGGAAACATTTGGACAGTTTTTTCTTCCAGTTTTCCCCTCAGGATGGCATCCACTTTTAGCAAAGGTGTACCATTCCGTTCTCGCGAATGTCTTTCGGGACACTAGCAGAAAGGAGTATACAGCAATGCCCAAACAAAGGAGGATCGCCTTGCCACGCATTTTAGATGTTCTACGCTTGGACGCCGAATCGGATCTAAGCGAAAGAGCTATCGCCCGAAGTTTATCCCTATCCCCTAGTACCGTCGGCAATATCCTTGCTAGAGCGAAAGATGTCAATCTCACTTGGCCCATTCCGGCACATCTGGATGAACGTAAAGTGGAATCATTGTTATTTTCTAAAGCAACTGGAGGCCGAAGAAGCGTACAGAGCCAGACTGAAATTACTTGTATCAAGAATCCAAGAGAAAGGGTGTTACACTGCAACTCCTCTGGATCGAGTACAAAAATCAATATCCTGAAGGCTATCAGTACAGTCAGTTTTGCGAGCGGTTCAACCAGTGGAAGAAGACGCTGCAGCTCACCCTTCGTCAGGAACATAAGGCGGGTGAAAAGCTATTTATCGACTATGCAGGTCCAACGATCCCCGTGGTCGATGCCGAGACAGGTGAGATCAAGGAAGCCCAGTTGTTTGTTGCTACTCTGGGAGCCAGTAATTACACCTACGTAGAGGCGCAGACTTTTTCAGTGGCCTCAGCCAGCTTGGTCTCTACTTGAGAATCCACTGAACGAAGGCACTTATTTTCCCGATTCTATAGTTCCGTACAAGGCTCTGGAATAACGCCAAAGTTGCGGCTATTACCTTATCCTTTCACCGCTGATCCTGTAATCCCTTGAATGATATAGTTTTGACCGATTAAGAACACTACCAGCATGGGAACAATGCCCGCCGTCGTCGCCGCCATCATGCCGTTATAATCGATGTTAAATTCCAGAATGAAATTTTGCATGCCTAACGGCACGGTATACAAGTCGCGATTGATTAGAAACACCAGCGCATTCTCGTAATCGTTCCAGTGCCAAGAAAAATCAATGATCGCTAGCGTAGCCAGTGCGGGCTTGGCGAGAGGGACCATCAGCTGCCAAAAAATACGGAAGTGACCTGCTCCGTCAATAAAGGCAGACTCTGTAATATCCTGAGGGATCGACATGAAGAACTGGCGCATCAAGAAGACGCCGAATATCGTAAAGAGACCCGGCAGAATTAGCGCCCAATGCGTGTTATAAATGCCGATTTGATTAAAAATAATAAACTTCGGTACGAACAAAACTTGCGGCGGAATCATCATCATGGAGAGATATACCATAAAGAGCGCGTTCCGGCCCTTAAACTCAATCCGAGAAAAGCCATAAGCTGCGAATGCCGACAGCAGCGTAGCGCCTATCGTGCAAATAACAGCGATTTTCAAAGAATTTTTATAATACGTAACGAAGCTGTTTGCCCCAGTCCACACCTTGATATGGTGATCGAGCACCGGGTGGCTCGGAATCCACGAAATGGGGTAGCTGAATACCTCATCGGGGGATTTGAATGACGTGCTGATCATCCATAGAAACGGTACAATCATTAAAAGTCCAAATGCGAACATGACTGCGGTAAGAAGCGTCTTTTTCCAACTCATCCGATACAATATTGTGCCCGGCGCGATGGCGGATGCCGGATTTCTGCTGATTTCCATAGATCCCCCTGCCTTTGCTTGTTAGTTTAGCTGGTCGGTACCGGTATCGATCAATAATGCACCCAGCGTTTTTGTCCGACCCATTGAATGATGGTGATGATGAAAATGATTAAGAATAGAATCCATGAGATCGCCGAAGCGTAGCCCATCTCGTAATAACGGAACGCATTATGGTACACAAAAAGGGAAAGGATGGTCGTGCTGTTGCCCGGCCCTCCTTGTGTCACCGCCTCGATCAAACCGAAGGTTTTGACGGATGCGATTAGTCCGGTGATTAACAAGAGGAACGTCGATGGGCTGACCAAAGGCCAAATAATGTTCCACACGGTTCTCCACATGCTTGCGCCGTCAATTTTGGCCGCCTCGGTTAACTCTTGAGGCACCTCCTGAAGGGCAGCTAAGTAAATAATCATGTTGTAGCCGAGCAAGAACCAAATCCAGATGATATCAATGGCGTACATCGACCATTGGGTGGTAGACAACCACCCTGGCGGGTTAGCGATCCCGACAGCGCGTAACATATGATTAATCGGACCATTCGTCGGCTGAAAAAGAAGCATCCATACGAACGCGATTGCCACGCCGCTTGTGATGTAAGGCATGAAATACATCGTTCTGAGCGCTTTTTTCATGTACACACTGCGATTCAAAACCAGCGCAACAATGAAAGCGAGCGCCATGGATACCGGTACGGAGGCCATGAAGAGCAGAGTATTTTTAATCGCAATATAAAAGACCGGATCGCGGAACACTCTTGTGAAGTTTTTTAGCCCGATGAAATGGATGGACGGAGACGTGAATTTATAATCCGTAAACATCATGAATAGCGAAAGCAATGCGGGAATGATGAAAAATAACGTGACGCCGATCATATTCGGGAGAATGAACAAGTATCCCGACAGCCGTTGTCGCTTCGCCCAGTTCATACTGAACCCTCCTCAGCTTTATGGCAATGAAAAGGGAAAGGTTCTCGTTATGGAACACTTTCCCCCGTTCACCGTGATTTACTTTTTATTTTGTTTCAAAAATTCATTATGACGTTTGCTCGTTGCACCCAGCGTAACATCAAGGGATTGATTTTTCAGGAAATATTTCTCGTACTCTTCACGTCGGGCATCAACAACTTGCGACGGCAGCGAAATGACTTGCGTAGGGAACTTGCCGAATACAACCTTTTTCAAAGAGTCGATATCGTAAGTAGCTTCATTAGCGCCCAGCAAAAGTTTGATCGCCTCGTCCGGATTGACGTCCTTCGATGATGGAATTCTACCTCCGGCTGCGAGTGGCATCATGCCGCCATCCGCATACCATTTCAAGAATTCCCAAGCTTGCTGCTTGTATTTGGACTTCGCGTTAATGGAAATCACGTCGCCCAGTCCGCCTGCGTATTTGTAGTCCTTTGAGTCTTTGCTTGCCTTAGGAATGGTTGCAAATGCGATTTTGAAGCTGCGCGGATTCGTTTTAAGATCGTTCGCACTGCGGAACACGAATTCGCCCGCGCCCAGCATCGCGGATTCGCCTTTGAGGAACATCGTATCCACCGGCATTTTGCTCGTTAACTGCTCGCCTAAAGGCGGCATGGATTTGTCGGTATGCATCATGTTGAAGAAGCCTTCATAAGCCGGTTTTAAATCCGCATTGTCCAAATTGGACGTGCCGTCAGCTTTCGTGAACCCGATACCGGCCGAAACGCCATCCATAATATTCGAGTATCCGGCCGTATGCTGAACGAAGCCCCAGCGTTTATCCGCTTTCAATTTAGCCGCGTATTGCGTCATGTCCTGAAGCGTCCAGTCCAGTGCCGGCATTTGCAAGCCTGCTGCATCCAACATATTCTTGTTCATCCAGACGAACGAAATGTTTTTCTTGGTCGGCATCCCGTAATACTTCTCTTTGATTTTCCAGCTGGCCGCGTCCTTGCCCATTTTGTCATCGATATTGTATTCTTTGAATTCGCTTAGATCTAAGGCATAACCCGCATCCACGCGGCGATTCAGTATCGGAAGCTGGTAGTTCACGAACAGATCGACGCCTTGATTCACCGATAGCGCGGTATCCAGCTTCAAGTTCCCTGCATCGTCGTTGACGAAGCGTTCATACTTGACCTGCGTTTCAGGGTGTTTAGCATTCCAAGCGTCGACAACCGCCTGCGGACCGGATTCAGCCGGCACGCCTCCCCACATCGTAAGCGTTGCCGTTTCTTTTTTTGGCGCATCCGTTGCCGGTGCATTAGAACTCTTAGTTGCACTGCCATTCGTAGAATTGCCACAGCCAGCAATCATTCCTACCGATAACACGGCCGATAAGAGCGTTAGCGTAACTTTTTGCATCTTCATTGGGTTGACCTCCCTTAATCATTGGCTACAAGCTAACTATAGCACCCGCTTCCGAAGGGAATAACGAACGATAGTGTGGCCTTATGGAACAAAAGTTTGACGTTGCCAGACCACCAGCGCCCGTGTCAAACTTCCAACCGGTACTGTCTGTATGCGCTCGGCGTCATGCCGGTGATTCGCTTGAAGATCTTCGTAAAATAACTTTCGGTCGCAAAACCAACCTTCTCCCCCACAAGGGCAACAGGCCAATCCGTATGCTCCAAAAAGCGCCTCGCCTGCTCAATGCGTATTTCATGTAAGTAATGAATGAGAGTTTTACCCGTTTTCTTTTTAAAAAGGCCGCTCAAATATTTATCATCCATCGCCGTGTAACGGGACAGGAACTCCAGCGTAATTTCCTCGCGGTAGTTGTTCTCCAAGTAAGCAATCACCTTATTAATCTCCGGATGGTCGGTAAGCGTATGCTGCCGCTTGACCATTTCATCCATATAATGGCAGAGCCTCCCGGCCATGATCTCGCCCAATTGTCGGTGGCTGACGCTCTCCGGCATTTCGCTCTCCGACCTTGCACGTACACCGGATATGTGCGCGAAAAGTCGATCCAGCCGCCCCGCGGCTTCTTTCACGACGGCAATCGGCGTCACAAAAGCTTGATACCGTTCCCAATAGGTATGCCAGCTTTGAAGAAGCGCTTCCTTCTGCTTCAGCTCGAAAATGCGCAGCACCTCGCGCTCCTCCTGCCATAAAGAAGGATCCGGCTGATCCATGCCTCTATCCGATGTGCTTAAGAAGAGCCCGGTCGCCGCTTTATACCATAGCTCATTCAACTTACATAGCGCACTTTTCCACGTATGCAGCCATTCATCAGATGCAACGGGACCCGCATAAGCGATGGCATAAGGTAATTTGACATGCGTATCCAGTTTGTAGGTTTGGTCAGCTGAAACCCACGAAAAAACAGTCGTGATCCCTATTTTGCTGAAGAGATGCGCATGGGGAAGAAACTCCTGCGGAACAATTTTCAGCTGACGTAAATCATCCATCCCGAATGCTGTATGCCCATGTAGAATTGCCTTGATCATTAAGCGCTCAGCCGGATAAGAGGGCATTGCCAGTAAGGGTGATTCAATTCCACCCGCTGTAACAATACCCCATGCGGCATCATAAACATCCTGCATATTTCTTAAAGACATCCGATTTAGCTGCTGTAACTCCAAGTCGACCTTCTCCAGCACCTCGTGCATCTTTTCCACAGACAAATAAAGCTTTAGCACGTAATTGGAAGCCCCATACTCCATTGCCTGCTGTACATAATCAAACTCATTCAGTACAGATAGCATGACAAATCTGCAGTAAAAACCCTCCTGTCGCGCTTGCTTCAACAGCTCAACGCCATCCATGACAGGCATCCGAATGTCACTGATGACCAGATGAGGGCGATGCTTGCGGATCAGCTCTAACGCTTCAAGCCCGTTCCCCGCTTCGGCAACGACTTGAAACCCCTTCTCTTCCCATCTCATGCTGTTACGAATGCTGCGGCGAACAAAGCCTTCATCTTCAACGAGCAGAATGGTCCACATAGCCGTCTTCTCCTCCTTGATAGGGCGTAGATATGAGCAGCGGCAGCGTAATTCTTACCAACGTACCTCGATCGACAGGCACATATTCGATCGATTGCCGTTCTTTAAACAAAAGCTCGAGCCGCTCCTTTAAGTTTTGCAGAGCGATACCATGTTTGCGGACCGTACTTGGCACTCGGCTGGAGGAGGCCTCCATGCCCACCCCGTTATCCTGTACTTCAATCACTAGATTGTTGTTAATTCCCGGATAGGCACGCACAATGATAACTCCTTCTCCCTCCATCTGAGCGAAACCGTGATAGATGCAGTTTTCCACGAGCGGCTGCAAACTCAGTTTAGGAACAAGCGCATAGCTCAGCTGCTCCGCCACTTCCATCTGAAAATCAAATTTCCGGTCATAGCGAAATTGCTGAATGATCACGTACCCGCGAACCAACTCCAGTTCATGCTGAAGATGAATGAGATCCACGTCCAAGCGAACCCCAACCTCGAACAGCTTGCCTAGCGACTCGCACACCTCGGGAATCGTATGATTCCCCTGCTCCAGCGCGAGCCATTTGACCGTATTGAGCGTATTCAGCAAAAAATGCGGATTCATTTGGGACAGCAGCATCTGAAACCGCATCGCCTCCTTCTGCCGTTCCTCCAGCTTCAATCGCTGAATCAGCGCATCCGTATCGCGAACCATCATGTTAAAGGCTTCTACAAACGTTCGAATCTCACCGCTGTAATTCGTTTCTTCCAATCTCACCTTCATATTGCTCTTCACAACGGCTTGCATCTTCTTTTGCAAGTAAAGAAGCGGTCGCGTCACCGTCGTCGCAATGACCCAAGTTACCAAAATAAAGAGAGCCATCAACCCCAGCAGTGTGGCAAAAAGCGTTCTCTGCAGTCCGTTTACTTTATTAAACAGAACGTCTGTCGGAATGCTCTTAACCAGAATCCATTGCAATTCAGGAATGCGGATATAGCTAATAATATTGCCCGCTTCCGCCTCCGTTCCCGACTGCTCCCATTGACTTATTCTTGCCTTATCCGGCAGGAAGGCGTGCCCATTCCCAGCCGATGCGAGCAGATTTCCCTGCGGGTCGAACAATTCATAATTGCCCTTGGATTCCGGGCCTCTATTCACGTTGCGGAACCAATTCTGGTAATCCACAGATACCTTCGCGACGGCAATAGGCTGCATGTATTCATCTCGGAATATGCGGGCTGTAGATAACAAATCAGAGCTTCGGCCACCTGAAGTCGTAGAGAGAAAACTATTTTCCAGCTGCCAGCCACCTCCTTGGCCGCTCCGGATCGCCTGCTGCATGACCGCCCCTTCTGCTATAGCCGTATATTCCAGCGCTTCGGAAGGCTGATAGGACGTGTAAACCCGTCCTTTTAAATCAATGACCGTATAGTAAACATAGGAATTAGAAATGAACACACTGTTGTTGATGCCGTTGAACTTCTCTTCCATGTCTATTTTTTGTTGCAAAGCGGGATAAGAGCCCCCAGGCTCCGGTGATTTCAGAATCGAGGTGACCGTCGAGTCCTGCTGCAGCAAAGTTAATGTTTTTGTGCTAACGCCTAACAGATCCTGTAAAGAACTAAGCATCCCCGACATTTGCTCCAGGTTCTGGACGCTCACCTGTTCCCTCATTGCCGTTTCAATCCCTCTATAATTCACGAAGTTGATGATGCTTAGAGGCACCAGAATAAACAGGAGGAAGGAGGCGATAAACCGATTTCTTAAGCTTGATGGGACGATTTTTCGCAGTAGTACTCTAGTCAATTGGATTCAGCCTCCTTGATAGGGTGACGACTATAATCAAACGAATTGCCATTTGGTATTAGAATAACATGTCTCGCCACGAAGAATGCAGAACAAAATCGTGTTCCGCTGCAAGAAAAGTGTGCCAAAAAAAGAGGAGCCCTAAGGCCCCTCTTCGTCTTTTTATCTTATGATTGCAATAATTGCTCCAGCACTTTTTGAATGTCCAAACCTTCCTCAAAATCAATCAAATCGGCCTCTTGCCCATCAATCGCTCTCACTAGATGCGTCACGATCGTATCGGGTATAATTGCTGCAGTAGTGGCCGCTTCTTCCAGCGATTCGCCGAATGGAGCGCACTTCAATGTGCGCCAATTGACTAACGAACAGGTTCCTTTTGTTCCATAAATCGTAAAAGAAATATGCTCTTTCATCCCGATGTTACTAAGACCGTTGACGAGAACAGGAGTGCCGTCCTCCAGCTCCATTCTCCCTATGATCCCCGTCTCACAGGCTTCCGGATCAGCAGGCCATTCCAGTTGAGCCTGTATGTTCACCAATTTTCCGAAAAGACGCTGTATCATTTGGATGTAGTGGGGAAATA
This sequence comes from Paenibacillus sedimenti, assembly GCF_014534655.1. Classification (GTDB taxonomy): domain Bacteria; phylum Bacillota; class Bacilli; order Paenibacillales; family NBRC-103111; genus Paenibacillus_E; species Paenibacillus_E sedimenti. The sequence continues at coordinate 69,442 of NZ_JACVVD010000018.1, forward strand.
CCTCGCGAACAAATCCGCCTTGCTCTCTTCCGCCGATCCAAGGGGTTTGCTGCCATTCACGGGGCCATTGATGAAAATGGGTATGCAGTTCGATTCTTCTTACATCTCCGACATATCCTTCTTGTACGCGTTGTGCCAACTCCCTGAAGCTTGCTCCATAAAAGACGCCAAAGTTAATGGCGTGGACTACGCCCGCCTTTTGGGCAGCTTCGGCTAGGTCTATCGCTTCTTCCAAGGAGTTAGCCAGCGGCTTTTCGCATAAAATGTGCTTTCCCGCCTCCAGAACGGCAAGTGCAATCGGATGATGAAACTTGGGTGGCACCGCTACATAGACGAGATCAATGGATTCGTCCTTAATAAGCTTTTTATAATCCGTATACCAAGCGATTCCGTTTAACTCCTTAGCGACTTGCTCAGCTAGAAAGGCACTGGTATCACAAACTGCTTGAATCCTGATCTCCGGATGGCTACGAAATTCCTGTAACAACCTGCTTCCAATGACACCAAGCCCAATGACACCTACATGTATTGGCGTACTTCTACCCATCGCGAGACCTCCATTGCATCTTAGTTTTTTTCTAGCATACTTATGAAATTGTCCTATTGTCAAATAATGGGTGATTTGGTGACAAAAAAAGACCGGCTTCAAGGGCCGGCCTTTCAGGCAATTAATAAGTCAAACCAGGATAGATCGGGTATTGCGCCGTCAAATCTTTCACCATACCGCGTGCTTTTTCCAGCGTTGCAGCATCGCCAGGATTTTTGAGCGTCAGGCCAATCACTTTCGCGATCGTTTTCATCGCTTCTTCACCCATGCCGCGGGATGTAACTGCTGGTGTACCCAAACGAATGCCGCTTGTAACAAACGGGCTCGTAGGATCGAACGGAATCGCGTTTTTGTTCGCGGTAATACCGATCTCATCAAGGATGTGCTCCGCATCTTTACCTGTGATGTTCAGGTTGCGCAGGTCAACAAGCATCAAGTGATTGTCCGTACCGCCGGAAACAAGGTCAATACCTTCAGCTTTCAGCGCTGTTGCCAATGTTTGTGCGTTGTTAATAACGTTCTGCGCGTAAGTTTTGAACTCAGGTTGAAGCGCTTCGCCGAAGGAAACGGCTTTAGCAGCGATCGTATGCATCAAAGGTCCGCCTTGGGAACCAGGGAATACCGCTTTATCAATTGCTGCTGCCCAAGATTTGCGGGACAGGATCATGCCGCCGCGAGGACCGCGAAGCGTTTTGTGCGTTGTCGTTGTTACGAAGTGCGCATGCGGCACTGGGTTCGGATGCAAACCGGCTGCAACGAGACCGGCAATGTGCGCCATATCGACCATGAACAGCGCGCCCACATCGTTCGCGATGGAAGCCAGCGCTTCAAAATCGATCGTACGCGGGTAAGCACTTGCGCCCGCTACGAGCATGCGAGGCTTATGTTTGAATGCCGCTTTGCGGACATCGTCGTAGTCGATGCGGGAATCTTTTTCGCTTACGCCGTAAGCGACGAAGTTGTACAAGATACCGGATGCATTCACCGGGCTGCCGTGCGTCAAGTGACCGCCATGCGCCAGGTTCATACCGAGTACTGTGTCGCCAGGGTTCAGGGCTGCCAAGTAAACTGCCATGTTCGCTTGTGCACCGGAGTGAGGTTGAACGTTCGCGTGCTCAGCGCCAAACAATTCTTTCGCGCGGTCGCGCGCGATATTTTCCACGATGTCTACGTACTCGCAACCGCCGTAGTATCTTTTGCCGGGGTAGCCTTCTGCATATTTGTTCGTCAGAACCGTTCCCATTGCTTCAAGTACCGCTTGGCTTACGATGTTCTCGGATGCGATCAGCTCGATTTTATCGCGTTGACGGCCGAGCTCCAAATTCATAGCTTCAACAATCGCTGGATCTTGCTTTCTCAAAAAGTCTGTCATCGGTAATTCCTCCCAGATATATAGTTGAAATAGAGCCTAAAATACGTAAATAAATTTAACAATCCTCGTTCGGCGATGCCGCCTTGTATTGCTGGTCGGCTGCTTCAGCCGTGTAAACCGCTCTTGTACCGCCAATCAGTTTCGGACGCGTAAACGCCATGGTCACATAAGCATGACCGATCATGCGAACGGGCGGTCTTGCCGGTACGGCAACACGCAGCAGATGCATCCCGATCAGCGTACTGCCGATGTCGATGCCCGCATGCGCCTCAATCGTCTCTACGACGATCGGCCGCTCGAAATGCCGGTAAGCATACGAGGCCATTGAGCCTCCGGCTTTCGGCACCGGAATGACCGAGACTGGCTCTAAGGACGGATAGCGTGCAAGCAGCTCCTCCTCGACCACGAGCGCCCGATTCAAATGCTCGCAGCATTGAAACGCAAGATGCAGCCCGAACTCCCGGCTCACGCGCAGCGCGGTTTGAAAAATCGGCTCAGCCGCATCCAACGTGCCTGACGTCCCGATCCGATGCCCGAGAATCTCACTCGTGCTCGTTCCGATAACGAGGATCTGCCCGGGCCGAAGCCCTCCGACCCCAATCAGCTCACGCAGATTCGTTTCCACCGCCTCAGCAACGCTCTCAAGAATGGAATCCGTCATAGGAAGCACCTCCTCCAAACCTAAGGATGAATGGCGAAACGGTCTTCGATGCTCTTCACTTTATTGATTCGATTTTGATGACGCGGACCTTGCGAGAATTCGGTTTCCAGCCAAATTTTCACGATTTCCTCAGCTACGCCCGGCCCGATAACCCGCTCGCCTAAAGCGAGCACGTTCGTGTCGTTATGCTCACGAGTAGCCTTTGCGGAGAAAAGATCGCTCACAAGCGCGCAGCGGATACCTGGAACTTTATTCGCTGCAATCGACATGCCAATACCTGTTCCGCAAATCAGAATCCCCTTGTCGGCTTCGCCTGCTACCACACGCTCGCACACTTCAAGCGCATAATCGGGATAATCCACGGAATCCGCGCAGCTGCAGCCGAAATCTATGACTTGGTGACCCAACGATTCAATAAAAGGAATGATGACATCTTTCAAACGATAGCCTGCATGATCTGCTCCTAATGCAATTTTCATGAGTAAACGCTCCTTTGCTTGTTCGAGTTCGACCATCCTATTATATCCCAAAGCTCACCGGAAAACGAAAAAAAGAGCAGGACACGCGAATAAACACGTGTTGCTCTTTTGCCCAGGCGACCGGCCGTATAGCTCGATGCTCCATTGTGGTTAGTCCCACTCGTCGCCAGTTACATCGAGTCTTGATCAATACGTTTATTTTAACGCATTCTGCTTTGCCTGTAAAGATGGATAAAGTAGAGACGGCAACTGACTTAGCTCGAACCTCCTTGCTGTCTGCGCATTTTTTCAATCAACTTATCGAGACTGTTGCCGATTTCCTCAGCCGTCTGTCGGTAGATATTCATAGATCCCCCAAAAGGGTCCGAAATATCGTAATCCGGAATCGTATTTTCCAGTTTAAAAATGCGGCTTCTTTCTTCCACGGAGATGGTTTGAGCAAGAGCCTGTTTGAGCTGCAGCTCCGTCACGAGCTGCTCCCGCTCCTCGATCGCCTGTAGAATGAGAGGATCGTCCTCCACATATTCTTTAAGTGTAAATGTTTTATCAACCGCATCCGGGAAGCGTTGAATCACAGATCGTTTATGACCAACGGTCATCGTCAAAATCAGATCCGCCCATTTCACTTCCGACTCTTGAATGGAGAGTGAGCTCATCTGTTCCTCGAATCCTGCTTCCTTAAGAATCAACGCACTATTGCGGGATATCGGTCCACCCGTAACAGCGGAAACACCAGCAGAACGAACCTCAGCCGCAAGCCCCTCTTTGTGCACCCTGATACGCAGCAAACCTTCTGCTAACGGACTGCGGCACGTATTTCCTGTACAAACAAATAGAATTCGCAAGTTGAAATCCTCCTAAGAGTTTTCCGTAGGAAAACTTACTTCGTAAGCATACACTGAGTTTTCTGTTGGAAAACTTACTTCTAAGCATACACTGAGTTTTCCGTAGGAAAACTTACTTCGTAAGCTATTGTATCACAGTAAAAACTTGATCCCAAACGCCAGCAAAATGAGCCCGCCGAACGCCTCGCCGTATTCGCCGACCCAACCGCTCACTCGTCTTCCCACCAGTAGACCGGCAATAGACAACAAACCGCCGAAGGCGCCAAATACAAGCACCGTCAGCACAATATCCGTCGCAAACATGCCCAGCGATACACCAACCGAGAATGAGTCGATACTCACACTAAGCGCAAATATCGTCAGACCCCATATCGTTCGATGGTCAAACGATTCCGTTTCTCCCCCCCGAATGGAGCTGTAAACCATATGTGAACCTAACAGGATAAGCAAACAGCCGCCTGCCGCAGTGGCTACATCGCCAAGGAGCGAACTGACATAATGTCCCATAAACATCCCCATTAGAGGCATGAGAACATGAAAGATACCGATGACAATACTTATTTTTAAAATATCCACTAGACGAATGCCCTTCATCCCGATGCCGATTCCCAGGGAAAAAGCATCCAGCCCCAAAGCGATCGCCATAATAATAATGGTTAAAAGCTGACCGATCTCCACCGAAGATGCGAGCATGCTGCTATCCCCCTGTCCACGTGTTTCTATCCCAACATATGCGGACAAACAGGGAAACATGCTAGCTAGGAGTCTGTCCGATGATGACACGTAGCAGGTATAATCATCGGACAGACTCCCTAAACGCGTACAAGCCGATGGCCGGCCGCTTTACGCAAACGGTTCATAATGGCATGGCCGATACCCGTCTCCGGGCAAGCCTCGGCCGCAATATAACGAATGCCTTCCTCATCGAACCGACGCAGTGCCGCGTACAGCTCCTGCGCAATCGTCTCAGGACGAGACAATGAGCCGCACGCAATAACGCGATCCGCACGATAGCGCGAAGCACGTTCTTCAAAAGTCAGAATCCCCGTGGACTCCCCACGAGCTTTGGCAGCATCAATATCAAGTTGAATCCATGCGATTACGTCTTCTTCATCATCACCTTGCACAATATGCATATAACCTTGAGGAGCGTAATGTGTATATTTCATGCCCGGGGCTCTGGGCGTCACTGTCTCATGTACATCTTCCCGCCCCGGCTCATGAATACGAGTATCCGGCAGTACGGACCGCAACTGCTCGGCAGTAACACCGCCAGGGCGCAATATATAAAGCTCCCCGGCTACGAATTGAATCACCGTCGATTCCACACCGACGCCGGTAGGCCCTCCATCCACTAAGCCGCCAATCCGGCCATCAAGGTCATCCCTTACATGGGAAGCAAGAGTCGGACTAGGTCGCCCTGAACTGTTAGCGCTCGGCGCAGCTACGGGACATCCGGCTTCCTGCAAAAGACGCAGCGCCACAGGATGATCGGGTATGCGTACCCCAACCGTGGATAATCCTGCGGTGACTAACGGCGAAATGCCGCCTGTCTCCACAGGCAGCACAATCGTTAGAGGCCCCGGCCAAAAGGCCTCCATTAATTGACGATGTTCCGCATCGATCCAACCTGGAGCTGCCACCCCTGCCAGCTGCTTTCTATCCGCGATATGAACGATCAGCGGATTGTCCGAAGGACGGCCTTTTGCTTTGAAAATCCGCTCCACAGCAGCTGTGCTGGTCGCATCCGCGCCAAGACCGTACACCGTTTCCGTCGGAAAAGCCACCGTTTCTCCGTCCCGGAGAAGCGCTGCCGCTTCCGCGATTGCGTGATCGGCCGATTCAAGTTGCGCTGCCGCCAACGCATTCGATACATCAACTTTCCAATATAGGGTCACGATGGTTTCCGTCCTAACATTCATTGATTCTTGAATGAATATAACCGCCTGTTAACTGAACCAAGAAACAATTTTCTTAATCATTTCCCAGATAAAAAACTTTACCTTAGGCTGAGCATCCTCAGCTTGCGTTTGGTCTGCCGCTTCTTGGTTGACAGCCGGAGATTGAGCTTGTGCGCTGCCGGATTTGTCCGCTTGCGCTACTTTGCTATCTTTCGCAGCAGGTTTTGCCGATGCAGCCGTGTTCGATTTGTTTGCAGAAGCTGTTTGTACATTTTTATCTCCTTCTGTCTTTGCTACAACTGCAGCAGTAGACGCTACTGCTTCGCCGGACACGGAATCTACGAAGCACAATGGAGGAAACAGTACACACCACCAGTTCTGACCTTCACCACTGCCAACGACCACGCGCAGCGCTTCATAATCCCCTGCGGGATACACTTCATTCCCATACATTTTCGTAGGAAATGGGACTTTACCGAGCTCAACTGTATGCGAATAGCTGTAACCGCGCTCTTGAATGATCCGGCCAACCAAAGCATCAAACTCAGGTAAATGTGCATATACAACAGCTCTAGCTTCATCAAGCGTATGCGGACCCACGACCCATTCCTGCATCCGGGCTATAATCGCATCACGAATCTCGCGTTTCAACGCTTGGTCCGGGGCCGAGTCTGAGTTTGCGAGAATACGTAAACGAATCGATTCTTTCGGAATCGCAGGTGAAACCATAGCCGCGTTCGTGCGGTTAGAATCCCAACAAGCGATCATCACAATAAGTGCAAAAGCTACTAATAATAAATGTTTGAATGAATGACGTTCAACTTTCTTAACCATCAGGAAAAGCCCCTTTCCCTTCGCTTCTACCAACCAGTATGGGCAAAAAGAGAAGGGGCTAAACCTAGTAATCTATGATTCTGGTGAAAATTTAAGAGAGTTGAAAATTCAGCTGTACCACCCGAACCTTACAGGAAAAACCGGAGCTAATCTTGTACTCAAGTCCATTACGAGCCTATTTACATGGAAAAACTGGCGCTAAAATATCGGGATGGCAGCATTTTCGTTGAAAAGCACCAAAGTAACGGTAGAAATTCCTGCTAATCTCCTTGATACTCTATAATTTTGTAATTTAGCGCCAGGTTTTCCTGTTAAGCCCGCTCACGAATCGCGATGACGTGACGGTCAATCCCCTGGAGATCCGGTACGAAACGGATCTCGTCCCAATCGGCGGCGTCCCGCAGCATCGCCGCCACCGCCTCCGCCTGCCGGATGCCGACCTCGAACCCGACCACGGTCGGGATTCGCGGCAGCAGCGGCAGCTGCAAGATCATCCGGCGGTACAGGTCGAGTCCCTCGACACCGCCGAATAAAGCCGTGTGCGGCTCATACAGCCGCACCTCCGGCATCAGCGCCGGGAGGTCGCCGTCCGGAATATACGGTGGATTCGACACCAGTATATCCGGCGCGAGCCGGCGCTCGATATAAGGCTCGAGGAGGTCGCCCTCGAGCCACTCCACCCGCGCAGCAACGCCGTGCCGCTGCGCGTTGAACCGGGCCATCTCCAGCGCCGCCGCGGAGATGTCGCTCGCCGCCACGCGCCACGCGGGGCGCGCGTGCGCGATCGTCACCGGGATCGCTCCGCTCCCGGTGCCCACATCCGCAAGCAGCGGCGCGCCTTGCGGGAACAGACGCTGGCCCTCGTGCAGCAACGCTTCCACGAGGAGCTCGGTCTCCGGCCGCGGGATGAGCACCGCGCCGTTCACAGCAAACGGAAGGCCGTAGAACTCCTGCTCGCCGGTGATGTACTGCACCGGCTCGCCCGCGGCCTTCCGCCCCACCAGCTGGCGCCACGTATCCGCCAGCTCCACGGGCATTTGCTCCTGCCAGCGAAGCAGGAGCTCCGTCCGGCTCCAGCCCAGCAGATGCTGGAGCAACAGCTCTACACACGACGCAGCCTCCGCCACACCCTGCGCCGCTAAAAAAGAAGAAGCCTCTACATAGGCTTCTCTAATCGTCTTCTCAGCAGTCGGCATCACATCGCCTGCTCCCCTTTTTCAAGCAAATCGGACTGCGCCGCAATCGTCAACGCCGATACGATCTCTCCCATATCGCCGCTAAGTACCGTCTCCAAACGGTGCAGCGTCAAGCCGATCCGGTGATCGGTGACACGGCTTTGCGGGAAGTTGTAAGTGCGGATACGCTCGGAGCGATCGCCCGTACCGACTTTGCTTTTGCGCTCGCCGGCATATTTCGCTTCCTCTTCCTCGCGCATTTTATCGGAAATCCGTGCACGAAGCACGCGGAGCGCTTGTTCTTTATTCGAGTTCTGCGATTTCCCGTCTTGACAAGTCGCTACGATACCCGTAGGCACGTGCGTCACACGTACGGCAGATTTCGTCGTATTAACCGACTGTCCGCCCGCTCCGCTAGAACAAAACGTATCGACGCGAATATCTGCGTCATGGATTTCAATCTCCACTTCTTCCGCTTCCGGCATGACGACAACCGTTGACGTGGAAGTGTGAATACGACCGCCCGATTCCGTCACAGGAATACGCTGAACACGGTGTGCGCCGCTCTCGAATTTCAGCTTACTATAGGCACCTTTTCCGGTGATCATGAAAATGATCTCCTTAAATCCGCCCAAATCATTCAAAGAAGCGTCGAGTACTTCTGTTTTCCAACCTTGTGAATCCGCGTATCGCGTATACATCCGGTATAAGTCACCCGCGAACAAAGCCGCTTCGTCGCCGCCTGCCGCGCCGCGAATTTCCACGATCACGTTTTTATCATCGTTCGGATCTTTCGGCATCATGAGCACTTTCAGCTTCTCTTCCAGCTGTGCATGTTGCTCGCTGAGCTCTTCGATCTCCATTTTGACCATTTCACGCATTTCATCGTCCAGCTTCTCGTTTTGCATCGCTTTCGCATCATTTATCTGTTCGCTGACGCTTTTATATTCCAAATACGTATCATACGATTCCTGAAGATCAGATTGCTCTTTGGAGTATTCTCTGAGTTTCTTCGTATCGCTGGTTACGTCAGGGTCACACAGCAGTTCGCTTAATTTCTCATAGCGATCCGCGATTGCCTGTAGTCTATCCAACATATCGGATCACTCCTTACTTTCTTTTAAATTGTTTTTATTTATTTTATACATTAAATCGGAAATGCATCACGTCGCCGTCCTGCACCACGTATTCTTTACCTTCTAGTCGCAGCTGCCCTTTTTCCTTCGCGGCATTCATCGAACCTGCAGCCGACAGATCTTCGTAAGAGACCACTTCGGCACGAATAAAGCCGCGTTCGAAATCCGAGTGAATAACGCCTGCCGCTTGAGGAGCCTTCATTCCTTTGCGGATCGTCCATGCTCTTACTTCCTGCACCCCGGCAGTGAAATACGTGTACAGACCAAGCAACTTATAAGCTGCTTTAATCAATCTATTCAAGCCGGACTCTTGAAGTCCCAACTCTTCGAGGAACATGGCTTTTTCTTCGTCTTCGAGCTCAGCGATTTCGGACTCTACCTTAGCACTAATCGGAACCACTTCCGCGTTCTCTTGCGCGGCGAATTCTTTGACGATTTTGACATACGGATTGTCGTCCGCTGTTGCCACTTCTTCTTCACTCACGTTAGCCGCGTATAATACAGGCTTCATTGTCAGCAAATGAAGATCGCGAACGATCAGCTTCTCCTCATCGCTTAAATCTATGCTGCGCGCCGGTTTATCTTCATACAGCGTTTCTTTGATGCGTTCCAGGCATTCCACCTCAGCCGCAACCTTCTTGTCGCCGCCCTTCAAATTTTTGCGGGAGCGTTCAAGCTTCTTCTCAATCGAGTCAATATCCGCCAGGATCAGCTCGAGATTAATCGTCTCAATGTCGCCAATCGGGTCTACTTTCCCGGATACATGCGTAATATTTTCATCCACAAAACAACGAACTACATGCACGATGGCATCTACTTCACGAATGTGTGCGAGAAATTTATTTCCAAGCCCTTCGCCCTTGCTCGCGCCCTTCACCAAACCCGCAATATCGACGAATTCGAAGGCAGTCGGAACAATGCTCTTGGGCACTACGATCTCCACCAACCTTTGCAGTCTTTCGTCCGGTACTTCCACTACCCCGACATTCGGATCGATCGTACAGAACGGATAGTTCGCAGATTCTGCACCCGCCTGTGTAATTGCATTAAACAAAGTCGATTTTCCTACGTTCGGTAGACCGACGATTCCTGCTTTCAAAGCCATTGTAGCTACAACTCCTTAATGTTGAAAAAATGATCCCCATCTATTATATAGCACTTGCAGGTCAAAAAAAAGCCTGTCGGCTACTGATTCACCGCAGACTTTTTTTCCAATAGGCTTTTGTATTTCGCATCCCGCTTCTGCACGAAGTACGATTCAACCTGATTTTTAAGAATAAAGGCTCTTAACGCATTCGTTTTCATCTCTGCAACTTCAATATATCTGGCCCCATAGTAGATACCATTTTCCGATTTCTCTTTCCGTACAATTTCTGTCTTGCATGACATCGAGAAGCCTAAATCCATTTCAACGTCGAGTTGAACATGCTTATCTACAATTTTATCTACAATTGAGTTGTCTTCGATTGTAAAGCCTACGCCGTTCATCGAAATATTTTTGATGGAAATGCCGACCGGGTTGTCGAAATGATGCTTGTTCTTCTTCTTCACATCATGAAGCACGTGAAGCAAACCGTCATGCTGGATATCAATCCGCGGGAATTCCCGTTTTTCCGTAAATTTCTTGCGATTATCAGGCGGATTGATCACAATAACCGAGCCATGGTCTTTGGCCACTACGGTAGTTTCAAAAACGAACAGTCCCGATTTTGAATAAATCGTCATCTTGACCTTATCGCCAAGCCCAAAAGCATCGTATTGAGGCAGCTCCACTTCCATAATATCGCCAAGCGCATAGGTGAGAACACCTGTCGAAACAAAATCATGCTTATCCAGCACTGCCTTGCTGCCGATCAATACCTCGGCGTCATTACCTTCCTTGCTGCCATAAAACTTCATCCGTTCTTCTTCACTTCCTCTCTCACCATTTTTATGTATGAAAAAAGTAGACCGTCCCGCCTTTCCGGAACAGTCTACCACCTAAAATCAGAAATTGAGCGATTTTCGGTAGCCAGACTGCCGTAGTTCCATGCGGAACCTTAGACCCTCAGCTTTGCGTCCTTGCCTTTCAGCAAGTTTGCCATTTATCGAATCCATATGAAGTTGATCCTCATTAGGATAAAAGACCTATTAATATCCTTAGTATACGTATTTTAGTCGCAGTTTTCAACATAATTCCCTTAAATGCCTTATCCCTTGATTTACGCAGCAAGAGTGCCTACAATGAGAACATATATCCACAAATTTTCAACTTATCCACATGGTTGTCCACAGATTGTTAACAACGAATGCTTGTTCGATTCTTATTCACATGTGGATAACTGAATTTTAGCGAGGTGTCTCCCTGTGGATGAACATATTCCATGGATGAAAGAAGCCATTCTAGAAGCACTAAAAGCGGAAGCCATCCGCGAAGTCCCGATTGGGGCTATCGTCGTGCATGATGGCAAAATTATTGGCCGCGGCTACAATTTGCGCGAAACGTCCCTTGATCCGACCGCGCACGCAGAGATGATCGCTATAAAGCAAGCTAGTGAGCATCTGCAAGCTTGGCGCCTGCTTGATTGCAAGCTGTATGTGACGCTGGAACCATGCCCGATGTGCGCGGGAGCTATTGTCCAATCGCGGATCCCGCAGGTCATCTATGGGACGACCGATCCGAAAGCAGGTTGCGCCGGAACGCTCATGAATTTGCTGCAGGAGGAACGGTTTAACCACCGTGTCGACGTGGTGAGCGGCGTTCTGCAGGAAGAATGCGCGACAATGCTGACGCAATTTTTTCGCAAGCTGCGTAGCAAGGAATAACGTTGCGTCACCAAAAGCATCCGTGATAAAATAAACGATGCCATGCGCCCGTAGCTCAGCAGGATAGAGCGATAGTTTCCTAAACTATGCGTCGGGGGTTCGAATCCCCCCGTGGCGCGTCAGAATGACTTGACATAAACAAAGGGATTACAACTTCCGGTTGGCATCCCTTTGTTTCTTTTTGTAGTCCGAAAGGAGACCTCATTCAATGACAAGCATGAAATCGCCCTCTTCTTATCGTATCCCTTTATTTTGTATAGTCACGCTATTGTTCTGGATGTCTATGTATACCAGTGTTCCTATTATGGCTCCATATGTGGAATTCCTGGGAGGCAGCCATCAGCTTGCGGGTTGGATCGTAGGGATGTACGGCATTTCTCAGATGCTGCTGCGGATTCCGGTGGGCGTCCTATCCGATCGGTTTCATAAGCGAAAACTATTTATCACGTTCGGCCTGCTCTTTACGGGCTTAAGCGGGCTAGGACTTTGGATCACTCAGGATTTTACGTGGATCCTTCTGCTGCGTGCGCTTGCCGGGGCTGCGGCGGCCACTTGGGTTGATTTTACCGTGCTATTTACAAGCTATTACAAACATGAAGATTCTACGAAAGCGATTGGAACGATCAGCTTCTTCAACTCATTGGGACAAATGCTGGGCATTCTCATGGCCGGATGGGCAGCCGACTCGATGGGTTGGGAAGCGGCCTTTGTTATGGGTGCTGTGCTCGGAGCGCTCGGTTTAGCAGGATCCTTTTTTCTGGTGGAAAAAATTGAAGTCGATTCCCCCAAAATCACACTCCGGGGAATCGGCGTAGTAGCAACCGATCGCACGCTTTTATATGTTTCTTTGCTAGCTATCTTATCGCAGGTGCTAATATTTGCTACGGTATTCGGGTTTACTCCCGTGTATGCGACTGAGCTAGGCGCTGATAAATTCAGCTTAGCTCTACTCACGTTCATTTCCAACGTTCCGGTAGCAATAGCTTCTTTACTGGGCGGTCGCCGCTGGGCAGCTAAATTTGGGGAGAAGCGCGTTATCGTATGGGGGTTTGCCCTTATGGGCCTGTTCACATTTACAATTCCGTTCACCCATTACTTGTGGGTACTTATGGTAACTCAGGCATTGGCGGGATTTGGCCGTGGACTTTCGTTTACCGTTCTGATGGCGCTGAGCATTAAGCATATGCCTTCGGATAAGCGTGCAACCGCCATGGGCTTTTTCCAAGCGATTTATGGCTTAGGTATGTTCGTCGGGCCAGTTCTGATGGGCATCATTGGTGATTGGTTTGCACTAACTCATGGCTTTATCGTACTCGGCCTGCTCGGTATCCTGAGCAGCTGTCTATCACATTGGATTATCCGCAGTGAACCGCAAGTACGCCAAGCTGAGCCCCATCCTAACACCGCATCACTTTAGCGCCTTAAGAACGGATCGCGGCGATTCGTTCTTTTCTTTTTAATATGGTGCAGGGGTAGAAGGGATACCTTTCGTCTATGTATTTCGGAGAGGAGGAGGAGAGTATTCAGGAGGATACACTTGTACAACGTATACTAGCTGGCGATGAGTCCGCGTTTCGAGAGCTTGTTGCAACCTATCGCCAATATTTATTCCAGACCATCTACGCTATCGTTCGTCATCCTAAAGATGCCGAAGATTTAACGCAGGATGTATGGACCCGGATTTATTTCTCCCTCCCCCAATACCAGATGAAGGGCCTCAAAACCTGGATGACACGCATCGCCGTGAATCGAGCGATCGATTTTAAGCGGTCGGCCAGCCGGAAGAGGGAAGAAATGACGGCAGAGATCGAAGATCCTGTTCAGACCATTGCCACCCATCATCATAATGACTTGGAGCATGAAGTGGTTATGAATGAAACAGCAAGGCTCGTGCGAACCAAATTGGATCAGATTCCTGCTAATTATCAAGATGTATTATCGGCCTATTATTTAGATCATCAAACTTATCAAGATATTGCTGATGCTCAAGGAGTCACGGTCAAAACCGTAGAATCCAAACTATACCGGGCCAAGCAGTGGCTCCGCAAGAACTGGAAGGAGGAGGATTTCTTATGAGGCATTATGATCAACAAGCCTGGACACAGTACGTGGGAGAAAGCTTGTCACCTGATGAAATGGCTCAGATGGAGCATCACTTATATCAATGTGATATTTGTCTAGCCGTTTATATGATGTGTTTAGAACAGTCGGCGGCTACGCTTCCTCTTATTGAAGCCGATGAAAAAAGCTACGTTGATTCCATCGTAAAACGCACGCTTCGAACAAAGCCTGTTTGGTATCGTTCCACGATTTTTCATTACGGCATAGCGGCTGCCGCTACACTGATTCTCGTTGCAACCGGCTTTTTTCACGGGCTCTCACAGGAATTGGGTTCCGTGAGTTCATTAAGTTCTAAGGGCTTTAACCCTTCAGTCCCCTCCTCCATTCAAAAAGAATCTCCGATCTCCGATCAATTGTTAGATAAAACGCTAACTTGGCTTGACACATTGCAAAATGAAAAAGACAAAGGAGGTATCCGACCTTGAAGCATTCGAACAACTTGTACAATAAAAGCAGCCTTATCGCCTTCCTGCTATCTGTGATCCCCGGCCTGGGACATTTCTACATGAACCGGATGTTCCGTGCTTTCATCTATGGAGGAGGATTTTTCGGATCGCTTTTTTTGATATTTCTATGCGTAGCTGTTGCTAACGGACCTGAAGAAATTGCAGCACTTCTTGCGTTATTTGCAGCGCTTATGTGGATTGCGAACATGGTTGACATGATCATCTTCCTTCTGCGCTTGCAGCCTTATCCGCCGCCAGGCACACTGCCATATGGCTCTGAAAATCCATATCCGCCGACTTCCGACATGCCGCCCCCACCTGAGCAGGCATATTGGGAATCCGCTACTTCCTGGGCTAATCAGCGCGAGAGAACAAGAATCATGCTGCTTTCTTTCATTCCTGGGTTAGGACACTATCAATTGGGATTGATGCAGCGCGGTTTAACAGCGATGATCACTTTCTTCGGTATCGCGATCCTTGTTTTCTTTATCACGATTCTCACCCATAATGAAGGCTTTATTGCTTTTCTTCTGGCGATGCCGGTGCTTTTGTTCTACTCCATGTTTGATGCATTGAAACAACTGGAACGTAAGCAAGCGGGCTTTGAGTTATTCGATCGAAGCATGTTCGAGGACTTCCATTTTTCAGATGACTACATCCGCAAAAACCGGACATTAGCCACCATCATCGCGATTATTCCGGGCGCCGCTCATTTGTACCTGAACATGACCAAGCGCGGCATTCAGTTGATGGCCGTCTTCCTATTTTCCGTATATGTTCTGGACGTTCTAAGGCTTTCACTCTTTTTCTTCTTGATACCGATTTTGTGGTTCTTCAGCTTTTTTGACGCCTTGCAGAACATTTCAAGATACGAAAACGGAACATTGGTCGATAAGCCGCTTGTCGAGAACTGGACTTCCTATAATCGAAGCATTGGAGCCATTCTGATTGTACTTGGCGGATATTATTTGTTCAAAGAGGTTATTGTGCAATTGCTGTACCGATTTTTCCCGCATTCGGATTACATGTATTGGATTAACAACTTTGGTCAGACGCTTATTGTTGCTGTGATCTTGATCGGTGCAGGTATTCGATTGCTGATTCATCGTAAAAAACCCATAGACCCCCCTGCTTATCTAGTCGATACTTTCGAAATAGACGAAAAAAAGAACCCCTAAGGGTTCTTTTTTGTCGGTGTTATTGGTTTTCTTCTATAACCATGTTACGCGTAAACCTTTGGTAAATCTGCTTATAAAACACATAACGTGTCTTTAGCACATCGCCTCCAGCCTGATTATAACAGGTATAAAA
Organism: Paenibacillus sedimenti; assembly: GCF_014534655.1. Taxonomy (GTDB): domain Bacteria; phylum Bacillota; class Bacilli; order Paenibacillales; family NBRC-103111; genus Paenibacillus_E; species Paenibacillus_E sedimenti. Next base: position 85,075 of record NZ_JACVVD010000018.1, read on the forward strand.
GTCCTCTATGCAACGGTTGTTTCGCGGAATGCTCCAACGGAACCACACCTCTCTGCTCACCGACAAATATAGTATGTCCGGCACGCTGCTTTTTAAACATTTTGTAAAGATATTTATTCAGCAGCCGGATCATCGTTTAATCAGGATCCCTTGGCTTGTTTTTGCTTCGAGTGATTACGATTTTTGACCTTTTTGGAGCCGGACAAAGCCTCTGGAGCATCGTTATTATCAGTATCAGCCTGACCATTTCTTTGTACGCCTCCTCCAGTAGAATAGGCGGTCGGTTTGGACATTACAGGTCACACTCCTTAGTTTTCATCGTGATTCATAGCATCTTGCTTATGGTGATCGTTAGTCTGCTGCTGCACTTGCTGAGCCTGATGGCTATTAACTACCGTCTTGTCAAAATCTTTAACGACATTTTGCAAGTTTTTATCTCTGCTCTTTTGCCTAGTCATTAGAAATTGCCCCTCCACGGTTTAGACGTGCGTGATATGTTGCAGCGCTTGCGCACATTCATGAATATGACGCATATAATCATCCACTAATGTTTGGACGATATCCGTTCGCTCATCAATATGCGCCGTTCCTTGCTGCACATCGGTGAGTTCAACTTTAACTTCTCTGGAATTCACATACGTCACTTTAAAATCAAACGAATAGCCGGTATGCCCGGATGTAATAATGTGGACTCTCAGCGCCTGCGGGTCTGCCTCATCAGCCCATACACGAGCTTTATCGGTGATTTCCAGCTGCTTAGGCATCATGGTCTGCCATTCTTCCACCAATCGTGTTTGATCGATCGTTAGCATGTCTGTTTTGCTCATTGGTAACACCTCCACATATTTAAAATGCGAAAGCACCACTCCTTTTATCCAAATGGCTGCATAACAAAAAAAGCCACACGATTCGTAAAGAATCGCATGACTTTTTAGCAAAATCATATACGGAGAGGGTGGGATTCGAACCCACGGAGGCTTGCACCTCGGCGGTTTTCAAGACCGCTGCCTTAAACCACTCGACCACCTCTCCACATGCAGGTGTCTCCTTGGTAGGAAACAACCTTATGCAGTGACAAAAAGCATTGTATCATACAAACTATGAGTGAATCAAGTTCTATTTCTTGCTAATTACTTTTACGTTATTCATGTAGGGCACCAGTACTTCTGGAACGATCACAGAACCGTCTGCTTGCTGATAATTTTCAAGAATTGCGGCAACTGTTCTACCGAGTGCCAATCCTGAACCGTTCAGCGTGTGCACGAACTCCGGCTTTGCCTTCGCATCTCGGCGGAAGCGAATGTTCGCTCTCCGGGCTTGGAAATCTTCGAAGTTACTGCAGGACGAAATCTCGCGGTATGCGCCGCTGTTCGGCAGCCATACTTCGAGATCATACGTTTTAGCTGACGAGAAGCCGATATCGCCTGTGCAAAGCGTCAGGACACGGTAAGGCAGCTTGAGCAGCTGTAAAACGCGCTCAGCGTCGTTCGTGAGCTTCTCCAGCTCATCGTAGGAGTCCTCTGGTTTCACGATCTTAACCAGCTCAACCTTGTTGAACTGATGCTGTCTAATCAAGCCGCGTGTATCGCGACCGGCGGAACCCGCTTCTGAGCGGAAACAAGCGCTGAATGCAACGAAATTCACAGGCAGCTGCTCATTCGTTAAAATATCATCACGATGATAGTTCGTGACCGGCACTTCGGCTGTAGGAATCAGGAAATATTCCGAATTCTCGATCTTGAAAACGTCTTCCTCAAATTTCGGCAGCTGCCCTGTACCTATCAAGCTTTCGCGGTTGACGATATACGGTGGCAGCATCTCTTGATAACCATGCTCATCGCTGTGAAGGTCCATCATAAAGTTAATCAAAGCACGCTCCAACCTTGCACCGAGTCCTTTGTAGAACACGAAGCGCGAACCGGTTACCTTCGCCGCCGCTTCAAAATCTAGAATGCCCAGCTCCTGTGCAACTTCCCAGTGCGGCTTCACGTCGAATTCAAATTGCGGAATTTCGCCTACGCGGCGGATCTCCACATTCTCTTCTTCCGACAAGCCTACAGGAACGCTTGCATGAGGCATATTCGGGATCGATAGCAGCACATGCTGCAATGACTCGTCTAAGACACGAATCTCGTCATCAAGCTCTTTAATGCGGTCTCCGACGACCTTCATTTCTTGTATCAATTCATCCGCGTTTTCACCGGATCTTTTGCGGAGCGCAACCTCTTGCGAAACGGTATTGCGGCGATTTTTCAGCTGCTCCGTTTCTTGCAGAAGCTCTCTGCGCTTCACATCCAAATCGGTAAAGCCCTTAAGCTCTTCGATTTGCTTACCGCGGTTTTGCATCGCAGCCTGTACCGCTGCCAAATCAATTCGTAATAATTTTACATCAAACAAGGAGATTCCTCCGTTAGCGCAAAATGGTTTGAATATGGAAGCAAGCACCCTCGCCGGAACCCGGTTACAGGGGTGCTTGTACCATCAATTATGCTTGACTTTGCTTTACCATGTCCAGGAAATAGCTGTGCATCCGGAAATCATCCGTCAGCTCCGGGTGAAAAGAAGCCGCAAGGAGATGCCCTTGCTGCGCAGCCACAATCTGGCCATCATAGGTGGCCAGGACGTCAACCCCCTGCCCCACTTCTTCAATCAGCGGCGCACGAATGAACACCGCGCGAACGTTATCGTCGATGCCTTTGATCGGCAAATCCGTCTCAAAGCTTTCGCGCTGACGACCGAACGCGTTGCGAGCCACCGTAATATCCATCAGCTCCAGATGAGCTTCCGGCTGTCCGGCGATCTCTTTCGCGATGACGATCAGACCCGCGCATGTACCGAAAACCGGCTTGCCTGCCGCGGAAAAGTCTCTGAGCGCATCAATGAAGCCATAGGTGCGCATCAGCTTGCCGATCGTCGTACTTTCGCCGCCAGGGATGATAATCCCCTGGATATCATCGAGCTGCTCCGTTTTTTTGATAACAACGCCCTCAGCTCCGGCCTTCTCGATGCCGCGAATATGTTCCGCTACCGCGCCTTGAAGCGCGAGAACCCCAATCTTCGTCATTACCAGCCGCGCTCCTGCATACGTTGGGTAGCATCCAGCTTAGAAATTTCGATTCCCTTCATCGGGGTACCGAGGCCTTTGGAGATTTCAGCAATTAATTTGAAATCGGTATAGTGAGTAACAGCCTCTACGATCGCTTTCGCGAATTTTTCAGGGCTGTCCGATTTGAAAATACCGGAACCTACGAATACACCGTCAGAACCAAGGTGCATCATAAGAGCCGCGTCAGCAGGTGTTGCAACGCCGCCAGCCGCAAAGTTAACGACAGGAAGTTTGCCTGTTTCATGAACTTGCAGAAGAAGCTCATAAGGAGCTCCAAGCGTTTTGGCTTCAAACATCAGCTCATCCTTGGACATGCCTTGAACTTTGCGAATTTGACCTTGAATCATACGCATATGGCGTACGGCTTCAACGATATTCCCTGTTCCCGGCTCGCCTTTGGTACGGAGCATCGAAGCCCCTTCGCCGATACGGCGCAGTGCTTCGCCGAGGTCGCGGCAGCCGCATACAAATGGGACTGTAAAGTCATTTTTGTTGATGTGATATACTTCATCCGCAGGAGTCAAAACTTCACTCTCATCGATATAGTCAACGCCCAGAGATTCCAGGACCTTAGCTTCAACAAAATGCCCGATTCTTGCTTTCGCCATAACGGGAATCGAGACGACTTTCATAACCTCTTCCACGATCGTAGGATCAGCCATACGGGATACACCGCCAGCCGCACGAATATCGGCAGGTACCCGCTCAAGTGCCATAACTGCAGATGCACCAGCTGCTTCAGCGATTTTCGCTTGTTCAGCATTCATGACGTCCATGATGACGCCGCCTTTTTGCATTTCGGCCATACCTTTTTTGACGCGTGATGTTCCAGTTTCCATTCTTTCGTTCCTCCTATACCATTTATAGGGACTTTGACGGAGTCGAAGTCTCTCTGCTACAACAATTTCATGCAGTTCCCTACACGATTCTTTAGTAAACTTCTAAACAATCATTTTACAGGATGGTGGGACAATATACAACCCATTATCTGGTTTAGGAGCCGCCTTTGAACCCTTTAAACATGTCTCCAAAGAAGTTTTTAATGGAGCGGAACAAAAGACGAATCCAGCTTGCTTTTTCCACATCATCATTAGCGATCAGTTCTACAGTCTTCTCTTGCCCGTTATAACTTACAATCACCTTGCCTAGAGGGTCCCCCTTCTTAATTGGAGCAACAAGTTTGCTTTCCTCCAGCGGCTCAGCGGTTAGTTTGAAATCTGTATCTTTGGCGCCTTTTTTCGTAACAAAAGTCATTCCTGTTTTCGTTACCAGCGGTACCGAAGTTTGAACACCTTTCTTAATGTTTACGGATTTTAAAGAATCTATTTCCGCTTTCGCATTTAAATAAGGTTTGATTTCGAAATTATTGAAGCCGTAATCAAGCAGCTTCCTTGTTTCATTAAAACGCTCCGGTTCTGTCTTCGTCCCCATCACAACCGTGATAATACGCATACCGTTTCTTTCGGCCGTACCCGTGAAGCAGTACCCTGCGTCATCCGTAGATCCTGTTTTCAAACCGTCGAGCCCTTGATAGGCATATTTTCTGAAATTAGTGTTCGTTTGGTTGCCTTCAAGCATCCAGTTCCAATTAATCATTGGCGATTTATCTGTTTCTCTTAACTTTAAAGAAGGAATTTTAGTGAAATCCAGAATCTCTTTATGATCTTTGAGGATATTATAAGCTAGAATAGCGGCATCTCGCGCTGTCATTTTAGTTTCGCCTTCAATCGATTGAGGCGGGTTCTTGAGATCCGCACGTGAAAGTCCCGTTGCGCTAATGAAATGGGCTTTATCCGACATGCCTAGTTGTTTGGCTTTCTCATTCATCATTTTCGCAAAATTTTCTTCGGTGCCCCCGATCAGCTCGGCAAACGCCACAGAAGCGTCATTAGCAGAATATATCGACATCGCATTAAACATTTCTTTGTAGGATAGAGTTTCATTTTCTGCTATCAGTTGGCCGGATCCAATTACATCTGCAGCATTTTTAGATGCTGTCACTTTCGAATCCCACGTAAATTTACCTTCTTTAATGCTCTCCATTGCCAGATATTCCGTCATCATTTTGGCCATACTGGCTGGAGGCAGCGCCTCATCAGCATTCATTTCGTAGAGCACAGCTCCTGTGCTGGCTTCCATAATGATAGCAGATTTGGCGTTAACCTTCAGATCGTTATTTACCGTTGGAGCCGTCGTTGTTGTAGTTGTAGTTGTCGTTGTAGTTCCTTCTGCCTGGACATAGGTTGGTTGTATATGTAAAAGAAATGATTGCGCTAATAAACTTACCCCTAACACCAAAGCGATTCTTTTTTTAGTAAAACCTATTAATCTCACAACTTCACTCTCCCTAGCATTTTTATGACACACTATATTGTAACACACCCTATTAGACAAAAAAAAGAAGACGAAGGTTCAAATCCTCCGTCTGCAATATTTACCATTTTGTTGCGAATTACAATGAATAGTTTGGCGCTTCCTTCGTAATCTGAATATCATGCGGATGGCTCTCTCTCAAACCAGCGCTTGTAATGCGGATGAACTGCGTATCGTGAATCAGTTCTTGGATGTTATGTGCGCCGCAGTAGCCCATACCTGAACGTAAACCTCCAACTAGCTGATAAACCGTATCAGCTAGCGGTCCTTTGTAAGCAACGCGACCTTCGATACCTTCAGGAACCAGTTTGCTTTCATTTTCTTGGAAATAGCGGTCTTTACTGCCTTCTTTCATCGCGCCTAACGAACCCATTCCGCGATATACTTTGAATCTACGGCCCTGATAGATCTCCGATTCACCTGGACTCTCTTCCGTTCCAGCAAACAAGCTTCCGATCATGACTGCGCTAGCTCCAGCCGCAATTGCTTTTACAACGTCACCGGAGTATTTGATACCGCCGTCTGCAATAATCGGCACATTAAACTCGGCCGCTGCTTGCGCGCAATCATAAATAGCCGTGATTTGTGGAACGCCAATCCCTGCGATAACCCGCGTTGTACAAATGGAGCCCGGTCCAATACCAACCTTAACCATCGAAGCGCCGGCTTTGATGAGATCACGCGTTCCTTCGGCAGTCGCTACATTCCCAGCGATGATCGGAAGATTCGGATATTGCGCCCTGATCTTTTTCACCGTCTCGGAGATGTTAATGTGATGCCCATGCGCGGAATCTACAACAATAACATCAATGCCTGCTTGTACGAGTGCCGCTGCACGTTCCATCACATCTTTGGCCACACCAACCGCCCCACCAACGAGCAGACGACCAAGTGCATCTTTTGCAGCGTTCGGGAATTGAATCGCTTTTTCAATATCTTTAATTGTAATCAAGCCTTTGAGTTCGAAATGTTCATCGACTAAGGGCAACTTTTCTATTTTATGCTTTTGCAGAATGCCTTCCGCTTGTTGAAGCGTCGTCCCGACAGGAGCTGTGACCAGATCTTCCCTAGTCATAACCTCTTTGATTTTAATCGAATAATCATGCACAAAACGTAAATCTCTATTCGTTAAAATCCCAACCAGCCTATTGCTCTCGTTCACAATTGGAACACCTGAGATGCGGTACTTTGCCATAAGTTCTTCCGCGTCATAAACATGATGCTCGGGTGTAAGGGAAAAAGGATTCGTAATAACTCCGCTCTCCGACCTTTTAACACGATCTACTTCTTCTGCTTGTTGTTCAATGGTCATATTCTTATGAATAATCCCGACGCCGCCTTCACGTGCCATAGCAATAGCAAGAGCAGATTCTGTTACAGTATCCATGGCTGAGCTAATGAACGGAATGTTTAACTTCACATGAGGCGCAAGCGTCGTGGAAACGTCAATCTCCTTACCGAATACTTCGGATTTTCTCGGCACCAATAACACATCATCAAACGTTAAACCTTCCTTACCAAACTTATCTTCCCTCACAACACTTATTCCTCCTCACAGGTGTATATTAGTGCTTATATTAACAAAAGCCTATTTTTCGTGTCAAGGAAAAGGGCCCGCTAGCCAATAGTCATATGGCCGAATAAGAACATTCCGTTAACGATACGAATAGATGCTGTTTGAATTCCACAAGAGGAACTGCTCTACACCATGCTCCTTCGCAGCTTTAATCTGTTCATTTACGTCCTCTTTTCCGTATGTCTTATGAGGTTTGACCCAAGTAGCCGTAAAATCCTGGTACCAAGGACGAATTTCAGCAATCTCGCTGTTAGTTTTCATTAATTGCTCGTTTTTTGTTTTCGCATCACGAATGGCTTTGCTAATAATGGAATAAGGTTGTAAATCAGGACTCTTCACCCCATAGACGCCACTTGAATAATGAGAGGGATATAACATTGGAGAAATATAATGAACCTGCTTGCTGATCATGGACCAATCTTGCCCAATCCCCATATCGTTATCCGATGAAGTCGTCAATCCAAACACATCTGCCGACAAATATGCCTTATTACCTATGCGTTCTCTCGCTCTTTTCAAAAATCCCTCTATAACCTGCGGTTTGGTCCATTGTTGGGAATTATCAAAAATGACCTCTTGATCCACTTTCTTGCCGTTCTCCGGGAATCTCACATAATCAAATTGAATTTCGTCAAATCCAAGGTCAGCTGCTTCTTTTGCAATTTGGATATTATAGTCCCACACTTCCTCTTTATAAGGATCTACCCAAGCGATACCTTTATTATCTCTCCAAATCTCACCTGCTCGATTCTTGATTGCATAAGCACTTTTCTTTTTACTCAAATATGGATCCTTAAAAACGACAATACGAGCAATCGAATAGATCCCTTTAGCTTTCAACAGTTGGAGCTTACTTTTCAAATCCTTGATAATCACATGGCTATTTGCTCCAATTTCATTGACCATGGGGACAGCCGATGCATATGTAACTTGTCCCGAATCATTTTTGATATCGATGACCATGGTATTCAAATCTGTCTGATCCAACAGTTGGATAAGCTGCTCAAATTTTGTTCCAACAGCTGACCAAGCTGACACGTAAATCCCTTTCACTTTTTCTTTAGGAGGTGTTTGTACGGCTGGCCCTTCCATTGTAAAAGGTACAACAGGCGCTTCCGCTATCGGAGAGGGAGATGCAATACCTGAGTCAGAGTAAGAACTTATGGTATTGTTTCTAACTGCATCCGACTTTGCCGAACAGCCATTATTCGCTAGTGCGACTAAGTTACAAACGAGGAATATTCCACAACATCTACTCCACTTCATTGTACCCATACCTATCCCTCCTCATAGGGCTAGTATGGTTTAATAAGCAGCTTCGTAAAGATGTTAAAAAAAGAGTCTTTCTGGAATTTCTTCCAAAAAGACTCTTCTATGTGTGCTTGGCAACGTTCTACTCTCCCAGAACCCTTCGGTTCAAGTACCATCGACGCTGGAGGGCTTAACGGTCGTGTTCGAGATGGGAACGCGTGGGTCCCCTCCGCCATC
>NZ_JACVVD010000019.1 GCF_014534655.1 Paenibacillus sedimenti
AAGAGCGCCTCCTTGATGGTGTTGGGTGTTTACCCGTCGACAAACCCATCATACCGAGGCGCTCCTTTTTTGACAAAGCCCATTTCTTAGGCTATACAGGAATGTTTAGTTGAATGAACTCTCTGCAAAATTTTAATCACTACTGTAAAAAGCCCTTAATCCGAGCCACACTTCGTACCAAAATGTTTTATTTTTTGTGGCTCCGTCATTTCAATTGCTTCGCCGTTTTTAACGACATAGACCTTTTTATTTTCAATCTTGAGCTTATCTCCAAACCCAAAGACAATTTCAAAACACTCCTGCTTATAACTTTCTTCTCGTGTATCCGACCATTCTGATTTTTCGATAGAAACTCTTTTTTTGATATCATCGTCCTCCATGAACCTCTAGTTTTAGCTAAAAGTTCTGCGTTAGTGCAATAACAATTGACATTAATCTATTGAATCATTGACTGGCTTAATCATATACAAACGCATTGAATCGAGCGAACCCTGATATGTAAACACATTCCTTTGTATTAAGCAACGAATTCTCCACTCGATTACCCCATCTTCAATTCGCTGTTTCTGACGCCCGATGATTTCACCCACTAACCTCACAGCATAGAAAAAACCATCGCTTTTAAGATGAAATTTTTCCCGAGAAATTCTTTTAGCTCTGTCTATTATCTCCTGGTCAAAATAATCTACGGTGACCGTTTCGACTTGACGGTTCTTACGTATTCTAAGGATGCCGTTGTCCTCAAGGAGCTGATTCCAATTCATCACATATTGCTCCCTAACATGCGGGGTAAGATCTTTTGCATCTTCCATAAGTGGAAATAATTTCTCTGGTGACACTTCTCCAGTAGAGCGTGGTCTGAACTTGCCATATCTCTTATAATAAGCTTGGGAAACCATGACAACCGACACTGAAATATACTTTGGTAAATTAGCCACTAAACACATAAACCCTGTATGTTCTGTTGGGCTGTCGCCTACCCAAAACAAGAGCGAGTCTTCATCAGTGTTTATATTCGCCAATCCGCTGAAATTTTTAAATGAATCACGCAGATACGGAATATACTCGGTTTTGTCTTCTTCATTTAAAATTTGCTCCCACCATTTAAGGCGAAATGATTGGACACTATCCAGAAATATATTTCCAAGCGGACCCAACATTAAATCATCTTCCATAGCAACAATTTGTTCAGTTATTTGATTTATTTTAAATGCATTCATAAGCGTTCCACGGGTTGATGCCCCAAATACAATATGAGTTCTCATTAATATTTCCTCCAAACGGATGACACGGTTTATTTCTCATTATATCCGTTTTAATCTGAATAATAGCCGTTGAAGTAATCTGCCCTATAGTTTAATAACAATAAGAGACCCACAGCAACGGGCTGAAGGGTCTAAGTTTATACTTTAAAGGGGGTCGACTTTTATTATAATCTTGAATGATTAATACTTGATGAAAATAAGATTTCAATCGTGTAACAATTACTTAACACTCGTTCCTCGTTTGCTTAATCAAAACTTTTCAAGTTAACATTGAATTCCATTAAAGTCCCTAATTCATCACTAGTAATTAACTTGTTTCCGTCTTCCCCAGTTATTTTTAATGATCCACCAGGTGATGCTGAGTTAATTTTTTCATAAGATAATGTCGCCATATATTTATTTCTTATTTCTAAAACAAGCACTCCCTGTTCAGGAGTATCCATTAAGGCACCAGCATATACTTGTACATAATTGTCACCAAGTTTACCTTGCCAGCGGTTTTTTATGATAACATCATGACTACCTGCGGGAACTTCTGTATCATCTATAATTCCAACCATCCAACTACGTTCGTTTTCAGCTATTTGAGCTTTAAGATCTACAGGTTTCGGTTGTAGGTTCTGGATTTTTGGAGTTTTTTTTGCATTTTTTCTCAAAGCTTCTTCTCGGTCTAACAACTCTTGCTTTTCACTTGGCAAACTAATGCTAAAACTTTGAAATGCATTTACTGAAATTGGAACCAGAGTAATTAATGCAACAAAAGCTATACCTCCAATTAACAGCAACTTATTTTTTTTCATTATGGTCTTCCCTTCTTGAATCAAAATCCTATCTTTTTAGGGTCGACTTTTATAATTGTTTTTAAACAAGTCTGCCTGTTAACGTAATGGAGGCTGCCGTTTGTGCCGGCAGCCTCGTGTAGATCTGTATTGAGCTATAGTACCCGTTAGTTGAACTATAAATTTATTACAATTGCTTCTTAAAGCGTTTTTTGAAGCCTCTCTGGTCCGCAGAATAACCAATCGACTCATAAAAATTATGTGCGGATTCACGATTACCACCAGATACAAGAATAACATAGTTACATTGATTCTTTTGTCCAAATTCTTCAAGCGTCTTCATCAGCAACTTTCCTACGCCCCGACTTTGATATTCTTTTGAAACAACGACGTTCTCTACCAACATAAAAGGATCACAATTGCCAACCAAGTCGTAACAAATTATTCCCATGGAAGTACCAATAACTTTATTTCCGATACAGGCCACAGCAACATAATATTTTGGATCACCAGATATTATTTTCAACCTGTTTTTTCATAGCGTTTAAATTAGACTCACTACCAGTAAATTCAACAAACAATTTGGACAACACAGATATATCATCGATCGATGCCTTTCTTACCTTGATTTGGTCCATTTTAAGTCCCCTCCGATTCGGCTCACTCGTATTTATTTCAATAAACAAAATGTTTTTGTAATTTTACTGAAGAACTGCCCTTTCGGAAAATCGGGAACCACGTTATATACAGCCCAATAAGCGAGATTTTAGTAACCAAGCTCTACTGCCCGTTCGGAGTGATGGTAACGATCGATCGATTCACGGCAGCGTCATTAAGCTCTTGTATCCGTTAGCTTAATGTTGGTCTCTATAAATATGGTCTTTTAAGTTTCTTTCATTGATTCCATTTTGAACAAACTGGAAATTCCTGTCCGTCAATCTTTGTACTCGGTCAATTATTTGTCCTAAATGATATCCAGTGTGTTCAACTAAATGATAAATATCAAACATATCGAGGTTCTTCTCGTCCTTGTTCCCTTCTGTATAACCAATCATGACTTCTCTCCATGAACTAAAACGTTCCGTAATTAATTGAATTAAGTCCGATGATGAAGTAGCAGCCTCATCAGGAAAGTAATTTTCGATTCCACCCTCGACTTTCCCACTATTTGAGTATCTGATGATATGTCGTTGAATGTGCTGTCCTACATGTAACGCAATGCCCCCAATAGAGTTAAGCGTTTCTTTTTCATGTCTCCAAAGAACTTCTGTTTCCACCATATCCAAAGCTATTTTCAATTTAGGAAGGTAGTGCTCGCACATTCTAAATATCGAAATGCGTGTATATTCAAGTAGTTCTTTACCCATAATCATCACTCCTTTTTATTAAATTAATTCAATGTCCGTTTGAAGTATGCTGCCCGTTAGCGCAACAAAAGCTATCGATCCATACCGATAGACACTTCCAGGTGATTGTTGTTTTCCTGGGTCTGCTTTATTTTGCCCTTTTTTAAGAACCAGAGCTTTTTAATTTTCATGGGAGTTGAATGAGTAATAGAATTAAGAACCAATTTCCCATGGACAGTGTTTTTCGTAAAGATTTATTACTTAACATCAATGACAATGCTGCCAAAAAGCTGATCGTTCATATAAACCAATAATTGCCAACGTCCGGAAGTAGGTAGCGACATCGATGAAGGGATACTGTGGTCAGCCCCGTTGTTCTTGCCTCCTAAATAATCTGCAGAAAACACATCAATCAATTGGTGAGTTCCTTTTTTCAACGCTTTCACCTTAAAGTTACCGTTCAATTCGTACTCCGACCCCCAGAAATGCCACAAATATTTATTGCTCTTCCCAGCAATGAAACCTGCATCAATGAATCCCACCTTATTGGGTATTCCACGCAATTGATATGTTCCCGAAGTAAACAACGGGCTAACTTCCCATGAAGGTTCGGCCACCGACAGCACAGCATCGCCGTACAAGATACCGGATAATTCTACTTCATAACGCCAAAGTCCACTTAACGGTAGACCAAAAGAAGTAGTAAAACGGTCCAAACTGGAATAACCGCTGCTTCGCTCAATTATGATGTGAGGTGTTGCTGTCACAACCATACCGGTCTCTTTATGAATAGCCCGTATGGTTAGTATTTTACCTTCAAATTGTTCGAATGGAGCAGTAAAATTAATCATGTAACCGTAAGTTTTCCCTGCAGAAAGCTGCGGATCCGGATTAATCGTAAAAAGCCTCACTCCATCTCTTACATATTCATAACGAACAGCCCATTTTTCTTTTCTATCATCTGTGTGAATAATCTTACCAGGTTCAGTTCTTTCCAAATAAATAGGAAGCATTATTGTTGACATCACAGCTACAAACAAAAAAATGACGATAAAAGCAGGCCTCGTCCAGTAAACTTGTTTCTTTCTCGAATTTTGGTTTGCCTTCTTTATGATCTGAGATTTTAAATTTTCATTGAAATGCGGCTTATCAAACGGAGATAATTTCATTAGTTCGTGCCAGTTCGGTTGCTTCCGATCCATACTTTCACTCTCCCTCGTTATCGGTTTCCAATATAACGGTTATTTTCGTACGTGCTCTATGCAGCCTTGATTTTACAGTGCCTTGGGATATATTCAGCAGTTCAGCAATTTCTTTGTCGGTTAGACCGTAATGTGCATCTAAAATGACGACCTCCCTGAATTTCCTAGGAAGTTGAATGACAGCGCTCCATATTCTCTTGGTTTCCATCCTATCAAATAATTGGGATTCAGCGGATTGAACCGTCCCTCCGTGCGGAACAGTCTTTACTGGTAATATTTTTCGGATCAGCTGCTTTTTAAGGTAATTTAATGATTTATTGCGGGTGATCGTTAAAATCCAACTTTTCATCGTACATTCACCTCGAAAGGAGTAAATCCTATCGTACACCGATAAAAATACATCTTGGGAAAGATCGTCAGCTGCATCGGAACTTCGGGTCAAAAAATATGCAAAATTCCAAACATCATTCCCGTAGTTCGCCATCAAATCCAGTAGGATGTAATCTTTATCTTGGGTTTCCGCCAAATATTTCAAATAATGTGGTTCCAATTTCATCACCTCTACGTAATTAGACCATCCAATAAGGAAATGGTTCCCAAAACGAGAAAACTTCTTCAAATAGGCTCAATATTTAATTTGCAAACTTGCTGAGTTTTTTTATGTTTTTCACAACCTCACCTTTCTGGATGTCAAACACCTCAGCTCCATCAACAGCGCGGACATTTGTATGTTAAAGCAAGTTAAAGTTACAAGAAAATATAATAAGCGTTCACCCAATAAAGTGAACGCCTAATTACTTCAAAAAGTTATTTTCTTAATTCAAGACTTTTTTGTCACGAAAACAAAATACAACTAAAGTTTTGAATCGGTTGTTTAGTACAAAAAAGATTTGAAATACTTTTTACAAACTCGTATCTATAGGTCTGATTCAACTATCGTTCGCCGTTAGTTCAAAGTCAAAGATAGATTATTCAATTTACTTATTTAGATCAAGCACTTTTCTACAAGTATTTCAATCTTTTCTTGTGGGATACTTTTTGCTAAATCCCCGTTTGAAACGTCTATTGATTCCCAATCTGAGTAAACAACAAAATCATCAGAAATTGGTATAATGTCACTCCAATTATATGTATTTAATTTATTTGCGACTTCAAAACGTAATGTCTGACAATCTTCCCAAAACTCTTCCCATTTCTCATTTCCAAATAGATTCATTAATGTTTCCTGATTCTGTTGAAAAGTTTGATCTTGATCCTCAAAACCAGTTTGATATCTAGCGGGCATCTCTCCAGAGTTCCATAAATACCACTTATTATCAGTTCCCGATTCTTCGATCATACTATTTCTGTAAGATTCAATTCCTAATGTAATTAGCCCAAGAACAGGTTCATAATCGGTTCCAAGCAAGGATATGTAGCAAACCTTATCTCCTTGATTTAATTTAATTTTCTGTACTGCATTAGGTACTTCTCTTAGGAGAACTTGCTTCAATTCTAAAAGCAACTCATCTTTACCCATAATACACCTCTTATTGTTATTTATTGCTATTCCAAAAAATGGATCATAATAAAGTTCGACTCCTTTTGATTTTTTCATAGGGTATTGGCTACCTAACTTTACTGCCCGTTAGCGGAATAGGCTGCCCAGTGAATCGCCGGCAGCCTAGACAATACAATTATTATGGAGCTATCGTACTCCGTTAGCTGAAAAGAATTCTCGGTAAAAGAAAAAGGGCCATGACGTATACCCTTTTCTGTAAATTGCTTCTATAACTTAGCGTATCGACACGTTTTTACTCCTCATCATCCAAACAAATAACTTGGATAAATTTATTAAGCGGGATTATAAATACACTCCCTTGTGGTGTGCCGAAATTTAGATCCGTTAAGATTTCAATAAAGCCCTTTCCGATACGCAAAATGTCACCTTCCAATTCAGTCTCAGATGTATCAACAGAAAATCCAATTGGAAGTTTAACAAGCACTCTTGAATTTGTTGGTTTATCGCTTGCTAATTTTTCAAAAAGCAATGCAATCGGTTGATTAAATCTTTGAATAAATACATCTTGACCATTGTCACCTGTAGCTACGCCTACCCTAATGAAAGTATTCGTCACTTCTAATACGGTAATAGCAGCGACATCTTCAAAAGGAAATGAAGTTGAGAAAATATTAAGGAGCTCTGAGCCTTCCTGTAAGCGTTGTCTGATTCTTGCACCTATAGAAATGTTCTGTGGCTGTTCACCCAAGCACTCTTCCGATACTCTTTGTGATATTGACATCCTAGGTACCTGCCCTCCCTTTATGATCCTGAATTTCTTCCTCAATATAGTATGCTATATCTGGGCGTTGGTACATTGCCCCAGCGATTTCTCTTAGGGAGGCGCGGTTATCGATGATCATGCCTGCGTTTATCTTAATCCCTTCGTATACCCCTTATCTATAATATCCTTCATACGTAGATTTCCAAATAACACCTTATTCATGAACTTCGCAAATCCAAACAGGTCAATACATATGTCATGGTCTTGAATTCAACTATGCTGCCCTTTAGTTAAGCAACACCGCCAACTAAAACAAGCGATGGATCGGTTCCATCGCAGCGCTATCGTTTGCAGTTATTTGGAATTAGCTTCTTTCCATCCAACCTTGCACTTTTGCCGGTTTATTGACACTGATTTGGTAGGTAATCGCTACTGCCCATAGCATAAGAGCAATTCCGTAAACAAGGGCGGTATTTACTTGAAGTCCGGAGGACTGAATTAATGTTCTTAGGTTCGTAAGGATAATGAACCCTCCAACTAATACTCCTAGCATATAGGATGGAATCACTTTCACTAGATAAGCCGCAATCGGTGCCGCCAATACACCTCCGATGACAAAAGCTGCCACCCATATCAAGTTAAACTGCTCCCACCCCAAAAACAACAAAAATCCAATTGTGGCTGATAAAGCAATGGCAAACTCACTGGTTGCCACTGTTCCCACAACTTTTCTGGGGGACGCTCCTTTTTTGGCTAAAAGTGCGGGAGTGGTAATCGGTCCCCAACCGCCGCCGCCTACTGCATCGAAAAAGCCTCCAACCAAGCCTAAGGGAATCAGAAACTTTTTGCCATACTTCGGCGCAGCTATATTTTCGGATGACTGTTTGTTTCCAAGAAAGCGGAATAGAATGTATACGCCCAGAAGCGTTAACATGACGGCGATAAACGGTTTGATGACGCCACCGGGAACGCTGCTCAAGAACGCAGCCCCGACAAATGCGCTGATGGAGCCCGGTACGATAAGCTTTAATAAAATTGAACGGTCAACATTTTTGAAATACAAATGCGTGGCTCCGGAGGCCGCTGTGGTTCCAATTTCCGCCATATGGATGGATGCAGAAACTACAGCCGGCGCAACACCGAATAAAAGCAGCAAGGAAGCTGAAGTGGCTCCAAATGCCATACCTAAGGATCCGTCAACCAGCTGCGCAAAAAAACCAATTATAGAGAATATTATTAGTTTCCTCATAAGATAACCCCACTTTTAATTCCGACTAATTACATATGAATAATTATAATAATTTCTGATGCAAATGTAAAGGATAATTTATACTGGTTGTCTTAGACTGCCCACTAAAATCGAAATAGCGGCAGCCATGGACGAAATAATAAAGGTCCTAGACTGCCGCTATTTTATTGAACTATCGTTCTCCGTTAGCGTAACGCCAGTTAATCCCATTGCTTACTCTGTATTCCGGCTAATATCCTTTCAACTATCCATTTGGGCGAGGACGATGGCGACAGCTACTCATACCAATTCGTCCACGACTGGCCAACGTACCAGTGCTGCATGAAGGAGCTGTCCGGGCAAGGCTATTCGACCGGCATGGACTTGCTGAACAGCTACACCAAGGTTGAGATCGGGGAACGCGGCAACATCCATATCGTGTACTGATGCATTCCGAAATCGAATTCTGGAGGAAGCCCAAAAAATGTTAAAAAACTACTGACATACTGTTGTCAGTAGTGTTTTTTTATAATCGGAGTAAGTAATCGTAAAGGAGTGGGAGATAAATGCGAAGTATTTTGGCCCAAAATGATATGATACGGTATTGTATCATTTATTATAGGAAGGATGGTATCTCGTGAATTTTGCTTCTGTACGCATCATTACCGACGACGTGGATCGTCTCGTAGAGTTCTATGAGAAAGTCATGGGTGTTTCGGCGGAACGCCCCGCGCCCGTCTTTGCCGAACTCGTTGTGCCATCGTGCACCCTGGCGATCGGCCACTCCCAGACGGTGCAACTGTTCGGCGCTGGTTCCGCAGTGGCGGCCGACAATCACACTGTCATCATCGAGTTCCGCGTCCACGATGTCGATGCCGAATACGAGCGCTTGAAGCCGTTTGTCGACGAGTGGGTAAAGGAACCAACCACGATGCCGTGGGGGAACCGTGCTGTGCTGTTTCGCGATCCCGACGGCAACCTGGTTAACCTCTTCGCGCCGGTGACCGAGGAAGCGATCAAACGGTTCAGCGGTAGGCGTTGACGGACAGTTGAAGTGAGTGAGGCGAATTTCGTAATTAGTAATTTTACTGACCGCTTCATAGAAAGAGACCATAGCAACGAGCTATGGTCTCTTCATTTTATCTAGGTTCTTCATTATTTATTGAGAAATGGATCTATTTCGCGACCCTCGCTGATGCTGGCAGCCTATTTGTAATTGTGCTATCGTTCTCCGTTAGCTTAATCCCCTGGTCCACTCTTTATTTTCTTTATACAGCCGCTTCATACGTTGCACGCATTTCTCTCCCTCCGAAAAAAGGGTCAAGTTCTTGTCGCTCATCAACAAACGGGTCAAGTTCTTGTCGTTCGTCCGCGACAAGAACTTGTCCGAAAAAATAAAAAGGCCATCATTCTTAGCGGGTTTGAATCGGCGTATGTTCTTGTCGTCCGACAGCGACTAACAGATCCGTTCCTCCGACGTTTACGGCATTTTCACCATGAACAGGATAATTTGGAACAATGGCATCTGATTCATCACTTTCATGAAAAATCATCAGTAAACCCTTCACGTTCGACAAAACCCATTTCATAATCACACCAAAATCCTAACTTGCAAGTCCGTCATTACGGAAGTTAGCTTCATATGGAGTAAGGCCAGACTCAAGATCAGATGGCGCTAGTGTGTTCAATTGGCGGGATAATGAAGTTGGTGCGCTATATCCTGAAAGAGCGAATCAAGCTGCCGATGGCTCAATCGGTAGTCTGTTCATCATGGTGCTATCGTTCTGCATTAGTTGAATGTACTATCGTTTGTTTTAAGATATTCCATAACAATATTCACTCTTTCCATAACTGAATAATTTCCTTCAATCCTTAATATCGGACAAGTTAAATCGGACATCCAATGTTCGTGTAAAGCTCTACTCCTAACTTTTAATCCAGCTTCATCATATAATGATGCCCATTCTAAAAATGCTTGTGATTGTTCGTACTTACTTCCACCAGGTAATATTTCATCACCATATCTTTGAAATTCCCTATCTTTTAGCCTTTGGAGCCTTAAATCTTTAGGAGTATAAATAAATATGACTAAATCAAAGTATGATTTTAACTCATCTCCCCAACCACATACTGCTCCTGAAAGAATCCATTGCTTATTATTTCGAAGATCTTCTTTTAACAACTGAATTCTTTCTTTTGGATCCCGTTGTTTAGTGAATTTCTCGAACCAAAAAAATCGTCACCATCTAAAGTAATATGAGGCAATATCAAAGATAAGTCATTTCCAAGAGTTGTTGCACCTGAGCCCGAAGCACCAAGAATATGTATTTTATTTTTCATATTAGCCTCCATGTTAATTATCGTTCTACATTAGTTTAGTCTTCGAGTTTTTTTATATAATTCTTTTGATCCTTTGTAAACATATAGCCTCGTCTCTCATAGAACCTGTGAGCATGAATTCGACTTGGGTGGGATAACAGTTTTATTCCAGAATATCCCCTGTCCTTTCCCCACTGTTCAAGGCGATCAATCAACATACTGCCTATACCCTGATTCCTGTAACTTTCTTTAACAACAAATCCCAAAACGTTTACTAAAGAGTCGGAAAAAAGTAATTCATACGGGCTTCCATGAATATATCCTATTATCTCGGTGTCTTGATCGTAAACAAAGATGATATCTTTAGTTTTCTTTGTAATGATTTCAATCTTCTCTCTTACTTTCTCTTCGGTAAATACATGTAGATTCGGGTTAAAGTCTTGATTTAGCAAATAAATATCATGATAATCAGTTTCTCGAATTTCCCTGACATTGTTTTCTATCACATTAAAACGCCTCAATTCTTTCGATCATTAAAATCATTTAAATTAAAATTTACAGGTCATTGCATATCTTGGCAAGGCATTATGTATGAACTTAACTCCCGTTACTCCAACGAACAACGGCAGCCGATCGTGTGTCGGCTGCCGTCAATGTCGTGATTGAACTAACGTATCCGTTAGTGTAATGCTTTAGCATTTTTATATGGTACGGTTCCCCGCGTAGTCTGTAACGGCAAGTTTTCTCTGTATAATAAAAGGCCGCCAAAATAGCGGGCCTAAGTTGGTGAGCCGTATGCCTTAGTAGGGCACGTGCGGTTCGATAAGGTGGAAGCCATGAGAGTGGTTTCCCTACTTTATTACGGTGATTCTTACCGTTTATACGGTTGTTGGCTGGATGGCGTCAATTTCTGCGTCATCCAGATAATTATCTTCTCTAACGAATCCTGCAGCCCGCAAAGAACTGCCGCCAAGTGATTGAATGAAATTGTCTACTGTTTCATTGAACAACTGCGGCTCCTCCAGGAAAGGGCAATGACTGCTGTTTTCAAACATGACCAGCTGTGTATCGGGAATGTTTTGTTCAAGATGGGTGGCAGCAGCCACGGGAATCAGCTTCTCATCACGGCCGAAACAAAGCAGTGTTGGAACATCGATGGTTGACAGCATCGGGCGATAATCGACGACCGTTTGACCGAACAAGATGGAACTGGCTATGGATTCAGGCAATTTGGTTACCTCATGCACCATCCACTCCAGATTAGCCTGTGATGGCGCATCTTTAAACATAAGGGGAACAAAGGCTTGCACAAACCCGGCGCGATCTGTCTGAACCGCATGCATGGCATCAATCAGACCGGCAAAGTCAAATGCGCCGATGTTCCAATCCGGCCAACGATAATCGGACGCAGATTCGCTAACGACAACAGAAGCCTTGAGATTAGCTGTTCCAAATTGTTTGATGTACTCCCACATGACAAATGCGCCCATAGACCAACCCACCAACACGACATCTTGCAAGCCGAGTGTCTGGATCAGTGCATGGATATCATTCGCATAGGTTGCCATCGTATGGCCCTTATGTACATGAGAGGAGCGCCCATGTGCCCGCAAGTCAGGCAGAATGAGCCGATATCTGTCCTTGAAATACGGAACCTGTTCTTTGAAGAAGTTGCTATTCATCCAGACTCCGTGTATAAAAATAACAGGCGTTCCTTGACCGATGTCCTTGAAATACAGCTTGGTTTTTGGGTTAATGTTCAAATATGGCATGCTTGATCATCCTTTTCATCAGTTTTTATTGGGCATACAACGGGTCGGGTCTATGTAGATCAGATATTCCGAAATCAGTGAACCTTCTAGTCGAAACACATCCAGAAACGGCAAAGTAACTTCCTTGCCGCCACCCAGAAAGTACGTGGCTTCTGCCTGGACGAACTTCATCTTGTTTCCGTCAGCCATCCAATACTCAATCAGCTTATGCTTGGTTCCCTCGATATTAGCAACAAACGCCGTCATGAAATCCAGAATCGCTTCCTTCAAGATGATCGGGGGCTGACTTCCGAAGACCAGCGTGCAATCATCGGTGATAAAGCCTGCCAATGCCGGGATGTTTTTGGAATCAATTGCTTCTGCCAGAGCAGGTCTACCTTGGCTGAGTCAAATACATCACTCCTTTGTCTCATGGTTATACACGATAATTTTATTCCAGATGTTGGTAATCATTCCTTTCTATGATGAAAAAAAGGTATTCTATTTGTAGCGCTTGCCTCAATGAAGAACCGGGATTCCCATTTAAGGAATCCCGGCTCCGGGTTCACGATACTGATACCACCGAGTGAATCAATTTTCAACTAGCCTTCGAACTATTTCAGTTCCAATTCCTTGTTTTTGATAACTTGGATGGACTACGATACCGCATATACAGGCATTAATCACACCATCTGAGATCACACTTCCAGTACCAATTAATTTCTCTTCGTTAGCTCACGTAACACGATTATATGTCCATACAGTAAGACAGCCTTTTGGCTTCTAGAGTCAAACCGAGCAAAATAAGTTGATCGCAGATCGCCCGGATAACTTCATAATCATCCACTCCTTGGACCTGACAGTCACGGATAAAGCCAAATAACCCTGCTTGCTCCGCGCTAGCAATATAGGCCTTTAAATGTTCTACATTCCGGCCCGGGATTTCCTTCATATGCCACGGGTGAGGAGCCGGTCTATTCAGGCCATCAACTGATGTGCCCCGTGCCGTGCCCCCAATCCATCAGATGTGGGCAGGATCAGTTCGTTCCGGCGTGCTCGCCGTACCTCTTGCATGTAGGCATATCCGTCAGGTATGGGCTGAAAGCCGAAGCACTGCATAGCGAAGTCACGCACCTCGTTCTTCTGCCGTTGCCACTTCTTCCTGTCGAAATACTCGATCTCTTCCTCGTCGTCCTCACCCTCATCCTCCTGGTATCTCAAATAGGACAGGTAGTGCTCCTTGGGTTCAAAATCGTTCAGCAAAAGCCCTTCTTGATCAGAAAAATGAAGTACGAAAAAATCTCTTATATTGGGGTAGTACCAGCGAAGCTGACACCACCCGCAAAGTAGATGTTATTATATGGGAATATATTGGTAATCTCATTTTAGGGATAGCGGCAGCAAAAAGCAGATTTACAACATAAGCATTTCCCATATTAAAAAACCCGATTCCTTGATCTAATTCAAGAAGACCGGGTTATTATTCATTTCACTATCGCTTCTCGTTACTTATATAAACGTACCATTAATTAAGCTCAATCAAGTAAAGGGGATTACCTTCAGGGTCACTAAAGTGTGCGAGATGTTCTTTGATAATAAAGTTGTTTAAATGGTCGCAAAAAATGCAGTAAACCCGGCTTATGATACAGGCCGGGTCAGAAATAAAGTTGTTTAAAATCATTAACGTACTCCGTTAGCGGAATTCCCTGGCAATAAGAAAATCCCGTTAGTTCCATAACAAAAAATAAGGAGCTGATTTCGCCATGAAAACTGATTCGCACGTTGTGCACATTTCGGATCTTTGGGATCTCCGCCCCCTGGGAATGGGAAGATCTCGATTAATGCTTTGAACGAGTCACAACTTTTTCCTCCGATTACCCCTCGAATCTGTATAGTTCGTGTAGCCCGCTTTGATAAATACTCTTAGGCATATGTTGGAGCAACCAATTTCTGACTGCGATGAGTATGGGGTTATCCAACTGCGTAATTTTTCCAAATGTCCAGGAACGCTTGGAAATAACCTCCACTTTCTTCCTGCGGCGCGTATCGAACTCCGCAAAGGCTTGTTGAAAATTTACGTATACATTCCGCGGCAACCACAGCATCCTCGATAGCCTGGCAGGCTCCTTGCCCGAGATTGGGAGTAAACGCGTGGGCAGCATCTCCAATGAACAGAACGCGATGTAATGAGAAGTTCTCCATAGGAATAATGTCGACAATATCCCGGTGGGTCATTTGCCTACTTGCCTTCAGAACACTGGGGATGGGTTCCCGATAGTTTCCAAAGCGATTTTCCAGATCATTAACCGTATAACGGGCAAATCGGGCATCGTTCTTCCGGGAATTAACGATTGCATACCAATACACCTGCTTATTGGGCAGTGGAATGATTCCGAAGCGTCCTTTCGCCCCCCATATTTCCATAAATTCATCTTTCCAATCTGTACAATAACTGGATGGGACAATTCCGCGCCAACACGTATATCCAGCGAATCGATAGGAATCCTTGTTTGTCAGCTGCTTTCTAATGATGGAGTGAATTCCATCAGCTGCAATCAGAATGTCCCCCATCTCTTCGCTCCCGTCATGAAACGAGATCCTGACGTGCTGTTCGTCTTGATCGATTCGCACGCATTCTTTTCCATATTGAACCGTGTCGGGAGGAAGAGCCTCATAGAACAGAAGGTTCAACTCCTCTCGATGAATGGAGTACAAGTTGCCATATTCATCAGGTACCGACAATTTCATTATTTTATGCCCTTTATCGGTTACTATCTGAATGCCGTCCTTGCCATACCCGGCACGGATGATTCGATCGGCTATTCCAAACGGCTCCAGAGCTTTCAGCGCATTAGGAGCAATAAGGATTCCGGCACCTGCTTCACCGGGCTTGGTTCTTTTCTCGAATACCTTTACGTCCATCCCAAAATGCTTCAATTTGATAGCCGCACACAAGCCCGCTGTTCCGCCACCTATAATAATGACCTTCTTATGCAAGAACTCACCCTCTTCAAAATAATGTTCACCACATCGGCAGGAAGCCGAGAACGAATCCGACAAGTAACAATAGGATCATCGTATAGGCTAAAAATTGTTGAGGATACAGTCCCCAAATACTTTTGGAATCTGTTATAAACTCCTCATCGACCCAATGGGTATTAGGAAATAAGGTGGCCAATATCATGGAAAGCCAGAAATACGACGCAATTACAACAGCGAGAATAAACTGGAACCTTTGGTCCCCCTCAGTTCGGAATAGTAAGTACAAGCATACAACGCCAAGTAAAATCGATAGAGCTATTGTCTGACCGTTATGGAATTTGGCGTGTGGAGGCCATTTGGGATTGAATAGTTGTTGCTTCGCTGTCTTGGGGACAATGACATCGGCAAGAAAGGCACCTGCAATCGTAACAATCGAGACAACGGAGTCATTATTTTTGCTATTAGAAACATGGAAGCTCCCCCCTCAGAGTTATCGTTCAACTTGATCTATTCGCTTGGGTGTTCTTTATTCTCAGTGAAGACCTCGTTTGCCCGGTGCCCAGAAAGGCTTAACTTGGATCGACGAGCGCGGCCAGCCTCGGTCACGTACAAGATGATGGAGGACCATTTGACAAGTTTCGGACTCCCCAGCTACATATGCTGTCCCAGGCAACACCGGAAGATTAAGCTTGGATAAAGCATAAACGATCGGTTTTGATGCAACGGCGGAAGCCCCATTGCGATTTACATGAATAAGCTCTTCTGATCTCGGAATCGGTACTTCATCCGGAGAATTACTCTCCAATACCCCATATATTCGTTCGTTTGTACCAAGCGACCGGATCATAGAACCAAATGCAACTGACGCCGTTTCTTCCCCTACGAAGAGGTGATAGGAAGCTGGACGGATGACGAAGTCCCCAATAGGCCCCCAGAAAGTAACCGGATCACCGGCCTTCACGTTACGTGCCCAACTTTGACCGATCCCCTCCCCTCCATGGAGATATATGCGCAACTCAAATGACTGCTCCTCAGGTGTAAGCTCCCAAATGGTGTAAGATCGCAGCGTTTCACCGGGACGCAGCAGTCCCCGTAAAGCAAGCGGATCGTTGATCTGAATTCGGACATATTGCCCTGGGGTGTATGAAAGTTTATCTAATGATTTAGACTCTATGCGGATTCGCAGCATCGACGAAGAGACCTTTGCAACTTCAGACACCGTTCCTTCTGATATATGTTTGGCGAAGGCATAATGTAGTAAATTCCGGGGTGACCGATGAATCGATGAATTCTGATTTCCTTTCTGACCGCTATTCATACTTGATAGCCTCCCTGTTATATTATTTATCAATAAATAAATAACTTTCAAAAAAACAGATCGTTCAGCGTTCCACGATCATGAATGCCACGGGAGCAATTTTTCTAACTGTATGGTTTCCGACAACGCAATAAGCAGCCCTTCCCCGATGAAAACCTTAGCCTCGTCAGCAGCCTCAGGAATTCCAGCCTGCTCTAATTTCATTTTCAATTGCTCATACACTTGGTCGAATCCTTCCCGTACCACTTCCCTGATCGCCGTTTCGGGAATGGTGTAGGCCATCATAGTCACTAATATTTCGTTTCGATTCCTGTCAAGTAAATCATTAAACGCCCGACTCATTGCTTCTTTTAACTTGTCGGGTGGAGCCTTTACATTCATAAGGCCTGAAAGACCCGCCGAATGGCCTGCTCAAGCACCGCAAGATACAATTGTTCTTTATTACGGAAAAAGTGAAACACATACGGTTGAGTAACGCCGACCGCATTTGCAATACCTGCTGTTGTCGTTTTGTAATACCCTTTTTCTGCGAATAATTGAATGGCGGCCTGAATGATTTGCTGCTTTACATTCGATGTCGTTTCATCTTTAGATGGAATAAGGAACGCTCCTTTATTTATTAATAAATAAATATTAACTTTTGGTAGTTTTATTGCCAATAGCCCATTTGGGAGAAGCCGCCGTTTTTGTTGAATAATCATAATGGACGGCAAGCACCCTCTAAGCACTATTCCCCATTTATGTAAGTGCCCTTATGCTTTTCCTCCTGTTTATTCACCACTCCTGGCATCCGGCTATATCTCGATCCGGGCAGGCTAACGCCGTAAACCGCCAAAAGCGCAACCAGCAGCACGGCCGAGCACAGGAACACAAAGTCATAACCGGACGCTTACGCAATAACAAACTTGTCACCTCATAAGCTACGACATTTCCTGTTGACCTGGCTTAAAAAGCAGGGCATCGATGACGCACTCATACAGCCTTATTCCGGCCACGAAAGCCGTAAGTCGTTAGAGGTCTATCCTCCCGTTACTTTAACGGACATCAAAAAAGAAGCTGCCCTCGCGGCAGCTCCTCACTAATCATTGGAATGTGCAATATTATTTCCCATTCAAATGATAGATTAGTTGCACAACGCCAGTGGAGAACGTTCTTGTATTAACCATTATTAAATTCAACCTCTGTTTTATATTAATAAACAACGGTTTTCCTTCTCCCAAAATAACAGGATGAACAGATAATCTAAATTCATCAACAAGCCCTAAATTGATAAAAGTTGTAATAAGACTTGCTCCACCATATAGCCAGATGTCTTTACCAGGCTTATTCTTTAATTTATTTACTTCTTCAAGAATATGATCATTTATTAATATTGCTTTATTATCAGTCCCTTTTTGTGTCCTCGAAAACACATATTTTTCTTTACTATGAACTAATCCCCAAATTTCTTTTTCAGTATCAGAATGTTCAATATCTGGAGTAAATTGTCCCCATAACTCATAGCTTTTTCTTCCATATAAAATAGTATCAATTTGATTTAAGAAATTAATAAACCCCATCTCAGAGTCCATAATGCACCAATCAACTTCCCCATTTTTCCCTTCAATAAAACCATCTAAAGTAACTGCTAAATCTAAAATTATTCTTCGTTTCATGATTTGTTACTCCTTTCGTTGATCTACCACCTATTATAGATCTTATATATGTCACCTTGTGTCATACTAATAACAGAAAGGGTATCTTTTCAACTATGCTGCCCGTTAGCTGAGAGAAGGGCTACCACACGGCAGCCCTTCTGATGTTTAACTATAGTTCACCGTCAATTTCCTTCTTGTTCTTCTATCGCCTTTTTCCACTCTTGGTGTAATTTAGCCAAGGAAGATGAGATTCCGTCCCAATCATTAAATTTATTCGTAACATAAAATCCGTCTACTTTTGATATGGTATTACTCAGTTTAGATATACGTTCTTTATCTTGGTCGGTTAATGGTCCAGGCTTGCTCAGAATATTTGCCACCTCACTCCACCACTGGGAATACCAACTAGAGATATCATTCATATTCGTTCTATCCTGAAATGAAACAAGAGAAGGAAAGTCATTCAATGTAGAGTTTGCATTGTTCAAACTTTCTTGTGCGTAAGCTAGCCAAACACGGAATGAATCCCTTGTCTTCAAGTCATCCCATTTGTTTTCATTATTAATGGTATCAATTGAACTTCGGGTCGTGTACAGAAAATAGGCTCCCCGTTGTACCGTTTGAGCAACATGGAACTTCTCTTGCTTATGCGCCGTACGCAACTCATAATTTTGCCATACTCCAAAGCCAACTCCTGAGATAGCAACGGCGATTATAAGTAATAAAATAAATTTGTTTTTATTTTTTGTCACTTCAGCCCATCCTTTATGTTGTATCGTGATGTTTTACGTGTATATTAGACGAATTGCATTTATAAAAGTTACTGATTTGATGCACGCCAGATTATGGAGATATTATCATTATCCTTCCAGTTAGGTGAGAAAACGGCAGCCGATCATCTAGGTCGGCTGCCGTTCCTGGTGTTTATCGAACTCTTATAAGTGAAGATTTCCCTGATAATAGTGCTTTATGCTCTCGGACGCGCCGCCCAGAACCGACGTACATTTCCCTCTTCTTCCGCGCCGACTTCTGCAGCTTAAGACAGCGATTGGTTACCATTTTGCATTAATACGCCCTTGGTTTCTCCAAACGTTCAGGATGTACGTCTAACGACTTAAAAAACACGTCCTGCACCGCACCTTCCGCATCTGCCGCAGAGCCCGAGCCGTTGGGAAATCTATAAGTATCGAAAATCCGAATATAACGATGATTTTATAACTGCATCCATATTTAGGAAACGGAAAAGGGTCTCCTGCTGCGATATTTCCCCTGCTAAAAGCATTATTGTTGAATAGTTATAGAAGTAAACAGAAAAGTACCGGCAAGGAGGAGTCTTATGCCTTACATGGAAGTTGCGAGGGGTGTCAAGCTCTATTACGAGGACTGGGGGGCAGGCCCGGTCGTTATATTTGTTCATGGTTGGACGATGAGTCACAAGTTCTGGTCTTATCAAACCCTGAACCTGCCGCCCGGAATGCGCACAATCGCGTATGACCTGAGGGGGCACGGGATGTCGGATAAGCCTTTCAGCAGCTACTCCTATCAAGAGTATGCATATGACCTGCTACACTTGATATTGGGACTCAATCTGCGGAATGTAACATTGGTAGGTTGGTCGATGGGTGCGCCCATTTGCCTGGAATACCTGAGACTTTTCGGACCGGAGCGAATAGCCGGCTTTGTGTCGGTTGGCGGAGCAATTCCTAAATACGTCAAAAGTCCCGACTGGCCCTACGGTCTTCCACCTAATACCATTCAAACCTGGTTTGACGATTTGCACAGACGGCGGCCGGAATGGCAAGAGGAGCTTTTCAATCGTATTTTTGTGAACCCCATAGTCGGCAGTGCAACCAAACGCTGGATATGGACCATCGGCATGCAAGCATCGTTCCCAGCGGCGGTAGGCAGCCTGATCGCCTTACGGAACACGGATTTTCGGGCGTTCATTCCCTATATCCGTATCCCTTTCGCACTCTTTCAGGGGGCAAAGGATGATATTACCTTACCGGAGGCTACACAGTGGATCCATGCTCACAACCCCCGATCCAAGTTGATTATGTTTGAAGAGAGCGGCCACACTCCCTGTATCGAAGAAATTGATAAATTTAATGCGGAGCTTACCAAATTCGTGTTCTCACTGACTACCTGAACCTCTTAAAAACCACCCTGCGGGTGGCTTTTTTCGTGAATCGGTTATGCACATATGTTTGTGTCGTGGCTTCGAGGTAAGCTCTTCGAGCTCTTTTGATCTGGTTCCACTTGCTGAGCCCTCTTAAAAACCTACGCATGGTTCGCCAGCCGGATATCATTCCAGAGAAATATTATAGGAGTGTTTTGGTCATTATAACATCTATTTGTTCTTCATCACCCATATAGAAAGAGTGGGCTCCTGTTTGAACAAACCCCATTTTCTTATAAAAAGCGATAGCATTTTCATTTTTTTCCCATACGCCTAGCCAGATTTTCTTTTTATCACGTTCCATCGCAATTTCCATAGCTTTATTTAGCAGATATTTGCCAAGCCCATGTTTTTGAAATTTGTTTTTTATATAAATCCTCTCGATTTCAAGTGATTCATCACCCATTTTTTCAGACTGAGCATCATTGGTATTGACCTTTAAATATCCAGTAACTTCATTATTAAAATAAACAAAAAAGAATTGTGAAAAATTATTTGATAATTCTTTTTCTAATTGTTTTAAGTTAAATGCCCTTTCCAAATAGGCATTCATATTTTCGGGTGAATTCTGATCCTTAAATGTCTCATTAAATGTTTCATAACTAATTTCTTGAAGTTTGCGTGAATCTTCAAGGGTACACTTTTTTATATTTATAGTCATTTAATGATGTCGCTCCTTTTATATAATCAATAATTTCTCTCGTTTCCCTTTTTTACAAATTCCCAGTCTCTTTCTATATTTTTTCTTATTCTTTGAAGAAGATTGAAAATGGTTTCTTCTTCTCTTTCGGAAAACCCCTCTAATGCAACGCTGTTGGAATAATCATTTTCACTTTTTATAAAAGGATAAACATTTTTCCCTTTCTCTGTTGGAAAGAGTTTTTTAATTTTTTTGTTATGTGTATCGTCTTTCTTTTCAATAAATCCATTAATTTCAAGTTTTTTAATAGCACGAGCTGCTGTTGTTCTATCTACTTTTATCATCTCAGCTAACTTTTCTTGAATGATTCCTGGGTTTTCACATATTCGCACAAGGTACAAATACTGCCCTTTTGTAAGGTCATATTCTTTAAATTCTATATTACTTATTGAATCTAATGCCCTTGCTATCATTCCAATTTCACGAAGGATTTCCTTCATAATTAACTCCTTAGTACATATTTTTGTTGCAAATTCAATAAAAACGGTATAAATTAAATTTACCTTAACTTTGTTGCATTTGCAACAATAATAATGGTCAAAATTTTCTTGGAGGCTTAAAAATGCAATAACAAAACACACCATTCGGAATCTTCCGTAGTGGCGTTTTCGTTAGCGGAGCAAGACACCTGACCCTTATCAGTCGCTGCCGTCCCTTGATGGTTAATTTGCTTCTGTTCTCCTTTAGCCAAGTATCGTACGGAAAAATTCAATTGATAATGCGATTAAGGTAAGCAAGCCTGCAATAAATATAATTAGCCACGTTGCATTCGTTGGAGTTAAAAATTCGAATAATATTTCAAAAATTACCCAAATTGTCAAATGTCTTTCTTTCTTCGCTTCTATAAAATCCTTATATAAATCACGAAGGGATAATCCTCCAAACAGTACCATACAAGCCGCAACAACTAAAATAATAAATACATTTCCTTGATGTATAATAATTCCCATCCGAACAACCCTTTTATTATGTATGTTTCCTATTTTTTATTACGTTATACTGCCGGTTCGTTGCGAAGGGATTGCTGCGCGGTGCCCTTTCGGTGTTCAACTATCGTTACCCGTTAACTTAATCACGATTCCTCATGCGAGTTATTAACTATCAGTCCTTCATTAGAGCTATCGTCTCCGTTAGCGGAATGAATAAAAACGGTTGCGACGGCAACCGTAATTGCGATTTTGTTTTCCCGTTCGAAAGGGGCTTTTCCTTATTGGAAAAACCTATGCACCATGCAAATCTTCCCGCGTGTTCACAATTCTGAAGCTATCCCCCGTGTCTTCCATTTCGTACAGCTTGCACCTCGATTCAGGCATTTTGAACGGCTGATGGAGGATTAACATCCAGGTTCCTTCGAATGTTCGGAACAGCATCCCGTGACCACTATCATCTTTCACTAAAGGGGGGAGTTGTTCCCATGGACCTTCCAGTTTGCCGGTTGTTGACCGCGCGATCGTCTGCACATAACTGCCCGACTGATAGCTCGACCAGAGCATGATCAGACGACCGCCAGAAGTTCGGTATAATTGACATCCATCCGTTACGTGAACACGAATGTAGCCGTCGGGTAGTACATCTTCGTTTTTCCAAGGTGCTTCTGAAGCGTTAAACAGACGAATCGGATCTCCGACCGCTTCGGATAAATCATCCTTTAATCGAACGCCTTCGATCGTGCCGTCAATAGTCTGGATCCACTCATGACAAAAAATCATCCACGGGGACCCGTCTTCTTCCACATATAACGTCCCGTCTAGCGTCATCATCGTTTCCGGCAGAACATGCGCATCATCTTTCAACAACCGGAAAGGTCCTTCCGGCGACTCGCTAACGGCTATGACGGTCCCCCTCCAATGCTTGGAATACCCGTTTATGGGCTCGCCATCCAGTAGCCTGTCCTTATTGTGCAAAGTAACGAACAGGTAGAAGCGCCCCTTATACTCGTGGACTTCAGGTGCCCAAGCTCCATGCTGCGGATGAGCCCATACCCCGTCAGGGACTGTGAATACAATATATGGCCCTTCCCACTCGGATAAATTCGTGCTTTTGTAAGTAATGACACCGTAACGATCCATTCCGTGCAACCGAGGAGCCCCTCCGGTATACAAGTAGTAAACACCGGTACGGCTGTTGGCTAATACGAATGGGTCATGTGCTGGAATATCGGCCAGACGGTGCCCCTTATGCGGTTTTTTTACATCGAAGGCGGCATTATAAACAGGCAACCGGAATCAACCCCTAATTACTTTCTTAATCAATTCCTTTCGGATATTGTATTTAATGTATTCTCTCCGCGGCTTGATTTCCCTTCCATATTACGGACCTTGTAATAACTAAATGCCCGCCATTCCCATTATAAAATCAATAACAAAGAAGAAAGAGGGAGCTTTCTCCTCTTTCTTCTTTACAAATTTTTTGCTGTTTTACAACGTTACAACGCGAAAGCCATAGAAACAATAACTAAAAGAATAAAAAGCACAAGAATTGCAGCAGAACTTGTATAGCCGCCTCCATAACCTACTCCTGCCCCAACTTCGCCCATATGCACACTCTCCTGTTTTGTTTTGTATTGGATTACTCTTAATTATATGTCTTTTTTTAATCCTTGATTGGACTTTCGCCTCTTCAATGGCTGATGTGTAGAAAAGGACAGATCTGGCAAATTATAGCTTCATGAGCAAAAGAATTAATCGATGCTTGTCGTAAATTAAAATAGCTTACCGCTTTGCCGGCAAGCTATTTTAATGTTAGGTTTCATGTTCTTTATCTTGTTCCAATTGATCTTTTAATTTATCTGGCATTATTTCAGGTTTTGCACCAAACCACTTCGTATACAAGGCTTCGTAGGTTCCATCCTTGGAGACGGCTTCAATTGCTTGATTTACCCTTCCAATGTACTTATTTCGTTTATTGGCAACGACGACGTAGCTTTCTTTACTTAACAACTCACCAACTATTTTTACTTTACCTTCTGCCGTGTTTTGTGAAAAATCATTAACATTACGTTCGTCGAAAATAACAGCATCAACGTTTTTTTTCTTTAATTCGTCGTAAGCATCGGAGATATTAGGATAACTCCGGATTTTGACCCCTTGGATTTCACTTGCATAGTTGTACGCGGTCGTCCCGTTTTGGGTTGCCACAACTTTTTGAGCCAAATCTTCTTTACCCTTGATTACCACATTATCTGAAGAGGTGAGAATAACCAGGCCAGTTTGAAAATAAGGGTTGGAATACTCAAGGTTATTCTTTCGTGCATTGGTGATAGTCATCCCTGAGATAGCCAGATCAACCTCTCCAGATTTTATGCTTTTACTCAATTCTCCATTTTCCATTGGAACCAACTCATATTTTATATTCGCTTTTTGAGCGATTGCCTGCCATAATTCCACTTCGAAGCCTTTGTTCTCGCCTCCCTCGGTAAACGTGAACGGACGGAAATTATTCTCGATGCCGACTTTGATCGTTTTTTCCGTTGTACAACCTGAGGTAAGCAGGAATACCAACAGGCTTACAACCAAACCAAACCCCAGCTTCCTTCGAACTCTAATAATCATTGCTTTTGCCCTCCTTCTCAGATAAACAAAGGTATTATTTGCCACTAGCTGGAAGGTTATGCAAACTATATTTCCCCTTAACTTGATGATAAGAGAAAACCAAATGTAACACGATGTCCGCGGTTTCCGTAGCCGTATCTGTTCCCGCACCACCCATGGCATACATCCATTGTAATACACATATTTCCCTTCTTGTTTCATTTTTATTGACTGGACTGCAATTTGTAGGCAAACTCCGCAGCGGGTACCATGGTCATCCCAAACAATTGAGCCATCTTCATTAACTTCTTTAATAAAACAGTTTATATTGCTGGTATGCCCAGAACTTTCATAAAGGATATAAGCTCTTGTCTTGCGAAAAAGACAAGAACTTATATCCTTCGCTTTTAAAATCGGCCTCGTCCGGAATCGTTATTAGACCGCTGGCACCAAATTGGATGATCCTTATTAATATAATCCTGCTACTTCGTTACTTGAATCATGATCGAATCACTGGATACGACGCCCGCAAAGTTGACGAGTTCAGCGCGATACTCATAGTTGCCTTTCGCTTTATTGGCTATTGTCGAGACTGCTTCTTGGGCCGAAGGTGTTCGGTCCGAAAGGTTTTGCGTATCGATAAGAACACCATTTTCATATAAGCGGTAAGTTGTGCCATTCGTACCCCACCACATATACATGGCGACCTTGAAGTTGCCGTTACCTTCCAAGTTATCACTTGACAAAACTGGCTTGCTTGGCGATGCCTGCGTTACATTGACAACGTGCGTATCGCTCTTCGTTGTGCCGAACGCAAGATCCCCGGATCAATGGCCGCTGGCCACGCTTTTGCAGACCATTGTCGTTGCCAAAGATTCGAGCAAGACCGGCATTGATTTCGAAGACTTGGAATTGCTTTCTAATCGCAGCGTTAAAGCGGCGCAAATCTTTATTGCCATGCTCCCTATTCTGGTCGTCTACCCTTTTCTTCAACGTTTCATTGTCAAAGGCATCGTGCTCGGTGCCGTAAAAGAGTGACCGCATGAGAAAAAGCCCTCATCACTGAGGGCTTATTATTAACGAAGTTGAAAAATGTTATTTATCCAGACTTTTGGCGAATTGCCAAATCTCCCAATGAGGTTATTAATTTTGAAGCGAATTCATCAATGTGTTTTTCCATTTACTCTTAGTAAGATTGTAATAATTATAATTCTCTTTTTTAATCTCAATAATGTTTAGAAAATCGAAACCACATTTTTGTATTACTCTGTTCGATGGTATGTTATGTATTATAGCTATAGCATTAAGTACCTCGACATTGGTGTTCTCAAACAAATAATTAATAATTCCTTTTGCGGCTTGGGTGGTGTAGCCTTTGCCTCTGTAATCTTTTGATATCGCATACATAATCTCTCTATTTGGAGGTGGCAATTCATCTTTTATTCCTGTACAACACCAACCGATAAACTCACCTGTTTCCTTAGATATAATTCCTAATCGCAGACGGAGTTGTTCAATTTTTCCACCTTCCGATACAGCCTTTAAAAACTGTTTGTTTTCTTTTATTTCATAGTTGATTAACCAGTGTAACCGTTGTTCCTTAGGCACGTTCCAACCAGGCAAAAATTCTAATATTTCAGGTTGCAGGGTAAGAACGTAAAATTCGTCCAAATCTTCAATTCTATACTCTCGTAAAATAATATCTTTACATTCAATCGTGAATACGTTAGTATTTCCCATATTAATAAACCAAATCCCCTTTATTTTGTCATAATATCCTTTTACACTTACTATCCTAAAGAGGAGAAAAAGGGAGGATTCAATCAATGTCTGCGCAAAATCATTATGTAGTCAAAGTAGTTCCTTACAGCTCTAACTGGTCTCTAGATTTTGAGCGGGAGAAAAAACTACTGCTTGCAGTCCTGGCCCCTCATATCGTCACCATCGAACATACCGGCAGTACTTCAATACCCAATCAAGAGGCAAAACCAATCATCGATATGTTCGCAGGCGTTCATTCATTACTTAATGAATCAACCTATGCTGACTTATTAAGTAGTTCAGGTTACCAATATGTTGAAACAGGCATGATCGAACGTCTTTTATTTGCGAAAGAGTCCTTAGGGACACGTACGCATCATTTGCATATTCTCCCGATTGAAGGATTTTATGAAAGAAATGAATTATTATTTCGAGATTACCTTCGGTCCCATTCTGATTTAGTTAAGGAATACGGTGAACTTAAACGCTTGTTAGCTGAACAATATCATTCAGATCCTGAGGGTTACACACGAGCAAAGACTGCTTTTATCCAGCATGTTGTTGACTTAGCACGAACAGAAAAAGAACTCCCTCTTCAAAAAGTATGGGAATAATATTTGTGATGAACTGACCGCTACGATGCATCTTGTCTAAACTTTTAAATTAGGTTTTTTTCTATGTCTCGTACGCTGCTCATAAGCAAATGCGATACGAATAAGTATTGATTCACTTAACGCTTTTCCCGCGAATGTAATCCCGAATGGTCTGCCATTTTCCTTAAATCCTGCGGGAACAGCTATAGATGGATACCCTGCTTTAGCGCAAATATCGGCTCCAACATATGAGGGAAAAAGGATTGCATCCAAACCATACTTTTCTAAAGCATAGTCTATACCTTCATTTTGTGAATAATATAAATTAGTTAATGATTCTAATATATAGTCCGGACTTCTCAATGAATTTTCCAACGTTAACCGACTCTTTAATGAATCCTGCCCAAACTTCAAAGCCTTCTCAGAATTTTCTTCGTTCCATTCAACTAGTTGAGTATAGCTATGGACAGGCATATGAGGTGGAAGACCTTGTAAATAGTTCTCTACACCATGTTTAAATTCATAGTTCAATTTATTTGCGCCCCAGTCTCTATGGAACGATGGGATTTCTATATCATCAATGACATCGGCTCCACCGCCTATTAGTTCAGAAACAGCATTATTAAATAATAAATCATCATACTCGTCAGTATCACGATATTGATCAGGACGAGCACTCCTATAAACTCCAATTTTCGCGTTCTTTAATCCTTCAATGTCTAAAAAATCTGTAAAATCAATTTTAGTATTCTGATTTCTCCATGTTGCTGGGTCGTTTTCGTCTATTCCTATCATGGCACCGAGTAAAATAGCAGCATCAGCTACAGTCCTTGCCATTGGTCCGGCGGTATCTTGAGAATAGGAAAACGGAATTATCCCAGACCGGCTTACTAAACCTACAGTTGGCTTTATACCAACTATTGAATTCTGGATCGCTGGGCTTAAAATAGATGCCGATGTCTCTGTCCCTACAGCGACAGTTATAAAATTAGCGGATACAGCTGCCGCAGATCCAGTGCTGGACCCACCTGTGAAAAAGTCTCCATATGGATGTAAAACTTGCCCGCCTTTCGAACTGTATCCAGCCCACATAGCGGAGGACATACCATTTGCCCACTCAGTCATATTTGTTTTTCCAAGTATAACGGCACCAGCTTCTCTTAGCTTTTGGACAAGGAAAGAATCATTTGAGCTCACATGGTTTTCTAAAGCCAGTGCACCCGCACTTGTACGCATTTTATCTTTTGTTTCAATGTTTTCTTTCAATAAAACAGGAATACCATGTAAAGCGCTCCTTACCCCTACTAATTTTCTTTCTTGGTCTAATGCCTCTGCAATAAAAATCGCATCTGGATTAATTTCCATAATCGAGTTTATTTGGGGTCCACCTTGATCATATTTCGCGATACGATACAGGTAATACATAACAAGATCTCTTGAGCTAAGCTCTCCACGCTCCATTGCACTTTGTAATTCAAAAATTGTAGTTTCCTCGCCATTTAAGTTCTTAAGCTCAAAGATATGTTTCATTTGGCAGCTCCTAGTATTGATTTTTATTTTGATGTTAATTAAACATTACCATGGATTGGAAATTTTACGTTATTAGAATTTATTTTAAATTAAACTTTATTTTACTAGAACCACTCGTTAGCAGAACAAGGCTGCCGATCCCAAACCGGCAGCCTTGTTCTATTTGCTATTGAGCTATAGTTTCCCTTTCGCTTAATGATCTTGACACATCATTAAGGTATTTCCATCTTGATCTTTAAAAAGGAACCACGAAACAACTGGACCACGGTTAATACCATAAGTAACTGTGAAACCAAGCTCTTGTACAAAATCCCTTGTTTCATCAATATCAGTTGTGCCTAACTTCAAAGATACAGGGAGCCATTCAGGTATAGCTCTACCTTCCATTTCATCGGAATCTAATATGACACCATTAGGCATAAAATATAGATGACCAAAAAGAATTTCTTCATTTTTAACATCATAGCCAAAAAGCTTGCTATACATATCAATTGCCTTATTTAAGTCACGGACGTAAATAAAATATCCATTTACTTTTTCTTGGACTAATGATTCAGACTTGATCATAAGATCATCTCCTTTATTTGAGTACTCATCTTCCAATAATGTAGTTCAATTTAAAAAGAGACCCACAGCTTAGGTCTGCGGGTCTAAGTTTTATATATCTTAAAGGGGGTCATTTTTATTATAGTCTTAATTCATTAATGCAGTATGAAATTAAGATTTCAATTTATTACATTTTCCGAACAAACGTTCTTCGTTAGCCATCCATGCCCCTGCCTTTATCGCTGCAATATCAGTCTGGAGAACGATCATAAATAACTGAGTATATAATATACTGTTTATATGATCCACAATTTATAGAAAAGGGTGATACAAAATGAATATCAAGAATATCAATTCCATTGAAGTAAACGGATTGCGCAAAAGCTTCGGTAAACAAATCGTTCTGGACGGTATAGATTTGGCGGTGGCCAAAGGTACGATTTTCGCGCTGCTAGGGCCGAACGGAGCCGGTAAAACGACACTAATTAACATCCTGTCGACGCTGTCCGAGCCGGACGACGGATTCGCACGAATCGAAGGGTACGACGTTGTATCCGATCGATACGAGGTCCGGCGGTCGATCAGTCTCACCGGCCAATTCGCGGCGGTTGATGAAGTGCTGACTGCCTACGAGAATATCATCATGATGTGCCGGTTATCCGGTTTATCGCGGCGGGAGTCCAACTTACGGACTGCAGAGCTGCTGAAACGTTTCGATCTCGAAGACGCCGCAGGCAAGCGTGTGAAAACATTCTCAGGCGGCATGCGTCGCAGGCTGGATCTGGCCGTAAGTCTGGTCGTTAGCCGTCCGGTACTTTTTCTGGACGAACCAACGACGGGGCTTGACACCATCAGCCGCCGCTCCCTTTGGGAAATCATCTTGCGGCTTAAGCAACAAGGAATGACGATTTTTTTGACGACGCAATATTTAGAAGAAGCCGATCAGCTCGCAGACGAAATCGCGGTGATGGGCCGCGGACGAATCGTCGCAACCGGCTCCGCCGAGGGTTTGAAGGCGCGCGTCGGAGGCGAAGTCATCGAGTTGCGTAATCACATGGACGAAGTTATTCGAACCATACCGACGAGCGGCAGTATTCAGGATGTTCGCCTCACATTGAACGAGATCGCCCACTTGTGCCCACCGGATACACGGTTCTTCATTCGTAAGCCTAGCATGGATGACGTCTTTCTTGCCTTAACATCAATCGATCAAAAGGAGGTTTCACTTACATGAACGATCTTCAACCAATCCCAAAGCCCGCTTCTTTTGCAGCAACCAACGCCGTCTTCATCGGGCGCAGTATCCTTCATAGCTTGCGCAACATTGAGTCGCTCCTTATGGCGATCATGCTGCCCATTATGTTAATGTTGCTGTTTACCTACGTATTCGGCGGTGCAATCGATCCGAGCGGCGACTACGTGAACTATGTCGTGCCTGGTATTATTCTATTGTGCGCTGGTTTCGGCTCGTCCAGCACGGCTGTCGATGTCGCAACAGACATGACGAACGGCATTATCGATCGGTTCAGGACAATGCCGATCCGCAGCATAAGCGTAATCACGGGTCATGTCGCCGCTAGCCTTATCCGGAATTCGCTCGCTACTTGCATGGTCATCGGTGTGGCCTTGCTTGTAGGTTTCCGCCCTTCCGCTAACATGTTGGAATGGCTAGGAGCTCTTGGGGTCATCGTATTGTTCATTCTGACCTTTACTTGGTTGTTCGCCGCGATCGGCATCGTAACGGGCAGCCCTTCCGCTGCCAGCGGCTACGGTTTCGCACTGCTGTTCCTCCCTTACTTGTCCAGCGCTTTCGTTCCAACGAGCACGATGCCTGCGTGGCTGCAAGGGTTTGCTAACCATCAGCCGATCACGCCGGTCATTGAAACGATTCGCGGGCTTTTAACCGGCACGCCGGTAATGGATAACGGCTGGTGGGCCATCGGTTGGTGTGCAGCGCTCTTGGTGATTGCGATCGGCTGGTGCAGTCTCGCTTTCCGTCGGATTGGCGGAAAGCGATAAAATAAATAAAAACAGCGTCTCTGCGATGCAGAAACGCTGTTTTTATAAATATTAGAACGTGATGCCATTTATCCTTGACCCGATATTTTCTGCTGTAAATAATGCTCGATGCCATCCAAAATCCGTTCGAGTCCGAAATCGAGATCGTCACCGATGGGGTTATCCGCTTCGTCCGTGTAAGCGCCTGACATCAAGATGGGATGCAAATAGGGAAACCGATCTGGCTTGACCAACTGTTTGAGGGCGGCACTGTAGTTGATGCCGCTAAATGTTTCCGGACTTGCGCCTTCACGGATGGCGCGGTCCATGTCTCGCGCAATTAGGCCGCATGCCCGGCAATAGCTGCTTACAAGCAGTAAGAATGACATTTTCTCAAAATCGTTAAGCTGGAAATCCCTCATGATTCTAAGCATCCAATCGATCACTTGTAGATTGCCTGGCGTAAGCGGTACGCTCTTAATCGGGATATCGCCGAACCAGGGATGCTTCCGGAATACACCTACGCACGCCCAGACGTATTCCCTCATTTCCTGACGCCACGTTTTACCCGCTACTTCCGGTGGAATCGGAATGTCGCAGACCGCGTCCTGCATGAGCACCAACAGGTCTTCCTTGCTCGTAATGTAGCGATATAAAGACATCGTGGTAAAACCCAAAGATTGGGCGACTCTGCTCATCGAAACAGCCGCAAGACCATCCCGATCGGCAATGACGATCGCTGCGTCAACGATTTTTTTAACGCTAAGCTCGCCTTTGGGCCCCCTGCGAGGCTGCTTGACGATACCCCAGCTCAGGGTAATCCCTGACGGTAACCCATTTATTGTTTCTTCATCGATCCCTTCGCCGGTCTCCATCTTGTTTGATCCTCCATCATCAGAGTAAGTCCCGAAATTGTATACTTCGTATACAGTATATCACAATCACTACCACAACGCTCGGATGGAATCGATCATTAGGCTGCTATGAAAAAGAAGCGATTTTTGTTTGAATATCCAGCAATCGAGTTCGTTTATCAGCTTTGGAAATGAAAATAGCTTCTCTGACCATTGTCTTATATGCAGTCGCAATCTTTTGAGCTTCATTTATCCATTCTTCGAATTGTTCTTCGCTGAACATACCAACACCGATCGGATGTACGATCAAGTCAATATGACTGGTATCTTCATTCTTTACTCCTTGTATGACCAGTTCATCGCAAAGTATTTGACCAATCTTTAAGCCTTCGATTGTTATAAAAGTCGTCTGGCTGTACTTAACCCTATCCAAAACGATATCGCCAGAGCGGTCAATAATTATTGCCCTATCCTTTGGATTATCGTCTAGCCTCCTATGTCGTCCAATTAGTATTTTGTTGCAGCTGGCGGAGCGGCGACCGGAGTGGGATTATCGAACAGGCATTCTCCTCGCATTCGTCCTTTATGTTGGTCCTCGAATGAAACGGCTCAAGAAGAGCTTCCAAGAGATTGTGAATGGGAACAGGGGTATCACAGACGAGGACCGGAGTCGGTTAGGAAGCATACTAATTGGATTCGATATCATTCACTTAGGCGTGCTCGTTAATGTGGTGTTGGCGGTTTGGAGGCCTTGATCAGGGCCTCTCACTGCAAGCGATGTTCTTCAATTATAATCATTCTTTACTTTGTAAATGTAGTACTTTACCAATCATAATAATAATCAAATAAAGTTTATGGTGGTGCTTATTATCTCTATGTTGAATATTTCAGAACATAATCGTGAAGCTTGGAATCGAATGGCTGCACGGGGTTGTCAATGGACGTTACCGGTGGAGTCCGATGTCATCCATTCCGCGAGTTCAGGGGAGTGGGGTATCCGTCTCACAGCCACAAAGTTCGTCCCACGCACATGGTTTCCTGAACCTGGTAAACGCATTCTATGTTTAGCATCCGGTGGCGGACAGCAAGGTCCCATTTTGGCGGCCGCCGGTTATGACGTCACTGTGTTTGATTTATCGGAAAGCCAATTGGAAAAAGACCGTTTTGTCGCGGAGCGGGACGGTTTACATTTGCGTCTTGAACAAGGAGATATGCGGGATTTGAGCCGATTTGCGGGCGAGTCATTCGATTGTGTGTTTCATCCCGTCTCTAATTGCTATATTCCATCCGTGCAGCCTGTTTGGAAAGAAGCTTTTCGTGTGCTTACTGCCGGAGGAATACTTTTAAGCGGCTTTAATAATCCTATCGTTTATTTATTTGATGTAGAAGCGGAGGAAGCTGGAAGGCTCGAAGTTAGTTACTCTATTCCATATTCAGATTTAACCTCACTACCGAAGCCTTTGTTGGATCAATTTATGGAAAATGGCGATCCTGTTGTGTTTGGTCACAGCTTGGAGGATCTGCTGCAAGGGCAAATGGATGCCGGCTTTGTGCTGGCGGGAATGTATGAGGATACTATGGGTGGACGACGCATGCTGGACCCTTATATATCTACCTATATGGCAACAAAGGCGCTCAAGCTGGGTTAACCGGTTTGGCGTCTTTTCTTTCTCCTAGTTGACAAAAGTTATGGAGCGTTTCTAACATTTACAAATCATAAGCATGTTTCCATCTGGATCTTTAAAATTAAACCAATGGCCATTCTCTATGTCGGTTACAAGTTCAACCTTGCGGTCCTTCATGAATTGGTAAGCCTTTTGAATGTCGACAGTGTTAAAATGAAAAGTAGGATTTCTAAAGTATGAATCCCCATTGTTGTAAATATTGCTGTCTAGTACAAGGTTTAATCCATTATTATCCAATGGTATACAACAAAGATGGCCTGCGATAATATCAAACATAGGTTCCAGTCCAAGAATGGAGCAATACCATTCCCTCGCTTTTCTAATGTCACTTACAGGAATAAAAACGGCTCCTACTTTGCTTAAAATAATACTCATAAATTTCAAACTCCTTATCGTAATATAAGAATTAAGATCTATTATATTGTACCACCATGCAACAGAGCTGCCAAAATGTTTGTCAGCTCTATTGCTTTATTCATTTAATATTTTCCGTTAGTTGATGTTCTATGAATACCGCGTCCACGACTTCAACATCAGCCTTACGTCCGCTCCATCATTAATCATTTTGTTAATGTCTTCGTTGATTAGCTGGCGGGACGTGTTCCATTTTTCGTTCATATAGAAGCCGCTAACCTGCACGGAGTCCAATTCTTTTAAATAGCGCGACCAAAGCCAATGCCGACTCATGCCGCTTTGTTCCGACAGTGTTCGGGTTATGGGCAGAGTCCGGGGCTTCTGAAAGTTCTCCGAACGCTCCAAGATGTAATGTTTGAGAAAAGCCCATGCAATCTCGGGATGCTTCGATTTCGTCGTAACGCCACTGGCACCCATATAGATCATATTAGCCTCTACGCCACCTGGCATGTGAGGAAGTCCGACTACCCCATACTGCTCTCCGATGCCGGCCCTTTCCAAGCCGCCTGCAAACCAAGTAAAGCCGAATACGAGGGCAAAACCTTGATGCAACTCTCCCGCCTCCGACGGTTCCCCAGGTTTCCTCGTGACTTTATGTTCGCGATACATTTCGATGATCTTCCGAAACGCCTCAACTGATGCCTCGCTATCGATAGATCCCCGGGCAGTCGAACCGTCAGGTGTCAAATAACTCCCACCATTCCTCATAATAAATGGCTCATAATTCTCGATGTCAGGTCCGGTGCCAAAACCGAACTGTGTTGCTACGCCGGATGGATTGCGCAAGGTAAGCTTGGACGCTATAGCCATCATGTCGTCCCATGTCCAATCTTCAGTCGGATAAGGGATGCCGGCCGCATCGAACATCCTTTTATTATAGAGGATC
This sequence comes from Paenibacillus sedimenti, assembly GCF_014534655.1. Taxonomy (GTDB): domain Bacteria; phylum Bacillota; class Bacilli; order Paenibacillales; family NBRC-103111; genus Paenibacillus_E; species Paenibacillus_E sedimenti. The sequence goes on from NZ_JACVVD010000019.1 coordinate 34,768, forward strand.
AGCGGAACTGCCACATCGATTGGAAGCCCCGGCAATGTACCGTCTTTCGTTGCCACCCTCATGATGCCTGGATTCAAATCAGCTTCAAGACCAGGGGTATCCCGTACGTACGGCAATAAATCCAGGAAGACCCCTTTCTGATTAAAAATCCACCAGCCGCCTGAATCCATAATGTCAGGCGCTTCTGATTGAAATACACGCATAGATTCAAAATTATCAGCTGCCTGCTCGATAACAATCTCTACTTTCGGATGCAAGGCTTCAAATGATTCCTTCGCCTTCAAAAGATGTTCCACATGTTCGAATTGCGTTAAATATCGTATTTGTACTTTGTTCATTTATTTTTCCTCCCGATCCCATGTACTTAATGCATTTTCCAAATAGCCGATTCCTGCCGTTTCAAACTCTTTCGCCTTTTCCAATAGCTTTGCGCACTCGTTCTTAGTCTCCGGCGATAATAAAGCGGAACTTCGCATAAAAGGTACTTTATTACTCACTATCTCAAGTTCTGCAGCTGCTTGAACATAAGCTTCCGAAGCTAGCAGTACCAAGCGCATCGCTTCACCTGTTAACGGAATGGTCAACAAGAACTTAGCCGCATATCGCTTCGCTTCCGCATACACCGCAGCCAATTGACCCATACCATAACGGTTAGGAAGGACCGTGGGACTATTCATGTACCCGATCCAGCGGTCATAGGCGGCGAGCCCTGAGGTATAAGATAAATAGACAGTCGACGGCCAATAATCGCAACCCGTACGTGCATACCGAACAGCAAAACGAAGCTGTCTTAGCGCCCTTTCTACCTTCGACTCATTCTTGACCTCAATCTTTTCATCAATCCCGGCAAGAAAACGCAAAGGGTTCTCCGCCAAGTCTTCGTATGACAGAGTTTTCCCTTCCGGCCGCATGATGTCTGTCACATACACTTCCCGCTTATTATCGTCGTATCCATAGATTAATGCCCATTCATGGACATGCGGCAATGTAGCCAACGTATCAAAATACAATACCGGTTTGCCTTTATCCACATACTTGCGGATGAACGGCAGGACCGCCTCCTCAATAGGCAATACGACGGGGAAACGTTCCGATGCTGCCAACAAAGGTATCGCCGCTTGCGATAATTGGCCACAAAGTATACTTACTTTATAGCCCAACTCCTTGAACAATGTACTCAGTGTCTGACGCCAGTCGAAAATGTAAATTCCGTCAGCATATGTGGTTTTGTCAGAGATTTTAAAACGAAACGCAAATCCCGACATCCCCATTAACTCGGTCATCGTCCTCTGGTCACCCAGCGTAGCGAGCATATGTCCGATACGATCAATGAACGTTATTAGTACTGCCGACGTTACCGGCCATTCCGTCAAGACTATTTTCCTTGCATGCATCAATTCAGCTCCTCCTTTCTCAGGCGGAAGGCCTAACAGAATACGCACGTGGGCTTGGCGGAGCTTACGTCTGGAGCGATGAAGATACGTATGTACGGACCCTGTCGTTGTTTGATACAACGCCGCGATTTCATCCGGGGACAACTGCCGAAAGAAATACGCTTCAAACATCCCGCGCTCTTTTCGGTTTAGGCAGTGAAGTAAAACTTGGATCGTCTCATACAGTTCTTTCCGCAGCAATAACTCCTCCGGATTGTTTTCTTTATCCGCTGCCATCGCTGTTGTTCGGGTCAAATGATACAAGATGGATTCGAGATTCTCCCAATCGACATTTCTGCCGCCGACCGAATCCTGTTCATTCCATCCCCCAATCGGCCGCTCACGCCGAAACGGGCCTCCGCGTCGCAAACGCATCTTGGCCTGGTTCTGAACGATCCGATGCAGCCAAGGCAAAAACCTGGTCGTATCCGCTAACGTTCCCACGTGGAGGAATGCTCGAATTAGCGCTTCTTGAACAACATCGTCTGCCAAATGCGGGTCGCCGGTCACATGTTCCGCCCACTGCCGGGCCCGCCCCCGGTGCGCATGAATCAACTCCCCAAACGCTTCAGTATCCCCGAGCCTTGCTCGTTCCACAAGCTCTTGGTCCCGAAGCGCCTGGTTATTTACCATCGACAGCTCGTCAATCTTCGATTGTTTGCCACGCCCTGCGCCCATGCCTGCCCTCCTTGATATTTAGGTCTTCCATAAGAGTAGATGCCATTCCATGCCAGTTACTTAACAAAACTGCACAAAAAAATGATGGCATCCATGTATTCTAAATAAATACCTCAATTTTACCATGTATAGGAAATATGTAGTCCACATTTTTAAAGTTGAACTGTTCGTAAATACAACAAGCTACCGTGTTTATCACCGGTAGCCTACTTGATCTTTGTTATTGAACTATCCTAGTTTTGGATAACTATTGCCTCTATTGAACCTTTACACCCTTAATCAGAAGCCAGAAAGCTAATGATAGCTCACCAATCACACCAGGTATGGCTACAACCAGTAGGAATATCGTTTTGTAGTCGGCGTAGTTGGGTAGAAGAAAATGTGCGATACTATCTATTAGATATCCAGCAGATGCAAGGATCAAGAAGATCCCGATTATTCTTGGAATGTAGCCTCCTGACTTGATGATTAAATAACCAAGGACCAATAAATGAAATCCAAAAAATACTAATCCAATAAGCCATCCATTGTTAAATGCATGGATCAGTAACATCAGCTGAGCGTGTAACTGATCTGTTGTGAATACCGTCAAGTATTTAGCGCCGCTTAAAAGTTGCAGAACATTCAAAAAATTATACAAGGCGATTCCAAAAATTGCAGTGTATACCAATCTAAACCACGCCGCGAGCATTGCAAGATTCTTATTAACGGGTCTGAGTAGAACATACAGCGCCCAAGCTACCAGCACATCAAGAATTAGCACGATGATAAAGCTAGTAAATCCACTCCGAAATAACATCTCATTGGTGATGATGTTAGTAGCAGTTGTTGCTGCATCATCCGGTATAATAAGACCTTCAAGAACAGAAAAATTGGAAAACATAGCAAGTATAGCCATAAGTAGAAGCCCGAACCCCGCGACTCTCGAATAATAAAGTGGTGAAGCTTCGGTGATACGGTTTGTCATTTCTAACCCCTCCTAATTATCCTCAAAAGAGAATACATCTTCCAACGTTAAGCCAAAGACGCGAGCAATACGAAAAGCCAATTCCAGAGATGGGGAGTAATTTCCTTTCTCGATGGCAACGATGGTTTGTCGGGTCACCCCCACTTTATCTGCTAATTGTTGTTGGGTCATTTCATCATGGTTAAAGCGTAAGGTCCGAATGTTGTTGCTAATATTTGCCATTTGCCCATCTTAGACTCCTCTCCGATAAAGATATAACTGTGTGATGTTTCCAACCACCTCTGATAATAACCCTGAACTAATAAGTATAATGAACATGACATAGGGTGGTTGATCCATGACCAGCGGTATCATGGATAGAAGAAAACCAATGATAAATACATAATGAGAATTTCTCGTGGATTTCAATTCAATTAATCGGTCTAGCTCATCCGTAATTAATGGTACTTTTTCTTTCGTTACAATGGTATTGATGATACTGAATACGATATGAATGATGATTTTTGCTAAAATCGACACTGGGATTAAGATTAAGATGAAGGCTCCCCAGAAGCTGAAATCATTCGATGAATGAAAGCTCCCTTCTTGGAACTTTTGAAACACATACATACTATAGATAGAAAAAATGAGTACGCTGGTAATTAAAGATACGATGTTTCTTTTTTCTTGAAAGGACATATTCACCTCTCCTTTTCTGTTAATATATATAAATAAGTAAAGTATTATGTACACAGTGTATAATTTACTATACATTGTGTCAAGTTATTTATACAAATGAATCAAAAATAGACAAGCGAATGAAATACGGGGATTCCATTTCAGGTTCCTATCTTAAATAACGAGAAAAATCACCCTCTACTGTGCCGTATAGGTCACAGAAGAGGGTGATTTTGCCGGTTCCCCACCAGGTAAGAAAAAGGGACATAAAAGTCCCCGCTCCCATTGTGAGGGGGATTGATTTTCTATCCGTATTTCCGTGAAGCCGGTAACCTAAGCCCCAAAGTACTCTCCGTTTAATCCGTCATAATGTTTATTACTGACATTCTGATTGTATTGTTCAAAGCTTCCATATATCCCTCGAAAAGTAGTTGCCGGCATTGCTATCAAACCTTATAGTTATAATTTCTACATGTTCTTGTCCCGAAACGGCAAAGGATATAAGTTCTTGTCATCCGAAAAGAACTTATATCCATAAAATAATAATGGTATTATCGTATTTACCGTCAGAAAGGATTTTGTCTTTTTTTAATACGCCTTATTTGCATCATGAACGCCGCTTCCGGCGAGTCAGCCAAACTGCCGTAACGGCACCCGCAATGGGCATTACCATGGATAATGTCCCGATGAATGCAATGGGGACACTTTCCAACATGCGCAACGCCGTTCTTACAATCAGCTCGAACAAAATAAATCCCCCAAGAAATCCCCCGATAATGGCAAGCACGGTTTGGCCTATCGTTTTCATTTTCACGCATTCTCCTTTTTAAATGATATGTTAATCCGGGATATTTCCGGACTTGCTTCCGACCCGGTAAGGTGTCGAAACTCCTTCATAATTGACCATCATCGTCATCCCTGCGGCAGCGTGACCCAGATTGTGACAATGCTCCATCCATAAGCCGGGGTTATTCGCATGAAAGGCAATTTCATACTCATCCCCTTTGAAAAGCAATATGCTGTCAGCATAAATCGGGCTGCCTCTAAGCGGCTCTCCGTTTTTCGTCAATACTTTAAACAGATGTCCGTGTAAATGCATCGGATGCTCAGATCCTAATTCGTGTTTGAGCCGTATTTTGATCCATTCTCCCTCCTTTACCATGAACGTTGGAATATGATGGCCGCTTTTGCCATTAATGGTTACCGGACCAAGCACCATATCGTAAACCCGATCAAATTTCATTTGAGGCGATATTCCATCGTCCTTAGGCGTGCCGTAGGCGATAAAATCAAACGATTTTGCGTCTTTATTCACATTCTCCGGCACCTTGCCTTCTCCAAGTGCAATGCTCCAATTTTCTTCCGTCTTACTGTACACTCTTACCTGCCCGCTGTCCGGCATCGTAAACAGCAAATCATACCGTTGCCCGCCTCCGATTGGAATCCATTCGCCGCGTATCAAGCCTGGCCCGTTCAAATCCTGTCCATCGATCGATATAACTTTATAATCGGCTCCTGCCACACCCATCCACTGAACGAGATTATTAGCGTTGATCAGCCGCAGACGTACGGTTTCCCCCGGACTGGCGCTTAACTTGAGACCACCTGCAGCACCATTGGTTAACTTGTGCTTGTCGTTTAGCTCTTGTAGGGTCACGGCATAATCCCGGTCATAGCGGAACGCTTCCTTCTTCGGCTCGACGATTAACCGTCCGATAAGTCCCATCGTCGCCTGCTGGGAGCTTTGCTGATGGGAATGATACCAATACGTACCCGGATGAGCGGCGACAAATTCATAAGTAAATTGTTCACCCGGCCATACGGCATTCTGGGTCACACCCGGTACTCCATCCTGCGAACAAGGAAGGACGACGCCGTGCCAGTGAATTGTTACTCCCTTATCGATGTTTTCATTGATTAAATTCACGACGACGCGATCCCCTTCCTGAACCCGGAGCTCCGGTCCAGGCGTGGAGCCGTTGTAGGTCCATGCTTCGCTCTTTTTTCCGTTGTTCAGTACAAGCGGGGTTTTGGCTGCCTTCAGCTGAAACGTCCGCACAGGCCCGCTTGACGGCTGCGCCGTCATATCCGCGCAGGATATTGTGTTTGCCGCGGCAGTCCCATGATCGCTATGGCTTTCATGTGAGTGATTCGCAGATCCCATGTCGATCTCGCTTGGAATCTTCCCTTTAATCGAGCCGCCGCAGGCTGTGGCTAACAAGCAAATCAGCAGCAATAACGACAACGGGAACATACGCTTAAAACGATTATTGAATGGTTTCAATTTACTTCTTCCTTTCCCAAGCCAGAGTAGACACGTGCTGCGCGCCTGGCAACCTTAAAGGAGAGCCAGAACAGAACTAAGGCGATCACCGGGTGAAACGCCCCCGCTCCAGGCAGATTGGCCGTAAAGTATTGGGCAAAGATCAGTACGAATAAGACAGACGTCTGCCATCGCAGCGCTCTTGGTAAACGGCCGGTAAAGGCAAATATAAGCATCAAGATTGGCAAAAACTCAAACAAATGCACAAAAGCGACATGACTGCTCCACTGGCCCGCATCACTAAAGATTGCCATGCCTGCAATGAAAGTCTGTATGATCATGCAAGCAACCAGCAGCCACGAAAGGCCTAGAAAAATAAAACCCGAGAATTTGCCCACTTGGTTTGATCGGAAATCTGTCATATGAATCATCCTTATCCTTTGGTTTTTAACAACTAAGACCATACTAACAATAAGATGTTGTGAACTTGTGATGATCCGTTGCGATTCCCGTGAATTTTTCCAAATGGCCATAACAAGCAAGTATAATGAATGTAAAGAAACTGCTAAACCAAGGTAGGTGAAGAAGATGCAGCAAACATTGCTGCTGGTGGATGATGAGGAAAAGGTACTGGAGTTCATGGTGCCTTTCTTACGGCAGGAAGGATACGAGATCGTTACCGCTAAAACAGGTAAAGAAGCTTTGCGGAAAGCTGCCGAGTTCAAACCGTCACTCATCGTGCTCGACTGGATGCTGCCGGAGATGAGCGGCCTCGACGTCTGCAGGGAGCTGCGCAAAATTAGCCGCGTGGGTATCATCATGGTAACGGCCAGAGCCGAAGAAACCGACAAGATCATCGGGCTTGAAGTTGGCGCCGACGATTACCTGGCTAAACCTTTTTCAATGCGGGAGCTCGTGGCCCGGATCCGTTCCCTGCTGCGACGGATGGAAGGAAGCGAGCCCGCTTCGCAAACGCTCGAACGCGGCGAGCTGTCCATTTCGGAAGTGCAATGCCGCGTGTGGAAACAAGGAGAAGAACTTCAACTGACGCCCACGGAGTTCAAAATGCTGCTCACTTTGGCCGCCAAACCGGGGATTGTCTACAGCAGACTTCAGCTGCTGCAAGCAGCGCTGGAGGACGACATCTTGAATGACGAGCGAACAGTAGACGCCCATATCAGCAAGATTCGAAAAAAAATCGAAGATAATCCGGCAAGCCCGGTCTTTATCCAAACCGTCTACGGATTCGGCTACCGTTTCGGAGACAGGTTATGACGATCAGGCGCAAGCTGTTTCTTGCTATGGCATCCTTTATCGTCACAATGAGCGTGTTATTCGTGCTAGTGACGCAATTTGTAGTGAAAGCAACGCTTGAGCACATCAGGGTTGCGGACAGAACCTACGAGATCGAGAGTTTATCCAAGCTATTTGCAGACTACTACAGGCATAACGGAGGTACATGGGAGAATGTACAGCAGGCTCCGGCAATAAAAAACAGCCACTACGAGAGCCCTGCGGACGCGAGCTATCTGCTAATGTCTCCCGAGCAAAAGCCTCTGTATCAAAGAGGAACTGCCAACGTGGAACTAATAAAAAGACTTGGAATTCGAACTCCTATTCGATTGGACGGTGAAAAAATCGCTCTGCTGTATTATCACGACCCGGAAGTTGCCAACATGTCAAGAATTCAGCTTGGCATCGGCAGCTCCGTATCGATTTTACTCTTGGCAAGCAGCATCTTGTTCGCTATCCTCTCTCTCCTTGTCGCCTACTGGTTGTCAAAAAGGCTGACAAAACCAATCCGATTGCTAATTCCGGCCATCCGGAGCCTGGGTCAAGGTCAACTTGGGATTCAAGCTCCGGTTATAAGCAAGGATGAATATGCTACGGTTGCCCGGGCATTCAACGACATGTCCCAACAGTTGCTGCGGGCTGAGGATGTGAGGCGCAATTTTGTCGCAGACGTGGCTCATGAGCTTAGAACGCCGATCACGATCCTTCGCGGAAAGCTTGATCTCGTGCAGCAGGGCGGCCGCTCCATTGATCCGGAGATGCTGCTGCCGCTGCAGGATGAGCTGATCCGTTTGACCCGTCTTGTCGACGATCTGCATCAGCTTTCACTCGCCGAAGCCAAGAAGCTGTCGATTGAACGGAAGCCCACCAATGTCCCTGCTCTGCTGCAGCGGGTTATCGACAGGGTCTCGGTTGACGCCGAAAGCAAACATATTCAGATTGAACTGGATATGGAGACCCCCTCTCCCGAAATCCATATCGATCCGAATAGGATGACTCAGGTATTCTTGAATCTTATTATGAATGCCGTTCGCTATACCCCCCCTGGCGGTTCGGTCACGATTACCGTCAAGGATGATCCGGCGCAAGCCGGCTCACTTGATATGCTGCGCATTACTGTTTCAGACACCGGTCCAGGCATTGCTGCAGAGCACCTTCCCTACATTTTCAATCGCTTTTATCGAACAGATGAAGCGCGCACACGCAACAGCGGCGGCATGGGATTAGGACTTGCGATCGCCAAGGAGTTCGTATTGGCCCATAGCGGTACCATTGATGTAGAAAGCCGACCGGGCCAAGGCACGACCTTTGTCATCCAATTACCAAACATACCGGAATGATCGGATACATTCCCGCTCAAGAAAAATATCAATAAAAGAAAAAAGGGCAAATGAATATGCCCTTTTCTGTCAACGTTTAATATGAGTTTTTTTGACAATTAATTGGTTGGTCTATTGCTTCTAGATCAGGTACCGCAAAAGGTTCTGTAAGCACAGGTTGATTGCGCGGGCAGCGTAGCGTATTCAGACTGTTCGGGGGTATGCGCGAAGGGGTTCGAAAGAACAGCAAGAAGCCGCTCCATCACGCTGTAGTCTCCTTGTTGCACAGCTGCTTCTAGTGCGTCTTCTACCCGGTGGTTACGAGGGATTAGTGCGGGATTGCTGCTGCGCATCAACTGATGCGAGGAGTCTTTAGGCTCCTGCTGCCTGCCTAATCTTGCCTGCCACAGATCATGCCACTGATCGAATTCCGTAGTGCCAACCAGAACTGTATCCTCCGGCTTATCAAAAGTTAATGCGCGGAAGGTATTGGTATAGTCCGCACCATACTTTTGCATCATACTGAGTAGGCCTTCAATAAGGGATTCATCCTGCAGCTCTTCGTTAAAGATTCCCAGTTTCGCCCTCATTCCCTTAAGCCAATTACGATGGTATAACGCAGAAAAATCTGAAATCGCATCTTGGGCCAATTCGATTGCCTGCTCCTTATTATCATGCAGCAGCGGCAATAGGGTTTCAGCAAATCTCGCGAGATTCCACGCGGCAATAGGCGGCTGATTGCCATAAGCATAACGGCCATGAATGTCAATGGAACTAAACACCGTTGCCGGGTCATAGGCATCCATGAAGGCGCAAGGACCATAATCAATGGTTTCTCCGCTAATGGCCATATTGTCGGTGTTCATCACCCCATGAATAAAGCCGACGAGCTGCCATTTGGCAATCAGCACGGCCTGACGCTTGATCACTTCCTGAAGCAGGAAAAGATAACGGTTCACATCAGCGTCTACTTCTGGAAAATGTCTTTGCAATGTATAATCGGCCAGGGCTCGGAGATCCTCTTCAGTGCCCCAATTTGAAACGAATTGAAAAGTGCCGACACGCAGATGACTGGCAGCCACGCGGGTCAGAATTGCACCTGGCAGGTTGGTTTCGCGGATTACTAACTCACCGGTTGATACCACCGCTAAGCTGCGGGTAGTAGCAATTCCAAGCGCATACATGGCTTCGCTGATGATGTATTCGCGCAGCATCGGTCCAAGTGCCGCCCGACCGTCGCCACGGCGGGAATATGGCGTTTTACCAGCACCCTTAAGCTGAATATCAACCCGCTCACCCAGGGGAGTGATCTGCTCACCAAGCAGCAGAGCCCGGCCGTCCCCTAACAAATTAAAATGCCCGAATTGATGCCCTGCGTAAGCTTGGGCAAGAGGCAAAGCGCCTTCGGGAATCTGGTTGCCGGCAAGATCAGCTACGCCATCATTGCTTTGCAGTGCTTGGACGTTCAACCCCAGGGATGTAGCCAACGGATCATTAAGTATGATCAACTTAGGTGAGCGTACAGGGGTTGGGTTGAACCTGGAAAAAAATGATTCTGGCAGACGAGCATAACTATTGTCGAAGTTCCATCCTGTTTCAATGATTGCTTTTTTCTCTGTCATCGTATCTCCTTTTTCTACTTGTCATTTTATATCTTAGTTTTTTATTTTACATAAAACCAATTTATTATACCCTTTCCTCACATAGATGGATTTTTTCCGTAAATTGGAAAGCAACAAACGCCATCTCAGCTGCGTCTATCTATTATAAATGAATAAGGGGTACATGAACATGAAGATAAGAAACGGCTTCCTTAGAGGCGCCGCGTTTACGCTGCTGACCATGATGCTGCTCCATGCAACGTCGGTGCATGCCGAGGCGAATCCGTCGCCTTCTGTATTTCTGGATGGGTATCCGTTGTCCTTTCAGACTCCTCCCGTTATCGAAAACGGCTATAGCCTCGTTCCGATGCGTACCATTTTTGAGGCTGAGGGTGCAATAGTTTCTTGGGACGAGGGCACGCGAACGGTTACAGCCCATAAAGAAGGCGTCGTATTTACATACCGAATCGGAGAAACGGCAGCTTATAAAAACCAAGAACGGCTGGAGATGCCCGTATCCGGCAAAATTATCGATGGGTTTACCATGGTTCCACTACGATTTATTAGTGAAACACTAGGCAATCTGGTGAAATGGCATGAATATTCCCGTTCCATTACGATTTCATCAGCTCATGACTATGAAACCACGATCGAATACGGAGTCAACCTACGCGACTCTCCCGAAAAAGATACGGATTCACGCGTACTCAGAATGCTTCCAAAAAGTGAGAGAATCCACGTAATCCGAGAAATAGACGCTAATTGGCTGGAGGTGCAGACCAAAGACGATACAATTGGTTTCATCTCGGCCATACCGATGTATACCGATTACACGAGCCCGGTGTTGGCCGAGAAGCAAGCGGATGAGTTGTTCACTTACGGGTCCAAATTCCTGGGAACCCCTTACGAGTTCGGTGCCGCTTCCGGCCAAACCAACACGTTCGATTGCTCTTCTTTTGTCCGACATGTTTTTAATGAAGTGCTGTCCATCGATCTGCCGCGAGTCTCCTATGACCAAGCCCAGAATGGGAAAGAAGTCGGGATCGACGATATACGCAAAGGCGATCTTCTATTCTTCAGCGCCCGCGGCCTCGATATCGGGCATGTAGGCATCTATGCCGGAGACGGTCGGATCCTTCATACCTATTCGAAAGAGCTCGGCGTTCACATCGCAGATTTCGATGAAAAATGGAAGAAGCGTTTCGTCACGGCCAGGAGATTATTCTAAACGAGAACCGGATATCAATCGGGTATCAAGCAAGAGACGCCTGTTTAATTGAAAAGAACCCGCACCATGTGAACGGTACGGGTTCTTTTCAATTTTGAAGATGCACATAATGAATATTATGCTAATTCAACTTCATATAAAAAACCGCGCTGCGCTTAAGGCTTCACAATCTTCTCCTGCTTCTTGTTTTCCGGGATTGGCGCGGGCTCCGTACTCTGGTCATTCGCGGTAAGATCGATGCCGTAATCCTTTGCGTAAAGCATATGGGTATCGACAAGAACGTTCTCGGTGTGCTCGTCGAGCTGGAATACCCGGGCGCCGCGCAGCCGATTCCGATCCGCACCGGGCAAACCGTAAGCGCCGAAGCCCGCGCTTCCGGCATAGCCGAGCAACACGCCGTAGTAATTGCCGTGATACGTATTGACGTGATCATGGCCGCAAAAGACGCCCTTGACATCGCCACGGGCCAGAATCGCTGAGAACATGCCGCTATTGATCGGACCAGGGCACTCGTCTTCGTTCCGTTCCCCCACAATTTGGTGCTTGCCGACAGCCCTTGCATGGTCGGCCTCGGATCTGCCGTCCACGCTGGCGTACCACATGAATCGGTGCTCCCAGAGCGGAATATGAATGAACATGAGTGACGGTACTTTATAACCCAGTTTTTCCTCCAGCTTTTTGGAGGTCTCGTAATACCACCCCACTTGATCGAACCGCAGCCAGTCCCAGGTCGGATATCCTTCGAAGTCTTGACCGGCAATCGTTTGCGGCGCATACCTTCCACTATCGAGCAGCCAAAGGTTGAAGGCCGCCTTCGACCCTTGGGAGGACTGGATCAACAGGTGGGTATTCCCTGTCCCGGTAATCCCTCGTTCTCCGGGTTGGTTAACATTATGCTTGTATGCCATATAAAATTGCAGCATGTCCTCTTCGCTCAGACCAGCGTTCGGAGTCGAGTCTTCGTCGTGATTCCCGAAGGTTACGGCCCACTTGATTCCTCGTTGCTCCATGGGCTGGGCAATGTTGTTCATTGCCTGCTTCATCTCTATTGCCGTATCGCATCCCCAAGTAATGTTGTCGCCGTTAAGGACGACAAAATCCGGCTTTTCGGCGTCGAGCACCTTCTCCATCAGCTCTACGGTCCGCCGGTCGATATGCTCGTCATCCTGCGTGTCGTTGAACTGGACGATTTTGAACTTTCCGTCGGAGTTGAATTGCAGCTTCACATTATCGTTAGTTTCAGCCTGTACTTTTCCACCGCCGAACAATTCGACGGGAACGCCCGCCGAACCGAGCGTGAGCGCCAGCGCCCCCGCCCCTCCGACTTTAATAAAATCCCTCCTGCTCATGCTTTTACTTGCTTCATCAAGACTCATCGAATATAAACCTCCAATCAATTATTTAGATATGTACATCCCTAATCTATCGAAAAAATGTATGTTGAATATCAATTCGTTCTAAAAGTTATGTAAATCACAAAAGTCGAAAAGCCGTCCTGATTAGTTCCAAGACGGCTTTCCATAGACGATGTCTACTTCCACATCTGAATTAATAAATTAGCATGGTAGGTCAAGTTCTTTTCAGCTGCAACTGAAATAGAAGCCTCCTTCGTTCTCTTATTGATTTGGGAGACGAATTTTTCCATAAACTTCATTGCCTCTTTGACGGAGCCTTGTCCCAAATGATGTTCCGCCTGCTTATACGTATTGGTTAACTGAGGCACTAAGGACCCGCTCAATTCACCGGATGCCGCATAGGTCTCTATCAGATTCTCTAAAACAGTCATGACTCCTGGAGTCCAGTAAGCGGGTGTGGGAACATTCGCCCAATTGATGTCCGATGCCAAATAGAAGCTTGGGTAGGCTGGCTGGTTATACCCTGTATTTTGCCATGCAATCCCTGTTCTGTATTGAGCATCATGCATCAATGTGTATAGTTTGCGGTTGGTTACCTCTGTGCTGAGATATATACGAATTGCAGAGCTGTCTGCTGTTCGAACGAGCAGTTCTTCCCTCCAGTCACCCCATATATCCGCGACTAAGTTCGGGTTACCCTTCGTATGGTTATTGGTTCTTGTACCTTCAGCAGTTAACACGATTCCCTTCTTCCAGTCGGTTATGGTAGGTGTGGCATCTATCGCACCGTTCACGATCTGAGTTGTCATATCCGCTGACCACTTAATGTTCATGTTCGTGCCGGGAGCTCTAGTATCTATACGTGTTCCATTTGCCGTCCACAACCCTACAGCCCAAGTTTCCAGGCCTCTAAGGGCAGGGTCTACATCACCTGCCATACCGCGTCCCGTATCTTTACCCGTATAGCCGCCATAAATGACTTCACCAGTTCTAGCATCACGCAAGGCGTATCCGTATGGTGCATAACGACCACCCTCGAAAACCCCGAATATTTCCAACCCCGGTCTGTCCGGGTCGATATCTGCAACATGAATGGCGTCGCCATGACCAAGTCTGGCTACAGTACCGGGGTTAGCGCTTTCTGGAGGCATTGTACCCATCGAACTGTACAATACTTTGCCATCGTTATCTATCGTCATAGCTCCATAAATGATTTCTTGGGCCCCGTCGCCATCAACATCTGCTGTGCTTAGCGAGTGATTCCCTTGGGTCGTGATGGTTTCGTACCCTGGGTTCGTTCCATCTCTACCATGAGGGCCATCATTGAATGGATTGGTCATTGGCGTCCAGCCGCTGTCCACAAACCATTTTTCCTTCAGATGCTGGCCGTCCCAACTATAAGAAATCAGATTCGTTCTTGTGTAGTAACCCCGAGCGAATACCGCATAAGGCTTGGCACCGTCCAAATAAGCAACGCCGGCAAGGAAACGGTCAACCCGATTGCCGGGTTCAATTCTTGACATGGCATAGTCTCCCCACATCAAGCCATCGTCATGACGTTCAGGCTTATAATGGACCGTCTCCATCTCATCACCTGATGCGCCATTAAATACCGTTAAGTACTCAGGTCCATCGACAATAAAGCCTTCAAAAGCCCGAAGATTGTTACGGGTGCTCCGACTTGGGGCATATGTATCCATAAAATAATCGACTAAGCTCTCAGCGTCTACTTTGGAAAGCGGGTAATTATATTGCTTTGCAATACCAAAGCATTCCTCCAGAGTTGCCGGCCATTGACCTTTTACAACCTCTTCATGCGCATGCCATCCCATAAACATTTTGACCATATGCGCATAATAATCTTCACGACTCATACGGTAGTCATCATTGTTCGTATACCCGGCATCTACATCTTCTTGAGGCATCGTAATGAACTGCTCGGACACTGCATTGCCCGCATGATCATACTTGATGATCTTCGTACCGGGAGCTGTCTTGAACATAGATTCGGCTTTCCCGTCTCCATCAAAGTCATAAACCATGAATTGCGTATAGTGAGCCCCTGCTCGAATGTTAATGCCTAAATCAATGCGATATAGGAGAGTGCCATCTAACTTATAGCAATCGATGTAAGTCTTTCCTGTATATCCGATTTGAGAAACGTCTTTGGCGTTGGAGGGATCCCATTTCACGAAAAACTCATACTTACCGTCACCATCTACATCCCCAACGCTCATGTCATTTGCGTGGTATGTGTATGCTTCACCCGTTGGCGTTACACCGTCTGCCGGCTTTTTGAGCGGTAAATCATAATGGGAATTCCCCCAAGGAGTAACCGGTGAACTTTGGTCGACTTCTTGTCCGGCGAGTACAGCTGCTACATGATACCGGGATACTGCTGAACCGTTTTTATCTAAATAATTGGTGCTGTCTGAGACGGTCGCAAGCAAGGCACCGTCGCGATATATGTTGAAGTTCACTCCCGTCAAGCCTGTCTCCGAATAACCTGAAACCTCGTTTGCCTTGAGTCTCCAGCTAAGGAATACACCCTCATTCGTTGAAGCCGCTACCAGCCCCCGGTCCAGATATTCCAGCTGTAAACCTTTCCCTATTACATCTGCAGCAGATACACTAACACCTGTAAAAAGAAGAGGCAACGACATACTGAAAGTCAGCACTTTTCTAGCAATTGAAGCTTTTCTCCAAATCATTAGAGCCCACCATCCTTAATAGAGTATTGATTGCGCTTACACAAAATGTTTTTAAACGCCATGAAATTTGATATTTTCTCCTTTCCATATAAATAATCCCTTTTATTATAAAGTTATTTTCTTGAAACAATATTTAAAAAACAGTCCTCTTTGTTAAGAAAACAGAGGTTTTGTTTATGAACTAGCAAGACTACCAACTGAAAAATAAAAAGCCTGCTCTTGACATATCGTCGTCAAGAACAGGCTTTGATGTTATGATTACAGTTTTACAACATTCTCCGCTTGTGGTCCGCGTTGGCCTTTAACAACATTGAATTCAACGCGTTGCCCTTCGTCCAGAGATTTGAATCCTTCGCCTTGAATGGCAGAAAAATGAACGAATACATCGTCGCCATTTTCCCTTTGAATGAAACCGTACCCTTTTTCTGCATTAAACCATTTGACTGTGCCTGTTTCCATGAATAAATAACCTCCAAAGTTTAAAACGTATTTGCCCCGGCGAACCGGGGTTATTCACCAGTATATCTCATCTAAGATGCAAAATCTGTTGAATTTTGTCATGTGTGTTCATAATCATTTTCTATTTTTATTTCCACAATCGAAGAGATTTCTCTCATCCTTCAACCGCATCTCTAGTGACCGGTTGCCGGACGTCCATTGATTTTCGTTTGGCAATGAACAACGTCGAGATCCCGCTTAGTATCGTAATGATGGCGAGCGTCAATAAAAATGTGGATATCCCGAACCAATCGAGACATGCGCCGGTCGCAAGCAGAGCAAACTGAAACATGACGCGGTCAAGCATTCCTCGAAATGAGAAAAAACGTCCTTGCGCTTCTTTCGGCACTTTGATTTGGAATAGTGTGGATACCATCGGAAAGAAAAAAGCGACGGCGCAACCGAACACTACGAAGGAGCCGAGAACCGCAAAACTGCTTTCGCTGAAGGACATTCCTGCAAAAGAAAGCGCAAATAATAACATGAACAACGTAGAACTGGTTACCAGATTTCGCATGCCGATCACACGCTTTGCGAATAAACCTGCAATCAAAATGCTGGTGCCTTCTAAAGCATAAATCCAGCCCATCAGTTCCGGTTCGTGCTGGATTTGACTAAACTTAAGTATAAGCAAATTAAAACCGCCTAGAAACAAGGTAATAACCCCGCTATTGATAAGTGCGATGAGTATTGACGGTTCTTCTCGAATAAGTGGAAACAACTCCGTAAAGCGGATTTTCTCCTGCTTCTTTGCAGTGACGGTATCCGCAGTATTGGGAATCCTCAACTGTGTAATAAGTATCACGAGGATAACGTAAAAAGCAAGCGACAGCGCGTAGACCGTGTATAAATTCATAACGGATACCAAGATGCCTGCTGCAGCAGTGCCGCCGATTCTCGCTATCGTGATCACGTTAAAGTTTATGCTGTTGGCTTTAAGCAGCTCGGAAGCAGGAACGATGGAAGGCAGCGCCGCTTGTACGGTAGGCATATAAACTGTAGCCGATACTTGCATAATGATGACAGACAACAGCATGATGCCGACGGATTGGTACTGAATGGCCGCAAACATGATAATCGGAGCCAGACAGCGGACAAGCCCTGAGATAAGCAATATCTTTTTCTTATCATAGCGGTCTGCCCACACCCCTGCTTGCGGCGAAATGAGTACGCCTAGAAATAAACCGCACATCAGGATCAAGCTCTTGCCTAAATCAGACGGGACGTGGCTTTGCATAAATTGCAGATTGGCAATGATGCTTGTCCAAATACCTGCGCCTTGAATGGCCTCTCCTATCATCATGAAAAGAAATGTCCGATTCCGGAGTAACGAATGATTCATACCTTATCTCCAATCTATAAGTGATTCTCAGAATCTCCCTATCATAGCACGTACGTTCGCACAAGCCAATCCCACAAAAAAATTAAATTTGCGACTGCCCGTTGCACATGAAAAAAGACACCATTATGGTGTCTATTGCAAATAAGGTTTTCTCAAAAACCAGTCCTGGGTATTTCATTTGGACATAAATCATAAGCCTGCTTTGTCCCGATTCGGATCTCATACATCCGATCATGAGCTTGTTTCATGTTCTCCACAAAAGCTTGATAAGGACGGTAGCAAACATCGATTACGCCGATTTGGTAATTTTCCCCGTCGAATCGGCCAAGAACAGGCTGATCTGCAAGTTGAAAATAATGCACGCCAATGAGCTCGGGGATGGCAGCTGCTTGCTCCACAAAATATCTGTAGGCGAGCCCTCTCTCCTCTTGGGAGGCAACCGCCCTAATTCCATAAGCAAGAAGACCTGCATCCGCTGCACCGAAGTGAAATTCGCCGATCATGACCGGCTTTTTGAGATAATTGCTGATCTTTTCGATATGTTCCCGGTCCGGCTGCATTTGATAACAATTGATTGAAAATACATCGAACGATTCGCATCCCTCCAATATTTCCTCGCTGCCAATCCACGCATACCGCATTCCCAGGTTTAAGTGATGAGGATCCGCTTTTTTACAATATTGGGCAGGCACTTCCACGTAACGCCGTATTAAGATACGATTAAATGCCGCATAGTCCTCTTGGCGCACGCCCTCAACACGTCGAATCGAAGCTTTCTGCGAATCCAACAACTCATGAAAATATTTGAAATTCGCTCCCCATGCACCGTTTAACTCCTCGATACTCGTATACTTCTGTTCCAACCATTTCACAAACTCCACCTTACTATCAAAAGTGTGCGGATGCTCCAGCATAGCCTCTGTCAAATTTAAACCGTCAACAAAAGCCCAGTGCGGCTCATTACGCATAAAGTATCCGACGAGTCGCTGATCTTTGTTCAAAGGGACAAGCTGCCCGGCAAATTCTTGTGCATTTCTTTCGTACTCCGGGTTGAATACATCCGGAAAATCCCTATAAATCGTTTTTTCCGTAGACGGGAAGCCTTCCATCGGATACACGTAAGGCAAGCTGGAACGTTGAATAAATGCAGGCAGCGACCAGTTACCGATCGTATTGATCCCCCACTCCTTCAGATGGCATTCCGTCAGTTCCATCCAGGCTTCCAGCCAATTCTCCTCGAAAGCACGTATCAGATTGGCAACCAAGAAGTTGAATCCTCGTGAAGACCAGGCATCGCGATATTTGCCTTCTTGATCCGGAAGTTCCGGAAGCAAATGCTCCATCCCCGCAGTCCGCATATGGTCATAGGGCTGAACGCAGTCCATTCCTGCACTGAACAAAACATATCCCTCGGGATCGACGAACCACCAGCGTTCACCGTCATTTTCCGTCCGGAAATAACCGCTAGCCTCGAACTGCAAGCCCTTCCATCCGCCGAAGCGGCTGTAGTTCGGGCTAATATAGTGACTATTTCGACTACGCTCCATTTGTATTTTCAAATCTAATGATAGTTGTTCGATCGAGCCGGTTTTACCTGACCACTCTTTTCCGAGAAGTTGTCCCAACGCGTCAATATACGCCTCTTGTTTATATGTAAAATCCGGAGCTTCTTTTCTCAAATGCAACCCAGAGACCTCAAACGATCTGCTTTTGACTGACGGAATCGTTGAAATCGACAAGCTCTTAAGTCTAGTGCGGTCAACGGAACGATCGCCTCTGAGCACGGACTGCATCACGCCTGGATAACGATCCAGAAACAGTTTTTCACCATTTAATGCTTTCAAAGGAAGACATACTCTGGTTCTGATATTCGGCAGTAGTCCATAATGCACCGTCAGCTCCTTTCCTCCGGCATCGCCGAAGGAGAACATCACGACCAAGACATCGTGCGATTCATGGAATAAATCCGCAACCAAGTACTCGTTGTCCTTCCACATCCCCGGGTCATACGAAGCCAAGTCTTGTCCCACGCCGCCTCCCGATGCGGATGTTTCGATTCGGATATGCTCTTCCCCAACAATATGCAGCAGTGAATCCGGTCCGCATATAAATTTGTCCAATTCGATAACTGCACTCACGGCTTTCTTTCCCCCTTACTCTTTTACAGCTCCGACCACGATGCCTTTAATGAAAAATTTTTGCAAGAACGGATAAACGAGCATTATAGGCAGCGCTCCAATAAAGATTTGCGCCGATTTCACGGTACGCTGCGATAAGTTTTCCAAATCCTTTGGGTCGATGCTGATTTTGCTGAAGTCCTGCTGTACGACGATGGTCTGAAGGAAGGTCGCAAGCGGATATTTATCCGTATCCATCATATAAATTAACCCGTCGAACCAGGAGTTCCAATGAAATACTAGCGTAAACAGCGTAATCGTGACAAGCGCCGGCATCGAGATCGGCAAATGAATTTTGAAGAAGATCCGGATGATCCCGGCTCCGTCCATGGTTGCGGCTTCCTCCAATTCGGCGGGAATGGTTCGAAAAAAATTCATCAGCAGAATCATATTGTAAACGCTTAGCGCCGACGGCAGGACAAGAGCCCATATCGTATTGATCAAACCAAGATTGGTGATGAGAATGTAGTTTGGAACGAGCCCGCCGGAAAACAGCATCGTGAAAACGAAAAACCACATGTAAGCATTCCGGCTTTTAAACTCCAAATAAGTCTTCGATAAAGCGTACCCGGCAAATACAGTTACGGCCATACCGATCCCGGTTCCCAGGACCGTTCGATACACCGAATAAAACAGCGATTGAATAAAATTCGGGTTATTCACCGTCTTTAAGTAAGACTCCACCGTAAAGTCTACCGGCCATAAAGTGATCATGTTTGCGGTAGCTGCCGCTTTGCCGCTGAAGGAAACAGCGAGGACATGCATTAGAGGTAATATACAGAGCAGCGATATACCGATGAGAAATAGTTGATTCACAGCGTTAAACCATCGATATGCGGTCGTTTTATGGTACATGCTTTGCGTCTCCTCCTTTACTGCTAAAAAATCCGATAATTTGCGAATTTATAAGCTAACTTGTAAGAGATGATAATGAGAATGAAGCTGGTTACCGATTTGAACAACCCTACCGCCGTTGCAAAACTGAAATCGCCTTTCAGTATAGCCGACCGGTAAACGAAAGTATCGATGATGTCGCCCTTGTTATAAACCAGCGGGTTATACAGGTTGAAGATTTGATCAAACCCCGCATTCAACACATTCCCGAGCTGCAGCGTAGCGACAACGACTATAATCGGCATCATGGCTGGAAGCGTCACATGGATGGTTTGCTGCAATCTCGTCGCGCCGTCGACTTCAGCGGCTTCGTATAAAGAAGGATTCACAGCCGTTATAGCAGCCAGGTAGACGATCATGCTAAAACCGAACTCCTTCCAAATATCGCTCACAATCACAACAAAGCGGAACCAATCCCCGTCACCGAGAAAAAAAATAGGCTTCGTTCCGAACAAGGCCGTCAGCATCCGGTTCACAAGTCCGCCTTTGACAGAAAGCAGATCGAGCAAGATTCCCCCGAGAATGACCCATGACAAAAAGTGGGGCAAATACACCAAGGTTTGGATGCTCCGTTTAATCCCGTTTTTACGAACCTCATTCAGCAGCAAAGCAAACACGATCGGAACGAGTGTTCCGAAACCTATTTTCAAGACGGAAATGATCAGCGTATTCCATATGACCTGAACGGACTCTTCAAACATAAACAAAGCATGGAAATGCTTGAACCCGACCCATTCGGATTTCAAAAAACCGAGCCATGGCTTATAGTCCTGAAACGCCATCACAAGTCCCCCGATAGGAACATAGTGAAAGAGAACGGCGATCACAAGCGCCGGAAAAATCAACAAGTGAAGCGGCCACGTTCTATTCAGTCCCCGAACCCGCTTGGGCACCATTTTACCTGCAGATAGTTTGCTTAGAACGACTGCATTCCGAGTATTTTTCATCTATTTCTCCCCTTCCTGAATCCAGTCATTGTACTTTGGACTACTTCTGCTACTATTATACCAACGGGATCTCCCGGCACCTATGACACTGTCTTAACTTCTATGTCCCCTTTGATAACCTTTTACCCAAATTCAACCTTCAGGCGGTGAACTCATGGTAAAATATAAAATATTCCGCAATATGCTGATCATGCTGATCGTCCTGCTCATTCCAGCCACCCTGCTTTTTTCCTACTCCAACAAAGTCGGCGAGAATGTGCTCAGGGAAACGCTCGAAAACTCGGCAGCCAAGCAGTTGGAGTTTACGGTGCTTCAGCTGGAACAATCCTTAAGACAGCTCGAAACGCAAACGCTGCTTCTCGTGAACGATTCCAACATTAAAGCGTACTCCAGCTCTTGGGATTTTCTCGAGTATGTCGACCATTTATTAATGCGGAAAAATGTCGAGGAAAAGCTGATTCTTCAAAGCCAGGCGAATACTCTTGCTCATGATGTAAGCGTTTACTGGCCACAAATTAAAGAAGCCCTCTCCACCAAGGGAAGTCTTGCCTATCAAGACGTTGAACTGGCCGCTATGCCGAAGAACAAGTGGTTTATCCGCAAGGACGATCTAGATGCGCTATCCTTTCATTTGCTGTTCACGAACCCGTCTATTTATAAGGCGGATTTGAGCAATGTGACTGCCATCGTTGAAACTGCCATACCAGGCGATTATTTGAAATCCGTTCTTAAGGGCCTTGATGCGTCGGGGAACGGAACGTCTTTCCTTTACTTGTCCGATTCCACTACGATTGCGAATCAAACGATCAACAAGGACTTCCTAACGCTTTTGGAACATGAAGGTGCGCTTCAAGATAATACTGCCGGCGGACATCCCCATCTCTCCGTACTCAAAATGGATGGAACCGAATTCTTGGTGCAAACGATTCGTGTCCCTTCCTTGGGCGGTACGCTGGTCAGCTACATTCAATTGAATGAATTCTTGAGTCCCTTCAAAAAAGTTAACCGGCTCGTAAATACCAGCCTGATCTTACTCTTTGTTTCCGGCGTGGGCATGTCATACTTGCTGTATCGCCACTTTCGAATTCCATTCGGTTATATGGTCCGCAAAATCGAGAGCCTGGGTTCAGGCGATTACAACAGCAGAGCGGTCGTTAGAACAAACAACGAATTTGATTATTTATTTGCAAAATTTAATGAAATGGCGTCGCGTATCCAATCCCTGATTGAAAATGTGTATGAGGAGCGGGTTCGGACACGGGAAGCGGAATATAAGCATTTGCAGTCGCAGATCAATCCGCATTTTCTGTACAACTGCTTATTTTATATTGTGAGTATGGCTCATAAATCTCCTGATGCCGTCACTTCCATGGCCAAAAACTTGGCTCAATTTTATCGTTATATTACCCGCAAAGCAGGAACGGATTCCACGCTGGCTGACGAAATAAGCCTTATTGAAAGTTATCTCCAAGTTCAATCACTTCGAAATAAGCGGCTAACTTACGAGATAGATATTCTGCCATCGATGCTGGAATTGTCCGTTCCTACTCTGCTGCTTCAACCGTTAGTCGAGAATGCTGTCGTTCATGGTCTGGAGAGAAAAAGGGATTCAGGGATCATTCGGATTCAGGGATCATGGAGTGACGATGGGTATACCATTACCGTTGAAGATGATGGCGCAGGCATGCCTGAACCGAACATTCGGGAACTGACAGTCCAGGTGTACAGCCAGCGTAATTCGGATGAGATCGGCTGCGGTTTATGGAATATTCACCATCGCCTTATCAACCAATTCGGTCCGGATTCAGGTTTGAAATTCACAAACAACGTATGGGGCGGCTTCTGCGTGACCGTAAATATCCCATCGACTAGAAAGGAGGAATTTCCGTATGAATGTATTGCTGGTGGACGATGAGGAATATGTGCTGGATTATTTGCAGGAAAGTGTAGAATGGAACCAGTGCGGGATTGCGAAAGTATACCGGGCAAGCTCAGTTGATGAAGCGCTCGACATCGTCAAGAAATATCCGGTGCCTCTGCTGCTTACCGATATCCGGATGCCTGAAAAAAGCGGTCTGGATTTGCTGGAAACGCTCCATAGCCAATCCCCTGAGACAAAAGTGATAGTGCTCTCCGGCTATTCCGAATTTGAATACGCCAAAAAAGCGATACAACACGGCGCAGCCGACTATTTGTTAAAACCGGTCACAGGCGGCGAGGTTACCGCATGCATTCGAAAAGTAACGGACCGGATTCTTGCGGAGAACAAACGTTTGCAGGATGTTAATAAAGCTGAAGCAGTCATTCGATTAGGAAATACGCGTATGCGCGAGCATCTCCTGCTCGACCTGCTGCTTGGCAAATCCTTCGCTGAAGACGAATTGCGACGTCAAATGGATGCCTTGAGGTTGCCTTTGCATCCAATCGATGACTGCACGCTGCTGCTGATTCGATTGCAAATGTCTCCTATCGAGACGCGGGAAGATATCGAGCTCTTCACTTACGCCCTGCTTAACATGGCTGAAGAAATCTTTTTCCGGGAAATTCATGCCGGCTCCTCGCTATGGTGGTGTAAAGACTCCCATCAGTTTATAGCCCTTGTCCTTCCTGCGGATTCCTTGGGCGAAAGGAAGCTTTGGGAAGTACGAATTTCTGAGCTGCAGCAGGCTGCTAAAACCTTTTTGAAAAGAAATATATCCGTGTTGTTTACGGAGCGGTTTCCGCTTCGGACTCATGTAAACCGTTTTTATTTGCAAGCTTTGAATGATTTTTGGTGGCGGATCGGGATTCAAGACGGTGTTATTTTACATAATGGCTCTTTAAGCAGCAAACCGGAATATAAGCCTTTAGCGAAGCTTTATGAGGAGCCGTCTATCCTTCAATGCATGGAAGCGAACCGTTGGGAAGAAGTCGTGGAGAAGATCGGGATGATTCTGGAAGAGCTTGGCAAGCCTCCCTATCGTACGCAGTATCATATCGTTGAAGTTGTCAATTATTTGTATGCCTGTTTCACATTCATGGCTAATAAACAGGGCGATTCCTTGACAGATTTGATCGGAAACTTCTCACTAATCTCCAATCCGTATTATTTTCATTCCGGCGAACAGATCAGGGACTGGGTGCTGCCGCTAATTGATCAGTTCAGGCGTACCTTAACCGATACCACGTCCGGTCGAAGCCATATCATCCGGCAAATTCATGAATTTATTCAACTTCATCTTCATGAGGATGTATCCTTAACCAAAGTCGGCGAACACGTCTATTTGCACCCGGTGTATCTATCTCGGTTGTACAAAAAGGAAACCGGAGATAGCCTTTCCGCTTATATTACCCGGGTCAGAATGGAGAAAGCTGCGCGCTTGCTCACCCAAACGAATAAAAAAGTATCGGATATCGCTCAAGAAGTCGGCTATCAGAAAACACAATACTTCATCAAATTGTTTAAAGAGTATTATCACTGCACGCCGCAATCCTACAGGAATCCATAACTTTTTTACCCCATAGAGAAGGGAGCCTCACCCGAGGCCCCCTTTTACTCATTGATTGACGCTTTTGTACCAATCGTTCACTTCTTTTTCTATTTGATCCCCGCCTTTGCTTTTCCAATCCGCGACGAATGAATCAAATTTATCCAAAGGCTCTTTTCCATAAATGATTTTGGCGAAAGTTTCCAATTCCATCGTCTTCAGATTTTCGCCTTTGCTTCGCTGCGTCTCCGTTGGACTCCCTATGAACTCGGTTGGCGCATTGCTGTTTTTCAGTTGATAGTTCAACGCTCCTGCACGAATTTGCTCTTTATCGGCGACTGTAATTGCCTTTTGACCTGCTGTCTCCGGTTTGTTGCCTTGATAAATGTAATCCCAATCTTTCGAACCCTGAAACGGTATGGCAGGCGTATTCCAGAACAAGTTGTACTTGCCCGAAGTCGCAGCTTTTTCCAGCGGCTTCGGAAACTTTTTCGGATCGTAAACCGGCTCACCGTTTACCATCGCATAGTCATATCCCTCAAAGAAACCGTCCTTAAAGTCACCCGTACTGAATGGACTATCATATATTTTGTCCATATACAGGAAGAAGGCATCCATGTGCTTAAAATCTTTATTGAACATCATGACTTTGCCTTCGTTGATCAAACCGTTATATCGTGCTGTCTTGCCATCCGGTCCGACAGGCAGAGGATAGGCTCTGACAAGCGCGTTCGGATTGTTCTTCGTCACATCTCCGAGCGGCCAACCGTTCGCCCAGAACGGTGCAGCGATGATCCCCGATTTCCCCTGAATAAAGCTTTCCGTCGCTTTTATTTCGTCAAGAGCAGCTAATTCGGGATCCAGGTATCCTTTCCCATACCAATCGCGCATTTTGCCCAATGCGTCTTTGATGCCAGGTTGAATCGAGCCGTATTTCAACGTACCGTCGCTCGCCTTTTGCCAATGCGGACGATCTCCTGACATTGGAAGAAACTTTCCGGAGTAAGCGCCGAAGACAAAGCTCGCATCGGACATCCAGTTAGAGAAACCGTTTTTTGCCGCAAAGCTGAATCCGAACGTATCCTTCTTGCCGTTGCCATCCGGATCCTGGTTCGTAAAAGCATCCATCACCTTTTCGAACTCTTCGATCGTCGTAGGCGCTTTCAAATTTAATTGATCTAACCAATCCTGCCGGATCCACATGACAGGGTTCGTACCATCGCCACCACTGAATATGGGCAGCCCTAGCAGCTTACCATTCGCTTTTACCTGGTTGAGCGCGGACTTGTTGTCCGAATACAGCTTCTTCATCCGTTCCGAAGCGTACTTGTCAAAAGCTTGCTGTATATCCATGACTTTGCCCGATTGCATAAGATCGGCAATCAAATTCGGATCCTGCACGATAAACAAGTCGGGAAGCTGATTTTGTGTAGTCAGCGATAGCCTGATTTTCGTATGGTATGCCGCATTATCCGGCGTATCCCATAAGTCTTTGATCTCGATGCCCAACTTTTCTTTAGCCCATTTGTTATGTACATTGTCTTGAATGGTCTCGCCGTTGATGAACACGTAATCCGATCCGACCACTCGAGCCGTCGTGATCGTAACGGGCGGTTCAAACTTGCCGTTTACCGCTTTTTTGGCCGGTTCTTGTCCATTCGGCGTTGGCGAAGGCTGACTCCCCTCGTTGGAAGTGCAGCCCATTGCAACTGAACTCAACAGCATTAGACTTGTCATCATAGTAGCCCATTTGTTTCTCTTCATACTCTTCCCCTCTCTGCTCCATTTTCTTTCGACTTCATATTGTTATCGTAACAAAAGAAATTATTTCACGTATATGCCCAAAATTAAACAATCATGGCCTCATAATCAATAAATTGAGTTAATAACTGATTAAACTTGTCACGTTCTTCCCAGAAAGGTCCATGACCGCTATATTGAAACGGGACAAGCACTGAATTTCTTATTTTTTGTTTGAGTTCCTGTGCTTGGGTAAATGGGATCACCCTGTCATGAATGCCGTGAATGATTAAAGTAGGGACAACTATTTTGGGCAGATCGGCCATCAGGTTCTCATCTCTAAGCAGAATGATAATTGCTGCGGTTGACCAGCTTGCTGCCTGTAATCCCATTTGAAAAAACCAGTCTGAGAATGGTACGGTGATATACTGAAAGAAAAAAGTGTCCGTTACTCCCTGTAACATTTTAGGGCGGTCATTTAACGTTTCAGCAAGAAGTTTATTAGCCGTTTCTGTTGTAAAACCTGTAGGAGCTGCAGCGTCTATAAGGACAAGTTTCGATACTCCGTAACCATTGTATCGAGCCATGTAACGAATGGCTATCGCTCCACCCGTGGAGTGACCTGCAAGTGTGAAGTTGTTTAATTGAAGTGCAGCCACAACGGCGCGGATATCATCTGCCAAACGGTCAAAATTGTAGCCGCCTATTGGTTTATCAGAATGACCGAACCCCCTCCAGTCTATTCCTATACAGCGATATCCCATTGCCGGAAGAACATTAAACTGATATTCAAACTGTTTATGGCTTAACGGCCAACCATGGATAAACACGATCGTCTTGCTGCCCCCGGGGTTTATATCTTCCACAAATAAATTCACACCTGGTTCTACATCAACAAAGTATCCCACGTCGATACCTCCGTACTATTAAATGGTCTCAACAATAAGATACTCACCTAAGCAAATATTGGTGTTAGCCTATTTTTTTAGCAAAAATTCACAAAAAAAAGCCTGATTTCTCAAGCTTGTGTATTTGAAACATTTAAAATTCGATAAAGCTCATTAAGCTTGTGTATTTCATACGTTGGAACCATTTCAGTTTCATTGGGTATCATATCCGGGTTGAACCAACATGTGTCTAGTCCGGCTAGCTGTCCGCCTTTAATATCCGAGCTTAAAGAATCTCCGATAATTAATCCATGTTCCACAGAGAAATCAGGAATTCGTGCAAAGACATAATCAAAATATTCCTTCATCGGTTTTTGAAAGCCCGTGTCCTCCGAAACAAAAATATCTTTAAATAACGGATATAATCCTGAATCACGTAAGCGTTTATCCTGAGTCTTGGAAACACCATTAGTAACAATATATAAATCATATTTATTTTGCAGGTCCATGATCAATTCAAAAGCGCCATTAACATGCTGATGCCCCTCTTCTAAATAGCCTCGATATTTCTTTTCCAGTAAAGCTCCATCAACCTCTATGCCGTACTCCTTAAATAAAATTAAAAAGCGAGTATTTACGACCTCATTCTGATCTATTTTTCCTTCTTCAAAGGACCTCCAGAGACCTTGATTTATTTTTCTATAATCAGCTTCGATTTCAGTGGTTAAGGGAGTTTTTTGATCCTCGAAAAGCAAGCGCAACGCTAATTTCTCTGCTGCCCTAAAATCCAATAATGTATCATCTACATCAAATAATAAAGTTCGGTATTCTTTCATATCTCACGTCCACCGCCTAATTTAAATACAAAAATGCCGCCGGCTATGACCAGCACACCGATCAACTTGTTGAAAGTAAAAGGAACCTTATCCAGACCTAACCAACCTAATGAATCCAACAGTAAAGCAAAGCCGAGCTGTGCTGTCAGAACGATAGAAATGGCAAACGTAGGGCCAAGCAACCTAATTCCCTGTACCAGACAGATTACCACACCTACCCCGATCAAACCGCTGAACCAGTACCAGGGCTGCATATGTTGCAGGATAAATAAATGTTTCCCTTCATTGATTAGTCCGATCGTCAGCGAGGCTGCGAACCCCATACCTAATACTACGGAAGTTGTCGCCCAAGATCCCGCGCGTTCATTCACCTTACTGTTGAATATATTTTGCACACTGACCAGCGAACCTGCGATAAGTGCAAATAATAGTCCTAGAATCATCTTTTATTCTCCCGTTTGACCGATTTTATACGATTTATTCGTAGATATTATGACTCGCAAGCGCACTTAATCTCTCCCTGTCCTTAACAAGGATGAACCCTTTGTTACGCTCAATCAGACCCTCTGTACAAAACTGCCCTATAACCCGATTCAGATGTCTATAGCTGGTTCCAATTAAGTTCGCTGCATCCCTTAGATTGGCTGACCTCAGTTGCCCGTTAAATAGAGAATCTGATTCATCAAAGCAGACGGACAACAGATAACTTGCCAATCGGACTTCCACCGGATACATCAAATTAAAGCTCAAAGAATTCGACTTGACGTAAAACTTCTGTGTTATGATTTCCAGTAAAAATTGCAGCAATGGTGCGTAATCTTTGCCGTATTTTTTCAACCAGCGATGATGAACACCGATCATGGAGACAGTCGATACGGCCTCAACCGTATTGAGAATATCAGTTCCTCGTACGTATTCAATATCCCCGACCAACTCAAGCGGTGTCTTAAAAGAGAGAATGAGTGATTTACCTTCCGCCGAGGTGGTGTAGATTTTAATTTTCCCCTTAACAAGCACGTACAGATACTGTGGAGATTCTCCTTGAGAACAGATAAGTTCCCCTTGCTCAAAGCTATATAGCGATAAATGCGGTATTAATTGTTCATTAAAGATGGATTCCATTCGATAAGCCTGCAAATAATGATTCAGTTGCTCACGATCATTTATTTCTTTCATTATTCGGTTTCACCTCCATCATAACATGACACATTCTGGCATAATTGTACAATCAAAACCTTAGAAGCACCACACCGGCTATCATCATCCCGATGCCGATGAACTGCGGCAGCTTCATCTTCTGCTTCACCACGCCGAACCATCCGTTACTATCGATTAAAAAGGTCAGACTGAGCTGTGAAATTAGCAGAGCAGATATCGTAAGGGTAACACCGATCTGCTGAATGGCCGTGACATTGCTGAAAATAATAACTGCCCCAAAGGCGCCGCCAAGCAGGTATATCGGTTTCACTTGCTTAAACCCTTGCCAATTCCTGTCTCGGACGAACAGAAGGATAAGCAAAGCCATCACGAATCCGGTTAACTGGGTGATCGTCGCCGCCTGCCAAGTGCCAATATCTTGACTAATGCGAGAATTGGCTACTCCTTGCAAGGTAATAAAGGCCCCGCCAAAAAACGCAAATAAACTCCCTCTCATTTATCTCTCTCCTCGATTGCTTTATGTCCATTATTAAATGATAAATCGAGGTTATGGGAAAGGACATATGTCCTCAATTTATTGAATCAAAAAGGAGGCGATTTCTCGCCCCCTTTCCTTAGGTCAATCTGTTTTTAATCCGCTCAAAAATGTTGCTGTTTCTTACCCTGTAAACGCCAAAAATAACCGATCCCATGACTGCCGCCGCGGCTGCTGTCGATGCAATGATCATTGTTTTATTTACCTGACGCATTACGAACACCTCCACAGTTTTTTGAGCGAACAATGTATAGTGTACCTTAGAAATTGAATAATAATTCAAGTCTGAACCATTGGCCCAAGCTTCGAACGTCACAAATTGCGATATTATTATTAATCAGGGAATACTCTCTCCACTATCTTATTGAACTCATTCAAATACATACTTAAATCACCATGCTCTTCCACTTCTTGAGAATAAAAACGAAGGCAATTGACAAAGTTAGGATTTGCACTTACATATATCCTTTTGATATAAGTTGGCATATATTTTTCCGCATCCCGGCCTATTGCTTCGAGCGATCTTGTAGGCATATTTCTACTTTGACTTATCCAATCAACCCGGTTTATCATGTCAGGTTTCTCGAAATAACTGGTAGCTCCTTTTTTATCAACACGATGAAATATTTTCTCCTGCGAAGCTTTTAATGTAGGGTTAAGTTCATTTGGGACAAAAGCTATGTAACAGTTCTCTTTTGTAAAAAATACATAGGTCGACTGGATGCCTGGATACTGAGATAATATGCTTTCCGCGATCTCCGGATGAAACGCTAACGTTGTTGATAAATGATCGTTTTCCAATCCCAAGGTATGTAAACCATCATCTTTAGTACCCTCGTTAATACCCCGATAATTAGACCAATTAGGTGTCATTATATGCGGACGATCTTTAACCGGATTGCTGCCTGTACAACCTGTCAATATCAATAAGATACAAGTCTCAGCTACATAAAAGCATTTAATGAGATATTTCATTGCGATCATCCGAAGAATCCTCCAATTAATAGAAAATCTACAGATTAGGATGAATCACAATCAGAAAATTTATCCTGTTTTTTTGATATATCTATACTCGAAGCACTTTTACCACCAGCCGTTTTACCATCCCAATAAAATGAGGTTTCGTCCATGATGGAGATACGAAAATCGTGTACATCCCTAACCGGTTTCCACCCCATAAATCAGTAATAATGCCATTGCCGATTACAGCTGTCTCGTTTCTACGGGTACCAAGTATATTCAAAGCGTTAATAAATGCTTTCTTCTTCGGTTTACCCGCTTCGAACAAAGCTGGAATTTCATTAATCAGCACGTTTTCTTGCGTCGGTGGTTTACTGTTCGAAACAATAATCAATTTAATCGCATATCGGGACTGAAAGTTTTTCAGCCATGTTATCAGTGCATCCGATACAGACTCAGCATTCTTCTTCATTAATGTATTATTCCAATCAAGTATTATCCCTTTAATTCCTGCCCGCTGCAGCGCATCTCCATCTATTTCATAAATGGAGTGAGCAATTTGGGAAGGTTTAAAAATAGGCATAACATCCTCCATTGCCGCGTTATTTTTAGTCAGATGATATATTTGTTCCACTTACCATTTTACGTCATCTTGTTATCTTCATCTTGTCGTTTTCTCATGACGTTATTCACCAAGTTTTGTGTAGCGTCTTGGGTGGATTCAGTCACATTTTCTATGGCGTTCTGTACATAATTCGTTGCTGATTGAACTCCGTTTTTAAAAATATGCGTCTTGTTTGAAAGAAGACTTTTCGGGAGTCTAGTTCTATCGGACATCGTACATACCTCCAATTTTTGATCATGCTATTCGGTGTCAGTATCAGCAGCGGCATCGAAGACGCTAGCCTTCGGCACCTGAGTCATATCTTCCTTTTGTTGCACCCAATACCCGATGTTGCGGTACCAGTCCTGAAAAGAAGCGTCCAATTGCTGCTCACGGTTGCGATCCTCGTTAACATCTGAATCAACTTCTAGCTCTTTTCCGAGAATCCCATCCTCGCCAATCCCTTCATTACGATTCCATTTTCGATCGATATTATCAAATGTCTTCTTCACGTTGAATTTTCCTCCAAAACGTTCTAAACCTGTACGTTCATATAAATTAATTTGCTTGGATATGGATGAATTTATTCAAACTTTAGGAAATGACGAGAAACAGAAAAGGGAAAGCTTAAAAAGCTCTCCCTCTTCTGCCTAACTTAATGATTCTTCATTGCCAACTCGACGATCATCACAATAAGTACGAGTAGCTGTATGAGGGTATCATCTTTCATCTTCATACAGTTGAACCTCCTTTATCAGGATGGCTCGTCGTCAAGGCTTCCCTCTCCCATGAGGGGTTATTAAATACCTATGCGGTCACAAGCTTAATAATACTTAAACTAGTGTTAGAACAGTTAGCTCCGGACGACACATAAACCGAATTGGACGTACCGATACTCCGATACCCCGGTTTGTATATAAGGCAAAAGACTTGTCTTTCCCAACCTGGTAAAGTCCGCATGGATATTTGACGCCATAAGGAACCGAAGCCAGCGGGCCGATAAGCGGGAGCCTCACTTGACCGCCGTGGCTATGTCCTGAGAGTTGCAAATGGATGGATTCTAAGACAGCGACATCGGCAAAATCAGGTGCGTGGGAGAGTAATAGCACCCATTCTTCTTTTTTCACCATGTTCATAGCTGCCTTTAGATCTGGAGTACCCTCCCACATGTCTTCGACCCCAGCGATCCAAATGGATTGATTTCCTTGCTGTACCCTACTCCCACTATTCCGTAGGCAGCGGAACCCACCGGCCTCTAGAACGGCCGCTACTGCACTAGCATCCCCGTAGTAATCATGATTGCCTAGCACGGCATAACAGCCATATTTCGCTCTTATCGTATTTAATACGCTACTAATCTCTTTATTATGGGAACCGAGAGCATAATCGACCAGATCGCCAGTAAAGCATACGATATCCGGTTGTTCTGCCTGAATCTTCTCTGCTACGCTCATTAACTGCTTGATATCGAAATGGAATCCAAAATGAAGATCACTGAAATGCACGATACGAAGTCCCTTGAATGCTTCCGGCAGTGTGGGAAACGTCAACGATATTCTCTCCACCTGTAACCAGCCGGGTTCTACCAAAGTGGCATACCCGTAACTCAAAGGCGGTATCGATAGTAAACCACCCATCCAGAGAGCGCTTTTCTTTAAAAAACTACGGCGACTAATATTCTTCTTGTTCGACATATCACTATCATATATCAAAAAGTTAAAGGTTACTATTTTGTTTCTTGATCCAAAAAGTATTAATATATGCCGTCTTAAATCCAGACTTTTCCATATTACCATGACTAATCGTACCGAATTCCACATCCGTATAAACGGTCTTGATTCCAAGTTTGGCAGCTTCAGAAAGCCTATGCCTCAGTAACGCCAGTTGACAGCCTCTACCCCGAAAAGATTCGAATGTAAAGTCATTTGCTATATAACCTTCTTGATCTTTCAGAAAAAGTGACCCCATAGCCGCAGGCCTCCCGTCGATCCTGAGCATATAATTTAAGAAAATAGGACTGTAAAAATAGGCTTTAATCCGCTCGATCATTTCCTTGTTGAGCTCCACGCCATCCTTTGATCGTACGATCCATCGAATAAATTCTTCGGCATTCCGCTCAGTTACACGTTCGATTTGAAACGCAGATGTTGACTCCAACTCACTCGTTGGATCGGTAAACATAAAAACAAGTTGCTCGACGGGGGATAAATCCCTTTTCGCTTAGTGCGCGAGTTACATCTTCTGTCATATGGTTAGGAGTCATATCAAAGCAAGGAGAGCTATTATTGTAATAGCTAAGCAGATTATCCAGATTTGAAAGATCTTGAGGACCGAATCCTTTGATACGATTATAATAAATCGATGCCGGATCCGTCTGATCCCGAAGCAAAATGGAGTCTCCTATTTGTAAGACTTCGAATTGCCGTTCCACAGGAACCATAGATCGGCTAGCATTCAGCTTGGTAAGCTCGATTTCGATTTTCTCAATTTGTTCTACGTAATATAAAGGTTTTTTTTCATTCACGAAGAAGAATTCTCCTTTTTATGAAATCATCCATGAATCGTATTCATGGATTGTCTTTGCACTCGATATCTTTAACCATGCTTGACGTGCTGAAGCATCTGTACGAAAATTTGTTCGATATGTTCGTCATCCAGTGAGTAATAAACGGTCTTGCCTACTTTGCGCCGCTTGACGATTCTAAGATTGCGTAAATATCTCAATTGATGGGAGACTGCCGATTGGCCCATCTCCAAGACCTGAACAATATCGTGTACGCAAAGCTCAGTATTCAACAAAGTATGAATAATTTTCAACCTGGTCGGATCTCCAAGTGCCTTGAATATTTCTGCGAGTTCCGAGACAGCTTGCTCTGATATCATTTGTTCCTTTAATACTTCTTCCATAATAGCTCTCACTTTCCGACGATAAAAATTACGATTTACTGATTATTATACCAGAAATCGTATTAATCGGACCGATTAAAAAATGTAGGTGACAACTCTGAAGAAACAGGGAATGATAAATGCTTGTTCTTCGGATTTTTATTGCCATACATAATAATCTGGAATATAATACATATGAATAAATGATCATATATAGTTTTGGAGGTATACAGCATGTCAAAATACAGTCATTCTCATGATGATCATTCCCATGATCACCATGGCCACACTCATCGTCACGGTCACCATCATGAACACGGTCACCATCATGGACACAACCATGGACACGGGCACTCCCATGCTCCCAATAACAAAAAGGGTCTAACTATCGCACTTATTATTACAAGCGGAATTATGTTCTTAGAGTTTTTTGGTGGATTAATTACAAATAGTCTAGCTCTTCTATCAGACTCTGGACACATGTTAAGTGATGCCGCGTCCTTGGCATTAAGTCTAGTTGCTATGTGGTTCGCCACTAGACCGGCAACTCCGCGGAAATCGTATGGGAATTACCGATTTGAAATACTTGCAGCCCTATTTAACGGAGTTACTTTGTTTATTATTTCCGGATTTATCATCAAAGAAGCTTATGGACGTTTTGTCGCTCCGCCTACTGTGTCGAGTGGTTCCATGATCTTGATTGCTGCAGTCGGATTGCTCGCAAACCTTCTTAGTGCTTGGGCGCTAATGAAGCAAAGTGATGTTAAAGAAAACATCAATGTGCGGAGTGCATATTTACATGTAATCGGTGACGCCTTGGGCTCTGTTGGCGCTATCTTTGCCGGATTACTGATGTTCTTCTTTGACTGGTACATTGCTGATCCAATTATTAGCGTTATTGTTGCGCTTCTTATTTTGAAAGGCGCCTGGGGGGTTATCCGCCATGCAGTTCATATCTTAATGGAAGGTACACCAGTAACCATTGAATTAGATCGGGTTAAAAAAACGTTAGAAAGCATCGAAGGTGTCATCAATGTGCACGATCTTCATATTTGGACAATTACATCCGGTCTTGATTCCTTGAGTTGTCATATGCTGATCGAGGATTCCAGGGACAGTCAAGAAATATTACAAAAAGCAATCCATGAAATGGAGAGCAAATTTCAAATTCAGCATACAACCATACAAGTGGAGAAATCGAATTTACAACATGCAGAGTGCAAGGTATAGAAATGATGAAATTCAAAGCCGTTCAATGTAAACTTTTTCGAAATATCGTCCACTTTGTATGCTTCACAGTAAACTGCTTTACTCTTCTATAACCTTTTGAATAATAATAACGAGGCAAAACAGGATGTAATGTTTGCGTCGTCAAGAAAGCTGAATAAATGCCTTGTTGTTTCAACCTAGTTTCTGCAAATCGAAGCAGCTTGCCTCCCCATCCTGACTTTTGATATCGAGGTATAACAGCCAACGAACCAATCTCCCAGAATTTCTTTCTTTTTTTAATAGCCACAACACCAATGATTACTTTATTGGCTTGAAGAACGAAGTATCTATGTTGTTTCATCAAATACTGAAGACGTTGGCTTGATATTGTTGACGCCGGAAAATAAAAACCTCTTCTCTTATTTTGTTTATGAGCTGCATGTAATACGGCTATGATATGAAATATATCTCTTTTGTTTGCTCTACGTATTTCATACAAATATAAACACCGCCTTTTACACCACAATATGTAGCATAGTTAAGCGATGTTTGGACGAAATATATGATGTCATATAAACTCTATTTCAAGATAACTACGAAAGACCCGGCCCCCGACCGAGTCTTTCGTTCAAACCTACCGCTTCAGTCTGTTATACCCCTTATCCCCGTAAGGTTGGAGCTTTTCGAGCCATAGATCGAGCAGTGCATCCACCTCTTCCCGATACTTTTTCAAATCAGACACGACGGTAACGAATTCTTCGCGCGGCTTGATCCGGTCCAGTTCCTCAAAGACGAAACAATCTCTGCCGTATTCATTCCAATCTTGCTTCAATTCGATGATCGCATTCATGTTCGTCTGTTTCATGAAGGCCAGCCGGTTTCTGGCGCCATCGAGGTCCATGCTGCTGTCCACGTATATTTTTCCGTTCTCTATATTCCGGATCTGATAAACGCCCATCGCCCGAAACGTTTGTTTGTACTCCGCGGCGAGTTCTTTCTTTTTCTGCTTGTCGAGTGCCACGATTATTCCTCCTAACTCTTCATTAATACCCCATATCCTTTAAAATTCTCGATAAAGTTCTCAATCGTTCTCCAATAAGCTCATCATCATCACTCAGAGCTTGACTGAACAGTTTTATATCCTCATTAATCCGTTCGTTATCCGTACATACAGCCACAGTCATTGCATCCCCTTGTAAACCAACTCTGTCAATAACAGGATTCTGGGGATCATATAATTGTTCGTATCTATAGGCCTCTTGAAAATGAAGCCTTGCTCTGCAAACAAGAATCGCCAGATCAATCACTCGATGAAGAGGTAACTCTTCAGACTGTCTCGACCATTTTTCTCCAGTGTATCTCCATACTTTAGCTGATATATCGACCTTCCCTCTGTCGTTCCACTGAGCCAATCCTAATGAAAGGCCCTTGGCATCTGAGTTCTTTGCGTATCTGCCGTCCACATTTTCGTAGTTTTCTGAAACAATAACTGGCTTATGTTTTAAAGTCGTTGGTATTTTCATTGTAATCCTCCGTTGATTATTAATTTATAGTTTATATTTTAGTAAATTACTAATTTACTGATTTGACGATTGAATAATATCATTCTTCAGATTTGAAGTCAATATGAAGCATTCGAACGGTTTGCTTTATGATGAACAAGAGGAATTAGGAGCAGTGCACCGACGATAAGCAAACCACCGCTCACCGCGTATACCGTGGAAAGTGAGATTGCATCCTTCAAAAATCCTGATAATGCCATGCCTACAACCATCATCCCCATAAAAATCGGTGTGATAGCTCCTCCTACCCGACCCATAAACTCACCTTCCGTATTTTTCATAATCAGTGTTTGGATGCCAACATGAATGCATGGATAAAATAATCCAGAAATGATCTGAAGCGCAATACTCACCCATGTAATCGTTGAAGCTCCAACTGTGATTGTACATATTGCGGACACAAGTAAGCCCATCATAAGCAAAATTTGCGGTTTTACCTTCTTCGCTATCCCCATAATCAAAG
Source organism: Paenibacillus sedimenti (assembly GCF_014534655.1). GTDB lineage: Bacteria > Bacillota > Bacilli > Paenibacillales > NBRC-103111 > Paenibacillus_E > Paenibacillus_E sedimenti. Next base: position 72,438 of record NZ_JACVVD010000019.1, read on the forward strand.
CTCCACCTACGAGCATAGCCGTACCATTGGCCATAAGCAGCCATTGCAGGAACTGTTTGCCCTGACCTAATTTCTCAATCGTAACGAAAAGGATGAGCGGTTGGATCAAACCGGCTGCCAGTCCTGTAGTTGCGAACGCAAAACTTAACGTTCTTAGCGAGTGATTGGTCCATAAAAATCGAAGACCGGCGTTAAGATCCCTCATAAAACTCTTGCTCTCCGCATGTTTCGGCTCATTCAAATCTGCGGGCAGAAGCGTTAATACAAAAGCTGACCCAAAGAACAAAATTCCTGTCAAGATGAGAGAAAACTCAACTCCATACTGCAAATAAATAAAAGTACCGATTATCGGGCCAATGACCATAAATACGGCCACCAATGACTGCGACATCGCCATAACGCCTTGCAAAAATTCTGATGGCACATGCATCTTATAGAGTTTCATCGCGGATGGCTGGGAAAACTGGGATAAACTAGCTGAAACAAATGTGCCTAATAATAAGGCATACCATGATCCGTTCATTAATAATATCAGGACCATGAATACAGTTGCGGCAGATAACAGGTCACACCATACCATCGTTCGCTTTGGCTTCCACCGATCGGCTAATGTTCCCCCAATAATCGCAAATAAAAAAATAGGTGCAGTCTCTACAATGGCAATGATTGATACATATTGCGGATCATTATTCGTCAAATCAGTAACATATAGAAGTATGGCAAAATTTCTTATCCAAATGCCAAGCTGTAAGAGCACTCGGGAAAGGATTATCGTTCGAACATAGCGATTAGTGAGCATTGATTTTCATTCCCTTCTTCTTATTTTGGTTTTTTCGAAAAGCACTTCAAATTCTTTATAGTCGTCTGTATTTTCATCGTTATCCTCCATTATTTTATTTACTAATTTACTAAATTACTAAATTACTGAATCGACGATTAAATATTATCATGATGTTTATTTTTAAGTCAAGAGGCAAGGAACCGTAAAATAAAAAAAAGCCCACGAATAGCGGGCTTTCATTCGACTAACTTCTTATGCCAGGACTCTCCATTTATTTTTCTTTAGTCCCGAATCTTTTGACAGATCTAATGCGGGCACGTTCGATTTCGACCTCACGATTACGTGGATCAGCATTCGTAACTAATGAATCTAATAGTTTCTTAGCCACACCCGCCACTTCATGGATAGCGTTATTAAAGGCTGCCTCATTCGCTTTCGATGGTAAATTAAATCCCGATAGCTTTCTTACGAACTGGAGTGCGGCTGCCTGAATTTCTTCGTCGGTAGCTGGAGGATCGAAGTTGAATAATGTCTTGATATTTCGGCACATAGCTTTCTCCCTTTCATGTCTCTTCATTGTCACATTAAGAATACAGCTTAAACCTCGTCACTATTATCAACTACAATTGGACTCAAGTCCAGCTGAATACAACAAATCCGCCGCGATAACCAAACATAAAACAGGACAGCCCTCCCCTCAATGGAGTAACTGTCCCTACACTCTCAGGTTCAATGACAAAGCTCTATCTCTGGAATTCCATCGCTTGATTCTTGAGTAACGACATTTTGCCCGTTAGCTCTCACCTTCGTATAATACTCATATTGTCCGATAACACCATAATCGCCTTGCATAACGCCTGGATAAGCCCGATTAACAGAATAGATCTGGCTTCGATGAGCTTGAAGCGCCCGCCCCTTTGCTTCGCGATGCTGAATAATGTTCACTTTCCCGGTAATCGGAACTGCACCGGATGGCGCTGAGTCTGAACAATAATCATAGTAGTGGGGAATCGATGCGAAAAAAAAGGAACAAAACTGGGATTGCTCCAGCTTCTTCTCAGATTCAAGCACAGCTTGTTCTGTAGCTCGGGATATCGCGATGTGATCACGATGTCCGGTAACTCCGTTGGGAGGAAACGTTACGATGACGTGCGGCATCAGCTGTAGGATATAGATCTCAATTTTTTCAGCCATTTCGTCTATGTCTTGGTTGGCTAAGCTTCCATCCGGATAACGGAGCAGATATAAGTCGGATACGCCTAAAACACTGCATGCCTGTAACAACTCCTGCTCCCGGAGAGAGGCGAGTTCTTGCTTACAGTTTACTTGATATTCGCCTGATTTTCCCCCGCAACCGGAAGTTGCGCAGATCAAATAGATATCGTGACCGACATCCCGATATTTCGCCATTGTGCCTGCGCAAGCGAAAGACTCGTCATCGGGATGGGCAAAAACGAACAACAGTCTTTTTTTCATAGGATCCCTCCATGAGACGACTTATTGTCCTTCATTTATTTTGTGATAATGATCTATGGCCAAAGCCATCATTCCGTAGATGGGTTCCTTCAACTTGGTTTCAATTTGCCCATAAGGTGCATATTTCTTGAATTGATCCGTTACATATTCCCTCACAAACGCATTATGGTATAATACCCCGCCTTGCAGTATGATTGGAAACGGTTTTGTAGTTAAATTTATTCGCTTGATGACTGCCATAGCACATGCAAATAGCTCCTTAGCTGCTTGTATCAAAATAGACTGAGCGAATGAATCGCCTTGCATATGGGCTTGTGATACGAGGCTGGACAGCTCACCTACTTTTTCCACCGAATAACGGGTACTGTAAGTCCAATTAAACAAATCTTCGGCATCTCTCAGTCCCAAGTAAGGTAGAATATGCGCAGCCAACTTGTTTGGAGCCATCCTCCCGTCTTTTGTTTTCAAAATGTGAATGATGGCCTGTTTACCGATCCAATATCCGCTTCCCTCATCTCCAACCAGGTGGCCCCAGCCTCCTGCTCTGGCGATCTCGCCTTGATCATTCATGCCATAGACGATAGAACCTGTCCCGGCAATCATAAGAATCCCGGGCTGACCGCCCGTTGCTCCCATTAGCGTAGCGAAACCGTCATTTTCGATGATCAAATGTTTGGCCCGTATGCGTAAATGCTGAAGAGCATCTTTGACGAATTCTTCAATAATCCTGCGGTCATATTCGGTGTCCAAACCGGCTAACCCCATTGCGGCACAATCGGTTACGAATTCTCCCTCACCAATCACCCCATCTCCCATAATCTTGCCGTCCTCCAAGGCATTACGAATGGCAAGGATAAGCTCTTTCACGGCAGCTTCCTTTCCGACTCCCTGATAATTACAGGAACCGGACCTGCCTTGTCCTCGAATTTGGCCATGCTCATCGAAGAGGAAGCATAGGCTTTTCGTACCGCCTCCGTCTACGGCCAGGAGTGGAATGTAATGTACTGACATTATGAGCTCCCCCACTCCTTCATGACTTCATCTAAAAACTGCAGGGCAGTTTGGCTTTTATGATTCATCTCCGTAAGCCACCCTGTGAGAGCTAGTTGTTGTTGACCACGTTCCTGAATCATGCGGATCATTTCCTTGGGACTTGGGCCTCCCGGCAAAGAGCGTATTTGAATAAAGTTCACAGGATCTAAGGATTGCTTCAAGGTATCTCTATCCATAATCAGATTATGATCGATGAACTCAGCAGCCAATTCGTTAACTAGCTCCCATGTAATTTCATTCGCAGTTAGCCCTTCTAACATCGCTCTCTTTACCACGGAGCTAACGATATGGTGGGATGTACGAAAGGAAAGTTTGTCCGTTCTAACTAAGGTGTCCGCCAGTTCGGTAACGGTAGCGAAACTGCTTTCTGTCCGTTTACGCAGCACTTCTTTATTCACATCCATAGTTCCCACAACAACAGCTAACAAGCGATAGATCTTGTCTATAAGTTCAAGAGATTTCCATATGTAAGGCTGCATATCATCTTCGGTATCGACGATATCGCCAAATGGCGTATTGTGCATCATGGTGAGTACCGATTCTGCATTACCCACACAGCTGGAAAGCAAGGCACGCATATGTTCCAATGAAACAGGGTTCCGTTTCTGCGGCATAATGGAACTGATCTGTACATAAGGAGCAGCAACCTTGATCACAGCGAATTCCTGTGTACACCAGAGCAGTAAATCCTGTACCACCCTGCCTAAGTTGATCGCTGCAAGTTTTACGGCCGTTGCCACTTCTCCCAGATAGTCCGCTCCGCCAATCGCGTCATAGGAGTTTTCTACAAGATCGTCAAAGGCTAAGAGTTCTTTCACTCGGTGACGATCGATAGAAAAGCCCGTCGTTGTAAGCGCAGCCGCTCCCATACTACTTCGGTTACAATTATTGTAAGCAGCCGTCAATCGGCGTATGTCTCTGGTTAGAGAGTCAACAACTGCCATGATGTAGTGCGCCATTGTAGTAGGCTGCGCCTGCTGGGTATGCGTGTAGCCAATCATAACGGTATGCACATGCTCTTCTGCGAAGTTAAGAAGTTGCTGGCGTAACTGTAATGCGGATTGCATGGTGACTTGCAGCTTCTCCCTGAGTACCATACGATAAATGGTGACGCCCATATCGTTACGGCTCTTCGCCAGATGTAAATTTCCCGCAACATCGCCTGCGTGCTTATGAAGCTGACTTTCCACTTGAAAGAATAAATCCTCATACTCTCCCGAATAGTTAGAGTGGCGGAGAGTATCAAGATCAAGATTTATAATGGCTTTCGCAATCTCTTTAGCATCTTCTTGAGTGATTAATTGACGTTCCTTCAGCATGATTAAATGAGCCTTATTGATAGCCATCATGGCATCTAATAAATGCTGTTTGGCTTCATTATACGCGGGCTCAAGTACGGCTTCCGTATATGTTCTGCCTGGGAATAATTGGCCTTCGATTTCCATAATGCGTTCACGATTTCCCATCCAGCCATTCACCTCCGTCTTTCTTTTTCGGCTTCTGCAGCCAGTTCTCGATTAATTGATGTAAATTGGCGCCCGCTTCCTCGATGATCCAATTTCCGGCTTGTAAGGATATCTGCCCGATGTGTCCCGTATAGCCATCCCACCCTTCGGGACTGCCTTCCACCAATATATAGGGCAGATTCGATAACGAAGGTTTTGCCGTTAATGGTTGATCGCAATCCCTTACATGAACCAATTCAGGGCGAAAAGCTTTGACAACCGACATTTCGTACGGACCTCCATGGCCTCTTCCTTGTGTTCCTGTGAATATACCAGCTTCATCTGCTTTTTGTGTTGATACCATTTGCCACCAGTTCACTAACAGAACACTAGCGTCCTTATAAGTGGCAGTTATCGCCTCAGCTACTGTTCTGGAAACACCCATATTCCCATCATGCGCGTTTAACAAAAGCACATTGCGGATACCCAGCTGACAAATCCCGTCAACTATTTCGTGTAAATAATTCGTAATTACTGACGGACTCACTGAGATCGTCCCTGGATAATGACGGGTCTTGCCAGGACAAGCCGTATAAGGGACCGCCGGATAAATGAGCGGCTTTAATGAAGGATGGAGACGCCTTGCGAATTCGTTCGCCAAAATGACATCCGTGCCCAGCGGTGAATGCGGCCCATGATATTCGATGGAACCGAGCGGCACGACCGCAAAACGGACATTTTCAAGTACAGACTGTATATCCCTACCGTGTACATCCATAATATCCATGAGCTTAATTCCTCCATGTGGAAAATCGGGAGGCCATTTTCAGGCCCCCCTCTTTGCTTATGGCTATTGCTTTAAGCTGATCATGTTCACGAAGAGGCGAATCGAGCCAGGGACTAGGTTCGGAATTTCACGGTACCATACAAGCGAACTATAGGTGTAGGTTCCTTTACCATATTTGGCGCTTAGGAATGTTCCAGTGAATTCCTTCTCCCCTGCATCTCCATTCGAGATCAGTTCGGTATACTCTTTGCCCCACACAGATGGGTTGTATGCCGAACGATCCTGAATCCAATTATTCCAATCTTCTGCAGTAATTTTATTTGGCGTCGTAAAGATCGGATGATCAGGAGCTAACATCGTTACTTTGGAGTTCTCATCCGTGACACGCCACTTGATTAACGGAGTGCCGATGGTGATCGGATAAGGAGCAAGCTCAGGTTTCCATTTATCTTCCGGTTTATGATACTGAACGACTAGATTGCCTCCATTTTCTACATAAGAGAGCAATCGCTGATTGCTTGATAACAGCTCCGGACGGAAACCATATGCGCGAATGCCGAGTACAATCGTGTCATATTGAGATAAGTCAGCCGATTGGATCGCTTTCGTGTCCAGCTGTGTGACGTTTACACCAAACTGGGTTAAGTATTTATCGATGTTGTCGAACCCGCTGGATACATATCCAACTTTCAAACCTGTAGGCACCTGCAAGTCAAGTGCTTGAATCTTTAATTCAGCTGGCTGAATCAAGTACGTTCTGCCAATATGAGGATACTCGATAACCTGTACGTTCTCTTTACTGGTAACACTTCCGCTCGTTGCTGCCGCTGCTACGGTATACTTGCCAACTGCCGTCCCGGCAGGCGCTTTTACTTGGAACGTAAGCGGCTTCGTCTCACCTTTAGCTGCGAAGCTCAGTTCTTGAGAAGCGGGCGTTACTGTCCAGCCTTGAGGCACGTTCAATGCAACGGACGTTTTGGCTGCGCCCGGCGAATAGTTGCGAACCGTGACTTTGACCGGAAGCGGCTCTTCAGTCTTCAATGTGTTAAGCACCGTAGCGTCTGGGCTTAACGACATAGCAAAAGCCGGCAGCACCGCCACTTGCGTGGTTGGGGTAACTCGTATTTTCCCTGAAACGCCTTCCAACTGATACATAACATCAGCACTTACCACAGAGGGCTGATAGACTTGGAACTCTGCTGCATTCTGAGGAATTTGAACCTCGTAGGCGGCTGATACCGTTTGATTGTAGCTGAGCTGGTCAAACTTCGTTGTTCCGGCTGCTTTTGCCGTCCAACCCTCTGGCACATTCAGCTGGAGCTGAATATTTTTGAGGTTGCTTTTGCCGCCATTGTAAACAGTGACTGTCATTTTGACGGTTTGGCCTGCAACAATTTCACTGGTTTCCGGTTTTACCTTTACGACCATCGAGGTTGCTTCCAAACCGGCTTTGTTCAGTTGATCTTCTTTCACCTGCAGGCGATACAGAAGATCTGTCTTGACGCTTGCGTCTAGCGTCGATGCCTTAACATCACTAATCGCAGCTTCTACATCCGCTTTCATTTCCTGTACCTCGCGAGCGACGTCAGCGAAAACCGGGTATGCTTTTACAACTTCGTCCGCATCCTTGTTCAGGTTACGTAAATCCTTGATCACTTTCTGATCTTTACCCTTTGCTTCGATCTCTTTGGCCAAATCCTCGAAGGTGAAGGCAATACCGTCAAAAAAATCAGTTTCTTTGACCGATTTAGCCGATGAATTTAACTTATAATAGTTGAAGCTTGATCCTTCTTCTACGTGTCTGCCCATCCCTTGACTTTTATGCATGAAGCGGGATTCTTCACCTAACTGAACGTAAGAGGCACCATAAATTTCGTCATAATCGCCTACGGGTACTGCAACGTTATAATCCTTCTCATTGGCAGGAACATACATTTTCTTGATCTGCCAAGGCTGGAGCCCTTTTTTCATATGCTCCGGGAACACCTTAGGGTCAGCTGCATCCTTGTATGCACGAACGGTAATCACGTTAATCGCACGATGATGCCCATGTGTAGATTCCTCATTCAGAAAAGCGGGTATGACCACATCAGGCCGGAGCTCTCGTATTTTCCTGATCAGTCTTTCATAAACAACGGAATCTCCCCATTTTTCCAGCGTCTCATCCGGGCTTTTGGAAAAACCGAAGTCAAAGATAGGGTCATCAATCTGCTCGCTTAACATACCTAATGTGACATTGGTGATTTTGGAGGCTTCCTGCAGCTCGCGTGAACGAATGATGCCTAGTGCATTGCCGAGCTCACTGCCAATCTCGTTCTGGCCACCTTCCCCACGGTTGGCAATAATACTTGACGTATTGACCCCTCTTCCTATTGAAAGATAGGCAAGCATGGCACTATGCTCATCGTCCGGGTGTGCCCCAGTATTCATGGCGCTGGCGATCGTTGTAAGAGGCTTAATCGATTTCCAGAGATCAACAACACCTCTATCGGCGCTGGCAGGCTGCGACATTCCGGGAAGCATCAGGCTTCCTAATACAGCAATGCTAGTGACACTAGTAAACACTTTCCTCAGTGTACCCTTCTTCACTTTGACTCCTCCTCATTCACCTCTGAGTACAGAGGTTTTCTTATCATGCAGCGGACGCGAACCCTGGGATTCCCGCGGTATGATCAACCTTTTACACAGCTGTCCCTGCTTTGTCGCCGGTCATTTTTTTGGATAGAAAGAGAACGATAATGATGAGGATGATTTGCAAGACGCCATAAGCACAAGCAGTTCCGAATTCAAATGCATACATTCTTTGGAAAATTTCCACTGAAATCGGAGCTGTCCTTGTTGTAAACAAGAGAATAGACGATACGAACTCACCAATACCTGTAACGAAGGCTAATAATGTGCCTGCCAAGATCCCGCTAAGCGACAAGGGGAAAACAATACGACGAAAACTATACCACCACGAGGCGCCCAAATTACGAGCCGCCTCTTCAATGGACGGATCCATCTGCATAAGCGTAGCAGACGTTGACCGGAACACCAGCGGTAAATGACGAACAAAATAAGCTAAGGGCAGTATCCAAAAAGTCCCTATTAGCACTTGCCCAAAACTGTATATAGACGGTGTGCTGAAAGCTGCAATTAAATTAATCCCTACTACTGTCCCAGGTAAAGCCCACGGGAGCATGATGAACACATCCAGCAAGGTCTTCCCTTTAAATTTGAGCCGAACCATCGCATAGGCGGCAGCAACGCCAAATATTACATTGCCAATCGTAGCCACAAAACTCATTTTGAAACTGTTAGCAATAGGCCGCCATGTTTTACCGTTGGTAAATAATTCAATATAATGCTTAAACGTATACTCAGGCGGAAGTATTTGTGTCGTCCAGGTACCATCGGTTGAAAAGGAGATTAGAACCAGCACCAGAATGGGCAGGAGCAGGATGATGACACCTAACGTAGAGAGCAACATGGCTGCATATTTCCCCCACGTACTCTGGACCTCCGTCCGGTGTACGCTAACTCCTTTACTCAAATTCTGGTAGTTGCGCAAGCCTTGATACCAGCGCATGATGATCAGAAACAGGATGGAAACAACGGATAATAAAGTAGACTGTGTTGCAGCCATATCCAAATTCCCGTTGGTGCGCGACAAGTAAATTTGCATCGTCATCGTTCTTTCGATCCCGAAGATGAGCGGAGCCGTATAGGAAGCCATGGCAATCATAAAGACAAGTAAGGATGACGCGACGATAGCTGGCGTGAGCATGGGAAGTATGATTCTTCGCCAGATGTAGATTCGTCCTGCTCCAAGACTGGCAGCCGCTTCCTCGAGTGACGGATCCAACCCTTTGATCGCAGCCGATGCCGTCATATAGAAATAGGTGTACATCGTAAACGTGTGAACCATGAGAACACCCCAAACGCCTTTTAACGCAAAGGGTACATGGTCCATATCAAACCATAACTTGAGGGTCCGGGGAATAATACCGCTTTCTCCATACAGGAAAGTGAACGAGAGAACACCAACGAGCGGTGGCAGTGCCATCGGTACCATGGCAAGAACCGTCAACGCCTTCCTGCCTGGAAACTCATAGCGTTCCAATAGAAAGGCCATCGTTACGCCAACTATCGCGCAAGTTACTACACTTAGAACGGAGATGTATACACTCGTCCAGAGAGCCTCCAAATTGGCGGTATGCTCCAAGCTGAAGAACCTCGCATAGTTTTTCAATGAAAAACTGCCTTCGATTCGAATGCTCTGGATAAAGGTCTGATACAGCGGAAAGAGCACATAAGCAAGCAGCACAAGAAATAAAGGAGCGATTAAAATATACACGAAGTAAGGTGATGAAGTGATGGATTGTTGTCTGATGATAGGCCCGGGAGAACTATTTTTTTTGAAAATCATGGTCTCATCCTCCGCCTACTCTAAAAAATAAATGCTATCTCCAGGAATATGAATCGCAAGCCTATCATCACGCTGACGAACTTGGTGCCCCTGATTGACGAACATCGCTTTTAACGGCCGGTTCGCAGCCTCCGTCAAGTAATTGACATTCACCCCGGTGAATTCGGCAATAACTACTTTTGCTACAAACGTATTCTCTGACTGAGCAAACTCGGAACTAGCCTCACGTACAGCCTCAGGACGAATAGACATGGTGGTTTGTGCTCCCACTGCAAATCGGCTATGAGGGCTGCTATTCTTCATTGACCCGCATAGGACTAAATCAGGCGAAACCCGGACATAGATACGATCGCCCTCGATGCGCTCCACGATTCCTTCCCACAGGTTCGACTCGCCTATAAAGGAAGCGACAAATCGGTTCAATGGTCGGTTATAGATTTCCTCCGGCTTTCCAACCTGCTGCACAACGCCGCCTTGCATGACCATAATCCGATCTGACATCGCCATCGCCTCAGCTTGATCATGAGTCACATAAATGGTTGTAATACCGGATTCAACCTGAAGCCTTTTGATCTCCAAACGAGTCTCTTCTCTTAATTTGGCGTCCAAATTCGATAAAGGCTCATCCAGGAGCAAAATATTCGGCTCAATCACGAGGGCTCTGGCAAGGGCAACCCGCTGCTGCTGGCCGCCTGATAATTGGTCAATACGCCGATTGCCGTAGCCCTGCAAATGTACTTGATGTAAGGCCCTCTCTACCCTTTGGATCCGTTCGTCTTTGGGCCGTCTTCTAACCTGCAGGCCGAAGGCTACATTTTCAAATACCGTCAGATGTGGAAATAAGGCATAATTCTGAAACACCATCCCCGTATTTCGTTTATGGGGCGGCAGCGTCGTTACATCTTGATTACCGAAGACAATGCGGCCGGAGGTTGGATAGTAAAAGCCTGCGATCATCCTCAGCGTCGTTGTTTTTCCGCATCCGCTAGGACCAAGGAAAGTGAAGAACTCACCGGGCTGAATCCGAATGTCCACATTCTGAACGCCCGATACTTTCCCGAACTGCTTGGTTACATGTTCTAGAGCGACTTCGACCACGTACAGTACCTCCCCTAACTCAGAGTTCGGGTAACGGAGACTAGCCGCCGCTACCCGAGCGGATGATATAATTACTTTGCGCCTTTTCCTTTAATGTTCTCATCCCAGTACTGCATCCACTCTTTCTCCTTCTCAGCCATAACCGTCCAATCGATATTCATGGGCTTGAGCTCGATGCCTTTCAACCAAGCTGGAAGCGTGTCTTTGCTGATATCCGTGCGAGTAGGGATTTGGAACAATTTATCGGCAAGTTCTACACGGAGCTTAGCGTCGAATAAGAACTCATAAAACTTCTTGGCTGCCTCTTTGTTCTTGGCATTTTTCACCATGCCAACCCCGTCTACAAGAATAGGTGCCCCACTCGTTGGATAAATAAAATCAAACGGCTGATTTTTCAAATGCTTTTGAATCATAATGTCCTGCAAGTTCCACAGCGATAACGTTCCTTCTTCGCGAGCTAATTTCAAGTAAAGGTTAGTTGGATCCTGGGCGTATTCTTTCGTATTGGCGTCCAGCTTCTTGAGCCAGTCATACCCTTTAGTTGGATCGGCGGCACCTTCCTTGAAAATCATGGCGGAATAGATCGTTCTCATCGTTCCGGATGCCAGAACGCCACGAATGATCACTTTGCCTTTGTATTTCGGATCAAGCAAAGCGTCCCAATCTTTAGGAGCGTCCTCTAGTTTGAGCGCTTTGGAATTGTACATGATGACTTCCGGCAGCAGCATCTCGCCATACCAGCGATCCTTAGCGTCTTTGTACAGAGCAGGTATGCTGTCTGCGAAGCTTGGTTTAAAGCTTTCGAGGAGATCTTCGTTCGCCGCAGTCATCAAAGCGGATTGTGTGCCGCCCCACCAGAAATCGGCTTGCGGGTTGGCTTTTTCCCCTCGAACACGTTCAAGAATTTGCTGCGCTCCCATCGTCAGTACCTCGACCTCAACATCCGGATGCTTCGCATTAAACTTGGGAATGATTTCATCGACGACACTTTTGTCTCTAGCCGTATAGATAACAAGTTTTTGCTTCTCCGCCGGTTTAGGCGCTTCTGTTGCAGCCGGTTTGTCAGAAGGCTTCGCTTTTGGCGATTCGTTCGTTTTAACGTTACTTGGCGTGGAGCCTCCGCAAGCTGTAACGACGATCATCATCATGCTGACTAGAAAGCCTACGAGCAATCTGGACACGTTCCCCTTACTTGTTTTCATAGATATAACCTCCCGAAAGGTATATTTTGTTGGAATTTTCAACGTGGAAAGCTTCCAGAATACTATGGATGGCCCCGATAATGCCCGCTTTGTTACCTAACGCCGCCATCTTGATTTGAGGCACATAAGGAACCCATTCCGTCAGCATGTCTTGGATTTTCTCAACACCGCTCTCTCCGATGTCAATCATCTCCCCGCTTAAAATCAACAATTCCGGATCGAGTATGCTCACCATGTTAGCGATTCCGTATGCCCAATGCCTGTAGATATCATCTAATAATTGGCATGCCTTTTCGTGGCCGTCTTCAGCAAGCTGAATCAGCTGCTTCACTACGCCAGACTCACCTTCAAAGGAAGGAAGAACTCTTCTTGCTTTTTCATGAATGACAGGTGCTGAATAATTTCTTTCAAAAACTCCATATTCACCCCGGCCGAGCTTCTCAACCTGCCCCACCATCATATAGCCGATCTCTCCGGATGCTTCTCGGAAACCCCTATAAAATTGGCCGTCTATAATAATGCCGGCGCCAATACCCGTTCCCACATACATATAAACCTGATTCGGAAATCCATTCCCGACACCCTTATGAAACTCCCCTAATGTCATCAAATTAACGTCGTTATCGATCATAACAGGCAGACCTAACCGGTCTTCGATCTCTTGCTTAACCGGCAACCCCATCCACCCAGTGCTTGGCGCATAACTTACAGTTCCATCACGACGCTGAGTAATACCCGGCAAGCCTAATCCGATGCCAAGCAATCGGGATTTATCGAACCCGCTTTTGCTAAGTAGAGTCCATAGACCCTGTTCCAGACAACGTATGGCCATCTCTCCATTGGTTGGTTGCGGCAAGCGGAAGTGATAATCAACTAACAAATCCCCGCTTAAATCAGCGATGGACATATAGAGCGTACTTCCCTCAAAGATAGCCCCGACCACACCATAAGCTTGAAAATTATATTCAAGCAGTATCGGCTTCCTGCCGCCTTTAGACTCACCTACACCGACTTCATGGATCAGCCCTTCCTTGATCATTTCATCGACCAAAGAAGATACGCATGGACGGCTTAGCTCAGTGAGCTTAGCCAAATCCGCTCTGGACACCCGCTTATTCTCACGAAGCTTCCGCAGAATTTCCTGCCGGTTCATTTGTTTCACAAACTTGCTGTTTCCTGTCTGACTGCGACCAAGCACCTTGTTCACCTCCTTTGATAGTTAAAATGACTAACAAAGTTTGCTAATACGATTCTTATTATGGATGATCTGAAATAAGTACAACTTCACATAAATTATTTCAGGATGAAACAGCAAAACAAAATAAGTATGACCCCTCCTATTAAGGAGTTGCCATACTTATCACGAGGATTAAATATTATTGTTTTTCTATGGGTTGTCTGATTGGGATTTTTAACTTTTCCTAATGAACTTCTTATAAACTAACTTGCCTAATATAAAAATAGACATCCCTATAAGTACTGAGATTGTAATTTCTCCAATAATTCCAAAAGGTCTTGTTGTATATCCGAACGCTACTTTATGCTCTAAGTTATCAACAGGCTGATAAGCGTTTATTATATCTGGTACATAGTTTAATGTCTGATAAGCTCCCAATCCGACTTGTACGCCAAAGTATAGAACTGTAAAAATGATTGAAAATATAATTGACTGTATAATCGTTCGTTTCATTAAGTTCACCTTCATTTGCTATTTTATTGTCTATTCACTAAAAAATAATAACTAGTATAGAACGTCATGATCACAAGCCCAACTAACAAGCTGAATAGCAATGATTCCAAATTCAAACTTCCCTGAATGATTGTCAGTAATCTATGATAAGATAGAACATCCCAACTATTTAATCGATATTCTCTCCCTAGTAATATTCCATAACCGCTTAAAAGGCTAAACAGTAAAGTCATGAACCAGGAAACGATTCTTTTGAAATGTTTCATTAATATGAATTGAAAATTGTACATTGAACTACATCCAAGCAATATGCCAATCCATGAAAATAATACAATCACAAAAAAATCATACCAATATGCGAAGGATAGAGATCCTTTCTGTACATAGGCGTCTTTCAATATAGTTAAATGAATCAGGTCTGTTATCACATAGGGAGAGTTGGGCAGGAAAAGAATCCAGGCTAAACCTAGAATTATCAAGAATATTTGACTAAGTTTAGAAGACACTCGATTGTTTATACTGTGAGCTAGAATAGAAATACTATAGGGAATCCAAGCTAGAAATAAGTTCCAAAGTAAAAAATCAAAATAGGTCTGCTTTCTAAACAGAAAGTAAACACCAATACAGATAATTGATAGTACACTTAAAAGTAAAGTTAAGTAAAAATGATTCAATGCTTTCATTCAATTGCTCCTTATTATAGGTGGTTACTTGAACTACACTCCATCTTTTCCGTTCTTAATCCTTCTTAAACAAGCCGGCTAACACCAAAATAAATCCTACCAATCCGATGATGAATTCGTTTCCATACATTTTAATACCAGGTTCAGCTTGTATATAAAGAGAAACTAATATTAATGCGACTCCAAGCAGCATGATTTTGATTGAATTATTCATTTCGTCTCTCCTTTTAGTAGTCCTTCCAATGAAAACCCCAAATGTTCAGGTATTGCTTTACTTTTGTAATTAAGTGTATCACAATGTATTTCTAATCTTCGAGACTTTAACTCAGTAAAAGCAAATTCGATATACCTTGGTGTAATGAATGTTCTTTCTGGGCAAATGTAGTTTTCTCTATGGTGCTACAAGATGTCAAGACAGCATTTTTAATATAATTAAGGTGTGAAATGGTTCACAATCTTTGTTTAGAGTCCATGGATTTAAGCCTTAGACCTACTTCTTCGATTGGTATAAAAGATAATTATTACCAGCTTAGACTTGTCC
>NZ_JACVVD010000002.1 GCF_014534655.1 Paenibacillus sedimenti
CCGCTGGTGTACCAGTTGTCTCGCCAGAGGCATCGCTGGGTAGCTATGTACGGAGGGGATAAGCGCTGAAAGCATCTAAGCGTGAAGCCCCCCTCAAGATGAGATTTCCCAATTAGTAAGACCCCTTGTAGACGACGAGGTTGATAGGTTCGAGGTGGAAGTGCAGCAATGCATGCAGCTGACGAATACTAATCGGTCGAGGGCTTAACCAAAGTACCCAAGAAAGTGAAGAGAAGCTCTGTAGCTGATTCCGAATACTTTCTTGGGGCCCGGAACAAAACCGGTTAACAAATATTCACACTTTACGCAAGTTTCGTATCTAGTTTTCAAGGAATAAATCCTTGATCGTTTGGTGATGATGGCGGAGGGGACCCACGCGTTCCCATCTCGAACACGACCGTTAAGCCCTCCAGCGTCGATGGTACTTGAACCGAAGGGTTCTGGGAGAGTAGAACGTTGCCAAGCGAACGCCCACTCGGTGGGTATTTTTTTCGAGTTTCGGGGCCATAGCTCAGCTGGGAGAGCGCCTGCCTTGCAAGCAGGAGGTCAGCGGTTCGATCCCGCTTGGCTCCATCACGTTCCCTGATAGCTCAGTTGGTAGAGCACTCGACTGTTAATCGAGTTGTCACAGGTTCGAGTCCTGTTCGGGGAGCCACTTTCATAATAGGTCAGGCTATATTTGGAGAGGTGTCCGAGCTGGCCGAAGGAGCACGATTGGAAATCGTGTAGGCGTCACAAGCGTCTCGAGGGTTCGAATCCCTCTCTCTCCGCCACTTTACCCCAAAAAGTGAAGTGATGCGTTGTAGTGTATTCCCAATTACTTTCCGGGGACTCACAACAAAATATCAAGGCCCGTTGGTCAAGGGGTTAAGACACCTCCCTTTCACGGAGGTAACAGGGGTTCGAATCCCCTACGGGTCATTTACACATGGAGGCTTAGCTCAGCTGGGAGAGCATCTGCCTTACAAGCAGAGGGTCGGCGGTTCGATCCCGTCAGCCTCCACCATAGATCCCAAAAAAGTGAAGCAAAGCTTTGTAGCAACGCCGATTACTTTTTCGGGGGCCCATAGAACAATTTTTCAATGACGCGGGGTGGAGCAGCCCGGTAGCTCGTCGGGCTCATAACCCGAAGGCCGCAGGTTCAAATCCTGCCCCCGCAACCAACCTCCTAAAGAGGAAGATGTAATTCTAGTGTGGAGCCGTGGTGTAGAGGCCTAACATGCCTGCCTGTCACGCAGGAGACCGCGGGTTCGAATCCCGTCGGCTCCGCCATTATACCCCCAAAAGTGAAGCTAAGCTTTGCAGTCATTTCCGATTACTTTTCGGGGAACCCGTATTTAGCAATTTTTTAAGGCTCGGTAGCTCAGTCGGTAGAGCAGAGGACTGAAAATCCTCGTGTCGGCGGTTCGATTCCGTCCCGAGCCATCACTTCACACTAAAAAGTGAAGAAGATTAACCAAATACGCCGTTGTAGCTCAACTGGTAGAGCAACTGACTTGTAATCAGTAGGTTGGGGGTTCAAGTCCTCTCGACGGCACCACTTCCCAAATCGGGGATTCCGGTAAGGGTTCATTTGGAGGCTTAGTGAAGTGGCTAAACACGGCAGACTGTAAATCTGCTCTCTCAGAGTTCGGTGGTTCGAATCCATCAGCCTCCACCACTTTCCAAAACGATGTTCATGAATTATGGCGGTCGTGGCGAAGGGGTTAACGCACTGGTCTGTGGCTCCAGCATTCGTGGGTTCAAGTCCCATCGATCGCCCCACTATTTTCTCAGATGTTGGGGATTAGCCAAGCGGTAAGGCAACGGACTTTGACTCCGTCATGCCAAGGTTCGAATCCTTGATCCCCAGTTTTATAACCCCACAAAGTGAAGATAAGCTCTGAAGCGAATTCCTATTACTTTGCGGGGACCCCATCATAATAGCATGAGCCATTAGCTCAGTTGGTAGAGCACCTGACTTTTAATCAGGGTGTCGTAGGTTCGAGTCCTACATGGCTCACCATTTGCCTTATTTACAGTGTGCGCGTATGGCGGAATTGGCAGACGCACTAGACTTAGGATCTAGCGGGAGACCGTGGGGGTTCAAGTCCCTCTACGCGCATCACACCCCCATAAAGTAATTCGTTGATTTATGGGGACCCTATTATGCGGAAGTGGCTCAGGGGTAGAGCATCGCCTTGCCAAGGCGAGGGTCGCGGGTTCGAATCCCGTCTTCCGCTTTGCTTTTTTTTGGCGCTATAGCCAAGTGGTAAGGCAGAGCTCTGCAAAAGCTTTATCCCCAGTTCGAATCTGGGTAGTGCCTTAGTACCCTAAGCAAGCCGGAGTGGCGGAATCGGCAGACGCACAGGACTTAAAATCCTGCGGTAGGTGACTACCGTACCGGTTCAAGTCCGGTCTTCGGCATCAACCAACTTTATAATGTGTGCCCTTAGCTCAGCCGGATAGAGCGTTTGACTACGAATCAAAAGGTCGGGAGTTCGAATCTCTCAGGGCACGCCACCTAAGCCGGCGTGGCGGAATGGCAGACGCGCTCGACTCAAAATCGAGTGGGAAACCGTGGAGGTTCGAGTCCTCTCGCCGGTATTAACGGGACGTAGCTCAGCTTGGTAGAGCACCTGCTTTGGGAGCAGGGGGTCGCATGTTCAAATCGTGTCGTCCCGATCCAATGAAGATCGTTTTTGAAACAAGTATCATCCATACAGCGAATAGCTGTTTGGATAATACTTGTTTTTTAGTTTTTACGGATAATACTTGACGCTCGTAAAAAAGACCCCGGAAAATGCAAAAAAGATCGCCAACCACCTAGCCGATTTGGCTTGAGGGGGCAATCTTTTGTAATTAAGAACTAGTTTGCACGCACATCTTGTCCGCTTTGCGCAACGCTGCGTGAAACGGATCCGGTAAGTCTTTGTGGCGGGAACACTTGGCGAACCGGAGCGATGATAAGAGCCGCAACGGCTGCTTTAATCGCATCGCCTGGGAGGTATGGATAGCAGCCGGCGATCATGGCTTTGGAGAAAGTAAGGGTAGGTACTTTGTACATGAGCCAAGGTACTCCTGATACATAAAGAAGTAGAGAGCCAAAAATTTCGAGAACGACGAATGCTGCGATATAACCCATAATGCCATTCATGCGAATACGGGGTAGAATAAGTCCGATAAGCAGCGCTGAAAAAGGAAACATCAGAATAAACCCGCCTGTTGGCCCTAAAACGACGGTTAGTCCTCCTGTCCCGTGAAGCAGCGGGAAGCCGATCGCTGTCAAGATAACGACAAGGGCCATACTAAGGAATCCGTATCGAGCGCCAAGTAAGCCCCCCGCGAGCATGACAGCAAGCGTTTGTAAGGTGATTGGAACATGACCCATAGGTATACTAACAAAGCTGAATAAAACTAAAATGGCTGCAAATAAGGCACTAAATACAATCCCCCGAAGAGTTAGTTTCATGTTGTTCATCTCTCCTGTTTCTGTTATTGTTAATTTATTGTCAACTTAATAACGAGCTTCAGGTTGACAATTGAGATCATAGCATATCTTTTGAGAAAGTGAAAGGAAATTTTACATATGCACCAAAAAACATTATTGGCAGCTTTGCGGCAAGCGTCAGTTGTTTATAGAACGGATGCGGAGCAAGGAAGGCAAGTTTGGTCCGACATTACAATCGACATATTTGAAGGGGAATGGATCGTCGTTACCGGTCCTAATGGCAGTGGTAAAAGCACGCTGGCCAGCGTGTTGCTGGGCTTATGTCCGCTGTCCGGAGGGCAGCTTGTCCGTGAGCAAAGAAAGCGTATGCTAACCCGCGGCGTTCTGCAAATACCGGAGGCTCAGTTCGTCGGGGATACGGTGGAGGAAGAGCTGCAACATGTGCCGGGTACACAGTATCTAACACATGACGAGCGAGCTGCGTTTTATCAAGAGGCGCTTCAGAGTGTGGGTCTGTCGATCCCGCTGAACCGTACACTAAATACGTTGTCGGGGGGGCAAAAGCAGCTGGTGAATATTGCCGCTGCGCTTGCAGCCAAACCAGCCATGCTCGTATTGGACGAGCCAACGGCGATGCTGGATCCCGCCGCAAGGCAAGAGGTGATTCGTACGGTGCGCCAGGCACATAAGCAGGGGATGACGATTGTATGGATCACGCACCGATTGGAGGAAGCGGCTGAAGCGAGCCGCGTTATTGCTTTTGGTGGCGGACGGATTGCTTTTGACGGGGCGCCGGTGACGTTTTTTTACGGGGAAGGGGATGATAGGGCAGAAGGTTCAACACCTTGTTCAAGGTTAGGACTAGAACCACCGTTTGTTGTACAGACCGCTTGGGCCCTGATGGCAAAAGGTCTCCAGCTTCACCGTCTGCCGTTAAATGCAGATGAATTGGCAGAGGCGGTGTCTAGCTTATGACGATCGAACTGGAACATTTAAGCGTATGCGCCTCTGATGACCAACATCATGAATTACTTAAGGACATTAATCTTAAATTGCATAATGGAACGGTAACACTATTAATTGGACATACAGGTTCGGGGAAATCTACGCTGCTGCAGGTGTTGGCGGGTATTTTGCAGCCCTCGTCGGGTAAAATAATGTTAGATGAGCAGCCACTGTGGCTGAAGGGGAAAGTGGACCGAGCCCACTTGCTACGCCTAGGGCTGACCTTCCAATTCCCCGAGCAGCAGCTATTCGCAGGTAGCATCCGCCGCGAATTCGCCTATTCGCTACGCCCCTATGGGCTAGGGGCGCAGGAGCGCGAGCGGCGCATACAGGCCGCTCGCGAAGACTTCGATCCACATGGCGTTTTCGCCATGGATCGATCGCCTTTTGCGCTTAGCGGCGGCGAGCAGCGCCGCCTCGCGCTTGCAACAACGTTCGCCGCTGCGCCGGATTGGCTCCTCATGGATGAGCCGACTGCCGGCTTAGAGGCGGCAGCCGTCCGCGAATTGCTGCGCCTCATTCGCGGGCGCGAGCGTGGCGGCTTCGTGATCGCCACGCATGATTTGGACACGTTCTTCCCGCTGGCGGACCGTGTCATCGTGATGGACCACGGCGCGATTGTCGCCGACGGCGCGCCGGCAGATCTTTGCCGCGAGCCGGAGCTGCTCGCGCGCGCGGGCGTCGGGCTCCCGAGCTGCGCTGAGGTTGCGCAGTCGCTCGCCGGGCGCGGTATCGCTATCGCGCCTGACCGGCTCACGCCGCAGCTCGCCGCGGAAGCGATCGAGGAAGCGCTGCTCGTACGCGCGGCAAGCGCCGGACGTGGCTTAGAGCGGTCCGCACCGCCGCTTGCGGGCGCGGGCTCGCACGTCGGCGGGCGCGCAGCTGAGCCGGCACCGGCGCCCGCGGCTGTAGAGGCCTCCGCCCAGCAGGCACAGCGCAAGCAGGCCGCTTGGCTGCGGCTGGACCCGCGGGCGAAGTGGCTGCTCTACCTGCTGCTCGTCATCGGGACGATGCTGCAGCAGCAGTGGGTCGGCCTCGCCGCGGCGGCCGTGCCCGTCGCGCTTGGCTTTATCGGGATCCCGCGATCCGTCCTGCGCGGTGGGGTGAAGATCGTGTGGCCATTTCTCATTTTCATGGCCATGTCAGTCTTTCTAGCCGGTATTCAATATACAGCGACAAGTGCCCATCTCCCGATTGGCTTTTCGGTAGAGCGAGCTTGGAGTACGATGTTAAATGTGACGCGCCTTTTTGTAGTCGTCATAGCCGGCTATTGGCTGGCTGCAACCACGCCTTATGGCCAATTGGTCCAGGGACTCAACTGGGCGCTGCAATATTTCAAAAAAGCTAAGTTGCCTGTCGATTCCTTCGCCCTGGCTGTCTCTTTGATTTTTCGGTTTATTCCGCTCATTTTAAGTGAATGGCAGCGGTTCTCCACGATTGTAAGGGCACGCGGCAAAGCTGCGCTGCGCCCCGGCACGGTACGCGCTCGCGATATACCGGCCTTGGTCGTTCCGCTTTTGCTCTCTATGTTTTATAAGGCTGAAGAAATGACAGTAGCGATGGAGATGAAGAAGGTAGACGGAAAGCTGCTCTCGCTTAAGAGCAATTTGTTAAGATGGCAGCGCGCGGATACGGTCCTCGTTATCGGGGGCGTTGTTTGTTTTGTCCTATTAGTAGTTATTCGAAAATAACGGGAGTAATGGGTGGGAGTCCTCCTGAGTAATATATTTGCTACTTTTTGAGAGCAGTCCTTAACCGGACTGCTCTTTCATTTCACCTGCCCAATCGACAAGCTGACCCTGTAATTGCCATACTGCAGGACTTGATCAAGAAGGCTGCTGAGCTCCAGCGAAGAATCGACGCGGACACGCATCCAATAGCAGCCTTCGCCGCTAACGCGGTGCGTCTCAACGATCTGCCGGTTCTGCAGAACAAAAGTTTGAAACGGCTGGAAAGCCGTGTTCGATTTCATGAAAACGGTCACGAACGCCTGCACGGTTAGTCCGATTTTATCGG
The DNA here is from genome assembly GCF_014534655.1 of Paenibacillus sedimenti. Classification (GTDB taxonomy): domain Bacteria; phylum Bacillota; class Bacilli; order Paenibacillales; family NBRC-103111; genus Paenibacillus_E; species Paenibacillus_E sedimenti. Next base: position 6,452 of record NZ_JACVVD010000002.1, read on the forward strand.
GATTCCAGCGCAGTGTGTAACCTTCAATGAGTCCAATATCCTGCATTTTTCTAATGCGTGCTCCGACCGCCTGTCCTGTTAGATGGACGAGTTCCCCGATCTGTTTGTGGGGACGGGTGGCATCCTCCAGCAAGTTCTCCAAAATACGCAGGTCGATCTCGTCGATTGCCGTAGTGCTCATAGTTGTTAATTTCCTTTCATGATGAAAATGAAAGCCAATATTTCGTTTCAGCAAGTTGTATACGTGCCGGTCAGCTTTTTTTACAATTGTAGCAGATCGATAACTTACCGTTAAGAGGTGCTTTGAATATGAAAATTCAACTCATTCGTCACGCTACTCTTTGGCTGGAATACGCAGGTACAACTTTCTTGATTGACCCTATGTTTAGCGAAGCTGGGGCAAATCCACCGATTCCAGGCTCGTCAAATGAACGGCGTAATCCGCTTGTTCCTATGCCGGGATCCATGCATGGTTGGCTGCAGCCTGACGCCATAGTGGTGACCCACCTGCATCGCGATCATTGGGATGATGCGGCGGCAGCTGCATTGCCTAAAGCGACCCCGATCTTTTGCCAGCCCGGAGATGAGAACACTTTCTCCTCACAAGGATTTACGAGTGTATCGGCAATCACAACGATGATCCAAACAAAAAATATTCGAATCAGCCGCACAAGCGGACAGCATGGGACAGGGGACATCGGCGAGAAGATGGGGCGCGTATCCGGCTTCGTGTTTCAAGCGGATGGCGAGCCGACTCTTTATCTCGCGGGAGATACGATTTGGTGCAACGATGTAGAGCAGGCGCTTGACATCTATCGCCCTGACGTAAGTATCGTAAACGCTGGCGGCGCACGATTTGCGGTCGGCGATCCGATCACGATGGAGGCGGATGATATCATTCAGGTGTGTAAATACGCGCCTTATACGCAAATCGTGGCAGTCCACATGGACTCGATCAATCATTGTCTTTTGACCAGAGAAGATTTAAAAATCCGATTAGCCGAAGCAGGACTTCTGGATCAAGTCGCTATTCCAAAGGATGGCGAACGGGTTTAAGGATTCGTTTGTACTAGCAACATTTTGAGAACAAGCTCCGCGTATACTATACTGTTGTTAAGACCAATGTTGGCGGTGGTGAACCGATGGAACCTGAGTATACGGTGTATGAGCAGCAAACGATAAAGCAGTTGAAGCGATGGGAGATCAAGCTTCATAAAGCGCCAGGGATGATTGAGAAAGCGTCAAAATCCGTTCAAACGCGCATCAATAACCTCATTCCGGACAAAGTCCACAAGACGATAACGGCAACGGTCAAAGGCATCGTGCAGACCACTCTGTTCGGGATGGATTACATGCCGAAGAATGAGCCGCTTCGAGATGCAACACTTGCTGAAAGTGATACAAGAGCAGAGGAACTACTCTCTCTATATAAAAAAATTGCGGCAGCCGAAGGCGCAGGCACTGGTGCGGGCGGTATTTTGCTCGGCTTGGCGGACTTTCCGATTTTAATTGGTATCAAGATGAAATTTCTGTTTGAATTGGCGCACGCGTACGGCTATTCCACCAGAGATTACCGCGAGCGCCTGTTCATACTCTATGTTTTTCAGCTTGCCTTCTCCAGCCCGAACAAAAAGCCAAGTCTCTTTGACACGATTCGCAATTGGAACAAAGTTGCTAGCGCCCTACCTCCTGCGGCGTCCTACATGGATCAGGTCGATTGGCAGCAGCTTCAGCAGGAATACCGCGATACGATCGATTTTCGTAAAATGCTCCAGCTCATTCCCGGCATCGGGGCGGTAGTAGGCGCTTGGGCGAACTACGGCCTGCTGGAGGAGCTTGGCGCAACTGGCATGAACTGCTTCCGCATGCGCAGGCTAAGCGATAAGTCGGATCAACGTTTGAAAGAGCTTTAATTGAAAATTCCGCTTTTTTTTCATCATTTGGACATGAATTCGTCATATTTATAGTGATTTCTTGTGAAAAAAAGAATATGATAGAAGTGAGTCGTTGTCGATCAACAACTCGTTTCACCCTAGTAAGTGATTTTTTTCACAATCATGTTAGAAAGAGAAAAAATCGGAGGAGAGGATTTTCATGAGTAAACCGAAAGTGGTTATTCTAGGCGCAGGTTATGGCGGGCTTGTCACTACGATCAGGCTTCAGAAGCAAATCAGGTCCGGCGAGCTGGATGTGATACTTGTGAACAAGCATGATTATCATTACATCACCACGCATCTGCATATGCCGGCGGCGGGTACCGACCATCATGATAATGCCCGCGTCGAGATTTCAGAGCTGATCGACGAGCGCAAAGTGCGCTTCGTGAAATCGACTGTAAAGCAGATTTTACCTCAAGAAAAGAAGGTTGTTTTGAGTGATGAAATCCTCTCCTACGATTACTTGGTTGTAGGGTTGGGAAGCGAGACCGAGACGTTCGGTATCCCGGGTATGAAAGAATATGCAATGTCGATTAAGAGCATTAATAGCGTCCGATTCATCCGTCAACACATTGAATATATGTTTGCGAAATATAAAATGCAGCCGCACCGCAAGGATTATCTTACGTTCGTGGTCGGAGGCGCAGGATTCACAGGCACGGAGTTTGTCGGAGAACTGGCGGACCGCATTCCTGTACTGAGCAGAACCTATGATGTCGATCCGGCGATGGTCAAAATCTTTAATGTCGAAGCATCCCCATCGGCACTGCCTCCAGGTTTACCGAGCGACCTCGTCGAATATGGGATGGACGTAATGCGCCGCAAAGGCGTACAGTACAAATTAGCGGCACCCATTAAGGAATGCACATCGGAGGGCGTAATTCTAGGCAACGGAGAGTTCATTCGTTCGGCGACGGTTATTTGGTCGGGCGGCATACGCGGCAACTCGCTTTTGGAACAAGCCGGGTTTGATGTACAGCGCGGACGTGTGAAAGTCGACACTTACCTGCGCTCGTTCCAGTATCCCGAAGTATTCATCACAGGGGACTGTTCCATCGTCATGGACCGGGACGGCTCTCCATATCCGGCTAATGCCCAGATTGCTGTGCAGCAAGGCTACAATGCCGCAAGGAACCTCATTTCTGCAGTTCGTAACAAGCCACTCAAGCCATTTGTATATGATTACAAAGGGACAGTAGCCTCTTTAGGAAGAGGGGAAGCGGTCGGCTTGCTAAAGGTGAAAAAAGTCAAAGGCAAGTTCGCTGCGTTATTGAAAAAAGTGATCGATGCCCGTTATCTGTTCCTGATCGGCGGCATACCGCTTGTTTGGAAAAAGATGATTTTCAAACAAAAAGCAACGACGCGGAATCATCACGTTTCGGGTTGAATTAACAAAGGCTGCCGATCTGGCAGCCTTTACCTTTTACCTTAACTTTCGCAGGCACTTCACCATACGGGACGAAGCCGGGGAGGGAGTTCTCCCTCGTTCGTGCTGCGAATCATTTGATCCAAATCCGATTTCAACTGCACTAAACGCTCAGCGCCGATGAGAGCTGCCCATCGTTGTTCGATTACCGCGTAGATGGCTTCTCTGGCTCGAATGAGCGCCCACCCTCGTTCTGTAAGCACGACGATCTTTCCTCTGCCGTCTTGCGGATGGGGGTGGCGGGCGACGTAACCGTGTTTTTCCAAGTAGTCGATCATTTGGCTGACGGCTTGTTTGGTGATGCCCATATGCTCAACGATTTCCATGCCGGTAGCGCCATCGGGATTGATACGTTGGAATAGGAAGCCGTGCGCAGGGCGAATATCTTCGAACCCAAGCTTGTCCAATTGTTCATGAAGCTCTTGAATAATACCGCTGAAAGCAAGCGATAGAAGGGCAGGCAGATCATGGTTATATGGAGATGATTTAGACATTAAACATGCTCCTTCCGGAGATGAAAGTAGCTTCATTATACGATTGATGAATGAATAAAATCAATAAATATAGTCAATTGAATTGACTACAACCGGAAAATTGCTTATCATTAAATGGTCAATTGAATTGACTATAATAATATTTGGGAGGCAACGAGGAGATGAAGTCTATAGAAACCAATGTTGGAATTGTACATTCTTTTATTGAGAGCTTTTGGAATGCGGGAAATATGGAGATGGTTGAGCACATGCTCACCGAAGACTATGTGGATCATGCTTACATCCCTGGCAATCGAGAAGGCCTTTTGAATACGGCACAAGTTTTACATACCGCATTCCCTGACCAACGTTCCGACGTGAAGCAAATGATCGCACAAGATGACCGAGTCGTCGTCAGATTGACGATGCGTGGGACTCACCAGGGGACTTTCCGTGGAACGGAAGCGACGCATAATCCCATTGAGGTGAATCTATACCGTGAATATCGGCTCGTCGATGGGAAAATTGCGGAACATTGGGCGCTATTCGATACGGCTGCGCTGTTACGACAAATAGGTGCTGAGTTGAATGAGCACAATGCTTGTAAGATCAAAAAGGATTAATGAGAAGGCCAATCGGACAAAGATAGCGTCGTCGCAAAAGCCGCAGGTTGACTTTTTATATAACCTCTTTAATAATGTGGGGAGAAACCGAGGTGATTAGTGATGGCAAAGAAAAAATGGTCGGCCGCAGCTCCGGAAGCCAACGCTCAAGATAAACCGGCAACACTTAAAGATCTGCTGAGCCCGGAAGTCTTGAATAAGCTCAAATCACAGTCCGATGCGATGAAAGCCGAGGAGCAAGCGCGTAAGGAAGCCGCCAGAGAGCAGGCGGAGGCCGCGCGCAAAGCGGAAGAGAAGCGGTTGGAAAATGATTTCGGACATTTGCTGAGCAAGAGCAACCTTGATTGGCGCAAGCATAAATAAAAGAACGAACAGGATGGAGCGTCCTGTTCGTTCTTTTATTTTCGCTGAGCGGCTGCATTGGATTTCGTCCAACCATTCGATCGTGATCTTATTAGCGCTTTTTCATTTCAAAAAACTCACACGCGCTGCGATCATAATAGGTCAGATCACTGACATGGGTCTGGACGACAACAGTCGTCTCGCTAAAGCGTAATATGACGGCATTCGAATCCACGATATGATCGTCCTTAAAGATACGGACGCTTGCGTGCCGGTCAATTGCTTCCTGAAAATCAACGTCGGTTATTAATCGGTGGTTTCGAGCCATGATTCCAATCCCCTTACTTGTATGAAATGCTCCTCTCATTGTACCACACGTTGCGTTTAGGGATTAACAAGCTGCTTTTCGAATCCGGATAGACCTTCTTTGGTAAGCCGATATAGACGAATCATGGATATATCGCCTAGTTGGAATGTGGCTTCTACTAAGCCTGCTTTCGTGATGTTAACCGAAGGGGCATTAAGTAAATGATTTAAATCTATGGACTCAGCGCGATCCTCGGCCCATCTGTATAAAGTGGTCTGGGGTACGGTGCCTACGCTGTTCACGATTTCATTCAATCCATCGTGATCCACATCCTGCTCGTAAGGATAGCCTGATTCAACATGCAGAAGAGGCTGTGGAATGTCGTTCTCCATGTCGATATACATGGTCATGTATCCTGCGGATGCGCCGATAGCCCCTGATATTTTAATCGTCTGTTTCTGAAAAATCATCATGCTCTGAACTTGAAGGGCGTCATTCCCTTGATAATTGTAGCCAGCGACGGGACCAAGGTCGTAAGAGATCTTTTTCCAAACCAGTGCGCCATGTAAAAATTCCGTATCTTTCTTTTGTTTGTAGACAATGACTTTCGTATCTATTGCGCCAAGAATGGCCGGTAGAGCTGCTTCTTTGATAATTTGATCCAGATCAGGCAACCCATTAATGAGAACTTGGAAAGGTCTTACATCAGGGACTGTTTGCCAATAAAGAGGCAATAAGCCTTCATGAATAGGAGGTGCGGTAGGCCCGGAGGTCGATAGATGTTCGGCAAGTGCAACTGTTTGGGGACTTGAGCTTGGTTTCGAACTGATATCGGAAGTTGGGGGTATTGATTCAGTACGTTGGCATCCTGCTGTCAGGAGCAAGATTCCTATAGCCAAACGTATATTATTGGGTTTCATGGCGTTCACTCCGCGTCTTGTTTGATCTACTTTTATTGACGTAAATGGATTGGAATCCGTTTAAAATAATCAGAATATTTACGCGAACCGGCGCCCAGACCTCCGCATACACTGTAGCACAATCGCTGTATGTGTAGAGAGGATGAGTGATTCCCGATGGACATTCAATTATTGCCGATTCATTGGGTATATCTGGTGTTTATTGGCTTTATTCTCGCGCTGCTGATCAAAAGGCGCGATACGACGATGATCTGTGTTGTCGGTATATTCGCGCTCGGTCTGCTTGCAACGGAGACGCTTAGCGGCTCGGTATCCGGTATTTTTAACAGCTTTATTTATGCAACCAAAGAACTGATGGGCACGATCATGATTATTTCGATAATCGTAGCCATGAGTCGCGTCTTAATTCGAACAGGTATTAACGAAACGATGGTTGCGCCCCTGACCCGCTTTCTGAGAACGCCTTCATTGGCGTTTTGGGGTATCGGTATCATTATGTTGGTAACGTCGTTCTTCTTCTGGCCGTCTCCAGGTGTGGCGCTGATCGGCGCCGTGCTGCTGCCCGTTGCGGTTCGTGTCGGTTTGCCTGCGCTTGGCGCTGCGATGGCCATGAACCTGTTCGGACACGGCATCGCGCTCTCAGGTGACTACATTATTCAAGGGGCGCCAAAGCTCACTGCAGACGCGGCCGGCTTACCAGTCACCGCTGTGATGGAGGCTAGCGTTCCTCTCGTTATTGTGATGGGGCTTGTAACGACAATTACGGCCTTCTGGATGATGCGGAGGGACATGAAGAACGGGAAGTGGCGGGATGGTCTCGTTACAAGCGGCTCAGGCGGGACACTGACATCAGGTATCAACGACAAAGATACAAAAGTCATGCTGGCTCCAAATGTTAGGAAATGGCTCGCCGTAATCATTCCGCTGCTATTCGCTGCCGACGTCATCGCGATGTTCGTTCTTGACCTGCAGGGCGGTGACGCGACTGCACTGGTCGGAGGAACAGCGGTTTTCATTCTGATCGCCGTTACCTTGCTGGCTCACCGTAATAAGGGTCTGGAGCAAACGACATCCTATCTCATCGAAGGCTTCGTATTCGGCTTCAAAGTATTCGGTCCCGTCATTCCGATCGCAGCGTTCTTCTATCTAGGCGACTCCGCCTTTGTGGAGCTGTTCGGCAAAGTGCTGCCGCAAGGTTCGCACGGGATCGTCAACGACCTCGGCGTCGCGCTGGCCGATATCGTGCCGCTGAACGGCGCGGTCGGAGCGGTGACGTTAACCGTCACCGGCGCGATTACGGGGCTCGATGGCTCCGGCTTCTCCGGCATCTCCCTCGCGGGCTCAGTTGCGCAATTATTCGCAACCGCGATCGGTTCCGGCGCGGCCACATTGACCGCGCTCGGGCAAGTTGCCGCCATCTGGGTCGGCGGCGGCACATTGATCCCGTGGGCGCTCATTCCCGCAGCGGCCATTTGCGGCGTGAGTCCGTTCGAGTTGGCGAGACGGAATCTCAAGCCGGTGCTCATCGGCCTCGCCGTCACGACGATCGTGGCGATGTTCTTGGTGTAGTTCGTACGCGAATAACCCGTTACTGCCTGGAAGTTCAGGGCGGTGATGGGCTTTTGCTTTTTATGGAAAACTTTTACAAGGAAATCGCGTCTATTGTATATAGACTTATGCCATAACGAAAGGAGCGAAATCGTTGAAAAAGTATTTCATCGGCGCTTTGTTTTTACGTTAAGTTTGGCCACGGTTGCATTCGAACGCATTCAAGCATTTATTTTCCCCGCTAAAAAGGAGATGCTTCTCTAATGAAATCTCTGCTTCGAATACTGCTTACAACCGTTCTGCTCTCGGTTATAGCTGTTCCATTAGGAGCGGCTGCATCGGTGCAGCCTTTTGTCGACCCGACCAATCCGGACGGGAACCTGATTTTCGACCAAAACGTGACATCCGCCGTTTATCAAGGAGAAGATGGATTCTATTTCCGTACGGCCTATACGTTTGCCGACGGCTCGGTCGGTGTATTTGCGACAAATACACTGGAGCGGCCTCTTCCGCCTGATGATAACGAGGTTGTAACTCCTGAAAAGTTGTGGAAGACGCTTCCTAACGATCAATTATATCGTTTCGATCAAGAGGGGAGATTGCTTGAGCGGATCATGATCCCAGCAGGCATTGAGCATCCTTATCAGCTCAAAGGTCCAAGAAATATCGCCAGAAGCAGCAACGGTACATACTGGGCCATTCGACAAGGGACGTTCTCTGATAAGATTTGCAGCAATAGAGCCGGATGCGGTATAAGAGATTTGCTTTCTCATGAAATCTTTAGTTTTGATGCCAAGGGTACGACGCGAACTATCGATGTTAATGACTTTTTACCTGAAGTAACGACACCGATAATCTCCAATATCACATTAAATAACGATAAGCTCTTGGTCTTTATTGGTGATAAAGTTCTTATCTTCGATGCTCTAAACGGAACCCTCCTTGGTAAGGTTGTTAACGGAATGCCATATGAAAGTCCCGTTCCGCTTCGCGATGGAGGAATTGGTTTCTTTAACGGACAAGAAGGCAAGCTGTATAAGTTTTCCGGGTCTTTTCCAGATACATTGACACCGGAGAAGGCAAACAGCATTTTGGACATTTCTGACATAAATCCGGTGTTAAAGCCCATGAATCATTCAATTCTTTCGATTGTTGGTACAGATCAACTTGCGTATGACAACCAAGGTATTACCACAGTCTTGCAACCGGATAAGGCAGAGCCTGTCATCACTCAAGTCGTGCAGCCTTTCTTGTTCGCCTCTTACTGCGTCAATTGTCCGAAACAGCTATTTTCCAAACTTTTAAGCGGAACGAAGCAGTTGTTAATCAGTGAATCTTCGATTCAAGCGCAGGATTTGCATCCAATTCGTGCTACAATGAATGGAGAGCTTATTGTACTGAATTCCCCCGTTTACTATGATCAAAACGACGGGCATGTATGGCTTCCTCTTAGGGAAACAGCTGAAGCCATAGGTGCTAAAGTTGATTACGATAGGGAGAATCGATCGATTAGCTTGAAACGGGGCGGTCTTGAGGCTATCATTCATCAGGACCGGCCGGAGATTGAAATGAAAACCATGATCAACTACGGCAAAGCCTATGTCAGTATCCGTGCGTTAGCTGAGCTTCTCGGTATTGAGATCACATGGAATCAAACGACATACACGGTAGAGCTGGCAAAGCGATAGAAGGGTTGGATTACGATGGAAGCCAGATTCTGCATGTCCTGCGGGGCGGCACTAGAGACTCGAGATGTGGATGGAACTTTACGGAGAGCTTGCACCGTGTGCAGCTTTGTGCACTGGGGCAATTATAGCGTCGGTGTGGGCGCCCTTGTCATGCGCGAAGGCAAAATGCTGCTCGTACGCAGGGCGCAGGAGCCGGGCAAAGGCAGATGGACGAATCCCGGCGGGTATATCGAGCAGCACGAGCTGATCCACAATACGATTCAGCGGGAAGTGATGGAGGAAACCGGAGTCGAAGCTGTCGTGAAAAGGGTTGTGGCTTTACGCGATTTGCCAAGGAATATACATAATCTATACGTTGCTTTTGAGATGGATTATGTGAGCGGCGAGCCTGTGCCAGATGGCGTAGAGGTCGATGCGGCCGGATTCTACAGCCTTGAAGAGATACAGTCGATGAATGTCGCCGATTTCACGCGTTGGCTCATTGATGTAGCCATGCACGCGGATGACGCTGGATTGGTCACGGACGAAAACCCCATCGTTCCGATGGAAGGGTACGGATTATACCGTGTGCCTGACTCCCGGGCCGTTGCGAAATGAGATGAAGTCCCCTAGCGCCTCATGAAGAGGCTAGGGGACTTTCATTCTCCTATTGCTTCATATTCTTTATAAAATCCCACCCGCCGGTAATGGAAGTTCCTTTCGTTCCTTTGGCGGTGGTCGGCGTGTAGCTCATTTTGATGCCGCCAACACTTAACGTGATCGTTTCGTAGGCATCACTAAATTCATAGGAGGAGATTTGAACCGAACTTAGATCAATGGTCAGTAAAGCTGTCGGCTGCTGCGTGCCGCTTACGAAGACAATCTGGCCTTTGCTAATATTTTTCCCAGCCGCCGTATTTAAAAATAAAGGAATGGATGCTGAGTCTAACGACTTGGTAACCGTAAAGCTCTCCAGAATGGCTTTGCCGGCGCCTGCCCCGCTGCCAGAAGATGAGCTCCCCTTATTAGCTGCGTTGAATTGAACACTGGAAAGCTGTATCCATTTTTCGTAGTTTTTAACTGTAGAATCGCCTTGAATCCCATCCAAATTCAAATAAACATCAAATGTATGCTCTGGTGCGGAGTTCGTTGCTGCAGAAGCGGGAACTATAGAAAACGTAAGCGCTAACAAAAAGGCGGCAAGCGTGATAATGAAACGATTTTTCAATGCTTTCATGGTATTCACTCCTTATCTGAATTGATACAATTCGTATCACGGAATCAGTATAGCTGGAATCCAATGCTTTGTATATATACTCACCTCCGAAATTCAAGAAATTATTATATATTGATTTACTGCGCCATAATCCTCTACAGTAAGTAAATACATAATGACTTTATACAAAAGGGGAAATGACTATGACGATCGGACTTCGCGGCCATCATCTGTTTTGTTTGTTAGGCTATCGGGGGATGGGATATTCCAAAGAATTTTGTGAAAATATGACCTCCGTCTACGAAACACTGCGTAGTAAACCGGATACGATAATCCGAATCGTGTTGGGACCCGATGATCTTTGTGCGGCCTATCCGGCTGATCAGGTGTCGCATTGCGAAGGGAGAACGGTGTATCAGAGGGATGCCGAGATTGTAGAGAAGCTTGGTCTGCAAGTAGGGATGGAGCTTAGCTGGGCTGATATATGCAATCAAGTTGCGGAGCGCGTTGCGCCTGGTGACATCGGCCATCTTTGTGCAACTTGCCGCTGGCAGCCTTACGGCGTTTGCGAGGAAGGGGTTCGTATCATTGTCGACGGAGGGTCGCTGCCGCCGGTTCCAAGTAAACAAAAAGACCCGCGCTTAAACACAAACGCGGATCCTCTTTAATCATATCAGCACACCAACATCCGAACCGGACTCCATCTTTTCTTCCGGCGAAGTCAGCACATTTGCCACCATCAGCCATTCATCCATTGGCTGTAGCAGCGAGCGGAGCGCATAGGGATCTTTCATCTCCGGCTGCAACCAGAGGTCGGCTTGTTCTTGGTCCAGAATTGCCGGCATTCTGCCGTGATAAGGCAAGACGAGCGGGTTCGCTTCCGTCATCAACATCATGCAGGTGCGCAGCTCCTCGTCGCCGGACGGGGAACGCCACACATCATATAGACCGGCAATGCCGAACGTGCCGCTGCGCATTTTGAATTTAATCCACTTCGTTTCTTTGCCCTCTGTGCGGCTAACATAAAACCCGCTGCAAGGAATGATACAGCGCTGCTTGCTCACAATACGCCTAAAGACTTCATTCCTGAAAATCGAATCGCGGTCACCGCATACGGCTTCTTTCGCCCAGAAGGGCATCAGACCCCAACGAAATTCATCAAGGAGCCGTTCTCCCTTTTTATTCACAACTACAGCGGAAAGGGATTCTGTCGGACGAACCTCGTAACGGTTGGAGCTATAGGACAACAGACGATCAATTTGAAATTGTTTGACCAGCTCGGATACATCGGCAAGTATCGAAATCGAAGTACACATGGGCTACCACCTCTTTTGATTTTGGCTATTATTTGCCTAATCCGCCAAAATCATGTATGAGGTGGCAAGGTCGTCTGGCTAGCAGGTCAAATGACCAGCAGCTTGGTCATAGTTTCCATCATTTCTTGCTCGTGAAACGGTTTGGGGATGAAGTCTTTGGCCCCCGCATGGATCGCTTCGATAATCAATGACTGCTGCTCCAAAGCGGAGCACATAACGACTTTGGCTCCAGGATCGAATTCTTTGATTTTTCTCAGCACGTCAATGCCATTCATGTCCGGCATATTTAAATCCATCGTAGTAAGAACAGGTTTGTTATCCCGATATTTATGAATGGCCTCGGCTCCATTGGAAGCTTCAAGCACATCGTAGCCCATTTTGTTAATAATTTGTCGCAAAATCCCTCTAAGACTTTTGACGTGATCCACAACGAGAATCTTCGGTGTCATAGTGCTCCCTCCTGTTCTACTATATGATTTCGGAGAGAAGTGAAGATTTTTTTAGTGTTTTATTCTGGAAGTTCATTCCGCCGTATAAGAATGAATTCTATTTTTGCCATTTCGTTTGGCCATAGAGAATTGCATCAGATTGTCAGATTGACGATAAAGGCTGTCGTCGTTATAATTAAAGACAAAATCAGTCTATGATTGCAGGTGAACAACTTGAAATACACAAAAGCTACCAATTACGCCTTGCATACAATGGTCTATTTGGCTGCAGTACCTACAGGAAAGGTAATCGGAGTTCGATCTCTGGCCGAATTACAAAGCTTATCCCCGACGTTTTTATCCAAGATTTTAACCAAGCTGGTGAAAGCGGGTCTTATTGAATCAGCTCCCGGCGTCAATGGAGGCTACAAGCTCTCCAAAAGCAAATATGAGATATCGTTTCTTGATATCATTGATGCGATTGAAGGGGCGGCCTCTTTGTTCTCCTGTACTTCCGAACATCAAGATTGTTTGATCCAAGGTGTCATGTGCGATGCGGAACATGCTTTGGAGCAATATTTAAAGGGGCGTACAATTGCAGAACTTGCTGAACGGGTTGGTGAACAATTAACTGCATTTATGAAAAAGGAGACGATGTAGCATGATGTTAGATTGCGCCATTATTGGCGGAGGACCGGCCGGTTTAAATGCAGCACTTGTTTTAGGAAGAGCTAGACGTAACGTGATTTTGTTCGATGATAATAAGCCCAGGAATGCAGTGACGCAGGAGTCACATGGGTTTATTACGAGAGATGGCGTGAAACCAAGCGAATTCCGGGCCATTGCCCATCAAGATATTGCCAAATATCCTTCGGTGCAGTTTCGTGGCGGGAGAGTCGCTCAAGTGATCAAGCAAGGTGAGGATGGGAGGGCGTTTCAACTTGTAACGGATTCCGGAGAGATTTATCATGCCAAGAACCTCCTTCTCGCAACAGGCTTGAAAGAGATTTTACCTGAAGTGCCAGGGATACGAGACTATTACGGCAAAAGTGTATTCAACTGTCCGTATTGCGACGGTTGGGAATTGAGAGACAAGCCGCTGGTTATTTTCTCTGAGAATCAACATACCATTCATTTGGCTAAAACCTTGTATAACTGGACTAAGGACGTTGTCATTTGCACGAATGGCAAGAGTGATGTCCTGACGCCGGAGCACAAAGCAGTTCTTGCTGCCAAGCAGTTCCGTTTCTATGAACAGAAAATCGCCTCCTTGCATGGAACGAACGGAATGTTAGAGAAGGTGGTCTTCGAGGATGGTTCCGAAGTGTTAAGGGAAGGCGGTTTTACTACGGTCGGATGGACCCAGGCAACTGCATTTGCCGAGACATTGGGGCTTGAGCTTAACCCTCTTCAAGGCATAGTGATAGACGTACTAGGCAGAACGAATGTTAAGGGCGTATACGCTGCAGGCGATATGTCCGTTAGCGGACCGGCACAGCTTATTAACGCTGCAGCGGAAGGAAGCCGGGCTGCCGCAGGCGTCAACACGGATTTGACCGAAGCGGACTTTAGTTAACCTTGTCGTATAAATATGAAAGAGCTGGTTCTCAGGTATAACTGGATCCAGCTCTTTTTTAACCACATAAGAAAGTATAAGTTTTCGGTTCCCGAAAACCGCTTTCTTATTGGCGATAAAAACTTCCACTAAACGCTGTCGCACATCTTTGAATGTACGTCGATAGACGTTTTTCTCACATTGTAGAATTCATGTTGCGCAAAAAGAGAACAAGGCCAACTATTCGTTAACAACGCCACGCTGGACGCCATATCGAGGGGGTAACGCGTAAATGAGGCCATAGCGCAGGATCGGTACAGCGCTGTGAGTGGGGTAGGTCATCATCATCAAACTCAAACCGCCAAAACCTTTGAAAAATTGCTTGTCCTTAAAATTATCTAAATATTTTTTCTGAACAAATGTCGGATTGCGTAAGATTTCCTAGTTAGGTAGGGATATTTAAAACATCAAGTGTTAGTTTATATAACAAGTAATTCACATTTTTTTAAATGGTTAAAGATCCAAAGAAGAGGGGGGTTCCATTGATCTCGTTTCAACAAGTAGAGAAGCATTACGGCGACTTTCATGTGCTCAAAGGAATCAATCTTCAAATCAAACAAGGTGAGGTCGTCGTCGTTGTCGGACCGTCCGGATCTGGGAAAAGCACGATGTTAAGGTGCATTAATCGATTGGAAGCGATTACAAGTGGAGAGCTTATCGTGGGGGATTATAAAGTACATGATAAGAAAACTGACATTAACGAGATGCGCCGGGATATCGGGATGGTGTTCCAGCATTTCAACCTGTATCCCCACAAAAAAGTCATCGACAACATTACGCTGGCACCGATCAAGGTGCGCGGTATGGCGAAGAAAGAAGCCGAAGAGATCGCGATGTACTACCTTGAGAAAGTTGGCATCCAGGATAAGGCACAGAGCTTTCCATCCCAATTGTCGGGGGGACAGCAGCAGCGTGTGGCGATTGCAAGGGGACTTGCGATGAAGCCGAAAATTATGCTGTTTGACGAGCCTACCTCCGCACTGGATCCGGAAATGGTAGGTGAAGTGCTCGATGTCATGAAGACGCTGGCACACGAAGGCATGACGATGGTCGTCGTCACGCACGAGATGGGTTTCGCCAGAGAAGTGGCCGATCGCGTCGTGTTTATGGACAAAGGCCAAATCGTAGAAGAGGCGCCTCCAGGCGAATTCTTCTCTAACCCTCGCGAGGAAAGAGCGAGACTGTTTTTGAATCGGGTTTTAAATCATTAAACATATAGAGGGGAGCAAGATCAATGATGACAAGAAAATGGATGATGAGCTGTTTCACGTTTATGTTGGCTATGGTTTTCGTAATATCGGGGTGTGGAAACAACGCCAAAACTTCGGGGGGGGCGTCGAGCACGCCAGCGGGCAGTCCAGCTGCAAGCACCGCTCCAAGCACAGCTAAGCCGGCAGGCGGCGCTTCCGTGCTGGATGAAATCAAAAGCAGAGGCAAGTTGGTTGTAGGCGTGAAGTACGATACGAAGCTGTTCGGTTTGAAAAACCCAACCGGCGGTGAAGTGGAAGGCTTCGACGTTGATATTGCTAAAGCGTTAGCGAAAGAAATTCTCGGTGACGAGAAAAAAATCGAGCTGAAAGAAGTAACGTCCAAGACGCGGATTCCGATGCTCGATAACAAAGAGATCGATATGATTGTCGCTACGATGACAATTACCGAAGAGCGTAAGAAACAAGTTGAATTCTCCGATGTTTACTTTAAAGCAGGTCAATCTCTGCTCGTGAAAAAAGGAAGCCCGATTAAGAGCATAGCTGATATCAAAAAAGGCACGAAAGTATTGGCTGTTAAAGGCTCCACTTCCGTTAAGAATATTAAAGAGAAAGCGCCAGATGCAACGGTGCTGGAATTTGATAACTACCAGGATGCATTCAGTGCATTGAAAGCGGGTCAAGGCGAGACGCTGACGACTGACAATGCTATTCTGTACGGCATGATGGCGCAAGATAAGAACTTCGAAGTGGTAGGCGAGCCGTTCACGGATGAGCCATACGGCATCGCGATGAAAAAAGGCGAAACGACATTGCAGACAGCTGTGAACGATGCGCTGAAAAAGCTGCAGTCGAACGGCGAGTACAAAAAGATCTATGAAAAATGGATTGGCCAGGCGCCATCCAAATAAAAGTTCATGATGGGTGGCTGCCGCCACCCATCTTCTGTATATGAGGGGGGAGCACATGCCGGATATCTCGATATTTACCGACTATTTCAATCTCTACATGAAGGGCTTCGGCAACACGATCTTGTCAAGCGTTATCGCGCTGATCGGAAGCTTCGTATTGGGTACCGTCATTGCGGTTTTCCGTATCACATCGGTAAAGCCGCTGAATTGGATCGGTACGGCCTATGTAGAGTTTATACGTAACATTCCGCTGTTGCTTGTTGTGTTTGTATTTTTCTACGGATTGCCCTCGGTAGGCATTACGATGAGCGGGTTCGTCTGTGGTACCGTAGGCCTTACCGTCTATACGGCTTCATTTATCGCCGAAGCCATCCGTGCAGGCATTATGTCGGTACCCAAAGGCCAATCGGAGGCGGCGCAGGCATCGGGCTTGACCTACATCCAAACAATGTGGCACGTCGTGCTGCCGCAAGCGGTCAAAATCGTCATTCCGCCGCTGAGCAACCAGTTTATTAACCTCGTTAAAAATTCATCGGTGCTCGGCGTATTTGCCGGTTTTGATCTGATGTACTTCGGCGACCAGGTCGCAAGTGAGACGTACGTGACGTTCGATACTTACATCTTTGTCGCTTTGCTTTATTTGGTGCTGACGCTTCCGCTCAGCTATGCAGCGCTGCGTTTGGAGCGCAAGCTGGCCCGGACAGGCTGAAACCGTGAATCTGCGCCATACTTGGGGGGGAACGAATGGACTTTATACAAGCTTTTTCGCTGGATAACGTAAGGTTTATTTTGGAAGGCTTTTACATGACGCTGAAGGTAGCTTTTATCTCCATTGTGTTAAGCTTTGTGGTAGGATGTATCGTAGGCACGATTCGTTACACGAAGATGCCTGTCATTTCGCCGATTTTGGGTATACTTGTAGAACTTATCCGAAATTTGCCGCTCTTATTGATTATATTTTTTACGCGATTCGCTTTACCGGACATTGGGTTAAAGCTCGATGCCATGAACTCGGCCATCGTGGCGTTGACGCTGTTCGAAGGGGCGATGATTGCGGAGATTGTGCGAAGCGGACTCAACTCCATCGACAAAGGCCAGATTGAAGCGGCTCGTTCTTCAGGTCTTAGCTATGTGCAAACACTATGGCACATCGTGCTCCCGCAAGGGCTGCGCCGCATGGTGCCGCCGCTTGTGAGCCAATTCATTTCGCTGCTCAAAGATACGTCCCTGGCGGTTGTGATCGCATTGCCGGAGCTGATGAATCATGCGAAAATTGTGATCGGGCAAAGTTTTAGCTATACAATTCCGGTTTTGCTGCTGGTGGCAATACTATACTTCGCAGTCAATTATGCGCTATCCCTGGCAGCACGCAGATTAGAAACAAGACTGGTTTAAATCCAAAAGAGAACTCGGAGGAGATAAGAGTCTTTTGAGACTGCTCGTCCTGAATTTCCTTCGGTTTTGAGGATTTAGTAAAGGAGTCAGAAATGGAGCAGTTAAGTGTAGAAATGATGATCTTCGTCATCGTCGGCGGTTTCCTGGCGGCCTATGTGGATTCTGTCGTTGGGGGAGGGGGGCTGATTGCGGTTCCCGTTCTGCTGGCGACAGGAATGCCTCCGGCGGTTGCGCTTGGTACCAATAAACTGGCGAGCACGATGTCTTCTCTGACGAGCACGATATCTTTCATGCGGTCAGGACACGTGGATGTGAAGGCGGTGCGAGGCTTATTCGTCCTGTCGCTGCTGGGAGCCGTGAGCGGCACCATGGTGCTGCGCCAAATCCCTTCGGACTTTTTGAAGCCGCTTGTCGTCGTCATGCTCGTCGTGATTACCATCTACACGATCATGCGCAAAAGTTGGGGCGAAAGATCGACATTTAACCAATTCTCCACGAAGACGGCTTGGCTCATGGGGATTGCCGCATTCGGACTCGGCTTTTATGACGGATTCTTTGGACCGGGAACCGGTTCTTTTCTTATTTTTACCTTTCTCATGCTTGGATTCGATTTCGTCAAAGCGGCGGGAAACGCCAAGGTGTTGAACTTCGGCAGCAACGTTGCGAGCTTGGCCACCTTCATGGCGCTAGGCTCGATTCATTATGGGATCGGCATTCCGATGGGGCTCGCGATGATTGGCGGCTCTTGGCTCGGATCACGCATGGCGATTCGCAAAGGCGCCGCTTATGTCAGGCCGTTGTTCCTGAGCGTTTGTGTGCTGCTGATCGGTAAGCAAATCTGGGATTTGCTGTAACCTGATGAAATTAGACCCTACTTGATTTACAATAGATGTACAATAAGGGGGTGAGGTGCTGGGACGCTTCAAGCATGAAGGCTTTCAAATGATGCTCGTCGCGATCATAACCGCCATTGCAGGCGAATTCAAATATACTCCTTTTAGCGGCGAAGTATTCCGTATCGCACTGGGCGCCAGTGCCTTCCTCCTCTGTCTGCTTTTGATGAGGCACCTGCCTTATGTGTACACAGGTATTATTACAGGAATTACGGTGCTTCTGTTCCGAACGGCAGAGGATAGCATTTTCTCGGCAGGCATGTTTTCGCTCAGCGGAAGTTTGAAAATCCATTTGTCAGCTGCCTTATATTACATCACTTATGGAATAGCCATGAGTCGGATTCAGGAAAAATGGCACGAGTTTCATCCTTTTCTGCTGGGGGCATGCTTCTCAGCCATAGACATTGCATCAAATGCAGTGGAGCTGTTCGCAAGAACTTTGATTTTCGACACTCCCTTCAAGTATTTGGAGCATTGGATGATCCTAACGGTGTCAGCCGTCGTCCGGAGCTATTTTGTGGTCGGCATCTACAGCAGCGTCACGATCAGTCAGATGCGGGTCCTTCACAGCGAGCAGCAGAAGCGTATTGAGCAGATGCTGAATACGAACAGCGGCTTGTATGGGGAAGTCTTTTACCTGCAAAAATCAATGGACACGATCGAGCAGATCACAGCCAAAAGCCATAATCTGTATGAAAAAGTGAACGGCTCGGGGCTCAAAAGCTACTCACGCACCATCTTGGAAATTACACAGCAAATTCACGAAGTGAAAAAAGATTCTCAGCGCATTCTCGCCGGACTGCTGAAGCTATTCGATCGCGATATCGCCTCCGAGATGAGGCTGGCTGAGGTGATCGAATTCGCCGTCAAATCGAATCGGGGCTACAGCGCCATGCTGGGCAAAGAGATCGAATTTCATTGTGAATTACGAACAGATTATATGACGAATCATTATATTCCGCTTTTAACTGTGCTCAATAATCTTGTAGCCAATGCCGTAGAAGCGATTGAGGTGCAAGGCAAGATTCTTATCCGCGCCTATGAACAGGGCGATATGACCGTTCTGATTGTATCGGACACGGGGACGGGTATCGCCGAGCAGGCCAGGGGGATGATTTTCGAGCCTGGCTTTACGACCAAATTCAATCAGGAGGGCTTCGCCGCCACAGGGATAGGCCTCTCCCATGTTCGTGATATTGTCCACGCTTTGGGCGGAGACATACATTTGCAGTCTGGCGAGCAGACTTCTCAGACTACCTTTATCATTACGTTGCCCACCGATACGTTGAAAAAAGGAGCGTAGAGATCATGCTGTCATTCGGAATTGTCGACGATGACGCGGTGAGCAGACTGATGCTCCAGACGATCATCGAAAAAGCCGGGCTTGGCGAAGTCGTAGGGACGGCCGGAAGCGGAACCGAAGGGGAAAAAGTGCTTTTGGAAACGTCTCCGGATGTCGTGGTTATCGATCTGTTGATGCCGGACCAGGATGGGATCGAAACGATCATCCGTCTGAAAGAACGCGGTTTCCAGGGGAAATATGTGATGATTTCCCAAATCGAGAATAAAGAAATGATCGGCAAGGCATACCAGGCCGGCGTTGAATTTTATATCCAAAAGCCAATCAATAAGATCGAAGTCGAAGCGGTGCTCTCCAAGGTCAACGAGCAGTGGAAAATCAGCCGTTCCTTGAATGAAATCAAGGAATCGTTAACGAAGCTGAGTCTCCTAGGGGGTACAGGGCTTGAAACCGCCCGGAAAAAGCGCACCACCCGTGAGATCATGCAGCCCATTCTCATGGATATGGGGATCGTTGGCGATAGCGGCAGCAGAGATTTGATGGAGATCATCGAGCACTTGATTCGCTATCATAAAGCGGACGGGATCCCGCCGCTCAAGGAGTTGTATGAAATAGCCGCGCGAGCGACAAAGGTTCATGAAGCCGAAGTGGAGAAGGAAGGCAAGGCGGTCGAGCAACGCATTCGCCGTACCGTTATGGTCGCGCTGACGAATATCGCAAGCATCGGGCTGACCGACTACAGCAACCCCAAGTTTGAGCACTATGCGCCGCTTTATTTTGAATTCCAGGATGTAAGGTTGAAAATGAAAGAAATCGATGAGAACGAGAAGCCTGAGAAAGGCAAGGTTAACATTAAAAAGTTCCTTCAGGTGCTCTATCTCGAAGTGATGGATAAAATGCGAAGCGAGCAATAGCGCGTAGGCTAGACTGAACGCCGGTTGCAGAGGCGCAGCTTGCTGTGATATATTGGTAATTAACATTTAATGAGAGTTTAAAAAGTCCGCTTTCAGAACCGAGAAGGTTGGACGATATTCGGAGAAGGAGGAACGGAGCGTAGTGATGTGCTACGTGAGTACCGGACTTCCCGAATTCGTTCAAGATTCGATGTCGAATCATCTTCCTGAGCACCATCGTTATCAAAGTGGGCTTTTTAAACATCATCTAAAGGGAGGTGAAGGTAGGATGAATTTTGAGTTGGTAAACAACCGTGTGAGCCAGTTACCTATTGCGATGGCTGGCATCGTTCATGCTTTTGGCAAATACGCGAGAAGTCTGTCCATTTTTGCTCATACGGTATTACCACTCGAGAAAAGACGCCTACCTTAACCTCAGACGGATGCATCCGAAAGGTCGTAGGGAATTTTCCTGCGGCCTTTTTGCGTTGTTAGTTTCGTTTTCGAATCCGGGTAAAATTAGGGATAGGTTCTTCGATTAATAGGAGGATCCTAAACGATGTTAATTATTAATAGCCAAAACGTTAAAAAATACCACGGTGCCCAGCTTGTCTTAGAAGATGTTACTTTTGAAATTCATCAAGGCGAGCGAGTGGGGCTCGTCGGCCGCAACGGAAGCGGCAAATCGACGCTGCTGCGCTTGATTTCGAAGATGGAGAAGCCTGATGAGGGCCTGCTTACCGTCCGCAAAGATACGCGGATCGGGTATTTGGCCCAAATTCCCGAGGAGTGGGAAGCGGGCACGGTCTACGATGTGCTTGCCGCGAGCTTTCGCGATGTGCGGGAATGCCGCGCCAAAATGGCGGAGCTGGAGCAGCGGATGTCCGATCCCGATGCGGCAAGCCAGCGAACGCAGCTGGATCTGCTGCTGCGGCAGTATGCGCAGCTGCAGGAGCGCTTCGAACGCGAAGGCGGCTACGAGCTGGACGCGAGAATCGACCAGGTGACGACGGGGCTGCGTATCGCCCGGGAGTTCTACGACCGGCCTTTCGCCTCGCTGTCGGGCGGCGAGAAGACGAAGATTGCCCTTGCGTCTCAGCTGATCGGCAAGCCCGATTTACTGCTGCTGGATGAGCCGACGAATCATCTGGATTTGTTCGGGGTCGAATGGCTGGAAGAATTCCTCGGCAAGTATGAGGGAGCTTGTTTGATCGTTTCACATGACCGTTACTTTCTGGATCGTGTCGTTACGAAGGTCGTGGAGCTGGAAGACGGCGAGTCATCAACGTATCATGCCCATTACACCGGCTATATGAAGGAAAAAGAAGAAAGACTGCTTCAACAATTCGCTGATTATCAAGAGCAGCAGAAGAAGATCAAGAAGATGAAAGAAACGATCAAGCAGTTAACCGAATGGGGCCGCATCGGGGGGAATGAGAAGTTCTTTCGCCGGGCGGCATCGATGCAGAAAGCGCTGGATCGGATGGAGAAGCTTAAGCGGCCTGTTCTGGATCCGAAGGCGGCTGATTTTGATCTAAGGCCGGACGACCGCTCCGGCAAGAGAGTGATCCGCTTCGAAGACGTGAGCAAACGTTACGGCTCGAAGACCGTGCTTCACCAAGCGAGCGGTCTGCTGGAATATGGCGAGAAGGTGATGCTCGTCGGACACAACGGCTCCGGGAAAACCACACTGCTGAAGCTCATTCTTGGGGAGGAGCAGGCAGATGCAGGCGCTATGGAGCTGGGCGCTCGGGTAGACGTTGGTTACCTGGCGCAAGAGGAGTATCCGGCCGACCAGAAGCAGACGGTGCTGGATTATTTCCGCGAGGAAGCGCGAATGGAAGAGGGAGAGGCTAGAGGACGTTTGGCATCCTATCTGTTCTATGGCGCCGATGTGTTCAAGCCGGTCAGTCAGCTATCGGGCGGTGAATGGACGCGGCTTCGACTAGCGCTGCTCGTGCTGCGGAAGCCAAATCTGCTCATCCTTGACGAGCCGACGAACCATATGGACATCGTATCCCGGGAGGCGCTGGAGGAAGCGCTCGAAGAGTTTCCCGGCACTATTCTGGCAGTGACGCACGATCGTTATTTCATGAATCGGCTTTCCCGCAAAATATGGGAGCTCGACGGCGGGCGAATCACGGTCTTCTTAGGCAACTTCGACGACTACAAGGAGAAGAGCAAGCAGCTTCGCGGCATGGAGGCGAAGAAACCTGCCGCTGGCGTTCCAACGAAGCGAGTGGCCGAAGCTGCTCCGGAAGTGAAGCGTGCTAAGCCGCAAGCGGAACCGGCGCGCGAGAAGCTGGAGAGGCAAATCGCTAAGGAGGAAGAAAGGTTAGCCGGTTTGGACCGGCAGCTTCAAGCGCTGGGAGATGGCGCAGAAGCTCAAGAGCTAAGCCAACTATGGATTGAGCGCGAAACGGTTCAGGCTCAGCTTAATTCGCTTTATGAGCATTGGATGCAAGTTGAGGAACATTTGGACGAATAGTTACGTTCTGCCTGATGATTCGGAATTGGTAGGGCTGCATATAATGTGAATCGAAATGTAAATAATTACTACAAGACAATAGCCCTCAAATTAGATACCCTAATCTATACTATTCAACAACAAGGAGTGCATCATGAATTCGCAACAAGCCAAGAAACAAGCTCCACCAATCAATGAGCGTTTTAGCAAGTCCGGCTTCATTTTAGCCGCTATCGGCAGTTCCGTAGGTTTAGGGAATATGTGGAAATTTCCTTACATTACAGGAAAGTACGGCGGTGCCGCGTTTTTCTTATTATTCATCATCTGTCTCATCATTGTCGGTTTACCGATTTTATTGGCTGAGATGACTATTGGCAGAGGCGGTCGGGGCAATGCTTCGGTCTCGCTGGTGAATTTGACGGGCAAAAAATATTGGGGTGCCTTCGGTCTGCTTTCGATTCTAACCGCTTTTATGATTATGTCCTATTATGCGGTAGTAGCGGGATGGACACTGCACTATACGCTGGAGTCATTTACAGGAGTCTTATTTCAATCAGGTTCGGATTATAAGGATAAATTTCTGTCCTTCGCTTCCGGATATTGGCCATTATTCTGGCAGGCAGTCGTGATGCTCGTTAGCGGCTGGATCATTGCCAGAGGGGTTTCCGGCGGGATTGAGAAGTTTAATAAAATATTAATTCCCGGCTTTTTGATCATTTTGTTGATATTGATGTTCCGTTCGTTGACACTCCCTGGTGCTGCGGAAGGCGTCTCCTTCTTCTTAAAACCGGATTTTTCTAAGCTGGGCGCGGAGTCAGCGCTTATTGCATTAGGACATGCGTTCTTCTCTTTATCATTGGGTATGGGATGCATGCTGACTTATGGGGCCTATGTGGATAAAAAGCAGTCTTTAGGCGGTGCGACGCTGGCCATCGGATTCGGCGATTTGGTTTATGCCTTTATTGCAGGATTGGTCATTTTCCCGACTGTGTTCTCTTACGGCCTTAAGCCGGGAGAGGGCGTAGGCCTTGCCTTCATGGCCTTGCCGGCTGCGTTCTCTCAGATGCCGTTCGGCGCCTTCTTTGGCGGATTGTTCTTCCTGCTGCTTGCGATTGCGGCGCTGACCTCCGCGATTTCGATCCTAGAAGTTCCTGTCGCCTACGCGATGAGCAAATGGAACTGGAGCCGCCCCAAAGCGGCCATTTACGTCTCCGTACTCTGCTATCTGGTCGGCGTTCCGGCGGCTTTGTCGGTCGGAGGCGTGCTGAGTCCCCTGCAATTGGGAGGCAAAGGGATTTTCGACTGGATGGATTTTATCACCTCGTACATTCTGATGCCGCTTGGCGGACTTATTGTCACTCTATTTACAGGGTATGCTTGGAAGCGCGCAGGAGAAGAGGCGGGTCTTACCGGCTTTTGGTACCGGGCGTGGATGGTTCTGCTGCGTTTCATCGCACCGGTCCTCATCGTTCTTGTGTTCTTATATTCGGTAGGAATCATTAAGGTGTAAGTTTATTTATAGAAAAAATGGAAAACCACTCTCTTTAGGGCGGTTTTTTTCAATTCTTGCGAATCAACTTGCCATAGTTCCGACATAGTACTTGGCAGTGCGCTGTGATAAGCTATAGGTAATTTAGAAGGAGGCGATGTGAGTGATACAAGTATTTCCGGCTGAAACGCGCAGTACGATGGATCTGGGATGGCTGACAAGCCGCCGGAGCTTTTCGTTTGGCGATTATTTTGATCCTGAGAATACGAGTTTCGGGGTTATGCGTGTATGTAATGATGATGACATTACGGCAGGTCGAGGGTTTGGGCCGCATCCGCATAGCGATATGGAAATCGTTAGCATCGTGCTCAGCGGGCAAATCAAGCATGAAGACAGTCTTGGCCATGTTGCCATTACGGCGGCCGACGGCGTACAGCGAATGACTGCAGGCACAGGAGTTGTACACGGGGAGTACAATGCTTCTGACACGGAACCGTTAAGTCTGCTGCAGTTGTGGTTCATGCCGGCCAAGCGGGGATTAGAGCCGTCTTTTGAAAATGTAACCTATATTCCTGAAGCGATGCATAATGCGCTGCTGCCTGTCGTGACACCGGAAGGATCTGAGCATGCAGCCAAAATTCATCAGGATATGAGCATTTACTTGAGCCGTTTGGAAGCTGGAAATGAGCTGACGTTCCGTCAGGGCGAGAACCGTCGAATATTCCTTTTTGTGATTAGCGGCAAATTGTCGGTAAATAATACCGTTCTTGGTGCGAAGGATACGGTCCGGATGGAAGCAGAGGCGAATGTCTCTTTTGCAGCCATAGAGAACGCTCACTTTATGTTAATCGATCTGCCATGAGGAAAGGGGCTTGGAGATGAAAGAAACATTTCTGGTCAAACATGCCGTCGGGGGCCGATCCTTTATTGATACGGCAAAGCAGCCGCTCCCTTATGCGTTTAAGCAGGACGGAGACAACTGGGTTTTCAAGGTTCAAACGGCGAAAAGTGAAATTATTGATGAGTTGTTGAAATGGAAAGATGAGCTGAATGTCTTCGTTTTTCAGGTGTTTGAGAATGAACCTACGCGAAAAGTATGGTTCTATGTTAATGAAGGGCCTGTTTATTACGATGAAGCAAGCAGTCATTTGGTCATTGTAGCACAGTCCCGAATCGAATATATACCGGACCAATTTAGCGATCAAGTTAGCCAACTATAGGGGAGTCGTGAGCTGATGAAGGCGATTCTAGTTACGGCGTTCGGCGGGCCGGAATTCATGGCCTATCGGGATATCGAGATCCCGCAGGTCCAATCGGGCCAGGTGTTGATCCGTGTCGAGAAGACAAGCGTCAATTTTGCCGATATTAAATCCAGATATGGGAAAAAGGGAGCCTCGCTCCCTTTTATTCCAGGGCTCGATGCCGCAGGCGTCATTGAAAAAGTTGGCGCTGAAGTCGGGCATCTGAGCGTGGGGCAGCGGGTCATCGCTTTCCCGAGCAAGGGGACTTATGCGGAATACGTCGTGGCTGATGCCAATCTGACCTTCGCGCTGCCGGAAAGCATCGATTTCGATACAGCCGCGGCTTGCCCTGTGGTGTCTTTTACTTCTTATAAACTGCTGGCCGATGTTGCCAGGCTCGAACCCGGCGAGACCGTACTGATTCATGCTTCTGCTGGCGGCATCGGTACGACGGCGATCCAACTGGCGAAACTATTAGGCGCGGGCAGTGTCATCGGTACCGTAGGCAATGCGAATAAAGCTGCCGCTGCGCTTAAAGCAGGTGCCGATCATGTCATTTGTCTGGATCAGGAGGATTTTGCTGCAAAAGTCAATCAATTGACCCATGGCGCGGGAGCCAATGTCATTCTTGATTCCATCGCAGGGGCGATTTCTGAAAGAAGCCTGCTGTGCCTGGCTCCATACGGCCGACTGGTTCATTTTGGCAATTCCAGCGGCGAAGCGGGCCATTTCAAGACGCAGGATTTGCACGCCAGCTGCCGCTCGGTACTTGGATTCAGTTTCGGTACGACGCGTGCGCAGCGTCCGCACCTCTTGCAGAACACCGCGGAGCGCGTGCTGAACTACATCAGTGATGGCCGGTTGCAAATGAACATTGGCAAGCAGTTCGAACTGAAAGATGCAGCTCGGGCGCATGAATGGGTGGAAAGCAGGCGAAGCACAGGCAAAGTGCTGTTAAATGTCCAATCATAAAGGTATCTATGATGACATTAAGTATCCGCCGTTGACGTGCAGAGTCTGTCCCGTAACATACCGGGAATCATCACTCGCTAGGTAAACGAAGGTCGGAGCAACCTCGAAGGGCTGGCCTGCACGCTTCATCGGCGTATCTATGCCTAATGTGATAAGAAACTCTACGGGGAATGTAGAAGCAACCAATGGTGTCCAGATTGGACCGGGGGCCACGGCGTTAACCCGGATTCCTTGTTCGGTAAGGGATTGGGCTATGGAACGAGTGAATGTAACGACGGCTCCCTTGGTTGACGAATAGTCTATCAAAAACTTTTGACCTTGGTATGCCAGAATGGAAGCGGTGTTGATGATCGAGCTGCCATCCTTCAAATAAGGCAGAGCCGCCTGTACCATAAAGAATATAGAGAAAATATTCGTCCGAAAGGTTTGCTCCAGCTGTTCCTCCGAGATATCGAGAATACTCGATTGCGGGAACTGGATCGAAATATTGTTAACGACAATGTCCAACCTCCCGAACTGCTGCAAGGTTTGTTCAACAACAGCAAGGTTGGCGGCTTTAGAGCGAAGGTCCATAGGCAGAGCCAGGCAGCGGCGACCTAGCTGCTCGATTCTGGCCCGGGTTTCGTCCGCATCCCGGTGCTCATTTAGATAAGCGATCACCACATCCGCGCCTTCTTTGGCAAAGGCTACTGAGACAGCGCGACCTATGCCGCTGTCCCCCCCGGTAACGATGGCGACACGGTCTTGCAACTTTCGGCTTCCTATATAGCCGGGATTCTCAAAGATAGGTCTTGGTGTCATCAGATATTCCAAGCCAGGTTGCTGTGGTTGCTGTTGGGGAGGAAAGGAGAGGGGTTCTTCCTGGCACTTCAATTGCTTGCCGAAATAGGGGTACATAGGATAGTTATCCATTTGCCGCCTCCGAATGGAAATTTATGGTCATTATAACTGTATTCAGCGTGAGCCCAGTTGGTTCGCAGGAGCCAACGATTACATCGATTGGAGTACACATATGAAAGATCCGGATCGACTACTTGAGGAAGCGGTATCCTTCATCGAGGAGTGCTATAGAGAGTTAGGCAAGGGTAGGGGTGAAATAGAGACCCGCCTTGATGAAATTAACCGGCATATACGCGATAAAGGATATTATGAACACACCGTCCAGGAGCTCCAGCATGGCGCGAAAATGGCGTGGCGCAACAGCAACCGCTGCATCGGAAGATTATTTTGGGAAACGCTGAAGATTCACGATGCGAGGCATATTGAAACCGAAGAGCAGATAGCGGAGGCGCTATTTCAACATATTGAAACAGCTACGAATGGCGGAAAAATTCGTCCCGTCGTTACGATTTTCCCGCCTGCTCATGAGCCTGGGCTTGGAGTTCGCATTTGGAACGATCAACTCATTCGCTATGCAGGCTATGAGACGGAAAATGGCAGGATTGGCGACCCTGCGTCACTCCAGGTGACGAAGCTTTGCCAATCGCTTGGCTGGAGAGGAGCGGGCACTCATTTTGATGTGCTGCCGCTTGTCGTGCAGCTAAGGGATCGGGTGCCGCGATTATTCGAAATCCCGGAGCATTTGGTCATGGAAGTTGATATTTCACATCCGGACATGACGGCTTTTGAAGATTTGCACCTGAAGTGGTACGCAGTACCGATCGTGTCGGGCATGCGTCTCGAAATCGGCGGTATCGATTACCCGGCGGCTCCTTTTAACGGGTGGTACATGGGGACGGAGATTGGAGCGAGGAACTTTGCGGATACAGCGCGATACGACATGCTGCCGCGCGTTGCTTCCATCATGGGTCTGGACACCCGGAGAGCAGCATCGCTTTGGAAGGATAAAGCACTTGTGGAGCTGAATGTTGCGGTGCTGCACTCCTATCAAAAGCAGGGAGTGACGATTGTGGATCATCATACTGCGGCCCAGCAATTTATGCGATTTGAGGAGAGGGAACACAAGAGCGGTCGCGCCGTGACGGGCGATTGGTCCTGGTTAATCCCGCCGCTTTCTCCCGCGACGACGCATATTTTTCACAATACTTATCAGAATGAAGTGAAGACGCCGAATTTTTTTTACCACGATTCCTGAGATATGAATGGGGGCATGCCGTTTAATTCCCCTAGCCTTCGATATAGTGGACTTATAAATGCAAAAGAAAGTAGGGAACGGTCATATGTTGCAAGATCATGTACACAAGCGTCATATGGAGCAGCTTAAGCTGTTGAAGGATATTTTGGATGAGACGGGCTTGCCGACGAATCTGCTGGAGAAATCTGAGGCGATTCCGCTTCATGTGCTTATGGCCGGATTTCAAGAGGATAAAAAAGGGCGGGACCGGTTTTTGCATTTCAGCTTCCTGCCCCTGGATGAAGAAGAAACAGCAGCAATCCACCTGCTGCAAATTTACAGCACACTGCCTTTCCATTTGAAAGAGGAGCGGCGTGATGCAGCGGCAGCCGTGCTGCTTGAGATCAACACAAGGCTGCCTATCGGTCACTTCGGCATCAACGAACAAAATGAATTGCATTACCGCTACGTATACAGTGTGTCAGCTGCGAATTTGTTCGACAGTGAAGAAATACTGGATATTCTCAGCCTCTTCGTCTACATGTGCGATATGTTCGCTGAACCTGTTGAGCTTGTTGCCAGCGGGGAAGCGGATGCGGGTGAAGTGCTGCAATCAATCAGATAAAGTGTGAAAAAATCCCGATTTCAGCGGAAAGATGATCGGGATTTTTTGTCACCTGAGATAAGGATTATTTTGGAAAAAATGATTATTATTCACTTTTTGTTTCATCGCAAACGAATGTGATGAAATGATTATTGTTGTTATTAATTCCATATTTTAGAATAAATCAGAGCGCTGCTGATGCGCTTAGAATCCTGCTAGCAAAGAGTCTGCAGCAATGGTCATATTCATTTTCGGAGGAGGTTGAATAATTCGGTTGTTTGCAAACGCAACAAAATTTATTGAAAAGGATGATCATTTTGATGAAAAAACGAGCAGGTTACGTTTTATCCTTGGCATTAGTTTTATCCGTATTCGCTTCTCTTCCTGCACAAGCGGCAACTACTGTAAGCACTACCATCGTAGTGCCGGCTGGTACGGAATACGACGGTAAAGGCCAAACTTTTGTAGCGAATGCAAGCACATTGGGCGACGGCAGTCAAGCTGAAGGGCAAAAACCGGTTTTCAGATTGGAGGCCGGTGCGACATTGAAAAACGTTATACTCGGCGCTCCTGCCGCTGATGGCGTACACTGCTACGGTAACTGCACGATTTCGAACGTAACTTGGCAAGACGTGGGAGAGGATGCATTGACTCTCAAATCTTCTGGAACCGTTAACATTACGGGCGGCGGCGCATATAAGGCATACGACAAAGTGTTCCAAATCAACGCGGCCGGCACGATTAATATTAAGAACTTTAAAGCTAACGATATCGGAAAATTGGTACGCCAAAGCGGCGGTACGACTTATCAAGTAAATATGACTTTGGATAGCTCCGATATTTCTAATGTGAAAGATTCCATCTTCAGAACGGACAGCAGCATCAGTCAAGGCAAAATAACAAACACCAGATACTCCAATGTTCCGACGTTGTTCAAAGGCTTCGCGCCTGGCAAAACCAGCGCATCCGGTAATACGCAATATTAATATAAAATCATTCAAACGAACCTGTTGAGTTTAACCCAACAGGTTCGTTTGTTCGATCGACGAGCGTGCCGGCTCAAGCTTTAATGCTGCGCATCGGCTTCAGGAAGAACCATATCGGTTCTTCCTATATGCTCCATATAATCGATCCCCCAATCTCCGAGCATCTGCAAGACGGGAATCAGTTTTTGACCGATGGGAGTGAGCGAATATTCCACTTTCGGCGGAACCTGACGGTAAATCTCGCGATGGATTAATCCATCGCTTTCGAGATCCCTTAGCGTATTGGTAAGCATGGACTGGGTCACGTCAGGTATCGCTCTATGAATCTCGCTGAATCGCCTTGCGCTGTCATGCAGCAGCCATAAAATAATCACCTTCCATTTTCCCCCGATTAAACTTTGTGCAGTAAACATGGGACATTTTAAAAAATTATCGCCGTACTTCGCCACGAATATTCCTCCAATACTATGGTTTTTGATAGTATCTATTAAAAATAACAGTACTTGTGCATTTTTTGAGTATCAATTATTCTACTATTGTAGCAAATTAACAACCGCAGCGCATAGGGTGGCGCGGAGTAAGTAAGCTTTTTTTTTAATAATCTTGTAATCGATTTGATTACATGATACTTCGAGGAGGGATTCTATGAAAAAACGTATTGCTTCCAGCATGTTAGCCGGATTTCTTGTAACTTCTTCAATTCCCGCATTCGCATCCGATGCAGCGACGGGAATCAACATTGTGATCGACGGGCAAAAGGATATCTATGCAGATACTCCAATTTTGCAAAATAATCAGGTTCTGCTGCCGTTAAGAGCCATTGTAACGAAACTGGGTTTTCAAGATGATAACGAACATATTGTCTGGAATGCAGATGAACAAAGCGTCACCCTCACTAAAGACAAAAAGAAAATTTATATCCGTCTGGGCAGTCAGGAAGCAACTGTAGGCGATAAAGCGGTCCAACTGCCGGCGGCTCCAATTTTATCTGAAAGCGGAAAAACGTATGTTCCTGCGGAGTTTATCAAGCAAATCACGGGCAAGCAGGTAACATGGGACGCTTCAACCCAATCAGTACTCATTGCAACCAGCAATAAGGAAAAGGCGACCGCGGTTTTGAAAAGCTTTGAAACCGGAGATCCGGCAGCCATGGAGCAATGGATCAGCCCAGACAAATACATTCAGCATAATCTTGCCTTTCCAAGCGGAAGAGAAACGGTGATCGGAGCAATCAAACAATTAAAAGGTGCAGGCGTGACGTATGACATCAAAAGAGTAATCGAAGACGGCGATTACGTTGCCGCTCATGCTGAGGTTAACCTTTTCGGTTCCAAAAAAGCGGTGTTCGATATTTTCAGATTTGAAAACGGAAAGATCGTCGAGCATTGGGACAACCTTCAAGATATAGGCGTACCTAATCCTAGCGGTCATACGTTAGTTGACGGAACGACAGAGATTTCGGAAACGGATAAAACAGAAGCGAATAAGGCGCTTGTCGAAAAATTTGCCGAGGATGTTTTCTTAGGCAAGAATCCCGCAGCATTTGCCACCTACTTTGACGGAGATAACTATATCCAGCATAACCCTATGATAGCTGACGGCGTTTCGTCCGTGATGAAGGCATTTCAAGAATTGGCTAAGTCGGATGTTAAGTTCAGTTACGATAAGATTCACAAAGTCATCGGAGAGGGCAATTTTGTTCTGGTTGTTGGGGAAGCAAGTTCAAACGGTACTTCAACTGCAGTTTACGACCTTTTCCGGGTGGAGAACGGAAAGATCGCCGAGCATTGGGATATCATAGAGACGATCCCGCCGAAGGATCAGTGGAAAAATGCAAACGGAAAGTTTTAAATCATGCCTGACAAATCCATATATAAAGCGAAGGGAAGGAATTTATCATGTCTATTGTAATCACAGGTGCAACAGGTCAACTTGGAGGTCTTGTTATTCAAAATCTTTTGGGTAAAAAAGTGCCCGCGAATCAAATCGTTGCGGTTGTTCGCAATGTGGAAAAAGCTTCGGCGCTTGCCGAACTCGGAGTTGAATTGCGTCAAGGAGATTATAATGACCAGGCATCGCTCGAAAAAGCGTTTGCCGGAGCTGCCAAGCTGCTCTTTATCCCGAGCCCGGACGCTCACGACGAAACGCTTCGTATGGCTCAACATACGAATGTAGTCCAAGCAGCCAAATCAGCCAAGGTTGGACATATTTTATATTACGGCTTTGCCTTTGGAGAAGAGTCCAAATTGGTTCTTGCTCCGACGCATGTGTCTACGGAAAATCTTATTCGGAACGTAAATATTCCTTATACGTTCCTGCGCAACTCCCTGTATACGGATGTGTTTGTTAATCCTCAGTCGGTAGGGGCAGCCGTGCAGTTTGGGGCGCTTATCACAAACGCGGGAGACGGAAGAGTCAATACGGCGTCACGCAGCGATCTTGCTTTGGCCGGCGCCGTAGTTCTTACACAGGACGGACATGAGAACAAGTCCTATAACCTGGTTGCCAGTGAAACGTGGAGCTTCGGGGAACTTGCGCGAGTGATCTCGGAGGTATCCGGCAAGCAGGTCGTCTATCAGTCCGTTTCGTTCGACGAGCAAAAGGGAATTCTTCTTCAAGCAGGACTTCCTGAGCCTGTGGCAGCCCTGTTTGCAGGTATTTATCAAGAAATTTCCCAAGGCGAGACATCAAAAACATCGGATGATCTGAAAAATCTCATCGGAACGCTGACTCCTCTTAATGAGATTGTTAAGCAAGCTTTGCAAGGTTAATAAATTTCAAAGGGCTGCCCCTAAAGCAGGTAATACCTGCTAGGGGCAGCCCTATTTTTTTGAGCGCCCCGACTTACGCCTTCCCGGCACCCAAGCCGGATGCTTCTCTCAAAGCGTAGCGCCTGTTCAGCATATAGCCGAACAGTGAGGCGAGAGATTGCTGAAACAGCATGCCCAGCACGACAGGAATGGCAACGGGAGCAGGGAAGTAGGCGATTGCCAGAACGGCGCCGGCACTGATGTTGCGCATGCCTCCGTTAAACGTCAAAGCAATGACGATGTCATCCCGCCAGCGCATCAGCTTGGCGATGAGCCAGCCAAGGATGTAGCCAAGTGAGGCCAAGATAAGCACGAAAAAGGCTAGACCGAGCAGCTTGCCGTTGATGTCGCGCAAAAAAGGGGCGATCACGGAGCCGTTAATGGCGACAACTATGCCCATCGCGATTTTCGAAAAAGGTCCTAAACGTCCACTCCATTGCTCCTTGATTTTGCCGCGCGTCCATTGATTGAGCAGCATGCCGATCAGGGAGGGCAGCACGATCATGAAGAACAAGCCTTTCATCATAGCCAGCGTGTCCATTTGTACTTTGGCACCGACTAGTACGGACATCGTATACGGGACAACGAATGGCGAAAGAACCGTATCCACCAAGATGATTGATAGTGTCAATGCAATGTGTCCGCGATAAATGGCGACCCAGACGAAGCTGCTAATGCCCGTGGGGATAGCAGCAGCCAAAATCAGGCCGGTCATTGTAAATGAATCGTCGCTATAAACGACATGCCCGAGCCCCATGGCCAGAAGCGGCATCATGACATGCAGAATGAACAAAGTCGTGATCAAAGGGAGCGGCTGAACGACGACCTGCACGAATTCTTTGAAGCTGGAGCTGATGCTTCCCGAGAAGGTCATAAAGGCGAAGAGCCAGGGCGATAAGTACGTATATCCAGATAAATGACTGCCCAGCAAAACACCGATAAGCACGCTGACAGGCGTAATGAGGGGCATGATTTTTTCCATTTTTTTGTTAAGTTGCGGCAGCATATCGAAGGACTTCCTTCCCTGAAATTCATTTGATCTCCTATGTTAACGTGTGCAAAGTCAAAAAAAAAGGTGACTCTAATATCTGTTTCGGCCCGTCGGCCAAGAGCGTTATTCAAGTTTTCAGCATAATGTTATTATAGCCTTAATTTGCTTGCTGTTCATAGGTTTATTTGGCGGTGTCTTCCTCATCTCTACAGATGACCGATTAAATTCCCTATTTTCACCGAAACATAATCGTGCTATGATGATTAACAATTGAATGGAAATGAATCCCTAGGGGCGCCGAAAGGCTGAGACAGAGTGATCTGAACCCTTTGAACCTGAACTGGGTCATACCAGCGGAGGAAAGTGGAATTTCGAAATTGTCAGGACATCTACGCATATGAAGCATATTCATCATGCTTAGTATGGGCGGACCTACAACCACTTTTCTTCGGAAAAGTGGTTTTTTTGCGTTCAAATACAAGCGCTGTGCAAAGAGAGGGTGGCAGAGTATGGCGGGTTATGAGCTGCATGTGATCTCAAACGGCAAGCAGAACTGGAAGGCGATGGCGGCGATCTCCAGTAAGATTCAACTTTACGTCACTGCCATACATATTCGGGAGAAAACAATGCGCGCGGAAGAGATTCGGCAAGGATTGAAAATATTGCTGGAAGCGGGTGTTTCACCCGGGAGCATTTATATAAACGGACACCCTGGCATAGCAACAGCGGCCAAGGTGGGAGGAACGCATCTGCCGGGCAGCAGCCCGCCGCTTACGGACGTTGAAGAGTTTTTGCAGGGCGATATGCGGGCAGGGGTCTCGGTTCACAGCGCTGAGGAAGCGCTGGTGCGGGAACAGGAAGGGGCGGACTACCTGATGTTCGGGCATGTGTTTGCTACTGGTTCAAAGCATGGTTTACCTCCTAGGGGGCTGGAGCAGCTGCGGGAAGTGACAGCTAAGGCGGCAATTCCTGTCATCGCCATCGGAGGGATAACAACGAAACGAGTAAGGTCAGTGCTGGAGGCAGGAGCGTCTGGCGTGGCTGTCATGAGCGGCATATGGGAAGCGCAGGATCCTCTGCTAGCG
Organism: Paenibacillus sedimenti; assembly: GCF_014534655.1. Taxonomy (GTDB): domain Bacteria; phylum Bacillota; class Bacilli; order Paenibacillales; family NBRC-103111; genus Paenibacillus_E; species Paenibacillus_E sedimenti. Next base: position 41,589 of record NZ_JACVVD010000002.1, read on the forward strand.
GTGAGAGCTTATGCGGATGAGCTGAAAGGATGGCGGTGAGGTAGGTGGATCAAATGAATTTAAATCGAGGGAATCAAGGGAGTCTTATGAGACCTGGCGGGCGTTCGCATGAGGTCGTCATTGTAGGCGGCGGCGTCATTGGCTGCTCCATCGCATACCACCTGGCGAGACGTGGCCAGGCGGTCACGGTCTTGGAACGAGGCAAAGCCTGCGCAGAAGCCTCTGCAGCCGCAGCCGGCATGCTCGGCGCGCAGTCCGAGATGGAGGATACGGGGCCGCTGTTCCAGTGGGCCCGGCGCAGCAGGGCCATGTTCCCGCAGCTGGCCGAGGAACTGAAGGCGATCACGGGCATCGACATCGGCCTCGTCCGTGAAGGGCTTTTGAACGTCGCGTTCAGCGACGTTCAAGAAGCGGAGCTGCGCGCTCGCGAGAAGCTCCAGCGCGCAGCGGGCGAGCAGGCCGACTGGCTGAGCGCAGCCGCAGCCGCTCGGCTAGAGCCGGCCTTGAGCCAGGCCGTGCGCGGAGCACTCTACCTGCCGGACGACGGGCAGGTAGAAGCGCCGCTTCTGGCGCAGGCGTTCGTGCAGGCAGCCCGTCAGCTTGGGGCGAATGTGCAGGAATTCGCCCAAGTGCAGGGGCTGCTCACAGAGCAAGGCAGGGCCATCGGCGTAATGACAAGCGATGGTCCGTTATACAGCGATTGCGTGATCGTCGCTTCGGGTGCTTGGAGCGGCCAGCTACTGGCCGGTATCGGCGTGAAGCTGCCGGTGTACCCCGTGAAGGGCGAATGCTTCTCCGTCCTGACGCCGAAGCCTGTGCTGCGCAAGACCCTGTTTACCCCAGGGTGCTACATCGTGCCCAAAGCAGGAGGCAGACTGCTGGTCGGGGCGACAGTAGTGCCCGGCAGCTACGATCGTAAGGTGTCGCTGGCCGGATTGGCCGAGCTGTTGGATCGGGCGAAGCAGCTCATGCCCGCCATCGGCGAGGCGGAATGGGAGAAAGCCTGGTCGGGCCTGCGTCCGCAGACACCGGACGGTCTGCCGTACATCGGCAAGGTGCCGGCGGTCGAGGGGTTGTATGCAGCTTGCGGGCATTATCGCAATGGAATCTTGCTCAGTCCGATCACCGGTAAGGTAATGGCGGAACTGGTATTGGGAGGAGCCGGAGAGCAAGGGGCGGTTTCTCAGTTGGAGTTAATCTTTGAACCGAGCAGAAAGGAGCTGCACATCATTGAGGCTGCACATTAACGGTCAAATCGTTGAAGTACCGGATACCGTCATGACCGTGACGGAGCTGCTGGAGCATTTTGAGCTGGCCGGGAAAATGCTGGTCGTCGAACTCAATCAGACGATTCTGCAAAAAGAAGATCACGCGCAAGCAGCGTTATCCGAAGGAAATAAAATCGAAATCGTTCATTTTGTAGGAGGGGGCTAAGGTATGTTAAAAATCGGTTCTTACGAGTTTGGCTCACGTCTTTTGCTCGGTACGGGGAAGTTCCCGAATTTTGAGATTCAAAAGCAAGCCGTAGATGTCAGTGAATCGCAGATTCTGACTTTCGCCGTGCGAAGAATGAATATTTTTGAGGCGAGCCAGCCGAATTTTTTGTCCATGCTGGACGTGTCGAAGTTTACGCTGCTGCCGAATACGGCGGGGGCGAAGACAGCGGAAGAGGCTGTGCGCATTGCAAAGCTGGCGAAAGCGTCCGGACTTTGCGACATGATCAAAGTCGAAGTCATCGGAGATGATAAGACGCTGTTGCCCGATCCGATCGAGACGCTGAAGGCGTCGGAAATGCTTTTGAAAGAAGGCTTCATCGTGCTTCCGTACACGTCGGACGACGTGCTGCTGGCCAAACGGCTGCAGGAGCTGGGCGTACACGCCATCATGCCGGGCGCATCGCCGATCGGTACGGGTCAAGGCATTATCAATCCGTTGAATTTGAGCTTCATCATTGAGCAAGCGACTGTGCCCGTGATCGTAGATGCAGGCATCGGGGCTCCCTCGGACGCAGCTTTGGCGATGGAGATGGGGGCCGACGGCGTGCTGTTGAACACAGCGGTTTCTGGGGCGAAGGATCCGGTGAAAATGGCGCTCGCGATGAAGCTTGCCATCGAAGCGGGACGCGCCGGCTTCGAGGCGGGGCGTATTCCTAAGAAGCGGTACGCTTCGGCTAGCAGCCCGGTTGAGGGATTGAGCCGGTTGTGAAGGCAGGTGGGCACCTAACCGCTGCTCCCACCGCCCCACCACGCGCAATTAACGGGAAAAGCTCCAGCTATTTTCAACGATTTTCTCTGAAATCACCGTCAGGCGTCAATTTAGCTGGAGGATTTCCATCTAATTGTTCACCTTGCTTGGCGGGAGCGAAATTAGAGGGAGGATTTCCAGTTCATTGAGACGGACGGCGCCGAAGAGACTCAGGAAGTCTAAGAAGGAGGAAATATGCCTATTCCCAAAGCATTAACGATCGCCGGCTCCGACAGCGGAGGCGGGGCGGGCATTCAAGCGGATTTGAAGACGTTCCAGGAGCTGGGCGTTTACGGCATGTCGGCGATAACGGCAGTGACTGCCCAGAATACGCTCGGTGTACAGGGCGTTTACCCGATGAGTACGGAAGCGATCGAGCGCCAATTAGCGTCGATCGGTGAGGACCTGACACCGGATGCGCTAAAAACAGGCATGCTGTTCAGCGGTGAAATCATCCGGATGGTTGCCGCCTCCATTACCAAATTCGCATGGGAGCGCGTTGTCGTCGATCCGGTGATGATCGCCAAAGGAGGAGCCTCCCTGCTGCAGCAGGAGGCTATCGATACGATGGTTGGCGTCCTGCTTCCGCTTGCGACCGTCGTGACGCCTAACATACCCGAAGCGGAAGCGCTAAGCGGAATGCGAATCACAGACACCGCCTCGCGTCAACAGGCGGCGAAGCGCATCCATCAATATGGTTGCAAGCATGTGATGATCAAAGGGGGTCACGATGAGGCGGATATCGATCACGCAAAAGACTTGCTTTACGACGGCGAGACGTTCATCGAATTCACATCGCGGCGCTTGGTGACCAGGCATACCCACGGAACAGGATGCACCTTCGCTGCTGTTATCACCTCGGGCCTCGCGCAGGGACTGTCGATTGGGGATGCGGTCCAACTAGCGAAGCGCTTTATCCATGCGGCGATTGCGGAGCCGCTTCATATCGGCGGCGGGCATGGGCCGACGAATCATTGGGCGTATGGGCATCGGCTGAGGGAGCGGGACGAACGATTAAACGGTGGCGGAGATAGGGAGCAAGAGTATGTTGTGAGGCGGGAATTTGAAATCGACACGCTCTTTGGTAACATCCACGTCCAGACGCGAGGTGATCTATGAATAGCGAGCAGTTGCGGCAAGCGCTGCGCTTGTATCTGGTCATGGGCAGCTCGAACTGTGCCGGGGCTGACCCGTATGCGGTGCTCGAGGCCGCCATCGAGGGCGGCATCACGATGTTTCAGTTCCGCGAGAAAGGCGCCGGCGCCCTGCAGGGGCAGGCGCGGCTCGAGCTGGGCGCCCGGCTGCGCCGCTTGTGCGCGCAGCGGGGAGTGCCGTTCATCGTGAACGACGATGAACGGCTCGCTCTAGAGCTTGAGGCCGATGGCATCCACATCGGCCAAGAGGATGCCCCGGCCGCCGCCATGCGCAGGCGGCTTCCGGGCATGATCGTGGGCGTATCGGCCCACGATCTGCTCGAGGCGGAGTCGGCGCTGGCCGCAGGCGCCGACTACTTGGGCGTCGGGCCCCAATACGCCACGCGCACGAAGCTTGATGCGCGTGAGGTCCAGGGGCCCGCAGTCATCGCGCGGATGCGCGCAGGCGGCATCCGCTTGCCGCTCGTCGGCATCGGAGGCATCGATGCCGCGAACGCCCCCGCCGTCATCCGCGCAGGCGCGGACGGCGTCGCCGTAGTGAGCGCGATCTCGCAGGCGCGCTCACCCAAACAAGCAGCCGCCGAGCTGCTAAACACCATCAAATCCATTGGGAGGAATTCATAATGACAACGAATTCGCAGGTTAACAAACAGGTTAATGACGTTAAAATTTCAACATTTCCCGGCAGCCGCAAAGTATATGTACAGGGCTCCAGACCCGATATTCAAGTACCGATGAGGGAAATCGCATTAAGTCCGACGACAAATATGTTCGGCCAAGAAGAAGCGAATGAACCGGTAAGGGTCTATGATACTAGCGGACAGTATACGGATGTCGAGCAGCAAACCGATATCCGGCGAGGCCTGCCGGCCAATCGCTTGCCATGGATCGAGGAGCGCGGAGATGTCGAATCGTACGTTGGTCGCCAAGTGAAGCCGGAAGACAATGGACTTTCTTCACCCGATGCCAAAGGTGCCGCAGAAGTGTTCCCAGGCCTCCATCGTAGACCGCTTCGGGCCAAACCTGGTCATAACGTGACCCAAATGCACTACGCCCGCCAGGGCATCATCACGCCGGAGATGGAGTACATCGCCATTCGCGAAAGTGTAAAGCCGGAATTCGTTCGTGACGAGGTCGCCAGAGGCCGTGCCATTATCCCTTCTAATATTAATCATCCCGAAAGCGAGCCGATGATTATCGGACGCAACTTCCTCGTGAAAATCAATGCGAACATCGGAAACTCTGCAGTCGCTTCTTCCATAGAAGAGGAAGTCGAGAAAATGACGTGGGCGACCCGCTGGGGCGCCGATACGATCATGGACCTCTCGACCGGCAAAAACATACATACCACGCGCGAATGGATCATCCGCAACTCGCCGGTTCCTGTCGGCACCGTGCCGCTCTACCAAGCGCTGGAAAAAGTGAACGGCAAAGCCGAGGATCTCACTTGGGAAGTGTATCGCGACACGCTCATCGAGCAGGCTGAGCAAGGGGTAAGCTACTTCACGATCCACGCAGGGGTGCTGCTGCGCTACATCCCGATGACGGCGAAGCGGGTGACGGGCATCGTCTCCCGTGGCGGTTCGATCATGGCGGCGTGGTGCCTGGCGCACCATAAAGAGAACTTCCTTTATACGCATTTCGAAGAAATCTGCGAAATCATGAAAGCTTACGATGTCGCCTTTTCCCTTGGCGACGGCCTGCGCCCCGGCTCGATCGCCGATGCGAACGACGAAGCCCAGTTCGCCGAACTCGAAACGCTCGGCGAATTAACAGAGATCGCTTGGCGTCATGACGTCCAAGTGATGGTTGAAGGACCGGGTCATGTGCCGATGCACATGATCAAGGAAAACATGGACCGTCAGCTTGATGTCTGCAAAGAGGCTCCGTTCTACACGCTGGGTCCGCTGACGACGGACATTGCGCCGGGTTACGACCACATCACCTCCGCCATCGGAGCGGCGATGATCGGATGGTTCGGAACGGCGATGCTGTGCTACGTGACGCCGAAGGAGCATCTCGGCCTCCCGAACAAAAACGACGTCCGCGAAGGCGTCGTCACGTACAAGATCGCGGCGCACGCCGCCGATCTGGCCAAAGGCCATCCGGGTGCGCAGATTCGCGATAACGCGCTTTCGAAGGCGCGCTTCGAGTTCCGCTGGCGCGACCAGTTCAATCTCTCGCTCGATCCGGAACGCGCGATCGAGTACCACGATGAGACGCTGCCGGCCGAAGGGGCGAAGACGGCGCATTTTTGCTCGATGTGCGGGCCGAAGTTCTGTTCCATGCGCATTACGCAGGACATCAGGCAGTACGCGCATGCGCAGGGGCTGGAGGAGGAAGCGGCGCTGAACAGCGGTATGGAAGAGAAGGCAAAGGAATTCCGCGAAGCCGGAAGCAAAATCTATAGTTGATTTATCCGGGGGCGATTCTGTCGAAAATGGTGACAGAAACGCCCCTTTTTGCTACCATAGAGAAAAGCTGTCTTTCGTTTAATCCTTTAACGCGTTGAATGGAGAATGTGATTAATCGAATTTTTCATATAAAATGCGCAATTGACATGTGTTCCATTTCGCATTATGATACGGTTAAAAAGATTTGACCGTTGTCTAATTAATCTCTTTTTGAGAGAGCAAGAGCAGACCGATAGCCGCGGCGTGATGCGGATCTATGGGCAATTAGAGGGAGGTCGGGTCCAAGATGAAGCTGTTGCCGATTTATATCATTGAAGATCTTGAGCAATTGAAAACCGTGAGCGATCCGCTTCGCGCCAAAGTCCTGCAATATTTAATAGAGAAAGCGTATACTGGACAGCAGTTGGCTAAACTATTAGGTATGGCGCGGGCAAAGGTGCATTATCATTTGAATGAATTGGAAAAGCACGGCTTCATTTCAGTCGTTCGTACGGAGCTTAAAAACGGTATCGTGCAAAAATTTTACCGAGCTATCGCCCGTGGTTTCATACCTGGTGAAAAGCTGCTTCCTTACGTCTCCGAGGTGGAAAACTATTACCGTGAAAGAACGTTAAGCGTACTTGCCAATGCCAGACGCAGAGCGATCACCGCACCCGAAGAGGCATTCCAGATTCCGTCTCCAGACCGTACGCAATGGCCGATCATTATGACGCAGGTCGAGGTCAAGATGAGCAAGGAAAAATATGCGGCATGGCTCAGAAAGTTCCGCGATCTGATCTATGAGCTTGATGCGCAGCAGGAAGAGCATGGGGACTGGTATTATTTGACGACGGTCGGCTTCCGGACGAACGAGCCGTCTTTTGACCCCGTTGATGAAGAAGAGGAGAGATAAACATGCTGGACCCAAGACTAACGAAGCTGGCTGATGTGCTTGTTAACTATTCCGTTCAAGCGCGGCCGGGCGAAAATATTTTGATCGAAGCCTATGGCATCGATAACGCTTTGGTGAAAGAGCTTGTGAAAAAAGTTCACGAAGCCGGCGCCCATCCTTTTGTCAACCTGCGCGACCATGCGGTGATGCGCCAGCTCATTATGGACAGTACTGAAGCGCAGATGCAAACCTGGGCGGATTTTGACGCTTTTCAAATGAAACAAATGCAAGGCTACATAGGCGTGCGCGGCGGCCTCAACAGCTATGAGATGTCCGATATCCCTGCGGACCGCATGAAGCTCTATAATTCCATTTATTATCAACAGGTTCATTTTGATGTCCGGATTAAGGATACGAGATGGGTTGTTCTTCGTTATCCGACGCCTTCCATGGCGCAGCTCGCCAGCATGAGCACGGAGGCGTTCGAAGATTTCTACTTCAATGTATGTACGATGGATTACGGCAAAATGTCCAAAGCGATGGATTCGCTCAAAGCGCTGATGGACCGTACGGATAAAGTGCGCCTGGTCGGTCCGGGCACCGACTTGACGTTCTCGATCAAAGGCATCGGCAGCATCAAATGCGGCGGTGAAATGAACATCCCGGACGGCGAAGTGTATACGGCGCCAGTGCGTGATTCCGTTAACGGCGTCATCAGCTTCAATACGCCGACTCCGCATGACGGCTTTATCTACGAGAATATCGTTCTTGAATTCGAAAACGGTAAAATCGTGAATGCGACTGCGAACGATACGGCACGCATTAACGAAGTCTTCGATATGGATGAAGGCGCACGTTACGTGGGTGAATTCGCGATTGGCGTGAATCCGTTCATTCAGCACCCGATGAAGGATACGCTGTTCGACGAGAAGATCGACGGCAGCTTCCATTTTACGCCGGGCAACTGCTATGACGATGCGTACAACGGCAACAAATCTTCGCTGCACTGGGATATCGTCAATATCCAGCGCCCAGAGTACGGCGGCGGCGAAATTTGGTTCGACGATGTGCTGATTCGTAAAGACGGTCTCTTCGTCCTGCCTGAGCTTCTGCAGCTCAATCCTGAGAATTTGAAATAGTGCTTCTTGTAAAAATCAAAGGTAATCCCAATGGCCTGTAACAGGCCGACAGGGATTGCCTTTTCGGCTTTGCGGGGATAAAACCTGAGCTGGAGGTTTTCACATGCTGCATTGGATTTCGTCCAATGAAAAGAAGTAGATCCAGAAGAAAATAGAGCTTTGATTGGAAATAATCCAATCAAATGGATCGATCTGTCCTTACCGCTCCCTATTTCAAGCAAAACATTGGATAGAATCCAATGTTTTGCTTGTTTTCGTCCAGTATCACTAAAATCCACTGCACAAATTCCAATAGAACGATCGAGATACGCGCGCGGTCCCGGGTGTCCGATGCCTAAGTCATGGCTGGGAACCCGTATATCCTTCTTGGCGCGAAGGTTTCGGAGACAAACGCTTCATTGACAATATAGAGCGGTCAGCATACCATTGTAAGTAAGTAAATTTTCAATTATTGGCATGATATTTTGACTAACTAACGTTTTGTTAGGGGGCAAGAGCATGAAGGAAGAGCTATCAGGTTCTAACAATTACGCGGAAACCGGGAAATCCAACATCTGCGAAGTGCTGCAAATCCTCGGAGCTAAATGGTCTTTTCTGGTCCTTGAAGAGCTGCTGAAAGGTCCACAGCGCTTTAGACAGCTTCAGCGGAATGCCGCTGTCATAAAGACACAGTCGCTAACGGATACGCTCCGCCACTTGGAGCACAACGGGCTGGTACGCCGTGAAGTCTTTCCTACTGTGCCGGTTACCGTAGAGTACTCGTTGACAGAGAAGGGCAGCGATTTCCAGGCGGCTTTGAAAGAAATGGAAAAATGGGTCCAAAAGTGGGGCGCTCAACCGCAGGCATCTGTGGAAGCCACCGTATCTTCCTAAATCAAATAGCGGCGGTCCAAACGATATGTTATCGTATATGGACTGCCGTTTTTTTATATAGGAAAATATGCAAAGCACATTTTCTATGGATAAGCGGGGGCTCACCCATACCCATCAAGTTAAGAAATACCTTCACCCCCAAAACGAAATAAATGCTCACGAAATATGCTAGGACGCTTTTTTCCTGTTTGGGCTCTTTTAACGTGGTACCGCGGAGAAGTTGATTCCCTTCCACTTGGAAAGGTCAAGTACAAATACGCATGGTAATTAACCCCTTTGAAGGGGCGCCAGCATGAATGATTCATGCCAGGGTGACGATACGATCTGCCGTTCGAATCGCAAGCGCAACTGTAGTCAACGTTGGATTTCCGGACCCAATGAATGGCAAAACGCTGTTGTCGGCCACATAAAGTCCGGAGATGCCGTGAACTTGACCGTACCTGTCCGTGACTGAGGTCGAAGGATCGTCACCCATACGGCACGTACCCGAAGTGTGATGCAAATCTCCGGTAGGTACAAGGCAGATTTCACCCAAGGTGATATCGGCAACGGAAGAAATCCGCTTTACAGACTCTACCATCTTAAGAATTTCGGCTTGTTCCGCTTCACTAAATGAAAAGTGCACTTCAATTTCCGGTACTCCGTATTCATCTTTTCTGTCAGGGTTTAGTACGACCCTGTTTTCATACCGAGGATCAATCTTGCCAAAACATTGGAGAAGAATCTCCAGATCCTCCAAGAATGGTTTTTCTTGAGATGATGGATACCAATCAAAACCGCTCGGTCCCATCAGACGGATCTGATACGGCTTATCCGGAGTCGCAGTAATTAAAACCCCGAGAGTTCCCGGAATATCCGTGAAATCTCTCCGGTTTACTTTTCCGGGAGCAAGCATAAAAACTTGATTTGTCATATAATGGCCGACCGCTCCTCCCTGGATGCCAGAATGAAGCAGCAACCGCGGAGTTTCATACGTACTCGCCGACAATACGATCGTTTTTGCTTTAAGAATATAAGAACGCATATCCGGAGACATAACCTTAACGCCGGTTGCTTTCCCCTGATCGAACAGCACTTGAACGGCACGGGCGTTTATAGCCAAATCGAAAGGTCTAAGAAATAAAGCTTTAGCAAGGAGAGAAAAAGAACTAAAAAAAACATCCGCATGAACTTCCCCGAACTTTGTCGGATGAATATCGGCGGCTATCGGCATATATCTCGATTCGGGAAAACCGCCTTGCTGCAGACGATCCAGCAATATCTCCGTTAACGTTGACCCTCTGGCATATTCGTCGGTGACATTCATGACCCGCTCGGCAATGTCATAATAGGTTTCCATTTCACGAATCGGGACCGGCCAACCCGGAAGCAGAGACAAAATCAAGCGAGAAGCAACTACATCCCAGAATACGGTCCTTCCCCCAAGACAAATAACCTCTCTTGCCCCTATAAACTCCGGATAGGATCCTTGCAATGGTTTTGCTATGTACCGGTAATATTGCTCAAGACGTGTACGATTCATCATTGGAAGGTTGCGGCCATGCGTTGGCATTACAATGTCTCCTCTTTCAATAATGCCAATCCGCTTACCATTGTTCCGCCACTGTTCGCACAGTCTCCAGAGCATGGTTCCTCCTCCGGCACCTGTACCAACAATCAGAACATCGTATTCGTTTTCCGCCATCGTTTCCAATGAAGTCAAAGGAATCCAATTTTCGATATATTCCGGTGGTGTGTGACAAGTCGGAGGAATCGCAACTGGCCCTATGTCCGAATCGATGAAGAAAGGAAGATTCACCGTTTTTTCGGCAATGTTCTGATCTGGGCTTTCGATGGATGGATTAAGTGTTATGAGATCATCAATCGATACACGCTTTTGAGCCGCGATGATTCGAAGTGTATCGTTGTTTCGAGCAACCCATATTTTCAATGCCATGACTCCTTTTTCACTCCTTTACATCTGAAGGCTACGCCAAATTTAGTTTATGTAAGGGATACACGGAATAAGTCCGACAATACTTACTTATCATGTTAAAGCGGCGGGACTGTTCCTATCATCTGGCATGCAACCTTATAGAACTTTCTATGGACATTCCGCCAGGTTCTTCTTCAGATCCTACAAATGATGGAGAAAAATGGGCAAAAATCTCATCGATACCGATAGAAAACCGTGTTACGTCCAGTTGCCTTATTAACTTGATGCGTAGGGGGGACTACTTAGTTCCCCCAAACACCTTAGATCTCTCCGGTACGACTCTTAGCATTGTCCGGTTTTGGCTGCTTTCTTTCCCCCTTATACTGAAGAGGCAACAATCAAAGGGAGGTATTGAATTGAAAAAAAGAAAAGCGCTTACAACGTTAACGGCTGTTTCTTTATCGATCGCCATGCTCGCGCTCAGTGCTTGCGGTACAGATACAGCGCCTGCGGCAACGCAAACCGATCAGCCGAAATCGACGGACACCAAAGCCACCGGGCAACCTGCGACGAAAAAAGATCCGGTAACCTTCACTTACTTTCTGAATGCGCCCGGAGATAACGTGCCTGAGCATACCAAGTTGGGCGATATCATCACGGAAAAGACAGGCGTCACCATCAAATATGAGCGTCTTGTCGGCGAAATCGAGCAGAAGCTCGGGGTTATGATCGCCGGCGGCGATTACCCGGACCTCATATATGGCGGGGATAAAATGTTTAAGCTGGTCGATGCGAAAGCGCTGATCCCGCTCGAGGATTTGATCGAGAAGCATGCGCCGAACCTTAAGAAGATTTACGGTCCTTATTGGGATCGCATCAAAGCGGCGGACGGACATATCTACGCGCTGCCTTACGCGGCCCCGACCGGCAAGCCGAATAAATGGGTAAATGCGGCGTTCTGGGTACAGAAGCAGGTGCTGAAGGAAGCCGGTTATCCGAAAATTACTACATTCGACCAGTATACGGCGCTGCTTCGGGATTATGCGAAAAAGCATCCGAAGATTGATGGTGCGGATACGATTCCTTTTGAGATTTTGACTTACGACTGGCGCAACTTTACGCTAACAACGGCTATGCAGTTCCTGGCTGGAGGACCGAACGATTCCCGGGCTATGGTCAATCCGGAGACGAATCAATTGACGTTCTACCAGACGGACGAGAACATAACGAAGAAGTACTATTCCAAACTGAACGACATGTATAACGAAGGCATGATCGATAAAGAGGCATTCGTCATGAACTATGACCAATACCTGGCGAAGCTGTCCAGCGGCCGCGTACTTGGCATGTTCGACCAATCCTGGCAGTTCCAAGACGCTACAGCCGCGCTGAAGCAGCAGGGCAAGCTCGATCAAATGTACGCTCCGCTGCAATTGACGTTTGACGAAAGCATTAAAGGCGACTACCTGGATACGCCCATGATGAATTACGGTTTCGGCTTCGGTATTTCCGTTACATGTAAAGATCCTGTTCGCGCGATTCAATTCGCAGATTTTATGGCTAGCGACGAAATGCAGATACTGAAAAATTGGGGCGTGAAGGACCAAGACTACAAAGTGGACGACAAAGGCCGTTTCTACCGCACGCAAGAACAACGTGATTTCTTTAAAGTGAAGGAAAATTCCAAAAACTGGAGCGGTGAAGTCCTGTACTTCTGGCCGGGTTCTGCAGGCACCTTACCTGACGGCAACAACTACGATCCGGGCTTTCAGCCTGAGGAAATCGCAGCCGGTTACACCGAAACAGATAAAGCGATTTTGAAGTCGTACGGTGCTATGACGTATGAGGATTTGTTTAATCCGCCGAACCTGAAGCGGAAGTACTTCCCGATCTGGAGTATTGAGCTTTCGGATAAAGCGAAGGTTTTCGACCAAAAGCTTAACGACATTAATAAAAAATACCCGCCGCAAATGGTCGTAGCCAAGTCCAAAGCTGACTTCGACAAGAGCTGGAACGATTACGTCGGAGCAGTCAATAAGTTGGATGTGGCAGGCTGGATGGATGAGCTCACTACAAAGGTGAAAGAGCGTCAGGAGAAATGGAAGTAGCCATACACTAAACATAACGGTGCAGGGCCATGCCGCTCGGGTAGCCCCTGCACCGTTTCATTGTTCGTAAGCCAAGGAGGATTGAGGAACATGGATCTTGTCACTGAAAAGGCTGCCGCAGAGCCCAAGCGCAGATCGAATAGCGGGTCGGCCTTCAGACGGCTGAAGCATCAGAAACTGCTGCTGCTCATGTCGGTACCTTTTGTCATCTACGTCATCGTGTTTAACTATGTTCCGATTTGGGGCTGGCTGATGGCTTTCCAGAATTATAAGTTGGGCAGCAGCATTATGCATAATGAATGGGTAGGTCTGGACCATTTCAAAGAGCTGTTCCAGGACGATGCGTTTATCCGCATTATGCGTAATACGCTGGCGATGAGCTTGATCAACCTTGTGTTCGGTTTCGTCAGTTCGATCGCTCTTGCTTTAATGCTGAACGAAGTGAGGCGGATGTTTTTCAAACGTCTCGTCCAGACGATCAGCTATTTGCCGCATTTTATCTCATGGGTCGTTGCTGCGAATCTGATCATGACGATGCTCTCCTTGGATGGCGTGGTGAATCGTGTATTGCTTAAGCTGCATCTGATTCAAGAGCCGATTCTGCTGCTGTCCAATCCGCACGCGTTCTGGTGGGTCATTGGGGCTTCTAACGTATGGAAGGAAGTCGGTTGGAGCGCCATTATTTATTTGGCCGCGATGTCGATGATCGATCCTGCGCTTTATGAAGCGGCCAGTATGGACGGTGCGGGAAGATTCCGCAAAATGTGGAGTATCACGCTCCCGGGCATCCGTCCTATAATTATGATTCTGCTCATCATGAGCATCGGGCATATTCTTGACGCCGGTTTTGAGCAGCAGTACTTGCTTCAGAACAGCATGGTGACCGACTTCGCGGAAACGATCGATATTTTCGTCTTGAAATACGGAATTAATTTATCGCGCTATTCCTTTGCGACCGCTGCGGGAATTTTTAAATCCGTCATCAGTATTGTGCTGCTGATGCTGGCGAATCAAGCGGCCAAGCGGCTGGGACAAGAAAGACTTTATTAGAAGCAGGGGGCGGCTGTTATGGGACTTGTGAAGATGAGATTAAAAAAGAATGGCATCGGCGATACGGTCTTCGATTCCATTAATGCGGTGCTGCTTCTCTGCCTGATGATCGTTACGCTATATCCATTCATCAATACGGCGGCGGTTTCGCTCAATCAAGCGACGGATACGACGCTGGGCAGCACGTTTTTATGGCCTCGCAAACCGACCTGGTATAACTATCAGACGATTTTTAAAGATCATACGATATATCACGCTTTTCTGATATCTGTACTGCGTACGGTGATTGGCACCGTGACCAGCGTGTTTTGTACGGCGATGCTGGCGTATACGATCAGCCGCAAGGATTTTGTGCTGCGGAAGCCGATCTCGATGATTTTTGTGTTTACGATGTATTTTAGCGGCGGATTGATTCCGGTCTACATGCTGATCAAAAACGTTCATCTGACGAATTCGTTCTGGGTGTACATCATTCCCGGGCTTGTCGGCGCATTTAACCTGATTGTCATCCGTTCCTCCATTGAAGGCTTGCCGGAAAGCCTGGTGGAATCGGCCAAAATGGACGGTGCGAACGATTTTACGGTGTTTATCCGGATCATCTTGCCGCTCAGCATGCCGGCGATCGCGACAGTCGCTCTGTTCGTTGCCGTCGGGCAGTGGAACAGCTGGTTCGATACCTTTTTATACAACTCTTCGAAAATCAATCTGTCCACGCTGCAGTATGAACTGATGAAAAAGCTGCAGTCCGCCAATCTCAGCATTGGGGGATCGGCCACATCCGCATTCGTGAACAGCAAAAATATGAGCTCTAACATCGTCACGCCAACTTCGATACGCGCTGCGATAACGATGCTTGCAACAGTGCCGATTCTTGTCGTGTATCCGTTTCTGCAAAAGTATTTTGTGAAGGGCTTGACGCTGGGCGGCGTAAAAGAATAAGGATGCGGCGGTAAAAGTATGCTAAAATTAACATAAATTCATGAAAACGGATTCAACTTATCTTCACCCCGCAGGAGGTCTCCTCTTGAACTTACGAACGCTCATCATGCGCTGGAACAATTTGCGGCTTAGGAATAAGCTGCTCTTTCTTTACTTTGTCGCTGTATTTTTACCCGTCATGATCACCAACGCAGTCTTTTATCAAATAACGGCAGAAAATGTGAAATCGCAAAAAATTTCCGACCTGAATCATGCTCTGGAGACGAACAAAGATAATTTTCGCAAGGTGATTGACGGTATTATCGGAATCTCCGCCGTTCTGTATACGGATAGCGTGCTCAGCGATGCGTTGGATAAGCGGTATTCGAGCACAAATGAGATGCTGACCGCCTATAATGAAATTCTGAACAGCTCCGTCAACCAGTTCGTGCCGATCAACAAGCAATTCTATAACGCCTACCTCTATACAAATAACGATTCGTTGATTTCTTCAGGTGTACTGCGGTTTATCGACAGAAAGACGGAGAATGAAGAATGGTACAGGCGTTTACAGGCGAGTCCGACAATCGGAGAACTGCATTTGTATACGAACAAACCGGGTGGCAGCGGTAATATGGGTACTCCTGCGGGCAAGCAAGATCAGGCTTTTCTCAGCGTAATCAGGAAACTGGATTTTTTCCGCAAGAGCGAGTCCTATACGAAGCTACTAAAGATCGATATTTTGCCGCAGTTCGTCAAAGAGACGCTTGAGGACAGCGCTTTTGAGGGGAAGATTTACCTCGTTAACGAGGAAGGCACGGTGGTATACGCATCCAGCCAAAGCGATGTGCCGCTAAAGGAGCAGATGCAAGATGAACGCAGCCTGGTTCTCTCCAGCCGTTTCGATCGCGTGAATTACTTGAAGGGCTGGCAGATGATCGGCATTTATCCGAAAGGGCAACTCATCGGGGCATTGACCAAATCCCGGCTGTCCTTTGTATACCTGACCTGCGCTAACTTAATCGTGCCCAGCCTGATCATTATGGTGCTGTCCCGTTCTCTGAATTCACGGATCGTTCTGCTGTGGAAGCAGATGAAGCTGGTGAAGAACCAGCATTTTACCCCGCTGCGCGTGGAACAGGCGAATGACGAGATCGGGCAGCTGACCGAGGAATTCAACCGGATGACGATTCAAATCAGTGAGCTGATCCGCGACGTGTATGTGGCCGAGCTCGATCGCAGGCAAGCGCAGTTGAATGCTTTGCAAAGTCAGATCAATCCTCATTTTCTCTTTAATACGTTAGAAACCATTCGCATGAATAGTCTGGTCAAAAACGAGCCGGAAACGGCTGCCGTTATTAAAAGACTCGCCCGCAGCTTCCGCCGTTCATTAACATGGGGCAACGACTGGATTCCGATTCGTGAGGAGATGGAATTTATCCACGACTTTCTGGAAATTCAGAAGTTCCGTTTCGAGCACCGGCTTACTTACGAGATGAAGATCGACGAGGAAGTTCTCGATGTTTATGTACCCAAGATGAGCCTGCTGCCGATTGTTGAAAACGCATGCATTCATGGCATAGAGGGGCTTGAAAAAGCTGGTTTCATTCACATTCGAGGCTTTAGCTCAGACACAAGCGTAAGGTTCGAGGTCAGTGACAATGGCGTCGGGATGAGTGCGGAGAAGTTGGAAGCGCTGCTTGACTCACTTCAAAGCGACGGGGGGAATCACGGTGACCATGTTGGATTGCGAAATGTACATAACCGGCTGAAGCTCAGTTTTGATCGGGAATTTAAGATCGTGTTTACTTCCGGGCCGGGAGAAGGAACGACGGTTCAGGTTAGCATTCCGAAGAGTTCAGGCAGGGACCAAACAACGTTAAGCGATGGGAGGAACACGCATGTATCGCACACTTCTGGTCGAGGATGAAAGGAAAATGAGGGAAGGCTTGAAACGTATCGTTCCCTGGAATGAGCATGGCTTTCACTTATGCGGCGATGTGGAGAACGGCCGTGAAGCACTATCTTTTATCGAACAGGAAAAGCCCGATCTCGTGATTACGGATGTGCGGATGCCCGTGCTGAACGGACTGGAGCTTATGATGGAGGTATCCGGCCGAATTGACTGCCAATTTATTTTCATCTCCGGCTTCAGCGAGTTTGAATACGTGAAAGTAGCGCTTCGTTACGGGGCCATCGATTATTTGTTGAAGCCGCTTGATGAGGATCAACTGGTGGAGGCTTTGACCAGAGCGAAGCAGCGATTGGACAGGGAGGCCGCCTTGTATACGCAGCCGCAGTCTTCGAGCTCTGTGAACGACGCAGTCAATGAGGTGATTGCGTATATTAGGGACAAATATAACGATCATCTTACGATCAAAGAAATCGCCGGCAGGCTGTACATGCATCCGATCTATCTAGGCCAGTTGTTCAAGAAAAAGACGGGCGTTTATTTCAATGATTACGTCCATCAAACCCGGGCCCAGGAAGCGCAGCGGCTGCTGCAGGCCACGTCCAAAAAGGTGTTTGAAATCGCTATGGAAGTGGGCTACAGCGACTGCGACTACTTCGTTCAGCAGTTCAAAAAAGCGACCGGCTACACGCCTTCCCAATACCGGACTCATGCATGCAGGATAACCTGATAGATAGGAGGAAAATCTGCTGCAGATAGGAGGGTACATGATGGTAGTAAAACGCATATGCGCTGCGCTGGCGGCCCTTGTCGCGGTGTTCATGCTGCTCAGCTCTTGTGACGGGGCATCACGATCGCCTGAAGCAAGCAAGAAAGAACCCATCACGTTTACCTATTTTCTTAATGCTCCCGGCGACATTGTTCCTGAACATACGGAGATTGGCGATAAGATAACGGAGAAGACAGGCGTCACGATTCAATATGAACGTGTAGTGGGAGAAATTGAGCAAAAGCTTGGCGTCATGATCGCCGGCGGCAATTATCCGGATCTCATTTATGGCGGGGACAAAATGTTCCTGCTGGCTGATGCGAAAGCGCTCATTCCGCTCGAGAATCTGATTGAACAACATGCTCCTACGCTCAAAAAAATGTACGGTCCCTATTGGGAGCGGATCAAAGCGTCGGATGGGCATATATATGCCCTGCCTTATGGGGTTCCGACCGGACAATCCCCCGGTTGGATCAATGCAGCCTTTTGGGTGCAAAAAAAGGTGTTAAAGGAAGCGGGCTACCCCCAAATAAAAACGTTCGACCAGTATGCGGAGCTGCTGGAGGGCTATTACCGCCGGCATCCGAAACATGATGGCCAGGATACGATTCCTTTTGAAATACTGACTTACGATTTACGTAATTTCACACTGACGACAGCGATGCAATTTCTGGCTGGAGGTCCGAATGATTCCCGGGCTCTGGTTGATCCGGATACGCACGAACTCAAGTTCTATCAGACGGATGAAATGATCACGAAGCGATACTACGCAAAGCTCAACGAGATGTTTGGCAAAGGTTTGATCGATAAGGAAGCCTTCGTTATGAACTACAGCCAGTACTTGGATAAGTTGTCCAGCGGGCGGGTACTGGGGATGTTCGATCAATCGTGGCAGTTCCTGGAGGCGCAGATGGTGCTTAAGCAGCAAGGCAAGCTGGATGACATGTACGCACCGCTTCAATTGACGTTCGATGAAGGCATGAACGCGGAATATTTGGAGCCTGCGACGATGAACTATGGCTTCGGTTTTGGCATTACGATTAATTGCAAAGATCCGGTGCGTGCGATTGAATTTGCGGATTATATGGCCAGTGATGAAGCGCAGCTTCTCCGGAATTGGGGCATTCGGGATAAGGATTACAAGGTGAGTGATCAAGGCCGTTTTTACCGGACGGAAGAACAGCGCGCTTTTTTTAAGGATAAAGAAAATAGACGTCGTTGGAATGGCGATATTATGTATTATTGGCCTGGTTATACGGGGACGCTGGAGGGTGGAAACAACTACGACCCGCAATCCCAACCGGAGGAAAAAGAGGCGGGATATTCGCAGACGGATAAGGAGCTGCTCAAGGCGTATGGGGTTCGTACTTATGAGGATTTGTTCAATTCGCCGAACCTGAAGCGCAAATATTTTCCTGCATGGAGCATCGAGCTTTCGGATAAAGCCAAAGTATTCGATCAGAAAATGAATGACATTAATAAAAAATACCCGCCGCAGATGGTCGTCGCCGCCTCGAAGGAGGAGTTCAACCGATACTGGAACGAGTATGTGAGCGCAGTTCATAACCTGGATGTGGCAAGCTGGCTTGACGAACTGACGGTGAAAATAAGAGAGCGCCAGATGAAGTGGTGAACAGCTTGGCCGCGTTCTCATTCATACCCTCCGCTGCTGCGCCTGATACTGTCTCGGCGGGAGACCTACGGCTTTTTTGAATGTACGAATGAAGTTGGAGTAGTCATTAAAACCGGCCAGCTGACATGCATCAGTGACGGTATTGCCTTCCCGCAACAGCAGCTTCGCTTTCGCGATCCGCTTGAATAGAATGTGCTCGTGGATGGTGCTTCCCGTATGCTTTTTGAACAGTCGGCATAGGTATGAGCGGTTCATATATACAACCTGTTCGAGCGTGTCGAGCGACAGGTCCTGATCGAGATTCTCATCGATATAAGTGAGGAGCGAAGTAAGCTTGTCTGGAATGATGCCTTGCTCTTCCTGGTTGCCTTGACTTTGAAATATCCGGTTGATAAAGACGAGCAGCTCAATAAAAGCAGAAACGTACAGCACTTCGGAGCCTGCGCGGGACCCGGGACTGCTATGAATATCCAAGCGCTCGTAAAGCTTCATAATGTCATCGATCTGCTGAGGCGTAAGTCTCATCCGGTTCTGCTCGCCCATAACCCGGTTGTTGAAGCAGTCGAGCAAGTCAAACTGCGGCGAGCTGAAAGCTTTGATAAGCTTGGGATTAAAGTGAATGACAATATTTTCGTATCGCTGTTTTTTGGATTGAAAATTAGGCCTATGCAGTTCATTGCTGTGCATAATGAGAAGATCCCCATATTGAAGCGGGTATACTTGCTTTTCAATAAAATAATGGACATCGCCGGTCAGGAAGAAGTAGATTTCGTATAAGTCGTGGTGCTGGTGAAAATCCAGATGGACCGGATCGTAGGTGACTCCATGCCTGAAATTGATGGCTTGTTGCAAGTTTTGGTATAGTTCCTGCATGCGTGATATTCTCCTTGTTTGGAGTGAGAATGCGGTCAATATAAGCAAACTTTTGCCCAATTATTGCAATGAATACGTTTTTATTATACTGCAAAATAAAGGAGAGATAAACTATTGACGAGGTGAAGTGATGATGAAACTATCCGTATTTACCGTAGCTACACCAGACCTGACACCGGAAGAGCTGACTAAGGCTGCGCAAGACGCAGGTATTGACGGTATTGAATGGCGATATAAAGAAATTCCCGCAGATGCATTGAATGAGCAACCTTCTTTTTGGAGAAATAACCTTTGCTCCATTAATCCATCCGCATCCGATGAGGAGCTGGAACGATTCAGATTGGCAGCAGTTGAGCGGAATTTGGTGAACCTGAGTGTGACGCCGTACTTGTCCTGCGGCGATGTTGCCGGTACAGAGCGCGTTATGCAGGCGGCGAAAAAATTGGGAGCGCGATTCATCCGCATAGGCGTTCCGGGCTATGATGGACGCAAAAACTACAACGATTTGTACGCTGAAGCGGTGGATTACATTCATCATGTGCAGGAGCTTTCGCAGCAGTACGGCGTTAAAGGGTTGCTGGAAATCCATCACAAAACCATCGCGCCTAGCGCAGGTCTGGTGCATCGGATCGTATCCGGCTTCAATCCGGAGCATATCGGCGTCCTGCACGATGCGGGCAATATGGTGCACGAGGGCTTTGAGAATTTCCGCATGGGCCTCGAGCTGCTCGGGCCATACCTCGCTCACGTTCACGTCAAGAACGCCCAGTGGGTGCCGACTGGCGAGCGCCAAGACGGAATCGCGCTTTGGAAAAGCGAGTGGTCGCCGCTGGACGAGGGCATCGTGAACTGGAAGCAGCTGCTCGGCGAACTGAAAGCAGTCGGTTACGACGGTTATCTCGGCATCGAGGATTTCAGCGGGCAGTATGGTTCACGAGAGATGCTGCACAATTTTTCGGCAAAAGTGAAGCAGTGGCTGGTTTAAGTCAGGTATACGTTTATGAGAAAGTCCCGGCGTTCTTCTTGAACGAGCGGGACTTTTTGTTGTTTGGCTCTGTTATCATTGATTGGATTCGCTCCTTCGGCAACCTCATCGTGATGATTGGAACGTAAGCGTAAAATAGTCCACTCCTGAAGATGGGAACTCGGTTTGGTAACCGTTTATCTCAATCATGTACCAACGCCGCCCGTAATGTCGTAATACCATGTTCGAGGTAACCCTTGAGACAAGTCAACATATACACCCAGCCTTCTTTATTGCCTACAAGCAACGGAATCAATCCCTCGTTTTCGACAAATCCTTCCTCGTTCACTTCCACAATGGTGCTTTTCTCGTCCGTTTGCGTGAATGTTATGGTAACAAGGTGTATATTGCCATAATCCCATTCGAAGGCGATTTTTTTGTCTTTCACGATTTCCTTAACCTTGATTTCGCCTTCCGCGTTGTATTCTTTATAGAGTAACTTGATCGTCTTGCCCGATTCCCATCGTTCGGAAATGGAGGAGAACCAGAAGTTGCCGATTTTCGCGGGATCAACAAATGCCTCAAATACATCATTAGCGGGCTTGAGTATTTTCATTTTAGTTAAGTTGTTCATGTATAGTTCTCCTTCAATTTATTTATTATTATGTGTTTTATAACTTTATGTTAGGTAGATTATAGCATACATAAATTGTTGATTCCCCACAGCCAATTTGTGTAAGATAGAATTCAAGAATCTGCATGAGGGGGAAAGCCATGACGCGCTCGAAATCGCTCTGGTTGCTGCTGATCTGGTTTCTGGCTGCTGCATCTTGCCTGCTTGTGCTTAAAGAAACCGGTGTTTGGTCCCGATTAGATATGGATTTTCTCAGCGATTGGCTAAGAGATCTAGGCTTCGCGGGTGGTTTGCTGTATATGATCGCCTACACGCTGCGTCCGTTGGTGCTGTTTCCGGCCACACCTTTGACGATCTTTGGAGGATTCGTATTTGGCGCCTTCTGGGGAACGGTGTACGACATCATTGGAGCCGGCGCAGGAGCAATGCTTTCTTTTTATATTACTCGAAAATGGGGCAGGACCGGCTTCCAGCGAATTCTGCGGAATAAGAAGCTTCAGACCTTTGACCGGAAAGCGGAAGAGAACGGCTTCATGGTCGTCTTGTACATGCGGCTTATGCCTTTTTTTCCGTTTGATGGCGTCAGTTATGGGGCCGGACTTTCCAAAATCCGGTTTTGGGACTATACGTGGGCCACGCTGATTGGTATAATTCCAGGTGCGATTGTGTATAACGTATTCGGCGCATCGCTGCAGGAGATCGGATCTGAGGATTTCTATTGGGCTATAGCCCTTTATGTTGTCTTTGCGCTTTTGCCGTTTGCGTTTAAAAAGCGAGAGAAGAATCTGTCTTCCGATGAGGGCTAGCGGGGCCTAGGATCATGAGAATGTAGGGGGAATATGGGGATGCAAGGAAAACGGTTGTACAAGGATTTGCTCTGGGGGTTTGCGGCAGCATTCATCTTGCTTGTTGGTTTTGTCGTACTTTCACAATCCTTAGCCTCAGGCTGGTTGGAAAGCTTCGACGTCATCGTCACAGATGCGATACAATCGACAAGAAGTGACGGGTTGACGCCAATTGCCAAGTTTTTTACGACACTGGGCAAAGGAAGCACAGAATTTATTCTTTTCTTTATGGTTGCGGCTCTATTTTTATTTAAATTTAAGCATAGATGGGAGACGCTCATCCTTTTCCTTGGCGTATTGGGTACCTGGGGACTGAACACGCTGCTCAAAGGCATATTTGAAAGGGCGCGCCCAGTCGGACAACGGTTGATCGAGGAGGATGGCTTCAGCTTCCCGAGCGGCCATGCGATGGTATCCAGCTTGTTTTACGGGCTGATCGGGTATTTGCTATGGATCAATTTGCGGCGCACGTGGAAGGGAGCTTGGCTCATTCCAGTCATTACGGTTCTTGTTATTATTTGCATCGGGTTAAGCCGCGTTTATCTGGGCGTGCATTATCCAAGTGACGTGCTGGCAGGATTTGCTGCCGGCGTTGCCTGTCTGATAGGCTGCATTTTGGCTATACAGGTTATTAGAAACCGTCGATCAATCAAAAAGTAATTTCTTATAGGATGGTTGATCTTCCAACCCCTTCTACCGCTTGGGCGTGCAGAAGGGGTTTTTGGGCAAAGATGGATAGGCTGGGAGCCAACCTGATGGAGGGCAGAGTTTACTTGCGGAAGGCTCATCGAAAGCGGTTATTCTACCATTTAATTTCTTTGCTTTTTATCAATCTCCTGACGGCATGTAAGATGAAGCGGACAGACATAAATTCTCCCCGTATCCATAAACTGTCAGTATTGAGTATAATTGCTTAACGGCAGCGTACAAACGCCAGATCGCAGGCTGATGAAGTCCACCATATACCTTTCTTTCTAAGCAATCTCGGACAATGCCACGTGGCTTGTCCTTTTTCTTTTGGCGGCGAGCGAGGTATAATCTATGAAATGATCACCCCGTGAGAATGGACAGAAAGAAGGGATGAATGTGCTGAAGCTCAGTATTCTCGACCAGTCGCCGGTATCATCCGGCTTCACGCATAGCGAGGCGCTGCAGCAAACGATCCAGTTGGCTCAGGCTGCAGACCGCCTCGGCTACACCCGTTTCTGGGTGTCGGAGCACCATAATTCGGCCGGCCTTGCCGGGTCATCGCCCGAGGTGCTACTCTCCACGCTCGCGGCCCGCACGAGCCGCATCCGGCTCGGCTCCGGCGGCGTGCTGCTGCCCCACTACAGCGCCTATAAGGTCGCTGAGAATTTTCGCATGCTCGAGGCGCTCTACCCGGGGCGCATCGACTTAGGCATCGGGCGTGCGCCAGGAGGCACGCCGCATACGGCCAAGGCGCTGCGGGGCGTCAGCGCCGATCTGTTCGAGGGACTTGAGCGGTTCCCGGCTCAAGTCTCGGATCTGCTGCGGTTCCTCACCGATTCGGTGGAACCGGGGCATGTGTTCGAGGGCATCCGCGCCACACCTTTGGTGGACGGGGTGCCCCAGGTTTGGCTGCTCGGCTCAACCGGGCAGAGCGGGGTGTATGCTTCGCAGGCGGGCGCGGCGTTCTGCTTCGCGCACTTCATCAACGGCGCAGGCGGCCAGCAGGCGGTGCGCAGCTACCGCAAGTCGTTCCGGCCGTCCGCGCTGAATGTCGTCCCGCAGGCGACGGTCTGCATCTATGTGCTCTGCGCGGAAACGGACGAAGAGGCGGAGCGCCAAGCTGCTTCGTTTGATTTAAGGATTTTGCAGGTCGAAAAAGGGGAGTTCGCCGGCGTGCTGCCGCCTGAAGAGGCGCTGGCCTACCCGTATTCCGAGTGGGATCGAACCCGAGTTCGCGACAATCGGTCGCGGATGATTATTGGCGGTCCGAAGCGGGTAAAAGAACAATTGCTGGAGCTAGCGGAAAGCTACGAAGTGGACGAAGTGATGGTGGTAGCAGGCGGCTATCACATGGAGACCAGAGTCCGTACCTGTGAGCTGCTGGCTGAAGCTTTTGGGCTGGGGATCGGGATCAGGTTGTAAGCGTACAAAAAGGCCGTGCAGACTGAAATCCCCGCACGGCCTTCTATTTAGCGGCTGCGTCTCGGCCGCTTGGCAATCTCTTCGGTGACGATGAAAGCCAGCTCCTCGTTGCCGAACAACGACAGTACGCCAAGCAGCGTATCGTCAGGTACTTCGCCTGCTTCTTCTTTAGATACGGTTAGATCCAGTGCCTGCTGAAGGGCAATATTGTCCGTTTGATCCGGATAAGCGCGACGGTATAGTTCAGCCGGATCCAGATCGTTATTGATGCACCATTGGGCGAAAACGAGAATCATCATCTGCTCGTCCCGCTGGTAGTTGCGAATAATTTGCTCTTCCATTTCTTTTCTGCTCATAATAGGATATAACTCCTTATAGTTACTGGGTTCATTATAGCGAAAGCGAAAGCGAAAGTATAGGTGCAATCACAATGATTAAGAATGAGAAAATCAAAGCCTCCGAAGTGCAATTAACCGGATTAAACGGGGAAGACCTCGGCATTATCGCAACTCGAGAGGCACTCGCGATGGCGAAACGTCTTAAGGTGGATTTGGTCTGCACATCACTGATGAGCAGTCCCCCGCCTTGCAAGCTCATCGGCGCCGGACAAGCCAAGCAGGAAGCGCTGCAGGAGAAGCAGCAAGCACGTAAGCTTGAGCAAGGGCCGAAGGTTAAGGAGATCAGGCTGACGCCGCAGATCGAAGATCATGACCTGGAGACGAAGCGGCAGCAGGCTGAGCGCATCCTGCAATCCGGCGACGCCGTCATGCTGGTCGTGAAGATCAGCGGCAAGGAAGGCGCGAAAGCGAAGGAGCTGCTGGAGATGCTGCTCCGGGATTTAAGTCCGCTTGGCCGCAAGCGGACAGGCATTCAGCTTAGCGGCAAACAGGCTGCCGTTCAGCTGGATCCTTTGTAAGAGTAGGTGTCGCCGATAGCGATTGGATCCGACATGACGGCAAGTGCATTCCGGCTTCAGCTAGTTGTCAATGAAGGTATCGGATGACGTTTATACGATGTTAAAACAACCCGGAGCTTGAAGCTCCGGGTTGTTTCGCGTCGTTTCATTAACGCCATTTATTTTTTAATCAGGTTCCATTTTTGCGCGAAATTCCCGGTATCGTCCCATATCCATACGTTCGATCCATTTGCGGTTCCGCCCCCCTGGATATCAAGCGCTTTTTTGCTGTTCGGGTTGATCAGCTTGTAGGTGCCATCGCCGTTAACAATAATCATCCACTCTTGAGCGATCGAGCCGATATCATCCCAGATTTGTACATTGGTGCCGCTTGCCGTACCTGCGCCGGAGATATCCAGTGCCTTGTTGCTGTTCGTATTAATGAGCTTGTAATTTCCGCCGGAGAGCTTGGTAATCCGCCATTCCTGCGCAGTCGAGTTGTTATCGGACCAAATCTGTACATTGGTACCGTTCGCCGTGCCGCCGCCGTTGACATCCAGCGCTTTGTTGCTATTGGGATTCATCAATTTATAGATGGCCCCGGAAACGATATTGGCGTCCGAACTGGCGGCATCCGAGAAAATATCGATGCAGTCGACCTCGGCATAATTGCTGCCATGTGTAAAGCGTAACGTGTTGTTGCCCCTGTTCAGGAATACCCGTGCCGAAGCGTTCGTCCAATGATCCCAGCCGGAGTAGGTGATATGAAAGTCTGAAGCGGCTCCTCCGTTGACGGACAGCTTTAAAGTCGCCCACGGCTTACCGCTGGTTCCGTTATCCGTTCGAGCTATCAGGTTGTACCATCCGTCGGAACCGACATTGACCGTGAATTGGACATAATCATTGACGGTATCGATATAGCCGGCTTTGACGCCGCCAGAGGCGTTGGGATGGTTAATGAGTCGGGCGTTGCCGCCGAGCAAAGCCTTTTCGGCTTCATACCGGTCATGCCCGGGCTCTCCTGAAGGCAGGGGGATCGGCGTATTCGGTGCCTTAGGGGTACCGAGATTGGGCGTATTATCGGCGTTCCATGTGAATTTCTGTGCGCGGATCGACCTTTCCCAGCCGGAACCTTGCCATCTGGCGGAATGGTAAACGATCCAATCCTCGGTACCGTCTTTCGATTTGGTAAAGCTGTGGTGTCCAGGCCCGTAGATCCCATTGCCGCTTTGGAAGACCGGCGTGTTTTTTTTCGTCCAGGCACTCGCACTTAGCAGGTTGCTCGTCGTACTGGCCGTTATGAGACCGAGACAATAGCTGTCCGTCCAGCTGCCGCTTGCCGAATAGACGAGATTGATCGTGCTGCCTCGTATGATGACCTCGGGACCTTCATTTACGCGCGGAGTCGTGTTCGTTTCCCAAGCATAGACGGGGGAGGCAATTTTCACTCTGCTGCCGCTGATGTGAGTCGGGCTGTCCATGGGGGCGATATAAAGATTTTGATCGGTATTATTCGGACTATCCCAACCGGACCAAATAAAATACAACGATCCGTTATTGTTCAGCACGGTGCCGTCAATAGCCCATTGGTCGCTTGAATCATACACTTTGATCGGGCTCGACCATGTGCCGGAGAACGGGTCCGGATTCGTGTTATAGACGACGTACATCCGATGGGTGGCGTTGTTACCGTCATCTTTGGCGAAATAGATGTACCAGCCTCCATTGTACTGCACGATTTCGGGAGCCCATACGCCGCAACAGCCGGACCAAAGCGTAATCACGTCCCCGGCATCCATGCCTGTCAAGGTTTTGGACCGCCATAGTCTGACGTCGCCGCCGGTTGTGTAGGTTGAGTAATAGTAGCCGTCAGAAGCTTTAATGACAGATGGATCGGCGCCGTTTTGCACCAAAACATTGTAAAAACTGCCCGTTGATGCGGAAGCAAAACCCGCAGGCAATGTAAACGTTAACACAAATAACAAAACGAATGCCTTTAAAAGCAGCTTCCTCCATTGAACCTTCATTTTCACGAACTCCTTTCTGAGAAAACGATTGAGTAGTTCCAAACCCTTATAGCGATTGTTCCTTTCACCGCCTCTCATCCAAGGTCCTTTATGAACGGCATCAGCGGACTTGACTTGAGCGCCCACACACCCAACATATGCTTTCGTTATAAGGAAAATATGACGCGTTTTCGCGGAAAGCAAGTTTGGATAAATAATAACAAGGTGCAACAAGGAAACAATGGCTTGTTTTTGATACGATCGTTATGATAAGCGTTTTCATAAACAAATGGAGAGGAAGGAAATAATGAATCGACAAAATGTCAGATCCAGGATATCTTCTATGCTAATCATGTTGAGTATGATATCGCTGGCAACACCATCATTTGCTGATACGCCGCAAGCGGCAGCAGCAACCCCCTTCGAACTTACGGCAAGTAAAGCGGTCAAGATCGCCAGAGTGACTGGCGCCACGAAGGCTGGCGAGACGGTTCCGAATCCGAATCAGACGCATACCAACTACGCTCTGAATGCCACCGATTTGGGCATCATGTGGGATGCCAGTACGGATCCAAGTTCCACGAAAATCATGGTCGCTTTTGGCGATTCTTATGACAGTGGATGGGGAGGCTTCGGCGGAGGCGGGAATGCCGCAGGCTGGAGAAGCAATTTGCTCGCCATATCTAATGATACCGACCTTTCAGACGGTTTGACCTTCTCTTCTATGATTACCGATGAAAATAGAATGAATTATGCCAAAGAGATCATCTCCTCAGCTCATGACACATCGGGAAGCGGCGATTTTACAGCTATTCCTACAGCAGGTATATCCGTTGGGACAAGGCATTACATCCATTATATGCAGATTAAAAACTGGGGCGCTAACGGCCGTTGGAATACCAATTTCTCCGAAATCGCATATTCCGATGACGAAGGGAAGAATTGGACGAAGTCAGGCGTAAAATGGGGCAGCACAAGTAAATTTGCACAGGCTGCTTATATAAAAGAAAGCGGATATGTCTACATGTTCGGGACACCCGCTGGAAGATTCGATTCTGCATATCTGGCGAGAGCTGCGGAAGCGGACATGCTGAATAGAGCGAATTACGAATATTGGGACGGTTCCGGATGGGCCAAAGAGAACGAAGCAGCAGCTGTCGCGGTCGTGGATGTGCCAATCAGTGAATTATCGGTTGCCTACAACTCCTATTACAAGAAGTGGATCATGACCTACTTGAACGAAAACCGTGCAGCGATCGTCATGAGAAGCTCCTCCAGCTTAACGGGTCCATGGTCTGCTGAAACTGAAATTGTAACAGGCGCCGAATTTCCAGGCTTATATGGCGGATTCATCCATCCATGGACAAATGATGGCAAGGACTTGTACTTTCTCATGTCGGAGTGGGGGCCATATAACGTATTCTTGATGCATTCCACGTTGGAAGTCGGCACTCCGACTCATAATCTTATAGCCGACCCTTCCTTTGAAAAGCAGACGACAGGCATCATCTCCATGCCATGGGTGCTTGAGGCAGGCAATGGCGGGATAGACCAAACATTTTTATCCAGGTCCGGAAGCAACAATGTATGGTTAAGGAATGCGACAGGTTGGAACGCGATCAAACAGACGATTGCGGTTACAGCGAATACCGAATATAAGCTAACGGCATTTGTAAAGACCTCCCAAAACAACAATGCCGGCTATTTCGGGGTAAGAGGTTCGGCAGGAGATATATTGAAAGAAACAAAGTTTGAAAGACATGACAATTACTCGCCTCTTTCAGTCCGGTTCAACTCAGGAAACAACACAAACATAACTGTATTCACAGGCATGCATGCCAATGGCGATACATGGGTGCAAGCGGATGACTATTTGCTATTACCTGTTGATACGACTCCGCCTGTTATTACTTTACAAGGCGACGCAATGATTGAAGTGCCGTTAGGCGGCACATTCACAGATGCAGGCGCAACGGCAACTGATAATGAGGATGGCGATCTTTCGCATAAAATCGTCGTAACCGGCACGGTAAATACCAGTATTATTGGAACCTATCCATTGACGTATAATGTGTCGGATGCGGACGGAAATGCGGCCATTCCTGTCACGAGAACCGTCAACGTTAAGGGACAAGCGTATACGGTTAGCCATGCAGCCTTCAAGGGGATTGATGGAAGCACTCTGCATACAATGCCTAAGAAAGGATTTGTAACGGCGAGTGCGGATATTAGGAACAATACCGACACAGCAAACTCTGTAACTCTTGTCGTTGCGTTGTATAACAAGAAAGGCGAAATCGAAAACGTTTCCGGCTTATCTAAAGCCATTACCCCAGGTACTACTGAAACGTTTTCAGGAGGATTTATGTTGCCCGGCGACAATTCCGGTTATTATGTGGACGTATTCGTGGCGGATTCGCTAACGGATATGCAGCCAATTTCCAATGTGGGCAGATTGAAATAGAACATACCAAAGAAGACTTTACTCCCGGAACTTGGAGTGAAGTCTTTTTCTTTTGCCGATAGATAAAATATATCGAAAGGTAATATTATTGTTAGATATATATTGACTCGATATATAGATTTTGTTAAATTATGTATATTGGAGCGAGCTTAATCGAAGCAGGAGGCATACAGCATGACGAGTCAGGACGTTATTTTAGGGATATTAATGAAACGAAGTCTTTCAGGCTATGATATCAAGCATTTGCTGGAGTCGGTTTTTTCTTACTTCTATAATGCCAGTTACGGCACGATATATCCGACACTAAGCAAGATGGAAAAGGATGGCTTGATTACAAAGGAGAGTGTTCTGCAAGAGGGTAGACCAAATAAGAATATTTATACCATTACCGAAGAGGGACGTAAGCAATTTAGGGCGTATATGTACAGCCCTATGCAAGCGAACGAGTTTAAGTCCGATGGGATGACCCGTTTGTTTTTTGGGGAGTTCGTCGATCCGGAGGTCATCGCGAGATATTTGGAGCACGGCATTGCCGGCACGAAAGAAACGCTAGCCCGACTTCAAAAGATGTACGAAGATTGTAAAGATACCATGTCTCCAACGCAGGAAATTTGCATTCTCATCGGCATCGAGAACAATGAGAGCACCTTGCGGACGCTGGGGAACGGCTTAGATAGATTAAACAAATTAAAGTTAGAAAAGAGGTTGGATGACCATGAATAACAAACGGGCAGGATTCATCATTCTGGCCATGGCGTTGGGGCTCTTGATGTCTGCACTCGATAATACCATCACGTCGGCAGCTATCAGTCATATAATTAGCGACATTAATGGCTTCGACAAGATCAGTTGGGTGTTCACAGCTTATATGCTGGCCTCCACAAGTACGATGCTTGTTTTCGGGAAGCTGTCGGACATGTTTGGCAGAAAGTTGTTCTACTTAATCGGAATATCCATTTTTCTGATCGGTTCGGCTCTGTGCGGAACGGCGCAAGATATGACGCAGCTCATTGTTTATCGGGCGATTCAAGGAATTGGCTCCGGTGCGATATTTCCGATCAGTTTTACGATTATTTTCACGATTTTCGGTGATCCGAAACAGGCGGCCAAACTTTCCGGCGTTTTTGCTGCAATTTTCGGTTTATCGTCTGTTGCTGGCCCACAGATCGGGACTTTTCTTGCGGAGAGCTGGGGATGGCGCTGGTGCTTCTATGTCAATTTGCCGCTAGGCTTGCTATCGTTCGTCGTTCTGCTGTTTTCCCTGCAGGAATCCCGTTCGGATCGACGCCCGAAAATCGATTACTTAGGTACGCTGTTCCTCATCATTAGTACGGTCTCACTGATGCTCGCTCTGGAGTGGGGAGGCAAAGATTATGCATGGGGATCGTGGCAAATTATCGGCATGCTGGTTATCGCCGTTGTCGTGGGCACTCTTTTCATTGCCGTAGAACGCCGTGCTCAAGAACCGGTGCTGCCGCTGCCGTTGTTTAAGAACCGCATGGTACTAGGCATGGTCTTGGCCTGTCTTTGTCAGGGAGCCATTATGTTCTCGGCGATCGCTTACTTGCCTATTTTCTCAACAGCTGTTCTCGGGCAGCCGAATTCTAACGGACTTTTGACCCCGATGATGTTCTCCTTAATGGTTGGAGCTGTATCTTTTGGCTTCATCCAGCGTTTCTTCAGCTTCCGCGCGGTCATCGCATTCAGTATGCTAGCCGGTATCGTTGTCGGTTATTTACTAAGCATCGTTAGTCATGACGCCGCTAATTGGTACATGATGCTGCTCATGGTTATTCTTGGCGTAGGAGCCATCGGCCCGCTGATGGGTGTCGCGCAAAATGCGGTTGCGCTTAGTGTGGACCGCAAATACATCGGCGTAAGCTCCTCCATTGTCGGCTTTTGGCGCAGTATCGGCGGGGTGCTCGGGGCCTCTATTATGGCAACCGTCGTGAACAGCAACTATAAGAACCTGATTCAATCCGGTGCTGAAGCCCACCATATGCCGCTTGATCAGCTCTCGACCTTAGCGAATCCGGATCAATTAATCCGCACTGGCGCACAGCTGCCCAAGGAAACTCTGGATTTTATGCGCGAGTCACTTGGGACGGCGATTAACCATGGCTTCATCCTTTGTATCGTATTCGGAGTGATCGGACTCTCGGCCGCATTCGTGGCGGGTCCGCTCCGGTTCGCCGTACCTGTCCAAGCAGAGCAATCGAAGGAAGAGAACGCTGCGCCTCATACGGCCTAATCTTTCCAAGGTGAAATATTGACTTTAGGTCTATGAAGAAACCTTAAAGCAAGGTTTCTTTTTTTTCTGCTTTTGGATGTCTAACCATCATTTGAGGTGCATCATCATGATAATCTTGGCAATTTCCATACTGCTTTATGAAGCAAAAGCTGCCCGGTGCAGGACCTCATGACGCATAAGCTCATATAATAGGTTAAAATGGATAGAACAGACCCGTTATGATGGATTTGAGGGAGAGTCATGAACAGACACGAAACCGAGAAAAAGGCGTTGGAGCAAACGGCGATTGACATCTTTATGGAGTTGTACAATTTAAACCATGAGCAACCGCTTAAACTTGTCAGACAGCAAGAAAAGCCGGATGCTTTGCTTGAAGATGCGGAGCAAAACAGAGTAGGGCTGGAAGTGACGCACCTGTTCTATGATGAGGAGGAAGCGAGGCTCATGATGGCGCGTTCCGAGCTGCCTAAGCCTGGGACAGAAGTGCTCGATCGATTTATTCATGTTATTAATGATCGTGTACGAAGCAAGGAAGAGAAGTTTAAGGACTACTCGCATGAGCAGCCTTGCATGCTGCTAATCCGCAATGTGTCTTTGCTGTTCGGTATGTCCGATGTGCTGGGCAGAAAGCATAAGCTGGCGCTGCCGCGCGGGCAATTCACACAGGTATGGCTGCTATCCAGAGACTTCACGCCCGATTGGCTGCTGATTAATTTAAATGAGATTGAGGGGAAATGACCGGGTGTTAGAACATATAAGGCGGGTAACGAAGGCATTGAAACAGGCACAAATTCCGTACGCGATTGGCGGAAGCGGCTTGTTATTCAGCCTACAGCTGGCAGAAAGCATGAACGATTGGGACATGACCACGGAGGCTCCTCTGGATTTACTCAAGGAAGGCTTGCTTCAAGAGGAAGTACGGCTGCAGCATAGCGGCGATTTCCCATTTTTTAGCGATTATCGGGTTCGCGTTCTGACAGAAGGGAAGCCGATCGAAATCATTGGGGGCTTCAAAATACATGCGGATACCGGTATTGTTCGTATACCAAGCGTTTCCGTGTCTGAATGGAATGGACTGGCTATGGGTAGTAGCGAAGCCTGGGCGGTAGCCTATGAGCTGATGAACCGGCCTGCCAAAGCGGGGCTGCTATGGAACTATCTGCAGAAGTGCAGCCATGCAGCGGTTGTCGATCAACTTTTAAAGGAACCTATCCCTGATCGGATTAGACTTAAGCTCTTGGAGTTGTAGGCGGTAAAGAGTAACATTTCCCATTTATCGTATAAAGCTTGTAAGTATGGCATACATATAAGTTTGTCCAAAGCATAAGGCGAGGGGGAATCTTGTGAAACGTTTGTACGTCTGGCTGATGATCGGATTTGGTTTGTATGTTGTCGCGATAAGTTTATTTTTGCTGCAGGGAGACTTGTACAGCATTCCCAAAACGCTCAGCGGGACTGACGCTGATCCGCATACGTTCATGACGACTCAAGAAATCGAACGATCCGAGTCCTTATCCCGCATTCGTTCGTTGACTTTTTTCATCACTTCACCGATGCAGATGGGATTGCTGCTGGTACTCCTGGGTATAGCAGTAAGGTTTCGCAACGCGGTTGAGGCGTGGTTCCGGCGACCTTTTCTGCAAATGGTTGTCTTCGTACTGTTATTCACGCTGCTGCTCAACGTGCTTTTCCTGCCGGTCGACTATTTCTTGCTTCGAGTGGATCAAGCCTACGGACTGTCGAATGAAACGATGGCCATGTTCTGGGGCGACCATGCCAAAGATTTCGTCGTTAATGGGGTAGGGACGATCATTATCGTATGGATTTTTAGATGGATCCTGAAGCGCAGTCCCGACCGATGGTGGTTATGGTTCTGGACGGCTTCGATTCCGCTTATTCTTTTTGTGACCTTTATTCAACCAGTCGTGTTGGACCCGCTATATAACGACTTTAGGCCGCTCCAGAATCAGGAGTTGAAAGCGCAGATTCTGAATCTGGCAGCTAGGTCGCACATCCCGGCGGAACAAGTCTACGAGGTCATTATGTCGGAACGCACGAATGCCATCAACGCATATGTGAGTGGAATCGGAGGCAATGCGCGCATTGTGCTTTGGGATACGATTCTGAAGAAGCTGCAGCCCGAAGAAATTTTGACGGTGATGGCCCACGAAATGGGGCACTATGTCGAAAAGCACATTTATCTGGGAATCGCATATGGAATCGCGCTTAGCTTTCTTGGTTTCTGGCTTGCTTTTCATGCTTATCGTTTTTTCATTACACGCTGGAGTTCTATCTGGGGGATTAACGGGGAAAATGATTTAGCCGCTCTGCCTGTCCTCCTGCTCATCGTGACACTTATGGGGTTTGTATCTGCGCCGGCGCAAAATGCGTTCTCACGCGTAATCGAGCATCGGGCTGATGTCTTTTCCATGAAAATGACTGGGGACGGTACTTCAGCAATTCGTGCGTTTCAAAAAATTGCCAAAGAAAATCTGAGTCCGGTAACACAGCCCAAGCTTGTACAATGGTTTCGCGGTTCTCATCCGACGATTTTGGAGCGGATTGAGTACTTCAAGCAGTTCTCGCATTAGAGAAAAAGCACGAATCTTATCCAAGTAATTGGATTGGATTCATGCTTTTTTGTGCAGCGCTTGTTTTAGTCGTTTCTGCGGGTCATTTGCTGCCAGACAGAGCCTTCTGCGGCATGACCGCCTTCGATACGCTCCAGCGCAATCTTCACCTGCATGCGTACCTCAAATTCGGGGTCGTCCACGGCCTCGCGCAGCGCATCGATAACCGAATCGTCGCCGACCTCGTATAGAAAGCGCGCTGCCCGCCAGCGCACGAGCTTGTTGCGATCCTTCAGCGCCTTTGCCATGGCCGGCATGGCAGCGGGATCACCGATATCGGATAGCGTATCGCCCGCTGTCCGGCGAACCGCCGGCGTATCGTCCTCGAGGGCACGATACAGGTAAGGCAGTACCTCGGGTTCTTTGATGTCCCCGAGGTATACTGTCGCCAGTCGCCGGATTGACGTGTTCTCGTCCTGCAGGGCATGGACGAGGAGCGGCAGCGTCTCAAGCGACGGCTGGATCTTCTGAAGCGCGGCGTAGCGCAGCTTCCAGTCGCTGTGGCGCAGCTGCCTAGCTGCTGCGCCGGTGTCCAGCGCCCCCGCGTCTTCGCCGGCGGGGGCGGTATCGGCAGTCTCCCGCATCGCGAGGGAGACCAGGCTTTCGACGCGGGCGTCGTCGTAGGAAGCGTCCAGCTCCTGGACGACTTCGCCCGCGATGTCTTTGAGCTCGCCGTAGCGAACGCCGAGCTCTTCGAGCTTCCGCTCCTTGATCAGGTTCGGCGATGCCGTACCTGCGCGGACCGCGGCCTCAGTGAAGCGCTCCGGCATCGCCGCGCGCACTTCTTCGGCGCCGGCGCGCACCCGCACCTGGAGCGGGATGCCCCGGAACGTCTGCAGCAGCACCTGCGCCTCGCCGAATGCCGCCTCTGGGGCGGCTTGCTCAGGCGGCAGGCCGCCGCCGGCAGACGGCTGCGCTTCGCCGAAAAGCTCACGGGCTTTGGCGAGGATAAACTGCCAGTCGCCTTTCGGGTTACGATCTACTGCAACGAAATCCGCGGTATGAAAAATACTCATAACTCCTTGTACAGCCAGCAGCTCGCGAATCTCAGCCGATGCATCTGCGCTGTTGTCCTTCGTATAAGTCATCCGTATACCCGGTGGGAGGGATTCGTCCATGTTCAGCTTCATAGAATTAGGGCTGGGTGTTGGTTCTATCGATACAATTTTCATAAGTAAGGTATCTCCTTTCTTTCATCGGGTAAGAGGGGGTTATACGTGAAAAGACCCGGACGCCGCTGTCGTCCAGGCCTGATAAAGGCAGTTGCTGCCGCTTAATCCAGATCTAATAAATTACGATTCAAGTTTTGGTCCAGCGTTTTGGTCAGATCGAATACGGTATGAGCCAAGTCCACATTTTCAAAGACATGGTCACATTGATCCCGATAAGCCATTTCATCCTCGTAATGAGAGAGGTATTTCGCGATAAGCTCTTCGGAATCGCCGCTTTCCCTCATTCTTTCTTCGAGAGTGGCTCTATCTGCGTAAATAAAGATTTGGACCACATGTTCGCCGTAAAGCTTTTTAAGCGTTTGTGCACCGAAGCGGTTCAAGATCAAGTAAATGCTCCCGCTTTGCTGAAACATAAGTTCAATATCCGCACTCTTAATGCCATACAAATGTTCATTAACGGTGCTGACCTCGATAAATTCGTTGTCCGCTTGTGCGGCCACGAACTGAGCAGGGGAGATAAAGTGATAGTCTTGACCGTCTACTTCGGTTGCTTTGGGAGGCCTTGTCGTGTACGAGATGACTTGTTTCATGCCGAGGGTTGAACCTGACATTTCCGCTACCGTTTTGCGACCGGCTCCGTGGGGACCCGTAAATACAAAAATCATTTCTCTTTCCTTTAATGCGTACATGGAACATACCTCCTTATTTGGTGAAATAGTGGGGGGTAAATCCTACGTGCGAGCTCCGGTATGAAACGATTTTTGCTTAAGTAGGATCACTTTTCTGATTCAGCTTTCTTTTCGTATTGGAAGAAAGACATCTGGTCGAAATGGATCATACGCGATCGTTATATCCTAACCCCGAAGATGAGGGTACTTATATTTTACAACTTTCACAGTGAACGGTAAAGCTTTGGAATGGAAACGCTTTTTTGTGCATGCTATTTTTCGGATGATGATCTCTTGCCAGGATTACGCGATTATGCCATTCGTTCGCATATAACAAACCGAGTCCGGACAACGAACGAAGGGCGCTATTAGCGCACATGATAACTCAATTTTTCACTGCGAACGGTTAAAATAGGGCTCGAGAGAACAAAATTCGCAAATTTACGAACGATGTTCGTTGTTTAGGGAATTTGTTCTCTATGCCATCCAATTCGTACTTCTCTCAAACTTGTAGCGTCTCAAAGGTCCTTATTTGCGACGTTTGGCGCTATTGGGTTTTTATGGTAACTCTAATTTGCAACTAGCGTTTTCCGCCACGGCCGCCGCGTCCTCGAGCTTGCCCACGCTCAGTACCGGCATATTTGCCATAGGGTGAGCCGGCATTTTCCCCGCGGGTCGCGCCGCCTCTAGGGCCGCGCGGTGCGGCGTTTCCACGGCCGAAAGCCTGGCCGCCTCGCTCCGAATTGCCTTGTGTATCGCGTGCTCTGCTTAGGCTTTCCCCGCGTGCTGCGCCTCTAGCACCGCGTTCAGCTGCTTCACCGCGTCCCCAGGAATTCGTAACGCGAGCTTTTGCGGCACTCATATTATCGTTGCGCGCAGAGTTGCCTCTCTCGCCGCCGCGAGTCGCCGCGCCTCTGGCTCCGCGCTCCGATCCAACGCCTCTCTCGCCGCCCCGAGTCGCTCCGCCTCTGGCTCCGCGCTCCGCGCCGAAGGCTCTCTCGCCGCCGCGGGTCGCCCCGCCTCTGGCTCCGCGCTCCGCGCCAGCGCCTCTCTCGCCGCCGCGAGTCGCTCCGCCTTTAGCTCCGCGTTCCGCGCCAGCGCCTCTCTCGCCGCCCCGAGTCGCTCCGCCTCTGGCTCCGCGCTCCGCGCCGAAGGCTCTCTCGCCGCCGCGAATCGCTCCGCCTCTAGCTCCGCGCTCCGTACCAGCTCTTTCACTTCCACGTCCGCCGGATCGTCCGCCACGACCCCGCTGCTCTTGTGAGCCTCGTCCGCCGCGGCCTTGCTGCCCGCCGCCCTTGCGTGCAGAGCCTCTACCTTCGCTTAAGTAATCTTCTTCGGTCATTGCCCGCACACGACGTGGCTGTTCCTTGCGGCGGAGCGACATCTTGATGCCTTTTTCAATAAGCTCAATATTGAACATATCTCTTTGCGTTGCAAAGGTAACAGCTACCCCCGTTTGTCCGGCACGGCCCGTTCTGCCGATTCGGTGGATGTAGCTCTCTGCGTCTTGAGGCACATCATAATTGAATACATGGGTGACACCTTCGACGTCAAGTCCGCGCGCTGCAATGTCTGTTGCAACCAACAGTTCGATTCGTCCTTCTCTGAACCGCTTCATAACTTGTTCACGCTTGGCTTGCGACAAGTCGCCGTGCAGCTCATCCGACATCAAGCCCATATCTTGCAAAGCTTCATTTAATGCGGAAGCTCTTCGCTTCGTACGACAAAAAATCATAGCCAAATACGGCTTGTATTGTTTTATCGATTCGATTAAAGCATCCTGCTTACCGCGATCCGTCGTTTGAATCAGCACTTGCTCAATCTCCGTTAAAGTCACCTGTTTGCTGGCAATCTGAATTTCTTTTGCTTCCTTCATATACGCTTTGGACAGGTTGCGCACCTGCTGCGGCATCGTCGCAGAGAAGAGCAGGGTCTGGCGGTGAGAGGAGGTTTGAGCGATAATATCCTGCACTTCATTCAAAAAGCCCATATGCAGCATTTGGTCCGCTTCATCTAATACAAGCATCTTCAACTTATAGAAGTTAATTGAGCCGCGGCGAAGGTGATCCAGCAGTCTTCCTGGTGTTCCTACTACTATATGTATGTTTCCTTGCAGCTTTCTAAGCTGCCTTTCCACATCTTGCCCGCCGTATGCTGCCAAGACCTTGGCACCTGTAACGGGAGCGAGCTTTTGCAGTTCGCTGCTGATTTGAATGGCAAGCTCACGGGTAGGCGTAAGAATCAACCCTTGAACATCCGGATTTTCTACATTAATCATTTCGAGCATCGGCAGGACGAATGCGAGTGTTTTACCCGTTCCTGTCTGTGCTTGAGCGATGACATCCGAACCGGTTAGCAAGACCGGAATCGCTTCTTTTTGAATTGGCGTCGGTTGAGTGACACCGCTAGCTTGTAATACTTGGACAAGACGATCTCTAATGCCTAATGAGGCAAAACCATTCGACATGGTAATTGGCCAGCTCCCTTTTTAAGGATGTTTAACAAATCGACTTTGATAACGAAGCTATACAAGTGTGTATCTCGACATCGAATCTTGAACGAATTCGGGCAGTCCGGTACTCACGTAGCCAATCTCTACGCTCCGTTCCTCCTTCTCCGAATATCGTCCAACCTTCTCGGTTCTGAAAGCCGACTTCTTAAACTCTTATTTTTATTTTATAGCAGACGATCCCCTCATTCTACAGGAATGCCCGACAAATGAAAACAGGAGCTGGCCGTAAGCATCGAAGACGACACTATTTATATAGAAGAAAAGCCGTGTAAACCACATCAAGATTAACGTTCCGGAAGCACTTGGGCTGTACCGAAGACACGCTCCACCGTTTGGTTGAAATCCGTCAGCAGCGGCATTAAGGAGTTGCCTTTCCAGCTTTCCTGCGCATAGTTATTCATTTTATTAAGGAATTCTCTATTGGCGGAAATATACACATCCATCAGGTTTGGCTGAAGACTGCGAATCTTTTCTGCGATGGTTTGTTTGAATCTGTGTGACAGCATGTCATGATGAACAGCCGTTTCGTAATTGTTATACCCGTTATTCAAATCGTTCGAGGACATATTGTCGTCGAAAGGAGCGTTATCGTTATAAAATCCCTTCACTGTTCCTTGATTATTCGTTTCCAGGGTTGTACCTTTCGTACCGGTTGCGCTGCGGTCCATCATTACCGCAACATAGGCATTCTGATCCGTCGTCATCACGATAGCCGTGTTTACTCCATTTAAAGCATTAAGCTGATTGGAAAGGAACTGGTTATACTCCAGCTTCTTATTATTATGGGTGACGGGACCGGATAGTTGTTGTGTCTGGTAGGCTCTTTCGGAATCTGTCGTATCCTGCGGGGAGCCGTAGTTGGTGATATCCGGGTTCCTTCCATATTGCCTTCCATTCTCCATACAGCCGGACAAAATCAACAGTAGGAATAGCATTCCACAAAACGGAAAACATAACTTCCTAAGCATAATAAACAGACCTCCCATTTATGTTGTAATATCTATAGGATGGGATGTTTTTGCTCTTTTATTCGCATGCTCAAACATACGTATTTATGCATAAAAACGCGGTTGTATGGAAATTCCCATGGAGGGAAAATATATGGCTGGAGAGCGGTTTAAGAACAATTTGTGAACTTCTCTACAGCGATTGACAAAAACTTTTCACGAATTTATAGTTAATAAAGTGTGATTTTGGTTAATTGACATGTGCATGGCCTTTGTGGTAAAAATATTGGTTTAAAAAGTGGGGTTGATACAATGAGTCGATGGAAAAAGATGTGGCGTCTAATACCCCTTTTTGCGGTGATGACGTACTTGCTAACGGGGTGTGGAGACCCAACCCTGTCTGCTTTGAAGCCGCAAGGACCCGTAGCGGATGAGCAGCTTTTCTTGATGAAATTAAGTCTCTTTATCATGATTTTTGTCGTAATTGTCGTATTTGCTATTTATTTGTATGTGTTAGTGCGCTTTCGCAAACGTAAAGGCGACGACAGCATTCCTAAGCAAGTCGAAGGTAACCATGTGCTTGAGATTATCTGGACAGTCGTTCCGATTCTTTTGCTTCTGGTGCTTGCGGTACCTACAGTGAAATACACATTTGACCATTCAGCTAACTATACAAAGGACAAAGATGCCGTTCATGTGAAAGTTACTGCGCATCAGTTCTGGTGGCAGTTTGAATATCCGGATCTAGGTATTGCAACGGCTCAAGAACTTGTTATTCCTGAAGATAAAAAGATCGCCTTCGAATTAGTTTCAGCAGACGTGAGCCATGCGTTCTGGGTACCATCCTTAGGCGGTAAAATCGACACGAATCCAGGCATTACGAATACGTTGTATTTGCAAGCCGATGAAATTGCTACATTCCAAGGCAGATGTACGGAGCTATGCGGAGCTTCTCACGCCTTGATGAACTTTACGGTAACATCCAAGAGCGAAGCT
This sequence comes from Paenibacillus sedimenti, assembly GCF_014534655.1. Lineage (GTDB taxonomy): Bacteria > Bacillota > Bacilli > Paenibacillales > NBRC-103111 > Paenibacillus_E > Paenibacillus_E sedimenti. The sequence goes on from NZ_JACVVD010000002.1 coordinate 82,558, forward strand.
GATTTCAATGCTTGGGTGGCCAAAATGAAAACGCCAACTACCGTGCCGGCTACTGCACAAAAAGGCGAAGAGCTTTTCAAAGAAAATTGCTTGAGTTGTCACGCTGTGAATGCTAACGGTCCTGGTATTGCACCGAACCTCAAAGGTTTCGCAGATCGCGATACGCTTGCAGGTATTCTGGAGCATACTCCTGAGAAGATGGAATTGTGGATTGCCAATCCGCAAGATCAAAAACCGGGCAACAAAATGCCGGCCTTCGGTAAAGAAGCTGGCGGCAAGCTGGATGATGCCCAAATCAAAGACATTGTTAATTACTTACAAACTTTGAAATAATTAACTTCTCGGGAAAAAGGAGGTAAATACGTTGGCTCACTCTCATACGGCTAAAAGATACAGCGGACTGATGGATTGGCTCACAACCGTTGACCATAAGAAAATCGGAATTCTGTATTTAGTAGCGGGCGGCTTCTTCTTCCTTCTTGGAGGATTGGAAGCGATTCTGATTCGGATTCAGCTCGCGTATCCTGATGCGCACATTTTCATCGGGGATACATTCAACCAATTAACAACCATGCATGGAACGACGATGATCTTCTTTGCGGCAATGCCTGTCATCTTCGCTTTCATGAATGCTATCGTTCCTTTACAAATCGGTGCACGGGACGTTGCGTTCCCATTCGTTAACGCACTCGGTTTCTGGCTGTTCTTCTTGGGCGGCGTACTTATGAATACAAGTTGGTTCTTGGGTGGCGCACCGAATGCCGGTTGGACTGGATACGCTCCGTTGTCCTCCCTCACTGACACAGCTTGGGGAGCTACCGTTGAAAACAACTTGATGGGTACGGATTTCTATGTACTCGGTTTGCAGATTGCGGGTATCGGTACATTAATCGGGGGTATTAACTTCCTCGTAACGATTATCAACATGCGTGCTCCAGGTATGACGTATATGCGTCTGCCAATGTTCACTTGGACGGCTTTCATTACATCAGGTCTGATCGTACTTGCGTTCCCTGCAATTACGGTAGCGCTTGTATTGCTTATGTTTGACCGTATTTTCGGCGGTGCGATCTTCGATGCAGCCAGAGGCGGTAACAATGTATTATGGGAGCATTTGTTCTGGATCTTCGGGCATCCTGAAGTTTACATTTTGATTCTGCCGGCTTTCGGTATTATTTCTGAGATTGTATCCACTTTCTCGAAAAAACGTCTTTTCGGTTACAGCTCCATGGTATTTGCAACCGTATTAATCGGTTTCTTAGGATTCATGGTTTGGGTTCACCATATGTTTACGACAGGTTTAGGTCCTGTAGCGAACTCCATCTTTGCGATTGCAACAATGGCGATTGCCGTACCGACAGGCGTGAAAATCTTCAACTGGTTGTTCACGCTATGGGGCGGGCAAATTCGTTTCACAACAGCTAATATTTTTGCAACAGCGTTCATCCCTACATTCGTTATGGGGGGAACAACAGGGGTTATGCTCGCGATTCCTGCGGCTGACTTCCAATATCACGATACGTACTTCGTCGTAGCTCACTTCCATTACGTAATCGTTGGTGGTCTGGTACTCGGTTTGTTCTCAGGGCTATACTACTGGTGGCCGAAAATGTTTGGCCGCATGTTGAATGAAACGCTTGGTAAGATTCATTTCTGGGTATTCTTTATCGGTTTCCATTTGACATTCTTCCCGCAGCACTTCCTAGGATTGATGGGGATGCCGCGGCGTGTCTTTACTTACCAGCCGGGTCATGACCTCGAAATGGGTAACTTAATTAGTACCGTGGGTGCCTTCTTGATGGGTATCGGTACACTGGTTTTCTTGATCAATATCATTGCAACGCAAGCAAAACCAAAAACGGCAGTTGCAGATCCTTGGGACGGACGTTCCTTGGAGTGGGCGATTCCTTCACCGGCACCTGAATATAACTTCAAACAAACTCCGCTCGTTCGTGGTTTGGATGCTCTTTGGAAAGAAAAAATGGCAGGTAATAAAGAGATGATTCCGGCTGAACCTGTAGGTTCGATTCATATGCCGTCTCCATCCATTCTGCCGTTTACGATGTCACTTGGATTGTTTATCGCAGGCTTCGGCTTTATGTATACGGAATATATCACCGTTGGTATTGGCATGGCGATTACACTTGGCAGCATGTTCTTGCGTTCCGTGTATGACGACCATGGCTGGCACATTGAGCCCGAAGAGCTTGAAGACAAGGGGGGAAAAGCGTGAGTACTCATGATACAGGCGTACTGCCTGCTCATCCGGAAACGGCAACCCTTGAAGGGAAAAATAAGGTACTTGGTTTCTGGCTATTCCTTGGTGCCGAGGTTGTCTTGTTCGGTTGCTTATTCGCAACTTATATCGCACTTCGCAACTCCGTTCCAGATGGTCCGACAGCTCAGGAAATTTTCAAGCTTAATGTTGTAGGCTGGTCGACTTTCATTCTCTTAACGAGCAGCTTGACAAGTGTATTCGCGATTATGGCGATGCATAAGCATAAACTTGGTCAATTGCTTTTCTGGCTTGCAGTTACCGTAGCATTTGGTTTAGTGTTTCTAGGCATGGAGATTTACGAGTTCTATGAGTATGTACATGAAGGTCACAAATTCGTGACGAGTGCATTCTCCACTTCTTTCTATACACTTGTTGGGTTCCACGGAGCTCACGTAGCATTCGGTATCCTTTGGATTACGCTGCTAATCCTGCAAGGATTGAAAAAAGGTTTGACTGTCGTTACAGCGCCTAAGTTTTATGTAGCTGCACTGTACTGGCACTTTATCGACTTGGTTTGGGTATTTATCTTCACAGTCGTATATTTGATGGGGAAGGTGGGGTAATAAAATGAGCAATAATTCTCATGAAGCATCCGCACCTAGCAAGCGCCACAAACCGGAATCGCCATTAAATCACTATCTGTCTTACATTGTCTCGATTCTGCTCACGATGTTGGCATTTGCTGTCGTACTTTACGGAGACTTGGATCGTTCGTTTATCTTGATTTTTATCGTTAGTTTGGCCCTTGTGCAGGCAATGATTCAACTCTTGTTCTGGATGCATGCCAAAGAAAGAGGTCACTTGTTCCCGCTTATTTTTCTGGCGGGAGGCGCCTTTGTTGCTTTAACTGGAGTAGTTACGGCAGTATATTGGATGTGGTGGTAAAAAGCAGGAAGAGGCATCTTTGTCTAGACAAAGTGCCTCCTCTTTTTTTAGGTATATGAAAGGAGATAGAAGCTATGAACCAAATTGGCGGATTTTTTGATCTGTGGAGTCCTGTTTTGCTGCTGGTGGTCATTATTATCGGGTATGTATACAGTCGCTTAGTCGCTAATGGAAATGGAATATCTATAGATAATGAGCCGGTTTCAGTTCAGCAGAAACTATCTTTCTATACGGGACTTGTCTTATTCTATATTGGACAGGGTAGCCCGATTAATTACCTTGGACATCACTATCTCTTTAGTGTTCACATGCTGCAGCAAACGCTTCTGTATTTAACTGTTCCTATCTTCATATGGATCGGGACGCCGGCTTGGATAATTCGTAAAATACTGAAAAACCGAGTGATTCATGCCTTATTTTCCTTTTTGACGAGACCGCTTATCGCTTTGTTCTTGTTTAACATGCTCTTTTCGATCTATCATATGCCGTTGATTATGGATGGCTTGATGCAAAATGAGTTGTTGCAGTTAGGCTATCATACAGTGCTGCTCATATCGGCTTTTACAATGTGGTTTCCTGTATTTTGTCCGCTTCCTGAGCTGAATCGCTTGAGTGAGTTAAAGAAATTGGGGTACATTTTCGGCAATGGTGTACTGCTTACACCAGCTTGTGCACTTATTATTTTCGCGGATACGGTCATTTATGATATGTATGCGAATGTAACAATTCCCTTTGCTCATTTATCACCTCTTGACGATCAGCAGTTGGGCGGCGTCATTATGAAAATCCTGCAAGAAATCATATACGGAGCAACACTCGCTTATATTTTCTTCAAATGGTACCGCAAAGAGCGCAAAGAGGAAAATTACCCAGACAGCTTTGAAGTTCAGGATAACTTGACCCCTCATGGCGGTAACTGGAATCGCGCCTAGAGAAAGGAATTAGGAATATGCACATTTTGCCAACGATTTCTACGACGTTTATCGTGATAAGTGCTATATTGGTCGGCTTCGGATGGTATCATATTGTCAAAGGAAACAGGGAAACTCACCAAAAACTAATGGTATCCGGTGCGATCTTTGCACTTGCCTTTTTCATCATTTACATGTCGCGGACATTGTTCGAAGGGAATACGGCATTCGGCGGACCGGAAAGCTTGAAGTTGCCCTATCATTTGTTCTTGTTCTTCCACATTACGCTGGCAACATTAGGCGGTGTATTAGGTTTGATTACCCTCTGGCTGGCGTATAAAAAGAGATTCTTGAAGCATAAAAAAATTGGCCGTATCGCTGCTATTGTTTGGTTGTTGACAGCGCCAACGGGCGTTGCTGTGTATGTACTTCTTTACATCCTATTCCCGGGGGGCACGTCTAAGCCGATGCTTGACGCAATTTTCGGATTGTAATAATGAAAGGCTGAATGTGTGATTAACTCACATCGTTCAGCCTTTCTTATTGGCGATATAACCTACCTCTAAACGCGGTCGCTCATCATTGAATGGCCTCGATAGAGGTTTTTTTCATTTTTCCCTTGATTTTCCAAAAAGGTTGTGTATATACTGTTAATATAAATATACACAGTAGACGGTGAGGTGTGTAATGACTAATATAAGCGTATTACGAGACGCATGGTGGTTAGCGAGGAGGGATTTCGGCAATCATTGGCTCTCATTGATTTGGAATACCATGTTTAATTTATATGTGGTTTTCATGCTGATATCGTTGACATATTCACAGCAGCAAGACGACATGCCGGGTGGAGCTTTCATGATAAACGGGGTGGCAATGAATTTTTTTGTGCTCGCGATCGTACCGATATGGGGATTTCCGATTTCGAAGGCTTTTATCAATTACAAGAAGACCGACTTATATACAAAAAGGATCGCTTATTTAAAAACAATGCCCATAGCCAATCAAGTCATCATATGGAGCCGATTCATTCAGACTGCGATGTTGGTGTTCGCCATGGCGTTAGTGGTCTTTATCCCGTACTTCACTATCCTTGATTACTTAGGAAAGCTGCCGTTAAGTTTCTTGGAATGCGTATCGTTCGCATTAGTTTGGGTAGGGTTTTCTTTATTAGTAGGCAGCCTCTATATTAGTTGGGAGCTAGGGGTGCCCGGTAAGGTGTATTTCGTCAGGTGTTTGTTGATTATGCCATTCTTCGCAATAGGAGCTTTCTTGTTTTGGTGGTGGCTCGGCCAATCCCTTTGGTTGGTCATGATGGAGTGGGTGCAGGATTTCTTAATCTTGCTGCCGATAGGTGTGCTTCTGATTAGCCTGCTAGCTATAGTGACAGCCGCAGCATGGTTGGATAGAAAACTTGTAAAGCGTGATCTCTATGGATAAACCGCTAAAAATTCCGATTCAGGTATCCGCAGATCGTGCAGAACCTATGTATCACCAGATCGAAGTGCAGCTTCGAGGGCTTATTTTAAGCGGACAGCTTGCAGAAGGTACCTTGCTTCCTTCCATTCGCGAATTCGCCTCTGATCTATCGTGCAGTGTGATTACGATTCGCCGGGTCTATCAAGACCTTGAGAATGAGGGAATTCTCCGCACAAGGCAAGGGACGGGGACGTTTGTCGCTCAAGTCGGAGAGGTGCGGCGAGAACGTTATCGGAAAGAAGCGGTTGTCGAAGCTTTGCGAGCTGCTGTACGCACAGGACTTGACGTCCAATGTACGCCCGAGGAGCTGCGCAATTTATTTGAGGAAGCGCTCGAACAATTGCTAGCCGAAGAGAGCGGCGCGAAAGGAGAAGAGCAAACATGATGGAACAGGGGCAATCATCTAAAGCCATTTCTATAAAAGGATTGCGTAAATCGCTGGATAAAGTCGAGATCGGCCCAATAGACATGGAGATCGAGCCGGGCTATGTCATTGCGATTGTCGGTCTTAACGGAGCCGGTAAAAGTTCTATTTTCCGCTTGATGATGGATATGATTAAACCTGATGCAGGTGAGATCCGGATGCTGGGTCAGACCAATGGTCAGAATGAGGTTGCGGTTAAACAAAAGATTGGATATGTGCCGGAGGCGGAAGCGTGGAATGATATCGGGTTCAGTACGGTCAAAGAGCTAACGCAATTCGTAGCTCACTGGTACCCGAGCTGGAGTGAATCCAAAGCCCAAGAGCTGCTCAAACGTTTTGGATTGGACGGTAAACAAAAGCTGGCGCATCTCTCTAAAGGGATGAAACGCAAGTTATCGTTCATCCATGCGATCTCTCATGATCCCGATATTCTGCTGATGGATGAGCCCACATCGGGGCTGGATCCTTTTGCTTGGCGCATGATGATGGACGAATTGATGGCCTTCATGGAGCATGGGGACAAGACAGTGCTGTTTGCTACGCATATCGTTGAAGAAGTGAAGCGGATAGCTGATCATATAGCCTTCATCCATGAAGGGAAGCTGAGAGGGTTTTACGAAAAAGACGTGCTGTTCGATGAGTGGAAAACGCTCTGGGTAGAACACCAAGGTCGACCGCTGGATCAGCTGTCAGGCGTTGTAGCTGTTGAGAAGCACAGCGGCGCGGTTTCTGCGAAGTTAATCAGCCGTTCATCCCGGCAAACAGAAGCGGAATTGCATCGGCTTGGCGTGAAAGTGATTCAAACGCAGGCGGTTGAGCTGGATGAGATTCTAGGTCATCTCATTCAAATTGATATAGAGGAGGCAGGCTGAAACATGACTTATCCTTTGCAAGTTGAGAATGTGACGAAGAGATATGGCGAGAAAACAGCTGTAAACGGGATCCAACTTCGCGTGAAGCAAGGTGAAATATACGGTTTGTTAGGTGCTAACGGAGCCGGCAAAACGACGACGATGCGTATGGTGCTCGGTCTGATCTATCCGGATCAAGGGCAAATCTTATGGAACGGTCAGGGCTACAAGGAAGAACTCCGTACGCTGATGGGCTATTTGCCGGAGGAGCGCGGTCTATACCCCAAAGTTAAGGTAAGCGAACAGATCTTGTATTTGGCCGAGCTGCGCGGGCTTACCCGCAAGCAAGCGGATGCAGGCCTTAAGCAATGGTTGGAGCGATTTGGCGTTCCGGAATACTATAATAAAAAGGTGGAGGAACTCTCTAAAGGGAACCAGCAGAAAATCCAGTTCATAGCGGCTGTCATTCATAATCCGGACATTTTAATTCTGGATGAAGCATTCAGCGGCCTCGACCCAGTCAATGTAGAGCTGTTGAAAACGACGGTGAAGCAGTTAAGAGACGAAGGAAAAACAATTCTATTTTCCAGCCATCGCATGGATCATGTGGAGGAGCTTTGCGAAAACATCTGCATTTTGCATCAATCGAATACCGTGCTTCAAGGCAGTTTGAAGGAGATCAAAGCCGCGTTTCCGAAGGAGCGAATTATGTTGGAGACGGAGCAAGCCGTTGAAGGTTTAACAGATATTCCGGGAGTAACTTCAGTGGAAAAGCATTTGACCGGATATGAAATCCGAATCAAGGATGCAGGGGCCGCACAGCATATTTTGCTGCATGCAATTGGCCAGTCGTCTGTGAAGAGGTTTCAAATCATGGAACCGACGTTAAATGAAATTTTTATCCAAAAGGTGGGAGGAGCGCATGAATAGCATGGGAACGGTCATCAAGTTTACGTTTATGACACGCTTTCGTTCGAAATCTTTTCGCGTGATGAGTATTATCCTAATCTTGCTCTTATCCGTCATGATTCATTTGCCTTCTTTAATCGATAGGCTCAAGTCCGATGAAGCTACTAAGATTGGGGTGTTCGGGGGAAAACATGCGGAACTGGCCGGCAAGTTAACCGAGTTCTACAATAAGCAGCAGAATTCAGATATTGTTATCGTACCCCTCCAGGACGGCGGCAGTCAGGCAGCGAATGATGCTGCGGGCAAGAAGCAGATTGCCGACAAGGATATCAAAGGGTATGTGGAGTTTACGGATGCGGTAGAGGCAGGATTCCCGAAAGTCGTATATAAATCCGAAAGCACGATGGAATTTAGTTTCAAAAACAAGCTGCAGACAACGCTGCAGCTCATTAAGACAGATGTAGCCCTGCAGGGAGCAGGCCTCGCTGCCGAGCAGAAAGCGAACATTCAAGCGCCTGTAAACCTGGAAACGGTGCAGATTTCAACGAATGAAAACGCAGCAGCAGGAAAAACGGAGTCGCAAATGGTGATGTCCTACGCATTGGTGTATGCAATGTTGTTTATGCTGTACATGGGCGTCATCGGCTTTGGCAACATGGTAGCGATGGAAATTACCGCCGAAAAGAGCTCGCGGGTCATGGAAATTCTGATCACCAGCGTATCGCCTCTCAAGCAGATGTTCGGTAAGATCATCGGCATTTGTTTGCTGGCTTTGTCGCAAATCGCGCTAACCATTGCGGTTGCTGCAGTCAACTTGAGCTTATCCAGCAGCAGCAAACTTATTAAGGAGCTTCACTTAAACTGGTCCGACCTGCAAATATCGCTGATCGTCTATTTCTTGATTTTCTACCTCCTGGGCTTCTTCATCTACGCAACGGTATTCGCTGCCGTAGGTTCTCTGGTAAGCCGAACAGAAGAAGTCGGGCAAGCGATTATGCCTGTCACTCTCCTCATCGTGGCGGCCTTTATGATCGCGATGTTCGGACTGAGCAATCCGACTGCGGGCTTCGTCGTCACGATGTCGTATGTACCATTCTTCTCTCCGCTCATCATGTTCCTTCGCATCGGGATGAGCAGCCCGGCTGTATGGGAGATTTGGCTTTCTATCCTCATTCAGTTCGCCGCGATCCTTGGAATGGCCTGGGTGGCGGCCAAAATCTACCGCACAGGCGTGTTAATGTATGGCAAACGCCCATCGTGGCGGGAACTGCGTAAAGCAATGCGGGCTTATAAGATATAGAGGGAGTTTCCGGCACGGGTGTATTAAATACCATATGTTGAAAACGAACGAAACGGATCTCTGATGAAATATTACCGGTCTCTATAACTTTTAGATCACGATTGGGGTTTCTCAAACCATAGACGTGTTTTAACCGATCTAGTAATGTATATGCGACCCATGTCAGCGAATGAGTTGATGGTTGAGTAAGCTTACCCCGAATCAGTGTCGGGGTTTGTGTTTCGTTGTTCCATTTAACTTCAATCGATTCTCCATTCTTTTGGGAAAGGTCTTGAAGAACTTCCTGAGCGGTTTGTGGAATCTCATTTGCCCAAGATAAAGGTAAATAGCTACTGGACAATAGCATGAAGAAAAGAATCAACGTAAATTCGTAATAAAATGTTGTTAGGCATGTTAGAATCCCCCCAGTATTTACATATTCATATTATTGGAATATTTAGAGGGGATATTCATTGGCACTATTCATTTTTCTTTGAAGTAACCAATTCTGTTCAAATAATGATTTTTCTTTACTTCAGTTTTGGAAACATGTATATTTATTTTATAAATATGGATTTTCGGAGGAGCCTGTCACCAACGGGCTCTTTTTGTGTTTTTTTCATAGTAAATGTTAATTATGGTTATCACTAAGAAAAGTCACTAGGGAGGACTTATGGAACATCAAGCAATCTGGGCAATAGGTATCTTTTTAATTATTTATGGAGTTATTATTTCCGAAAAAATTCACCGTACAATAATTGCAATGATTGGTGCTGTCTTAATGGTAATTCTAGGCATAGTAGACCAAGAAACAGCACTTCATCACATTGATTTCAACACGCTCGGTCTACTCGTTGGAATGATGATTATTGTTGGTGTTACGGCTGAAACCGGGCTTTTCAAGTATGTAGCTTTGAAGGCTGCCAAAATGGCAAAAGGACAACCAAAAAGGATTATGGTGGCTTTGGTGATTATCACAGCTGTTGGCTCGGCATTTTTGGATAATGTTACGACCGTACTCCTTATGGTTCCCGTTACATTGAGTATTACAAGACAACTGCGTGTAAACCCATTACCTTTCCTCATTACTCAAATTATTGCATCAAATGTAGGAGGTACAGCCACTTTGATAGGTGATCCTCCGAACATTATGATCGGCAGCTCAGTTAAAGAACTTACGTTCATGGCATTTATCAATAACTTAGCTCCAATTGCGATTATCATTATGTTGGTATATATTCCTTTGTTTATCCTCCTATTTGGGAAACAGATCAAGTCTACGCCTGAACTGCAGCGAAGTATTATGGATATGGATGAGAGAGCGATGATTACAGATCATAAGCTCCTAAGGAAATGTCTTATTGTTTTGGGCATCACAATAATAGGTTTCTTCCTACATCAGAGCTTACATTTAGAATCAGCTACAGTCGCATTATCGGGAGCGTTTTTGCTTCTTATTTTGACGGGTGAGTATATGCTGGAACAAGCATTTCATAGCGTGGAGTGGCCAACGCTATTCTTCTTTGTCGGTTTGTTTGTTCTTGTATCCGGACTGGTAGAAACCGGAGTAATAGCTAAATTAGCTGCGCAAGCAATTGAATTAACGGGAGGCAATTTATTTGCAACCTCGATGCTGATCCTATGGCTAAGTGCAATTGCTTCTGCATTTCTTGATAATATTCCTTTCGTTGCAACGATGATTCCAATGATTCATGAGATGGGAAATATGGGAGTCAGCAACTTGGAACCGTTGTGGTGGAGTCTTGCCTTAGGTGCTTGTCTTGGTGGCAATGGTACACTGATTGGCGCGAGCGCTAATTTAATCGTTGCTGGGTTGGCGAGTAAAGAAGGGTATCCGATCAGCTTTGTTAAGTTTATGAAGTATGGGTTTCCGTTAATGATTCTTTCGATCATTTTTTCAAGTTTTTATATCTACTTTAGATATTTGATGTAGGAGAGAGGATGAGAGTAACTCATGTTAATCTATACGTATAATGATAAAGAAGTTGAAATAAGTGAAACGGCAAATGGGCAAGATGTTGAATTTCGTATTCGCGTTATTGGGGAAGGATCTATGGACAAAAGGATCAAGGAAGTCCAACAGGATTTTGAACATAATAGCGTTCTTACGGATGTTCTGTTCTATGCGTATTTGAATCATGAATATCAGTTCATTGTCCGACAAGATTACTACTCGGAGTTTATCCTTTCTCTCATGAAACACCGAATATTAATAAGTGTAACATGGACCGGTTAGAAAATAGGTTAGGATTTATTCATGTAACAGGACTTGTTAATCAAGTATCGTTACCCGGAAAAGATTCTAATAGGTTAAAATTGAATAGTTCTAAAATTGGAGGAGCCTGTCACCAGAGCTTTGCTGTGTCCAGCAACTGTGGTATACGGGCTCTCTTTGCGTTTTTTACCTAAAATTGCACATGATAAAACAAAACTGAAAGGCGGGAAAAAGCATGCTTGTTTTCCAATTGGCAATCATTTTACTGGCATCTAAAATCGCTGGTGACCTAAGTGTTAAACTAGGCCAACCTTCTGTATTGGGGAAGTTACTTATTGGTATCGTACTGGGACCAACAGTTCTAGGAGTTGTTTCTAATACAGAAATTCTTAAAGAAATTAGTCAGATTGGTGTTATTTTATTGATGTTTATCGCCGGGTTGGAGACAGATACCGAAGAGTTTAAACGAACTGGTAAGGCTTCAACTTATGTAGGAGTGACAGGAATCATCGTACCTTTTTCGTTGGGTTATTTAGCTGGCATATTCTTGAACCTTCCACAGCTGGAATCCATATTTCTTGGGTTGTTGTTATCGGCAACAAGCGTAAGCATATCCGTTCAAGCGCTTAAAGAAATGGGAAGTCTCAAGTCAAGGGAGGGTACTACAATTCTAGGTGCTGCTGTGATCGATGACATTCTGGTCATTGTTGCATTAGCATTTGTGATGAGCTTCGCCGGCGGAGATGTAAACTTAGGAATGGTGGTATTAAAGAAAGTTATTTTCTTTGCCGTAGCGATACTTCTGGCTTGGAAGGTAATCCCCAGCCTCTTAAATAAATTTGCCCCTCTACGGGTTACAGAAGCTGTTGTGTCTGCAGGATTGATTTTATGTTTTATGTATGCCTACTTAGCAGAGTTTGCAGGCGTTGCAGCTATCATTGGAGCCTATATTGCAGGTGTTGCGATTAGCCTCACTAAATACAAACATGAAGTGTTTGAGAAGGTGGAAACCATTAGTTATTCCATTTTTGTTCCTGTATTTTTTACATCAATCGGAGTGACTGCCGAATTCATTGGAATAGGTACACATATCGGTTTGATCGTTGGATTAAGTATACTCGCGATACTCACCAAGCTCATAGGATCTGCAATTGGAGCCAAGTTATCCGGATTTACATGGAGGAACTCTTTAGGGATAGGCGCTGCCATGGTCTCCCGCGGGGAAGTTGCTTTAATCATTGCAGCGATGGGACTAGAAGCAAATCTATTAAGTCAAGATATGTTTGCCGTTGTTGTTGTCGTTGTATTGATAACTACCCTTGTAACACCGCCAATGATGAAGTTGTTTTTTGGTAAGCAAAAAGCTTTGGATGAAAATACTGGAAAATCCCATCATTAATTAGATACAATAACGATATTTGATTAATCATAAACTTGGAGGAGTCTCTCAAATGAATGACTCCTTTTTATTTATGAATTGTATCTCCATAATTAGGAAAAATTATATGAGTACTAATGTAATGGAGAGGATGAGCGGCATGGTTTTATTCGCTTCAATAAGTATAATATTGATTTTCGTTTTATGGGGGGCTTTCGCTCCTAATCAACTCGCGGCATCTGCAAATATGTTATTTGACTGGTCAATACGTAATTTTGGCTGGTTTTTTTTAATCTCTACGTTCGGGTTTTTGATCTTTTCATTTTTTCTTGCCTTCAGTAAGTATGGAAGAATCAAACTGGGTAAGGACGATGACGAACCGGAATATTCGACTGCATCATGGTTTGCTATGCTTTTTAGTGCAGGCATGGGCATTGGACTAGTTTTTTGGGGAGTCGCGGAACCGTTGTCGCATTTTCTTGCTCCTCCAGAAGGGGCAGGAGGAGGCACTGTTGACGCCGCACGTCTTGCTATGAGGTATTCCTTTTTCCACTGGGGGCTGCATCCGTGGGCCATCTATACGACTATCGCTCTTGCCTTGGCTTACTTTCAATTTCGTAAAGGCGAGAAGGGATTAATTAGTGCCGCATTTTCACCATTGCTGGGTGACAGATCGAATGGGATTATCGGGAAAATTATAGATATCCTTGCTATCATCGCAACGGCTTTTGGCGTTGCGACTTCGCTAGGGTTAGGCGCACTGCAGATAAATGGAGGGTTGAACCACTTATTCGGCTTATCTGTTAGCCCATTTATACAAGTGGTTATCATTGGGATTGTAACCATCATGTTTTTGCTCTCGGCAACAACAGGGTTAGATAGGGGGATACGAATATTGAGCAACACAAATTTGCTGATAGCCGTGTTGCTAATGGTATTTGTGCTTATCGTTGGACCTACATCCTTTATTTTGGATATTTTTACAACAACATTAGGTGGTTACCTGCAAAATATCATTAATATGAGTTTGCGTCTAACCCCTTTTACTCAGGGTAAATGGGTTGGCGCTTGGACGTTATTTTATTGGGCTTGGTGGATTGCCTGGGGTCCTTTTGTAGGCACTTTTATCGCTCGCGTGTCCAAAGGCAGGACGATCAAAGAATTTGTTTTAGGGGTTCTCTTGGTACCCAGCCTTTTCGGATTCATCTGGTTTGCGGTGTTCGGAGGAACCGGTTTGCATTTAGAGTTATTTGATCACTTTCCGATTGCAGACGCGGCGAAACAAGATGTGACTTCAGCTTTATTTTTGACCTTAGAGCAACTGCCGCTTGGTGTATTTATAGCAGCCATAGCTACGGCGCTTATTATCACCTTTTTTATTACTTCAGCAGATTCGGCCACTTTTGTGTTAGGGATGCTTTCTACGAAAGGAAACCCGAACCCGGCCAATAAAGTGAAAGTTGTATGGGGAGTTCTCCAGTCGTCTATTGCAATCGTATTGCTTATCAGCGGCGGACTAAGCGGATTACAAACGGCCTCGATCGTCGCGGCTGTGCCTTTTGCAATAATCATCATAGGCATGTGTGTTTCCTTGATGCTTGCACTAAGGCAAGATGAGAAGACCTTAAGGGCTAAAGAACTGAAGCGAATGAAGAAGCTGGATGAGCTTCTGAGCAATCAAAGTGAAGCTTAATCTTTTGTTCCGGGCGAATCTTTGGGGACCAGGTTGAAAATCTCTCCGCTCTCAAATGAGTCAATGAGTCTGCCCAGCCATATATAATACCTAATCGCCTCATCGATTTTTTCAATATCAGTGCTAAGGATTTCCTGTAGTGAAGTATCATCCGGATATTGATTGTTTAAATTTATCAGGTCCGTTTTAGATTTACGAAGAGAGCTTAAATTGATTTCTATCGCTTTACGCCACTTTAACCCAAAGAAATCAGCAAAGGTTTGAAACCAGTCCATTTCTACCTCGTATAGGTCTTTTCGCGAACCCTTCTCCCAAACTTTATTCACCATCTTCAAATCAACCAGCGTACGCACGCCTGTGCTCATACTGGTTTTGCTCATCTCCATGGCTTCTCCCATTTCATCCAGTGTCATAGGCTTGTTCTGGAAGAAGAGGAGTCCGTATAAATGGCCGATGGACTGGGTGATGCCGTAGAGATCCATGTTATTGCCGATGGATTCAATGACGCGTTTTCGCGCTTTTTGTATGATGAGTTCTTGTTCTGAGCTTTTGCCTCTTAATTGATCCATTGCATCTTTTCACCCTGTCCTTTTGTTTACATCGCTATTGTAAGAAAGAATTTAAATAATGTAAAGAAAGTCATGTAACAGGATTATTAAGCCTTTAGGAGATATGCAATATTATTGTGCAGTTTTTTCTGTATAAACAGTATAAACGGATATTTTTGTTGACATAACCGGAATTTTTTCTTTACACTAAAGGAGGTAACAAAGATTAACTTATACAGAAAGGAGTGAGCGTATGGCAATTATTGATGTGCGTCAGGTTACAAAGGTATTTGGACCTGATCCCGATTCTGTTCTTCCTCTGCTAGCCCAAAAACAGTCGAAAGAGCAGATTTACAGGGAAACCAAGCATACAGTGGGGGTCAACGAGGTCAGCTTTTCGGTACAACCAGGTGAAATATTTGTCATCATGGGGCTGTCAGGCAGCGGGAAATCAACTCTGGTTCGACTGCTGAACAGGTTAATTGAACCTACCCGAGGAAGCATAACCATTCACGGCAAGGATATTGTCGGTATGAATGATGAAGGGCTTCGTCGTGTCAGAAGAGAAAGCATTAGTATGGTGTTCCAGAAATTCGCATTGTTTCCGCATAGAACGGTTGCTCAAAATGTGGAATACGGGCTGGAAATTCAAGGAATGGAGAAGAAGGAAAGACGCTCCAAGGCGATAGAAGCTTTGCGCTTAGTGGGACTGCAGGATTGGACCGACAGTATGCCGGCGCAATTAAGCGGCGGTATGCAGCAAAGAGTAGGACTTGCCAGAGCATTAGCGAATGATCCGGACATTCTTTTGATGGATGAAGCCTTTAGCGCACTCGATCCGCTTATACGCAAAGATATGCAGGATGAGCTCCTGGAACTTCAGGATAAGATGAAAAAAACGATTATTTTCATCACGCATGATTTGGATGAAGCGCTTCGCATTGGCGATCGTATCGCGTTGATGAAAGACGGCAGCGTCGTCCAGATCGGAAAGCCTGAAGAGATTATGATGAATCCGGCAAATGAATATGTAGAAAGATTTGTCGAAGATGTGGACCTATCCAAAGTATTGACAGCTTCATCTGTCATGCGAAGGCCGGAAACTGTGGGACTTGACCGTGGACCGAGGGTTGCATTGCAGCTCATGCGTGAAAACGGCATTTCTAATTTATTCGTCGTTGATCGCGGGAAAAAATTAATCGGAGTTATCACAGCGGAAGATGCTTCGGGAGCCGTTCGATATGCTAAGAATCTCGAGGATATTGTTATCCGCAATGTGCCGACAGTCACACCTGATCAATTGTTATATGAATTGTTTGAGATCTGTGGAACCTCCAAATATCCGGTAGGTGTTGTTGATGAGAACAGACGCATCTTAGGCGTTATTGTTCGCGGTGCTGTTCTCGGGGCGCTTGCCGGCCAGCCGAATGCTAAAGAGGAGGTAGAGACAGATGATCCCAAAGATACCGTTGGATGAATGGGTTGAAAAAGGAGTGGATGGCCTAGAATCTAATTTAACCGTCCTATTTCAAATGATCTCAACAAGCATAGAAGGCAGTGTGAATGCGCTTTCTTATGTTTTTCATTTCATTCCGCCCCTTCTCTTTATTGCATGGATTACTATTTTAGCTTATTACTTGGGGAGGTGGCCCTTTGCCGTATTTTCTGCGGCAGGTCTAATATTGATCGAAAACTTAGGCTATTGGAACCATACAATGGATACACTTGCATTAGTTATGACCTCCGCTCTGATTTCTATTATAGTTGGTATCCCCCTTGGAGTCTGGTGTGCACAAAGTGACAAGGTTCGAAAGTTCGTAACTCCTTTACTGGACTTCATGCAGACAATGCCAGCATTTGTGTATCTGATCCCGGCAGTCACCTTCTTCGGTTTAGGAGTTGTACCGGGCGTGATTGCATCCGTTATATTTGCTGTACCCCCTACGATTCGTCTGACTAACTTAGGGATTAGGCAGGTCGCTGAGGATTTAGTGGAAGCTGCTGATGCGTTCGGGTCAACGCCAACACAGAAACTGTTCAAGCTTCAATTCCCGCTGGCCATGCCTTCAATTATGGCTGGAATTAATCAAACCATCATGCTTGCACTTTCAATGGTTGTTATTGCTTCAATGATTGGTGCCCAGGGCATCGGGGCGGACGTATACCGGGCTGTGACGCAAATTAAAACTGGTCAGGGCTTTGAAGCAGGCTTGTCTATTGTCGTATTGGCCATACTGCTGGATCGCATGATGCAATACTTACTAAAGAAAAAAGGAGTGCATAAAAATGTTTAAATATGCTGCTAAAACTATGGTGTTGGTGAGTTTGACCACTTTACTGATCGTTACGGGATGTTCTAAAGAAACATCCTCATCGGATTCAAGTATCGGGAAGCAGGTTAATCATGAGATCATTGGTATTGATCCGGGAGCAGGTTTAATGAAGCAAACTGCTCAAGTATTGAAGGACTATGACCTCAAGGACTGGAAGCTTATAGAGGGATCAAGCGCAGCAATGGCCGCAGCTCTGGACAAGGCTTACAAGGACAAGAAACCTATTATTGTGACCGGATGGACACCGCATTGGATGTTTGCTAAGTATGAATTGAAATATTTGAATGATCCCAAAGGTGTATTCGGGAAAGACGAGCAGATACATACGATTGTTCGAAATGGATTTAAAAAGGATGCTTTGTCCGCTTATACCATGCTGGATCGATTTGAGTGGAAAGCGGAAGAGATGGCGGTCGTCATGTCGGATATCGTTGAAGGGAAGAAGCCGGAAGAAGCAGCTGCAGAGTGGGTGAAGAAAAACGGCACTAAAGTTGATAATTGGGTGAAGGATCTCACGAAAGAGAAAGGAAAGAAGCTGAAACTGGCATACGTCGCTTGGGACTCAGAAATCGCAAGCACCAATGTTGTGAAGATTGTACTTGAAGAGAAACTCGGTTACAAAGTGGAGATGCTGCAAGTGGAAGCCGGACCGATGTGGGCAGGGATTTCCGATGGAAGCGCAGATGCTATGGTAGCAGCTTGGCTTCCTACCACACATAAGGATTATTTCGATAAATATGCCGGAAAATTTGAAGATCTGGGGGCTAACTTGAACGGAACCAAGTTGGGGTTAGTTGTTCCGAAATATATGAATGTTGATTCGATTGAAGATTTGAAAACAAAATAAACTGGGTAAAAGTGAAGAGCATGTCCGAAAGGATAGGCTCTTTATTTACCACATAAGAAAGTATAAGTTTTCGGCTCCCGAAAACCGCTTTCTTATTGGCGATAAAACCTACCTCTAAACGCGGTCGTACTTCATTGAATGGCCTCGATAGAGGTTTTCTCATTGTAATTTAGGATCGATTGGGATTGTATGGCGGTTAATGCTAACTTCTTGGAAAAGAGAGCTCTGATCCATGATGGCGCCGGATTTCAGGTTAAGCATACGCTCTATTTCACCAATGGTAACTGGTTTTGCATGCCGCATTAATTCGTAACCGACTTGACCGTTGGGTTCTAACGTAGCGAATTTGACGTCGCTAATATTAGTAATTCCTTTTTGCCGCAGCCGCATTTCCAGCTGATCGACGGTCATCCGCATTGCACGCAAGTTTCCTTGATTAATTTGTCCGTTTTCAATGACGATTTTGGAACGTCCGCTCATGAAAATCGCTGCAGAACCGACTGCTTTCCATAGCTGATTGTTAGCAATCGGCTGTACAATGGTCGTTCCGATCGAGATCATAATGACGGTAGTGGCTATGCTCATTTGGGAGATGGATTTTCTCCCTGCAGTGCATTCCTGCAAAAAATAATAAAGCGGATTTCCACATCCAAGCCATGTCCATCGTTGGGCCTCCATGAATTGAGAATTCTGGCTATAGATTAGGCAAACCTTCTATATATTATTCACTTCCTGGGCTGCATTACTTAATATGTTCAAAGGTCTTTCTTATACATAAATAATGTGAATCATAATTTTCGCGGAATAATTGAAGGAATCTCAGAGGATAATATTGTAGAGACAAAATCCTTATACAAAGGAGAACAGAGTATGATCTATCTCTATATAATTAGTTCAGCTATATTAATTATCGGTTTGATCCTATCCTTTATCTACGCAAGAAGACAACAAAATCATGAGTTAGATAAAAGCATGAGTACTGTAACATATAAACATCGATTGTTAGCCAATCCTGGACTCATTGCTTACGTATCATTTATTTTGATCGGAATCATAGTTATTGGCTTTTTCTTGTTTAGAAATATCTAATAAGGGTGAGGTTGACTATGGATAAAAAGAGATATTACGTTTCTGTTCAATCGGGTACGATCATGGAGAATCAAGGCGATGCTTCATATGAGCTGGAGATTGAAGCTACACCTGATCAATTAGACAAGCTAGGGGAGCTTTTTGAAGAGATGGATAATTTCGATCAGAGCTCAGCTATTCAAGTAGCCTCAGCTTTATCCATCGCCTACCATCATGATGAATCCAATGACGGTTATGATTATTATCTTAAAGAAGCTTATGCAATGATTCATGAATTAGGTACAGAAGAAACGAGAGAACATATTCGTAAAATGAATATATTATCTTAAAAGATCATAGAATGAGCTTTTGCGCCCAATCGGGTGCTTTTTAGTCTCATTTATAACCGTTACTCATACATAAACTTCGCATATTTGGGAAGAATATTTTCTATGCACATGTTACTCTCCCCTTAAGATAGATGTGCGTAAAAGAGGCTCCGCGAAAAAGGAGCCTCTTTTTTTATTTTCTAGTTCGAGACTATTTTTTCAGATATCGTCAACAGCATATCCCTTTGAAGGATCAAAATACTAATTCTGCTAATTAAACCATGAAAAATTGGGGATAATTTGACTGTTCCGGAATCTATAGTCGTACCGGACGCCAGTACCGATATCTTACAACTGATCTCTGGAGGGGCCAATGGCTTATAATACCGAAATGCTTTGCCAAAAAGCACGTGAACTTGCATTGCAGCACACTCCAATTATCGTGCAAACCCATCCAAAGTACGTTTGGAATCAATTTGAAGAAAACATACAGAGTCTAAGGGAATTTGTAATGTCTTTGCAAAACAGTCCCGCAAGCTGTGCTCAACCAGCGGAGGAATGGCTGCTCGATAACGCTGAATTTATTGAGGAACAGGCGTTAGAGGTTAAAACTTTTTTATCCGAACGTGCTCTTGGTCGTTTACCGCGCCTTAAAAAGAAAGGCGTATTGCGTATTCAATCGGTATGCGAAGATTATTTGGAGCAGGTCGACGGCGTACTGAATGAGGATTCCTTTGTTTCTTATATTAACGCTTATCAGGAAGTATCCGCTTTATTGCTTGCCGAAACCTGGTCCATCCCGGTCATACTTCGGCTGAGTTTGATCGGAAGGCTGTCTGAAACGATGGCACTCGTGCGTGATCGCCGGGAGGTTTGCATGGAAGTCGAACGGTTGCTTACGCGGATAGGTCCGTCCGGGTTAAACACAGAAGCCATCGATGCTGAATTGGAAGCGGCAGGCCAGACTGTTCCGCTATCCGGTCCATGGATCGTCCATTTGATAAGTCATTTGCGGGAGTGGGCAGACGATTCGGCATCCGTGCGCGATTGGTTGGTATGCAAATTTGAGAACGGCTCTGACGACCTTGACCGCATCATATCCTATGAGCATCAGCTTCAAGCCAGATATCAGGTAAAGGCAGGCAATTTGATCAGCAGTTTGCGCAAGAACGAACGGCGGGATTGGCATGAGCTGTTCGAACGAATAAGCTTGCTTGACCGAACGCTTCGTCAAGAAAGCACGAGCGTTTATCCGCTGCTTGATTCTAGTAGCAGGAATGAGATTCTAAAACGCGTCGAAGGTTTGGCCCGCCGTTTACGTGTGCCCGAAAACTTGATCGCAAGTCAGGCGGTTGCTCTTGCGAAGGCAGAGTCAGAACGGGTAAGTGAGGAAGCTTCGGTATCTCAGTCGAAGGCAGATGACCTCCCTCGTCGTGCGTTTGCGGCTTATTATTTATACGAGCCGGCCGGAATCAAGAAGTTAGTACAATCACTGCGAAAATGCAGTAAGCCCCGACAGTTGCCGGAAACCGGTATTTTGCACCGGGCAACCGGTGCTTATTTTACTTTATTGATAGGTTGGTTCGTGATTGCTCTTATGGCTTTGGCTGCCTGGATCGGCGTTGGACGCGGATTTACGCCGGTACAGTGGATCGTGGTCGTTCTTGTGCTTTCTATTCCAGCAAGCGAATGGGTCATTACATGGCTTCATTTCGGAATTGAGCGCTTTTTCCGCCCCCGGCCTTTGCTGCGTTATGATTTTTCAAACGGTGTGCCTTCGGATGCAATGACAATGGTCGTCATTCCTGCCATTTGGTCTACACCTGAGGAAGTCGGGGAGCTTGCTGATCGTTTGGAAATCCATTATTTAGCCAACCGGGATCCGAATATTCATTACGCTCTCTTAGGGGATTTTACAGATGCCCCGGAGGAAAAACTTTCGGAAGATGAAGCGATTGTTACCTTCGCCAAAGAAAGGATCGAGGCGCTTAACCGGATGTATGCCAAACCGGGAGGGACGACCTTTCATTTGTATCAGCGACGCAGACAGTGGAACCCGTGTGAGGGAGTATACATGGGTTGGGAGCGAAAACGCGGAAAACTGGTGGAATTTATCGAGCTGATGAAAGGAAGCAATGAGTCGAGTTACGACTTCATGACTGGTGATACGGCTATCCTTCAGCACATTCGTTATATGATAACGCTGGACGCGGATACGCAGCTCCCTATGGGAAGCGCGCAGCGCATGATTGGTACGATGCATCTTCCTTACAATCGTCCCCGTTTAAATCAGGCGCGAACCCGGGTCGTTGAAGGATATGGCGTGCTGCAGCCCCGAATCGGAATCAGCCACGAGTCGGCTATGCGGTCCAGGCTTGCTTACTTTTGGTCGGAGCCGGGGCTGGATCCATATGCGTTTGCCGCCTCCGATCCTTATCAGGATGCAATGGAGCAGGGCATTTTTACGGGAAAAGGCATTTTCGATGTGCATGTTTTTGCTGAATTATTATGCGAACGCATTCCTGAAAATACGGTGCTTAGCCACGATTTGCTCGAAGGAGGTTTTTTGCGGGCAGCCTTGTTATCGGACATTGAACTGATCGATGACCACCCTTCCAAGTTTCTCGCTTACCAGAAGCGAATGCATAGATGGGTACGCGGCGATTGGCAGCTGCTCTGTTGGCTGTTTCCCCGTGTTTGCGATCGTCGGGGAACGCTAAAGCCGGTCGATCTGTCCGCGATAACACGTTGGCAAATGATCGACAACTTGCGGCGCAGCCTGCTTCCGATCGCTTATCTCGTGATCTTGGCACTTGGTTTGACCCTTCTTCCCGGCTCGCCGTGGAGGTGGATTGCCATCGCTTTCGCAACGATGTTTTTGCCGGTTATCCGGCAGCTCTTTCTCATTCAGCAGGCCATGTGGCATCCCCGGAGGGTATTATCTACGGCTATACACGTCTTGATGAGCATCTGGACACTGCCGTTTCAAAGCGCTGTTTTGCTCGATGCGATCGGTAAAACGCTTTACCGGTTGTTGATCAGTAAACGCCGTTTGCTGGAATGGACAAGTTCTTCTCATATTGAACGAAGCAACAGGGGAAGTCATCATGCGGGGCTGCTCGGTACGCGCGGCGGTTATGCCTTGATTCTTCTCTTCGTACTTGCCGCAGCGATGCAGCAGCAGCCGGGACCGAGATGGATGGGCCTAACACTTAGTTTGTTTTGGGCTCTGGCTCCGCTCGCTGTCCGCTGGCTGGACCAGCCTTTGCCACGGGACGAACAACCGCTCACCCCGGAGGAGGAAGGACAATTGCGCACGTTGGCCAAACAGATTTGGACGTTTTATGAGGATTTTGCCGGACCGAAAGACCACTTTTTACCACCTGACAACGTGCAAATTGACCCTCCAAACGGAGTTGCGCATCGTACGTCGCCGACCAATATCGGATTTTTGCTAACTGCTGCCCTGGCAGCGAGGGATTTTGGGTTTATCGATACACCCGAGCTTGTTGAGCGCGTAGAGCGTACGATCCGTACCGTCGAACGGTTAGACAAATGGAACGGCCATCTTTATAACTGGTACGATACCCTTTCACTCGGGGTACTGCCGCCGGCGTATGTTTCTACAGTTGACTCGGGTAATTTTGTAGCTAGTTTGATGACGGTAAAACAAGGGTTATCGCATTGGCTGAAGACCGATTTCACATTGAGCAGGAAGCCAAGCCTGGCGGTTGCCGGATACGGCGATGGCTTGCATGTTGAGTTTGCCGTAGAACTCGATAAAACGAGACCTGGAGAAACAGTTTCCACCGGGATGAAGGAGCAACTCTCCGGCAAGGGGACGGAAGAAGGGTTCACTTCGGAGCCTGCAGCACCTATAGATTGGTTGGAGCGCGGCCATATTCTGATCGAGCGTCTCGAGGCATTGATTACAGAGACCGATTTCAGGCCGCTTTATGATCATAAAGCCAAATTATTCGTTTTAGGCTACCACGCCGCATCCGGTGAACGGGATAACATCCTCTACGACCTGCTGGCTTCCGAGGCACGACAGACGAGCTTTGTTGCGATCGCTCTTGGTCAAGTATCCGTATCTCACTGGCTGGCGCTCGGCCGGACGGTAAAACGGCATGGGAAACATACCACGCTGGTTTCTTGGTCCGGGACGATGTTTGAATATTTGATGCCCTGGCTTATCATGCGTACCTATCGGAACACAATCTGGGATAGTACATATCGTGGTGTTGTAAAACGGCAAATCGAATACGCTCGTCAGCGAGATGTTCCTTTCGGTATTTCGGAATCCGGCTATTACGCTTATGATTACCAGATGAATTATCAATACCGGGCTTTCGGTGTTCCAGGCCTCGGTTTCAAACGCGGACTCGAGCAAGATTTGGTTCTGGCGCCGTATGCGACGGTCATGGCCCTTCCTTTTGCTGTTCGTGAAAGTTTGAAGGATTTACTCCGGATGGAGAAACTCGGGGCGCGCGGACAATATGGTTTTTATGAGGCCATTGATTACACCCCGGGAAGAATGCCGGAAGGCGAGACTTACAAGATTATCCGCAGTTTTATGGCGCATCACCAAGGCATGAGCTTGCTGACGCTTGCCAATGTGCTGCTGCCGGGTACAATGGTGGATCACTTTCATCGCGATAAACGCGTGCAGGCGGCAGAACTGCTGTTGCAAGAGCGGATTCCATCCCGGGACTTCATGTTGAAACGGGAATTATCGGGACAGACGCGAATGGAAAAACCGAAACCTGCACAAATGGCCCCGCTGCGAGAATATGCCTCGGCCGATACTCCGGTACCTGAAGTGAATGTACATTCGAACGGGATTTTTACGACGGTGGTCACTAATAGCGGCAGCGGATTTATCCGGTACGAAGGTATGGATGTCTCTCGCTGGCGGGAAGACCCGGTCGCAGACCATTGGGGAAGCTATATGTATATCCGGGATGTGACAAGGGATAAGGTATGGTCGCCGGCCTTTCAGCCTTGCTGCATACCGTCCTACAAGCAGCGGGTACAGTTCTCGCAAGAGCGATCCACTTTCCTGCGTGAGGATGAGGATATGCACACCGCGCTTGAAATAAGCGTGTCGCCCGAATTGAACGCGGAAGTTCGCCGGTTGACGCTTTCCAACATGTCGAGCGAAGCTCGGATCATCGAGGTGACGACGTTTCTCGAAATTGCGCTAGCACCGCATGAGGCGGATAAAGCACATCCGGCTTTTACCAAATTATTCGTTGAAACGCAATATGAGCCTGATGCGGAATGTTTGCTGGCCCGCAAGCGTCCCCGTGACGGCGGAGAGAAATCCGTGTGGGCGTTTCATACATTAACGACCGGTGACCGGTCTCTTGGGCCTGTCGAATTTGAAACCGACCGGGTCCGTTTTATTGGCAGGGGCTGCACATTATCCAAACCCAGGGGCATCGATACCCGACTCGGCAGTACGGTGGGTTCTGTCGCCGATCCTGCGTTTATTATGCGGAGGCGTTTAAGCATTGCGCCTGGTGAACGCGTCCAGTTGACCGCAGTTACAGGTATGGCAGAGACGAAGGAACAAGCTATAGATATGGTTCAGCAACTATCCCAAGAACAACAAGTCGAGAGGGTTTTTCAACTTGCCTGGACAAGAAGTCAAATCGAACTGCAGCATTTACACATCACATCCGCCGATTTGGCCGTAATTCAATTATTTGCGGGCCGTGCGCTGTATACGGCACCTCTGTGGCCGGAGCGTGAGAGCAGCATTGCCGCAAATCAAAAAGGACAGCAGGGACTTTGGGCGCATGGCGTCTCCGGTGATCGGCCGATTATCACGGTACGGATTGAGAATACGAGCAATGTGGCTTTTATTAAAAAGCTGCTCATTGGATATGAGTATTTGCGTCATAACCAGTTGTTCATCGATCTTGTCATTTTGAACGAATCGGCTGGGGGGTATCAGCAAGATTTGCAGGAAGCCCTCAGGCGGATGAAAGAGCAGATTGCCGGACATAACGGTGCGGGGCAAGGAGGCGTACATATCTTGCCGGCCGCTCAAATATCGGATGAAGATAAGTCGTTGTTGTTCGCAGTATCCCGCATTGTGCTGCGCGCAGACGGCCCAAGTCTGAGAGCGCAGCTCAGAGTCAATGTCCCGAGCCGCCCGTCGGATGAACCGCTCCCGGTGACGGCCCAGCCGAACCGTTTCCCGCCTGCAAAGGAATTCGAGACAAGCGATCTCCTTTTCTTCAACGGTTGGGGAGGCTTCTCGCCGGACGGCAGGGAGTACCATATCAGTCTAAAAAACGGTAATAACCTGCCGGCACCATGGATTAACGTGATGGCGAATCCCAAATTCGGCTGCTTGACTTCGGAGCTTTACACTGGGTATACCTGGTGGCGCAACAGCCGCGAATGCAAATTAACCCCGTGGTCGAATGATCCCGCACTCGACCAGCCCGGAGAAGTATGCTACTTACGGGACGAAGAAAGCGGAGAATATTGGCCGGTGGCGCCGACCCGTACGCATGCGGCCTTCCCTTTTAAGGTGACGCACGGCCGGGGGTATACGCGTTATCTGCAGGAAAATCATGGACTTCTGCAGGAAATGACCGTATTTGTTCCGCTGGATGATCCAATCAAAGTGATCAAATTACGGCTGCAAAACACGACGTCCGAGCAGCGGAGACTGTCTGTCACTTATTATGCCGAATGGGTGCTGGGCGTGCATCGTGAAGGGAATGCTTCGTTCATCGTCACGGAATGGGATCCATTGAATGCGGTATTGATAGCACGTAACTCGTATCAGGAAATATTCCGGGATGCCACCGCCTTTTTGGCCGTTTATCCAAAAACAGCTGCGATGATTCCTAATATGGAATGGACAGGGGATCGCCTGGAATTTTTAGGCCGAAACGGCAACTTAGAAAATCCTGCAGCGATGAGCCGGCTGCATCTGTCGGGGGCAACCGGGCCGTCGTACGACGGGTGTGGAGTTGTACAAACCAAATTCGCGATAGAACCTGATGCGGAACAAACCCTGTACATCCTGCTCGGCTGCGAAAATTCCAGCGAATCCGCCGCTAAGCTTACTCAAAAATACCGTGAGACCCATGTTTGCGAGCAGGCACTTGTGGATGTTCAAAAGTTTTGGGATAGTGTGCTTGGGACAATTACCGTTTCGACACCTTGTGCTGAAATGGACATCATGCTGAACAACTGGCTGCTCTATCAGACGCTTTCTTGCCGCATGTGGGCACGTTCCGCCTTTTATCAAGCGGGAGGTGCTTATGGTTTTCGCGATCAATTGCAGGATTCGCTGGCCTTGCTTCATAGCCGTCCCGATCTTACGCGGGCGCAAATCCTGCTTCATGCTGCGCACCAATATGAAGAAGGGGATGTACAGCATTGGTGGCATGAAGAGACGCACCGCGGTATCCGTACCCGTTTTTCCGATGATTTGTTATGGCTGCCCTATGCCGTAGCCAGGTATCTCGAACATACCGAAGATGAAAGCCTGCTTGATGAAACTGTACCGTTTCTTCATAGCGAGCCTCTTGGTGAAGACGAGCATGAACGTTATGAGCCGACTGTATTATCCGAGCAGAGCGGCACGGTATTTGAGCACTGCTTACGCGCTATCGACCGCGGTTTACGTTTTGGGGAACATGGGCTGCCGCTGATTGGAATCGGAGACTGGAACGACGGGATGAGCCGGGTTGGAGCCGAAGGACGCGGCGAAAGCGTGTGGCTCGGCTGGTTTCTGGGGGATGTTTTACGGAGGATTGCTCATTTATGTGAAACCCGAGGTGATCATGAGCGGGCAGCGCATTATCGGTTTGTGCACGAGAAGCTTGCGGATTCGCTCAATGAAAAGGGATGGGACGGACAGTGGTACCGGCGGGCATCCACCGATGCCGGACAATGGCTTGGTTCCATCCACAATACGGAATGCCGCATTGATTCCATTGCCCAGTCGTGGTCCGTCATTTCCGCGATGGCGCCGCAAGACAAAGCTCTGCAGGCGATGCATTCATTCGATAGAGAGCTTGTGGACAGAAACTTATCCGTTGCGCATATTCTGTACCCGCCTTTTGACCGAACGGATCCAAGTCCGGGATACATTCAGGGTTATCCCCCCGGCATTCGCGAGAACGGAGGCCAATACACGCACGGCGTCATCTGGAGCATCATTGCTTGGTGCGGGCTTGAGGATGGGGAGAAGGCATTTGAGTTGTTCCACATGCTCAACCCGATCATGCATACTAAATCTCCCGCAGAAGTGCGTAAGTATGTCGGCGAACCTTATGTCATGGCTGCGGACGTGTATACGGAGGAGCCGCATAAAGGCCATGCCGGTTGGACTTGGTATACAGGCGCTTCAGGTTGGATGTATCAGGCGGGCGTCGAATGGATCATCGGCTTGCGTCGACGAGGAGAACGGTTGTTCATTCGCCCATGTATTCCAAGCGAATGGCCGGAGTTCTCCGCCAGCTACCGTTTCGGGAGCACAGAGTACCGCATCACCGTCAAAAATCCGTCACGCAAGTCCGGCGGACAAACCATGCTATCGATCGACGGACAAGAAGTCGACATTGCCCAATATTCCAATGAAGACGGTCCTTTCGTTCGCTTAAACGACGATAGTCAAACCCACCATGTGGTACTGACGTTATAGGATAGCCGTACCAAGTATTGAATGACTTTCATGGTATCGAAAAAGCGCATGTTGCTACGGCAACATGCGCTTTTTAACTTGTCATTTGAATGTGTAAATACAGCCCATGCGTTGCAGCTCCTATTAATAAAATTGGAGTAAATTAATGGTTACTGGGGATACTTTTGTCATACAGGATTCATTTTACAGGAGGATTTGGCATATCAACAAAATTATTAGATACCTATTTAAATCCGGTTCGCGTAATCAATCTAATAAGCAACCGGAACTAAATCGCCCGCAGCAGAATCTGCTTTTGATGAGTATAGATGAAAATTCGCAAATGTTACGATCCATTTATTCGAACTGTCCTGATGTCGTTTTTCGTTCTTTTACGATTGGCGGAAAGAAAAAAGCGATGCTTTTGTATATCGAAGGTTTGTCTAACATCGAATCGATTGATCAAAATGTGCTTGCTCCGCTAATGCAGGAAAACGTTCAAGAACCTGAGAACATAGATCGAATTATTGAACAGAAGATACACGTCTCCAGTACGAAGGAAGTAAAAACGTTTGAGGATTGTATCGAACAGATCTCAGCTGGAAATCCGGTATTGTTGATCGATCATGCGATGAATGGCCGATCATTCAATTTGGCAAAATGGGAGAAGCGGGGGGTCGAAGAGCCTACCGCCGAAGCGGTTGTACGGGGGCCTCGTGAAGGATTTACTGAATCGATCGGGGTAAATACCTCCTTACTACGAAGAAGGCTTCGCACTCCTAAACTGAAATTTCTGCAGAGAAAAATAGGACGATACACCCAAACAGAGGTAGTCGTTGCTTACGTGGAGGGGCTTGCCGATCAAACGCTGATCGAGGAAGTACTTAACCGTCTAGGCCGAATCGATATCGATGGTGTGCTGGAGAGTGCGTATATCGAGGAAATGATGGAAGATTATCCGTTATCCTTCTTTCCTCAAATCATGAATACGGAACGACCCGACGTCGCGGCTGCAGGTCTTCTCGAAGGACGCGTAGCTATAGTGATAGACGGTACTCCTTTTGTACTCATAGCTCCCATCACTTTTTATTCGCTTATCCAGTCTGCAGAGGATTATTACCAACGGTTCACATTTAGTACAGCAATCCGTTGGCTGCGATATGCGGCTTTAGTCATTTCGCTGCTTCTTCCATCACTCTATGTTGCAGTCCTTACCTATCATCAGGAGATGGTCCCGACCTCATTATTCTTCAGCATAGCGAAATCCCGTGAAGAGATTCCATTTCCTGTCGTTGTTGAGGCACTAATTATGGAAATCACGTTTGAAGCGCTTCGTGAGGCGGGCGTTCGGCTTCCCAAACAGATTGGTGCAGCAGTCAGCATCGTCGGCGCGCTTGTCATTGGACAAGCAGCCGTCTCGGCTGGCATCGTTTCCGCACCGATGGTCATGGTCGTAGCTATT
This sequence comes from Paenibacillus sedimenti, assembly GCF_014534655.1. Classification (GTDB taxonomy): domain Bacteria; phylum Bacillota; class Bacilli; order Paenibacillales; family NBRC-103111; genus Paenibacillus_E; species Paenibacillus_E sedimenti. The sequence goes on from NZ_JACVVD010000002.1 coordinate 112,121, forward strand.
ACCGGAATTGCTTCCTTTATGATTCCCCGCTATTCGGCTGGAATCGCGTTGCGGCTGCTTCGCCTCCCGATCATATTGATGGCAAGCATGCTTGGTTTGCTTGGCATTATGCTCGCTGTTATTACTACGGTTGTACACTTATGTACAATTCGTTCTTTTGGAGTTCCTTATATGTCGCCAATGGGACCGATGAAAGGAAGAGATATGAAGGACGTGCTAATGCGTGCACCTTGGTGGATGTTGAATACGCGTCCGCATCTAACAGGGGAAGGCGACAAGTACCGTCAAGCCCCTGGACAGAAACCAGATCCTGCCAATGGAACGGACTAGAGGTTGATAACATGATCGAAAAAGGGAAAATTTCCGCCATACAAATGGGATATATTATGTACCCGACGATCTTGGCAACGGCGATTTTGTTAGTGCCTGCCATTACTGCCAAAACGGCGGGACGCGATTTATGGTTGTCGCCAATTTGGGCTTCTTTTATCGGTTTATTTACGGTATACATTGCATGCAAGTTGAACAAGCGGTTTCCCGAGAAAACGATTATCGAATACAGCGAACATATTCTGGGTCGGATAATCGGGAAAGTACTCGGGTTAATCTACCTGCTTTTTTTTCTGCATATCACAGGAATCATCGTTCGGGAATACGGAGAGTTTATAGTAGGAACTTTTCTTAGAAACACCCCTATCAGCGTGGTCATGGGATCGATGGTTTTGGTCTGTGCGCTTAATGTACGCGGCGGTGTAGAGGTTATAGGGAGAACTGCCCAGATGTTCGTTCCTATCGTTATGTTTCTTTTCATATGTCTAGTTGCTCTGCTCATTCCAGATCTCAAGCCGACTAATATGCTGCCGATCATGGAACATGGACTTTCGCCCTCTTTAAAGGGTTCGCTCGTACCCCAAGGCTGGTTCAGTGAATTCATTCTCATCTCTTTTTTGTTACCCTACTTGACGGACCGGAAAAAAGGAATGAAATGGGGGATGATATCGGTAGTAGGCGTTATGCTCACTGTTGTGATCACTAACTTAGCTACTTATTTAATATTTGGAGAATTGACAGCTACCCTCGTTTATCCGGTGATGGTCGCGGCCCGGTTCATCAGCTTTGCTGACTTTTTCGAGCATCTTGAAGCGTTTGTCATGGCGATTTGGGTTGGGGGTACGTTTGTGAAAATCTCGATGTTCTATTATGCGATAGTGTCGGGTACTGCCCAGTGGCTGAAACTTTCCGACTATCGTCCGGTTACGTTGCCGATCGGTTTTCTGCTGGTGCTGGTTAGTATATGGTTAGCTCCGAGCTTGCAGGAACTGGTTCATTTTCTCGGTACGGCATCGCCTTTTTATTTTCTAACCGTGCAAACCTTGATTCCAACTCTTTTGCTGCTTATTGCCTGGGTTAAATACAAATTGTCGGGAAGTTGGAGGACTTGAATAGATGAATGCCTCTTTGTTACAGAGGATGGCCGGAATTTTCTTCACTATTTCCCTTATTTCCTGCATTCTTTTATTGTCAGGTTGCTGGGATCGAACTGAAGTTAATGATTTGGCGTTGGTTACGGCAGCAGGTATTGATAGAAAAACCGAAAAAAGGATCGAATTATCCGTACAAGTGTTTATTCCCAGAGCGGCAGGTGGCGGTCAACAAGCGATGGGGGGCGGCGGAAGCGGAAGTGCGCAAACCTTCATCCGATCTGCGGAGGGTGTAACGATTGTGGATGCGATGACGAAACTTCAGGAAAAGCTTCCGCGCCGCATCTTTTGGGGGCATACCGAGGTCTTCATTATCGGTCGAAAGCTGGCTGAAGAAGGGATCCGCAGTCATATGGACTTCATGATGCGTGATCCGCAAGTACGCGAAGGAGCCTATGTTTTTATAAGTGAAAAGGAGGCTAAGCCTATATTGGAACTACTGCCGCCATTGGAACGCAGTTCGTCGGAAGTGCTGCGGGAGCTGGCTAAATCCAAGATCGCGATGGAAGTGACCTTAAAAGATCTCAATGCAAGAATGATCGGCGATTCAGAAGCAGTCGGCCTTCCCTGGATTGGAAAACTACAGGCACAGCCGGGGCAACCCGAAGAGAGAACGATTCCGTATATCACCGGAACCGCAGTATTTAAGAAGGATAAACTGGTCGGACACATTAGTGACAGGACAACAAGAGGCGTACTGTGGTTAAGAAACGAAATCCATGCGGCCGTAGTTACGGATACTCCGAAGGAGGCGGAAGGGTTCGTTTCGATGAAGCTGCTGCGGGCAGAGTCGCAACTGGTTCCAAAAATCGAAAACGGTAAATGGACAATTACGCTCAGGGCAATCACAGAGGACGATATCATACAGAACGCAACGAATCTGGATCTCATGAATCCAATATTTTTGCGACAATTGGAAGTTCATTTGGAAGAAGATATTCAAAATCGTGTGCAAATGGCGCTAGATCAGGTACAGAAAAAGATGAATGCAGACATCTTCGATTTCGCAGAGGCTTTTCATCGCGGGTATCCGAATGAATGGAATAAAGCGAAGGAACGCTGGGACGAGATATTCCCGGAGGTTGAGGTGAACTTTGAGGTTAAGGCAAAAGTGCGCAGACCCGGAAAGTCCACCGTACCGGCGGGTTTACCGCAAGAAGAGGTGAAACTCAAGTGAAATGGGGAGAAATTGCAAGTGTAGGAGCGGTCATCATACTTATGTTTCTATATGAGTGGCCTAAAATTGACCGTATACAAAAAAAAGAGAAGATGGCCTTCGTCGCTTTAACGGCGATGGGCTGTTTGCTCGCCATCCTGGTTATTTATTATCCTGAGATGTCGAGTCCCACCCAATGGGTTGAAAGGATCTATAGGCCGCTTGGGAAGCTTCTTGAGCAATAATTAGGGGAAATCCTAAATATCATATTGCCTACCCGTGCGAGAACCGCTGTCGATACTTGCGAGGTGAAATGCCTTCCAACCTCGTGAAGCAGGTGGCAAAGTAGGCGGGCTGCTCGAAGCCGACCTCTTCGGCAATGCGCGCGACCGGCAGGTCCGTTTGCAGAAGCAGGAGCTTAGCCTGCTGGATGCGGATTTTGGTCAAATATTCGGTAGGCGAGCAGCCGTATTCTTTTTGCATGCAGCGCGCGATATAGACGGGATGAAAATTGATGCTGTCGCCGAGCTCTTTGGCGGAGACGGCTTCGCGGTAATGCTGCCTCAGATAAGAGGCGGCTTTTTCTGCGCAAGCAGCCCACGGCGACGGGCTTTCAGCTTCGAAAGAGGCCGAAAGGTGGCGCAGCAGCTCTTGAAATAACTGCTGCTGGGTCCAACGGATGCCGTTCACATGCGCCCGCGGATGCAGCTGATGGAGCTGATTCAGCAGGTCATACGTTTTTTCCGGCTGAAGGAGCCTCGTGAATTGGGGGATACGGATCGTGAAAGGCTCAACGGCAAAAAGCTCAATCGGTTTAGGCGTCAAGACTGTTTCCTCATCCCTATGGGTTAATGTGGTTTCGTCGACCATCGTCCAAGGGCCTCCCGCATGGAAATGCAGCCAATGTGTTTCGGTATCTTCAGAGCATGCTCGTGTGGCGAAATGATAGCGGTCCGGCAGCAAAATAACCGCGTGTCCCGCCGATACTTCAAAACGGGAGTCTTCTTCGCCGATGTAGAAGCAGCCGCTTGTCGATATGACCAGATCGAATACTTGAATATTGCGACGGCTCAAATGCTTGCCGCCTTTGGGTATCGTATGAAAGCCGCTGATCATGTAATGAGGAAGTGGGGGGACTGTAATTTCGATAACCGCCATCGTACAGCTCATCCTTACTTGATCCAATATTTGGAAGTTGGAATTTTGAAAGTTTTCGTTGCTTTCATGTTACATGAGATCAAGTATAGCATCTATAATTTGAGCAGACTACTAAGTTTCATTTATACAAAACGAGACGGATGCTTGGATGGTGAAGAGAGTATATGAAGACAGAAAAAAACAAATTTTCGCTCTGGTTGCTGGCGTGGCCGATTTTCATTGAATTGCTGTTGCAGCTGATGCTCGGAGCTGTAGATACGCTGATGGTGAGCCGAGTGTCTGACGATGCTGTGGCAGTGGTCGGTCTGGCCAATCAGCTGTTTCAAGCTGTAACAACCTTGTTCATGACGGTCGCCAGCGGTGCAGGGATATTGATTGCACAGAAGTTAGGGGCCAAACAGAACGAGGCTGCTCGTACGGTAGCTATCATGGCGGTGACCATAAGCACGCTTATCGGCCTCCTTCTCAGTACAATTCTTTATTTTCAAGCACGGCCGTTGGCTCAGCTGTTTCATTTGGAAGACCGATTGCTGCCGCTTGCGGAAACCTACATTTCCATTGTCGGCGGGGGAATGGTATTAACTGCGCTATCGGCTGCGCTTAGCACGGTCATTCGAAATACGGGCAATACGAAGGGACCGATGATTACAGCGATCGGCATGAATGTGATCCATATTGTTTTTAACTATGGCTTCATTTATGGGGAGTTGGGTTTCCCGCAGTTAGGTCTTACAGGGGTTGCCATCTCGACGCTGGTCAGCCGGTTGCTGGCAGTCATGCTGCTGCTTTTCATGTTTCTTACGGCCTTTGAGCGGAGGATGGAATGGCGGGATCTTTTAATTTTTAACCGGAAGTTGTTTGGGGAAGTATTGAAAATCGGTTGGCCGCTCGGCGTAAATATGTCATCCTGGGTATTCACGCAGCTGACGATTTACACGTTTCTGGCCATGATGGGGGCTAAGGAATTGGCCGCGAGGACGTATATGAATACGCTCGAGTCGATCTGCTTTATGCTGGGCTATTCCATCGCCTTGGCCGTGCAAATTCAAATCGCTCACCTTTACGGGGCAGGGAAGCTCCAGGAAGCTTATCGGAGCGGTTATCGGGGAACCTGGTTAGGGCTGGCGCTTGTGGGTTTTAATTGCGCCATTCTTGTGCTGATCGGCCGAGTCTTCCTCGGGCTCTTTACCTCAGATCCGGAGATTATCCAGCTCGGCCTATCCTGCATTGCGCTAACGGTCATCCTGCAGCCGGGGCGCATGGTGAATATGGGAATGGGCAACTCGCTGAATGCGATCGGGGACACCCGATTTAATATGATCATCTCGCTCGTTTCCATGTGGGCCGTTGCCGCCGGACTTTCGTATGTGCTGGGGATCCACATGGGTTGGGGATTGGCGGGCATCTATGTCGCAAGCATATGCGACGAATATCTGCGAGGCTTGCTCGTCGTCATCAGATGGCGCCGGCAAAAGTATTTGCGGCGGGCGGAGCGGCAGAGGCAGATTGAGGTCGTTCCAGCCGGCGGTAGCGAAGCGGGCATTCATGCTTAGGCTGATAATTAGCGAGAAAAAGCGCCTAATGGGCGCTTTTTTTAACGAATACTTGGTTATGAATTAAGGTTTGATAATCATTAAAATAAATAAAATGACTCCCAATGCAGAAGCGGTATAGTACAATCCGTTGGCCTTCGCCAATAAAAGGATCGATTCCCGGGGAATCTCCTGTTCGGTGCTCAATTTTGGGCTGTTCAGCTCCTTTTGGAGTTTGGCTGTAATCGGCCCGAGCAACCCTACCGCTACAACCTGGATTGCAATGTAAAGTATCAGGGAAGCAATAATCCAAAATGTTACAAACGACCATCCGCCCAGCCAGACTAGCAGGAGACCTGACAGGACGGCTATTGTGCCTCCGATTTTTGGGAAAAAGTTAAGAATTTGAAAAAGTTCCAACGATCTGCGCAGCTCGCCAACCTGCTGCCTTTTACGAAACAGAATATGTCCGAAATAAGTAGGGCCGATGCCTATAATTGACGACATGATATGAATTAACACTAGCCACTTCACGCTTAAATCCTCCTATTTGGTAATTTTAATGTACTTATTGATCAACTGGGTTCTGTTCTTAACATCCAACTTACGGAAAATATTGCTTAGATGCTTCTTTACGGTTATTTCGCTAATATAAAGGCTTCCTGCTATTTCTAAGTTGGTATACCCTTTTACAAGCAGTTCTACGACTTCTTTCTCCCGATCCGACAAAGCAATCAGTCCCTCATCTTCATGCTTATCTTCTTCCAGAAGGCCGAAGGAGGCGATCATTTTATTTAGAAAATGTTTCAGCTTGTTTCCTCTCGTATCAATCACATACAGCGGCGTTGGGGTTGTGCCGTCGTAATCAAAGTGGATGCCTTCCTTGGCAGTTTCACAGCCGAGCCGGAGGTGAATGTCTTCGAACATAGGGTTTGCCGGAGGCGCCGCGATACAAAACCCGGGGGACAGCATATGGTTGATAAAGGTGATACCCGCCGCTTCCCGCATGGTAAGATTACTGAAATCGGGTACATCAATCGTTTTTACGAAATATCCGGCTTTCGTATCTTTAGGCACTCTGAATTCTTTGAGCCTTACTTCAGGGAGTTTGGAAAAAAATGCAGATGATAAGGGCTTAGACTTCAAATAATCAAGCGTGTGGGCATTGATCGGAATAATGACCGATAATCCGGACAACGTTCCTTGCGAGTCGCGGATCAGCTTCACGATACTGGGATCCAAGTCATAGAGCTCACGCAGTTCGATATGCTTTAACGTATAAAGACTTTCTTCGGCAGTTATCAAATAGTTGTAACATTCATTCGACTCGGGATCACTATAAGTGATTCGAGTATCTTTCGCGTGCAAACGCCGGTTTTCGATATACTTCTCCGCTTCTGCCCAGTTGTCAGCATTTAACGGTTCCCAGTAGTATGAAGCGGATTTTTGGTAAAAAAACCCGCAAATCCACTGATCCCCTACATAGTAAACCCACTCTTCGCATTCCCAATCTACCGATTTTTTCTTCGCCGAATCTTTTATTTTGTGATAGTAATGCATAATGCATCGTTTACGAAGCTTCTCATAGTGATCGGGCATACGGTGGCGAAGCTCAAAACAAATGGCGTCCCGCATTAAATCGTGCAGCAGCCAGCCGCGATCAACGCGGCGAATAAAGGAGAACCGACCAACTTCAAAAATTGTTCCGTCGGCACCGCCTTTTCTAATACATACGCCAGTAATTCCTGATTAAAATGCCGCAGCACAGCAGCCGTTTCTACCAATTCCCGTAAATGCTCGTTGGGTACTTCTTTCAGCCACGTATGGACCACATGGGCAAATACTTCGTTGCTGTCCGAGGCGGAAACTTTTTGAAAATCGTGCGCCAGCGTCGTGGAGACGAGAAGCGATAAAGTTAACGGATGCCCCTTGGTTTTGTTCCAAATGAGATGCATGGTTTCTTCTTGCGTAATTCCCATTCTCTCTAGGTAAGCCCTGACAGAAAAATAATCCAGATCAGCGATCGGCAAACGGAAAATAAGCTGGCGCCAAGCAGGGGAGGACGCCCATGTTCCTTGCAGGGGGTATCTGCCGGAGATAATAATTAACGTATCTTTGGGGAGATTGGGGAGAAATTCCTCTCGAAGCCAGTATTCCATTTCTCCCAATTCTTCAAAGGTATCGAATGCAAGTACGATTCTTCCATGGCTCGCACGTTCTCTTATTGTGTCCAAGCAGAGGTCGATAATTTGGCTTGGTTCAGCGGGGATATCTGATTTCTGCAGCGTATAGCGAAGTATTCGCAGCACATGCAGGCAAAAATCTTGAGGATTTCGGACAAAATCGCGGCTGTCAAGCAATAAAAACTTGGCCTGATAGTTAGCGGAAAGCCTGCGGAATTCGTCCAAAAGGTAGCTTTTGCCGACGCCGCCCGTACCGTATAGATTGAGGATGCTTCCCTTCTGGGAAGAAGCGGTTAGCCGATCAAGGAAAAATCGAACTTCCTTTTCCCGGCCTACCAAATATTGTCGTTCCACCAGATCAATCTCGTTTCCTATTCTTTCTTGGTTGTCTATGCTAGGAAAATATTCTTCAGTCATGGTAGAGTAAGCACCTTTCATCCATATTAGACAATCTATTTCTTCCGGGCAGCCATTTCGGCCGTTAGTTCATCAGAAAACCGCCGTTGACATTCGTGCAAGTTCCTGTCAAGAAACGGCTTTCTTCACTTGCCAGGAAGGCGATCGCCCCGGAAATATCATCGGGAACAGCCACCCTCTGGAGCGGTGTTGCCGAGGCAATTTGTTGTTTAATGACTTCAGGTGTATATCTTGAGGCATCTGTTTGCACGAGTCCTGGCGATACAATATTTGCAGTAATACCATAGGGACCCAATTCCTGTGCAATATATTTTACAAAGGAATTAAGCGCCGCCTTGGCTGACCCGTGAGCTGCAAAATAAGGTGTGGGAAGATCCGAAGCGGAGCTGGAAATATAGATCATTCTTCCATATTTGCGATCTATCATAGCAGGTGAGACAGCTTGCGTCAAAGTAAAAGCGGCTTTCATTTCATCGTTCAGCTTCTGGGAGAACTCTCCCCATTCCATCTGAAGAAAAGGCTTCATCACGAAGGCCATATTGGCATTGTTCACCATAATGTCCACCACACCGAATGCACCTTCCGTTTGGGCAATCATCCGATTCACCTGCTCCGGATCGCGGACATCCGCCCGGATGGCAATGGCTTGACCGCCATCGCCTTGAATTTGACGGACTACAGCTTGTGCAGCCTCTTCCTGCTCCGCATAGTTGACAACGACTTTCGCCCCCCGTTTCGCCAATAATAACGCCGCTGCCGCCCCGATTCCCCTTGCTCCTCCTGAAACCAGAGCTACATTACCTAGTAAGTTCATGTTTTACACTCCATTCTTAGAATCATCATATCGTTCTTGATTAAAAGCATAACACCGGCAATAACCATTAATCTATTACACGAAAGTAGTAAACAAACGGGTTAAAGTATAACTTTTGCTGCAATATGCAGTAGATAACCAATGTGCCGCAGATAACTTGTTTAACTTGAGAAATCGTTCTCAAAACGCCGGAGTCCTTGTGCGGCAAGCATTTGAAACATCGACCGGAAATTGGTTGTCTGAAATGTATAGCAGTCAATGTAAACATCATTAATAATTAGTAATGATAATATGCTGGCCGCAGGCACAGAGAGGAGTCCTGAAATGATGAACCTGAATCAAAACAAAACCCAACCGGTATGGTATGCTGACCTAGGCAACGGACAATACCGTAATCCAATTCTTTATGCGGATTACTCGGACCCGGACGTTGCTCGTGTCGGAGAAGATTTCTATATGACGGCTTCCAGCTTCAATAGTTCCCCCGGACTTCCCATTCTTCATTCGAAGGATTTGGTGAATTGGAGCCTGATCGCTTATGCCGTGGATCGGCTTCCTGGCGGGTATGATGACCGCGTACGGCATGGGGAAGGGGTATGGGCCCCCAGCATTCGTTATCATGACGGAAAGTTCTGGATCTTCTTCAGCGCTCCGGATGAGGGGATCTATATGACGACGAGTGTGAATCCGGCGGGTCCTTGGTCGCCTTTGCATTTGGTTAAGGAGGTTAAAGGATGGATCGATCCTTGTCCGCTATGGGATGAAGACGGGAACGCTTATCTGGTGCATGCCTTTGCCAAAAGCCGCACAGGCATTAAGAGCAAATTGAAAATATGCCCGATGCAGCCCGACGGCAAGGCACTATTAAACGACGGGGAAATCGTGTTCGACGGTACTGAACACCATCCGACGCTTGAAGGTCCGAAGCTGTACAAAAGAAACGGGTATTATTACATATTCGCGCCTGCAGGAGGCGTTCCGACGGGGTGGCAAACGGTTCTCCGCTCCAGACACATCATGGGTCCTTATGAGGACAAGATTGTGATGCATCAAGGTGATACCGATGTGAACGGCCCCCATCAAGGCGGTTATGTCGAGCTGGATTCCGGAGAAGCGTGGTTTCTTCATTTTCAGGACCGCGAAGCCTATGGAAGGATCGTGCATTTGCAGCCTATGGGCTGGGACAACGATTGGCCAGTTATGGGGATCGACTCGAATGGAGACGGCATCGGCGAGCCTGTAAGCGTGCATCGGAAACCCGATGTAGGCAGGGAATTCCCAATCGCCGTGCCTTGTACGAGCGACGAGTTCGACAAGCCGGACTTAGGGCTGCAGTGGCAGTGGCAGGCGAACTATCGGCCGGAGTGGTATTCGCTAAGCGCGAATCCAGGCCATTTGCGGCTTTACGCGCACAAGCTTCCCATAGGAGCGACAACCCTGTATGAAGCGCCGAATGTGCTTTGTCAGAAGCTGCCGGCGCCAACGTTCACAGCAACAGCTAAGCTCGCAATCGTCCCCAATCAACTTGGCGCTTTGACAGGCTTGACGGTGTTCGGACATGCGTATCGTTATGTTGCGCTGCAATCCGCAGAAGCAGGATATCGGCTTGTCTTTGTTGAAGGTAGGGGAGATAAGGAAGCTTCAAGCGAAGAGATTACGGCGAGTGTTTCCATACCGGACACATACGGTTCGATTTATTTGCGCGTCAGTATAGAGCCGGAAGCATCCTGTATATTCTCTTATAGTTTCGATCATACCGCCTATCACCCGATCGGCGATGTTTTCGAAGCCGTGCCTGGTGGGTGGGTCGGCGCTAAGCTGGGCTTGTTTTGTTTGCAGCATAATGAAGCCCTCAGCCATGCTTATGCGGATATTGAATGGTTTCACATCGAATAAGTTGACCGGTTGAGGCATCGGGGGTACCGCTTCCCGGTCTTCATTAACTAGCAGAAGGGGAATCGTGACATGCATAAATATTTGCTTCGATTACTCGGTTTCACCCTGATCCTCGGTGCGCTTCCAACCTTTTTGGTCGGTATTGCCTCTTATTACATTGCCACGCAGGACATTGAAGAAAAAGTCAATGAGGGCAACATGCAGCTTTTGCAGCAAACGCAAATGCGAGTTGAACAGACATTAAGATCACTTGAAATGTCTTCCCTTCAGTTCGTTAATTCTTCACTCGTGAAAGGGGTCATGAATGAATCGTTGACCGGTGAAGATTTCGTTCAGGTCCGTGAGCTGACGACAGAGTTAACGAACTTGCAGTCCAAAGCAGTAGTGAACCAGGCCTATCTGATCAATCTTGATAAAGATTGGGCCGTTTCGCTGACCGGGCTGAAGCAAGTGGGCAGTATGGACGCTAAAGATCAGTTTCTTGCCTATGCCAAGAAGCCGGAAAGTATTTTTTGGAATACGAATTCTACCGAAGATGCGGCAATAGATCTCGTTTCTGAGCCTACGGAAACCATCAGTTTGATATACAAAATTCCGCTCGTTCCCAAAACAACAGCGCCCAAAGGGATTTTGGTCGTTCAAATATCCACCTCCGAAATTCGGGGAGGGCTGACAACGAACAACAAGCTGGGGGACAATTATGTGCTGGATAAGACGGGTGCTGCGTTTTTATCCTCTGCGCAAGATAAGGAAACATATAGTGAAATTAACCGGATGATCATGGAGCGGGTGAGCAATCCGTCGCAGAAGCAGGGTTTTTTTAAAGCCAAGATCGGGGATAGCAAGTTGGGAGTTACTTACCGGTCATCCGGATACAACGGCTGGACCTTCGTCTCGGTCGTCTCGATTGCGGAGATTACGAAGGGAAGCAAGAAGATCGGGTTGTTCACGGCGGGAGTTTGCGCGCTCATTCTGCTTTTGGTGCTGATCTTTGCTTTCTACGGAAGCCGGCGCATGTATTCCCCGATCCGAAGCCTGCTCGAATTTACAAGAAAAATGGGTGCCTCTCAAGAACGCGTCGGTACCGACGAATGGACGTACCTCCAAGATAGCTTGCAATCCTTGTTCGTTTCACGGAGCCGGCTTGAGAAGCAGATGCAAGGTCAGGCGACTCATCTGAAAGAGTTTTTTATATTGAAGCTGTTTACGGGCCAAATCTCCGAAAGCGATTTTCTGTATCGTTCAAGAATGTACGGTTTTCCGATGGAATGGAAGCGCCTAGGGGTTCTGACCCTACAGATCGATAACCTGCAGGAAACCCGTTATCAAGAGCAGGATCGGGATTTGCTGCTGTTCGCGATCAATAACATTGTCGGAGAGCTGCTCCCTCTGCAAGTCCGTTTCAGCCCTATATTATTGAATGAATCACAGGTAACGCTGCTTGCCGTGGATCTCGAGCAGCCGCAAGAGCTGAAAGCTTATTTCTACCACACCGCCGAACGGATTAAATCAAGCATAGAGCAATATCTTCAGCTCCAAGTGAGCATTGGCATCAGCAGGCCGTTCGATAAACTTTCATATACGGTAACGGCTTATGGAGAAAGCTTAGCCGCGCTCAAATCCCGAATCAGCCTCGGCCCCGACATTATCGTCCATTATGAGGACATCGAACAAAACGGGAACTCGGAAACAGCCGTGTACGCCCATTTGAAAGTCGTCGAGGATCAACTCATTCAAGCTCTCAAGGACATGCAGATGACGAAGGCTGTGGACATTTTCCACCAATACTTATCGTCGGTGCTGCATAAGGACGGCTATCTTCACGAGCATCACATATTATTCATGCAGCTAATGTCCCGAATTCTGCTCATCGTGCAGGATCAGGGCGTCTCAGTGACCAAGGTGTTGGACGGCGAGAACGCGATCGAGCGCTTCCTCAAGCTGCAGACCCGGGAAGAAATCTCGATATGGTTCCAATCCCGGCTGTTCGCGCCGATTGTGCGTATCCTCACGGAAAAAGCGGACACACAGTTCTTGAATATTGCGGATCGGCTCGTGCGCATGATTCATGATCAATATGACCAGGATTTGACGCTGGAATCTTGTGCGACTGCGCTTAATTTTCATCCCGTTTACTTAAGTCGTGTGTTTAAGAAAGAAATGGGCGTGCCGTTCAGCGACTATTTATCCGAATATCGGATGAATATGGCGAAGGAGATGCTGGAGACGACGAATCTCAAAATATCGGAAATCGGCGAAAAGCTGCAATATAAGAACATCAGCGCGTTTATCCGGACTTTCCGCAAAACGTTCGGCATGACGCCGGGCAACTACAGGGAGCTTTTGGAAAACAAATAAGTTCAAAAATAGTGGATTATACAAGAGCCCGAGGCGCAGCCTCGGGTTCTTCTTTTAGGTAGAAATTGTTTGTTTTAAAAGGAACAGCATGCAGCGGTAACATGAAGATATCGAAATATTCATTTGAAATAAGGAAATATAAGGGGACAAGCCCCTCGGTTCGTTAAGTCATCAGAAGCAAACAGCCGTGGACTCGGCAGATGGCACGGGACTGATTATTTTACGGAGGTCAAGAGGATCCTCTGCTAGGTTTTTCTCATTTAACCGGCCTGTTCATGCCTTGGCCGGAGTTGCCTGAGGCGTATGCCAAGTTATGTATGAGCTATTATTTGCGAACGCTCGGCAACCAGACAAGCGGACGCAGCAACAAGTTGCATGCGAGGTATTTTCTTACATACGGGGGGAGCGCATAATCGGGTCATATCGGAACGATAGCAGGAGGGAAGGATGACATGAAGCTGGACACGGCCTTGGAAACGGCTCCGATGAATCAAACGGAAGCCAAGCGTCGCAAGCATACGTGGTTGAAAGATTTGATCCGGGACAAATGGCTGTACTACATGCTGCTGCCGGGAATCGCCTATTTCGTAATTTTCAAATACATTCCGATGTACGGCATTCTGATGGCCTTTCAAGACTATAAGCCGCATTTGGGGTATTCGGGAAGCCCCTGGGTAGGCTTCAAGCATTTTGAACGATTTTTTAGCGAGCCTCTATTTTGGGGGTTGTTCCGCAACACAGTGCTATTGGCGCTTTATAACATCGTCTTTTTCTTCCCGATGCCCATTATACTCGCCCTGATGATGAACGAGGTTCGCAGGGAGAAGTTCAAGCGCTTCGTACAAACCTTGGTCTATATTCCGCACTTCGTCTCGTGGGTGGTCGTCGTCGGGATCTTCTATATTTTACTCACCACGGAGAATGGTGTTCTCAATGAACTATTATTCAGGCTGACGGGCGAAAAGATCGCCTTCCTCATGGAGCCGGAATGGTTCCGGACGATGATCGTCACCCAATCCATCTGGAAGGAAGTCGGCTGGGGAACGATCATTTTCCTTGCAGCGCTGGCCGGCGTCGATTTGCAACTGTATGAGGCGGCAAGAATGGACGGAGCCGGCAGGTGGCGGCAGCTCTGGCACATTACGCTTCCGGCCATCAGCAGCACAATCGTCATCTTGTTTATACTTCGTCTCGGCAACTTCCTCGATGCCGGCTTCGAGCATATTTTTCTCATGCTGGCGCCAACCAACCGCGAGGTGGGGGAAGTGTTCGATACGTACGTGTACATGAAAGGTCTGGAGCAAGGCCAGTACAGCTACAGCGCAGCTGTCGGACTGTTTAAATCCACGGTAGGTCTCCTGCTCGTCCTTGGCTCCAATTGGCTAGCTAAAAGGTTCGGTCAAGAAGGCGTTTACTGATACCTGGATGTGAAAGGAGGAAAGAGAGTATGAATTATGATAAAACATTCGGAAACCGCATGTTTGATGCCGTTAACTATACGCTATTGCTGATTATCGCGGTCGTCTGCGTTCTGCCTTTTGTCTACGTGCTGGCGATTTCATTTACAAGTCCTTCGGAGGTGGCCAAGGGCGGCCTCATCTTATTTCCAAAAGAGTGGTCGCTGTCCGCTTACAAATACATTTTTTCCACAGACACCTTAATGAGAAGTATGCTGGTATCCATTTATATTACCGTCGTCGGAACGTTCATCAACCTGCTGTTTACGGCGCTCATGGCCTATCCGCTTGCCAAAAAGCAGCTGAGAGGGCGTCAAACGATTCTGCTCGCGGTGCTGTTCACGATGCTGTTCAGCGGGGGCATGATTCCGACCTATTTTGTCGTCAAAGGCTTGCATCTGACGAATACGTTATGGTCGCTAATGATTCCAAGCGCAATCAGCGCATTCAATCTGATCGTGCTAAAAAACTTTTTTCAGGAAATCCCTGACGGACTGGAAGACTCGGCCAAAATCGACGGTTGCACGGACCTCGGCGTGCTGTTCCGTATCGTGCTGCCGCTTTCGCTGCCGGCGATGGCGACCTTCGGCCTCTTCTATGCCGTAGCGCATTGGAATCAATTCTTTAACGCCATTATTTATATTAACGATAATGCCAAATGGCCCATTCAGGTGCTGCTGCGGGAAATCATTATGCTGGCGCAGAGCCGGATCGGCGATACCGGTTTTGATGAAGCGGAGATTCAACCGCTGACGATCCGCATGGCTGTCATTGTATTTGCGACTTTGCCGATCTTGATCGTGTATCCGTTCCTGCAAAAGCATTTTACCAAAGGAGTTCTGCTGGGCTCCGTTAAGGGTTAGGAGAAAACGCATGAAAACGACGTTTCGCAATCCCATTTTACCCGGATTTTATCCCGATCCCTCGATCTGCAGGGTGGGGGAAGACTATTACATGGTGACGTCCACGTTCGAGTATTATCCGGGCGTCCCGTTGTTTCACAGCAAGGATTTGGTTCATTGGCGGCAGCTTGGCCATGTGCTGGACCGGCCGTCACAATTGAATTTGGACGGAACGCCATGTTCCCGTGGCATTTACGCGCCGACGATCCGTTATTCGAACGGTACGTTTTACATGATCACAACGTTCGTGGAGAGCGCGACGGGTGAGCGCCGCAATTTTTTTGTTACGGCGAACGATCCAGCCGGTTCGTGGTCGGATCCGTACTGGCTGAAGGGCGCTCCCGGTATTGATCCTTCCTTGTTCTTTGATGACGACGGGAAGGCGTATTACGCGGGGAACAGGGTGCCGCCGGCCGGACAGCAGTATCCGAAGCATATGGAAATCTGGCTGCAGGAGCTCGATCTGGGGAGCAAGCAGCTTGTCGGTCCAACCTTCAGCCTATGGGATGGGGCGCTGAAGCAGATTCATGCTCAAGAAGGCCCGCACCTGTACAAAATCAACGGCTATTACTACTTGCTCATCGCAGAAGGAGGAACGGGCCACACGCATTCCGTGACGATAGCTCGAAGCGAGACACTGACGGGATCCTATGAGGTGTGCAAAACGAATCCGATCCTGACGCATCGTCATCTTGGCAGAGACTATGGCATCGTCAACGTTGGGCATGCCGACATCGTGGAAACGCAAAATGGCGAGTGGTGGATGGTTTGTTTGGCCTCCAGACCGTATGGAGGCTACTACCGTAACATGGGGCGGGAAACGTTCCTGGTTCCGCTCGTCTGGGAGGATGGCTGGCCGGTCGTCAATCCCGGCAAAGGCATCATTGAATGGGAGACGCGCTGTCCGGATTTGCCGCAGCACCGCTGGCCTTCCAAACCGGCCTGCGATCATTTCGACGCGCCTGTGCTGGATGACCGGTGGAACTTCATCCGCACGCCGCGAGGGGATTTCTGGAGCCTGGCGGAGCGGCCCGGCCATCTGAGGCTGCGGTTGAAGCCGGATTCGATCACGAAGCCGGAGAATCCGAGCTTCATCGGCAGGCGCCAGCAGCATCCGTCTTTTGCGGTAAGATTGGCGGTGGAGTTCACGCCGGAGAGTCCGAATGAAACAGCAGGCATGGCGCTGCTGCAGAATAGCGACTACCAGTTCAGGCTGGAGATCGGCATGAATGACAGAGCAGAGACGATCCTTCGACTCGTAAGAAGGGAGTCCGGCATCGAGACCGATCTTGCTTCCCGTGTGATTGGCGCCGGCAAACGATATCTGAAAGTCGAAGCCATCGGCCAATGTCTGCGTTTTGACTACGCGAAGGTTGCGGAAAGGTGGGAGCTGCTCATCGATAACGTTGACGCAACCCTACTCAGCAGCGATAAAGCGGGCGGATTTGTGGGCGCTTACATCGGATTGTTTGCGGAAAGCGGCGGAGTATCGAGCGCGAATCATGCGGATTTTGACTTTTTTGAGTATACGGAATTAGTTTGATTGCTATCTGATCTTAAGCCGTCAGGTAACGGCTGAGATTCATATAGGGTATAATCATAATTGGAGGGGTTAACACAATGAAAAGAAAACAGGTTGCGCTTCTGATAGGTACTGCTTTGTTGGCAACTACAGTGTTATCGGCATGCGGCAATAATACGGATACAGGAGGGCAGGGGGCCGCTTCGGAGACGAAGGAACCGGACAACACCCCTTATCCGATCACGCTGGTCGTGAATCAGGTCGGTGAAGTGCCGGCTAAAGACAATGACCTGGAGAAAGCGATTAAAGCCTACACCAAAACGGATCTTCAGATTCAATGGATTCCTCTGGCCGCCTACGATGAGAAGGTTAATGTGATGATCGCTTCCAGCGAGCTGCCGAAGCTGATCAAACTGAATTATAACAACCCGAGCATCATTAGCTCCGTCAAGTCGGATTTGTTCTGGGAAATCGGACCGTATCTCAAGGACTATAAAAATTTGTCCGCGCAAAACCAGCAGTTCTATGACAACATTGCGGTTAGCGGTAAAATTTACGGCGTTCCCCTATTCCGCGATTTAGGACGTTCCGTCGTCCATTATCGCAAGGACTGGATGGATGCATTGGGGCTTAAATCTCCGAAGACGCTGGATGATTGGTATGCCGTTATCAAAGGTATGACACAAGGGGATCCCGATAAGAACGGCAAGCAAGATACGTATGGACTCATTTTATCGAAAAAATATAATCAGGAAGCGGACTCCATGCTGACACGCTTCTCCGTTTCCCAAGGCGGGCCGAACAAATGGAAGGTGGATAACGGCAACTTTATCCCCGAGTTCATGACGGAGCCGTTCTTTGAGACGATGAAGCTGTTCAAACGGCTCTATGAGGAAAAACTGATCAATCAGGATTTTGCCGTCGTCGATGTAACGGAAGTCAATAAATTGTACGAATCGGGCCGTGGCGGCATTAATATTAGCGGAGGCAACGCCCAGTCCTGGCAGGATAAAGTGGTCAAAGTCGTACCTTCGGCTGTGATCGACGCTGCGCCTCTGGAAGGTCCGAACGGCATTAAATTACCAAGCGAAAGCGGGAACAACGGCTTCTTGGCCATCCCGAAATCATCCGTCAAAACGGAAGCCGAGATGAAGAAAGTGCTATCGTTCGTAGATAAACTGATGGATCCGCCTATGGCGACATTGTTGGTCAAAGGCATTGAGGGCAAACATTGGGCGGATAAAGGTGAATTTACGGAGCCTCTCGATCGGGATGCGGACGTGAAAGAAGTGAAGCCGTACCGTGATACCTTGCCGCAGCGAGGAGAGAATTACAATGTCGCTAAGCCGATGAAACAACCGGACCTGTTCAATAAAAACAAGAAGATCGGCAAGGAAAACGAGAAATATGTCGTTCCGAACCCGGCTCTGAACCTGGATTCCGCAACGTTCTCCGATCGCGGCAAGGAGCTGGATCAAATGATTACCGATGCCGAAACCAAGTTCATCATGGGCAAAATTGACGAGGCGGGCTGGAAGGCCGAAGTCCAGAAGTGGAAAGCAGCCGGCGGCGACAAAATCGCGCAGGAATATAAAGAGTCCTACGAAAAAGCGAAGAAGAAATAACGGTCCCATGCTTCGGCAGGGGGACGACGAACCGCGCAGAAGCGCGGTTTTTTCTTTTAGATGCCAGCTCTTGCCCGATATGACGGGAACAAAAAGGAGCGACGAGGCTTTGTATAAAAGGAATAAGGCCCCTAATTCGTTAACAACGACACTTCGGGCGCTTAATCGTGCCGGAAAAGCGCAATGGAGGGCATAGGTTGGAATTCCATATCCCACATCCACTACAAGCTTAAACATATGGGTTTAACCGGAAGGTTAGCCTTTGTAAATTTCTTACCATTCGTTCGCCTGTTCATGTAAAATGGAATCAATTGGATTATGATGGGAACGGGGTGATCGTATCTGGAAGGCTATTCGATTCACATGCTGGGGACATTTAATTGTATATACGCAGAACGGCCTCTAGCCAAATTGCCGACCGGCAAGCTTCAGCTTTTATTTGCTTACTTGCTTCTGCACGCTGATATCCCGGTAAACAGGAAGCATCTTGCCTTCCTGTTCTGGCCGGATTCCTCCGAGGCACAGGCAATGACCAACCTTCGAAAGCTGCTTTACGATTTGAAGAAGCTTTTGCCTGCTTCGGATCTTCACCTTGAGCTTAGGGACGGGCAAGTTGTGTGGCACTCAAGAGACTTATGTACGGTGGATGTCATCGCCTTTGAAAAACAGCAAGCAGACAGCGCGCCGATTGCGGAGTTAGCTAAAGCGATAGCTTTGTACCAAGGCGAGCTGCTGCCGGGCGTGTATGACGAATGGGTTGTAAATCGGCGCGAATCGCTCGCCGGACACTATGCATCTCTATTGGACCGAATGATAGGATTGTTTGAGCAAAGAAGAGAATTCGATGCGGCCATTACGTACGCGACAAGATTGGTGCAGCTGGACCGGTTCTCGGAGGCCGCCCATTTGAAGCTGATCCGCCTATCTGCATTAAGCGGAGATTTGGCGGCATCGCAAAAGCGTGCTGAAGATATGGCAGCTTTGTTCGAAGCTGAACTCGGCGTATCCCCGTCCGAAGAGACGAAGAGAATCATCCGGAGGCTGTTGGATGCAGCAAATACGGCTCGGCAGCAGCCCGTTTACAATAACCCCAAGCCACCTCTCATCGGGCGCAGGCTGGAGTGGGAACAGCTTCTTCATGCATGGGGTAAGGCTGTTCAAGAGCATTCGCTGCTTGTCGAACTGGAAGGAGAAGCCGGCATAGGGAAAACCCGTTTGACGGAAGAGTTTGCTTTTTGGGCGCAAAGCCAGGGCATCCGCGTTCTTACGTCGCGTTGTTTTGCATCCGGCGGATCGTCCGCCTACGAACCGGTCACGACATGGCTGCAGAAGGTCACCTTCGATCATCTGGACTCATCCGTGCTGATTGAACTATCCAGGATGCTCCCCGAGATTAAGGATCGTTACCCTGAGCTTCCAAGCCCGGGACCTTTGCATGAAGCCTGGCAGCTGCGGAGCTGGTATCATGCCAATCAGCAAGCTCTGTATCAAGATCAGCCAACGATCCTGATTCTTGATGATCTTCAGTGGTCGGATAAAGAAACGCTGCAGATGATCGAGTACTTTTTGCGCACGGACCATCCTCATCCTTTGCTTGTAGTGTGTACGATTCGAACGGAAGCGGGCACAGGGGATGTCTATTTCACGGAATTCCTCCAATCTTTGCGGACTCGGCGCCAATCCCTGCACATTGCCATGGCTCCGTTAACGGAAGCTGAAACCGGGCAATTGATTCTCTCGTTTGCGGCAGAGGGCAATCATTCGTTTCCTGTGAAACAAATCCATGAAGTAAGCGGGGGCAATCCTTTATTTATCCACGAAATCGTCCGCAGAGGCAATGAGGCCATGCAGGACGGATATGGCTCAAGCATCTTGACCATGATGGTCCAAAGGCTGGCGGATCTGCCTTCCCTCTGCCAAAAAGTCATCGGCATTATGACGGTAATAGGAAAGCCTATATCCCTTCCATTCATATTGGAACTTGCCGATCAGGGCGAGAAGGCGCTTTCGCAAGTGGAGCTTCTGCAACAGCTACGAATCATGAAGCGTACCGAAGACGGCGGGTTGGACTTTTACCATGAACGTATGAGAGAAGCGGCCCGAATCCGCATGAGCGAGTCCAAAAAGCAGCTGCTGCACGGACTGGTGGCAAAAGCTATGGAAAACAGCGGCAACATGCGGCTATTTTCGAATGCGGAAATCGCTTTTCATTATGAGAGTGCCGCGTGTCCGGCGGAAGCGGCTGTTTATTACGAGAAAGCCGCTTTAGAAGCAAGGCAAGTGTTCGCCCACGAGATGACGATCCGCTATAGTTTGAAGTTGCTGCCGACGGCAGATCAGAAGAAGAAACTGGAGTTGCTGTCCTGGCTGGCGGAGGCGTACCGCATATCCGGGAACTGGGCCGGCGCCGAGAAAACCTATAGAACCTGGCTTCAGTCGTGTGAGCTCGATGTGCCTTTAGAGCAAAAAGCTCTTCATCAAGCGGCTTTGGGCAATTGCTTGCGTCTGCTCGGAAGGTATGCGGAGTCTTTGCAGGAATTGCAGCAGGCTTCCCAATTGTTCGATATGCTGGAGCATCGCGAAGGGCTGGCTGAGGTTTACGGTTACTTGGGGATCGTATATCAGTATATGGGCAAGTATGGAGAAGCCGAAATCTACTTGAGAAAACGCATGGACCTTAGCCCGGAGGGAGAAGAAGACGGCAAATTTACAGGGATACTCGGCAATGTCTATTGGGAACAAGAGCAGTATGCGGAAGCGGCGAATTGCTACAAGAAGCAAATCCGGATTGCGAACGGCAAAGGCGACAGGCATTCCTTGGGCCAAGCCTTCGGTGGGATGACGCTGACAAATCTAGAATTGGAGCAAATGGATTGGGCGTTTCATGCCGTAGGAGAGAAACTGAGCATCAGCAGGTCGCTCGGCGACCGGATGGGAGTGGCGAATTCCATAGGGCTGATGGGGAAAGTATACTTGAGAAGCGGTTACTATGAGGAAGCACGGATATGTCTTCTTTATTGTTTGCAGGAAGCGCTTCAGATTGGCGATGTCCGAGTCATAGCCCTGGTCCTCAGCCTGCTTGGGCATACCTGGGATGAACAAGGGGAGGATCAAGCCGCATGGCTGGCCCTTGAGCAATCGGAACGCTTGGCCGGTTCGCTGGGAATCCCTTATATTCACTGCGATACCTTATACTTTATGGGGCTATATTCGGTAAAACGCGCCAGGTGGGACAAAGCGCAAAATTACGTGCGGCAAGCAATGCCTCTTGCCGAGCAGCAAAGACGTTTTAGGTTATGTGGCATGTTGGAAACTCTGGTACTGCGGATTGGGGCTGGGATTGGTGAGGTTTCCCGGGCGGAAGTGACAGAGCGTTTGCAGATGCATCTGGACCGGATTTCGGGAACCAGGGAGCAGTTCATGATCCATCTGGCATCGTGGGAGCTGTGCAGATCCGAAGAGAGCCGCGTTCAAGCATCCGCTATGCTGGAGGACTTATATCAGAAAGCCACTGTACCGTTTTACAAGAAGTGGGAGCAAGTTCTCTCCGTTGAACTTACTGGACCCTTAAGAAGTGCTCCATCAATACCCCGTGAAGCGCTGGCGAGCCATATCCGGTTTGAAGATATAGCCGAAGCGGTTAGAAATATTGGCTAGTTTTTGTATCATACACCTTCTTGCAAGGTGTATTTTTTTTGTTCAGAAACGCTGGCTTCCGGATTCGGAAACGATTTTGAAACGCCGGCTGCGGTATGCTTCTCTTGTGATCACAAAACAAATAAAAGGAATGTTTAGGAGGAACAGAATGAAGAAATGGATAATGGCCGTGAGCCTGCTCATGGCGGCAGCAGTACCGACTACAGCGATGGGACATCCGGGGCATGGGAGCGGGGGGACGTCACCTCATGTATCCGCAGCCGTGAACGGCGTCGGATTGCCGGCAATAAAAAGTGGAATCGCAGAAGAAAAAACCTACGTTTCCGTTCAGGCGTTCGCCGGTTTGTTCGGTGAGGACGTACAAGTGGATCTACAGAGAAAAACGGCGGCGCTGCGGGGACGCACCCTGACGCAACTGGTAACGGTGAATGGGGAAGCTTACGCATGGGTTCGCGATTTGGCGGATGCAGTTGAAGCGACGAAGGTCACATGGGATGCAGAGAAGCACGAGGTTTACGTACTCGCATTGCCCAAAGGAACCGTTCAGCTCGAGCCTGTGGTCATCCCTGCAATGGGCGAGCATTGGGCTAATCCAACAGATCTGCCTTCGGGACCGATTTACGGGGTCTATAACGACAAGCTTGTATTTATTGAATACATGATTTCACAGCAAGACTTCCAGGACGGCAAATCATTTGAAAATCTGCAGGGCATGAAGGGGTTGCCTTCTCCGCCAATCGTCCAATCGGACATCGGCTTTATGCCGAAAGGCCATCCGGGTTTTGAAATTCCGCACTTTGACCTGCACTACTACTTTATTTCCGACGAAGAGCAGCAGTTAATCAAATAATTCTAATATATGGAGGAATGAACCATGAATACAGCAGTTAAACCGCAAATCCTCTCCCGCGAGGAAGGACGGCATATGTGGTATTTAGGCAATCTGTCTACCCTGAAAGTGAACGCGGAGCATACCGGCGGGCAATTCAGTTTGGTGGAGGATGTCATGGCACCGGGCTATGAAACCCCTTATCATATTCATCGCAAAGAAGATGAGACGTTTTATCTGATAGAAGGCGAAGCGGAGTTTGTTCTCGACGGCCGCTTATATCGCGCGAAGGCGGGTTCCTTTGCATTCCTGCCCAAAAATATTCCTCACGGGTTCCGTATCGTTGGCGATAAGCCTGCCCGTCTATTAGTCATGGTGAATCCGTCCGGTTTTGACCAATTCTTTGCCGAGCTTAGCGAGCCGGCACAGCGTCTGGAACTCCCGCCGCCAACCAAACCCGATATTCCAAAGCTCGTGGAAACGGCGAAACGATTTGAAGTCGAAATTTTGGGGCCGCTGCATTTGTTTATTACGGAATAATACTTTGCATCGTAACATTCCCCGCTGTACTCCCCGCGTTTTCCCCGAAGCCGCCTCCAAAACCACCATAAAGTGGACTTGGAGGCTTGTTTTTTAAGCCCCGGGAGAGGAGTCTATTAAGACTTTAGTCGAGTATGAAACCATTCTTGAGTCTAACCGGTTTTCATTCCCGCGCCTGTTATCGCGTAACATATTCTTCCTGTAAAGTGAGGGTAATAAATCATTTATGGAAGGGTGTTCGGAGTTGAGAAATCAAGCAATTGGGGGAACGAAACCGGAAGTGAAGTTTTTTGAGGGCGAGAAATGGCTGGTGATTACCGGATTGCTCGGTTTTCTGCTGGCTGGAATTTGCGCGGTATGGGTCATGTTGAATGGGGCTGAGGTATCTCCGAATGGCGATGTCTCAAAAGCAATCTCCTTTAATGCCGCACTCGGCATATTTATACTGTCGACGGCAGCGATCAGTCCGTTATCTGGATTGGGAATGAAAAGCAGAGCTATCTTTCGTTGGTCTTACATCGTGCTTGCGCTTTATTCTTACTTTGCGGAAACGGTGCAAAATCTTCGCGGCGTCAATCCTAGATTCGTGAAGGACGGCACGGCCTTCGATGAAGGGGTTGGTTTCATCTTTGCCTTTGTAGCGCTGCTGTTGGTGCTTTTCTATCTGTTCCTGGCGGTTCAATATTTCCGGAAAAAAGCTTACAGGCTCCGTCCGGGGCTCGTGCTCGGTATCCGTTATGCGATGATCGCCGTCATGTTCTCGTTTGCGGCCGGAATCTGGATATCCGTCAATCAGGGCCGAATCGTCGGCTTGCATGGAAATATCATTTGGCTGCATGGCCTTGGTTTTCACGCCCTTCAAGCATTGCCGTTTGTTGCATGGTTGACGGAGCGCTCATCGCTAACCACCTCGGTTCGCAGCAGATGGATCCATATAACGGGCTGCGCTTATTTACTCGGATTAGCAGCGATCGGCTGGCAGACGATTCTCGGCAACTCCATCATGGAATGGTCTGTGCTTCCTCTTCTCGCCATTTGTAGTTTCTTGATTTCGATAGCGCCGGTAGTACTTCTATTGCGTCAAACGGCCGCCATCAATAAAAGTTATCGAGCTTAAGCATGATGAAAAAAGGCTATGTGCGTATTATTATCGCCATAGTCTTATTTTTATCTTGACACGTTACCAATCGGTAACGTATTATTAAAATGTTACTAAATAGTCACATTTAAATGCATAGTCGATGATATAGTAGGAGGGCGATATAAATGAGGTTGGAACAGAACGTGTACGATGCCGCAGTCATCGGAGGAGGCTTGGCTGGACTGACGGCAGCCGTTTATTTGGCAAGAGCCGGTAAGTCTGTCATTGTCCTTGAAAAAGCAGGGAAGCCGGGAGGTCTCGCTCAAACGACCAATAAAAACGGTGCGCTATTCAACCTCGGTCCCCATGCCATGTATGAGGGAGGAGCGGCGCTTCGCATTCTGTATGAGCTCGGCTGCCTACCTAAGGGAGGGTACGCTGCCAAGGGGGGCATCATCGGTATTATGCAGGGTAGGATGATACTCAATCCGACTGACTTGTCCCCGGATGAGACGGCGGAGTGGGGCGGGCTCATGGGCGGTTTGGGACAAATCGACACGGTACCGCTTGGCGCGATCAGCCTTAAAGAATGGGCGGAAACCAATATTCATCACGAAAGGGTTCGTCTCTTTTTTTACGCGATGTGCAGACAGTGGTCGTTTTGCGACAATCCGAGCGTGCTAAGCAGCGGCTTTGTCATCAGGCAAGGGCAGCTTGCGGCACAAGGGGTCAAGTACATCGAGGGAGGCTGGCAGACCGTTGTGGACAGCCTGCATGATCAGGCGGTCAAAGCTGGAGTGACAATCGTAACCGGCTGTAAAACGCAGCAAATCCTTCTTAGCGAAGGAAGCGTTCGGGCCGTATTGCTGGCTGACGGAACATCAATCGAAGTGTCTGCCGTTATCGCTGCAGCGGGACCGGATACCGTCTGCAGGCTTATCCCGGGGGCGCAGCAAATGTCACTCGGCAAATGGCAGGCGGAATGCCGCCCTCTATATGCCGCATGCTTGGATGTGGCGCTGCAACGTTTGCCAAATCCGGAGCGCGCTTTTGCCCTCGGGCTGGATGAACCATTCTACTATTCCAATCAATCGGCGAGTGTGAAACTAAGTGACAACGGCACACATGTGCTTCATGTTATGAAGTATAACGACAACAATAGCGATAATGATTCAAAGGCCGACGAGAAGCAGCTGATCCAGCTGCTTGATCTTCTGCAGCCCGGCTGGGAGCAGGAAGTTGTCGCGAAAAGATATTTGCCCAAAATGCTCGTAGCTCATGATTCGAGAACGATTCGCCACAATGGAGCTGGACCGGCTCCAAGTCCAGTCGTTCCGGAAGTTCGCGGTTTGTTCGTCGCCGGCGACTGGGTCGGTAATGAAGGGCGGCTTGCCGATGCGGCGATGGCCAGTGCGAAGCTTGCCGCACAGGAAGTAGTAGCGCAGGGTTGACATTTATTTGAAATTGGCATAATAATGTATTAACTGAATGTTCTTACTAAATTCATTGACGAGAACGAGTACGCTAATCCCTTGTTTCCCAGAGAGTTGGCCTAGCGCTGAAAGCCAACATTCAAGACTTAGCCGAAAATCCTCTCCGAGAAGGAAGGCTGAAGCAATTCAGTAAGCTGCCCCGGGATCCCGCCGTTACAAGGGACGCGTATGATAGTACGTAGAATGAGGAGCTGTAATCGACATTTGTTGATGTCGTTACTGAACTAGGGTGGTATCGCGAGATGAATCTCGTCCCTTATGGGACGGGATTTTTTTGTTTTCAATTTGATACGCAGAAAGGATAAATCGCATGAGAAAAGTGGATGTGAAAGAGAAAGCGAGAACCCGCGAACTGCGCGTTCTTGAGCAGTGGAGACGAAACGATACATTTCGCCAGTCTATTGGAAACCGAAAAGGCGGGCCGAGCTTCGTCTTTTACGAAGGCCCGCCAACGGCCAACGGGACGCCCCATATCGGCCATGCGCTTGGCCGCGTCGTGAAAGACTTCATCTGCCGTTATAAAACAATGACCGGCCATCATGTTGTCCGCAAAGCGGGTTGGGATACGCACGGGCTGCCTGTCGAACTCGGCGTTCAGAAGCAGCTGGGCATCTCCGGCAAGCAGGAGATTGAACATTACGGCGTAGCCGCATTCGTCGAGAAATGCAAAAGCAGCGTATTTGAATATGAAAAACAGTGGCGTGAACTGACGGAAGCCATCGCGTACTGGACGGATATGGACCATCCCTACGTTACGCTCGATAACGATTATATCGAGAGCGTATGGCATATATTGGCCGAAATCCATAGCAAAGGGCTGCTGTACAAAGGCCATCGCGTCAGCCCGTATTGTCCGGACTGCCAGACGACGCTCAGTTCCCACGAAGTCGCGCAGGGCTATGAAGATGTTAAAGATTTAAGCGCCACCGTGAAATTCTTGAGCACAAGCGGAACTGAAAGCTTTCTCGCCTGGACGACGACCCCGTGGACACTGCCTGCAAACATAGCGTTGGCGGTGAATCCGGACATCGACTATGCCAAAGTGCTGCATAAAGGCGAAGTATTCGTCATTGCCGACAATCTTGTGGAAAAAGTTTTCAAGCAAGATTACGAAATCTTGTCTGTGCACAAAGGAGCGGAGTTCGTCGGAGTTTCATACAAACCTCCTTTCAACTATTTGA
Organism: Paenibacillus sedimenti; assembly: GCF_014534655.1. GTDB lineage: Bacteria > Bacillota > Bacilli > Paenibacillales > NBRC-103111 > Paenibacillus_E > Paenibacillus_E sedimenti. Next base: position 139,403 of record NZ_JACVVD010000002.1, read on the forward strand.
CCCCGAGCAGAGGACATATCGTCGTAGCAGCCGACTATGTCACCGATGCGAGCGGTACCGGAATCGTTCATATTGCCCCGGCTCACGGAGAAGACGACTATCGAACAGCCCGCCGGCACGAGCTGGATTTTGTAAACATAGTGAACTTGTCCGGTCGATATACGGATGAGATCACGGATTATGCGGGACGCTTTGTCAAAGACTGTGATGTGGATATCGTGAAAAATTTGGCGGAACGCAATCTGCTGTTTGCTAAAGAACGCTATGAGCACAGTTACCCGTTCTGTTGGCGCTGCAAATCTCCGCTGCTCTATTACGCGATGGAGAGCTGGTTTATCCGAACAACCGCGATTAAAGACCAATTGATCGAGAACAACAGTCAGATTGCCTGGTACCCGACTCATCTCCGCGAAGGACGCTTCGGCAAGTTCCTCGAAGATCTCGTCGACTGGAATATCAGCCGCAATCGTTACTGGGGGACCCCGCTTAACGTTTGGTTGTGCGACGGTTGCGGAGCGGAGTATGCGCCGGGTAGCCACAAGGATATGAGGGGAAAATCGGTACACCCGGTTGACGAAAGCCTGGAGCTGCATAAGCCCTACGTTGATGATGTAAAGCTTCGCTGCTCTTGCGGAGGCATCATGCAAAGAACGCCTGAAGTGATTGACGTATGGTTCGACAGCGGGTCTATGCCGTTTGCGCAGTATCACCATCCTTTCGGAGACGAGACAACATTCCAAGAGCAATACCCCGCAGACATGATCTGCGAAGGGATCGATCAAACCAGAGGCTGGTTCTTCAGTCTTTTGGCGGTCTCCACGCTGTATAACGGCAAATTGCCTTACAAAGCCGTGCTTTCTACCGGACATGTATTGGACGAATACGGGCAGAAAATGTCCAAAAGCAAAGGCAACGGCATCGATCCTTGGGAAATTATCGAGGAGTTCGGGGCGGATGCGTTTCGATGGGCACTGCTGTCGGACAGCGCACCGTGGAACAGTAAACGTTTCTCCTGGGGAATCGTAGCCGAAGCGAAATCCAAAGTGATCGATACGATCCATAACACCCATGCCTTCTATGTGTTATACGCGACGATCGACCGATTCAATCCGGAGGATTATCCGCCGTCAAAGTACGTGAACGAATTGGATCGCTGGATCATATCGAGATTGAACAGTACTTTGCAGCTCGTAAGGAAGGGGTTGGAAACGAACGATTTCCTGAACCCGGCGAAGCAAATCGAACAGTTTGTAGGTGAGCTGAGCAACTGGTATATCCGCCGCTCCCGCGACCGCTTTTGGGCAAGTGGAATGACAGAGGATAAAATATCAGCGTACCAAACCCTGCGTGAGGTGCTTCTAACGCTCTCGCGGATGATTGCGCCGTACACGCCGCTTATTGCTGAAGATCTATTCGGAAATCTCGGCGGCGAAGGAAGCGTACATCTGACGGATTATCCCGCGGTCGTAGTCTCTGCGATCGATTCTATGCTGGAGAATGATATGGAAACCGTCCGGCAAATCGTTGAATTGGCGAGAAATATTCGCAACGAGACGGGAATCAAGACACGTCAGCCGCTCTCGGAATTGATTGTTTCTCTACAGAGCCCTATCGACCTGCGCCGATTCGAGGACATCATCAAGGATGAAATCAATATCAAAGATATTCGCGTAGTGCATAGCGACGGCAGCTTTGTTGACTTCAAACTGAAGCTGAATCTCAAGGCAGCCGGCAAAAAATACGGCAAATTCGTCGGACCCGTGCAAAGCCGCCTGATGCAATTGTCGACTTCAGAATCCAAACAAGCAGTCGATGACGGCTTCTTGGAGATAACGGTCGACGAAGAGGAGCTCCGTATCACACTGGATGAGCTGCTCGTGGAAAAACAAGCCAAAACAGGGTTTGCTTCAGCCTCGAACAACCAGATTACAGTTGCCATTAATACCGTTATAACGGAAGAGCTGGAACAGGAAGGTCTTGTACGGGAAATCATACGTGCAATCCAGGATTACCGTAAAAGACTCGAACTGCCGATAGATAAACGAATCAATCTTGTTCTTGATGTGGATTTACCGATGAAAGCGGCATTGGAACGATTTCATCATGTTCTGCAGGACAACGTGCTGCTTTCCGGCGTCAGATACGCCAAAGAACCGGATATGGAGTTAGTTCCGATTGGAGATTCAGCGATATCTATGTGGATCGAGTGAGTTTGGAAACCCAACTTATGTGGCTGGAATGATGGCGGGTAAATCGCCCATAATCATGCATAAAGTGCCTGTTTGTCTAGCTGTAAGCGTCCGGCTGGTGATAAACTTGCTAAAAGTGCCGTTAAAATAGCCCAAACGCCTGTGCACGGCCAATTGTGATGAATTTACATGCACTAAATGCATGTAAGTGGCCCTGTTTGACGAGAATTCGCAAAATGACGGCACTTTTTGCAGTTAGTTGTGGCAACGGTGGTTGAAACAAGGCACTTACACCCAAGGAAAGCGCATCTACCGGGATGCGCTTTTTTACATATATTGATCCACTTTCGCCTTCATCGAGGCGACAACCGTCTTTTTATACCGGAACGCGAGGGCCAGCACACGAATTTGTTGTCTTCGTGTCAACTGCTTCATGCGAGTTTCCTCGTTCAGGAAGCGGCGAACGATCGACCATGTGGCTGGAGTCGTCCGCTCTCGGTTGATATGCGGGAAATTGTTTAATAGCGTGTCACTGCGAAGCCTGGTTAACCACGATTTTACTTGCGAACGAGGTTTGCTTTCATCTACCAAGCAAGGTGCTGCCCATTTTTTAGTATGCGAACGAAGATACTCGTATCGGTCATTTCCTAATAGGATGCTGTAGCTTCCGTCTTTGCGATTTTTTCTAACCACTAATAGATGCATGCAGTCCCACATTAAGCAGCGAAGTTTACGGAGATGCGAAGTCATTTTAGCTGGAACATCGGGTTTGATCTTGTCCAGAGGCACGTATTGAACCGAGAATCGCATATGCATTCTCCTCCTTTTAGCAAGTATATGGAGAGGACGATTTGTCTTAGAAGCGCAAAAATGTTCAATTTTCAGCAATTTCGACAACAAAAAAGCAAGAAAACGAGCGAGCCTATGATTTATAATAAAGGCATTCATAAGAGAATCAGAGAGGGGTTCATCATGCAGAATGCGTATGCAGGGGTACAAGCAAGATTAGCCATGCCGGAGGTGCTGCTTCCGGACATTCCGGAGCGTGAGTTTTACGTCGTTGACTTTGGTGCAGTCGGAGACGGGATGACCGATAATTCAGAGGCGTTTCGTCAGGCGATTGAAGCTTGTGCAGCAGCGGGTGGGGGGAAGGTTGTGATTCCGGCCGGCATATGGCTGATAGGACCGCTGGCGCTTAGAAGCAAGCTGGAAATCCATGCGGAAGCCGGTGCGCTAGTGTTGTTCAGCAAGCGGTTCGATGATTATCCGCTGATCATGTCCAGCTACGAAGGCAGACCCGGCATCCGCTGTCAGTCCCCGCTCGATGGAGAAGGCCTTACGGATGTGGCGATTACCGGAGAGGGCGTGTTCGACGGGGGCGGTGAAGCATGGCGTCCGGTCAAGAAGTGGAAAATGTCCGAACCCCAGTGGAAACAGCTCATCGAATCAGGCGGCATTCTGGATGATACCGGACAATGGTGGCCTACGGCTGCTGCCATGCGAGGCAGGGCTGTGGCAGAGCGTCTGCAACAGGAAGGCATTGTAGATGCTGCAGCATATCAAGTAATCAGAGACTACTTAAGGCCGAATCTGCTGAGTTTGCGCAATTGTAAGCGCATTCTGCTCGATGGCCCCACCTTTCAAAATTCGGCTGCCTGGTGTCTTCACCCTTGGGCGTCCGAGCATGTTGTGATCCGTAACGTCATGGTCCGGAATCCCTGGTTTGCCCAAAACGGAGACGGCCTCGATCTGGATTCCTGCCGCTATGGGATCGTGGAGAATTGTTCGTTTGACGTCGGCGACGACGCGATCTGCATGAAATCAGGCAAGGATGAAGCCGGACGGGAGTTAGGTATTCCGTGCGAGTACATCACGATTCGGGGATGCAGGGTTTATCACGGACATGGAGGGTTCGTCATTGGAAGCGAGATGTCCGGGGGCGTACGCCACGTTCATGTCTCCGATTGCACTTTTATCGGCACCGATATCGGTCTCCGGTTCAAAAGCGCACGCGGCCGGGGAGGAACCGTCGAGCATATTGCGATCGAGCGAATTTATATGCGGGATATCCAGGGGGAGGCGATTTCCTTCCATATGTTTTATGCAGGGAAAGAAGGTTCCGGAGCTGCCGAAGAGGAGAGCATGCCTGTTTCGGTGGAAACGCCCGTGTTCCGTCATATCGACATACGGAATATTACATGCGCCGGCGCACAGACAGCTTTACTCGTAAACGGGCTTCCCGAGATGCCGCTTGAGGGGCTTTCAGTAAACAATATGATCGTTTCGTCTGAACGCGGAATTGTTTGCAATAACGTGACTAATCTGTCGCTGCGGAATTTGAAACTTCGTAAGGTTCAAGGTCCTTTGCTGCAAGTTCACCAATGTCAGGATGTGATATTGGATCAGGTTTCAGATGAGGGCGCGGAGGATGAGCTTGTCGTATCCGGCAAGAAGACCAAAAACATCGAGTGGAACAACACGGATGCATCGGAGAATCGCCGCAAGGTAACGATAGCTCCCGAGGTTGTGCATCAAGATACCATTCACTGGTAGACGCTGCCCGCTATCCTTTCATTCGTTCACGGTAACGGAGCGGCGACAAGCCGGTAATCGCTTTAAATGTTTTATTAAAATGCGAGATATGCTCAAAGCCGACCTGTTCGGCAATCGCCTGCACTTTAGCCCGGGTTGTATGAAGCAGCTTCTGCGCTTCCCGGATGCGAACATATCGAATATATTCGCTGCAATGAAAGCCGGTCAGCTTGAGAAATATCCGGCTTAAATACGACGGACTTATATAAAATTGCTTCGCCAGCATTTCTAAAGTGATGGGCTCATTGAAATGCATATTGATAAAAGTGGCGATCTCGGATATTTTCTGGTGCATCGGATGTTCGCTGCTAAGTGCCTGGTTGCTTGTTCCGCCGGCGCGATGAATCCGGATCAAAAGCTCGGTTAACAGCTGCCGTACGCAGCTCACGTATAGTTCTGGCTGATCTCTGCATTCATTCAGCATTTGTTGAAGCAGATACTCAATGACCGGCTGTTCCTTCATCGAAAAACGAATGAGGGCAGACTCCTGAAAAGGCGGCAGCTCAAGAACCGGAGGGTCCGTTTGACGGACAAAGTCATGCGTGAACTCAATAAGCACCCGCTCGAACTTCTCGATATCGGAGCTGGCAGTGGAATGAAGCTCGTTCGGAACGACGACGACCATGTCTCCTTTTTTGGCGGTATACACCTTGCCGTTCATAAAATAAACCCGCTCTCCGTCCAGCAAGTAGTACAGCTCATAGAACGGATGAAGATGAGGACGCAGCATGGCGGAGTATCCTTTATGTTGAAGCTGCTGAATGGAAAAGGATTCCTCAATATGATATTTCGGCTCTTTCGGCTCGGCCCTGTTGTTCATGCAATTCCCTCTCTTTGCAGGAAGCGTATGTGCAAATTGTAGCATATTTTGATGGATGGAGGTTATGAATTGGCAATCATGAACATATTTTTGGCCGGAGATTCAACGATGTCCGAGTACGATGCTGCTACGGCACCCCGGGCAGGTTGGGGTCAGATGCTGGGAAGCCTCCTGAATGGAAAAGCGGAGGTGCGGAACGCTGCGGCTTCCGGCCGAAGTTCCAAGAGCTTCATTGATGAAGGCAGGCTGGCGCCGATCGAAGAAGCGATTGGGGCAGGCGATTTTCTGCTGATCCAGTTCGGACACAACGATGAGAAGGATGACGAGGTCAGACACACAGAGCCATTCGGTACGTACCAATTCTATTTGAATCAATATATTGAGACGGCAAAAAGCAAGCAGGCTTATCCGATTCTGATCACTCCTGTACAGCGCAGAAAATTCGGCGAGAATGGCAAGCTGCAAGATACACACGGACAGTACCCGGAGGCGATGAAGCAGCTGGCTGCCGAGCGCGGAGTGCCATTAATCGATTTGGCGGCTCTGAGCAAAGAATTGTTGGAGCAACTAGGGCCTGAGGCCTCCAAAAAGCTTTTCTTGTGGCTTGATCCGGGTGAGCATCCGAACTACCCGGACGGCGTCCAGGATGACACCCATTTTTCCGAACATGGCGCAAGGGAAATCGCTAAGCTTATCGTCGATAAGCTCCATGAAATGGGGTGGTGAAGAAGACAGTGGGGAAGATCATTTGTTTTATTTCTGAAGAATTTGCTGATTTTGAGGTTACTTTGGCTTTCCATAAAATTAAGATTGTCGGGAAAAGAGAAATACTGTCAATGGGATATTGTTATGAATCTGTAGTTAGTGAATCGGGACTGCACTATAAACCTAATTTGACGGTTAAAGAAGCAATGGAACTGGATGATATTGAAGGACTCATTATACCTGGCGGACCGATACGAAACCAACATAAAGAATTAACCGAGCTCATCATTAAGCTTGATCAAGAAGAGAAGATGATAGCTGCAGTATGTAATGGTCCACAATATTTAGGACGAGCCGGCATTTTAAATAAAAGGAAATTCACCACTTCATGCACGTCAGAAAGAATCAGTAAATTAGGAGTAAAAGATCCTTTCCCTCGCGAGAATTATTTAGATCAGCGTGTAGTTAGAGATGGACATGTAATTACCGCCCGTGGTCGTGCATTTGTTGATTTTTCTTTTGAAATTTTTGATTATTTAAATATTTATCAAGGTAAGTATCAAGAAAGAGACTTATTATTTCAAGAAATTATGGATAGATAAGGAGTGGACAGCAGAATGAAACAAGCAGAATTATGGTCGGTTAAAATGGCGCAGACCATCATGAAGAAAGAGGGGGTTGACGGTTACCATCCTGAGCTCAATGAGCGCTGGGCTTATGTGCCCGGTATGACGTTAAAGGCTTTTCAATGGTTGGGCGAATGGACGGGCGACAGGACGTATACGGACTTCGCAAAGCGTCATATGGACCTGTTCATCGGGGAAGATGGTTCGATCCGCACGTATACAGTGGAAGAGTACAATCTCGACCAGATTAATCAGGGGAAACTGCTGTTCGCTTTGTGGAAGGAAACGGGCGATACCAAGTATGCGAAGTCGGCTGACCTGCTGATTACGCAAGTGAAAGGGCAGCCCCGTACGAGCGAGGGCGGCTTCTGGCATAAGAAGATTTATCCGTTCCAGATGTGGCTGGATGGTTTATATATGGCAACGCCTTTTGTTGCTGAATACGCCAAGACATTTCAGGTGCCTGCGTTGTTTGATGAAGCGGCAAGACAGCTTCTTTTGGTAGAGAGGCATACCCGCGACAAAGCGACCGGGCTGCTGCACCATGGTTGGGATGAGAGCGGCGAGCAGCTTTGGTGCGATGCTGTGACAGGGAAGTCCAGGCACTTCTGGAGCAGGGGCATGGGCTGGTATGCGATGGCGATTGTGGACGCTTTGGAGCATTTTCCGGTTGATCATCCGCAGCGGGGGACGATTGCAGGCATCTTCGAGAGAATGTGCCATGCGCTGGAGCGGGTGCAGGATGCAGAAAAGGGAGTCTGGCATCAGCTGCTCAACATGGCGGGTCGTGTTGGCAACTATCCGGAAGCATCCGGATCGTGCATGTTTGTGTACGCATTAGCCAAAGGGGTGCGGCTAGGCTATCTTTCAGAACGGTTTAAGGCTGTTGCGGTTAGAGGCTATGAAGGCATCCTGCGGCATCTGATCGAAGAAGACCGGGATGGCGTTCACCTGAAAGGCATTTGCCATGGAGCCGGACTTGGGGGTACTCCGTATCGGGATGGTTCCTACGAATATTATATTGGCGAAGCCGTTCAAGAGGATATTTTAATGGGGATGGCGCCGTTCCTGCTCGCAAGCATGGAAATCGAGAAACTGACCACGGCATAAGGACGGGCTACCTTCGAGAGGAGATAAGGTATCCATGAGACGTATAACCGTTTCACAAGATGGCAGCGGAGATTTTACGAGCGTTCAGGATGCCATTGACGCCGTTCGAGTACTTCCGCTGGAGCCTGTCACGATTTATATTAAAAATGGTACCTACCGAGAGAAAATAATCGTTCCCGACAATAAACCGGATATTTCCCTAATCGGAGAGAGCCGCGAAGGGACAGTTCTTGCCTTCAGTGACTATGCCGAAATGGTCGGGTCTGACGGAAAGAAGCTTGGAACATTCGGAACGGCTGTTTTGAAAGTGGAGGCAGATGATTTTCGCATGGAAAATCTGACGGTGCAGAACACAGCCGGTTTCGGTCCGGCGATCGGGCAGGCTGTTGCGCTATATACGTCAGGGGACCGTCATGTGTACCGGAACGTCAGGCTTCTCGGCAATCAGGATACGCTTTATACGAGCAGGGGACGGCAGTACTTTGCGGATTGTTACATAGAGGGTCATGTTGACTATATTTTCGGATCGGCAACGGTGTTGTTCGAATCGTGCGAGATTCACAGCCTGCGGCAAGGTTATATCACAGCCGCTTCGACGCCGAAAGATACTGCGATCGGGTATGTTTTCCTGAACTGCCGGTTGACCGGCGCACAGACGGAAGAGTCCGTCTATCTGGGCAGGCCTTGGAGAGCATGGGCGCATACCGTCTTTATCAACACCTGGATGGGTCCGCATATCCATTCGGCCGGTTGGGACAATTGGGGAAATCCGGATAACGAAAGTACTTCGCGCTACGCGGAATACGGCAGTACGGGTCCCGGAGCGCGAGCTGAAGCCCGCGTGCAATGGGCTAGGGTTTTGTCTGAAAAGGAAGCACCGGTGCCGGATGTGAAGCGTGTTCTCGCCGGGCCTGATGACTGGAATCCGCAGGTTCGGAGCTGACGAAAATAAACCGACTTTCCATGGAATTGGAAGGTCGGTTTTGTTTTCGTTAGAGGCTTTCTCGCTCTGCATTGGATTGGCGGTCTGCTCCTAATATCCCCATTTATCGACGTCGCCATTTCCGCAAGAAACGGTCGATATCGATCGACGTTTCACTTATGTTTCTAGCGCTTATAGGTGCGGAAAATGATGTCACGGTTGTAATTGCCGAAGCCTTCGCCATACAGAGTCAAACCGCCGACATGTGCCGCGTGCTCCGGCACTTCCAAGCGCAGGATCCACTCGTTGCGGGAGACGCGGATGTCCTTGATCGTGACCGCCGAGAGCCGCTGCCCGTCAAGGAAGGTGCCCTCCTCGGTAATGCGGATGACTTTCAGCCATCCGTATTGATTGGTGGAGTCCGGCCACCAGGCCGGCGTGAGCAGCCCGCGTCCCTGCCCAGAGTCGCCAGGGCTGGTCCAATAGCCGAGCAATGTATCATTCACATAGAAGTGAATGTCCGAAGGCCAGTTCTCCTGAACGCCCGGCGCCTCCGAGCCGATCTCGAGCGAGATCTCGATCTCCTCGAGCATCTGCCCGGCTAGCACATAGTTCGGGATGCTGTATTCTACGAATCCGCGCCCGAACCAAAGGATGCGCGCATGCATCCGCTCAGGCTCGAAAAAATAGCGCGGATCGTCAAACTGGCCGATCATGTGCTCAGCCGTCGCCAGACCGCAGGTCGGATGCACCTCGAACCGCGTATAATGGCCGACGGGGATGGATACCTCGTCGAAGATCCGCTGCTGCTCGACCTGCTGAGGGAGGAGCATCTCGATGCGGGCAACCGCAAGCGAGCATATTTTATGCGTGCCGCCTTGCTTCCGAACTAACTCGGTCACGATTAGTCCGCCTTTCTCCAGCTTTTTCACATGCATCGTCACAATGGCGCTGCTCAGTCCAAGCATGGCCGCCAAATCTTTCACATTCCTCGGCTGCTCCGCGAGCAGCTCCAGTATCGTAAGCCGCACATCGCTTGCCAACGCTTCGTAAAGCGGCAGCCATTTGCGGTCGGTTGTCGTTTGAATCATTTCTCATAGCTCCTTATTGGTACATCGACTAGTTAACACAAATATTAATTCAAAAAAGAAGAAATGAAAAGCTTGAAATTCAAGCTTTAATGTTGTTTAATGGGGTTGAGTAGATAGTTAAATTGTTAATTGATTCATAATTTTATTAATTATACTACGAGGTGATGGTAATGTCTATGAAAGCGAACATGATTGTGGACAAAGATTTTCAAATCGGAGAAGTGGATCCGCGTATATACGGCTCATTTATCGAGCATTTGGGTCGAGCTGTATATGGCGGTATTTATGAGCCTGGCCATTCGCAGGCCGATGAGCAGGGTTTTCGCACCGATGTTCTGGAGCTGGTTAAAGGTTTGGATGTTCCGATCGTTCGTTACCCGGGAGGGAACTTCGTTTCCGGATACAATTGGGAGGACGGCGTAGGACCGCTGGAGCAGCGCAAAAAACGCCTTGAGCTGGCTTGGCGCACGATCGAGCCGAATCTTTTTGGACTCAACGAATTCATGGACTGGTGCCGCAAAGCGAATACGCAGGCGATGATGGCGGTGAATCTGGGAACGCGCGGACCGGACCAAGCCCGCGAGCTTGTTGAGTACTCGAATCATCCTTCGGGCAGCTACTGGAGCGATCTGCGGATTTCGCACGGTTACAAGGAAGCGCACAATATAAAAACGTGGTGTCTTGGCAATGAAATGGACGGACCTTGGCAAATCGGCAGTAAAACTGCAGTTGAGTACGGCCGTATTGCCTGTGAGACGGCAAAAGTGATGAAATGGGTTGATCCGACCATCGAACTTGTCGCTTGCGGCAGCTCCGCGCTGAGTATGCCGACGTTCCCCGAGTGGGAATCGACCATTCTTGAGCATACTTACGATCATGTGGATTATATATCGCTGCATCAATATTATGGCAACCGCGATAATGATTCTGCCAACTTCCTGGCGCAATCCCTTGGCATGGACAAATTCATCAATACGGTGATTGCGACCGCCGATTATGTGCAAGCCAAGAAGCGCGGCAAAAAGAAGATCAACCTTTCCTTCGACGAGTGGAATGTATGGTATCATTCTAACGCTGCAGACCGCAAAATCGAGCCATGGACTGTCGCGCCGCCACAGTTGGAAGACATCTACAATCATGAAGACGCTCTGCTGGTCGGTTGTATGCTGATTTCCATGCTCAAACGCGCGGATCGGGTGAAAATGGCCTGCATGGCCCAGCTCGTCAACGTGATTGCGCCTATCATGACGGCGAATGGCGGCGCTGCGTGGAAGCAAACGATCTACTATCCTTACATGCATGCAAGTGTGTTCGGAAGAGGAACCGTCCTCGTGCCGCTGATTAAATCGCCAAAATATGACGCCAAAGATTATACTGACGTGCCGTACTTGGAAGCCGTAGCGGTTCATAACGAGCAGAACTCGGAAGTGACGATCTTCGCGGTCAACCGCCATCTGCAGGAAGCTCTGCCGCTTGAGCTGGATCTTCGCAGCTTCGGCACCAGCCGCGTCATCGAGCATATCGTGCTGGAGAATGACGATTTGAAAGCAGCGAACACGTTGGATGCGCAGGATCAGGTGAAACCTCATACAGGCGGCAACGCCGCCGTATCCGGCAGCGGACAGGTGCAAGCAGTTTTAGCGAAGGCATCCTGGAACGTAATCCGTTTGAAGCTGGCAGATTGAGTTAAGCAGAGGAAATACAAAAAAGAGTTGTACCTTCAAGCAGCGCAAACTGCACAGGTACAACTCTTTTTACTTTAGGCTTTGTTATTCTTCATTATTGATTGCTAACCATAAGAAAAACCACTCAAGCAATTAGCGATTAATTCGAAACTATCGTTCCCCAATCTATGTACTCGAAAAATCATACAGATTTATCCTTCAAACGATAATTTCCATAGTTATATACGAAAAATCATATACAAAAGCTCTAATTGAAGCGAAGCGCCCAATTTTATATGAAATATCATATAGAATCGTTGTTTCTGTGATGAATGAACCTTCGCAGGTTCCCTCTTTTTTAAGCCGCCTTACTTTAAACTCCATTAATAACTCGTCAGCAGCCAGTTTTCCTTGGACATGTTAAGTTTTCCGGCTCCCGATCCGTTAGATGCTATAAGTCTTGTTTTCAAGGTCGATGGATCATCAGCAGTGTAGCTGTATGGCAAAGAGGTGAATCCGTTCCATGAGAAAGTTTTTACCGGAGCAGGTACTGGGGCCAGAGGACTGCCTTCGGTATCACTGCTTCCTCTAAACGTGCTGCCGTCCAAGGAATAGATCGTATCCACTGCTTGGATTTTACCTGTATATCTTGCATCTGACGGATCAGCTTGATTGTTGCGCACTGGAGAGATAACATCAATAATTTGCGACTTCTCGAGCAATACGGCGCCATCTTCGGTGGATATTGCTCCATTGCTCGTTACTCCGAAATGGTAGCCCTTTGAAGACAATGCTTTTTCCATTGCCGATGTCAGCTTTTTCTTGGCAGCCCGTGTTCCGGAATTATCCATCACAATGTTGTAGGCGTGCACATTGCCTGCTCGGAGACGAGGCATACGGTCTTGAATATTCTCGTAGTAGTTGTGATGAAGAGTAACTTGAAGATTCGCATTGTCGGAAGCGAATTCTGTTGCGCCGACAAGATGCCCTTTCTTTTGCCCGGCTGCGATTGCGATAATATCATCCTTGCTCAAACCGACGGCGCTGCTTCTCAAATATGCGTACATCGGATAAGCGGACTGATTGGCTTCCATGGCATCGATTTGCCGGGTTACCCAACTGTTCGCGCTTTGATCATCTCCCTTAAAAGTAGACCAAGAAACCGTGACGCCATTGCTTCCCTTTTTCACATCGAGTAAGCCATCATAAGCTTTGTTAAAGGTACAGTGATCGATCCATACTTTTTGGCTGGCACCTTCAACCGTGATATAATCCCAATCGTTCTTGTCATAATTGCCTTTTGTCGCTTCATCCCATTCCCATAGTTCATCGAATTCGAGATTTCGGATGATTACGTTCGAGCTGTATTTCACGCTTAAGGCCGCATGTTTGATCTTTGCGCCGTTCGTCGAAAATATCGTTAGACCATTGAAGCTGTCGATGCTAATTTTACTGACTCCCGTTGTTTTAAGAACAGGATGGGTAAGGGCGCTATTGTGTGAAGCAAAAGGGGATACCTGCGCTGTCGCCGGAATTTCATTCCAACCCAGATTGAGATCGTTCATAATCTCGATTACTTTGATGCCGGAGCCTTTCTTTAAAGCGGCTGCAAGGTCAGTCGCATTGAAAACCTTCTTGTAACGCGCATCCGTCTCCTCTATACTGCCGCCTCCCGTATTCCCTGCTGAAAATCCCGTTAAGCTATACTCGCTCAAAGTGCCGGGAGCGGCCGGTTGGGTTGGTTCCGCTGTTGGCGTAGGAGCCGGTGTTTCAGCAGGTGCTGCCGTCGGCGCCGGCGTTGCAGTCGGCTCTGCAGATGGCGTTGCAGTCGGCTCTGCGGTCGGTGTCGCGGTCGGCTCTGCAGATGGCGTTGCAGTCGGCTCTGCGGTCGGTGTCGCGGTCGGCTCTGCAGATGGCGTTGCAGTCGACTCTGCAGTTGGTGTTGCAGTTGGCTCAGCAGAAGGCGTTGCAGCCGGTTCTGCAGAAGGCGTTGCAGTCGGCTCAGCAGTTGGTGTCGGGCTTGATGTGGATGACGAGCTGTCGGATACGATGATGTCATCGAAATTGGCGATGGTTTTGTATGCAATCAGTCCGACTGCTCCTGAAGTTAAACTGCTATCTGTAGCGGAAAGCTGCAAAGTGTCGTTTACGTACATCTTGATGGAGGAACCGCTCATTTCGAGTTTGATCGTGTACCAGGTTCCGGCTTCAAGGCCAAAATTCGTTTTGCTGGCCAGGGTCGTTGTAGAACCGCTCACTTTTTTGCGGATTTCCAAAGTTCCCCCGCTGCTGTTATACAAAGACGCCGCATAGAAGTTATTCCCGTCTTTGTACCTTCCAGCTACATAAGTGCGGTTTGAGCCATTGAAGTTATCAACCTTTACTTTAGCCTCGACACTGTAGTCGGTCCATGATTGATTGCCTGCGGATGTACGGCCCTCACTAGTACCGGATTGATAATACACATAATTGCCTGCATCCTGCACGACAGACCAAGTACCGCTAGTTGATGTCCAGCCGGTTGATTGACCGTCTTCAAAATTGCTGCTCAGCAGTGTCGCTGCATTAGCGGGGTACATCAAAAATAACGAAACAATGAGTGTAAGACCCAAAATTAACGCTGTGTAGACTTCGTTCCTTCTTCCCGATTTGATTGTTTGCATGAGTGATCTCCTTCGATTCATTTTGTAATTGTCGATCGCGCCACTGTCGGTACCGCATGTTCTTCTACTGCTATAGGCAGTTCTCGATCACCACCTTTATTACGTGAAAATCTTGTCGGCTAACGTGTCAACATGTCAGCTAACAAAAAGAACCTTCCTGTGCAGACAGGTAAGGTTCTCATGGTGTCCCCGTCTTTCGGTAACTGGCTGGCATATACGGCTTTCGCCACAGAAGCCCCTCTAGCTTTGCGTCACTGGCTTTCGCCAGGTTTGCCTTTGTCGAGATTTGTTAATGATAATTGATTTATGGCGAAAAATGTAACAATATCATTATACAAGTCTAATAGAGTATTTGTTGATAGTACTTATTGCATATTTTCCATAAATGTCCGATCGAGACTTTCGCTTTGATGAAGGCTGGAATGGGCAGGCTATGCTCTGGTATGATGAAGGAAATACTTGCTAAAAAGGGGTTTACAGCGTATGAAATACAAGCTGCTTGGTGTGGTTATGCTGGCTCTTAGCTTGTCCGCCTGCGGAAGCAACGACAAAGGCAATCAAGCTGAGCCGGCAGCCGTGAAGGCGGACGGCCCGACAGTCTATAAAAATTTTTGCATCTCCTGTCATGGCGGCAATTTGCAAGGCGGGGAGGGGCCAAACCTCCAAAAAGTCGGGGAACGCCTCTCCGAAGAGGAGATCATGAAGCGTATCCAAAAAGGCGGAGGCGGTATGCCGCCCTTCCAAGTATCGTTAAAGGAAGAAGAGTTAAAGGCCTTATCAGCCTGGTTGGCTGGACTGAAATAATGAAAACTCATCTCACCACATCAGAAAGATAATTCACTAAAGCGCTAAAGCGCGGTGAATACTTTCTGATTGGCGAATAAACCTACCGCTGAACGCGGTCGCTCATCTTCGAAAGGCTTCGATAAAGGTTTATCTCATTTTCAGGTTGCCTACACAATTTCTTCACAATTGATCTTTATAATGAGGGGCCAGAGGAGAGTGATGAACATGCACTTGAACTTGAAGCCCCGGAGCCGTCTGCACGCCAAGACGAGATCGAACCGTCCGGGAGCGATGCTCGTCTGTTTGTTTTTCCTAGTTTGCTTACCGATTTTGTCGGTAATTGGAGTGGAATTTCTCGAACGAGGATCCTTGCAAGATACTTTACATTGGAGTTTATCCTATAAACCGCTATTCATTTTAAACGTTGGGTTATCGTTTTGTTTACTAGTTTTCATATACGCGATCGTGGGATCTCCAGCCATAGCAGGAGCCATATCGACCTTAGTGCTTGGCGTTATGGCGCTGATCAGTTATTTGAAGGTGAAAATGATCGGGGAGCCCTTCTTTCCGTGGGACATATTGCTGAATAAAGAAAGCATGGATATTGCTTCGCTGGTTACCGGTAAAGCTGCGTTGGTCCGAATTGGATCAATCGCCGCGGCTGTCATTCTGGTGCTGATGTTGAGATGGGTGATGCCGCGCATGAAAATGCCGGTTGTTTGGCGCGCCGTTATGGGGCTTTGCGCTCTATACGCATTGTACGCATTTGGCGTTAAAACGCCGCTGGCCGGTAAAATTCTAGACCGCGCCGGAGTGAGCGAGATCGTCTGGAATCAACAGGAGAACTACACGAATAATGGAATAGCGCTGGCGTTTACGTTGAATGTCAAAAATTCCATCGTTCAAAAGCCGGCCACCTATAGCAATGAATCGATCGCGGCGGTAGCTGCTGATATAAAAGAAGAAGGGCTTAAACAGGCTAAGGGCTCAGACCCCCTGAACGGGAAAAAGCCGAACGTCATTTTCATTATGAGTGAGGCGTTTTGGGATCCGACCTTGCTGCCGAATGTGTCATTTAGCGAGGATCCGCTTCCGACCGTTCATCGTTTGCAAAAGGAGTCAACGTCCGGCTACCTGCTGTCGCCCCAATTCGGCGGCGGTACGAGCAATGTGGAATTCGAGGTGTTGACCGGCAATTCCATGAGTTTCCTGCCCGGCGGTTCGATTCCGTACCAGCAATATGTAAGCAAGCCCGTTCCGAGTTTGGCGAGTTATTTTGCCGATCTGGGTTATAAAAGCATGGGCATCCACTCTTATGAGGGATGGTTCTGGGACCGTGATAATGTGTATAAACAGCTCGGTTTTGAGAGCTTCAAGAGCAGTGAAAATTTCGAAAATCCAGAGGTCAAAGGCTTTTTTATCTCGGATGCGGAAGTATCCAAAGACATCATTCGAGAAGTGGATAACACGGCGAATCCAATGTTCATTTATACCGTGACGATGCAAAATCACGGACCGTACGATACACCGCGCTACGGTCAAAACTCGATACAAGTGCAAGGCAACTTGACGCCGGAAGCGAAGTCGATGCTGGAGACTTATACGCAAGGTGCGCGTGATGCGGATCAAAGCTTGCAGATGCTGATCGATCACTACGAGAAGTCTGACGAGCCGACGATGATCGTGTTCTATGGCGATCATCTGCCGATCCTCGGTCTTGATTACCAGGTATATGCCGAGTCCGGCTTCGTTCATACCGGCAAAGCGAACGAGTGGACGCTCGAAGAGGTGAAAAAAATGCACAGCATCCCGCTCGTCATGTGGTCGAACTTCGACATGCCCAAGCAGCAAATTCCGCTGCTCAGCGACTCTTTTCTCGGCGCGCATGTGCTGGATATGCTGCATTTGGAGAAGCCGGCTAATTTCGCGCTGAACGCAAAGTTAGCCTCTGAAGTGCCCGGCCTCCTGAATAACCTGGTCGTGGACAGCGACCAAGGACTTCATGCCGAGGCGCCGGATTCGGTTAAAGCGCTCATTGAGGACTACCGCAATGTACAGTATGACCTGCTCTTCGGCAAGCAGTACATGGCCTCGCATCTCGACCACGACTACTTGACGAAGACGGCGCAGACCGGCTACAATGCCGAGTTCGGAGCGCAGGTCGGCGCGCGGTCGGCGATGGAGAGCGGCAGCACGCCTGACGCGAAACCGGCGAGTGCTCATTAGCCGTACCCTCATAGAAAAAACCTTCAGCTCCACAATAATGTGGAATTGAAGGTTTTTCTGCTGTTAGAATAACGTACGACAGATAATTTGCTGAAATCGGGTATTTTATCCTGTACAATTTACAGTTCATACAAGCCGAACTCACATCATAGACGAAAAAAGATGCAGTAGTTGCAGTTCACTATCGCAGTCCGATTTCGCCCAATTGCAAAAACGTGGTGAATGGAGTTAGCGGCTGGAGTACGATTTTGCCAGCTTACAATGCGCTCATCGAACATTCTCTTACACAAACCATTCTGCAATTTTGTAAAATCGGACTCCAAACTGTATTGGTAGATGTATCTTATATGCAATTATGTTTTTCCAGACTCTAGTAGCGATATAATCGTGCAAAAAAACCATTGCCAACCGCAGGGGAATTTTGGTAATATAAATTTCTCTCTCTACGCAGCGGCTGGGAAGATCATCTATGTTCTAGTGAAACATGTTCTGAAAAAACAGGAGGTGTTACATGCTTTTTGCAGTTTTGGCGCGCAAGGCGTACGCCAGGAACTTGCAGTATCGTGGTGCGCATTTGCTGCACAATGCGGTAAGCGCGGCGTTTGGCTTTATTTATGCGAGCATCTGGACCGGTCTGGGCGGCGAGGCTTCGCTCGGCGATTATGGCCAGAAGGGGATTGTGAGCTACATCGCCTTTAACCAGGCCATTCTTTGGATCACGTTATTCACGACGAACGGGCTCGGACTTGAGCAGTCGGTTCGTACCGGACAGATTGCGGTCGATCTGATGCGGCCGGTGCACTTGTTCTACCAGGCGATGAGCCGGGAGTGGGGGCAAGTGATCTACAATTTTATCTACAAGTTTCTGCCGATTTATATCCTCTATTTCTTCATCTTCTCCTTACAGCTCCCGCATCAAGCATCCGTTTATGGCTGGACAGCGGCAGCGCTCGTACTTGCTGCCTACATTTCTATTTGCACGAACTATTTAATTGGCGTCGCCGCCTTATGGACAACTGAATCCCGATGGTTCTACTGGGTGAATTATGCGTTGAGCATGCTGTTATCCGGTTTTTTTATCCCTTTGGAGTGGTTGCCCGACTGGCTGCGGACGATTAGTTTTTGGTCGCCTTACCCGTATTTGCTCTATTATCCCACTCGGATCTACATGCAGCTTGAACATGGAACGGTTGTGCTCGGCGCCCTTATTTGGTGCATCGGGTTTACTTGTGTCTGCCTGGCAGTGACGCATGGGGTACGTAAAAAGCTGGAGGTGCAGGGAGGATGACCATGCTGAAGCTGTATATGCTGCTCATCAAGGCCAGTTTGCGAAGCCGGATGCAATATAAATTCAACTTTCTATTCTCGACTGTGATGGCGGCGATGGTACATGTTTCGGAGTTTTTGATGGTGGCGCTCGTGCTCATGCGGTTCGGCAACATCAAAGGCTGGAGCCTGTACGAAGTATGTTACCTGTATGGCGTTATGATGATGTCCAGAGCGATTTATCGCTCTTTTGCCTCGGATGTGCATCACCTGGAAAAATATCTCGTATCCGGCGACCTCGATCCGCTTTTGACGCGGCCGATACCGGTGCTGCTTGCGCTGATGACGCAAAACAACCGCATTTTAATTGCCGAAATGGCGCAGGGCATCCTTCTGCTGGTCTTTTCAATGAGAGCCTTGATGGCAGATGGGAGGCTCGATTGGTCTGCCGTTCCGTTTACACTGCTGATTATTGCGACGGGAACCGTCATCTTATTCGCCATCGGCCTGGCGACTGCCGCTGCGGGCTTCTGGCTGACCCGAATCGAATCGCTGCAAAACATGACCGAAGACGCCTCGCAAACGGCGGCACGATATCCGCTGTCCCTTTATCCCAGGTGGCTGCAGGGTGCGCTGCTCGTACTCATTCCCGTTGGTTTTGTAAACTACGTACCCACCTTATATCTGCTTCGTGATCAGGGGGGCATCGGGATGCTTCTCGGGACGATAGCCGTTGCCGCAGTCTCTTTACTGCTCGCCATGCGCTTCTGGAAGCTAGGCTTGTCCCGCTATCAAAGTACAGGAAGCTGATCGGATATAGCTAAGAATAGGAAGGAGTGCTCACTACGATATGATAACCGTCAATCATTTACGCAAAACGTTTCAAACCCCGCTTGTCCAAGAAGGGAAATTTGCCGGTATCCGCACCTTGCTATCCAGAGCCTACAAAGAGAAAGAAGCGGTGCACGATGTCAGCTTCACGATTGAACCGGGCGAATTTGTCGGGTATATTGGACCTAATGGCGCAGGCAAATCGACAACGATCAAAATGCTGACCGGAATCCTGCATCCGACTTCAGGCGAAGTGCTCATACACGGGCTCAGCCCGCAAAAACACCGAAGGCGTGTCGTTCAGCACCTAGGTGTCGTATTCGGCCAGCGGAGCCAGCTCTGGTGGGATTTGCCGGTCAAAGATTCCTATGAAATTCTGGCCGCGATGTATCGCGTCGATGAAGTTTCGGCACGCCGCAGGCTTGGCGAATTAACAGAGCTGCTGGACCTCGGCGAGTTCCTGGATACCCCTGTTCGCAAGCTGTCACTTGGGCAGCGTATGCGGGCTGATTTGGCTGCGGCTATGCTGCATGATCCGGATATATTGTTTCTCGATGAACCGACGATTGGGCTCGATGTGGTCGCCAAGCGGAACATTCGCGGCTTTTTGAAGGCGTTAAATCAGGATTTCGGCAAAACGATTCTGCTTACCACGCACGATATGGACGATATCGAGCAGCTGTGCGAGCGCGTCATCGTAATCAACCACGGACAAATCGGCTACGACGGCTCGATTGCCGAGCTGCGCGGGAAGATCGGACTGCCGACGATGATGAAGGTGACCTTTCGAGGCCCTTATCAAGTGCCGGCAAGCTGGGATTTACCGTTTCGCGTCGTGGAACAACAGGCGGATATGCTTACCTTAGCCTGCAACCGCCAGGAACTGAAGGCAATGGATGTACTGCGCGTCGTCAGCAGTTGGGGCGACATGGACGATGTACATATGGAAGAACCGGAGTTTGAAGAGGTCATCCACGGGGTATATAAATAGATAACAAAACCATGAGCGGATCGGGAGGAGAGACACCTATATGGCTATTCAAAAAGAAGAACGCGAGCAAGAAGCGCAGCGCGTTGCCGCCGTGCGGGCCAGCATCAAGAAGCGAATCGGCGAACTGGGCGAGATTGCCGATGAACGGCAATCCGAATTGACGGCGATCGGCCGCGCCTTCTGGGACGACATCTCAGTCAACGCGGACAATGCCGATGACATTATCGAGACTGCGGCCAGCATGGCGCAGCAGGAACATGTCCTGATCGGACAAAAGCGCAGTCTAAGCGTCGCACAGGATGCCCTGCGCAAGCTGCAACGCGTTGTCGATTCGCCGTATTTTGCCCGGATCGACTTCATCGAGCAGGGGGAGAAGCAGCCCGAGAAAATCTATATCGGGCTCACTTCCTTCATCGATCCGAAGACCGATGAGATTCTCATCTACGACTGGCGTGCGCCGATTGCCAGCGTCTTCTATGATTATCCGCCGGGTCCCGCCACTTACCGGACACCGGAGATGGACGTCAGCGGCGAGCTGCTGCTGAAACGGCAGTACATCATTAAGGCCGGGGCGCTGCAGGATGTGTTCGATACCGGTATCAGCATCGGCGACGAGATGCTGCAGCAGATGCTCAGCCGCAGTGCCGATGAGCGAATGCAAAGCATCGTCACGACGATTCAGCGCGAGCAGAATCAGATCATCCGCGATGATCAGCATAAGGTGCTCGTCGTGCAGGGTGCAGCCGGCAGCGGCAAAACCTCGGTCGCGCTTCAGCGCATCGCGTATTTGCTCTACAAATATCGGACGAGGCTGTCCGCCGAAAATATGATTCTCTTTTCACCGAACTCCCTGTTCAGCGATTACGTCTCGAACGTGCTGCCGGAATTGGGCGAAGCCAATATGCAGCAAACGACGTTCCAGGATTATCTGGCGCACAAGCTGAGCGGAACGGGGTTGGCTATTGAAGATCCTTACGATCAGCTTGAGTTCATTCTGGCGGGAACGGAGCAGGGGCAAGATCACGCTGCCTATGAGGCTCGCATGCAAGGTATAAGGTACAAGGCATCGGCAGCATTCTTACAAGTTATCGAGGCTTACGGCGAAAAGCTAAAGACCCGAGGTATCCGCTTCAGCGATTTTGCAGTCGGCAAAAAGGTACTGATCACGGCCGAACAGCTTAGCGAGCGTTTCTACAGCAAAGCGTCGACGCAGCCGATCGGCGACCGCATGGAGCATCTGAGTGATTGGATTTTGGAACAACTGGAAGAAATCCAAGCCGATGTGGAGAAAAGGTTCTACCGGAAAATGGTCCGTGAGCCGAAGTATATCGGCACGGAACCGGAAATGAAGCGGATGAGCAAGAGCAAAGCGCACAAAGCGATTGAGCCGCTCAAGGAACGTGCCCGCAGCATCGCTTATGTCGATGCGCTAGGGATGTACCGCGATCTATTCTCGGATACCTCGCTTCATCATGAACTGGCGCAGAGCGCAGGGGAGGAGCTTCCGGCTGTCTGGGAGACGATCCGCGCCTTCACGGTAGAAGTGCTGGACCAAGGCACGATTCTTTACGAGGACGCGACGCCTCTTGTTTATTTGAAGGGCCTGGTTGAGGGACAGCTACGGATCGGCACGATCCGCTATTGCGTCGTCGACGAAGCGCAAGACTATTCGCCGTTTCACTACGCGTACTTGAAAAAGCTGTTTCCGCGCGCCCGCTTTACGCTGCTCGGCGACTGGAATCAGGGCATTTTTACGCACGCAAACGCGAGTGCCGGCACCTCCGGCGGCGCAGGACAGCCCGGCGAGTACGCCTCGATCAGCGAGCTGATGAAAGAGGACGAGACGAAGACCATCCGTCTCGTCAAGAGTTACCGCTCGACACGCGAAATTACCGAATTCGCGTGTCAGGTGCTGCCGCACGGCGAGCCGATCGAGCCGTTCAGCCGCAGCGGCGAGCCGCCGCGCCTGACGCGCGCGGCGGACGAGACCGAACTCAGCCGCCTTATCGCGGCGGCTGTGCAGAAGCGTCGCGACGGCGGAGCCAGCTCCGTCGCGATCTTGTGCAAGACCGAGCGCGAGACGGAGCGCGCGCACGCTCTTCTCGGGCCGCTGCTGCCGGGCCTGCAGCGCATCCACAAGCAGACGCAGCACTACGAAGCTGGCGTCATGATCATGCCGGCGTACCTCGCCAAGGGGCTCGAGTTCGACGCGGTGATCCTCTACGACGCAGGGGCTGCCGTCTACGCGGAGTCCAGGGAACGCAAGCTGTTTTACACGGCTTGCACCCGTGCCCAGCATCACCTGGATCTGTTCTATCTAGGTGAACTTACACCTTTTCTCATGAGGAAATAGACGGAAGTCCATACCCATCTGCCCTGATCGTCATAGGATGTATCAAGCAACGACAAAGAGCAGTTTGCGAAGGGCAGAAGGGAGGAATAACCATGTCTCATGTTGGATACACTAGCACAGCTGTTATTCTGGTACTGTACATTCTGTTAGTTATCATTTTGGCAACATTCTAGTTCCATTCTTCTTGCAACCCAGGGACCGCAATCCACGATAAAGTGGGGCGGTCTCTTTGTTTTTCTGTGGTTAAACGTGGACTTTTTGCATGGATTATTCCAGTTCAGGGTATCTTAACTAAAAGAGTTTCTGTTCAATATCAGTGCGGGAGAATGAAGCATGCATGCAATCAAGAAGATCTCTGCTCTGCAATTATATTTTGTGTTTACGCTCTCGATCGGCATTACGAATCATGTATTGTTAATTCCTGTTCTTCTTCATTTTGGCAGAAGAGATTCCTGGCTTGGCGCTGCGGCCTCCATCATTCCATTGGTTGTCTGGGTCATCCTGCTGTACGTTATTATCAAAAAATCAGCTCAACGGAAGATGATCGATTGGCTAAAACAACGATTTGGGAACTTCATCGCATTTCCGGTCTTGATCCTTGTTCTAGCTCTTAGCGTCTTGCATGCCACGATCACTTTGAAAGATATTGTCATTTGGACGCATGTTTCCTATTTGCCTCGTACACCGCAAACGGTGATTACAATCATCTTCCTCACTTTTTGTTTTTTTGCCGCTCTGGCCGGTCTTCGGGCTATTGCCATTGTGTCGGGTTTGCTGCTTCCGGCAGTCGTTCTTCTGGGTTTTTTTGTTATGACAAGTAATTTCCAGTACAAAGACTACAGCTTGCTCATGCCTCTATTTACACATGGTTACGAACCTGCAATCAAATCAGCCCTCCTGACGAATGGCGCATCCTTTGAGTTGATGGCTATCCTGTTTCTTCAACATCATGTTTCTTCGAAAATTCGGTTGTCTTCCCTGTTCATTTTGTCGATCTGCATTGTTGGACTTACTATAGGACCTTTGACGGGAGCTATTGCCATATTCGGCCCTTTTGAAGCAGCCGATCTGAGATACCCTGCATTTGAACAATGGCGGATGGTGACGATCAGCAAATATATTTCCCATCTTGATTTCTTATCCATCTATCAATGGATTTCCGGGGCGTGTGTCCGGATGTCCTTGCTTTTATTTCTCATGCTTGACGTAATGGGCGTTAGCAAGCCTCGCGTGCGAACCTGTCTGCTGATAGGATTGAGTATCTTCTTCTTAGTCATAGGCATGTATCCGATAGAAGACGATTGGATCAGGAAGCAAATCGTAACTTGGTATTACCCGCTCATATTTGTGGTTGGTTTGCTTTTGCCGCTCGTCCTGCTAGTCCTGGCGTATTTGCCGTTGAAGCGAAAGGAGCAGAAGACATAAATGAATGAACAGCATTTTCGCGAATGGTTTGCTAAATCTGCGGATGTCATCATAAAATCGTATCGATTTAGGGACACAAATCCTACCCCTAATGTTTTACTGCTGTATTGTGATGGGATGTGCAAAATAGAGCATCTCGAGCATGTGATTCTTCCTCAGCTTCATGCCATGCTCACGGACGAGCTTAATCTCCAGGCATCAAGACTGAATGTCAGTACGATGCTCCAGCTTGATGAGATTACAGGTCCTAACCTCATGGAATCGCTGACGGTAAGCCTTTACCAGGGGCAGGTCATTCTCTTTTTTGAAGAGACTCAACTCGTATTTGCATTAAATATCGCCTCTCCGCCTAATCGTTCACCCGAAGAATCCAGTACGGAAACATCGATCAAAGGTCCACGTGACGCATTTACAGAGAATATCACCACCAATATTGCACTCGTTCGTAAGCGTCTGCTGACGCGTTCGCTTTGCTGTGAGAAAATGGATATTGGAAAAAGGAGTCATACCTCTGTGGCTCTCCTTTACATGGACGATATCATTGATTTGGATATGATTATGGAAGTCAAGCAGCGCTTGCTCTCTCTCGACGTTGACGGTTTAATCAGCAGCGCCCAATTGGAGGAAAGGGTATCGGGCACGAAATATCCGTTCTTTCCGCTTATGGATTATGCGGGGAGACCTGATTATATCGCTGATTCCTTGTTGCGGGGGCGATTCGCCA
Source organism: Paenibacillus sedimenti (assembly GCF_014534655.1). Taxonomy (GTDB): domain Bacteria; phylum Bacillota; class Bacilli; order Paenibacillales; family NBRC-103111; genus Paenibacillus_E; species Paenibacillus_E sedimenti. The sequence goes on from NZ_JACVVD010000002.1 coordinate 164,387, forward strand.
TCCTAATCGATGGATCGCCGATGGCATTGATCGCTCCTGCAAGTCTAATGTTTATTTTGAAATCTCCGGAGGACGTTCACTTTCCGTTTTACTATGTCGCGTTCGAACGCATCCTGAGGGTTGGAGGTTTGATCGTATCCACGCTCCTCCCGGGCTTCTGGATCGCGGTTTCTGCCTTTAATATTGAGCAGCTTCCATTCCCGCTGGTCGCTACCATTTCTTCATCCAGATTGGGGCTTCCGATCTCGGGTCCGATGGATTTTATCATCATGCTCGTGTTGTTCGAGTTGTTCCGTGAAGCGGGCATGCGGCTGCCAAAAGTGGTCGGTCAAACGGTCACCGTCGTAGGCGGACTCATTGTCGGGGACGCGGCCATACGAGCGGGCATCACGAGTCCCACAACGCTGGTTGTCACGTCGATATCGACCATTTCGATGTATACGCTCGTGAATCAATCTTTGTCCGGAACCGTAACCGTGCTGCGTACGCTGATTTTAATAATCTCTGCGACGTTCGGCATATTCGGTTTCATGCTGGCGCTTATGGGCGTAATCCTATATTTGGCCACGCTGGAGTCATTCGGAGTCCCGTACTTGTCTCCTGTATCGCCGCCGCAATTCAAAGAAATGACCGCTTCTCTGTTAGCCAAGCCTTGGAGTAAGTTGAAGCGAAGACCTGGCACTTTGAATCCTAATGACGCTACGCGTCAAGGTCCAGGAGAAGAGCCCTCATGAAACGCAGATTCTGCTCAATTGGCATTTGCTTTATTTTGTTGATCAGCCAGACGGCATGCTGGGATATGAAGACGATTCAGGATATGAACTATATTACAGCCATAGGCTTTGATTATCAGAACGGTCGTTTCCAAGTATATAGCCAAATGCTGGACTTTTCGAGTGTGGCTAAGCAGGAGGGCGGTAAATCAAGCGGACCTGCATCGGTATGGGTGGGACAAGTAGAGGGGGAGACCGTTAGCGAGGCTTTTAATAAATTGTACAAGACTTCTCAGCAGCAAGTATTTTGGGGACATGTTTCCGCGTTTGTATTTAAGGATGAGGCATTGCGTCATGGCGTAGGGAGATTTGTAGATGGCATTACAAGGTACAATGAAACAAGGTTTACTCAGTGGGTTTACAGCACAAAGGAGCCCATTGATCGCTTATTTACTGTAACGCCTTTTTTCAATTTGTCCCCATTGGCCTCTATACTTTCTCACCCCGAGGAGAATTACCGGCAATTCTCTTTTATCAAGCCCGTTCGATTATATAAAGTGATTGCGAATTTGAGGGAACCCGGAAACAGGCTGATGCTGCCCTCCTTAGCAATATCAAATGAAATATGGAAGAAGAATAATAAACCGGATCCTAAACTGGAAGTCAGCGGCGTACATGCATTGAATGATGAGGATGAGCTGGAATGGTTCCCGGATGATCAATTGAAGGGCTTGCGGTGGCTGCAGGAAAAGACGAGCCGTACGCCGCTCGTAGTGTTCGTTAACGGCAAGCGAGCAGGGTCCGTATCTATCCACAAGCCAGAGGTAAACGTAATCCCGCTTGTCCGGGACGATAAAGTTGGCTTCGATATTCGTATGAAATGTAAAGTGACCGTTACTGAATTTTTAATTGAAATGGACGACGAAACGCTAAAAAAGCAGGTTGAAAAAGAAATCGCCGAACAAATCAAGCAAACGTTTGAGATCGGGATGGAGCATGACGTTGATCTATACCAGTTGGAACATATCGTATACAGGAAATCTTTTGCCGATTGGTCCAGGCTTACCGGCAATGGGGCCAAGCCTTTGAAGGCAGTTCAGATTAACAATGTGAAGATCGATGTCGATATTGAGCATTCCGGCATGTTTGAGATGCACAAGAAGCATAAGGAGTATTGAACTTTGGCGGTTGAACCTTGGCGTCTAAATGATCCATAGTACCTTTTGGCGCTAACCTGGGCGGGGTTATTTTCTTTTCAGATATGTTAGAAGCGCGAGAACGAACATCCCGAACATTATATCATACAAGCACTCTCAATCGAGGGTGTTTTGTTTTATTTAACCGCTTTTTTCATTCATCCATTTTATAAATATTTAAGAATTGTTTTAGGCGCGGTTTAGAACTGTTTTAGAGGCAGTTAAGGCTGGGGGGATATGATGTATACATGGAAGCGAGGGACGCTTTCAAATTAGATAAAGCGAAAAGCTTACGGAGGAAGAGATATGAACAAGAAGTTAGCGATGTTGGGATTAGGCGTAGCGGTAGGCAGTATGATGCTGGTGACTTCCGTGTATGCAGGCGTGGGCGACGCTCCAGGGTATGAGACTTTCAAGTCAGCCTTCAAGCAGACAGCCGCGGTGGACAATGCGACTCGTCAGGTGAACGTATCTTTACAGGATAACGGAACCTCACTGCTGAATGTAAAGACTACCATTAAGAGTAACAGCGATCGTGCGGGAAGTGCGGAAGTGACCGTGAAGAGCGGAACGGAAGAACAAACGATTCATTTTTACAGCCAAGACGGCAAACATATCGTGAAAACAGATGATTCGGATGTGTACAAAGTATGGGATGAAGCACAAATGAGCGGCAAGTTCAAGGAGCTCGAAGGCAAGGAGCATACCCCGGATCCAGCGATGGTTCAAGAGGTTGAGAATGTAGTCGACGCTCTGGTCGGCAACTTGAAGAATTATGTGACGATGGATCAAGCTGCCGGCAATGTCAAAGAGATTCATTTTAAGATGTCTGGCAGCCAGATCTCCCCTGTGGTAAACACAATCGGATCGCTGGTGATCAAGCACCACGGCACTTCCGAGAACAACCAGCATCCGCTTCCGGCTAAAGCAGATACGCTTGGTTTCGATGCAAGCCTACTAAAAAACAGCTTTCCGCAGCTGACAACTGACATCAAAATGGATGAAGTAGAGGTAAATGCAACTGTAGACGCAGATAACCACATCACGAACCAAACGGCGCAGATCCACATTTCCGGTAAAGATGCCGGGGGCGCGGCGCATGACGTTGTATTAAACGTAGATATGACGCTGTCCAGCCTGAACAGCACAACGCCTGATACTGTAGATTTGACCGGCAAACAAGTGGAAACCGTGAAATTCGATGAGCAATCCCGCAAACACTGGGGTGCAGAGCGTTAATCGAGAAACTTAAGCGGAGGCGGAATGGCGACCATTTCACCTCCTAAGAGTTTTCCTTTAGGAAAACTGGCTTCGTAAGCATCGACTGAGTTTTGCTTTAGCAAAACTGGCTTCGTAAGCATCGACTGAGTTTTCCTTTAGGAAAACTAGCTTCGTAAGCATCAGCTTTTTATTTTTCCAGTAGAAAGGTGGCCGGGTCATGAATCCCGTAGCGGAAATAAAGCAGTTAACGAAAATATATGGCAACTTGCGAGGCATCCATGATGTGAATATGACCGTTCAGCAAGGCGATATCTATGGCTTTTTTGGCCCTAATGGCGCAGGGAAAACAACAGTCATGAAGATCATGGTCGGGTTAAGTAAAGCACAGCAAGGCGAAGTGAAGCTGTTTGGTTACAACGTTGCAACCCATTATGAGCAAGCAATGGCGAAAGTCGGCGTACTGATCGAAACGGCGGAGGCCTATACGTACATGAGCGGCAGGCGCAATCTGGAGTTGGCGGCGCGCTTTTATCCCGGGGTCGGAAAGCAGCGTGTCGATGAAGTGCTGGAGACCGTAGATCTAACCCCTTTTCAACATGAAAAGGTGGCTGGTTACTCGCTTGGCATGAAGCAGCGGCTCGGTCTCGCGGCGGCGATGCTGTCGAAGCCGGAACTGCTTATCCTCGATGAGCCTACGAATGGTCTGGATATCGAGGGCATGGTGCACATCCGCGAGATCATCATGCGGCTTGCGCGCGAAGAGCGCATCACGTTCCTCATCTCCAGCCATCTCATTCACGAGATGGAGCTGATGTGCAGCAGGATGGGCATCATCCATCAAGGACGACTTGTCCGCGAGGGACTCGTCTCCGAATTAGTGAATGGCAGCGCAACGCTGGAAGAAGCATATTTGCGTGAAATTAAAGAAGTCAGGGGGCTGGCCGCTCATGCATAGTCTAACAGCCAACATGTGGAACGAAACGATCAAAATCGCGTCCAAGAAGAAGACGCTCTTTTTCCTTGCGGTAACTTTGCTGATGCCGGTGCTCGCGGGATTCCTGCTGGCGCGCTTCCAAAGCGGCATCGGCATCGGCGCGATCGCCTCGCAGGATTTTCCCATCATTATGCTTGGTTTATTCACCGGCATTTTTCTGCCGCTGTTCGTATTCATGGGAGCCGCAGATGCATTCTCCGGCGAAATGGGCGACCGTACGATGAAAATCACGGTGACCCGTCCAATCACACGATTCAAGGTGTTTGCTTCCAAGCAATTGGCGCTAGCGGTTTATATTGCGCTCTACCTTATCGCAGCCTTGCTGGCTTCGACCGTATCGGCGCTGTTCTTCCAGCATTTTGGAGGCTTCGGCACGTTGGTCGACTGGGTGTTGGCCTATGGTTCGGCTTTCGTTCCTCTGCTCGTGCTTAGCGTCGCAGCCGTATGCTTGGCACAATTTTTCTCCGGCAGCAGTTCGGCTTTGACCGTGAGTATCCTATTGTACCTGGCCTTCAAAGTGGCGGCGTTCTTCATCCCGCAAATCGCTACCTATTCGCCGACGGCTTACATGGATTGGCATATGCTCTGGATCGGCGGTTCTATGGCCGGTGGTAAAATTGTCAGTATCTTTATGTTTTTGATGGCGTGTAGTATATTATTTTTTACAGCGGGATTCTATTTGTTTGACAAAAAGGAGATTTGATCCGGATGTCGATTCGTTTACGGCTGGTGCTTTCTTATATAGCCATGCTTCTTGTGCCGCTTGTGCTTTTAGGGCTAGCCGTGATCTTGATCAGCATCGCGACGCTAGGCAACTTAACCTCGGTTTTCCAGGTCGATCTCTCCCAGGGCAATCCGATCAAACGCGTCGTCGACGAGGAAGCGGAAATCGTCGCTTACATGAAGGCGAAGTCCGAGCTGGAACCGGATATATTTCTCGACGAAACGTTCGTTAAAGATCTGGAAGCACGTCTCCATAAAATCAATATGGGCATAATCGTTCGAAAAGATAAAGAAATTACGTACGCATCTCCTTATTTGAAACAGGCCGAGGCGGAAGATACATCCAAACTGCCTTCTTTTGGGACCTCATCTGGTCATTTTCAGAGAAATCGGGGTTCAATGTGGATAACTCGCCAGCACGACTTTCTTTTTTCGGATAAGAGCAAAGGATCCGTATTCGTTTTTCTGGACGGCAGCACGTTTCAAAAATATTTGCATCAATTTCACAAATCGGTTATTTTTGCATTTGTTACGATTCTAGTCGTGACGAACGGGGTTCTCACTTATTTTGTATCAAGAAGTATCATTCGTCCTTTGAAAGCACTCAAAAGGGCAGCCGAGGAAATAAAAGAAGGTAACCTTGATTTCGAGGTTGTTCCTAAATCCGATGACGAGATCGGCGAGCTTAGCATTGCATTCGAAGAAATGCGGCGCAAATTGAAGCAATCCGTCGTGATGCAGCTTCAATACGAGGAAAACCGCAAAGAGCTCATATCGAACATCTCACACGATCTGAAAACACCGGTAACAGCGATCAAAGGCTACGTAGAAGGCATCATGGACGGTGTCACCAATTCGCCCGAAAAGTTGGATCGGTATGTACGAACGATCTATAACAAAGCGGCTGACATGGACCGGCTCATCGATGAGCTATTCCTCTTCTCCAAGCTGGATCTGGGCAAAGTGCCGTTTCAATTCGAAACCGTCGACATCGGCGGGTACGTACAGGATTGCGCGCAGGAATTGCAATTCGATATGGAGAAAAAGGGAGTCCACTTCGAGCTGAAGGAGCTTCCGAAGCAACCTCTCATCGTCACTGCAGACCGTGAGAAACTCAAGCGCGTACTGCTGAATGTGATCGAAAATGCGATGAAATACAGTGATGAATCGAACTGTATCATCCGTTTGGAAGTGAAAGAAAAGGACGGCAACGCCGTCATTCAAATAGAAGATAACGGCCAAGGCATCTCCGAGGAAGCGCTGCCGCATATATTCGACCGGTTTTACAGGGCGGATCCGTCCCGGAATACCTCGACAGGCGGGAGCGGGCTCGGCCTTGCGATTGCCAAGCAAATTATGGAAGAGCACGGCGGGAGAATCGGGGCGACCAGCACCCTTGGCAAAGGAACGACCGTCTATATGGTATTACCGCTGAACAAGCAGGGAGTAGGGGGCATGCAGGATGAGCCGCATCTTAATCATTGAAGACGAACAGAGTATCGCCGAACTGGAACGGGACTATTTGGAGATCAACGGGCATGAGGTGGATATAGAGAACAGCGGGGACAAAGGGCTCCAAAGAGCGATCAGCACCGATTATGATTTGATCATTCTCGACCTGATGCTTCCCAAGGTGGACGGCTTCGAAATCTGCAGGAGAATTCGCAGCGAGAAGGATATCCCCATCCTGATGGTCTCCGCCAAAAAGGAAGATATCGATAAAATACGCGGCTTAGGCCTCGGCGCTGACGATTATATCATCAAGCCTTTCAGCCCGGGCGAGCTCGTCGCAAGAGTAAAAGCGCATCTGGCGCGTTATGAGCGGTTGATGGGCAAACGCGAAACAAAGAACGATGAAGTCCGCATCCGCGGCCTGATGATAGATAAGACCGCACGCCGCGTCTTCGTTAACGACAAGGAAGTCATTTTCACGACCAAGGAGTTCGATCTGCTCACCTTCCTGGCGATGAACCCGAACCGGGTCTTCAGCAAAGACCAGCTGTTCGACCATCTGTGGGGCATGGACTCCATGGGAGAGATCGCCACTGTAACGGTTCACATCCGCAAGCTGCGGGAGAAAATCGAGCAGGATCCGTCCAATCCGCAATATATTGAAACGATCTGGGGGGCGGGGTACCGGTTCCGGATTTAAATCCGGGAAGAGGCAGCATCACCACTGTCACCGTCACCCCAACCCTCACCCCAACCCTCACCCCAACCCTCACCCCAACCCTCACCCCAACCCTCACCCCAACCCTCACCCCAACCCTCACCCCAACCCTCACCCCAACCCTCACCCCAACGCCCAACAGCAAATCGGCCACCCACCCAACCCCAACCCCGACAGCCAACGCCGAATCAGCCCCCCACCCAACCTCCCCAGCTTCTTCAACAGCGTCAATTATTCGCAAATACTCTTAAGCCACTTACGACGCTAATGAAGTGAGGTTTACGCGCCAAAGGTAGAATAAAGAACAAGTTTCCAAAATTAAAGAATATGATTCTTTAAATAAAGACTTTTGTTCGCTCCAGCCCAAAATAGACCATTTCCACTCCAAATCTAAGTCAAACTATTCGCTATTAGCGACCATTGTTCCAAACAGGTAAATTCGAACCACCATACTGGAACATTTTTCAAATCAGGCTTGCAATTACTACGAATGTGTAGTAATTTATAGCTATAGAATTTAATACGACATCGTAGTTTATTTGCAAAAGAAAGGGATGCCCATGCAACAGCTGTTCGAGCTTATTTTTAAAAATGGTCTGCGTCCGCTTAGTATGTTTCCGGACACGTCGTACCTGGAATTGCAGCTCACGAGCTCAGATTTTTCAGCGCTATTGCTGCTGAAATTTCACGGGCAGCTGACGATGTCCCAAATGGCCGATTACTTGGGCGCGCCGCTCAGCACGGTGACGAGTATCGCCAAACGGCTTGTGCGCAAAGGCTACATCTATAGAGAGAAGTCGCAGCAGGACCAGCGCATTATCGTCAATCGGCTGACGGAAGACGGGGAGCTGATCGCCGAAGAGGCGCTCGGCACGATGAATACGATGTTCAGCCGAATTGAACGCGCACTGACAGCCGAGGAGCTTCAGCAATTTATCCATCTCTCGCTGAAAGTGGCCAAAGCTCTGCAGCATAACGCGGAACCTGAGGAGACTTCGAAATCGTCGAAATTGAGATCAATTGAAATCGAATAATTTTTTTTGCGGAAATACTACGAAATCGTACTAATGGAGGTGCTGGATATGCGTATTATTATTTATACGGGCAAAGGCGGCGTCGGCAAAACAAGTATCGCCGCGGCGACGGCTTACCGGCTGGCAGCCGAAGGAAAACGAACGATTGTCTTAAGCACGGATGCCGCCCACAGCTTGTCGGATTCCCTTGGCATTCCGCTTGGATCGGAGCCGACCTTGATTCACGAACGGTTGTGGGCGCAGGAAATCGATAGCCTGAAGGAAACGCAGCGGCATTGGGGAAGTGTGCGCAATTGGTTCTCGAACTTTATGCAATGGGCCAACCTGGATGATATCGGATCCGAAGAGCTCATGGTATTTCCGGGCTTCGAAGAATTGTTCAGTCTGCTTAGAATCAAAGAGCATGCGGAAAGCGGCCTGTATGATGCGATTATCGTGGACTGCGCACCGACCGGAGAGACGTTACGCCTGCTTAGCTATCCGCAGCTGCTCAGATGGTGGGTTCGCAATATCTTTCCTTACGAGCGTAAAATTCTGAAGCTTGCCCGTCCGGTTATGAAAGTGACCAAAGGACTGGAACTGCCCGGCGACGATGTGATGGATAGCTTCAGCCAAGTCGTCGATCAGCTGGAAAAGCTGCAGCAGGTGATTGCCGATCCCGAAGTCACCAGCATTCGCCTCGTCGTCAATCCGGAAAAGATGGTCATTTCCGAAGCCCGGAGAGCGTTCACGAATCTGAATTTATACGGTTTTCACACCGATGCTGTCATCGTCAATAAAGTGCTGTCCGAAGAAGCGGCCGAAGGGTATTTCGCCCAATGGAAGCAAATCCAGACCAGGTACGAGGAAGAAATCAATCATTGCTTCAGTCCGCTGCCGATCTTGAAGGTACCTCTAATGCCTCTCGAGGTTATGGGCAAAGAAATGCTTGAACGTGTTGCAGCGGCGGCTTTTCATGAACGGGAATGCGGGGCGATTCTTCACCGGGGAATCGTGGAGGAAGTGAAGAAAACAGAGGCAGGCTATGAACTGCGGATCTCGCTTCCTTTTACAGAGAAGAAGCAGCTTCAGCTCAATCAAAAAGGCGATGAATTAACGCTGCAGGTCGGCGGTTATAAGCGAATCGTTGCGCTGCCGCGAGTTTTGCTGGGGCGCTCTGTAGAGGCGGCGCGTCTTGCAGACGGCGTGTTGACGATCCATTTTGGCCAGATGGAATAAAAGAAGGAGGATGCGGTTATGAGCACCCGAACAAACCTGCAAGACCTGGAGAACATCGTAAGCTGTCTGGAGGATGTAAAGAACATCGTGGTGGCAAGACTCGTGCCCGAAGAGGCAAGAACGCATTTTCGGCAAGCTGAAAAAGAAGCATTGCTGGGAGTCCGCTCGTTGCTGGATGCAGCGATTGACCGATTAGATGAGGACAAAGCCGATCAAAAAAGGAAAGACAGGAACCGAATGAAGCAAATTTTGGTTGAAGAGTAATTTTTTATACGAGGAGGAAAGAATATGCCGATTCAAAAGCACAGCGGATGGATGTTGGAGTGGACTTCTTATATTCACACGGCGATCGGGTTACTCTTATTTTGGAAACCAGTCAGTGACATGGTGAAAGCTGGGGTGTGGAATTCTGTAGATCTAGCCATAGACAGATCGAACGCGTTCTGGTTCCTATTCTCCGGGGTATTACTGTGGATCATCGGGCGAATGTTGCGCTGGTTGACCCGAAAACAAGGTATTCCGATCCCGCGATTCGTTGGTTGGCAGTTACTTATTTTCTCTATTGTGGGGGCCATTTGTATGCCAATTTCCGGGTTCTGGGTTGTCATTCCTCAAGGTATTTACATCTTAAAGCGATAGGCGGATCCTATGCCTCTCCAAGACTCTTGATCGATTGGATCAAGAGTTTTTGTGTTTACTTGACAAACACCGCATATAAATTAACAAATGGTCAATATACTTATTTACAAAAGTCAATTGTTAAGATATTGTAAATGGTATTTACATTTATCGTTTTTCTGGATGGCCATTGACTTCTAGTTTTTACGTAAGGGGGAGAGCGCAATAATGCTTAGTGTAGATGTCCATTTATTAATCAAATTAGGTGTCTCGGCAATTTTTGGGTTAATTATCGGTCTGGAGCGAGAAGTTCGGAATAAACCGCTTGGTCTGAAAACTTCTCTGGTCATCTGCTTAAGCAGTTGTTTATTGACGATTGTTTCTATTGAATCAGCCAATAAGTATGCGGTTGCAGGCTTGCACGTCATGGATCCGATGCGGCTTGCTGCGCAGGTTGTCAGCGGAATCGGTTTTCTCGGTGCAGGGGTTATTCTCAGAAAACATAACGATGTCATTATCGGCTTAACGACCGCTGCGATGATTTGGGGAGCGGCAGGACTGGGTATCGCCGTGGGTGCAGGTTTCTTCGTAGAGGCTTTTTTCGGCCTTATCCTTATTATGATCAGCGTTGTCGCACTGCCATATTTGATTAAGAAAGTCGGTCCTAAACCGTTAATTATGAAAGATCTGCGCGTCAGGCTCATCGTATCGCATGATGCAAATTTAACCGCTATCATAAAAAAGATCATTGCCAAAGGCTACAAAATGCAAAGCGTTCACATCAAAGAGCTGAACAGCGAGCATCAGGAGCTGAATTTTATTGTGTACATTGATCGAAAGTACGCTTCCGAAGTGTATGACGAGCTCAAAAGCATGGAATATATTGAGATCGTTGAGGTCGAGACGCTTTAGATTTTGCTAAGCAAAGGTGGAGGCTTCGGAATGAGGAGCGCGCAGAACGCTCCCTTCCAATCCGCCTCATATTAGTTCGTAACGCCGAGTGCAGCTGCGAATTTCTTGCCATATTCCAAGCAGAATTGCTTTTCTTCTTTGGAAGGGTTCAGCTCAATTTTCAGACCATCAAGCACTTTCTCAGCCCCAAGCTCGGCAAGCTTTGCTTCAAGCGTGTCTACAGCAGCCCCGAACTGAGCGTAAGAGGAGTCAGCGGATCCGAACACAGCGGATTTGCGGCCTTGAAGGTTCAGATCATCCATTTCCTCGTAGAAATCCTCGAATTCATCCGGCAGATCGCCATCGCCCCATGTGTATGCGCCAAGCAGAATGCCATCATAATTCTCCAATTCTTGACCGTTCGCATCCATGACGGATTTCACAACGGGCTCGATCCCAGCCTCTCTAATGCCTTCCGCAATCGCCTCTGCGATTTCTTCGGTATTTCCAGTCATACTAGCAAACACAATAATGATTTTTGACACCCGGTATCCCTCCATCTCTAATGAAATCATCTTCATATTAATTGATAATGATTATCATTGTCAATGTGTAATTGCGGATATGTAAGTACAATTTCACTTAAGCTTCCGACTCCAGGCTGCCAAACTATCTTCTCCGTTCACATAAATGCGCTTCAGCTGAAAAGGCTTTTGCGAGGAGGTCGTTCGGCCTTGCTCGATGGTAAAGGCGTACCGGAATCCGGCGTCTTTTAAAATGGTAAGCGTTTTCGAATTGAAAGCTCCGTATGGATAGCAGAATACATCGGCCGTCGTTCCTAACTGCTCTTCGATCAATCTGCGCGCCTCCGTTATCTCTTCTTTCTGTTTCTCCACGGATAGCTTTGAAAGATAGGGATGCGTCATACCATGAGGATGGATGTCCCAGCCGGCTTCGTGCATTTCCTTGACCTGCTCCCAGTTCAAATAATCGGGCTGTCCGACAGCTCCGGGCGACATAAAGAGTGTCGCAGGATAACCGTACTGCTTCAATAAAGGCATAGCAAGCTCATAGTTATCCGTATATCCATCGTCAAACGTGAGTAATACCGGCTTGGACGGAGGCGTCAATTTCTTTTCAAGAATAAGGATAAAATCGGACATCGTAAGCGGCGTATACTCATGTTCTTTCAAATACTCCAATTGCTTTGCTAGTTTGTCCGGATGAAGTACGAGCGTATTGCCAGGCTCATTGCCGATGCTGTGATAATTGAGTACGGGAATGGAAATCTCCTTGGTTTGTTCTGGTTGCCTCGTAGGGGACGGAGGCGAAACGGCGGGAGTGCTTGAAGGTTCTACGTGGGTTGATACAGGTATGGGCGGGTTGAGAAAGGTAGTTGGTATCGACTCTTCGTCATCCGCTAACCTTGTATCAACGATCGATGGCATGGGCGTATGGACGTCTGCCGGCATAGGTGTGGAGCCCTCTGCATGAGGGATCAACTCTAATTCAGCCTGTAAAATTGGATGTGCCGACTCCATAGGAGTTGGCTGGACGAGATAGACCAATAGACTAGCTCCGATGATGGCCATCCATACGATGGCGGCTGCAGAAATCCATTTTTTCATAGAGAGCCTCCTAAAAGTTTTCGAAGAAAACTTGCTTCGTAAGCATAGGCGATCGAACCAATTAGAATATACACTTCCAATCTATTCGTTTCCCTATGAAAATATGTCCCGAGCCGTATGAAGCTAGGAACTTGCATATTTTGATGAAAAAAACCGCCTAATGGCGGTTAGTGAATTAAGGTTCATCAATGTACTCTTCATCGTTCGGAATACTGTTGAATAGGCCTTCATTTACTTTGATTTGGGCTTGATCTGTATTTGGTGCTTGGTCTGTGTCGCAGTTTACGATACATTTCATTATTTCTTCGGAGTTGTCTTGAAGGTTAATATATTCGACCATGGATGAACCTCCTTTCATAGAAAGTAGGGTTTCCAAGGATTCCATTTTTTAGTCGTTGGAAAGTTTGAAAACATCCAGCAGCTTGAAGAACAAGCTTAGCAGAATGGTAATGACGGTCGCCAGAGCCATGCCTTTCATTTCAAAATGTCCCCATTTCAGCGCCGCACCGCTAAGACCAATCACAAGAACTACGGTCGTTAGAATGAGGTTGACCGGTTTAGAATAATCTACTTTGGTCTCCACAAGCATCCGGATCCCTGATGCGGCGATAACGCCGAACAGCAGTAAGGATACGCCGCCCATGACTGGCGTCGGAATGGTTTGAATAAGCGCCGATATTTTCCCGACAAAAGACAGCACAATAGCAAGGATCGCAGCTCCGCCAATAACCCATACGGAATAGATGCGGCTGATCGCCATGACGCCGATGTTTTCGCCGTAGGTTGTATTAGGCGTTGAACCGACCAGAGACGAGAGCATGGTTGAGACTCCATTCCCAAGTAAGGATCTGCTTAGCCCGGGGTCCTTGGATAAATCTTTCCCGACCATATTCCCGGTTACGATCAAATGACCGATATGCTCCGCAATAACGACAAGAGCCGCCGGCGCGATGATCAGGATACTTGACCAATCGAAAGTGGGGCTGTAGAAGGTTGGCATTTTAAACCACTCAGCCGCTCCCCATATGTCCGCAATATGTACCAAACCGAACAAGGCTGCCAGCACATAACCGGCAACAATGGCAACCAGAATCGGAATGACCTTTAATATCCCGCGAAATACTACGGAACCTATAACCCCAACCAATAAGGTGAAAATGGATACCGTTACAACGGTTGAATCAGGAGACCAGCCGGCCGGCGCCCCGCTTGGAGCGATAAGGCCCGCCATTCCGGCTGCAGTCGGTACCAGCTCTAACCCGATCACGGCAACGATGGCGCCCATTGCAGCGGGTGGAAACACAACATCAATCCATGCGGTGCCTACAGCCCGGATCAATAAAGCTACAATCGTAAAAATCAACCCGACTACCAGAAATCCGCCCAATGCCGAACTATACCCTTTGGATGATAAAACGACGAAAACCGGAGAGAGGAAGGCGAAGCTTGAACCTAGAAAAGCCGGAATTTTCCCTTTTGTCATGAAAATATAAAGCAAAGTACCTATCCCGTTCATGAACAGGATCGTGGCTGGATCGACTTTAAATAAAATAGGAACCAGCACCGTGGAGCCAAACATAGCAAATAAATGCTGCAGACTAAGCGGAATACTCTCCCAAAATGAGGGGCGTTCCTCAACTTGAATGATGCGAGACACGGTGAAACCTCCCTGAAATTGATTTCTCGTACGATATCTTATCATATTTTAACTATGAAAGGACTATCGCTAGTTTAACAGGGGCTAGGTTTTGCTTTTCTCGCGCACCAATGATTTAAACTCAATTTCTTTATCGAAAAAGTAACCGGCATCGTCCCTGGAAGGCTGGAAAATCGTTTCCTGCCATCGCTGATAGGTATACAAGAACAGAGATACGGCGGTCATCAATAATAAGAGCTGCCATTTGGCCACGTTAGCCATTGTAAACACACCCATACGTTCAAAAATATTTTGAAAAAAGTATAGATGCAGGCTGTCAACGATTAGATTGGTCAAAAAATAAATCCAGAATTTACCGAAGGTCAAGCGGAAAATCCACAAGGTACCAACCAGGAAGAAACCGTAAACAAAAGAAATGTTCGTTATGTTCCCCCATGTAACGATCTTAATCTTTAAAATCCACCAGTTGTAAACATAAGCAATTTCAAAGAAAATGGTGACCACTAGCGCTGCAAGAATAGAGACAGGCATATAGCGTTTGATCATGGATTTTTTCATGGCAAACAATGTAATCCAGGGGAGAATCAATGAGGTCCACATGATGATTTTTACGATCATCGTAATCAGCTCTCCAATCAGCAGTTTCCACCTAGTATTTCCAAAATAATAATTTACAAAATCTGCTTGTTAAAATTAGTTCACAGCATTATAGTAGTGCTTAATAATACTACTATATTCGAAAAGAGGGATTCGCAGATGAATCATTGTTTTGTTGTTTTGCTCGAGGTCGATCACACTTGGCTGGCGCTGCCCAGAGAGGCTCGCAGGGAGTATGCGTCAGAACTTTATGAGATCATCGGGCATCATGCAGACGAAGTAAAGGTACGGTATTTTGATGCGGATGCGTTCAGCGGAAAATGTACGGATTTTGTTATTTGCGAGACTCAGCATATTGCGGCCTATTACAATATGTGGGAAGCGTTAAAGGATACTCAGGCTTTCTCCGGCGGTTTTTATCGGATCAAGGATGTTATATACGGAATTCAAAATGCTTACCAAACCTATGAAATCGAGGTTTTGGGGATGGAAGAAGAAGCTTGTACGACCTAAATCAGGGAAATCATGTTACAATAATAACCAAGTTGAATATTAACCGGGTTAAAGAAAGAAGGGCTGTAGCATGGAGGAAGTTTTGCAGCATTTGAAAAATCTCGGCTTCACGGATCTTGAAGCCAAATGCCTGCACGTGCTTGCGGAGTCCGGCAAGCGGACAGGTTACGAAATCGCCAAACGTCTTGGCGTTTCGCGTTCGAACGTGTACTCAGCGCTGCAGAAGCTCGCGGAGAAAGGCGTCGTGCTCACCAGCCACGGTGAGCCGACGCATTACCAGAGCGTGCCGATCGACGAGATCGGCGACAAGATTGAAGCGGAGCTGCAGGCTTCGATCCGCTATGTGAAGTCGCATATGCCGAAGCAGGATGCGGAACGGACCGAGTACTTCAGCCTGGAGGGCGACGCCAAGGTCATTGAGCGCATCCGCACCGAGCTGAAGAAGGCGAGGGAAGAAGCGCTCTGTGAGCTGTGGTCGGAAGAAGCGCAGCTGCTGAAGGACGAACTGGCGCATGCGCAGGAGCATGGCGTGCGCATTCTGGCTTCGACCGTCGGCGAAGCCCAGCTGCCGAATGGCGTGCATCAGTTCCCGCATGGCCGCGATGAAGCATGGCAGGCTCGTATTGGGCGCAAGTTTACACTGCTCATCGACCGTAAGTTGGCGATTATCGGTACGCGAGGCGGCGGTGAGCCAACCAAGGCGATGCTGACGGAGCATCCGGCGATGGCGGAGCTGCTCTTGAATAATTTTTTCCATGGTGTCGTGATGCATGAGCTGCAGCGGGATATGGGCGCTAAGCTGGAAGATAAGTACGGCAAGAACTTCAAGAAGATCATGCAGAAGTATACAGAGGTTAAGTCAACTGAGGCGAAGCAAGCTGAAGGAAAGCCAGCCGAAGGGAAGAGGAGAAAGAAGAAATGATGCGGGAGCAAGAACAGGAGCGAGATCAAGAGCAAATGCAAGAGCGAGAACGAGAACGAGAACGAGAACGTATTCTGCTCGCGGCCGAAGCGCTCGTGAAGGAGAAGCTGGAGCGCGATAGCAGCGGCCACGATTGGTGGCATATCTACCGCGTCGTGCAAACAACGAAGCGGATTGCCGCCGCCCAAGGCGCCGACCGCTTCGTCTGCGAGCTCGCGGCGCTGCTGCATGACGTCGCCGACGAGAAGCTGAACGCCGACCCGGCTGCTGCGCAGCAGGAGCTGGAGGCGTGGCTCGCCGCCAGCGGCACGCCGGCGGCGCAAATCGACCACGTGCTGGAGATCATCGGCACGATGTCGTTCAAGGGCGGCGCGCGGCCGCCGATGCGCACGCTCGAGGGCCAGGTCGTGCAGGATGCCGACCGGCTGGATGCGATCGGCGCGGTGGGCATCGCGCGCGTGTTCGCTTATTCGGGCTGGAAGGGACGCCCGATTCATGATCCTTCCGTCATGGTGCGGGAGCAAATGACGGAGGCCGAATATCGCAGCGGGAACGATACGGCGATCAATCACTTTTATGAGAAGCTCCTGAAGCTGAAGGAGCTGATGAATACGGACTTCGCCCGTAAGCTCGCAGAGGAGCGGCACCTTTTCATGGAGCAATATTTGGAGCAGTTCTATGCGGAGTGGGACGGGGAAAGATAGCGATATGTTGAGCCGGCGACGGCTCTTTTTTGTTGTACCAGGAATTTATGCAAGAAACCGATGTGCGTGGATGTGACGTTAATATTTCGAGCTTGCTCGTCAAATATGGTTATATAGAACAATGTACCCTAAACAACGAACAAGGTGCTTTATTAAAGACCTTTGTTCGTTCGAGCCCATTTTATCCATATCTTCGACGATATAGCGTCGCTTTATATCCTTAATAACGACCATTGTTCGTTATGAATCGCCATACGTGCGAAACGCCTCATAAATGCGAAACAGCCCCTACTTCGCGAACAACTACAGCTCAAGTCCATGGCCGGACCTCGTTACTTTGCTTTTATGTACGAGAATAAAATGCTTAACACCGCCTAGTACCTCGTCCCAGCTCTACCGCCTCACTTAAAAGACGGCTTCGTCAGCGGACAATCCGGCAAGCCGAGTATTTCCACGTTGTAGTCAGCCAGCTTGTGCAGGAAATAGCAAGTTTCCGGGATGTGATGCTCCAGGAAGCGCAGTGTCAAGCGGCTCAGCAGTTCGGTGTGCTGGTATTCCCGAATCACATCTTCAACCAGGTGATAGAAGCCGATAACCGATGTGGCGACTTGTCTGGCAAATCTTTGCTGGACTGGGAAGTTAGGCGCGGTAAACCGGAGAAAACCCCGTATCGCCTTATTTTTGACGATATGGGCTTGAAACTGCTGCGCGAATTGCTCCGTGCTCTTTCCAAGCTCGATCTCTGTAGGATCGAGATGATTCCCTAGCAGCACCGCATGGCCGAGCTGATCTTCGAGCCACATGTCCATTAAACTCACGAGCGGCAGAGGCTCATAGGGCAAGCCGTTCATCCAATAGGAGAGGATCCGCAAGTACTCCCCGTTCTCGAGCAGCGTTCCATTGAAATACACCGGCGTCAGGGAGATGACGATTTTATTTTGAAGGCGAAGATGCTGTAAATGTCCTTCAAATTGATAATATCCGTGCGCCACCGGATAAATATCTTTAGACAGCTTGATCATCGCTTCATATGAAACGGGCAGGGAAGGATCGGTCTTCAGAATGCGATTCCGCAGTTCGGTAAAAGCGCCGATATACCGCCTTGCGATCGCAATCCATTGAACTTCTTCCGGAGCAAGCGCCTCATCCGCAAAGATCGCGTGGTCCTGCAAAATTTCCACCCAAAACAAATGCTCCTGCCAAGGCGTCATGGTCCCATTCAAGCTCAAGGAAAGCCCCTCCTTAACGAAAAATCCCCGCTGTATCACGGGCTGTAATGCTCCACACCGAAGTGTATTCACCCCAAAAACCAACAAGAACAAGTTGAGTCGGATTTTGTGTTAAAATAAAAAGAAATGAACAACCACTACACGAAAGAAAGAGATGTTACGGAGATGAAAAAAGAAGCTAAATATATCGCAACGGTATCATTGGGCGTCATGGGAGCCGGATTTGTCGCTACGCTTCCGGTGTCTTCAACGGTGTGGGGAGCTTTCTTGCAGGGCGGCTTCGAAGCCGGAGTTGTCGGCGGCTTGGCAGACTGGTTTGCGGTTAGCGCTTTGTTCCGCCATCCGCTGGGCATACCGATTCCGCACACAGCGCTGCTGCCGAAGAATCGTGAGAAAATCACCAACGCGCTTGTTTCCACGGTCGAGAATGAGCTGCTGTCCAAAGAGACGATCCGCACGCGTTTGCAGCAAATTCGTTTTCTGGAGCGAGGACTGGAGCTCGCTGAGAGCCATTTGGATAATGAGGCGCTTCACAAGGGATTGACTGCTCTCGCAAAGCAGGCGCTGCACGCCATCGATCTTGAGAAATTGACGCCGCTCCTGGCGGAGGAAATTCATAAAGCACTTCAAGACGTGGTTACGAGCCGACTCGTTCGAACGATTGTGAATGGCTTCATGGAAGGCGGATATGACGGCAAAACGTTTGACTTTGTGCTGGATAAATTAGAGGCGTGGGCGGTCAAATTCGAGACGCGGGACCAGCTCGGCGGCATGGCGCTCAAAGCTTTTGAAGGCTTGCAGTCGAACGGCTTCATGGCGTTTGCCGTCAATGCGTTCATCGGCATGGTGAGCGAGGAGAAACTGGGCAGCATCATCCAGAATTTTCTGCTCACCTACATCGAGCAAATGAGAGTCAAGAACCACCCGCGCAGAGAAGCTGTACTAAGCTTTATTCACAGCGAGCTGAACAAGCTGGATAAGCATCCGCAGCTTTTGGCGGAGCTGGATCGGTTAAAGGAGAAGCTTCCTGAGATTTTCTCGCTCGAAGAGAAGCTTGCGGGAACACTGGAGCGGTTGAAAGGCAAAGCGGAGGCGTTCGTGGAGCAACCGGATTTTGCATCGCAATACGTGGTTCCTATGATCCGTAAGCTATTGGCTTCTGTGAAGGAAGACAGGGATGTAATGGAGCGCGGCGAGGACTGGATTCAGCAGCAAATCGTCTTATACCTGGAGCAAAATCACAGCAAAATCGGGCAGCTCGTGAAAGAGAATTTGGACAAGCTGGACAACGACAAGCTGATTGAAATGATGGAGGACAAGGTCGGTAAAGATCTGCAATGGATTCGCGTCAACGGCGCGATTTGCGGTTTTATTATCGGACTTGGCCTGGCGGGTCTGAAGCTGCTTTTCTAACGTAAAGGAGTATTCTTGGTAATGGCGGTATAGATGAAAGGAGGTACGCATTTTGATTGAAATCAAGGAAGTCAGCAAGACCTTCATACAGCGGATCGGCGGCAGCTATAAAGCGCTGGACGATATATCGCTCACGATTCAAAAAGGAGAATTCGTCTCCTTGCTCGGGCCGTCCGGATGCGGCAAGTCAACTGTTCTGAATTTGGTCGCCGGCTTCGATACGGTTAGTGAAGGAACGCTTCAAGTGAACGGAAAAAAGGTGACCGGTCCCGGCGCGGACCGCGTCGTTGTCTTTCAGGAGCATGGCCTGTTCCCGTGGTTGACGGTGCTGGATAATGTCGCTTTCGGCCTCAAGCAGAAAGGCATCGGAAAGAAAGAACGCCATGAGCTTGCCATGGAACAGATCAAAGCCGTGCATCTCAGCCGGTTTGCGGATCGCTATCCGCACGAGCTTTCCGGCGGGATGCGGCAGCGGGCGGCGATAGCCCGCGCTTTGGCGATGGATCCTGAGATTCTGCTCATGGATGAGCCGTTTGCTGCTTTGGATGAGCAGACCCGGCTTATTTTACACAAAGAACTGGAAGAAATCTGGATGCGTACGCGCAAAACGATCCTCTTCATTACCCATAACATACGCGAAGCGGTCATCCTCTCGGATCGGGTTCTCGTGATGTCCACGCGACCGGGCAAGATCAAGAAAGAATTCGTGGTGAAAGCGGCGAGACCCCGTGACAGCGCGGATTCGGTGCTGCATCATGTGGAGAGCTCGATTATGGATGCGTTAGCGGATGAGCTGGAGAAAGTGGTAAGGGAGGAAACCGGCGATGAGTACAGCATTAAGAAGAACGATTTTTCTGGTACTGCTTCTGATAGCTTGGGAGGCGGGATTTAGAATTTTTGGCTGGGGATGGAGGTTTCCTTCGCCGACGCAGACGCTGCAAGCCTTTTATGACGGCATTGTCCACGGGGAATTGATACAAGCCACGATCGCGAGTATGGCCAGATTGTTGATTTCATTCATTATTTCTTTACTGATCGGAACTACGCTTGGATTCCTGTTTGCGAGATACCGGCTGCTTGATGATACGATTGGCTTCCTGGTGGTCGCGCTTCAGACGATTCCGAGCATTGCTTGGCTTCCTTTTGCAATTATTTGGTTCGGTCTTAATGAATCTTCGGTTATTTTCATCACCACTTTGGGCGCTACCTGGACGATGGCCTTATCGAGTAGGACCGGCATCAAGAACATCCCGCCGATCTATTTGCGCGCCGCGCAGACGATGGGCACCGGCAATGGCTTCAACATGTTTGTGCAGGTCATGATTCCGGCAGCATTCCCGCATCTGATCAACGGCGTGCGTACCGCATGGGCATTCGCCTGGCGCGCGCTTGTGGCCGGTGAGCTCATTGCTAAAGGCGCAGGACTCGGTCAACTGCTGCAAGATGGCCGCAACTTAGGCGATACGTCATTGATGCTATGCATCGTCATCATTATTGCCGTACTGGGGACGGTCTCCGACCATTTCTGCTTCAAGAAGCTTGAGGATAAAGTACTGGAACGCTACGGCCTCGCAGGCTCGAAATCATAACGGGGGAACCTACAATGAGAAAATTGGCATGGACCCTGACGCATCTCCTGGTTGCTGCTACACTGCTGACAGCTTGCGGGGACGACGCTCCTACGGGCAAAGCGCAGAAAGTAAGGCTGGGCATTTTCAAAAATGTGACGCACGCTGCGGCCTATATCGCTCTGGAAAAAGGTTATTTCCGCCAGGCCTGGGGCGACGATGTGGACATCGAAGTGACGGCCTTCGATAACGGATCCGATCTGTCCATCGCCATGGCGACGGGAGATATCGATATCGGCTTCGTTGGACCGGGACCGGCGACGACTTTTTACCTCAAAAGCCAGAACTACAGAGTCGTCTCCGGTTCGAACAATGGAGGCGCTGTGCTGGTAGCCCGCAATGGAACAGGCATTAATGCCGTTAAAGATTTAGTGGATAAAACAATCGCGATTCCGTCCAAAGGGAATACGAATGAAATTTCGCTGCGCATGCTGCTTCAGCAGGAAGGTGTAAGCTTGGGAAGAGGGGCGGGTAGCGCTCATCTCATCGTTCGCTCTCCGTCGGATACGCTGATCTCTTTCCGTCAAAAGGAAATCGACGCGACGCTCGTACCTGAACCTTGGGGAACGCAGATCGAGAAGGCCGGACTCGGTAAAATGGTGGCCGATTGGCAGGCAATACCGCCTAACCACGGCGATTACCCGACGGTCATTATGGTGGCCAGCGACAAGTTTATCGAGCGGTATCGGGACATGGTCAAGGGTGCGATCAAGGCGAACCTCCAAGGGATTGCCTTTATCCAGGACAACCCCGATCCGGCATACGACCTTATCAACAACCAGTTGAAGCAGTACAGCGGTAAAGGCATGGACAAAAGCTTGATCCAAGCTTCGCTATCCCGACTTAAACTGACCACGGACGTGGATGTAAAGGTGATGGAGGAGATGGCGAAGGTGTCCATCGACGCCAGGTATATTAAAGGCATTAAGAAAGAGGAGCTCGATCTCAGCAAGTTCGTGAATCTGTCGATGCTTGAAGAAGTGAAGAGCGGGAAGTAGGGAGTGACAGCTTGATTATATCCTTTTCAGGATTGAATCGGGCTTTTTTTTTTGGAGCAGTTCATAACGAAGCTGTCATTTCGCATACGAAATGATGCTGGGATCGCGCTTTTTTATTACTCATCGTGTTGCTTGTGGCATTCCTACTAGCTCTTTCAAAAACAATCCCCCATTCCTTATCAACGCAAGCGATCGCCCGATAATTAATGTTCTTCTCAACGCATGGCGGGTATATCCAAATATAACAGGAAAAGCTCCTGCTAAATTGGCAGTTACAAGCGGATTTAGGAAATCAATATGGGCTTCGAGTTCGAAATTAGCTCCGGTTTTTCCCGCTAATGTTTAATCTGTGTAGTTGTGCACGGATTGAGTAAAGGGCTATCCCTAAGGTCAATTCAGACCTTTTGGGATAGCCCTTTTTATTTTAATTCCCGCCGGAAGCGGCTTGCTGTTCGTTCTTTTGCTGCTTATGCGCCTTGGCGTCGATGACCTTGCCGCCGCTGCCGCCGCTTCGTTCAGACGCTGCCATATTCATGGAGCTGCTTCCTTGGAAAATCCCGCCCTCCTGAATGATGAAGGAACGCACATCAATGTTGCCGATCAGCACGCCGGAGCTGGTTACGATGAGCTTGCCCTTGGTATGGACATTGCCTTTGACTTTGCCGGCAATGATGACGTCGCGGGCGTGTATGTTGGACTGCACGATGGCGTTCTCGCCGATGGTGATGTCGCCTGCGCACTCGACGTCGCCGTGCAGTTGGCCTTCGACGCGAAGGCTGGCTTCGGACATGATTTTGCCTTCGCAGATCGTACTTTCACCGATTAATGTGTCTGTCGTCTTGTCATTAATTGGCTTGGATTTGCTGCTTCCGAGCATTAGCGGTCATCCTTTCTATCTTGAATAAGATAAGGGGAGGGGTTGATCTCGACACCGTTCTTGTGCAC
Organism: Paenibacillus sedimenti; assembly: GCF_014534655.1. Classification (GTDB taxonomy): domain Bacteria; phylum Bacillota; class Bacilli; order Paenibacillales; family NBRC-103111; genus Paenibacillus_E; species Paenibacillus_E sedimenti. The sequence continues at coordinate 187,399 of NZ_JACVVD010000002.1, forward strand.
TTCATAATGCAGATGGGTACCTGTACTTCGCCCCGTCGTTCCCATGAGGCCGATCTTTTGCCCTTTCGTTACTGATTCTCCGCGTTTCACGAGCATTTTATTCAGATGCATGTATACGGTCCTCAGCCCGCGTGTATGATCCACGATAATGTGATAGCCATGCTGATTGTCGTAGCCGGCTTGCACCACTTTGCCTGCTGCGGTTACGTATACGGCATCATTCAGCTCGCCGTCAAGGTCTAACCCGGTATGCATAGTGGGCTTTTGGGTGAAAGGGTCTTTGCGTATGCCGAAACCGGATGTGATGTTGCGGGAGTCGGTAGGCCATAATGTAGGCGTGATGTTGCGAAGCCGCTCGGCTTCTTTCAGCTTCGCCTCGGACTCTGTCAAATTCGCCAGCAGCGCATTAATGTCTCCGACGAGCGAGGACAGGTCTTGTTTGGTGCTGCTGACGAGCTGGGAAACTTCCTGCGAATTAACAGGAACCTCAGTACCGCCAACATCAGAGCCGGTTCCGGAAAAGGAGCCGCTGTTTGAAGCTGCGGATATTTTGCTTGTCCCGCCTGTTTGGCTCATCAATTGTACGACATGTTCCAGCTTTTTGATTTCCTCCAGCTTGGCTTTAAATTCATCGGTTTGTTGCGATAGGTCAATCAAATTGTTTTGAAGCTGTTCGAGTTCGCTATTTTTAAGTGTAATTTGATCAACCAGTTGACGCTCTTGTCCATCAAACGATTGCTGCATCGAGCTCGTCGTCTTGTGGAAGTAGGTGTTCATCAAATAAATCGTGACAAAAAATCCAATCCATACGAGCACAATCACGCTGGGCACAACATATAAACTGCTGTGTGGAAGCTTGATTCTTACGGTTCGGCGGTTGGCGCCCGGAATGATCATTAAGGTGAATTCCTTCTTACCCCAGATGAACTTCAACCGATCCTCTTCCTTTCCGTAACAAAGTCCCCCTCCTTGATTCGATTGTATTCGTCATTGGGGCGAGTCATGACTACTTTATTTGGACACTGGCGCAACGCCAAGAGCTTGCCGGCTTTTTGACGTACATGTTTTTGCATTGGTAAATTATACATGAATTCGAATATAGCGGGCATACTAGATGGGCGTATAAGCTTGAGACGAACGAGGTGGTTTCGAATGTCTGTCTGGCAGTGGATGAAATATAGACCGGTACCAAGTGGTCAGCGTGAAAAGGATAAAACGCCTCAAAAGATCATACCCGATCGTTATCTGGAGCAGCACCACGATGAAATATTATCGGGTAACCTGGATGAATCGATCCATTTCATTCAAACAGTTCTTGGCGATAACGATGATCTGATCATTCGCAGATTCCATATATTTGGACAGTATCGGGCTGTCATGGTGTATTTTCTCAATATGATCGATCAAGAAGGGGTTAATGCGGACGTCTTGAGACCCTTGATGACAGCGCCAACGCATCTCTCAATGGCAAGTATTGAATTGAACCAACTGAAGGATATTCTCTTATACGATACGCTCTATCACAGCATGGGTAAGCTGGAAAATAAAATTCCTCCTATCATAGATGTCATTTTACGCGGTCAAACCATTATCATTGTAGAGGGTATGGACGAAGCGATTATCCTTGGGACGACCAAGGTCGATAAACGTTCGATCGATCAACCGCTAACCGAACAGGTCATTCGAGGTGCGCGTGAAGGCTTCATTGAGCAGCTTGGCACGAATATCGCACTGCTGCGCTACCGTTTGCCGACAACGGATTTTACGATGAAGTCGCTGCAAGTCGGCAGGGTGACGAAATCCCGCGTAGCGGTTTGTTATCTCAAAGGCATTGCGAACGAAGCACTTGTGGAGGAGGTCGAGAACCGCATATCCGCTATCGATATCGACGGTATCCTGGATGTCGGTTATCTGGAACAGTTTATTGAAGACAACCATCTCTCGCCGTTCCCGCAAATCCAGAATACGGAAAGGCCAGACAAAGCGGTCGCCAATCTGCTGGAAGGAAGAGTCATTATTCTCGTCGACGGTTCTCCTTTTGCGCTAATCGCCCCTTCGGTATTCACACAGTTCTACCAGACGACCGAAGACTATGCGGAACGCTTTCTGATGGTCAGCTTTATTCGGCTGGCGCGCTTGCTGGCGCTTGTTTTCTCGCTGGTCACTCCATCCCTCTATGTAGCGGTTATTGCGTTTAATCCGGAACTGATTCCGACTAAATTCGCTGTTGCGGTATCAGGAGGCAGGGCGGGAGTTCCTTTTCCCTCCGTCGTGGAAGTGCTGTTGATGGATGTATCCATGGAAGTGCTTCGTGAAGCTACGCTTCGCTTGCCGCAGCAGGTCGGCGGCGCCCTCTCCATTGTGGGTGTACTTGTTATTGGACAAGCAGCGGTAGCCGCCGGCTTCGTTAGCCCGATCACCGTTGTCGTCATTGCTTTAACGACGATCGGTTCGTTTGCAACACCAGCCTACAATGCGGCATTGGCATTAAGGTTGCTGCGCTTTCCCCTTGTTTTTCTGGCGGGAATGTTCGGCCTTTTCGGCGTGATGGTAGGCTTGATTTTAATTGCCAACCACGTACTTTCTTTGAAATCCTTCGGGGTTCCTTATATGAGCCCGATCGTTCCGGGTAATTATGAAGGCATGAAGGATACGGTTATGCGCGGGCCGCTATGGTGGATGAAGAAACGCCCTTCTCTTTTACATACACCCAACCGTGATCGTGTAGGCGATGATGTGATGAACAGTCTCAAACAAACTCCGCACAATACATTAGACCCGCTGAAGGTCGGCAATGAGAAATGGGGGGAGTCCGATGGAATATCCAAAGCAAGTCACAACGATTCAGGCGGCGGCAATTCTCATTAGTACAATCATCGGTGTTGGGGTCCTCCCCCTTCCTTTATTTGCTGTTCGTTCAGCAAACACGGGTGCGCCTCTGGTAACATTCTTTGCTGTATTGGTCTCTTCGTTAGGGCTATGGGCTGTCACCAAATTAGGGATGAGATTTCCGACCCAGTCATTCCCGCAATATAGCGAGGAGATTTTGGGCAAATGGCCCGGGAGGATCGGCAGCGGCATTGTCGTCCTCTTTTTCGCTATTCTCGCCTCCTTGGCGTCCAGGGAATTCGGGGAAGTCGTCATCACTTCAGTCTTGAAGAAAACACCGCTTGAAGTTTCCGTTATCGTCATGCTGATGATAGCGACACTTGCGTCGCGCAGCGATATGACCACATTCACCTACATTCACCATCTCTATTTGCCCATTATTTTAGGTCCGGCCATTCTCATTGTTTCGCTCTCTTTGAAAAATGCGGATGCCGATTTTTTACTGCCGCTTTGGGGCAATGCACCACGAGACATGTTGAACGGTGTGCTGATTATCGCGGCCTTATTCCAAGGTTCGTTTATTCAAACGATTGTCATCCCTGCTATGCGTCGACCGGAAAAAGCGATGAAAGCCGGTTTTTGGGGGATGTCTATATCAGGTGCGCTTTACATAACAATTGTCATAGCCGCTGTCGGTGTGTTTGGCCCTGCGGAAACCAAACTATTACTATGGCCTACCTTGGAATTAGCCAAGACGACGACGCTGCCCGGTAATATTTTGGAACGGCTGGATGCCGCTTTCTTGGCGATTTGGGTAACGGCTGTGTTTACAACCATATTTGCCAGCTATTACCTGACGATTCATTTAGCAAGCAAATTATTCGGTTTGCGGGATCATCGAATGCTCTCCCTGTTTATATTGCCGTTTTTGTTTGTAATGGCGATGCTTCCTCAGAGTATTTTACAAATGTATGAGGTCATTTCGATTGTTGGAAGGTGCGGTCTAATAATTACCATTGTATATCCAATGCTTCTTCTGATGATCGCCAACATTCGCAAGAAGGGAGGCTTACGATGAATCATCATGGATGGACTTCCTATTTTTCAAAAGCCATTATCCTTATCTGCATCTTTCTGCTCACTGCAGGGTGTTGGGATCGTCAAGAAATTGAGGAACGTGCTGTTGTTCTTGGTATTGGAATTGATCCGGCGGAGCCCGGCGCTGCAGAGGAAGAGGCACAGATTTCCCATAAAAAAGGCGCGCTGGATATCCCTGAACACGGGATGATTCAACTAACGGTGCAAGTCGCCGTTCCAGGCCGCATCCCATTAGGTCCCGGGGCAGGCGGTGAGGGTGGGGGGAAAAGGACGGTGTGGGTCGTTTCAGGCGTGGGTCATACAATAGATGATGCCATTAACGGGCTGCAGCAGCGAATAGCGTCCCCGTTATTTTTTGGGCACCTGCGTGTTATTGTCGTATCTGAAAAGGTAGCGCAAAAGGGGATGCAAAATATAAACGATTATTTTCGCCGGAATCCCGATATTCGCCGCATGAGCTGGATGTTTATCTCCAAAGGCAGCACAACAGAATTGATGAAAGCATCACCACAGCTGGAGCGGGTGCCTACCTTATATCTGATGACAACGATGGACCAAGCGGTCAAAATGGGGCGATTCCCGAATGATTTCCTTGGTTTATTTTGGAGTTCGGTATCGGCCAAAGGAAAGGAAGGGTACTTGCCATACGCTGAACTTAAAGGTCAGGACAGTTTACAGATCAGCGGCTTAGCTTATTTCCGCGGCGATAAATTAGTAGGAAGCGCACAACCGGTAGATATCATTCTGCTCATGGGTATCATGGGGATGAATCCTGCGGGAGGGCAGGCTTTCGTTAAAATTCCGGGTACATCTGATTACTTGGAGTTCAGTGCAAGGAGCCGCAAAGTGTTCACCAAAGTTGATATTCAAGACGGACAGCCTCATGTACGTGTGAAAATCATGCTGGAAGGAAACATCCGGGAGAAATCGACCGAAGAGGTAAAGCTGGACCATACTGTCATACAAACGATGGAAAAACAGCTGAACAAAGATGCACAAAAGGCGTATTTGGATTTAATCCGCCGTACGCAGGAGAAGGGCTCTGACATCTTCGGCTTTGGCGAAAAAGTCCGTGCAAGGAAGTGGAAATATTGGGATCAGCATATTAAGACCAAAGAAAAATGGCAGCAGATGTACCCGGATATTAAGGTTGATCTCACCGTACAAGTAGAAATTCGACGTGTCGGCATGAAAGCAGTTTAATCCTTTAATAAGCACGTTTGAGTGGGGGAAAGTCGATGGCATCAGGGATATCTATTGGCTATATCCAATTCACCATCTATTTGTTGTGGTTGACAGGGGGGATCATGCTGCGATTTGATTTGAAGAGCTATCGGTTAAGTAAACTGGAAACGGAAGCAAAAGTAACACGGTTTCTGGGATGGTTCAACCTCGCAGCCGGCAGTATTGCTTTTGTTGGGAATTGGATTTACAAAACTTTCTTATGGTGAGTCTCCATAGGGGCAGAGTAGGCCGTTAGTAGGAATTTTTGACCGTCGTTCAATTCGACATTTTTTATCGAAGGGGTTTTGGATAAGCGGGCGAATAGTTATAACTGTGTAATCCCATTTTGCATTGGAGGAGGAGTCTCATGAAAGTCAAATTATCTGTCGCTCTATTTTCTTCCGTAATTGCAGCATCGACCTTACTCAGTGGTGTCGGCTTATCCAAACCTGCTTCAGGTGTCTCAACAGCAAAAAAATATTTGATCGCTTACCAAAACAATATTCCTGCCGATTACGAGGCCTCAATCTCAGGCGCAGGAGGAAAAGTTCTACGCGTACTGCCTGAGCTCGGCTCTCTTGAAGTTGAGTCTTCAGACACTGCGTTTCTCACTAAAATCAAACAGGTGTCGGGAATTCGTGGAGCTAACCTTGAATTGGTGCATCAGCTTGATTATAAGAAGGTGGATCCCGCAGCGGCAGATGGGCAGCCGGTGACAGATATCCCTCAACATGCAGCAAGCTTCTGGGAGTACCAATGGGATGTGAAGCGTGTTACGAACGATGGAGCAACCTATGGACTTGAGACAGGAGGGAAGTTAGAGGGAGGCTCTATCAAGCATAAAGCGATTGTAGGCGTTATCGATTCGGGCATCGACGCGAACCATCCCGACCTGAAGGCAAATGTGGTAGGCGGGAAGAACTTTGTTCCTGCCGGAATAGATGCCAGTGAAACGGGAGATCCCGCTGACATTCGCGACCGGGACGGACATGGAACACACGTTGCAGGATCCATCGCGGCGAACGGTAAAGTGAAAGGGATCGGACCGGATTTAGGCATCCGTTCTTACCGTGTATTCCCAGAAGGACAAGGTGCGCCTACCTCCTGGATCGCTGCTGCTATCGTGCAAGCGGCTAACGACAAAGTAGATGTCATTAATATGTCCCTTGGCGGGTTCGATGCCATCTCGCGGTATACGTTTGAGGGCGGAAGCTATAGCGATGTAGCCGACACACTCGTCTGGAAACGCGCTGTAGATTACGCATTAAGTAAAAATGTTACCGTCGTAGTAGCTGCGGGTAATGATTCATTAAATTTAAATAATCCTACTGAAATCACCGATTATATGAATGCGCAATACGGAAGCCTCGGTTTCAGCTTTAAAGGGGCGTCAAGAGTAGTTCCCGGACAAACACCGGGTGTGATCACAGTATCCTCATCCAACCAATGGTCTACGGAAAAGATTGCGTTTTATTCGAATTATGGAACGAAGTCGATCGATGTTTCCGCTCCGGGTGGGGATAACGGACCGGTCTACGCTGAAACAGGGGATCTGAATCAACGCGATTTCCATTACCGCACACTCAGCACTTGGCCAACTTATTTGCCTTCTTACTTTACGTCCAATCTGACCAGCTATGCGCTGCTTCATGGTACATCGATGGCGTCGCCTAAGGTTGCAGGCATGGCGGGTGTTATCAAAGCCGCGCATCCGGAGCTAACGCCTTCTCAAGTAACAGCTCTTATCAGCCAAAGCGCAATTGATTGGGGTAAAAAAGGAACCGACCAGCTATATGGCGCTGGAGAGGCGAATCTTTATAATGCTTTGACCCAAAAATAAGTAGAGGTATAAGTAAGAGCCTAGTCCTATTCATTAGGACTAGGCTTTTTTTGTATGAAATGTGTGGATTTCCTCTTTTTTGTAGAAAAGTGTTGAAATATGAAAAAACGTGGATTAATATGGGAAATAGTCAGTTCTAAATGACTAGTGCTAATAAGTAGAAATACCTATTAACCAAGCAATAATGAACAAAGGCAAACCCACCGAAAGATGGGGACGCAAAGCCACGGGTCTAAGCCATGTGTCACACCTCATGGGACGATAGCCGGGTTGCTCTATAGGAGCTTGGTTTTTTGCTGTTTAAATTCGAAAAAATTTTAGGAGGTACATCATGTTGAAAGTGAACAGATTAATGATCATGGTATTTCTTGCTTTTGCAGTAACATTCGGGGTAATACAAGAGGCCGACGCTGCAAGCATTCCCGGCGGGGATGTGTATATTTCCGGCGAGGAAATGGTGTGGCACGCTCCGGATGACAGCGGGAAACGGCAAATTTTTTATAAAAATGTTGCAACGGAAGAAACCAAGCAAATTACCAACACCGCTACGGTGAAAACTTTTCCGAAAGTAAAACATGGCTTAATCGTTTGGCAGGAGAAAAGGGATGTGGACAATCCCGAATTTGAATGGAATGTGTATGGTTATCAATTGTCAACAGGCATTGAGAAGAAATTAAATACCAATTCGGGAAACCATATCGAGCCGACTACAGATGGCCGCTATGTCTCTTGGCACAACAACAAGGCTTCTGCTGAGATGTATGTGTACGATTGGTCGACCGGCAGCCTAAAGCAATTTGCAAATGGCCGCTTTCCGAAAGTAGCAAGTGGAACCATTGTATATAAACAACAGACTGGAACGGGGCTTGATCTCTACACAATAGCTACCGGGGAGATCAGGACGGTTGTTCCGTCTTCCAAAACCGAATATGTAAGTTGGTTTGCTTTTAATGGGAATCATACCTTGTTTATTATTAATAACTACTCGGAAACACAGTACGCGTTGGTGAATGTACATGAGGTGCCTTCAAACGTAAAGAAGTTAACGTTAATGACCAAGAAGGAAAGGGATTTTGGTGAATTGGTCGTAGGTGATTCTTACGTAGCCTGGATGGAGGACAAGAACGGTGTAGCCCAAATGATGGTGGCAAGCGTACATACTGGAGACGTAAAACAGGCAACATTCGGCACGGTAGACCAGAGGCCCTTAGCCTTTACTGGAAATGTGCTAATAAGCACGAAAGATTTTGCAACACTGGATTCGCAGAATGTAAAACAATATTTCCCAGAGCCTTCTTCAGGTGGTCCCTCACAACTTCCACTTCCGCAGAAAGATGTTGTGATCAAAGGTAAGATCGGTCCTAACGGTGGAATCTTGAAGACGGATGACGGAAGAGTTTCACTTGAATTTGCCCCGGGGACCTGGGATCAGGAAACAGAAATTGAGCTGAATGAAGTTGTAGAGCTTCAAGCGGAACAAAACCCAATGTCTCCGTTTCAAAAAATGGCAAGTGTTTGGGACATTCATTTTACTCAACCGCCTTCAAAGCCGGTTATTTTAAAAATGGCCTACGAAGATGAGGATATGTTTGCTGAAAACATAAAGAAGCTCGGTATTTACTCGTATCATCCTGAACAAGGATGGAATTACGAGGGAGGAAGAGTCAACGGACAACTGCATATGGTTCAATCGGAAGTTACTACGTCCGGGGTGTACGCTATTCTATTTCACGATGTAAAGTTTACAGATGTTGAAGGACATTGGGCTGAATTGCAGATTGAGGTGCTTGCTTCCCGTGGAATCCTCAATGGCATGCAAGAAGGGGTGTTTGAACCGAGTGCGAAGCTGACCCGCGCGCAGTTTACGAAAATGTTAGCTGCGGCGATGGGGCTAAAACCTGTTTCGGCTAATGGACGATTTACGGATGTAACTTCGGATCATTGGGGTGCAGGATGGATTGAAGCTGCTGCCGCCAAAGGCATCGTAGATGGCGGAGATCAAGGATTTCAGCCCGATGTGGAACTGACTCGGGAGCAAATGATGACCATGATCATTCGTGCGATGGGGAAAGAAAATGAAGCGATTCAAGAGCGGGGAGAACTTCCTTTTGCTGATGCGAATGAGATCAGTTCTTGGGCACAAGGTTATGCGGGATTGGCTGTAAAGCTGGGACTTGTTGAAGGGAGTACGGAAGGAATCAGGCCGCAATCCACTTCCACACGTGGCGAAGCAGCGATGGTCATTTTCAGATTGTTAGTAAAGCAGGATAAGTTATAGAGCGAAGGAGAGAGTCGAACATGATCCAAAAAGTAACTAAAAAGAGATGGAAGCAAGTCATTTCAATTGTACTTTCCTTCCTTGTAATGTTAACGGGAATACCTTTCATACCGGGTGGAGGATTGCCGAAAGCACATGCTGGAACGACTGTGACGGCTTCATCTACCCAAATTAATGCCGTATATGGGGAGAAGACGGACATCGGATGGATTTACACCGATCCTGCCCGGGATCCGATTACAAATGCCATACTGCAACCAACCCATCCAACAGATGTAAAAATATGTCAAGGCGGGACTAGAAGTATGTTGTCTGGTGTCGACAAAGCCGTTCTGGTACATCACACAGTGACATGGGATGGTCAAGTGGAGGTAGAAAATGGAACGGACTTTGCCTTGGATGGGATCTACACGGCGTGCGTTACACCGACAGATTTCTCAGAAGAGAGTTCTTCGGTAGATATTACCGTGTTCAATCCGAATCCGCCGGCTCCTACGCATTTGGAAATGTTGCCGAACTACAATAAGGCTAACAACGATCCTCATTATGATCCGGAGCGGTTGAAAACTTCACATAAAATTCGGGGATTAGCCGAGGTCGGCACCGAAGTTACATTATATTACACAAGAGTTTACCGCGAAGGCATTCAGCAAATCGAAGACCCTACGGAACGTGTGCTTACACCGGTTAGTGGAAAAATTTTTACGAAGCCAAGAGAAAGCGCGTGGGCGCAAGGTATTCCGATAACACCAAGTTATTTTAACGATTTTCCTACCCGTACAGATAAGACTCCGGGCAGCTTAGTAGGGGAATGGGAAGCGGAAGTTGATTTGAAAGAAAATGAAATTTACAAAATTACCGCAGTTGCTAAACGAATCCGAGGTGGGAAGGAATCCCATCATTCCGCGCAGTATAACATTTTGCGGCATGATGTTCGGGATAATAATGTGACCTGGGAAGCTTTGGCCGGGTATTATTATGTGAAAAAGACCGTGCCTGAAATGGTGGCAACGGGGAAGATGATTGCCACTACCAACATTCTTCCTTTCAAACCCTGTCTTGGGGTACCTGAGGGTTGTCCGGGCTTAATAGATAAAGGCTGGCAGTTATTAATGTATGATCCGAAGTGGGCTGGAACGTATGAATCAGAAGAATTGGATTACTTGACCAGCATTGAGAAGATTACAAACCCGGACAAATACCCTCGCCCGATTGGGTTGGATCCGATTAATCTTGCAACAGGAGATTTTGTATTCTCGCATACTAACATCAGTTTGCAAGCCAGATTCCCGCTAGAGTTTGAGATTACGTACCACAGCAGGGATACGTTTAATGGAGCTTTAGGTTATGGCTGGCGTCATACGTATGAATGGAGATTGGAGCGGCGTGCCGGAGAGACCATCGCCGTTACGACTGCTGAAGGTGCGAGCTATGAATATACGCCGCTAGGCGACGGAACGTATAAACCTCCGCTTGGAACGTATAACACATTGAAACGGCTGCAAGATGGCACCTATTTGCTCGAAATGCCGAATCATTGGAACTATCTGTTCCGTCAAGACGGGGTCTTGTTATCCATAACAAACCCGAACGGGAATCAGGTGAATCTGACGTATACGGGCAGCGTGTTAGAGGGGATTCATACGGAGGGCGCCGGGCTGAACCTCTATTATGGCGATGCCGGGAAAATAGAAAGAATTGTAGACCAAGCGGGCCGGGAAGTCCGGTATACGTATGATATCTACCAACATGATTTGAAGAGCGTCACGCTGCCTGACGGCGGAACAATGAAGTTCAAGTACGACCCCAATCACCGTATAACGGAAATCCGCAATCCGAATGATACCGCATCTCTAGTAAATGTGTACAATGAAGAGGGTAAGGTCAAGGAACAGACCGATTTCCGCGGTGTGAAAGGTTACATTTCCTATGATACGGAAAATAAGCAGACCAAAGTAACCGACGAACTGGGCCGCGTCAAAACCTATTCCTATGATGAGAGATATCGTCAAACGGCGATCGCTTATCCGGAGGGGTCCAGTGAACATTTTGAATACGATCATCAAGACAATATGACCCTACACACGGATCGTAACGGAAATACGAGAAGGTTCTCTTACGATTTGCAAGGTAATTTGGAACAAGTGGTGGATCCGATAGGCGCAGTAACTTCCATGAAATACAATGAGTGGAACCAACCTTGGGAAATTACAGATGCACTTGGGAACAAAACCACCATCGGGTATGACGGCAAAGGCAATATGGAGACCATCACCAATGCCTTGGGTGAGGTAAGCCGAATTAACCGGGATGGACAAGGCGTTCCAACAAGCATCGTGAACCCCAAAGGCGAGACCGTGGTACTCACTAACTACAGTAATGGATTTGTAGAATTTGTAACCGATCCGCTCGGCTACAAGAAGCACTTGAAACGGGATGGCCTCAACCGCGTAACCGATATTGTAGACGCATTGGGTCAAGTCAGTTCCATTGAATATGACTCGCGCGACCGTGTTACAGCCAAGATCGATGCGCTCCACAATCGGGAAGAATTTCAATACGATAAAGACAGCAATTTGAAATACCATAAGGATGCTGCGGGTGCAGAATCGCATTTCACTTATGAATTTGACCGTATCAAAACCGTAACGGACAGTCTCTCGAAAACGACGGAGTTCTTTTATGATGCTATAGGAAATATGACGCGGAAAGTAGCTCCGAATGGAGCAGAGACCGAGTATCTATATAATAACGTCAATCGTGTGGAGACCATGTTAGTTAAGGATAAGAACGAACAAGGCGAAGACATTACCTTAGTAACCGAATTCCGTTATGACGGTAATGGCAACCTGATTTGGACCAAAGATCCGAAGGGCGGCATTACGGAGATTCATTACGATGAACGGAATTTGCCTGACCAGGTAAAGGATGCCTCAGGCGCTATAACCACATACACATATGATCATGTAGGCCGCTTAACCCGTGAAACGAATGCTTTAGGACATGGCACAACCTATGGCTATGACGCAGTAGGCCGCTTAGTAAAAGTGACGGATGCGTTGAATGCCTCAACATCTTTTGAATATGATAAAGCCGGACGCCTGACCAAGACGATCAAACCAAACGGCGCAGTTTGGGAAATGTTCTATGATGCAAGGGGATTGTTGACAAGCACGAAGGATCCGCTCGGCAATACGACATCTCTGGAGCGAGATGAATTGGGACGAGTCCGCACATCCTCGGATGAGTCGGGAGCAACGACTCAGTACGGTTATAATGCATTAGGTTTTGTTACGTCGATCGTAGATGCGATGAACCAGGCAACTTCGATGAACTATGATCCGCTGGGGCGCTTGAAAAGCATAACGGACGCCAAACAGCAAACAACGAGCTATGACTATGATCCGCTTGGCAGGTTAACATCGGTAACGAATGCCTTGCAAGCTAGAACAAGCTACACCTATGACGCAGTAGGGAATATAACGAGTAAAACCGATGCGCTCATGCGGGTAACGGGATATGAATATAACAACCGAAACCAACTGGTTAAACAGATCAATCCGCTCAATCAACTGACACAGCTAAGCTATGATAGCAACGGCAATGTGGATCATATTAAGTATCCGGATAACAAGCTAACCGCTTATCAATATGATCCCATGAACCGACTGATGGAAATCAGCTACTCTGATGGGAAAAAGGTCAACTACGCCTACGATGCCATTGGTCGACGCACCTCCATGAATGATTCGACCGGAACGACATCGTATGCGTACGATGCTTTGAATCGTCTTACCCAGGTCACGAACGGGGCGAACCAAACCATCGGCTACGAGTGGACGCCAACTGGGCAGCGCAGCAAAGTCGTGTACCCGGATCAAACGGCCGTTACGTATCAGTATGACCTGTTAGATCGCATGACAGGTGTCACCGATGCAAGTGGTCTAACCACCAGCTACACGTACGATAAGCGGGGCTTATTGACACAGAAGAATCTGCCGACGCAAGGCGTAAGCACGTACCAGTACGACGCGCTTGGTCAGGTGCTGAACATTCGACACGCGAATCAGCACGGCAAGGTCGTGGAACAACTGCAGTACGCGTATGACCCTGTAGGTAACCGTTCACGCATGGAACGAGTGGAAGATGGCAACGACGAAGATGATCTGGATAGCGGAGACCATCCGGAATCGATGATTACCGAATACGCCTATGATGCGCTTAACCAATTGACGCAAGTAAAGCAATACAATCAGGCAACAGCGGCTACGCCAGCCTTGACTAGCTATAGCTATGATGCAGTTGGCAATCGTCTAACGAAACAGAGCACGTGGGATACGCTATCTAACTTGGAACAATATAGCTATGACCCAGCCGATAAGCTTCTTCATTGGCTAAGCGGAAGCAACTACAAGGATTTCACCTATGATCCGCGGGGTAATCTGCTGAAGGTAATCGGCATTGATAACCTGGATGATACCGCAGTTACTAGCCTATCCAGCATGAATGGATGGAATTCCGTAACGGGCGGGGTCTACGACTGGGGCACAGTTGCAAGTGGCGTATATGGTAATAACACATTGATGAGCAGTGCAACGACAGCTTCCCCAGAGCTAATAGAAGAATACATCTGGGATTCGTCCAATCGATTGAAGCAGCATCGAAGCGCGAAGAAAGACATCTCTCAATTCTTCTATGACGGAGATGGCAACCGAACGAAGATGATCGTCGACGTAAAACATGGTCCGACGGACCACAGCAACGGGAACGGTCAGGGCAACGGAAATGGAAATAGTAATAACAACAACGGTAATGGCAATGGTAAATGCCATGAAGTACCTCCTGGCTTCATTCCACCCGGGCTAGCTAAGAAATGTGGGCAAGTAGAAGAGCCCTATCCGGATATGCATCCGGGAGGACCGCGTGAAGGCTGGGAGCCGCAGTTCAAGAAGAAGCATTGGGAGTTCAACTATACCAATGATGTCAGTTTAGCGCTTCCGGAACCGCTTCAGGTAACGGATAAGGATCAGTTAAACGGAACTAACGATTTCTACCGCTGGAAAGAGACTTACACGTATGGAGCAGGCGGAGAACGTATCAGTATGACGTATCTGCCAGCGTACGACAAAAATAACGGATGGGATCCTCATGACGGCACAGCGGGAGCTGAAAAGGGCGTAGCACCGAGAACATTGTGGTATTTAAACGATACTCTAGGCAGCGCGGTAGGCTTAATCGAGAAGGATGGACGCGTATCATCACGTTATCACTACGATGAATTCGGCATCCCTACGGACGCAAAGAAATTCGACGTCAACTGGCCGGGACCGGATAACCTTTTCGGATATACGGGATTAGGGTATGATTACTATAGCGGTATGTCTTATGCGAGAGCGAGGTACTATAAGCCGGAGCTTGGACGGTTTGTTAGTGAGGATACGTATAAAGGGGCTTTAGGCAATTCGAAGAGTCAAAATGGGTATGCGTATGTGTGGAACAATCCGTTGAGGTATATTGACCCAAGTGGATATATCCCTACTGTGAGGGAAGCCGCTGTAATGGCGCAAAACATTTATGGTGCTACAGAGAAGGATGCTACAGATAAAAAAATTGTTGTTGGTGGATGGACGATAATTGACATCCTGAGAAATGGCGAGGGATTAAAAATAGGTGTATATTCAAGTGTCAAGGCTGACGGAACAACAGAATACGCCTTAGTAAACAAAGGTTCTAGCACAAAGGGCGATTGGGTCAATAATATCCAGCAACCATATGGTTACTCGGATGATATGAAAGACTCGATTTCAAAATCATCGTATTTTGTGGCTAACAATAAGGATAGTGAAATAACCATGGTAGGGCACTCGAAAGGAGGGGCAGAAGCGGTTGTCAATGCAGTTGCCAATAATTTAAATGCTATTACATTTAATCCTGCAATACCAAAATTAGATGAATATGGTTTAAGTGACGAGGACTATACCGCTAGCGTAAAAAATTATGTTGTTACGCGTGAAGTTTTAAACGATACTTTTGGTGAAGTGCCAACTGGGACAACGTATTATTTACCACAGCAGGTTTTCTTTGATGAGAATAATGTTAGAGAAAAGACGTGGTATAATGGAGGAGCGGTACTATATGATAGAGCGAGCGAAAGTGCGAGAGTGGGAATAGCTAATCACTCGATGGATTCAGTAATAAGTGCTTTGTTGGAGGATGGTCATAATTGAAAGTGAAAATATTGTTAATACTAGGTGTTCCGTTGCTGTTGGTAATAGCAATCGTAACGTACCTTGCTTGGCCTTGGCTTCTCATATTCATAGGCATTCATTCAGAACCAAACCCTCCACGACCTGAAATCACATATGGAGAATTTCCATTTCGTTTGGAATATGTAATTAACGGAGAGCGAAAGGTGATTCAGGATACTTTAATATGTGAATTTGATGGTTTTGGTGCAGATGAAGCCAATGGAAAATATCGTAAGTGGAATGATAGATTGGCTAGCGGAAATAGCTTCCGGCAACCGTTGCTAGAAGTCAATGGCAAAGCGGAAATATCCTATTATCCAGGGATTGCAAGATACTTTATGGGTGATTTGGGTCACAATGAAGAGTTTCAGCAGACTATTGCTGACTCTATAGTTATTGAAAGAGGAGGCAGAATTATCAAAAAAGATGGAAGGGTTTTTGAAAATGATGGAAGGACTGTTAGCACTCAATTTTCCAATGCAAGTGAATTTCTTGATAAGTACCATATTAAACTGATAAGCTGGGACTCTACCCAACCAATCAAAAATACTTTTTCTAAATGATATATTTAAACCACCTTGCGACTAACCATCGTAGGGTGGTTTTCTTTTTGTCCACCGCTGTATCGTTAACAACGTAATTAAAAACTAGAACGATACTAGCGGCTAAAACTTTCAATTCAAATGACAAAAAACCACTAACTAACCTGACCGATTCTGAACACGTCTGCGATGTTGTATGCGTAGCTGATAATCAGCATCAACACGACAAACAAGAGAGAACAGCGTGACGTTTCTGTTTGTCAGGTGTCATGTGGGGCTTACGATACACCTTAGATAAAAGTCATCTTTTATATATGGGGTTCGTTTTGGTTATAGGTCGCCCTCCTGCTGTGCCTACCCCTTTGCGGAAAAATCCATTTTCTATTTAGGTAATTACTACCCCTCCACCCCTCACGATAAATGACCGTCCCCAAATGATAGTATTCGTCAATAATTCAACTTCCTACCTAACTCAAGTCACACAATCATAATTTTGTTGCATCATGAAAATCCATGAAAGCTTGTCAGCTATGCATTCCTCGGAAACTTCGAAAATTTAGACTGGACAATGCAACATATTGGATGATACAGTCCCAGCAAATGACACATATTGTATGGGATAAGGAGTACCGACACTAATGAATATAGTCCAGCCGATTCGTGACAAAAACAAGATTGAAGAAATCAAAGACCGACTTCGTCACCAATCTCTACGGGACGAATTTCTCTTTACGCTTGGCATTAATAGCGGTCTTCGTATTTCTGATCTACTACCGTTACGAGTTTGTGATGTAAGAGCCAAAACACATATCATGATCAAAGAGAAGAAGACGGGGAAAGAGAAGCGTTTCAAGATCAACAGCAACCTTCGCACCATTATTGATGACTATATTAGAAGGATGGATGACGTAGAATATCTATTTCCTTCAAATAAAACGGGGATACCGATACGTAGAGAGCAAGCCTACAGGATTCTCAACAACGTGGCTAGAGAGGTTGGCTTAGAGGATATTGGATGCCATACTATGAGGAAAAGCTTTGGATTCTGGTTCTATCAAAAGACCAAGGACATAGCGTTGTTGCAGGAATTATTCAATCATTCAGCCCCTTGTGTGACACTCAGATATATCGGTATTAACCAAGATATCATGGATAAAGCAATTGACGATTTTAGTCTATGATAGCTAAAATTTCACAGAAGACAGCATAACGTAATATATTTTAACAAGCATCGCGCGGTGGTAGACAACAAATCAAAACTATTAGTGTAAAGCAATAACTTGAAATTTAACAGGTATGATTTTTGGGGTTAATTAATATAAGACTGTACTGCTTACGCTCTTTACTCATTACTCAAAAATTCCAAAAGAATATAGCCCTTTATTATATTAACCCCAAATAACATACCTGTTTATTTTCTAAGCCTTTCAAAATCAAAATGGTAACAAATTGTCGTCAATATCAATTGTATTAGCCAACTGTAGAAAGTCATTTCCAGTATTATTGTCCAGTGTATCAATTATTCCATATTCTTTTTCATACGTGTATAGGCTCATAACCTTTCTCTTTTCTACTGGAGTTGCCTTATTTCCGAAGAACTCATGTTCCTTAACGTTATAGGTGTTAGCTTCCCAGAGACGCTGTGGTAGGTTAAATACATAGGGTTTCACCCGGCAATCTATCATATTAAATTCTTTGAGCCTTGTTAGATAGGTAGTGAGAGTAGTAGCTTTTATTCCTGTTTGATCTGCAATCTCCTTAAGAGAAATGTCTACCCCAGCTTGAAATAGATCGTTCTTGTTCTTTATAAAAGCGTAGAGATAGAAGCCTATAACCCCAATATCCTCTTTCGCCATGCAATACATAAAAACCTCAATCGGAATCATGTGTGTACTGTATACATCATAAAACGTACCATCTAGGAGTTGTGATTCCAAAGATTCATTCGTTCTGTGGAATGCTTTTGTAGGAAGTTTAACTTTAAAGTTTCTGCTAGTTGTCTCGGGTATTTTTCCAAATTCAAGTTTGTATGTTTTTACCGTCTGAAAATTTAAAATCTTATCTTCATCTATTTCCCATGTCAAAGGATAATCAGTTGTAGTTTCCAAATAACCCAATTGCTCCAACAATCCATTTTTCTTGATAATATAATCTAAGTTCTTATAGGTGGCAGTGTAACCCATGATCTCCTTTAATCGTTCTTGTGTAATTGGTTCGGTTTTAAAAAAGTTACAATACCGATACAACCATGTGCATAGATACGTATAGCTGTATGCAAATGCAATGTGGCTGCTTGTATCTTTATTGAACTCCTTACACGCTACCAAGTCTTCAAATATTTCGTTTGGCATATAAAGCTTAGTCGCCTTTTTGTCATAGCTGATAATTGTCTTAATCTCCTTCTCATTCATGGCATTTTAGCCCCTTTCATCCGCGTATTTTTGATTTGTATGGACGCGTAACCTAACATCCTAACGATCATAGCAAACACCCCATTTTCATTTCGGTTTCATAAAAGTGCAACAGAAAGAACATGGCAATGGTGCTTGCCATGCTTTTTCTCATATGAATTTACCTAGTCAACGCAGAAAAGGTTGGATCGGAATAATCCAATGTTGGATTATCCGATGCAACTTGTTCTGGTACTGTATCATTTTATTTTTTGAATGTCCAGCTTTTTCTGAAATCGTTTTCAGTCTAGAGTAATAAATTCTTATTCAATAACGAATATTTATGGATAGTTGTCATGAGATAGTTCCGTTCAATGCTAATAATTGTAATATTCAACCCAAACTTTAATCAAGTCAATATAACTTGACCAAATCGTGATGAGATGATATACTACGTTCATAAGCTTGAATTTGGAGGAACATCTCAAATGAAAAATAATATTAAAGCTATTCGTAAAATACGCAATGTAAGTCAGCAGGTCATTGCAGACGCTCTAGGTGTAACGATAACAGCAGTGAACAAATGGGAAAACAACTTTAAAATCAAAATTCCCGAAAAGCGTGTTAAGGAAATCGCACAATTACTTGGTGTAAATGAAGTAGATATATTGGCAGAGGATTTGAATACCGACAAAATTAAGCTAACAACTGCTCGGGAAGCATTAGCAAAACTAGAACGGAGTGGACTTATTGAAGTTAGCTATGTCGATAAGGATTTATTAAGCGATAAACAATTGAAAGCCATTAATGAACGTTTTACATGGAAGCAAAGCATGCATCCTAAAATTGAATCATTTGTTGAAGAAAATTTCTCGAAGGCTTTTAGCTACAAAGAACAGGTTGCTATAGGCAAAAATATTAATTTGTACTTGGAGGAAGATTCCTATAAGTTAGAGTTTCTTCAAAGGGTGGTTCAATTTCTAACCGATTCAGATTCTAACCGTAACGAAAGCAATCCGTTCTTTGCTGATCTTGCTGATCTTTATGAGAAGCATAGATAAGTGAATCCTTCTGATTAGATGTATTTACCTGTAATATCCATAATTGACAATTTAAATACATGCGTGTAATATACCAGCCAGCCTGGTTGCCTTACGTCCAATATTGAAAGGTGCGATGTGGTGGTAGCTTACAAAGGAAATGAAAAACTAATTATAGATGGCATTGACCGACTAGAAATCTCTTTACCCATTACACTGACCTTGAATGCTTATTGAGAGGGAAATATTGCTTAGGTATCTTTGCGGTTCGACCGCTTGAAGTGAGGGTGCAAATTCCCTTTTTATTAAGCATTCAAGGTTCAGGAATAGGATGAGAGGAAGGAGAACTATATGGAAGAAGATCATATGCATGATGAAGCGGAAGAAATACGTCTTAAGCACATCTTTGTAGGCGTAGATTTACACAAGAAGCATCATACTGCCGTTTTTCTCAACGGTTTTAAGAGGAAGCTTGGAGAGTTTAAGTTTGACAATAAACCTAGTGAGTTTCCGAAGCTGTTTGAAGAAACAAAGAAGTATCTCAAAAAGGGTATGAAGCCCATTTTTGGTCTTGAAGATACTGGTGGTTATGGCAGGGCATTAGCGGTTTTTCTTGTGGAGAACAAGCAGACCGTAAAAGAAGTGAACGCTGCACTTCCTAACGGTATTAGGAAAGCCAATCCGCACGTTCAAAAGTATGATGCTTGGGATGCGGAATGCGTTGGACAAGTGCTAGTTGACCAGTTGGAACGACTACCTAATGCCAATCCAATAGATAGGTACTGGATCATTAGCCAACTTGTCACCACTCGTACAGCGATTGCTGGAGATTTAAATGCTCTAACTAACCAACTTCATACACAATTAGGGCATCATTATCCAAGTTATAGAAAGTTCTTTAGTGAACTGGATGGAAAAACATCACTAGCCTTCTTCAAACGATTCCCTGCTCCGTGCCACTTGCAAGATTGGACAGCAGATCAGCTTAGAGATTTTTTGATTGTTCCAAGTAACTATAGTTGTTCTTTGAAAAAAGCAGAGCAAATTCTTTCCTTAGTGGAGTCTGATGGTGATACGAAGAATGAGTACCAAGAACAAAGGGACTTTATTATTCAAAGTCATGTGCGAAGAATACAAAATTCAAAGCACGAATTGAGTCAGATTGAGGAACGACTTGCAAGCTTAATTAAAGAGACAGGTTACAAGTTAGATACGATGGACGGAATTGATGTGGTAACGGCTGCTGGCTTTATCGCAGAGATAGGAGAAATTGGACGATTTACTAGTTCTGACAAGCTTGCACGATTTTCTGGAATAGCACCTTTGTTGGTTGGTTCAGGAGACAACCATAAACACTATAAGAGCAAGCAGGGGAACCGTAATTTGCATGAACTGTTTTACAGACTAGCAGTAAGACAAATCAATGTGACAAGAGGTAAGGATAGTAAGCCAAAGAATCCCTACTACTATGAATATTATCAACAAAAACTTTCCGCAGGAAAAACAAAGAAACAGGCTATTATTTGTATTATGCGTAAATTGGTGGATGTTATATTTGCCATGATGAAGAATAGATCAGTATATGTAAAACCTGAGGTAGTGAGTAAATTAGCAGGGTGATATAATGGCGATAACTGGTAATAAGACGGTTATCGCTTTCTTGTCCTAATGAGCGGTTTGTTAGATAGGATACGTATAAGGGGACGTTAGGGAATCCGCAGAGTCAGAATAGGTATGTGTATGTGGCGAATAATCCGTTACGATACATCGACCCTTCGGGTCATATGCAAGAGAGTGATGAAAAATATAAGGCGAGTAACCCATTTGTTTACAGCCAATTACAATTTATAACAAGTGTGTGGGATTCTTCTAATTTGGATAATGATATAGATAGAGCAATGCGTTCCCAAATGCATGCAACTGCTGATTATTTGCGAAATGTAGCGGATAACGGAACGAATTATGCAATAATAACTTTAAATACTTTTTTACCTGTTGATTCTGGTACAGCCCCAATTACTGGGAGGAAGTTTTTAGGTAATGGAGCAGATAGACAATTTGGTCATAATGATTTGAATAGTAAGACTTTGCAGTATGGTGTCGTCAATCTCGATTATAATTCAGTGGTTGGATTTAATTATGATACGATTACTGAAGAAGTGGATGCTAGTGGTAATGTGATAAAATCCAAACGTGATGGTATCGAAGGTATGTACTGGAATGAATATAATCTGGATTCAGATGGAGGAAGTGATTTTACTAGTATAGGAGCTACTACTTCTCAGAGAAACGAGTTAGTTTATGGTTCACCACCACTCGACTATACTACAAATGTGCAAATAAGAAATAAAAGTGAAGTTTCATTTACGGTTACATTAGATAAATTCCCTTCATATGAGGGATATATTAGTATCAATGGTGGGAGTTTCAATACGCTTTATCAATATAGCGCTATTCCTGCTCCTATAAATCCTTTCTTTAATCTTGCAGTTAGTAGAGGGACATTTACTGGCAGTTTTACGTATGAGAAATAAATAAAAATTGGAAAAGGCTAGGGATATTAATTCTTAGCTTTTTCCAATTAATGTAGGAGTGAATGCATATTGAAGATTAGACAAGGATTAACCCTTATTGTAATTGGAATCATATTAATCATTTTTTCGGTTTATCCATTGTTCTTAATGATTCGCGAATCTGTATTGGAAACGTATGTTGATTCTAAATATGAAATTGAGCAGATGATTAATATACGTAATAAGGGGCAGATGGGGAAGCAGACTCAACAGCATCAAGTTCTAACATCTCCATTTCAATGGGAAGGCAATAGCATTGAAGTATTGACAGAGGATACAGGGCTGACTGCTCCAAAAACATCATATAGTAAAATAGATAAAAACATAATGAAAATCTCAATTAAAATTAATGGTAAGGAAATATCATCCCCGACAGAAGCATGGCTTCCTCTAAATGACATCAGGGATGCTCGATTTTTATCATGGCTAAATATTGTGAAAATAAAGGATAAGAAGAACAACGAAGAGCAAATTGCAATAGTTCAAAGGTTAACAGGAGAAGTGAACGTAGAATCACAACAATGGCGTGTGTTATTTGTGAATAAAGACAAACAAATAAATGAGGAAGGCTTTTCGTATGTTGAACGAGGGAAGCACTTATTAGGTGTAAAATTAGTGCAACTTTCTTCGCAATCATCATCTTTTATAGGGTATAAATCGGATATTTCGTACTTACTGCCCAGTCTTTTGTTTCCACTTGTGTATCCTACGGGTACTTGTTTAATAGGAGTTGTCCTACTGATAGTAGGTTATGTTCGTAAAAAAAGAAGATAGTATTGAAATACCTAAGCAACGGGAAAAGATGAATGGGCTAATAAGCGGAGAACTGCAACAAAAGGATGTGTCGGGCTACTACCGAAGGTTGATTGTAGAGGAAATGCGAAAGCAGACTACATTGAATTTCGATGATGTAGCAGCGGCGCAGTGGAAGGAAGCCATAACACTTCCATGTGCTGTTTTATGTGGTCAGATTAGTCATCTTCCAGTACAAGAAGTTCGTTTAGGCTGATGTTAAGTGTCTTGCATATCTGCTCTAGTGTATCAAAATATGCGGCATTAACTTTATCCGAACAGAGATGACTTACCGTACTTGGACGCATGTTCATTCTGCGTGCTAATTCACGTTGGCTTATCCCTTGTGCTTCAAGGATTTCTTTTAATCGTAATCGAATCGGCATTATATCCTCCATTCACCGTTATACAATATATAGATTTCTTTCATAGTATCATCAGAAAACTATTTTGTGCAACGGTATACCGTAATATAATCAAGGAATGATACGGAATACCGTTACATTAATTGTGATTTCTGTAACGGAGGGGGAGGAAACAGTATGAATGTCATCGGTTATGTTAGAGTTTCAACACAAGGTCAAGCCAAAGATGGCTACAGTTTAGCTTACCAACAGGATGAAATCCGCTCCTATTGTCAGGAACATGGATGGAATTTAGTGAACATGTACACTGATGAAGGTATTAGTGGTGCAAAAGCGGGGGACTGTGTACTTGCGCGACCCTAAACAGATTAATCTTGACTTGTTGAAAGACAATGGGGAGACGGTTACCTTAACCACATATAACTACAATACAGTCAGCCCGCGTTACGATAATCAAAACAGACCGTTTAATACGGTTACTTTTGATGAAACCATCGGGTTTGCTCCGACTAAACTTACTATTCGTGACGAAGATGCTTCTAGAGATATCATCTCATATCCAAACATTACGGACGCAACAAGGATTGGTTATTCCTTTGCTAATAATTTGGAATTGGGAATTTATCGTATGAAAGGGTCTCATCACTTTTCGACAGTAACAGCTTCCACGTATCTCTCAGCAGGCGCAAAGTTGTTTACATTTACACCTCAGCAGCATGCCCTTCCTGCCTATAGCGCTGTTCCTTTAAAAGGGATGTACTTCTATCTTCCTTCAAGCGGCGGCGATTTTGTAGCTTTGAAGAAGGAAAATACAGAAGAATCGGACTTTATAGTAACAGATAAGACTTTGGGGCAAAACGTACCACTAACTTATGCGGGTCCTTCACGTAGTGGCAGTGTTACACAGATCGTGTATAGTTCTTATGTTATGTTAATCCAACCGCAGACCCCTTTTCAGGTAGATCATGAATATGAGTTAAGCCTATCTTCTACAAGCTCAGGCAATGAAATTCTGATGCCGGCACCAGGAAAATATACGGTCAGTGCACTCTTGGGTGATATATATACCGGATCGTCTTATCCTTTCTTGACTAATTATGTGAATTCGATTAATTTCTTTTACACGGAGATCGGCCAATCTGCCTCAACTACGACACCTACAGAGTCTGGATCTGAACAATCAAACGGTGGGGAGGGAACGACACCGTCTGCTTCTGGGCCTGTAGCAGGTACAACCGGCAATACGTCAACTACAGGCAATGCTGAGCCTACGAAGGCAGATAAATTATTGCAAGAAATGGCCGCAGCAAAGGATTCCATGGTGACTCTTTCGGTACCGGATTTCAAAGACTCTGCCGATATTCGCTTTTCTGGACAGGCTCTTTCTGATGCATTGGCTAAAGCGCCAAACGGCAAAATTGCTATCCAATCTGAGCAAATCGGTTATGAGCTTCCTATACGGATTCTAAATTTGCCTTCTTTAATTGA
The DNA here is from genome assembly GCF_014534655.1 of Paenibacillus sedimenti. GTDB lineage: Bacteria > Bacillota > Bacilli > Paenibacillales > NBRC-103111 > Paenibacillus_E > Paenibacillus_E sedimenti. The sequence continues at coordinate 212,106 of NZ_JACVVD010000002.1, forward strand.
TGCACTTGGAGTGAAGAAACCAGAAGAAATTCAGTTCACGGTTCATCTGAATAAAACAGCGACATTGCCCGAACTTGCCAAATCTTTTTCTGAGCATGGTTTACAGTCTATTTCTGACACCTACTCTTTTGAAGTTTTTGCAGAGGCGAACGGTAAAAAGGTAGAGGTCAACTCATTCTCCGATACCTATGTTTCCCGTTATGTTCAATTGAATGGCAGCATCAATAAGAACGAAGCTTCCGTAGTGATGATCGATCCGGTTACTAAAGCTTACAGCTTTGTTCCTGCTTTGTTTGTAACAGAGAACGGCAAAACTATAGTTACGATTAAAAGAAACGGAAACAGCGAATATACCGTTGTATCCGGGAAGAAATCTTTCAATGACCTAAACAACCACTGGTCCCAAGCGGATGTAGAGCTGCTAGCGACCAAATTAATCGTTAACGGAACATCAGATTCGCAGTTTACTCCGGATCAACAAATTACCCGTGCTCAATTCACTGCCCTTCTAGTTCGTGGTTTGGGGCTCAAAGATGAGAATATCTCTCCGGAATTCAAAGATGTGAAAGCATCTGATTGGTTTGCTGGTGCTGTTAGTACTGGTGTGAAAGTGGGTTTAGTGAGCGGTTATGAGAACAACACCTTCTCACCTGAAGCGCCCATCACACGCCAAGAGATGGCAGTTATGCTTTCAAGGGCCGCGAAGTTTGCAGGACAACCTATTACTCTAAAGTCCACATCTTCTGATTTGTTGAATGGCTTTAAAGACCGTGAGAAGATTCAAGCATGGGCCTTAAATGAAATAGCTGAAGCTGTACAGGCCGGTTTTGTACGGGGAATGGGCGATTCCGGGTTCGTTCCCGGAGAGAAAGCCACTAGAGCTCAGGCTGCAGTTACGGTAAAACGACTGTTAGACTATTTGAAATTCATCAACTAAAACCATTTAACCACAATGCGGCTAACTTCGTGTTGTGATTTCTTTATTGCACTCAGCATGGGGGCTATCTCTAAGGTTCAAGTCACAAATGGTGAAGGCGGTAGTCATATAGCTTAAGACAAGGGTATCGACCATGAGGTCGAAAGGAAGTGGCGGCAAATCCCCGGCCTGAGTAACACGAATCTAATAGAAGGCTAGCGTGGTTATGGCAAAGATTATGGCAGTTACGGATATCGGGAAGGGCAAGGTATTCGGAACCGCCAATTGTCCAAGTTCAAGGCGCACATGAAAATTACGGTTCCAATGCTCGCCGAAACGTATAAATTTTGTTTGGTTCTGGCAATCTCGGGTGGTCTGAATGTATTCGCCAATATGTTTGGATTTTTTCGCAGTATTCCTGTAGAGCTGAAGGAATCGGCGTGTATGGACGTGGCAAGCATTTACCGGACATTTTATACGATCATTTTGCCGATTATTTAACCTGCTGTTGCAACGATGGTGATCTTCGTTTTCTTGTCCGCGTGGAACGAATTTACAATGGCGTTAATTCTGATTACGAAGGAATCCCTGAAGACGCTGCCGCTTGGATTGCTTTTCTTTCAAGGTCAATTTACAACCAATTGGGGCCGCGATGGGAGCGGCGATGACGATTGCCAGCTTGCCGACCGTACTCGTCTATGTGCTCTTTAGCGAACAAGTCGAAAAGGCTTTGACTGTCGGGTCGGCCGTAAAGGGGTAGTAAGAGGCGGTCGCTTCTCCATAAGGTGAAAGGTTAGATTGGAATAGGTGCTAGCAACAATCCGTCAAACCGAATGCGTTTGACGGATGCTGCCGGTCTTATTTTAACGTATGAAGTTGTTGCCCGGAAATCTACTTTATAAAGGATATGATGGCCAAATTCATTTCGCGGATTCCGTCCGTTACCAGCCGGGCTATTTGGATGGCGCCGTTTTCCTGAAAGTGGGTGTTGTCCTGAACGCCGTTAGGGAAATTCGGATATGCGCCGGGCTCAAGCCAAAGGAATATCGATTTGGTCGCTTCTACGCCAATGGAATTGTAGTACTGTATGCTCTTCGAGTTCAAATCGATCAGTTTCACATTGCGCTCGGATGCGACTTGTTTCATGGCCGTTACGTAATCGGGGAAATCGTTCTTGAAATTGCCGTTCGCGTCGTAGCTCCTGCGCCCGACCGGGGTAACAAGAACCGGAATCGCCTGACGCTGATTCGCTCCGTCAATGTACATGTTCAAATACTGTTTGTAGGTCGTGTACGGGTCGGTATGCCGTTCGGGAATGGATGACGCATCGTTATGCCCGAACTGAATGAACAAATAATCATTCGGTTTGATTTCGTTCAGGATCGCATCCAGCCTCCCTTCGACCGCAAAGCTCTTGGAACTGCGCCCGCCGATGGCTCGGTTCGTAAATTTGACGCTGCTTGTGAAATAGTCGGCTATTTTTTGACCCCATCCGGCTTCCGGATAAAAGCTGGAATTATAAGTTTGTACGGTAGAGTCTCCCGCGATGTAGACATTCGGAACAGTGCCCTGAACGCGATTTGGAAGCTTTGTTGCTATGAGCGCATTGATGCGCGGAACCGTGCCGACGATGTCCACGTTCAGTTGGCTGTCGATGACGGAAACGGTAAACGTGACATCCGAATAGCTGCCGGCGGCGGTCGTAAGAGCAGCTGCTTTGGTCAAGCCTTCAGCTTTAATGTCCACGGAATTGCCCGCAATGGCATCGCCCGAGATGATGCGAACCTGATAATCGCCGTTAGGTACATCGGCGAGGAAAGAGGTGCCGCTCGGCATCGTAAAATCACTGCGAAGCGGATCAGAAGTAGCCCGGTCCCGCGAGCTTACTTTTGTCGTATCGGCAAACCCATACCCGCGTTCGGATGAATAGGCAGTGCTTTCCAATACCTGTATATACCCAGATTCTATGGCGCCAGGCCCAAAATCATATTTAAATATTCTTGAAATTTCGACAGCGTTCACTCTGGGGACCGCTCCCGTAAACTCAAGATTAAGCTGGCCGTCAGTGATCGTTACCGGAAAACTCTTCTGATCGAATTGGCCTGCTGCCGAGCTTAGAGCGGCTATGGCAACACCCTCAGCTTTGACGCCTGTGCTGGAGGAAGCGATGTTATCGCCGGAAATAACGGTTATCTGATAGTCGCCGTTCGGAAGATCCGCTTTGAACTGCGTGCCGGCGGGCATACAGAAGTCGCCTCTCAGCGCATCCGGCGCCCCTCGGTCGCGGGATGTCACCTTCGATACATCCTCAAATCCATAACCCAGGGATGGGGAGTAGGAAGTCGTCGGAAGCAGCCCGGTATACCCTGGGGCTGCCGTGCCGGGACCGCAATCGAACAAGAGAAGCGATTTGGCCGGCGGGGCTGCAGAAGCGTCTGTCGGCAAGGAAAACGCGCTTCCCAGCACGAACCCGGTACATATTGCGGCTATAGACAGGCAGTTTGCTATTCGCTTGAACATATTAATGCCTCCCAGAAAATTATTTGAGATGATTAGCGAGCGGCTGTACATTGTTCAGTCTGATTTCATTCACCACAAGGGCGGCTAATTGGTTGGCTCCATATTCCTGAAAGTGCACGTTGTCTTGGGCGCCGTTCGGATAATTAGGGCTTTCGCCGGGATCCAGCCACATGAAAACATCTTTCGTTTTTTCGACACCGATGGAGTTGTAATATTGGATGCTTCTTGCATTCAAGTCGAGGACAGGTACGTTCATCGCCGTACCTAATTCCCGCATGGCAGACGGATAATTGCCGATGCTGTTCGTGAAGACGCCGTTCGCATCATACGTCCGTTTGCTCTGGGAAGTGACCAGAACCGGAGTGGCTTGGCGTGCGCGCGCTCCGTCTATATACTTTTTCAGATAATCCTTAAATGTGGTTGCAGGGTCGGTATGGCGCGCGGTATCGCTGCTCGAGTCGTTGATACCGAACATAATGAAAAGATAATCGCCCGCTTTCATCCGGCTGAATATCGTATCCAGCGATCCTTCGTCGACGAAGCTCTTGCTGCTGCGACCTCGTTTGGCCTGGTTATCGATCGATATGTTTTCCGTGAAATAATTCGGCAGCATTTGCCCCCAGCCGGCTTGAGGAGCCTGGAATTCGTTGTAATCGGAAACGGTCGAATCACCGGCCAGAAAGAGCGTAATTCGCTTATCCGGGACGGAATCGGGCTTTCTTGTGATGACAATAGCATTCACATGAGGAGCGGAGGCAATGAAGTCAAGATTCAACTGGCCATCCGCTACCTTGATCGGGAACGTATCCTCGATGAATTTGCCTTCCGGGGAACCGAAGCTGTAAAGTTCGGGAAGACCTTCCGCCTTGACATCCATGGACGTTTTGCCAATGGCGTCGCCGGTCAATATGGACACATCATAGATGCCGTTAGGCAGATCGACCTGGAAAGGCGTTCCGCTGGGCATGAGGAAATCCGCTCGAAGCGCATCGGGCGTTCCCCGATCCCGTGAGCTTACCTTGGTTATATCAGGGAATCCATATCCTAGCGCTGCGCTGTATGCGGTACTCTGAAGAACCTGGGTATAGCCGGATTGAACGGCGCCGGGTCCGAAATCAAACTTCAGGATTGATGAGATTTCAATGGCATTGATGCGGGGAACGGAGGAAATGAAATCCAGCGTCAATTGTTTGTCCGATACTTTGACCGTAACGGTTTTCTTAGCGAATTGACCTGCGGAAGCGGAGAGGGTGGCAACGCTGACGCCTTCCGCTTTCACCTCTGTCATGGAAGAAGCAATACTGTCTCCGGAAATCATAGTCAACGTATAATCGCCGTTCGGCAGGTCAACTTTGAAGGGCGTTCCGGCGGGCATACAGAAATCGCTCTCCAGCGCATTGGACGATCCTCTGTCCCGTGAACCGACTTTCGAGGCGTCTTCAAAGCCGTAGCCTGAAGAAGTCATATACCCCGCAGATTGCAGCACTTGCTTAAAACCGGGTTCCACTGCTCCGGGACCGAAGTCGAATTTGTACACCTGAACAGGCGAAGCTGCCAAGGCCTTGTTCGTCAGACTCATAGAGATCCCCGTGAAGAGAGTCACGAATAAGGCTATGGACATTAGCAGTGAAAAATATCTTGTAGCCGTTTTCATTTGTAAATACACCTCCATATTTAGTGATGAAATGATTGTCAATCCTGTTAGGTTGATCCGAATCCGAAAGTTACCTCCTCCCTTCAGCCGTGCTTGATGTAAACAATTAATTCACTCCCTCCCTATTCCAAAAAATTCCATGCCCATTAATTGTAAACACAGTCCTGAAAAATGTAATCTCAAAAATTGGACATTATTGTTTAAATATCAGATATGATTTCAAATTTTGGTCGCGCTTTCATGTTATCTGATTTTTAATGGGAAAAATCGGATTTTTTGCTTAATCGCCGCCAAGCAATAAGCTATGATGAAGGGAGGGAGGTGGTAAGAAAAAGTGAGGCAGCTAGATAACGCTATTGGCGATGCAGCAAGCAGTTCACTTTGAAACGGAGGTATGATGATGAAAACAACCAGACGCGGAGGGCGTCTCACACTGGTAATTTCTTTTGCGGCGATGCTGGTTTTGACGGGATTTCCGTCAACGACCGAGGCGGCCCCGGGCAATGCTTACCGGTTTGATTACGGTTCTGCGGCAAGTCCCGTCGAAGCCGGATATCTGCAAGTCAGCAACACGATGGTATATAACAGCACAAGGGGTTACGGCCTCAACATGCAGGTGGATTTCCGGGACCGCGGGGCGCCGGATCCGCTGCTGCGGGATTTTGTCATTAATGCGAACTATTCCTTCGCGGTAGATATTCAAAACGGAAGCTACAAGGTCAAATTGAAAGCCGGGGACCAGATCGCGTCGAACCGGACCAGCGTCAGTATTGAGGGGGTACCGGTCGGCAACCTGGCATCGTCCAGCGGCAGCTTTGCCGAGCTTGACCAGAACGTGACCGTCACCGACGGCCAAATGAATTTTGATTTCGGCCGGGACGGAAGAGTCAACAGCATTGAAATAACTCCGGCCAGACAGATGGAGAAGCTGGATCGCGGTTTAGTGGCCGTGAAGGTGAACAGCGGCGTTTATGTAGGCTGGAGATTACTTGGGACGGAGCAGCCAAGCATCTCTTTTAATCTGTACCGAAATGGAACCAAGGTGAATGCCACGCCGATAACCGACAGTACGAACTATCTGGATACGGGCGGATCGGTTGCATCCAGTTACCAGGTTAAAGCCGTCGTGAATGGCATCGAGCAGCCGGGTTCGGCCACGGCAACCGTCTGGGGCGCCAACTATCACCAACTTCCGTTGCAAAAACCGAACGGGGGCACGACGCCTGATAATGCGGCTTATACCTATAGTGCGAACGATGCCAGCCTCGGCGATGTGGACGGTGACGGCCAATACGAAATCATCCTGAAGTGGGACCCGTCCAACTCCAGGGACAATTCCCAGGCCGGGTATACGGGAAATGTCTATATTGATGCCTATAAATTAAACGGCACTCGTCTGTGGAGGATTGATCTCGGGAAAAACATACGGGCGGGGGCGCACTACACGCAATTCATGGTATATGACCTCGATGGGGACGGAAAAGCGGAAGTCGCGATGAAAACAGCAGACGGAACTGTGGATGGCACCGGTGTCACAATTGGAAATGCGTCTGCCGATTATCGGAATGCGAGCGGGTATATATTAAGCGGACCGGAATATTTGACGATTTTCAACGGCCAAACCGGTAAAGCGATGACAACGGTCAATTACGATCCGCCGCGGGGGAATGTTTCGGACTGGGGGGATGCTTACGGCAACAGGGTGGACCGCTTCTTGGCGGGCATCGCGTATCTGGACGGAGTAAAGCCAAGCTTGGTTATGGCTCGAGGATATTATACGAGAACAGTTATTGTCGCTTATAATTATCGCAACGGCGCACTGACCAAGCAGTGGACCTTTGATTCCAACAGCGCCGGAAATACAGCCTACGCGGGCCAAGGCAATCACAGTTTGAGCGTGGCCGATGTCGATAATGACGGCAAGGATGAGATTATTTACGGGGCGATGACGCTCGACGATAACGGAACCGGCCTGTACAATACAGGTTTGGGCCACGGAGATGCCTTGCATGTCGGAGATCTCGATCCGACCCGGCCGGGCATGGAAGTATTTGACGTACATGAGCATAAAGATGCTCAATATGGCATGGAAATGCACGATGCGGATACTGGCGCGATCCTGTGGGGACGTTATACGGGCACGGACACAGGCAGGGGATTAACCGCCGATATCGACCCGAGATATCCGGGGGAAGAGGCTTGGGCCGTGAATGGAGCCTGGAACAGCATGACCGGTTGGTTGTACAGCGCACAAGGGCAACTGCTTTCAACCGCGATTCCCTCCACTAACTTCGCTATTTGGTGGGATGGGGATCTGCAGCGGGAACTGCTGGATCATCAGTGGGACAGTACGACGGGAACCGGCGTAGGTAAAATCTATAAATGGAATTATACGAATAACACGCTGGTTAATTTGCTGACGGCTTCGGGAACGCTCTCCAACAACAATACCAAGGGGACGCCAAGTCTCCAGGCAGACTTGTTGGGAGACTGGCGCGAGGAAGTGATCTGGCGGACAACCGATAGCAGCGCGCTGCGCATCTATACGACGACGGACGTGACATCTTACAAGATACCGACCCTCATGCATGACCCTGCTTACCGTCTGAGCATTGCGTGGCAAAATACCGCCTACAACCAGCCGCCGCATCCCGGTTTTTATCTTGGCAACGGGATGACGCCAGCTCCGACTCCGAATATGTATACGCCGTAGGGTTGTCGAAAGAATGAAAACGAAAAGCAAGATATTCACTGTAGTAAGTAACAGCGAATATCTTGTTTTTTTTGCGACCTGGTCGCATTTCGCATCATTCTTTCACCCAAACCGTCATTTCACCGGCGCCCCGGTTCGGAGAACACGCTACTTCGGCGGCTGCCCTCCGCCATTACCGCCATTTCCTGCGCCATTGCCATTGTTGCCGGTTCCGTTAAAGAACGTATTCGTAAGCGCCCGAATTTTATCCATAAATTTCCCATACCCATAACCGGTAAGGAAGGCGACGCTAATGCGTGCGGCCATCGAATCGCCTACTTGCAGCAGCAGAATGCCGCTTTCGAAGAGAACAATGGTGATGATAGCTGAGCCGAAGCAGACGATCGGTCGCATCAGGTACCAGTAGATCCATTGCGTGGTGAGGTCATGGTAATGCTCATGAAACATGCGCAGCCCGTACAGCGCACCGCCCAAGGCACCGGCGAAACCAAAGGCCGCATATTCCCGATACAGGTTCACGTCGATGCCCAGTAACTTTCCTTGAAATGAACCGCTGCCAAGCAAGGCCATCATCCATAGACTGCCAATGAACCATAGGAGCAAATAAGCGAAAATGGACTGCTTGCCGAACCTCTGAAGTGGCTCCATAAACAAACACCGCCTTACACATGGTTAGTACCATTGTATGAGCGGTGTTGTTGTTGATGACTTTATGTATGGACGTTTGTCCGATAGTTTCAAATATTGAATGATCGCCTTCGAGCAATCTTGCGCGCGAAATTGCTGATGGGTGCGGACATCCGACCTGCGCTTGGAGAGCTCAGGATACTGTTCGAGCAGCAGCTTAAACCAATGTTCGATCATATCCAGCGATGTTATCATTTGGCCGTAGCCTTGCTCTTGAAAGTATTGGCAGTTCTTTTCTTCTTGTCCGGGTATAGGCGAGTAGAACAGCATCGGAATGCCTTTGGCCATTGCTTCGGTACAGGTCATACCGCCTGGCTTCGTAATGAGCAGATCCGATATATCCATCAGCTTGCTGATTTCGCGCGTGAAACCGATGAGATGGACGTTCGGTCGGCGGAAAACCTCTTCCTCCAGCAACTGCTGCCGTGCCTTTTCATTCGTGCCCAGGCAGATCAGAAGCTGGATATGCTCGCTCCAGGAGGCGATGTAAGTCAGAAGTTCTTCCTTCTCCTCTTTTTTGAAAACGCCCCAGCCGCCGCCCATCACCATGACCGTAGGCATGTCTTTCAGTCCGAATTCGCTGAGAGTTTGTTCTTTGCTGTGCTCCTGCCGGAAATTCGGATGCACGGGAATGCCTGTCACTTCTACATGCGTCTCCGGAACCCCTCGTCTCAGCAAATGATCGCGTACGGAAGGGGTCGAGACCAAATATTTATCTACAGAGGGATCGATCCACGTTCCATGTACATCATAGTCTGTGATGACGGTGAAGAGGGGGACAGGCAGTCCGGCGCGTTTCAACCGAGATACGATGATGCTTGGAAAAGGATGCGTACAAACGATGATATCCGGTCTGAGCTGCCTGATCACCGCTTTGGTCTGTGCATAGAAAATGCGATGCAAGGCAAGCCCTGCGACGCGGTTGAGTGATTTTTTATACTGATTACGGTAGAGCATACCATAAAGTTTGGGTTGTGAAGTAACCGTGCGGCGGTATGCCGAAAAGACCCAAGGAGCCAAGGTCGGATGCAGGAACGCGCCCAGCTCGATCACGCGGGTAATAATCTCTGAAGAGTTCTGTCTGAGCTCGACCGATAGCGCATGAGCGGCTTGCGTATGTCCTTTCCCGAAGCCCTCGGATAAGAGCAAAATCCGTTTTTTTCGCAAGGAATTCACCTTTCTTTGTGGAGCGGTTTATAGGGATTACTCGGCGGCCAAAGCCGCTTTTTTTCTCGAGGCATAGCATTTCCGGCATACCGGCACGTAGCTCTCATTGCCCCCGATTTGAATCTGTTCACCGTGGAAAATAGGTTCTCCGTCTTTGCAGCGCATATTCATAATCGCTTTTTTGTCGCAGTACCAGCAGACCGTCTTAATTTCTTCAATGGTATCCGCGGCTGCGATAAGGGCCGTGCTGCCTTCGAACAGCTCTCCCATGAAATCGGCTCTGAGGCCATACGCGATGACCGGAATATTCAAATCATCCACAATGTCGATAAGCTGAGCGACTTGTCCTTTATTCAGAAACTGCGCTTCATCGACCAAAATACAGTTAGGCTGCTCTGCACGGGCGAGTTCGATCATATTCAGCTTATCATCAACGACGAGCGCGGTCTTCTGCATGCCGATCCGGGATGCGACCTGTCCCACGCCGTAACGGTCATCCACGACGGGAGTGAAGAGCAGCACTTTCTTGCCTTGCTCTTCATAATTGTGCGCGACGCGCAGGACTTCAATCGATTTGCCGCTGTTCATCGTGCCATAACGAAAATATAATTTTGCCAAGGGTGACAGTCCTCTCTGCGGTGTATTAAATAGTGAAAAAGTAAGTAGCCTTCAGCGTATCGAGCTCGGCCAGCTTGACGGCGACATTGAAGCTCGTTTCAGCAGCGGGCTTATCGCCGATTAACGGCTGTTTTTTGTACAGCTTGCTGATCTGGACTTGAATGCTTCCCGGCACGGGCTCGTCCGTCACTTGAATACGATGGGGCTCATACATCAACACGCTCATGATCGTTCTGGCTGTGCTGCTGGAGCTTTGCTGAAGCTCTTGAATCAACTCGTGATCCAGTAGAGAGGGAATGCGCTCTGACATGCCGGGAAGCGCATCGCAATGGTGCTTAACCGCCTTGGCCAGCAGAGCATCCATCGCTAGAAATTCCGGCTGCAGCATAATGCGGTGGTCTTCCACGACAGCGTGAGCGAGAGCTAGAGCCGTTTCTTCATCAGCTTCCAGATAATGACCGCGAAAACGGAGTCCTTTTATCAATTCAGAAGGTTGCAACTCGTGTTGACCGGCATGGTAAGTATCTCTGAGAAAGCTGTCTAGGTGATCTAAACCCATAAGAGGGGTTTTATTTGTGATAGGGCTGTCTTGATTCAATATGGCGACGATCGCTGACGGCAAAATACCGTGCTTGTTCAAAATCTCTGCAACGGTCCCCGTTTCAATCAAGCGTTCCGTAAGCTTATGATGGTCGTAACCGAGCGTCCGTTCGACGGCATGGGAAAAGGGCAAATGTCCGATATCGTGCAAAAGCGCCGCAATGCGAAGCAACGGTTCATCTGGAAAAAAGTGCGCCGCAAGCGACCACACACCGACCGTGTGCTCGAAGCGGGAATGCGTCATCGGCGAGAAAAGCGCAGACGCGCCGAAATGATGCAGAAACTTCAAACGGCGGACCGGCTGCGACTGGAAAAGCTGGACTTCGACCGGTAGGGCGGTTGTGTTCCACCTATAGATAGGTTCCCATATCGTCCCGGTCAGACAGGTATGCTGTATACTCAAAACAGAGTTCCTCCTACGCTGTGGAATCTGGATGTATGTTTTTTGCAGCGGCATAAGCTATCATAGCATGAAACATAGAAAGTTTGCTATCAAACATTCCCATGGAACTCCCAGCGATTGCATCATTATTCTGGGAGCTGCGGTCTGGGATGGCAAGCCGAGTCCGGCTTTACGCGAGCGGCTGGATATCGCCGTGGAAGCCTATCGCAACGGCTTGGCGCCGACCATCATCGCAACCGGCGGCGTCGGGGGCAATGAACCGTCCGAAGCGGAGACGATGAAACATTTTCTCGTGGAAAAAGGTATTCCGGCGGAAGCTATTCTATTGGAGGAACAATCGCATACGACGATGGAGAACTTACGCAACAGCCGCTCCATCATGGAGGAGAAGGGGCTTACGAACGCCGTCATCGTGACGCACGGCTTTCATGCCTATCGAGCATCGCTTATGGCGCATAGCCTGGGGATTCCTTCTACTGTGGAACCGGTGCAAATTCGTCCTCTGGCGCTTACGTATTACACGCTGCGTGAGTGCGCGGGAATTGCTGTGTTTTCAATGGAATGGGTGCTGGAGACGATAACTGGATAATGGGCTCGTAAGCTTGAACTGACATCTTCGCTGTATCGTCTATTCCTATGAAAAGGAATACGATATGGGGGCGATTCGGGTGAGAATAACGAATAAAGTATGTGTAGGCATGGCGGCAATTCTCTGCATAGCGGGATCTGCCGCTTTTTTGCTGCCTGCAGGCCAAAATCTTCATCCTGCATGGCAAGAGCAGGCGCAGGCAACAGCCCATCCAACTAGCGAACATGACATTCAGCCCGCTGTTCAACCTTTTACACAGCCAACTGCTAATCTAATTCTCACACCGTCCCCCGTACCAACTCCCCAACCCTCTGCTCCTGGTGTAGAACAGCTTGTCCCCTACAATGGACCTGTGGAGCATATCTTCTTCCATCCGCTAATCGTCTACCCGGAGCTCGCTTTTGACGGCGATTCGATGAGTAAAGGATATCATGATTGGTTTGTCACGATCAAAGAATTTCGGGGCATTCTCGACTCCCTATACAGCAAAAACTACATGCTGATTGACATACACACCTTATATGAGGCTTCAACTGAAGACAATCATACGGTTGTGAAGCCGAAAGAGCTTCGTCTGCCTCCAGGCAAAAAGCCTGTCGTTCTGTCCATCGATGATTTGAACTACTACACTTACATGAAGGAAAATGGCAATGCATACCGTCTCGTTTTGGATGATGATGGAGAGGTGGCGACCTACTCAGTAACCCCGGACGGGAAGGAGCTCGTATCCCGGGATAACGAAATCATTCCGATTCTCGATGATTTTATTGAGAAGCATCCGGACTTTTCCTTCCAGCGAGCGAAGGGGGTCATCGCGTTGACCGGCTATGAAGGCGTGCTCGGGTACAGAACGGATCAATTATATTCGGCGGATTATGCGCGCGAAAAGGAAAAAGCGATGGCGGTAATCGAGCGGCTAAAAGCCACAGGATGGTCATTTGCTTCCCACGGGTATGGTCACTTGGATGCAGCCAAGGTTTCCCTTGACCGGTTCAAAAAAGATACGGAACGATGGAAAAAGGAGGTCGAATCCTTAACCGGACCAACCTCTGTCTACATCTATCCTTACGGCAGCAGCTTGCCCGCCAAAGACGCCAAATATCAATTTTTGCTTCAATCCGGCTTTCAAATGATCTGTGCGGTAGGTCCAGCCCCTTACCTGCAGTTCACCGGCAACAGCGTCATGATGGATCGCAGGCATATTGACGGGATCGGACTGCATGATCAAAGAATAAGGCTGCTCCCTTTATTTGACAGTAAAGATATATGGGACGATGTTAGGGGATAGGTTTTCCCCATTTGAAGTCTATGAAGTTATTAATGTGAAACCCCTTACAATATAATAATTTTTGAATTGAACTATACTATTTCAAGTGTTAATATAATATAAAAAATATTGAGACTATTTCATCAATTCGCATTCTTAGGCATTGTTCTACATAGGGGTGAAATAGAAATTGTCACGCTTCGACATTTTAATACTTTAAAGCGTACAACGGACAAAGCGTCGCCAAAAACCAGAAGAGAAAGGTTGCACAACATGACTAAAAAAGGGTTACCTCCCAAGCAGGGATTGTACGATCCTCAGTTTGAGCGAGATGCTTGCGGTATCGGCTTCGTGGCTAATATCAAAGGCGTCAAATCACATGAAATCGTCAAGCAAGCGCTTCGTGTACTTTGCAATTTGGATCATCGCGGAGGGCAAGGGTGCGAGAAGAATACAGGGGACGGCGCAGGTATTCTTATGCAAATTCCGGACACGTATCTCCAAGCAGCCAGCCTTGAAGTGAACATCAAGCTTCCTGCAGCAGGCAGCTACGGTGTGGGAATGGTCTATTTGCCTCAGGATTTGGAAGCTCGTCAAGCATGCGAGAGTATCATTGAGCGCATTGTGAGGGAAGAAGATCAGCAATTCCTCGGCTGGAGAACCGTCCCTACGGACAACAGCTCTTTGGGGGAATCCGCCAAGTCAGCCGAACCTTTCGTACGTCAAGTCTTTATCGGACAAAGCGCGAACGTAACAAGCAATTTGGACTTCGAGCGGAAGCTTTACGTGATTCGCAAACTTTCTGAAAACGCTATCCGCAAGGCGCATAGCGATGTTCAATTCTATTATTCTAGCTTGTCCAGCAGAACGATCGTTTATAAAGGCATGCTGACGCCGGAGCAAGTGGACGCCTATTATCTTGAGCTTCAGGATGAGAGAGTGGCTTCCGCGCTTGCGCTCGTGCACTCCCGGTTCAGTACGAACACCTTCCCAAGCTGGGAGCGTGCCCATCCTTACCGCTATCTGATTCATAACGGAGAGATTAATACCCTTCGCGGAAACGTGAACTGGATGCATGCGCGTCAGGCGATGTGCGATTCGGATGTATTCGGCGAAGATTTCAAACGCATTCTTCCGATTATTGATACCGACGGTTCCGATTCGCAAATGTTCGATAACACGCTGGAGTTCCTTATGCTCTCCGGACGTTCATTGCCGCATGCAGCGATGATGATGATTCCTGAGCCATGGTCCAAGCACGAGACGATGGACGATGAGAAAAAAGCGTTCTATGAATACCATAGCACATTAATGGAGCCTTGGGATGGACCGGCTGCGATCGCTTTCACGGACGGCAGCATCATCGGTGCGGTGCTTGACCGTAACGGTCTGCGCCCATCGCGCTACTATGTGACCAGCGACGATCTGATCGTCTTGGCATCAGAGGTCGGCGTGCTGGATATCGAGCCTGAGCGCATCGTGCACAAAGAACGTCTCCGCCCGGGTCGTATGCTGCTCGTTGATACCGTGGAAGGACGTATCGTTGCCGATGAGGAAATCAAAAACCGCATTGCCGGCGAGCAGCCTTACCGTGATTGGCTTGACCGGCATCTTGTTAGCCTTGAGGATCTGGAAGATGCCGAGATTGTGTTGGGCTCTGATCATGATACGGTGCTGCAGCGTCAGCAAGCGTTCGGCTACACGTTCGAGCAGCTGCGTAAAACACTGGAGCCAATGGCCAAAACAGGCGTAGACCCAATCGGCTCGATGGGTACCGATGCACCGCTGGCCGTGCTGTCGGATCGCCCGCAGTTACTGTACAACTATTTTAAACAATTGTTCGCGCAAGTGACGAACCCGCCGATTGATGCGAACTTCGAGGAAATTATTACAGCTCAAGGCACGACGATCGGGCCTGAGCGTAACCTGATTCATCCGGAGCCTGAGAGCTGTCGTCAAATTCGCCTGAAAACGCCGTTCATCACCAATGATGAGCTGGCGAAGCTGCGCCATATTAAGCGTGAAGGCTTTAAAACCGTGACATTACAGACGCTGTTCGAGGCGGCTCAAGGTACGGCAGGCCTGGAGAGCGCGATGCAAGCTTTGTATGCGGCTGCCGATCAAGCGATTACGGACGGCGCTACGCTGCTCATTCTATCTGACCGTGGCGTGGACAGTAAGCATGCGCCAATTCCGGCATTGCTGGCTACTTCCGGGCTGCACCATCACTTGATACGTGAAGGTACACGCACGAAAGTGAGCTTGCTTGTCGAGTCCGGTGAACCTCGTGAAGTGCATCATTTTGCGCTGCTGCTCGGTTATGGAGCGGGTGCGATCAACCCTTACCTTGCCTTAGAAACGCTTGATGACATGATCCGCCGCAAACAGCTTGTTGGCGTTGATCACGAGAAAGCGACTTACAACTATATTAAGGCTGTAACCAAGGGTGTTGTAAAAGTATTGGCGAAAATGGGGATCTCCACGATTCAAAGCTACCGTGGGGCGCAAATTTTCGAAGCGATTGGCCTAAGTCAAGAGCTCGTCGACAAATATTTCACCTGGACGTTCACGCCAGTCGGCGGTATCGGCATCGATGTTGTGGCGCAGGAAGCTTTGCTCCGTCACAACCGTGCGTTCTCCGAGCAGGAGGGACGCGATCCCGTGCTGGATACCGGCGGCGATCTTCAGTGGCGTAAAGACGGCGAGGAACATCTGTATACGCCGGAAACGATTCACGCCCTGCAAACAGCGGTACGCACGAATAATTACGCGATGTACAAAAACTTCGTGAAGTTCATTACTCGCGAAGATGAGAAATTTATGGCGCTGCGCGGACTGCTCGGCTTCAAAGCAGGCCGCCAGCCGATCCCGATCGAAGAGGTTGAGCCGATCGAATCGATCTTTAAGCGCTTCAAGACCGGAGCCATGTCGTATGGCTCCATCAGCAAAGAAGCGCACGAGACTTTGGCGATTGCGATGAACCGCATCGGCGGCAAGAGCAACACCGGCGAGGGCGGCGAGCATCCGGAGCGCTTTACGCCGGATGCGAACGGCGACCTTCGCCGCAGCGCCATCAAGCAGGTGGCGTCCGGCCGCTTCGGCGTCACCAGCAACTATCTCGTCAATGCGGACGAGATTCAGATCAAGATGGCGCAGGGCGCCAAGCCCGGCGAGGGCGGACAGCTGCCGGGAACGAAGGTGTACCCTTGGGTCGCCGAGGTTCGCGGGGTTACCCCGGGCGTAGGCTTGATCTCGCCTCCGCCGCATCACGATATATATTCGATCGAGGATCTCGCTGAGCTGATCCACGATCTCAAAAATGCCAACCCTCGCGCCCGGATCAGCGTGAAGCTGGTATCCGAAGTAGGCGTTGGCACGATCGCTGCCGGCGTAGCCAAAGGTAAGGCGGACGTCGTCCTCATCTCCGGCTACGACGGGGGAACGGGCGCGTCGCCGCAGACGAGTATCCGCCACGCGGGACTGCCGTGGGAGCTTGGCCTCGCCGAGACGCACCAGACGCTCGTGCTGAACAACCTGCGCAGCCGGATCGTCGTCGAGACCGACGGCAAGCTGATGACAGGACGCGATGTTGTCGTTGCAGCGCTGCTAGGAGCCGAGGAGTTCGGCTTCGCGACGACTCCTTTGATCACGATCGGCTGCGTCATGATGCGTGTCTGCCATTTGGACACCTGTCCGGTTGGCGTAGCGACGCAAAATCCGGAGCTTCGCAAGAAATTCGCCGGAGACCCGCAGCATGTCGTGAATTTCATGACCTTTATCGCACAGGATGTGCGTGAGCTGATGGCTGAGCTTGGCTTCCGTACCATCGAAGAAATGGTCGGACGCACGGATGTGCTGGAGTCCAAGCAGGCTATCGAGCATTGGAAAGCCAAAGGCGTAGACCTGTCGCCGCTTCTGCATCAACCGGATGTGGGCGAAGATGTAGGACGCTTCTGTACAGAGGCGCAGGACCATGGTTTGGATCGCTCTCTCGACGTAACGCAGCTGCTCGCGATTTGCGAGCCTGCAATTGAACGCAAGGAGCATGTGCACGCGATCCTGCCGATCACGAACATCAATCGCGTCGTCGGGACGATTGTCGGCAGCGAAGTGACTCGCCGTTACGGCGCGGAAGGCCTGCCGCACGATACGATTCGCCTACACTTTAACGGCTCTGCCGGCCAAAGCTTCGGCGCTTTCGTGCCGAAGGGCATCACGCTCTCGTTGGAAGGCGATGCGAACGACTATGTCGGTAAAGGATTATCCGGCGGCAAGCTGGCGATCTTCCCTTCCGGCAAGGCGACCTTCGTGCCTGAAGAGAACGTTATTATCGGGAATACCGCATTCTATGGCGCAACCGATGGGGATGCTTACATTCGCGGTATTGCCGGTGAACGCTTCTGCGTAAGAAACAGCGGCGTACGGGCGGTTGTTGAAGGCGTGGGCGATCACGGCTGTGAGTACATGACAGGCGGGCGCGTAGTCGTGCTTGGTTCAACAGGCCGCAACTTTGCAGCGGGAATGTCCGGCGGTATCGCCTATGTCCTGGATGAAAAAGGTGACTTCTCCAGCAAGGTGAACAAAGAGATGATTTTGCTTGAACAGCTGGAAGAAACGTATGAAATGAATGAGCTCAAGACGATGATTCAGCATCATGCCACGTTTACTGACAGTAGCGTTGCCCATCGCGTATTAAATCACTGGGATGAATACGTTTGGAAATTCGTGAAGGTCATTCCGAAAGACTACAAACGGATGTTTGATGCGATCGAGAAGGTAAAACGTTCCGGACTTAGTCAGCAGGAAGCTGTCATGGTCGCTTTCGAGGCGAATATGAAGGACGTTTCCCGTGTCGGCGGAAATTAAAAAACTCTCAGGAGGGCAACGCAATGGGTAAACCCACTGGTTTTATGGAATATAGTCGTGAAGTCGCTACCGAAGCGGCCCCGCTGCAGCGGATCGGTCATTGGAAAGAGTTTGCGACTCCACTGACGGACGATAAACTTCAGACGCAAGGCGCTAGATGTATGGACTGCGGCATCCCGTTCTGTCATACGGGCAAGCTGATAAGCGGCATGGCTGCCGGCTGCCCGGTCAACAACCTGATCCCGGAATGGAACGATCTCGTGTATCGCGGTCAATGGAGAGAAGCGTTGGATCGTCTGCACAAGACGAACAACTTCCCTGAATTTACTGGCCGCGTATGTCCCGCTCCGTGCGAAGGTTCTTGTACGGTTGGCCTGAAAGACACACCGGTTACGATTAAAAGCATCGAAAAAGCGATTATCGATAAAGGCTTCGCCGAAGGCTGGATTACACCCCAGCCTCCGGAAGTCCGCACCGGCAAGAAGGTTGCCGTCGTAGGCTCCGGTCCATCCGGACTCGCTGCAGCGGCCCAACTGAACAAAGCCGGCCACTGGGTGACCGTATTCGAACGCGCCGACCGTATCGGCGGACTGCTCATGTACGGCATCCCGAATATGAAGCTGGATAAGAAGTACGTCCAGCGCCGTGTCGATCTGCTTGAAGCCGAGGGCGTTACTTTCATAACCGGCGCTCACGTTGGCGTGAACTATCCGATTGAGAAGCTGCAAGAGGAGTTCGATGCGATCGTCCTTTGCGGAGGAGCTACGAAAGGGCGCGACCTTCCGATTGAAGGCCGTGAGCTGAAAGGCATTCACTTGGCGATGGAATTCCTGAGCAAGAACACGAAGAGCTTGCTCGATTCCGAGCACGCTGACGGCGCCTTTATATCAGCCGAAGGCAAAGATGTCATCGTTATCGGCGGAGGCGACACGGGAACGGACTGCGTGGGCACATCCTTGCGCCACAAGTGCAAGAGCGTCACCCAGTTCGAAATCATGCCGAAATCGCCGGATACGCGTCCGGCGAACAATCCTTGGCCGGAGTGGCCGAAAGTCCACAAGGTGGACTACGGTCAACAGGAAGCGGCCGCCGTTCAAGGCGCCGATCCGCGTCAGTACCTCATCAACACGAAGAAATTCGTGGGGGATGAGAACGGCAACCTGAAAGAGCTGCACACGGTTCTGATCGAGTGGCAGAAGAATGAAAAGGGCGCGTTCGTGCCTGTTGAAGTGCCGGGCAGCGAGAAAGTGTACCCAGCGCAGCTTGTGCTGATTGCTATGGGATTCACAGGACCGGAGAACACGGTACTGGATCAGCTTGGTGTTGAGAAAGACGATCGCTCCAATGCGAAAGCGGCATACGGCACATTCGCGACGAATGTACCGGGCATCTTCGCAGCGGGCGACATGCGTCGCGGTCAAAGCCTTGTCGTTTGGGCAATCAACGAAGGTCGCGCTGCGGCTCGTGAAGTCGATCGCTACCTCATGGGATCGTCGAACTTGCCATCATAGAGCTTTATATCAAATAGACTGCTTTCGAAGTAGACGCGGGTTTACTTGGAGGCAGTCTTTTTGCTTTTCACTATGAGAATTTGGTCTTTTTTTGCAATGTTAATAATTTGTATTTTTATGACATTACGACATTATTTTACTTTTTTTATTCCTGATTATCTGTATAATGACTGTAAACTGATGATTTCATCAAAAATTGGAAAGGAAATTATATGGTCGCATGAAAAAAGTCATTGTATTTGATTTTGACGGAACTTTAGTTCATTCCAGGCCGTTAGCTATTCAAATTTTTAATGAACTAGCTGAAAAGTATGGATGTACGAAGATCGAGGAACATTTAGTTGAAGAATACGCCAAATTAAATATAAGAGACCGTTTAAAGGCTTTGAAATGCCCCATACATAAGCTTCCGAGATTACTTCTTGATGCACGGAAAAGATATAAAAGCTCAGTAGTGGGTCTTAACTTGATTTCCGGGATTGAGGACGTACTCAGAACCTTGAAACAAATGAATATAAGAATCGGTATTCTAAGTTCTAATGCCGAATCGAATATTCGTCATTTTTTACAACTGAACGGGATTGAATTCTTTGATTATGTCTATTGCGCAAGCAATCTTTTTGGCAAAGATAAGGCAATAGCAAAAATGGTAAAAGAGCTTAGTTTGAAAACAGAAGACGTTGTATATGTCGGAGATGAAATACGCGATATTGAGGCTTGTAAGAAGGTGAATGTGACGAGCGTTGCGGTAATATGGGGGTATGATTCAGAAGAGCTGATTTTGAAAGGAAAGCCTGATTTTATCGTTCACCATCCCGAAGAAATCGCTCGAATTGTTCAAGGAGGCAACATTTAGGTGCTTTATTTAGCAATGTTTCTCATGTTGCTGCTAACTGCTATTATTATTGCCTATATCAATCCGGGGGTAGACAGATCACAGTGGGCAGTCTTTTTCCTGATTACTTCCTCCTTGGCGCTTTTGTCGGCGGCCATTCTGGCTTTGGTCCCTCCGATATACATCGGTAAATGGATGCAGCAGTTAATTATGCTTTTTAATTACATCAGTCACACCTTCTACTACTATGCTTTTTTAATGTTTACGATAGTTTATTCCAATTTCTTCACGAAGAAGCATCAAAAAAAGTATGCCTATATACTCGTTATTCCTTGTTTTATAATGGTGTTTTTTTACCCTTGGGGGCAGTTTGTAAAAGAAGATTTAACCTATTTCATTATCCTGCTGTTCTGGACCGTGCCTTACAATCTACTAGGCTGCATCCTTCTGATATTGTCTTATCTGAAAGAAAAAAACAGGACGATTAAGCGTAATCGGTTGTTTATTGTTCTAATTTTTGTGCCGGGCATCTTATCGACATTAGTTTTCGTCAACTTGGCAGATGTATTTTATTATGAAAATGCAGCTCAAATGCACCGATACGCGGGTCTATCTGTTTCGCTTTCTTTCCTCATGTTTATAGTTTTTTCCATACTTAACGGAGTTATTTTTGTACGTAAGGAAAACGATTTACTAAACAACTCGGTTCGTGTTTATGCCTCAGGTGCGGAAATTATGAATCATACCATCAAAAATGAAACCGTAAACATTATGTTATATGTGGACCAAATGAAGGCGTTACTACAGCAGGAAGCGGGCGGCAAAGAAATAGTGCTTGAAAATATCGAGCGGCTGACCGAGGCTTCTCAACGCATGCTCCGTGTGGTAAATCTGTTCAGAGGACATAATCGGGAAATAAAGATTACTCCAAGATCAGTTCTGCTTGAAGAGGCAATTAATCAAGTCTTTTTCAAGTTGTCTCCTGCATTTGAGAAGGCGGAAATTATGCTTGAACGGCAATTCGTATATCGGGGTTTACTATTTGTAGACGTGGAACTGCTGCAGGAGGCAATCCAAAACCTGCTTCAAAATGCAATGGAAGCGTATAACGGGAAGCCCGGAGCGATCCGGGTTGAAACCACAAAAAGAAGAATGGTTGAAATTACTGTTTCTGATCAAGCAGGTGGAATACCCGAAGACATGATACAGCGGGTTACAGAAGCTTTTTTCAGCACAAAAAATGTCTCTACCAACCACGGAATCGGCCTGCACCATGTGGACAAAATTATGAAAGCCCATAGAGGGAAACTTGAGATTTCAAACATCGAAAATGGAGCATCAGTAACGATGAAATTTCCAATGAGGTGATCAAGTGGACGTTATAAAAGTCATGATCGTTGACGATGACCAATCCTGGCGCGAACATATGCGGGAATTATTGGTAGAAGAAAAGGATATTCAGGTTATTCACTCTTGTGCCGATGAAGCAGCTGCTCTACAGGCCTTGCAAAATCAGGTTCCAGACATTGTTTTGCTGGATATTATGTTGTCCAAGCATCAATATAACGGTATTGAGGCAGCGGGTCGAATTCACCGTTTATCTTCAAGTAAAATTATTATGCTTACGAGTTTAAGCGCGGATAAACAAAGAATTTTGCAAGCTTTCGACCAAGGGGTCGTTAATTATATCGGGAAAGAAAGCTACAGGGACATTCCAGGTGCTATCAGGGCAGCCTACAAGGGTCGTGTAAGTATCCATCCGGATTGTTCTGCTATCGTTACCCAGGAGCTAAGAAGAGAGCGGAAATTACGGGTTCTATCGCCTGCCGAGCGCAGCGTACAGGATCTTCGGGAAGAGGGGAAGACGCGTAAGCAAATAGCCGAGTACTTGGTTACAACCGCCGATAATGTAAAGAGACACATTTATAATATCAGAAAAAAACTAGAGAGGGAGGGGGGGAAATAACTCCCCTCCCCAAACATAATATTTGTAATTATGATAATGGATAGATGGATTCTCAAAGGGTGATAGAAGTATGATATTTCATTGGATAAGCTTTCTATTATTGTGGGCTATGGGAAGCGTACTTCTTTGGAACAAGTGGCGAAGCGTAGATGCGAGGTGGGCGGGACTAACTCTTTTTGTTGGAGGAATTGGCAACCTTTCTAATATCATTGATGAACTTATGGAATCGGGCACTATTCAAGCTGATGCAGAATGGGCTAGAGTTATTTTTCTCGGCTATGAGACCTGCTCGCTTTTGTATCATTATGGCCTGCCATATGCCTATATTAATTTCTGCCTAGACTATACCAAATTTTTCGGGAACAGAATGAAGAGGGTCATCTCATATGGATTGGCTATTCCACTCCTAATTTTACTTGGAACTACCCCAATTTATCCTATGCTTCAATTCAATTATCTCCTTCTTTCTTTATGGGCAGGGTGCACTTTACTGCCTGGATCCGCTTTACTAGTATACTGCTATTTAAAGGAGGTCCACCCTTTCGTAAAAAAGGAGCGGCTTCAGCTCCTGTTTTGTTTGCCGATCGTCATATGGGTACTATTTGCAGACTATATTTTGTTTACTAACGGAGAGCAATTAAAATGGATATATATGGATATTATCAAATGGTTGTTCCTTATAACATTATTTTTTCTTGCCGCGAAATACGGCATTATGGGCGTAAAACTTAGATTCAAGCAGCAAAATCTTAACCATACATTACATACGGTATCTTCCGCAACCCAGATGATGAACCATTGTATGAAGACGGAGATAAGTATTATTTCTATGTGCGTAAATAACATCTGTAACCATCCTGCAGCCAAAAACTTGGATATTCAAGAGAATGTCGCGTTAATTATGAAAGCAACTGATCATCTTCTGGCTATGATGGCACGTTTGCGTGATCAATCGGAAGATATCAAGCTTAATCTGCAGGCTCACCGGATATCTGTTTTGGCGGACAAAGCTATTCAAGTCATGACTCCGTATTTCTCGCAACAACAAATCACGTTGAGCCGGAACTATAGCTGTGATGCGGTGATGTTATGTGACAACGTCCAAGTTCATGAAGTATTAGTTAATTTGTTTAGCAACGCAGTTGAAGCAATGAAGTCGGGGGGGAAATTATACATTGAGATTTATCGGCTCAAAGGTGGAGTGACGTTATCAGTAAGGGATACAGGCGTCGGAATCCCTGAACGTCACTTTGGTTTTATTGTGTCTCCGTTTTTTACTACAAAGGATCGGAAAACCAATTTCGGCTTAGGGCTATCCTATGTGTACAAAGTAATGCAGGCTCATAATGGTTCAATGGAAATTTTAAGCAAGGAAGGCAAGGGCACTGCGGTTCTGCTCCATTTCCCGAAGCGTAAGTTGCTTGACTTAGATCGTAAAGTGTCCCTTTTTGGGAGGGAATTTGCAAATGATAAACCTGCTGCTCGTCGATGACGATGCAAATTGGCTGCATGCATTGAAATTGTATCTTGCCGCTGATCGTAATTTCTTTGTAATGGGAACTGCAATGAAACACAAGGAAGCCCTGGATTTTATTAAGTTTCATGGACATGAAATCGATATTGTGTTGATGGATTTGCATTTATCGTCCACAAAATGGGATGGAATCGCAGTGGCTACAGAGATTAAACCTTACTGTGACGCGAAAATAATTATGCTTACTTCATTTGAAGAAGAAGAGGCGGTTCTTCAATCGTTTGCCGTTGGAGCCGTTAACTTTATCCCCAAGTTTCATTATCAATGGCTACCCGAAGCCATTCGTACTGCCTACTATATGGAAGGGCCAATTCAAATCCTTGTGAAAGAATATGCGCGTTTAAAACAAGAAGAGCAGCTAATGGAGTTAACTCCGGCTGAACGTGTAATTTTTGAACTTATCGAAGAGGGTTTGACCCAACAACAAATCCAGACGAAGCTCTACAAGTCGGAAAAGACAGTCAAAAATCAAGTATCGGCTATTTTGAAAAAGTTAGGTGTTAAGAGCAGTAAGGAAGCAATTCGAAAGGTTAGGCAGGGAGGATGGCTGCAGAGCTAATTCAATATCTAAAAGGTCCTATAATAAATGGGTCTTATATAAAATAATGGAAAACGTTAGGATGAAGGAGGATAGCATCAAGTAAAACAATACATACCGATCCATTAGTCTATGATTTGTATCCTGAAAAGCAAGGAGGTGATTCGTGAAATGGCATACGTTTCGCCGACATTCATAATTAAGCAATCGGACGTAACAAGGGACGAATGGTGGCCCGTAGTGCTAGTACTGCTCTTCATCATCAGAGTTTACAGTAATTATGCATTGGATCAGGCGGTACAAGAATGCAAAGATAGCGGTGGTACAGCCAAGGTTTCATCCAGTTTCTTTGGAAGCTCATGGCAAGTTGAATGTTATAAGGAATAGTTTTTAAAGCGGTTCATTTAATATTCTAAGGAGGAATTGATGATTATGACATTTCAAAGCCCGCAAGTGAACTTGGAGCAAAAAAGCAATGTTTCCCGTGATGAATGGTGGGGTTTAATTCTTTTGTTTGTCGTCTGGGTCGTCAGTCAAGTAGCGCTAGATCGTGCGATCAGCAGTTGCCGCGATTCAGGTGGATTAGCGAAAGTAGAAAGCTGGGCGTTTAGTCTGATGTGGAAAGTGGAATGTTACAAAAACTCTTGATCTCAAGATAAACGTGTTGAAATCCGCGCAAAGGCATCTTTGTGTGGATTTCACGGCGTTTATCTAATGAGAACAGTGAGGAGGAGGAAGTTCTGAGGTCTTCGATCATAACACTTACGAATGTAACGAAGATGTATGACCGCGATAAGGGAATCAAAAATATAAACTTGTCCGTAAACGAGCATGAAATACATGGATTAATCGGTATGAACGGTGCAGGAAAAACCTCGATAATTAAAGCGATGCTTCTGCAGATGTTGATTGATGAAGGTACGATAAGTTGGCAAGGCAACGTGATAAACATGAAGGACGAAGTTTCCTACAGGAAGCGCATCGGATATGTTCCCGATGACGAGGTGTTGCTGGATCATTTGACACCTTACGAAATAATAGAATTTACTGGATTTGCATATGAAATGACAAAGGATAAAATCCGGCAAAATGCTGAAGGGTTGTTTCAGGTATTACAGCTTTCAGAGTTACATATGAATGTGGGGGGCTTTTCCCGGGGAATGCGCAAGAAGGTACAGCTAGCCGCTGCACTGCTTTCCAACCCAAAGCTGCTTATACTTGATGAGCCGATTGCCGGCTTCGACCCTCAAGTGATCTACATGATCAAACAGCTTTTGCGAGAATGGAAATTGAAAGGAAACGGCGTTCTTATTTCAACCCACGATATGGGATTCGCCGAGCAATTGTGCGACCGGGTCACACTTATTCATCGCGGAGAGGTGCTGTTGTCAGGAAGCGTTTCGGGAATGCTGGCAGAGCATGGTTGCCAATCACTTGAAGAGCTTTTCATCTCACTTACCCTGATGCCATCCGCCAAGGAGTTGGTTAAAGATGTGGTTGCCAATTTATAGGCTAACGCTATTGCAGCATAAACGTGCAGCCGGCAAGCTGGAGAAAAAGATATGGGCAGGGGTTGCCCTGTTTTTAATCGGTTTTCAAATTTATTTGTACTTTGAAATGAAGCGAAATTTTCAAAGCTTACCGCCGATGGGTAAGGATGTACTCTTGATCAACGTGGTGACAGTAGCCAGCATCATCTATTTGACCTTAACATTGTTTCTGCTCTACTTGTTGAGGCCCGATCCGAGACAGTACCTGCAAAGGTTGCCGATATCCAAGAGGGATATATTTCTCTCTAATGCCCTCCCTTTTCTAGGGCTGTTATTTGTCCTTTTTACTATAGAGAGCGGCAGCATGTTTGTGGTTATGCTTGAGTATTTTGAAAGGAATACGCATCCAGTCTTATTCCTGACAGCTTTCATGTTGTTGATCCTGTTCTGTATACAAACCTCATTTATACTAAGATATGTAGTTCGTTTTGGAGCATACCGACTAAAACTGCGCTCGTATACCTTAGAAAGCATGTTGAATTTGCTTGTACTAGTATTATTTATTTACATAATTGTCATAGATAGGTTCTCATTAAAGCTTCCGACACCTATTGTCTGGACCATAGAGGCGATGTTTGGCTCGGTAGTTTCCATCTGGATGCTTGCATTAATATGCGTTGCACAATTTGCATTTATTTATTTCGTTCTCAGCAGGTCGGGAGACAATAGACCTATAAAGGCGACAACAACGGGATCATGGCGCTTTTATCCATCCGAGGTAGCCAACGGCTTCAAATTGGAACTGCTCCAACTAATTCGAAATTCAGGGCGAATGGGGGCTTTATTATTTTACGTTTTACTTGGAAATGGTTTTGTACTCATAGCTTATTCCTTATTTGGGCTACGAGGTCAAGGTGAGTATGCTCATTTTTTGATTTTCACATTAGGACTCGGGTTAAGTCAATTATCAACTTATAGTTCGCACACCATGCGTACGATTCGCTTGTTGCCACTGAAATTGAAGCCTTTTATAGCAGGGAAGATGTTGTTTTATATAGCCGCTGCTACTTTGCTGCTAAGTATCTCTATGGCAGCAATGGCATTGCTCCGGATGAAGGTGGAACTGATGACGGTACTTATGATGTTTATAGAACTATGGTTATTTGTCCTCATCGCACTTTTAATTCATGAATTTCTTAAGGAAATCGTACAAATGAACAGCATGCTTCAAACTATTGTTTCGATCCTAGTGTTTCTAATAGCAATTGAGGGAGTATCTCTTCTGCAAAACAAGATAGTAATCCTGTTCGGCAAGCTATTGCTTACGGCATGCTTCTCTTATTTGTACATAATATGGTTCACTACAAAGAAGAAGAAGGGAAAATTGGATTATGATGCTATTCCTGGATGACATCCCGAGTTTGCCGGTTTCCGTTCAAACAGATGGCGAGCGGATAATTGATGTCCTCATGAAGGAATCGTATCCACTGAATGAGAGTGGCGCGTATATGCTGTCTCTCGTTGACCATCACCGCAGTTTCAAAGTTATTGCGGCTGAAGTGGCTGAACGCTATTCAATTGATTTATCGAAAGCTGAGTCGGAAGTGCTTCTCTTCTTTGCCGGGTTGAACGAACATTATCTCGTAAATGTGAAGCGAAGAAATGTAAGATTACGCCTTTCCTATGCATGGTTTTACATGAGAACCTTGGAGCTTCGGCAGTTAGTCCTGCTCTGGGAAAGACGGGAAAGGTACGATATACCGCCTATGGCTGCCCGTCATCCGCTGTTGATGTTTCTTTACCTGGTCTTTGCGATCCCTTATTATTACTTGCTCGCTCTGTTTGTGATGTTTTTGTTGTTTTTGCAAATTGAAAATTTCGATGTGATGGCTGCTGGTTTGTTTACAATTAATATTTTCGTATCCATTGCCGTTCATGAATTTGCCCATGTATTTGGGTTGTACATGACCGGGGAGCAGGACAAGATGCTGTATGTCGGACGTAAAAATTTCACGATAGGCCTATACCGGAAGACACTTATGGAATGGAAAGAAATTGTAGTCAGCCTCCTTGGGCCCCTTCTGCCAGCGTTAATTGGTCTTGAGTTGCTATACTTTGCTAGGTTGAACAGCTCGAATTCACTCGCGTTTATCGCGTTTATCTGGATTTCAAATATCTTCACGTTGCTGTCCACTGACGGGAAAAACATACGGGCAGCCCTATGGGGAATCCTCAGAAAAAAATACTTCAAAGCCAGAGAGGGAGGTTCGAGATGAAACTGTTGCTCAAATTGTTTAAGTTCTTTTTGGGGAGTTTTGCGATATCTTTCGCTTTGGTTTTCAGCTTCGCCGCATTTCAGAAATTGGAATTGGGGCAACGGATTGGAAAAGGTTTGTTTTACCTAAAAGGTTATTATGAAGAATCGGAAATGGTGGGCGGAGAGCTTCGCACAAAAATTGTCACGGAACAAGGTCCTGGTCATTTAATGATTCCTTTGTTTGTTGGTCTATTGATTACGATTATTTACATCGTGTATTTGACAATAAAAGCGAACCAAGGGGGACGAACATGAAAGATTTCGTT
Source organism: Paenibacillus sedimenti (assembly GCF_014534655.1). Classification (GTDB taxonomy): domain Bacteria; phylum Bacillota; class Bacilli; order Paenibacillales; family NBRC-103111; genus Paenibacillus_E; species Paenibacillus_E sedimenti. Next base: position 240,563 of record NZ_JACVVD010000002.1, read on the forward strand.
GCAAAACGTATGATTTCCGGGTTCATCGTGATCGCCGTCATACTCCTCGCAACGGGATATGGTCTTTCTTACTCCTACGAGCGAAAGATGGAGAATGAGAAACGGTTATTTAAGAATGCAATTACATACAAAGAACTGGAAGTTAAGTTAATAAATGAACCCGACATTTACGCCTACTATTACCAACCGGGCTGCCAAATATGTGAAAAGGTATCACCTGAACTGCTAGCCTATGTGGAACGGGAGAAAATTTCTCTGGTCCCGATTAACATTTATCGAGACGAAATTGCTTGGGATACTTATTCGATTAAAGTGACCCCGACATTGATTCGTTTCAGCAAGGGGAAGGAGGTAGAGAGAATTGCAGGCAACTATCCCAGTGAGGACTACACAGCGTTCGTTTCCAAGTAGTTTTACAGGTCGTGTATATATGGGGATGTGCTGGGTAACCGCAGCAATTTTCCTGTATTCGGCCAGTAGTAAAATAATCAACATTTATGGTTTCGGACTCATTTTGGATTCATATGGGCTTATACCGGAAGCTTGGAATAAACCTCTGTCAATTCTAATTCCCATTATGGAGTTATTAATCTCAGCAGGAATGCTTTACTTTCCTTTTGCAGCACTAGCGGCAGGTGGAGCCGGACTGCTTGTCGCTGCCTTCACGACAGTTCTCTTATGGAAATGGGGGGAAGTGCTCCCCTACGGTTGTGGCTGCTTCGGTCCGGGTACAGCAAGAGAAGTCGGGTATTGGGATATAACAAAAAATGCTTGTCTATTGATAGTCGTTGGCTATTTATTGATTTATCGCCTTTTGTTCTGGCGCCGCTTTCGAATAAAGAGTGGCTAGGAACCAAGGATTTTGATGTATCGTTAGGAGGGAATGACATTGAAAACCTGGATATCCGGGCTCGCCATTTTGATGATAATAAGTGTGACCATTACAGGATGCAAGCTTTATCCTGCCGGAGATAAGGTTTCCGATTCGGCCGAAAGTGCATCGATTAAGGTCATGAATTGGGATGAAGCCTATTTCAATCAACAGTATGGCGGTACATTCTCTTTGAAATACCCGAAAATAGACGTCAAGGTTACGCCCATGGAATCGTTGTATAATACAACGAAGGATATGAATAGCGCTTTTTATAAATTTTTGGATACCGAGAAACCGGATGTTTTGATGCTTAATGAAAGTCAATACCAAGAAATGGCAGCCATGGGCAAATTGCTTGATCTAGAGCCGTTGATTCAAAGGGATAGCTTTGATACTGAAGGGATGCTATCCTCCGTAGTTCAAATGCTTAAGGAAAAAGGTGAGGGCTTTTACGGGCTGAGTCCAACGTTTAACAGTCAGGCGCTCTTTTATAACAAGACTTTATTTGATCTATATGGTATTCCCTATCCCCGAAATGGTATGACTTGGGAGGATGTGTTCCGACTAGCTGAGCGGTTTGATTCTAAGGAGGCCGAAGGGCAGAAGATATACGGTTTTTCGCAAAATTCGCCGTCATTGTTTAATCTATTGATCAATGTCGGTAATACGCAAGGCATGAATATAGTTGATCCGACAACGATGCAGCTCACTATTCGGACAGACGGTTGGAAACGGAGTTTTCAAATCGTAACCGATGCATACCGGAAGAACTCGATTTACCTTGCGCAGTTCGGTAGCGGCGGAGAAAAATATGAAGATTTTTTAAAGCAGAACCTATTTGCTGTAGGTCGAAGCGCCATGACTGCAGAGACTCCATTCATGATCAATTCTATTAATCAAGCAAAGGAGGTATTAAAAGATATTCCTGCGTTCGATTGGGAACTGGTGACGGTGCCGATCGATCCATCTAATCCGAGCTTAAGCCATGCATTTTCGTTATCCTATATCTTTGCGATTTCCGTTGATTCGCCTCAACCGGAAGCTGCTTGGAAGTTAGTTCAACATATCAACAGCGACGAAACAGCTAAGATACAGTCAAAATCGACGAAAGCGCTGTTGACCCGCGTATCCTATTCAAAAGAAAGAGAAGGTCGGAGCTTAGAACCGTTCTACGCGCTCAAACCTAATTCAAATCTAAGTAACAACGGATTCGACCGAATTCCAAACTCTTTCTTTCAGAAGTTTGCCACTCTGGCGGAGGAGGAGCTGCGAAATGTTGTCGGAAATAAGAAAACAGTAGATGAAGCATTGGCAGCTTTGCAGAGCAAGGGGCAGGAGGAATTGTCTAAAGCGATAGCAGAGAAAGAGCAATAACATGCTAATTACCAATGTTGTTATTGAACATTTAGAGTAAAAATCAAATGCCAAGTGCTCTTTTAAAAAAGAGAACCTGGCATTTGCTGTTTTTTCAGCCTATTGAAATCGTCGGATACTAGGTATACAGAGCACGCAAGCTACAGCTGCAATACCAACAGCAGCAAAGATCGCCATCGTGCTGATTCCACCAATCTTATCGGCTATCCAGCCTATGAGGACGTAGCTAACGGGCAGCAAGGCGAAAGAACCCAGCAAATCGAGGCTGGCAACACGGCCAAAGGCTTCAGCAGGAACCAGTTCTTGGAGGCTGGTCTCCCAAATCAGGCCAAAGATCATCAGCCCAAAGCCCTCAAGAGCCATCAGTGATGCCAAGCCGATGGATGAGGTTGTGAAGGGCATCAGCAACAAAGCAAGACCGCTCAGCAATGCGCCGCCATAAGCAAGCACCCCGCGCCGCTTCCAGTTTGTGCGCGATCCGAATAAGAGTGCTGCTGCAATAGCCCCGCCACCTGAGCAAGCGATACCAATCCCGTAGATGAACGGATCCAGCTGGAGATGCACCTTAAACAGCCAAGGAATGAGAACAACAATGACTCCGCTATAACAAATATTGATGAAGGAAAAGGCAAGAATCGTAATCCATAGCCAGGGATGTCCCTTTAAAATAGTGATCCCATCCATAAGGTCGCTTTTCCAAGAGAAGGTTGCTTCAGTGTCTGTCTTTTTCTTGGGTAACTCCCGGGCCAAATACTTCACCAGCTGGATCAAGCATAAGAAGGAGAGTAGATAAGTTAGTGCATCCAAGCCGAATCCAAATCCCGGCGAAAAGGAAGATACGATCAGCCCGCCGAGTACAGGGCCAATCAACCGCACCGCCTGTATGCTCATTTGCGTGAGCGCATTGGCTGCATTGCGAATTTCCGGCGTGAACACAGTAGCCCTGACAGCGGAAAAAGCAGGCTGAAAGAGTCCTTCCATCAAACCATTTACTCCGACAAGTACAAATAAAATATGAACGGATAACCAATCTGTAAATATAAATATCGCTATGAGCAACATAACGATAAATCGGATTACATTCGACAGCATCATAATTCGGACTCGATCATAACGGTCTACGACCCATCCCGAGAACGGAAGCATGAGGACATAAGGCAGCATATAGATCCCCATCACAATGCCCATCATTGTCGTCGAGCCGGTTAGCGAATAAACGACCATAGGAAGGATAACGGTTGTAATTGAGCTGCCTACCATAGAAATAAGTTGGCTGAGCCATAAATACGGAAATGAACGTGATTGGGTAAAAGGGACCATGAAATTATCAAATAACCGGAGCTTTTTTTTCAGTTGAGATTGAGCTTGCATGCAGGGATACTCCTTTCATTCAAACAGATATCCGCCCAATTTTTATAGAGATTCCATATTCTGCGCCGGTTGATTGGTGGCTTTCCCACCGGGATAGCAATTGATTCAATTCTTCACGAAATTGCTCCAGCTCAGAATCGGATAGCAGTAAGCTAGTGGAAAGATGCGAAGGACGTTCGCCTGGAATAAATTCAATTTCGGAACGAGCATCAGTCTTGAATGCCGTCCCTAGGGATTGATAATATTTCTCTACAACACCGCGCACAGTCTGGGTTTTAACGATTTCGAGGAACCCGCCGTCATGAAGCTTCTGAATATGGTAATGAATATTGCCCGGGGTTTGCTGAAGTTGAACAGCTGCTTGTTTGGCCGTTTTTGCTTCTTTGGCCAGTGCATGCAAAATCTTGATGCGCAGTGCGCTTTGGAGCAGCTTGCTTTGTTCGGGCGTGATCTTTGGAATGGATTCGGTTTGATTAGATTGGTTCTCCATGTCTAAGCCACCTATTTCATTAATGATCTAAATTACAGAATAATCTGGAATATAGATTAAAAATAATACAGAACAGACTGGAAGTCAATTACGACTTTGAAGCCGTCCAATATTCACAAAACATTAACGTAAGATTAATAAATCCCGAATAGTTGCCTTCTATACTTGGTGGAAGTTGATATGAAAATATTTCCAGAGTAAGGGGACAAGAAGCGATGAGTAAACGTAACACATGGTTAATTTCCATTCTGGTAGCTGGGATGATGCTGCCTGCGGGAGGATCGTATGCGGCAGATAGCGACTTTGCGCCGCTCCGTGAGCAATTGGAGAAGATCGGGGCCGAGGTCAGCTGGGATGAGGAGGACCGGACGGTGATGTATAAGCTTAAGAACGGCATTGCCGGAATCGTTACGATCGATGAAGTCAAGTATCGGTTGGCCGGCAAGGAGGGCAAACTCTCCACTCCAGTGAAGCTGTCGGATCAGAAAACATATGTGCCAAACACGCTCATGCAAAGCATTTTGGCCGAAAACGCCAAGTATCAGGATCCGAAGGATGCGATTCCGTCGGTGGCCGTGAAGGCGCAGGGCGAGACGGAGGCGGTGGACAGCGGTGATGATGCGGCGGATGACCCGGCGATATGGGTGGATTCCATGGATCCGGCGAAGAGCAAACTGATTGCGACTAACAAAGCGGGAGGCATCCTGGTATATGATCTGGATGGTAAACAGCTCCAGTCTTACAAGGTTGGCAAAATGAACAACATCGATCTCCGCTACGACTTCCCGCTTGGCGGTAAAAAGGCGGATATCGTTGCGGCGACGAACCGGACGACGAATACGATCGACGTTTTTTCCGTTTCAGGGGATACGGGAGAGCTCACAAATATCGTGGACAAGCCGATCAAATCCAGCATGGGCGAGGTGTACGGCTTCAGCTTATACCACAGTTTGAAGAGCGGCAAGTTTTACGCGCTTGTGCTCGGCAAGAAAGGCGAGTTCGAGCAGTATGAACTGAGCGATAACGGAAGCGGCAAGGTGACAGGCAAGCTGGTGCGTGAATTCCGTTTGGCTACTCAATCCGAGGGCATGGTTGCGGACGATGAGTACGGTCATATTTATATCGCTGAGGAAGATGCGGCGATATGGAAATACAACGCCGAGCCGGACGGCGGGAATGAGGCGATCGCTCAAGTCGATATTGCGGACGGCCGCCGCCTTCAGGACGATATCGAGGGCTTGACTCTGTACTACGGCAAAGACGGCAGCGGCTATATGATCGCGTCGAGTCAGGGAAGCAACAGTTATGCGGTATACAAACGAGAAGGCAATAACCCATATATCTCGAATTTCACCATCGCTGACGGCGATAATATCGACGGCACCTCTGAAACGGACGGTATCGACGTGCTCAGCTTCGGACTTGGCGCGAAATATCCGAACGGGATATTTGTCTCGCAGGACGATGCGAATTACGAGAACGGAAAGAAACTCAACCAGAATTTCAAGATTGTCGGTTGGGAGCAAATCGCCAAAGCGATTCAGCCGAATTTGGATATGCAAAACAGCGTAGATCCGCGGAAGCTGGTACAGCGTTCGGCGAAATAAAAGGATTACGGGCGAGAGGAACCGACGTTCCGATAATCCGCGCGCGATTAATTCTGATTATGGAAAAGGGGCTGTCCCTCAGGTCGTTACAGACCTTGTGGGGCAGCCCCTTTTCCGTTACCCACGTGAAAGAATAGCGATAACAACCAGTTGCAAAAGATGAAGATTTGATCCGGTTCGTGTACAATAGAGAAAGCTTGTTAAACAAGGAACGGATTAAGGGGGAGCACATGAAGAAAGAGGATCTCATAATGGTTGAAGAGCTGAACATGTTGCTCGCCGATCTTGGAGAGGAGATTCAGAATGACGGAACGGAAGAGCCTGTCAGCGCACAGCGCTTGATTTCTTTGCAGAAGGCCGTCATGCTTCTTTCCAAACAAGTGATGTCCCTTCAAGATGAGCTTCATGAACATTCTCAATCCCAGCATCGGCAGCAGGAACAGCTTTTCCGGCAGTTAAAGCTGGGGCTCGAAAGAAAGCTGGATCAGCAATGGGCAGCAATGATGGAGCAGCACTGGCGATCTGACAGCGGAACGGAGCAAAACCCGCAGATCGCAGGAGACGCTGAGGCGGCGCCGAAAGAAGAGCGGCTTGCACCGGAACCCGCTTCAGCCGAGGAGCCCGCACCAACCTACTCCAGGGTGAAGAGCTACAGAAAAATACGCAAAAGAAGAAAGTCTTTTATTGAGAAATTGTTTGAATGAAATAAAGCCGCTTCCTTGGTCGGTTGCCAGGGGGCGGCTTTGTTCTATTTGGGAGATCCCTACCTACAACAAACCTTCCTCATGCGCCTTCTTCGAGGCTTGGATGCGATCGCGGACGTCCATTTTGGAGTAGATGCTGGAAATGTAGTTTTTGACGGTGCCTTCGGACAGGTACAGCTTCTCGGCGATTTCCTTGTTGCTGAGCCCGTCGGCGATGCAGTGCAGCACCTGGACCTCTCGTTCGCTCAATCCATAGACATCCGTTCGCACAGCTTCTTCGGCTCCGGGCTTTGCTGCCGGCTCGCGATCGTTCGTCTCTTGCACGCCTCGTGCTTGTTGAACTAGCATTTTGGCGATGTCTTGCGGAATGAGCGTGCCGCCCTGGTGCACCCACTTGATGCCGGCGGCAAGGTCTTTGGGGTGAATCGCCTTGAGCAGGTAGCCTTCAGCGCCTGCACCGAGCGCATCGACAACGTAGTTGATCTCCTGGAAGGTGGTCAGAATGATCACATGAATATGCGGCCAAGCGGCCTTAATCTGCCGTGTAGCCTCGACGCCATCCATCACCGGCATATGAATGTCCATGAGGACAACGTCCGGTTGATGCTCTTCGCACTGCTTCAGCGCGACATGACCGTTCTCTGCAAGGCCTACCACGTTAATATCCGGGTCCATATCGAGCACAATGTGCAAACTTTCTCTAATTAAATCCTGATCATCGACCAGGAGCAGCTTTAGCGGATTTGCGCTCATATGTGAATCCTCCTACTTTATGTTTACTACATTGTACCATCAGGTAATGGAACGAGCTAGAACGAAGAAAAGCGCTTGGCGGGAATCGAGCAGGTGACAACGGTTCCTTGACCGGAAGCCGAGCTAACCTGCAGCGTACCTTGCAGCGCAGAGATTCGCTCCTGCATGGCGTTAATACCGAACCCGGCCTTCAGCTGCTCGGCGCCGATCCCGTCATCTTCGATGCGCAATCCGACCTCGTCTTTCCCGTAAGTCAATAAGATTTCCACGGTGTTAGCTCTACCGTGCCTTTTGGCATTGGTCAGCGACTCCTGCAGGCAGCGAATTAATGAGAGCTTGCTCTGCTTGGATATTTCGTACTCATCGCCATTTGTTTTGAAGCATATTTTAGTGCCGGTATGCAGGGCGAATTCATTGGCAAGCCGGGTTAGCTGCTGAGAGAGAAACATATCGTCTCCACCAGGCACCATCTGATGGATGCTTCGGCGCACTTCTTCCAGCCCATTGCGGGTCACATTCCGCAGCACGTCCAGCTTCTCTTTGGCTTTTTCGGGCGAGGCCTCGATCAGGTAGGATACGGCGTCCATTCCCATGATGACCGAAGTGAAGGTATGTCCGACCGTATCGTGCATTTCACGCGCCATGCGGTTCCGTTCCTCGAGCAGTGTAAGCTGTTCGATTTGATTGGCATACTGCTCCAGGGCATTGTTCTGCTCGTGGATTAATTGATATTGGCGTTGATTTTCAGCTAAAAGTTTTTCTGTTTTTTCATTCGAAGTGACCACACGCTGCAAGCTGAGCCCAATGGCGAATATCATGCAGGCATTTAAAATTTCACTGAAAAGTTCACCTGTTCCTATTCCTTGGTGCAGGATGAACAAGTAGGAGACAGGCATGGCTACGAGAAACACAGGCGCAACCCACCATGCATTTTTTCGATCAGTGAGGAATCCGATGGCCATTAAATGGCAATTAATAATAGAGTAGGCTTCTTGGCGCATCCAAGAAAGATAGATTTGCAACGGCGCATTCGTTATGAGGACGGCTAACGGGTATAGGGGCGCATTAACGTAATTGGGCCTCCAGAATAGTAAAGGAAAAGCATAAGAAAGGAGAAATGCAATAATCGTAAACAAGATTGAGATATTTTTAAACTCATTCATATGCAAAAGTATGTAAAGCAAACTAAGCAGCGTAAACCCGGTTAAAACGATAAATAGAGTCCATTCTACGCTATGCCAATCTCTTCTTTGGACCATCATGTAACCCCTTCAACTAACGTTCTTGTAAGATCATTGTACATAAAAACCGGCAAATTCCATAGTGAGATCAGTCATAGTCCGGATATGACTTCTCATGTGACTTCCTTATGACCCGCGCCAGCTGAGACTGTTCATGCGGGCGCGATACAATTTTAATATAAAGGAGTGTGTAGATATGACTCACGCAGATTCACAATCGCCGATTATACAGATTCAAAACATATCGAAACGAATCGGCTCCAAGACGATCATTGATCATTTAAGTTTTGATGTTCCGCGTGGCGAAGTGTTTGGCTTTCTCGGTCCGAACGGTGCGGGCAAAACAACGACCATCCGTATGATGGTCGGGCTGATGTCCATTACCGAAGGCGACATTCGGATCGGCGGTCAGTCGATTCGGACGCATTTTGAGCAGGCGATCCGGCATGTTGGCGCGATTGTTGAAAATCCGGAGATGTACAAGTTCCTGAGCGGATACCATAACCTTGTGCATTACGCCAGAATGATCCCTGGAATCAACGCGGAACGCATTCAAGAGGTCATTACACTGGTTGGTATGGAGAACCGTATCCATGATAAGGTCAAAACCTACTCGCTGGGCATGCGCCAACGGCTGGGGATTGCGCAGGCGATGCTGCATAAGCCGTCCGTCCTCATTTTGGACGAACCGACGAATGGGCTGGATCCCGCCGGGATTCGCGAGCTTCGCGACCATTTGCGGAAACTCACGCGGGAGGACGGCATCTCCGTTATCGTGTCCTCTCACCTCCTGTCCGAGATGGAGCTGATGTGCGACCGTGTAGCCATAATACAGAACGGCAAGCTGATTGATGTTCGGCAGATCAAAGAGTTCGTGCAGGCTGAAAGCCGCCAGAGGGTTGCTTTTGAAGTGGAGCCCATGGATCAGGCGACAGCACTGCTAGACGAATCGCGAACAGAGGTGAAAGCCGAAGTGGAAGGGCGCGAACTGATCATGAGCCTCGACAGAAAGCAGATCTCAGCGTGGAACAAAAGATTCGTAGAAGCAGGGGTTCACGTATATGGCATCCGCGCCGCGACGAAATCGCTGGAAGATCAATTTTTGGAAATGACGGGAAGTGATCAGATTGCTTAATCTGATCCAGAATGAAAATATGAAAGTTTATCGCAGGCTGCGTACGTGGATTCTAGGTGTGCTGTTGATCGTTATCGTCGTGATGGCGGCTACGCTCTCTCACGTAGGTTATGACGATAATGACGATTGGAAGACAGTTGCCGCGGAATCTATCGAGCACAATAAGAAAGAATTGGAAAATCCCGATTTGCCGGAGACATTTAAGATGAGCATGAGGGAAGAAATTGCTCTGCAGCAATACGCGCTGGATCATAATATGCCCCCTATTCAGAACACCCTATGGGGAGGCGTTCAAAGCGCAGCGGATCTCATTCAGATTGTGACACTGTTTACGGTCATTATTGCGGGAGATATGGTAGCAGGAGAATTCACATGGGGAACGATCAAGCTGCTGCTCATCCGTCCGGCGACCCGCGCGAAGATTCTTTTCTCCAAATATGCGGCGACGCTCCTGTTTGCTGCTGTGTTGTTGTTGGTTCTCTTTATATCCGCAATGATCGTGAATGGAATCCTGTATGGCTTCCAGAACATAAATCTTCCATACTTGAAAGTTAGTGCGGAAGGTTCGGTGCAGGAGAGAAGCATGCTGCTGCATGTCCTTGCAACGTATGGCTTCAAGCTCATCCAACTCATTATGGTCGTGAAGCTCGCATTTATGATATCGACGGTTTTTCGCAGCTCGTCGCTGGCGATCGGTCTTAGCATTTTCATCATGTTCGCCGGACAGATCATTACGATGCTGCTGATGCGATACAGTTGGGGGAAATACTTCTTGTTCGCGAATACGGATTTGACGCAGTATTTAGAGGGAAGCCCGATGGCAGAAGGGATGACGATGGGTTTCTCCATCTGCGTGCTGCTCTTCTACTTCTTGTTGTTTAATGTATTGTCTTGGGAAATATTCCGCAGACGCGATGTCGCGGCGTAGCTAAAAGGACTGCCTTTCCTTCATCGGAAGCGGCGGTTTTTTTGATTTTTTGGAGAGGCGCTGAAGGAATATTGTATCAGCAACGGCTTGGGTACGATGGGAAGAGAACCCGGAAGGTTCAGCCACTTCAATCGAACATGTCCATACTCCCCTCGCCTCCATACAACAAAGGACGCTGACCGTGCGACGTCAGCGTCTTTTGTTGTGTGGAGGTACCTCCCTTCTTAAAGGAATGGACCGTCATGAAAGGATCCGCTTTTTGAGCAGGGGAAAGAAGGGGATTTCTGTATATTAATTGTTACAAATTGTTTCGTTGATCTCAAGAAAATGATACAGTATGTATGTGGCTGACTTTCTAGCGTGACTGGCAGTTTTTCATCCTTTTTTGACAGGGGGACGGAATGTGGTTCGAGTGAACATAGGAAGTATGCATTTTTGGTGGATCGCGTTGGTTATCTTGATCATGGCTTGCTTTATTTCGACAACCGTTTATGCGGCTCCTGCAGCGGAAATTGCAACAGATAAACGTACATATAAGGCCGGGGATACGGTAGAAATTACCGTTAAACTCGATGGGTTCACTTCGGGAGCCCAGATCAACAGTGCGACATTAAGGCTAGCCTACGATTCTTCAACGTTCGAGCTGTTAACCAATCAAGTGAACAACGATGTGGTTGACGGGGGAATTCCGTCCGCAGCAAAGACCGACTCGGCTGTGCCGGGAACCATTACTTACCTTGTTGCTAGTCCAAGCATTAATTATCCGGTTGTTAACGATCAGGCTGTCTTTACTGTGAAGATGAAGGTGAAGTCGAACGCTGCTGTGGGAGATAAAACGTTTTTTCTAAAAGGAGACAATCAGGATCTATCTACCGATCTATTGGATTTGGACGATCATGTGTATCACCTTCCGTCTACAACCGCTACCGTGACAATAGCCTCCAGTTCCTCAGGGGGCGCTGTGGTCCCGTTCTTTCCCATAGTGCTGCCTGCAATTGAAATTCCCTCTGTCTTGATGCCAGATGTGGTACTGACGGGGGGGCTTCCTTTCGTTTCACTAAACGAAGCAGTAAAAGCACAACGAACAGACAGCGGTTATGAAGTGCAGTTGGATCCATCGATAGCTGCCGGTTTAATTAACGAAACCCAGGGAGATAACGGCAGGCTCTTATCTTTCGGAATCGATGTTCGCGGTGCCGCCTCTTTCGAAATCCCGTCCTCCGTAGCTAAACTTGCGGTCGAGAGGTTCGGGGAGGAAGGAGCCATTATGGCATTTACCCGAGCGGGTTCATTCACCGTCCCGCTATCCGTGATCAAGGTTAATGACGGCTTTGCCGAAGGCGCGGCCATCCATGTTTCCATACTGCCGCTAAGCCAAGAAAATTTGGCCAAAGTGAAAGAAGCGGCAGATCAAGACGAAGAATCACTGCTCCCGGCGGCGGGTGTTACCTATCATCTATCGATCTCCGCTGGAGGTCAAGAGCGAACTATCAACGACTTCGGCAATACGTTCACTGTACGCTCGATCGGCCTCGGGGAGATTAAGGCGAATCTTTCAACGGATTCCGTGTTCATGCTTTATGAGGGCCGGCTTCAGCCCGTGCCAACACAGCTTGTTACCGGAGCTGGCGGTGCGATGCAAGCAATCTTTCGCCGTACGGGCAACAGCACGTATGTGGTAGGGCATAAGAGTATTGATTATGGCGATCTCGCCGGACACTGGGCTCAAACGGCTATCAACAAACTCTCGGCCAAAGGGTATGTCAATGGGAAGTCGGCTTCCTCCTTTAAGCCTGACGATCCGGTAACTAGGGCGGAATTTGCTGCGCTGCTTATTCGCGGACTTGCGCTTTATGATAAACAGGCAGCAGGATTTTTTAGCGATGTCAAAGAGACCGACTGGTTCCGAAAGGACGTATTTATCGCAAATCGAGCAGGATTGGTCACCGGTTACAGCGGAAAATTTCATCCGCATGAACGGATCACTCGGCAAGAAATGGCGGTAATGGCGGCACGAGCGCTGCTTTATGCGAACCCAGGCAAAGAATCCGGATCTGCCGATATCGCTCGATTTGCCGATGCGGAAGAAATATCCGGTTGGGCTGAGGAGGCAATACGAATAACGGTTGCGAACGGGATCATGAACGGTCCGGGTCATGATCGGTTCGATCCACGCAGCACGTCAACGCGAGCCCAAGCGGCTTTAGTGTTACTAAAGCTGCTGCAGTCATTGGAATTCATAGATTAGAGGTGAAGGGGATGAGGCAGCCGGCTTGGCAGAAGATCTTCTAAGGAAGCTCTGACCGAAAAGCAACGGCTAACGATAAGATCGCAGCCGATTTCACAAGAGACGATTGGTGAACAACAAAGATTTCTTCTTATGGGACGGCGGTATTTCGCAAAAATAGAATTAGTAAATGGAGGGAAAATGTGGATGAGGCGAGTGAGCGTAAGAGCGAGGCGTTCCGGAATCATGTGTATCATGCTTATGTTGTTATGTTCATTGTTTCCATTCGGTTTAATCGCATCGGCGGAGCAGGGAAGGGATGCGTTAAACCAATCGACCGTAACGAAAGCGACATACACGGCGCTTGATGTTACGGCCCAAAGCCCAGGAGTTGAAGTCGGAGAGCTCTCAAATCAAACGGTTATAGATGAAGTTTATTCTAATTTACCCCTACTTCCTGTTATTGCAGGCGGGGCATACCATAGCATCGCGCTGGCAGACGACGGCACAGTATGGACATGGGGGGAAAACTCTTCAGGGCAGCTGGGTAATGGCACTTTAGATAATAGTAATAAACCAATACAGGTTAATGAACTAAATGAGATCATTGCGGTTTCCGGCGAGAAATCACATTCGTTAGCTCTAATGCAAAATGGTACGGTATGGGCTTGGGGATCTAACCTATATGGTGAACTGGGGGATGGTACGCGTACCGATAAATATACCCCAGTTCAAGTGGAAGACCTTAGCGATGTAATTGAAATTGCAGGCGGGGGGTACTATTCGATTGCCCTGAAGATCGATGGAACGGTCTGGACCTGGGGAAGGAATTATGGAGAAAGCCAGTCTGGGGCCGAAACAACGACAGTTCCTGTTCAAGTGCCCGGACTTGATAATGTAATTGCAATCGCAGCAGGAGACTATCATTCAATGGCTTTGAAAAATGACGGCACGGTATGGACATGGGGAGCTAACAATGAAGGTCGACTCGGGGACGGTACAATAAAGAATAAACAGAATCCTGTTCAAGTATCCGGTCTCGGTGATATGGCTGCAATTGCAGGCGGGGGTTATCACTCGATGGCCTTGAAAAAAGACGGCACAGTCTGGACATGGGGGAGCAATTCCTACGGTCAACTTGGCGATGATACATTCGAGGATAAGAAAATCCCCGTTCAAGTCGATCTTCATAACGCGATCGCGATCGCCGCCGGCTCTCAACATTCCGTAGCGTTGACAAAGGATGGCACAGTGTGGGCATGGGGGGATAATACCTACGATCAGCTTGGGGAAGGCGCGCCCTATTTACGGGATGACCAACCGGTGCAAGTAACCGGTCTTAACGATGTGACCGCGATCGCAAGCGGAGGATTTCATTCGATTGCGTTGAATACCGCCGGGACCATTATGGCGTGGGGAAACAACGAAGCCGGGCAGTTGGGAGATGGGACAACAACGAACCGCTCGATCCCTGTCCAAATATCCGATTTGATTACAACCGATGCAAGCAACGCGGATCTGAGCGGTTTAACCCTATCTCAAGGTTTGCTAAACCCAACTTTTGCAGCCGACAAAACTAGCTATTCGGCAGTTGTTGCAAATGAAGTGTCCGCTCTTACCGTTACGGCAACTGCGGCGGATTCAGAAGCAACCGTCACAGTTAACGAGGCCGCGGCATCAAGCGGCCAAGCCAGCAACCCCGTAAGTTTAAATGTAGGAGCTAATACGATCCAAGTTATTGTAACTGCACAGGATGACATAACGACCAAAATATATACAATAGAAGTTTCAAGAGCAGCGGGAGCTTCCTTACTTCCTAAATCTGTTATCGCGGGCGGCGTAGAGCATTCGATAGCGCTGAAGAAGGATGGTACTGTCTGGAGCTGGGGGGACAATGAATACAATCAGCTGGGGGACGGGACAACGATTGATAGACTGACCCCTGTCCAAGTAAGCGGCCTAACCGGGGTGGCTTCAGTTGCCGCAGGAAGATATCTTGCTATCGCCTTGAAAAACGACGGCACCTTGTGGTCTTGGGGGGCTAATGGCTTTGGTTCTCTTGGAAGCGGAGGAGCGGAGGATCGAAGTGTCCCCGGCGAAGTCGCAGGAATTAGCGGAGTTTCGGCAGTTGCAACCGGGGGATTTCATGCAATAGCCTTGAAAAACGACGGCAGTATATGGACGTGGGGTTTAAATGCCCGCGGGCAGCTGGGAGACGGGACTACGACAACTCGGTTCTCTCCTGTTCCAGTAGCAGGTCTGAACGGAGTGACCGCGATTGAAGGAGGATTCGAACATACCGTTGCTTTAAAAAGTGATGGAACTGTATGGGCGTGGGGGGCTAATCTCTCCGGACAACTCGGAAACGGGACAACCGCAAACAGTCTAACTCCCGTTCAAGTTCCAGGTCTTTCAGGGGTGATTGCCATTGCAAGCGGTGATTACCATTCCTTTGCCTTGAAAAGCGACGGCACGCTATGGGCGTGGGGAGGCAATGGGCGTGGACAGCTGGGAGACGGGACAACGATAGACAGGCGAAGCCCGGTTCAAGTGGGCGGCATTACCGGCGTGAAAGCGATTGCGGGCGGAAGCTTCCAAACTATAGCGCTTAAAAACGACGGCACGGTTTGGATGTGGGGTATGAATGATAAAGGGCAGCTCGGGGACGGCACGCTTACAGATCGATTAACCCCAGTACAAATACCGGGTCTTTCCGGAGTCACCACCATTGCAAGCGGAGAGAAACATTCGATCGCGGTGAAAAGTAACGGCACGATATGGACGTGGGGATGGAATGAAGCGGGTCAGCTTGGGGACGGCTCAACAATTGACCGGATAACTCCTGTTCAAGTACAAGGTTTAGGCGCTGCCGACGCAAACTTAGTAGGCATAACCCTCTCGCAAGGCACATTAAGCCCGGCTTTTGCATCAAGCATTACCAGCTATTCGGCTAGTGTTCCAAATTATGTGGACCGTCTTACGGTTACAACGGCTGCTGCCGATGTTACGGCTACCGTTCATATAAACGATGTGGCTGTAATAAATGGGCAACCGCAAACTCAAATTCGTTTAGGTGTTGGCGATAATATAATTCGTATTGTTGTGAACAGCCAGAATGGGGCTGCGACAAAAACCTATACCATTATTGTAAGTAGACGGGCTCTGAACGGGCTAATGATTGCAAGCGGAGGAAGCCATACGATCGCCACGAAAAGCGACGGGTCGGTTTGGACCTGGGGAAACAACAGCAGCGGTCAACTTGGGGATGGTACAAACACAAATAGAGATTTTCCTGTTAAGGTGTACGGCGTTGATGAAGTGAAGGCCATAGCAGGGGGATTGGGGCATACGGTTGTACTAAAGGGTGATGGAACGGTATGGACCTGGGGAGATAACAACCGTGGTGAATTAGGGGACAACACGAATACAAATCGAAATATTCCTGTTCAAGTAACGAATCTAACCGGCGTGAAAGCGATTGCGAGTGGCGGAGAACATACGCTGGCTTTGATGAACGACGGCGGAGTGAGAACATGGGGACTGAATGTCTACGGCCAGCTCGGGAACGGTATTTCGGGTACGGATTCAAACGGGCCGAGAATAAACAAAACTCCAACTTCAGTATGGAATAAAGACAGGGATAGCGCAGGTACACTGGTTCCTTTTAGCGAAGTGAGCGCGATCGCTGCCGGGGGAAACCACTCAATTGCTTTGAAAGGCGGTATGGCATGGACCTGGGGGCATAACGCTTATGGGCAATTGGGGGATGGTACTAATACATCGAAAGCATATCCTGTTCCAATTACAAGCTTAAATTGTTCGTATCCAATCGACGGTTGTTTTGCAGTAACCGCAATTGCAGGCGGGGCGAATCATACGATAGCTCTAAGATCCGACGGTACGGTATGGACGTGGGGGCGTAACGATAGCGGTCAATTGGGGAGCGGAAGCACAGACAAGAATTATCCTTCGATTGTTGCCGACCTCGACGGAGTTGTAGCGATCACAGGAGGATCGGGACATTCGGTAGCTTTAAAGAATGATGGGACAGTATTGACTTGGGGAAATAATAGTTCCGGCCAGTTAGGAGACGGTACATTGACAAGCAGAAATAGACCCGTTCAAGTTTCCGGACTTAGTGGAGTGGTTGCGATCGCAGGGGGGGCGCTTCATACGGTAGCCCTGAAAAACGACGGAACAATTTGGGCCTGGGGAACCAATGCTGCAAGCCAGTTAGGGAACCGTTCAACGGTAGAGTCTTCCGTGCCTGTCCAAGTACATGCATTCGGCTTTTCGCAGTTAACGGCAGATCTTTCTTCTTACAATCGAGGAGATGATGTAACCGTTCATTTCAGGCTAAAGGGTTTCACTAGCAGTGACAAGATCAACAGCGCCACCTTTAAGCTCGAATACGACACCGGCGCTTTTGAACTTGCTTCAGGGAATATACAAAACGACGTTGTTTCAGGTTATATTCCAGCCCATATTAAAACGGAATCCGTACCGGGAACAATAACGTATGTTGTTGCAGACTTAAGCCAGGATTATCCGATTGCAAATGATACAGTGTTGTTCTCCGTCCATTTTAAGGTAAAACCGAATGCCTCAATCGGTTCGAAAACATTCAGAGTTTATGGAACGAATGTCGACTTATCAACGGATATGCTGGATTCAAGCTTTAAAGTGTACAATGTATTGCCCACATCGTTGGAAATAGATATCGTCAGCGGGGCAAAGATCGATGCCTCGGTAAGTCTTTATCTTGGCGATCAAAATTCATCATTAAATAACTTGCTGCTCGGCAAGGTAAAACAGAACGAAATCAATAAAATTTTTGAAAACCTCACGGTTACCGTGAAATCATCGTCTTCTGACCCGGGGGTTACTTACAAGGGCAAAACTTACTGGATCCAGGACGCAAACGGGAATATTGCGGCCAAAGACGGCAACAATCGGGTGATCGGTAAATTAAACATTACCGCGTTGCCGCCTATCAGTAATGCTATTGTTGAAATTGGCGGGTCGGGATATTTGACGAAACGTGTGGAAAACGTGGACCTGGTGGCGGAGCAATATAACTCGCTTAACACAACAGCGGCCAGCCCAATGGAGTTAATACCCGGGGATATTGGCAGTATTGGGAGAACGAACGGAAATCTTATGATTCATTCTGATGGGATCATTAATAACGTCGATTTTTCCGCATGGTTAAAAATCTTTAAGGAGATTCAGAATGCGAATGGTGCTCAAGCCGATATTATGCTAGCGGATTTTACACGTGACGGCGTGGTCAATAACGAGGACTTCTCCTTATGGACTGCAGCTTATCGGAAAGTAATTTGATCCTTTTTGCACGATGGAGCGGTAAGATTAAAAGTCGCTGCAAACATATTTCAAAAATCATGAGGTAATAATGTGTTTTCGGCGAATTGTGGTTTTGCACAGACACGGTTCGCCTCCACCATGTAAATCCACAACCGCATGAGGTTGTGGATTTTGCTTTATTCAAAAGTGAAAATGATCTGAATAAACTTGAAGGCGGTAACACGGATTTTCATCTTTGCTACTCCCTTTTGTTTCCTGATTTTCTCCTTTAATGCAGCCTTTGTTCCATGTAGTTATGTTTATATGGGAGGAGGAAACAATTGGTAATTGTAGAATTCTTTGAAGAAAGAAACCACTTTTTCAGCATTAGCTTGGGTCATTTCGAAGAACAGGAACTCTCTACATCAGAAAATGAATTGTCACATAGACTTAGCTATCATATTGATGATACTTGTGATTTTTTACGTAATAAATATTCCCTTGACGAAAGGGAGGTTTGTTACACTCAGAATTAAAAAACGTAAGCGTCAATCCTGTACGACTAAGAAGTCGAAATTTTCGATGTTATAATCTTTATGACTTAAGCAGAGCTTGTCTTTCGATGAAAAATTTAAAGAAACGGACGAATATAAATGAGGAAAACTATGAATTCTTATAGGAATTCAAGGACCGCTATTTGGGGAAAGGGAACGGCATTATGATGGAAGAGACAGTTTCCGTGGCGCAAAGAAGAGCGGGTCGGGCGATCGTTATTGGGGGCAGTATTGCAGGATTGCTTGCAGCGAGAGTACTTGCTGATGTTTTTAAAGAAATCATCATAGTTGAGGTGGATGATCCCCCGGATGGTCTAAAACCTCGAAACAAGGTTCCGCAAGGTCATCATTCACACATATTTCTTGAACGTGGCCAGAAGATTCTGGAGTGCTTGTTTCCGGGCATTATTCAGGAACTGATACAGAACGGGAGTATCGTCACCGATTTTACCAATGATCTTGAATGGTTCCATTTCGGGGAATGGAAAAAGCGGTTCCCGAGTGGAATAAAAGTGGTACAGCAAACGCGACCATTCATTGAGCGGCATATTCGTCATCGGGTAGATTTTATTCCCAATGTAGCTTTTCAGTATCGTTCCCGTGTGACCAGTTTTATCCTTTCCGATGATCGGAAGCATGTTCAAGGTATCAAGATGCGGAACGAATCATCTCACCTGGAAGAAGTGATCATGGCAGATTTGGTCGTTGACGCCGGCGGGGCAGGTTCTCAAGCGTTGAAATGGTTAAATGTAGAAAAAGATATGGGCGAAGTTGTACATATTGATTTATTTTATGCTACCCGCTTTTACAAAACCGAATGGGTTGATCGTGGATGGACGAATCTGATGATATCGGCCCAGCTTCCCGAGCATCCCTATGCAGGGGTAGCCATCCCTTTTGAAATCAAAAAATTGGCGTTACTCTAGGAGGATACTTGACAGAACCTCCCCAGACCGAAGAGGACTTTGAACATATTGCAAAAATGCTGCCTCAACCGCATATCTATGACTTTATTCAAAGAGCGACCCCTATCAGTGAATTGAAAATTTACAGAATACCCTCCCAATCAAGGAAACGGAGAAATATTATCAACAAGCTCCCCAACCGGTTTATTATGATCGGGGATTCGTACTGCCGGTTCGACCCACTGTACGGCCAAGGTATGACGGTAGCTGCAATGGAGGCCGAATTATTGCGTAAGGAGCTTGGCCGTTTATCAACCGGAGAAACCATGGATACGGTAATAAAAAGCTATTGGATTAAGTTGCCCAAACTTACCAATGACCCTTGGGACATGGCTCTTATTGAAGCTTACAGACATCCTGGCATCACGGGAACAAGGCCAATCGGTATCGGTTTGAAACAATGGCTTACCCAAAAAATATATAAGGCATCGGCCCATGACAGTTCTGTTTATTTACGGTTAGCGCAAGTCATGAATCTGACCCGCCCCTCAAGTATATTTTTCCTACCTTCTTTGTTGCGGAAGCTGTTCCGATAGAAGTCATCCCGGATAGTCCATTGCAGCAACACTCTGGATGTTCCGGGATTCTCCGTTCAGGTAACTACGCAACCTCTCCATATAGTCTCAACATCACGCGGCGGCGGATTGCGGATTTGCCAAGCCACGGTTCACCTCCAAATGGTATATCCATAAAAACGGGTCAGATCCGAGGGGGAAGTATTTCCATATACTGGTTGACAATGTAAAATGCTGTGTAGTATACTCAGCCTTAGTTGTAATAATTACGATTAATTCAAAAAGGGGGCAA
Source organism: Paenibacillus sedimenti (assembly GCF_014534655.1). Taxonomy (GTDB): domain Bacteria; phylum Bacillota; class Bacilli; order Paenibacillales; family NBRC-103111; genus Paenibacillus_E; species Paenibacillus_E sedimenti. Next base: position 260,897 of record NZ_JACVVD010000002.1, read on the forward strand.
AGTAATGACCGAACAAAAACTGCTGAGAAGCTAGCCATGTCAATTATATGTTGAGAATGGAATTATAATATCAAATATGATTTGGAGGTCGACTATGGCACATCTTTTGATGATTGAAAGCTGGGTAGGAGCAAGCGGCAATCTGCTGCCTCCTTTGCTCCAATCGCTGGGGCACACCTATACCTTTGTTACTCGTAAACTTGAGCATTATCAGAGTGCGCTTAGTACGGAGAAGCATCCGGTGTTGCGGTATGCAGACTCCGTTCTGGTAACGGAAACGAATGATGTTCCAAGCCTGATTGAATTTTTGCGGCCTTGCCGCTTTGATGGAGTCATTACGGTCTGCGATTACTATATCGAGGCAGTGCGAGAGGTGGCCAAGGCCTTTAACCTTCCTTGTCCTTTCCCGGAGGAAGTAAGAACCGTACGGCATAAGCATCTCATGCGCCAGGCACTTGACCGAGCGGGTCTTGCCAATCCGAATTATCATCTCGCAAAGAGTTGGGCAGAGGTAGAAAAAGCCGCAGAGGAAATCGGTTATCCGCTAGTGATCAAGCCGGTAGATCTTGCCTCCAGTGCCTTTGTGAGCTTAATTCAGAATGTAAAGGAATTACAGCGCGCCTATCAAGCTTTGGAAGCTTTCCCGCTCAATTTCCGAGATCAGGAAAGAGACTGCACGTATCTCCTCGAGGCGTACATGAGAGGCGAGGAGGTTAGCGTCGAAAGCGTCTCCTATCAAGGCGAGACTACGATCTTAGGCGTAACGGATAAATCCGTTATGGGGACCCCCTATTTTATCGAAAATGGCCACATGTTCCCGGCACAGCTGAGCGATGAGACTCGTGCGGCGGTGACGCAGTTGGTAAGGGAAGCGCTACTGGCAGTAGGCTATGACCATGGTATTGCCCATACGGAAGTGAAGATCACGGCTGAGGGGCCGAGGATCGTCGAGATCAATCCTAGAACGGCCGGCAACTACATCGTAGAGCTGATCAAGCGGGTTACCGACATCGATTTGCTCGAAGCCTTCGTCGATCTCTCGTTAGGACGCAAGCCTGCCATAGCTGCCAAGGACTGCGGGATTGCCAGTGCGGCTGTGATGTTCCTCGTCCCTCCGCAAGGCGGCACTATTACTCGGATTCAGGGAATGGAATCGCTCGAGTCGGATGCGCATATCGCCCGTTATAAGATCGAGAACTGTGCGGGTAAATCGATTGCGGCTCCTATTGATAATGCCTGCTATCTGGGCCACGTCATCACGCAGGATCCGGTTGGCCTAAATGCAAGAACGTATGCGGAAGAGGCCCTGAGGCGCATTACCCTTACCTTTGATTCTAGCGAGGTATCCGTATGACACAAATGAAAGCAGCGGCCCCGCGCTCCGTGGCTGAATTGCGGGAAGCCATTCTGAAAGGCAAGCTCGGCCCTAAACCGGAAACCTTGACGGTAACGGGAGCATCCTATATTTATCAAACGACCCAATTCCCTTCCTCTACGACGAAGTACCACAACTACTACTTGCTGCTAAGAGTGGAAGCCTCCTTCGGTGCCTGTTCTCATACGCCGGACCAGCTGAATATGGAAGCCGCAGCACATTACTCCGGGCTCCCTCTCGATACCGTACTGCAAGACCCGAAACTCCCCATACAAATAGCGGCGATGGATGCTTATCTCGGCGCCGTCTTTCCTCATCATGATCATAGCACCAAGACGGTTGAAATCGGTGCGGGAACTCCCATTCAGAAAGCAAAGCAGCGAGATGCTCTTATTGCAGATATGGCCGATCTAAAGGCATCGCAGAAGGTGGCTTTAATCGGGGTCGTCAACCCTCTCGTTGAGGCCATCAAGCAGCGTGGCGGAACCTGTCTGCCTTGCGACCTGCAGCTGCAGGAAACCCAGTGGGGAGAAGCGGTTGAGAAGGATATGAACAAAGTTCTGGATCAGGCGGACAGTGTGATCTGTACAGGCATGACGTTAGGTAACGGGACGTTTGATCACATCTTGGCGAGAGTCCGGGAAAGACAGATTCCTTTAACGGTATATGCTCAAACGGGCAGTGCAATTGCAGCTCAATTCATCCATCAAGGTGTTACTGCGCTTGTGGCAGAGCCTTTCCCTTTCACCCAGTTTAGCAGTGCCGCTTCACAGCTCTATTGCTACACAAGCAGAAAGGAGTAAGAGGAATGCAGATGAAGATCAAGCTGGATACGGATAATTTCCTGCATACGAATCCTTCGCTCTACCTGGCCTTTAACGGGGAGCATGACCAAAGCATGGCGCTATTCATACATAAGCTTTTACAAGATTATCAGGTTGGGAAGAAAGTATTGGATATCGGCTCCGGTCCGGGGCGTGAGGTCGCCTATCTTACTAGTAAGGGGTATGAGGTTACCGGCCTGGATAATTCGGAGGAAATGCTTTCATGGGCTAAAGAACACTCCCCCGGTTTGCCATTCGTTTACGGAGATCAATCGGACTTTTCACTGAATCAGCAGTTTGATGGCCTTTATTGTGTAGGAAGCACCTTCTTGTACAACTTTTCCAATGAAGCTGTTCTCTCGAGCCTGCAGTGCTTCCGTAAACATCTGCACAAAGGGGGACTTCTCTATCTTGATATGCGCAATGCCGCCTTCTTCCTTACGAAGGAGGGACAGCGCTGGCTTACCGAAGAGCTGGTTGAACAGAGAACGGTTAACGAAGACACGGTTGTTTCTCTGAAGACGCGCTTTAGCATTGACTTGGCCAATCAAATCCTGGAGAGGGACTATTGCTGGACGATGGCAGGCTACAAACCCATCGTAGAGCATTTACGACATCGCCTCTTGTTCCCGCAGGAGCTGATTCACTATCTTTCTTCCTGTGGTTTCCGCCTTGTGCAGCTCTTTGATAAACCGTCGCCCCATGTTACGAAGTACGACATGCAAGGCCCTTTAACCTTTAGCAATGACATGGTAGGAACGCGCATGCAGGTGATTGCGCAAGCTATATAAACGAAAAGTGGGGGTTACGATGAAGAAGGTTCTATTCTCTACACTGATATTATTCGTAATTATTACTGCTATAGGCTGCAACAGTACGTCACCATCAAGTACGCAGACGGACAAAGCGGAAAGCAAGGACCTGGTGATTGTGGGCCAAGAAATTGCGGCCGGCTTGGATCCCGTGCAGCCGCTTACCTCCAGCTATTTAAGAACTATCGGTGCGGCAGAGGCGTTGTTTAAAGTCACCGCAGAGGGGAAGATCGAACCTTCTCTTGCCGAAAGTGTTAAAGAAGTTGATCCTACGACGTGGGAGATCAAATTAAGGTCAAATGCACGCTTCTGGAGCGGGAAGGCTATCGATGCCGGTGCGGTCATCGCCTCTTTAGAACGTTCAAAAGCAAAGGATGTCCAGGCTCAGCCCTTCCTGGCGAATCTGACCTTTACCAAGCTTGACGAATACACGGTAGAAGTGAAGACGAACGGGAATCATCTGCCGGTGCCGCTCCATCTTTCCTACTACCAGACCGTAATTCACAATACGGAAGCCAAGCACGATGCTGTCGCTACCATGGATCTTTCCGGAATGTATAAAGTGGTGGAGTTCACCCCCAAACAGAAGATGGTTTTGGAAAGAAACGAGAGCTATTGGGGGGAAAAGCCGGCCATCAAGAGAGTCGTGTACGAAGAAATTGCCGACGGACAAACGAGGGTGCTGTCCGTACTGAGCGGACGCAGCCATGTGGCGTTAAATATCCCTGTAACCAGCCTGGCACAATTTAAGGATCATAAAGAGGCAAGAATCTCTGCAGCCCCCGTTGCGAACACGCAAACCATTTATCTCAATTTGAGAAGACCGCAATTCGAGGATGTGAGAGTAAGGCAAGCACTATCTTGGGCGCTGGACCGCAAGGAGCTGGTAACTCTTGCTGTAGAAGGGCAGAGCGTCCCTATTACTACATGGTTAGGCTCTAATCCTGCCTTTGCCGAAGCAAAGAATGCCGTTTACACCAAGACCGATCAAGCCACAGCGAACCAGCTATTGGACGAAGCGGGATGGATGAAAGGTCCGGACGGCATCAGAACCAAGGATGGGAAGCCCTTAACCCTTCGCTTGATGACTTGGGGCGGCGATAAAGCATTAGGAGAAGCCTTGCAAAACCAATGGACGAAGCTTGGCGTGAAAGCAGAAGTACAGCATGGCGATTATAGCTTGATCCAAGCGGCTCGCGACAAAGGGGATTGGGATGCTTCCATCGAAGCATGGAGCACCTTCGGCGATACCTTCACCCTTTTATCAGGCCAGTTTTCCCCAAAAGGCAGCGCCAACTACGGCGGTTACCAAGATGAAGAAACGAATCGATTGCTTGCACAATTGAAGGAGGCATCGGATTCCAAAGAACGGAATCAGCTAGCTCTCAAAATCAATGAGAGGGTCGCACAGCAGGCCCCGATCATTGCTTTATTCCCGCGTCCCCAAATTACGGCTGTAAGCAAAACCCTTGCCGGCTTTGAAGAGCACTTCAGGCAATTTGAGAATGCAGTGAATGCAAGCATGTCATTCCGTTCTGCCGGCTCGAAGTAGGGGCAGGACCGATGTACAAGGTCATTTTTCGAAAAGGGTTGGAAGCCATCATTACTTTATTTTGTGCAACGCTGATTATTTTCCTTTTGACGCACTTAGCTCCAGGCGACCCTATTGCGCTGCTCTTAAAGCAACCGTCTGAGGTCGCCATGAGCAATGCACAGGCTTATGAGGAGAAAGCGGCAGAGCTGCGAGCGCAATGGGGCCTTGACCAGCCTATGATCGTGCAATACGGAACTTGGATCAGGCGCTTACTAAACTTTGACTTAGGAACCTCCATTCATACGGGAAGACCCGTAAGCTCGGAAATAGCGGCAAGGCTTCCTGCGACCATCGTACTTGCGATATCTGCCCTCTTCATCCAAGTAGTGTTGGGAGTGCTGTTTGGTACAGGTTCCGCACGAAAGGCAGGTATGCCTTATGATAGCGTCATTCGATTGCTCTGCGTAGCTCTGGCATCTACTCCTGCGTTTGTCATAGGCTTGGTTTTATTATCCCTGTTTGCCGTGACTTTGGGCGCTTATGAAATAAGCAGTGAGGCCAGCCTGACCAGGCTATGGCTTCCGGCTATCACGCTTGGCTTGATTGGAGCACCGCAATTCATACGGGTGGTAAGAGCGAATCTGCTTTCTGAGCTTGGCCAAATCTATGTGCTTTCCGCTCTTTCAAGAGGCCTGGGCAAAAAGCAGGCAGTCAAGCACGGAGTAAGAAATGCTTTGCTTCCTACGATAACCATGGTTGCTCTATCCCTTACGACACTGGTTAGCGGTGCAGTCGTCATCGAAAGCATTTTTTCATGGCCCGGCATCGGGAAGTATGCTCTCGACAGTATTCTGCTGAAAGATTATCCCGTCATCCAAGGCTATGCTTTGGTGATGGTGTCGTTAGTGGTGCTCATCCATTTACTGGTTGATGTCATGTATGTTCTCGTTGATCCCCGAATACGTAGCAAAGGAGAATCAGGAGTTGAAGAGGTGGCGTAACTCCAAATATCCGATCAGCTTTCTAGTCGGTATCATCATGCTTAGTCTCATTACTATTCTCGTCCTGGGGTCGCCCTTATTTACTCCTTATGATCCATTGGAGCAGAATGCGTCGGAACGTTTGGAGCAACCCAGCAGGGAACATCCTTTAGGTACGGATCGTTTTGGAAGAGATGTCCTTTCACGAACCCTTTACGGAGGCCAAACCACATTAGTATCGTCTATTCTCGCTCTTTGTACTGCACTTCTTATTGGACTGATGGCGGGATTGGTGGCCGGTATGTTCCACGGCTCTATCATCGATAGGATTCTGATGCGTCTCATTGATGTGCTGTTAGCCTTTCCTTTTATGGTGCTTGCCATGGTCATTGCAGCGTTATTCGGCACAAGCCTGTTCCATCTTCTCCTTGCTGTAGGAGCGGTATGGTGGGTATCCTTTGCCCGGTTAACCCGCAGTGTTGTTTTACAGGCGAAGAACGAAACCTCGTACGATGCTGCCATCGTTCTTGGGGCCAGCAGCAGGGTGATCATTCTTCGGGAATTGCTTCCCAAAGTAATCAGTCCCGTACTCATTCTCGCAACGTTTGAACTGGGCAGTTTAATTCTTTCCGTTTCAGCCCTTTCGTTCTTGGGTTTAGGTGCCCAGCCGCCGGCTCCGGAATGGGGCAGCATGCTGGCAGATGGACGGGATCACTTTCTGCAAGCGCCCCATATTCTGATAGGACCCACGCTCTTTATCATTCTTACGGTTCTAGCTTTTAATCTCATCGGTGAGGGGCTGCGAGACCGGCTTGATCCTTATGAAATAACAGGACTATAGGAGCGTAGCATATGCGGATAGAGGAAAGCGGTACGATTCTGCAGGTTAAGAATCTACAAGTGACGTATAAGCAAAGCGGGCATTTCATGAACATATTGAACAACCTCTCTTTTGACCTGAACAAAGGTGAAATCCTCGCTCTGCTAGGGGAAAGCGGATCGGGAAAATCGACGATTGCGAAGGCCATCACGGGGCTGCTACCCCCTTCTGCCCAGATCGTTGGCGGAACCCTGCGCATCGGCTCCACGCTTCCCGTAAATCTGGCCGGCACTAAGACGGATTGGGATGCTATCCGGGGCCGACAGCTCGCGATGCTCTTCCAGGATGCCCGGCAAGCACTGAATCCCGTGATGAAAATCAAAGAGCATTTTAAAGAGACGCTACTCTTCCATCGACTGGCTACTGCTGAACAGGTAGTGCCTTTAGCTGCCCAACTGCTAAGCAGGCTCAATTTCAAGGATGTGCAAAGCATCCTGGATTGCTATCCATTTGAGCTCAGCGGCGGGATGTGTCAACGGATCTGTCTTGCTCTCACGCTGTGTCTGAAGCCTAAAGTGCTGATTGCCGATGAGCCTACTTCCGCTTTAGACACAGTGAGCCAGAAGGAAGTGCTTGATTTGCTGAAAAGCTTGCAGGAGGAGCTTAGCTTATCGGTGCTTCTGATTACCCATGATATCGCCGTAGCGAATTCCATAAGCAATCGGGTGATCGTATTGCATAAGGGGGTCATTGAAGAAGAAGGTGATACCAAGGCCGTGTTCTCAAGACCTCAATCGGTATATACACGTGAGCTGCTCGCTTCCCGCTCTCGAATGGCTAAGCCATCGCGAGCTCGCGGGGGGCCGCAGCATAATGAGCCTCTGCTCGAAGTGATTGGGCTGGAGAAGATCTTTCATCAGAAGAAGCGCGTCTTGCATGATATCCATCTTCAGGTAAGCAAGGGGGACATCGTAGGGATTCTAGGTCAAAGCGGTTGCGGCAAATCCACCCTGGCCAGGTGTATTACGGGCTTGGAGACTCCCGGCAGCGGACGTATTCTGTATCGCGGTACGGATATTAGCCGTTTGCAAGGCAAGCACAGACGGGAGCTATGCCGACATATTCAAATCGTATTCCAGGATGCCAGAGCCAGTCTGAATCCTGGGCGTACTGCTTTGGAATTGGTACAAGAGCCGCTCCATTACTTGAAGATCGGACAGAAAAAAGAACGGGAAGCGATGGCCAGGTACTATCTGAATGAGGTGGGGATCAGCGCCGATGCACAGCATAGGAGGCCTCCTCAGTTAAGCTCGGGCCAATGTCAGCGCACTGCGATTGCCAGAGCGCTGGTGCTGGGGCCGGAGCTCCTGATTTGCGATGAAGCGGTATCCGCTTTGGATATGAAGGTGCAAGCCCAAATCGTACGATTGCTGCAGCGTCTGCATAAACAATTCGGATTTTCGATTCTGATGATCTCGCATGACATTCGAGTCCTTAAATCCTTTTGTCACCATATTGCGGTTATGGAGAATGGAACCATTTCTGAAATAAGGCCGGGAGCGCTGCTCCATGAAAGTAAACAGTCTTATACGCAATTACTGCTTAAATGCGCAGGCGATATGGAAGAAGGCCTTTAGTAGAGGAGAGGACTTATGATAACCAGTATTCTGGAGACCATCGGCAACACGCCGCTCATCACGATACCTAATAGCAACAGAGCGAATGAAGGTCAAGTGCTGTTTAAATATGAACGATTCAACCCGGGAGGAAGCATCAAGGATCGCGCTGCCATTCATATTATTAACGAAGCTGAACGCAGGGGGCTGCTAAAGCCGGGGGGTACGATCATTGAGTCTTCCAGCGGCAATTTCGGCATTTCCCTTGCCATGATCGGTGCGGCTAAAGGCTATCGCGTCATTATCCTGATAGATCCAAAAACGACCAGTGCGAATCTGGCACTCTTAAAGTGCTTCGGGGCGGAGGTCATTGTCGTCACAGAAAAGGATGACTGCGGCAGTTATCATAAAACCAGAATCTCGCTGGCCAACAAGCTTGCTATGGAGATCGATAACGCTTTTCGCCCTGATCAGTGCTTTAATCTGATGAACAGCGAAGCCCATTATCAAAGCACGGCTCGCGAAATCATGGGGGATTGCTCCAATAAGCTGAAAGTCTTCATAACTGCGGTTAGTACCGGCGGGCAACTAGGCGGTATATCCAGATATCTCAAGACGTTTGCGCCGGAGGTTCAAGTCATCGGAGTGGATGCCGTAGGCTCTTCCATATTCGGAGGCCATGCAGACTCGTATCGAATCCCCGGCATCGGGTTAGGTTGGACACCGGTGAATCTGAACATGGAATATGTGGATTGCGCTTATAAAATAACGGATGAGCAGGCCTTCGTCACAGCTCGGGCGTTTGCCCGAAATGAAGGCATCCTTATGGGACCCTCCAGCGGAGCTTGTGCACTGGTAGCCCTCAAGGTGGCCCAAGAACTTACACCGCAGGATCGCATTGTCTGCATGATTTCGGATGGAGGGGAGCGCTATATCCAAACCTTATTCAATGATGAATGGATGCAGCAGCAAGGCTTTGCAACCAATGCGGATTTTGAAACCATACGTACGATGGCGCGGCAGCTGCAGCCTTGGAGTATGTGCCCTGCGAGCAGTGCAAATTACAGATCAGACTTAACTCAAAGCTTGGAGGTTCCGGATTCTACGCTGCGTATGAACTTGGAGGTAGAAGGCCGGAGGTATACCCGTCAAGTCAGCTCCATGTATATCGATTAATTCTTATTTTGCCGGAGGTGGCTGCCTTGCGTACTCACCGAGCCACTTCGTGGCCATTTCTACGTCTATATGCGCTCGCCTTTCTCTTTTTCAGTGCGAATTCGGTCTTGAATGTCATCGTTCCGATACGAAGTGAATCCTTGGGAGCAAGCAATACGATGATCGGCTTTATTATGGGCACTTATATGCTGACCTGCATGTTTTTTCGCCCATGGGCAGGCCATTTCGTTCATAAGTATGGCCCCGTTAAGGTACTACGTGTACTGCTGATTGTTAATGGGACAGCACTTTTGTTATATACGGTTTCCGGACTGGAAGGCTTCTTTGCTGCGCGATTCCTGCAAGGCGTTTCCACCGCTTTCTTTTCCATGGCGCTGCAGATGGGGATCATTGATTCTCTCTCGGAAGAGGAACGGTCTCAAGGAGTCTCCTTGTATTCCCTCTTTACTTATATGCCTACCATTACAGGTCCCTTGATTGCATTCGGGATCTGGGAATGGGGAGGAATGAATGCCTTCTCAGCTGTAATGGTTGCCATAGCGGTCATTACGGGCTTGTTTGGGTACAGCACATCCATACAGAACGGTTCCACAGGGAAGGAGGAGGAGCAATCAGGCGCAGGAATGCTGAAAGCGGTTAGACAAATCGTTACTCAGCCTTCCCTGCTCCTTTGCAGTGTGCTCATGCTCACCGCTTCTGTCGTTTTCGGGGCCGTGTCGGTATTCATTCCGCTCTATGCGAATCAGGTGGAATTCGGTCATGCGGGTATTTATTTGATGATTCAGGCGGGAGTCATTGTTTTTTCGCGTTTTGCGTTTCGCAAGCGGGTTCCCTCAGATGGGAAATGGCACCCCCGATTCATCGGCGCTATTTTGCTGCTGGCAGCTATAGCCGCATTGCTGCTATCCTTGGCAGCGTCCATGGGATCGCTGTTTCTATATTCGGCTGCCATCTTGATGGGAATCGCTCAAGCCTTGCTATACCCGACATTGATGACCTACTTAACGTTCGTGCTTCCTTCTTCCTCACGGAATGTATTGATCGGTTTGTTTATCGCATCGGCTGATCTGGGCATTTCCTTAGGAGGGATTGCCTTGGGACCGGTTGCTGACACATTATCTTATTCTGCGTTATATGCGGTCTGTTCAGGTCTTGTGATGATTAGCGCATGTTTTGCCATCGTGTATCACAGGCGATGGAATCAGGCTGCCGTGTAGTTCAATTCATTTTACCAGTGTTATCTGCATACCTCCAAGTTACAATTGCCCAGAACATGAAAAAGATTGCCAACCACCCAGCCAGAAAGGCCGGGTAGTTGGCAATCTATATTTATAGATAAGAAAGTACAGGTTAGGGAAAAAGGAACCCCATATCCAATTCCCTCCCCATGCTCAAACGTATAGGTTTAGACAAGGGTTCTCAACAATCTGAACTAGCGATAATGGTTCCTACTAGTTTTTTTTCACGTAATCATGGATCGTCCCAGGCACTTCTCGGAGCGAACTAAGCTGATAGAACGCACCTTTAGGCACGATGTCAATCTTGCCTGTGTTATACTCCCAGTCCTGTGCGACTGGAATATGGATCGAATGAATGCCTGCATGCAGAGCCGGAAGCACGTCGGTTTTGACCGAATTGCCGATCATCCACGTATGGCGCCGATCCAGGCGCTGCTCATGCAGCAGCGTTTCCATGAACTCTTTGGTTTTATGTACGGTTACGAAGATGCGGTCATCGAAATAAGTATCTAAGCCGGCATCGCGTACCTTTTTCATCTGGATCGAAGCATCCCCGCCTGTATACAAAAACAGCCTATGGCCCGCTTGCTGGAGCGACTCCAGCGTTTCGTTCATGTGCGGATAGGGCTCCACGGTATATTCATAAACCGTATGGCCTAACTGTAGCAGCCAGGACTCTTCTTGCGGGACCACCGGGCGGTTGTAATTCTCCGAAAACCATTGATAAGTTTCAACGAATGATTTAGGAAAACGATCGGGCATGAAGCCATGAATATGGACGCCGGCAAGATCGATTTCGAGCTGCTTTTGTTTAATGTCCTGCGGTGTTAACGCGTGACCGGAAAACCAGGTCAGCATCAAGTCCACGAACTGGTCGATCACAATGTCAAAATATTTGTTGCAATGAACGAGCGTATCGTCAAGATCGAATAGGATCGTCTGTTCTCTCATCAGTATGTCTCCTGCTTCAGCCAGAAATTGGGGATTTCCAGCCATTATACCATGACTTTTGCTTGAGCGGCTAATCTAAGGAAGCGCCCAGCCGCGTCCTACATCGCAACGGTATTCCCGCCAAATGAGCCATTTGCCGCAGAAGCGGGCTTGTTTTCATTCTCAGGCTCGCCGCTCTGTGGCGTTTTAACCGGTGCTTTCCCGTCCATCTTGCTATTGCCTTGGAATTGACCGCCTTCTTCAATGATGATCGATGTGGCGCTGATATTCCCTTGCAAGGAGCCGGTTGAAGTAATCGTCAGCTTGCCCTTGGTGATAACGTTACCCTGTACGCTTCCTGCGAGTACAACATCTCTTGCGGAGATGTTCGATTTGACGCTTCCATGCTCGCCGACGATAACGTCTCCCGCACACTCGATATCGCCGGTAATGTTGCCTTCAATCCGGATACTGGCCTCAGATTTAATACGGCCTTCAAACGAAGTGCCTTCTCCGATTAAGGTATCGGTCGTATTGGGATTCATCGAAAGCTTTTTGCTTTTAAACATCATTAATCATCCTTTCGCACCGCTTTTAGATAAGGTCTGGGATCTGTGCTTTCTCCATTTTTGAGCACTTCGTAATGCAAGTGAGGTCCTGTGCTTCGTCCGGTAGAGCCGACGAGGCCAATGGTATTCCCCTTTTCAACGTTATCGCCGTTATTCACTAAAATTTTATTCAAATGCATGTACCAAGTGCGTAAACCTTTGGAATGCTCAATGACGATGTTGTTGCCATGAAAACGGTCCGTACCGGTACTGACGACTCTGCCGTCAGCGGTGGCGAAGACGGGATCATTTTCTTTGGCCCCGAAATCGATGCCAGAATGAAAGCTGGGGCGATAAGTAAAAGGGTCGCGACGGTAACCGAATGACGATGTGACTACCTTAGTGGTAGTAGGCCATAGCGTTGGCGTTACTCGCAGCTGCTGTTGTTTGACGGCAACCTTCTGCAACGTTCCGGTAAAACTCATTTGCAGTTCTTTGACCTCGGTATCCAATTCGGATAAGGAGGCGAGCGTTTGTTCGCCGAGCTTCATGATTTCCGCTTGGGAGACAGGATTCAGACTACCCCCTATGCCAATCTGCGCGGAATCGTTGTCCCCGCTCTCGTTCTGAATCGCTACTGGGTCCTTAGTAGGAGACGAGCCAGTATCGATCTGTGCGATCGTTTTTAAATCATTCTCTAATTTCTTCATTTCTTCAACCTTGGCTTTCATCTGCTCAGCTTGCTGGGAAAGCTGGATCACTTCGTTCTGCAGCTGCTCAATGGTCTGATTCTTGCTCGTGAGCGTAGCATTCCATTGTTGACTCGCGCCATTCAGCTTGGACTGAAGGTCGTTCGCGGCTTTCACCGTATTCGCATGCAGGGTGTAAGTGATAATGGAAATAAGCAGCAGCACAGAGAAACATGCAGCAGCTATATAAGCAAACAGATGGGGAATACGAAACCTGACGACGGATTGATTGGCATCTGGGATGATGACCAGCGTCAGCTTTTTGGGCTTCCATTTGAGCTTCATAACGGCTTAAACATTCTCCTGTCGTGGTTGATTTTGGTAAACTTCTTTGTAATCCATTCGTCACATTTCGATAAAAACCCTCCCGATACCTAAGCAGATTAGTGAAAATGAGACTAATGTAGGAAGGATTACTGTCGGAATAGATCGAATATACTTAGCAAAATAAGGTAGCGCAGATTTTGAATAGAGGCGCGTATGAATAAGCTTGCAGGTATTGATATAGGTAACGATAGCATTAAATTGGTGCTGGATGGTGCGAAAGAACCGCTGGTCATCCCGAATATCATCGCTCCTGGCTACGAGAGGCATATTTTGCAGGAAGAGGATGCTCCCTGAAAGGCGCTGGATGTGGTCATCTACAGCCCGTCCCTTTCACAAAGAAACCAGCGATATTTTGTTGGACACTTGGCTTTGGAGCACGAAGATAACCTGGAGCTCGAAGACACGGATAATAAAGCAGTTTCCGACCAATCGCTCGTCGTTGCGTTAACGGTGCTTGCTTATCAAGGTTTGATGAATCAGGGATCCGGCGGTTCAGACGGTTACGGCAGCACGGTAGAAGTAGAATATGTGCTCGGTACCGGTCTACCCGTACGCGCCTTTGCGAAATTCAATCAGCAGTTCGAGCAAAGACTCGTTGGCGAACACGAGGTGACGTTCCTCTCCACGCCTCAGCTTCATAATCGCAACACGAATGTACCTGCTGAAGCGGCGGGTACTTTTTTCATTCAAACCGGAGGCACAGCTATTATTTTCCTCCTATTGACAGGATTTTATTACGAAAGCTGGTAAGTTTTGAAGGAACGATATTGAAAGCGGTTCATAGTGAGACTAGTGGTATAGATGCGCGTTTCTTGGCAAAAGCTAACTGAATACTTAACACTTGGGAATACGGTCTATGAGTCAGAGGAGATGAAGCCGTGTTGTGGATCGTGATTGTGCTGCTGCTATTCATATTTCAGACAGCAACCATTCTGATCGGTGAGTACCGACGACCTTCGAAAACGGTTGCTTGGCTGCTTGTCATGTTTATTTTTCCAGTGATCGGCTTTATCATGTACTACTTTTTGGCAAAAGAATATTCGGCGCGTAAAATGGTTCGCCGGAAGGGGCCACGCAAAATAGCGGAAACACAGTCCAAGCTTATGAATCAGGTCATCGTGTTGGACGGTTCAGCAGATAATTCTAACGTTTGCGGATTATACAAAGAACCGCGGCTATACGGGCTGCTGCTTAACATCCCGGGATCGCCCATCACGCCGAACAATCAAGTCGAGGTGCTGACGAATGCAGATGCGACTTATACGTCTATGCTTGAAGCGATTGATCAAGCCCGGCTGCATATCCATTTTGAGTTTTATACGATTCGGCATGATGAGATAGGGAGGACATTCCAGGAGGCCCTAATCCGTAAGGCGAGGGAGGGGGTTAAAGTCAGGGTGATTTATGACGGGATCGGGAGCTATAGCCTCTCTAGCGATTACATCCATAAATTGAAGCGGGCAGGTATCGACGTATATTCTTTTCTTCCGCCCCTGATTGCTTTCTTCGACAAACGCATGAATTACCGCAATCATCGTAAAATTGTTGTCATAGACGGTATCGTGGGCTTTCTTGGCGGTATTAATATTGGAGATGAATACTTGGGGGGCGATCCTAAACTTGGCTTTTGGCGTGATACTCATCTGAAGCTGCTTGGGGATGCCGTTTATTATTTGCAGCAGACGTTTCTTACGGACTGGCAGTTTGTCAGCGGGAAGCGGCTAACGGAGGATACATTCTTTCCCGAGCACGCTCAGCCTGCGTCTTCCATGGTCCAGGTGATTTCAAGCGGTCCCGATGCCCACTGGGATGCCATTCAGGAGATGTTCTTTGCGGGGATCGTCGCAGCCAAGAAGCGGGTTTATTTAGCGACCCCTTATTTTATACCGGATCCTAGCATCACGATGGCACTCAAAACGGCCGTGATCAGCGGTGTAGATGTGCGCATGATTCTCCCTTACAAAGCGGATTCGCGCATCGTACAGTATGCAACGAGATCATACCTATTGGAGCTTATGCAGGCCGGAGTCCGTATCTTCCTGTACCGGAAAGGGTTCATGCATGCCAAAGTGATGATCATCGATCGCATCATGGCGACTGTCGGCACAGCGAACATGGACATGCGCAGCTTCTTCAGCAATTTTGAGCTGAATGCGGTAATGTTCGATAAGGAAGTCATTCAGCGATTAGAATACGATTTTGTTCAGGATTTAAAAGAAAGCGAGGAATTGAAGCTGGCTGAATTTGAGAAGCGCTCCCGGTTCGAGAAAGGGAAGGAAGTCATCGCCCGCATGCTATCTCCCCTGTTTTAATAAAGGTTGTTTAAAAAATCCACTTTGATAACGAAGTTTTTCAGGAAGTATCTCGACATCGAATCTTAAACGAAATTCGGGAAGTCCGGTACTCACGTAGCAAATCACTACGCTCCGTTCCTCCTTCTCCGAATTTCGTCCAACCTTCTCGGTTCTGAAAGCGGACTTTTTAAACTCTTATTAAAGGGTGCTATTCGGCTACAGCTGCGCCAGGATAGCATCCAGATTTTGCGGAGGGACCGTTTCGATGAGATCTCCCATTCTTCGCACTCTGTCCAGCACGGTATGCAAATTGAATTCACGAGGACTCGGACGCAGCTCAACCTCTTTCCACAACAGGGGAGTGGAGACGGATGCGTCCTTTTTGGCGCGGGGCGTGTAGGGTGCTGATAATGTTTTTCCATACCAATGCTGCAAATAGTCTACGTAGATCTTATCTCCGCGGTTTTTCTTGAACCTCTCAATCGTAAAGAGATTCGGGTATTTCTTTACGACAAAAGCCCCCACAAAATGACCAATTCGCCTTAACTCTTCAAACGTATAGCCGTGCTGAATCGGGATATAGATTTGGACGCCCGTAGCACCTGATGTCTTGGCAATCGATTGAATGCGCAGGGCATCCAGTACCTCACCGATAATGTGCGCAGCTTCCATAATTCGCGGTTCTTCTTCCAAGGAAGGATCAATATCAATCACCCATTCCGCAGGCAGTGTTTCGCCAATCCGATGAAAAGAGGGGTGAAACTCCAAACAGGCCAGGTTACCCAGCCATATAAGAGTGGACAAGGAGTCCAAATTTACATAATTAATGCCGTCCAGCGGAGCCAACTTGACGAAGGGTGGAACAGGCTCGGGGGCGTTTTTTTGATAAAACGACTTGTCGTTATAGCCGTGCGGAAAGCGAATTGTCGTTAAGTGGCGGTTACGGCAATAGCGCAGCAAATAAGGGGACAGCTCCGTCAGTTTAGCAAGGTAATCAGCTTTGGTAATCCCCGCTTCCGGCCATAATGGTTTGCCGGGATTTGTAATCGTCAGCTCGTTTCCTTCTACGATAAGTGTTCCTTTGGTCGTAACTGCCATTGTGTACGCTTCCCTTCATTGCCCGTTTCCACTGATTATTCCCTGGTGGCCGAGATCTCAAACAAAGAACCGGATCGAAAGGGGTTGACAAAATAGGTGAAAACCAGTCATAATAATAAAAGTTAATAACTATTAGTTAGTAACAACATAATTAAAAGCTAATGTTAATTTATTATTAAATTTCATATTTGATGCAACGTATTTTTGGTGGTTCGCGATCGCCAAACGATCGTTGGAACATAAATAAATCACTTAAAGAAAGCGGAGGAATCAATAATGGGTAAAGATTTTTTAACTGCAGTGAAAGAAAGACGCACTTATTACGGTTTGAGCAAGGAAGCTGTTGTTTCCAATGAGCGCATCCAGGAGATCGTTAACGAAGCAGTAAAGCATACTCCTTCTTCATTCAATTCACAAAGCGCGAGAGTTGTCGTTCTTTTTGGCGAGCAGTCCGATAAATTATGGAATATCGCGAAAGAAACTTTGAGAAAGATCGTTCCTGCGGATAGCTTTGCGCAAACGGAAGAAAGATTGAACGGTTTCAGCAGCGGCTACGGCACTGTGCTGTTCTTCGAAGATCAAACCGTCGTTGAAGGTCTGCAAAAGCAATTCGCGCTTTACGCCGATAACTTCCCGATTTGGTCCAATCAATCTTCAGGTATGCTTCAATTCGTCGTATGGACAGCTTTGGAAGAAGCGGGTCTTGGCGCATCTTTGCAGCACTACAACCCATTAATCGACGAAGAAGTGAGAGCGACTTGGAATCTGCCGAGCGAGTGGAAACTGCTTGCGCAAATGCCATTCGGCAAACCAACGTTCGAACCAGGTCCGAAAGAGTTTAAACCGCTTGAAGATCGCGTGAAATTTTTCTCCTAATCATAAAACAAAGATAAGGGCTGTCCATGAGTCGAAAGACTTGGGGATAGCCCTTTGTTCATATAGGGTCAAAAAGAGGATACATCACTTCATTGTCGAACTATCTCCCCATTGCAAGTAATTCTATCTAACCCATTGAGTGAGGCAAAAAATGACCTATAAAGTGATGATTGTGGATGATCAAAATTTGCTGGTAGACGGGTTAGCCACCATTATCGATGTTCAACCCGATATGGAAGTGGTTGGGACGGCGGAGAATGGGCTTCAGGCATTAGAGCTGATTGAGCGGTTGCATCCGGATGTTGTCTTGATGGATGTTCGCATGCCCGTTATGGATGGCGTGGAGACGACCAAGAGGATCAAGGCGGCCTATCCCAAGACGATTGTCTTGATTTTATCCACTTTTGCGGAAGAGGAGGTTATCGTCGAATGTTTGGCGCATGGCGCAGAAGGGTTTCTGCTCAAGGATATCCGTGGAGAGCGATTAATTGCCATGATTCGAGACGCCTTGACGGGACAGCTTGTTCTGCCGGCCGTCATCGCAGCAAAGCTGGCTGAACGCCTCTTCCGGCTTTCCTCGAATTTGAAGGATGAGATGGAGAAGGCGAGAGTGAGGAGCCAAGGGATCACGTTCACAGAGCGGGAGCAAGAAATAATCCGACTCCTGTTAAAAGGCTGGAACAACCGGCAAATAGCCGCCGCTTTATTTATAAGCGAAGGGACGACGCGGAATTACATTAGCGCCATCTATAATAAGGTAGGCGCAAGTGACCGTGCACACGCTCTGGTGCTGTTGAAGGAGTTGATGAGCGAAGAATGAAGAAAGCTTCCTATTCGGCTCTTCATTTTCTGTTTTTTGCCGCGGCGGTTTGCTTCGTGCTGTTTATGTACGGGCTGCTGAATTTTATGCAGCCTGTAAAGCCTGCAGATATCGTCACACTTTCACCCGGCGAGGTACAGTACCAATGGAACGCTTCCGCCCCGAAACAAGGGGCATGGAGTTCCTTTCCGATTCTGCCTGGCAGTTCTGATCACGGGCGGCTCTGGCTCCAAATCCAACTTCCTGAACGGACGTGGAAGGACAAGCGGTTATTGATTTACCCGTCCGTCCCGGAAATCAGCGTACATGCAGGCGATAAGGTATCTACCTATCCGACGAACCCGCTCGGCGCGGATCCGAGGTATATGATTGAATGGTCTGCCATTCCTCTAGACCAAGCGGACAGTGACAAAACGATTCTTCTTAGCATCGAACAACCTGCTGTGCCCCCGTATATGATTGAAGTGGGCGAGTGGTCTGCGGTTGTTGAATACTTTTACAAAACGGATCTGAAGCTATTTATAGGATTTATGGTCATGCTATTTATTGGCTTTGTAGCACTAGGCCTGTTTATAGCGTTCCGTAAGGAAAGATTATATCTTATTTTATCTTTATTTGCCTGGTGCCTATCGCTTGGTTATCTAGTGAGAATGAACTCGAAACATTTGTTCTACTTCTCTCCGGAACTGTATTACTACCTTAGCAAGATCGGCGCGATCGGATGGCCCATTTTTGCGCTCATGTTCTTCGAGAATATCGTTTACGCCCGTTACAGGAGCTGGATTCGCAGAATGTGGCAGGGGTATGCGATTCTTGCCTCTGCGGTGATGACCATTATTACACTCCGTCCTTCCACGTACTTATGGTTTGAGGAAGGTTCCATGGCGATCATCATCCAATTGATCTCGCTTGCTATTGTGGTGGCCTTAATTCTCTCGATCCGCAAGCAGCCTGAAAATGTGGAATATGCTTTTTTCTTATTCGGTTATACCGTCTACTTTCTGGATCTGGCAGTCGGTATCGGGCTTTCGTACCAGGAAGGGGGCATTGCTTCCAGCTTTGCGCTGGCCCTTTCCTTTACAGCGATCATGCTGCGCAGATATTGGTTGACGCAAAAAGAACTTCAATCGCTTAACACCGGATTGGAGCAAAAAGTGAGGGAGAGAACCGAGGAGCTGGAGCAGACCCACAAGAAGCTGGTCGTTTCGATGCAGGAGAGCGCTTTGGTCATGTCGGAAATGTCGGCATTAACGGAACGGAACCGTATCTCACAAGAAATGCATGACGTAGTCGGGCATACGCTTACCGCATCGATTGTCCAACTGGAAGCTGTGAAGATTTTGATGACACGGGATCTGGAGAAGGCTATGCAAAAGATCGGGATTGCTGAAGAGCTGGTTCGCAAAGGACTGAATGATATTCGAGGTTCGGTACGAATGCTTAAAGAAGAGGACTGGACTGCATCGATCGGAACGCTGCTCCAAAGGGTCATTCATGATACGGAGTATTCCGCCGAGGTGCAAATTCGTGCAGCCATTGAAGAAGGCAGGGAGATCGGTCCCATCCACAAAAATGTGCTGTATTTTGCTCTCATCGAAGGGCTTTCCAACGGGATTCGTCACGGCAAAAGCAAGCGCTTCAAGGTATCGCTTCACTATGCTGAAGACGAGGTGAGATTTCGGCTATCGAATGCCGGCCTTCCCTATGAAGGAAGGGGAGACTACGGTTTCGGGCTTCAAACATTGAAGGAAAAGACCGTGATGCTGGGCGGAAAGCTGGAGGTTGTTCCGAATCCAGACGAACCGGGAGCTGTTATTGACATTCGTCTGCCTCTCACATGACACCCGGCATGACAAAGACATGACAGGCGTATCTGCTCATATGACACCCTTTCTTTATACAATGTGTTTATAAACGACAACACAAGTTAAGAAAGGATTGAGATGTATGAGTCAAACGAAATTAATTAGATCATTTGGTTTTGCCGGGATGTTGGGAGGGCTGGCGTACTTGCCGTCCAGGTTTTTTATTCAGCCGCAATTTAATGGCAGCGTAACGGGGCTGATCGGTTGGGGACTGGATACAATAGCGTTAACGTGCTCGCTGTTTTTGTTTGCCGGCATGCTTTTGGCCCAGATTCATAAAGTACGCGGTTTCGGTCTGTTTACGTTTTTCTTTATTTTCCTGACGTCCTCGCTGTTCGCTGGTCATCAATACGGTTTGCTTTTGCTGGCGCCGATCATTCACCAATTGGATCCCGCTATGTTTGAGGGGACTGGAATGCCTCCGCTTCCTTTTATGATCGCTACGCTCGGTAATGTCGGATTGAAATTGATTGCTATCGTCATGTTCGCCGCCGTGTCTCTCAAACATAAAGTTCTGCCTCGCTGGGCGCTGATCGTCATGATCATTGGAGCTTTGAGCGACTTCGTGCCGTTCGGGGATTATATTAGCAGAATCGTGTCCGGGATCGCCTTCATCGGACTGGGCAGCGCATTATGGAAAAGAGAAGGAGATTTCGCGCAAGTTGAAACAAAAAGCGTTCATATTTGAACGCTTTGTTCACGAAGACGTGACACCGATACCGGCATTGTTGATCAAAATATCAAATTGATGGCTGCCGGTACGTTAACAAGCTCCTCATCAAGCGCTGTAGTCAGCTGGGTGACTCTATTGAGCGAAGCGAGTCCTGCGCCCACTGCAAATGCACGGCCACCCCGGGCTTCAATCGTGCCAATGACTTCCTCCGCGGCATCGCGGTTGCTGCCATAGTGGACAGCGACCAAAGCCCCCTCATCGGCCAGGCGTAGGGCAATTCCCCGCCCAATGCCTCGGCTTCCTCCTGTAACAACTGCCACTTAACCTTCTAATCGTTTCATCGTATTCACTCCCTTAGTTTATCTAAGGCTACTCTATACCCTCCCCTTATGGGGAGAGTCAAGAGGCGGGGAGTGAATATTTCCTCGAAATCAAAATGAATGCCATTCCTTCATTTCAATCAAGTATGCCGCCGCCAAACAAAAAGCGGTACTCCAGATGCTTGAACCTCAAGTTATCAATCCGGACGCCACCGGTTTCCTTGGATGCAGTATGAATGATCTTGCCATTTCCCAGATAAATGCCCATATGCGTGATCGGCTTTTGAGATTCTTTCAAGCCTGCATAATCCTGAGGCCGGTTGCCGTAAAATTTGGTGAAGAATAACAAGTCGCCGCGCCGCGCTTTTCTTAATTGCCGATATTGTCGTTTCGAAAATGCTTTGACATATGCAGCCTGGCTCCGGGAATCCCATGGCAAATCCATGCCTAACGCGTATAAATACACCCATCGCGTGAAGTCCGAGCAATCAAAGGAAGATGGTTCCGTGCGGTCGGAACCCCATACGTAAGGCGTTCGTAAATAAGATTTTGCAGTCGCTATGACATTTTCTGTATACCTTCCGCGTATCGGGGTAATCGATTTATCCGGAAACCTTTGCACAAGCGGAAACCCATTGGGGTCCAGCAAGGTAGTCGTCTTCGCCGCTTCTTTTGCGAAGCTTCGCAGCTGTCCGGGTATGGCGACTTGCTCTATACCCCAATCTCCGACATAGAGATCCTTATCGTTCTGGATAATCGCCCAATCCGATAATTTGTCGTCAGTCACATTTTCCTGGGCCCTTTTTGTGCACCCGGAGAACAGTATAAGGCTGCACAGGCATGTTAATGTTAGCGCTATTTTTCTCATCATTAAACCCCTTTGTAACGTTGATGAGCTTAGGATGCTAACATTATTCCTTTTTTACCACACAGCATTCGCAATGGGGACACCTGGATTCAAGCCGAATAACAAACCCGCACCGGCTATGTAAGAATAGCCGGTGCGGGTTTGTTTTATGCGGATTCGGATATATCGCTTTGTACCCAGCGTTTTTGTTTCAACTTGCGGATGATCACGCCATGTGTCGGCGAGAAGAGCAGCGCAAGAAGGAATAGGCCGCCGGCTACACTGATCATGCTGCCTGCGATCGAAGCGTCCAATACGCTGGCCACATAATAACCGATGACGGAACTGCTGCTGCCGATGATGACACTATAGACGATCATCAAGCTCAATCTTTCGGTAAGCAGATACGCAGTAGCGGGTGGAACGACCAGCATGCCAACGACGAGAATCGCTCCGACGCTTTCAAAAGAAGCAACTGTGCTTACAGATACAAGGCCCATGAGCAGATAGTGGAACAGAGCAACCGGAATGCCCACTGCCGCTGCCATGGCCGGATCGAACGCACAGATTTTAAATTGTTTATAAAAGGCTGTAATGACAATGACGCTGAGCAGCAGGGCAAGACCGACGCCCCATACCGCTTTGGGCCCAATATCGATTCCGGCCAGCTGAATCGTATTCCAAGGCACATAGGCGATTTCTCCGTAAAGCACGCAATCGAGGTCCAAGTCGATATTTCTCGTATACATACTGATCAGAAGTACCCCTACAGCGAATAGTGCTGTGAATACCACGCCAATTGAGGCATCGGACTGTACCCCGCTCTGATGGAACAATTGAATCAGGAAAACGGTAATCAGTCCAAGTACGGCTGCGCCGAGCAGCATGAATAAAGAATCGCGGGAACCGCTGATCAGAAAGGCGATGACAATACCGGGAAGGACGGAGTGACTAATCGCGTCTCCGATCATCGCCATTTTCCGCAGAACGAGAAAACAGCCCACGATGCCGCAGGTGCTGGCCACAAGCACGCCGGTTAAGATGATCCAAAATGTACTCATAACGCGCTCTCCTTCCGCTCCGCATGGAGTACCACTTGTGCTTGCTCGCCTCTGACTTTGTTCCGAACAGATACGCGCAGCAATAACTTAGACAATACCCCTCGCCGTGGAGCTGCTACGACCGAGATGAGAAAGAGGGAGGTGGAGGCAAGCACGGTTAATGGGCCTGTCGGCAAATTATTGCCGTTAGCACTGATGAAAGTCCCTGTCAAACCGCTAAGAGCTCCAAACAGACCTGCGAGAACGACCATGATACCGAGCCTTTCCGTCCAATATCTGGCCGATACGGCAGGCGTAATCAAGAGGGCGGCCATGAGCACCACACCGACAGCTTGAATGCCGACGACGACCGCGATCACAATGAGAAACATGATGAACTGATCCAATAAGGCGACCGGATAGCCTAATCCCCGGGCAAAGCCGGGATCGAAACTGAGAAGCTTAAATTCTTTGAACAATAAGGCGCAGACACCAATCAATACGATGGATATGATGGCCATAATCAACACATCGGACAGCATCATGGAAGCGGCTTGACCGAACAAGAACTTATCGAGTCCGCTTTGGTTGCCGTTCCCGCTATGCTGAATTTGTGTCAGCAAGACGATGCCAAAACCGAAGAACACGGAAAGCACGATTGCTAAAGCAGAGTCCTGCTTAATCCGCGTATGCCGCGTAATATATCCAATCCCGAATGTTGCCACGATACCGGCAATGGCAGCCCCAATCAGAAATAACAGAATCGACTTCGAGCCGCTAAGCATAAAAGCGATGCAAACGCCGGGAAGCGCCGCGTGCGACAAAGCATCGCCCATCAAGGACTGTTTGCGCAAATAGGCAAAGCTCCCGATGACGCCGCTGCTTAAACCAAGCAGCATGCAGCCTAGAAGGATCCACTGGGTATTAGGATCCAAAAACACTTTCATCCAATCCGGCATGCTCATCACCTCGTATTCATGATCATGGACGATTGGTTATCGTGATCCAATATCGTTAACCTTCCGCCGTATGTTTGCTGCAGTTTGTCAGCGGTAAACGTCTGCTCCACAGGACCGAAATCGAGGAGCTGTACATTCAAGAGCATGACCCAATCGAAATATTCTTTGACCGTGGCCAGGTCATGATGGACGACCAGTACGGTTTTGCCTTGCATCTTCAGCTCGTTAAGGAGCGTAATAATCGCTTTTTCCGTTGCCGCATCCACACCTACAAACGGCTCATCCATGAAATACAGTTTGGCATCTTGAGCAAGGGCTCTGGCCAGGAATATCCGCTGCTGCTGTCCGCCTGACAGCTGGCTAATCTGCCGGTCGGCGAATTCCGTCATACCGACTTTCGCCAGACATTCCATGGCAAATCTTTTTTCAGCTTGGCCGGGGCGTTTGAACCAGCCCAGATGTCCATATCGTCCCATCATGACAACATCGAGCGCATTCGTCGGGAAATCCCAATCGACGGATTCCCGCTGGGGGACATAGCCAACCATTTTGCGCTGCTCGGCGTATGGTTTTCCATAAATGGATACATCGCCGGACAGACGGGGAATGAGCCCGAGCGCCGCTTTAATTAAAGTGGATTTGCCGGCTCCGTTAGGACCGACGATACCGATCAGCTTTCCTTCCGGTACTTCGAAGCTAACGTTTCGAAGTACCGGTTTTTTCTGATAAGCAACGGACATGTTATGAATCGATAAAGGGTTGGTTTGCATGCTCATTTTCTCCTTTGCCAATTATTTGAGTGCGCCCACAATCGTGTCCACGTTATGGCGAACCATGCCGATATAAGTGCCTTCCGGCGTTCCTGCTTCGCCCATGGCATCAGAGAACAGCTCGCCGCCGATCTTCAAATCTTGGCCCTTTTCTTTGGCGCCTTGAATAACGGCATCAATTGCTTTGCGGGGGACACTGGATTCGATAAAGACAGCTTTGATCTTGTTTGCGACCAGATAATCCCGCAGGTCGATCACATCTTTGGTGCCCGCTTCCGAAGCTGTGCTGATCCCTTGGAGTCCCATGACTTTCATGCCATAGGCGTCGCCGAAATAGCCGAAAGCATCATGTGCCGTAACCAATACGCGGCTTTGTTCCGGTATCGTTTTGATTTTCTCCGCAACCTCATTGTGAAGCTGCTGCAACTGTTTAAGATAAGCGTCGGCATTGCTGCGGTATTCTTCAGCATGAGCCGGATCATGTTTCACAAGTGTATCGCGAATCGACTCCGCAGCCGTCATCCAGAGTCTGACATCGAACCAGATATGAGGATCGAACTCGGTTTCCATTTCGGCTCCGGATCTCAGCTTGGCGCGGTCAATATTATCCGATACGGCCACAGTCGGTTTCTTTTTGCCCATGTTCTCAAAAATTTCAATCATTTTCCCTTCCAAATGCAGACCGTTATAGAAAATGATGTCCGCCTTATCCAGCTTGGCGATATCGCCTTGGGATGCTTTGTATAAATGAGGGTCTACCCCTGCCTTCATAAGTCCCGTCACTTCCACATGCGTCCCGCCGACTTGGTTAACGACATCAGTGATCATGCCGATTGTTGTCGTCACTTTAATTTTTCCTGAAGCAGTAGCATTTGGCGATGCTGTGTTGGTTTGGCCGCAGGCGGACATGAGGGCTATACAACCGATGAGCATAAAACTAAGGAACAACCGCATAACTGCACCGCTAAGTTTAGATTTTGTTTTTGTTGTCATTTGCATTTGCATGGCTTCATCTCTCCTCGTTAGTCTTGTTTTTAGTTACTATTTTATCTTTCCTATAAACAAATAAGTTTCTCTAGGGCAAAAATTAAAATAAAAAAAGGGATATGTATTTCCTTATACCTACAGTATTATAGTACAACAAAATAATTGCATGTACAACACAAATTTGCACGAAGGAAAAATAAATAGGCCCCAGTAGCAAGAATACTTGCCTGGAGCCCTCTGATTGATTTTCTTACAACGAGTCGGTTTTTATTTTTTAAATATTGGTATCCATATTTCGCTTTTAAAAGCGGGCGATGTTACATCTTTATGCTCGTTCCACAAGATTTCTGGCCCTACTGCTTGTTCATAGTTCGAGGATGGAAACCATTCGGAGTAGATGCGTCCCCAGATATCCTGCAGCGTATCCGGAAATGGTCCGACTGACTCGAATACTGCCCATGTTGAGGCGGGAACTTCAAGTTGTGTCAGGTTCTCCGGACATTCCTGCGTTGTTGCCGCGCCTATATAATGATCAAGCTCCCCATTTTCCAGTCGACCTTCAGAAAAGTTTGTGGATGCGCTAAGCAATCCCCAAGGCTCAACATTTGAAAGTTGCTTAAGTTTATTGATCGTCTCATCATTTAAACTTGCCCACATCGAGGCAATTTCCGGATTAACTCCATGGTAAATCAAAGAAACTCTTTTCTTAATGCCAACGATGCGAAAAGTCTCCTTTTCTACAATGCGATAGATCATTTCACTTCCTCCTTTAATGGTTAACTGAAAGGTCATACGTGGATAAGCTTTTAGAGATTTGCCGCTATGTCTGGCATCTGACGGTGTTATGCCATGCAAATTTTGAAAAGCTCTTGCGAATGAGTCCGGAGAGTTGTATCCATATTTAACTGCAATATCAATAATCCTTATGCTGCTATTAGTAAGCTCGAATGCTGCAAGAGATAGGCGCCTGCGGCGGATGTACTCCGACAGCGTAACCCCTGCAAGGAAAGAAAACATTCTTGTAAAATGGTACTCCGAGCACATAGACAGCCTGGCTGCTTCTTTCAAATCAATCTCATGAGTAAGATTGTTTTCAATATAATTCACTGCTTCATTCAATTTCTTAAGCATATCCATGAGATCACCTCCCTCATTAATAGAATAGCAGGTGTCATATATATCTTTCCGATATTTCTTGCACAATTATGAAGGCTAATGAGGCATATAAAAAAGCAAGAAGCCTAGATTGATTAAGCTAGGCTTCTTGCTTATAAGGGAAATGATTAACTCATTACTTTTTGAGAGCCGGGCGGGACATAAAACGGAGGCATATTAATCCAACCTCGTTTGCGCATTAATTGTTTCAATCTAGCCGCAAAAGCTAATTTTTCAGCTTGAAATTGAATGAATAATAACCCGACGTCTGAGCGAATCGACTGCGTAGCAATGCTGGCGGCCTGCAAAATCAAACTTGCGATTTTCAGAGATAATTCGTTGGCGAGCACCTCATCCGTTTGTTTAACGCCGAGAGGAATACTGTTAGGATCCGAAGTTGGCATATCTTCAGGGGCTTTAGGCAAGCTAAGTCCTTCCTTAAGCATAAAACTATGGAGTCTTTCCCTTTGGCTGGTACCGAGTTTTGAGTCTTCTTCAAGTATAAACTTCAGTTCATGATCGGAAGTGGTGTTGATTCCGGCTTGAACGGTAACTTTCGCTAATTCCAGGCCAGCCAAGTATATCCAGCATCCCATTACTTCTCCGACATGAAGTGGCTGGTCTTCATCTTGAGCCGTCATCGATTTAATGTAATCTAATGTTGTTTCCAGTATATTTACCATGCGTTTCCTCCTGTTTTTAAAATAATAAGTAATATTGTTTGCAGAGGGAAACTGTTTATTCAAAAATTGCCTATGATTTCGTTTATAGAACGAATGCGCCTGTAATGCCGCTTAATATCCCTAGTACAACAACTGAAACGATAACAAAAAGGATGACCTTCTTGGGAAAGGACCTTGAAATCATAAGCAAAGAAGGCAAGCTGACTGAAGGCAGTGTAAGCAATAATGCAGCGGCGGGACCTGTGCCCAGTCCAAAGGACATGAAAGATTGAATAATCGGTATCTCGGCAGCTGTAGGGATTACAAACAACATACCTGCGATAGCAAAACCTGCAATAAGAAGAATGCTATTTCCGGATGCTTCCCCGACTGTCGGGAATAACCAGGCTCTGCAAGCACCTAACAAGAGCACAGCGATGATGTAGGCAGGAACAATACGCAGGATCATCGACCAAATGCTTTTGAGCCATTTTAGTAGTAATGAACCGGATTGTTCATCTGCGATTTTCATCGGTTTAACAGCCATGTTCTCCGGAGGATTCATGTTGCCGGCAAATCGATTCGCGTAGAAACTTACGCCAAATGTTAGGATTAATCCGAATATCAGTCGTATTAAGGTGAACTTCCAAGACAACACAAAGGTCATAAACACTAAGGTTGCCGGGTTAAGGGTCGGATTTCCGAGCCAAAAAGCAAGACTTGCGCCTACAGATACATTCTTTTTACGTAAACCTACAGCTAGCGGCGCTGCACAACATGTGCACATCATGCCTGGAATAGAGGCGATGCCGCCGATGAATGTGCTGCCGAAGGAGGTTCTGCCGAGTACTTTCAGCAGCCATGCGGATGGCAGAAGCACTTGTACCAATGAACCAAGGATGACGCCGAGCACGGCCGCTTTCCATACTGATTTATAATAAGCGAGTGCATAATCCCATGCAGCTTGCCAGGAAGGAGCGGGAGCTGTCGGGTTATTGCCGGATACAATAGATGATCCAATAGAATGCTTGATTGCCGCATCAAACGCTTTATGATAATAAGGCCACCATTTGACATAGGTTAACCCTATAATAGCGATGATGAGAAATACGATAGCCGATAATACGGCCTTTTTGCTGACCGGTTCAACTTGGGGTGCGGAATGGCTGGTTTCTGGCATGATAGCCTCCAAGCATTAGATTTTGATCACATAAATCGGTTATCATTATATCATGTCGTGGCGATGTTGAAGTAGATACATTAGCCCAACTGAAGAGAGGATTGAAGACCATGTCGACAACAGATAAAATTAAGCTTACATCTTATTCAACCAAGGGTGGCTGCGGGTGCAAAATCGGTCCGGCAGATCTTTCCGAAGTC
Source organism: Paenibacillus sedimenti (assembly GCF_014534655.1). Lineage (GTDB taxonomy): Bacteria > Bacillota > Bacilli > Paenibacillales > NBRC-103111 > Paenibacillus_E > Paenibacillus_E sedimenti. Next base: position 289,572 of record NZ_JACVVD010000002.1, read on the forward strand.
ATTCGAACTTTACCTCCGGCTGTACCGAATCCCAACCTTCTCGTGGGGATAGATACAAGTGATGATGCTGGCGTATATAAACTAAGCGAAGAGATCGCTCTCGTTCAAACCGTGGATTTTTTTACCCCGATTGTCGATGACCCGTATTCCTTCGGACAAGTAGCTGCCGCCAATGCGATCAGCGACATTTATGCGATGGGCGGCAAGCCTCTTACGGCGCTTAATATTGTAGCTTTTCCGATTCGTACGCTGGACAAGCAAGTGCTCGCTGAGATATTGCGAGGTGCTGGAGAAAAGATGAAAGAAGCTGGAATTACCCTGGTCGGCGGACATTCCATTGATGATAATGAACCTAAGTTCGGACTTGCCGTTACAGGATTGGTGCACCCCCAAAAAGTGCGAACCAACGCAGGAGCCGTTCCGGGAGATAAGCTGATCTTGACGAAGCCGATTGGCGTAGGGATTTTGACAACCTCGATTAAGAAAGACCGCTTATCGGAAGAAGAAGTGCAAAGAGTCACTCAAGTTATGGCTACACTTAATAAAACTGCTGCAGAAACGATGGAGCCTTTCGATGTGCATGCCTGCACAGACGTTACAGGCTTTGGGTTGATCGGGCATTCTCTTGAAATGGCCAAAGGAAGCGGAGTAGGCATCCGCATTGTTGCAAGAGACGTGCCTGTGTTGCCCCGAGTTCGTGAACTGGCTGAAGAAGGCTTCGTTCCGGGAGGTACCAAAAATAACTTCGCCCATGTACAGGATTCGATTACGTTCCCCGACTCCTTAGATCAGATCGGTCAGTGGATTTTATGTGATGCTGTAACTTCGGGAGGTCTTCTTATCTCTGTTGCAGGAGATCAGGCGAATGAACTGCTGCATAAGCTCAAACAAGCTGGGGTTGAAGCCAGTCTCATTGGTGAAACGACGTCGGAATACCCTGGACGTATTGTCGTCATCTAAAGGAGCGAAAACCATTGTTTGAAGATATCACCCTAGAAGAGCTGCTATCATTAAGGGACAAGAAAGAGATCAAAATGATCGATGTCCGCTCACCTTCGGAGTTTAGGGATTCTACCATTCCGGGCAGCCTGAATATTCCACTGTTCGATGATGGCGAAAGAGCGGAAATCGGTACTATATATAAGCAAGTAAGTATACAAGCCGCGAAAGACAGAGGACTTGAAATCGTGTCTGGGAAGCTGCCGGCTTTCGTCAAGACATTTGAGCAAATTAAAGGGCAAAAGGCTGTTTTCTGTTGGCGCGGCGGCATGCGCAGTAAAACGACGGCCACGGTTCTTTCATTAATGGGAATCCGGGCGTACCGTTTAACGGGGGGCTTTCGAACCTACCGCAAATGGGTCGTGGATACGCTCGAAAACATGGAATTCAAGCCGTGTACGTTTGTTATCATGGGTAATACGGGAGCAGGAAAAACGTTTATTTTAAGAAGATTGCAGGAGGAAGGATATCCTGTTTTGGATTTTGAAGGTATGGCTGGGCATCGGGGATCGATTTTTGGACACGTGGGGCTGCAAGCTAACAATCAGAAGACATTCGAATCTCTACTAGTCACCCAGCTTCTCAAGCTTGAGAATTCACCTTATGTTTTATTAGAGGGAGAAAGCAAGCGAATCGGCAAAGCGGTGCTGCCTGACTTCATGGTCAGAAAAAAGGAGGCCGGCAAACAACTTTTTATTGAAATGCCCATTGAGGAAAGAGTTCGCCATATCCTGGAGGATTATCAACCTTGGGAGAACAAGCAGGAGCTGGTGCAGGCCTACCATCACATCAAGGATCGCATTCATACCCCGATCGCCAAAGAGATTGGGATGAATTTACAAGATGGACACTATGAGCAAGCGGTTAAGCTATTATTAGAGCACTATTACGATCCACGCTATGAGCACGCCATGAAGCAGTACGCGCAAGAAAGAGTCATCATTAAAGCACAGACAATCGAAGATGCGGTACAAGCTGTCAAGGAACATCTATCAACGATGAGTTTACAATTTATATCAAAATAATTAAGCACATAAACAAACAGACTGCCGATGAAGGCAGTCTGTTTGTTTTAGGTCGAGTTGATGAACTCGAAGTTTTACTAAATCACGCGGCGCGCGGTCATGTAGTGCGAATTCCAGTACGAGTTAATCGTTGAAATTTTAACGCCGCCTGCACCGTACGTGTGCAGCATTTTGTTGTTTCCAATGTAGACGCCTACGTGTCCTACGCCTGGACGACCAGGAACGGAGAAGAATAGGAGGTCGCCTTTCTTCCAGTTGCCTTTCGATACATAAGAACCTACTCTCGATTGTTGAGCAGCTGTTCGCGGCAAGTAAATACCATATTTACCGTAAATATATTTAGTAAGTGTCGAGCAGTCGAATGTCCGAGTCTGTCCTACTTTGGAACCGAATTTATAAGGTGTTCCCATATATCTTTTGCCCAGTGAAATAATATGATCGGCTTTCGTCGATGCGGAAACCGTAGCAGCCTGTGTAGGCTGAGGACTACTGATTACCCCTCCTGAGATGGCGATGGTTGCTCCAAGTGTCATGATGGCCAAACGCTTGCCCCATTTATGTTGTAATTTCATAGTTTCCCTCCTAGAGTTTGTGTACGGCTTTTGCTGCCTGAACACAGTATATCAGACATCAAGTCTCCTATTATTTGCTAGAGGGAAGTGAAACCGTTAGCCGGTAAAGGACGAGTCCCTTTTATTAAAAAACGATGAGAATGTTCTTTTGAAATTATTCTTGACAAGCAGTCAGCAGCGTAAAAAAACCCAAGATTCGGGGGATACTAAAGGTAAAATAAGTCGACGGAAGGTGCCGGATGTTAGGACCGATCAAACCATTTGAACCTGTGATTGCTGAGGAAAAGCCAAAAGGCGGTGATTGGATCGCCCAGATCAAATGGGACGGCGTCCGGATGTTAAGTTATTTTGACGGCCGGCAAGTTAGTCTGGTCAACCGGAAATTAAACAACCGGACATTACAATATCCCGAATTCTTGAGTCCGGCAAGATACTGTAATGCCTCTTCCTTTATTCTCGATGGCGAAATGATCGCTTTAAGCAACGGCAAACCGTCTTTTCACGAGATCATGAAGCGTGATAGTTTGCGAAGCGCTCTGAGTATCGGGCGAGGGGTTAAACAAACGCAAGTTACCTACATGATTTTTGATGTACTATTTTGTAACGGCGCTTGGGTGGTGGATCAATCGCTTCAAGAGCGGCAGCATCTTCTCGAAAGTATCATTATTCCTCAGAACGATGTTCAAATTGTGCGAAATTTCATGGATGCTGAAGCCCTATACGCACTGATGGAGCAGCATCATATGGAGGGGATTATTTATAAAAATGTAAAAAGCACTTACCTGATAGATGGTAAAGACAGACGATGGCAGAAGCGAAAAGTGATGCGCGATCTTTATGCTGTCATAGGCGGTGTAACGTTCCGAGGTAAAGTTGTGAATTCTTTATTGCTGGGTCTGTATGATGAAAGTGGGCGATTAGTCTACATCGGGCATGCCGGCACGGGGAAATTAAGCAATCAGGAATGGAGAGACTTAACCCAGCGGATTGAGCCGGACGTGAGGGTGTCCAGACCTTTTATCAATGAACCAGAGCGCAATAAAGACGCGGTATGGTTGGAACCGAAGTTAACGGTTAAAGTTCAATTTTTGGAGTGGACACCAGGACTGACAATGCGACAGCCCAGTATACAAGCAATTAACCCGGTACCTATTAAACAGTGTACAGTTACACAGATGCATCTCTGAAAAAAGAACAGCGCCGAAGCCTTGACTATCAAGGTTCAGCGCTGTATGTGATGCAGAATAGTCAGGAAACGGGTTCTTTTGCTTTTTTAGCTCTGGATCTCGGCTTTTTGACTTCCTTTACTGTGGCGTCCTGATCAAGCGCTATCTTGCCTGCTGCACCTGCGCCCGCGGGCTTTGTAGCGTCGAGGCTTGCTTGCAGTGCGGCCATAAGATCGATAACGCTCGTTTTTTGCACCTCTGGAGCGGTTTGTACTTCTTCTCCGGCGACCTTGTGCTCAATCGCTTCCATTAAGCGGCCGCGGTACTCATCTTTATATTTTTCCGGTTCAAAAGGTGTCGATAGCTGGTTAATCAGCATCTTGGCCATTTCGAGCTCTCGGTCGTTCACGTTGATTTGCTCGGGAAGGTTAGGCACCTGGCTGATCGGGCGGATCTCATCCGGGTAGAAGATCGTTTCCATCGCGAGGCAATTATCGATAACACGAATAGCCGCCAGCGAGCTTTTGGAGCGAATCGAAACTTTGGATATCCCGATTTTGCCGGACTGTCTCATAGATTCCAGCAGCAAACTGTAAGCGCCGGCCCCGGTTTCTCCAGGTGCAAGATAATACGTCTTCTGAAAATACACCGGATCAATATCCGTTAAATTCACGAAATCCAAAATCTTGATTTCTTTATTCGCTTCTCCGGAAATCGTCTCCAGTTCATCCTTTTCGAAAAGAACAAATCGTCCCGGTTCATACTCGTAGCCTCTAGATATTTCTTCCCACTCTACTTCTTTCTCGCAAGTATTGCATTTTCGTACATAAGCTAAAGGTGTAATACAAGCTTTGTGAATATAACGCATAGAAATATCTTTGTCTTCCGTCGCGGAAAACATCTTGACCGGTACATGAACAAGCCCGAAGCTGATTGCGCCTTTCCAAACGGTATGCATCCGTTATCCCTCCCAAGCGGACAAATAAATATCATTGTACTAGTATTCTCTTGATGCGATTCCTTTATACGGCAATTACTTAAGAGAATTCTTTTCGAAGCGGGAGGGCATCTTAAGGTTGAAAGTTTAGGTTGATCCAAATAGAAGCTAAGGAGGGATTCTCGGATGGCACAAGATCCGAATGCAGCCCAAGATACGACTAATCAAGGGCAAGACGATTATTTCATGGACATTGACCGAATGATTAACGAAGGCTTGGGAGGCGGGAACGTCACCATGCACAATGGACTGATCGAATCCTCGACTACGGATACGATGGATCATCCGGAATCTGTTACTGATGAGCCGTAGACGGCTAAGCGAGAGGAGATAGGGATATGAACGTTCATCGGGCGCAAGAAATTATAGCAACGAATGAGAAGATTAACGTGGAGCTGAACGGTACGCCAGTCTGGATCGATAGCGTCGATTCTACAATGGAACTAGCCAGAGTTCATGCCGAACAGAATCCGGCCGATGCCCGTACCGTGGCTGTGCAAGAGTTGAAAGAAGTTCATTAAAGCCCCGAATACGAAGAGAAGCCCGCTCCGATATAAGGGAGCGGGCTTTTTGTCATGCGGGGAAAGGAGTTTGAACTAGACGCTGCTTTCTTTGCCGGCGGATCGTGAAAGTGATTTGTTTTTAAGCAGCATAAAGAGTAAATAGAGGGAGAGGAGGAACCATACAGTAGCGCCTAAGTCATAAAACAGCCCGGTGAATGTGGTGCGACCCAGGCCTTCTTCAAACAGCCGAGGCATATGATTTTTGATCGTATGATTAAGTTCCAGGAGAGCGAATAGGAGAACCAAGATCGGAGTAAGCCAGGGCTTCATGCGAAACCAGAATGCCGCAATGAGCGCATACGGCACCATTTCGGCCAGTGGAAACGGGTCAAAACCATATAAAATCAGACTGTCGAAGTTGTGACTGGCGAGCAGCGCCCAGCCGACGAGAAATAAGTAGAAAGCTTTTTTATTCATTTGTTATAATCGCTCCTTCGTTTTTGCTTTACTGTTCCTCAGTATACGCCGATTTCAGCTGAGCGGAAGGATGATTATTTTCACCCTGTTGGCGGGTTTTGGTAGTATAATCAACATGAGGTGATTAATTTTGAAGAAGGATCAAATCCTTTTTATTGCGGCGACAATTTTGATGGCCGTTCACGTGGTGGATTATACATTGATTGTTCATTCCTCGCTGTTATTCTCACTGACTTTATTTGTCATGCCCTACATCGCAGTTTCGATTTTTTGGCATAAAATGAAGGAGAAAATTCGCTTATCATTCGTGGTCATTTTTCTGCTGCTTGAATTCAATCAAGTAGCGACAGATACGATTCCTATTTTTATGGAGCGCGGTTTGGAGCGCAGCACCCTGCATGCGGTGCTTTATCTCATTTCGATTGCGCTGATCATGATTATCGGCGGTCGGATCACGATGCGCCTGGTCGGAAGAAGAGGGTGAAAGTTTTCAACCTGTAATGGACGCCGGTATCCAGTTACAATAAGTTTTAATTGATGTGAGGGAGGTTGGTATTAGGATATGATCACAGATATCATCAAAGTTCTGATCGTAGAAGACGATCCGTTCTGGCAAAAACGATTGTCCGCTGATCTGGATATGGAAGCGGATATTCATGTTGTAGGAGTCGCGGGGTCGAGGTCGGAGGCCTTGGAACTGGCGGAAACCAATGACTTTGATGTCGTGCTGATGGATATTCAACTGACTACCGCCCGCCTGGACGGTTTGGACACTACGAGAGATATGATGGTAGCGAAAGGCGGTAAGCTCAAAATTATCATGCTTACATCACTCGATGATCAGGATGTCATCGTAAAGTCGTTTCAAAATGGTGCAGTCAATTACATCACTAAATCCAGTTACTCGGATATTGTTCAAGCGATTCGAGATGCTTATCACAGCATCCCGACGCTTCACGCGGACTCGATCCCTGCAGTTATGAAAGAAATGAAACTATCCCTCCTAACCCCTGTAGAGAAGGAAGTCTATCTACTGAAAGAACGCGGGATGTCCAAGCCCGAAATTGCCGGCCGTTTGCATAAATCGGTCAACACAATCAAAACCCAGCTGCGCACGATTAAAAATAAACTGCTCAAGCTTCCTTGAACCGGTGCCCCGGAAACGTAAGCGAAAAGGTTGTCCCCGTTTCGGCTCCACTTTCTGCAACCTGTATCGTTCCCCCGTGCTTTTGCATGACATTGTAGCAATAACTAAGACCGAGCCCATAATTCGCGGAGTTCGGTTTCGTTGTAAAAAAGGGCTCAAAAATGCGCTCCAATACCTCCTTCTCAATCCCCGTTCCGTTGTCCTGGATGTCAATCACAAGTTTTCTCCCCGAACGTTTAGTCCGCAGAACGAGCTTCCCGCCTTCAGGCGGCATCGCTTCCAGCGCATTCATCACCAAATTGTTGATCGTTTCCCGCACATGCAATCCATCGCAAAGCAGATCGCCTTCTATTTCATACAATTTTTGAATGTCCACAGCTTTTTCTCTCAATCCGGGTATTGCCGATGCGGCGTCCAGCAGTTCGCTTAAGGTATGCCATTGCGGCTGCAGTGTGATGTCGTGGGCTTTCTCTTTGATACGAGTCGTCATTTTCATTAAATGGTCGGTCACGGAACGGATATCCTGCAGCAGTTCATAGGCTTGCTTAGGACGATCTTGTTCGAGGAGTGACAAGGAACGCTCATGGATATAGGAAATTTTTTGGATTTCATTCTTAATCGTATGATTTAATATCGATGTTCCCGCCGATAATGTCCGCGTTGAATAGTCATGTTTCTCTTGTTCCATCCGTAAACGGATACCCCATGTTCCATGCTTAATGCTGATCATTACGAGTCCCGCCAACAGAATGGTTGTATTGATGTAATTGTAGGACCAGAAGTCACTCTTAATGATGTCGAAAATATACCAGTCGATTCGGATCGTTTGAATTGTGTAGTAATTTAAATTCTCAGAAACAATGCCAAAGAGAAGCAGCAAGACATAAATCAGACGTTTTTTCCTGACATGCACAACTTTTTCTTTGACGTAAGCCAAGGTATAGATAGCACAGCCCAGAAGCGTGTAGAAATGAGCCATGAAGCGCAAAGGGACCATATGAATTTCGATGGGAAACGTAAAATCCCCCCTTACGCTCATGATGAGCAAAGGCGGCACGATTAAGCAAAAAGAAGCTGCTTTTTTGACCTCTTCCGGAATAAAATCGGCAAAATAAACGCTGCTAACCAAAAAAGCGCCGGCCAAGAAATAAAAATGGATATAAATGCCGGGAATGCTAAGCAAAACGAGGAGCTCTTTGAACCAGGGGTCCAATAGATGGGCCTGCTCTAAAATGGGAATGAAGGTGAACTGGATCGAATAGGTCAGGTTAATCGAACCAATAACCAGCAGCAAGATGGCAATCCATCTGGAGTAAGCATTATGATAGCCCACAAGGAGCAATAGCGCAGAAACGCTAAGTATGGCAAGTAAATTGATTACATAAATATACACTTGAGCCCTGCCTTTACATGGTTAATGAAAAATGAACATCTATATAGGATGTATTCGACAAGTTCCTCTTAATTTCCTAGTTAGCTTGCAATGTTGCTAAGGCAGCTTTACGAGGGCTATAATAGGAGCAGCACGCGCAAACGGAAGAAAGGGATGAGGAAAGCTGACTCAATCCGCATATACGTATCGATCCTTGCATGAGGAAGATACAGACAAACTGGGCAAGCTGCTGGCTGCTTATTTGATGCCGGGAGCGGTAATTACGCTGGATGGCGACTTAGGGGCGGGGAAAACCCGATTTTCTCAAGGCTTCGCTAGAGCAATCGGGGTTACGGAAATTGTGAACTCGCCAACGTTTACAATTGTAAAAGAGTACGAGGGAGCCGAGCTTCCTTTCTACCATATGGATATGTACCGCATTTCTCAAGCGGAGGCTGACGATCTGGGGCTGGAAGACTATTTCTATGGCTCAGGCGTGACGCTGATTGAGTGGTCGAGCTTGATTGAAGACCTGCTGCCCCCTGAGCGGCTTTCGATTACGATTGCCCATCACGGCGGGCAAACAAGAGTATTTCACCTGACTCCGCACGGGGAGCCTTATCAGGGCTGGTGTATACACATGAAGGAGAACGGACATTTACAATGACAGAATCGACTAACATGCATAAAGGACGACTCCTGGCTATCGATACGTCCACATCGTCACTGACAGTAGCCGTATTGGATAACGGCAAACTAATCGGAGAGCTCACGTCTAATGCCGAAAGGAATCATTCCATCGGGCTTCTTCCCCATATTCAAAAACTGCTTACGAACCTGAAGATCAGGCCCAAAGACTTAACTGCGGTCGCGGTAGGCCAAGGTCCGGGGTCTTACACAGGGGTACGCATTGGCGTATCTGTTGCTAAAACATTCGCCTGGTCGCTAGGTCTTGATCTGATTGGCGTATCAAGCTTGGAAGCTATGGCACTTGGCGGAAGCAACAAGGACGATGAGGCTGGAGAAAACAAGGGTGCAGTGAGATGGATCATCCCGCTCATGGATGCGAGGCGAAAACAGGCTTTCACGGCGGTTTATGAGAATCGTGGAGAAACATGGCGGGCCATTATGCCGGATGGCATTCGCGTGATGGAGCCCTGGACGGAGCAGCTTTTGGCTCTCGCGACGAATGCGGAACTTCGCCAAGAAGCAGCAGGGATAAGTAGGATCGAAGCACCGGAAGAGATTGTTTTTGTCGGTGAAACGGAGGGTTTTTCTGAACAGATCGATGGCTTCGCGCATCAATGGAACGGAACCGTCCGCACACTGCCACACCGAATTGAAGCTCAATATGTAGGCATGCTGGCTTATCCGCGTTTGTCCAAGGGAGAGAAGGTGGAAGTCCATACCTTCGTTCCGAATTACACGCAGCTGCCGGAGGCGGAAGTGAATCTGCTTGCCAAAGAGAAACAGCTCAAAGGGGAGAGATAATCATGGAGCAGCATCAGCCGCATATCATTCCGGAAACATCTTTGGTGTTCCGTTCCATGCGTTTGGAGGACATTCCCTTTATTTGCGAGATCGAGCAGGAAGCTTTTACGACGCCTTGGACGGAAGGCGCTTTTCAGAATGAATTGACGAACAATCAATTTGCCCATTATATGATTATGGATATAGAGGGCGAGGTCGCCGGTTATGGCGGCATGTGGCTGATCATGGAGGAGGCGCACGTGACCAACATAGCGGTTCGAAATACCTATCGCGGCCGCAAGCTCGGAGAGCGTCTGCTTCGGGAGCTGATGCGGACTGCGACATTTCTCGGCGCCATTCGCATGACGCTGGAAGTGCGGGCCTCGAATTATGTCGCGCAAAATTTGTACGAAAAGCTGGGCTTCCGCTCGGTTGGCGTCCGTAGGGGATACTATACCGATAACCGCGAGGATGCCATTATTATGTGGGCTGATTTGCCCAAGTCCAAGAGAAGAAGGGATAGTCTCGAAGACTGAGACCGTAGACAGGTGAAGAAGTTGACTTTGCATAAAGAAAAACCCATTTATATCATGGCGATTGAAACGAGCTGTGACGAGACCTCCGTATCCATTGTGGAAAATGGCAAGGTGATACGCTCGAACGTTGTGTCGAGCCAGATCGAGACGCACCAACGCTACGGCGGCGTCGTGCCGGAAGTCGCTTCCCGCAAACATGTGGAGTCGATCACATGGATGCTGCAGGAAGCGGTGGAAGAAGCGGGCGTAGCGCTGAGCGATCTCTCCGCCATCGCCGTGACGCAGGGACCCGGACTCGTCGGGTCTCTGCTTGTTGGCGTCGTCGCAGGCAAAGCGCTCGCCTGCGCCTTGGAACTGCCCCTAATCGGCGTTCACCACATCGCCGGTCACATCTATGCGAACCAGCTTGTGCATGAGCTGGAGTATCCGTTGATCGCTCTGGTCGTGTCCGGCGGACACACGGAGCTGATCCATATGGAAGGGCCCGGCCAATTCCGCATTATTGGCCGGACGCGCGATGATGCCGCAGGCGAAGCCTACGACAAAGTCGCCAGAGCGATGGGTCTGCCGTACCCCGGCGGACCGCATGTCGATCGGCTTGCCCAGGAAGCCGATCATGAGATCACGATGCCGCGAGCCTGGCTCGAAGCGGACTCCTACGACTTCAGCTTCAGCGGATTGAAATCCGCGGTGCTGAACGTCGTCAACCAATCAAAGATGCGCGGCGAAGCCGTACAAACCGCGCAAATCGCCAAGGGCTTCCAAGAATCCGTCATCGACGTTCTTGTCGAGAAAGCGAGCCGCGCCGTGCGGGAGTTCGGCGCGAAACAGCTATTGTTGGCTGGCGGAGTAGCTGCCAACAAGGGGCTGCGCAGCCGGCTCGCGGAGCGCTGCGAGCAGCTGGGCGTGCCGCTGCTCGTGCCGCCGCTCAGCTTGTGCACGGATAACGCGGCGATGATTGCCTCCGCCGCGTTCCTCAAGTGGGACAAGCAGGAGTTCGACTCGCTGGATCTCAAAGCAGAGCCGCTGCTCAAGCTTGAAGAGTGGTAACAATGGAGCAGTTTTTGGAGTCGTTTTTTACAAAGTAGGACGAGCAGAAATAACGATATGTTGAGCCGGCAACGGCTCTTTTTATATATGGTTTGAATTGGATCCCATACAACAACGACCATTGTTCGTTAATAAAATACTCTGGAGACGTTAATATTTCGAGCTTACCCGCTAAATTATGCTTTATAGAACAATTTCCCATAAATTGCGAACAAGGTGCTTTAAGTAAAGACTTTTGTTCGTTCGGGCTCATTTTATGCATACTTTCGGAGATATAGCGTTGATTAGTTCCTTATCAACGACCTTCGTTCGTTTTCTGCTAAAGGCCTGTCCTGCCAAACAGCCATAAAAAATAAATTTTCAGATAACTGTATTGACTTCGCAAAATCTGCATATTATAATCACAATCAATACTTTCAAACGCAACGAACGGGATTAGTAAGGTTGAACAGTTTCGCTCAGAGAGCTGCGCGGTTGGTGAGAGCGCAGACGAAACGACGCCTGAACTCGCCCGGGAGCGGTTAGACCGATAAGGATGCCAAGGATCCAGCAGCCAAGTAGGTCTTGACGGTTGACCCCCGTGATCGGGTACATGAGTGGTTCTGAGCAGTAATAACGCTTGGATCAATTAGAGTGGTACCGCGGAAGGTGATAAGCCTGTCGTCTCTTATACAGAGATGGCAGGCTTTTTTGGTTGTCACAAACAAGATAAACATACACGACAAGAACATAGACAAACGCAATGAACAAGAGTAGTAGGGGTTCACTTGACGGTACAGAAAGCTGCGGGAAGATGCGACGCAGTCCGTAAACGCCCCGAACTCGCTTGGAAGCGGTCGTCCTGACTAGCTCTACGGGCTGTTAGGGACGAACGGATGACCTCCGTGATCAGGTGGCATAGGGCGGCAATACCGTTCTGTGCTTGAGGTGGGCTCCACAAAAGCGGGGCCAACAAGAGTGGTACCGCGCCGTGGTGAAGACCCGTCGTCTCTTACAAGGAGACGACGGGTCTTTTTGTGCATGCTGCGAGGTTGACCCAGTCGGAGTTAACGCTGTAAAACAGCATTAAAACCGGCCCCGCCCCCCAGTAGCCACACATTAACGCTGAAAAATAGCGTTAGCTTTTAAAAAAATACCAATCAAGCAGCCACCCAGGCTCGCCCCAATAAGAGGAGGATTTTCACATGGAAAACAACAATAACAGACGTATCCGCATTTTTGACACGACGCTGAGAGACGGCGAACAGGCGCCGGGCGCATCCCTGTATCCCGAAGAGAAAATCCGCATCGCCAGACAGCTGGCGAAAATGGGCGTTGACACGATCGAACCGGGCTTTCCGATCTCCAGTCCCGGCGACTTTCAAGCGGTTCAGCAAATTTCGCGCGAGCTGCAGACCGTAGAAATTTGCGGCTTCGCCCGCGCCGTTAAGGCGGACATCGATGCAGCCGTAAAAGCGACGAATGATGCTGCACATCGCCGTATCCACATGTTCCTCTCATCCTCGGACATTCATCTGGACTTTCAGCTGCGCAAATCCCGCCAGCAGGTCGTCGAAATGGCCCGCTCCATGGTCGCGTATGCGAAGCAATTCGTAGACCGTATTGAGTTTTCGCCGATGGATGCAACACGTACAGGGGACGAATTCTTGTTCGAAGTGCTCGAAGCCGTCATCGCAGAGGGTGCGACGATTTTGAATATTCCAGATACCGTCGGCTATGCGCTTCCAGAGGAGTACGGCGCTATGTTCCGCAGAGTGCGCCAGAGCGTTAGAGGCGGAGACACGGTCGAGTACAGCGCACATTGCCATAACGACCTTGGGCTTGCGGTAGCGAACAGTCTGGCAGCCATTGCGGCAGGCGTTACTCATGTCGAAGTCACCGTGAACGGCGTCGGAGAACGTGCCGGCAACTGCTCGCTGGAGGAGCTGGTCATGGCGATCGAAACCCGCAAACAAACGATGGGCGTTGAGACGGGGATCATCATAAGCGAGGTGTTCAATACGTCCAAAATGGTCAGCCGCATCATGGGCTTCCCGATTGCCTACAACAAGCCGATCGTTGGCCGCAATGCGTTCCAGCACGAGGCTGGCATTCATCAAGACGGATTGTTGAAGAACCGCAGCACCTATGAAATCATGGATCCGGAGAAGCTGGGCATTCCACGCTCGATGATCATCCTTGGCAAACATTCCGGGCGCCATGCACTTAAGCATCGAGTCGGACAGTTCGGCGTCGAACTGACAAGTGAAGAGCTGGAGACCTTGTATACACGCTTTAAAGAGAAAGCGGATGAGCAGAAAATCGTAACCGACGACCAACTGATGGAGCTCGTTGGTTCTACGGTTGAAGGACAGATGGAAGCTTTCACGCTGAACCATGTGCAAGTCGTTAGCAGCAGCGATCGCAGTCGTGTCGCTTCCGTATCGGTTCGCAACAACCAGACGGGCGAGGAGAAAGTATATTCCGGAACCGGCGAAGGTCCGATCGAAGCGATCGTTCAGAGCCTTAGACAAGCGATGCCGATGGAAGTGGAGTTCTCCGATCTGGAGATGCATTCGTTATCCACAGGGGAGAAAGCGACTGGTGAAGCCGAAGTTACGATCTTGGTAGGAGGTCAGACGTACAAAAATACGGGGATCGATCAAGACGTTCTCATTGCTGTAGCGAAGGCTTTCGTATCAGCTTGTAATCAGGCAGTTCGTATGCAGGGCAACCCTGTACCTCAAATCAGTGCTTCCTCAGCTTCATAAGCGAAATTGTAAGAAAACTTAGATATATACACAGCATGTGTGCAAAGTTATTCACAGAACCTGTGTATAATGTGTATAACCGTAGCAAAGTCAAGCGTATCAAGGGTTTCAAAATTCCCAGGAAAAGAATAACTTTTTCACAGATTTTTGTGGATAATGTGGATAAATATGTGGAAAAGGGAAAAAAGGCTGAAAGAGAGGCAGATTATGCCTCTCTTTTTATGTGGATAACGATGTGGATAAGTGAATAAGTGAGAAAATGATCTCCCGTAAATTTTCGGAAGAATCCTGCAGTGGGTAGGTTCCCATTCGATGAAAATGCTATAGGCAAAAACGTCGGGGGAATGGAGATGGGTTTACGAAAGCTCGTTATTTTTGTGGGTATCTTGATTTTTTGGCTAGAGTTGTCCACAAGTCTAACGGAAGCGTATGCGCATGCGGCATCTACCCGTACAAACAAACCATATTGTCCTTGCTAGCTTTTGATGTTATTCTCAGGGTAGTTATCAAAAGGAGGGGTTTCCTATCGAGAGAGAACTTGCCTTAGAAATCGTCAGGGTCACTGAGCTTGCCGCATTGGGAGCGGCAAAATGGATGGGCAGAGGCGATAAGAATAGTGCAGACGGTGCTGCTACTTCGGCAATGAGAGCGATGTTCGACTCGGTATCCATCAAAGGCACGGTGGTCATCGGAGAAGGCGAGATGGACGAGGCTCCCATGCTGTATATTGGGGAGCAAGTAGGTAATCAGGAAGGGCCGGAAGTTGACATTGCCGTCGATCCATTGGAAGGAACAGAGCTTGTAGCTAAGGGAATCAATAATGCACTCGCTGTTGTCGCAGTTGCTAGCAAAGGGAATTTGCTTCATGCTCCGGATATTTATATGGAGAAACTGGCTTGCGGACCTCAATTAAAAGGACGTCTCCGATTATCTGAGCCGCTAGAGACGACATTGCTGAAAGCAGCGCAAATTTTAAATAAATCCATATCGGAGTTAACGGTTTCCATTTTGGCTCGGGAAAGGCATGCCGCTCATATGGAAACGCTGCGAAGCGTCGGGGTGCGCATCAAACAGATCAGCGACGGCGACGTTGCCGGAGCGATGGCGCCGGCCTTCCCGGAGTCTGGGGTTGATCTCTACGTAGGCTCAGGAGGCGCGCCGGAGGGAGTGCTTGCAGCAGCGGCATTATCATGTCTCGGCGGTGAAATTCAGGGCCGATTGCTTCCGTCTTCTCCGGAAGAAGAGGAACGTTGCCGACAAATGGGGCTTAAAGATCCGTTAAAAATATTATCAATGGAAGAAATGGTCGGGGACGGCGACGTCATTTTTGCGGCAACCGGCATAACGCCAGGCGATTTTTTAGGCGGGGTGCTTTATTTGCCTGGACATCGCGCTGAGACATACTCGATCGTCATGCGGGCAAAAACCAAAACGATCCGGTATATCCGAACAAGTCATTTCTTGCCGAATAAACCATTTCTCGATACGATTTAACTGAAGTGATGCAAATGCAAAAAACGCTTGGCCGAAGTTTACGGCCAAGCGTTTTTTGTTTTTCGAAGCGCAAGATTTAACGCATCTTCCTAAGCGAGCAGCGTTTCCCACTCCTCATAGCAAGCCGCGAGCTCGTTCTTCTTCTGTTCAACAGCAGCGCTCTTCTCCTGCACAAGCATATAGTCATTGTACACATCTGGATCTGCCAGTTCTGCCTCCAGTGCGGACACCTCGTCTTCCAGCCGGGCGATATCCTGCTCCAACTGTTCGATTTTTCGCTGTCGGTTGCGCTCTTCGCGCTTCGCCAGCTTATCCGCCTCATAGCTGCCTGTTCCGCTTGCGCTGCCAGTCCCGCCGGCTTGTTCGCTCTTCGCATGGACTCCCGCTGTACCTGCGCCAGAGCCGGCTTTTTTCTCCGCCTCTTTAGCGAGACGCTTCGTCTCCATCTCCGCAAGCTCGGCTTTTTTCTCCACATAGTCGTCGTAATTGCCTAAATAGCTGGTGACGCCATTAGGACGAAGCTCCAGCATGCTTTCCGCCATTTTATTGAGGAAGTAGCGGTCATGCGAGATGAACAACAGCGTGCCTTCATAATCCATCAGCGCGGATTCCAGCACTTCTTTACTGTACAGATCGAGATGGTTCGTCGGCTCATCGAGAATGAGTACGTTGGCTTTTTGCAGCATCAGCTTCGCCAAAGCAACACGGGCCTTCTCGCCGCCGCTAAGGGAGGCTACTTTTTTAAACACATCTTCGCCGCTGAATAAGAAACTGCCGAGCACAGTACGAATGCGCGCTTCCTCCAGATGGGGATACGTGTTCCACACTTCTTCCAGAACGGTGTTCGATGGGGTGAGCCCTGTCTGTTCTTGATCGTAGTAGCCGATGGTTACGTTCGCTCCCCATTTGAAGCTGCCGGCGTCTTGCTGGTGCTGGCCAATCAAACTTTTGAGCAGCGTCGATTTGCCGACACCGTTCGGTCCGATGAGCGCGGCAGTTTCCGAACGCCGCAATTGGAAAGAGATATCTTCAAGCAGACGTTTCTTTCCATCGTAGGAGAGTGCTAAACCGTCGACCTGCAGCACTTCTTTCCCGGACGTCTGCTCAATTTCAAATGAAAACGAAGCCCGTTTCAAATCGCCCATCGGCTTGTCGAGCCGATCCATTTTCTCAAGCTGTTTGCGGCGGCTTTGCGCTCTCTTTGTTGTGGAGGCACGGACGATGTTGCGCTGAACGAAATCCTCCAGCTTCGCAATCTCCTCCTGCTGCTTTTCATACTGCTTCATTTCAATCTCATAATTTGCCTCTTTGATCTCGATGAAACGTGAATAGTTGCCGGTATAGCGCTTAGAGGCGTTGCGTTCAATTTCATAAATGGAAGTTACCAGCGCGTCAAGGAAATAACGGTCATGGGACACAACCAGAATAGCGCCGGGATATCCGCGCAAATAACCTTCAAGCCACGTTAGCGTCGGAATGTCCAGATGGTTCGTCGGCTCATCGAGCATGAGCAAATCGGGTTCTTCCAGCAGCATTTTTGCCAGTGCCAGCCTTGTTTTTTGCCCCCCGCTCAACGTTTGAACCGGTGTTTCCGGCGGGAATTGGCCGAAGCCCATCCCATGGAGAATACCGCGAATTTTAGCCTCGATTTCGTAGCCGCCTTGCTCCTTGAACCATTCTGACTTCTGGGCGTAACGGTTCATCGTCGCTTCGTATTTTTTCTCATCCCCGGCGAGCTTCGGATCAGCCATTTGGGCTTCAAGCTCGCGAAGCTCTTTTTCCGTATCCAGCAGCGATGTGAACACGCCAAGCAGCTCATTCCAAATGGACTTGTCCGTATGCAAGCCGCTGTTTTGCCGCAAGTAGCCGATTTTCGTTTCTTTCGCTTTGAAGATATCTCCGCTATCGTAGGACATCTCACCCGCGATAATTTGCAATAATGTCGATTTACCTGCACCGTTCACGCCAACCAAACCGATGCGTTCCCTGTTTTCAATTTGTAACGTTATATTCGAGAGAATGGAGCGGACTCCATAGCTTTTTGAAAGATTAGAAACTTGCAATAGCATCTGACCTGCTACCTCCTGCTTTTTAATGAAAGAACCTGCAAAGATCGCCTTCCAGGCTCCTGAAAAATCCCATCAATTCATTAGTATACACCATGCGCACCAGCGTCGTATGCTTTATTTTGCCGGAATAGGTACGAATGGGGGCTTCGAGGATGATGCAGAGGAATGGGATACCCCGGACCCCTGCTGCACTAGTACTGAATGGGAATGTTACTCCCGAATCCTTCACACTCATGACATTTAATATTCACCATGGTAAAGGTTTAGATGGTAAAGTAAATGTATACCGGATTGATTTCCACTTTTCAAGATGAGGCAGTGATTGATCATCTTTTTATAAATTTGCAAAAATCACAACCGGCATGGACGGTATAAACCTCTGTTTCCGACCATTTCCCTGTCGTGGCGCGCTTTCGGCTGGGGCCAGCGGTGCGAGTATAGTTTTTTTCCTTGTTTATGTTAAAATGGGGGAAACCACTCCTCGTTAGGGAAGGGCTGAGCATCAATGAACATCCGAGAGCGGAAAATCGAATTGCGTAAGGAGATGGAAGCGAAACGCGCCTCCTTATCGCCTGACGAACGTAAAAATAAACAGCAGAGCATCCATGAAAGAATGGTCAAGCTTAGCACTGAGCGGCTGCTTGGGGACGCGCATGTGCAAAATCCCCATCCACCAACGGTACTGACTTATATGCCGATTCGATCAGAACCTGACGTTGCACCGTTCATGGAATGGAGTTGGCAGCAGGGAATTCGCGTGTTGTTGCCGAAAGTTGTAACCGAAACGAAAACGATGGATTTACATGTCGTAAACAGCTATGAAGATCTGGATACCGGCGCCTATGGAATTCGGGAACCTCGAAGTGATGTGCCGGTCGAGCTCGATTTATCGCGAATCTCGATGATTTTAGTACCTGGGCTTGCCTTTGACATGGATTTCGGGAGGCTTGGGTATGGCGGCGGATATTATGACCGCTTCATGCAATTGTTTGCAGCACGCGGGCTAAAGAGACCTTTGTCGGTTGCGGCAGCATTTGATTTGCAATTGATACCCGGGGTGCCTTCATCCTGGCATGATTTTCGGGTGGACGGTTTGATCACGGAGAGTAAACTGATTTTTAAATCCGAATTATCTTAGAGAGAGGTGAGTGCGCTGAAAGATTCCCCCCAATTGACCCATTTCAATGAGCAGGGACGAGCACGGATGGTGGACATTTCGGAGAAAACAGAAACGAAGCGCACTGCGACCGCTCGTGCTACTTTGATCATGAATAATGAAACCCTTGATCTTATCAAGCAGGGGAAAATGAAAAAAGGCGACGTCCTCGCCGTAGCCCAAGTGGCCGGCATTATGGCCGCCAAGAAAACGTCCGACTGGATCCCCATGTGTCATCCGATTGCGCTGACGGGGATTGATATTCAGTTTAGTGATAATGGCAGCAATGAGCTATACATAGAAGCGACTGTTCGTACGACGGGGCTGACCGGAGTCGAGATGGAGGCTCTGACAGCCGTATCTGCAACTGCTTTAACCGTCTATGACATGTGCAAAGCCGTTCAGAAGGATATGGTCATCAGTTCTACGATGTTAATGACCAAAACAGGCGGGAAAAACGGAGATTTTCAAAGAAATGAACCGTAAATAATGGGTTATCTCAATCACTACAAGGGAGAGGTGACATGGATGCGCTGGAAAGTTGCGATTTTGACGGCCAGTGACCGCGGTTACCGGGGAGAGAGAGAAGATACGAGCGCTCAGGTAATCCGCGAGCTGGTTGAAGAGGAGATTCAAGGCGAGATCATCGAGTACCGGGTCGTTCCGGATGAGATGGATGAAATTATGGCTTCATTAATTGAGATGACCGATTACTATCAGGCAGACTTGATCTTGACCACTGGCGGAACGGGACTGGCTCCCAGAGATGTGACGCCGGAGGCTACGCTTAACGTGATCGATCGTGTGGCTCCGGGTTTCGCTGAAGCGATGCGCATGATATCGATGCAAAAGACGCCGAAAGCGATGCTTTCGCGCGCGGTGTCCGGTATTCGCGGACGTACTCTGATTATCAATCTGCCTGGTAGCCCGAAGGGTGTTCAGGAAAATTTGATGGCAATTATTGATCAGCTTCCGCATGCGCTCGGTATCCTCACCGGCAAAGAAGGTGATCACGGGCCATGAAACCTGAATCGATGCTTCGCGAGGTTAAAGTGGAAGATGCGATCGGCATGATATTGCCGCATGATCTTACGCAAATTTTGCCCGGAGAGTTCAAAGGGCGGTTATTCCGCAAAGGCCACCAAATTACGGAAGCGGATATTCCCGCGCTGCTCAGCATCGGCAAAGAGCATATTTATGTAATGGAGCTGCAGGATGGCTATCTGCATGAGGATGAGGCCGCACTTCGTATGGCGCAAGCTGTGAAAGGCGATAATGTGGTGCTCACTGAGCCCCATGAAGGCAAAGTGAACGTGAAGTCGGCGATTCACGGGCTGGTCAAGATCGATCGGGCATTCATCGACCGTGTGAACGGGATGGATCAGATCGTGATGTCGACGGTGCGCACGAATACCGTCGTTGGAGCCGGCGCTCCGCTCGTTGGCACTCGCGTTATTCCGCTGATCGTGGAGGAGTCGAAGATCGCGGAAGTTGAGCGTGTGGCGGCTGAGCTGCAGGCGGAAGGCACGGTTTTGGTCGAAGTGAAGCCGTTCCGGAAGCTGCGCGTCGGCGTGATTACGACGGGCAGTGAGGTATTTAAGGGCCGAATCAAGGATAAATTTGGCCCTGTCGTGAAGGAGAAGGTCGCGCAGCTCGGCTCCGAGGTGGTGGACCAGCGCTTCGTGTCGGATGACAGCGAAGCGATTGTTCGCGAGATCCACGCGCTGCTGGAGCTTGGCGTGGATTTGATCCTGGTCACGGGCGGCATGTCCGTGGACCCGGATGACCGCACGCCGGGCGCGATCAAGCAGGCCGGCGCCCGCGTGGTCAGCTACGGCACGCCGATGCTGCCGGGCTCGATGCTAATGATCGGCTATCTGGGCGACGTGCCGATCATGGGCTTGCCGGGTTGCGTGATGCACGACCCGTATACGTCCTTTGATGTGCTTCTCCCGCGCATTTGCGCAGGGGAAGAAATTGTGCGCAGCGACATTACGGAGATGGGCTATGGCGGGTTTTATCAGTGTTAGCCGGTATTTGACATGGAACGTGCTCCTAGCTGCAAATCGTTCCTGTATCTTTGACGAAATTCGGCAGGTTTTCCCGGGAAATAATGTACGAAATACATTAGCATGCTAAAACAAGCCGAAATACGCCGATTCCCCTATACTTTGTTGTATTTCATACAATGACTTTCCTGTTAATAGACTGATTCACTCTAATTCATTGTATTTTCTACAATAGATTGTATGAAATGAGCGTCTTCAAGCGGTTTTTCCCTCATTTCATTGCACGATTTACAGTGAAATCCGCAGAATATGCGAGATTTCATCGATCTTCTGTAATAAATACAATGGTTCTTGATTGATGTATGTATAAATTGAAAGCTACAAACCAATGGAGATGAAAACCCATGTTTCAAAATATCGGCTTCACCGAAATTTTATTGATCGGGATCATAGCTCTTCTGCTGTTCGGCCCGCAGAAGCTGCCAGAACTCGGACGTGCGCTGGGGCGCACAATCAGCGAGTTCAAGAAGGGCACGCGCGATCTGCTGAGCGACGTGAACCCGACTCCGCCGGCGGCTGAGACGCCGGCGAACCCGACATCGCCTGCGCAAAGCGCGGCGGTGCCTGTTGCTGCGCCGGCTGCAGAGCAAGCAGGCAGGAGTCCTGTAGCTGCTGAAGCTGCGGAGCAAGCAGCCGGAAGTCCTGCAGCGGCTATTGCGGCTGAGGAGCCGGCAGCCCCCGCACCGGCGCCAGCGCCGCCAAGCAATCCGCGGCGCCTACCGGATTAATTGATGCTATGAAGTATTACTCATTTACATGTAAAAGCTCCATCTAATTTTGCCTGTGTCTCCTGTATTTTGGCATTTACATGGAATATTTCCCGTTAATATTACGGAATTGGGGAAGTTGAAGTGAATTTCACTCATTTAGCAGGAAGAATTCCTGTTATTTTACTCCATGTAGATATCAGTAATTATTTAGATGTAGTTTTTCCTATTAAATTGATGATCAACTAGTTATTCGATTCACTTAAGAGGAGAGACTTTGAGCTCCGCTCAAAGATCCCGGAAGAGGAGAGACTTTGAGCTCCGCTCAAAGATCCCGGAAGAGGAGAGACTTTGAGCTCCGCTCAAAGATCCCTATATTAGGTTGGTGAAACATGACAACGAACGAAGAAATGTCGCTGGTGGAGCATCTTGGCGAGCTTCGCAAGCGAATAATGTGGATATTAATCGCATTAATTATCGGCATGGCAGGAGGGCTCATCTGCGCCAAACCGATTATCCGCTATTTGAAAAACATCCCTCCAGCGGATGATATTGGCTGGAATGTCTTTTCGCCTTGGGATGCGTTGCGGTTGTATATGAACTTCGGTTTGGCGGTGGGCATACTCATCACGCTGCCTGTCGCGCTTTATCATATTTGGGCTTTCGTGAAGCCGGGATTACGTGAAGTCGAGCAGAAAGCCTCTATCATTTATATCCCAGCCGCTTTCTTCTTGTTTTTGCTAGGTATCGCTTTCGGTTATTTTGTCGTTTTTCCGATGGCTTTTTTCTTTACTTCATCCATAAGCAAAAGCCTTGAAATTACAGAGTTGTACGGGGCTGCGCAATATTTTTCCTTTATGTTCAACATCATTATCCCATTGGCGGTCGTTTTCGAGATGCCGATCGTGGTGATGTTTTTGACCAAAATCCGCCTGCTTAACCCTAAGCGATTACACAAATTCAGACGTTATGCCTATATGCTCATGGTTATTTTGGCTACGGTTATTACACCGCCAGATGCGATTTCAGCGATTTTGGTGTCGGTTCCGCTCATCATTTTGTACGAATTTAGTGTCTTTTTGTCGGGATTTATTTATCGCAAGCAATTGTTGAAAGATGCCGAATGGGAACGGGAATTTGGCCCTAAATGATAAAAACAGTCTGCACATTACCGCAGGCTGTTTTTCTTTTGAACAGCGGAATATTTACATTTCATTTGGGTAGAATGAGGGGGGTGCCCAAAAGATTGAAAAATGTGTAAAAGGACTTGCAAAAACTTTCCGTTTTGATTATCATAAGAATTGTTGTTAGCACTAAAGACGTTTGAGTGCTAACGCGCATACACACCCCATTACCAATTTCTAAAGGAGGCTATTTTCCATGATCAGACCGTTAGGTGATCGCGTAGTCATTGAAGCCATTGCGAAAGAGGAGACAACTGCGAGCGGTATCGTGCTGCCGGATTCAGCTAAAGAAAAACCGCAAGAAGGTAAAGTATTAGCTGTTGGCGCAGGCGCTATTAAAGACGGAGTACGCGTTCCGCTGGAAGTTCAAGAAGGCGACCGCATCATTTTCTCCAAATACGCTGGAACTGAAGTGAAATACGAAGGCCGCGAACTGTTGATCTTGCGCGAAAGCGATATTCTCGCTGTATTAGCCTAATTTAGCAGGCCTATAGATCAATTCGAACGTATACTTAGCTTTTCCGTTTTATTACTTAGTATGTACAATTAATCATTTCGAGGAGGTTTCCTTATCATGGCAAAAGATATTAAGTTCAGTGAAGACGCACGCCGCGCTATGCTTCGCGGGGTTGATGCTTTGGCGAATGCCGTTAAAGTAACCCTTGGTCCTAAAGGCCGCAACGTAGTTCTTGAGAAAAAATTCGGCAGCCCGTTGATCACTAACGACGGTGTTACGATTGCAAAAGAAATCGAGCTTGAAGATGCTTTCGAAAACATGGGCGCTCAACTCGTTAAAGAAGTTGCAACTAAAACTAACGATGTAGCCGGTGACGGTACGACAACAGCAACAGTTCTGGCTCAAGCGATTATACGCGAAGGTCTGAAAAACGTTACTGCAGGCGCTAACCCAATGGTTATCCGCAAAGGTATCGACAAAGCGGTTAAAGCAGCTGTTGAAGAGCTGAAAGTTATCGCGAAGCCAATCGAAGGCAAACAATCCATCGCTCAAGTAGCTTCCATCTCCGCTGCTGACGATGAAGTTGGCCAACTGATTGCTGAAGCTATGGAAAAAGTAGGCAACGACGGCGTTATCACGGTTGAAGAATCCAAAGGATTCGCTACTGAGCTCGAAGTTGTAGAAGGTATGCAATTCGACCGCGGTTACACTTCTCCTTACATGATCACTGACACGGATAAAATGGAAGCTGTCCTCGACAACCCGTACATCCTGATCACTGACAAGAAAATCTCGAACATCCAAGAAATCTTGCCTGTTCTTGAAAAAGTGGTTCAATCCGGTAAACAACTTCTGATCATCGCTGAAGATGTTGAAGGTGAAGCTCAAGCAACTTTGGTTGTAAACAAACTTCGCGGTACATTCACTTGCGTAGCTGTTAAAGCTCCTGGCTTCGGCGACCGTCGTAAAGCTATGCTCGGCGACATCGCTGCTCTGACTGGCGGTCAAGTGATTACTGAAGAGCTTGGATTGGAGCTGAAATCCACAACTCCTGATCAACTGGGTAGCGCGCGTCAAGTTCGCGTAACCAAAGAAAACACAATCATCGTGGACGGCGCTGGCGACAAAAAAGACATCGGCGCACGCATCACGCAAATCCGTTCCCAACTCGAAGAAACAACTTCCGATTTCGATAAAGAAAAACTTCAAGAGCGTCTGGCTAAACTTGCTGGCGGCGTAGCCGTAATCAAAGTTGGCGCAGCGACTGAAACTGAGTTGAAAGAGCGCAAACTGCGCATCGAAGATGCTCTGAACGCAACTCGCGCAGCGGTTGAAGAAGGTATCGTTTCTGGCGGTGGTACAGCCCTCGTGAACGTATTCAATGCTGTAGCTAAGGTATCTGCTGTAGGCGACGAGCAAACAGGCGTAAACATCATCCTGCGCGCTCTGGAAGAGCCGGTTCGCACAATCGCAGCTAACGCTGGTCAAGAAGGCTCCGTAATCGTTGAGCGCTTGAAAGGCGAAAAAGTCGGCATCGGCTACAACGCAGCTACCGGCGAGTGGGTAAACATGTTCGACGCAGGTATCGTTGACCCTGCTAAAGTAACTCGCTCCGCGCTGCAAAACGCAGCTTCCGTAGCGGCAATGTTCCTGACAACTGAGGCTGTCATCGCCGACAAGCCTGAAAAAGATAAACCAGGTATGCCTGACATGGGCGGCATGGGTGGAATGGGCGGCATGATGTAATTTTACATCATATCGTAAGTAAGAGGTGTCTCCATCATTCTTCATTGAGTGATGGAGACACCTCTTCACTTTTTTAGGTCGAAAGGTCTAATAAACTAGTAAAATTGTATTGTAGTTCTATTGATTTTCTGTTAAAATTTTCTTGTGTACAAATTGTGACAACACTTCGAACCTGTCTTAGAAATAGATCATGACTCCAATCATTGACCTCAAGTGACAATGGAAAGGGGGTGTAACTATGAAAAGACTACTCGCCAATGTTGCCAATCGCGTGTTAACAGCAATCGCTCGCAGGCAAGCGATAACCGGATGTATCTGGGGATGCTACGAGCAAGAGCTTCCGGAAGAATTAGAACAATACAAACGCGAATATATGGCGCGTAAAGCCGTCAAGACTGCACGCGTATGATTCATGAAGAACCCAAAAGGAGCCTTCCTCTAGTCATTAAAATAGACTATGCGGAAGACTCCTTTGTGATAAGAAGAGCTATTTATTTTCATTCATTTTTTTCGCTTCCTCAACGTACTTGAGGAATTGTTCCATAGATTGAGATGAAGTTTCGAATGCCCCATACCTGGCTTGAACATGTTCTTTATTTCGGATATACGCGTGAATGAGACTAGCTACCAGAAGTGCAACCATTCCGATGAATATCCATATATGTAAGGACGGAGTATCCAAACCAAACACGGTAACTTCCATATAGACAAGGCTGATTAATAATACAACCATCCAGATGAAGTTTTTGCGTTTGAAGGCTTGCTTGCCTACAAATCTTCTTGTGATTAGTGATAAGTTGATGCCTAATTTTCGAATAACCCAGCTTAGTATTAACAAGATTAAGGCGACCATAATGTGTGCCACCGTATAATGCACGATGTCTGTACGCAGAAGAGATTCATTGGTAAATCCCAGGGTTACACCTGATAGAGTCACTAACATGTCAATCGTACCCGAAAGAATATAACCCGTCGCGGCCACTATGAAAGCATATAAGAGAGGATATCTTCTAAACAAAACCAACAGAGACGTGAAAATAATAACTGTCAGTATTAAAAAAATAGGGCTATTCAAGACTTCTCTCGTATAATAATTCGTGATGGCCATGGACAATACAAGTACGATAATTTTCACATCATAAATCGTATCCTCGAAAAAACCTTTTCCTGTAAAAACATGCGATTTCCTAAGCGGGATTTGGAACAAAGTAAAAGTGAGTACTACAATTGCATAAAAGGTGATACTCGATGTGAAAATCATCCATAAAACCTCTAAAAAGCTCATATGACGTTACTCCTTATGATGTACTGCCTCTACTTGAGGGTCATTCTTCCCTGAAATAATAACTCCTGTTAAGACAAGTCTGTAGTCGTAAAGGATATGTAGAATGATTGGGATTAGCAAGCTCCCGCTCAGCAGGAAGACGAAAGTCGCCACAACACTGAAAATCAAGCTATTCATAATGCCTTTCAACCCCTGTAAGAAATGCCCCAATCCAAAAGCAATACCCGCTATAACAAAGCTGAGCCATAAAGGCAATGAAAAATCTTGCAACAGAGAAGGAAGCCATCCTCGCCACATTACTTCTTCACAAATACCTATCGTTAAGGCAACAAAAGTAAACACTCTTCGCTCACTTAATGTCAGCGGCATGGAGTCATTCAAGATGACTTCTCGCTTCACCATAGCCCGATACTGAGCACTGGTTAAAGCCAACACGACCGGTAAACTCTCGGAAATCAACCAGACGATAATCCCGGTCCACATGCATATTTCTACAACAAATGGAGCATGCATTTTTTCAATTGTCAATATGTTAGAATCCTTATTAAGTGCATAAAGAATTGCCGTAAGAGCCCAATACCAGCCGATCAGATGATAATAAAATTTAATTTTCCCCAGCTTGGATAAATTTTTATAATAAAAATAACCGAGCAATGGAAACATGACAATAAGGATGACCGATACTACATTCATTTGGCGTTAACCACCCTGGTTAGAACTGCTCCTTTATGTCTAAGTCTAAAACCCGTATCGGTCGGCAGTTTTTTGCAGACTTTTTAATAGGGTTAAGGCTTGCAGGAAAAAGATAACGGCCAACATAGGAGATTGAATGAAAAAATTGATCCCGATCACGCACGCGGCAGCAATTTTCAAGGCAGGATATTGATTCTTCGTAAAGCGACTAATATTGGTCGGAGCCCTCAGAAGAGTAATCCACAGGGCAATTGCATTGAGTACAATACCTGCGTACCAAAACTCAATCGGTACATATACCGATGCAAGCATGAAAACGCTTGTAAGAACATTGCAAGCATTAGGATGCTTCAGATGCAATCCACCTGAAAAATAGCGCAAAACCGGGAAGGCAATTAGCGGAATAAGCGAGTACAAGAAATCACCCGTGATGATACAAATAACCTCGACAATCGAAACAATAATGATGTAATTCAGCAGGTTGATCAATGCATGCTTCATGACGTTCACGGAAGACGATGGCTGTGTCGAATTGTTATGTATAGAAATTGCAATCTTCTCGGCAATATCATTGACTAGCATCGTTTTATATCGCCTCCTCTAATAAAATCCACCTGCACTAACTAATACATAAACCATTATACCAAAAATTTCAACATCTTTTTGTACAATCGCCTTGCATTTACCGACCTGCTTGGATATATAGCCAAGATTACTCCCAGAATAGCCCAAATATGCACCGATTAGGCAATGGTACATTCTTTGGACTAGGGATAAACGTATATTAACACAAACCTATAAAGGAGTGACCCCAACCATGGCTTACCAAGCAAATCAACCCTATCAAGGCAATTTCCGATGTCCCCCGGCGGACCCCATTATGATGGAGCCACAACGCGTCGTAAGAGACCATTACCACCCGCAGCGTGTTCAGGTCGTGCATCCGATTGAGATTATTAACAGGCATCACTGTGTGCCCGTGTATGAGCATGTGTATACGTGTAGTGAGAAGGATGAGTATTGCGGCGGGCATCCGCATCAGGGGCATATGAGGAGGTAGCGCTAGAATCCCCTGTTCCGGAACGGTATGATTCAGAACAGGGGGATTATGACTAAGCATCGACAAACGACTAGCAAGAGGTCATCACGAGAGTTCCTTCCGATATTCAGATGGGGACTGGCCGACATATTTTTTAAAGGTATTGCTGAAATAGGATAGATCATTATAGCCCAGGCGATCGGCAATATTAGAAATACTCAAAGCCGTGGTACTGAGGAGCTTCTTGGCTTCCTCCATACGTTGTTTCATGACATAATCAATAAAGTTGATTTTTGTCTGCTGCTTAAACAGATGACTCAAGTAACTCGGATTCAGATGCACTTTAGCCGCGGCTTCTTGAAGAGTTACTTCCCCGGGAAGTTTATCCTTAACGTACGCCATGACTTGCTCAACAGCTGAAAGTTCCTTTGGTTCCGTAGTAAAGTCAGTGGTTAGAACAGCAGTTCTCGTCAATTGAGACTGCTTTTTTTTATTTTCCAGATAGTTGGCAAGCCGCTGTAAGCAAGCGGCCATATCTTCAACAAGAACAGGCTTTACTAAATAATCTCTCGCCCCAAGCCGCATGGCCTGCTGGGCGTATTGGAAGTCATCATGACCGCTAAAAATAATGGTCTCGATAGGCAGGTTCAGTTGGCTCAATGCACGGATAAATTGCAACCCGTCCATGACAGGCATGTTGACATCGGTGATGGCCAAATCGACCGTGTTCCCTTTAAGCCAGTCCAATGCTTCTAAGCCGTTAGGGGCTTCATGAACAACGGTAAAAGGAAGCTGTGTACGCTCAATGACTTTTTTCACCGAAGTTCTAACCCACCGTTCATCATCCATTAATAGTATCTTATACATAAGCTGGTCTTTCACCTGCCTTTTGAATAATGGTCTGTTTACCCGGGGTCTGGGGCAGGGGTTTCCCCTAACGGAAGTCTGACTTTTATTGTAGTACCTTCACCGAATCTGCTATCCACTTGTACTCCGTATCCCTCACCGTACAAATACTCGATTCGGCGATGCACATTAAGCAGGCCGATATGCGAGCCTCCTGCCGTAATGTCTTTGTGCTTCAGGTCGTACCGAATATGTTCAAGCGCATCGGGGGAAATTCCAGGTCCATCGTCTGAAATTTGCAGGATACAGGACTGTTCATTTTCGATAAAAGCGCTGACGGTTATTAACGTTCGCTTGATGCCGGGTTCAACGGCATGATGAATACAATTTTCTATAATCGGCTGTAAGGAGAATTTGACAATCGTTTGGTTCAAAAGATCGTTTGGAAGCAGAAATTCATAATTCAATCGTTCCTCAAAGCGGAATTGTTGAATCCGCAGATAAAGCTCGCATACGCTTATCTCATCTTTTAGCGTGACGGTTAGAGAAGATTCTTTGAGATTATACCGAAACAATCGGGATAAAGAGGAGCTCATTTCCGCGAGATCATCCATATCCTTTTCCAAGGCTATACCGCGCATTGTCTCTAAAGCGTTATAGAGAAAATGCGGGTTGATTTGAGATTGCAATACTCTTAGCTCAGTTTCCTTTTGGCGCAGATTCATCTCGGATTCTTTGAGCTTAGAGTAATAAATTTCTTCGATGAGTTGGTTAAGATGTACGACCATTCGATTAAACCCATGGGAAAGCAGTCCGATCTCATCCTTGGACTCCACCTTAATTTTTGCATTGAAATCGCCGATTTCAATTCTTTTCATATAATGTTGAAGATTCCGGATAGGTCGAATAAGGCTGGATGCGAACGTGAACCCGATGAGATAGGCTGCAATGAGGGTGATGGAGGTTACCCATAGGATTGTCTGTCCTATATATCCTACCCCGCGTGTAAGCTCTTTATAAGGTACAAGAGTAAGCAGAGTCCATCCCAGAGCCGATGAATGGCTGTATGTCAAAAGCTCACGATTGGGTTTCTCGATGGTATAGGAGCCGCTGGGTGGATCGTCAAAGAGAGCTATTTCCTTAAAACCGGATGGTTCCCCCAAGAGTGAAAGGTCGTGATGATAAACATAATGACCCTTAGTATCCAGGATGCTCATGTATCCTGTCCGTCCAATGGTGACCATGTCCGCTATTTCTTGAAGGCGCTTAAAATTCACATCTGTAATAATCATACCGATTGGCTTCAAGGTTCTGGGACTTATTATGCGTTTAACGATCGATATGACAGGTTCATTCCGATCCTGAAGCTTTATCATTCTGCTGATGAGGATGGGTGAGCCGTCAGAAGGCACGTCGTTATACCAATATTCCTTAACGATTTCATCAATTGGAGTGGACTTGTTTAAACCGGTCGTATCAATAATTTGAAGGTCATCCAAAATAATGGTGATACCCGTAATATCACCCCTGGAATAGGCCTCATTATGCAAAAGTTGCTGAATGGATGCCCGAATGCCGCTTTGCTGGATTTCTTCCAGTGTGCTCATGGCCATTAATTTTTGCGTGTCAGGGTGGTTCACAATCTTTAGGGTAGAAAACTCAAAATCTCTTACATAATACTCAACATGTGTTTTGACCTGCTGGATAATTTGTAGGCTGGACTGCTTAGCCTCTTCTTCTAATACTTCGGAGGAACGAACATAAGAAAAATACCCGACCGTCAGCATAGGAACGACAACTAATAGCGCCGAATATACAAGAAGTTTAACGGTGAACGGCTGATCCCTAAGTAATAGAAGACGAAGCAACTTCTTAAGCATACCTTTCAATATCCTCCTTTTCTACTCGGATGAACAGATTCTACCCACGGAATTATAGTTCATTTGTGTCTCGCAAGCAATCGCGGGAGGGTATCACAGCAAAAGAGGCTCTGAATTTCAGAGCCTCCTCAGTTACATTCGTTTATTTCTTGGCTGCATCAATCGCATCAAGCACCGCTTTATATTCAGGGCGGTATTTATCAATAACCGGCTTGACAGCTTCCTGCCATGGTTTAATATCTGCCACTTGTGTAATGACAGCCCCGGCAGCTTTTACTTTAGCTTCGGAATCCTGTTCATATTTTTTCCACTCATCCCGCTGGTATTGAACCGAGTCTAGAGCTGCTTGCTTCACAATCTTCTTGTCTTCGTCAGACAGCTTATCCCAAGTCGCTTTACTTGCCAAAAGAACTTCAGGAACTCTTTGATGCTGATCGAGCAGGTAGTTCTTCGCTACTTCGTAATGTTTCGAGGAATAATAGCTCGGATAATTGTTCTCTGCTCCATCGATGACGCCTGTTTGGAGGGAACTGAAAACTTCGCCATAAGCCATCGGTGTGGCATTAACGTTTAAGGCTTTCATAATATCTACGTTGACTTGGTTTTGAATGACCCGGATCTTCATACCTTTCAGATCCTCAAGTTTTGTAACAGGCTTTTTCGTGTAGAAGCTGCGTGCGCCTGGCTCGAAGTAGGATAAACCCTTCATTTTGGAAGCTTGCAGGCTGTCTAACAGTTTCTCGCCTTCAGCACCCTGCAAAAATTTCCACATATGCGCTTCATTGTCGAAAATATAAGGCAGACTGAATACGCCGTAATCCTTATTGAATCCAGCCATTGACCCAGTGCTTACCCGAGTGAACTCAATAGCGCCTAATTGCACTTGTTCAATGACTGCTTTTTCTTCGCCTAGCTGAGCAGAAGGAAATACATCAATTTTAATACGTCCACCGGAACGTTCTTTCACTAGCTCAGCAAATTTCTTATCGCCAAGCGTTGTCGGATAGTCAGGAGGATGCGTTTCGGCAAGACGGAACGTATAGGTAGGCTTCTTGGCGTCGGCAGCTGTTCCGCCTTGAGGAGCAGCTGTATTCTCTTTTTTGCCGCAGCCTGCCAATAGAGAGCCTGCAACAAGAACTAAAGATAAAGCGCTTACGGTTAATTTATAGCTTTTTTTCACTTTGAAATCCCCCTTAATGTTTACTTCAAATTGATTATAAATGAAAGCGCTTTACAAGTTTATATACTTTCTTTTGACCTTTTTGTAAAATTTTTAGGTTTTTTTGCTGTGACTATAATTCCCATGATCACTTATCTAAAAACATATTTGGCAGCCACATGACAATATCCGGGACATAGGTGATTAAGAATAAGACGCCAATCATGGCAAAGAAGAAAGGCATCATTGCCCGGCTGCCTTTATCTACCGACACGTTGCCAATCGCACATCCGACAAAGAGAACCGTTCCAACGGGCGGTGTCAATAATCCAATCCCAAGGTTAAGAATCATGACCACTCCAAAATGAACCGGATCCATGCCAAGACTAGTAACAACCGGATATAAAATTGGCGTCATAATCAAGATTAGTGGAGCCATATCCATCGGTGCGCCAAGGATCAAGAGGAGGATATTAATCAGAAGCAAAATGATATACGGGTTATCGGTTATGCCTAAGAAAAGATCAGTAACCATAGCAGGTACCTTCAAGTAGGCCAGAATCCAACCAAATGCATCAGAAGCGGCGATCAAGAAGAGAACCATCGCAACCGTACGGAACGTTTTCTTTAAAATAACTACGCAATGGGATAAAGGTACATCCTTATAAACAAAGAATGTTAAAATAAAGGCGTACAAACAGGCAATAGCCCCTGCTTCGGTTGCTGTAAACCATCCGGAAAAAATACCGCCTAGAATGATGACACCTGTCAACATGGCAAGGAAGCCTTCACGTAATATTTTGGGGATCTCGCTGAACGGGATAGGATCTCCTTTGGGAAAATTATTTTTTTTTGCGATGATGAATGCTGTTGTCATCAATGCCGCAAGCAAGATCAAGCAGGGGATGATCCCGGCTAGAAATAATGCGGATACCGATACGCCGCCGGCCGCCAGAGAATATAAGATCATGTTATGACTTGGCGGCATAACGACACCTTGTATGGCAGCAGCGGAAGTTAAACCAACTGTAAACTCCGGTTTGTATCCTTTTTTCTTCATTGCCGGAATTAAGACAGATCCGATCGAGGAAGCATCAGCAGCCGCTGAACCCGAAATGCTGCCAAAGAACATACAGGCAATACAGGTAACAAGACCAAGCCCTCCGCGAATAGCCCCGACAAACAGCTGAGCCATATTAATCAGTCTGGTAGCCAAACCGCCTTCACTCATGATTTGACCTGCCAAGATGAAAAAAGGAATCGCGAGCAAGCTGTAAGAATCCATTCCTTTGACCATACGTTGTCCAACAACAATCCATGGGATATCCAGATAGATGATCGTTAGCAGCGTGGAGCCCGCTATCGTAAGGGCA
The DNA here is from genome assembly GCF_014534655.1 of Paenibacillus sedimenti. Lineage (GTDB taxonomy): Bacteria > Bacillota > Bacilli > Paenibacillales > NBRC-103111 > Paenibacillus_E > Paenibacillus_E sedimenti. The sequence goes on from NZ_JACVVD010000002.1 coordinate 322,793, forward strand.
ATAGGAAATCTTAAAATTAACATGACAATAAAACTTACCGTTAAAATCATGGTTGCAATAGCTATTGTGCTCATTCGCCAAACTCCTCTCCCAAGCCTCGGTGACGAATGGTTTCAATACCGAGTAAGCTTAATGCGCTGTAAACGCAAATCATGATGCCAGTGATTGGCATTACCAAGTAATAAAGGCTGTTGGTTAAGCCCGTAGCTGGAAGTGTAGTCTCGTACTGATCGATAGTAAACTGCCAACCGTTAATTACGAGGTAGAGACCAAATCCAAAAACGACCAGAGCAATAACTTTGTCCCAAATTTGATTAAAGCGCTTTCCAAAACGATTCGTGAATGAATCTGTAGCAATGTGCAGTTTCTCTCTAAATCCGATGGCGATTCCCATAAAAGAAAACCATACCATCAGGAGTAACGTTACCTCTTCAGACCAGAAAAACACGAAGTTAAAAAGCTTTCTGGTAATGACCTGAATAATAACGATCAAAGTCATCGATGTAAGCGCGGTCAACGAGAACCATTCGAATATGGAATCGATGGACAAGGCGAGTCTTTTTATCACCTTCATGTTAGTTTCGCCTCCTTTTGTAGATGTCATGTTATATCTATACTTATTGTAAGGGCTTTCTTTGGTGATGTGAATGGTGTTGGTTTTAGGATTATTTGTAGTATTTTTGGATTGGGATATAAAAAAGATGCCACATCACAGTGGCACCCAGTTTAAACTATTTCAATTGAAAGTTAGTAGCAGCGATGGAGTCAATGATTTGCTTTTCGTTCGGATCTTTAGCAATTAGCTTATCAAAAAGAGGTTGATCCGTGCTTCCTTGCTTCTGCATAGCAGCTAGATACCATCTGGCAAGCAAGCGGTTCGTTTGATCATCGAATTGATCGGTGATATACGGTTTAATCATGGTTGCTGCAGCCGCATAATCGCCGCGCATATAGGATACTTGTCCAACATTTAGCGCGATGCCAGGTGTTACAGCGAACTCCCGTCCTTGCAGCTGACCTTTAGGTAAGTTTTTCAAAGACTCGATCCTTTGTTGAACATCTTTGTAAACTGTTAGTACGTTGTCCAATCTTTGATTGAATTCAGCAGCATTATTCTTTTCTCTCGCTTGATTCGCGAGTTCAATATTTAACGAAATGCTCTTCTCATAGAGATCGATATACCATGGATAGTTAGGTATTTGAGCGTTAGACCAATCTAATGCTTCTTGCTGCTTTCCTTTGATGAGCAGCATATTCAACTGCTGCAAAGCTACCATTCTATTATGAGGCTCTTTTTTAAGTAATTGATTTAATAAATCCTGTGCCTGATTGAAAAATTCTTCAGCTTTCGACGGGTCTTGCGTTTTCATTTGATTGTAAACTTGAAGAAGGATCCCGATACGGCTAATCTGCCCAGTCAACAAATAGTCAGGGTGAGCAGGATGCAGCGAGATGGCCTTGTCCAATGGAGCAACAATGGCGTTATAATCTTGACTTTTTTTCACAACTTCAAGCGTTTGTTTAAATGAACTATTCGCAGAGACAAGCTGTGCTGAAATATAGAACATCACGATAGAAAGTACGGCCAGCAGCGCTGGAAAAGCTTTATGCAGAGCAAGTGATTCGGATTTAATACGAAGTGGAGCGGATGAACTGCTCGATAACATTCCACCAAGTGCAAGGAACAGAACAGCACCCAGATATACATAGCTTAAGTCAAAGTCAATCATACTGTGGACGAGCAGTGAGATCGTTACAATGAAGAAGAGGAAATGCATATCCCTTTTTTCTTCTGAACTTTTTATAAAACTACGGATATAGAAGACCATAACAGCGATAACGAATCCGATAAATGCCAGGAATCCTAGTGCACCAGCTTCAACTAGATATTGAAGAGCAAAGTTATGAGCTTGACGACTTGTATAAGGGTTGTTTTGGTACTTCTCATACAAGGCTGCCCATGCGCCGCCGCCAGCCCCGATAATCGGGTAGTCGGACCATAGCTTTACAGCATCCTTATAGAAAGTTCCACGCTCCAGCACACTGTGCTGTTGGAAATTGATATTTTCTAGACGAGTCTTAACGTTCTCTGGGAGAATATTTTTGAGACCTGTATCGCTTAGCAAAAGTGTAGCTCCTAGGAGGCCGATTACTATAGCTGCAACAGGCAATACGAAGTTAGTAAATTTTTTGCCCGCGAAACGAGCTGTAATACGCTCTAACCGTGGTGCACCGAAGTGCTGAATAACGATAGCAACCACTGCTAAAACTACAGAAGCTAGCAGCAAGATCGACCAGCCGTTCCAAGATAAAGAAGCACTAGGTTGCTTCTGCAATTCTGTACCGATATTCGTGATTTTTTGTAGAATCACCAGGGAAGCAGCAAAAGCCAGTCCAAGCTGAATTAACGACAAAATCTGACGGCTGATTGATAGGAAAAAAAGTATAATTAAGAAAATGACTGGAATTACAACAAGAGCACCACGAGACAATGTGAGCCAGAAGGACACGATCATTGGAACCATCATCAGTGCATGAGGAAGAACAGAATACCATTTAAGTGACTTCACAATAAAGAACAAAGAACCAAGAAATAACATAATCAGAAAGGCTGCATATGTGTTAGCATATTGGAAGACGGATGTGAGACGAAGGCCGTTGGCGTCTGTCATCACTGCGTCGCGGTAATGGTATGGATTGTTTCCGTCCATAAGAGCAAACCAGCTCACTAAGTGGCCGGCAAAGTTTCCGTTGCCTAGCCAATACAAGAGACCGAAAATAACAATCACATATCCAGATATTAGAAGTAATCCGGCAGCAATCGACGTACCTAGCTTGTTTTTTGTCAGAAATACGCCTAAAATGAAGAAGGTTGCATACAGCATCTGGATGTATACCATATTTGTTGCCATATAGTGAGATGCTGCATTGGTTAATGAGAAAACGTACGTCAGCGGCATAAGCATGACTAAAAAGGTCAGCACATCTTTTTGCTCTTTGAGCTTATAAACAAAAAAAGCAAAGATGGCGATTAGTAACAAAATGATTGAAGACCATACCGATGCTGAGTAAATCGATCTTTCGAAGTCGTAATTACCACCATTAAATAATGCCCGCTGAAACGGGGCCCAGAACAGGAACAGGCCAACAAAACTAGTAAGTATCCAAAAAATGACCGAGCCTTTCTCGGTTGATATCGTCCCGTTCGCTTTCGCTCGCGAAGCCGCATACGTATTTCTACTTGCACTCATGAAAACAGTCTCCTTCTTCGCTAAAGTTCGAGTTTAATTTTAGCATAGTGGGGGAGTGCGGACAAATGGAAGTCTCAAGTAACAGTGTTAAAACTATTGTAGCATTGAAGAAAAGACTTCAAAAAGAATTACTTGGTTTATTTACTTAGGGTTTGTGATGGAAACCGATCGCTAATTTATATAAGTAATACTTGGAATTTTCAATATTCTCTAAATTAAGTTTGACTATACTCTGCAGATGGGGCATTTATGATGAGAGAAAAGTTGCTACTATTTAATCCAATTCATATTTTTTTACAATTATTTAAGAAAAAAGAACTAATATTACAATTTGCAAAAAGGGATCTATTAGCACGCTATAAGGGCTCTTATTTAGGAATACTATGGTCTTTCATCAATCCTCTCCTTATGCTAGTAATCTATACATTTGTATTTAGTGAAGTCTTTAAATCTAAATGGTCTAGCGGCACCGAAAGTAAGGTCGAGTTTGCTTTGCTGCTTTTTTGTGGATTAAATGCATTCAATATATTTGCAGAGGTGATTGGTAGAGCGCCTGGATTAATACTAAATCATACTAATTATGTGAAAAAAGTTGTATTTCCATTGGAAATTCTTCCAGTCACGATTTTACTATCAGCTTTGATGCAATCATCCATAAATTTTCTGATTTTAATTTCAGCCTTGGTATTGCTTATGCACACATTACAATGGACTGCTCTTTTCTTACCTTTAGTGTTATTACCGTTAGTGCTTTTAACACTTGGTCTAGGGTGGTTTTTTTCATCGTTAGGAGTTTTTATGAGGGATATAACTCAGTTTGTGGGCACAGCAATTTCTGCCTTAATGCTACTCAGTCCTATTTTTTATCCAGTATCTATTGTTCCTGAACAACTTAAAATTTTATATTATATAAATCCTTTTGGTTATGTTATTGAAGATGTTCGTAGGATATTGGTGTGGGGACAGATGCCTCAATGGAGTTGGTTAGCATCTGGTATGTTTATCGGGCTATTATTTTTTGTATGTGGATATGCCTGGTTTGAAAAAACTAGAAAAGGCTTTTCGGACGTACTTTGATGTTCATTTTGGAGGGGAATATGGAAAGTAAACCAGTAATTTCGATACAAAATGTAATAAAGACATATAAAGTATATGACAAGCCACTGGATCGTTTGAAACAAAGTTTTTTTAGAGGAAGACGACAATATTACAAAGAGTTCACTGCCGTAAATAATGTTTCTTTAGATATTATGAAAGGTGAAACTGTTGGTATTATAGGGAGGAATGGAAGTGGTAAAAGTACCTTGTTGCAGATGATAGCAGGTACTTTAACGCCAACATCTGGACACATTGAGGTTAGTGGGAAAGTAGCAGCATTACTTGAACTAGGAAGTGGGTTCAACCCGGATTTTACTGGGCGCGAAAATGTATATATGAATGGTGCGATACTTGGTTTAGATAGAATACAAATAGACAAATTATTTGATGACATAGCATCCTTTGCGGACATTGGTGATTTTATTGAACAACCAGTAAAGACATATTCAAGCGGCATGTACGTTCGCTTGGCCTTTGCTGTTCAGGCACTCATCCCAAAAGAGATATTAATTGTTGATGAAGCCTTGTCTGTTGGCGACGAATTATTTCAACGAAAATGTTTCGCTAAAATCGATGAGTTTAAAAAACAGGGCGGAACAATTCTATTTGTATCACATTCAGGGGGATCTATTATCGAGTTGTGTGACCGCGCAGTATTAATGGATTCAGGGGAATGTTTGATCGTTGGCAGAAGTAAAAGAATTGTTAACTTGTATCAGAAATTTATTTATGCTCCTGCATCTAAAAAAGATAGTATGCGCAAAGAAATTAAAAACTTGAACGCAAATGAAACAATCAAAGAAGTTGTTGTTTCCAGTAATGTTATTAATGGGCGAGAAGAATTAAGTAACTCTTCAAGAAAAAATTCCGCAAAAAACCAGGCTATGTATGACCCCGAGTTAAAAGTCCATGATTCAGTTCATTATGAATCCAGAGGTGTAGAAATTTTTGATCCTCAGATTCTAACTTTGAGTGGCGAGAAGGTTAATTTGCTAATATCTGGAGAAAAATATGTATGGAGATATTTTGTCAAATTCCATAAATCATCTGAGAATGTTAGATTTGGAATGATGTTAAAGCCTGCTACAGGGTTAGAATTAGGAGGAGCGGCTACGGCTCTTCAGGGGCAAGGCATTCCTCAAGTCATAATCGGTCAAGTGTTTCAAATTGATTTCATGTTTGTTCCTAGACTTAATGCAGGAACTTATTTTTTGAATGGTGGAGTAGTAGGCATAACAGAAGAAGGCGAAGTGTATTTAGAACGTAAAATTGATTTAGCTGTTTTTAAAATATTATATGAAGAAGAGGCTTTAATGACTGGTATCGTAGACTTTTCCATCTCTTCAGAGTATACAGAGATTAGTTAATAACTTTTAAGCTGTGGAGGACAACATGAAGAAAAGAGCAATATGCATTTTAGGAATGCATAGAAGCGGAACCTCATTTATCACACGTTGTGTTAATTTATTAGGGGTTAATCTTGGACCAGAGCATGTTTTGATGCCTGCTGGAAACGATAATCCCGAAGGTTTTTGGGAGCATTCAGAGATTGTTCAGATTCATGAAGATATTCTTGAATATTTTAATGTATCATGGCACTCCCCGCATGTACTTCCCAATAATTGGTGGAATGAAAGTGGTGTTAATCAATTTAAACAAAGATTAATTGCAATTATACAACGCGATTTTGGGTCAAGTGACCTCTGGGGATGGAAAGATCCTCGAACGTGTGTGCTTTTGCCTTTATGGTTAGAAATACTTAAAGAACTTAATATAGAGATTAATTTTATTATTTGTTTAAGACACCCGCTAGACGTTGCTAATTCTTTGAAAAAGCGAGATGGGTTTCATCTTGATTACTCTTATGGCATCTGGACTCTTTACACTTTATCAGCGCTTTATTGGACGCAGCAATATCCAAGAGTAATGGTAACGTATGATGGTTTTTTGGAAAATTGGCATTCCAATTTAAATGAAATAGCTGGAAAGCTAGAGATTGATTGGCCACAAAACCAAGAACATTTAAATCATGAAATGAAATCTTTAATTAAGCCACAGCTAAGACATAGCCAATCTAATTTAGCAGCTCTTAATAATGCGCCTACTATTGTCAAAGAAACTTTTGAAAATTGCTGTGCTATTATTAACAAACAAGAGACGCTGAATACCCAATCTTTTAACTCAAAGATTGGCAGTTTATTCACATTATATAGCGAAATTTCGGCTTTTTTATTTCAGCAAACTAATAGCGGTTTTATTCAGGTTTTTTGGTCAGAAACTGAGGGGGAATTTACAGAAGAAGATTCAGAACGTATAACAATTACCCGGTTGAACAACACAAGAACTTATAGTTTTTCGATACCAAAAAACGGAAAGTATATTCGAATAGATCCCACTAGTTTTCCTTGTGTTATACAAATGAAATCTATTGAGATGAAATCAAACAATAGAGAATTATTATGGTGCATCAATAGCAACAACCAGCTTGAATATATCACTAGTAGTATTGGGATGCACAAACTCGATTCATTCAATACACTCGATTATGTTTGTCTATCCAACGATCCTCAGATTTGGATAAATAATGAAAGTTATGTTTATGCGGAAGACATGATATTAGAAATAACGTTAAACTTAAAAGCAGCAGTCCCCGATGATTTTGTCAATTATTTTACTAATACTCTTAAATTAAATAATGAAAAACAAGCTCAACTTGAGGAAAATTTATTTACTGCTAAAACTGAAGCGGAACGTAAACAAACCTTATTAGAAGAACGAGATTCACGCTTTGATGAATTGCGTAATCTTTTATTACAAATGCTAAAAGAACAAGATGAGCAAAAAAATGTTTTTGAATCAGCAATAAAGAAGAATCAGGAAATGACTTCCGATTTAATGAGTATAAATGAAGAATTAATTGCAAGTAATGAGCAATTAGCGATTAAAAACATGCAATTAATAAATGAGCAAGAAAGACTAAATATGCAATACGAGTATTTAAATAAACAATTTGTCGATCAAACACAATCTCTTCAAAGTATATTGAGATCTAAATCTTGGAAGTTGATGGCTCCATTACGCCTTATAAAGCAAAAGTTCAATTCTAAGTCATAATTTTAATGTTCTACGTACTATTGTTAGTTTTGCAGCTGTGTCTATTGCTAACAACCACTGAAAGTACATTAATGGTTTTACAAACAAAGAATGGGGAGCAAAACATGATTATCAGTACATCAATATGTGCCAATTACTTGCCTAAAGCGTTTGTACTTGGAAATTCAATAAAAAAGCATATAAAAGATGCTAAATTTGTCATTTGTCTTGTAGAGAGTGAAATGCCCGAAGAGGCAATACAAGGTGTAAATGACGGCTATGCAGATGCTGTTGTTTTAGGGAAGCACTTAGGTATCGATCATGGATTTAATAGTTTTATGTTTAAACATACAATTGTTGAAGCTTCTACCAGTGTAAAAGGCTTTTTATTTAAACATCTCTTTAACGCATATCCAGATGAAAATAAATTTCTTTACTTTGATCCAGATACGAAGGTTTATGACGACATCACTGAGCTTAGAGATTTGTTGGATAGAAGACCTATTGTCTTGTGCCCTCATTTGCTTCATCCAGGACATATTGAAATGGAGATTAGCTCTATCAAATATGGTGTTTATAATTTGGGTTTTTTAGCCGTAAACCGTTCGGAAGAAGCAATGAAATTCATAGACTGGTGGGCAGATAGATTATTTCACTATTGCTATGACGAATTATCCAATGGATTATTCACTGACCAAAGATGGGTAGATTTAGCCCCGACTTTCTTTGATGTAGAATTACTAAGACATTACGGGTATGACTTTGGAACATGGGCATTAAAAAGTGTTCAAATAACGAAAGAAAGCAATTTATATTACATCAATGGTGATCCATTAAAGCTTGCACATTTCTCGGGATATGATAGTGGAACAATTGATATGGTTCAACGTTGGTGGGTTAAAGGAGAAACTGCTACTTTATACAAAGAAATGGTTGATGAATATACTCGTGAACTTGAGGATTGCGGCAGCAAACAGTTATCAAAATTAAAATGGAGTTACGGGTATTATAAAAATGGTCAACCTGTTTCAAAAGAGATTAGAATCTCATATAGAAATGAAAACAAGTTACGCTGGGAAATTGACGATCCGTATTTATATAGTGATGAAATTCTTGCTAAAAAACTTAACGTTACTTATGGAAAAGATTATCCCAAATGGGCTTCATACACTGTTAAGGCAATTAACATGACAGTAAATTATGGTTTTACGTATCTGTTTAAAAAAATTATAAAAAAGTTAGTTCGCTTATAACATTCATTGATAGGAGGTGTAGATTTGAAAACCATCTGTTTCGTTATGACATTTGCACGGAAATCAATGATGGCTAACCTTTTAAATAGAAGTAAGATTCTTTCGAATGAAGGTTATCGAGTCACTGTGATTGCTTATGTTGGCAATGATTTAGAATATTTCAAAAATTCATTTTTAGAGAATAATATAGAATTCATACAGATAACAGATATTAATGCGGACATTTCCATACAAAATGAACCTTATTTGGTTTCATATAAAGTATATCATTACCTCATGCAAAAGAAGTTTGACTCCATACACTTTTCCGATTTTATGGGCAGCGGTTTCCATAGTATTCAAAGTAAAAAAAACTTAGGCTATTTTAAAGATACTTCGTTAGTGGTTGACATATACGGGCCAAGCCAGTTTATTAACGAAGCTAATGAGGATTGGGGCGAGGGTGGTTTTCATCAACTCCTGACTCAGTATATGGAAAGGTATTGTTGTGAATATTGTGATTCTATTTCAAGTTATTCACAATATTTGTTTAACTGGGCGGACTCAAGAAAATGGGTGCTTTCCGCTAGTCGAGAGACACATCGTTACTTTAGTCTTTATCAAGATTTTAATATTTTTTCCGATAATAACCCAATTAACTCTGAGCATTTAATTTATATAGGTGAATTTGGAAAACTAGGTGGACTCCACATATTCTTCAATGCGTTATTAAGGCTTTCTGATCAAGAGAAGAGTACAATCAAAAAAATAACATTTATTGGTGAGAATGGTAACATTGAAGAGGTGGACGGAAAATCGTATATTGCTAATTTCATGCAGAGCCATTTAATTGATTACCATATTTTCGAGCCGAGAGAGATTTCTGGCGTCAATAAATACATGCAGATGAACAAAGGTATTGTAATTTTTCCAGCGATTATGCCTGAGAACAGTACGTATCTCTTTGAACTTGCAGTTGGAAAAATGCCTCTGATTGTTGCTAATGTTGAGGCTAATCTTGAAATTGTGAAAAACGCACAGTTTTTCAACCCAACTCCCGCGGCATTATCGAAGTTAATTTCTGAGCGCTCAAATTTGAATTACAAAGACATTGAAATTACTTATGATTCTAAAAATGCAATGATGCAGTGGATAAATTCTTTTTTAGATACTGCAATTGATCATTCAAATAAATTTGACCACATTAGCTATCCAAGGGTTTCTATTTGTATAGCATATTATAATCATGCAAAATATTTAGCTACTTCATTGAAATCACTAGAGAATATTGATTATTCTGATTATGAAATTATTGTTGTTAATGACGGTTCAACAGACGAACAATCTATTATGGAATTTAATAGACTTCAAAGTGAGTATAACACCAGAGGCTGGAAGTTTATAAATAAATATAATGAGGGCCCATCCATAGCAAGAAATTATGCTGCAGCTCATGCAACAGGTGAATATCTTGTGTTTATGGACTCTGATAATATCGCAAAACCTAATATGTTAAAAGATTTTGTCGATGGACTTCAACTATCAGGTAATGATTGTCTAACATGCTACTTTGATCAATTTTACGGTGAAGGATCTGATCCTTTAAAAGCTCAAGGTTCAACCTATACGGTATTAGGGCCATCGCTTGAAATGGGACCGTTCATGAACTGTTTCGGTGATACTAATTTTATTATTAAAAAAGAAGTATTTGAAAAAATAGGTGGATTTTATAGTAGTAGAGTAGTTACAGAAGATTGGCAAATTTTAGCGAAGTTATCCTTGAGTGGATTTAAAATTGACGTAATTCCTAAGGCGTTGTTTTGGTATAGAGTATTACCAGAAAGCAATGTCAGTTTTGGTAGTGAGTATTACAAGCAACGACTTATTTTACAAACCTATGCAGAATATTTGCCGCCTTACGCTTATCATATTTTGAATTCTTTGTGTAGACCTACTTTTGTGAATCAAAAGGGTCTTTCAAAGTATGATATAGCATACTTCAATCTTAAGGATAAGGTAAGAAGGTTGGCTAGAAAAACTCCATTCATAGAGAAATTCATAAGTAAAATGGTTAATATATTAGTGAAAAGGTGATGTTTGTGTATACCAAGGTTTTAAAATGGGAGGAATAAACGTTGCCAAAGACGAAGATGTTTATATTAGAGAATCAAAACATTTTCAAGTTGATAGTTTTGATCAGCAGTATTTTCGCAGCTCTTTATTGGAAGTTTATTTTTTTGCATAAGACTTATATATTTGCTGACATCGGGGGAGATACAATTGAATCTTACGTTCCGACTTATACACAATTTATTCGAGATTTAAAAAGTTTTAGTTTTAACTTATGGGATTTTAACGTAGGGGTTGGAGCAAGTAAATTTGCTGCAGTTTCACACGTGTTTGATGTATTTTTACTTCCGATGTTGGTATTTCCAACAAGTAAGATTTATATTGGTCTTGTGTTTTCATTATATCTAAAGACACTAGTGACAGGCATCTTCTTTTATAAAATATTATGCCTTTATAATATTAAAGACACTAAAATTAAAATTGTTTGTAGTGCAGTATGGGCATTTAATGGATTTATGGTTTTATGGGGGCAACATTATTTTTTTGCAACCTTTGTAGCGTATTTCACAATCATAATGTACGGATTGGAACTTTTACTTAGAAAAGGAAAACCTTACGTATTCATATTTTCAATATTTCTACTTGCGGTTCAAAGTGTCCATGAAATGATTCATATCACCGTTTTTGGTGCTATGTACTCAATAGCTCATGTTCTTTATTATAGTAATTCTAGTCTTAAGGCTGTATTTTTAAAACTATTAAATGTTATTTGCTGCTATACATTAGGGTTGCTTTTATCAATGTTATCATTTTTACCGCAATTAATAGTATTATTTGAGTCTCCAGAAGGAGGAAAACCATTTTCGTTAAACCAAATTTCAATTTATAGTTTTGATATTATTCTTCAAAATATAGCTACATTTATATCTAACAATTTTTTTGGTGTCGGTTCCTCATACTTTGGATACTTTAATTATTATGAAAAGTTACAACAGTCGACCTCTATACTATTATTACTTTTTTGTTTTATAGCATTGGCAGAAATAAAGGGGAATTCGAAAAAACTTAGGAATTTATCAATTTTCATTATTTCAATATTCATCCTATCGACCTGTACAAATATTATTTCATATATATTCAATTTATTTCAATTACCCGATAATCATAGGTATACTTATACTTTTAGCTTTATAATATGTCTGTTTGGTTGCCTAAGTCTCGATAGTTATTTGTTTAGTAATTCTAAGCAGAAATTTGTAGAGAAAACTTCTACGTACTTTAATGAAGTATTATTGACAATAATATTCATTGTTTCGATCTATAGTATGTTTTTGAATACAAACAATGACTTGAAATATAACCTAAAATTAATGTTATACGTATTCCTAGTATGGGTGCTTATCGTAGCTTATAAATATCTAATTTCAAGTTATATTAATAACCCGGGCAAGAGGCGAATAGTCTCAAATGTATTAATGAGTATGGTTATAGTAGAGATAGTATTACTAAACTACCCAACGATGAATCTAAGAAATTTTGCTGAGATTAATCATTATTTTAAAGATCCATCTTACAAGATTGTTAATGAAATTAAAGCATTAGATAAAGAATTTTATAGGATTGTGAACGATAACCCACTTACTGCACACAATGACTCTTTATTGGAGAATTATTACGGTGTTACCACTTATTCTAGTCTGAATAATAGAAGTTATATAAACTTTTCTAGCGAGACAGGATTCCAGTACTGGATAGGCGGAAAGAAAATAGGTTTTGTGCATCATAATTTAGCTGATCGAAGACTTTTAGACTTTCTCGGAGTTAAGTACTTTTTACAAAGTCACAAAGAAAGTTTAAATAATACTGAAATAGCTTTAGCTGATGGTAACTACCATCTTTTAAAAAACAATGATTATTACAACTTCGGAACATTCTACAATAAAATCATTAATTATGATGGAATCTCGGATTATGATCCAGAAGTTAAAAGAGACATACTTCTTGATAACGCTGTTGTTTCGATAAAAAATCAAAACATTGTAAATGCAAATTATAAGATAGAGGATAATTATAAAAACTTGGACTACAGCTTTTCTAGAAAAAGTGGTGTTCTTGTTGAGTCACAGTTAAATAACAAAATTGCTTATGTTGTTGAAGGTACTGATCCGAATGTCCAAGTAGATTTAAATATTTCAGCCCAGAATGACTCTTTTATTGAGATGATTGTGGAATGTGCAAAACAACAAGATATCCAAATTTTTTGGAAGGATGATAAAAACGAATTTAGTGAAGCTAATTCAACTAGAATACCTGTAACTGCTGGGAAACATAAAATCAATGTTCCTATTTACATCAATGGTTCCGATACGATAAATAGTATTAGAATTGACGTTGGTCAGCCTGGTGAAAAAATAAATTTAAGTGACATAAGAATTTACGAACGCCCAAATGTAACTGCTATGAAATCAACGAAGATTCCATTAAATATTACATCTTTTAAAGAAACAAAAATAACAGGAAATATTGAAATTAGTAATAATGGAATGCTTGTTTTAACGTTACCTTACGACAAAGGATGGCATGCTATTGTAAATGGAGTTGAACAAGAAACCATTGAGGTGGACTTTGGAATGACAGGTATTTATTTAAAACCTGGAAGCTATGACATTGAATTGTATTACAAAAATTTTTACTTTACCATCGGGATCATTATTAGCGGAATTACTTTGTTTGGAATCATTTTATATAATTTGATTATAAATACAAAACGAAAAGTTGGTATGAAGAACTTCAAGGGCAATTAACTGCTACAAATGGTATTTATTATTATCTGTTAGACTGGTGTTCCTATCCGAGAATTGAAGACAACTGGGGTGAAGGGAGCTATTTCGATGAAGAAAGCTGAATGTCTGAAAGGAGTTATGACAAGATCTGCAGGGCATTGAAAAAAACAAACCTATAATGTTTATTTGAAAGCCTGACGCTTATAACTTAGATAATCCATATGATTCCGTTGGAGCCTCAATTTTTTTCTGGGACAAATGGGATAGAACAAATCCAGCTAGTGAATGCAGTCCAGGCAATATGCATTCATTAATTTGCATGGATACAAGATACAGCCATTTATAAATGCTGATGCAACTAGAGTTTCAAAGGAAATTATAGGAATCTCCAGTTATCCTGTTCAAGGATATATAAAGGATAATGGGGATTATGAAATCATCAAACTGGGCAACTCTTTTTTGGATCAGAAGTAGAAAAGAAACATGAAGTATTGCCGAATTCGATAAATAATTATTTTTAGGTGGAGATCTCATGTATATATCTGTCGTTATACCAGTCTATCGATCTCAAAAAACTTTGGAAAAATTATATGATAAGCTAGTCGTAGTGTTAAGTGAGGTTTGTGATAATTTTGAAATTATTTTTGTTGAGGATAATGGTGGAGATAATTCTTGGAAAATTATTAATGAAATAGCATCAAAAGATAGTCGTGTTTCGGGTATTAAGTTTAGTAAGAATTTTGGTCAACATGCCGCAACATTATGTGGAATAAGTAAATCGAGTGGCAAATGGGTTATTACAATAGATGATGATCTTGAACAAGACCCCGAAGATATTAAATTACTAATCAAAGAATCAGATAGTTATGATTTAATATATGGGATATTAGAGGAACGGACCCATTCATTTTGGAGGAATTTTACGTCGGAGATGGCTAGAAAGGTGTTTAAATTAGCTATTCCTAATTTAAATTACAACTATACTTCTTTTAGGATGATTGATGGAGAATTAGCTAGATCGCTTGCAAAATTTGAATCTCCGTATCCTTTTGTTGATGGTTATTTATCATGGCTAACTAATAATTATACGACAGTAAAATTAAAACATGGTTTCAGAGTTGATGGAAAAAGTAATTATTCGATAATTAAATTAATCAAGCACACAATTAATATTTTTACTACTTTTTCTATTATTCCACTCAGAATATCAATATGGATAGGACTGCTAACTTCGATTTTGGGAATTACTGGATTGATATATGTGATTATAAGTAGACTATTTAGTTGGGTTACACTTAGTGGATATGCTTCAATTATGGCAACTATTTTATTTTTCGGTGGAGTGCAAATGTTTACTCTTGGTGTTATTGGAGAATATTTGGGCAGGATAAATTATAAAACTTCAGGGAAGCCTTTATTTTTAATAGGTGATAGTACCGGTGACTCGCATAGCGGTAAATAGAGATAATCTCAATAAGCAATTATTGTTTTCTTTCCTTTTCAGGCTGAAAGTTTGCTGAGATAACCAAAATATAATACTAAAGAGGTCAATATTATGATTAAAATTTGTTTTCTTTGTTCTGGTAACGGTGGGAATTTAAGGTTTATAAACAAATGTATTCAAAAAAAAATTATACCAAATATTGAGTTGGTTGGGATAATTGCAGATCGGCATTGTGAAGCGATAACTTTTGCGCAATATAATAATTTATCTGCATATAAAATAAACTATTCTAGAAAAAATAATGCTGAGTTAAAAGAAGCATTAATTTCTTTAAATCCTGATATTATTGTTACCAATTTTCATAAGATACTTGATGAAGAAATCGTTAATTTGTTTAAAGGAAAATTAATTAACCTACATTATTCATTATTGCCTGCTTTTGGTGGAGTTATCGGCGATAAACCAGTTAGGATGGCCCTTGATACTGGGTGTAAATTTGTTGGTACGACGGTACATTTTGTTGATGAAGAAGTAGATAATGGCTTTATAATTTCTCAAAATTTACTGCCTGTTGCTAATAATTCAGAATTTCAAGTGATCATGAATGAAGTATTTAGAATGGGATGTGTGAATTTATTGAATGCAATATTGCACATTTCAAATCAAGAAATATCAATTGAGAATAATTTATCAAATATATATGGTTACGAAAGAAATGAAATAGTATCTTCTCCACCTTTTAACCATAGTATGATTTTCAATGAAGATTTTTGGAGGAGTATATAGGGTGAAAACGGTATCTATTATTCAATCCAATTATATTCCTTGGAAGGGATATTTTGATATAATTAATGATTCTGATCTCTTTGTTTTTTATGATGATGTGCAATATACAAAAAATGATTGGAGAAATCGCAACAAAATTAAAACTAGAAATGGTGCTAGTTGGCTTACGATTCCTGTGGGATCTAAGTTCGATAGATTAATTCACGAAGTTGAAATTAATGATAGGACGTGGCAAACAAAACATTGGAAAACATTGTCTTTGGAATATAAAGATGCGCCGTATTTCAATATGTATAAAGATTTTTTTAGGTATATTTATTTTGATATTGAATGGACAAATTTATCCATATTAAATCAGTATTTAATTAAACATATATCTCGCGAATTTTTAGGCATTAATACAACATTCAAAAGTTCGCTGGAATTTAACTCTCATGGTCAAAAGTTGGATAAATTGATTGATATATTAATTCAAGCTGAAGCAGACGTATACATTTCTGGACCAGCTGCAAAGAATTATATTGATGAGAAAATTTTTATTGATTCAGGAATTAAATTAGTATATAAAAATTATAATTCGTATCCGGAATATCCACAATTTCACCCACCTTTTGAACATGGAGTAACTATTTTAGATTTACTTTTTCAAGTAGGGCCTGAAGCACCATATTATATTTGGGGTTGGCGGCAAGAGTCAAAAGAATCTCTAAAGAACATTAGGTGAAAAGAATTTGCATAGAGAATTATACTATCTGTTGCTAAGTATATTGTTTCAATCTTTTGCTGTTTTACTTGGAAAGTATGCTGCTAACTCTATTTCCGAATTTTCTTTATCAAGCTTTTTCATAAATTATTTTTATATGTTGTCCATTATTTGTTTGATGTTTCAATCAATTTTTTGGAATAAAACTTTAAAGTCTATGCCACTATCAGTCGCTTATCCGTTTACGGGCATTGTTTATTTTTTTATTATTTTTTATAGTTGGTATTTTTTTCACGAATCAATTAAAATAAATAATTTTTTTGGAGTCTGTATAATAATGATAGGTCTATATTTTCTCGGTAAAGAAAATTCTCAGGTGAAGAGTAGTGAAAAACAAGTATGATTAAACTGTTGCTTATGTTACTAATGCCTGTTATCAATAGTCTATCTCACATATCACTTAAATATGGAACTACTAGACAAAAAAAAATTTCAAAATTACTATTTTTATTAATTGGTTACTCTGGATTTATTGTGGTTACAGTTCTTTCCACGTATATACTTAAATTTATTGAACTGAAAAGTTTAACTACTGTATTAGCACTCAATTATATTTTTGTTTTATTTTTTGCAAGTGTTTTATTAAAAGAAAAGTTGAATCTTAACATTTATATAGGAACAATCTTCATCTTATTGGGTGTTGTAGTATTTAATTTATGAATTTTAAATTCATTAGTTTCAAATATCTAATTCCCATACACATTATGCAATATTAATTATTGAGGAGAGGGTTGCGGAATGTTACCGTTTAATATCCCTGGGTTAACTGGGAATGAAGAGGCTTATATTAGAGAGGCGTTTAAAAATCAAAAATTATCTGGTGATGGATTATTTACAAAAAAATGCCATGGGTGGTTTGAAACTAATTTTAACGTAAAGAAATCGTTGCTTACAACTTCCTGCACTCACGCGTTGGAAATGTCCGCGATACTAGCAAATATTAAGGAAGGCGATGAGGTTATTATGCCTTCATTTACCTTCGTATCGACTGCTAATGCTTTCGTATTGAGAGGTGCTAAGATAGTTTTTGTTGATATTCGACCTGATACGATGAATATTAACGAAAATTTGATTGAGGAAGCTATTACTAGGAAAACGAAGGCAATTGTTCCAGTCCATTATGCAGGCGTAGCTTGTGAAATGGATAAGATAATGGAAATTGCAAGAAGATATGATTTATTAGTTATTGAAGATGCTGCTCAGGGTGTGATGAGCACGTATAATGGAAACGCTCTAGGGTCAATCGGTCATCTTGGTTGTTATAGTTTTCATGAAACGAAAAACTATAATTGCGGAGAAGGTGGAGCGCTTCTTATTAATGATGATAGATTCGTAGAGCGAGCGGAAATTATTAGAGAAAAAGGTACCAATCGATCGAGATTTTTCAGAGGTCAAGTAGATAAATATACCTGGGTTGATTTGGGATCGTCTTATTTGCCAAGTGAAATAAATGCCGCATTTCTTTATGCGCAGCTTGAGATGGCAAGTGATATCAACAATAATAGACTACTAAGCTGGAATCGCTATTTTGAGGGTTTAAGGCCTTTACATGATGGAGGATTAATCGAACTTCCTCATATACCGCAAAATTGTGAGCATAATGCACATATGTTCTATATTAAAGTTAGGGATTTAGAAGAAAGAACGGAGTTAATAGAGTATTTGAAACAAAATCGTATACTTAGTGTATTTCATTACATCCCACTTCATAGTTCTGATGCTGGCTTAAAATTCGGGAGATTCCATGGGGCAGATCTTTTTACAACTCAAGAGAGTGAAAGACTAGTAAGGTTACCAATGTATTATAATATAAGTAAAGAAGATATTACTAAGGTAATTGAAAATATTAATAGTTTTTATGGGGTAGGCCAACGATATTCAAATAAAATTTATACAAATTGAGGTGTCTGGATGAAAGGAATCATTCTTGCAGGTGGAACAGGATCCCGTCTGTATCCACTAACAAAAGTAACTAATAAACACTTGCTTCCAGTTGGAAAATATCCAATGATTTTTCATTCAGTTGCTAAGCTTAAACAAGCAGATATCCATGATATTCTTATTGTCACAGGCAAAGATCACATGGGCGATGTAGTAAACCTTCTAGGAAGTGGTCTAGAATTGGGGGTAACATTTACTTATAAAGTACAGGATGAGGCAGGCGGAATTGCTCAAGCACTTGATCTCGCAGAAAACTTTGTAGGTGAAGATCAGATGGTTGTAATTCTTGGAGATAATGTCTTTGAAGAAAGTATCGTCCCGTTTGTGAAAAATTTCAAAACCCAACAAAATGGTGCAAAAATTCTCATTCAAGAAGTCAACGATCCACAAAGATACGGTGTACCTGAATTGCAAGGAGACAAAATTATTTCTATTGAAGAAAAACCAAGAAATCCAAAAAGCAGTTATGCTGTTACTGGAATTTATATGTATGATAGCTCGGTATTCGGTATTGTAAAAACACTTAAACCATCAGGTCGTGGTGAGCTAGAGATCACCGATGTCAATAACGCTTATATTGAAAGAAACGAATTAACATATGATATTCTCAAAGGTTGGTGGACAGACGCTGGGACGCATGCCTCATTAGCGAAGGCCAATGAGTTTGCCAAAGATATAGTATTCGGTGAAGAGTTTGGGAAACTAAAACTATAAGAGGTGCTTGATGGAAATCATATCCACTAAACTGCAAGGGCTATATATAATTGAGCCCGATGTACATGGCGATCATAGAGGATTTTTTATGGAGAGCTATAACAGTCGGAAATTCGCTGAACTTGGAATTGACTTTCCATTTGTGCAAGATAATCATTCCTTATCTGTAGAAACAGGTGTTCTTCGAGGTTGTCATTATCAGCTTAACCCGAAAGCACAGACCAAACTTGTCCGAGTCACTTCGGGGGCTATTTATGATGTAGCCATTGATATTCGTAAAGATTCTCCTACTTTTGGTCAATGGGTCGGAGTCATACTGAGTGAGGCTAACAAGCGTCAGCTTATTATTCCAAAGGGCTTTGCTCATGGTTTTTGTACAATTGCACCTAATACTCAAGTTTTATATAAGGTCGATGAGTATTATTCTCCTGAGCATGATCGGGGTATTCTTTGGAGTGATCCAGCTTTAGGCATAGATTGGCCTACTTCTAAACCTATTCTTTCTGAAAAAGATCAAAAACATCCACTACTGAAATACGCGGAAATTAATTTTACTCTTGGTTCAAATTGACATCAGATTAAAAATAATAATGCTATAAGAAGGCTTTTTTGTGAAGATTAAAAAAGCGATAATTCCAGCTGCAGGATTAGGAACAAGATTCCTTCCCGCGACAAAAGCAATGCCTAAGGAAATGCTACCAATCGTAGATAAGCCAACCATTCAATGTATAGTTGAAGAGGCTGTCGATTCTGGTATCGAAGATATTATTATCGTTACTGGCAAAGGTAAAAGGGCAATAGAGGATCATTTTGATAATTATTTTGAATTAGAGCAAAACTTGTATGATAAAGGAAAATTTGATCTTCTAAATGAAGTGCAAAAGTCTGCAAAATTAGTCGATATTCATTATATCAGACAAAAAGAGCCAAAAGGACTCGGACATGCCATCTGGTGTGCTCGTAAGTTTATAGGTGATGAGCCCTTTGCAGTGCTTCTAGGTGACGATATCGTGGTGTCTAAAACACCTTGTTTAAAACAGATGATAGATCTATACGGTGAATATAAATCCTCAGTTGTAGGCGTTAAGCAAGTAAGTGATGAAGAACGTTCACGTTATGGAATCATTGAAGCTGAGAAATTGAGTGAACGTGTGTATAAAGCAAACCAACTATTTGAAAAGCCAACTAAAGGTGTTACTGAATCGAACCTAGCCATTATGGGGCGATATATTCTAACCCCTAATATTTTCAAAATCTTGGAAATGATACCGACAGGTCGTGGTGGCGAAATCCAGTTGACCGATGCGATTTCGGAACTAAACAAAATTGATCATGTTTATGCATATGATTTTTTGGGGACAAGGTACGATGTAGGAGAAAAGTTAGGATTTATTAAGACAACAATTGATTTTGCCTTGGAGCGGGCGGATTTGAGACGGGATTTGTTGGATTATTTGGAGCGTGTCATTAAAAGTAATAAGGAGTAAATACGATTATGAAACTACTCATCACAGGTGGCGCCGGTTTCATCGGCAGCAATTTCGTTCATTATATGCTCAACCGGTATCCCAATTATGAACTCGTTAATTTGGATGCACTGACATATGCCGGCAATTTGGAGAACCTTACGGAGATTGAAGGCAACAGCAAGTACACGTTTGTCAAAGGTGATATTGCTAATAAGGAATTGGTGAACAGCCTCTTTGAAAAAGGGATCGATGCCGTGATCCACTTCGCCGCGGAATCGCATGTGGATAGAAGTATTCTTGAACCGGATATCTTCGTGAAAACGAATGTACTTGGAACGCAAGTACTTCTTGAAACCGCAAAGAAATACGGTGTACAGAAGTTTGTTCATGTTTCAACGGATGAAGTTTATGGTACGTTAGGTGAGACCGGTCTTTTCACAGAGGAAACGCCGCTTGCACCGAATAGTCCCTATTCGGCAAGTAAAGCTGGCTCCGACCTGCTTGTCCGCGCTTATCATGAAACGTTCGGACTGTCTGTTAACATCACGCGCTGTTCGAATAACTATGGGCCGTATCAATTCCCTGAAAAGCTTGTTCCGCTCATTATCGCCAACGCTTTGGCGGACAAGCCGCTTCCTGTATACGGAGACGGGTTGAATATTCGTGATTGGCTATATGTCGAAGATCACTGCAGTGCGATTGATTTGGTGTTACATAAAGGTGTTAACGGGGAAGTTTATAACATTGGTGGTAACAACGAGAGAACAAACATTCACATCGTACAAACGATTCTTCGTGAGTTGGGTATGCCGGAGTCATTAATTCAGTATGTAAAGGATCGTCCAGGACATGATCGCCGTTATGGAATCGATGCGACTAAGATTACGAATGAGCTTGGCTGGAAGCCTGTACATAATTTTGAAACAGGTATCAATGAAACGATTCGTTGGTATTTAGACAACCAAGCCTGGTGGAAACGAATCCAATCTGGGGAGTACCAGCAGTATTTTGCCCAGCAATATGGATCCCGTCTAGGAGTGTAGTATGAAAATATTAGTGACTGGTGCGAATGGCCAGTTAGGAAAAGATCTGATTAAACTCCTCGCCAAAGATAATGATGTATACGGTCTAGGTAGAGATCAACTGGATATTACAAATGAAAAGCAGTGCAACCAGGTTATTGGTGAGTTACAACCAGAGGTTATCATCCATAGCGCTGCTTATACTGCTGTGGATTTGGCGGAAACTGAAGAAGACCTGGCTTACAAGATTAATGCTTTCGGCACAAGAAATATTGCTGTAGCTGCTGAGAAGATCAATGCAAAATTGTGCTACATTAGTACGGACTACGTTTTTGATGGAACTGGTTCTAAGCCATACAGGGAATTTGACAATACGAATCCCCAAAGCGTATATGGCAAGTCCAAAAGAGCAGGGGAACAGTTCGTCCAGACGCTGACTACCCGATATTTTATTGTAAGGACGTCGTGGGTCTATGGTCTATTTGGAGCCAATTTTGTGAAAACGATGCTCAAGCTGGCTCAGGACCGAGATATGCTTAAGGTAGTCAGCGACCAAGTTGGTTCGCCGACTTACACAGTAGATCTAGTTAATTTTCTAGAACAACTTGTCCAAACGGAGCAGTATGGTATTTATCATGCTTCGAACGCTGGATTCTGTTCGTGGTTTGAGTTTGCGTGCGCCATTTTTGAGGAAAGCGGGCTGCAGACGAGGGTCGAACCTTGTACGACTGAAGATTTCCCTCGTCCAGCTCCTAGACCCCGTTACTCGGTTATGGAGCACATATCAATTCGTGCTAATGGATTCGACGATTTAAGGCCATGGCGAGAGGGTTTGAAGGTGTTTCTAAAGGAATTGGCGGCGAGCGACCACTGAATGATTAGAACTACTTGAATCAATAATTGGTTCAGGTAGTTTTTTTTCATTTAATTCAACGGTGATAAGAAAACTTGACGATCACCCAAGAGAGGGATAACATGATGAAGAAATCCGACAAATTTGAGGGTGGTGCATTATCATAGAAACTTCATCAAATAACCTAACTTTCCATAAATCAACGATCAAGAAACAGGATCGTAATAAACTTAATCAACATAAGAGCTGCGTATTATGGTTTACGGGCTTGTCTGGTTCAGGCAAGTCAACATTGGCTAATGAAGTAGAGAAGCAGCTTTACGACAGAGGAATTCGGACGTATATTCTCGACGGGGATAATATTCGACTTGGTCTTAATAAGAATTTAGGTTTTAGTGCAGAGGATAGAAAAGAGAATATCCGTAGAATCGGAGAGGTATCCAGGTTATTTGTGGATGCAGGGGTGCTAGTGCTGTCAGCATTCATTTCGCCGTATGAAGCGGATAGGGCAATGGCAAGAACCATGTTTGATACGGGTGAGTTTATCGAGATATACGTGAACTGTGCTCTTGAAATTTGCGAGCAGCGAGATCCTAAAGGTCTTTATAAAAAGGCTCGAAATGGAGAAATAAAAGATTTTACTGGAATTTCTGCACCTTATGAGGCGCCAGGCTCGCCAGAACTGAATATAGAAACCGGAAAGTACTCGCTTGAGGAATCTGCTAAGCGAATTATCGAGTACTTGATTCAGAAGCAAATACTCTAAAAGAGAACGGTTGAGTAATAAAATGTCATATGAAATTACGTTAATCGGTCTGGCTGTAGGACTTTTGGTTGGATTAATTGGAGTAGGTGGAGCAGCGTTATTGATGCCAATTTCGGTGTTGATCTGTATCAAGCCATCAATTGCAGTCGGTACTGACCTTGTATATAATTCCATCATTAAGCTATTTGGCACTGTACAACATGTTCGACAAAAAACAGTTGAATATAAGCTGATGAAATATTTAGCCATGGGGAGTATCCCAGGGGCGATTGCAGCAACGATACTGCTGCAAACTTATGAATCTATGTATCGCGATCAAGAAAAATTAATTAAGCAATCACTTGGTTTTGTCTTGTTATTGGTTGCTATTTCTATGATTCTTGTATCTTTTTTACGTAAAGGAGAAAACCGAAAGGAAGTGGAAATACACGAACTGCCGTTTAGAATGCCTGTGCAAGCAGTTTATAAGTTCACACAAGATCAAGATGATCGGCGAATTGTGGCAGGCACGATCGATGCTGGCGATGAAATTATTTTTTATCCTTCTGGTAAAAAGCACTGTAAAAAGTATTGAGGCATTTAATGCCGAGAAGCCCAGGTCTGTTTTCGCTGGAAATGCAGTAAGATTCACATTAGCCACAAGATTTAGAGCAAATTTGTTTTTGCTAGATCTGATAACAAACAAAGGATATACGCTAAAGATCGGTTGTGCGAAAGTCGGAGTTCAAATTGAAGAAGAGCTAAGAGTTGTTGATTCATCCTCTATATTTGGTCAGACTAAAAATAAGGTCGAACGTCACGAAGTAGCTGAGTTAATTCTAAAATACGACAAAGAAATCACCTTTGACGTGGCATCAGAAATTGATTTAACGAGCCATTATGTGCTCGTCGATCAATTTGAGATATCTGGAGGTGGTATCATTATTGAATCTTAACCAGATGATGCAGATGCAACATGGAGTAGCAATGAAGAGCAATTATACAGCGGGAAATGGAACGGTGAAAAAGATGTAGCACATAATGCATCTCAGTTAGAGAGCAAGCTCTTTAAGGATGGAAGATTCGTATATCTGATGTCGATCGAGAGATTCGAAGAGGGACAGTTCAGAAGACTAGCTGAAATTGTTAAAGTAATGCTTTCTTCTGGGCAGATTCTAATTATAACTGCGCAAGGGGTTAAAGAGAAGGAGTTAAGCGCCCTTCAAACGTATATTGACGAAGATAAAATAGAATGTTTTTGGGTCGGTGATGTAGTGCATAGCTACACTGATTATAACAAGACTTTTCACACAAACATTGATTCGGAAACGTTCACCCTTCATGTGAATTATCTGCAAGAAAAAGGAATTATTTTTGGAATTTGAGTGCGGAGACCAATAAATGAAAACAGTTAGCGTTCATATAGTGACTTACAATAGTGTTAATTATCTTGACGAATGTTTGCAAGCTGTTGCGGACCAAGACTATCCGATTAAGCAAGTGATTGTCGTTGATAATGCTTCGACCGATGGAACTGTGGATAAATTGACCCGCTGGTTGTATTTTTGTGATGTGGTTGGAAATTCAGTGAATAATGGTTTTGCGGGGGGACATAATCAGGCGATTCAGTTATCGGAAGCAGATTATTGCTTGATATTAAATCCGGATGTGACTTTGCAGCCGGGGTACGTTCGCACTTTGATCACGGCAATGGATGACGATCACGCTATTGGCAGTTCAACCGGCAAGCTATTATTCAAATCGAACCAATCTCTTGTAGATAGCACGGGGCTTGTTATCAACAAAGCACGAAGAGCTTTTGACCGCGGCGCGAATGAGCCGAGCAGGACTTATCAGCAGGCGGGAGAGGTCTTCGGCATATCAGGCGCTGCCGCGATGTATGCGCGGAAAATGATTGACGATATAAGTGTCAAGGGCGAGTTTTTCGATGAAGACTTCTTTGCTTACAAAGAAGATGTGGACGTAGCCTGGAGAGCTCAGCTTATGGGCTGGAAAGCTTATTTTGAGCCTGCGGCCATTGCCTATCATGAACGAGGCTGGAAGGAAGGCGGACGGAGCAGCAAGCCGCTCTTTGTCAGGAGATTGTCGTATATCAATCGATATAAAATGATTTTTAAAAACGACCGATTCCTTTATGCCATTAAACATATCATCCCGCTCTTGATTTACGAGGTGCTAAGCTTTGCTTATGCTTTGATTCGCGAGCCAAAGCTTCTTGTAGCTTGGGCAAGTTTTTTTCGAAATTTATCCGATCTTGTGGAAAAGCGCCGCATTATCCAGAGTAAAAAGAGAACGAATTTATACGAAGTATATAAATGGTATAAATGAATGGCATTGTTACCCTATCATGCTCTATTTATTAATCATCTGAAACACAGTACCGGTTACAAATATGAAACATAGAGCAAGTATAAATGTACTATAACTTATTAAATAAGATAGTCAATTTTATTAGGTGTTAGATTGTTGTAAGACTTTCAAAGCCTTACTTTTTTTATGAATTATTAATTGTAACCATGGTATAATTAACAATGAAACTAAACAAAACGAGGTTATCCATGGATTTAAGTATTATCATCGTCAATTATAATACCCGCGAGCTCACACTCAAGTGCTTGCAGTCAGTATATGCGTCGTTTTCATCATACAGTTATGAAGTTATTCTTGTGGACAATGCGTCCCGAGACCATACCGTAGAGGCAGTTCAAGAAAAGTTTCAGCAAGTGACTTGCATAGCTAATACTGAAAATGTTGGCTTTTCTAGAGCAAATAACCAGGGAATCCGAATTGCTAAGGGCCGGTATGTTTTACTACTTAATTCCGACACGGTCGTCCAATCAGACACATTGGAAACGATGATTCAATTCATGGATGCTAACCATAACGTGGGAGCAAGCGGCTGTAAAATCGTCCTTCCGGACGGATCACTGGACAAAGCGTGTAAGCGGGGCTTTCCAACCCCTTCAGCATCTTTTTATTATGCCTTTGGGTTCTCCAAGCTATTCCCTAACATCCCTCGCTTCAATCAGTATCAGCTAGGTTATCTAGACCCTGATCAGGAGTATCCGATCGATTCACTTGTCGGAGCATTCATGCTGGTGCGCCGTGAAGCGATAGATCAAGTAGGGATGCTTGATGAGGAATTTTTTATGTATGGTGAGGATATCGATTGGTGTTATAGAATTAAACAAGCGGGTTGGATCAATTATTATTACCCGCGCACGCAAATCATACATTATAAAGGCGCGAGCAGTCGCAAAAAGCCTTTTAAAATCATATATGAGTTTCATCGTGCGATGATTTTGTTCCATAAAAAGCATTACCAATCCCAATATTCTTGGTTGATTAATACGATGGTCTATGCAGGGGTTGGTTTGAAACTCATACTGTCACTAATTACTAATAAACTACGTTCGGCGAGGTGAGATCCATTTGATTCGGCAAAGTCAGAGGTTTTTAACACAACTTTATGCGTTAGTCGATTTTGTGTGTATCCAACTGGTCTTCCTCTTTTCATGGTGGCTCAAATTCGATAGCGGTTTGATACCGTTTGATGGTCCGTTGCCATTTAAGCATTATGTGCTGTGGAGCTTTATTTACGGCGCTTTGGCTATTGCGATCAGTTATTTTATTAATTTTTACACCCCGAAAAGAAGAAAGCAGTTCTCTTTTGAAATTTTGAAAATTGTACAGGTGCATCTATTCAGCTTGCTGCTGCTGCTTAGCATTTTGTTTATTTTTAAAGAAGTAGACGTTTCTCGTTCATACTTACTACTTTTCCTTGTGAATAACATTCTTGTTATCAGTTTTTATCGGTATATCGTTAAATTATCTCTCAAACGTTTCCGGGAAAAAGGGTACAATAAGCAGTTTGTTCTCATACTAGGGGCGGGAACCCTCGGACGTCAATTCTATAACAATCTAAAAATGCACCCTGAACTGGGATATGAGGTTGTCGGTTTTCTTGACGATTATCAGGAAAAGCATGAGGTTGCTTACCAGAACTACAAGCCCATTATAGGAAAGATTGACGACCTGGAAGAGATTCTTAACAGGTTGATCGTGGATGAAGTGATTATTGCCTTACCGTTGGATGCACACAGAAAATTCGGAAGCATTATTAATGTTTGTGAAAAAATCGGCGTGAAGACGCTAATTATCCCGGATTTTTATGATTTCCTTCCATCGCGGCCATATTTCGATAATTTTGCCGATATGCCGTTAATCAATGTAAGGGACATTCCTTTAGATGAATTCAGGAACCGTTTGCTGAAAAGAGTATTTGATATCGCCTTTTCACTAACTGCTATTTTGCTCACGCTGCCTGTTATGGTGGCAATTATCATTGCAATTAAACTAACTTCCCCGGGACCCGTTATTTTCAAACAGGAACGTGTAGGGTTAAATCGTAGAAGATTCATGATGTATAAGTTTCGCAGTATGAAGATTTTGCCGGAGGGTACCTTGGACACGGGATGGACGATTGAGAATGACCCGAGGCGGACGAAAGTTGGAACTTTTATTCGTCAAACGAGTTTGGATGAATTGCCTCAGTTTTTCAATGTTCTTTTTGGCCATATGAGTGTGGTGGGTCCGCGACCGGAACGTCCTTACTTTGTGGAGCAGTTTAAAGAAGAGATACCCAAATACATGGTCAAACATCATATCCGGCCAGGAATCACAGGATTGGCTCAAAGTAACGGTCTGCGTGGCAATACATCCATCGAAGAACGTATCAAGCACGACATTTTCTACATTGAAAATTGGACTTTTTTATTTGATATTAAAATTATTTGGAGAACGATCGTTAACGGGTTTATCAATAAAAATGCTTATTAAAAATATTAATCGACAGCATATTTCGAGGGCATCCTTCCCATACTGGTAGATATACTTAGTTTACGGGGAGGTTTTTTTATGATCGATCATGAAGACGCTTACCAAGAAGATAACCTATCTATTGGCAAAGGTTTAATAGTTGGGGTCATAATCGGCTCCCTGATATGGGCGGCCATCATAGCCGTAATTGTGTATATGTGGTTGAAATGAGTGAAATGCTGCTTGGTCTAACAGGGCCGTAGCAGCATTTTTGTTTCTGGGTGGCTTCTTTTCTCGACCAAGCCCCCAACTCGTCTGCATAATCGAACAAGTCCCCTCATATGCATGTACTAGTGATG
The DNA here is from genome assembly GCF_014534655.1 of Paenibacillus sedimenti. GTDB lineage: Bacteria > Bacillota > Bacilli > Paenibacillales > NBRC-103111 > Paenibacillus_E > Paenibacillus_E sedimenti. The sequence continues at coordinate 351,255 of NZ_JACVVD010000002.1, forward strand.
TTAATCAAGCAGTGAGGGGATGATTCGATGCGCCGGGTCACATGGATGATGGTAACCATCATGTTGGGCTTAGCAGTTGTTCTCGCGGGATGCGGGATGGGGAAAAAGGATGCAGGATCTATTGTAAAGGATTTGGATCATGTGATCAGCAAGCCGGGCAGTTATCAAGCTTCAGGGAGCATGGTACTGTATACGGGGCAGCAGCCACAGGAGTATTCGGTGGAGGTGGCGTTTTCGCCGGAGCATTTTTATCGCATTGCACTCACGAATGCGTCGAAGGATGTTACGCAGATCGTTCTGCGTAATGAAGAGGGCGTGTTTGTTCTGACGCCCCATTTGAAGAAGAGCTTCCGCTTCCAAAGCGATTGGCCGGAGAATCAAGGCCAGGTTTATTTGTTCCAGTCTTTAGCGAAGAGTATCGTCGCGGATAAGGACCGTCAGTTTACGACGGAGAATAATGCCTATGTATTCGATGTTACCGCGAACTATCAGAATGAAATGCTGTCTCGCCAGAAGATCTGGCTGGACAAGAAGACGCTGGCTCCGCAACAGGTGCAAGTGTCGGATGCGAATCAGAATGTGATGGTTCAGGTGACTTTTACGAAGTTTGAGTTTGATGCGAAGTTTGATAAGGACTATTTCCAAATGGAACGCAATATGACAAGCTGGAATATGTCGAAGCAAACGTTGCCTACATCGGCTGGTGCGAGTGTAACGGATAAAAATCTGTCCGCTACAGGTGGACAATCCGACCAAGCGGCCCAAGGTCAACAGACGACTAGTACTAAGCCGGCCACTGACAGCAAGTCCAACGCCGCGGCAAGCAAACCGCAAAATATTGGCATTATCGAGCCATCCTACATCCCTAAAGATGTGGTAAAACAAGACATTACGGACATGAAGCTCGGTGAGGATCCGGCTGTACTTCTCAGATACAAAGGCAAGTATAATTACAGCATCATTGAGGTGCGACCTCAAGCGAAGACAGTGTCCTTGCAGCCTGGGACGATCGTGGATCTGGGCTATACATTGGCGATCTTGACGGGGGACGACAAGAAGACTTTGACTTGGACAGATGAAGGTGTAGAATTCCGACTTTCGACGGGCGATCTGCCGATCGCAGAAATGATGAAAATCGCGATGGCGACGCAAGGACAATCTGGTAAGTAAAATAAAAGGGAAGTCCTGCTCTTTTTGAAGCGGGTCTTCCCTTGTTTTTGTGTCCACGAAGTTCAAGAAGTGCTGTTTGTAGTGGAAATATTTTGAATCCGGAAAGTAAGGTTGACGGGTTCCGCAATAGGGATTAACATAGGGAATATGGGTCCGAACGGGTTCGGAAAAAGGGAAGGGGAGTCCTGCTCGCACGAGAGTAGGTCTTCCCTTGTCCTTTGCATTTGGTTGCAATTTGGCTCTGCTAGGCCAGCGCAAAATGGCAACTAGGAAATAGAGGTGGACGGCAATGGATGCTTTTTATAGACCTACGTGGGTTGAAATATCATTAGATGCGCTACGCAGCAACATAGAGGGATTTCAGAAGGTGCTTCCAAAGGGTATGAAGACAATGGCGGTCGTTAAGGCCGATGCTTATGGACATGGGGCCGTAGGCGTCTCCAAGGAGGCTATTGCTGCCGGTGTAGACTATTTGGGCGTTGCGTTCTTTGACGAAGCGCTGGAGCTGCGTAATGCGGGCATTACGGCTCCCATCTTGGTTCTGGGCTATACGCCACCCGAAGGGATTGAAATGGCACGCCAGAAGGACGTTACTATAGCTGTGTATAGCCACGAGGTGCTGGATGCCCTGCGAAAGCAGGTCGAGGAGCATAAAGGGCGAGAGCAAGAGAAGAAGCTCAAAATCCACGTGAAGCTGGACACAGGCATGGGACGACTAGGCCTGCATACGGAGAAGGACGCGATTCCTTTCATTGAGCAGGCTCTAGCATTGCCGAATGTAGAGGTAGAAGGCTTGTTTACGCATTATGCGAATGCGGATGAAATCGATAAAACGTACACGATTGAGCAATTCCGCAGATTCGAGCGGATCGTGGAATATTTTAAACGGAAGGAAATTAAATTCCCGTACATTCATGCAGGCAATAGCGCTGCAGCAATCGATCTGCCAAATTTGACTTACTCCATGGTGCGTCTTGGCATCAGTATGTACGGTCTGTACCCCTCTGAGGAGGTTAATAAGCAAAAGATCGAGCTGAAGCCGGTGCTGAGTTTGAAAACAGGGATTGTACATCTCAAAACGTTGCCTCCTAACTCCGGAGTCAGCTATGGGACGATTTACTTTACGAAGTCCGAGGAGAAGATTGCTACGCTGCCGATCGGTTATGCGGATGGTTTTTCGCGTATGCTTTCGACGAAAGCAGAGGCTCTTATTCGTGGACAGAGGGTGCCGATAGTCGGCAGAATTTGTATGGATCAGTGCATGGCGAATGTATCGGAAGTGCCCGACGTGCAGGCTGGCGATGAGGTTGTGCTGATCGGGGAACAAGATGGAGAACGTATTACGGTTGAGGATGTAGCTAGGCTACTGGGTACGATTAATTATGAGGTTACTTGCATGATATCGCACCGTGTAGCAAAGGTATATATCCGAAATGGGATACGTGAAGATGCCATTAACCCGCTTATGCGGCACCGGTACTAGTTCTTCATGCGGCTTCATAAAATTACCATGTAAATTTTGAAGGAATTTGAGAGGATTTTCAGCAACTGTTATCGAATACTACGTATTGAGAGTCTGATATCCAGCTGTGTAACATAATTGATATACCCAAGGCATATATCTATTGTATAATTTGGTTTTCATGATGACATACTGGTAATATTGTCTTTGTATCGTTTCTGGGGGTGCGAGAATTTGAGTAATGCGCATAACACGAAAAGGATTATGATTAGCTTACCTGACAATCTGCTGCAAGAGGTTGATGGCATTGTCGAGAAGGAGAACTCCAATCGCAGCGAGTTTATCCGCCAGGCGATGAAGCTTTATTTGATTGAACGCAAAAAGCGCAGCCTGCGCGAGTCCATGCAGCGCGGCTATATGGAGATGGCGAAAATCAATCTCAGCATGGCATCTGAAGCTTTTCAAGCGGAGGAAGAAGCGGACAATACGCTTGATCGCTTAGTAAGCGGGGTGTAGAAGGTGATTGTGAAACGTGGCGATGTGTTTTTCGCAGATCTTTCGCCGGTGGTCGGGTCGGAGCAGGGAGGCGTTCGTCCTGTTCTAGTGATCCAAAATGATATCGGCAACCGCTTTAGCCCCACCGTGATTGTTGCAGCGATTACCGCACAAATCCAGAAGGCAAAGCTTCCCACGCACGTCGAAATTGATGCAGAAACGCATGGGTTCGATCGGGATTCCGTGATCCTGCTGGAACAAATCCGTACGATCGACAAGCAGCGGCTTACGGACAAAATTACGCATTTGGACGAAGAAACGATGCGTAAGGTTGATGACGCTTTGCAAATTAGCGTGGGACTGATAGAATTTTGAATAAGATCTGGAACGGACGAGGGTGAGAGATACCCCTCGTTTTTTGGTTTGTTCGGTTATCCGGATTGAAACATATACATAACGGAGAATTGGGGAATGAACTGTGACTTTGATGGATAGGTTGAAAAAGAAAATGTTCCACACTAAGGAGGAGGGCGGTATGACCTCGAATTCCTCAGCAGATCAGGGTGGAAAAGTAGCAGAAATGGAAGATTCCCGCGAGAAAGTTCAGCTTTCTGAGGAGAAGAAAGCGGAAATTCAAGAGCGTATTCTAAAGCAGATCGGGGCAGAGCTGCAGCTGCCTACTGGTAAGGTGAAAACGACTGTAGGGCTGCTGGATGAAGGCAACACGATTCCGTTTATCGCACGTTACCGGAAAGAGATGACGGGCGAGCTGGATGAGAATCAGCTGCGCGACATTGAGGAGCGCTTGCAGTATTTGCGCAACCTCGAGGATCGGAAGATCGAAGTGGTGCGCCTGATCGATGAGCAGGGCAAGCTGACGGATGAGCTGCGCAAATCTATCGAGACGGCCGGTAAGCTGCAAGAGGTTGAGGATCTGTATAGACCCTATCGTCAGAAGCGTAAGACGAGAGCTAGCGTGGCCAAAGAGAGAGGCCTTGAGCCGCTCGCGGATTGGATCTGGAAGCAGCCTCGTCAAGGCTCGCTGGATCAGGAGGCTTCGCGTTACATAGACGCGGACAAGCAGGTGAACAGTGCCGCAGACGCGATCCAAGGCGCAATGGATATCATCGCGGAGAATATCGCTGATGACGCTAAGATTAGGGCATGGGTGCGCCGTTATACCCATGATCAAGGTATCCTTCGTACGGAAGCTAAGGATGCGTCGCAGGAGTCCGTATATGAAATGTACTACGCGTACCAAGAGCCTGTAAGGAAGCTGCCTCCGCACCGGATTCTAGCGATTAACCGCGGGGAACGGGAGGAAGTGCTGAAGGTTAACTTGGAAGCGCCGGTCGATAAGATTCATGACTATATCGCACGTCAAGTTATCAAAGGGCAATCGGTTGTACAAGATGTGCTTCGCTCAATTGTAGAGGATACGTATAAAAGATTGATTGCACCTTCCATCGAGCGTGAAGTGCGTAATGAGATGACCGAGATGGGCGAGGAGCAAGCGATTAAGATTTTCGCGGAAAATCTGCGTAATCTGCTGCTCCAAGCACCAGTCAAGGGTCATGTCGTACTCGGTGTCGACCCGGCCTACCGGACAGGCTGTAAGCTGGCCGTCATCGACGATACCGGTAAAATGCTTGAAATCGCCGTCACCTACCCGACCCCTCCGAACAATAAGGTCGCGGAAGCGAAGGCGAAGTTCAAGCAATTGATCAGCAAGTACGGCGTCGAGCTGATCGTTATTGGCAACGGGACGGCTTCCCGTGAAACGGAGCAGTTTGTTGCGGAGCTGATTGGCGAGATCAAAGAGCACAAGCTCAAGTACTTGATCGTCAGCGAAGCGGGCGCGAGCGTTTATTCCGCGTCGAAGCTGGCGCAGACGGAGTTCCCGGAGCTCGACGTAGCTGAGCGCAGCGCGATCTCTATCGCGCGGAGGCTGCAGGACCCGCTCGCGGAGCTCGTGAAGATCGAGCCGAAGGCGATCGGCGTCGGGCAGTACCAGCACGACGTCTCACAGAAGCGGCTCGACGAGAACCTGAAGGCCGTCGTAGAGTCGGCCGTCAACCATGTGGGCGTGGACCTGAACACTGCGTCCCCGTCGCTCTTGTCTTACGTGTCGGGCGTGAACGCGACACTGGCCAAAAACATCGTCAAGTATCGCGAGGAGAACGGCAAGTTCAGCAGCCGACAGGAGTTGTCGAAGGTTCCGCGCCTCGGCGCGAAAACCTTCGAGCAATGCGTCGGCTTCATGCGGATTCCGGGCGGCCGCAATCCGCTCGACAACACCCCGATCCACCCGGAGTCTTACGACGTCGTGGATCGGCTGTTCAAGGAGCTGCGCCTGGAACTGGCGCAGCTGGGATCGCAGCAGCTTCTATCGCTGCTGCAAACCCTGGAGCCGGAGGAACTGGCTCCGAAGCTGGGCGTTGGTGTCCCGACGCTGCGGGACATCCTGGACAGCCTGCAGCGGCCTGGGCGGGATCCGCGGGACGAAGTCCCCGCGCCGATCTTCCGCACCGACGTGCTGCAGCTGGAGGACCTTGCGCCGGGCATGGAACTGACCGGCACGGTGCGCAATGTCATCGACTTCGGCGCCTTCGTCGATATCGGCATCAAGAACGATGGGCTCGTACACATCTCTCAATTGAGCAATGGTTTCGTTAAGCATCCGATGGATGTAGTTTCCGTCGGAGACATCGTGAAAGTCTGGGTGCTGAGCGTTGACTTGAAAAAAGGCCGCGTCAGCCTAACAATGAAAAAACCGCAATAAAGTATAGGAACAAAAGCCTAGTGATATAATCACCGGGCTTTTGTTCATCATCGACTTCTTTCACCCTCTTTCAGTTTACGATCTGCTGATTTTTGTGGCCTCACCCTCTTCTTTATCGTCTGGTATCCTCTTGTTGAGCCCCACCCTCTTTTCTGAAGTCATTTACTATAAGACTTAGACATCCCTCCTTTAAGAATTACAAGCGCAGCAACGGGTGAGAATTAGGAATTAATGCCCGTTTTCGTTCAGTATATAAAACTTAGCAAGTTTAGGACCGCTAACGAACGAAAACATTCCCTCTATAGAAAACTGCATAAGCCACTCGGCAGCGGAGCGAATATTTACATTAAACTCAGCGGCTACTTCCCTGGGCCTGATTTTTCCATTGTGCCGTTTTGCGATTTCGATGATTTGCTGCTTCCTGATCTTCCACAAATCTTGGGGAGCAGGATAAACCGTCGATACTCTCTGCTCTTGTGCGAAGTTAAGGGCTTGACGTAACAGTCTTTGACATGCGGCGGGGTCATTTTCTAATTGAACGATATTCAATCTCAGTACGTGCCAGCCTGCCAACATGAGTTCATTTTGCAGTTGCATATATTCATAGTGCTCTTGTGAACTCAGTTGCTCAGAGCGAAGTTCACTAATTTCAATAAGAAGCCTGGCTCCATCTTGCGTAAACCAAAATCCTGTAACAGACTGGCTGCTTCCAACCTGGCCAATGGGATACTCCGATTTCCAAATCTCTTCATCGTGTACGGCGATAGGCCACCAAATCGTTTTCAAAAAAAGAGCTTCGGATTTCGTGAGGTTATGCATAAATCCTTCATCTGTCACAGTCACATATTGACGGTTAACGCTATCTTTACCCTTAAATTTCTCCACAAATAAGCCTCCTAGAAATAAATGGACGAAAAAAAGCACACCTCCGGTGCAGACCAAGCTGCAAACGGGGTGTGCTTCACTCCGACAACGTTATACATTTATTTACATTATAGAGGCGGTATGGGAATAATGCAATACCATTTTTACAAAATATGTCGAAATACTATTCTGTTGTAACAGGCAGCACTGTGCTTGCTGCAGATTGATTACCAGAATCATCTTCAGCCTTTACCGTGAGATTATATAAAGTATTGGACGTTAATCCTGTAAGAGTAAGGCTGGTGCTTGCCGTACTGCCTAGTTTCGTAGCGCCTGCATAAACATTGTACTGTTTCACGACGTCATTATCCGTACTTCCAGTCCAAGTCAATGTAATGGTTGAATTCGTAACACCGAGCAAGACCAAATCTTTAGGTGTTGTAGGAGGTGCTTTATCGGATGTCGTTGCTGTTACTACAGTGCTTGCAACAGAACGGTTACCCGATGCATCTATGGCTTTAATGGTGAAATTATAAGTTGTGTTTAGGGCTAGGTTACTGACTGTATGGTTTGTGTACCAAGGGTCGGTAGTGCCAACAAGCACTTTTCCGTTATAAATTTCATATTTACTGACACTCACATCGTCTGTTGTTAACGTCCAATCCAGTCTAACTTGGCGAGCGTTGGAAGTCGCAGAGCTTCGGAAATCTGTTACTGTAGCCGGCGCTGTAGTATCCGCAGGGTTCACATTAGGGCCGATGACTTTTTGTGGCAGGGAGTAAGTCATATTCGTGCCATTACCTAGCTGACCGTGATTATTATGTCCCCATGAGTACAAGATGCCGTCGTTGCCTAGAGCTATGGTATGATTATCTCCTGCAGTGACCGCGCTAACAGATGGTAAAGTTGTAAGCTGCACAGGAACAGTTCGAGTCGTAGTATGACCGAGACCCAGTTGGCCGTAGCCGTTATATCCCCATCCCCAGAGAGAACCGTCTTGTTTGATTGCAAAGCTAAAATATCTGCCTGCTGCAATACTTTTTACAGATCCGAAATTAAGGATTTGTACTGGCGTTGTTTGACTATGTGTTGAGCCGTTGCCAAGCTCACCGTTGCCATTGTAACCCCAGCTCCATATAGTGCCGTCGCTTTTTAGTGCGAGGACGTGATGATCCCCAGAAGCAATAGCTGTGATACCGGTTAATGGATTATTGGCTCCGAATGCGACTTGTACAGGGACATTGCTTTTCGTAGTTTGACCGTTGCCAAGTTCGCCGTAGTTGCTAGATCCCCAAGTCCATACAGTTCCATCGCTTTTTAATGCCGTAGAGAAATTTTTACCGGCTGCAATAGCCTTAACAGAGCTTAAGTTGGAGACCTGAACAGGCAGTTTCTGAGTAGTGTTGGTCCCGTCACCTAATTGACCCTCGCCATTATTACCAAAAGCCCATACGGTTCCGTCATTTTTTAGGGCAAGACTGTGATTTTCACCGGCGGCCACTGAAGTGAATCCGGTTTGGCTAGATACAAGTACTGGGCTATAACGATACGTTGTCGAATTGTCGCCTAACTGGCCGTAGCCATTATAACCCCACGCATATAGGCTTCCATCGTTTTTGATTGCAAGGGTATGGTTACTTCCACCGGCAGATGTTTTAACATCTGTTAGATTAATCGTTTGAATGGGTTGATATTGAGTATTGGTGGTTCCATTGCCAAGTTGACCATAACCATTATATCCCCATGACCATAGAGAGGCGTCATTGCGGATAAATAAACTATTATTCCCACCTAAAGTTAAAGGAAGCGATGTAATGGCAAGTTGAGAAGAAGTGGACACTGTGAGTGCATTACTTGCAGCAGAAACGTTTCCGGCACCGTCGACGGCTTTTACTGTAAAAGTATAGGAAGTATTCGGAGTTAATCCGTTCACTGTATAAGATGTGCCCGCTGAAGCCGGTGAAGTTGCAACCTTAGTAGTCCCGTTATAGATTTCATAGTTTGTTACACCCACATTATCGGTAGATGCCGACCAGGACAACGAGACAGAAGAGCCTGTTTTACCGGTGACAACCAAGTTTGAAGGAGCTGTAGGCGCCTGTGTATCAGCCGTACCTACAAGTTTAATTGCGTCCAAAGGAAGCGCATAACCTGTGCTTGCTGCATTTTTACCTGTTACAGTAAATCGAACGATCTTGAATCCTGCACTAGGGAAGTTAATCAATCCTCTGCTAGTATCCTCAAAAGCTGCGGCTGATTTGTAAAAGTCAATGGCCGAACCAAGATTGTTCCCATCGATGGAAAGTTGAGCAGTGCCGTTAGCTGTGCCTTTTTTAGCTTTGATGATGACTTCATAAGAACCAGACTTTGGTACGTTTAGTGCATACTCGACGTAGTCGCCCGCTGCATTGGCACTATAGTTTTCCCATTGTCCACCACTGGCTGCAGCATCTGAATTCACGACACTAGCGTCCCCCGAATCCGCTTGAGGAAGACTCTCGATTTCAAACAAAGTCTGCCCGGAAACAGCAGGATTCGTCGTTGCACTAACAGCGTTGCTAGCCGCGGATACGTTGCCGGCCGCATCCTTTGCTTTAACGGTGAAGGTATAGGCAGTGGCCGGTGTCAATCCTGTTGCCGTAAACGAAGTACCGGCAGTAGTACCTACTACTGTGGTACCGCTATACACGTCGTATCCGGTAACGCCAACATTATCGGTTGAAGCGGTCCAAGACAGCGACACACTTGTGTCTGTTTTCCCTGGTGAGGTCAAACCGCTAGGAGCAGTTGGAGCAACTGTATCTGAGGCTGTTTGTTTGACCAGCTTGATAGCGTCAAGTGCCAAGGAATACCCTGGACTTGCTGCATTTTTACCTGTTACGGTATAGCGGAATTTTTTGATGCCTGGCGTATTAATCGTTACATTACCGTTGGATAAATCCCCGTAAGAGGCTGCTGCTTTGTATAGATCGATTGGAGTGCCTTGTGCGACACCGTCAATGCTCAATTGAGCGGTACCCCGGCTGCTGTAGAACTTGACAGCAGTTGCAATGGAATACGTGCCGGCCTCTGTGATATTTACGTCGAATTCGATGTAGTCACCGACTGCATTGGAATTAAAGCTCAATATCTTCCCGCCGCTAGCTGCAGTATCCGAAACAACGGTGATAGCATCTGTGCCGGTTCTAGTAAGACTCTCGTGTTCGAAAACAAACTGATTTGCAGCAAGCAATGCTACAACAGGGGTTGTCGTTGCGGTTAAAGATTTGCTCTGTTCGGATGTGTTACCGGCGGCATCCTTCGCCCTTACCGTAAATGTATAGCTTTTGTTGGGAGATAAGTCGGAAACTGTGTAGGCAGTCTCTTTGCTGCTGCCAACTTGACTTCCGTTACTAAAAATTTCATACTCAGTCACGCCGACATTATCCTGAGAAGCAGACCAGGCAAGCGATATGGTCGAAGCGGTGGTTCCTGTTGTAGTCAGTCCGGATGGAGCAGTAGGAGCGATCGTGTCCAAACCGTAAGTGGCAGCAGTAACAGTAGTTATGGAAGGTGCTGGGCTTGCAGGCTGCTCGATGACTTGACTATCGTCGACTTTTTCTACAGACTCGGCTAGAGCCGTACCTCCAAGGCCAAGGGATTGTGCTGCTACTAAAAATGAGCATGCGAAAAGAAGGCTTTTTTTTCTGATTTTCACTAAAGATTCATCTCCAATTCATAATGATTGATTAAAATATGGGTTAAAAAGACAACACGAAAATAAGGGATCGTACAAAGGCGAAAAAGCACGTTAAAACAAAAGCAATGCATGGATACTCAAAAAAAGGAATGGTAAGAAGGAAAAAAATGGAGGTTCGATACGGTTTTATTGAAGTAAGTCTTGAGGAGAAACAGTGGTTTTTAAAGAAAGATAAGTAAAGATGAGGAAAATCAATGGAAGAAAAAATAAATCCTTGATTTATCTTATAGCAGATTCCTCCTTGAGATAATGTGTAATCACTTCACTGATACGTATTGTATCAGAAATAAAATAAAAAAACAGTAGTATTTTTCACATTTTTTAAAAAAAATGAAAGAAAAAAACTGGATCCCTTCTCACCAAAAAAAGGTTCCAGCTTTACTGATTAATATTTACGCTTGCCCGGTCCGTCGGTCGATTGGGTATCAGGCCACTCCTCTTGTGAGCGGCGGGTACGGTAAAAGAACCAGCTATCATTCAATAATCGAATTTGTCTGCGGTTTTTGTTCTGGAAGGCCCGCATTAATTGATTACAAAGCCATTGCGGCATGTGCCCATCCCCTTCCTCGCTATGTACTTACAGCATATGAGGAATAGGCGTTGAGGGTGCAAGTCCGAACTTATGGCTTTTGTGTTTCGTTACTCCGTTATTACGCTTCAAGCTCTTCTTCATACCATTGTTCGAGCTGAGCTTGCAGTGCGCGAATTTCAGTCAGCAGGGAGATGAGCGGGTAGCTCTTTTCTTGAATCCCAGCAAATGTTTGCTCAAGCCGGTTGATATAATCCAACCCATGAATGAGCTCATTCCCCGTGCCGATCAATTCCAAATTATCGCACTCGGCAATCACACGCGGAAGCTGAGGCACATCATCAGCCGTAAGTTTATCTACTTCTTTATGCAGACGTTGATTGAGTGCTGTCAATTGGTACATATATGAGGTAGGCATTTCTACAAATTCCAGTTGCTGTTCGAGTTTAAGAATGGCATATCGCATTTGTGGCATAATAGTCGTTAAATCCCCTCTCTGGAAAGCTTTCGTTCTTCTTTTCTACTTGACAGTATAGCTGCACATACGGTACAAATTCAAGTGAGAACTTGGCAAAGGATTTAGCTTCGAAGGATTTCTTCACTTTTGGGGGATTGTTTATGGATGATCGGGAGCTGCAACAATGGGTAGAGCAGATCTCTTTAGCATCGTTTGGCAGACCTTTTGTACATCAAGCGCGATTTAATCGAAGATTGAGGTCGACAGGGGGGCGTTACTTCACTAAATCCCATGATATTGAGATCAGTTGGGTGCAATGGGAGTCGTTCGGCCACGATGAGATTGAGAAAATCATTAAGCATGAACTGTGTCATTATCACCTGCATTTGCTTAAAAGAGGGTACCAGCATCGGGATCATGATTTCAAAACGCTGCTTGCACAAGTCGGGGGTACCCGATTCTGTCGTTCGCTGCCGCGGCCATCGAAGAAACAGTCTTATAAGTATAGGCTGGAATGCGTGAACTGTAAGACCGAATATTTTCGTAAACGTAAGATGGATGTGCGCAAATATGCTTGCGGAAAATGCAGGGGGAAATTGAAATCGTTCACACTTGACTTACAAACCCCTTCATAATAAAATAAAAATACTTCATTCCCTGATAGCTCAGTTGGTAGAGCACTCGACTGTTAATCGAGTTGTCACAGGTTCGAGTCCTGTTCGGGGAGCCATATCATTTGGAGAGATACCCAAGTGGCTATAAGGGGACCCTCTGCTAAGGGGTTAGACTGCGTAAGCGGTGCGAGGGTTCGAATCCCTCTCTCTCCGTATATCATAATAAGTCCGATGGTGCTAATACCGTCGGACTTATTTTTATTTTTGCTTCATCTATGATGAACATCTAACAGTTTTCTAACACCGTCTAAATCTATTTAAGGTAAGATAGACAGATATCCAGACAAACGGGGGTTAGAGACGATGACAAAACTATTTTCAATACGAGTGAGACTTCTTCTATTGTTATTGGTTCCTTCCTTGTTGTATGCGGGGACGAGTGTGTTTCTGTTGCAGCTGAATGTTTCAAATGCTAGCAAGCTCAAGTCTTCGCTTTATGAAACTACGAATAAAAGTACGTCGATTATTTTGAATGCGGATCGTGATATGTACCAAGCTTTAACAGCATATCAGCTGCTTGTTTCGGGTACACTGAGCACAGAAGATAAGGCCAAGCAGTTGAAATCATTTCAAGATAATATTAAACAGGCGAATGACCGAGTTAACAAAGCGACAAGTATCTTAAGTGAAAAGAATTTGCTTACAACTGCACATGGGGAATCAAAGCTGACGATCGAGCAAAATTTCAACAGTTTCCATACCCTGTTCAATCAATGGGCCAAAGAGGCGACGCAAGTCGTGGAATCGTCAAAAACAGGCAAGGGTGTTGTGGATGATGCCAAGCTGATGGGTACGTTCGAAAAAGGTCGAGAGGGTATGAATCAAGTTGGAGAGATTCTCGATACGTATGCCAAAACCAGCATAGAAGAGATTCAGGCTCAGAACAATAAGACCAAATGGTCGGTCTATATCAGCCTGACAATTATCATTTTGGCATTGCTCACAGCGGGTTGGTTTGTTATTAGTAAGATTATGAGGACGGTACGCAGGATTGTTGAGGTTACAGGGAAAGTAGCTGCTGGTGATCTTCGCCACGAGCCGTCGATGAAGTATTCCCGAGACGAGCTGGGACAAATCACAGAATCCGTAGATACAATGGTGCTGAAAATTAAAGAGCTCATTGGGGTGATTGCTCATAATACGCAATTCGTACATTCGGCTTCTTTGGAATTGAACGATAGCTCTAGAGAATCGGCAACTGCTGCGGAGCATGTGGCTTCCAACATTCAGGAAGTGACACAGGATGTAGAGCACCAAACGAGAAGCAGCATGGAGACAAGCAGAGCGATTGAAGAAATGGCGATCGGCATTCAACGGGTAGCCGAAAATTCGACCGTGATGGCAGAGCATTCCTCCCTGACTTCCAGCCATGCTGAGCTTGGTAACGATCTCTTGACCAGACTCCAGCAGCAAATGGTTAGTATATTAAAATCGGTAGATCAATTGTCAGTAACTGTACAATCCTTGACGCGCAAATCGGATGAAATCGGGCAAATCGCATCGAGCATTACGAATTTCGCTAATCAGACCAATCTCTTGTCGCTCAACGCTTCAATTGAAGCAGCGAGGGCCGGTGAACATGGTAAAGGCTTTAGTGTCGTAGCGAATGAAATCCGTAAACTAGCCAGTCAGTCCATTGAGTCGGCAGAGGGGATAAACCATCTGATTAATGAAACCCGTGTAGAGATTACAAGCGTTTCGGATTCCATGAATTCAACCAAGCAAGAAGCAAGTACGGGATCGAACATGATGCAGGAAGTCAACCGAAGCTTTCATACGATTATGCAGTCTGTCCAACAAATTGTTTCACAAATTCATGAGACATCAGCAATTACGGAGCAAATGTCGGCAAGCTCGCAGGAAATTTCAGCGACAATGGAGCATTCTTCGAACACTGCAGAACAAATTCTAATAAAATCACAAGGTGTGGCCGCGGCGACGGAGGAGCAGTTGGCGATGATGCAGAATATTGCTGCAGCTTCTGAGCAGCTGAAATCCGTGGTGAATACGTTGAATGAATCCGTGGCTTTTTTCAAAATCCAATAGGTAATAAACATGAAAAGTCCATAGGAAATGTTTCGCTTCCTGTGGACTTTTTTTCAGATTAAGTTTCATAATTTATGCTTGTCATCCTTCGAATTATCCGTTATAATAACACTTGTCGTCAAAAACGGGCTGCATGGTTCGAAGGCGTTCAAGGCCCGTTGGTCAAGGGGTTAAGACACCTCCCTTTCACGGAGGTAACAGGGGTTCGAATCCCCTACGGGTCACCATTTCAATAACTTTAGGAAGAGTATTCTTCCCACATATGCGCGGTCGTGGTGGAACGGCAGACACACCATCTTGAGGGGGTGGCGCTCACAAGGCGTGAGGGTTCAAATCCCTCCGACCGCATCCCAAGCAAAAGAACCTTGAACAATCAAGGTTCTTTTGCTTTTTGTCTCATAATTTACACTTCCATAACATTCTGCTTGCCCTTTGAGTTTATTAACAAGTAAAAGCATCAATAAACCGCAAATCAACCCCGAAATACATCCAAGAAAATCCAGTCCAGCGGAAGCCGGCGACAGAGTTGCGACCTACAAAAATTGGGAAATACCAGAATTGCTGGCCATTACTAAGCCAGATATAAGTGAAGTTGAACAAGCAGCGCGAGATACCGCCCGGATCTACTGCGTAAAGGGAACCAGCAGCCTTAAGAGGCTTCTGCGGCGTATAGGCTGGCGGTGGAGCAGTTGGCGGCTGCATGCCACCCGGGTGAGGGCCGCCTGGAAAAGGGACCCCAGGTTGTGGAAAGCCAGGCTGAGGGAACCCAGGTTGCGGGTATCCAGGCTGTGGAAGCCCAGGCTGCGGGAATCCCGGTTGTTGTCCTCCGGGCTGAGGGAACCCCGGGAACGGAAACCCTGGAGTCATGCCGGATCCAGGTAATCCGGGAAATCCGCCGCCGCCGGGAAATCCTCCCCCAAAGCTGCGTGGATCGTAAGCGGGTACCCACGCCATTGCTTGAGGAGGATAAGGCGTATAAGCCGTTGGATAAGGCATCGGCTGAGGATTTGGTGTTGGATAAGAAGCAGGTAAAGCCGAGAGAGTTTCATCGTGTTGATTTTCGGCGTTATGAATATCGCGGACTTCTTGCGTTTTTTTCGTAGACATTCGTTGTTCCTCCTTGGGTATAAGCGGATATTTTTCGATTTACTATATGCAGGAGGGTAGACGGATGTCACGATAAAGTGGAATTCTTAGAAAATTAGGGCTAAATGATGTAAATAGGCTTATTTTCCCATTATTTGGGGTGATATTCAGGATTGTATTCCCATGGTTGTGTGAAAATTTGTCGTATATAATTGAAATTGGTTATATTTTCAAATGAACGGCATATTCATATAAAGGAAGAAATCGCATGAATAATCGTACAATGATGAATGAGGCTGGTTATAGTCATAACCAATCAATTCAGGAACCGAATATGGTGTTGGATCAGTTTTTTTCCAATTATGGTCTTACACAGCGTGAATCCGAAATTCTTGCGTTAATTGCTACTTACGGGTATACGAATCGAGAGCTTGCGGAATATTGTTACATTAGTGAGAAAACGGTGAAGATTCATTTGGCTAACATCATGAGTAAAATCGGGATCAGCTCGATGCGCAGATTGCTGGCGCTGCTCTTGCAGCAAGCATTCATGGTCTCGAGCATGACGAATGAATCCAATCGGGTAACGTCAATAGGAATCAGATAGAAAAAAGAGAAGGCTTCTGTAGAAGAAGTGCTTCTCTTTATTTTGTATTTGTGAAATTCCAGCTGAAAAAAGCGCGCATATCCATCTGCATAATATCCTCGATGTCATTCATACGAACCCATAATTGCCCGATACACTTGATATTGCTTGCCAGAGCTGTATGTCGATGTTTGATTGTGTTCAGACTAATGCCAAAACAATGCGGACGCTGTGGATTTACAGTAAGATCCTCAAGCAATACGCTGATACCGGCTTCCGTTTCATCAATCTCTTCAGCCTGCAGTTTTTGAAAAGGTGCGCTAAGCGGTACATACAGGACCGACTTGCTCCAATCGAGTTCTCCCGGTCCAAAACGGATCGACATGACGAATGGCCGCAATCCCTCTTCATGGAAATCATAAAGGATGGTGAGCTTGGCCATCTGCGGACACTCCTTTTCGTTTCAACTGCTCAAGCTTGTCCATCATGCTTTTGGTGGCAACCGACCAATTAGCAGGATTATAGGTAGAGTTATGGCTTTGGGTATGCAAATGAAATTCATGGTCCACGATTCCCTGCAGAATTCGTCGCTGAATTTGCTCCAATCTTGCGGCTGCAAGTCGATAAGTTACGTTAAACTCCTCGGAAAGCAACTCCATAATTTCGCTTTTTCGCTCCGGAAGCGGGATTTGCTTGATCATGGAAATCGGGAGTGCGGCATACAGCTGGAAGTTAGTTGCATCCTGCTCCTGCCAATCCACATAATGCTCCGGCATTGTCATTTGATTGCCGGAGTGCCGCAATACATGACAGAGCTCGTGCAGGAAATCCTCCCACTGCTCCTTGGCAGATAGACGGCGATCGATATTAATGCTGAAAAGTCCGTTTTTTTCAATAGCCATGCTATTCATATCGAAAAAATAAGTCCAGATGTTGAGCTTTGCCGCCACATTCATAATTTGTAGCTGGTTTGGAGCAGTAATCCCGTGCTGGCTGTACAGAGCTTCAATCCATTGCTCCAGAGGCGTGGTTTGGTAGTGAGTAAACATGGAATACCTCCTCATGGGAATGTATGTTCGTTTATTGGAGTTAAAGAAAAGCCCCATAGGGCTTGTTAGCAGCTATTGTTGACTGTCCGGTTTGCGAGTTTGCTGCTGATCCTTAATAAAATTCCAAAAGCGCAGCATTTCATCGCGCCGCTCCTTGGGGGCGTTTTTGAAATCTTTGAAAAAAAGGCTGACCTCCGGATCATCGACTTCCAGAGCCTCGACCCCGGTTTGGGATTCAAGTGCATCGCTTTCGGTAGGCGCAAAGCCGGCAAGTAAAAGAAGCTCATCTTTGTCTACGGCGCTAAGGGCGTCAGCTAAGGCAATAACCGTTTCTCTGGAAGGACTAAAGCGGTTATTTTCTATGGAGTTAATGAATGAATAACTAACACCGGATCGTTCTCCCAACTCTCTGAGTGAGAAATTATGCTGCTGCCGCAGACGCCGGATTCGATTGCCGAATTGCACCATATCTTTCATCGATACATCACCTATTTCTATTGTAAATGTAGATGGGGCAGAAAAACAAGGGGTTTAAGTGAAAAATGTTTAGATAATCAAAACTTTTGTGTTGAGTTTATAAACGATTTGAAGTATGCTTTGTTTAGAATTACAAAACAATATATTAGGAGATGATCCAATGAAGATGGAAATCGTTCAACTTTTTGAGAATGAACAGATAGATCGTAAAGCTACACGCAAAAAAATCGAAGGGATGCTCGAGACGGTGCGCATATATGGACAAATCGGCTTGGTACGTAGACAAACTAAGGTAATATCGAGCTATGACCCCCGCTATCATGGAGCGACGAATCTGCTTAACAAGGTGACGGAGCGATCAGCAATCTATAACGTGGATACGGAAGAGCGGCTTAACAAGCTTTGTAAGGAGGTTAAAGAGGCCATCGGGTGCCTGGATGAAGATGAACAGGAAATAATTCGGAGGCGTTATTTGAAGCGGAATAAAGAGCCTGATGGTATGCTGTGTTACGAGCTGAATCTGAGTGAGAGAACTTATCGCAGGGTCAAAGCGAAGGCGATAGCGAAGCTTGCTTACATGCTCGGGCTTGAGGTGATGCGTTCATAAAACACGATTATTGGCCCTCAGCGTATAGGAGACCGGGAGTTGGCCGTTTGTTGGCAATTCGTTTGGTTATTAGCGTGATAAGCTTGTAATGTAGACAATTGAGGGAGGTGATCAAGGTGAACGAGAAAGAGGAAAGCAAGTCCCAAGCGATACAGCCTTCGCTATGCAAAGGATGTATGGGGGCGGTGGGAAGGAGTGAAACGGTTTTGCAGCAGGTTGATTTGTGAAAGAGGGTAAAACTTTTTACGGAAAAAATGTTTCGAATTTCAAAACAGCATGAAAAACCAGCAGGAGACCAATCTCCAAGCTGGGTTTTCTACTCCCAAACCGAAAGGAGCAATAACTATGATCCAAATTGGCTTCAACTTTCTCACAGCGTCTCTCGGAACGCTTCTGACGTATGCCTTTGGCGGATGGAATGAATTGATGAGCCTTTTTCTTTTGGCCATTGCTGTTGATTACTTCACCGGCATCGCCGCGTCCGTTAAAGAGCATAAAGACCTAAATAGCCAAGTCAGCCTTTGGGGTCTTTTGCGTAAAGGGCTTATGCTGCTCGTCATTATGCTTGCGCACCGCGTCGATCTTTTTCTTGGCACGGAACTCATGATGACCGGCGCGATTTATTTTTACCTTGCCAATGAGTTTATCTCCATTACTGAAAATTACGGAAGAATGGGGCTGCCGCTGCCGAGTCAAGTGAAACAAATCATTCAAGTGCTAAGAAGAAAGGGGGAAGATCATAGATAGAGGCACTTTCATCGATCGAATTATTCCAAAGCGGAATTTCACCTTCTGGCTAACGAGCTCAGAAAAGTTTTCCGGACAACCATGTACCGACTAAAAACGTACATAGAGACCGAATTCATATAAGAGAAAAAGATACATTTTGTAACTATAGTAAACGCACTCCGAGTGATTCGTTTGACCTATATATTTGACACTACTTACAGGTATCAAAGACTAATTGAGGGCTCAAATATAAGAAATAAGAAATAAAATTCGCTAAGATAGATACAAAACGTATCAGGTGTGATATAATATAACCAATAGTACATTTGAACTACAAGCCGCAGAAACTGGAGGCAACCATGAGCGCTATAGCCGGTGTTCTTAACTATTATGGAGAGCCTGTTTCCATCGAAGCTGCCAGGAATATGATGCAAGGTTTGCAAAAATACCCTGCTGATGATGTAAGAACCTGGTATGACGGCTCTGTGTTTTTGGGTTGTCACGCTCAATGGATTACTCCTGAATCGATTCACGAACGGCTCCCTTATTATGATGAACAAAGCAAGCTGGCTATTACGGCAGATGCGATCATTGATAATAGGGGTGAATTATTTAACAGGCTTCAGGTTGCGAAATCCCGGCGGGAACAGATGGCGGATAGTGAGCTCATTTTATTAGCCTACCTGAAGTGGGGGAAGGAAGCGCCGCAATACTTAATCGGCGATTACGCATTTGTCATCTGGGATGAGAAGAGGCAGCATCTTTTTGGAGCGCGCGATTTATTAGGCAATCGAACTCTATATTATCGCCATGATGCGCGGCAGTTTGTATTCTGTACAGTGATAAACCCGCTATTCACTTTACCTGGAGTCAATAAAGGGCTCAATGAATCGTGGATCGCAGAATTTCTTGCAATCCCTTACATTTTGGATTCGATCGATGTTCGCTCAACTTTATACAGCTCAATTGATCAGATTCCTCCTGCACATACCTTTCAAGTTGCAAACGGCAAACTAACATTGGAGCAGTATGGAACTTTCACAGTGCCTGATAAGAAGATTAAATTTAGATCAAACGCCGAATATGAGGAGGCATTTCGCCAAGTTTTCTTGGAAGCGATTACATCTAAGTCCCGGACATTCCGTCAGGTAGGCGCAAGCTTAAGCGGAGGATTAGATTCAGGTGCAGTCGTCAGCTTTGCTGTAAACCCTTTGCACAAGGCAGGAAAAACATTGCACGCTTACAGTTACGTCCCCCCGTCTGATTTTGTCGATTGGACCTCGAAAAGCATGCTTGCCGATGAAAGTTCATACATACGGGCTACGGTTGAGCATGTAGGAAATTTAACGCATAGCTATATGGGTTTTTCGGAACAAAATTCTTTTAGCGAAATTGATGACCTTATCGATCTTATGGAAGCGCCTTATAAGTTTTTTGAGAATTCGTTTTGGCTAAAAGGTATGCTCGAACAAGCCCAGCGGGATGATGTCGGTGTGTTGTTGAATGGAGCAAGAGGCAATTACACAATCTCATGGGGACCGGCTATCGATTATTATGCTCGGCTCTTAAGGAACCTGCGTTGGGTCCGATTTTATCGCGAAATCAAGCTCTATGGAAAGATTGGAAATATCGGGAGGTCCCGGTTATTGCCCTTCATCGGCAAGCAAGCGTTTCCTTTTTTGACGCGAATGCCTTTTTCCAAGAGAGAGCCGAATAAACCGCTTTTAATTCATCCAGACTTGGCCGCACGAACAGGCGTCATTGAAAAGCTAACCAACCATGACGTCGGACTGACCGAGTCGACGATGGACGAATTCGCAGCAAGGGAATATCAGTTTAATCATTTAGCCATATCGAATCATCAAGGAACATCGACCACGAAATTATCTTTACGCTACAGTGTCTGTGAAAGAGATCCGACCAGCGATCCGAGAGTGATTCGATTCTGTTTATCTGTACCGGTCGAACAGTTTGTCCAAAATGGCAGAGACCGTTCGCTGATTCGAAGGTCGACGGCAGGGTATTTGCCTGATAAGGTTCGTTTAAACCAGCGCGTTCGCGGTGTGCAAGGTGCGGATTGGATACACCGCATGCTTCCAATATGGCGCCTGGTTACCGAAGAAGTGAAGCATCTATGCCGTGATTCCGCCGTCTCGCAGCTGCTGAATGTGAAGCAGATTCAAGCATCGCTTGCGAAAATCGGAGATTCACCGAAGCCTGAACTTGCCTATGATCCGGATGTGAGATTGATCATGCAGAGTTTGATTGTATATCGATTTTTACAAAAAATTTCATGACGCCCCCCGCTTGAAAGGAGGTGATATCTATGGAAAAGCAAATAAAGCAAGAGTGGCAGCAGCCTACATTAGAAGTGCTCGACGTCACGATGACGATGGGTGGACCTAATGGAGCTGTTCCAGACCGAAACGGTAAAGGCGCAAATAACCGCAATCCTCAAGACTCGTAGGATTGTCCTTACTTAGGGCAGACTGTAATGATCCATTGCCCTTATACAATTCACGTATAAGGGCTTATTTGCTACGGGGGTGAGGAAGATCGTACATACTGTGCAACAAACCGTTTATCAGGCATTCGGCATGAGGCTGGTGAGCGAATTATCTTTGC
This sequence comes from Paenibacillus sedimenti, assembly GCF_014534655.1. Lineage (GTDB taxonomy): Bacteria > Bacillota > Bacilli > Paenibacillales > NBRC-103111 > Paenibacillus_E > Paenibacillus_E sedimenti. The sequence continues at coordinate 372,632 of NZ_JACVVD010000002.1, forward strand.
CGGAAGTGCTTCAAGCAGCAGAACAAAAGACTGAAGCGGATGTTGAAATAAAGCTGGGAGACTTATCGGGAGATTGGAGCGAATTCGGAACTCCTGATGATTTCTATGCATACACGGACCATCAATTTTTATTTTATGTGCCTGATACGGCGATCTTTAGTATACGCGGAGGCAAGCAAATTATCGTATCTCCCTTAGCCGGATCTGTTGAGAAGAGTATTCGCTTATATTTGCTCGGAACTTGCATGGGTGCGATTTTAATACAGCGAAGAATCCTCCCACTTCATGGCAGTGCAGTCGTTATGAATGGGCGAGCCTATGCTTTCATTGGCGATTCCGGAGCCGGAAAGTCCACGCTTGCTGCCGCATTTCTCCAAAATGGTTACCCGCTTCTAAGCGATGATGTTATTGCCATTAAGCTTGATGGGATTAACAATCATCCTATCGTGATTCCGGCTTATCCGCAGCAAAAGCTGTGGCAGCAAAGCATAGATCATTTGGGGATGGAAGCGAACCGATATCAAACGATTTATGATTCCAAATACGCTGTGCCTGTATCGTCTAATTTCTGTGCACAGCCGGTTCCGCTTGCAGGCTTATTCGAAATTGTGAAGTCGGAAGCTGCTGAGGTGGAAATGGTTCGCCATCAAGGGCTTGAACGGTTGGCGATCTTATCCTATCACACCTATCGCAATTTTCTCATTCCCCAATTGGGAGGGAACGATTGGCACTTTTCAACCATTGCCAGCATGGGGAGCAAGGTGAATATGTACCAATTGCGCAGGCCGTCTGTTGGTTTGACGGTTCATGATTTGATATCTCGAGTCTTGCATATCGTTAATGAAGGGGCCGTTTAAATGGCGCAAATACTCATTTTTGTCAAGAAGCTGCACGAATTCGCCGGGTTTAAATTACATATCAATTTAGCAGGTATGATTGTGATTAGCTTGTTGGAGGGTGCCGGCATCTTTCTTTTAGCCCCTATGCTGAGTATGATCGGCCTTTTTGATTCAAATTCAGAAGTAATTCCGATTGTTTCTTGGATAGTTGAACCGTTAAACGGATGGCCGGATGGTATAAAATTATCTGTTATTCTCGGGATATTTATCAGTCTGCTTGTTTTCCAGGCGCTTTTGCAGCGTTATCAGACAAACCTGAACGAGGGGATCGAGCAAGGTTTTATCCGGCACTTAAGACTGGGAATTTATGAAGCCTTATTACAGTCCGACTGGTCTTTTTTCCTGAAAAAAAGAAAATCCGATTTAATCCATATCATGACTTCCGAATTGCCGCGAGTCAGTTATGGGATCTATCAATCCCTGCGATTAATGACGACGTTCCTGTTTACCTTTGTCCAAATTGGTTTTGCCCTATGGCTTTCAGCTCCTCTCACGGCTTCTGTCCTTATTTGCGGACTAGCGCTGGCCGTTTATTCACGAAAGTTCATTCGCAAATCGAAAACCATCGGAGACCAGACAACTTCGCTGTCCCAAAGCTATATTGCCGGAATGACCGATCATTTTAACGGCATTAAAGACATTAAAAGCAATATGATGGAAAGACAGCATATGACCTGGTTCCGTTCACTTTGCTATCGGATGGAACATAATTTTGTACAATTCACGCGACTGCAATCTGTCTCACAATACAATTACAAAGTAGCATCGGGCCTATTGGTCGCGCTATTTGTTTTTTTATCCTTCATCGTATTTCATGTGCAGGCAGAGAAGCTTGTTATTATCATTATTATTTTTTCGCGATTATGGCCCAAATTTTCCATGCTGCAGTCCGGCTGGGAACAGATTGCGACCACGATTCCTGCCTTCAAAAGCTTGTTGGACTTGGAAAAAGAATATGCAGCCGCCAAAGAAATGAACTTGCAAGACATTTACAATATTGAAAATCCCCTTCGCATTAACCAAGGAATTGAATGTCGCAACGTTTACTATCGTTATGAGACTAATCATTCCGCTTATGCGCTTCAAGATATCAACCTGCACATACCTGCGAATCGGATGACAGCTATTGTCGGCAAATCAGGAGCGGGTAAAAGCACCTTAATCGATCTACTGATCGGACTCGTTAAACCGGAAAAGGGAGAGGTATTCGTAGATGGAAATCCATTAACGATTGCCAGTATGTTTTCATTAAGGCGTGCTATCAGCTATGTCTCACAAGACCCATTTCTATTCCATGCGAGTCTTAGAGAAAACCTGCAGATCGCGGCGCCTCATGCGAGTGAAAAGCAAATGTGGGAGGCTTTGCGTTTTACAGCATCTGATGATTTTGTCAAGAAGCTCCCGCAAGGGCTGGATACGGACATGGGGGATCGTGGCTTACGCTTATCGGGAGGGGAACGGCAACGAATCGTTCTGGCGAGAGCGATCTTGCGTAAGCCGTCCATCCTGGTTCTGGATGAAGCCACCAGTGCGCTTGATAGTGAAAATGAAGCGAAGATTCAAGAAGCGCTGGAGCTGCTAAAAGGAACCATGACCATTATTGTCATTGCCCATCGGTTGTCGACGATCCGGAATGCGGATCAGGTTGTGGTATTGAATGGCGGAAGAGTGATTCAACAGGGTGGATATCAGCAGCTTTCCTTGGAGCGGGATGGGATGTTCGGTCAATTGCTTGATTATCAGGCGAGGGCGAAACGATAAGTTGGAAGATCACGGCGAAGCGTGATATAATGCTTTTGTTGATACAAAACGTATCCAGTTCATCATATGCTTGAGGAGGTAGTTATGTCAAGTCTAATCCCGTTGTTTTTTATACTTAACCTTTTTCTGTCTTCATCGACTCCGGAAGCCCTGGGAACGCCTGATAAGAATGTAAAAGATGTAACATCGAAGATAGAAGTCTTAGGATCGCCCTTTTCCAAACCCGTGTACGCAAGGAATGTTTGGGATATGCAGGTTTTTGACGGAAAGATCTATTTAGGGCACGGCAATAGCAGCAATGAAGGTCCTTCACCCAATGCAGGACCAACACCGATTTATTACTATGATCCGGTTGGCAACAAATTTGCATCCCAGAATGTTATTTCCTCCGCCTCCTCTGAGCAAGCATCCAGTACAAAGGAGTATGTGGACGAAGAACAAATCGACATCTTTAAAGTTCTGAACGGAAAGCTTTACATTCCAGGCAATGATGCTCGGGATGAAGGCTGGGAGTTCGGCAATTACTATAAGCTGGAAGGGAACGAATGGATCAAATACAGGAACGTCCCTAACGGCATCCATGTATATGACATGGCATACTATGAGGGTAAGCTTTTCGTGGCTATAGGTACAGATTCGACCCCTGATGTGCTCATGTCGGAGGATGATGGTCTCACATGGACAAAGATAGGTTCAATAGGTGGAAAGAACCCGCCGAGAGCGTATACGTTATTTGAATTTAAGAAAAAATTATTTGCTGTAAGTACGATTGCCGCCAAAAATAATAAGTGGCCTGATGAAGCTAAGATACTATCGATCAAAGGGGAACCGGCGGGAGCCGCTACCAAATTCGAGACTTCCCAGATTACCGTTTATGGAGACACGATGCTCCCTGGAATCACTAAAAATGTGATCAAATACGAACCGTCTCCTTATATGAAGATGGTACGCACAACTCAGGTGAATGATAAGCTTCTGTATATTGCAGGAGGTATCTTCAATGATCATCAATGGATTCCCCAATGTTTAATCGTGGCAAATGATATAAATGACGTACAGCGTGTGAATTTCCCTCGTCCGGACGCTCTGCCTATGGATATTCTTGTTCGTGACAATACGGTGTATGTGTTAGCCTATACCCAAACATCCCCTGGTCAATATACGAATACAGTATATAAGACAAGCACTACTGATCTGATGACCTGGACGGAGTTATTCGAATTCAATCAAGATGCGTTTGCACGGTCTTTTGAAGAGCTGAACGGGGATTTCTACTTTGGTCTGGGGAGTAACATCGACTACGCACCTGAAACCACAGGGACAATAATAAAAGTAAATAAAAGCGATTATTAAAGTGGTGCTAGTAAAGGATTCCGAATAAGGAGTCCTTCTCTTTTTTTGAACCGGATTATCGCATACTTTTTCTGAATTTTTGCGGAGGCATGCCATACATCTCCTTAAAAAGCGTACACAAATATTTCTCGCTTTGAATCCCAACGAGCATGCAGAGATGGGTGTTCGAATACTCGCGTTCCTTAAGCAGAGCTGCAGCTTTTTCAATTTTGCGGCGATTTACATAATCTACGAACGATTGGCCGTTTTCCCTTTTGAATAGAGCGCTGAAGTAAGTTGGCGCCAAGTTCACGGCATGAGCGACATCATCAAGCGACAAACGCTCCGATAAATGCATTTCGATGAATTGTTTTGCTTTAACAATCTCCTGTTTCCTTGACTCAGGGTGTTTATCCAAATACATGCGCATAGCTTCCAACAGCGTATGCCAGTGTGACTTAAAGGTCATACCCGAGCCACTTCCCAACTCCGGCCAAGTGCGAAGGTCTTTATTGCGCGATTCTGCTTCGCGCCGTATTTTCTCCATAAACTCTCCGATTAACTTCATCATCCGGTTCCGTGTTAATCGTTCCTGGATAGCCGCTTCTTTCAGCGGCTCAGCTATTTTTAGTATTTCCAAATAGGGCGGTTCTTCCAGAAGAGCCGTGTAAAGACGATCCAACCCTTTTGCCAATCGTTCCTCCGCATTATCTTTTACCGGAGTCACTGTTCTTCGGGTATAGACCTGACTGACAGTTACGTAATAGCCGTAGAGACAAAGCGATGAGGCCTCATGAAATGCTATTGGGAGTGAATGCCATCCGCTATAACGTTCGCTAATCGCTACATGAATGTTCTGCTTCATATATGTTCGGATATTGCTGATCAGCAGATGTCCGAGCTGTATGCTTTTGGACATCAGTTCGGCCGTACTATTCATCGCCGCCCATGACACAATGGCAATCAATCGCTCGTCCGACCATTCACAGGCAAAACCGCAAGCTTGCTCGCGAATCGTTTCCTCAGCTATGTTGATCATGCCGTATCGAATCGTACCCTGATCGTGCGTAGTATAGTTGTGAAGGAATAGGGAAACATCAACCCATTCCATGACAATGCAGCAATAGCTGTCAATCAGTTTATTATCGACATTCATGCTTTCTGTAAGCCCTGAAAATCGCTTAGGCATCAAATCGCCACGTATTAACTCACCGATCAGCTGCCTACGGATACGATAGACATTTTCTAATCGATGCTGCACTAATTTTTGAAATTCATTGTGCCGGGAACGCTGTAAATTCAACCGTTCCCTTGCCCGGCGGAGACTTGCAAGCAGCTCCTCTTCCGAAAGTGGCACTTTCTCCACATACTCATGCACATTCATGCGCATTGCTTGTTTGGCGTAAACAAAATCGGAATAGGCGCTAAGAATGATGAATTCCATATGCGGACGAGTGAGGCGCAATTGTTCGATCATGTCAATGCCGTTCATATCAGGCATTACAATGTCGGTAATGACAATATCGGGCTTTGTCGCCGCGACCAGACTCACGCCTTCTATTCCTGAATATGCCTTGCCAACTAGCTCGAACTCTGACTGAAGCCGGAAAATCTGTTCCAGTCTTTCGAGAATCATCTCTTCATCGTCAACAATGATGCAGCGGTAATTCAATTTCTCTCACCTCCGGTCCGATAGGGAAATGTAGCCCTAATGCATGTACCGCGTCCAAGCTCTGTTTCTATGGAAAGTCCGAACAGATCACTATAGTAAAGCTGAATGCGTTGATGAATATTGACTAATCCGATTCGCTTGCGCGTTCGGGGCTCATCTTCCGTTCTGGGGATCAAGGCGCTAGCCGCTTGCTCTTCTGTCATGCCTAATCCGAAGTCGGTCACATCGATGACGACACTTCCTGGGTTTCTGTATGCATGAATGTGAATTTCACCGGGGAGCCTTCCATTTCGATAACCGTGAAACAAACTATTTTCCACAATCGGTTGCAGCAACAAACGAAAGACCTTGAATGATTCCAATCCGGGCTCGATATTCTCAATTAATTGATAATGCGATTTGTAACGAACGTTCTGAATGAACAAATATTCACGAACGTTCTCAAGCTCATCGGACAGTGGGACGAATCGGGAATCGTTAGCGACGCCGTATTCCAATATGCGAATGAGAGATCGAACTATGGGGTCTACCTTGTCCAAATAACCAAGCTTCACCGCATTACTGATAGAGCCGAGAGTATTGTATAGAAAATGAGGATTGATTTGGGATTGAAGTACTTGGATCTCTTGCTCGCGCTGCAGGTCATGGCTTCGTTTCACTTGTTCAAGCAGTTCGATGATCTGCTTCAGCATCAGGTCGAACGATTGGGAAAGTTCCCCGAATTCATCCTTGCGCTTTAAAACAACGGGGATATGAAGAAATCCTTGTTTAACCAACCGCATTCTGCTCATTAGGAAACTTAGCGGTCTTCGGATGTAGTGGGTGATAAAGGTCGCGGTGATTGCACTAAGCACAAGCCCAATGCCCAGCATGGCCAAATTGTAGGTTTCCGTCCTTTTCAATGATTGCTGAAGCAAACTTTCCGAATGGAACGTTATGATCGTCCAATTGAACCGGGATCCGGGGAATTTATGATAATACCAGCTTCGCTTCGGCGTGCCGGTATACAGCACCCCGCTAATCGCGCTTTTGCTTAACAATTGGTCAGATGTCACTTCACCGATTGCGAATGTTCGCGTACGCTCATCCATTTCCACGATATTGGTGAGATTGCCTGCCACCAGTTTGCCGCTTGACTCCACGATCGCAATGCCGAGTAAATCGCTGCGATTAATGTTGAGAAGTGATTGCTCCATCGCTTTAAGGTCGATATCAAGCGCAGCGACTTTAGGCGGATTGGAACCGCCAATATACTTGGCCATGGTGACCGTCCAATCCTGTTGCTTCGAACGATAAGGAACGCTGACATAGATGGAAGTCTTGTTTTGCATCACTTGCGACCATAGTTCATTGCGTTGTTCATCAGGATCGCTAAACAGAACGCTTCTAGGACTTGCCCCTACCATGGAGGCGTCTTCATTAATGACATAGACATCGGCGACGGAGTTTGCGTTCATATTGTAGAGCTTGCGGAGGACCGGCAGTATTTCGTCGGAATTATGCATGTCATTGGCATGTGCCGATTCGACCGCATATAAGATCGTATCAAGCGCAGCAAAGCTTAAGGTGATGTACTGGTCTACCTTAGATTGCATTTGCTCGATGAGAAAGTCATTATTTGATCGAATTTCTTTTTCAATGATTCGGTATGACATCTGGAACACAATAAAAACGGTTCCGAACATGAAGGTGAGGCAAATGATGAACAATTTAAACGTAAGGCTATTGATTTGGAAGTTCATGGACAAGTTCCTCCATCAGATCGATGTTTCCATATTAGCATGATTCACCGAAAAGAAACCGTACCCGGAAGAGGGGACTTTATTTTTATTTTTCCTAAACTTGAATCCGTATAATTTTGGAATAATTACTTACGATTTTGGAAAAATGCGATATCCCAAATATATATAATTGGTAGCAGAGATAGTGATAAGGAGGATCGCTACACATGGATGGGATGTCGAGTGAAGCAAGCAAAGTCTACCTGCCGGCGGTTCGAAATACGCGAAGCAAGTTGTGGAAAACAGTATGGAAGTTTAGATTGTTGTACTTGCTTCTGATACCTGAACTCATCTACTTTATCATATTCAAATATGTGCCCATGGCGGGCATTATTGTTGCTTTCAAGCAATATAATTTGTCTTTAGGTTTCTTCGACAGCCCATGGATTGGATTCGATAATTTTAAAAATTTTATTAATGGCGTGTATTTTAGAGATATTTTGCTGAATACGATCTTGATTTCGTTGTATAAGCTGGTCTTCGGCTTTAGCGCTCCGATCGTGCTTGCGCTCATGCTGAACGAAATCCGGATGGTTTGGTTCAAAAGGACTGTGCAGACGATCACGTATTTGCCTCATTTTATCTCTTGGATCATCGCTTACGGTCTGATGGTTGCCTTATTTGCCCCAGGGAGCGGCCTCTTCAATGCATTATTGAAGCAGTACGGTTTCGACGCGATTCCTTTCTTAACCGATCCGGCATGGGCCAGAACGATGATCGTCGCCTCCGACATCTGGAAGGAAGCCGGGTGGGGTGCTATTCTATATCTCGCGGCACTTGTAGGTATCGACCCGAGTCTATACGAAGCGTCCCGCATCGACGGAGCTAACCGTTGGCGCCAGATGTGGCACATCACGCTTCCAGGCATCCGTAATGTCATTTTCATTTTATTAATTTTACGAATGGGCAGCATCCTTGATGCAGGTTTTGATCAAATCTTTATATTTGTAAACTCGTTTAATCAGGAAAAAGCCGATATTATCGATACATGGGTGTATCGACAGGGGATTGAACGCATGCAAATCGGACTCGCCACAGCAGTCGGTGTCTTTAAATCGGTCATCGGCACCGTGCTCGTTCTCTTATCGAATCAACTGGCGAAACGATTCGACGGACAAATTTGGTAGGAGGCTGGACAATGAAGGAGCATTCGCTGTTTGATCGCGGCATACAAACCATTATTTATTGCATTCTTATCGCTATTTCAATTGTTACACTGTTTCCTTTCTTTTATGTGGCCATGGTGTCCGTGACATCCGAATCGGAAGTGATTCGCAAAGGTATCGTCCTTATCCCCGATCAATTCGTATGGGGGGCGTATAAAACGGTTTTTTCCGGGTCATTCGGCATCTTGACGGCATATAAGATCACCTTGCTGCGTACCGGAATCGGAACCTTGCTCAATATGATTGCCACGACTTTAGCAGCGTACGTGTTGTCCCGTAAAGGATTGCCGGGTAGGAGCAGCATTTTGTTTATGATCATTTTCACGATTTTATTTAGCGGTGGAACAATCCCTACCTATCTTGTTGTAAAGTCTCTCGGGTTGATTGACTCGCTGTGGGCGCTTATTTTGCCCGGTCTTGTCAGCGCTTTCAACTTGATCATCATAAAAGGATTCTTCGAACAGCTTCCGTCGGAACTGTTAGAGTCGGCTACGGTGGACGGCGCCGGGGAATTGACGATGCTGTGGCGTATTGTTCTGCCATTGTCCCTCCCGTCGATTGTCACAATCGGATTATTTTACGCGGTTGGCCACTGGAATAGTTACTTTGACGGAGTCCTATATATCAACGATCGGAGCTTGTGGCCCCTTCAGGTTGTGCTAAGAACGATTCTATTGCAATCGCAAATGCAAGACGTCTCCCAGCAAAGCAATGATGCCTCCGTCAGCTCGGTTGCGATTCAAATGGCTGCGGTTATTGTTTCGACCGTTCCCATTCTATTGGTTTATCCCTTTGTGCAGAAGCACTTTGCAAAAGGGGTTCTTATCGGTGCTGTGAAAGGTTAGCGTGGCTTTATCCTGCTTGAATGTCCGGACGTTGAAGCAGATAAACATAATTATGAATACGAATTTACAAAGGAGCGGTCTAGATGAAAGGTTACTCAAAATGGCTTCCCGTTCTCACTACGATTCTGTCGGTATCAATGTTGTTAGCGGCATGCGGCGGCTCGCCGACTCCGTCCCAGTCCCCGTCCGTATCCCAACCGGCACAGGGGGGAACGGTGCAGACGCCCGAGAAGAAGGTAACAGTTACGATGTTTCACTCCGGAGGGTTCGCTCCGGCCAACCCGATTCCGATCAACAAAGATGAAGATCCGCTTCATCAAATGCTGGAAAAAGCGGCGAACATCGATCTGCAAATTACCTTCGTGCCGAACGATCAAGCTAAGCAAAAGCTCAACACGATGGTTACATCCGGTGATACGCCTGACCTGATTTACATGACTGACCGCCCAATGGCTGTCCAATACTATGATCAAGGAATAATCACAGATATCGAATCCGTGCTGAATAGTTATCCTGCACTTAAAGGTAACTACCCGGACTCCGTTTGGAACGCACTGAAGTACAAGGGCAAAGTTCTCGGAACGCCGGGATACGAGCTGGTTCAAGGAATTAGAGGATTTTGGATTCGCAACGACTGGTTGAAGAAATTGAATTTGAAAACGCCGACCACACCGGATGAATTGCTTCAAGTTATGAAGGCGTTCACATTTAATGATCCGGATGGAAACGGCAAGAACGATACGTACGGTTTTGTAATGGGCGTGCAAAAATCAGGCGAATTTAACAACTTGGGTATTGATGCACTGATGCTGATGTACGGCGTATACCCAGGCAGCATCGATTTAAAAGACGGAAAAGTGCAATATAATAACGCGGATCCTCGCATGAAAGAAGCTCTGGCATTCATAAACCGCATGCAGGAGGCGAAGGTGGTCGACCCTGATTGGATGACGATAACAGACAATGCGGGCATCGATAACAAATTCTTTTCTGGAAAAGTGGGAATTGTCTTTCAAGATTGGCGTGCTATGGAACTTGATAAGCAAAAGAAAATGAAAGAAGTATCCGGTGAACTGCCTGATTGGGTGCTGATTCCACCGATGAAGGGACCGAATGGGGATCAATATTCAACCATCACGAACCCGCAAAGCAACATGTGGTCTATTTCAACTAAAGCCGCAAAAGACCCTGAAAAAGTCAAGCGTATCATGACCATGCTCCAATATTGGTTTGCGGATAAAGACGCTTATCCTTATTTTGCCTATGGCATCAAAGGCGTCAATTGGGATATTGTCGACGGCAAGCCAAAAATCAATCAGGAAAATAAAGCCAACAAAGAGCTTCAAGACAAGTACAGATGGATGAACAATTATGCAAATAACCGCCGGGCAAACGATGCGTTGTACTTTAATTTCACGTACGAGAAAACCTCCGAGTTCCAAAAGATCAATCAGCAGTACGTCAAGCCTCTTAGTGTAGGATCTTTCGTTACTCCGGATTCGGCAGACCCGACGTGGGAGGACCGCAAAAAATTCATGAACGAATCACTGCTCAAGTTCATCGCGGGCAAAGATTCCTTGAATAATTGGGATAACTATTTGAAAACGCTCGACTCCAAGTACGCATTTCAAAAACATCTGGAGTATGTCGAGAAAAACTTGAAAGATCAAGGTATCTTGAAATAAGCATTGCTACGAGGCTGCCATTAGGCAGCCTCACATATGGTATTGTTATTCCCTTTGGATCTATTGAAAGAAGAGGTGTCTACGATGGGACTGGATTTCCATCAATGGATGAACCCGGTACCGAGAACAGCAACATTTTCTATGCCGGGTTATCACGTTTGGTGCGGGACAATGTCAAAAACCGAGGATGGGGTTTGCCACCTGCTTTTCTCCAGATGGCCGGAAGAGACGGGACATAACGGTTGGGTGACGCACTCGGAAATCGCTTATGCGACTGCGGATCATCCGTTAGGGCCTTATTCGTTTCAAGGCGTCATTCTGCGGGGTAGGGGAGGCGATTATTGGGATGCAAATGTCATACACAATCCAACGATGATCCGGGTGAAAGACAACTATTATTTATATTATATGGGGAATAAGGGGAACGGCGAATATTGGGATCATCGCAACCGACAGCGGATAGGTGTAGCTGTAGCTGAACATCCCTCTGGGCCGTGGACTCGTTTTAACGATCCCGTCATTAACGTAAGTCCTGAATCATGGGACCATCTGATGGTTTCTAATCCTACAGTGACATCCACGCCGGATGGAAAGTTTATCATGATTTATAAAGGAGTCGGGAAGGGGAGCCTGCCTAAGGGAGGGGCTGTCGTTTGCGGGGTAGCAGTGGCGGACACCCCCTTAGGCCCTTTTCGTAAGTTAGCGGGACCTATCATGGTGAATCCAGAGGACGACTGGTCCGTTGAGGACCCGTTTATCTGGCGTCAGGGCACAACATACTATGCATTGGTCAAAGACTTTCAGGGTTATTTTACGAAGCAGGGGATAAGCTCTGTGGCGTTATTCGAATCCAAGGATGGTATTCATTGGGTTCCTTCCGAACATTCTTTTGCCTTCAAGCCGGAGATCGTGTGGGAGGATGGCGAGGTACAGCAGGTTAACGCGCTTGAAAGGCCTCAACTTTGGATGGAGAACGACCGGCCGGCCGTGTTATTTTGTGCTGTTGCGGTGGATGATGCAAGAAATGTTTCGTTTAATGTGCATATCCCTTTAAGACTTGTTTAAGACACATTTTTTCCTAGACAATCCTATTTCCGTGATTAATTGGACATAACGAAGCCGCCAAGACCGTCTAGGTTGGGTGGCTTTCTTCTTGACTTAACTTGGAAGGTGTTATCGGATGACTCTCAACTTGTACAGTTAAATACTGCACCGTTTGAGAAGTTGATGAATATAATATAGATGATAGTGAAAGCGTTTACATTATCTTGCAGGTGCTCATGCCGGTTATAGGTTGGTTTTTGATTGGGATGAAGCTTTTGCAGACGAGTTAGAGGAGGTGAAGTTTTTTAGAATGAGAAAGGAATGCTATGAAGCACGCAAGATAAGAGAAATTTCGGTTTCGTTTTTTCCTTCTTAGACCAAGGGAGGTATTACTATGAAGAAAGGATTCATTGTATTCATCTTTTTTTTGATGCTATTTTCTAGTATCGCTTCTATTTTCGAAAGCAATAGAGTGTACGCGGCTGTGCAAAAAGAATTTTATGTTTCTCCGACAGGCAGCGATACAAGCGGTAATGGGACCATTGCTGCTCCATTTGCCAGCATGGATAAAGCCAGATTGGCAGTGCGCTCCTATTTGGCGTCAAACACGTTGACAGGAGATGTCATTGTATATTTCAGCGGAGGAACTTATAAACAAATTTCTTCTGTCACTTTCAGCTCCGAAGACTCGGGTAAAGATGGTTTCAACGTGATCTACAGGAATATGCTCAATGAGAATCCGGTCTTTAGTGGGGGCGAGGTGATTACAAACTGGATTCCAGAAAATGAAAACGTTTTCAAGGCGAACGTATACGATTCTGTTTATAACTCCGTTTATAGCTCAGTGTACACGCAGCTTGATTTCAGACAAATCTACGTCAACGGCACGAGAGGCATCAGAGCCAGAACGCCGAATGAGGGAAATTATTATACGATATCCGATGATGCATACAATGATTTTTCCCAAACTAGCGCGAATAAAAATGGATTAATTGTACCGGCATCGCAGCTCACGAATGTCACGAACTTGTCCGATAACGTTGAAATGTCCGTACTCATTGAGTGGATGCATAAACGGCTGCGAATTAGCGGGATTGAATCTGTTACTGAAGATGCCGGTAAGAAGCGGGCGGTTATTAACGAGACCGAATGGGAAGATATTACAGTGGAGCCCCAGGGAAACCAAAACTATCGATTGCGCCAGTATTGGCTAGAGAATTCGCTAAACTTTTTGGACAGTCCCGGTGAATGGTACTTCAACAAAAGCACCGGATATCTATATTACAGGCCGAGGCCAGGAGAAAACATGAATACGGCGGAAGTCGTCATTCCAAGAGTACAATCGCTCATCGAGCTGAAAGGGACATTTACTGCACCGGTGACAAATCTGGTGTTCCAAGGCCTAGAGTTCCAATACACGAACTGGTCACGACCCAATGACTACGGGTTTGTAGATGTTCAAGCAAACTCTCTGATTCCTTCTCCGCCAAATGATATGACAAACAACCAATATAGACACGATCAAAGAAAAGACCGGGTCCCTGGCGCAATCATGGCGACCACTTCCGATAACATCAAGATCATGGACAATCGGTTCAAAAATCTTGGCGGCACGGGAGTTCTGTTCGACATGGGCGGGAACGATAATTTGATTAAAGGGAATTCGTTTATGGATTTGTCAGCGGGTGCTGTCGAGATCGGAAACGATGCATACAGACCAATCGATACCAGAATGTGGCCGAGGCGAAACACGGTCAGCAACAACTACATGACAAGAATCGGCAGAGATTATTTTGGCTCCGTAGGGATCTTAGGATATTATAACGACTCGCTATTAGTGGAACACAACGAAATTGAAGATATTCCTTACACGGGGATCAGCGTTGGCTGGGGTTGGACTACGGATAATTGCTCAGTGGAAGCGAAAAATAACAGAATTCAATATAATCTTGTTAGCAACTACGTGAAGACGGTTAAAGACGGAGGCGGAATTTATACAGCCTGCGCGCAAACGGGTTCGACGATATCGAACAATTATGTGAGGAACCAGCTTAATAATGTGGCAGGTATCTATTTAGACGGAAGTACGCAAGGCTATAATGTAACCAATAACGTAACTTCCTCCATTCCCAAATGGCTGTTTATGCAAATATATGGCAATCAAGTCTCATTCAACAATACCGCGGAATGGAATTATACCGATAATGCCGCCCAGGATGCCAATCTTTCGAGAAATACGGTAGCCAATAACCAAGTCATCAATAATGGCAATTGGCCGGCGCAAGCACAAGCCATCATGAGCAATGCGGGGCTCGAGCCGGCATATAAGCATATCAAGGGCGGAACCGTTCAGGATTCTAAAATCGTAATTGTCGATAATGTAGACAACGGTTTTTACGTGGTTTCCGGAACTTGGCTCAGCAGCGACGGGCTGCCGAATAAATACGGAAGCAATTATCGCTATGCGGCAACCAATGTTTCCGCTACGGCCAAAGTAAGATGGTCGCCGGAATTGGCCCTTCCGGGAGATTATGATGTATATGTATGGTATCCTGGCCATACGAATCGTTGTTCGGACTGCAAGTATAAAGTCATTTATAATGGCGGCAGCCAAGAAGTTCCGGTTAACGAGACGACAAGCGGAGGGACATGGGTCAAATTAGGCGTATTTCCTTTCTTATCCGGATCTGGAGGAAGCGTGGAGCTTACCAATCAAGCCAATGGACAGTATGTTGACGCTGATGCGGTCAAGTTCGTGAAGGTAGAAGTTGTCGTTGACAATACCGATCCGGGTTTTACCGAGGCCTCCGGCTTCTGGTACACGGCAGGCAGTCTCCCGGATAAATACGGGTCGGATTATCGTTACGCTGTGAGCAGCACGACGGCCAATGCTAAAGTGAGATGGATTCCGAATATTCAAGCTGCGGGCAATTATAACGTTTATATTTGGTATCCCGCACACAGTAATCGTTGTACGAACTGTAAATATACCGTTTATTACAATGGAGGCAGTCAAGTCGTGACCATTAATCAAACGACAAACGGCGGACAATGGATATCACTAGGGACATTTGCATTTCTTGCAGGCACCGGCGGATACCTGGAACTGAACAATCAAGCAGTCGGAGCCTATGTAGGTGCTGACGCAGCTAGATTTGAAAAGCAATAGTAGAGGTATAGCTGAGGTATGCTGATGAAACAGCGTACTTTTTTTATTGTTTAAGATACATATTGTATCAAAAAAGAGGTGATGCTATAATAAACAATCATAAGAGGAACGTATCCTTTCCAGGAGGACATTGATGGCAGTTAAATCGTTAAAATCAAACTTTATTTATAATTTATTGCTTACTTTTTTGAATATCGTCATCCCACTGATTACTTTACCTTATTTATCGGTAATTTTGGGTGTAGACAATATTGGAAAGGTGAACTTAGCGACAAGTGTGACGACGTGGTTAGTACTGCTAGCCTCATTAGGAATACCTACCTATGGGATTAGAGAAATAGCAAAGGCTCGAGATGATAAAAAGAAATTGTCCATAGTCTTCTGGGAACTGAATGCTCTCAAAGCGATCATAACCGTTATTATTTTACTCATCTATGTCATTGTTATATTTAATCAGCCCAAGTTCTATTCGGAGGTGTCGCTTTACCTTATATTTGCGATATCCATCATAGCCAACCTTTTTTCAACGGATTGGTTTTTTCAGGGGATCGAGGAATACAAGTATATCACGACAAGAGGTTTCATTATTAAAGTCATTACGCTGGTGTTTATTTTTGTAGGAGTAAAAAACCAAGATGATTATATGATTTATGCAGGGATCACCGTGATTCTTATGTTAGCGAACAATTTAGTCAACATCGTATATTGCAGGAAGTTTATTGATTTTAAATTCCAGTTGAGGGAATTGCGCATTTTCTCACACCTGAAGAGTCTGAAATACTTTTGGATATCAGGAATTATTTTTAGTATATATACGCAGTTGGATGTACTGATACTTGGTTTGAATGCTTCCGATAAAGCCGTTGCTTTCTATACAAGAAGCAAGCAGGTGCAGATGATCGCCTTATCCTTCTCGACTGCTCTATCGCAAGTGCTGATACCCAGGGCATCGTATCTGTTCAATCATGACATCGATCGTTTTAAGGAAATTGTCGGCAAATCGGTCAATTACATATTGCTCATATCGATTCCCATGACGCTCGGAGTCATGATCTTATCCAAAGAAATTATGTGGATTCTGGGGGGAGACAACTTTATCGCCGGGGCACTCTGCCTAACGATTATTGGTTCCACCATCATTATTTATTCTCTGGGGACGCTCCTATATTCGCAAGTCTTATTGCCGATGGGTCATGATAATAAGAGTCTGAAAATCCATGCCATAAGCGCCGGCGTGAGCATCGTATTTAACTTTATGCTGATTCCCAAATTCGCGGAAATCGGTGCGGCAATCGCGTTTCTTCTTGCCCAGTCGGTTGGAAATGTCTATGGGATTCTGTTATCTAAACGGCTGGTTTCTATCAGAATCGTATCTAAATCCTCGTTAAAATATGGAGTTGCAGGAGCGGCAATGCTGCTTGCCATATACCTGATTAAATTAGCCGTCGCTGATAAGCTCATCGTTATTTGCAGCTCTCTGGCGCTAGGAAGTATTGTATTCTTCGCTGTTTTATTCGTCAGCCGAGAGGAAATCGTCATGGCATCCTTAACCAAAATTTCGAACAAAATCTTGAAAAATAATAAAGTGAAGAAGGTGATGTAGATGAATGAACCTACATTGAGCATTATTACGGTCTGCTATAACAGCGCGGCTACGATAAGAGATACGTTTGAAAGTGTTTTGGCGCAAAATTATGAAAACTATGAATACATCATTGTAGATGGAGGGTCCACCGACCAAACCGTTCAAATTATTAAAGAGTATGAACCCAGGTTCAGAGGTAAAATGAAATGGAAGTCAGAAAGAGATCAAGGGCTGTATGATGCGATGAATAAAGGCATACGTCAATCCAATGGCAAATTTATAGGAATTATCAACAGTGACGACTGGTACGAAAACGGCGTTTTTGATTCTGTCGATCAACATATTGAAGATCATCCGGAGATTGATTTATTTTATGGCATCATCCGAATCGTGAAGGACGGCAAGGAGTATATGATAAGGCGAAATAATTACGAGTTTATATCCGATTTCAGCGGCATGATTCAGCACCCTACGTGTTTTGTAAAAAGGGAGGTTTATGAAAAATACGGTTCGTTTGATACCCGGTACCGGATATCGGCCGACATCGATTTCGTTCTTCGAATTCTTCATAAAGGAATCAGGTATCATGCGATAGATAAAATAATAACCAATTTTCGTGTCGGCGGTGCTTCGGATCAACATAGCAATGCCAAAGAAATTTTAGACATTAAATATAAAAATGGCGTGATCACCAAGAATCAGCTTGTGATGTTGAGCTATAAGCAGAGAATCAAGGCTATATTATCAAGTGCCAGGAATGCGTTGAAAAGGAAGTTGGCATCTAATTAATTGGCTATTTTACCTGTATTTGTTAGGTGAAATTGGATAATGACACGCATTGACAAAATTTTTTTGAAAAATACGATACAAAACGGATAGTTGTGTGCTATAATTGATACATAACGTATCGAGTAATAAATTCTAGGGGGAAGCAGCTTGATCGACGCACAAGGCAATAACCTCATATTTTTATTGTGTGCCCCACGTAGCGGAAGCTCGCTTGCGACGGTTATGCTGCAGAATCATAGCAAAGTATTCGCAACGCAAGAGATGTGGTACTTGATGAGCTTGTACGATCTCAAGAACAATCCTTTACGACCTTATGGCGGCATGGGAATCATCAAGCAGTTCTATAATGCGATCGTTCCCAATGAGGTGTTTGAGCAAGCGTGCCGATCATTCTCCTTACAAATTTATAACGGTTTGCTGCAAGGCAGCGGCGCAGATCTGGTAGTGGATAAATCACCGCGCTACTATTACATCTTGGAGTTCCTCGATAAGCTGTTCCCGCAATCCAAGCGGATATGGCTCATCCGTAATCCGTTCAGCATCTTATCCTCTTATAAGAAAGTATATGCTGACAGTCATGAAGGCTTCAATCTTGCCGATGAATTGTACAATCCGCAATTCAATATCAAGATGACGGATCTGACAGCAGGAATGTTTAGATACTATGATTATTTTTCGGAGTCGCACCCTTTGGCCTATCGTCTTTTTTACGAACAGATGGTTTCTAAGCCGGAGGAAGAGATGCACAAGCTGTGCACCTTTTTGGGTATATCCTACGAGCAAGGAATTGAGAAGTATGGCAACCCGGTCAATTCCGTTAAATCGGATATGTTTTACAGCATGGGGGTAGGGGATCCGTTACTAGCGAACCATACCGAACCTCATTTGAACTCTATACATAACTGGAAAGAAGTTTTACAGAAAAATGAAGTTGAAATGTACGGCCGCGTTCTAGGCGCAAGATTGTTCCATCAGCTTGGCTATAGCGAACAATTGGCGGAAGCGGAAAAATGGGTAGGCGTGAAGTTCGACGATGAGCCTGATCAGGAGCTTTTGCAGCTGCGAACTACGCAATTGGCAGAAGTAACCGGATGCAAGTGGCAGGCCAAGTATCGGATGCAGTCCGAAAAGGCGGGTATACAAACAGAACCGGATGTGATTCATAACGCTTCGGTGGATTCTCAAGTATTTCAGCTTCAGACGACACTTCGAGCGCTTGAAATGAGGCTGGAGAACAGCTACTTGGAGCAGAAGCGGCTTCGAAAGCAATTGGATACGATCCGGAATAAGGTAAACCTGGTTAAATCGCTGATTCCTTTCGGTCATCGCATTACACATTGGGCATCGGATCACTTGATTCATCGCAGGAGGAAACCATGAGCGCCATAACGGGTATTTATAATTTTGATGATGCTCCGGTATCTTTGGAAGAAAGCCAATCGTTAATGAACGCCTTGCAACGTTATTCCGCTGATGCGACAGATACGTGGCAAGAGGGTTCCGTCTTTCTTGGCTGTCATGCCAAGTGGATCACACCCGAATCCGTTCATGAACGGCTGCCTCATTATGATAGCGAGCAACGGCTCGCCATTACTGCCGATGCCATTATCGATAACCGCACAGAATTATTCGGTAAATTGCAGGTGGAATCCCACTTAAGGGGTACCATCACGGATAGCGAGCTTATTGTGCTTGCATACCGGAAATGGGGCGTTGATGCGCCGAAGTATATCATAGGGGATTATGCTTTCGTTATCTGGGATGTGAAGAACAGACAGCTGTTTGCAGCCAGAGACATCTCCGGCAATCGAACGTTTTATTATCATTATCGCCATCGACAATTTGCTTTCAGTACAGCTGTTTTCCCTCTATTGACATTGCCGAGTGTGAAGAAAGAGCTTAACGAACTTTGGCTTGCTGAATTTCTTGGCATATCCGGCACATATGAGTCTGTTGATATTCATTCAACCCCTTATCAACAGGTAGAACAACTCCCCCCTGCGCATACACTGATCATTAGTAACGGGAAACTGGCACTAACCAGATATGCGAATATATCGGATGTAGAGCCTCTGCATCTGAAATCCAATGCAGATTATGAGGAAGCGTTCCAAGAAGTTTTCCAGGAGGCCGTGAATGTACGGCTTCGTACGCACAAGCAGGTCGGCGCTGCTTTAAGTGGCGGACTGGACTCCGGCGCGGTCGCCAGCTTTGCGGTCAAGACGCTGCAGCAGCAAGGGAAACAGCTGCATGCTTACAGCTACGTGCCTGTAGGCGATTTTGAGGATTGGACCTCTAAAACGCTCATCGCCAATGAGCGGCCCTATATCCAATCGACTGTGAGGCATGTCGGCAATATCCGGGAGAATTATCTGGATTTTGCAGGCACGAGCCCTTATTCCGAAGTGGATGAGCTGCTTCAAACGCTGGAAGTTCCTTATAAGTACTTTGAGAACTCTTTCTGGATTAAAGGGTTATATGAACAGGCTGAACGAGATCAAGCCGGTGTATTGCTTACCGGGGCAAGAGGGAACTTCACGATTTCATGGGGTCCGGCCATGGATTACTACGCGAAGCTGCTTAAGTATCTGAAGCTTGGCAAATTTTACAAGGAAATCCAGATGTACAGCGGTTTGACTGGAGTCGACAAGTCCCGCCTCATCCGGGTTGCCGGCAAGAAGGCGTTTCCCTTCATGGTAAGAGGTTCTTACGGGGACGTTCAGGTTAAGCTGCCTGAACACGTCAATCCGGATTTTGCCAAGCGAACGGATCTTTTGAATAGAATGCCTGCCGAAGACAATGAGATGCTGGGAAAACTGGCGGATGCCGTAGAAGTAAGAAAAGAGAGATTCAGCAATCTCTCCATCGCCAACAAAAACGGCGCACTGGCTACCAAAATGTCCCTTCGCTACGGATTATGGGAAAGGGATGCGACAAACGATCCGAGAGTCGTACGCTTCTGTTTATCCGTGCCGATCGAGCAATACGTCCAGAATGGCCAAGATCGTTCGTTAGTGCGGCGTGCCACGCTGAACTATTTGCCGGACGACGTCCGGCTGAATCAGCGGAAGCGCGGCGTGCAGCCTGCAGACTGGGTTCATCGTATGCTGCCCAAGTGGTCTTTCTTTATCTCGGAGCTGCAAGCGCTCTGCAAAGATGATTACGTGGCTGAATATCTGAATGCCCGAGAGATTCAGCAAGCGATCGCGGAAATTGGCGTGCCCAAGGCCGATCAAGCCTTTAATCCGCGGGTCAAAATGCTGATGCACAGCTATATCGTTTCCCGTTTCCTTCATGATTTTCACCAACAGGAAGCGAATATACATAATTACCAATTAACTTGAAAGGAGGTGAATACTATGGAAAAGAAAGAATGGCAACAACCATCTTTGGAAGTATTGGAAGTTAGCATGACTGCTGCTGGCGCCGGTACTAAAACAGTTGACTGGGTTTCTCCTCACGACGCTGACCTTTACAGCTAATTCTTTATGATCTCGTACTTAACCATGCAAGTCGTTTCATGCTTCGGGAAGAATAAACCTCTGTTTATTCTTTTCCGAACCATGAAAATGAAGCGGCGCTGTCCTGTCGAAAGACGGCGACAGTCGTTTCTGTTTTTAGGGGAAGGGGGAAGTATAAAGCATATGAAAGTATTGTATAGGGCATTTGGAATACGAATCAGCTCGACGATTCCACTTCCGGAATTGCCTCTTGATCATTCGATCAACGATAACGTCGATGTGACGGTTGATACAGGGGATCTCGCTTCACTATGGAATGAGATGGTGACTGGCGAGGATAATTTTGTCGCTAGAGAGGATACGTTTATTTTTAAAATAGCGGATACGGCCACATTTTGTATCCAAGGCGGCAGTAGAATCGTTGTTTCTTCGATTCCAGGCGCTGATGCTGATAAAATCCGCCTCTTCGTGCTGGGGACTTGCATGGGCGTTATCCTCATGCAGAGAAGAGTGCTGCCCTTGCACGGCAGTGCCATCGTGATTGACGGCAGAGCTTATGCGATTATCGGCGAGTCGGGAGCAGGTAAATCGACACTTGCTGCTGCTTTCCTCCATCGCGGTTGTCAGCTTCTTACGGATGATGTAATTGCTGTCTCCATAGATCCGGACTCCGGTCAGCCGATGGTTCATCCCGCTTATCCGCAGCAAAAGCTATGGCAGGAAAGCATAGACCGACTTGGCTTGCAGTCTGACGGCTTTCGTCCCATTTTCGAGAGAGAAACCAAGTATGCAGTGCCTGTAGCCTCCGAATTCTCCCAAGAGGCTATACCTCTTGCCGGCGTGTTCGAATTGGTGAAATCCCAAGACGAAGAGGTCGCCTTGCATAAGTTTTCGAGACTCGAGCAATTGCATGTCTTTATGAAACATACATATCGTTCTTCGTTGATTCCGCAGTTAGGCTTGGAGCAATGGCTCTTTTCCTTTGTTACAAGCATGGCCAGCCAGGTAGATACCTATCGGTTAACTCGGCCTATCAACGGATTTACAGCACAGGATTTGGCGGTACAAATTGGGCAAATAGCGGATAAAGGGGTGTGCGTATCTTAATGTCTATTTTACAAATAGCTTCGAATCAACGTATTGCTCAGAACGAAGGGAATCTGGTCAGCAACATGGATGGAGAAAAAGTCATGTTGAGCATCAAGTCGGGAAAGTATTACAATCTTGGCAGCACAGGCGGGCGGATATGGGAACTCATTGAGACGCCTGCTACGCTTCAACAAATTGTTGAGACTTTGTCAGCGGAATATGAAATTGAGGCTTCGGTATGCGAGGAGCAAGTACGAACCTTTTTAACATCCTTATCGAAAGAGGGACTTATCCAGATCAGAGAGGAACTGTGAGCAATGTGGAAAAAGGTAAGGACATTGCTGAGGCTCCATCCAAGGATGATACTGCTTCTATTTGAGGCTCTGTTTTATTTGGCATGGGCGCGCATATTGAAATCAGTCCCGTTCGCCAAGGTTGCTCCGTCGCTGGGCAATCGCCGTGAGGAGACTCCGCATACGGGGAATCAGCCTAATGAAACGTTAATTAAAGATATCTCTAAAGCTGTCCGCATGATGAGCCGCAACACCATATGGGAGAGCAAGTGCCTGGTGCAAGCCATCGCGGGAATGAAAATGCTGGAAAGACGCAAAATTGAAAGTACGCTTTACTTGGGAACGGCTAGAGATACCAATGGCAAAATGATTGCCCATGCTTGGTTGAGAAGCGGTTCCATTTACATTTCAGGAGCAGAAACGATGGACAAATTCACTGTCGTTGAAGTTTTCGGCAAGCGGATTCAGCGATTAGAGAGTTGAGGGGAACAAGGAATGGGGAACGTATACGCGCTTGATACAAGTAAGTGTCCAAAGGAATTAGAAGAGATCCTAGCGATCTTGCGGGTGCAAGGGAGCAGTCCGCCTGTTCAGACGGATGGTTCCGATATAGACTGGAAGCACTTTTTCCAACTTGCCAAGCATCATCGAGTATATCCGACCCTATACGCCAGGCTGAACAAGCTTGAAAGTGGGCGGATACCTGCGTCTGTCCTGCAGGCTCTGAGAGCTCAATACAACAAGAACATGTTCCAAATGCTGCATTTGAGCGCAGAGATGGAGCGTGTTTGCAGTTCCATGGATAAGCAGCAAATTCGGACTTTAACGCTGAAAGGGCCGGTGCTGGCCCAAGAATTGTACGGCGACCTTTCCCTCAGGACGTCCAAAGATCTGGACATTCTTGTGCATATCAGAGAAGTCGAGCAAGCGGAACTAGTGCTTGAGGAGCTTGGCTATGTTATTCAAGATAATCCGGTTCGCGTTCTGGATTGGAAATGGAAGTTCTATCACATCGCTTATTATCATCCGCAGAAGCAGGTCGAAATCGAGCTTCATTGGAGCCTAAACCCGGATATGGCCAAAGAAGAACCGCAATTTGAAGAACTTTGGGCAAGGCGAAGAGTCAGCTCGCTCGGCAGCGGTACGGTCTTTTATTTGGGCAGTGAGGACTTATTTTTTTATCTTGTTTCTCATGGGTCCAGGCATGGCTGGTTCAGACTGCGTTGGCTCGAGGATATCGACAGGCTGGTCAGAAAAGGGATTGATGCCAAAGCGCTGCACGCGCTATTGAAACAATACAAAAGCGTCCACTTGGGAGGGCAAGCGTTCATTCTCGCATCTCAGTTATTGGATACACCGTTAACCGAGGAGATGAGGAGTTTGTTTACCGGTCGCAGATCGTTACAGCTAGCACAAAGCACGCTGCTTTTTATTTATACGATGGCTGTTCTCTGTCCGGATCCGCCGCCTGAATTGGCAAAGCCTTTTCGCTCTTACTTGTTGTCTCTGAAGAACCGAAAGCAAAAATGGACCTACTATTTGAACCGCATGTACCCAAGCTCGAAGGATGCCCTTATGTTGCCGTTGCCCAAGGCACTACATTTTCTATACTTTCCATTACGCCCCTTCCTCTGGTGTTGGAGACAAATCAAGCAGCAATCATCGTTATAGGAGGGAATGTGATGGGGGAGCTTCTTTTTTTTGTAAAAAAACTGTACGCAGTTACAGGGAAAAAGCTATTTTTGAATATCGGCAGTATGATCACGGTAAGTTTGTTAGACGGAATTAGCATTTATTTGCTAGTGCCCATGCTTGGGATAATCGGCTTCTTTCAGATCGATGCAGCGAAGAGTTTGCCTATTCCAGGTCTATCTCATTTGCTGCAGAATGTGCAAAGCACATTAAATTTGCCGATTATTCTTGCAATGTATGTCCTCATCATTGCCGGCCAAGCCTTATTACAGAGAAGTCAGGCAATCCGCAGCTCGCAAATCCAGCAGCACTTTATCAGGCATTTGAGATTTGAAACGTATCGGGCGCTCATGCAGGCCAAATGGGACTTTTTCCTTGTGAAACGAAAGTCGGATTTCAGCCATATTTTGACGACGGAGCTGGCCCGGGTCAACCAGGGAACCAATATGTTCATGCAGTTAATTACTTCTGCCATTTTTACGGCGATTCAGATTGGCCTAGCTTTTTGGCTGTCCGCCAAACTAACAAGCGTCATTCTGGTCAGCGGTATTGTTATATTCGTGGTTTTTCGAAAATACGTAAGGAAGGCCCAGTCGATAGGCGACCGGACGACGGAGCTTTCGCAAAGCTATTACGCAGGGATTACGGAACATTTTAACGGCATTAAAGATATTAAAAGCAATCGGCTCGAGCACATTCATTTAACATGGTTTCATGCTTTATGCAAGCAAATCGAGGATAACGTCACCCAGTTCATCAGGCTGAACTCAACGACACAATTCCTTAGCCGTATTACGGCAGCGGTACTTATTGTCCTTTTTATTTATGTATCATTCGGGGTGTTTCATACACCTGCTGAGCAGATGATGGTGATCATTATCATTTTTGCCCGATTGTGGCCGCGCTTTAGTTCCATTCAATCAAGTTTGGAAACGATGGTATCGATGTTCCCGGCATTTAAATCCGTGATTCAACTTCAGCAAGAATGCAAGGACGCACAGGAATGGAGCGTGCAAAAGGATAGAGGCATCTCTCCCGCGATCCCGGTTGAGCATGGAATCGAATGCAGAGATGTCTGCTTTCGCTACAGCAATGACCAGCATTCCTATGCGCTTCATGATATAAATATTCATATTCCTGCAGGCGGTCTTACGGCCATTGTAGGCAGGTCAGGAGCTGGTAAAAGTACCTTGATCGATATCCTCATGGGGCTCATGCAGCCGGAGAGCGGTCAAATGCTCATTGACGGTGTGCCGCTCACCCCCGATAAGTTTCTTCCTTTGAGAAGCTCGATTAGTTATGTATCGCAGGATCCGTTTCTGTTCCATATGAGCATTCGCGATAATTTGAAATTGGTGAACCCGGCAGCGAGCGAACAGGAAATGTGGGAAGCGTTGGAATTCTCGGCCTCCGCCGAGTTCGTGAGCAAGCTTCCGCAAGGACTGGATACGGTCGTTGGAGATCGGGGAGTGCGATTGTCCGGCGGCGAGCGTCAGCGAATTGTGCTGGCAAGAGCTATTCTCAGAAAGCCATCGATTCTCATACTTGACGAAGCGACAAGTGCGCTGGACGGTGAGAACGAATTGAAAGTTCAGCAGGCGATCGATCGATTAAAAGGAAAAATGACCATAATCGTTATCGCACACCGGTTATCGACGATTCGTGGGGCCGATCAGGTCATTGTATTGGATAAGGGCGAATTGATTCAACAAGGAGGCTACCAACAGCTTTCGCAAGAAACGAGGGGGATATTCAGCAAACTGCTGGGTTATCAAATCGAAGCACGCGCCTAATGGAATGTGCCCCTGATCAAGGAGAGAGAAGCTTCTCATTCATGGTGAGACAGCTTCTCTTTTCCAATTGATCGATCAACAAGCGCACCGATTCCTCGATCGTAAGCCTCTCCGTATCAATAACGATGTCAGGCCGTTTCGGCACATCGTATCCTGCGGATATACCCGTGAAGTTGGGGAGTTCTCCGCTTCGCGCCCTCTTATATAACCCTTTGGGATCTCTGCGTTCACATTCCTCCAGCGAACACTTCACGTACACTTCGAGAAAATCATCGGGATGAAATAAACCCCTCACCATAGCGCGGTCATGCTCATTCGGTGAAATAAAAGCCGATAGCACGAACAATCCGGCATCGACGAATAACTTCGATACTTCTCCGATTCGTCGAACGTTCTCTTTGCGATCCTGTTCGGAGAACCCCAAGTCTGCATTAAGTCCATGTCTGATATTGTCACCATCCAGGACATAGGACCGAATGCTTCTTAGGTGCAGCTCCTTTTCCAGCGTGAAAACCAGCGTCGACTTCCCGGAGCCGGATAAGCCCGTAAACCATAATGCGCAGCTCTTGTGTCCGTTGGCCAGATGGCGTTCTTGACGACTTAAGTTGGAGTGATGCCATGTAATCGGCTGATTAGGAACGGATGGTTTCAAACAAGCTCACCTCTACGTTATGTATCTTATATGATTCATTATGTATCATATTAACACAAACTTGCAGAAAGTGACAGCTATGCTGACGTGGATTTACATCATGGAGTCGGCTGCTTCAGCGATGACAAGTGGAGCGGTTAATCGTTATCTCTAATGACGACAGTCGTTGATGAATAATTAGGATCTATAGACGAATTAGTATATGGCTCTGGCAGCAATTGCAACGAGAATGTTTCCAGCAATGGTTCTTTCGTGGAGTCATTCACTAATTGTATCTGAATAGATTTCACCGTTTCACCATCTGAAAAAGTTAGTAGGCCAGAGTTCGCAATGAAGTCCTTGCCAGCCAGTGCGTCCTGTTTAGGCAATGTAGTTGTCCTATATTGCGCTCTTAATACTCCACTGCTGCTTCCTGTGCGTACGACATTAACGGTTACTTTTCCTGAACCTTCATCAACTGCACGTGCCAAGGTATCGAACCGGAGTGTACCCTTATATGTACTATAAATGATATATTTGCTTGCATCTATTAGTACGATGCCGTATTTTTCTGAAATAACTTTAAGTGTTATTTTCTTTACTCCTTCCTGCAAACCGGCAAGTGAAACAGTAGCCTGGTGCATAAAGTTCCCGACGTCAACCATAGGAAAAGACCTTCCGTCAACATCTACAGTAATCGGCTTAATTGGTCCAACTGCATTGATTTTTGCTTCAACAATGAATGTAGGCGTACTAACGGTTTGATAGTTAGTGGGCAAACCCCAATTGAATTCATCCACCACTCCATCATCATATGCTGCCGATGCATTCATTGGAAGCAGCGTGGAGAAGAGCAAGGTAAAGATAAGAAATACGAAAGTTAGCTTTTTTCGATTCAGGACCATGATCTAAAATACCTCCTAGTTTTCATCTTATCAGTTTATTTCGTCTTATCGGAGCGGTTAATCGTTATCTCTAATGACGACAGTCGTTGATGAATAATTAGGATCTATATAGGTATAACCCCAAGGATTAGGCAGTAGCTGTAATGAGAATGTTTCCAACAACGGTTCTTTCGTGGAGTCATTCACTAATTGTATCTGAATGGATTTTACCGTTTCACCCTCTGAAAATCTTAGCAGGCCTGAGTTCGCAATGAAGTCCTTGCCAGCCACTGCATCTTGTTTGGGCAATGTAGTTGTTTTGTATTTCGCTGTTAATTCCCCACTGCTGCTTCCTGTGCGAACGACATTTACGGTTACTTTTCCTGAACCTTCGTCAACTACGCGTGCCAGGGTATCAAACCGGAGCGAACCTCTAATCGGACTTGGATCATAGATGAAATACCTGCTTTCTTCTAGTACTAGATTTCCTTTATAAGTAGCTTTAAATGTAAGCTTCTTTACTCCTGCTTGCGACCCTGCCAGTGATACTTCATAGAATCTCGTATATCTCTCAACAAAAGAAAAATCAAGAGGCCTTCCATCAAGACTTAAAGTAAGCGAGTCAGCTACAATTTTGGAAGCTATAGCTACAGTGAAGTATGGTGTATGTATGGTTTCGTTGTTAGAGGGATAATTCCAAAATAATTCACCTACCCCTCCACCATCAGTTACAGCCGATGCATTCATTGGAAGCAGCGTAGAGAAGAGCAAGGTAAATATAAGAAATACGAAAGTTAGCTTTTTTCGATTCAGGACCATGATTCAATATACCTCCTAATTTTCATCTTGTTAGTTTAGTTCGTCTGGAGCAGAAAGAAACAGCTATGTTGGGGTAGATTTCCATCATGGCTGCGGCTACTAATTGACGATAAGAGGAGCGGTTAATCATTATCTCTAATGACAACAGTCGTTGATGAATAATTAGGATCTATAGATGATTGACCTGAAGAATCCGGCAGCAATTGCAACGAAAATGTTTCCAGCAACGGTTCTTTCGTGGAGTCATTCACTAATTGTACTTGAATGGATTTTACCGTTTCCCCCTCCGAAAAAGTGAGTAGGCCGGAGTTCGCAATAAAGTCCTTGCCAGCCAGTGCGTCCTGTCTAGGCAATGTGGTTGTCGTATATCTCGCTGTTACTACTCCACTACTGCCTCCTGTGCGAACGACATTCACGGTTACTTTTCCTGAACCTTCGTCAACTACGCGTGCCAGGGTGTCAAACCGGAGTATACCTTTACCCGGATTTGTATTATAAATGATATATCTGCTTTCTTCTAGTAGTACGGCACCTGTTTCTGAAGTAACTTTAATCGTTAGTTTCTTTACTCCTTCCTGCAAACCGGCAAGTGAGACAGTACCCTGGTGCATAAACCTCTCGACATCAACCATAGGAAAAGACCTTCCATCAACATTTACAGTAGTCGACTTAATAGGTCCAACTACTTTGATTCTTGCTTCAACAATGAATGTAGGTGTGTGCACGGTTTGGTAGCTAGTTGGCGATTCCCAATAGAATTCATTCTCCCATCCATCAGATACAGCCGATGCATTCATTGGAAGCAGCGTGGAGAAGAGCAAGGTAAAGATGAGAAATACGAAAGTTAGCTTTTTTCGATTCAGGACCATAATCCTATATACCTCCTATTTTATATTCACCTAATGATAGTAATAATAGGGAAAAATTGTAATAGTCCATTGGAGGTATTCATTCGACCACAACGCCGGAAACTCTGTCGAAAAAGCGTTATATATGTACAAAACCCCCACATCGATAGATCGAAAGTGGGGGTTTTGTACTATATTAGTTCGTCTTATCAAGTTGGAACTTAACGCTTTTATATCCGGTGAGATCGTCAGCAGTCTCAAGCTTTACGGTATGGTTTTCTTTGGGACTCAGATCCAATAAGCTTCCTTGTGCGGTCCCGACCCTTTTTCCGTTCCCATTATAAAAGACTGCAGTAAAGACCGCGTTTTTAAGCTCTTTCGCTCCATCGTTTCTCACCTCGGCAACGATCTCCCACCCGAGCTTTCCTTTCACAACATTTAAATCATAGAACGATAGATTATCAGCTTGGTATTCGCCTTCACTAATGGTGCTTTGTGTTTTGTCTGAAATGTAGATCGATCGCGTAGCCTCTTCCCATTTCACTTCTTTACCAAGTAATTCTCCTACAGCTTTTAGGGGCACGTAACTGGATCCATCGATAATTTCCACTTGAATGTTGGTTTTATTGCCCTCCACATAAAGTTTAATGTCAGTAGCGGCAAAAACTCCGGCTGAGAATGTTAGTGTTAGGGCAGATGCGAGAATCATGACTTTGGATAGTTTCTTCAAATGAGTCCCTCCTCAAGAAAATGTATTTATGTTACATTCTGTATCAACACGAGTATTCCTCCTATCAGCCGACTAATTATCGCAAAAGAACAGCACTATTTCTCGCTTTTTAAGCTAAAGCTGGGCTTCTTCATGTGTCCGAGCATACAACTCTCGCATAGGATACCATAAGAGATAAAGTAGGAGAGAGACCTGCGATTCAGATAGAGTAGCACAAAATAAGAGAAAGGAGAGAGAGTCGTATGGCGGGAAGAGTTAGTTTAGCTGATTATCCTCGAATGGCGGGAGAGACTACGGATGACGGGAGATTCCAGAGAGCGCTTACATCTATAGGTTCTTCAGGCACCTTATATGTGCCAAGCGGTATTTATACGGTTCAATCCAGCATTGCACCCAATGTTTCTTCAATTAGTAATGTGGCTCGTTCAGGAGGTCTCACGATTGTCGGAGACAATATGTACTCCTCGGTCATCCAGTATACAGGTTCGGAATATTGTTTCGATTTTACGTTGAATCAAAATGAGGTCGACGCTTTATGGATGGTCAACATTCAGATTGATACCACAACGGGCGGAGGCGTGAAGCTCCCGCAGGGCGGACAATTGTATTTTGATGGCTTTTTTCAGAATGGATGTGCCTCAGGAAAATGGGGCATTTATATGGACGGTAAATTTCAGTCCGGCTATGGCGTATATATGGTTGAAATTACACGTTCCCGGTTTTGGAGAGATGCATCCCTGGGCGGTTATCAAGGCCAAGCTCTTTATATTTACGACTATCACACGATCAGTGTAAGCCAAACGTTCATTTCCCAAACCAAATTTAATGGGTCTATAGTTGTGATCGTTGACGGCAAAAATTGCTCGTTCCGGGATGTGGCGATTGAGGGGGGAAATCCGTCTACGACCCAACAGACGATGCTTGAATTCCGCGGGTTTAACTCGAATATAACTCTTGAGAATTTATATTTGGAGGGAAATTGGAACACAGGCATTTATTTCGATCCGGACGGAGCGGCCAAAAATGTGAACATCTACGGTTTGTATGCGTGGTGCTATAACCGTAAAGAATCCATTGCGTTAATTCCCGGTAAAAACGATAATATCAACATCGAAGGACTCGTCTATAAATGCGATTCCATAGAAAGCAGCGTGAACGTAATTATTAACGACGAGTTCAATCGTGTCCGCATCATGGATTTTACGAATGACTCTTGGCATCAGAACCAAAGAAAACGTCCTATGAAACAGAAAAGCTTTCAGCTTATTACTGACAATTCATTGGACACTGTTGTAACCAAGAGGGATAAGATAGAGCTTGCCTATGGTCAGAATATAAATACGGAATTCTGGCTGCCGACGCCAGGTACCTATGTCGTATCGATTACGGTTACCAGAAATGATTTGAACCATGGCAGTATGGCCTACTATTTGGTGACCTATGACGATAAGGTTTATGATTTTGCGGATGTTCAGAAGATCGGAAACACGGTGAAAAAAGGCGATGCTCCGTTTATCCCGAATTTTAATGTTGCCGTCAACAGTCAGGGTAGAGTTTTTGTTAACGGATCAGGTCCGTCCCCTCAGATTTGGTACCTTTATTATGGTTACTATATGCTTGCGCAAACTACCTATTAACGCTAGAAAAATGCTAAAAGGACTGCCGTACGGGGCAGTCTTTAGCTTTGTCTCATAAATTTAACTAAAAATGTGAGTTTTCACACAATTTCACGCTTCAAGAACTTGTAATTGCACAAATCAAATGATACAATTTGT
The DNA here is from genome assembly GCF_014534655.1 of Paenibacillus sedimenti. Classification (GTDB taxonomy): domain Bacteria; phylum Bacillota; class Bacilli; order Paenibacillales; family NBRC-103111; genus Paenibacillus_E; species Paenibacillus_E sedimenti. The sequence continues at coordinate 404,375 of NZ_JACVVD010000002.1, forward strand.
ATCAAAATATAACGAGGATGTGCACTATGTGAAACGCTGGAAGATAGTTGTCTTCAGTTCTACTATTGCCAGTACCTTGTTGTTGGGCAGTTGCGTTTATTGGAGGCTCGAACCGAGCCGTCACTTTGATCAAAGTGAACTGCCTGTTGTTTCCATGCCAGAAGAAATACAAAATGAATCATCAGAAGCGTTAACTCATGATGGTATTCAAAACTCCAGTCTTAGTCCAGCATTCACTCCTTCATCGACGCAATCCTTTAATGTGTTGCTGCTCGGTATCGATGCACGCGGCAACGAGAATTCGCGGTCGGACGTCATCATGGTCATTCATGTCATACCTTCCGATAAAAAAGCCAATGTCCTGTCAGTTCCGAGAGATACGCGAGTTAATCTACGTAATGTGGGCTATACCAAAATTAATCATGCTCATGCACTTGGTGAAGCAAAAGGAGGGAGCCATCAAGGAACGGAAGCAACGATGCAGGCCGTCAGCGATTTTCTAAGAATACCGATTAATTATTATTTGAAAACAGACTTTAAAGGTTTCGAACACTTTATCGATGCAGTCGGCGGCGTTGAGGTCGAACTGAAGCAACAGCTGCATCTTCGCAGCACCCAGAAGGATTTGCCGGCAGGTAAGCAGAGAATAGGAGGTGCTACAGCACTCAGCTTGGTCAGAGAAAGATGGGCCTTCCCTGAGGGGGACTTCGGACGCCAGAATGCACAATATCAAGTTTTGCGAAGTATTGTACAAGAAGCTCTTGCCCCCAAAAACATGAAAAAAACCATTAGTCTTATTGCCGGCATTAAAAAGGATTTGATTGACACCAATTTTCGTGATAGCGATATCATCAGCTTAGCATGGATGTTGGAAGATATGAAAGCGTCTGATTTTCAATATTCGCAAATACCGGGCCGTAGTGGATATGACCTCGATCCGATTGAACATACTCAGTTGTATTACTGGATACCCGACATGGCGGAAGTAAAAGAGATAGTGGAAGAATTATTTTCATGATGAATGTTTACGAAAGTAAAGGAGTGAAGCTTCGTGCAAATCGTTCAACCCATACGAGACCATGAGAAGATAGAAGAGATTCAAGAAATTTTAAAAAGGCATTCAATGCGTGACTGGTTGCTGTTCACTATAGGTATTAATTCCGGCTTGCATCTCAGTGATTTACTGACGTTGAGAGTAAAGGATTTGAAAGATAAGAGCAAGGTAACGATTAGAGAAGAAAAGACAGGTAAAGAAAAGACTTTTTTTATCAATCAGCAGCTCTCCGAGAAAATTAATGAGTACGTCGCTTACATGGATGATGAAGATTTTCTCTTCCCTTCCCAACGTACAGGTAGACCCATAAAACGAATTCGAGTATATCGAATTTTGAATGAAGCGGCAAAGCAAGTAGGGCTTGAAGATATTGGGACGCACACCTTGCGCAAGACATTCGGATATCACTATTATCAAAGAACAAAAAATATATCCGTTCTCCGTGATTTGTTTAATCATTCCGCCCCGTCCGTAACGTTGAAATATATCGGAATCGGCCAGGAAAAGCAAGCATCCAGAGGCTGACTCTATAAATGATGTCGCTTTCATTCCTTGAGGTGTATTCGCTTCTGACACTCCGCCCGAGATCGTTTCTTTTGAACCTGCGGATTATTCTGTGATTACCACGAATACTTTGCATGCGGCAGTGACTTTAACGGACGATCAACCAGGTTCTCGTGTGAAACTGATGCTGCTGGATGAGAATTATCAGCTGGTTGCGGAGACATGAATTGGGGGTGGAATTAGAACCCTTTATCATACTCTGTATGTAGATGCCAACAAACGATTATTGAAACGAAATCAGGTTCCTGGTGTAATTGTCGATTTTGATGAAAATCGGATTCTATATACAGCTTATGATAAAAGGCTCCATCTGTTGGAAGGTTTGGAGGGCCGCGACACTTTGGTGTATGGGAAGACTGATAAAATCGGAGCGAAGCTGACGCCATCCGGTGTTGTGTTCACTGCCGGACTTTATGAGGACGGTTAGGTGCATACCTTGCTTTGGAACCGGGGTGTGACAACAGATACAGGCATGAACTATATCGAATTGTACTGTGATGGGGATGAACGGCTGGAAGTAAAGGGCAGTTATGTGCTTCGGCCGGGTACTCATCGGGTGGATTGGGCGATTCAGCTACGGGCAGGGCATTGAGCTTTTCTATTCAAGACATGTCTTCATACGGGGCTGATCTTAGCCTGAAGGGCGAGTTCATATTCTCCGGGGCTAACCATGGAGAGGAACTGACTGGTATATTCCGTTATACGACAGGGCGCAGCGAGATGATCATCCCGCATCAGAAGCAAGATCTTGAATGGAACTTGGTACAAAGCTGTAGGAGGTACTTTGTTTAAAATCAATGCTGACGTTGGGAAGTGACTCCATGGACAAATGTCCATGGGGTTTTTATATACGTTAATGTAGAAAGGACAAGGTGAGAGGCAATGAAAATAGGTCATCTGAGCTTTTTATTTGCGGTGCTGATCGTATTATTCTTGTCAAAAAGCACGTACGCTGAAGGGGGAATACGCATTAAAGTTTTGTTTCCAAGTGACGGACATCCCGAAGATACGGCCGTGTGGGTCAGCGCAGAGATTGCATCGGACAGTAATTTGAAAGCGGTTACTGCTAGAGTTGAGAGCAAAGAGGCTCAGCTCAAAAAGGAATGCCTGTATGAAGGGTACTGCATATGGTCGGGTTCGATTTCGCTGGAAGGGCTGGAGAAAGGATTAAAGACAGTTACCATCGAAGCGGTGAATCAGACGGATCAAACGGCTCAAGCTTCAAGGTCATTCGTTTACGACTCGCCACCGGTTGTTTCAACAAACTTTGTTAATGGGGCTGTGATTACAGAGAGTCAATTCCCTGCAGCAGTAACAACAACCGATGATAACTCTGTACCGCATATCAACATTAAACTTAAAGATACCCGCATGTATCAGGAATTGGAAAATGTGAATGGAACGGGAAGAATAGAGCATACCTTCGACTTTTCCAAATATGCCGGGCAGCGAATCATGTACGAAGTAAAAGTATCCGATGGATTTAATGATGCTTCAGGCAAACCGATGATAAGGTATAGTACGCGTGGTGAGTTATACATAGAACCCGGAGAAAGGATCAATCCGATCGATCAAGTTACGGGCTCAATCATTGACTTTAATGAAAAATTCCTTCTTTATCTGCATGCTGACGGTACTCTTTTTTCCAAAAACCGGATTTCCGGACAAAGTTCATCCGTATTTAAGTTCGAGTCGGACAAATATATTTTACGGGAAGCAGAGCTGACTTCCGAAGGAGCCGTCATTTGGATTTATGAAGAAGGCGACTCGCCGAAAGGTAGGATTTACCTCTTCAAGGGCGGTTTGTTAACGGATACGGGAATAAGTTTCCCGGATCGATGCTGTTTTGAAGATTACAAGCTCAATCTCATCCAGTCCAAGGGCAAGTATGCTCTGCTCGCATTCAATGAACCGATATGGATAAATACGGAGACCGGTGATACGGACCGGTTGACCGGCGTACAGGCAATTGCCTCGGACAATGCGATTTCAGATGACGGTCAATTTATGTTTGTGAGGGAATATATTGGAAACTCCCAAAGAGACATTTATCGTTATGTCTCCAAAGGAAAATTGGAACTCGAAGTTCAAGGCGGTGACTATCCGGCTTTTTACCAGAATTTTCCCCAATGGGATGGATATACGCTTGTATATCAACTTGCCAATCAAAAGCTTCTCAGGAAAGTAGGCAGCGTAGTTAAGGAGATATCGCCGACAGCATATTTCGATTTCAAGTTGAATAACGGATGGGTTGCGTATTTTCAAAAACCGCCAGGCAGCGGGATTCCTCAGCTGTACGAACAAGACCCGGAAGGGACTGTAACTCAGATCACCTACAGTAGTAATAATGATACGATACTTGCAGATTTGGCGCCGGATGGGAGTCTTGCCTACGCTTATCAAGGCAAATTACACATCCGTATTCCCGGCAATGAAACGCCGATTGAAGCGGGCAACAGCAATGCGCTCTTAAAAAATGTGAATGGCAAATGGTATAAAGCGATGAACCGCGATCTACTGGAGATCAAGCTGAATGATGCCGATACGATACCTCCGTCATGGCCGTCGGGAGCGCAGCTGGAAGTGACGGATGTAACGAATAGCAGTGCGAAGCTGCAGTGGCCGCAAGCGCTGGACAACGCAGGGGTAAGCCAGTATCAAATCTATCGCAATGGATTGCTGGTAGATACCGTGAACGGATCCGAGAACGGTTACCAAGCTGCAGGCCTGGCGCCTCAAACCACTTACTTATCCTCGGTGGTGGCGCTGGATGCTGCGGGCAATGCAAGCACCGGCAATCCAAGCCAGAATGTGACAACGCTGGCGAACGAACCGGTTCCGATTACGGCGATCATATTTACTTCCGGCTCTGAGATAGCGGAGGTCGGGTCTACGATCGATGTACAGATCCGCGCCAACGACGCCAAGGACTTGTACGCGTTCTTACTGAAGCTGCAGTACGACACAAGCCGATTGAAGCTAACGAAGATTGCCTACAGCAGCGAATTCGGCACGGAGAACGGCAGCGCAGTGTTCGGCAAGGACAACAATGCGCCTGCCGGACTATTGAAGCTAACAGGAGCGCAGATGGGAGCCGTACCAGGCAAAAACGGCAGTATTGGTTTAACAACATTGAGCTTTACAGCGCTCAAAAACGGTGAAACGGCCCTGAATCTGCAGCCGGAATCAGCGGTAACAGACAGTAAAGGCAGCCAGCGGAATCTCGCGGCAGCTTCATTCTACATCGCCGTCGGCGGCGGAGATTTTGATCATGACGGCAAAGTGGGACTTAGCGACCTGTTCCTCATATCACAGAAAAACGGCTTGAAGAAAGGCCAGCCCGGATATGAAGAGCAGTACGATTTGAAGCCGGACGGCGTCATTGACAGTAAAGATATTCAGTATGTTGCGAATAAGGCGGCGAAGGGTTAAAACATGTTCAAACACTCTGCAGATGGGGGTCTGCGGAGTATTTTTTTGTTATTAAATTTAAATAAATTGTGCGTGAGCTTACAAAAATTAGGAGGTTATTCGCTTTTTGTATCGAATAAAAAACATATGCACCAGGTAATTGCATTCAATGTGATACATAATGTATCAATGGGGGGTGTAGTGAATAAATAAAATCAATAAAATCCCACTGAGTTTATTACTCGTTGTACTAGCCGGATTCGTTTTTGAAAGGTGGATATTATAAATGAGAAAATCAGTACTGAGCGTGTTATTTGCATTTGTGGTTATTTTACTATTTTCAAGTAACACTTATGCAGCAGGGGGGATTAACGTCAAAATCCTATACCCAAAAGCAGTAGGCCCGGTCCCTGTTGATACCAATTTTGTTGTTGGGGCAGTAGTGAATTCATTATCTGAGATCAAGACGGTAAAAGCTAAGGTTGGAAGCAAAGAGATTTTGCTGCAAAAAGTATGCCAGCCTGCAAATGATTGCGTATGGACAGGCGAGTTTTCATTGGAAGGGCTCGAAAAAGGCAATAAGACACTTGTGGTAGAGGCAACGAATCAAAACAATCAATCCGCACAGGCTACCAGTGCAATCAAATACGATTCGTCACCGGTAGTGACCATTGAGGGACCGGAAGATTCATCAGTTATTATGTCAAACAGTCTGCGTATCGTTGTAAATGCAACAGATGATTTTTCTGTACCCGAGATTAAAGTGACGGTGTCGAGCTTTAGTGATGAAGGAATCGTGAGTACCGGTTCAGGAGTTCTTGATCATACGTTTGATGTTTCCAAATATGCAGGTCAAATTGTTAGGGTCCATATCGAGGCTTCTGATGGGAATTATGTAGACGGGAAACTGGTGCAGCGATTTGACAAATATGTCCACCTACTTGCGGAGATTAGCGATCGATTAAAGAAGGTTGACCAGGCGGCCGGGCAGATTATGGACTTTGACGAAAATCGCTTGCTGTACTTAGTATACAACTCTAACAACTCTGGTCTATATATCAAAAATCGTTCTACCGGCGATATTACATTAGTGGATTCATTAAGCGGACCTAAATATTTCGATCAAGCCAAGCTTACATCGACTGGGGCAGCTTTTTTGATCAGCAATCATGAAGATAACCAAACGCGTCTGTTTACTTGGAAAAACAATAAGCTGACAGATGCCGGAATCGGAACCCAACTTAGTGATATTTGCTGCAAACTGCAGGTCAAGGGTGACTATGTGTTTTACCCTAATATCCGGATAAACGCCGTAACGGATGAAATCATCCAAACCTTGGGGTCCCAAACGGATCTTGCGGCAAATGGAGAATATGTATATGTCAATAAGCCGGCAGGGAGTTGGCGTTCCTATATTTACCGTCATCGTTCTGACGGTCAGGAAGAAACAGTCGTTCAAGACACTAATAGTTGGGACATCAGGTTGCCCAAATGGGATGGCAATGTCGTCGTTTACTGGGGAGATGGCAGTGTTTTCAAAAAAGAGAATGGTGTCATTACGGAGCTCAGCCACAATACATCGGGGAATTATGCAATTAATCAAGGCTGGATCGCTTTTACGAAAGGATTGCCAGGGCAAACACAGCAAATTTACTTGCAGTCTCCAGAGGGTTTGGTGACCCAGGCGACCTACAATTTAATCAATACTCCAGGTATTGAAAATCTTTCGACGGATGGTACAGTTTCATTTATTCAGAACAATCAGCTGTATTTACAAACACCGCTCGATGAGCCTCCTATTTATCTGGGGTCAGCGATAGGTAAAACAAAAGTAATTAATGGCAAGTGGTTCAAAGCTATTAGTACAGTTCTATTCGAAATCAAATTAGCTCCGGGTAATTCGACGCCACCCGCATGGCCGGCACCGAATGTGCTTACAGCGGCCGATGTCACGGGGCAAAGCGCGCGCTTGCAATGGCAGCCTGCGACGGACGATGTTGGTGTGACCGCCTATAATATCTATCAAAACAGCAGCCTGCTGAATACGGTCAGTGGCGATGTATATAGCTACTCCGTAAGTGGACTGACGCCGAACACGACATATTCGTTCGAAGTCGAAGCCGTTGATGCGGCGGGCAACAAAAGCACTGTAAAGCCGGCGACATCGGTTACGACACTACCGGTTTCGACCGGTGACACGGTTGCTCCCGTTTGGCCGGCCGGCACGCAGCTTACCGTGACGGACGTAACCTACAGCAGTGCGAAGCTGCAGTGGCCGCTGGCGTCAGACAATGTGGGTGTGAGCCAGTATCAGATTCTGCGAAACAGTGAGCACATTGATACGGTAACAGGGACCGTGTACAGCTACCAAGCTGCCGGCCTGGCTCCCCAAACCACCTATGTGTTCTCTGTGGTGGCGCTGGATGCGGCAGGCAATGCCAGCACCGGCAATCCGAGTGTGAGCGTGACGACACTCGCCAACGTTCCGGCGCAGACTACGGGAATCGCGTTTTCATCCGCTTCTGAGATTGCCGAAGTCGGCTCCACGATCGATGTACAGATTCGCGCCAACGACGCCAAGGACTTGTACGCGTTCTTGCTGAAGCTGCAGTATGATACAAGCCGCTTGAAGCTGACGAAGATTGCCTATATCAGCGAATTCGGCACTGAGAACGGCACCGCCGTGTTCGGCAAGGACAATCAGGCGGCTGCGGGACTCTTGAAGCTAACCGGCGTACGGCTGGGAGCTGTACCTGGAAAAAACGGCAGCATCGGTCTAACCACATTGAGTTTCACGGCGCTCAAAAACGGTGAAACGGCACTTACGCTGCAGCCCGAATCCGCTGTGACAGATAGCAAAGGCAAGCAGCAAAATTTAGCGTCAGCCTCGTTCTACATCGCAATCGGCGGCGGGGATTTCGATCATGACGGCAAGGTGGGACTCAGCGACCTTTTCTTGATTTCACAGAAAAATGGTTTAAAGAAAGGTCAGCCAGGCTATGACGAGCAATTTGATCTAAAGCCGGATGGCATCATCGACAGTAAGGATGTTCAGTATGTCGCTAATAAGGCGGCAAAGGGTTAGTTCATAGTGGACGATTGACATTCCCAGGATACCGGGGGTGTCCTTTTTTTTTGCAGGGGTATGCACCTATGGAATACACATATTTTTTACAAAAATTAGGAAAATATTGCACGACATTTATAAAAAAAATGTTATAATTAGAATATTCCATGCAACTATTATGTTAGTAATGTCAGTTATGATACAAATTGTATCTAGTTAATGAGAAGGGGGCGGAGAGCGTGAAAATGGCGTTTTTCTCTATTAATGGAAAAGCCCTATAAAATCTAAAAGTTTATAACCTTGTACCTACGTATTATATCCCACGTTTTGTATCTTTATTTTCCGTTAATTAGAAATTATCTGCTTGACAAGATCCAATATGTATCATAAATTAGACCTATGAATCAAGATACATATCGTATCCAAACCCTATAGAGAGGTGTTTGCATGGCGCAAAAAACAATCAAGCTGCCGATCATGATCGATGTGAGTCCAAGGTCACGAATTTCCGATGCATATCGCACACTTCGTACGAATATCGAACTATATGACGAACCGGACAATCTTAAGGTGATCTCGGTAATATCTTCTTATCCTGGCGAAGGGAAGACTACGACGGCTGTTAATCTTGCAGTAGCTTTTGCCCAGGCAAATCAGAAAGTGCTCATTATCGATGCGGCATTTCGCAATCCTTCTCTACAAGATATTTTCCTGGTGCATAATCAGACTGGGCTTAGCGAAATCTTATCAGCTCGAGACGAAATCGAAGATCCGGTTCAAAGTACCCATATTCCCAATCTGTTCGTACTCACAGCGGGGCTTGCACCGGACAATCCCTCCGATTTACTTTCCAATCATACGTTCTCCTCAATTATCAACACGTACAGAGAGGTATATAACAAAATTATTATCGACACTTCGCCAATGTTCGCCATGTCCGAATCTATGCTGGTAGCAGCGAAAAGCGACGGAGTTTTGCTAGTGATTGAACATGGGAGAGTGAAAGCCGAAGTGCTGGCCAATTTGAAGACGACCTTTGATCGTTTGAACATACAGATCGTCAGTGTTGCCATCAATAAAATGAATAAGAAATATATAAGTTGAGAGTGATAGGAACAGGGTAGCGGAATTGCGGAGGGATTTGAATGGAATTAAAGGATTTATTTCACGTCATCAAAAAAAGGATCTGGGTCATTATTACCATCAATATTTTAGTTACAGGAGCAGCTGCTTTTTATTCCTTTAACTTCATAAAGCCTCAGTATGAGGCGAAGAGCAATTTGGTCGTCAACAAAACGAATGAAGCTTCAGGCGGGTTGGTATCTTACGATTCATTGATGGCCAACAAGGGATTTATTGCAACCTACAAAAGAATTATTCAGAATCCGGCGATTCTAAGTAAAGTTCTCGAGCAATACCCTGATATAGGACTATCACAGGCGGAATTAAGCGAGCGCCTCGAGGTAAGCTCGGAAGACAATACACAAATTATTACATTAGGATTTAAGGATTTTTCGTATGAAAAAGCAGCCTACATCGTCAATGCCGTATCCAAAGTATTTGTTACTGAAGTCCCGTCAATTATGAAGGTTGATAATGTCGTCATCCTCAATGAGGCTGTGGCCTTAGATAATATGGGACCTGTGACCACAAAACCGCTAATCGGTACGATCGTCGTATGGTTTGCCTCACTCGTCTTGGTGATAGGTGCAGTGAATGTGCTGGAATATTTCGATACTACGATAAAGTCGGGAAATGACGTAAGAAAAATACTAGGCGTCACTGATGCAGTAATAATTCCCAAGTTCAGCAAAAAAGATTTGAAGCAGGATCGGACTATCAATTCCAAGCAAAGCAGATCGAACAAGCAAACAATGGCGGCAGGTTCATAAACTATGGATAAGAAAACATTGATGAACAAAGTTTTGTCAGGCGGAGGGTGGGCGTTAACCGGTAAGCTGATATTCGCGGCTGCCAGCCTGCTGATCAATGCCATGCTATCCAGATTGCTTCAGCCGCAGGAGCTTGGGACCTACTTTATTGCCTTCAATATTGCGTTCTTTGGGAGTATTGTCGGAATGCTCGGTCTTAATCAAAGTATAGTCAAATTTCTAGCTGAGAATAGGCGGCTCGCGAAATACCGGGAGATGCAGAGAGCGGTTCAACTGGTTATAGGCATTGCTCTTCTGGGAGGCGCCGCCATATTTGTCTTATACATCAGCTTTCAGCATTTTCTCAACCTGAATTTGTTCCATTCTCCGCTTCTTGAACAGCTCGCTGTACCGATAGCTATATGGATACTGTGCAACATGTTTCAGCAACTGCTCGCGGAAAGCTTTCGGGGACTGGATGATATCCGCTTCGCTACAATTTTCGGCGGTCTCCTTTCCAATTTGCTACTGGTCGCTGCATTATCCCGATACTTCTTTACCGGACATCCGGTACTGTCGGATGTAATCTTTCTGGTTAACCTCTCGATTCTGCTCAGTATCGCAATTTCTTTAGGGGCTTTAATAAAGAAGCTTCGCAATCTTCCAACTGCTCCTGGACAGCGCTCAACTGTCCCGCATACAGCTGAAGCCAAACGAATTCTTGCCATTTCGCTTCCCATCATGGTTTCAGCCGTCACTTTATTTTTCCTCACCTCATCGGATATTTGGATTTTGGGTGTTTTTCGGGATTCCGATGAAGTTGCGGTTTACGGCGCTGCGACCCGATTGATTGCGCTGATTGCCCTCTGCGAAATCGTCAGCAATTCAGTTTTACCCTCTCTAATCGTCACCATGAACACAAAGGAAACCCTCCCGCAATTACAGAAACTTGGTCGGATCGTTACCACAATCTCATTGTTACCCGCAGCTGCGATTTTGTTCATATTCATGCTGCTGGGACCATGGATTCTCGGAACCATATTCGGTTCCTTTTATCAGCAAGGTTATTGGGTCCTTATACTGCTGAGCATGGGCAGAGTGATTAACGTGTGCGGAGGTGCGAATGGATTATTAATGACGCTGGCCGGATATCAGAAGACGCTGATGTACATTACATTGATAACCAGCATAATCACAGTCATAGCAAGTATACTTACGGTTTCATCCCTGGGGGCGCATGGATTAGCGGCAGTTATGCTTGTCGGATTGGGTTTACAGAACGTATTCATGTGGATTTGGGTGAAAAAGAAGATGGGTATCGTGATTCATCCGGATTTTCCATTGCTGATTGACGAAGCGAGAACATATTTGGACAAAAAAAGAGCCCAAAATGTAACAAATGTGAACTGAAACCATAAAAATGTGCTTAGAGGTGCAGCAGTATATGAAGAGAGAAACCATACCGGTATCCGTAATCATTATGACTAAAAATGAGGAAAGACGAATTCGCAGGTGCTTGGAAGGGGTTAAAGCATTTGATGAAGTATTTGTTGTAGATTCCAACAGTACGGATCGTACGGCGGATATTGTAAATGAAATGGGCGCAATTCTCGTTAACTTCACTTGGGACGGCAAGTACCCGAAGAAAAAGCAGTGGTGTCTGGAAAACCTGCCTTTTAAGCACGATTGGGTCATTTATGTGGATGCCGATGAAATCGTCACTCCCGAAGCAGAAGCGGAAATTAAAAAATTGTTCCAGAAAAAGCCTGAAGCCGACGGATATTTTGCCGGATACGACTATATCTTTATGGATAAAGTGCTGAAGTACGGCCACCGAATGTACAAATTAATTCTTTTCAACCGCAATAAGGGGAGATTCCTGGATTATGACGATTTGGACGCCATGAATATGTGGGAAGTGGAGGGGCACTACCAGCCGCAGATTTATGGCAAAACGGAAGTGCTGAGTAAGCACCTTATTCATTTCGATCATGATTCTTTATTCGATTATTTCGCCAAGCATAACCGGTATTCCGATTGGGAAGCGGTTGTCCGGAACAAAGGCCTCTTCTCGAACTTGAACGAATCGCAGATTGCCATTCGCAAAGTGCAGAAGAAAATATTCAACAAAATGCCGATGAAATGGGTGTTCGCCTTCTTGCATTCCTATTGCTTGAAGTTAGGTTTGTTGGATGGGAAAGCAGGGTTCCACTATGCGTTGGCCCGCTCGATGTACTACTGGCAAGTTGGTATCAAAATGTATAGTCTTAACAGTGCAAACAAGGATAGAGCTCTATGACCGGTTCTATCAAAAGCAGCTTGTACATTGCTCTAGCTCTTCTGATCTATGCGACGCTGAGCTCTCCGTTTCCGCAAAACCCAGGGGTATTCGAAGCTGCCGTAGCTCTTTGCCTTATGTTGTTTGTCCGGATACCGATAGGTGCTTTAATCGCTGCGGGATCTTTTCGCGGAATGGATCAGTACAAGAGCTTTCCAGTGTGGCTTCATATGCTGTTCTTCTACCTGCTATGGTGGGAGTTGATTAACGGTGCCGTGCTGCAAGGCAACAATCTGGTCGATGTGATTCGCGACCTAATCCCATTTATTTATTTATTTATGCCGCTTTTTCTACTCCCTGCCATGCAAAAGGCGAAGCTTGATTGGGGAGCGATTCTGCCTTGGATCATTTCCCTGGTTGGCGTCATTTTTTCCATTCGGTTCTACATCAAGGCGGATATCAATTTGACCGAAATCGGACGCAGGTACTTTTCCGACTATCTGCTCTACTTCCCGTATGATCCAAGTGTGATCTTCGCAGGTATATTTCTGCCGCTGATGGCGATCCAAATATGGAGAGTTAAGAGTCCAATCCGTATGATCGGCAGTATCGTGATGGTTATCGGGGGAGCCTTGGCGCTAGGATCTTTGCTGGCAGTTGCGCAGCGTGCGCCGATAGGTCTTGCAGTTGTATGCTTTACCGTCTATGCGTTAGGTGTGGCCCGTCAGTCTATCGGCAAATTGGTGTTGGTGCTGGTCTTGTTTGCTTCCGTATACATGGTAGCACAAGATCAGATTGCAAGCTCCCTGGATCTGCTGCAAGCCAAACAAAGCGAGTATGGGGCTAATGGGAAAACGGATGAAATGTTTACGATTTTCAAGGAAGTTGCGAAGGATCCTTCCGCTTTTTTCCTGGGAAGAGGTTGGGGCGGACTATTTTTTGATCCTATCTACATGGCTAAAGTATCGTATACACATTCAGTCATTACCTACTATATGTTGAAGGCGGGGGTCATTGGACTCATAACTTTCATTTTGTATTTGGGATGGGTTCTGAGCCGCATGTTGAAGGCATTTACAATGAGCCGTTTGCCTGTCATTCTAGCCTCCATAGTTCCAATGAGCATTGGTATGCTATTCCAGCCGAGCTATAAATGTTTGTCGTATGGAGTCATTTTAGCACTAGTTTGTGCCTTGCCTTCGCGCATGAAGGCGATGGAACATAAGCCTCAGGAAATCGATCAAGTAGGCAGGTTTGTCCAAATAAGCAGCTGATGTTGAAGTATTGAGTTTGTGATACATTTTGTATCTGTCGAAAAACAAAGAAAACCCGAAAAGTCGCGGGTTTTTCCAATAATCAGGGAAAATTCGCTTTGAAAATGTTCTTGACACGATACAAGATGTATCATAAATTAGGTACATAAGAGAAAATGCTGCACATAATATGATCCTAAAAAACGCTTGGAAAAGAGGTTCTTACATGAAAGAAGAAACTCCCATCACGCTTGACATATTAAAGGTGTTAGTGCAGCTAGGTCTGACAGAAGAAGCGTATCATAGCAACGAGGAAAATCAGCTCGTTACTTTAGAGAACGCTCAGCCCTCACAAAAGCTATAAATCGCTTTGCTTCCTCTGGTGTCAATTTATTTCCGTCCACGGTTAGTGAAAACTTCTCAAGAATGGCATCATCCGATAACTCCAGTTGGTCGACAAATTCCCGCACATCTTGATCAAGCACAATGTCTGATTTATTCGTTCTCCCTAATAAATAATCTATAGTTACATGAAAAAAAGATGCGATTTTAGCGATCGTATCGTAGTCAGGTTCTCTTCGGGAAGTCTCGTAATGAGATAGGGAAGCTCTCGAGATTCCTAATTTATGTGCTAATTCTTCTTGGGTCAGCGCATGTTTCTCGCGCAGTAAGGCAATCCTGTCCCCATACTTTGTCATAATCTAAATTCCTCACATTTCGATAAGCATAATAGTTTCCATTATTACCACTGTGTTAGACCTATTATACCAGTGTATGTCAGATTGGAAAACTAAAAAATTGATCTTGTTTATTTGTATGATACGTTCGTATCATTTCTTGGGGGATTTTTGCCTGTTTATGAAAGGAAGATGAAAAATGGTTGCTGCCGAAAGTAAAGAGCAAAGATATGTTAACAGGAGCCAGCCCCGAATGAAAGGGTTTATACAACTTGCAACATTGAAAGGGCAGAATGTGAACTCTAAATTAGCTCCCATTGAGCTGTTATCCATGGATCGTTATGGAATTAGATTTATCTCGCAATTAAAGCTTCCTGTAAGTCAAGATGTCGTTTGGCGCTTTCAATATCAAGAAAATGATCCAATTGCGGCAGAAGGTATATTAACTAATGGATACAGCGGGGCTTACGGCAATGAATATGAAGCCAGGTGGCTTGACGTTGGGAAGGCAGGAAGTTCGCTTCTGGAGTCTATACTTTTGAATGGGCAGTTGCATTATATTTTGTTTCAAGCTTTACAAAGCTACGTCTGTCAAGAATCCCCCGCTAAGCTTCACACAATTGATTTATTTGGTTAATGAGAGGGGGGAATATTATGTTGATCGATACCCATTGTCACATTTTGCCTGGACTTGACGACGGGGCCGGTACTATGGACGATGCCATTGAAATGGCCTGTGATGCGCTTCAGCAAGGTATACACACCATTGTGGCAACCCCCCACCACGCTAACGGTAAATATGATAATGAGGCAGAAGCTGTCGAGAATGCGGTGAATGTTCTCAATGGTGAACTCAAGCTGAGAAGTATTGATGTGACGATTCTTGTCGGGCAAGAGATTCGGCTGTTCCTGGGATTAGTAGACGAGATATTAGCTGGAGTCGTCGTCTCTTTGAACAAATCAAGATACTTATTGGTTGAACTTCCTTCTCAAGAAATACCTGCATATTTTCATGAAATGCTGTTTGAACTGCAACTGCTGAATATTACGCCTGTTATCGCACACCCGGAGAGAAATGCGGTGTTCTTGAAGCAGCCAAAGCTGCTGAAAACGCTGGTTGAGAATGGAGTTTTATGTCAGGTTACTTCCCAATCTTTATTAGGCTTATTCGGCAAGAAGGTCCAGAAGCTTGCATTTGAGTTATGCAAGGAGCAGATTGCACATTTGATTGCATCTGATGCCCATAATATGGGCTCAAGATCCTGCACACTTTCAAGGGCCCATGCTTATTTATGTGCACATTTAGGCGAAAAAAACGTAAATACATACATGCAAAATGCGGAATTATTGATTCGTAACGAAGTCATTCAGCCTTTATCCGTTGGGCGAAAGAAGAGAGAGTGGTTCCATTTTCTGTGGCCGCAATCCGTTTAGAGAATTCAGGCAGAGGATTCGACATAGCGATTCTTTTTTTGAATTAACAATGATACGAAATGTATCTTGTTACTCTGACTAATTCGTATGTAAAGAAATGAAAAATTTTGAAAATCACTTGACACTATACAAAACGTATCTTAAAGTAGAGTTATAGATACAAAATGTAACATAAATCGTTTAGGTCGGAGGTTCAGATGGAACTAGAACTGAAAGAGTATGTAAGGATTGTGAGAAGACGCCTGTGGATTATTATCAGCTTAGTGCTTATTAGCACAATGACAACTGGGATCATAAGCTACTACTTTATCCAGCCTGTATATACCGCGAGTGCCAAGTTGATCGTCAACAAGTCCGAAGACAATAAAGGAAAAGAATCTTTTGATTATGGTTCAGTAAGCATCGACATCAAGCTGGTGAATACATACAAAGAAATCATCAAAACTCCCGCAATAATGGATAGAGTCGTTGAAAGATACCCCGAAATCAACCTGTCATCGGAAGCGCTGATCAGTAAAGTGAGAGTCAGCTCCGTTAATGAAACACAGGTAATGACCATCTCCGCGCAAGATCAATCTCAAAAGCAAGCCGTACGCATCGTCAATGCGATATCCGAGGTTTTCCAAAGTGAGATATCCACCATTCTGAAGGTGGATAATGTAACGATTTTGAATCGCGCCAAAGAATCCGACCGGACGGCTCCCATAAGTCCAAACCCGACAACCAATATTGGAATCAGCTTCCTGCTTTCCTTGCTGGTATCCATCGGAATAGCCCTTCTGCTTGAATATATGGACGATACCATCAAGACCGAAAAAGATATTGAGAATTACCTTGGCATTCCAACACTTGGTGTCATTACGAAGATCAAACCCAAAGATGTGGTCAAAGGCAAATCGGCCAAACAACAAAGAGTGGTGGGTGATACAAAGTATGTCAACGTCAACCAATAGAAAAGGGATTCCTCTTATTACAAATACGAATCCAAAATCATTTATCTCAGAAGCTTATCGGACGCTTCGGACCAACATCACCTTCTCATCGGTGGATAAAGAAATGCGTCGAATTCTTGTGACATCCTCACAACCCAAAGAAGGTAAATCGACAACGGTTGCTAATCTTGCAGTAGCTTACGCACAAGAGGGCAAAAAGGTTCTTGTTATTGACGGTGACTTACGGAAACCGACACTTCACCATTATTTTCTAAGGTCGAATCGAAACGGACTCACCAATATTTTGGCGAATCAAAGCTCAGCGAAGGATGTTATTGTGGCTACGGATATTACTAATTTGTCATTTCT
Organism: Paenibacillus sedimenti; assembly: GCF_014534655.1. Classification (GTDB taxonomy): domain Bacteria; phylum Bacillota; class Bacilli; order Paenibacillales; family NBRC-103111; genus Paenibacillus_E; species Paenibacillus_E sedimenti. The sequence goes on from NZ_JACVVD010000002.1 coordinate 421,285, forward strand.
TCCTTCCGGTCCGGTTCCGCCCAATCCTTCGGAGCTGCTTGGCTCCAAGAAGCTGAGCCTGCTGATCGAACAATTCGAAAAAGAGTACGACCTGATCTTATTTGACTCTCCTCCGCTACTGGCAGTAACGGATTCCCAGATTCTATCAACCCTTTGCGATGGAGTTATTCTCGTTGTCCATTCCGGCAAGGTCAAAAGACAGTTAGCCAAGCGTTCGTTGCAGCAATTGGAATATGTGAAGGCAAATGTGCTTGGTGTCGTTCTTAACGACAAACTAAACTTAAAAGACGGCGATACGCCTTATTATTACTATTACGGCACAACCGACGTGTAAATAACCGTCTAGGTAATGTCTACTGCACCTTTATCACTGTAGGCACTCGATCATGCTGTGGGTGTGAAAGCACCTTAGACGTAAATCGTCGGTGGTGTGATGTGAGGAGGGGTTGAATGCCCGAATTAAAAGTGCTAGTTATTCTGTCTTATAAGGATTGAGGTTATTAACTTTTAAGACGGAATAACTAACACTTTTATTTAGACAAAAAGAGGCTTAGGAGTAGAAATGGAGGGTAACTGTATGAAACAAGTGAAGAAGGCAATTATCCCGGCAGCAGGGCTAGGCACACGATTTCTTCCGGCAACCAAAGCGATGCCCAAAGAAATGCTACCCATCGTAGACAAACCAACTATTCAGTACATTGTCGAAGAAGCCGTTGCATCAGGCATTGAAGACATCATCATTGTGACTGGGAAAGGGAAGCGGGCTATTGAAGACCACTTCGACAATGCCTTTGAACTGGAACAGAAATTACTCGAGAAAAACAAGATGGAACTGCTAGAGCAGGTGCAAAGATCGTCGAAAATGGTTGATATCCATTACATTCGACAAAAAGAACCACGTGGTTTGGGCCATGCCGTATGGTGTGCACGGAAATTTATTGGAAACGAGCCGTTCGCAGTACTCCTGGGCGACGACATTGTGAAAGCAGATACGCCTTGCCTCTTGCAGTTAATCCAACAATATGAAATTTTAGAACGCTCCGTAATTGGTGTTCAAAGCGTGCCGGATGACGAAATTCATCGATACGGTGTTATCGATCCAGCCGAGACGATCAATAACAGATTATATCAGGTCAGTAATTTTGTAGAAAAACCAAGCAAACTCATGGCTCCATCTAATTTGGCCATCATGGGTAGATACATACTTTCACCGGAGATATTCAACTTCCTGGAGAGACAAGAGGCGGGTGCCGGCGGCGAGATTCAATTGACAGATGCGATTCAGAAGCTGAATGAGTTGGAACAGGTTTTTGCTTATAATTTTGACGGAATTCGTTATGATGTCGGTGAAAAGCTTGGATTTATCTTAACTACTATTGACTATGCGCTAATGAACAATGAACTTCGCACACCATTGATTTCGGCTTTAGAGAAAATAGTGAATCGAACCAATTCTTATGCTAGATAAGGGGTATGAGTTATGAATCTATCTGATGTAGATGTGGCTGTTGAGAGAAGCCAATATCAAGCTGCTCGTTCGACAATTACAATCAAGAAAGATTTATCCTTGTACTTATTTGTCAAAAGAACTGTGGATATTGTGTTGTCGCTGTTAGGCATCATTTTCCTTATCCCGGTATTTATTATCGTGAGCATAATGATTAAAGTAGAAGACCGCAATGGTCCTGTTTTCTTTAAGCAGCTTCGTGTGGGTAAAGACGGCAAACAATTCTATATGTTCAAATTTCGTTCCATGGTCAGCAATGCAGAGGAACTGCTTGCAGCTCTATTGGAAAAAAATGAAGTGAGCGGCGCAATGTTTAAAATGAAAAACGATCCGAGAATTACAAAGATCGGAAGATTCATTCGTAAAACGAGTATTGATGAGCTTCCTCAATTATGGAATGTGCTTAAAGGCGAAATGAGCTTAGTCGGCCCAAGACCGCCGCTCCCTAGGGAAGTAGCGGAGTATACGAATTATGACAAGCAGCGCCTTTTGGTGACGCCGGGCTGTACAGGGCTGTGGCAAGTGAGCGGAAGGAGCAACATTGGTTTTGAAGAAATGGTTGAGCTGGATTTGGAGTACATTACGAACCGTAGTGTGAAGAATGATTTCAAAATCATTGTGAAGACGTTTATGGTCTTGTTAGGCTCCAAAGACGCTTATTAATTTGAAATAACATGAGGTGCCGTATGGAACTGAATAGCAAAATATATGTAGCCGGCCATCGCGGTTTGGTGGGTTCTGCGATATTGAGAAGCTTGCAGGCTAAAGGTTTTACAAATCTGGTTACGAGAACCAGTTCGGAATTGGATTTGCGAAACTATGACGATGTACTTGCCTTTTTTTTGAGAGAACAAATTGAGTATGTCTTTCTCGCGGCAGCCAAGGTTGGCGGAATCGTAGCGAACAATGAGTATCCGGCGGAATTTATCCGTGACAATCTGCTCATTCAAACTAATGTAATTGATAGTTCCTATCAGACAAATGTTAAGAAGTTGCTGTTCCTAGGTTCAACTTGCATTTATCCTAAGATGGCCCCACAGCCGCTTAAGGAAGAATACTTATTAACAGGAACATTGGAGCCTACCAATGAGCCATACGCAATTGCCAAAATCGCCGGAATTAAAATGTGTCAGTCCTACAACCGTCAATATGGGACTCAGTATATCTCAGCGATGCCGACCAATCTGTACGGGCCGAACGATAACTTTGATTTGGAGAAATCCCATGTGCTCCCGGCACTGATCCGGAAGTTCCATGAAGCCAAGGAGAAAGGGCAGCCTTCCGTAGAAATCTGGGGAACCGGCACGCCAAAACGTGAGTTTCTGCACGCAGATGATTTGGCGGATGCCTGTGTGTTCCTTATGGAGCATTATGAAGGCAACGAGATCGTGAACATAGGCGTGGGCGATGATATCTCCATCAAGGATCTGGCCGAACTGGTTAAAGACGTTGTCGGTTTCGTTGGCGATATTGTTTATAACACATCCAAGCCGGATGGAACGCCACGCAAGTTGGTTGATGTAACAAGGATTAACGGTCTCGGCTGGAAAGCACAGATTCCGCTTGAAGAAGGAATTCGTTCAGCCTATCAGTGGTTCTTAGATAATCAGTACGCAATATCAAAATAAATATCAATACTGGAGGAGCTATACAATGAAAACAGCATTAATTACTGGTGTTACAGGTCAAGACGGTTCTTACTTAGCGGAGTTCTTATTGGAAAAAGGATATAAAGTATACGGCCTTCGCCGCCGCACAAGCACACCGAATTATGAGAATGTAGAACACATCAAAGATAAAATCCACTGGATTTCCGGGGATCTGACAGACCTGGCTTCCCTAATTGAAGCAGTTCGAATCTCACAGCCTGATGAAGTATATAACCTCGCAGCCCAATCTTATGTAGCTGCTTCTTGGCCACAACCATTGACAACAGGTCAAATAACGGCGCTTAGCGTTACGAATATGTTGGAAGCTGTTCGGATTATAAAGCCCGACGCTCGCTTCTATCAAGCATCAAGCAGTGAGATGTTCGGTAAAGTCGTAGAAACCCCGCAAACGGAAACAACCCCGTTTTACCCGCGTAGCCCTTACGGTGTAGCCAAAGTATACGGGCATTGGATCACCGTCAATTACCGCGAAAGCTTCAATATGTTTGCCTGCTCCGGTATTCTGTTTAACCATGAATCCCCTCGCCGAGGTTTGGAATTTGTAACGCGTAAAGTTACGGATGCAGTAGCCCGAATTAAACTAGGTCAGCAAAAGGAATTGCGAATGGGCAATTTGGATTCACTTCGAGATTGGGGCTTTGCCGGGGACTACATTAAAGCGATGTGGCTGATGCTGCAGCAGGATGAGCCGGATGATTTCGTCATCTCCACGGGAGAAATGCATACAGTTAAAGAACTTCTCGAAGTGGCGTTCTCCTATGTTGGATTGAATTACGAAGATTACGTAGTCATCGATCAGGCTTTCGTTAGACCAGCTGAAGTTGATCTGTTGTTGGGTGATTGCTCCAAAGCAAAAGAAAAGCTGGGTTGGAGGCTTGAAGTTAGCTTCAAAGAGCTGATCCATATGATGGTAGACTCTGATCTGAAAAAGGTAGAGGCTGAAAATAGAGCAAAGCTTATTCAGGTGTAACCGGAATGAATTGGGATGGCATAGCAAATTGCCATCCCGTTTGCTTTTTCTTTCAAGTAACTAATTTTAAGGAAGGTATACCATGAAAATTATTTCCTTATTTGATACATCGATCTCCAGTTCGAATCTTGGCGATCAGATCATTATGGATGCCGTAAAAAGCCATCTTACGGAGATGTTTCGCGATTCATTATTTATTCCGATTCAAACGCATGACGTTATCTCCAAAAATTCCTATCGTTATATCAGAAATAGCGATCTGAAGTTTGTAGGCGGTACGAATCTTCTTTCCTCAAATATGAATTCTTACAGCCAATGGAAAATCAATCTATTTGACTCCATATTTATTCAAGACATTACGCTTATGGGAGTAGGCTGGTGGCAGTATCAAAATCCGCCGAACGCTTACTCGAGGATGCTGTATAAGCGAGTGCTCTCCAACAAGAATATGCACTCCGTGCGAGACTCATTTACGGAGCAGCAGTTAAGGGCAGCAGGTATTAGCAACGTGATTAACACGGCTTGTCCGACCATGTGGAGATTGACGGATGACCACTGTAAGGATATTCCAAAGGCTAAGCAGAAGGCCGTCGTCGTTACCTTTACGGATTATAATCAAGACAACGTGAATGATAAGAAACTGTACGACTTGTTAAGCAAAGAGTACGAAGCGATCTACTTCTGGACACAGGGACCGGCTGATTATGAATATATGCAAAGCATCGGCGGCAGCAAGGTGAAGTACATTCCTCCGAGCCTCCAAGCGCTGGATCATATTTTGGCTACGCTGGATTGCGATTATATCGGAACAAGACTGCATGCGGGTATTCGCTCTCTGCAGCATAAAAGAAGATCCTTGATCCTGGCGGTCGACAATCGGGCCAAGGAAATTTCAAAAGACACGGAGCTTCCTGTAGTTGATCGCAAAGATATTGCGGGCATACAGGAATGGATTACGAGGTCGGAAGGTACCAGAATTCGTCTGCCTCTTGAACAAATTAAAGCATGGAAAGATCAATTCTTCAGCGAGAGCAAAGCTGCTGCAGCGAGCCAGTTCGTATCATCCATATAAACACACGTTATGACCGGAGTAGGAGGGACCGTACAGTGAATGCACTGCTTGTGAACACGTCTGACATAGAGGGAGGGGCTGCGCGTGCGGCCTACCGTCTGCACAAAGGGCTGCAGAAGATTGGCTTGACTTCCAAGATGCTTGTGCAAAGCAAGAGCAGCAGTGACCACTCGGTATACGGCCCGCTCAGTAAAGCAGACAAAATCAGGAGCAATTTGCAGCCATCGATCGACAATTTACCGGTTCACCTGTACCGCAATCGAGTGAAATCGCCGTGGAGCATATCCTGGTTGCCCAGCAAAATTGTGCGAAGTATTCAGACGCTCAATCCCGATATCATTCACTTGCATTGGATCAATCATGGATTCGTTCCCATTCATGCGTTAGGTAAATTCAAAAAGCCCATCATTTGGACGCTTCATGATATGTGGGCTTTCACGGGAGGCTGCCATTATTCAGGCAGCTGTACCGGTTACCTGCTGGGGTGCGGTTCATGCGAACAGTTGAAGTCAACGTCCGCCAAGGATTTGAGCAGCCAGGTTCTCAAATGGAAAAGAAATGCGTGGGAAGATATTAATCTTACCGTCGTTACCCCGAGTACATGGATGGCGGAATGTGCGAGAACAAGTTCCGTCTTCAAAGATGTAAGGGTAGAGGTCATCCCTAATGGCATTGATCTGGAGCGATTTAAGCCGCTGGATAAAACGTTCGCAAGGCAAATGCTGAATCTGCCCCAAGACAAGCGGTTGATCTTATTCGGTGCCATGAGCGCGACAAGCGATCCCCGCAAAGGATTTCAGTACTTGCAGCAAGCACTGCTCGATCTAGCGGAGAAACAGTTGCTGCCGGATACGGAATTGATCGTATTTGGCTCCGATCCGCCGGCGAATCCGGTGCCGCTTGGTATGCCTGTTCATTATACAGGCAGATTGAATGATGACATCAGTCTTACTTTGTTGTACTCCGCAGCGGATGTATTTTTATCGCCGTCATTGGAAGATAATTTGCCGAACACGGTGATGGAAGCTATGGCTTGCGGCGTTCCGTGCGTTGCCTTTGAGATCGGCGGCATACCGGATTTAATAACGCATCTTCAAAACGGCTATTTGGCCAAAGCGTTTGAAGTGAACGATCTTGCATATGGAATTAAATGGGTTATCGAGCATGAAGATCGAAGAACTAGGCTGTCCCATGATGCAAGGGCAAAAGTCGAGAGCTCTTTTGAGTTATCCCATATTGCAAGCTGTTATTCTCAGCTCTACGAAGAAGTCCTTCAAGGAAGCAGAATGAGAGCTTAATAAGATAAGGGATACGCAAGAAACGAACTATTAAGGGGAATTACAATGAATCGATTGATTTACATTGCTGCTTTTCTATTGCCATTAGATAATTTTCCATTCATGTTCGGTGGAGGCTACAAGCCTGTATCCCTTATCTTTATTGCGCTCTATTTGATGATGAACCTCTTTTCCGTATTCAAGGCGAAATATAAAACTTCAGAGATATACGTTCTGCTTGTAATGATTACTTTCGTTCTGGTTACTTTCTTCCAAAATCGGTACTATCAATACGAAAATACGGGCTTAATAGATGCGTGTTTAACCATTGCTTCGGGAACTGTTATTTATTTAAGCTTTAAAATATTCGTTGCCAGACACGAGGATCCCGGTGCTTATATCAAGCTTTTTAAGTGCATGGTATACGGCTACGGCATCGCCGTTGGGATTGGCCTTCTGCAATTGATCTATATCTATGTGTTGCATATCGGAATCATCGCCAAATTCGTCGGGCTTTTCGTATCCAGAACCGGCTTTATTAGTACGGCAAGGGTTCATTTTACTTTTTCCGAACCGTCTTATATCGCTTTGCATACGAATTTGCTTCTGATCCCGGCATTCATTGCGCTGAAAAGAGCGAATCAACTGAACTGGATCATCAATAGCATCGTAATCGGACTTTTCATCGTTTCCTTATTCTCATTCTCCCTGCGCTATTATATGGACAGCATCATTTTGCTGCTGGTGTTCTTATTCCTGTATACGAAGCGCATCGTAAAGCTCAGTGTCATTACTACCTTCAGTCTGGCAAGTCTCTACTGTGTGCTGTATCTCGTATTTGTGATCAACGTTTTCAGTATCAATGCTGACCATTTCGGAAGGATCGGTTCGTTCTTGAAAAATCCGGCCGCCATTAATCAGGACGAATCCTTTTCCATACGAAGCACATTTTCAAAAGTGGCGATGGATTCTTTCAAAGAGAAGCCGATACTGGGATATGGTTTAGGTAATTTCTACTATGGTTATAAGGAAAATTATTCGGAAATCGTTGATCTGAGCTCCATCAAGCAAAAGGAGCTGCGAGACGCTGATAAAGACAAGACGCTGCATCAATACAACATGTATACGAGAGTTCTGTCTGAAATGGGGCTCATGGGGATTCTGCTTGTCGTGCCTCTCCTGTACTTTGTGTTTCACCAGCCCAAGAGAAGCTATTTGAAAATGGTGCTCATCCTTTTAGCATGGTCTCAGTTGCAATTCGATTCCTTCGCACTGATCCAAATTTACTTTTGGTTAGCGCTGATGCAGCATCCGTTTATAGCGAGTTTGGAGCTTAGGGAAGCCGTGCAGTCGCAAACGTCGCCAGTACAAACTCAAGTACAAAGACCATTGAAAAGTCCGGTTATTGCCGAAACAACATTACATTATCGTTAGGATGGTTAGGGTGGAAAAAGAAACGTTGCTTATTGCCGACTGCTTGCAGTTAGTCGATGTAAACGGACAGCCTTCCGGTCACTATTGGAAAACAGCGACGCAATATGCAGAGACGCTAAAGGAGCATTTTAACGTTCAGGTCACGGCCAGCGCGAACTATACAGATATATTGAACGGATATCCGCTGCTGCCTCTTAAACACACGATCCTGGATCATCAGACTGGAGCAGTCAACAAAATAAAACGTTTATACAAGCTGTTCGCCAACATGTTTCGCATCTTGAATTCCAAATCGTCCAAGGTGATTATTCAAGCAGTCGACATATTTGCTCTGTGCTTATGCTTGCTATTTTATTTTGGCGGCAAAGAGATTTATTTAATCCGCTACGACAATCTAAGTCATAAGAGTGAGTTAAAGCGGTTTGTATATCGTCTTATCAGCCGTAAAATAAAAGGCGTCATTTCGGGACTGGAAGACTCGATGAGCTCCTATCAAAGAGAAGGAATCGTGATTCCTGACTACCTGTTTTTCGATACCGCCGGGCAATCAGTGCATAAGGAGAAGTACGATTTTGTAACGGTAGGCATCATAAGAGATGATAAAAATATAGAAGATATTGTGGATAGCTTCATCAATACGCCGTACAGAGTATGTATCGCCGGGCGGTTTGTTGACAATAACAGGTATGAAGCTATCAAACCGAGATTGACCGACAATATCGAGGTGATCAACTCTTATATAAGCGAAGAGCAGTATAATGAGCTTTTGGAAAGCTCCAAGTTTGTTATCTTGCCATACAAAAGCAGCTACAATTCAACATCAAGCGGAGTGGTATTCGATTCCCTTTATAAGTATAAGCCGGTGATTACTTCCAACGTGGCATGCATGCAGTTCATCCGATCCGAGAATCTCGGATTTGTGTACCAGCATTCCGTTCGGGAGTATTTGCAGTTTATGGAGTCCCGCAGCATGGAAGGATTGCTGGGTGATTACAAGGTGCACATCACGTCATACATAGCTCGATTGGATCATGAAAGTAAAAACAAGCTTATTTATTTTATCAAAGGACAACCGGACTACAAGCCGGTCAGACATGCAATATAAGCGAGGTGTTTTTCTAACAGAGGTTAAGTAAGTCGGAGCAGATGAATCGTTTTGGAGGTTATCTTATGAAGATTTTAACGAATGCCACTGCATTAGATTCAAGGGGCGGGTATTCAGTCATTCACGATTTTTTGTATGAAATTTCCAACAAATCTAATGTTCTGCGAGAAAAACAAATTGAGTTAACCGCATTGGTGGCAAAGGAGAATCTCTGTAAGTATGAGACCGAGCAGCTGAAAGTGATCTATGAGCCCTATCCAAAGAAAAGCCCGATTCACAAGTGGAAATATGAAAATCGCATCCTTCCTTCATTGATTAAAGCCAACAAATTTGATTTTTACTTGTCCCTGCAAAATTCCGGATTACCCTACCTGGACATTCCGCAATACGTGCTGATTCATCAGCCGATCCCATTCTCAGATCTGAAACCAAAAGAATTAGAGTTGAAGAATTTTATTAAATATAAAGTTTTATTGCACTCCATCTACAAAAGACAGCTAGCCAATGTAGATGGTGTTTTTGTGCAAACCAGTTGGATGAAAGAAGCGATTCAGCGTAAGTACAGCTACAAAAAAAATATTCATATTATACGCCCCGCGATTCAAAGCATTGAGAACAATGTAAGTCCCCTTGGCAGTACGCACGACAAAGAATTCAGCCGAATGGAAACGAAACTGCTTTATATGACCAATCGTGAGAAATACAAAAATAATGCAATTCTTATCGAAGCCATTCAAGAATGGAACGCGCAGAACACCAATAAAGTCGTCCTATACCTGACCCTTGACGGACAAAGTACGGAGCATATACGCTACATCGGGAAAATTCCTTATGAAAGCATTTTTAAAGCTTATAAAAGCGTGGATGCATTAATATTCCCATCTTTGACAGAGACGCTGGGGCTGCCTTTGTTAGAAGCACAGGAGGCGGGCTTACCGATCCTTGCGGCAGATTTACCATATGCCAGAGAGGTTTGCGGTTCCAATGCCATCTACTTTAATCCGAGAAGCAAAACAGCTATTATGCGATCCATCGGTAATTTCCTGAAAAATCGGTATGCTCGAAACCCGGGACAGTTCCATGAAAAAAGTATCTTAACTTCGAATGATAACTATATGGACTATATCCGGATTATCCATAGTCATACCGATAAGTATCACGGTATTGCCAAGACCAATGAGATGCTAGGTGGAACATGAATAATAATGTTGAACTCAACAAATATAACCAAGATTGGTATTCAAGAGGAAGAAGTAAGCTTATTGTGATGCTGTGGTGGTTTGTACAGAGTACGTTATTCAGACTTTCCCTGCATAACATGTATGGGTGGCGCCGTTTTCTGCTAATCCTGTTTGGGGCGAAAATCGGTAAGGGTGTAAGAGTGAGAGCTTCGGCTAAATTCTTATACCCATGGAAGGTGGAAATTGGTAATCACTCCTGGATCGGCGATCAGGTGGAATTCTACAGTCTTGACTATATCAAGGTAGGAGAACAATGCGTAATCTCTCAAAAAAGCTATTTGTGCACAGGATCGCATGATATTCAAGATCCGCAGTTTGGACTTGTGACGAAACCGATTCTAATTGAGAATGGTGCTTGGGTCGCTACAGATGTGTTTGTATACCCTGGTGTTAGTATTAGAGAAAAGGCTGTGGTTGCCGCTCGAAGTACTGTAACCAAAGATGTGCCCCGGAATGAAGTGCATGCAGGAATGCCGGCGAAGTTTTTGAAATTTCGGTTTGAAGAGGGGAATCAGTAATGAAGAAAAGAATCGTATTTGTCGCCAATTACTTCTATCCGGATTTTGCATCGACTGGTCAGTTGCTCACGGAGCTGTGTCTGGAGCTTCAGAAGGAATTCGAAATTGTTGTAATCGCGGTGCAGCCCGAGCAAAACAAAGACAAGAAAACCCGATTGTTTGAAGAAGACTATCTGGAAAATATTAAGATCGTCCGGGTAAAGACGCCCGAAGTGGTAAAGACGAATAAACTCAGCAGGTTAAGGTTTATCATGGCGTATTTTATCCTATCCACGTTCGCTTTACTGACGATCAAGAAGATCGACACGATATTTACGATCTCATCGCCGCCGGTACTGGGAGGATTGATCGGAACGATCGGCAAGCTGTTCAAGCGCAGCAAGCACGTCTACAATATACAGGATTTTAACCCTGAGCAAGCTGAAGCTGTCAGCTATACGGACAAAAAATGGGTATTTGATATCGCAAGGCGAATCGATAACTGGAATTGTAAGCAATCGGATCATATCATTGTCGTCGGCAAGGATATGCAAGAGACGTTATCCAATCGTTTTCGTGGACATAATGTGCCCAGAAGCACCGTGATTAACAACTGGACGGACGAGAAAGAAATTATTCCTCTTAGCAAGGAACATCCCCGTGTCAAGCGCTTCCTGGAAGAACATCAATTGCAGAACCAATTCATTGTTATGTATTCCGGAAATCTAGGCTTATATTACGATCTTGAGAATATGATCAAAGTAACGGATGCCTTCAAGGATGAACCCTGTTTGTCTTTTGTTTTTATTGGAGATGGAGCCGTCAAGAAGAGCATGCAGCAATTCATAAAGGAGAAGAAAATCAATAATGTGCATTTTCTGCCTTTTCAGCCCAAAGAGTTTATCAAGTACTCGTTGAATGCAGCTGATGTTCATTTGGTCGTTAATCAAAAAGGTATTAAAGGCGTATCGGTGCCTAGTAAAATCTATGGCGTAATGGCAGCAGGAAAACCCGTCATCGGCGTTCTGGAGCAGGGTAGTGAAGCTCAACGGCTGATTGAAGAGAGTTCCTGCGGCCTTGTAGTCGAACCAACTGATTACATTGGTATTATTAAATCGATCAGAACCATGTACGAGATGGAGCGGCACGATATTAACGAGATGGGCATACGCGGACGCAACTATTTGGAGCAGCATCTGAAAAAAGAAATATCGATTACGAAATACAAATCTTTACTTGTGACTGTATAACGTTAATTGACGAAGGGGATAGCCCAATATGAAAGGCAAGCTCAGCAGTTCTATTCTTTTACCTATCCTACTGATCGTACTTCCCGGATGCAGCAGCAGTTTCCAATCCGGCGACAGTGCGCGCGTTTTCTATGTGTCAGTGGATGGGAACGACAACAATAAAGGAACTTTGTCCAAACCGTTCAAGACCATTGAGAAAGCGCAAGAAAAAGTACGGAAGGTAAACGGAGATATGAAGTCTGATGTTATTGTCTATCTGCGGCAAGGTACCTATACCCTTACAAAACCTCTGGAGTTTGGCGCCAAAGATTCAGGCACTAATGGCCATTCCGTCATATATAAAGCCTACCAGAACGAGAAAGTAACGATCAGCGGAGGTAAACCAGTTACAGGCTGGAGTCTTCATGATCCGGCGGCAAACATCTATAAGGCACACGTTGGCGACCTCAAGTCGCGACAGCTATTTGTTAATGGAAAAAGAGCAAAAAGGGCATCCAGCGATTCAGGGTTGCCTGATGTTGCCAAGTTGAGCGACGGCTTCTCAACGAGTGCTGTCAAACTGGCCGAGTGGAAAAATATAAAAAATATGGAACTGGTCTTCTTGGATGTATGGACAAATTCAAGAGGACTAATCGAGTCGATTGAAACGGTTGACGGAAAAGCAAAAATCAAAATGCAGCAACCTGGCTGGTCGCACTTAACGAACAAAGGCTTGCCACAATTAGGCTTGCCTTGGTACTTAGAGAATGCATATGAGCTGATCAATGAAGACGGCGAATGGTATTTGGATCAATCCAGCGGTGACTTGTATTATAAACCGCTTGCTAATGAAAATATGACAAAAGCAGATACGATCGTTCCAGTAGTGGAGACACTGGTTAGCTTGAAAGGAACCAGTGCGGATGAGATTGTACATCATATCGGCTTTGATGGGCTTACTTTCGCTTATACCACGTGGTATCAACCCAGCTTGATCGGTCATTCAGATGCTCAAGCCAATGTGACTAAAGAGAAAGTGGAAGGTCTGAAATATCATAAAGAAATGTTGATAGAAGCCAGTTTCGAGGCACAAATGGTCCAAAACATTATCATCGAAGACTGCAGGTTTGAAAAATTGGGCGGAGCCGGCTTGAATCTGACCGAGGGAAGCCAAAACGTTCGCATCAAAGGGAATGTTTTCACTGACATTTCGGGAAGCGGTATTCAAGTCGGTGAACCGGATCGAAATAACCGGGATAATTATAACCCGGAAGACCCGCGCAAGATCATAAAAAACATCGAAGTATCGAACAACTATATACGCTCGATCGGTATTGATTACCGTTCATCCATCGGAATTTATGGCACCTATACCCAGAATATGGTGATTCGGAACAATGAACTGATCGATCTTCCTTATTCTGCGATTTCACTCGGCTGGGGATGGGGAAGCCTCGACCCCACGTATAGCAAAGAGAATAAGATCGAAAATAATTATATCCATGATGTGATGAAAAAGCTATATGACGGCGGCTCGATCTATACGCAGGGAGCTCAACCGGATTCAACCATTAAAGGCAATTACATTGATAAACAGGTGCATAAAGGCGGTTCCATTTATCCGGACGAAGGAAGCGCGTATTTTACTATTTCTGATAACGTAATAATGAATGTGCCCAGTTGGCTGCAAATATGGGCGAAATCAACTCATGATAATAAGGTAACCAATAACTATTCGAATTCAAAAAATTTAACGAATACAGGCACCAATAATATTTTGGATAAAAATCAATTCATAGCGTCCGTCGAAGAGAATGAAAATGCTATGAAAATTAAAAATCAAGCAGGATTGGAATTCACGTATCAGCACTTAAGAATGAAGTGAAAAGCGAAGATGGCGTCACTGAAAGCGGATGAAAGGAGGCGGTTATTATAACGATCACCATGGCTTACTACATATCCGATTACGGGTTTGGCCATGCTTCGCGAAGTATTGCAATCATTCGAAAATGGTTGGAGCGGTTTCCCGATTCCCGAATCGTAATCTGCACCTCTTATTCACTGTCATTTCTGAAGCAGTCGCTATCAGGCTTTCCCAATGTTCAGTTCCGGCATGTCTTGAATGATTTTGGATACATTTTGTATCACGATTCATTGGAACCTGACGTGAACCAAATGAACCAAGCATACGATGAATTTGTGAAGCGTGCGCCGGAATGTATAGCTGCTGAAACAATTTTTCTACGAGAAGCCGGGATTGATCTGGTTGTAACCGATATTTCACCGTTGCCTTTTTTCAGCGCAGATCATTTGGGCATACCGAGTATCGGGATATCGAACTTTACCTGGTATACAGCCTATCGCAATATACTTCCTGCGGACAAATTGATGTTCCTGCAGCAGGCCTATCACAAAATGGACCATTTCTTCGAGCTGGCCGGCAGTAATGAACCGAGATGGGGGCGGCGAAGCAAGCGGTCTTTCGGATTCTTCTGCAGAGAAGTCGATTCAGCCGAATTGGCGAATATCACGGCTGCAGTCAAGCAAGCTGTAAAAGCGCTCGTTTATGTGGGATTCGGGATGAAAGTCAATCTGGAATCCATGCATTCCTGGAAGCTATGGGATAACGAGAACGTATCCTTTGTTGTCTCAGGCAGTCATCCGGTCGAGCACCCTAACGTTACCGTCATCCCTTCGGGTTACATTGAAACCCAACATTATATCGCGGCGGCTGACTTGATCATCACCAAAGCAGGTTGGTCTACGGCCGGGGAAGCTGTAATGAACAATAAGCCGCTCCTGATCGTTGAAAGAAATGTGCTTGAGGAAGACAAAAACACCTCGAAATATTTGATCGATCATCTGCATGGGGAATTAATTCAATGGGACCGGCTGGCTGACTTAAACTTGGATCCCGATACGATCTCTGATATGAAAAATAAGTTTCCAAGACAGAACAGGCATGAAGAAACGGTTGAGAGCATTATTGATTCTATCAAAGAAATTATAGATACAAAAAAAACGGAGAAGGAAGTGGGTAACATGAAATTAGTGTTATTATCAGGAGGCTCAGGGAAACGTCTCTGGCCGTTATCGAATGATTCGCGATCCAAACAATTTTTGAAAGTGCTTCGCAACGAGGCCGGTGATCTTGAATCGATGGTTCAGCGGGTTTGGGGGCAGGTCGATAAAATCGGTTTGTCCGGATCTGCGTACGTGGCTACAGGCAAGGGACAGCTGGATATGATTTATAGTCAATTAGGAGCGGATGCGCCGATTATTATCGAACCGGA
Source organism: Paenibacillus sedimenti (assembly GCF_014534655.1). GTDB lineage: Bacteria > Bacillota > Bacilli > Paenibacillales > NBRC-103111 > Paenibacillus_E > Paenibacillus_E sedimenti. The sequence goes on from NZ_JACVVD010000002.1 coordinate 436,580, forward strand.
ACGCAGAGACACATTTCCGGCGATTGCTCTTGCGGCAACCTATCTCTACTCAATCGTTGGTGTGAGTCTGGGTGAAGTAGTTACGGTACTCCCAGTAGATCCTTACGTTGAAGATGACTTCTTCGTTCGATTGAAAGATTTAGAGCAAGCTGTACATGACTCATCGGCCGATATCGCACTGATTGGTGTGAAACCAACTTACCCATCTGAGAAGTACGGATACATTGTTCCGGCAGAACCGATTGGTGAAGCGGCCAATGTGGAGTATCAACGAGTAAGCAATTTCAGAGAGAAACCTCGCGAAGACCAAGCGAAACTGCTCATTGAGCAAGGTGCGCTATGGAATTGCGGGGTTTTTGCTTTTAAGCTGGATTATGTAATGAATCTTCTTATCGAGAAGGGATTGCCGATTCATTATGACGAATTGGCGAAGCAGTATCACAAGCTTGCTAAAATCAGCTTCGACTACGAAGTTGTAGAGAAAGCAGAGCGCATTTTCGTACTTCCTTACGATGGATACTGGAAGGATTTGGGTACTTGGAACACCCTGACTGAAGAAGTGAGCTACAATTTGATGGGCAAAGGCATCATTAGCGACGATTCCCATAATACGCATGTGCTTAATGAGCTGGAAATTCCGGTAACCGTAATCGGATTATCGAACATTGTTGTAGCGACCAGTGCGGACGGAATTCTCGTTGCCGAGAAATCATCGAGTCCAAGAATTAAAGACATCATGAAAAATTCCGATCAGCGTCCGATGTACGAGGAGCGAAGATGGGGTTGGTACCGGGTACTAGACTACGGAACTTTGAAAGACGGCAGTCAGGTGCTGACGAAGAAAATATTCATAAACGCAGGTAAAAACTCAAGCTACCAGCTTCACCACAAACGCAGCGAAGCCTGGACGATCATCGCCGGAGAGGGCGAGCTTATGCTCAATGATAAACTCATTGAAGTCAAGGCCGGCGATGTGATCCAGATTCCGATTAGAGCACGTCATGCGATCCGGGCGGTAACAGATCTGGAGTTCATCGAGGTTCAAACCGGGACTGAGCTGATCGAAGAAGACAATATCCGGCTTTACGCCGAGTGGGAAGAAATCGCCCTTCTTGCCGTCAGGTAGCTGCATAAAAGGATCTGTAGATGAGTTGTTGTACTCGTCTGCAGATCTTGTTTTCGTTTGCGGCGATACGGACGGGCATAGATGGTGGATAGGGTGGATGTATGAGCAAGGAGGAGTTTGTGATCAAACTGAAAGCAGCAGGACTATTGTTTATTGTGGCCGCGTCTATATTTTTGGGGGGCAATTGGTATTATCAGTCCAATCAGCCGAAAGAAGCGGTGAGTGGGCCGGCATTGTCCATTGTCGATATCATTCGTGATATTCATGTATTCAAGGGCAGCGTTAAGATTTCAACGATCGGGAGTAGCGTTACGGCCGGCGCAGGAGTTAGCCATGTCGACAAAAGCTGGAGCTCGATGCTGCGGGATGACTTGACGAAATTGGACGGCAGAATGAAAATTACGCTGACCAACAATGGGTACAGCGGCTACAGTACGGAGCAAGTTAAGAACAAAGTAGGGGCGGTCATCACTCAAAAACCGGATGTCGTAATCTTCGAGACGTGTCTGATTAACGACTTCGGACAAGCGCTGCCGATCGAAAAGACACTTGGCAATATATCGACTATTGTCGAAACTTTCCGTAAGGAATTGCCCGATGTCATCATCATTGTCATGACGCCAAATCCAAGAGTAGATGTAGGTCCCAATTCGCAAGGGCTCGATTTTGAGGATTACGTGAAGAAGACGCGTGAGTTTGTAACCGAAAAGGGTTGGCTGTTTATCGACATTTATGAAGGATTTAAAGCTCACAATGCCGACTTGAAAGTGGTGCTGAACAAGGATGGCGTACATCCGACCGAGGCCGGTTATAAGATGTGGTTTGAAATCATGAAGGATGAGTTTACAAAAAAGACTATAATAAAGTAGGTAGATCGCATGAGAGCAAATACTAGGAAGTCCAAAGGGAAAATATACTTGATCGCAGCGCTCATTATGACATGGATGGGGACGATTTATGTATTCTCGTCTCAGTCCTATGATCAACAAAACTTAAGGCCATGGCTAAAAAGCCGAATACCTAAAGAGTGGACTCATTATTTTAAGGATGTTAAATTTACATACGAGGGCACGATGATCAATGTAAGGCAAAACGGGGTATCGGAACTTGTTGAGTTTGTAATCAGAAAGCTGGCGCATGTCGTAGAATACGCCTTTTTTGGGCTCTTGGTTTACTTGCTTCTCAATTTACTTTTGAAAAAACGCCCGTTCTTAGTGTTTATGATTACTATGAGCCTATGCCTGATTTTTGCCGCGGCGGATGAATATCACCAGCGCTTCGTGTTTAGCAGAACTCCAAAAATGGGAGATATTATAATAGATGGTGTGGGTGTGGTAATTGGCGCGTCATTAGCAGCTGCTATTGTAGCAATTCGTAGAAGAATTCGAGCAAATAAGGAATAACCCCTTGATTTGTTACATATTGTAACATATAATGTTTAATGTATACATTATGTAACAATGTGCGACATTACGCAACGAAAACAAGGGGGAATAGATGTGGATGCTTTTGAAACAGTATATTGTGTGGGGTGTAATTCAATTGTAAGTAAATTCCACGCCGAATGCGTATTTAAAACAGGTTATTATAAAGTAAAAATTCCGCTGGCTCACTGTAAGTCATGCGCTCATAAGGATTGTCAGAAAGAAAATATTCTGATGGACTCACCGACCGGCTATATGAATTATAGGGTTGATCTGCCGCTTTTGGCGTAAGATCAACTTAAATAATCCCCAGAAATGGAAGCGCTATCATTTCTGGGGAGAGCTTGCTTCCAAACATGTACATTTGGAACAGCTCTGAGTTTGATTATTTAAACAGGATCATGCCGTCAAATTGAACGTCAAAATGGATCAAAGCGCCGTCAGGCGCATTCAGTTTACTTTGAACCTGAAGATGTTTTCCGTTCATACGCGGGGATAATATCTCTATGTTACCGTATTGCTCACCGCCAAGCTTTGAAGAGGTTAAGACAGATCCATTCCAAATGATCTTGTACATCTGACTTGTATGCACCATATTATGCTTCGTAACAACTGACAAGATCCCATCTGCGGAAGAACCTAATGAGAATGTATTCAATAATGGTGTATAACCTGAACTGATTTTGGCCTGCATACTAGTCCCACTATCTCTAATGTTGACCGGTACTGTGAAGGAGCTGCCGTAACCGATATCTCCGGTTTTATTACCCTGGAACGAATTGCCGGAGATCATCCAGCTGTTTCCCGACGAATACATATAAAGTCCGAATCCGCCGTTGTTCCTCGTCGTATTACTCGTCAAACGCAGGTTGTCCTGTTTGCCCCCGACGAGAATTCCATGCCCTGTATTATTTGTTACGATATTCTCCGATACGACCAGATTCGCTGTCCCTTGAGCAACAATTTTCATGCCTCCACCAGTGTTATTGCTAACCGTATTGCCGGTAATCACTGTATTGCTCGCTGAATTGTTAGGGTCGATTTCCAAATGAATACCGTAATCCGTGGCGTTATATATAGAGTTTCCGGAAATTGTTATGTAATCACCATCAAGTACAAAAATACCTGAATTAAGTCCGTTATCGGGGTTGCTCTTCACACCGTTGATAACGTTGCCGACGATCGATATGTTTTTGGCATTATCTTCAATGTGAATCCCCTCATAGCGTACGTTTTCAATGGTATTGCCGATTATTGTTACATCCGTGGCGCCTGCAATACCGATTCCAAAACCGCTCGACAAGCCGCTTCCGTACTCGGGAGGCACCGAAATGTGGTTGTTCGCGATCACGATGTTGCTGGCCTTCACCGTTTCAGGTCCGCCGGGATGGTTGATTTCGATCGCATCAGCGTAAATACCCGCGAAATTGTTCTCGACAATCCGCAAATCCTTTAAATTATTGGCATTGCGGTTAGTCAAAACCCCATATCCGACCTCTTTAAATTCATTGTTGGCTACGATCACCTGACTAATATCAGCGGCATTGATATTGACCGCCTGCGCTCTGGAACCGGTGAATGTATTGCTGCGGATTTCGATGTTTGATGATCCGTTAGCGATATCGATCATCATGCTGTCCGACATGCTTAAATTTTCCAGCCAAAGGCCTTCTATTGTAATATTGTTTTGTCTTGCCATGATCATTAGTACGGTATAGCCGAGTCCGCCGTCTGTCTTCGATATTTTGGCTGAATATCCGACAAGGTTCGTATTATTGTAGATATACAGGTTTCTTGTCGTTTTATAAGTTCCTTTTGGAAAGAAGACCGTTCCGCCGCCGGCATTTTTGGCTTGATCGAGCGCCTTCTGAATGGCTAGGCTGTCATCTGCAATGCCGTTGCCGATTGCTCCGTACTTGGCATCCATCACATTATACATCGATTTTATTTCTTCCACTGTCGCCGGTATCGCTGCGATCGACGCATGAGGACACAGGCACCACAAAAGCCCTAGACATAATAACTGACTAACAATTCGTTTCACAATCATTCTCCTTTAAGCGAGTACTTGTTAGAACCAATATAAGTGCATGGCCTCCTTCATATTATTGCAAAATTTGAGGGAAATATCGGAAATCCAACAATATCACCTATGAAATCCTCTATTTTAGCTTAACAGATTTTGCTAGATAATGGAATGAATTGTCGGACCTATATAGACGGTTATGATACAAAAAAAGCCGCTCCATATAGTCCATTGGACTCGTCTGGAACAGCTGTCATTTCATCAATTTAATAGATGCTTGTATGCGCTGTAATCGATCTGATGCTTATCCAGGAAATTGGTCAAGCTCCTGTAATCCCTACGAGGTGTTGCCAGAATGTAACCTTTGATGCAGTGTTCCCGTGTCACTTCGGTAGCCGACTCCTCCAATGCAACTTCACCGATCTTAGCGGCGATGGAATGCTTGGCGATATCACGAAATGCTGCTGGCACAGGGGAAACAAGCTGATCGAGAAATGCTTTCGAATCATCGGTCCATAAGTGACGAGAAGACTCGACATAGTGGTTCTGCCAGTCAAGCTTTGACTTACCGTCTTCTTTTGGCAGCACCTTGAGAAATTTGCGGAACATAAAATAACCGCCTACCGACATGAAAAACAGCAGGACGAACACCCAAAAAATGATAAACCACATGAAAGCGGAATTGCTCATTGTTAATTTCACCTCTATAACGATCATTACCAAATTAAATTATATCTCATTTCTAGATTTCTTGCGACTTTCTTAGTAAAATAGACAAAGAACTGATCAAATGTAAAGGAGCTAGAAACATGCCGAAAATTGGATCGCACGTTTCGTTCTCGGATAAAGGGCTGTTGAATGCAGCCGAGGAAGCCGTTTCCTACGGTTCTTCCACATTTATGATTTACACGGGCGCACCGCAAAATACCCGGCGCAAGCCGATTGAGTCCCAATACATCGAAGAGGGCAAGACATTGATGGACAAGCATGGAATTGACGAGATAATCGTACATGCTCCTTATATCATTAATCTGGGATCTTACAAAGAGGATACTTTTGAGCTTGCTGTGAATTTCCTTCAAGAAGAAATCCGCCGTACCGATTATCTTGGAGTGCGCAATATCGTTCTTCACCCTGGCGCATACACGGACAAGGATGCTGAATACGGGGTGAACCGCATTGCGGAAGGGCTCAATGAAGTTCTAGCAGGGACGAAAGATACGAAAGTGAACATTGCACTGGAGACCATGGCAGGCAAAGGCTCGGAAGTGGGCAGAAGCTTCGAGGAGATTGCCGCTATTATCGAGAAAGTAGAAGATAACGGCAGATTGACCGTATGTCTGGATACTTGCCACGTACACGATGCCGGTTACGACATCATTAATGATCTCGACGGTGTTTTGGATCATTTTGATCGCGTAGTAGGTTTAGATCGCATTGCGGTTATCCACCTGAACGACAGTAAAAATCCGCGGGGAGCCTCTAAGGACCGCCATGCCCCTGTAGGTTCCGGTTGGATCGGTTATGAAGCCATGAACAATGTCGTTCATCACGACAAGCTTAAACATTTGCCGATGATCCTGGAGACGCCTTGGATTGGCAAGGAAGATAAAACGCAGCGTCCGATGTACGAAGCGGAGATTGCACTGCTCTCCCGTAATTTGAACGGGCGTTTCGGCGATGATTTTCTTGATCATGTTGAGCGCATCGATCATTTGCTCACAAAGAAAGACATTCATCACCGCGACTTTATTTTAAATACATGGGATCTGCTGAAAACGGACGCCAAAGCCAAGAAAACGGACGGCAGAGAGCCGATGGAACGATTATATGATTTGCTTCACGAAGAGCGGTTATTCCCAGATCTTAGCGAGGAACAAATCAATCAAAGGCTGACTGTTTGGCTGGCCGGTAAAAACGCCTTGAAGAAGTAACAAGTTCGGATAGATAACGGGGGATTATAGAAGTGGAAAAAGTAGAACGAACAACAAGTAATCGCGCCAGAATGCTTATTTCTTGCCCGGATCAACCAGGCATCGTGGCTGCAGTATCACAATTTTTATTTGAACATGGTGCGAACATTGTACAATCCGATCAATATACGATGGATCCTGAAGGCGGATTGTTCTTCATCCGCATCGAGTTCGATCTGCCGGATATCGAGGAAAATATTGAACGTTTTCAGCGTGATTTTACACACGTAGCGAATAAGTTCCAAATGGATTGGAAACTGAATTTAACCAGCAGAAAGAAACGTATCTCCATATTTGTCTCAAAAGAGGACCATTGCCTCTTGGAACTGTTATGGCATTGGCGCTCCGGAGACTTGGATGTTGAGATCGCGTCGGTCATTAGTAACCATCCGGACACGCAACCACTTGTGGATTCGTTCGGAATTCCGTTTTATCATGTCCCGGTTACCGCTGATACCAAACAGGAAGCTGAAGAGAAGCAGTTGTCCATACTTGGAGACAATGTGGATGTTATCATCCTGGCCAGGTACATGCAGATCATATCGCCGTCTTTCATTCAGCATTATGCAGACAGAATCATTAACATCCACCATTCGTTCCTTCCGGCGTTTATCGGAGGAAAACCGTACGATAGAGCGCATAACCGCGGCGTTAAAATCATCGGAGCCACTGCGCACTATGTCACTGAAGAGCTCGATGGCGGACCGATAATCGAACAGGACGTACAGCGCGTAAGCCACAGGGATAACGTGGAAGATTTGAAACGAATCGGACGGCAAATTGAACGCAGCGTGTTGGCCAAAGCAGTTGCATGGCACGTAGAAGACCGCATTATTGTTCATAATAACAAAACTGTCGTTTTCTCATAGGAGTGAAAAAAGAGGCTGAACCCGGATATATGATCCGGGCTCAGCCTTTTTTGCTGTTTATATGGCTGCAGGCAGGGTTAAATGAAAGGGATTTTTTCGTAAGATTTGAAAAGAGTCCCCTGCGCATCCCCCTTAAGCCATGAATCTATTAGCGTATAGTAGATAGAGCGGAAATCTACGGAATACTTCAAATCGCCGTTATCCAGCTTGCTTAAACTCGGATATGCGCCGTACAAGCCGCCTTTGACGTTGCCGCCAAGGACGAAAACGGGTGCTGCCGTTCCGTGATCCGTACCTCCGCTGCTATTTTCCCTTAAACGACGGCCGAACTCTGAGAAAACCATGACGACGACATTGTTATTCATCTGTTGAGCCTGCAAATCTTTGTAGAAAGCGCTCAAAGAGCCGTCAAGATCGCTAAGCGTCCTATTATGCTGCTGCCATTCGTTCGCGTGATCGTCGAACCCGCCAAGCTCGGCATAGTAAACGCGTGTACCGGATTTGCCGGAGATCAGTTTGGCGATCAGCTGCATACGGCTGGCGAATTTAGAGTCAGGGTACGTGACTTGCGGCTGATATTTACTGGCCATGGACTCGATAGCCTCGGCGTAAATAAAGGCGCTTTTGCCTCTTTGGGCTGCGACGCGGAGAAATTCCGGCTTCACCGGTGCATTGTATATGTCCTTCAATATTTGTGTTAGCTTGCCGTTATCATCGGAGGCTTGCTTGGGATTGAACACTCGGAATTGCCCTAACGATTGAATGACCGGAACATCGTAGCGTTGTGTATACAAAGCTTTGTTCGCCTTATCTCCAATTTGTATGGCCGGAAGCGGGGTGGATAATTTCGACAGATCTACGTAACGGCCTAACCATCCGCTAATATATTGTTTTTCAGGTTCGGCAGTTTGCCAAATATCCATAGAACGAAAATGCGAACGATTCGGATTCGGGTAGCCTACGCCTTGGATAATAGCCATTTTTCCTTCTTTATACAAACGGTGCATTTCTTTCAGCTTGGGATGAAATCCGAGCTGATTGTCGATGGCGAGCACCTGGCTTTGCTTGTAGCCTAAGGTAGGACGAGCATCGTAATACTCGCCTGCTCCATATGGAATCAATGTATTCAAGCCGTCGTTTCCTCCGGAAAGCTGAACAACGACCAGTATCGGGTCTTTGACTGCCGGCTTGCTGACGGCTGACTCCGCAAACAAGAGCGAATCGGCATCCGTTCCGAAAACAGCACCGCCAAAACTCAGGGTTGCCAAAAGCCCTGTGCCTTTTTTTAAAAATTGTCTTCTCGTTAGTTTCATAAGCGGACCTCCTCTCTTATTTAAGCTGGGCTTCAGGGCACATGAGCAGCAGTTGTAGCAATTTGCGTTTGGCATCTACTTTCAAATTTGTAGGATCAGGGGCGGTGGCGGCATATGTAAGAAGTCCATTCAATGAAGCTTCGCTCAATTTGCCAATCCCCAGAAGTCGGCACCATTCTTTAATTATAGCCTCAGCCCCAATCGGTTTGTCCCAAGGGGCAAACCACTTGGTGACTCGTGAGGATGCGTATTCAGCAAACTGGAAGCGCGCTAAATAATAGTTCGTAGTCAACCACGAAGCATGTCCAGGCCATCCTGCTACATTGGGAGGAGCGTATAATTCTTGCCCCATTTCCTTAATGGCATATATAAAATGAATATCCAATGGTAGGGAAAGCGTTTTGATAATGGAGGTCATAAACTCGGGGGGGGATTTAACGAGAGACATAACCGTGGATTCTTGATAGAACTCATCGGACATCAAAAGCATTTTCATCGCTTCACCGATGGTTTTGGCTTGGCTTAGCTGAGATGCAAATTGCGATATCCAGGTTTCTGAAGGCTTCTCGACGGCAAAAGCTTGCAGCAGTTTGCGTGCAAGAAAGGTGTATAAAGCTTTTTGTTTGATCAGGATATCGATGATCTCGACCATCCCAAAGTTCCCTGTTTCTCCAAGAAAGGTTTTCGTTCCGCTATCAAATTGTTTGTCGTTGAAAACAACCTTATAGGTTTCCGTATTGTAGCTCCAACCGGTAAAAGCCCTCGCAGCCTCACGAACATCCTGCTCTGAATAATTGCCGATCCCCAGTGTGAATAATTCCATAAGTTCGCGAGAATAGTTTTCATTAGGGTTTCCTTTTTTGTTATAGCCCGCGTCGAGCCAGAGCATCATAGCAGGATCTTTGCTTACGGAAAGGAGGAGATCGCGAAAGGAACCGAGAGCATGATTGCGAAACATATCGATTTGCTTGAGCATGAGCGATACATTCTGTATTTTGTAGAAAGATGTAGCAAAGTGTCCGTGCCAAAATAAGGCCATCTTCTCAATCAGCGGAGCGCTCGAATTCATCATTCGATACAGCCAGTAAAGACTCTGGTCGTCCAGAAGTCCCGGTTTCAGAGTTCCTGAGCCCATTTTTAACTGCTCAATCGGGACGAGAGGCGCGGATTTTGCGGGAAGAAGAGGTCTTCCGGCAATAAGCTGATTGACTGTTTCTTCCATGCCATATGATAAACAAACGTCGATAATTTCACGATTTACGCTAAAAGCTGTCCGGTTTAATAAGTGAATGACTTCACGTTCCGTCCAAGCGGTTGACACGGTAGGCACCTCCTTGAAAAGCTGGTTTCATTAGCATATCTATGAAATTAGACGTGGGATGATACAAAATGTTTCGGGAATTTCAGAAGGAAATATAACTTTTACACGAACGATAGTTTCAATCAGCTTCATAGAAGATGAATTTAGCGGTTTAATGTGGCAAACCCTCAAAGCAAATGGTACAATAATGCAAGTTAGAAAAGTAACTTATATGTACAAATAGGCAACTGCCGAATACATAGAAATATAGGAGGGTATGTACAATGACAGCAACAAGCAAAACAATCGAACAGCTCGCGGTCGACACGATCCGCACATTAGGTATCGATGCCGTAGAGAAAGCAAAATCAGGCCATCCCGGTATGGTCATGGGTGCGGCGCCAATGGCTTATGTGCTATGGAAGCAGCATATGAAGCACAATCCTGCGAATCCGCAATGGATCAACCGCGACCGTTTCGTTCTTTCCGCCGGCCATGGTTCCATGCTGCTATACAGCTTGCTTCATCTGTGCGGTTATGACCTGCCGATGGAAGAAATCAAAAACTTCCGCCAATGGGGCAGCAAAACGCCGGGTCATCCGGAATACGGTCACACACCAGGCGTTGACGCAACAACAGGTCCACTTGGACAAGGTGTGGGTATGGCTGTTGGTATGGCTATGGCTGAGGCGCACCTCAGAGAGACTTATAACAAAGAGAACTTCCCTGTTATTGATCATTACACGTTTGCGATTTGCGGCGATGGCGATATGATGGAAGGCGTTTCTTCCGAGGCGGTTTCCCTGGCAGGTCACTTGAAGCTTGGCAAACTGATCATGCTTTATGATTCAAACGATATCTCGCTGGACGGCGAGCTGAATATGGCGTTCTCCGAGAATGTGCAGAAACGTTTCGAAGCTTACGGCTGGCAAGTACTGCGTGTAGAAGAGCAGAATGATTTGGCTGCTATTTCCAAAGCGATTGCTGAAGCGAAAGCTGATACAACGCGCCCGACATTGATCGAAGTAAAAACGACAATCGGTTTCGGCAGCCCGAACAAAGGCGGCAAAGGCGGACACGTTGGCCCTCACGGATCCCCGCTTGGCGGCGAGGAAGTGAAGCTGACAAAGCAAGCTTACGGCTGGCCGGAGGAGCCTGACTTCCTCGTGCCGGACGAAGTAAGAGCGCACTATAACGAAATCAAAGTTGCGGGTGCTGAGGCGGAGCAAGCTTGGAGCAATCTGATGGCTGACTATATCAAAGCTTATCCGGAGCTTGGCAAACAATTCAGCATGGCGGTGAGTAATGAGCTGCCTGCCGGCTGGGATTCGGAGCTGCCTAAGTACACCACAGCGGACAAGCCTCTTGCGACTCGTGCGGCTTCCGGTAATGCCATCAATGCCATCGCTTGCAAGCTGCCGCAGTTGATCGGCGGATCCGCTGACCTGGCAAGCTCGAACAATACGATGATTAAAGGCGAATCCAACTACAGCGCCAGCAATTATGCGGGTCGCAACTTGTGGTTCGGTGTGCGCGAGTTCGGTATGGGTACGGCGATGAACGGTATGGCTCTGCATGGCGGTATCAAAGTATACGGAGCAACTTTCTTCGTATTCTCTGATTACCTGCGTGCTTCCATCCGTTTGGCTGCCTTAATGAAGCTACCGGTTGTATACGTGCTGACGCATGACAGTATCGCTGTCGGCGAAGACGGCCCAACACACGAGCCGATTGAGCAGCTGCCTGCATTGCGTGTCATCCCGGGAATCACTGTTCTGCGTCCGGCTGATGCGAACGAAACTTCTGAAGCATGGCGCTATGCCCTGACTCAAAACGAGGGTCCTGTAGCGCTGGTGCTCACCCGTCAGAACCTCCCGATCCTCGAAGGTACGGTAGAAGGCGCGAAAACTAATCTTAGCAAAGGTGCTTACGTGGTATCCGATGCAGTGAGCGGCAAGCCGGATGCGCAAATCCTTGCAACGGGATCCGAAGTGCAGCTCGCTGTCGCGGCGCAAAAATTGTTGCAAGCAGAAGGCATTAACGTACGCGTTATCAGCATGCCGAGCTTAGAGCTGTTCGAGAAGCAGCCGCAAGCTTACAAAGATTCCGTCATCCTGCCGGAAGTGAAAAAGCGTCTTGCTGTCGAGATGGCTTACCCGCTTGGTTGGGAACGCTATGTTGGCGACCAAGGTTCTGTTCTTGGTATTTCCACATTCGGAGCATCCGCGCCTGGCGATCTCGTGCTGAAAGAGTATGGATTCTCGCCTGAGAATGTTGTTGCAAGAGTGAAAGCTCTGTTATCTTAAAAAAATGCGTACGCGGTGTGGGAAACGTCGTTATTGACTTCACGCCGCGTATTTCATGAGCAAGTCATTATGAGGGGGAAATACGAACGATGTCCAGCTTTGAAAATGTAACGGTGTTGACGAAAGCCAACGTATACTTCGACGGTAAAGTAACGAGCCGCACAGTGCAATTCGCAGATGGTACAAAAAAAACACTTGGCATTCTAATGCCCGGTGAGTATGAGTTCGGAACAGACGTGAAAGAAATTATGGAAATTCAGTCTGGGGAGCTGAACGTATTACTGCCAGGCAGCAGTGAGTGGATTTCTATCAACGAACAAGGTGAATTTACCGTTCCGGCGAACACGAAATTCAAGCTAGACGTAAAAACAGTGAGCGACTACATCTGCTCTTATATCAGCGAGTAACAGGTTCAAATCATTTTGACCTCCCTGGTCTCTAGTGGATAAATGCCACGAATGAGACTAGGGAGGTTCTTTGATTTTCCAAAATTTGGTTTACGTTACTTTAAGCTGGTGATCGCACATCACATCCTTCATACGTGCTTAAGCGCGGGGAAGAGAATAGAAATAAAACTCGGTGTTTGAGAATTCCATAAATACTTTTGGTTAGGTGTAAAAAAGCCTCTTGATTCTTTCGGAATCGAGAGGCTCTTTTTATTTATGAATATTTGATACAATATCAAAATTGATTCAACGGCATAATATATATTTGATCAAATATATATTATCAAGGGAGGGTTAAAGCTATGCATTTTACCGGTATGAACGATACGACATACGCCAGGGTACGTGACCGAATTCGAGAAGATATCCTGACTGGCGTATTTGCACCTGGTGTACGCCTTGTAGTTGCCGAACTGGTTCAACGATACGGAGTGAGTCAGATGCCTATTCGTGAAGCGTTACAACAGCTTCAGGGTGAAGGGCTTGTGAGTTTGCTACCGCAAAAAGGGGCTAGTGTACGCAAGTTAGACGAACATTTCATTTCAAACATGTATGACGTGCGGATGGCTATTGAAACTATGCTCGTAAGAAGAAGCATTGAATACATGACTGAGTCTCAAATTTGCGTGCTAGAACAAATACAGAACGACTATGAAATTGCCGTGGAAAGCGACAAAATGTCAGAAGCGCTTCATTTAAATGAAAAATTTCATTCTATCATCAATGTCACAGCCCATAATCCCGAAGCAGTTAAAATTATCGATCAGCATTGGGGTCTCATCGATAGCCTAAGAAGCAAATTCGGTTTCAGCAATAAACGAGTCAAAGAAATAATTAGCGATCACAGACAAATAATCGAAGCCTTGAAGCAGCGAGATGTGCAGCTAGCTGCTACAGTCACCGAAAAGCATGTAAAGGAAGCAAAGGATGATTTGATTCTACGAATGAGAACGCTTACGGAATAAATGGTAACGCCACATGCGATCGAAAGGAGTGAACCGTAATGAACAAAACATGGACGGTAATCAAGAAAGATAAACTTTTGTACCTGCTGGCCGTACCTGGCATTTTGTATTTTCTAATCTTCGATTACATCCCCATGTATGGCGTTTTGATAGCGTTTAAACACTACACGATATACGAGGGTTTCTTCGGCAGTGAATGGGTCGGATTCGAGAATTTTGAAAAGCTGTTCAGCACATACGGCTTCACCCGCGCATTGAAAAATACGGTGATTATCAGTATATATCAATTGGTGTTTGCCTTTCCGGTTCCGATTATTCTTTCTTTGCTGTTAAATGAAGTTCGGCATGCTCTTTACCAAAGGTTCGTTCAAACAACGATCTATTTGCCGCATTTCGTCTCCTGGATCATTATCGGCGGCATCTTGTTTGCCATTTTGTCGCCATCTACGGGGGTAATCGGTGAGCTTGCCAGAGCATTTGGTTACGAAGGCACCGTTACCAACCTGTTATCAAGCAAAGAATATTTCAGAGGACTGCTGGTCGTATCGAACATCTGGAAGGAGGCAGGCTTTGGCACCGTCTTGTATTTGGCGACGATAGCCACAATCGATCCACATCAGTATGAAGCAGCCAAGGTCGATGGAGCGGGAAAGTTAAGACAAATCTGGCATATCACGCTGCCCGGTTTACGAACTACGATTGTGATTCTGCTGATCTTCCGAATGGGGCAAATTTTAAACGCGGGGCTTGAACAAATTTTTGCCCTATATAATCCGCTCGTTTACGAGGTTAGTGAAATCCTGGATACGTACATTTATAAATTAGCTTTTGAAGATGCCAAATTCAGTTTGTCCACAGCTGCCGGCCTGTTTAAAGCGGCAATTGCTTTTGTTCTGGTCTTAGTAACCAATTATATAGCCAAGAAAATTGATAATGAAAGCGGTCTCTTTTAGAGGGAAAGCTGAAATAAGGAGATACCGATGTGAAGCGAACACTCAGTGAAACGTTAGGTACCGGCACCTTGTACGTATTATTGTTGTTTTTTTCACTGCTAACTCTTTACCCTTTCTGGCATGTGCTGATGTATGCTTTCAGCGACCCGAAGCAATCCATTGGGGGCGGACTTTTTCTTTGGCCTAAAGGCTTCTCCCTCTTATCATTTCAAATGCTGCTGGAAAGCGACGGTATTTTTCAAGCTTATCGAAATTCGTTATTTCGCCTCATAATCGGAACCTCCATCAACGTTGTACTCACTGCTACTTTGGCCTACCCGCTGGCGAACAAGCGATTCGTTGGAAGAATGCAGCTCACACTGTTTATCTTTTTCACGATGCTGTTTCAAGGCGGAATGATTCCGAGTTATTTGCTCGTAAAGTCGCTCGGGCTGATCAATACGCCATGGGCATTAATTCTCCCAGGGGCCATCAGTGCATGGAATTTCTTCATCATGAAAAATTACTTCCAAAGTATTTCCCCAGAAATCGAGGAATCTGCCAATCTGGACGGCTCTACCCCTCTACGTACTCTATTCTCGATTATCATTCCTATCTCCAAGCCAGTCATTGCAGCAGTTGCCTTGTTTTACGCAGTGGGACATTGGAATGCCTACTTTGATGCCGTCTTGTATATTAACTCGCCTAGCAAGCAGGTGCTTCAGGTATTCCTTAAAGGAATGTTAGCCACGAGTTCCCTGCAGCAATTGGGCGGGACTGAAAGTTTTCAATCCGGTATTGCCAGCGTGACGGAAGAGTCGATCAAAATGGCAACGGTCGTCATCTCGGTATTGCCCATGCTGATCATCTATCCATTTATTCAAAAATATTACGTCAAAGGCATCATGATAGGTTCGGTCAAAGGATAATTCCACCCGGTTTCTAGGACGGTCACCGTAAGGCAGGCCATCCTACAAATAAAGTGATCATGGGGAGGTATTCTAAAAAATGAAAGGTCATCAAAGTGCATGGCGAAAAACAGCGGCGGGATTACTTGCGGTGTTATTGCTTGGGAGTGTAACAGCATGTACATCGACACCGGGGGAGAATACGGCTAAACCGAGCAGCCCAAGCAGTCCAGCGAATGCAACGGTTTCAGAGGCTCCCAAAGAAACGCCTAAGACCTCCGTTACCATTAAGGTGCTGCACCAGCGCACAACAAACTTTCCGGAGGATAATCCCGTCAAAGCGGAGATTATCAAACGTACGGGAATTGATTTTCAGCCTATCACTGTGGAGGGCGGTGAAATTCAGAACAAGCTGAATGTAATGATCGCCTCAGGCGACATGCCGGACATCATTCAATTCGATTCTGTCAAATTGAAAGAGCTTGTTGACAACAAAGTGATTATTCCATTGGATGAGCTGCTTCAACAGCATGGTAAGAGCATCTTGGACAATAAGAAGGCCTATTTTGGAAAAAATGCAACGCTCGATGGCAAGGTTTACGCGCTTCCCATGGGATTAGGCTATCCATCAGTGCTGGCATTACGCAAAGATTGGTTAAGCAAAGTGGCGATGAATCTACCCACCACGCTGGACGAATACTATAACGTTTTAAAGGCTTTTGTGGAAAAGGACCCTGACGGTAACGGGAAGAACGATACATTGGGACTTGGAGCCACATTAGAGCAGACCATAACGCTGAATCACATTTTTGCAGCATATGGAGTTGCATTCGGAATACCTGGCAGACCTCAATATGTTAACGGAGAGCTCCTGCCCACACCACTGCAACCTGGATATTTGGACGCTGTTAAATTCTTAAATAAACTGTATAAAGAAGGACTTCTGGATCCGGATTTCCCTACGATTCCAGCTATGAAATCATTCGAAAAATTGTGGAACGGTACAATCGGAGTCTATGATTTTACACCGGTAGGCACATCTAATAACTGGGTATCCCGCTATAAAGATCCGAAGCCGGAGTGGGCTTTCACGGTACTTAAAGGACCCCAAGGCAAGGGCGGGACAGCTAGGGTCATTCGAGATACCGGAACGTTCTTTGGAATCACCAGAGCATCCAAGCATCCTGAAGAGGCTATGAAACTGCTCAATTTCTTAAATAGCGAGGAAGGCGACAAGCTCACTTATCTGGGTATTGAAGGCAAACACTACACGATGAAAGATGGCAAAGTCGAGTGGATACCTCCGTATCAAGATGCAGCGAAGCAGCGGAATGAGGGCGGATTTGCTTATAGTGCGATTAGTTACCGGATTGGCGGCGCCGAACAGATAATGTTAAATAAACCCACGCAGGATGCGATAAAATTAGGCAATGATAATGCGATGAATGACGGATATATTTACGAGAGACCTGTCGTTGAAGTTGAAATCGGAAAGATTCTGAATGATATCGAGAAAGAGATGCTGGTCACGCTTGTAGCATCCAAAGGAAATTTGGACGATGAGTATGAGAAATTTAAAAAGAAATATCTGGACGCAGGCGGCAAGAAGTGGATTGAACAGGCAACGGCCATTTATAAGAAAGAAAACAAAGTGAATTAATGTTCAATAAGTCGTATCTCATGAGGTGAACAATGAAAGTAACCGATATCCAAACCTATGTCGTTTACGGATTCCGAACTAATTGGATATTCGTTCAGGTGCACACGGACGCTGGGATTACCGGAATTGGAGAAGCGACTTTGGAATATAAAGAACAGGCGGTAGTCGGCGCGATTGATCATTTAAAAGAATATTTAATCGGGAAAAATCCGCTGGATATTGAGCAGCACTACATGATGATGTATCGGGACGCCTATTGGCGGGGAGGACCTGTTCTGATGTCGGCGGTAAGTGCAGTGGAAACATGCTTGTGGGACATTAACGGAAAAGATTTAGGCGTTCCGGTGTACCGTCTTCTAGGTGGTAAATGCCGGGATAAAGTCAAAATCTATGCCAACGGTTGGTTCGCGGGAGCGAACCAACCGGTTCAATTCGCCCAGAAGGCCAAAGAAGCAGTGCAGCGAGGAATTAAAGCTTTGAAGTGGGACCCCTTCGGAAAAGCTTACATGGAGATCACAAATGGAGAACTGGATGCATCGATAGCATGTATTTCGGCAGTTAGGGATGCGGTTGGCAACGAGATCGATCTTTTAATAGAAGGGCACGGAAGATTTAACGTTCCGACAGCGATCAAAGTCGCACGGGAGTTGGAGCCTTTTAAACCGATGTTCTTTGAAGAGCCGATCCCGCCTGATCATATGGATGGTCTAGCCCAAGTGAAACAGAAGTCGAACGTGCCGATTGCTGCAGGAGAGAGACTATATACGAAGTATGCTTTTAAAGAATTGCTGGAGAGGAAGGCGGTAGATTATATTCAACCGGATGTGAGCCATGCAGGGGGGATCATGGAATGCAAGAAAATTGCAGCGATGGCGGAGGCCTATCATTTGCCATTTGCCCCACATAACCCAAGCGGCCCGGTAGCGAATGCGACCACATTGCAGTTGGCTGCTTGTGTACCGAATTTTAGTATCCTAGAAATCATGGTGACTGATGTCCCGTGGCGGCAAAGTTTGACGAATGAGCAACTGGTTTTTGAAGATGGCTATATCTCTATTCCTTACAAAGCCGGATTGGGAATCGAGCTGAATCTGGATGAGGCAGCCAAACACCCGTATCAACCCATTCAATTAAGGCACTACAATGGACAGCTGACACAGATTCGTCCACCTGAGGCGAAGGCGTACTTCTAAGGAACACTATGTATGCACAAACGAAAGGAGATTCTTCCTTTGAGATTTCTTGGTCAATCAGTTTTGATAACAGGCGCTGCGATTCATACCGGATATGGTATTGCTGAACGGTTTATTCAGGAAGGAGCTAGGACAGTAATCAATGACCTGCATGGTGAGGATGTCAAAGCTGCAACAGGTCGGCTAAAAAGTAAATATCCGGAAGCAGAGATTTTGGAAGCGCCCGGGGACATCACCGATCCTAATGATGTAAAACGAATATTCAATGCTGTGGAACAGAAGTTGGGTACCCTTCATGTTTTAGTAAATAACGCATGTGACCAGGGGTTAGGGTATGATTTTCTGAATATGCCGTATGGACGCTTTAAACAGGTTATCGATGTGAACGTAAACGGACTTTTCTTAGTGTCGCAATATGCGGCAAGAATGATGAGACAAAGCCAAGGAGGGACTATCGTTCATATTGGATCCAACGCTTCTAAGCATGCATTGAGAAATCGAAGTGCTTACGGGGCAAGTAAGGGCGCGGTGGATGCTCTTACGAAAGCAATGGCGCTGGATCTTGCAGAATATGGGATTCGTGTGAATACGGTTGTCCCTGGGTACGTACGAACAACAAGATGGGACGGATTAACTGAGAACGAAGTGGAGCAAAGAAGGCGGAACATCCCATTAGGTAAAGAACTCCTATCTGAAGATGTCGCCAACGCGGTTTTGTTCTTTGCCGGGGAAGAATCCAGGCTGATAACAGGAGCTCGGTTAGTTGTTGACGGTGGCAGCAGCAGCCAACTTGTCCCAAAGAATTGTGAGCTTCAGATTATAACCAATACGGATATTGATGAAGAAAGATGATTGGAGGAATTGTACTTTGGAATGCAAGCTTGTTCGAGACCAAGGTATTATGAAGATCGAGATCGATCACCAAATCTGTTCTCCTTGCGCTTTTCGATCTTTCCGGCCGACAGAGAGGAATATTCGGGAATTTTATAATGCTGGCGTTCGTCTGATGAGTGTTCTAACTAGCGACATTAATTGTTCTCTGGATGTTCCTTATTCCTTGTTCGGTTCCGTATGGAACGGATACGGGGAGTATGATTTTTCAGCACTAGATCGTCAACTGGAGATGTTTATCCAACATGCTCCTGAAGCCTACTTCTTCATCATGTTTCAAGTAGACACAAGACCTTGGTGGCTTCTCGATCATCCCGAATGTCCCAATTCGTTTACTCATCTCTCACAAATTGCGGGGTACCGGAAATGGCGGGAGGATACCGCCCGATATGTACATGACTTTATGACGTATTGTGAGAGTAAGTACGGTAATAAAATTGTCGGCTATATACTCAAAGGCGGAACCACGACAGAGTGGTTCAGCACGCAGGATCATGGAGAGACGCATCCTCTCAAAGAGGAGGCTTTTCGAACGTATATGGGGAATACAAACATCCGAATTCCTAATCAGGAAGAACGAGATAGAACAAGCGACGGTGCATTCCGCGATCCGGTGAAAGATGCGACTGCAATTGCTTACTGGAAATTTCATCATGAACTGATTGCCGATACTGTGAGTTATTTTTCTAGTCATATCCAAAAAGTTATCGAGCATAAAAAGCTGCTAGGGATTTATTTCGGATATTTACTTGAATTGACCGACCACCGCTTATTGCATGAAGGGCATTTGGCATACGAATCATTATTCGATTCGCCTGATATTGACATTTTTGCTTCCCCTTCGTCCTACTGGTTTCGACAGGTTGATGGGACCAGTGCAATGATGACCATGGTCGATTCTTTAGATCTGCGGAACAAGCTGCATTTCCTTGAATTTGATCACATCACTCATTTGGCCCCACAATATGTCGAGGGTAAACCGATACCCGGCTTTGAGAGCAAATACTCAGACGAACAACAGACCATTAACGTCATGCGCAGAGATTTTGCTATGATGCTCACAAAGCGTACAGGAATTTGGTGGTTTGATATGTTTGAGGGTTGGTTCTACTCCGAAGGCATGATGCGGGAAATTCATAATATGATAGAAATTGCAAACACGTCTACTCGTTCGGGTTCTAAATCGGTTGCTGAAATCGTCGTGATCGCAGATCCGATTTCTATGTATTACGTTGGGGCTGACTCAAGGTTAAATAATGATCTCCTGTCTGCACAACGTGACGGACTTGGCAGGATGGGTGCTCCATTCGATTTGATTTCATTAAATGACATAGATCACCCGAATATGGATCATGAAAGGTATAAGTTGTATATCTTTTTAAATACGTTCCTGATGCCAATGGAGAAGAGACAATTCATCGAGCATCAATTGAAGACGCAAGGCAAGACTTTCCTTTGGATTTATGCCAGCGGTTTTGTTACTGAGCTAGGTCTTTCTGAGGAGGGGATATCTGCTACGACTGGAATTCAGGTTCAAAGGAACAAGCAGGAGGAGTCTCTAATAGATGTAGTTTTTCAAGGTGATAGTGTGATAGTTGCAGAGATGATCAGTTACGGTTTTTCACGGAAGATGGCTCCGAACTTTCAAATTATCGACAAGGATGCAGAGATTTGTGGATATTACCATAACAGTGGGTATGCGGCCTTGGGGAAGAAAAAAGTCGGAGAAAGTATGTCGATTTATTCAGGAGCAGGTAACCTGCCAGGAAACATATTGCGGGAAATAGCGAAAGAAGCGGGAGTACATATTTATTATGATGGGGATGCACCGATATTCGTAAACGACACATATATAGGAATAAATGCATTTAGTCCAGTGAGGTTTACGCTTCACTTGACTCGCGATACGGAGGTCGTGGAAGTATTCAGTAAGACACAGTATTCCAGTACTGATATGACGCTTGATTTAGAGCTCCTTGATGGCGGCATGAAACTTTTTCAATTGAAAAGATAGCGTGGCTTCGCGAAATCAAAACTGCCCTAACAAGAAAAGAACCGTCCCTTCATCATGTTCATGATTTTCGGGACGGCTCTCTATTTGTTAATCATGAATTTGGATCCTACAGCGCCCGCTCAATATTAGCCTCAATATACTGCTCCAGCTTGAGGCGCACATACGGTGGAAGGCCGGACAGCATACAGCCGTAGCGGAACTGCTCGCCGCCTGATTCGACGCGAATCACACGAGCCGTGATCGGAGGAAGCTCAGCTTCCTGTGGGAAGTGGATGACGATGAACATATCAGGAGCAAGCGGGAAGTTGGACGTGATTTGCAGGCCGCTCTCGGACAAGTCAAAGAGTGTGCCTTCGATGTTTTGCCCGGAGAAAGCCCCTTCCTGCTCCCATTGATAGATGGACAGCATCAGCTTGATATCCAGCTTCACGCGTGTATTGCGGCGGCGTTCGCGGCCGGCAAGCGGCGAAGCCGGCTTGGCAGATTCAGCAGCCTCAACGGCAGCTTTGCTCGGCCTAGCAACCGGCTGCCCCATCCAGTCCTCGTAGCACTGCACGACCGAGCTTAGATCTTGTTCGCCAAGGCCTTTGCTGAGGCCCATTTGGAACAACCCCGTGGCCGCATGCAGGAGCGGGGTCGGCAGTTGGAACTGGCCTGTCAACTCCTGCGCGAGCAGGAGATCCTTCAGCATCAGCTTCAGGGAGAACTGGTTGCTGAAATCGCGATCGACGATTTTGCCGCCTTTGAGCTCGGCTTGTCGGCTGTTTGCCGAGCCTGCGCTGACAACTTCGAGGAACTGGGCAGGGTCCAGACCTGCCTTGGTAGCAATGGCTAGTCCTTCGGACAAGCCGACCAGATTAATGCCCACCATCGTGTTGTGGGCCAGTTTGGCATAGGAACCGGAACCGGATGGTCCCATATGTAAGATCTTGCTGCCAAGTGCTTGGAATACGTCCTGGTGCTCGTCAAAAACTTCCTTGCTGCCCCCGACCATGAAGGTCAGCGTACCGGCTTCCGCGGCAGGCTTGCTGCCAGTAACCGGCGCATCAAGAAAATCGACATAATGCGCCGACAGCTCTTCCGCGAGCTTTTGGCTTGTCCGCGGCGCCACGGTGCTGCAGTCGATAATGGTGAGCGCAGGTTGCAAGCCGCTAAGAATGCCCTGCTCACTGTAGAACGTCTCCAGAAGCGCAGCGTCGTTACTGATCATCGTAATAAGTACATCAGACATTCGAGCCGCATCCGCTGGCGTATGGACCGCTTCAGCGCCCAGACGGACCAACTCGTCCGCTTTTTCAGCTGTTCGATTATATACGGTTACGGAATATCCTTTTTGAATCAGAATGGCGGCCATAGGCTTACCCATGGTACCAAGTCCGATAAAGCCGATACGTTTCATGAACAATCACCTCAAGCTTAATTTTACCATATTTTATCATGGGAAATAAGCCCTGTGAATGCCTTCTTCGCTTGCATTTGGACGGGCAAATAAGTATGCTAGGAAAAGGAAAAATATAGAGTTGGAGGAGATCATCGTGAGTAAAAAATTATACTTTGATTACAGCAAGGCCTTATCCTTTTTATCCCAGCATGAAGTGGATTATTTGTCTGGGCAAGTAAAGCTGGCGCACGAGCAGCTGCATAACAAAAGCGGCGCAGGTTCCGATTACCTGGGTTGGGTTGACCTTCCGGAGAACTATGATCGCGAAGAGTTTGCACGAATTCAAGCTGCGGCTAAGCAAATTCAATCCGATTCCGACGTTCTGGTTGTTATCGGCATTGGCGGTTCTTATCTTGGTGCGCGTGCAGCTCTTGAGATGCTGTCCCACTCTTTCTATAACATTTTGCCAAAAGATAAACGTAAAACGCCTGAGATTTATTTCGTAGGAAATAACATCAGCTCTACATATGTCACACACCTGCTTCAGCTTCTGGAAGGCAAGGACTTCTCCGTGAATGTCATTTCCAAATCCGGAACAACGACAGAGCCTGCGATTGCATTCCGCATCTTCCGTGAGCTTCTGGAGAAAAAATACGGCAAGGAAGCTGCACGTAAACGTATTTACGCAACAACGGATCAAGCTAGAGGCGCTCTCAAGACGCTTGCCAATGCTGAAGGGTATGAATCATTTGTTATCCCGGACGATGTTGGCGGACGCTACTCCGTATTGACAGCTGTAGGCCTACTGCCGATCGCGACTGCAGGCATTGACATCGAATCCATGATGAAAGGCGCAGCTGATGCGCGCCAAGATTTCTCGAACCCGAACCTGAGCGAGAACCTCAGCTATCAATATGCAGCCGTTCGCAACGCGCTGTACCGCAAAGGCAAGACGATCGAAATTCTGGTGAACTACGAGCCGTCTCTTCACTTCGTTTCAGAATGGTGGAAGCAGCTTTTCGGCGAGAGCGAGGGCAAAGATTACAAAGGAATTTACCCGGCTTCCGTGGATTTCTCGACGGATCTGCACTCCATGGGTCAGTTCGTTCAAGACGGCAACCGCATCCTGTTTGAAACGGTCATTCAAGTCGATCAAGTCGCTGATCACATCACAATCGGTACAGATCCAGATGATTTGGACGGTCTGAACTTCTTGAGCGGTCAAACGATGGACTTCGTGAACAAGAAAGCATTCCAAGGCACGATGCTTGCGCATACGGACGGCGGGGTTCCTAATCTGATCGTGACGCTGCCGGATCTGACGCCTTATACGTTTGGATACATGGTTTATTTCTTTGAAAAAGCATGCGGAATCAGCGGCTACCTGCTGGGCGTGAATCCTTTCGATCAACCTGGCGTTGAAGCATACAAAAAGAATATGTTCGCCCTGCTCGGCAAACCGGGTTACGAGAAAGAAAAAGCAGAGCTGGAAGCACGCTTGCAGCAATAAATGTTACCTGAAAACGATCACTCCTTGCGGAGGGGTCGTTTTTTTTCCATCATTTACGAGGATTGTTTTGCCATTATTTGTATGGTAAATTTTCTTTCTATATTGTCGAAGTAATCTGATGCGTGTAGAATGAAATGAAACAGATGTTTCCTTCTACCAAGAAAGGTCGGCTATGCTAGCACATTTCAAAACCATCCAATCGTACGGATCGTCGGAAATCATCATCAAGAAGTCGCGTTTCATCGGTCATGCCAAACCGGTAGAGTCAGAAGAAGAAGCTATCCGATTTATTGAAGCGATCAAGAAGGAACACAAGCTGGCCACCCATAACTGTTCTGCCTATGTAATCGGAGAAAGGGATCAGATTCAGAAGCAATCTGATGACGGGGAACCGAGCGGAACGGCGGGCAAGCCGATTCTGGAAGTGATCAAGCATCAAGGGCTCAAGAATGTAGCTGTTGTCGTTACCCGCTACTTTGGGGGAATCCTGCTTGGCGCGGGCGGACTCGTTCGAGCATATACGGACGGAGCCGTGGCAGGCATTGAAGCGGCGCAGCCGATCTACAAGGTCAACCATCGGCAAGTGCAGATCGAGGTTGACTATACGTGGTACGGCAAGCTGGAGAATGAGCTAAGAAATCAGGGTATGCTGCTTGGGGAGATACAGTTCACGGATAAGGTGATCGTGACGTGTTACCCGTTAGCGGAAGAAGCAGATTCATTTGTTAGTTGGGCAACAGACGTAACGCAAGGTCAAGGTGTTATTCATGTAGGTGAGAACGAATATATGATCCATAAGAACCTACCTTAAGAGGATGCTTAAAAGGCAGGTTCTGGCACCAAACACAATTTCATACAGAGCTGAGGACGCGGAGGGATTAGAATGGCGAGGAAAGCAGTCACGCAAGAGCTTAGCAGAGAGAGAATACTCACGGAAGCGCGAGAATTATTCAATACTTTTGGTTATCGCGCTTTAACGATGCGCAGCATCGCAAAAGCAATGGGGTACAGCCATGGCGCGTTATATTACCACTTTAACGAGAAAGCTGAATTGTTTTATGCGTTAATTAAGGATGATTTCTCCATGCTGCTGCAGCGTCAGCGGGAAATGGTGCTCCGTGAGCATGGTTTCACGGTAAACCTGCTGCAGAAGCTGATGCTGGAGTTCATCTGGTTTGGTCTGAGTAATCCGAATCATTATGAAATGATGTTCATGATCCACGAGCCTGAGCTGCAGCAATACTCACGTACGGAGCAAGCCCAGTGCCTGGAAATGTTCGCTATCGTCCTCAGACAGGTGCTTTCTGGTCAACCGGAAGCCGAGAGCAAGAAATTCACGCTTCCATGGAATTTGTTTATGTCATTACACGGCCTTATTTCGTATTGTATTCAATTTAAACTTACTTACGAGGATGCGCGTAAACTGGCGGAAGAACAAGTTCGCCTCATATGCGCAAGTCTGAATCTGGATGCGCTGGAGCAGCAGCGTCCGCATGTAACGCTCGTCAACATAGAATCTGCATAACTCATCTAGGCCTACTTAAAATAAAGCAATGAAAAAGTCCTTGTCTAAGGTTTGCTGATTCAGCAACAAGACAGGGACTTTTGATTTTGATGCCCCTCTCTCATTGACTTGTTGTCAGCTTGCCCGATTTATTCTACAATGAACAAATATATTCGGTTCAAAGGAGTTAAGCAACAAAATGCCCAAAAAAATAACGCCCACCTTTTATTTCATTGGCAATCACCCTATATTAGACTTTATAAATACAAAAATACCCGTTGACGGTCGAACTGTCGACTTGCTCGAAACGTTCGCGAATGTACTCGACTGGCTATGTAAAGCGGGCTTGTTCCGTACGGATGAAGTGATCGCTTACGAACTTAGATGGGGAAATAACGATCAAGGAACTCAAGTGCTGGAAGCCGTCACTAAGCTTCGAAGCAGTTTGCTGACGATCATCGAAAAAGGCAAGAATGGAGAAAAGGTGCCTGAGTCCTGTATCGAAAACATAAATAATCTGCTTAAAGAACAAACGGTGACAACGAAACTTATACAGAATGATAACGGATTTGTTAAAGAAAAACATGTTCATATTCAAACGCCGCTTGATATTCTTATTCCAATTGCAGAGGCGGCTGGTGATTTTTTTAGCAATTATGATCTTGCCTTAGTTAAAAAGTGCGAGAATCCGGAATGTGTGCTGTACTTTTATGACAACAGCAAAAACAGTACGCGCCGGTGGTGCAGTCAAAAAACTTGCGGCAACAGGATGAAGGTTACGGCTTACCTGGAACGACAACGGAATAAAAATGAAGCGATGGGCGAGTCTTAGAATTTAAATCTAAGGCTCGTTTTTTAATTCCCAAAATTAAACTTTACAAGTTAAAAAATCTATTTTATAATACCCATAACAACATTATGATGGTTAAAAAGAGGCGATCATATGACCGATGTCTACCATTCAGGGGAATTGACTGTACAAAAGATGGCCGGAGCCGAAGTAGCGGCGGAGCAAAACGGAAGAGGCATAAAGAAAAGTATTCCAAAGGGTGCCATAGCTTTTCTGGAAACCCAATCATTGATTATTACAGCTTCTGTTGATAAAAATGGAAGGGTTTGGAGCTCGGTTTTGACAGGAGAACCAGGATTTTTGCATGTGGAAGATGAGGAAACGTTAAGGATTCGATCGAACCCGGTTTTGAATGACCCGCTGATTCACAATCTGAATTCGAACCAAGAAATCGGCTTGTTGGTGATTGATTTTAGCAGGAGGATCAGACTAAGAATGAACGGAACGGGACGTTTCGATGAGGACCAACAACTTGTGGTACAAACCGAACAAGTCTATGGGAACTGTCCGAAGTACATCCAAAAAAGATCACTGCTTCCCAATGGTGTTTTCCATAGAAAACAGCAATTTGAACATCACTTTGTCAATTTGCCCCCTAAACAACAAGAATGGATTCGTCAATCGGACACGTTCTTCATTGGGAGTATGAGTTCAGAGGGAAAACTCGATGCTTCTCATCGGGGAGGGTCACCCGGATTCGTGAAGGTATTCAACGAACGAACGCTCATTTTTCCCGATTATTTCGGAAATTCCATGTTCAATACATTGGGAAATATTTATAGCAATCCGAGTACCGGCATTTTATTTATGGATTTCGACTTCGGACATTCCTTACAACTAACGGGGCGATCCGAGATCATTTGGGACGAAAAAGAAATCTCCCAATTTCCGGCTGCGGAAAGGCTAGTTCGCTTAGAGATCGATGAGGCTCTTTATACGGAAAATAGTACACAGTTAAGTTGGATACAGACCCAATGAAAGGTGGTGAGAGGTATACAATTGGGCCGGAAGTAAAGCAATACATTTGAAAATTAGGAGGAGTTACAATGGCAACAAACAAGTATTTGATTATCATCCAAGCGAATCAACAAGATGTGGGCAAGGCCGTACACGGGTTATTATATGGGCAAGAACTGCATGAGGAAGGTTTCGAAGTTGACATTCTTTTTGATGGTCTGGGGACGCAATGGCCCAATGAATTCAGTAAGGCGGATCATCCGTTTAACCCGTTGTTTAAGCAAGTCATGAAATCAGGTATTATCAAAGGCGGATGCCAAGCGTGCTCGGGATTTTTTGAGGTGGAGGAAGAAGTCAAAGAAGCGGGTCTTCCGCTTATAGGTGCTGAAAAGACAAGTGGACACATTCCATTCGCTCAATACATAAAAGAAGGCTACCTGCCTATTATCCTATAAAACAATAAAGCATGAACAAAGTCCCTGTTAAAGGCTGTTGGTACAGCGCATGACAGGGACTTTTTGTTATGCAGGCTTTTTTTCTATTAGAACCCCCCAAAAAATGTAAATTGCACGAAAATATATGAGGGTAAGAAAGAATGTAAGGAGGAGCGATCGAATGAAGTCAAAGGTCTTATTTTGCACAGCGATTTTAAGCCTAATGATAACGGGAGCAGCATTCGCTAAAGAAGAGCACCCGAACAAGCATGCGGAGAAAAAGACTGGCTTAGAAAATGCACTCGAACGTGGTAAAAAGAATGAAACGGCCCGGGAAGCTATACGTCGGGCAATGGAGCGAAAGCAAGGAAAACACGATGATAAAAAGTGGACGAACGAGCAGCGGGCTACCGCGGACTTGAAAGAATTGGAGATTACATTCGGCGGCACCGATTCGATAGATCGAGTCACTCAGGCAATGGCGCTGCCGCTAGCAGGAACTCATGGTTCCACGATCACTTGGGTATCGAGCGCCCCCTCGGTTATTTCCAATGACGGGCAAACTGTAATTCGACCTTCCGCAGGGCAAGGAGATGCAGTAGTAACGCTAACTGCCACAGTTAGTTACGGGGACGTCTCGCAAACCAAAACGTTTACCCTGACCGTTAAGCAACAGAACTCGGAAGCTGGGCGAGTGGCCGCAGATAAAGCGGCATTGGCCATTACATTCGGCGGGACGGATACGGCAAGCAGTGTAACACAACCGTTATCCTTGCCGCTTAGTGGAGCAAACGGTTCCACGATCACTTGGGTGTCCAGCAATGCTTCGATGATTTCGAATGACGGTAAAACGGTAAATCGTCCAACAACAGGACAAGGGGATGTCGTGATTACTCTCACAGCCACCATAACCTATGGCAGCGTTTCGGATACCAAATCTTTCTCTCTGACAGTTAAGTCGTTATTTACAAATGCTCAAAAAGTAGCCGCGGATAAAGCGCTGCTTACCATCACATTCCGAGGAACAGATACGGCAAGCAGCGTAACGCAGCCATTGACATTGCCACTAAGCGGACCAAACGGTTCCACGATCACTTGGGTATCCAGCAATGCATCCGTCATTTCGAATGACGGTAAAACCGTGCAGCGACCTTCCGTTGGAAGTGGCGACGCATCGGTAGTACTAACGGCGATCTTAACGAATGGCAGCTCGTCGGATGTTAAAACCTTCACTTTGACGGTAAAACAGCAATTGACGGGCGTGCAGCGGGTTGCCGCAGATAAGGCGGCGTTGGCCATTGTTTATGGAGGGACGGATACGGCATCCAGTATCACTCAAGCATTGACACTACCTATTGCAGGCGTCAATGGTTCGTCCGTCACCTGGATTTCGGGCAATCCATCCGTTGTTTCGAATGACGGTAAAACTGTAAATCGCCCGGCTGCCGGACAAGGGGATATAACGGTAGTTCTTAATGCAATCATCTCGGCCGGGGGCTATTCCGATGCAAAGTCCTTTACCGTGACGGTAAAACAGCAATTGACGGAAGCACAGCGGGTTGCTGCAGATAAGGCGGCGCTGGCCATCGCTTTCGGGACTTCCGATTCCGCTTCGAGCGTAAGGAGCAATATCGGTCTGCCTGTGAGTGGGCCAAACGGTTCCAATGTCGTTTGGATTTCGAGCAATACGGCAGTTATCTCTAATAGCGGTGTCGTCACCCGACCGGCTGCAGCCAGCGGAGATACCGCGGTTATCATGACGGCTGTCATTACGAGCGGCGGGTATGCCGAAACTAAAGCATTTGTGTTGACGGTAAAGCAGCTTCCTTAATACTACTTTTAACTATAGATTCAATAAACCCGTCCGGGAAGGACGGGTTTATTGAATTTAGGTGCGAAATTGACCTCCCCAGAATCAGGCAATCAGAAAATGGAAAGATTATTAATTGAACAAAGAGGAGGATGAACCCCTGTGAAACTAACACCGGAACAACGGATTACTCTGCACGGTTTTAATAACCTTACCAAATCCCTAAGCTTCAATATGTATGATATTTGTTACACCAAAACCAAAGAAGAACGGGAAGCCTACATAGCCTATATCGATGAGCAGTACAATGCGGAACGGTTAACCGGAATTTTAAAAAATGTATCTGACATCATAGGCGCACATGTGCTGAATATCGCTAAACAGGACTTTGTGCCGCAAGGAGCCAGTGTAATCGCGTTGGTATCGGAAGAGCCTGTCGTCGAAGTTCCGACGGAATCGTACGATGAATCGCCCGGACCGCTTCCTGACTCCGTTGTCCTGCAGCTGGACAAAAGTCATATCACGGTCCATACCTATCCCGAGTACCATCCTGATGAAGGGATCAGCACTTTTAGAGCAGACATAGATGTGTCTACCTGCGGGGAGATTTCTCCGCTTAAAGCGCTGAATTATTTGATTCACTCGTTTGATAACGACATTTTGACCATGGATTACCGGGTTCGCGGCTTCACCAGAGACATAAGCGGACATAAGCTATTTATTGACCACGAGATTAGCTCCATTCAGAACTACATTCCCGATGAGGTCAAAAGCCTTTACGACATGATTGATGTCAACGTATATCAAGAAAACATTTTTCATACTAAATGTAAACTCAGAGATTTCGATTTGAATAATTATTTGTTCGGGTACATGAAAGACTCGTTAAGTAAAGAGGAACAGATGGATATAACGGAAAGACTTAAATGGGAAATGGACGAGATCTTTTACGGGAAAAATATAACCTGAATAACCTCTAAACGCGGTCTGGCTGCCTTGAATGGCATCGATAGAGTTTTTTTTACAAAATCCCTTCACTACATTACAATGGAGACAGGTTAGAACTCGAACCAAGAGAAGGGATGAACGAAAAACGATGGATTTGAAAACATGGTCGGAAGAAAATGTGGAATTTATGTTTGAAGAAATAAAAAAGAAGCTGCGCATGGCTACCGGCGGGTCGATCAAAGCCTCGAACGTCAAAGAGGAAGTCTATGAGGACTTGAAGGACTTATACGATTTGGTCGTTAGCAAAGATAATTTCAGCATCAGCGAAATCGATGCAATTACTTCTGAGCTGGGTAAAATTCGTAAGGCTTAAGAAGACACCTGCGTATTTTTGCAGGCTATTGGACAGCTATACAAGCGATACCCCCAACACAACCGTACACTGTAGAGCAATGTATCTCTGGTTGCTGGAGGAGGTGGACGTTCGTGGTATCCAAAATTCGTAAAGAAGATGTTAGAAAATTGATCGGAAAACAAATCCTCGCTGTTAAAAAGGACGGAACTAAAGTTGCCGGCAAATTGGTACGTATCAGCGGCAACACGCTAATCGTTGCTCCGCAAAAAGGTAAGAAAGTCCAAACAAAAGCAATCGTTCCATTGGTTCTGTTTGATCTGCTCGCTATCGGTACTGCACCTTATGCATATGGTCCTTATGGCTATGGAGGCTTTGGCTATCCGTATGGGGGAGGCTTCTACGGAGGCGGCTTTGGCTTCGGTGGTCCTGGTTTCTGGTAATAATGATAGGAAAAACGGCTGTTCCTAAAGCAAAGAATGTCGCTTAGGAATAGCCCTTTTTTCACTTGACGAGATACAAAATGTATCTTAAAGTAACACTAAAGATCAACTGCCAGTTCGGGGATGAAAACCATGAGTAATTCGAGACGAAAGCCATCTTTTACCTCAGATGCTAATATTATAGACGTTTATAGTCTGATCAGAAAAACGCTGGCAGCGGGCAATACGATTGATATCGCTTCAGCGGGCGACAGCATGTTTCCTTTGATCAAGGAGGCAAGCATGTGTTCATTCGCACAAATTATCCCCTCCGAGTTGAAGAAAGGGGATATTGTGCTGTTTGCAAGCGCCGATCACCGTTTGATCGGGCACCGGTTTATGGGAAGAGATTCAGTCGGCAATTACATTTGCAAAGGTGATGCGAATCTGCACCCCGATGCGCCTATAGAGGAGTCTCAGCTTATTGGCAAGCTGCAATTCATACGCCGTAACAATTATGTGCTCCACGCCGACGGGTGGATTTGCTCGATATGGGGCTTCATCATCAGAAGCGTTCCACTGCTCCCCCGTTTGTTCCGTAAATACCTGCTTCTTACCTCCATTAAACAATAAGTATTCTCTCCGTTTGCATTACGCTTCACTATTTCTCGAATTCAGCACCATTCCGGTTTATTGCGAATAGGCTAACATACAGGTTTCAGCGGTATGGGCTGGAACCTACCCTTAGACAGGAGTGAGCAGCATGCCTAGTTCCATAGTCTTCAATATGATTAATGTGAACAGTTTAAATACGAATGCAAACATCGGGATCGGTGAGAATGCGCAATCCAGCTGGGATTCACACAGTAAAACAAACGTTGGCACCGGTGAAAACATCGGAGTCGTCTGTACAGCAAATATGGTGAATATCATCTATGACAATGACTTTATTGACTCACCTATCAATGATCAAGACTTTAAGCCGGCTGTTACTAACCAAGCGTAGGTGAGCTATATGTGGAGAACACCGGCTGAACTATCGGAACTAACTTTAAAGGAGCCTCCTCTTATACAGTTTGATTCCATAAATGTCTACTCTATAGAAAATTCGTCAGGTATCTTCATTGGAACAAATATGCAGGTGAACTGGTCGGCAAGCGGCAAAGAAAATAGCGGGCTGGGCTCCGTTAGCGGAGAATATAATGTGGTAACGCATAATATGAATACGGTCTACGATAACGATATCATCGATGCGCCCTACACGAAGGGAGACCTCATTATCGGTCGTGTTTAAAATCTTCTTCCGCGACTTCGGTCTCCTGGGGCTTCGCCGCTTGTGCAGCCTGCACGTTTTGTGCGGTTGAATCGAATCCGGCAGCCTGCGCTTGATTCGCAATCATCTGCTGTATCCATTCCGGTGTATCATTGTCGTTTACATTAAGCATATCGAGGAAATCCGAATCATTGAGCATAGAGCGTGTGCCGACCAGCTGATTATGGTCGCCTTCGACAGAACCGAAGCCTTGGACGGTTTTTTGGTTGCTTTCGAAGTCGGTCGGCCAGTTATTGCCCATATTGATGCAAGACGCGCTTTCCACGGATCCGATTCGGATCGAACCGATGATGAACGTTGGCGACATAAAGGATGACATGTTCAAACACCTCCTGGTTGTCTCGGCTGGGGCGTATACCGGTAGCCGGTTGAAGTTCGCTCAGTGCTTGAAGAAGCTTCTGTTGTCTCTCGTGACGGAGACCGTCCCGGATGGTGGCCCGTTCCAGGATTAACAGCGGCCGAGGCAGCGGCAGAAGCCGAGGCGGGAGCCGAGGCCGAAGGTTTATTCCCCTGCGTCTCGGTTGCTTTCTTCATCGCCGCATCCACGGCTCCTTGTTTGCCATCAGGCTTGGCGCCGAAATTGTTGCCCAGATTCAAAGAGCCGCTGAGCTCTTTAATATCAAGCTGATCTAACCGGAAGGTCAGATTCTCGAGCACAGGCTGATGAATGTGAAGCGTATCGATCCGGATTTCCGGGCGCTTTTCCGTCAGGCTGGCCAAATGTTCCTCCAGCTTTTTCAAACGTAATTCCAACTGTTGAACAGTAGTATTAGGTTCAGGAGCAGGATGCTGCGTTTGGGTCGCAGGGGAAACCGATCTATGTTTTTGAAACCATAATCCCATCAGCGTTCAACTCTTTCGTTTGGGGTGTTCAACATCATGGGTATCTTCGTCTAGGACAACGTGGGTACCGTCAGTAGCTGCATTATGCTCCCCGTTCAGCTCGCCAAGCCCCTGATTCCGTTTTAGCGTATGATTTCTCCCGATGATCAGGTTTGTACCTTTATTCACGCTGGATGTCTCTGCGATGTCATCGATATGAATAGATTGGAAGTAGATGCGCACCATGTAAATCCCCTCCGTATCTTTGTCGGTTCATTCTATGTATATGGGGACAACGAGCTATTCATTTCTTTTTTTGTAAACAAATAACGCTCAGCTGCGGAAGCTGAACGTTACGTGAATTGAATCGGGATCACTTTCTCTCCGTCTACCGGAGCAAGCGGAATTCGAATGATTAGCAGACCGTTATGATAACGGGCATGCATCTGCTCGGTTACAGCTCTGCCAGGCAGACGAATCACTCGTTCAAAAGCGCCGAAAAACCGCTCTGCGAGCAGCATTTGTTGATCGAGCACCTGATAGGGACGAACAAGCGTCCCGCGCATAAGCAGGGACTGTTCGCTGAAAGAAAGCTGGATTTGTTCCGGTGACGATAATCCGGGAACTTCGGCCACAATGACGAGCTCCTGCGGGGTCTCATACATATCCACCCGGGGACCGGTGAGCGGGATAATACTGGCAATATCTTGCCAGAAATCAGGCCCCAGCACATCCCCGGCTTGTGCGTGAAGCCCTTTCCAGTCGGGCTTGGGTGTACGGTTGCCTTTCGGGTTCAACGGGCATCACCTGACTTCTGCTAAGTAGCGCTTAAAGAGGATGTTTAAAACGTCCACTTTGACCACATCAGACGTTAGTTTGATTGGCGAATAAACCTACCTCTTAAAGCGGTCTTACTACTTGGCTTGCTTCGATATAGGTTTATTCATAACGATGTTGTTCAAGGAGTATTTCGGCATTGAATCTTGAACGAAACCCGGGAAGTCCGGTACTCACATCTCGCTCCGTTCCTCCTTCTCCGGATTTCGTCCAACCTTCTCGGTTCTGAAAGCGAACTTTTTAAACTCTTACTATAAGGGCTTGCTACTAGCATATGTGAACCCGCGGCGGAATATGGCACCCTTCCGCCGTCCAATCGCTATCGCTGCGGAGGCCGCTGCTCCGCAAGCTGCTGCTGCGCCATGCGCACGAGCTCGCGCACCATGGCGCCGCCAATCGGACCGCCGATCTTGCCGGCGTCCTCGGCGCGCAACTGCCCGTTGTAACCGGGCTGCAGCGGTACACCCAGAGTGCGGGCTACTTCGTACTTCACCAGATCGGGACGATCGGGGTTGACGTTGTAGCCCTGGGCTTTCATCACTTGGGCCTTGAGCTGTCCCAGGCCGTGTTCGGAACCAGGAACGATCGCTCGGTTGCTTCTTCTTCGAGCCATTAGGCATCACCTCTGATGGTTGGGATGTGGTTAGGATGCCCTGTCTCGAACAAATTTAACAACCTGATGGATGGCCCATACCAAAGATGCTGTAAACATCAAGTCGAAGCAGACATTAAACAGAAACAGATGCTTCTCCATGTCCGCCTCGCCGTCCCCGATCAGCGGAACAAGAAAGGCGATCGCGCCTATTGCGCCCACAGATATGAACACTTCATAAGACGCACGCCGATGCCGGGCAGGCTCGGCAGAATACAGCGCGAGCACAACAGTGTAATACAAAACCCAAAACCCAATCAAAAACCAGATCGAATGGGGCAGCAGATTCCTTTTCAGCTCGCTCCATAAGTTAAAGGAGTTGTAGATGGCGCCGGGCTCGAAGCCCGCGGCTTTTTCACGGTTACCCAGATAAGCAATATGGATCGTCATTGCGTGCTGCGCTGTAACTTGCAGCTTATCCCAATATCTGGACGGATGACTCAAGTAGAAGCGCGCTATTTTCCCATGACTGATATGCGGATAGAACGATTGCTTGAGCTCGGCGCTTTGCTGAGGGATCGGGGTGTCCGGCATAAAATAGTTCGTGCCCGCAAGTATGGCGAGCTTCTGATCTAATCCCAACGCAAGCAGATCTTTCTCAGGGCTTGGTGAATTCTTCAAGATGCCATAGAAGACGGACTGATATTGATTAATCATTCGGAGTTCTCTGGGCGCAGTTACATAGATGGCAGTAGAAACCAACACTAATAATGCGATCAGCGCTGCGCCCGTCCGTTTCCACGATTTCCGGTTCGATAAGGGTAAAAAACGCAGGGATAGCAGCGCCAGAATAATGCCTGCGGGGGCGTTTTGAATCTTGGAAGCAGCCATAAAGATGGCACTAACCATAAAAAAGACGAACCATGCGGTTCGCGGTTGTTTGATCTCGGTCAAACGAAGGGCGGCGGCCAGCGTCAATAGCAAAAAAATGAACGCCATAGGCTCTCCGAAGAAAGAGTTGAAATAAGCGGTATAACCTACATCGAAAAAGATCACGAGAAAGATCATGCTAAAGCTGTATTTGACAGCTCTTGATGAGGTAAGTATTTTCAACTGCAGCAAGCATGCAAACGCGACAAGCAGCAGAATGCTATACATAGCGCCTAGGAATCGGATGTCGAACAGCTGCCAGTTATAAAGCCGGCCTAAGAGAGTTGCAAGGAAAACGACGATGACTTCCGAGGAAATATATCCGCCAATACCTGGTGCGCTCATTGCGAACTGCTTATGAGTAAAGGCGAAGTATTTTTCTTGAAAAGGTTCAGTCGGATCCAAATAACTCAATCCCACCGAGCCCATGATACGCAAAAAATCGCCGTTATCCGCCATGCCAAGGATGGGCCCCACAAGCAGCAGAAAGCCCAAAACTCCTGCTCCGGCAAGCAGCGCAAGTGTGTCCCATTTGATTAGCTTACTCATGTTTAGCTCCTCTTCAGCTGCCAGTCCATGCCACGCGTTCCTATCGTCGAAACGTAAAATATTTATGTCCCAGGTAATTACCAATCATGTAAATACCATTTCCCGCCAAAATAGCCGCATTATGCAGCCAATAGGTATGTAAAGATGGAATTAAAGATGAAATGATATCGGCCAACTGCCAGCTTACCCCATACGAAATCCCGTAACAACTCAGAATGACTAGAGCGAACTTCCACCAGCTGCTCCGAATACTAGCCTGAGATCGAAACGTAAATGTACGATTTAACATGAAACTGACGATAGCGCCAACGGTATTACCCAGAAAAGTGGACATCCAGTAATTAAGATACAGCAGGTTAAATAAAGCGAAGCTGGTTGTGAGTCCGACTAACGTATTGAACAAGCCGACGAGGAGAAAACGGGCAAAACTGCCTGTTGCCCAGACTTTTAATTGACCCATGTCGGTTTGGCGGAAGGGACGGATGCAAGCTCCCGTTGATCCGCAATCACTTCTTTTTCAATCACGTAGAGTGGACGGCGCTTCACTTCTTTATATATTTTCCCAATATATTCCCCGATTAAACCTAACGCGAGCAGTTGAACACCCCCGATGAACCAGACGGAGAGAATGAGCGATGTCCAACCGGTAACCGTGGCACCCATGATTTTGCCGATAATCGCATACAGCCCGGCAACAACGCTCAATGCAAACAAGACGAATCCCATGCTTGTGACGAAGCGGATCGGCGTAACACTGAAAGACGTGATGCCGTCAAAAGCGAATGCGAGCATTTTTTTGAGCGGATATTTGGATTCGCCTGCGAAACGCTCTTTACGGTCATAAAACACTTTGGTCGACGGGAATCCGAGCAGAGGCACCATGCCTCGCAGAAAGAGATTGACCTCCTGGAACTTCTCCAGCTCGTCCAGCGTGCGGCGGCTCATTAAGCGAAAATCCGCATGATTATAATGAATGTTGACCCCCATCGAAGTCATCAGCTTGTAAAAGCCTTGGGCCGTCGCCCGTTTGAAGAACGTATCCGCGGTACGATCTTGTCTGACTCCATATACGACGTCGTAGCCTTCGTGAAATTTCACGATGAACTCGCGAATGGCTGCAAGGTCATCCTGCAAATCGGCATCGATGGATACGACGCAGTCGGAGTAAGATTTGGCTCTCATCAGCCCTGCTAGCAGCGCGCTCTGGTGCCCGGCATTTTTGGCGAGCTTCAGGCCGGTTACATATGAATTGGAAGCGTGAAATCGCTCGATAAGCTCCCATGTCGCATCTTTGCTGCCGTCATCCACCAGCAGCATCGTACTGGCGCTCGAAATGAGATTGTCCTGTATGAAGGCATCCAGCACACCGCTAAGCTGGAATACCGTTTCCGGCAAAACTTCTTCCTCGTTGTAACAAGGGACCACAATGGTCAAAACGGGTGTAGCCACGATTGCTTCGTCTCCATCCTCAATAGGTAATAACATGCAATGATCGTACAAGCAACATTATAGCTTAAAGTCATTGCAAAATTAATACATAGCTTGTCCGAATCTCCCGGGAGGCAAGCGGCCGGAACGGAAATCATCGTCCCAGCCGCTTTTTACATTACCAACCGAATCCGAAAGTGCTCAATACGATAACCAAGAGGATGTATAAAACGAGGACTACAGCTGTGCTAGTGTAACCAACACCAACAGTTCCACAACTCATGTTAATCCCTCCCTTCACAAAACACTATATGTCACTCATCTAGTCGGAGTATGGATGTATGCCCTGTTTGAATAAATAAATTGGTAAACGTGTCAAACATGAAGTTTCCTGCAAAACAAAAAACCGCACGCCATGCTGTACATGGTATACGGAAGTTATTAGGTATTGACTAAAGGCAAGATGGAATCCAGCAATCCTGGAAATCTGGCTTGAAGATCTTCCCTGCGCAGGGTTGTAAACCGCTGTGTGCCTTCAATACGTGTATGAATCAACCCTGATTCGCGAAGCACCTTAAGGTGATGAGAGAGGGTGGATTTAGGTATGTTTAATTCGATTGCGCCGCAACACAGTTCACCCTGTTCAGCTAATATTTTAACTGCTTTAAGCCTGATATCGTCACTTAATGCATGTAAAATAGAGGATAATTCAATATCATTCCTAGCAGGATGGTAGAGAGGTCTCATTGTAGGCAATCACCTGCCTATTATAATGTAATTCTTACAGGTAACTATATCATATTTTACGGTTGGATGAAACGAATGGAGAAGTGGTGACAATGGAGAGTATAATGGCGTCATGCAGGTTTACTTCTAAGCGGTTGGAGGAAATAAATTCATGCGTTATGAGGAACGTCAGCCAGGTGAACAACTGAAGCGATATATCAAATGCTTCTGGCATTTGGAGCGGCATTCGAGCGTATCAGTTTGGAGCTGGTCGGCATGTCCCCTAAGCAATTAAACACCGTATCCAGAGAAAGTCGGATTTACTGTGGTTCTTGAGACACAGATGGCTCCGGGAGCTTTCTGGTTAGAAGTGGCCCCGCCGGGAGCGGAATCCGCACTTGTCATTTATCCGAAAAGCATGATGAAGAACTATGAAGAGCTCAAGCCGTCAATTGTTTTCGTATGCGAAGATATTCAAAGCACGTATGATACGATGAAGGCTAATGGCGTTGAGTTTGAAGGGGAATTGTCCAAGATGCAGTGGGGTACCTTTGCTACGTTCAAGGATGAGGACGGCAATACGTTTCTTTTAAAAGGATAAGGCATAATGAGAAAACCTGTCTACGCCGGCATGAGGCAGGCAGGTTTTATTCTTTACTACGATAAGGTCTCCCATTTCGCCCACATCTCCTGTGGATTCAGCTCATAGATTTCGTTTTCACGAAACATGAATTGATGCATGATAAATTCCCGGCGAATCGTTGCGAAATCGGGATGGTATTGCTGAATGAACGCGTTCAGTTCTTTTTCCGTATACTTGCGGCCTTTCTCCAACTTGGATACCAGGTAGTTCAGCACGATCAGTTTTTTCTTGAGCTGTGAAGGGATGTGCTTTAAATCGCCTTCTGCTGTGAAAAAGTTTTTGATCACCGAGTCCTTTAGACTCTTGTCTTTATCGTTCAAAATCATAGGGACTGTACCTCCTTTGTTTTTGTAAATGAGATCCAGCGTTGCCTGGGCGCTGTTTCGGATGAAATAGTCATACAGCGAGAAGTAGATCGTATTCTTGTCTCTACGCTCGTTGATTAAGCTGGCCTCCCGCAGCTTGGCGGCATGATGGGTGATGGTAGCCGGCGTAACGCCGAGCTTTTCTGCAAGAACTTGCCCGTTAAGCTCACCATCTGCGAGCAGGATTAGCATTTTGACTCGCGTGGGGTCTGCGAGTGCTTTGTGGTAGCTGACGATTTTATCTAACTGCAAGGGGAGCACCTGCCTTCTGATTAGATGAATATCTAATTAGATAATAATTAAATTAGATGAAAGTGTCAATCTTTCACTTGTTGATGTAAAATAGTTACTATTCAAACCGTTTGTCATAAAGGGGAATTTAACCATTATGCGTGTACTTATCATGACGGCTGTGGAAGCTGAGAGTGAGGCTGTCCTTCGCGGACTTGGCGGTGACAGTCGATTTGTTGTCGGATTGGCGGGCGTTGGCATCGTAGAGGCTGCGATTAGCGCTGCAACCGCTTTGGCAGCAGCCGAGTATGACTTGGTTGTCAGCGCAGGCATCGCTGGAGGCTTCGCGGGGCGCGCTGAGGTAGGCTCGATCGTCGTCGCCAGCGAGATCGTAGCCGCTGACCTCGGTGTGCAGACGCTGGACGGCTTCAGCAATCTGGACGAGCTGGGGTTCGGCACGAACCGTGTAGAGGTCAATGCCGATACGGCAGCCCGCGTGACGGCGGCGCTGCAAGCCGCGGGACTGGCAGCGCAAGCGGGACCCGTGCTCACGGTCGCGATGGCGACGGGCACGGCGGCTACGGCTGCGGAGCTGGCTGCGCGCGTGCCGGGAGCGGCGGCCGAAGCGATGGAGGGCTTCGGCATCGCATCGGCTGCACGGCGGCGC
This sequence comes from Paenibacillus sedimenti, assembly GCF_014534655.1. Classification (GTDB taxonomy): domain Bacteria; phylum Bacillota; class Bacilli; order Paenibacillales; family NBRC-103111; genus Paenibacillus_E; species Paenibacillus_E sedimenti. The sequence continues at coordinate 477,217 of NZ_JACVVD010000002.1, forward strand.
GGTGTGCCGGTTCTCGAGATCCGCACGATCTCGAACGCGGTCGGTCCTCGCGACCGGGACGCATGGCGGATCGGTGATGCTTTGAAAGCTTTACAAGCAGCAAGTTCAGTCTTAGCGGAGGTTCTATAAATATGAAAATCGCTTATTCGCCTTGTCCGAATGATACTTTTGTATTCCATGCTTGGGCGTACGGGTTGATCCCCGGTGCGCCGGAGCTTGATGTTTTATACGCCGACATCGATGTAACGAACCGTTTGGCGGCTGAAGGCACGGGTCCGGAAGTGCTGAAGATCTCTTATGCCGCACTGCCTTGGGTGCTGAAGGACTATGCGCTGCTCCCATGCGGAGGAGCGCTTGGCAGAGGCTGTGGTCCGCTGGTGCTGACCAAGGGTGAAGTGTCGGGTATGGCGGACCCGTCCTTCTTGAAAGGCCGCCGGGTCGCCGTCCCGAGTGATCGTTCTACGGCGTACTTGCTGTTCCGCTTGTGGGCGGCACAGAACGTTCCTGGTGGCGTAGGTGAGATCATCGTCATGCCATTCCACGAAATCATGCCTGCCGTTCGCGACGGTCTCATCGACGCCGGCCTAGTCATCCACGAAGCTCGTTTCACCTATCCTTCTTATGGATTGTCGATGCTGACGGATCTCGGCAGCTGGTGGGAATCGGACACAGGTACACCGATTCCGCTCGGTGCGATCATCGCTCGTCGCTCCCTCAACCTGGAGGCCATCGCAGGCTGGGCCAGAGCCTCCGTCGAGTATGCCTGGGCGCATCCGGAAGCTTCACGCGAATATGTGATGCAGCACGCGCAGGAGATGGACCCCAAGGTCGCTCAGCAGCACATCGACCTTTACGTGAACGAGTTCACCGCGAACCTGGGCGAGAGCGGCTATGGCGCCGTCAAGACCCTGTTCGAGCGGGCTGCGCAAGAAGGACTGGTGCCGCAACTGGACTATGCGGAACTGCTTAAATAGAGAAAGCCACCTGGCGATTCATTTTTCGCTGGGTGGCTTTTGTCTTACCTCGATTTTTTCATCAATGGTTGCTTGGTTTTCCTTCAATTCTTCAATCTGTTTGCTTACCTTGCAGCTTCTCTGACGACACAAGGGGGATGCGAGCCTCAACTTCAGGTTCATCTCAACGCAGCGCGTTTTAACACGGAAAAACCGGCTTAAAGTGTCGGTTGTACGGAATCTCGGCCAGTTAAGACGATAAAACCGCGTTAAAGCAAAGTTTCAGGGGATATTAGCGGCTATTTTCAGCGTGAAAGGCTTCTTTTCCGTGCCCAGGGCCCGAACCTTGGCCCCGCTAACCTGAAACATCATTTCCGAGCATCCGTACTATCCCGAAATACTCTCAAAAACATCTTCGGAATCTCCGTCTCGAACCGCAATACTTCACCCGTTACAGGGTGTACAAAAGCCAGGACCCGAGCGTGGAGTCCAAGCCGGCCAATTGGCTTTGCTTTTGAGCCGTACTTCTTATCGCCGACAATCGGATGTCCGATATCCTGCATATGGACGCGGATTTGATTTTTACGGCCGGTTTCGAGTTGGATCTCCAGAAGGGAGTAGCTTCGATCGGATTGAATGACTTTGTAGTGGGTTTCCGCGTACTGCCCGTCGTTCGGGTACGGGCTGGAGTACATTTTGAGCGACTTGTTCTCTTTGAGCCAGGAAGAGATCTTGCCTTCCGGTTTCTTAACCGTCCCTTCAACAAGTGCCACGTAGGTACGCTCCTTCACGCTCTCCTGCCAGGTGGTTTGCAGCAGCTGCTGAACTTTCTCGCTTTTGGCGAACATCATGATACCCGACGTATCCCGATCCAATCGGTGCAAGACAAAGATCCTGCTCTTCGGATCATGATTGCGAACGTGCGCCATAACCTGGCGATAGGCCGTAAGTTCATTCTCTTGGGGATTGGCGGCGACAGACAACAGCCCGGCGTCTTTCAGAATGACGATCACATCCTCGTCCTCATGAAGAATTTTAACGCCAACAAACGGCACCTCTTCTATGACTTTGTCTTTACTGACGGTTACGGTTTGTCCGGGCTCAAGTTTATAGTTATAAGCCGTAACGGGTTTGTCGTTTACTGACACCTGCCCGCGTGCGAGTATGGATTTGACTGAGTTCCGCCCCAGACTGGAGAGGGTTTGCAGTAAAAAGGGCAGCAGCTCTGAGGCTTCCTGAACAGTGAATTGTTTGAGTTGACTTTGCCCCTTGATATGGCTTTGATTCTGGCCCTGGCTATTACTCATGACCTTGTCCCGATTCTGGTTCCGGCTATTGCCCTGAATTTGCCCTTTGCCCTTTCCTTGCGGCTTTATGGTGTTTTTTCTTTTATTCATGCGTTTTTTTCGCCTCATCATTTGTAAAGTTTCATCCAATATATCACGTTCCCAAATGTAAAAGAAACTTTCTTGCAGATTCCCAATCGTATGCACATGCCTCAAAAAGGGGATACTGACAGATAAAAGCCCTATTTAAAAAGGTGGAAATCCTCTTATGCTGCTATATCAGTTAACGCAATGGTTCGAAGAACGCACCTCGCTTCAAAAAGCTCTGCACAGCGGAGGCGCCGATAGCCCCGGCGACCTGCAAATGAGAATTCAGGCAGTCGAGGAGCAGCTCTACTCACAAGCCGAACGCTGGAAAAATGCGATTCAGGAAGCATCCTATTTACAATTCCCGTACGAAGCTCCGCATCTGGATGATGATATGGTCCTATAACGGCTCTGGCAGGGCTTCCCTTTGTATTTCCTCGTTTTTCCGTGTAGAATGAATGGGATGATGAGAACGAGAATAGAACGAGGTTAGCGCTAATGAAAGTAGTTGTATCTACCCTTAATGCCAAATTCATCCACACCTCCTTAGCTTTACGCTATTTGAAAGCGTTCTGCGAGAAGGATTTTGATGTGGAAATTACCGAATATACGATCAAAGACCCAGCGATGAATATCGTCTCCGACCTGTATCAAAAGGCCCCGGACGTGCTGGGCTTTTCCTGTTACATTTGGAATATCGAAGAAACGATTCACATTATCAAAATGATAAAAAAAATCAGACCCGAGCTTATCATTGTGCTAGGCGGTCCAGAGGTTTCCTATGACACCGACTACTGGATGGAGCGAATCCCAGAGGTGGATTTCATCGTGATGGGGGAAGGGGAAGAGACCTTCCACCAGCTGCTCACAGAGATTTCAACAACCCGCAAGTATCATTTTGTGTATGGGATCGCCTATCGCAAAGGCGAGGAAGTCGTGCTCATGCCGGGCAGACCGAAGCTGAAGCTCGATGATATTCCGTCTCCGCACCGTTTTGCGGAGGACTTGCCAAGCTTAGCGAATCGCGTCGTGTATTTCGAGACAAGCCGCGGCTGTCCGTTCTCCTGCCAATTCTGCTTATCCAGTATTGAGGTGGGCGTGCGTTATTTCGACATGGAGCGGACGAAGGCGGATTTGCTATACTTGATTGATTCCGGCGCAAAACTGATCAAGTTCGTGGACAGGACGTTCAATATCAAGCGTGATTATGCGATGGAGATTTTCGATTTTCTAATCAAAAATCATCGCGGCGTTGTGTTTCAATTCGAGATTACGGCGGACATCATGCGCCCTGAAGTACTCGATTACCTGGCTGAAAATGCGCCTCCCGGGACGTTCCGTTTTGAGATCGGGGTACAGTCTACAAACGACACGACTAATGAGCTGGTGCAGCGCAGACAGAACTTCGCCAAGCTGACCCGCACGGTACAGAAGGTCAAACATAGCCTCAAAATCGACCAGCATCTCGACTTGATCGCCGGCTTGCCGGAAGAAGACTACAACTCGTTCCGCAAGACGTTCAACGACGTGTTCGAATTAGGGCCGGAAGAGCTGCAGTTAGGCTTTTTGAAAATGCTGCGGGGCACCGGAATGCGAAACGATGCGCATAAATACGGGTATGTCTACATGGACCATGCGCCATACGAAATTCTCGGAAACGACATTCTGCCGTTCACGGATATCATCCGAATCAAACGCGTAGAGGACGTGCTGGAAAAATACTGGAACGCGCACCGCATGGACCATACGGTCAAATATTTGATCGCCCATGAGTTCACATCCGCGTTCGATTTCTTTCAAGAGTTCGGTGACTACTGGGAAGAAAGAGGCTGGCAGCGAATCGGGCATCAGCTCGAAGATCTGTTCACCCGGCTGCGTGACTTCCTGATGCACAGGGGCACGAACAACATGCACGTTATTGAAGGGCTCATGAAGCTGGATTATTTCCTGGGCCATAAATATAAACCGCGCAAAATATGGTGGGACTTCACGCTCGACAAGTCCGAGCAGAGCGCCTACCTACGGCTGCTTGCTGAGCAGCCGGAGCTCGCAGACGGAGACTTCCAACGTCTGCGGATCAGTGAAAAAGACCTCCACAAGCATGTCATGCTTGAGGTATTGCCGTTCGCATTGCAGACGTATCTGCAAAGCGGGGAAATCGACGCAAGCAGCCCGCAGCTGCTTATCGTCCACTTCCCGCCGGACGCGCAGCAGCCGGCAAGCTATTACACAATGCCGCTTCACCAAATGGCGGCAACCTTATAAAGCTTCGCCCCTATGCCAGGGGGCGAAGCTTTTTCGCATCCATAATCTGTAACTTTTTGGAAGTGTGCTGCGTCTAAACAATTAGAAGATATGCAGCACATTTGATCTGAAAAGGGGTGGATTATGAGAAGCGTTAATGGAATCCGAAGAATATTGTTGATGAGTTTGCTGGCCGTAGCGTATGGAAGCATGTCGTTAGGAACGGGTACTTCTGCCCAAGCTCAAACAGAGCCGGAAAAAAGCAAGCCGACCGTTTTGATTCAGCTGGAAAATGAACAGCGCTTGCAAGCGCCGATCCGTACGGTCGTATCGACATCGCCGCAGACGTACCGGATTACTTTTCCCGAAGCAATGGAGCATGATTCCGTAACGAAAACCTTGATAGGACAAAGCACACTCCAACAAGAGAATGCGCCAGAGCTTTCAATGCAATTCAATTGGACTAACGATAAGGAACTAACGGTTGAAGTGACTGCAATTACCAAAAACGAAGCTCCGTATCGGATCGGGGAATACCAACTGGATGTCAATAATGCCAGGACGCTTAGCGGCAGGGAGCTTAATCAACAACCGGTTTTTCACGCGATCATTCAAAGTCCTTATCAGCTTTGGCGTTATTCCGCAGACGGGAAGAATAGAGAATTGTTGGCAGCAGCCGATGAGCTTTATTCGTTTAGTAAGCTGGATAAGGAGGATCGTTACTTCCTTGGAATAAGGCCTGTCGAGTATTGCGAATGCGACGCTGAGCTCGGAAAGTTATACGCAATATTGGATGCGGAAGAAAAAAAGCTGTTGCGTTACCCGGTTGATTTGCAAACGACGTATCGGGGGATAGGAGATTTTGTCGTGGATCGTCGGGGCTTCTTTTATTCAAAGCCTTCCTCTGGCTTGGAAATTCCGCATAGTGATACCGCTCAAGCAGTTCATGTGGACGGCTATGTTCACGGAGCGAGCTTGTCGAAAGATCGCAAACAGATATTCATGGCTATCGGTGAAGAGGATCAAGAAGACAATATTTCCATCATGATCTATAACCTTGACCGAAATACATCGAAAGTGCTGGCTGAGAAACAGTACGGCTCGCCTCCGGTCGATCAAGGATTTGGCAGCCGGATGCCCGTTCAATTCGTGGATGACGGTGAATTCGTTTATTTTGTCTTGAACGACAAAGATCCTTACCGGGAGCTTCGATATGCTTACTCATGGGAAGAGAATCGGATAGAAGCCTGGAGACCGCCTGTCGATGAGACCAGTTGGTCAGGATTTCTGGCAACCGATGATAATGCTTTTCGTTATTATTATAACGCAGGCTTATATCAAGGGGATAAACCGTCCGCTGGCGTGGACGTCATTTCTTCTGCGGGCGCTTGGTTAAGCGGCACGCATCAAATGGCCTATATCGAGTACGATTATTCGAACATGGATAACCGGCAGTATACGAATACAATCAATCTAGTCGATGCGGATACGCTCAAGCAGACTACGATTCACCAAGGTCTTTATGCCGACAGTCAATTAATGGGCAGCAGCAGGGACGGGAAGTGGCTTTATGTCAATGCACGCGCCCCTCTTCCAGGCGCCCCGTTGGCAGAAAGCCGTTTTGGTCAAGGGGAAGGTAAGCTGAACGGAAAGATCCCGCTTGATTCTTCTTCGATTGCTATATATATCGATAATCGGAAGAGGATGCTTGAGCATCTTATCCACATAGATCAGACGCTGTACGTCCCACTTCGTGAGGTGTTGGAGGCAGTGGGCTGGACTATTGCTTGGGATGCGGGGCGGCAGAAGATCGTGGTTAGGTCGACGGATGGTCAAACAGCGGAACTGGTCTTGAATGATGCTAATGCGGTTTTCAATTCTTCTGTCGCTAACCTGCCTTCTCCGCCGATTCTAGTGGACGGTACCACTTATTTGCCGGCAGGAGCACTGCGAATGCTAGGTTTTAGACTTGATTGGGACGATTCGAAATATGTACTGTTTTTACAATCGATCCCATCAAAAGGCGGTATAACGAATGGTAAAGGGCAGAGATATGAAGGCGACTTGAAACAAGCGATACCATCCGGTTTCGGCATGCTTTTCAACGCAAAAGGCCAGCTGCTGTATGAAGGCCAATTCGAAGCCGGACAATACCATGGTCGCGGAAAGCTTTACGATGAAGAGGGCCGCCTGGTATATGATGGCATGTTCGAACATGGAACACGTGTATCAGATAACTAGTAGTTTAATACATGTATACGCCTAGCTGCCAGAGATGGCAGCTTTTTGGTGCTTGCTAAAAAAATCCATTGACCGCTCCCGAGGTTCAGTGATAAGATTGAAAAAATTTACCTACAGATCGAACTTAAGATCGATAAAAAATGAGAGACTTAGGAGGAATTCTTAAAGTGGCCACGTATTATTTGGAACCGTCCCGGACTTTTAGCGAGTTTCTGTTGATTCCCAATCTGACGACGAAAGATTGCACACCGGCGAACGTGAATTTGAAAACACCGCTAGTAAAGTTTAACAAGGGCGAGGAACCGCCTATTTCTTTGAACATTCCTTTTTCCTCCGCTGTGATGCAAGCTGTATCCGACCATGGGATGGCGATTGCTTTAGCACGTTGCGGGGGTATTTCTTTTATTTACGGCTCGCAATCGATTGAAGAGGAAGCGCTCATGGTGCGTAAGGTCAAAAGCTACAAGGCAGGGTTCGTCATCAGCCGTTCGAATTTGACCCCGGAACATACACTAAGCGATGTTCTTGATTTGAAGGAACAGACCGGACACTCCACAGTAGCGATTACAGAGGATGGAACAGCAAACGGTAAATTGCTAGGCATTGTTACAGGCCGGGATTACCGGAAAAGCCGGGATCCGCTCAATCGCCCCATTCATCAATTTATGACGCCGTTTGAGAAGCTGATCTACGGGAAATCGGGGATCACGTTATCCGAAGCGAACAATTTAATTTGGGATCATAAGCTTAATTGCTTGCCGATTACTGATGACGAGCAGCGTCTGGAATATCTCGTTTTCCGCAAAGATTACGATGAGCATAAAGAGAATCCGCTGGAGCTTTTGGACGAGAATAAAAGCTATATCGTCGGCGCGGGAATTAATACCAAAGATTATAAAGAACGCGTACCCGCATTGGTTGAGGCCGGCGTAGATGTTCTGGTCATCGATTCTTCGGATGGATACAGCGAGTGGCAGCGTGAAACGGTCGAGTACGTAAAAGCGAATTTCGATGTGAAAATCGGCGCTGGTAACGTTGTCGACCGCGAGGGCTTCCGCTACCTGGTGGAATCGGGCGCCGACTTCGTAAAAGTTGGCATCGGCGGCGGCTCCATCTGTATCACGCGGGAACAAAAAGGGATTGGCCGCGGACAAGCATCGGCTCTTATGGAAGTTGTTGAAGCGAGGGACCAATATTTCAAAGAAACAGGAACTTATATCCCGATCTGTTCCGATGGTGGTATCGTACATGACTACCATATAACGCTGGCATTGGCAATGGGCGCTGATTTTGTGATGTTAGGCAGATATTTCGCGCGTTTTGACGAAAGCCCGACCCGGAAACTGAAAGTAGGCAACAACTTCGTGAAAGAGTACTGGGGCGAAGGTTCGAATCGGGCGCGCAACTGGCAGCGTTACGATACAGGAGGCAAGAGTAAGCTCCTGTTCGAGGAAGGTGTGGATTCCTACGTACCATACGCAGGCAGTTTGCAGGAGAATCTGGATAAGACGATCGGCAAAATAAAATCCACAATGTGCAATTGCGGTTCCCTAAGCATAGATGAGCTGAAACACAAGGCGAGAATTACACTGGTTTCCGCAACCAGCCTTGTAGAGGGCGGAGCGCATGATGTGATTTTGAAGGAAAGCAGCTTGTCAGAGGAATAGGCCGGGCAAATAAGAAAGAGGCACTCCACCGTCATCTGAATGATGATTGCATGGAGTGCCTCTTTTACGTTGTCAGTTATATGTCGCCGTCGCCCTAAAACCACTTTAGCGCTCTTCGTTATGTATGCTTTGCGTCACCCTTAAACCCCATTAGCGCCCGGTGTTCGCTGGTAAGGAACTTTGTGGCGCTAAAGCTAGAGTGTTCGTGTGAAAGTGTAGTATAAAGACAAAAGTGCTATAAGTAGCGAATAGTCTTAATATAGAGTCATATGTTCGCTCGGAGCCTGATTGGCGCCTTTTTCTCAGCATTAGCGAACTTTATCTGCACTAATAGCGACTGTTGTTCTGTGACTGTTTGTGACGCCGCGATTAGCTGGGCATGGCATGAAGGCGGGATTGTGGGATTAAGGCAAATAGCTGCGGATCACGGTCATGCTGCCTTCCAGTGCATACTTGCCGAGATCAGCCGGCAGCAGGAAGCAATCGCCCGGTTTGGTGGAGATGCTGCCATCTGCCCATTCCAGCGTTCCTGTTCCGTCTGCGATGACCAGGATAACAAAACTTTCTTGAGATGTGCTCAGCTCCCATTTTGGGCCTACAAGCCCTTTTTCCACTGTAAAGAATGGAGATTGAGCCAATGTGAGCCATTTGCCTGTTTCGTTCATGTCCGTTTTCATACGTGTTGAGCCGGATCCCTCATAAGCGATAACATTCAATGAATCTTCGATATGGAGCTCGCGGGGCTTGCCGTCCAGTCCCGGGCGGTTATAATCGTACAAACGGTAAGTCGTATCCGAGTTTTGTTGAATTTCAGCAACAAGAACGCCTGCACCTAAGGCGTGTACGGTTCCTGCCGGTATGTAGAAAGAATCCCCAGCTTCAACAGGCACTTCTTGCAAGCAATCCAAAATGCGGTTCTCAGCTATGGCTTGCGCCAAACTTTCACGAGTCACGCCGTCCTTCATGCCGTAGATGATTTTTGCGCCTGGCTTGGCATCCAGGATGTACCACATCTCTGTTTTACCAAGCTCACCGGGAGATAGGTTCTCGTAGTGATCGTTCGGATGCACTTGCACCGAGAGGTCGTCTTCGCAATCAAGCAGCTTGATAAGCAACGGGAAGCGGCCGTTCTTTTCGGAAAAGCCTTTAGTGCCGAACAGTGCGCTGCCATACTTTTCACGGATTTCATCAAGGCCTAGACCTGCTAATTCGCCATTGATGATCTTCGTTGTTCCGTTAGGGTGGTCACCGATCATCCAGCCTTCGCCGATGGCGCCTTCCGGAAGCTGGAAGCCGAACTTCTCTAATGCTCTGCCTCCCCAAACGCGTTCTTTCATTTCAGGTTGAAATTGAAGCGGGTACGATTTCAAAGCTCTCCCTACTTTCTTTAAGTTCTCCTACAGATAACTGGTTATGCAATTTCTCTCTGGAATGTCTCTCTAGCATTATATCATGGGTCTACCTTTTTTCTACAGCTAGGAGATATGGGGCTTGCCGACTAGCATTAGCAATCTGGTAGCGTAGCACCTGGAAGGCTGCGAGCGGCAAGTCGCGCGCCCAATCTTCAACGGCGGCGGCTTCCTGTGATCCGCCATCGTGCCCGCTGTACAGCACGATGGTCACGATGCCGCCCTTGCGCAGCAGGCGGAGGGCGGCTTCCAAAGCAGGAAGGGTCGATTCCTGCTTGGTGATCGTTTGCTGATCGGCGCCGGGCAAATAGCCGAGGTTGAATGTGACTGCGGCAACCCGGCCGTGCCGCTCAGCCGGCACTACCGTTTCCATGTGCTCATGGCTGCATAAGCTCATGCGTACAAAAGAAGATGCGTCCGGAAGCTCCTTCCTTAGACGCATCTCTGTTTGATCCAGCGCATGCTGCTGGATGTCGAAGCCATATACATGGCCGCGGCTGCCGACTAACTTGGCCAGAAACAAGGCGTCGACGCCATTGCCGAGCGTCGCGTCGACAACCGTATCTCCAGGCTGTGTACGCACGCTAATTAATTGATGAGCAAAGCTCAATACCGATACAAATCCCATGCGAATCCAGTCTCCAAATGTTTATTTCATTTCTTGCCTGCAAGCCAGGCGGCTAACGCTTCTACCTCAGCGGGTTTCAGCGAGTCGCCAAAGCCCGGCATATCGCCTTTGCCTTTCATGATTTGCGTGACGATTTCATCTTTGGTTTTGTGCGAGCCGACCTTCGTCAGGCTCGGGCCAAAGTCCCCCTGCAAGCCAGCCCCGTGGCATGCCATGCAGTTATCCTTGTACAGCACCTCTGCCTTCGCAGAGGTAGCGGTTGCAGTCGCCTGCTGCGTAGCTGCAGGCGTGGGTGACGGCGCCGCGCTTGCCGGCGCCGGCGTCGGTGCCTGTGACGACGGCTTCGCCTCCGTCGTCGGCCGCTGTTGCGGCGCTGCGCTTGTCGCAGCAGCGGTCGCGGCAGCCTTCGGCTGCGGAGTCGCCGAAGGCTTCTCCGCGGCCGCTGCCGGTGTTGCTTGAGGCGACGGGGTTACCGTCGCCACCGGCACTGCCGACGCCGTTACCGTAGGCGTCGCCATTACAACCGCCGTCGCTGCAGGTGACGGCGTCTCAACCGCAACCGCCGTCGGCGTAGCTGACGGCGCTACGCTTCCGCTGCCGCATCCCGTCGCGGCAAGCACCGTTATCCCCAATAAATTGATTAGCATCCATTTGTTCATTTTCGTCCATCTCCTTTAAGCAGTAGTTTAAAAAGTCCACTTTGTCCACATCAGACGATAGTCTGATTGGCGAATAAACCTACCTCAAAATGCGGTCGCTCATCCTCGAATTACCTCGATAAAGGTTTATCTCAAAACGAAGTAATTCAAGAAGTATATCGGCATCGAATCTTGAACGAATCCGGGAAGCCGGTACTCACGTAGTGAATGCTTCCGAAGTAGTTTTACGGAAAACTTGTAGCTCCGTTCCTTCTTCTCCGGAATTCGTCCAACCTTCTCGGTTTTGAAAGCGAACTTTTTAAACCCGTATTTTAAGTTCTACTTAAAGGAAACGAAACTTTTTCCGTTTTGGTTTTCTATGCGTTCCAATGTTTGCCTTGCCATGAATTTCTACGTTTGAGTTCCGCATCGAATGCGTTCAATACTTCCCACTTTTTGAGACTCCACATCGGTCCGATAAGCAGGTCGCGAGGCGCATCGCCTGTGAGCCGGTGTACGATCATCTCGGGAGGTAAGATCTCAAGCGTATCGACGACGAGGTTCACGTATTCATCCTTTTCCAGGAAACGCAGGAGACCAGCCTCATATTGCTTGACCATAGGCGTTTTGCGCATTAAATGTAGCAAATGAATTTTGATGCCCTGCACGTCCATTTGGGCGACAGCGCGACCGGTATCCAGCATCATTTCATGTGACTCTCCGGGCAAGCCGTAAATAATATGCGCACAAGTACGGATATTATGTTTTCTGAGCTTGGCGACGGCATCCAAATAGCACTGCGTATCATGAGCGCGATTAATCAGCTCTGAAGTAGATTCATGTACGGTTTGCAGTCCCATTTCGACCCATAGATAGGTACGCTCATTTAATTCCGCCAAATATTCAATGACATCGTCCGGCAAGCAATCCGGTCTAGTTGCAATGGATAAACCGACAACGCCCGGCTGCTGCAAAATAACTTCATAATACTCTCGCAATTCTTCAACTGGCGCGTAAGTATTCGTGTAAGCCTGAAAATAACCGATATATTTCGCTTCAGGCCATTTCTGATGCTGCAGGTCGCGGATCTTATTAAACTGCGTCACGAGATCGTCGCGGCGGCTTCCGGCAAAGTCCCCGGAACCCCGCGCGCTGCAGAAGGTACAGCCGCCCGTTGCGATCTTGCCGTCCCGGTTCGGACAGGTAAAGCCGGCGTCCAGCATAACTTTAAATACCTTTTCGCCGAACATCTCGCGCATTTCATAATTCCATGTATGGAAACGTTTATCTCCCCATAACAAAGGAGAATCCTGAGTCAAAGTGTTCATATAGGGTCGTGCTCCTTTCTAGACTATTGTAGCGAAATTCATTCATGAAAGCGACCCCTGCCTTTCCAACAAGTACCCCGATAAAAGACGAATTTAAGGAGCATCATAACATTGCATCACCACTACAAGAGTGAGAGGGGATTTCATTCAATGAAAAAGCTTCGTACTGTAACGTTAGCAGTTGCTTTAACTACAGCGTTGAGCATTGGCGCGGTTAGCGCACATGCAGAAACGGCTACTACGGCGACCGGAACCACGGGAATGAACGCTGCTACAGGAACGACGACGGGAACGACCGGAGCTTGGGGAGCGGGAGCTACGACACCTTCGGCTTATACGGGGAGCAATTATGATGCCACGGTAGGGACTACTGCTACTCCTCCTACAGGTGCTACACCTACGCCCGCTGCAGGCGTAAGAGATCAGATTACGGGTTTTGGCAACAACAACAACAATATGCTGGATCGAATGAATACAATAGGCAGAAATGGTGGCAATTATGATACGAATGCTTACCGGGCCACTGCGACGACAGCAGGTGACAACGATATGGATTGGGGTTGGCTGGGTCTGGTCGGTCTGCTGGGTCTGGTCGGATTGCGGGGAAATAACCGCACAAAAGAAAATTTTAAATAAGCAGGAAACAATGGGCGCCTTCCAATATGGAGGGTGCTTTGTTCGTTTCTACTTAAACTTCCACTCATAAAGCTATTTCGGAAGAGTCACACTAACATCAAATTCAAGATGAGAGGTGAAATTGATGAAGACCGCATTACGTACAGACGATATGATATCCATCGAACTGACAGTGAAAGAAGCTTTGGCGCTTGGAAGCGGTGTGAAATTTACCGAGGATCGCATGATCTCCGCAAAAGCAAAGCGTAAAGTCCTTCAATCGTTAGAACGCAAATTGCTGCCTGCCACGTCCAAAACGATCGAATATCATACATTGGAAGTGTAATTTCCTTTTGATTTTTTCCCTGGAATCGTCTATGATTTGTATTCGATAGCTTTGAAAAGCATATCCTTACGAAGTCAGTTTTCCTACGGAAAACTAAGCGTAAGCTTACGATGCCAGTTTTCTTACAGAAAACTCTAGGGAGGCAAATATAGATGCGTTTACGGGGAAGAAAAGGGATTCGGGAAGATATCGAGCGTCAGAAGGAGCTTGTCGTCTTAAATGCCCGGGATCACAAAGGAAAATGGTCTGAATTATTTGGTAATGACAAGCCGATACACGCCGAACTCGGCATGGGAAAAGGGCGCTTCATCAGCGAGATGAGCCGCAAATATCCCGATATCAATTTCATCGGCGTTGATATGTACGATGAGTTGATTCGCAAAGCCAGCGAAAAGGCCAAAATGGCTCATGGAATCGATAGCGAAGATACCGAAAAGGAAAGCAATGAAGTTATTAGCATTCCGAATTTGAGGCTCATGCTCTTCAATATTGAACAAATAGAAGAAGCTTTCGCCGAAGACGAGCTAGAGCGCATTTACTTGAATTTCAGCGATCCATGGCCGAAAAAGAAGCATGCTCGCAGAAGATTAACGCATCCGGGTTTTGTGGAGAAGTATCAACAAATTCTTAATAGCAGCGGTGAGATTCATCTGAAAACCGATTCTCAATCGTTGTTCGAATTCTCGTTGAATTCATTTGCTGATATGGGGTTAAGAATGCGCAATATTTCATTAAACTTACATGCAGACGGCCTCAACCCTGATCATGTAATGACCGAATACGAAACCAAATTCGCAGGTCAAGGCATGAATATCCACCGCTGTGAAGTCGTTGTAGGCGAACAAGCGCTTGCCGCCCATCTCGACAACCTGCGCAAAGCGGATTCCTAAATAGAAAATATAATTGCCCCTGTATGATTGCTTCAGCAGTCGTTTAGGGGTATTTATATTATCCGTCATATCGAAAAAGGCCATAATCGATGACGATGATTTTATTGTCATTCGCACAGTAACGGATGATGATCACCCATGACCATGATCAATCACTTTTGCAAGATGCGATTTTAAGGAAGATTTAAAATTTTTGTATATCTCGGCTTCATTTATATTATTTTTTATTCCTGTTTTCGAAACCGCTACTTTTAATACGAAGCCATTTTTCAAGTCAAATGGATTCCGTTGCACGCCTGCTCCAATTTCTTCGTACCACAACGAATAAAAGCCCCTATCTCGTTGCTTTGAAGCAACAAAATAGGGGTTTTTCACCCCAACAGCTGCATGATCACATTCGAGCAGTCCGTCGAGGCCAAATTCCGCATCTTGCGCGAGATGGAAGCGCGTCTCGCCTCCACATCCGCATATCTGTCAACCAGCATGGAAAGCCAATTCTTGATCGTATCGGCAGAGCGAATCGGCTCTCCAAACCCCTGCAGCGTGAAATACTGCAGATTTTCTTCCTCTTGCCCCGGAATCGGATCGTAAAACAGCATAGGGATCGATTTAGCCAGCCCCTCAGAGCAGGTCATGCCACCAGGCTTCGTGACCAGCAAATCGGAGACCTCCATCAATTTGCCGATTTCTTTCGTGAATCCGAACAGCCGCACATTCGGGTGCTGGTAACGAGGATCGCCGGAAAGCTTCGATAAAGCTTTTTCATTGCTGCCCAAGCAGAACAGGAACTGAACCTGGTCTCTCCATTCCATCAAATGCGCGCTTAAGGAATCGCCCCCGATTAACCCCCAGCCACCGCCCATTACGAGCACCGTCGGCATTGGCTTCAACTGAAATTCTTGTCGAATCATCGTTTTGTCATGCGCTTCACGGAAGCTGGGGTGTACCGGAATTCCCGTTATTTCGACTTGAGCCTCTGCAATACCCCGGCCGAGGAGCTTATTTTTAACATCTTCCGTAGAGACCAAATACTTATTGACTTCCTCACTTACCCATGTACCGTGGGCATCATAATCGGTTATAACTGTGCAGAGGGGAGTGCTAAGACCCGCTCTTTTCAGGCGTGAAACGACGACATTGGGAAAAGGATGCGTACAAACGATGGCCTGCGGAGCCCATTGCTGGATAATCGCGGCCGTCTGTGCATAAAAAATACGATGAAGCGCCAATTGCGTCAGTCGGTTAAACGATTTCTTATATTGTGCGCGGTATAATTTTCCGTATAGTTTCGGCTGCGAGGTCACGGTTTTCTTATAAGCATGGAAAATCCATGGCGCCAGTGTCGGATGCAGGAAAGCGCCAAGCTCAAGTACCCGTGTCTCAATATTTGAGCTGCGCTGCTCTAATGTAACCGACAAGGCATGGGCGGCCTGCGTATGGCCGGCACCAAAGCCTTCCGATAAAATAAGAATCCGTTTTTTGCCGAGCGAGACGTCCATTTTCTTTTTACCCCCAAAAAGCTACAGTCGCCAAAGCCGCAGTCGTTCCGATCAGGCATCCAGCCAAGCAGTCGGAAGGATAATGCAGACCTAAGTAAATGCGCGATAATCCCACGAGAAGAGCTATCGGAACGAGAATGAGTCCTAGAATCGGCATTGCTGCAACAAATGGAATGATGACGGAAAAGATAGCCGTTGTATGTCCGGATGGAAATGAATGATCGGTTAGCGGATTTTTGCAAATAATGGTTTGCGGAAGCACGAGATAAGGTCGAAGCCGCGGGTACTTCTTTTTAATGATAGCAACGGGAATATGACTGATTGTTAGCGCAATTAGCGCTTGAATGCCTGCTATGCGTAAGGCACCTTGGCCGAACAAAGCCATGCATAAGGAGATGACGATGGTTGCCGTTGCTCCGCCTAAATGCGTTATTTTCGAAAAGAGATGATCTAGGAAAGAATGCTGTATACGTTGATTCACAAAGCAGAACATTCGGGTTTCATGATGCTGAAGCCAATGGACGACTCTGCTCATGAGTTGGCCTCCTTAAAGTTTTGCTTAAGCAAAACTAGCGTCGTAAGCATAGACTTTGAGTTTTTTCCGTTAGGAAAACATGCGTCGCAAGCATGTGCTTAAGTTCTATATGCTTCTATAAATTCATTGTAGAGAGCATTTATTAATAGAACATTAACGCTGTAACAAATTTTTCGAAAATTCAATTTAACTTTGCTTTTATATAACGTTAACAATCCCATGCTAGCATGATGTGGAATAAGGGAATTGAAGGAAAAAAAAGGGGCTGATGAGAATGAGAGTTGCCTTATTTACGGATACGTTCCTTCCAGATGTAAACGGTGTAGCAAAGACGCTTGGAAGGTGGACGCGATTTTTGGAATCCAAAGGTGCAGAATGCAAGGTCTTTGCTCCTACGAGTATGACAGAAAGCGACCATGATCCGTTTCGCGTGGAGCGATTTTACAGTATTCCCTTTTTATTGTATCCCGAATGTCGCCTTGCTATCCCCAACCCCCTGCATATTCGCAAATCTCTTCATGCTTTTGAGCCCACCATTATTCATTGTGCAACCCCATTCAACCTGGGACTGTTTGGTCTGTATTATGCACGCAAACATGGAACCCCCTTCGTTGCTTCATACCATACACACTTCGACCAATACTTAAGTCATTATAAAATTCCTTGGGTAGAACCTACACTTTGGAAGTACATGCAGTGGTTTCATCAAAGCTGCCGCAAGGTATATGTGCCTTCTGTGTCTACACGGCAGCATTTGGAAGCCAAAGGACTGCGCAATTTAGAGATTTGGAGCCGCGGCGTCGATGCGGAGCGCTTTCACCCCGATGTCAATCGTCAGCAGGTGCTCGCTTCCTACGGCGTTGACGCATCCAAGTTTATCATGCTCTACGTCGGCAGGCTGGCGCCGGAAAAAAGCGTCGAGGTCGCCATTGAGACCTTCGAGGCTCTTCCTGAGGAAATTCGCAGCAACGCTCACCTGATTATTGCCGGAGACGGACCTTCTGCGGCCTCTTTGCGCGAATGGTATGGAGAGAAAGCGGATATGACCTTTCCAGGATTCGTGCAGGGAAAAGCACTAGCTGAGTTGTACGCAGCCGCTGATTTATTCATTTTCCCTTCTGCAACGGAGACGTTCGGGAATGTAGTTCTGGAATCGATGGCTGCAGGTACAGCGGTGATTGGAGCAGCTGCTGGTGGTGTGAATGATACGATCGAGCACGAAGTTACCGGATTATTATGTCCTCCTGGCGATGTGTCGGCATTTGTCGGCGCGGTTAGAAGGTTGTATGGATCGTACGAAACCCGTCGATCGATAGCGAAGTCAGGAAGAGCATACGCGCTTCGCCAGTCGTGGGAACAAATTTTTAATAAGCTGTATACCAGCTACGAAGAGGTATGCGATATAGGAAAAGTAAGTAGCATACACAGTGATTCTGCACGAATGATTCGATAAAATAGCTGTTTCACGCAAAAGTTGTCTTTCACGGATGTTCTGCATTATAATAAACCCCGAGCTCCGCTAGTTCGTCTAAATGATGAACTTTTGGTGCACAATAAAATGAAAAACGATGAAAACAGGACTGTAACGTTCTGATTGCGAGCACATGCTGCCTGACCTTTCAACATTCCCCGTAAACCTGAAATAACTGGCTTATTTTCGGATTTTGTAGACTTTGACAAATCCGGGGAAAGAGAGGAAAATCAAGAACGGTTATTCTTCCTGTACATATTGCGCAGAAGCGTACAAATAGAGAGCTCGGGCGCATTAAACAAAAAGGGGGTTTTTTGCTTCATGTTGGACAACATTATGCTTACCTTTCAAGTCGGATTGGCATTGGTTGGAGCTTATCAATTGTTTTTGACTTTTTTTGGATGGTATCGCCCAAGAAACAAGAAAAAATTCGCACCGCAAAAATCGTTCGCGGTTCTCGTAGCTGCCCACAATGAAGAGCAGGTCGTAGGCGCGCTGATCGAAAACCTGAAATCTTTGGACTATCCCAAAGAGCTCTATGATATTTTCGTGATTTGCGATAACTGCACAGACCGAACGGCGGAAATTACCCGCAGCCATGGTGTTTATGCGATGGAGCGTCACAACCCGAACCTGAGAGGGAAAGGGTATGCGATCGAATGGATGCTGAAGGAACTCTGGAAGCGCGAGCGCCAGTACGATGCTGTCGTTATGTTCGACGCTGACAACCTCACAAGCCCGGACTACCTGATTCACATGAATAACGATTTGTGCTCCGGCTCCAGAGTCATCCAAGCCTATCTGGACAGCAAAAATCCGAACGACTCTTGGATCACCGGCTCTTACGCGATTTCGTACTATTTTGCCAATCGTTTCTGGCAAATGCCCCGCACAAACCTGGGTCTGGCCAATTACTTGGGCGGAACCGGCATGTGCTTTGAAGCAAGCCTGCTGAAGCAAATCGGTTGGGGAGCAACGAGCTTGGTAGAAGACCTTGAGTTCTCGATGCGATGCATCAAAATGGGTATTCGTCCTACTTACAATTACGAGGCCATCGTTTACGATGAGAAACCGCTAACGTTCAAAGCGTCTGCCAAACAGCGCCTGCGCTGGATGCAAGGGCATTTTGACGTGGCTAAACGCTACTTTTTCCCGCTATTGTGGCAGGGGATTAAAGAAGGAAGCTGGACGAAGATTGACGCTGCGATCTACTCGGCTAACGTATACAACTTCTTTTTTGGCGCGATTATTAGTGTGCTGCTTTGGATCAAGGCTATTACACCAGGCTGGGCAGATACGCCCATGCTTGCGGATATCAATCCGGTTTTCTTTAATACGATCAGCATAGCGATTTACGTATTGCTGCCCATCTCCATGTTCATCGAGAAGGCTCCTTGGAAAGTCTATAAATACTTGATTCTGTATCCGATATTTATGATTTCCTGGTGGCCGATCACGTTCTATGCGTTCTTCACGCAAAACAACAAGCAGTGGAGTCATACCGAGCATACGCGCGTCATTCGATTGGATGAAATGAAAAAACAAGCAAGCTAGTTGCGACTATTACATTGTGCGAAGCATGCTAGTCGTCAACAACAATCTTTATATTGACTTTTCTCAAACCAGATGATATAGTATTTCAAGTAAAAGCAGAGGCGCCCGCTTCTCACCTGCCCGACACTGGTTGGCTGGTTCGAAATGAATCATCATGCATGTAATAGGTTTGGTTTAAACCTGTTTTTGATGAAGATGTGGGCCTACTCGCGCCCGCATCTTTTTAATTTTATACGGGGCTCCCTTTATTTATAGGGGGACATGGGAGTTACATACTTTCTGGAGGTGGAACATTATTAGCAAAGACCATATGATCAATGATGAGATTCGCGTGAAGGAAGTACGCCTGATTGGGGCGGACGGAGAACAGCTCGGCATTAAGCCGACTCGTGAAGCTCTTCAAATTGCAGTGGAAGCAAACTTGGATTTGGTGAATGTGGCTCCGACGGCAAAACCGCCTGTATGCCGCATCATGGACTACGGGAAGTACCGTTATGAGCTGCAGAAGAAAGAAAAAGAAGCTCGCAAAAATCAGAAGATCGTGGATATCAAAGAGATTCGCCTGAGCGCGACGATCGATGAGCACGACTTCCAAACGAAGCTTCGCAACGCAGTGAAATTCCTCGGCGACGGGGATAAAGTCAAAGCGAGCGTGCGATTCCGCGGCCGTGAAATCGCACATGCCGAAATCGGTAAAAAGGTGCTGGATCGCCTGGCTACCGAGACGGCTGACATTTCCTCGATGGAGCGTGCTCCAAAGCTTGAGGGAAGAAGCATGATCATGATTTTAACGCCAAAAGCTACCACTTAGGCGAGCTTACTAAATTAGGAGGAACACCAACATGCCAAAAATGAAAACTCACAGCAGCTTGAAAGATCGTTTCAAAATTACCGGCACAGGTAAAGTGAAAAGATATAAATCAGGCAAAAACCATTTATTGTCCGGTAAATCCGCGCGTGCGAAGCGCGTTCTGTCTACAAACCCGGTTATGGCTCCTGGCGATGTACGTCGTCTGAAACAACAACTGTCTAACATCAAATAATTCAATTTACGAACATTATTCATACATTCAGGAGGTAGTTGACAATGGCAAGAGTCAAGGGCGGATTCGTTCGCGCTCATCGTCGTAAGAAAATTTTGAAACTGGCAAAAGGTTACTTCGGTTCCAAGCACCGCTTATTTAAAACAGCAAAAGAACAAGTGATGAAATCTTTGGTGTATGCATACCGTGACCGCCGTCAAACAAAACGTAACTTCCGCAGACTGTGGATTACCCGTATCAACGCCGGCGCTCGTCAAAACGGTCTGAGCTACAGCAAATTGATGCATGGCCTGAAATTGGCTGGTATCGACATCAACCGCAAAATCTTGGCTGACCTGGCTGTGAACGACTCCAAAGCGTTCAACGACCTGGCAACAGCTGCAAAATCAAAAGTAAACGCGTAAGCAATCGCTTCGCGTTCCAAGAAGCTTGTCCCGTTATGGGTCAAGCTTCTTTTTGTCTAAAAAGCCGTTGGTTCATCACAATGAGAAATAAAGCCATACTGCTGTAGGTCATGATATTCACTTGATGTTTTGGATAGCAAAGTAATGGTTGTGATTTCACCGAAATCACGGACATTTCGCATGGATTCATAAGCAAAATAAATGGTGAAGCATCCCCCGAGGATGCTGCCGAAAACATTGCCGAAGCAGATTCGGAGGATACCTATCAGATAGCCTGAAAACCTCGCCCGGAATTTTCTCCAATGGCACTATCTGTTCGAGGACTTTTCTTCCGCTTTCCCTGGTGACCAAAATGCTGACGGTTTCCCGTGAGCCGGCACTCCTGAAATAAGAACTAATGAGCAGTATTCCTGCAAAAGGTTTAACTCTGTTTCATCAGTAGCCCTCATTTCCTGAATTGGTATTATCTTCTCTCGGCCGTTTTTGTTTTATTCAGACAGAACTATTGACTATTGCTCGGGGGATGCATATAATTATCTCTAAATCATATTCTATATGGTGATCAACACTATCGAATCGGCTATGAAGAGGAAGAAGTTTTAAGGGCAGTTATGCTCAGAGAGCGTTGGATTTGCTGCAACCATCGCCTTAACCCCTTATGTACGAAGTCACCTCGGAGCTGTTTTCCTGAAGCATGCGAATGAAAGCATGTAGTAGGGGAAATCGGAATAGCACACGTTACCGTGCTGAGGGTATTGTTCTTCATTGATCATACCTGCTAAGGTTATGTGCTGTGAGGCACATAACAAATCTGGGTGGTACCACGGAAGCTCTAACCCCTTTCGTCCCGTATAACACGTCACGTGCGTGTTCGGGATGAAAGGGGTTTTTATTTTTTGCTTAAAGAAGATTAATTCACAAGAGACTGACTTTTTGAGAGGAGGATCACAAATGAATGTTCAAACTGAGCCTAAACGGTCAAAAGAAGAGTTGATGGAAAAGCTGAGACAGCCGGATCTGATTACAGGATCTGAAATCCTGTTGAGAAGCTTGCTGCTGGAGGGTGTGGACTGCGTCTTTGGTTATCCGGGCGGAGCCGTTTTATACATCTATGATGCGATGCACGGGTTTTCAGATTTTAACCACTTACTGACAAGACATGAGCAAGGAGCCATTCACGCTGCTGACGGATACGCACGTTCCACAGGCAAAGTTGGCGTATGTATCGCCACTTCCGGACCGGGGGCAACGAACCTCGTCACAGGAATCGCTACTGCATATATGGATTCCGTTCCACTGGTTGTTATTACAGGAAACGTAGCAACATCCTTTATCGGAACAGACGCATTCCAAGAGGCGGATATCACAGGAATTACGATGCCGATCACGAAGCACAGCTACCTGGTACGCGACGTAGAGGATTTGCCGCGCATTATTCATGAGGCGTTCCACATTGCGAACTCAGGCCGTAAAGGTCCGGTTCTCATTGACATTCCGAAGGATGTCTCCGCTAAAAAGACTGTGTTCAAACCGGTTACGGATGTAAGCATCCGCGGTTATAACCCAACGGTTCAACCGAACAAGCTGCAAGTCGACAAGCTGATCAAAGCGATCGAAGAGGCAGAGCGTCCAGTTATTATTGCCGGAGGCGGTGTCGTATACGCTGATGCCGGCAAGGAATTGGTTGAGTTCGTGAACAAAACGCGTATTCCGGTTACGACGACATTGCTCGGATTAAGCGGCTTCCCAAGTGCTCATGAGCTCTGGATGGGGATGCCGGGTATGCATGGAACGTATACGGCGAACACGGCGATCCAGAATGCGGATCTGATCATTTCGATCGGTTCCCGATTCGATGACCGCGTAACGATGAATCTGAACGGATTCGCGCCAAAAGTGAAGAAAATCGCGCACATCGACGTTGATCCTGCCGAAATCGGCAAAAACGTGAAGACGGATATCCCTTGCGTGGGCGATGTGAAAGCAGTTCTGGAATACGCGAATACCAAAGCGAAGCCTGCGAAGAGCGATGCTTGGATTACGGAGATTCAGGACAACAAAGTGAAATTCCCGCTGAAATATAACGATACGGACAATGAGTTGAAGCCTCAATTCGTTGTAGAAATGATAAGCGAGACAACCAAAGGCGAAGCGATTGTAACGACAGACGTTGGACAGCATCAAATGTGGGCGGCTCAATTCTACCGTTTCAAAAATCCTCGCTCCATGGTAACTTCCGGCGGTCTGGGAACGATGGGCTTCGGATTCCCTTCCGCGATCGGTGCGCAAATGGGGAATCCGGATAAACTCGTTGTATCCATCAACGGAGACGGCGGCGTTCAAATGTGTGCGCAAGAGCTTGCGATTTGTGCGATTCACAACATTCCGGTAAAGGTAGTTATTATCAACAACCAAGTGCTCGGCATGGTTCGCCAGTGGCAGGAAATCATCTACGACAACCGCTACAGCCACATCGACCTGGCCGGAAGCCCGGACTTCGTGAAGCTGGCAGAAGCGTACGGCGTAAAAGGTTTGCGTGCCAGAACGAAGGAAGAAGCAAGAAGAGTATGGCAGGAAGCGCTTGATACGCCAGGACCGGTCGTGATCGATTTCGTCGTACCGAAAGGCGAGAACGTCTTCCCGATGGTTAAAGCGGGCGACACGATCAGCGACATGTTAATGGGGGATTCGGAATGATGATGACTAAACATACAATATCCGTACTCGTAAACAATCAGCCAGGTGTCCTGCAGCGTGTATCCGGTTTGTTCGGACGCAGAGGCTTTAATATTGAAAGCATCACCGTCGGAGAGTCCGAAGAACTCGGACTTTCCCGGATGGTTATTGTAACCACGGGTGACGACAATACCTTGGAGCAAATTTCCAAGCAATTGTACAAGTTGATCGACGTGATTAAAGTTGTTGACTTGAGCTCGAATCCGATGGTTGCCAGAGAGCTTGCACTGATTAAAGTAAATGCGGAGCCAATCATGCGTCCGGAAATTCTCGGCATCGTTGAAACATTCCGCGCGGCGGTTGTCGATATCGGGCCTAATTCAATAATCGTGCAAGTTGTAGGAGATTCGGATAAAATAGATGCAATGGTCGAATTGCTTCGTCCTTACGGCATCCGTGAACTTTCACGTACGGGAGCAACGGCAATGATCCGCGGTTCTGTACGATAAGGGAACTTTTTTGAAGGCAATGTAAAAGCAGGCAAGCCTCCTTGAGTGGGGCTTTCAGCGGTGTACTCTTTAGCGCTTGAAAAGGCTGGTCGTTGACTTACGTCAACAGCTCGCCCATGCATCCAGGGGTAAACCGTTGAAACACCCACTCAAGGGGTAGATTATACGGATTTATCATATCAAAGGAGGATTTATTCGAAATGGCAGTTACTACTTATTATGAAAAAGATGCAGACTTAGCGGTATTGAAAGGTAAAACAATCGCAGTTGTCGGTTATGGTTCCCAAGGACACGCACAAGCACAAAACTTGCGTGACAGCGGATTAAATGTCATTATCGGTCTTCGTGAAGGCCGTTCCTGGAACACAGCTAAAAATGATGGTTTCGAAGTTGTAACTGTTGAAGAAGCTGCAAGACGCGCTGACGTGATTCAAATCCTGATGCCGGACGAAACGCAAGCTCGCGTATACCGTGAGTCCATTGCACCTAACATGAAAAAAGGCGCAGCGTTGATGTTCTCCCACGGCTTCAACATTCATTTCGGACAAATCGTTGCTCCGGAAGGTACGGACGTATTCCTGGTAGCTCCTAAATCACCAGGTCACATGGTTCGCCGTACGTATGTAGAAGGCTTTGGCGTTCCTGGTCTGATCGCAATCGAGAAAGACGCTACAGGCAATGCAAAAGCAATCGGACTTGCTTATGCAAAAGGTATCGGCTGTACGCGCGCAGGGGTTATCGAAACTTCCTTCCGCGAAGAAACAGAGACGGACCTGTTCGGTGAGCAAGCTGTCCTTTGCGGTGGCGCCACGGCACTGGTTAAAGCAGGTTTCGAAACATTGGTTGAAGCGGGATATGCTCCGGAAATGGCATACTTCGAGTGCTTGCACGAGCTGAAGCTGATCGTTGACATGATGTATGAAGGCGGCATGGCTTCCATGCGCAGCTCCATCTCCAACACAGCTGAGTACGGCGATTATGTAACTGGACCTCGCGTCATCACAGCTGAAACGAAAAAAGCAATGAAAGAAGTTCTTTCCGATATCCAACAAGGTAAATTCGCTCGCGACTTCATCTTGGAGAACCAATCCAACAATGCATTCATGAATGCAACTCGCCGCAACGAAGCCGAACACCCAATCGAAGTGGTTGGCGCTCAACTGCGTGAAATGATGCACTGGATCAAAAAGTAATAACAGTAATCATATGTTTTAATTACACAGGGAGTGATTGGGGATGGATTTCCCAATCACTCCCTGTGAATACTATAAAGACGAGTAAAGCTTTAACGATGACTTTTAAAGCTTCGAAGGAATACCAGTGGAGGGCTCAGTATTTGCTGGAGAAGCGATAGCGTTTGCCTTTGAAAATGTATCCTCTCCTATTAGGCTTTTTGTTAGATAAAGGGATACATTTTCAACAGCGATCGGAGGCGAATGCTGAAGACCGGAACGCTCAGTGGTTATTAGGTTTCTTCGGAGATTTAACGGAATCAAACAAGCTTTTAGGAGGTGACATGGTGCGTAAAATTTACATCTTTGATACGACGCTGAGAGACGGAGAACAGTCGCCGGGTGTGAACCTGAACGTCCAGGAGAAGGTGGAGATCGCGCTCCAACTCGAGAAGCTGGGCATCGATCGGATGGAAGCCGGCTTCCCGGCAGCTTCGCCTGGCGACTTGGCCGGCGTTAACGCAGTGGCCAGAGCGGTCAAGAATGCGTCTGTAATCGGCCTTTCCCGTTCAAGAGAAAACGATATTGAAGCGGTTAGAGAAGCATTGCAAGGGGCGCAAGATCCTTGCATCCATTTGTTCCTGGCGACGTCCCCGATCCATCGTCAGCATAAGCTGCGCATGGAGAAGCATCAAGTGCTGGAAACGGCTGAGGCGGCGATCAAATACGCCAAGAAGTATTTCAGCAAAATTGAGTTCTCCCTGGAGGACGCGGGACGCACCGAACTGGATTTCATCGCGGAAGTGACCGCGATGGCCATTCGCGCCGGAGCGACAGTCGTCAACATTCCGGACACCGTCGGATATATGACGCCGTACGACTACGGCAACATTTTCAAAATGCTGAAGGACACCGTCCCCGGCATTGAGAAGATTCAGCTCAGCGCGCACTGCCATGACGATCTCGGCATGGCGACAGCGAACGCGCTGGCTGCAGTGCTGAATGGTGCCGATCAAATCGAGGGCACCATCAACGGCATTGGCGAGCGGGCGGGCAATACCGCGCTCGAAGAAGTGGCATTGGCGCTGGAAACGCGCCAAGAGTTCTTCCAAGCGAAGACATCGCTTGTGCTGAGCGAGATCTACCGCACCAGCCGTTTGGTCAGCAAGCTGACAGGCATGGTGGTGCCAGGCAATAAGGCGATCGTCGGCGCGAATGCGTTCGCCCATGAGTCCGGCATCCATCAGGATGGGATGCTTAAGGAGAAAACGACCTACGAGATCATCTCCCCTGAGACCATCGGGGTCAAGGAGAGCAAGCTCGTGATGGGTAAACATTCCGGACGCCATGCGTTCCGGGAGAAGCTGATCGACCTCGGCTACGAACTCGGCGACGAGGCGGTCAATGCCGCTTTTGCCAAGTTCAAAGACTTGGCGGATCGCAAGAAGCAGGTCGAAGACGAGGATATTCGTGCTCTGATCGAAGAGAAGCTGATCGAGACGCCGGAAGTGTTCGCGCTTGGCGCCCTTCAGGTCGCCTATGGCAATCAGATGACTCCGACAGCTACGGTACACGTTCGCCTGCAGGACGGCAGTGAAGTTGCAGAAAGCGCAGTCGGCAACGGCTCCGTCGATGCGATTTACAACGCTATCGATAAAGCTACGAAAGAAGAAGTCGAGCTGGATGATTACTCCATCAAGTCGGTTTCTCACGGAAAAGACGCGCTGGGCGAAGTACATGTTGTGCTGAAGCAGAACGATGTTTCCGTTCAAGGTCGCGGCATTTCCACGGACATTTTGGAAGCAAGCGCCAAGGCGTATTTGGACGCTGTGAATAGGCTCATTGACAAGCGCAAAACGCCTACAAGCAATAGAAGCAACGTTACATTGATCTGATAGAACAGCCATGCGTGGTGCTGAGATTTACAATAACGCGACATGCACCTCACCTCGGACTGAGAGGAGGGGGGCTTTTACAAATGCGAAAGGATGCGTCCGTTATGAAGTATCGGTTTTCCAAATCACTGGACGGTTTTTCCTCCTCGGCAGTCAGAGAAATTTTGAAGCTGACGCAAGGCAGCTCGATCATTTCTTTTGCCGGCGGACTGCCCGCTGAAGAGTTTTTCCCATTGGATGCTGTAAGCGAAGCATTCAAACGAGTTATTGAAGGTGGCAAATCAGCGCTGCAATACGGTTTGACCGAAGGCTATAAGCCGCTGCGCGAATCGTTATGCCGCCGAATGGCATCGAAGAATATGCACGTGACACCGGATGAAATGATGCTGACGACCGGCTCTCAGCAAGCGATTGATCTGCTTACTCGCGTTTATATCGATGAAGGCGATATCATTCTTGTCGAGAGACCGACATATCTTGCGGCGCTTCAGGTATTCCAAGCCAAAGGCGCTAAAATCTATTCGGTAGAAAGCGATAACGACGGGATGATCCTTGAGGATCTGCAAGCCAAAATCGCACAGCACAATCCGAAACTGGTCTACGTCATTCCAACGTTTTCTAATCCGGCAGGACGTGTATGGAGTCTGGAAAGACGCCAGGGCTTGCTGAAAATTTGCCGCGCAGCCGAAGTGCTCATCTTGGAAGATGACCCTTATGGCGAGATTCAATTCAAAGAGGGTGAAAATTACCCGTCTATTTTCTCGCTAGCCGGCAAAGCTGAAGGGAACGGTGTCGTATATACGAGTACCTTCTCCAAAACAGTTGCTCCTGCTTTCCGTACAGGATGGGTCATCGCCGACCAGGAGATCATTCGCCAAATGGCACGATTCAAGCAGTCAGCCGACTTGCACTCGAGTACGATCGATCAGCAAACGTTATATCATCTTCTTGAGCATTTTGATCTGGATGCGCACATTGCGCTAATCCGTGAGCATTACGGCGAGCGGATGAGGTTCATGACGAACTTGCTCTCGGAGCTGAACTGGCCTGGGCTCAAGTGGGAAGAACCGAAAGGCGGCATGTTCATTTGGGTTGAACTTCCGGAGCAAATTAAAGCGGAAGACCTGCTCAAAATCGCGGTTCAAGAAGGCGTTGCCTTCGTTCCTGGTTCCACGTTCTATGCGGAAAATCCGCAGTACAACACGATGCGCCTGAACTATACGCATACGGATCGAGAGACTACGATCCTCGGTATGCAGAAGCTGGCTAAGGCCATGGAATCTTATTTACAAAACGCATAATGATCAGCACGGCACCCAAAGGCGAATAAGCTTTGGGTGTTTTTTCAAAAGTTGACATGGCAAATTTTACATTTTAAAGTAAATGGAGGATAGTTGAGAGGAGTGAATGCATGATGCTAAGTCAAGTATCCGATTATTTGTTCATGGGATCTTTAGTACTGCTCATTATTACTTTTTTTCTTCATGGTGCAGGGATTCGAGGATTTACAGACACAGGTGCAGGCTCAGGAGCAGCCACAGATTTGAACATGGAACACGAGCACCAAAAGTTAATGCAAAGACAGGATTCGTTGTTAAGCAGAATGATCAGATCTTATTTCTTTTGGATTGCAATCGCGGGTATTCTGGTCTCGGTGGTTTTGTCAAAACTATGAAAAACTCCCTTAAACCGATCCGTCGAAGCAAAGCAAGAATCTATTTTGGCAAAAAAGCATTTCGCCTCAAACGTTACCTTGCTTGGTATTTAGACGGGAAAACATATGCCACAATCAAGCAAAAAGAGATACTTCCCTATACGGTTTTCACACACCAAACGCCGCTGCTCAGAAAGCTTAGAGACGTAGATATGTGGCTGCAGCATAACAAAGTCATCAACCTCCGAATCGCGTCCAAACAGTTAAACGGGATCGTGATTTACCCCGGAGAAACATTTTCGTACTGGCGCTTAATCGGCAACACGACAAGAAGAAAGGGCTATGTAGACGGTATGGTTCTTTTCCATGGGCAAGTGCAGACCGGAGTCGGGGGAGGGTTGTGCCAGCTTTCCAACCTCATCTATTGGATGACGCTGCATTCCCCTTTAACCGTCACGGAACGGTATCGGCACAGCTACGACGTGTTTCCTGATTCGGGTAGGAGCCAACCGTTTGGAAGCGGGGCGACATGCTTTTATAATTATTTGGATTTGCAAATCCGCAACGATACGGATGTGCGATATCAGCTCATTGTCCGTGTAACGGATACTCATTTGGTAGGGGAGTGGCGAGCAGAAGTACCTCCTTTTCACACATACGAAATCTATGAGAAAAAGCATGCGATCACCCGCGAATTCTGGGGTGGTTATGTGCGGCATAACGTCATTCATCGCAGGGTGTTTAACCGGGAGAAGGAGCTTGTCGATGATGAATGGGTGACCGAGAATCACGCGATTATGATGTATGAGCCTCTCTTGCCGCAAGGAACGACGACAGAAACTTAATCGGAAAATATAGCTTCGAGGGCTTATAGGCGCCACCTATAGAAGTGATAGCTTTTATATCTTAGTGAGATGCCCTTTATGTGATACAATAAGGTCAGCAAATAACTATAGCAAAAAAGGAGACTTTGAGCTCCGCTCAAAGATCCCTATATTAGGAGTGAATAAGAGTCATGGCAGATGTGAAAAAAATTGCTGTAATCGCTGGGGACGGAATCGGTCCGGAAGTCGTTGCAGAAGCGGAAAAAGTATTGAAACGCACCGAGGAATTGTTCGGTTATCAATTTGAAACGGAGCATGCCTTGTTCGGAGGTATTGCGATTGATGAGAAAGGTACTCCGCTTCCGGAAGAAACGCTGAAAGTATGCCAATCGGCAGATGCTGTTCTCCTTGGAGCGGTAGGCGGACCGAAATGGGACAACAATCCGAAGGAGTTGCGTCCTGAGACAGGTCTCCTCGGTATTCGTAAAGCGCTGGGACTGTTCTCGAACATTCGTCCGGCTGTTATTTTCGACTGCTTGAAAGAAGCTTCCACACTGAAGCCTGAAGTTCTGGAAGGCACAGATTTGATCGTTGTTCGCGAGCTGACCGGCGGTATCTACTTCGGTGAGAAATTCCGTCGCGAAGGCGCTAACGGTCAAGAAGCGGTTGATACTTGCGTCTACAACGTGACAGAAGTTGAGCGTATCGCTCGCCAAGCGTTCGAAATCGCCCAAACGCGCCGCAAGAAACTGGCTTCCGTTGACAAAGCGAACGTTCTGGAAACATCCCGTCTCTGGCGCGAAACCGTTATCCGTGTATCTGCGGATTACCCGGATGTTGAGCTGGAGCACGTGCTTGTAGACAACTGCGCAATGCAGCTGCTGCGTCGTCCGTCCAGCTTCGACGTCATCGTCACCGAGAACATGTTCGGTGACATTCTGAGTGACGAAGCTGCAATGCTGACAGGTTCCATCGGCATGCTGTCCTCCGCATCTCTGGGTGAAGGCAGCTTCGGCTTGTACGAGCCGGTACACGGTTCTGCGCCTGACATCGCAGGACAAGGCGTTGCGAATCCGATCGCAACGATCCTGTCGGTTGCCCTCATGTTCCGTCTCACATTCGGCTACCACGACGCAGCCGATTCCATCGAGCGCGCCGTGAAAGAAGTGCTGGATGCGGGCAACCGCACCGGCGACATCGCTGTCGATAAGAGCAAAGCCATCGGCACTGTCGCGATGGGTGAACTGATCGTCAACGCTATGCGTAAATAATAAAAAAAGAGCTTACCGGCTGATGCAGTTGCATGCAGTTGGTGGGCTCTTTTTATGCCGGAAATGACCAGAAATGGGCTTGTTCATCATATTTTCATTTATAATAATAATTATTAATTGATATACGATCTAATTATTGACTTTCAACTAGGCGGATGATACCATTTTATACGAAGAAGATAGATTTGAGGAGGAGTCATACAAATGGCAGAACGTTTAGTTGGTAAACAAGCTCCAGATTTCACAATGGAGACAGCTTTAGGTGACGGTACAGGATTTGGCAAAGCTTCTTTGTCCGATTACAAAGGAAAATGGTTAGTATTATTCTTCTACCCATTGGATTTCACATTCGTATGTCCGACAGAAATCACTGCTTTGAGCCATGCTGCTAGCCAGTTCAAAGAGCTGGACACAGAGATCCTCGGTGTTTCCATCGACAGCATCCATACGCACAAAGCTTGGATCAATACGCCAATCAATGACAACGGTCTTGGCAAGTTGGAATTCCCGCTTGCTGCAGACATCACGAAATCCGTAGCTCGCGACTACGGCGTTCTGATCGAAGAAGAAGGTATCGCGCTTCGCGGTCTGTTCATCATCGATCCGGAAGGCGAACTGAAATACGAAGTTGTGAACCACAACGACGTAGGCCGCAGCGTTGAAGAAACACTTCGCGTGCTTCAAGCGCTTCAATCCGGCGGATTGTGCCCAATGAACTGGAAACCAGGCGATAAAAACCTGGTTGTAAAATAAGTTAGATATGTAGATGATGAAGCTCCTCTTGCTGGCATGCGAATGCGGGCGGAGGAGCTTTTTCTCAGTTGGAGGAAAGCGAACGTGTCGGTACCCGCACAATTAAAGTATACAAGGACTCACTTCTGGATTCGGCTGGAAGGAGATCAGGCAGTTATTGGGTTGACGGAGCATGGCATTGCCGAGCTGGGGATGATTCTTTTTATTGACCTGCCGGAACGCAATGCAGTTGTTAAGCAAGGCGATTTTATAGGCTCAGTGGAAACAGTGGCCGACGATGAACACGACTTACTCGCGCCTTTATCCGGCAAAGTGACGGCCGTGAATATGCTGTTAGAGAAGGCAACGCTGCTGCTGCACGAATCGACCTATGACAAAGGATGGCTCTTTACCATACATTGGAATGACGAATTAGAACTTGAGAAGCTGTGGGATGCTAAAGCGTACACGGAGGAATTTCAGCTGGAGTAGGAGCAGATGGTGTGAAAAAATATGAACGCTAGCCCCTTAGATGGGGATTTGCGTTTTTTTTTGCTTTTCTGGATTTACTTGGATTTAATAAATGAAATGGGTGGAAGGTTTTTCCGCTGATGCTCCTTATCAAAGGCTTTGGTTTGCTGCATTTCGCAAGCACGGACGTTCCTTTCGGCGCGTATGTCTTGTTATTGGTCTCCGTGCTGTTCAGCCTGCTGCTCTGGCGCAGAGCGTTTAAGGGAAAAAAAGCATGACAAAAGCCGCTCCCCCCTTTATCCGGAGAGCGGCTTTGAGCCTGCAGCTATTTTTTGACAAGCTGCTTGTATTTGTTCAAGTACTTCACGACAGTGAGCACATAGGTGGCATGTGACCAAGTGAGCGGAGCGACAGAAACGGGATCTCCCGAAAACGGATCCAGCTGCTCGGGCAGAACGCCGCTTTCCATCGCGTGCTTGACGACCCACTCCAGCGTCTTGCGCGGAGATTCGAGATCGGCGAGCGATTTGGCGCATTCAATTTCCCACTCGGCAATCCAGAGTGTACAGATGATCCAGGGATTACCTGGAACGTTGTCGATATCGGTGGAGCGCTGAAAGTAATAGTCGTGATGATAGCGGGCGGAACCTCCGACTTCGGTTTTGATCGTGAGACCGGCTTTATTGGCTTTCATCGTACGTACGACACGGTCGTCGTCAGCAGGCAGAACCCCAAATTCGAAAATGCCATAAACGGAGCTTTCGAGTGTATAATCCTTGATCCATTCGCCGTCTTCCATATACAATCCGCGAACGAAACGGCCCTCATTCTCATCCCACAAATGCTTGAGGATGCCGGACTTAATTTTCTCCGCCGTATGCTTGTATCGATTAGCACGTTCCTCATCGCCGAACAAATTGCTGAAATCGGATGCGGCTATGAGACCGCCGTAAACGGCAGAAGCCGTAAAGGTATAGATCCCGTAGCGCTCTTCCCACAGGTCGTAGCTTGGCTTCGGCAAGTTAAGCTCCTGGTCGATGTAAGTGGACATGAACCTGGCCGCTCTGCGAATCAAATTGCGGTAGAGGGACTGTGCGAATTCAAGGCTGCCATGCTTTTGGAAATCTTGCCAGAGCGCGAACAGCACGAGGGCGGTTTCGTCCTCTTGAATCGGCAGCTGAACGCGTCCGGAATGAACATAAGGATGCCAGCTGGAGCCGACGGTGCCGTCCGGATTGTATTTATGATGCAGGTAACCTTCAGGCGACAGCACGTTCGCGCAGAAATTGAAGAACGGAATGATCATGCCTTGATAGCCGGCCATGGACATGGAGTAAGCGATTAGTGCGCCGTCTCTCGGCCACATATAACTGTAATGGTCGCGATTGCTTTGCATAATATCCGAATCGTTGGCGGCAATAATCGCGCCGTTCACGTCGGTTTGCGTTCGGACGATCAGGAGGCTTTGTTTGAAAAGCCGCTGTACCTCTGCCGGCAAATCGCAGTAGTCGCGTTCGGATTTATTCGCCCATCGCTGCCAGTAAATCGTTACGCGGTCAAGCAGCTTGCCGGGATGGCTGTCTTTCACATACGTATCCAGCTTTTTGACTTCTTCGAGCGTTTTCCCCGCAGTCATCCAATAGTACAGCGTCTGGCTGGTATCCGGGGGTACGAAGAGACGGAAAGAAATGGTGCTGTCGACGGAGCCTTGCGCAATCGCATTGCCCATCAGATGCCCGTCCTCGGCATCACGCCAAGTACCCTCGGCATTGTAGAATCTTTTGACTCCGGTAGAGTATTGATAAATTCCTTCTGTTCCCGTGCTGCCGTTGAACATGAAATATCGGTCTTTCTTATAATGGAAAACCGTATTCGTAGCAGGATAATAAGCGGCCGTATCCCCAACCTCTGTCTCGTTAATGAGCAGATCCTGGTTAAAGAACATGCGTACTTCGCGTACTGTGTTTTTGTGATTCGTAATTTGAATGCGTTTCAAGTAAATATCCTCGCGCTGATGCACGCCATCATTCATGAGGAGGGTGATGCCAAGACCGGGATGCGTAGCGGTTACTTCGGTGACAAGAGAGTCTTCCACATAGGCTAACTTAAACTGCCACTCGGGGTCGTTGAGCCATACGAAGGCGCCATCCACCCATATGCCTACACGGCACTGATAGCCGCCGATATGGTTGAGCTGGCCTACGAAGGGATAATACAGATCTCGCATGTACGAATGCTGATCGAGGTTAATAAGAAATTTTCCGTTTCCGATGACCAGATGTCTAGGCAAAAAATCACTTCCCCACTCTTTGTTTGTTTCGCGACTCAGAACCCGTTACACGGGTATCCATAGAAGATCGCGTCTCTAGTATGGCTTTTGATCGTACAGAATCAGCACAGGGCTTGCCACTAGGTTACCTAATTATTACCAAGGAATCAATGATTCTTTGAAAAAATTCTGAAAATATAATCTGGGTGCGCTTACAGTTTGATAGAGTTTCACATATTTTTTCAGTATTTCCCCGTCTTGGAGGAATATACCTGAACTTGGCGCAAATCAAAGACTAATCGATAGTAAACCTCTGCTGTGGAAGTGCCGATTTCCTGCCAGTCATAAGTAGTTCGAATCTTGGCAAGTGCTGCATCTGCCAATCGCAGGGCTAATTCAGGTTGTTCCAAACAGGCTGCGATCTCCCATGCGAGGGCGCTTACATCACCGGCCGGAACCCTTCTGCCGTCAATTCCATTCGCTATTATTTCTGCAAGCCCCCCAACATCTGAGACGATAAGGGGAGTGCGACTCGCCATTGCCTCTAAAGCGACAAGACCAAATGGTTCGTAAAGACTTGGAATGACACAGAGTTCCGCGGCATCCAGCAGCAATTGTTTGTCGCTGTCATCCAGAAAACCGGTAAAATAGACGCGATTACCGAGGCCGGCTGCCAACATTTGAAGTGATTCCTGCGCAGGTCCTGTTCCGGCAATGATGAGCTTCGCTTGGGGGAATCGTTTGAGCACGAGCCGCATTGCGGAGATGAGCAGATGTACCCCTTTTTCATGGACAAGACGCCCTAGGAAGCAAATGATACGATCTTCTACGCCTGCATCTTGCAGAGCCGTAGAAAGGAGCGGGTTAACGGTCTGTACGTAAGGCTCCGGTTTACGATAAGGCAGTACGCCATTGGGAATACGGCTTACTTTGTCTGCCGGCAATGCAAAGAGCTGAAGCACTTCCTCAAGCATGAATTGACTGCAAGCGATGAC
The DNA here is from genome assembly GCF_014534655.1 of Paenibacillus sedimenti. Lineage (GTDB taxonomy): Bacteria > Bacillota > Bacilli > Paenibacillales > NBRC-103111 > Paenibacillus_E > Paenibacillus_E sedimenti. Next base: position 512,523 of record NZ_JACVVD010000002.1, read on the forward strand.
ACGATCGGCTTCCGTGGTCAGCTTGGCTTCGAGGTGATGAATTCTTTGCCCTATATCCGATTCGGGCTTCCCTTGATTACGGCCAAATTCGGTGGCATGAATCGTTGCGACGAGCGGGAGTCCAAGCAGCTGTTTGCTCTCTTTGGCAGCGTAATAGACAAGCCAATCATGGGCATGAATCACATGAAACGTAACGTTTTGCTGAGACAGGCGTTGGATCGTATCGGTGAAGGCCAAGTTCATTTGGAAGACCCAATCCAAGAAGCCGATCGGCTGAATGGATTGAAGAACCTGAACGCGATGAACGTGTACGCCTTCGGACAGCTCGTATTCGGGACAATCGGGCGCATGGCATGTAATGACATGGACCGTATGTCCGGAAGCGGCAAGTTGCTTGGACAAATCGCACACGGCCCTGGCAAGTCCGCCGATGATCCGGGGGGGATATTCCCAGGCAAGCATCAAAATACGCAGCGGCATGCCACTCGCAGCAAGTGAAGTTGCGTACCTTAAAACAGTCATTGAATCAAGATATGAAAATCGATCGGAGCGTGTCACAGCTAGCTGTACGCTTTCATCGAAATGATTGAACAGCTGATAGCTAAGCAAAGGGAGAAACGGAGTTTGTTGCTCCAAACGTTTAAGCAAGTCGGGGAATGTCCCCTCCGTATGGATGCTCGGAATATCTTCGAACCCGTCCAGCAATAGATGGAGTTGCTCCAAATGCGTTCTGATTCGACGGGACGCGTAATCAGTGACCGTTCCCGCATCGAGGATGAACGTCCAGTCGCTGCTTTGCGCCAGCATGAGCTCTCTCGCGGCTTGGTTCAATGCACGCTGCTGCAGCGAAGTGAGCGCGGAGGGGTCCGGGTGCTTCCGCGCGATCCGCAGCATCCGGTCCTCCGCAGCATGCAGCTGCGGATGCACCCACTGGCTGTGCGGCTGCAGCCAGACTTCGGCATAGCCGCCGCGGCCCCAGCTGGACACGGGAAGCTCCGCTTCCGTGGTCGGCGCATGGGCGGCGGCGTAGGCGCCTAACGTAGTCGTCGATACGACTACGTCCGGGTTATCGCTGCGCGCGGCATCGAGCCCGCGCAGCACGGCTTCCAGCCACTGGGGGCCTTCGTACCACCAGTGGCCGAACAGCTCGGCATCGTAGGGGCATACGATGACCGGCGGCTCTGCCGGCCGCGGCGTGCCCGCGGCCGCGGACTGCGCCTCGCCTTCGCGGGCGAGGCTGCGAAGCTGCGCCACCCGGGCGGCGATGAAATGCTCAGCATGATGCTGAGCTTTGTGCGCCGCGCGCGCCGGGTGGTAGGGCGCTTTGGCGCCACCGGCGGCCGGGCCGGTGACGCGGTGGTACTTCAAGCCCGTATGAATCCGCTGCCCGTCCGGCAGCACATAGGGCTTGATGTAATCCCACTCGGCCGGATCCTCATGGCCGAGGTCAAAGCCGATATCGCGATAGTATTCGCGATAGTCGGCATCGCTCGGGTACCCCGACGCGGCGCTCCATACCTGGGCGCCGGCTTCGGGGTCCCGAGCGAAGGCGCAGGCGCCGCCCCGCGTACGCAGGGGCGCGCCCGCCCGGGCCTTCGCCTGCGGCGTCGTCATCGCCTGCGCGTGCGCATGGGCATCGACGACGAAGTGGCGAAGGCCGAGAGCCTGCAGGTGGGGCTCCACCGCAGGCGTGTAGCCGCACTCCGGCAGCCAGATGCCTGCCGGGTCTGCCCCAAAATGCCGCCGGAACTCGACCACGGCGGCCTCGAGCTGCGCGCGCAGCGCGGCGTCGTTCTTGACCAGGGGCAAGAACGCATGCGTCGCGGCGCACGTGATCAATTCCACGCAGCCGGTGTCCCGCAGGCTGCGGAAATTCCCGATGAGATCGCCGCCCAGGCGATCGTAGAGCTCGGCCAGCCGACGGTAACGGTCGGCATAATGAATGGCAGTCGGGGCGAATTCCGGGTCGCCCCAAAGACGAAAAACCTCACGCTGAGCCAGCTCGCGTAATGATGCCAATTGCTTCCTCAGCCTCTGCTGCAGCAGCGGATCCGCCAGCATCGCGAGCAAAGGAGGGGAGAGGGATAGCGTAAGGCGGAAACGTATACCGTCTTTGAGGAGCCGGTCAAGCATGTCGATTAAGGGGAGATAGCTGTCGACGACCGCTTCGAAGAACCAGCGTTCTTCCAGGGTGACGTGCTCCTCTGTTTGCCTGACATAAGGAATATGGGCGTGCAAAACGAAAGCAACATAACCGTGAACGGCTTCGCTCAATCCGAATCGCCTCCTGGTTCCGAATCCGCCATCTTCTGTGGATGCGGATACACTGAATAGGCTGAAAATTGTTCATATTGAATGGGTTTGACAACCGTAAAAGAGATCGGGAAGGGTGAAGGAGTTGCCCGATGGTTGGCGCTGGACTCCTGAGATAATGGGTTCACGGCCACACTTTCAATTAGAGGACTCTCGACAGAGTTGGAGCGAAGGATCGGCAGGAAATATCCATCTCCGCCTACAATGCCCAAATCTGCTATGTAGGATTTACCCGGGTGAAATCCTCTGAGAAAGCAGGACTCTCCCTGTGGCAATGCAAGCTCCGAGACCTCGTTCGCCGAGCTTCCATCGAACGATAGACCGGTGATATCGTATATGCGCAAAGTAGGCTGAAGCGCCTGCCAATCGGCGCCAAAATGCTCTTGAACCATAGCGCGTTTCCTTACCGATAGCTGCCAATAAATAAACAGCACTGTCGGGGATTGGACGAGCAGATGGAGCGTATCCCGATCCGAGCGATCGAGCAAGTGGGCTGGGGTAGGAATCTGTCTCACCTTTTCTCTAGAGAGGTAATGGTTAATCACAGGTACATACTTTGTGCAACATTGTAGCATATGCGCCATGGAAACGAAAAATCTCCGCCTTGTGTAAAAGGGGAGATTGGACGATAGGATTCACTTGGCAGGCGGCTGCAAGGCGATGTTCCTGGTTTCCGTAAGCCGCATTAACGAATCATAGCGATTTGTAGCGGATACGATCATCTGATAATCATCCTGCTTTACATTGGTATAAGATGCCTGGAAACCAGTATGATATTGAACAATCATACTGGAGGATTGATCGTCATACTGGATATAAGCAATCTGTCTGGAAACACTTGGAATCATGTTCACACCGCGCTCTCCCCCATACTTGAGACTTTGAAAAAATCCATCTTCAGGAGTGTCCTGGAAGAACGGATTTTTTCTGTATCAGCATATGCCTACTGCAGCACATTTAGAATTTGTTCGCGGTAGGATTCTACAAGAGATTGTGTAATTAACGGATCAGCGGCTTGAGCGACTACCTGAAAGACTGGATCATCCGCATCCGGCAGCAATAGCACCCATCCATCCTCGTGATAAAACTTAATTCCGTCCACCAATTCAACCTGGGTGTGCTTCCCGCGTTCCATCATGCTTCGCATCACTTGACCTTTATAATCCCAAGGGCAATCGATCCTTTCCCGATGGAGATGAAAGCTCGGCAGAAGGGAGAGGAGCTTGGAGAACGGGAGTCCGGTTCTATCCAAATGCAGGATGACCAGCCCGATGGCAAACAAGGCATCGAAAAGAGGGTGCATGCGGGCGTCCCCCGTTGCTTCAAGTATCGCACGCGGCCATTCTTTCGTTCTTACAATCGTCGCCCCAAGCCCATCCGCCATACTTTCCAAAGTATGCGGGGCGCTGACCGGTGCACCAATCGTTGTACCCGGGCGGCTGTGCAGATAGCACAGGTAGAGAAACACCGTTTGCAGCTCTTTATCTACCGTTTCGCCTTGTTCGGTTATAAGCTGCAGGGTGCGTCCGTCATCTTTCAGGCAGACCCCGAGATGTGCGGCGGAAAGCGGAACGAAGTCATGCAGGGAATCCTGCATACGATTCGTCGTTACGTGAACAGCTTCCGTGCCCAGAATTTCAAAAAAGGGAACCATATACGGCTGCAGCCAGGAGCTTGCTTCGATGACGATGCGTAGAGGTTTGACCGCTTCCCGTTCATAGGCGATTTCCTTGGCTAATGCTTTAATATAGGTCACAGTCCAATGCGTTTCCTGCCTGTAACTTCCGATTTCGTCAAGTGAAGCTCGTCCATAGTCTTCCTGCCAAAAACTGTTTTCGACCCGCCGTTCTTTGGATTTCTCGATAGGCAGCCCTTCCGCGTCCATACAAGCCAGGCTGCACATATCACTTTTCATTCCAGACCAATCTACATGAATACCTCCGACTGCTCCTAGCTGGCGAATGGCAAAACCGGCCGCAGGCAGTATGGAATCGCCTAGGTCAATGACATGCGTGCCGACCGACTGCAGACCGGCTGTGATGGTTCGCTTCAACAGGCGGGAGAAGGCATGAGGGGAGCTGCCGACCGTCAATGTCTTACCTGGAGCTAGAGTCGCTCCGTAAGCCGTAGCGAATTTTGCAGCAAATTCAGGCGTGATGTCCAGATTGGGCATTCCGCTTACACCTTGGGCTTTAAATAATGACTTGGAGGCCGTATCTCCCCAAATCAAAGAAGTATGAAGCTGTGTATGCTCGCGGATTTGTTTATGAGGCCAGATCTTGACATTCGGTCCAATCCGGCTGCCCGCGCCGATGACGACATGGTTGCCTACGACTGAACCATCGCCTAAAGAGGCTGCTTGATGACTAATAATCCGGCTGGTTAGTGTAGATCCGGCCAATTCGTTGTGCTCGGCAATATGGTTGTGATCCCAAATGATGCTTCGCGCAAGCGAACTTCCTTTGGAAAGGTGATTATTCCTGCCTATGATGCAGTACTCTCCAACCTCTACATCATCCCCTAGTTTGCTTCCCTCTCCAATAAAGGCGGGACCGATGAGACGAGCGCTTGGGCTCGTTTCAACCCCGTCAGCGACATAAATGCCAGGCCGTATTTGTTTGCCGGGCAGGTCTACGCGAACTTTGCCGTCAAGCATATCGAACTGCGTCTGCCGGTACTGCTGCAAATTGCCAATATCAGACCAATAACCAGAGCTGATATAGCCGAAAAGACCGCCGTTTTCCTTCAGCATAGCCGGAAAAAGCTGCTGGCTAAAGTCAAATTCCTGACCGTGCGGTACACGTTCCAGCAGCTCAGGCTCCAAGATATAGATGCCTGTATTCACCGTATCGCTGAATACTTCGCCCCAGCTTGGCTTTTCCAGAAATCTAGCAATCCGTCCCTCGTCATTTGTCATGATGACGCCGTATTCCAACGGGTGACTGACGTGAGTGAGCAGAAGAGTTGCTTTCGCTTGTTTCTGCTTATGGAACGTCAGTGCTTGTTCCAAATCAAAGTCGGTTAACGCATCGCCGCTGATCACGATAAAGGTGTCATCCAGAAACGGCCCGGCATTCTTGACACTGCCGGCCGTTCCGAGCGGCGTCGTTTCTTGAAAATACTGCAAGTTAACGCCGAAACCTCGGCCGTCTCCGAAATAATCACGTATCACTTCAGGCTTATACTGCATGGTAACGGCGATGTCATAGATCCCATGCGTTTTCAGCAGATCAATCGTATAAGCCATGCAGGGTTTGCCGATCAGAGGCACCATGGGCTTGGGGAGATGACAAGTCAATGGACGAAGTCTCGTCCCTTTGCCTCCGGCCATAATCACAGCCTTCATTGTGATACCTCCTTTTTTAGCGCCTAATATGGACGCAGATCGTCGCAAACTATTATCCTTTGATATCAGCCCAGTCCGGCTGGTAATAGGTAAGCTTGTGGTATTCCTGCTGGATGTTCTTGGCGATCCGGCTCCATTGGTATTGCTGCTGTATAGTGTGAAAAGCGGTATCGGCCATTTTGGCAGCTTGATCCGGATGAAGCAGCATTTCAGTAATATGCCACGCGAGTGATTCTACATGACCTGGAAGCGCTTTGTAGCCGTCGATGCCGTGCCGGATAATTTCCGCTAGACCACCTGTATCGGATAGAATGAGTGGTTTGCGGTGAGCCATCGCTTCCAAGGCGACGATGCCGAATGGTTCATACAAGCTGGGTATGACGCAAATATCAGCAGCTTGATAGAGCTGTGCGCGGTAAGCATCATCGACGAAACCGGTGAACCAAACCCGGTCGCCTAAATGAGCGGCACGGTTGCGCAGCTCTTGTTCCATCGGCCCTGATCCAGCTATGACCAATCTGGCTTCCGGCACCTGCGAGAGAATGTTCGGCATGGTGTCGATCAAAACCTGAACACCTTTTTCATATACAAGTCTGCCAATGCAGAAAACGACCTTATCTTTTTCATTCAAGAAATCAGGTCTTTTCACCAAACCGGTATTCGAACTCGGGATTCGTATACCGTTCGGATACACGGCCACTTTCTCGTGCGGCAGGCTGAATATGCGCTGGACTTCGTCTTTCATATAAGCGCTGCATACATACACCCGACTGGCTTCGTAAGTGAGCTTCCACTCCGTTTGATGAATCTTGTGCTGGAGATCAGAATACAGAATCCCTTGATTTCTCCCCCATTCCGTAGCATGAATCGTGGCTACAAGCGGTATCCCATAGCTCAATTTAATTTCTCTGGCTGTATGCATGACCATCCAATCGTGCGCATGCAGAAGGTCGATTCTGCCGCCATGTTCTTTCCAGCGTACAAGATGATCGATCATCGCGAGATTCATTTCGAAGGTCCAATGGTAAAAGTGCGTATCGCCCGAGCTTTCGACCGGAAGCCGGTGAACATAAACACCGTTCAGCTTCTCAAAATAAGGCGCACCGTAATGGGACGTTGTGATGACATGCACAATTTCGCCTTCGGCGGCAAGCGCTTCGGATAACTCGTGCACGGCTCGCGACAAGCCGCCCACTTGCTTGGGCGGGTATTCCCATGAGAGCATGAACACATTAGGGCGGTGTTTGGTTTCCTTCTGCAGAGCTTTCCATTCGTTCAAATCTGGAATAATAGGGATTGGGGAAAGTCGATGGATCATGACGTAGTCCTTATAGTCGATCTCCGGGAAGCAGTTGTCTTTCTCCTCTAAAGCGGCTAATGCAACCTCATCTATCTGTTCCCGATCAATCTGATCGCATAGATGATGGAAGCAGGTCAAGTGATCCTTTGTTCGACGAACGGCATAATCGACGACTGTCCCCGAATCCATGATGAACGCCCAATCGCTGCTCTGAGCCAGCATCAGCTCTCTGGCGGCTTGATTTAGCGAGCGCTTCAGCAATCCGGTACGCAGCTTTTTATGGCCGGCCAAATGTTCGTGCTTTGTCGCCAGACGAATCATCCGCTCCTCGGCTTGATGCAGGTGGCGATAGATCCAGTCGTTCTTACCCTGCAGCCAAACTTCGGCTGAGTGGTTCCGGCCCCAACTGGATTCGTTCAATTTGCCGACATCGGCCAGCGGATATTCCTGAAGATATTCACTTGGCGTAATCATTTTCACTGTGTGTTGATCTTTGAATATTTTACGGCACAGCATCTCGATCCAAAGAGGTCCTTCGTACCACCAGTGGCCGAACAGCTCCGCATCATAGGGAGATACGATGATGGGCTTGCGATCCAGCCAGTGATGCCAGTGTTCCGCTTGCTTTTGGCGATTGAACATAAAGTTGCCGGCATGCTCTGCGGCTTTGTCTTGCGCCCAGTCCGGACGGTACGGCTCCCGATGGGTGCCTTTGCCCGTGATTCGGTAATACTTGATACCCGTATTCACTCTCTCGTAAGTAGGAAGCACGTAGGGTCGTATGTACTCCCATTCCTCGATCTGATTCCAGCCGAGGTCCCAGCCGATATCGCGGTAATACTCCCGGTAGTTAAAGTCCCCCGGATACCCTTCCTGCGCGTTCCATACCTGACTGGCGGATTCAGGGTCGCGCGGAAAGGCGGTAACTCCGTAGGGTGTCATGAGCGGAGCGCACAATTCCCGGTTGGGTTGGGGAGATGCGAAAGCGACCGCCGTAGAATCGGAGAAAAAGAAGTCGATGCCGCATTGCTTCAGAATACGGTCAATCCCTAGTGTATACCCGCATTCCGGCAGCCAAATCCCGCGCGGCTTGTGATCGAAGTGCCGCTCATAATCGCGTACGGCTGTAACGATTTGCGCTTTAATGGCTTCTTCCGTCTTCATTAAAGGCAGGAAACCGTGCGTAGCCGCGGAAGTGACAATTTCGATATATCCGGCATCCTGAAATTGTTTGAACTTGGCAATGATGTTTCCTTTGAAGCTTTCATAAAGTGCCTGCAGCTCTCGGAACCGCTCGGAATACCGTTTCGCAAGAGGGAGGAGCGCAGTGTCATTTTGCAATCTGATCTGCTCTTTGTCCGCAAGACCGACCAGTTTGTCCAGATACGTCCTATATCTCTCTTGCATCAAAGGATCGGCAAAGAGCGATAGCAGCGTAGGCGTCATCGAAAACGTAAGACGGAAATCGATACGATCCGCCACAAGCCGTTCCATAACCTCGATGAGCGGCAGGTAAGTCTCCGTCATCGCTTCGTGAAACCATCGTTCTTCCAAATAATCATCCCGATCATGATGGCGAATATAGGGCAGGTGCGCATGCAGCACAAGTGCCAAGTATCCCTTTAGTTCAGGCTTCGTTTTGATCCGGTTCATCATGCGGCAGCATCACCTCAAATAGGGAGAATAAACTTGTATATTTTCGAAAAAGTGCGGTCGAATCCGGTTGCATACATGATTGGCTTGCGCTTCAGGAACAACACTTTGTAACGGTTCGCCCCAAATAGCTTCACTATCTTTCGGCGTGGTCACGCAGTTGGAGCGAAGCAGGGGGATGAACTCGTGTTCCCATGTGTAAGTACCGATATCGACAACATGGGTTCGATCGGCTCCGAGGTCGTGAAGGTACCAATTGTTCGCTTCCGGTGAAGTCGTTACATCCCGATAAGAATGTGCGTTGCTGCCATTAAAAAAGGTGCTGGTGACGTCGTACACACGCAGCACTTTGGGCATCGTCCCATAATCGCATTCAAAATGCTGGGAGACGAGCCACCTTCGCCTGTCGCTGATTTCCCAATATACATATAGCGTGTGAGCGTCCACGACCATAAGATGAAGTAAATCTTTATGGTATCGATCAGGCAATTCAAATCCCGCGTTGGGCAGGGTTTTCAATAGGGTCTCCTCCTCGCCCGGTTATTCGTTTATCTCACCGTTTCAGGTTTCGCTTTAGGTTTGAAAATTATGCGCAGACTGCTAAAATCTACACGTTCCGGAAAAAAGGAATTACCCGTCCTTCTGACGAATATATTGGGGTAATCCGGGTAACAACGGATGCTTACGAAGCAAGTTTTGCAAATGCAAAACTCAGCACACGCTTACGAAGAAAGTTTTGCTAACGCAAAACTCTTAGGAGGGATATCCATGAGTTTTTGTTGTGGAGCCAGTATGATCGGAACAAAGGGAACCTTGAAGCACATTCGTACGCAAATTCACAATGTGCCTATCCTCTTTTGCCCGGTATGTCACCGCATTGAGGTTCATTATCTTGTGGAGAACGAATATGAGATCCTTGCGGAATATGCCCATGGCGATGGGGCTGCCGAGGTTGACTTCGTAGAATATGTAGATGGCAAGGATCATTTGCTGCACGAGAATTGCGTAAACCATGAGGGCGAAGAGCCTTTAGATATTGTACGTAGTCAAATTGACATGTCGCTTGATTTGATGAGCGTAGCCCGAAGCATCGGCGATACCGAATGGGAAGACCAGCTGAAGAAGCGTTTGAAAATGCTCAGTGTGCGCCGGGATAAGCTCAAAAACAAAAAAACCTCCAAAATGTAGGAGGATTTTGTACAACGTAACCTCCAGTTCCACGATAAAGTGGACTGGAGGTTTTTTGTTATTATTAAAGTATCGTACCTTTTATGGTAGACGCGTGCTAGCGTGAAAACATCGTTAGAGCGCGCGACGTTCTACAACGATGATGTAAACGGGCCAAACATGCTACAACTAGCTTCATCGCACTTCTGCATGGTCTGCTCGTTCCGCACGCACCATCCGCTCGACCGCTTTCTTCCGCCCCAAACGATTCGTTCCAATAACCCCTGCTATAATCAGCACCGAGCCGATCAGATGATATACCGTTATTTCTTCCCCGAGAAACAACGCCCCAGCCGCCATGGAGACCACTGTCGATAGATTGGTGAATACACTCATTTTGGAAGCTTCGATTTTGGACAAAATATAGTTTGCGGCCAGCGTCGTGACAAGCGAGGCAACCACGCCCAGATAGAGGACCGACATGATAAAGGTACCGCTGGCGAGCGGTGTGAAAAAGCGGTCGAGCGTTCCGGCAGTCGTGTGGCTGGCAAGTGAAACGACCAGAAAAGTAGCGAAGCCGATTCCCAGCATTAAATAACTTATTTCTGCAGGGCTATAGTACTTCGAAAGCGAACGGGCCAAAACACTGTATCCGGCAAACACCACGCAGGTCAAGAACAACAGGAAGATCCCCGTCAGGTTCGAGAAGTCGATGCTGCTCCCCTTCATGATAAAGATGAAAACTACGCCGAATACCGACGTGAAGATCGACAGCTTTTGTAAGAGGGTTGTCGCTTCTTTCAAAAATACGGAGGCAAGCACCATCGTCACAACCGGTGTGAAGGCATACAAAATGCCTCCCTCGGCCGAAGTGGCGTGCAGCAGTCCAAAAGCTTGAAGCGTAAAGAACCCAAGCGGGTACATGATGGCCAGCATCAATGCTTTATAAAGCGGCTTGCCGCGGTAATTCAGCTTGACCCAGCCGAACGCCACCGGGATCGACATGACCGCAAACGAAGCGGCAAAACGGTACGTTAGCGTATCGAGCGGGTGGGCGTTTTCTAACGCCATTTTGGTAAATAAAAATGAAAATCCGATAATCACCGCATTAAGCACGGCAAAGAAATAAGCGAGTTTCAGTCCTTTTTGGTTCATGATGGTTTCTTCCTTTCTTCAATTATCGGGATCGTGTTCGTGGCGCCTCATCCGTTACTTAAGGGTAAGATACTATGCTGGTCCGAACAATGTTTATTTACCAAAACTGTATCGATACAGTTGTCCGAGGTCATGTATAATGATTAGAGAAAAAGTATTATGCACGAGGGGGGGACGGCGTGAAAAAATATGATTCGATCTTATCGGATATGGAACAAAAAATCATAGATGGGCAGTACAGTCCCGGTCAAAAGCTGCCATCCGTCCGCAGCGCCGCGGAGCTATATGGATGCAGTATCAGCACGATCATACGGGCATATACGGAACTGGAAAAACGCCACTCGATTTATTCCATCCCGCAAAGCGGCTTTTATGTTGTTGAAAAACCGGGAGATTGGCGTAATCCCACAGATAGCGAAACGATTGATTTTGCTTCGGCGTCACCCGACTTGAATGTGTTTCCGTACCTGGATTTCCAGCATTGCTTGAACAAGGCGATCGATACCTACAAATATAACCTGTTTACATACGGCGAGCCGCAAGGGCTGGAAACGCTGCGCCGAACGCTAGTATCTCACTTGGCCGGCGATCAGGTGTTTGCCAAAGCGGAGCGGATCATCGTCACATCCGGCGCTCAGCAGGCGTTGGAGATTTTAGCAAAAATGCCGTTTCCAAACGGGAAAGAGATGGTTCTGGTCGAACAGCCGAGTTACGATTTATATTTGCGTTTTTTGGAGGCGGAGGGCATACCGGTTTGCACGATTGCTCGCAGTGCAGCAGGAATTGATATGCGGGAATTGGAGGAGACATTCAGAAGCGGCAGAATCAAATATTTTTACACGATGTCCAGAAACCACAACCCGCTAGGAACTTCGTTTAGCACGGAGGAGAGGAAGACGATCGCCAGGTTGGCGGGCAAATACGATGTGTACGTCGTGGAAGACGACTATATGGCCGATTTGGGAGCGGAGAGGCGGTTCGACCCGATTTACGCTTACGACCGTACCTCGCACGTCGTTTATTTGAAAAGCTTCTCGAAAATCATTTTCCCTGGTTTGAGGTTGGGTGCCGCCGTTGTGCCGGAACAGTTGCTGAAGACGTTTCAGGACTACAAAAGATACGGCGATACTTCGCTATTGTCCCAGGCGGCGCTTGAAGTGTATATCAAAAACGGGATGTACGAGCGGCACAAACACAAAATATCCAGCCAGTACATGACGCGGCTTCACGCATTGAATGAGGCTGTTAAACGGTATAACGATGCGGGATTGATTGAAGCGTCGGACGTCACCTCCGGCGTCTACATACAATTTAAGCTGCCGCGGACTGTCAATATCGACCGTCTGACAAAGCGGCTTGCGGTGAGGAATATCATTGTCGTGTCCGGTAAAAGGTATTATTTAGTAGATTACCCGGAACGGGAGAAATTTTTACGGATCAGCATTTCACGGGCGCAGCCGGAGCAAATCGATGAAGGGGTTAAGGCAATTGTCGAGGAAGTGAAACGGGGGAGCGGGTGGTAGTGCAGCAAAAAAAGGGCTGACCCGTAAGGTCAATGATAACGACCTAAGGGCCAGCCTTTGTTTCTTTTCAAAACTTTAGCGATGAAGCTCCTGCAGCAATTGGGCAAACTCCTTTTGCAAATTCCTGCTTAGCGGGATTTTTGCAGAAGTGTGCTTCAAATGAATCAGGAACCTCCTTGAAGTCGGGAATCCGCTTTCCTTCACGTACGAGGCGACATAACGCATATTGACGAGAAAGCCTTTAAATGGACTGTACAGATACGGTGTCGACTGCGCCAATATGTCCGTCAAATTCGTACTGGCTTCGATGCGGTCGCCGTTAACGAGATGAATCCTCGTCAGCCGTTTCTCCTCTTTTTCCGCATAGAGTATGGAATCTTCCGAAATAGGCAGCTGCGATTTTTGATTTTTGACCGTGATCCATTTGGATTGCTTGGGTTCGGGAGCTTGTGCGATCGAGCTGCGCTCCATTTCAATTTCCGATATAGCTTTTTGGATGGCGGTTTGAAATTTAGGAAACAGAACCGGCTTGGACAAAAAGTAAAGAGAGCCCAAATCATGAAAAGCGGTCAACACATGGTCAATATTCGTTGTGCCGCTTACCATTATAACCTTAAGCCGGTGACCGGCTTCTCTGAGTGAGTGAACCATCGAGATGCCGTCCAAGTCTCCCTGCAAACCAATATCAACAAGCAGAATATCAGGTCTGAATTCGTCATATTGCCGAAGAAAAGCTTGGCCATCGGAAACGATGGAGATCACTTCCAAGCCGCATTGTTCGCAATAGCTTTGTAACAATTTACCAGCCCAATAATTATCTTCTACAATCGCAACTGTAAAAGGGTGATTCATACATACGCGCTCCTATCATGCAGCCCATGTTTCCGGGTGGAGATGGCAACTTGGTCTCAGAAACAGCCAACTTAGTCCAATTTGAAGGCAAATCGTTTGCATTCATGTATAGTAGATCTTAGGCTTCGAAGATTGCCATTCACGTCAGGTTGGAAATGAGGGAATGCGGTTGTTCACGTGGATGAAATTTATCATTTCAAGTATTGATTTTGTACCCATGATTCTTTTTTCGTTTATTTTGTTTAGACAGAAAATACAACCGCATTGGATAGAAATTTTAATCGCCATTGTTGCAGGCGTCGTAGTCACTTATGCAAATCCGTTTCCGCTCTTATACATAGCCATACTCTTTGCGCTCTTTGCAGGTTTTCTGAAATTTAGTCCCGTTCCGGCAATGTTAATCGCCTTATCCGGATATTTGGTGTCGGTGATCGTATCTACCGTCGTCATTTTTCTCTGTGATAGGACCGGTCTTTTGACGTTTTCAAGTGCAAAAGAGGATCCCTTGACTTCAAACATGCTGCTTATGCTTGCGATTATCGCGAAATTCGGCATTATTTTCGCCATGATGAAGTTTAGGCTGGGTTTTACTTTCTTGTCGCACTATTCCAAAATCAAGCTGTGCAAAGAGAATGCAGGCTTTTATTTGTTCATTTTGACCGCTATTGTAGGTATCGTTTATCAGAACACGCTTCAGAGCAGTACACTGAGTGCTCTGATGCCTTTTCAAATGATGAGTATGGCAACGGTTATTTTTATCTACGTAACGCTACGAAAAGAGCTGGGGTTTTAACGGTAAAGAGGAGGATTCAGCCCCATTCTCCATTCGAATGCCAGTGTTAGCCGCGATAAATTCAAGAATCGTTTGATGATGCTTTTTTTGCGGAAGAGCAGCTATCGTAATATAGGGAACATCTCCCACGGTATCAAAATAAAGTTTGCCCTCAGCAGGGGCATACTTTTTTATTTTGTGCATATTTACGAATAAATGCGTGTCCAGCTTCAAGAAATCTTTTTCATTTAACAGCTCTATGAGATTTGTAAATTCCACAAGAGATTCCACGGTTTCTTCCGATACGTGTTCAGACGCATAGTAACGCACATGTTTGATTCCGAATTCAATATATCGAATCTCATCGAGCCCGACTTTCTTTGATGATACGGAAACGGGTTCTTCCTCCAAGTAACCTGCTTTCATAAGAAGATCTGTGTAAGGATATTGATAGGCTTGCGATAGTTTTCTCAAGGTGTCCGGGGATGGCTTAATGGCGTCATTCGTGGTACGATTACGTCCCAGCTCCAAATCCCGGATGTAGGCGTGGGATAAGCCGCTCTTGACGGCAGCTTTGCGCAACGACATTTTACCTCGAAGTTCCTCCAGAAACTTTCCGAAGCTATTAGTGAGTTCCAATGGAAACACCTCCAGTATTCCATTATTGTAAAGGATTGAACGTGAAATTGAAACCGCGTACGAGGTTTAATTTGCCATTAGGTGCTGTTTTGGATATGTATGTTATAATAAATTTGATTTTATTTGAATTCATAGCTATCGATACCCCCCGAATTGCCATACATAGGGACGAAAATACTATACTGTGAGGTGGAACGGTGCTACTTGTACTATTCAAAAAGTTCCTCGGAAAGAAGCATTCCGGCGGACGAAGTGATACCCAGCCCTCTCCTCTAGAGGAAACTGTTTTACAAATACAAGAAGGTGACCTGCGACTTCGGAACCAGTTTATTGCCGATTACCAGCCATTTGTGGCTAAAGTCACAAGCAGGTTCTGTAAGCGATATATTGATCCGGCAAGAGATGACGAATTCAGCATCGCGCTTGGTGCATTTAATGAAGCGATTAATCAGTATTCGCAAGCGATGGGCCGTTCTTTCCTCGGGTTCGCGGAAACGGTTATACGCCGAAGACTCATTGATTTCTTACGCAAAGAGCAGCGATTTAAAGGACAGATTCCTTACAGCTCTTTTGACCAGGAAGATGATGAAGACAATTTCATGAATCCGATTGAGGTTCATCAAGCGATTGAAGCCTACGAGAAGCAAAAGGGGCTTGAGGAACGCCGGGGTGAAATTGTTGATTTTAGTCGATGCTTGAAGGAGTTCGATATTGAATTTGCCGAATTGACCGAGGCTTCACCCAAACACGATGATTCCCGTCAAATGTTGTTTGGGATTGGTCGCACCCTTTCACAGGATGCAGAGCTTATGCGCACTCTGCTGACGAAGCGGCAGCTGCCGATCAAGGAGCTGCTGGAGCAAGTCCAAGTCTCCAGGAAGACGCTGGAGCGCAACCGCAAATATTTGATTGCTATCGCACTTATTTTTAATGGTCCATACCCTTATTTGCGGGATTATTTACATATTCGAGATGATGAGTGATGTTAGAGAAAGGGAGAAATAGCGCATGAACAAGGGAATCGTAATGGAATTAAGCGAAAACTCCATTATCGTCATGAGTCCGGACGGTCGGTTCGAGAAGCTTCCAAGAGGAACGCGGAACTGTGAGATCGGTGAAGAAATACTTTTTGCGCCGGTGAAACGGCGTATGAAAGTGCCGCAAATGGCTATTGCATCGGCATTGGCGGCAGCTATTGTCATGTGCTTCGTACTTGTCTCAACGTTGACAGGAAACGTTCCCGGCGGCCAAGTCGTTGCCTACGTGACGTTAGATATCAATCCAAGTGTGGAAATCGGCATTGATAATCAGGAAGTCGTGCAGGACTTAAGAGGGCTGAATACGGACGGAGAGACTTTAATTCAGTCTTTGGAGTTCAAGGGTAAATCGCTCGAGGCTGTTACCTCTGAAATATTGGATAAAGCCGAACAGGGCGCATTAGCCAAAGGCGAGGCAGATATTATCATCAGCAGCACGGTCGTGGAAGAAAAGGCCGCTATTAACGATGAAGCGATCGCAACGAAGCTGAAGGAACAGGTCAGCAAGCATATTGAACAAACGCATCCGGATCAGGTGAAAAACTACGAGGTAACGGCTTTCGCCGCTCCGCAAGAAGTGCGGCAAGAGGCGAAAGCGAGCGGAGTGTCTGCAGGGAAATATGCCATTTACCTGAATGCTTTGAATAACGGCACGAAAGTGTCGCTCGACGATATTAAATCCGTTTCCATTCATCAATTGGCCAAAGATAACGGCGGAATCGACAAGCTGGTGGCGCCTGACAAGCCGATTGACAAAACAACCCTCAAGAAGCTGGTTGAAGATGAGAAATCCGGCAAACTGAATGAGAAATTTCAGCAGATGCAAAAAGAGAAATCGGACGATAAAAACGACAAGAACAACGGTAAGAACAACGACAAGAACAACGGTAAGAACAGTGCGAAGCCAACAAAAACACCTCCGCCTAGGAATGATAACAATAAGAATGACAACAATGATAAAAATGACACGAACGGCAGAAATAATGATAAAGACGATGATGACGATGACCGGAAACCAACTAAGAAGCCGGACAACCGGGACGACAAAGATGACGATGATTCCAAGAAGAATCCGTCAGTGAAACCGTTACCGTCGCCAAGCGTTAAGCCTACAATTAAGCCGACTGCTTCCGTCAAACCGACACCGAAGCCATCCATAAAGCCGTCTCCCACACCGAAATCAGGTGCTGGGAGCGATTCCGATTCTAAAGGCAAAGGGAACGATCGGGACAAGGATGACGACGACAAGGATCGTCAGGGTAAAGACAACGATAAAGACAAAGACAACAAGAATAATCGAGACGATGACGATCGGAGAAATTAATTTTGCATGCATATAGGGGCTGTCCTCCAGGTCTATTTGGACCTTACAGGGCAGCCTTTTGTTTAGGATTATAGCATTTATGAATTTCGGGGATTGTCGAAAGTACTTGTTTAGTGATGATCGACATGAAGCGAAAGCAAGGAGATCGCGGAAGATGTGCATGAAAAAGAGAAAAAGGCCCAATGTTCTTTAACAACGCCCCTCTAGACGTTAAATCGAGCCGGTAACGCGAAAATGAGGGCATAGCGCCTAAATGACACAAATTTACGAACAATGTTCGAGATATAGAGAACATTGTTCGCTGGAGCCCTGATTTACCCCTTTTTCCAGCCATTAGCGTTCAAAAATTCTCAAAATAACGAACCTGTTCGTTATTTAAGTTATGTACGCTGGATCGGCCCAAGATGATATCCATTTTAAATCGGCCTGCGGGCCTTTCATGGAAAGAACGACGGAGTTGTATTACAATAAAGACATGTGCATTTATACATGACAATCTTTATTGGAAGGAGAATGTTTGCTTTGAGATATACAACTTTCGGCAAATCGGGCTATAAAGTATCCTCACTTGGATTCGGAGCTATGAACCTTCCGGGTGTACCGCTCGAACAGGCCAGAGAAACGCTAAACTATGCCCTGGATCATGGCATTAATTATATCGACACCGCAGCGGCGTACCGCAATAGCGAGGAGATTATCGGCGAGTGCATTTCACATCGCAGAAATGAATATTTCTTGGCTACGAAGACCGGAGCCAGGGATTATGAAACAGCTAAATCCGAGATAGAACGCAGTCTTACTCGAATGAAAACAGATCATGTAGACCTTCTGCAGATTCACTATGTGAATTATGTACATGAATTCAAGAAGATTATGGGCGAGGGCGGTGCTTATGAAGCAGCGCTTGAAGCCCAGCGTGAAGGCAAAGTCAGATTTATCGGAATCACGGGGCATCGACCGGATCTGTTAGCGAAATGGATTGCGAAGGGGCAATTCTCGCAGATTTTGTTTCACTTGAATTTAGCCCAGCCTTTTGCTTTGGATGAGCTTATTCCAAAGGCGACGGAGATGGATTTGATGAAGGTGGCGATGAAGCCGCTCTCGGGCGGTTTTATCCAACCGGTTGACCGTGCGATTCGTTATCCGTACAGCCAAAACGTACACGTCACCATATCGGGAATGGTGAGTATAAAGGAAGTGCAGGAAAATCTGGCTGCTCAGGAACAGGAAGTGGGCACCGAGGAGCGTCAAGAGCTGGAGCAGCTTGCCCTTGAGCTTGGCCAGCATGATTGCAGACGCTGTAATTATTGCTCTTGTCCGCTTGAAATCTCGATCCCGGATGTGATGATATCAAGCAAATTTAGGGAGAAGTTCGGGCTGCTGCCGAAAGGTGACGGATTTTTCCAAAGACAGAAGGATAGAATAATGGGTTGTGCCGATTATGAGCCATGCAAAGAAAAGCCGCTTTGCGAGGAAAAATGCCCATATCATTTGCCGATGCAGAAGGTTGTGCAGAGCGCTGCTTCTTTCTATTAAACGACAGCAAGGGGAATTGGCATGTTTGAGAAGGTTACAGAGATCACGACGAGTGCATTTACGTCGTATATGGATAATGCAAGCGGGGCAGACGCCATCGTCGTCTGCCTGAGCGAGTCCGAGCTGCGGCAGGGCGGCCTACTCGGCCAGCCGCAGCTTGACGCTGCCCTTCAGCGCCTGAGCGCGAAGGGCATCTTTACAGGCGCCTTGGGCGAGCTCGAGGCGCTGCCCACGCACGGGCTGCTGCCGTACGCGTACGTGCTCGTGGCGGGGCTCGGACCCGCCATATCACGCGATACGCTGCGCGCAGCCGCGGTCTATGCAGCGCGCAAGGCGCTCGCGCTGCGGCTCGAACGCTTGGCGCTGAAGCTGCCAAGCGGCATCGACAGCCGGTCAGCCGTCACCGGGCTGACCGAAGGGCTGCTCCTCGGTACGTACCGCATCGCGGCGTACCGGAAGAACGAGCCGGCGCGCGCGGAGCTGCGCCGGGCGGTGCTGCTCACAGAAGCGGCTGCGGATGCAGCGCTTCTGGAGCAGGCGATCGCCACCGCGCAGGCGGTGGCGGAGGGCACGAACTATGCCCGGGATCTGACAAACCTCCCGGCCAACAAGCTCGTTCCGGCTTCCCTCGCGGAGGAAGCCGCGAAGCTCGCCCGGCACTACGGCTTCGCAAGCGAAGTGCTGGACGAGCACGAGATCGCCGCCCGCGGGATGGGCGGCCTCACTGCTGTTGGCGGCGGCAGCGCCAACCCGCCGCGCCTGATCACCTTGCAGTACAAGGGTGATCCGGACTCCGCCGACGTGCTGGGCCTCGTCGGCAAGGGCGTGACCTTCGATACCGGCGGGATCTCGATGAAAGACCCTGATGGCATGGAGGAAATGATTAGCGACATGGGCGGGGCGGCGACCATTCTTGGCGCGCTGCACATCGTTGGGCAGCTGAAGCCGAAGATCAATCTGGTCGTTGTCATTCCGGCGGCTGAGAACATGACCTCAGGCAGCGCCTATCGCCCTGGCGATGTTGTAACGCTGCTTAGCGGACATACGGTAGAGGTGCTCAATACGGACGCGGAGGGCCGCATTATTTTGGCTGAAGGCGTCACTTATGCGAAGCAATTGGGTGCAAACCGTTTGATTGACGTCGCCACACTTACGGGTGCGATTCTGATTTCCTTCGCAGATGTGGCGACTGGTGCCATCACCAACGACGATCTGTTCCTGAAGCCGCTGCTGGACGCTGCTGCACAAGCAGGCGAAAAAGTATGGCAAATGCCGAACTATCCGGAATACCGGGCCATGCTCAAAAGCCATGTTGCCGACGTCCGAAATTCGACAGGCACGAACCGCTGGGCAGGAGCGATTACTGCAGGTTTGTTCATCGGATTTTTCGCGGAAGAGACGCCTTGGATTCATCTCGATACGGGCGGCACTGCCTGGCTATGGTCGGAGAAAGGTACCGAGCCCAAAGGCGGCACTGGTGTCATTGTACGTACGTTAGCCGCATATTTATGCGGGAATTCCATATATGAGTAAATGATTCTGAGCAAAAAAAGTCACCCGGCTAAGGGTGACTTTCATTTTATGCGCCGATACCCCGGCTTGCAGAAGCATGTTTCGCTTGCGGTAAACGCAGCAATTCATGGAGGTCTGCGATTCGGATAACCAGACGGTTAATTTCATTGGTCGTATAAGATAACTGCCCGGTTCGCTGCTCAAGCTGAGTCAGGGAGATGCCGATCCAGTTCTTCTTGCGTGCATGCACACTCAAGTCGTATTTCAAAACAGTCATCGAGGCTGCATAAGGATCCGGCTTCACATAAACGTCTTTCATGACGTCATCCAGATTGAAAAAGAGCTTAGCGCGATCCCATTTAACATACCCGGGTTCAAACAGAATCACAAGCAGGTTGGAATCCGCGGACTCCTTACCCTCCATCGTAATCAAACGGACAGCGCCTTTAGCCTGATTGGGCTTGATGAATTGATTAGACCGAATATCCGGAAGAAATGGTACGATGAGAAGCGGGCATACGCTTGCGATATACAAATAAATGGTTGACTGGAACACAACGGAGAGTACAATAAAAGTCAAAAAGAGCAATACGCTTATCAGAAGTCCAAACTTATTCGATTTCATAGCAATTCGATAATCCCGCCTGACATGATAGATTAGGTAGTCAAGCCCTATTTTAACATAAGCGGCCTGCAGATTGTAGCTTTAACATCAGTCATTTGACATAAGTCACAGACAGAGGAGTTTATTTTGATGAAATATCTGGATAAATGGCGGAAACCCAAGAGAAAAATATCTCCAAACCGAAGACATTTATTGGTCGCTACGATGGAGGGCTTTCCGGCTGTTATCATTTTTCAGCTATTAGGGGGGCCTTTCCTCACGGGCTATTTACTGTACTTGGGTGCTACATCGACAGAAATCGGTTTGGTTCTTGCCATTACGACTGTTGTGAATATCATTCAGATTTTGATGGCCGTCATCATGCAAAAGTTCAGCAACCGCAAACTTATGCTGATTATTTTCGGCTCCATGCATCGATTAATATGGCCTGCTGTCGGATTGATTCCATTTCTGTTTCCGAAGGATCTTTGGGTCGCCATGTACATTGTATTTTATACGGTGGCTCATTTGGGGAATGCCGCTGGGGCGGTCGTATGGACTTCATTAATTAGCGATGCGGTTCCGGCGCCGGTTCGCGGACGATATTTTGGCATTCGCAATACGATTCTAGGGGCGGTCAGCTCTTTGGCGCTTTTTGTGGGAGGGCAAGTTCTTGACCGGTTCCCCGGTGGCCAGGGCTTCCAATATTTATTTATCATCTGCGGCATATGTGCAGTGCTCAATGTGATCGCTTATTGTCTATACCCAAACCCTCCATTTGTACCTTCGATGGAAACCAATCCGGTAGGAATGATGGGCAAGCCGCTGAAAGATCGTGCTTTTCTAAGAGCAGTATTATTTCTTGCAGTATGGTTGTTCGTGCAGGGACTGACCGTGCCGTTATTTTCCTATGTGATGCTCAAATTGATGCACGTCAACTATGAGACGGTATCGCTAATAACCGTAGTCCATACGCTTGTCATGATGGGCAGTTATTATGTATGGGGTACTTTGAACGCGAGGTACAGCGCTCAGACCTTGCTTTTATGGTCGCTGCCTATTATCGCTGCCGCTTGTTTACTGTGGGGAACTCTCGTTGTTCTTCCTTCGCTCGTCGTGCTTTATGCCGTTCATATCGTACTCGGCATCGGTTTGGGAGGCTTTAACCAAATGGTGTTTGCTTTTACGATTGGAGATACCCCGAAAAGTGAACGCCCGATGTATATTGCTACTTATTCGGCACTAACCGGCTTTGCCGCATTTTTGGGCCCAATTGTTGGCGGTAAGGTATATGCGCTTATTACCGAAACGCCTGCTTGGGTGCAGGTGTATGGTATGTCTACGCTTGTTGGCATAATCTTGCTAGTGCTTGGCGTGCTGGTGGGGCGTCTTGTTTTAGGTCAAAAGGCAATTAAGGACTCGGGACCGCAAGCCATATCCGGCTGAACATTCAAACAGAGGAGAAATAACGATGACCAAAAAAAGAATCGGACTGATCGGGCTGGGAGACATTGCGCAAAAAGTGTATCTGCCGCTATTGTCCGCGAACGAACAGGTTGAAATTGCAGGTCTTATGAGCTCCACGCCAGCGACCGTCGAACGGATGAAGGCCAAGTACCGCGTACCTTTTGGAACGACGAACCTTGATGAACTTCTTGACCAAGGGCTGGACGCCGTATTCGTCCATAGTCCAACGTCAACCCATTATGATATAGCGATGAAAAGCATGGCTAGAGGCGTAGCCGTTTATGTGGACAAGCCTTTATCCAATCATTGGGAGCAATCCGTAGAGATGGCTTCTTTTGCGGAGCAGAAAGGCGTTTTGTTGGCTGCCGGGTTCAACCGCAGGTTTGCACCACTTTATTTGGAGGCCAAACAATGGCTGAAGGATGCAGGGGGCTTCGACTGGTGCTCAGCGGTCAAACATCGGATCAAGCAGCAGGGTCACGGCGCCAAAGAAACGCTCTATGACGACCTTATTCATATGCTGGATCTTTTATTATGGCTCGGAGAGAGTCCCTACGAAGTGAATACTTGTAACCAACAACTGGATCAAGAGGGTAAACTGCTTCATGCTTCTGGAACTTTAGGATTCGGTAGCGCCATCGGCACCTACAGTATGGTAAGGCTTGCAGGCGTTGACCTGGAAAAAGTGGAGCTGCATGGGAGCGGCCGTTCTGTGGAAGTAACGAACCTGGAGTCTGCCGTGTTTTATGAAAAGGGAGCGATGCCGCGAATTCGTACCTTTGGCAGCTGGGACACCGTGCTCGAGAGAAGAGGCTTTGCGGGCGTCGTCCAACACTTTCTGGACAGTTTGAATCATCCCGAAGCTTGCAGCATCCGTGCTGATCTTGTGCTGGATTCTCATCAGTTAGTTGAGCGTTTATCCCGATAGAGTCTGCTGGCAGACGGAAGGAGTCGATCGCGATGTCCAAGGCGGATAACATGCTTTCCATTCTATGGATGTTAAAATCACGAAAGCGAATGACGGCTAAGCAGCTGGCTGAGAAGTTGGAGATGAACATTCGCACGGTGTACCGATATATCGATGCCTTGTGTGCGAGCGGAGTTCCTATCGTATCGGATTCAGGTCACAATGGCGGATACAGCTTGCTAGGACAGTTTAATGAAGCTCCGCTCGTTTTCGACCTCGATGAACAGAAAGCGCTTATTCATGCGGCACAGTTCGCTCAAGAGGCTGGATACCCATACGGCGAGAAGCTAAATCAAGCTATAGCCAAGCTTAAAATGTACACCAATCAAGAGCAGCTTCATCAAATCAACCTGCATGAAAAAGGTCTCGATGTGATTCTCCCGCAAGCCGATGCCGCACAGGTGTCCATGCTTCAAGAAGTGGAAGTTGCGGTAGCTCAAAGCAGCACCCTGCATATCGAATATCAAAAAGGC
Source organism: Paenibacillus sedimenti (assembly GCF_014534655.1). Taxonomy (GTDB): domain Bacteria; phylum Bacillota; class Bacilli; order Paenibacillales; family NBRC-103111; genus Paenibacillus_E; species Paenibacillus_E sedimenti. The sequence goes on from NZ_JACVVD010000002.1 coordinate 536,163, forward strand.
TACGGTACTTCAACTGAGACCCGCCATCTGGATCCATACGGACTTGTCAGTTGGAAAAGCAAATGGTACGTCGTCGGCTATTGCCATCTCCGGGGCGAAGTTCGGAGCTTTCGCATCGATCGTATTCGAAGCATAGTTTCGACTGGGGGCACATTCGAAAAGCCTGCGGATTTCTCAGCGCGACAATTCCTGTTATCCAGCGTAATGCCGAACAACGAAAAGCCTGAGGAGCTGATATCCGTCAAAATAAGCGGCAAAGAGCAGGCGCTTAATGACTTATGCGGCCACTGGTTTCTCATCCATGGGCTTGTGGACCGTACGCGATTGGAGGCCCACTTCAAGCTGGAAGAGAAGATGGTGCTGAATCAACTGCCAGTCATTCTCCTTAATTACGGGAGATCGATTCAAATTCAGGAGCCGCAGGCGCTTAAACGGAGAATGGTGGAAGTTACGAAAAAATTATATGAGCAGTATGCGGCTCAGGTGAATGACTGAGCGTAGAATGTTAAATGATGAAAGCCTTGGGAGATCAGGCTTTTTATTTTTTTGACGAGGTACGATACACAGAGAGGAACAACTTTAGAGACAATATCAATTTACATATAAAGGAAAGTAATGAAATTTCACGAATATAAATAACCGAGCACATCTTAAAGGAGGTACAACTATGGGAAGAAAAGTAATATTTATTATTTTTCTAATAATTATTTGTACTTCACTAGTTGTGAATATACGTTTTTACTATAACATCCATAATTTTAAAGGGTCTGCCATGCAAATGAATAATAGTTTAGAACAGAGTGTAAAGCAATTATCCGATAAATTATCAAATACAAACCTGATCATTGAAAATTTGAAGTCTGAAAGTGAAAATTTAAAAAATAATAACGCTGAAATCATAGGTAAGTTACATGCACTTGAAACTGATTCCGCGATGCGGCTTGAGGACGAAACGAACATTAAAAAGATCTATAAAATAATCGATAGTTTGCCAGAAGTATCAAAAAAACTGGCTTTTATTAAAGAGTTAAGGAATGAAAAAGGAATATATTATCTAGTCTTGGATTATGTGAATTGGTTTTCTGGAGATGATGCAAAAAAAGCGGCTAAAGAAGATAACAACCCTAACGCTGCTTCCTTAAGTAACAATTTTTATATTCGAAATGAAAGAGTTGAAAATGATAAAGTAGTCCTAGGAAATGACGCAATGATATATGAATTAAATGGTGCAATGCTGAAATACATAGAATTCAATGAATTTACTTCAGAGAAATCTAATACAACTAATCGGCTATTTAATATTCTTTTCGTTAGCGACAAGCTTATATTATTAGAAGAACAATATAGACCTTAGAAATTCAATGGAATATAACAAGATCGAAAAGAATATTGAATACATATTCAATTATCACTAATAAGGGTGTGATTTCATGGGAGGTTTTATAGTTAGTTTATTTTTAGTGGTTGTAGGTTATGTAATCTTATATCTAATCATAAAAGCTGCAATCAATAATTCGGAAATGAGTAGTTTTATGCAGAATGAAATAAGGACAATAAGAAATCAGAATACTAAAAGTAATGAAGAGCTTAATAAACAATTTGAAGAAATAAAGCTATTACTTAATGAACAGAATCAATTATTAAGAGAGCAGAATACTAATGCTAGTAAAGAGAACTAAATATATTTTGCTGAAATAATTCAAAATGCACTAAAGGAGTTAATATGCAAGAGAACCAGAAAAACCTAGCGGGAATCAGAGGTTGGCTTCTATTTTATGTGATTTTTTCCATTGTTGGATTTTTGATCAATTTGTTTGGTCTCTATAACGAATTTTACATATTCAAGTTAATAGAGACATTAGAATGGAATATTGAAAGAGTATATGATGTTGGTGCTTACATTTTACTCGAAATTCTTATCGTCATATCACTATTCTATTTATTAAAAAAGAATAAGAACGGACCGCAGTTCACAATAATAACTGAATTAATAGGGATATTAATCGGTATCATTGATTTCTTTTTCTCAAATAGAAGAATAGATGAAGTGCTAGAGCTAATGCTTACAATTATTTTAGGAACAATATGGATTTTATATTTTAGATATTCAAAACGAGTTAAAGCGACTTTTGGATGAAATTAATGAACACATTGGAGAAATTTCCTTATTTTTATTAGTATACCTTGCTTCGTGCTAGGTGTTTTTCCATTACTAAACTATTTATATTTTTTGCGGATAAGTGGAATGACGTTCATGATGGGTTTGTTCAAGAAAGTAAACACAATCAGTAAGGAGAATAAAATTGATTTTACGTAAAGTATTCGTAGGGATAGGTATATCATTAATAGTTCCATGGCTTCTATACTTTATTCTCTATTTTATTCTAAAACTGTTCATCAAAGCTGACTTTCAATACCATGATAATTATTTTATAGTTATACATTTTGGGTGGATCGAATATATTGTTTGTTTTATGATTTCACTTTTTCTTTACTTTTTAGGGTTTGTCATTTATATGAAATTGAAGAATTGATGTTAAGAAAGGAGAAAAAACATGATGAAATGCATCATTTTCGATCTCGACGGTACAATTGGAAACACGTTGCCTCTATGTATTGCAGCCTTCAAAAAATCAATCGAACCGTTGGCCGGCAGGTCACTGAGTGATCAGGAGATCATTGCTACTTTCGGTCCTTCTGAAGAAGGCACGGTTCAGGCACTGATTCCGGATTATTATGAACAGGGAGTAGAGGATTATCTCAAACACTATCGTGATTTGCATATGATGTGCGAAGCTCCATTTGATGGGATTGTCGAAGTTATTGAATTTGCAAAAAATAAAAATGTCCGATTGGCTATGGTTACCGGTAAGGGAGAGAGGAGTACGGAAGTTACTTTGGAAGTATTCGGACTTCGTTCTTATTTCGATATCATCGAAACAGGTTCTCCGCTTGGACCCAGAAAGGTGCAGGGGATCGCGAAAGTTGTAGAACATCTGGGGATAGCTCCTGAAGAATGTATATATGTCGGTGACACGCCAAGCGATATTTTGTCATCAAGGGAAGCCAAGATACCCGTCATTGCTGCTGCGTGGGCGGAAACCGCGGATAAAGAACAACTGCTGGCCCTGAAACCCGATGCGTTGTTTACCACTGTCGAAGAGTTCAAGCGATACATTGAACAAGCCTGCACATAGCTATTGAACGATATGCTGTCGCACCTGAGATTTCACTAACAACCGTCTTACGAAAATGATAAAAATCAACAGAGAAATCGCTGAGCAAGAAGCAAGTTTGTCGCTTGAAGGGCCGGCTGCGCTGAGCCAAATCCAATACCGTACAGAACGGCTGAAATAATGACACCGATGAACCCATTCGAAAAGCTTAACACCAGCAAAGCGGCAGTCGTAACAACAAGAGCCGGCACAATCACAACTACGACACCGATCCGATCCGAAAGCTTACCGGCCACGGGTCTTATTAGGGTAAGCGTAATTGCGTACACCAAAAAAAATTCAGACAGTGTAAATACTCCCGCCGCCAGGCCAATCTGAGATTCGCTGCCGCCTAATTGTTTCATATATAGCGGAAAAGTCGGAAGCAGCAAATATAAGGCCATAAACAGAAATAACGCTACAAAAGTCAATTGAATAAACGGTTTGGTCCATAGTCGCTCCACGTTCATTCCTCCTTCTTGATCCGTTCGATCTCCGTGGTTATCCACTCGATATCTGCCGCGCCGACATGCTTTCTGTGTTCAAAAACTCTTAGCAGCTGAATACGCTGTTTTTCCGGACTCGGCTTTTGTGAAATGATTTGTGCTTCAAGGTTAGCCACGTACTTGTAGGTAGTTTGGAGGAACTTCAAATATTGCTCCAGACAGGCAAGTCGAACGTCTTTCGTCACATATTGAAAATAAACCATTTTGAAATGAAAATGGCGTTCTGTCTCGGCGTTGTATTCGAGCGGTTGCTCCATCAATTGTTGAAAACGCTCGCGTCCGGTTTCCGTCAGTTCATAGACTTTTCGCAGTCTGCCAATACGAAAATGTAAAAAAGTTCCTTGGCGATATTCCAAGGAACTTTTTATGAGCATCTATAGCGGCCAGTTTATCCGCAGGAGCAGTTTAAGACCGGCTTACGCGCGGCCAGCGCTTCGTCCATACGGCTGACGACTGTCGTATACGGCGCGTTTTTGACCAAATCAGGATTCTCTTCAGCTTCTTTGGCGATGGCGATCATCGTGTCGACGAAGGCATCCAGCGTTTGTTTGCTCTCTGTCTCCGTTGGCTCGATCATGATGCATTCCTCGACGTTAAGCGGGAAATAGATGGTCGGCGGATGATAGCCGAAATCGAGCAATCGCTTGGCGATGTCGAGCGTTCGTACACCATGCTTCTTCTGGCGGTTGCCGGATAGCACGAACTCGTGCTTGCAAAAGCGAGGGTGCGGCACATCGAAGTAAGGCGTAAGTCTAGCCAGCATATAGTTGGCGTTCAGGACGGCGAATTCGGATACTTTGCGCAGGCCATCCGGACCAAGCGTCCGGATGTAGGTGTAGGCGCGAACGAGGATGCCGAAGTTGCCGTAATAGCCTTTCACGCGGCCGATGGACTGCGGGTAGTTATAGTCAAAGTAGAAGCTTCCGTCATCGCGCTTCGCAACCAGCGGAGTCGGCAAGAATGGAATCAGCTTCTCTTTGACGCCGACTGGGCCAGCACCTGGTCCGCCGCCGCCGTGCGGGGTGCTCATCGTTTTGTGCAGGTTGAGATGCACGACGTCGAAGCCCATATCGCCCGGACGAGTGATCCCCATGATGGCGTTGGCGTTGGCGCCGTCGTAGTAGAGCAGTCCGCCCGCAGCGTGAACGATCTCGGCGATCTCCACGATCTGCTCTTCGAACAAACCGAGTGTGTTCGGATTCGTGAGCATGAGCGCAGCGGTGTCAGACCCGACCGCTTTGCGGAGCTCATCGAGGTTCACAAGACCGCGTTCATTCGACTTGATCGTGATGGTTTCGAATCCGGCTACAGTTGCGCTGGCCGGATTGGTACCGTGCGCGGAGTCCGGGCAGATGACTTTCGTCCGTTTTTCGCCGCGGCTTTCATGGTAGGAGCGGATCATCATGAGACCGGTCCATTCGCCGTGAGCGCCGGCGGCAGGCTGAAGCGTGACACGATCCATGCCTGTCAGGGCTTCAAGGTCGTTCTGGAGATTAAATAGCAGCTCCATCGCGCCTTGCAGCGATTCCTCAGGCTGGTAAGGATGTATTTTAGCGAAGCCCGGGAAGCGGGCGACGTCTTCGTTGATTTTCGGGTTGTATTTCATGGTACAAGAGCCGAGCGGGTAGAAACCGTTGTCGATGCCGAAATTGCGGCGGGACAGCGCAGTATAGTGACGGATGACGTCAACTTCGTACACCTCTGGAAGCTCGGCTGCGCTGTTACGTTGGAACTTGGCAGGCAGCGCCTCGTTCAGGTCGATTTCAGGCACATCGGAATCAGGCAAGGCATAAGCGATGCGTCCCGGGTGGCTCATTTCGAAAATGAGCGCTTTGCCGTTTTGATTGATGTCCGGTTGATTGATAATAACGTTGTTTTCGCTCATGCTAGCTCCTCCAATGCGGCGGCGAAGGCATCGATATCTTCGCGCGTTCTTTGCTCGGTGACGGCGATCAGCATATGGCCGGCGAACTCGGTGTAATCGCGGCCGAGGTCGTAGCCGCCGATGATGTTTCGCTGCAGGAGCTTGCTGTTCAGCTCCTGCACGTTGGTGCCATCCGGCAGCTTGACGGCGAATTCGTTGAAGAAGCTGCCGGTGAACGGAAGCTTCAGCTTACCGGCCGCGGCGAGTCGGTTCGCCGCGTAGTGGGCTTTTTGGACGTTGAGCTTACCGACGTCCTGGATGCCCTGCTTGCCCATCGTGGACAAGTACACGGATGCGCAAAGCGCGAGAAGCGCCTGGTTGGAGCAGATGTTCGACGTGGCTTTCTCACGACGGATATGCTGCTCCCGCGCTTGGAGCGTAAGCACGAAGCCGCGCTTGCCGGCGCGGTCGACGGTTTGGCCGACGATGCGCCCCGGCATGCGGCGCATCCAGCTCTCGGCGACGGCGAAGTAGCCGCAGGTCGGCCCGCCAAGCGCAGCCGGGATGCCGAGCGGCTGGCAGTCGCCGACGACGATGTCGGCGCCGAGCTTGCCCGGCGCCTCGAGCAGCCCGAGCGTGAGCGGGTTCGCGCTCACGACGAGCAGTGCGCCCGCGCCGTGCGCGAGCGGCTCCACAGCGCCGACATCCTCCAAGCAGCCGAAGAAATTCGGCGATTGGACGATGACGGCGGCGGTATCGCCGCTGAGCTTGGAAGTGAGGTCATCGAGGTCCGTCACGCCTTCCGGCGTGAGGCCGATCTCGACCACTTCCAAGTTCAGCCCGCGGGCGGTGGTGCGCAGGATCGCGCGCGCCTCCGGGTGCACCGCACGCGACACGAGCAGTTGGCTGCGCTTCGTCGCGCCGCTGGCCAGGGCGCCGGCTTCGGCCAGCGCCGTCGCGCCGTCGTACATCGAGGCGTTCGCTACGGCCATGCCGGTGAGCTCACAGATGTACGATTGAAACTCGAAAATCGCCTGCAGCTCGCCTTGGCTGATTTCCGGTTGATAAGGCGTGTACGCCGTGTAGAACTCCGAGCGTGAAATGACATGATTAATCACCACAGGGAGGTGGTGATCGTAGATGCCTGCGCCGAGGAAGCTGGCATACCGGTCGAAGTCGGCGTTGCGTCCTGCCAGACCGCGCATATAGCGCAGAAGGCCTTGTTCATCCAGCGCTTTGGACACGTTCAGTTCGCCTTGGAAGCGAACCTTCTGCGGGATATCTGCAAACATCTCTTCGATCGATGAGATGCCGATTGTCTCCAGCATTTCCTTTTGATCCTGTTCGGTAATCGGTAAATAACGATGTTTCATGATGGCTATAGGCTCCTCTCGCTTTAGGGCGGTTATGGTTTTCTTTTATAGAAAGGGGTAGCGACGACTTTCGCCTTCACTTGCGCTCCTCTGATTTCAACATTCACTTCTGTACCTTGCGCGCTGTAGGCTGAATCGATTAAAGCTAAGCCAACGTTCGTTTTGTATGTGGGAGACTGCGTCCCGGTGGTCACTTCCCCGATCTGTTTGCCGTCTGCAAAAACGGCGTAGTGTGGACGCGGAATACCGCGTTCGATCATCTCAATGCCAACGAGCTTGCGCGGCGTACCTTTCGCTTTTTGTTCGACGAGGACATCGCGCCCGATGAAATCTCCTTTATCCAGCTTAACGAAAAAGGAGAGGCCGGCTTCAAGCGGAGAAATATCTTTGGAAAGCTCTTGACCGTAAAGAGGGAGTCGCGCTTCAAAACGCAGCGTATCGCGAGCGCCTAAACCGGCAGGTACCAGATCCAGATGTTGGCCTGCACCCAGAAGAAGATTCCACAGCTTAATTGCGTCATCCTTGTCGATATACAGTTCAAAACCGTCTTCGCCGGTATAGCCCGTACGAGATACAAGTGCCTGAATGCCAGAAACATTCACATCCTGAAGGAAACGGAACGTTTTCAAAGATTGAATCGGCGCCTCAGTGACTTTAGCAAGAATCTGCTCGGCGTGAGGCCCTTGCAAGGCGAGCATCGCCGTTTCATCGGACACGTTGGTCAGCTCGACGTTACCCGTTAGATTTTGCCGCATCCAGTCGATATCTTTGTCAATGTTCGAAGCATTGATGACCAGCATATAGTTATCTTCGCCTAGCTTGTAAACAAGGAGGTCATCCACGACGCCTCCGTTCGGATAGCACATGAGACTGTACTGGCACTGGCCGATTTCCAGCTTGGAGACATCGTTGGTCGTCAAGTTTTGCAAAAAGGAGAGGGAATCGGCTCCTTTGATCAGGACCTCGCCCATATGGGACACATCAAAAAGACCGGCTTGCTGCCTGACGGCGTCGTGCTCTTTTTGAATTCCCAAGAACTGTACGGGCAGTTCCCACCCGCCGAAATCAATGACTCGCGCTCCATGCTCCGCATAAACCGGGAAGAGCGGTGTTCGTTTTAGCATGCTTATTTCCTCGCCTTCGATCCAAGTTTTTGGTCCTACGGGTATTTTGCCCAAAATGCAAAAAAGAGCAAAAAGTACGCATCACAAAATACATACTTTTTGCCCTGTCCTTTGTACCTGAGAGTTACCTCGCCAGCGCCCACGCGGCCTGCAAGTTTCCCCTTGGGTGTTCGGTTTCACCGTTAACGGTGCACCGAAGCTCTCCAGAGTTGCGTCCGATACAGGTCCTTTTGCCTGAGAGATTCACCACTGTAAGGGCTTACTCCTTCGGCGCCGCGCTGTTCTGCGGTCTCTCCCTGCATCATCATTCGCTCATATTCAGTTTCCTTCACTGTATTATTATGTGTCTAGATTGGTGCAAATTGTCAACCTGAACTTTTGTAGACGCTTATTATGTAACACGTAGTGTTAGTTTGAAATATTTTCAAACGCTCGCCTTGACTTTCAGGTTTCCATTAGATTAAGCTAAAAGCAAAATTTGCTGGTAAGCGAGGCGTGAAGCGATGAGTCAAGTACAAGCCAATTTGTTATACACCAAAGAACATGAGTGGGTAGAGAAGCTGTCGGATACCGTTGTACGCGTAGGCATTACGGATTTTGCCCAGGATCAGTTGGGAGACATTGTATTTGTTGAGCTTCCGAAAGAAGGTTCAACCGTTACCGCAGATGACAGCATTGGCAGCGTAGAATCGGTAAAAACGGTTTCGGATATTTTCTCGCCGGTATCCGGTAAAGTTACCGCTGTGAACAGCGCGCTTGAAGGATCTCCTGAGCTTGTGAACAGCGCTCCATTCGGCGAAGGCTGGATGGTAGAAGTCGAAATCTCCGGCGCTGATGCTCTGGAAGGCTTGCTTACGGCTGCTGAATACGAAGCATATATTGGCAATGACCACTAAGTTCTAAGAACTGGAGGGTTTCCCATGTTATTTGGGCAAAAGCCGCAAGAACACAATGACCGTGTTCCGCCCGGGCAAACGCTAACGCAAGGCTGGCCAGTGCTTCACTACGGGTCCGTCCCTTATTATAACGATATGAGCAAGTGGGATTTGCGGGTGTTTGGGCTTGTCGAAGAGGAGTTTGCGATTTCGTACAAGGACTTCATGGTACTCCCGCGCAAAGAGTTCGCGAACGACATTCACTGCGTTACCACATGGTCCAAGCTAGACAATGTATGGGAAGGCGTCGCTGTCGCGGACATCATGAACAAGGTGCAAGTGAAGCCGGAGGCCACTCACGTGATGCTGCATGCGGAGCATGGCTGGACGACGAACCTGCCGCTGGAGGACTTCCTCCGCGAGACGTCGTTCTTCGGCATCAAGCATAACGGACAACTGCTGACGCCGGACCACGGCTATCCGGTGCGCATGGTCGTACCTCATCTGTATTTCTGGAAAAGTGCAAAGTGGCTGCGCGGCATTGAGCTGATGCCAAAGGATAAGCCGGGCTTCTGGGAGCGGAACGGATATCACATGTATGGTGATCCTTGGGCTGAGCAACGTTACGATTTTGATTAGGGTTAAAATTATGTTAGTCATGTTGCAATTTCATCATGACTAATAAATTGAAATGACGAAGAGGCTGTCTCAAAAGGGATATTTTCCCTTGAGAGACAGCCTCTTGTGCATCTTAGTCATTTGAGTTATTTTGAATCTTTTCTGAATTCGACTTGTAAAGGATTCGAATTGAAATTCGTGAATTGATCTAAACCCCATATCCATAATGTCCCGTCTTTTTTAATGGCCGCTTCAGTTGTTAAATCATAAGCTAAAGTACTAATAGAGACTGAGGAGATATCCGTCAATCCATTGAACTGTGAAAGATCTCGCCAAACTTTTGCGGGTGCCTTTCCCAATGCATCCCAACTCTGAATGAAATATCCCAATCCCCAGACACTACCGTCTTTCTTCACAAATAGTGCATGTTCACCACCATAGTCGAAGTTTACTACGTCTGATAGTCCGGCAATTGGGAAAGGAGGGACTTCATTATCCGTTGCATCGGCATTTGGTTTAGCAAATATGCTGCGGCCCCAAGTCCAAACAGTACCATCCTTTTTTAATGCAAAATGGTCGTCGAGCCTAATAATGTCGGTCAATTCCTTCATCTGCACCAGAGGGGTCGATCTTATCAAGTCGTAAAGAGAGGCATCAGTAGTTGTGAGTTGTTTTTGATAATCCATAGTCCATACGGACCCGTCGTCTTTCAAGAAGGTGGTCTCATAGGAAATGTACATATCTTTAATGTGATCCAGCCCATCGATAAGCACTGGCTCCGATTTTAGTGAAGTACTGTTTCTTACCCAGTTAGGGCTCGTTTCAAAAATCCATACTTTCCCATTCTTATCGATGGCCATGCCTATATGTCCTAAGACGTCTATTTTGACGATATGTTCCAAATGGGGGATTGGATCGCCGAGTGCTGCAGAAATATGATCGTTTAAGTCTAATGGTGCAGTACCGGTATTGCGCTCCACAGTCCATACTGTTCCGTCATCTTTCAAGGCGAGGGTCATCCCTCCTTTTTCAACAATACTTGTAACCTTATCCAAGTTTTTGGCCTTTACCATAAGGGTAGAATTAAATCCAGGCTTTACAGAGATGGCATGATGTGCCATGCACCAAACGTTGCCTTGATCATCAAGCGCTAATGGAAAGAAGGGATCTATTACTTGGATTATCTTTGGGTCTACTTTTTGTGAAGTTTCAGTAGCTAGGACTTTTGGTGCCATTCCGGTAGAAAGCATTAGTACTGCTGCCGCCGATAAGGTTGCAGCGGATAGAGTCATTCGTTTTGACCATAAACGTAAAATCAAGGTATCAATCCTCCAAATTTGAAAATAATAAATGTAATTCCATATTTACCCATACAATTAGACGCAGCTATTATTGGAAAGTTTCGAATAAATGTACTAAATATAGGAATTACAATGGTTGCTAAGCCGATGAATGAAAATTCGAGTATCTTGAGGGGCGAATGACGGACCCTTTAGAGATAATAAAGTGGAAAAATGGACACTTTGAGATGCATATGGCGATCCCTTTCTCGAGCAAAGATACGATTTTGATTAATATCTAAATTGTTTAAGGCATGTTGCTACCGCACCATGCCTTTTTATATTCTTAAAATATGTAATAACATTGCCGTAAAAGCCTCATTTTGAATGTATAATGTAAAGAAGAATACGAGCAATCCAATCATAGGTAAATATGTAAGGGGAGTATTCCATTGACTCTACAACAATTAAAATACGTTATCGAGGTGGCGAATCAGGGCTCCATTAATGAGGCTGCCAAGCGGTTGTTTATTTCTCAGCCTAGCCTTTCAAATGCGATAAGGGATCTTGAATTAGAAATGCAGATTATGATTTTTGAAAGATCCAATAAAGGGATAACTCTTTCTAAGGAGGGGGTTGAATTTCTAAGCTATGCGCGACAGGTAGTCGAGCAGGCCGAATTATTGGAAAACCGATATCGGGGTGCTAAGCCCTCCCCTCAGTATTTTTCGATTTCCACTCAGCATTATGCTTTCGCAGTGAATGCATTTGTGAATCTGGTTAGGGAATACGGCCAAGATGAATATGAGTTTGCATTACGCGAGACCAAAACCTACGAAATTATTGAGGATGTCAAAAATTTACGCAGCGAGATCGGGATCTTGTATATGAATGAGTTTAACGGGAAGGTCATCAACAAATTACTAAAAGATGCGAATTTGCAATTCAACAGCTTATTTACGGCGAAGCCGCACATTTTCATTAGTATTAGAAACCCTCTGGCTAAGCAATCCATTGTGACAATCAAGCAGCTTCAGCATTATCCGTATCTTTCCTTTGATCAAGGTGAATATAATTCTTTCCATTTTTCAGAGGAGATTCTCAGTACGTTGACTCATAGGAAAAGCATTCGGGTGAATGATCGGGCGACGCTTTTTAATTTACTGATTGGCTTGAACGGGTATACCATCTCGACAGGGGTGCTAAGCGCCGATTTGAATGGCAATGAAATTATTCCAGTCCCTTTGGATTGTGATGAAACCATACATATAGGTTGGATTTCTCATAAAAATGTGCCGCTTTCCAAGCTAGGGGCCGCATATATTCAAGCTCTCAAGCAGGTAATAACTTAAAAACTATTGTTATAGCTATAGGCTATGACTAGGTATAGTTTAATTCAGTTACGCTATATCCAGCAATACATGATATCGTTCTTGTAAACAACCGTATGGTTCAATAAATTTTACGCAGGGGTGTTTACGAGATGATAAAAAGCAGTATATTGGGTTATCCGCGTATTGGTACGGATCGAGAATGGAAGAGAGCGCTCGAGGCATTCTGGTCAGGCAAAATCGAAGAATCAGAGTTTCACAGCCAGTTGCAGGTGATCCGTCTGAATCATTTGCGCAAGCAGCAGGAGAAGGGCATCTCCTTCATCCCGGTCAATGATTTCAGCTATTACGATCATGTGCTTGATACAGCCGCTATGTTCGGCATTATTCCTAAACGCTTTTCTTATAAGGGCGGGGCTGTACCATTGTCTGTCTATTATGCAATCGCTCGAGGGACGAAGGATGCTGCTGCAAGCGAAATGACCAAGTGGTTTAACACCAACTATCACTATATTGTACCCGAAATGGACGGGGCATCGCCGGTGCTTACCGAAAATAAACCCTTGATCGCTTACCGGGAAGCTAAGGAGAAGCTCGGTATTGAAGGCAAGCCTGTTATTCTCGGACCGTTGACATTCCTAAAGCTCTCAAAAGGGTACAGCCCATCCGAGACAGATGCCTGGCTCGACCGATTGATCCCGCTTTATGTGCAGATTCTTCAGGAGCTTTCAAATGAAGGGGTCCCGTGGGTACAGATCGACGAACCGATTCTTGTAACAAAGTTAAGCTTGGATGATGTGCAACGTCTGAAAACAATTTACGAAACGTTTGCCGCATCAGTGCCGGGCATCAACATAATGCTGCAAACCTACTTTGAATCGGTTGAGCACTATAACGACATAGTCTCACTGCCCGTCAAAGGCATAGGTCTTGATTTCGTACACGGTTTCTCAGGTAATATATCGTCGATCAGAGCGCAAGGATTTCCTAAGGACAAAGTTCTAGGTGCAGGTATCATAGACGGCCGTGGCATTTGGAAGTCTCAGCTTCGTGAGAAAATAGCACTCCTGAAGGAACTCGTTAAAATTGTAAGCCCTGAGTGTCTGGTCGTCCAATCATCGTGCAGTTTACTTCATGTTCCAGTAACAGTAAAACAGGAGACGAAACTTGCATCTGAACTGAAGGATGCTCTTGCATTTGCAGATGAGAAGCTGGACGAACTTGTACTTCTTGTGAATGCAATCACTCGAGACGGGGCCGGAATCGTAGGTGAGTTGGAAAAAAACGATCGTGCCATTGAAGCGCTCAAACAGTCGGATGAGCGCAATCGCAGCGACATTCAGCATGCCGTCGCTGCCATCAGTGATCAACCCCTGGAACGAAACCGACCTTTTTCCGAACGTCATATTGTTCAACAGAAGAAATGGCAATTGCCGATTTTTCCGACGACCACAATCGGCAGCTTTCCGCAATCCGCAGAGGTGCGTAAAGCCCGGCAGCAGTGGCGCAATGCTGAGTGGAACAATGAGCAGTATGCTGACTTTATCCGAGAACAGATCGATATTTGGATCAAGCTGCAGGAGGAAACCGGCCTGGATGTTCTTGTGCACGGAGAGTTTGAGCGAACCGACATGGTCGAGTTCTTTGGTGAAAAGCTTGCCGGCTTTGCGTTTACGCAGAACGGATGGGTGCAGTCGTACGGTTCCCGTTGCGTGAAACCGCCGATTATATTTGGGGATGTAGCGTTTACGAGGGAGATGACCGTCGAAGAAACAAAGTATGCCCAGTCGCGGACCGAATGCCCCGTTAAAGGGATGCTGACCGGACCGATTACGATAATGAATTGGTCGTTCGTCCGCGAGGACATCCCGCGCGAACAAATTGCCTACCAGTTGGCCTATGCGCTTAGACAAGAAGTGGAGGCGCTTGAACGAGCGGGCATTGGCATGATACAAGTCGATGAACCAGCAGTTCGTGAAGGGCTGCCGCTTAAGGAAGATGAACAAGCAAAATACTTATCGTGGGCTATCAAAGCATTCCGTATGGCGACCTGTACGGTAAAGGATACAACGCAAATTCACACACATATGTGTTATTGCGAGTTCCACGACATGATTCATTCGATCGAAGCGATGGATGCGGACGTAATCTCGATCGAGACATCACGCAGTCATGGTGAACTGATTCATAGCTTCGAGTTGAACACATACAAACTGGGCATCGGTTTAGGCGTATACGATATCCATAGTCCTCGTATTCCGCTCGTAGAGGAAATGACGAGTATGATTGAACGTGCCTTGCGTGTACTGGACCCTAAGCTATTCTGGATTAATCCGGACTGCGGACTTAAAACGCGCGGATTCGAAGAAACTGTCGATTCCTTGCGGAACATGGTTGAAGCCACGAGGATCGTTCGTAAGAAGTATGCTGCAATAATTTAAAAGGTTTATTATGAAAGGTGAGCTCACAATGTCAAAAAACAATATAGACGAAAATGATCTTCCGCCCGGGCTAGCCAAGCCGGCACAACGGGCACTTGCTGGCGCTGGATATTCGCGGCTTGAGCAGCTTAGCAAGCTTACCGAAGCCGATCTCCTGAAGCTGCATGGCATGGGACCAAAGGCGCTGGATCAGATCCGTCGCGCTCTTGCCGCCAAAGGTCTGTCGTTCTCTGAAGAATCTGACATATAGAGGTTCCCCTATGTGTCCATCGTTACGATCAAACGTGCCGATTTACCCTTAAGCAATTTAAATTAGGACCCACAGCTTGGCTGCTCCTGCGGGTTTCTTTTTTTTAGGCTTGATCGCTTTTTAGTAGCATTTTTTTTCAGTCCGTTTTATGGTATTCTGAGCACAAATTCATCAATGGCTAGGGGTATGCGAATTGGCGGGTCTAGATCAAGAGCAGCGCACGAGAATCAGCAAGGTTTTGGAATATATCGAGCATCATTTGGATCAAACGTTGTCGCTGGAGTATTTGGCGAAGCTGTCGACTTACTCGCAGTCTCATTTTCACAGACTATTTACGGAAATGGCAGGGGAAACGCCGGCAGATTACGTGAAACGGTTACGGCTTGAAAAGGCAGCGCATGACTTGATCTATGAGCCGAATTTGTCGGTGACGGAGATCGGACTTCAGTGCGGGTTTTCTTCTTTATCTTATTTTACAACGGCTTTTACTGAGCGGTATCAGCATAGTCCCAAGACTTGGAGAGAGGGAGCTTACCTCGAGAAATTTCCAAGGCGCTATTTACATAGCAAGAAATCTAAACAATTTAGTAGGAAAGAGCAAGAAACCAGTCCGGAAACAAGCTATACTCGATTCCAGTGGGTCGACCTCACTAAAGTACGGACGATGGTATTTCCGGAAGCTGCCATCGTTCTCTCGCACCGCTTAGGGGCGTATACGCAAGACATAATACCAACGTGGGAGGGCATTTACCGCTGGGCGGAAGCTAGGGATCTTCTATCGCAGCATAGCAGGCTGATGGGAGTGCCACGCAGCAACCCATATCTCACGCCGCCGGACAAATGCCGGTATGATTGCTGCGTTACGGTACCTCTGGGGACGACCGTCGGTAACGACATGGAGACAGGGACGTTCCAAGGGGGCAAGTTTGCCGTATACGAATTCGATGAGCCGGTCGGGTACGACAATCGCCAGCTGCTAATTGAATGCTACTCGGAGCTTTACAGCTTCTGGCTGCCTCGGAGCGGCTATCGGTATCTTGGTAATCCTGTGGAGCTCGTGCAAATTACACCAAAGGCAGGCACACTCGACATCGAGTGCCGGATTACGGCGATTACGCTGCCGATCGAACCGAAATAACGATTCATGGAAAAGGGGAAAGCATAGTGACGTTAGCTTTAACGGAGATCAACTACTGGGCGGTGCTGGTAGGGGCAATTTTTTATATGATATTTGGGGCTTTGTACTTTTCACCGATGTTGTTTGGCGGCAGCTGGACACGCTTGAACAATGTCAAAGAAGGACATATGAGCAATCCGCTCATATATGTCGCATCCACGGGTGTTGCATTCTTAAGTTCGTTCTTGATGGCGATTCTTATTCAAGGTACAGGAGCGAGCGGTCTTTTGGCTGGACTTGTGGTAGGGCTTGTAGTTGCACTCATTGTTACACTAGTTTATTTGAAAAACGCAGCCTTTGGTCTTATGTCTCGCAAAGTGTTTGCCATCGCATTTGGGGACCACATCCTGTCTTTCATCGTGCTAGGCATCCTGCACGCCGTCTGGAAATAACAACGAGTTCAAAAGATAAACGCCGAAAGAGTCCGTCCTTAGGGGCAGTTCTCCCGGCGTTTTGTATTTTGAAGGGATTTCCAGTTGTTTCAAGCCGGCATTTGAATCACTTACAATCCTAAATTATTAATTCGATTGATTAAGCTAGTTATATCATTAATTGTAGTGATGATTTGTGAATTTTGAAGTTTATCAAGTGCCAAATGTCCATTTTCCACCACTTTATTGATTTCTTGCAACAATACTTTATTTTTGTCTACCAATTGCTGATGAATATCCTTTGCAATCGAAGGGGCATTGATCAGATTAAATTGTTCGATTTCCTTTTTAAAATCGTTTAATTGATTTTCAAGCTTCTGCTTTGCTTCTGGATTCGTAGCGGCATCTTTAATCATTTGCGGTGCTTGTTCTGCAAAAGTACTTAAACGATTGATGTGTTCGGTTGCTTGGTTTACATATTCTAAAGAGTTATTTGCTTTCTCCAGAATAGAACACGCACTTAACATCAGGGTTGAAAGCATTAGTAATATCAGCATCAATTTTCTCATATTTTTTTCACTTCTTTCAGTTTTATTTTTCCGGCAGAAATAAATGTTTGTTATTATTTTATTACGTATTACTAGAATAAAGGGTTTCGCGAAGGATCGTTTAGTTATACAAATGGGGGGAATGAATGGTCATGAGCACAATCAATCATTGGATCGAAAAAGTAATACGGATGGCAGAGAACGGAGCCTTGCCTTCCATCATATAAATGCTTCTGGTAAACTCGAGCCATTTAGAATTTGGGCACAGAAGCATAACAGTTGATATGCTTACTGGGGGTTGTGATTATCTGGTAAAATGTCATTTAAACTTGACACAGTGACTGGTTTATGTTACTTTGTGTATATAAAACTTGACTTTTGGAAAATAGATCAACGAGTTAAAAGGGAGGCCCTTATGAGAGCGATCGTATGCACAAAATACGGCTCACCGGATGTTTTTCGACTCCAAGAGATAGAAAAGCCAATTCCCAAAGATCATGAAGTCCGAATCAAAATACATGCGGCTACAACTGGACCGGCAGACTGTGCTTTTAGGAAAGGTGACCCATTCATGGTCAAGCTTATTTACGGTCTAAGAAGGCCGAAATACCCGATACTGGGTGCAGAGTTGGCCGGCGAAATTGAAGCTGTTGGCAAACATGTAACGCGATTTCAAGTAGGCGACCAAGTTTATGGTCTTAGTGCAAAGACGTTCGGTGCTTATGCCGAGTACAAATGTCTGCCTGAAGATATCCCGCTGGCGATCAAATCGGCCGCGATGTCCTATGAAGAAGCCGTCGCCGTTTGTGATGGTGCACTTACTGCTTTGACATTCCTTCGCGATCAAGCAAAGCTTCGGCGTGGACAAAAGGTTCTGATTAACGGCGCTTCCGGGGCGGTGGGAATTTATTCGGTACAGCTAGCGAAATACATGGGTGCTGAAGTCACAGGAGTATGCAGTACAGCAAATGTAGAGTTGGTAAAGTCGCACGGAGCCGATAAGGTCATTGATTATACCCGGGAGGATTTTACGAAAACCGGTCAGGCTTATGACGTCATTTTCGATGCGGTGGGTAAGCGGTCCTTTGCACAATGTAAAGGCTCGCTCACGCAAAGAGGCGTCTACCTTTCCACGGTCCCTTCATTGTCCCTTCTCTTTCACATGTTAAGAACTGCGGTGCCCGGCGGCAAAAAAGCCATCTTTGTGACTGCGGGACTCATGCAGAATCAAGCCAATCTGATCTTCCTTAAAGAGCTTTATGAGTCTGGAAATATCAAAGCGGTCATCGATCGTCGATATCCATTGGAACAGGTTGCCGAGGCTCACCGCTACGTGGAAAAGGGTCACAAAAAGGGAAATGTCGTCATCACTTTGGCGCAGCCCTAGGGGTTTTACAATGGGTTTCGGATCGCCACCACCATTGTGCTGGAAGTGGAAGGAGGACTGGAAGCGATCAGGCCGCAGACGTCATTTTGGATACCCGGATAAGTGCATATACATGCTCCCATATAATAGCAAACAGCCGGTCCCTGCATCATTTGCAGAGTTCCGGCTGTTTGATTTACAAGCTGAATTAAGAACGGGATAGCGTTCATTTCGATGACACCCCGCTATTCGCACTCGTCATTGAAGGTCACGGCGCCCACGGCTACCGCCTGATCGGCACCCGCTTGCCCCGGCCGTTCGCCCAGCCACGCCCCTTGCTCCACCAACTTGCGCTGAAGCTCAGGAACCGGCACCTCGCGGAAGCCGATGCGTGCGAAGCTCGCCATCGCTGCCGCAACGCCCGCCGCCTCGCCCATAGCGAAGCAGTTCGGCATAACGCGGAGCGATCCTTGCACAGGGCGGTCCGAAGAGACGGATCGTCCGGCCACGATCAGATTGGACTTGCCATGCGGAAGCATGCAGCGATAAGGGACGCCATGCGATTTGCCTTTCGGCAGATGCTTGATCGTCATCGTGCTGCCGGCATTGGCAAGGTGGATATCGATAAAGTATGAATTCCGCGCAATATCGTCCTCGAAGCTGCGCATCGACAGGAAGTCCTCGACAACCAGCGTATAGTCACCCTGAATCCGGCGCGTTTCGCGAATCCCGATCTGGTCGCCGGAGTGGACGAGATGAATGTGCTCAAAGCCCGGCACATATTTACGCAAAAAGCGCATCTGCGTATCGATCAGTTTGCGGCCCTCGATGGCGGCACGGGTCAAATCTTCCGCTTTCGTGCCGTCAATGCCAAATACATGGCCAAAGTTGAAACCGACGACGGAATCGGTAATCCAGGCCATGCCCGAAATCCGTTTGCGCCCCTCCGGAAGATCCCCGTTGCGCTGCGCTTCCATGACCGTTCTCTCCAGCTGGTTGCGCTCGCCGGTTTCCTCTAGAAACTGCTCGAAGCGGGCTCTGTCTGCCCCAGTGACGACATAGCACATCGTGCCCGGCTGCAGCTCGCCCTGCTCGCCGCCGACCTGGAAAGGAACGCCGGCCAGCGCAGCCAAATCCGCATCGCCCGATGCGTCGATGTACAGCTTGGCTTGGATTACGGAGCGCCCGGATTTGTTGCTGATGACCAGCCCGCTGATGCGGTCGCCATCCAGCAGTACTTGATCGGCTACGGTGTGGAATAAGATCTTCGCTCCACTAGCGAGTACCTCAGCGTCGTAAACGCGCTTAAGTGTTTCCACATCGATGGGAACCCAGTCCAGCTGCTCTTTATAACTTTGCAAAAATTTCTCTCCGGCAGCTTGCTTCATCTTCTCGAGCAGATCAAGCCCAATACCGCGAATGACTGGTTTTTCACCGTCCGTATACGGACAAAAAGCAGGTACAAGTGCGGCTGTGCCCATCCCGCCGAGGTAGCCTCTTTGCTCGATTAGCAGCGTGCTGGCTCCGTTCCGGGCTGCGGCAATAGCTGCCGCAATTCCCGTTGCGCCTCCGCCAACGACGACGACATCCGGGGTGTGGTTGACAGGCAGGCTTTGCGAAGGGATCGTAACGGTTTGTTGATTTTCCATCGACATGGCGAACTTCCTCCTCAATTAAATGGATGCTGTTGCTTTTTATTATAGATTTCTGGCATGGCGGAACTAGTTTAATTTTTGTTTAACTTAAAAAGCCAAAGTGATATGATGAGCAACATATACCTGAATCTTTCTCCTGTACATGGAGGTGAAAT
The DNA here is from genome assembly GCF_014534655.1 of Paenibacillus sedimenti. Classification (GTDB taxonomy): domain Bacteria; phylum Bacillota; class Bacilli; order Paenibacillales; family NBRC-103111; genus Paenibacillus_E; species Paenibacillus_E sedimenti. The sequence continues at coordinate 556,312 of NZ_JACVVD010000002.1, forward strand.
ACGCAGTGCCTACCCGTAAGCGAGTTACAATGAAAACGATTGCAAAAGAGCTGGGTCTGACGATTCAGACCGTTTCGAAAGCGTTGAAGGGAAAGCCGGGCATGTCCGAAGCGACCCGCCAGCAAATTGTGCAGACCGCAGAGAAGTTAGGCTACTATACAATGGATCAAATACGCAGCCTGAGGCTGGACCGCATCGCTCCATATCCGAACGAGCGGCTGCGCTTTCTGCTGGTGCAAACCGCAGAGTCCGTGGCGTACAATCGCCTTTTTCTGCAGGGGCTTCAAGACCGGTTCATTACTTTCGGACACCGGATTGAGCTGCTCATGCTTCCGCGAACGATCAAAGAAGCGCACATGCGCGATTGGATCGAAGAAAGCGGCATGGCCTATGCGGACGGCGTCTTTATCGCGCCGAGCATTATGCCCAAAGCGTGGGAGCCCGCTTTATTCGAGCTGAAAGTACCGCGAATTTTGCTGAGCTTTCCTCCGCCCTGCGTGAAGATTGACAGCGTGATCTGGGATGTCTACGAGGCCACATTTCAATCGGTCGCCTACTTGCGCAGTCTTGGACATGAGCGCATTATGTATGTGGGCGATACTCATGCGCAGCGGGGATTTATTTTGCGCTGGCAAGCTTTTTGCCATGCGATGAGCTTGCACGGTATTGAGATTGATCCCGCCATGCACTCCATTCATGAACGGAGCGGCCTTTCGCAGTGGCGCGAGGAGCTAAAGGAGCAAATGCGGCAATACGCGCCTAGCGCTATTATTTGCGGCATCGATCACGAGGTTTCAGCCGTTTACGACTTATGCGGCGAACTCGGGTGGCGCGTGCCTGAGGATGTATCCGTGGTCGGATTTTTGAACGAACAATCCGAAGCTTTGCCGCTCTTCACCCGGCCGCTTTTGCCAATTCGCGAGACCGGCTATCGCGCAGCCGACCGGATGCTCTGGCGTATAGCCAATCCGACGCTGCCTTTTGAACATATTCGCATTCAGGGCGATTTCTTTGTAGGAGGCACGACCGCCCTGGCGGGAAGCTAGGTGAAATGGGAGGGTCAACATTAAATAGCAATCGATAAGAAACCAAGACTCATTTTTGATGTTAATATTTGCTACAGAAATACTTTCTTGCTGGAACATAAAAAATAAGGAGTTGAAATTTGTGAAGAGCAAAATCCAAAAAATCACGCCAAACTTGTGGTTCGATTCACAAGCCGAAGAGGCGGCGAAGCTTTACACTTCTATTTTTAAAAATTCCAAGATTGGAAGAATCACTCGCTATGGAAAAGAAAGGAATGAAATTCACGGAATACCAGAGGGAACAGTAATGACCGTGGAATTTCAACTGGAAGGACAAGAATTCGTAGCATTAAATGGAGGTCCGCAATTCAAATTCACAGAGGCAATTTCATTTATCGTCAATTGTGAGGATCAAGAAGAATTGGATTATTATTGGGAAAAACTCTCCGAAGGCGGAGACGAAAAAGCTCAAGTGTGCGGTTGGCTGAAAGATAAATACGGCGTTTCGTGGCAAATTATTCCTGCCACTCTAACCGAGATGATAAGCGACCCCGATCCGGAAAAATCAGAAAGAGTTATGAATGCTTTGCTCCAAACGAAGAATAAAATTGACATAAAAACTTTAATGCAAGCGTATGAAGGCCCACTTTACTAAGGGTTTAAGTTTAACAAAATAAAATGGCTGCCAGCTTAGTTGGCAGTCATTTTATTTGTGGGGATTTATGGTAAGTCTAGCGTGGCAATTCTCCTTCCGAATTCCCCGCAACACCTGCAACATTCTAAACAGGCAGCACGTCTTAGAATAAAGAAAATAAGGGTGATGAAAAATTTTAAGGAGGAATGTACGTTGAAAAAATGGCTTCCCGCTTTGCTCATCGCCGTACTGTTGGTCACTTTTTTTCCGCGAACCGCGATAACCGGTACATCCGCATCGAATGAGAATGAGCTGGCTGTAAATATCTCCCTTTTCGGCGAGCCGATGAAAGTAGAACGTCCCCCCATCCTCGTCGACGGAGTCACCCTAGTTCCTCTTCGCAGTATCGCTGAAGCGCTTGGCGCCGAACTAAAATGGCATCCGGATCAAACGATCGAGATGAAGCAAGGCACAACACGAGTTCAGCTCGCGATTGGTTCGCTGTCCGCCCAGAAGAACGGCCAGCTTTTCACCCTGGAAACGGCCCCGCGTCTCGTCGGCAGCTACACCATGGTACCGGCCCGATTTATCAGCGAATCATTCGACATGCTCGTAACATGGGATCGTGCAACCTACACCGTGAACATCAACCACCTGCAGGCGCTCCCGACGGTCGGCTCGTTGGACAATCTTCGCGCGCTGCTTGAAAAAGCGCAGGGTACACAAAGTGCCATATATGCATTTGCGACTAAAGCCGACAGAGCAATATCGGTTCAAGAAGAAGTAACGAATAAAAGTGCAGCGCCAAGCGCGTCTGGCGCAGCCGCGCAATCCGAAGCGAAAGCCACGGCGGACTATTCCTCTACCAATACGCAAGTGGCCGGAGTAGACGAAGCCGATATCGTCAAGACCGACGGCACGTACATTTACCATGTAAACCGAGAGCAGCAAAATGTGCTCATTTCCAAGGCGTATCCGTCTACCGAAATGAAGCTCGTCAGCACGCTGGATTACAAAGATTTTAACCCGAACGAACTGTACGTTGATGATAAGCATTTGATCGTAATCGGTAATGCAAACCAACGCTACGATCATCTGCCGGCTCCTTCTGTATCGTCTTCAACTGCAGCTGAACCTAATACTGCCTTAGAGAAGAAAAGGATGATTTATCCCGTCTACTCCCGCCAAACGGTCAAAGCTTACATGTACGACATCGCCGACAAAGCGAACCCGAAGCTGGTCCGTGATCTGGAACTCGACGGCTCTTACGTCTCATCGCGTAAAATCGGCTCCTCATTGTACTTGATTGCGAACCAATACGTCGACATGTACCATCTTATGAAGCAGAACGATTTGGAATCGGCACCGGTCGATCAAGGCCAACAAGGACAAGGTGCAAATCCGAACGTTCCGTTTTACAAAGATTCCGCAATATCACAGGACTTCCAAACGATCGATTACAAAAATATTTACTATTTCCCTGATTCCGTTGCAAGCAATTACATGCTGGTCGCCGGGCTTGATTTAAACAAGATCGAGCAAGGCATGAATGTCTCTGCCTATCTCGGCTCCGGACATAATGTGTATGCTTCCAACCAAAACTTGTTCGTAGCTGTCACTAAATATGCGCCTGTTCAAAGGGAGCCATTGACGGATAAAGATGGAAGCGCCCCGGCCGATCGTAAGCTTATTTATCCGACATATGAGCCGAACACGTCGGTGTTTAAATTTAAGCTCGATCAGGGCGCCGCCAAATATGTCGCACAAGGCGAAGTGCCCGGAACGGTGTTAAATCAATTCTCGATGGATGAGAATGACGGACATTTACGGATTGCCACGACCAGGGGCAATATGTGGGCAACCGGCGAAAAAGATATATCCAAGAATAACGTCTACATCCTTAACGAGGCGATGCAGCAGACCGGCAAATTGGAAGACATCGCCCCGGGAGAGCGTATTTACTCGGCACGCTTCATGGGCAGCCGCGCGTACATGGTCACTTTCAAAAACGTCGATCCGCTATTCGTACTGGACCTGAGCAATCCGTCTGCTCCGAAGATTTTGGGCGCTTTGAAAATTCCGGGCTATAGCGACTACTTGCACCCGTATGACGAGAATCATCTGATCGGCTTCGGCAAAGAAACGATCGAGACGACACTCAAAGGCGGACAGGGCGTTCCGGACCGGACAGCAGCTTTCTATCTCGGCATGAAGGTGTCCCTGTTCGACGTCACCGACGTTTCGCGCCCGGTGGAAAAGTTCAAGGAAGTGATCGGCGATCGTGGCACCGAGTCCGAATTGCTGCATAATCATAAGGCACTGCTGTTCTCCAGGGAGAACAATTTGCTAGCCTTCCCGGTGAGGGTCATGGAAGTAGAGGGCAATAAGACCGACCTGAACGGAATGCCGGCTTACGGCCAATTCAGCTACCAAGGCGCCTACGTGTATAATCTCGATCTGCAAAACGGTTTCAATCTGAAAGGGAAAATCACGCATATGACCGAAGAGGATCGACTCAAATCAGGCAACAACTGGTTCGATAGCAAACGTAACGTAGAGCGGATCCTATACATCAAGGACACCTTGTACACACTATCCCCCGGCATGATTAAGACGAACGATATGCTTACGCTTAAAGAAAAAGGCAGCTTACTGCTGCCGTAACCGCCTTGGTTGTCTGTGGCGAGATTTCAAGATCTCGTTACAAAGTTGATGAGTACGACGTTTATTGAAGGGGCTGAGTATTTGAGTATTCAAGCGGTGCTCTTTGATTTAGACGGTACGTTATTGGACCGTGATACTTCTCTTGCCTTATTTGTTCGTGACCAGTACGACCGGTATTCCCAATTTCAAGTAGTTGAGAAAGATATTTTTGTGCAACGTTTTATAGAGCTGGATAATCATGGATATGTTTGGAAGGATAAGGTTTATCAGCAGCTAATTGATGAGTTCTCCATACGGGGAGTAGAATGGACAGACCTTTTAAGTGATTATTTGAATTGCTTTCAAAAGCATTGTATCGGGTTTCCTAATTTGGTGAATATGCTTACTCAGCTAAAGAGCAACGGAGTACGGATAGCACTTGTTTCTAACGGTTATGGACAATTCCAATCTGATAATTTTAAAGCACTGGGTATTAGTCATTTATTCGATGAGGTTCTTATATCAGAGTGGGAGGGATTACGAAAGCCCGACCCGGCAATTTTTATTCGGGCATTATCTAAACTCGGAGTGGAAGCAGAAGAAGCTATATTTGTAGGAGACCATCCTGAAAATGATATAAGAGCGAGTCGAGCTGTTGGTATTAAAGCAGTTTGGAAACGAAATAATCCAAAATCTCCTGATGTTGATGCCGATGTAATTATTGATGATTTAGGAGAATTAACTCAATACGTACTAAGCTAGCGGGAAACGAGAACTCTATAATAAAATTAAGCAGGCTGCCGGTTTTTCGATCGGCAGCCTTGCTGTTTTATCCATGTAGGCGAGGCTATTATGGACTCCGTTCATGATCAATCCTCAGATCTATGGGATCCGATTATTTGTTATTTAAGTTTCGCAAGACCGGGTCTTGTATAGTCTGGGCATCCTTTTTTGCTTGTTTTTTCTTGCTTTTATTATCAGGGTTTCCTGATGTGTACCGGGCAGCATCCATTCCGTCCATAATGTTCATAAGATCACCTCCTTTTACTTGTATCATTCCATCAAAGTGGTATATTTCATGTAATTGGATATCTAATTTAGTAACAAAGTGTATATTTTCTTAACCATAATGTCTGAATATCTTATGCTTCTGAGAGAAAAGGATTATTGGGAATTATAGGGAATTATATATCAATTGTGATTATCTTGAAGTGTAGCAATGAAAGGGGTTATCAATATGGATAGTATAAAACTCCCCCATAAAAAGTTTAACGCAAAGAGACCAGGTGCCCTTGTTGGTACAATTACGGAAGTGTCGGAATATCTTAGATTGCTATATGCATGGATTGGAAAGAGTAGGGACAACAACAGGACTTGGACATCTCAGGATTTTTCAGGAAACAGTCCATATGTGGCTTGCTCTGTATGTTACGGTACCGGGGCTGTCATCGGCGATATAGATCCCAGTCGTATGATTGCACCCGAGCTGTCACTTAAACATGGAGCCGTGCTTTTATGGGCTGGTACTAATTGCGGACCCGTGACGATGATCAAAGAATTGGCCAAGATGATCGGGATTGACTTCGAGAGGCCACTTGCCGAGCAGGATAAAAGGTTTACCGATATTTTGCTTTACGGATACGATAGGGAACCTGTTTCATATGTTCACAAAAATAAGCAATTGAAAGGGTTTTATCGTGGATGTGTTCTCGATTTGCGATATATGCGTGATGCAGGTACGACCAGCAAGGGAAACCATAGGGCGATTGTTTTTTTCTCCCGACAAGTCAAGTGCCCGGAGTGTAATGGAAGCAAGTTGAACCCTGAGAGTTTAGTTATAACGATAGAAGGTCAGTCCATTGTAGAGGTTTCGAAATTGCCAATAGCAGAATTACTACTGTTTATTCGCAATATTCCTACTTCGCTTGACGAACATGAATCGAAGATTTCTAGTGAATTGATAGATGAGATTGAACTGCGACTGATCTACCTCAATAAAATTGGCCTCAAGGTACTGCCCCCGATCAACGATAGAATTCAATTTTCCCCATAACAGTTTAATAATTTGGTGAAAAGCATAGACCATCATTATATTGTTGATAGTTTACCTCTCCCCGGACTTGTCTAATTCGCTGAGAAATGGAGCAGGCGCCGCGGCGACCTGCTCCTAATTTTGAAGTAACGGGAAGCATTGTCTATCAGCAACTCCAAATACGTATCAGAAAAAAAACTGCCAGCCAATAAGATTGACTGAGTGTTTCGTGTCAAGATCTGTTAATCTTAATAAGCGGTCCAGCCAGCATCGGCCGTTACAACAGTGCCGTTTACGAAGCTTGCATCGTCGGAGGCGAGGAACAACGCCACTTTTGCGATCTCTTCCGGCTCGCCTGCGCGAGGGTTGAGGTTGATACCAGCCATCGCTCTTTCCATACCGAATGGGTTCGGGCTCGTGATGGATGTGCCAATGTTGGTATTGACGCCGCCTGGCGCAATGGCATTACAGCGGATACCTTTTGGCGCATATTGGAAACCGACGTTCTTCGTAAGGCCGACGACAGCATGCTTCGCAGCTGTATAAGCCGCGCCAGCACGGGAGCCCATCAAGCCACCTGCGGAAGCGATGTTGACGATGACGCCGCTTTGTTTCTCCAGATAGATCGGAATAACTTTGCGGATCGTTCTCATCGGGCCCGTTGTATTGATTGCGAAGACGCGGTCCCACAGCTCGTCCGTCAGGTCTCCGGCTGGCACGAAGTTGTCCATAATGCCGGCGTTATTGACGAGAATGTCTACCGTGCCGTATTTCTCGACGGTTGTATCAATAAGCAACTGGACGTCTTCTTCTTTAGAGACGTTAGCCGCAATCGCGAAAGCAGTACCGCCTTTGGCGGTTATCCCGTCCACAACGGCTTGCGCGGCTTCAATGCGAAGGTCGGATACGGCAACTTTAGCCCCTTCTGCAGCGTACAATTCTGCGATTGCTCTACCCATGCCTGAAGCGGCACCAGTGACAACGGCAACTTTTTCGGATAATCTCATGACGAAATCCCTCCATCGTTTTTCATAAATAATTTAATTTCAGTAAACAAACCATCCCGGCTGTTCCGAAGAAATAATGAACAAATGTTCAATAGAGAACATCCGTTACTTCGAGTATAATGAAGTGATGAAAGGAATTACAATCAGTAAAAGTGGCGAGTTTGTCAGATAACGAACAAGTTGACTGAATTTGTTCAATAATTCTTAAAGAAAGGAATAGCAGGCATGACCGACAATGGCAAAAAAACGGACCGCCGTATCGTCCGCAGCAGGGCGGCATTAAGGCAAGCGCTGCTGACGCTAATGGAGGACAAGCCGTTCACGGCGATATCCATTACGGAAATCGTGGAGCTTGCGAATTATAACCGCGGGACGTTTTACTCCAATTATGAAAGCAAGGAAGCGCTGATCGACGATATTATTTCCGACCTGATAGAGAAATTATTGCTCTCCTTCCGCGCGCCGTACGAGAAGATGGAGTTCTTCCGCGTCGATCAGCTGCAGGCGCATTCCGTTATGCTTTTCAAGCATATTTATGAGCATTCCGAGATATACACCGTGTTCATGAAGAGCGACATGCTGATGGCACTCCGGGAGAAAATGTTCACCGCGCTGAAGAAGATTTCCACGGAAGAGCTTGTCTATACGAATAAAGACATCGATGAAGAGCTATTGACGATCTATTCGCTCCACGCGTTGCTGGGTCTTATATTCCACTGGGTGGAGAGCGGATTTAAGCATCCTCCAGCATACATGCAGGAGCAGCTGGTGAAAATCATTAACTATCATCCGACTGTTGCGAAGACCGCGATCGAAGAATCGACGAAGAGGTAACGAATATACCGCTTGAATGCAGGAATAATTGGCATTTTATTAAGTCTAACCTTCCTCCTAAAGGTAAGATTGTAGACAACGAGGCAGGTCCAGGTAAATACTCGATGGAGTTAGCGAAACTTGGATATAACATACCACTAACTGATTTAACACCAAGGTTAGTTAATGGCTGAAGACCCCTACACAGGAAAAAAATATAATGATTAATTTAGCATCTTCAAAGCTGTTTTACAGAATTAAAGAATAACAACATTCACAAAAAGCGGGGATCAATCTGAACGGGAATATTCCGAACAAAATACATATCATAGGCTCAGTCGGAAGCGGAAAAACCACACTTGCTAGAAATTTATCCCGTAAGTACAGCATACCGCATTATGAATTAGATAACGTGGTTTGGAAAAGACATAGATCTGAGGATATAAGAAGATCTGACGAAGAACGAGATGAGTACCTGGACAATATAATCCGTTCTAACCGATGGATTATAGAAGGTGCTCATAGCAATGATTGGGTTTTCAAAAGCTTCCATAATGCCGAATTAATCATTTTCTTGGATACCCCGTATGCGTTAAGAATAATTAGGATTATTAGAAGATTTATCTTGCAAAAACTAGGGGTTGAAAAAGCGAACTATACACCAACAATTAATATTTTCATGAAGATGTTTGAGTGGAATGCTGGATTCGAAAAAAATAGTAAACCGATGATTTTGAATATGCTCCGTCAGGATAATATGAAGTCTTTGATTTTAAAGGATAACAATATTGTTGACCAATACTTTAAATGAAGTTCAAGAGCACATCTAACCATGGAATTTGGCTTTCATTTTGATTAACGATGGAGATGCTTTCAACATCGTTCAGCTAAGGAAGAACAAGAGCTCAAACCAAACGTAATTGATTACCCTCTAAGGAGATTACCCTATATGACGAAAACGACCTTCCGCATCCGCCGCCCCTTTATGGATGACGCACAAGCTGTTTGCGACCTAGTGGCCGCCTGCGATACCGAAGACCTCGGCGCGCCCGACATTGTTCTCGACGACGTCCTAGACATGTGGTCACGCTTCGATCTCGAGAACAATGTTTGGGTCGTTGAAGACACAGACTCTGTATTAATCGGATACGCCTTCCTAGAGGAGGACAGCGAAGAGAAGCTGTTCAGCTGTGGATGCGTGCTGCCCACTGCTCGCGGTCGAGGCGTCGGCTCGGCGCTCGTCGCGGCGCTCGAAGCGCGCGCTGCGGCACTTCGGAATGAATCCGGCGTCTCGAAGCGCCTACAAAGCATGATCCCGACGTTATGCGAAGATGCCGTCCGCCTGCTGGAGGCTCAAGGCTTCGCTCCGGTCCGGTACTTCAAGCGCATGGGAATCCGTTTGGATGCCGAACCGGCCGCGGCCGCGCTGCCTGAGGGCTTCGCAATCGAGCCGTTTGTGAAGGGTCGCGACGAACAAGCCGTCTATGATGCATATGTAGAATCGTTTGCCGACCACTGGGATTTCGCGGTTCCTCCCTTCGAGAAATGGGTCGAAAAGACGCAGCTGCCTACCTTCGACGGTCGATGGTGGCTGATAGCCCGCGACCCGAAAGGCGTCGTCGCTGGCTTTGCGCTCGGCCGCATGCGCGAAGACCTGCTTTTTATCGAGCAGGTCGGCGTACGCCGGCCGTTCCGTGGCCGCGGTCTTGCGCTCGCGCTGCTGCAGTGCGTGTTCGAGACATCTTATCGCGCCGGGCAGCAGCTCGTCTCGCTGGGCGTCGACGCCGCGAACCCTTCGGGCGCCTACCGCCTCTATGAGAAGGCCGGCATGAAGCCTGACCACGAAATCAGCATCTATGAAAAGTCTTTCCCTTTCCGACCGAATGAAATCAGCTACCATTGAACAATGCCGGATCACTATTCCGGCCAGGTCACCGGTTTATCCAGAATAACTAATAAAAGACGGCACTCTTTCACATTTTTGTGTGATAAAGTGCCGTCTTTTGACTTTTGTGGATGGCAACGACCGCACAGCTGCAAAGGGATAAGATATTCTGATTATTATTTGCCGTGTCAGCCTCTAGCAAGTATGATAAAATAAAAATAACGCATTTTGAATAAGGTTACCAAATTCAATATAAGGGGCGAAGATATTGAGCAAAAATAATATCAAAGTCGGTTTATCAAATAAGGAAGGTCAGTTAGGCTTTTTATTTACAAAAGGTGGTCTTCGGGAGGGTGCAGGAAGAAAGAGTATTGGTGCAACTAAGAAAGTATCACTAACCTTATCGGACGAGATGTGGGGAAAATTAGAAAAGCATTGTACGGATCATAAATTATCTCGCTCGGAAGTTATTCGTAATATCATTGAATCTTATTATTCATAATCATTTACTTTCGAAAGATAGGTGAGGTCTTTGCTAGTCAATGTAACAAAAGATTCTCTTGTTAACGCTCTACAACATGTGTTAAAGGCTATATCAGTGAATAGCCCAATGCCTATATTAGCAGGAATAAATATTCAGGCAAATGCCAATGGTTTAATTTTTACAGCAAGTAATACAAGTATGACAATACAATATAGGATTCCCCAAGATAATAGTTCTATGACCGTACAAAGAACTGGCGGTATCGTAGTGCCAGCACGTTATTTTAACGAGATCATTCGTAAACTTAATGCTGGATTAGTAACATTTGAAATGAATGAGAATCTGATTCTCACGATTACATCAGAGAATTCTCAAATTCGTTTATGTGGAATGGACTCTGCGGATTTTCCGTCAATTCATTTTTCAGATCATCATTCTTCTAATAAGATTCAAATCAATAACGCTTTATTGAAGTCAGCCATTAAACAGGTGGCAATTGCTGCTTCTACGTCCGAAACTAGACCCGTATTAACAGGTGTCTCTTTTGAGTTCAATGGTGCTTCACTCAACCTGGTAGCTACGGATGGAATTCGTCTTGCCTCCCGAACATTACATATCGGAAAAAGCGCAAACACCAGTACAAATGTCATTATACCTGGCAGAAATCTATTTGAAGTACATAAAATGTTAAGCGATGAAGATGACATAACAGAAATTGAAGTGGGTACGAATCAAATAAGATTTATAACAAATGAACTGCAAGTTCAGTCTGCTCTCATTGAGGGAGTTTATCCATCTATACAAAATGTAATCCCTCAATCTTATTTATCTGAAGTAACAGTTGAGACATCAAGTTTATTACATGCTGTTGAACGCGTCGCTATATTAGCTGGTGAAAGTATAATACGGCTAGTTGCTACTACCCATAAATTAGACTTGCTATCCAGAACTGCGGAAATTGGAGATGTTCAGGATGAAGTTCCTTTAACAGAAATGATAGGGGAGGATTTTATCATATCCCTGAACGGTAAGTTTTTTATTGATATACTTCGTTGCATGGATAATGAGTACGTCAGATTAAGGTTTACAGGGAAGGCAAGTCCAATTGTCATATTACCTGCTGATGCACGTTTGTCTACACTGTTCTTAATTACTCCTGTCAGGACTCACAATTGAATATTCTTGCTATCTCATTTTCATACCTTAAGATTCAATCAACAACGCGCAGCAGGTCCACAACAGCTCTTCAAGTACTTATTGATTTTTGGGAATTAATAATTATAATGGTTATAATAGGAATATGGAATGAAGCAACGATGAGAAAGAGTAGTTGGACTCTGTTCTTTTTTACAGAGAGCTCCGGTAGCTGAAAAGGAGTAAAGAAACGTCCGATGAACATGGTCTCAGAGCTGTGCATTGAACCCTCCTGGGAGGAAGTAGGCTGCACCGGGCGCACCCGTTAACGTGCCAGGGTATAATCACTTTATCTGGTGACGTACCTGTGAAGGCCGGTAACCGTGAGGGATCGGTAAATTAAGGTGGAAACACGTGAGCTTAAGCTTTCGTCCTTTTTGGGGACGGGGCTTTTTTTGTTTTCAAAATTTATTTTCAGGAGGAATTAGAAATGAGCATTTTTATCGGAGGGGCATGGCCTTACGCAAACGGATCACTTCACTTAGGGCGGGTGGCAAGTATGATACCTGGTGACGTAATTGCCCGATATTTTAGGATAAAAGGAGAAGAGGTGCTATATGTATCAGGGAGTGACTGCCATGGTACACCTATTTCGATTCAAGCTAACAAAGAGGGTATATCCCCTAAGATGATTGCTGACCGGTACCATAATGAATTTATTGATTGTTTCCGAAAAATTGGATTTTCATATGACCTATATACTCGGACTGACGCCCCTTTCCACCATGAAGTGGTACAAGAGCTGTTCAATCAGCTGATAGATAGTGGTGCCCTGTATAAAAAAGCAGTCGAACAAACCTACTGTAATGCCTGCGAACGCTTTCTGCCAGACCGTTATGTAGAAGGGAACTGTCCTCACTGCGGAAGTGTGGCAAGAGGAGATCAATGCGATACCTGTTCGACTTTATTGGATCCTTTGGAACTCCATCAACGTAAATGTAAGTTATGTAACGAGACACCATCTTGTCGATTTTCGGACCACTATTTCTTGGCGCTATCCAAATTTCAGAATGAGCTGGAATTCTTTGTTGAAAAGTCCACCGGCTGGAGGGAGAACGCTATTAGGCTGACAAAGCGTTATTTGGAAGAAGGGCTGCAGGACAGGGCAGCTACCCGGGATTTAGATTGGGGCGTGGATGTACCATTGGCAGGTTTTGAAGGAAAAAAGATATACGTCTGGGTGGAAGCTGTCAGCGGATACCTTTCTGCTAGTAAGCAGTGGGCAAAACAATCTGGTGAATCATGGGAGAAGTTTTGGATTAAAGAGGGTGTTAAAGCATACTACATTCATGGTAAGGATAATGTCCCATTTCACACGTTGATATGGCCAGCAATCCTACTCGGTATAGGGAATTTGCACCTGCCTGATCAAATTGTCTCTGGCGAATTTCTTACATTAGAAGGCAGGAAATTTTCAACCAGCCGGAACTGGGCAGTATGGGTTCCCTATATATTAGATAGGTATGAACCGGATTCTGTACGATATTTTTTAATCGCAAACGGACCTGAAAATCGAGACACAGATTTCTCCTGGAGAGAATTCATATACAGCCACAATGGAGAGTTGCTTGGAGCTTATGGAAATTTTGTGAATCGAAGTTTGGTGTTTATTGAGAAATTTTTTGATGGAAGGGTCCCTAACGGTGTAATGGAAATACAAATAAAACTGCAAATCGAAGAATTGTATACCATTTGCGGTAGTTTGATCGAGAAGGGAAGACTCAAAGAAGCGCTTGAGACAGTATTTGCATTCATTCGAAGCTGCAATAAATACTTTGATGAACAAAAACCTTGGATACAGATAAAAGAAGATGCAGAGTTCTGTGGCTCTATTCTCTACACCTGTGTTCAAATCATTGCTAATTTATCGACTCTTCTGGAACCGTTTGTACCTTTTTCCTGTAAGAAGATTCGAAGTTTTCTTAGCTTGGATGAGCCTGCTTGGGGCTATTTTGAGAGCCAAGCAAGTATAGAACTAACACAAGTGGAAGTGTTGTTCCAGAGAATAGACGTCAGTCAGATTGAATATGAGATTAAGCGGCTAACAGCCATTGAAAAGTAGAATTATTGTCTTTAACGGGCAGATTCAGCAAATCAGAAAATGATTCCCGCGAGAGCAAACAGGATATTCATCAAAACATGCAGCAGGATGATCGGCAGCAAGCCTTTTGAACGGATGGCTACGTTGCCCATCATCATTCCGCATAAACTGAACAAAGCGCAAATCGTCCACGGAAATCCAATGGAGTAATGATAGCAACCGAAGGCGACGGAGGAAAAGACAAGCCCCATTCTTTCGCCACAAAAATCGATCATTCTGGGCAGGATCAGCCCCCGCCAAAGCAATTCTTCAAGGACAGCATTCACTAAAGCGAAGCACATCCCATACAGGAGCAGCCGTCCTAAATCCTCACGCCCGAAGTCAATTACAAAGCTAAATCCAGCACATATGATAGCCGAGGCGATCAGCAGAAACCGCCAGATGGGGTCCTTGATTCCCCACGAAACCGGCGGCGTCTGTATCGTATTCGTAAAGCTTCCAATGGTGAAATAATCCGTCTTCGGCGCAAGTATTCTCTTATAAATCCATAGCGGTACAACGAATCCAAGCAAGCTGAACCGGGAGAGCACGATCTCCAGCTCTCTTGATTGATCTGCATAGCCGAGAATCCCGGCCTTTGCGAATTCAGCCGCCTCAAATCCCAGCATATAAATGCCGGTAGTCAGAAGAAGGTATGATTGTTCCCGTTGAACTAGGATGCAGCATCCCAATATAAGGGCAGCCAACATCAGACCAGCAGCGACAGGAACCAACTGTATGACTATAACCGCTATGATAAAGACAGCAGGCCATGCAAGATAGATATGACGCTTGATCGAATCGTTCATCATTCCCTCCCGGGTATTGTATCGATTATCTATAGCATACATGCAAAGTTCCCATCCGTCAGGTGAGATTCGTCATCGTCTCAGTTGACTCAACTTTCTTCATACGAAACCTATAAAAATATATTAGCAGCAACAGAAAAAGAAGTGAACTGGACTTATGTATTATGGGATCGCCCTTTACGCATAACCAAGTGAAAATTAACAAATAATAGCAGAAATCGAATTCTGGGGAGAGTATGCATAGGATGTTGTATCTGGTTACCTTGGGCGTTACTTCCATTTGGATGATGACATTGCTTTGCAAGAGACAGCTTTCATGGCATTCCATTGTAGCAGCATACGTAATCGGTGTTTCTTGCGCGGATTTGTTTGAGGGGTTGTTTAACCTGATTCTAGGGCTTTATAAATTTCCGACTCATTTGAGTACGAATCCTTTTTATGAAAACGAATTCGGTGTTATATTCGCCGATTTCTTAATTCTTCCTTTTACGTTCATTATTTTTGTTCATTATGCCGCCAAGACTAAACACCCATGGAAAGTATCCATTCCATTCGCAGCAGGATATATCATCATGGAGTGGATTTACTTGAAGTTTGGGTATATGAAGTACATACATTGGAACATCTTCTTTTCCGCCTTTTTCTATGTGGCCGGTTTTCGTTTTGGTGCCTACCTCGCTCCACGTATCTCAAGCTACAATCCGCCCGTTCCCTATCGCGTCCGACTGCTTTGTTTTTCACATATGATCCTCATGTGGGTAAGTGCTGTATTCGCATTGCCTTTACTCGGGATGTATCAATTAAAACCCGGCTTGTTTAAAGACTTCATGACCGACTGCCGGTTTACGGAAATGGCCACTGGAGATATCCTATCTGTACTCATTACCATTTTCATTCCAATAACTCCACAGAAGCTAAAGCCGCTGGTATTTGCCTTTATAGCTTTAATCGGAGCATCTATCGCAATTTTCACTTATTGCAAAGGATGGTTGATATTTTACAATTGGAATCTATTTTTGGCCATATTACGTTTTGTCGTTCCTGTCGGCCTGATTATGCTATACGATCGTTGGGAGTCGTCCTTTAAAAGCGATAAAACCAAGATTGTGAAATAGTTAAGGCTAGAAAAAGAGCCCGCCAGTAAAATGGCGAGCTCTTTTCTACTTTGCCCCGTGTTCAATAAGCATTTTTTTAATTTCTGCCGAAATATCAGGTTCACTAATAACCTTAATAATCATTAATGGTGTTTGACCTTCCGGACCTTCCGGTAACCTTACATCTACATTCGCGCCAGCATTTAATAAATATTCAACTGTTTTAACTGTATCACTTGTATAATGTCCAAACATAGGTCTAAGAGCTGATAAAAGTGGTGTATACCCATTAATACCTACCCCATTTGGATCTGCTCCTTTATCTAAAAGGAGTTTAACTAAATCCGGTCTACCTTTAGATGCTAGTAAAATTAATGCAGTGGTACCATCTTTTGCTTTAATTTTCACATCTGCTCCAGCGTCGATTAATGGATTGATTAGATCGATGGCATAATCACTTGAATAAATTAAGGCAGTTTTACCGGAAGCTTTATCTTGTAGGTTCACATTCACATTCTGTTTCAAAATGTAGGGTAGGATGTAGGACCGCAAATCATTGTTGTATGGTGAAGACCACTTTATAAAATCCAGCAGCAAGAATTCCTTTTCCTTTGCTGTAAGGGTATTAATAATCCTCTCGATTTGGGTACTATCTTGTTGCATTGCTGCTTCAAAAAGTGACTTGACATGAGACTTCATTGCAGGATGAGTATCTTGCACTTTCAACAGTACGTTGGAGAAATTTGTTACATCCGATGAACTGCGAGTGTCTAATTTGTTTATTCCTGGATTAAAATCACCATCAATTTTCACAGTTCCCAGAAGCTTGTTTGATATGTCATAAAACTCAAGATCAGCGTTTACGTATTCGGGTTCACTCGTGTTGAGCGTAAGATGGCCCGTTACTTTCGTAGAGTCTAAATATTTGTCATAAGTCGTTGCTATCAGATTAGACACGGAGACAATGGTATTGTTCTTGTCTTGAATGGGTGGATTCCCAAAAGCAAGGGAGATCGTTTGGGTATTATCATCATAACCGATATTGATACCAGTGTTTTCAGCTACGTAACGGATTGGTACATAAGCGTGGCCGTTTACGTTAAGTATTTGATATTCACTATCTAGCTGCTTCTCTGTCCCGTTGATTTTGATTTTTGCAGGAAATAACAGCGCTTGGATACTATCCGCAGCATATGTTGCAGTAGATAAAGTAATCATTATACCAATGGCCATCCCAAATAAAACTTTTTTCATTATGCATACACCTCCATAATTTTTCACTTTTTAATATAAACTCCCATTAAACCCAGAAAGTTTCTCCTGTGGAAATTTTAATTCCATTAAGGAAAACAAATTCTGTTTTCAATATGTCTAACTTATTATGGAATTGATTATTTTTAAAGGAGTATAGATTATGAGGCTTATATTCCCTTACTTGGAGGAAAAAATGTAATCGACATTTATTTAAACAATGACGATAATAATGTAATGAAAGATAGTGAGAACTTTGGTCCATTAGCAATTTTGAAAGCAACCCTTTTGGTAGTAGTACTTATTCATTAGTGGGATTGTGAGATGTTTGGTGCTTCTGCAGACGTTGGTGTAAAAGAAATCGAGGAAAACAAGCGAATCCTCATCGAATTTGGTGACAACACCACGGTCGAGTGGATTTTTGCTCCTCGGGCAGGAGGGGTTCGAACGGCAGAAACTCACCTACAGTCTGTAATGAGTGTATCGACTCATGTAATAAAATTCGTACTTCATTGATAAGATTCATACTGGACAAAGCGGGAATCCTGTCATATTGTTCTTCGTGGGATCATTGAGAAAGAAGGGGATGCCATGTGGAGCCGGATAAAGCCTAAGAAGATGTATTTAAACATATTTTTGTATTCCTGCATTGCCGTGAGCCTGCTTACCCTAGTGTTCACTATGTTCCTAAGTCAGCAGTTCGTTCGAAACGCAATTGATGAAATGGACAAGTCTAATCAAGAGAAAATGAAACAAGTCATTAAAACCTCGGAATTTACCTTGCAGAAATTACGTCAGTTTGCTTTGAGAGTCTATTCGGATGAAAGTATTGCACTTTGGTTGCACATGGAGAAGAACGATTATTCCCCATTGGCATTGAATAAAGCCGCGACTAGTGTAAGGGAATTCATGAGCAGCGAGCCTTTCATTCAGGGTATTTATTTAATCAACTTCGATCTTGACCAAATCTACACCTCAGAATCAAGTATCTATTCGACGCAGGATTTTTATGACCAAATGATGTTGAACTACATTAAGGGTCAAAAAACGCCGTATCTGCAGTATGTTAACCATGAGGTGGAAGGCGAATCGTTTCTGGCACTTGTCGTACCGGCAGCCGGCCCTAATCAGAACTATCAGGGATTTGTAGCGATTCTTTTCAGTAAATCATTGTTAAATGAGAACATGCTGCAGATATCGGAGGAAGATCAGAACAAAATTTATATTGAAGGCAAGAATAAGGAGTTCATTCTGGGGAATACAGATCCTGCGTTAACGAAAGAACTACTGGTCATGGATAAATCGGCAGCAGAACAGAAGTGGAAATGGAAGTCCGGCAATGAGACTTGGTCCATTCAGACAGAACGGTTGCCTATAGAAGGATGGAATGTTTATCACTTATCGCCGATTTCTTTATGGTAAGCAAAGGTAACCAAGATCCGGATCGAAATTATCGGTTCTTCGATCTTTTTGCTGTTAACGCTGCTGTTATACTTGTATTGGCAATCATACCGCAGTTTGAAGCCTCTTAGCGATTTGGCTCTTCAAATAAAATGCAAGCTAGGCAAAGAGCATCCTATCATGCAGACCATGAATGCCAATAATGAGATGGCGTGGATTCATTCCGGTTTCCATTCACTCGTTGAGAAGATCGAACAATTGGATTTATCGATCAAGAGCAGCAAAGCTTTGGTGAAAGATGATTTCTTGCGCCAATGGATTCTTAATTCGAAATCTTCCAAACCGATTGAAGAGTTTATTAGAATCGAAACCCAAATTCTCAGCACGGGATCGTTCCGCATGGCTATCATTCGACTGGAGTCGTATGGACGCTTCGATGAGCATTATGATTTCGCTTCGCGAAAATTATTGCGTTTTGCCATGGGAAACATTATGGCCGAAGTCCTTGCAAATCACGGGTATGCAGCGGAAACGGTCGATTTCGGTTCCGATCACATCGTGGCGCTCATTTCCTCACCTGCTTTAGAGGACGACATGGTTCAAGCAATCGGAGCGATGGAGGACGTACGGGTTCAGGTACGGCAATGGCTTAAGCTGGAAGTGCATGCAGCTGTCAGTTCTGTACTCGATGTTGAGGAGAACCTGCCAATTATTTATACCCAACTCTACGAATTAACGTTAATGAAATTCATTAATGATGAGGACAGGGTGTTTACCTCCGAAGATTTGGAGCGGTATGAACGAGGCAAAGACAGTGATCTCGACGAAGCCTTGCTAAAGCAGGTTATTCACTCGGTCCAGCTCAAGAATGAAAAGGCGCTTGAAGGATATTTTGATGAGCTTACCTTGCATATGCAGGAGCTAAGCTATGAGGAATGCAAGCTGCAGCTTACTCACATCATCTATTCGATCATGAAAAGTTTTAAGAACCAAACAACATTTCACGGGATGAAGAGCATCCATTCCTTCCTGGAGCAATTTGCAACCCTTGGGGAAGTAAAATCGTGGATATATCAGGAGATGCTGCTGATTATAGACCGGCACCGCAAGAAGAATGTTTCCAGCCGAAAGGAAGAGGTCGCTGCAGAGATGATCGAATATGTGCGAAACCATCTTCACAATCCGATGCTCTCCGTGGATGACATCGCTGCTCATGTATCCATGTCGGTGAACTATGCCAGACAAATATTTAAGGACCATTTCCATTGCTCATTGTCCGATTTTATTACAAACCAACGGATAGAGCATGCCATCAAGCTGCTTACAACGACCGATTGGACCGTAGCGGATATAACGGAACAGTCCGGATTTCAAACCAAGAGCACCTTCTTCTCAACGTTCAAACGAGCAACCGGGATGACGCCGAACCAATACCGAATGGAAAAAACATAAGAAAAAGTATAAAATTCGTACTCCGTTTGTTGAAAATGTTGTACTCTCCTGATTTGTGATAATTCGTACTGTTTGATAGATACCGGACTATACGGAGCCTGCGCAATCCGTTTATGATACAAACACGAAGCCGAGCAAGCGGGATGCACAAAGCCAAAAAGCAAACCATCGGTATTTCACTATGCTCGGTTTGTCACTTAATTTGGAGGGGTTACAATGAAGAAATTAAGCAGTAAAGGTACCTTGTTATTAGCCGTGTCGCTTATATTAGCGGGAACATTGGCTGGTTGCGGTTCGAAACAGGGAGAGCCATCCGAAACAGGCACACCGGCAGCCTCCGCGGCTGCAAAATTGAATCCGGTTACACTGAAAATCATGTTCCCTGGAGATCCGCCGGCTAACTGGAGTGAAGTCAAGGGAGAGCTGGAAACCCGTCTGTCAAGTTCACTTCATGTAAAACTTAATGTGGTGTTCATTCCATGGGCGGATGTCCTCCAGAAACGTCAAGTCGCATTGTCCTCTGCGGAAGACTACGATTTGATTTGGGACAATAATCCCGTACAAAATATAGCTGCCGGTCTCTACGAACCGCTCGACGCACTCATCGAGAAATATGGGGCTGAAATCAAGAGTACCCGCTCCCCGCAGTTGCTGGAAGCCAACAAGGTGAACGGCAAATTATATGCAGTTCCGCTTGAAGTGAATTTTATTCGTCCTTGGACGTTTGTCATTCGCAAGGACATTCGGGAGAAGCTGGGTGTTGCTCCGATTAAGAGCTATGACGAATTGATCAAATTTATGTACACTGTGAAAGAGAAGGCCCCGGAGATCACGCCGTTCATTCCTAACGGTTCTGAACATGTAGGTGTGAGATTGGCAAGTATGTTGGATCCGAAAGCTAACCTTGCACCTGTATTAAATTATGCTGGACTGTACACCAAAGGTAATGATGGAAAGGTCTATAATATCTTTGATGACATGGACCCTAATCTTATGAAGAACTTTGAGCAAAATCACAAGCTCTATAAAGATGGGATTATTGCCAAAGATGCCCTTCTGCTTAAAAACGCGGAATTTGCCAAAGGAAAGGCAGCGGTAACCACATTTTTTGATTTCGGAGTCTCTCTTAGCACCCGTACAGCTTTAGAAAAGTCAGTTCCGGGAGCCGCTGCGGAAGCGTTCAGCTTGTATGACCCTAACATGAAGCTGAGCTCGACGTTCAAAGCAGGCAACTACATTGCCGTTCCTGTTGTCAGTAAAAACAAAGAACGTGCGATTCAATTCGTTAATTGGCTGAATCAGAAAGAAAATTATGACCTGCTCGCATACGGAATCAAAGGAAAGAACTGGGAGGATGCAGGCGAAGGCCTTTATAAACCCATCAAAGAAAGTCCTTATGCCGGTATTCCTTTTGCATGGGGATGGAACTCCAAACTGGATCGTATTGACGCTAGTATGGCTGAAGATGTCATCAAGCTGAATAAGTGGCAGCGCGATCCTAATAACTTTACAACGGACATTCTTTCTGGATTCACTTTCGACCCAAGCCCGGTATCCAATGAAGTAGCACAACTGAGCAATACGAATAAAGAACTATTTGAGCCGATCATTCTGGGTGTACAGGAGCCGAAAGAGGGTTTGGCGAGGTTTAAGGAAAAGGCGTATGCGAATATGAAGAAAATCCAGGTTGAGTATCAAAAGCAGTTGGATGCGTATCTGGCCAGTAAGAAGAAGTAAGTGAATTTAGCCCTTTCGCTTCCCATAGGAAGCCGAAGGGCATTTTTTTTTCCGGCTTTTCATTGGTAAACTCCGAACTTCCATGAGTGATAGAATTCACACCTCCATAGAGTGTTACAGTTCAAACTCATTGATAAAAGCAAGACTATACGCGCAGCTTCACGAATGCGTAATATTCAGGTAGACACGAAAGGAAAGGTGAGCCTGAACATGAGTATGATGCTGGAACTCAGGAAGAACAAATGGCTGTATGCTATGGCGCTTCCAGTGATTGTGTACGTATTTATTTTTTCTTATTTACCGATGTCCGCACATATATTGGCGTTTAAGCAGTTTATCCCTGCTAAGGGGCTCTGGGGAAGCCGGTGGGTAGGATTTGACAATCTCAAGTTTTTTTTCACGGGTCCGGATTGGTTGGCGGTTACGTTAAATACGGTATTTTTGAACCTTTTGTTTATTACGGCAGGCACCGTATGCTCTTTATTAATTGCTCTGCTGTTAAATGAAATTAGACAAGTATTTTTTAAGAAAGTAACGCAATCTCTCGTGATTTTGCCGCATTTTATTTCCATTATTGTCGTAAACCTGATGGTCTTGAATTTCTTTAACGGACAGGACGGCATGATCAATCAAGTGTTGAGGGATTTCGGATTTGAGACGGTCGATTGGTTTCAGACACCTTCGGTCTGGCCGATGCTGTTAACGATCATATTCGTATGGAAAGGAGCCGGGTGGGGTTCCATTATTTATCTTGCGACCATAACCGGGTTCTCTGAAGAGTATTATGAAAGCGCGAGAATCGATGGTGCGAAGCGATGGCAGCAGATCTGGCATATTACCCTGCCGCTGCTCCGGCCGACCATTATCGTACTGACACTTTTAGCGTTGGGACGAATCTTCTACGGTGATTTTGGTTTGATTTATGGAATTATTGGAGACAATTCTCTGCTCTTCAAGGCTACGGATGTCATCGATACTTACACGTACCGGTCTTTGAGGGATGTCGGAAATATGAACAGCTACAGCAATGCGGCTGCAGTAGCCCTATTCCAGTCGGTCATGGGTTTTATCACCATTCTTTTCTTCAATTGGGTTGTCCGGCGGGTTGATAATGACTCGAAGTTATTCTAGAGAGGAGCTTCTGTATGTTAGTGAAACAACGGGATGCATCCCAATGGGCCGTGTCCGTCGTGGCATATGTATTCATAGGTTTTTTTGCCCTGCTATGCTTTATTCCCTTCTGGCTTGTGTATATCGGATCGTTCACAGCGGAGCATCTGATTGTCAAAGGCTTTCAAATGTTCCCTACGGAATTTACGCTTGATTCCTATCGCTTCTTATTTGAAGGCAGTCAGGTATACCGAAGCAGCTTTGTTTCCATTTTTGTTACTGTGGTTGGGACTATCGGAGCCGTACTCTTAACTTCCATGTTCTCCTACGTTGCCGCTCATCAGAAGGTGAAGTATCGGAATGTCCTTTCCTTTTACATTTATTTCACGTTGCTGTTTGCACCCGGCCTGGTAGGCTATTACTTGCTCATCTCCAATTGGCTGAATTTGCGGGACTCGTTATTGGCGTTGATCTTGCCGCACTTGTTCTCCGCATTCAACGCATTCTTGATGACCTCCTATTTTCGCACGCTTCCTTTCGAATTAAATGAAGCAGCGACCGTGGATGGAGCGCATGAGCTGTACATCTTTTTCCGGATCATCTGGCCGATCTCCATGCCTGTGATCGCAACGATTACGCTATTTTATGCGCTTTCCTATTGGAATGATTGGTTTAATGCGCTGATGTTTATTGATGATCCGCAGAATCATCCGCTGCAGATGATGTTAAGAAGAATCGTATCCAATTCGCAGAACCTGGATTATTTAAATACGAATGTAAACATTCCGGTTTCAGCATCAGGCGTACAGCTTTCGACGGTATGTATCACGATTGGGCCGATCATTTTCTTGTACCCGTTCCTGCAGCGCTATTTCATCAAGGGTATGACGATTGGCGCAGTCAAGGGGTAGTTTAAAGCGTTCACTACTTAATTTGCGGAGGAAAAATGATGTCATCTCACAGCAATAATGAGCATTTATTGGCAAGTCTTTCGGAACGGGAAGCTTCTTACAATCCCGCAGTAAAACTGCTGTATGGACCAATGACGAAAACATACCATACAGCTCTTAAAAAAGATTCCTATCCTTATGTGCACCACACCTATTCGTCTGTTGTCTATGCGCTGGATTTGTTGGATAGCGGGCTGCCTGTTTATTCGGAACGGGCGGCTGAAATACTGCCGGTTATCCTGCAAATGCAAGACAGGCGTCAGGATAGCCCTACCTATGGGATTTGGCCTTATTTTTACGAGGAGCACTTGGACCAGATGGAAGCTCCGGATTGGAACTATGCCGATTTCATCGGCAAGAAGCTGGTCTTCGTGCTGAAGCGCCATGGGAATCGCTTAAATGAAGAGCTCAGGCAAGGATTGAAGGAGGCAATTGGGTATGCTTGTCAAGCGATCATGAAACGGGATGTCGGCCCTGGCTATACCAATATAGCGGCTATGGGGGCTTTCGTTACACTCGTAGGCGGCGAGGTCATTGGACAAGAAACACTGGTACAATATGGCAGGAATCGATTGCAGCGTCTTTATGATTACACCATGCGGCTGGGCACCTTTGTTGAATTTAATAGCCCTTGCTATACGCCGATTACGATCGAGGAGCTTCAACATATTCATGAGGAGGCTAAGGACTCCATTTCCATCAAGTTATCAGAGCGGCTGCTTCACGTCGCATGGAAAATGATGGCTGAGCGTTACCACCCGCGTACGAAGGAATGGGCAGGGCCGCATAGCCGCTCCTATTCTCCTATGCTGGAGAACTATCCTGACCCGCGAGCGCATCGTTGTCCGGAGGAACTATTACCATATTTTAGTTCCGAAGAGGAACGTTACTTCCGTTGCCCTATATTCGATGAAGAGGAAATGGGGTATCAGAGCTATGCCACCACCTACATGCATGAAGCGTACTGTTTAGGTTCTTTCTCAAAGGACATGATGTGGAACCAACGCCGGAATCTGATTGCTTATGTGGATAACAATGGCAAGGCGGCCTATGTACAGCTGCGTTTTTTGAAAGATGGCAAGGACTTTTCGTCGGCTGTCTTTACGGGGGTGCAGGATAAGAGCGATATCGTATTCGGGATCAATATGGCGCTCGATTTCGGGGATTGGCACCCGGTATTGGATCCTGTCAACGGTGTATTTGAGGCGGAGGATATAAGGATCCGTATAGAAATCGGAGGTTACACCGAAGGTCTGGATCGTTTATCCGGCGACAAGCATGATTACGATGCTGCAGTTGTCATCGGTGGTCAAACTATGCGGGTCAAGCAGTTATCCGCCTTTTCGGACATGGGAGAGCCCCGTATGGCGATCACCCGATCAGAGCAGCAAGGTACCCTAAACATCGATTACATCATCTATGAAGGACAGAGGAAAGAATTCGATTTCCATAAATGGAATCAAGCGGCATGGGTATTTTTGTTTACATTGTCGGCACGAGCGGAAGAACTGCAAGCCGGCAGTGAATATAACGATGGCTCGCTATACGCCTGGTGCGAGAAGCAAGGGCGGAAGATGGGCATCGCCATCCCGGTGAAGCCGGACCGAATCGGGCAGCTATTCCGAAGTAATGAAGTCTCATTTATGGCAGAGGATGTGTAGAAATGAAACGTGTGCGCAAGCAGGCATGTGAAGAGGCGGCGAGCCGAATTGTATCTTGGATGTTGAAAGGGCAGCCAGGCGATTGGGGCATGGATATTGACAGCTGGGATTGGAATCCCGGTGTCGGAATCATTGCGATACTCGAATATTACGAATGCTCGCAGAAGCCGGAGGTTCTCAGCGATTTAATAAAATGGACGGAGCGCAATAGGCATCAGTCCGATAAGCATAAGGTCATTAATTCGATGGCCCCGTTTACGATTTATCCGAGACTGTACGAACTGACGGGAAATCCATACTATCTGAATAAAGCCATTGAAATTGGCGATTGGATGCTGAAAGAAGCACCGAAGACGAGAGAAGGGGCCTTCGAGCACACGGTCACCGAGCCAGAAGCGTTTTCGGAGCAGGTTTGGGCGGATACGATCTTCATGGCGGTGCTATTTCTCGCTCGATTGGCTCGAGTAACAGCGAACAATAAGTACGGAGAAGAGGCGCTTGTCCAGCTTCGGCTTCACTTCAAGCTGCTGCAGGACGAGAAGACCGGCGTGCTATTCCACGGTTGGGATTGCGGAAGGAGCAACCATATGTCTGCGGCCCGGTGGGGGAGGGCGAATGCGTGGATCGCACTGGCAACACCCATGATCTTGCAAGATCTACGGGGCATGCTGAACGTGCCAGAGCTTCTTATGGAACGCTATCTTCGTTTGCTTCGGGGTTTGAAAACCTATCAGTCGGATAACGGATTATGGCCGGTTGTTGTTGACCGCCCGGATTACCGCTGCGAGGTGTCCGGAAGTGTCGGGATTGCCTGCAGTTTTATTAAAGCTGCGAATCAAGGATGGGTCGATGCGGAATATCGGGCGGCTGCCAACTTGACTTTGGAGCAGCTGCTCGATTCCATCGATGATAATGGACATGTAGGCGGTGTATCAGGCGGAACCCCGGTCTTGCCGTCCGAAGAGGCTTATGACGCTTTCGAGATTCGATCGACACAGTACGGTCAAGGTCTAGCTCTCTTTCTTCTTACCGAATATCTGAACTCATAAACTCAAAAAAAGGAGGAATAGCTGCGTGAAGCCATATTTCCGATATTCCCCGCAGCCGGTGCTCGAACCGGTTCCCGGCTGTGAATGGGCGAGCAAAATGGTGCTCAACCCGGCTATTGTAAAAGATCCGGATTCCGATAATCTGCATATGCTTTTTCGGGCTACTGGGCCATGGTCTCAGAAGCGCAAAGAAGGCAAGCACGACCCGTATCCGATCTTTCTGGGGTACGCGGTAAGCAGCGACCTGGGCAAGACGTGGGATGCCGATTTTTCCAGGCCTGCACTTGCTCCTGCTCTGAATGAGGGGTTCGAAGACATCTACATTACGGACATCCACGGTAATAGGGTGCGCGATTATTCCAACGGCTGCATCGAGGATCCGCGCATTTTTCCAGTGGAGGGGGAGCTGTATCTTTCCGTGGCATGCCGGATGTTTCCGCCGGGCCCGTATTGGCTTATTGATCAGGAGCCATCGATTGATACGCGCAACGACTATGTGCCGGAGTGGGTGAATGAGGGTGATGATGCATTCAGCGCTGCGGCGCGCACCAACAATACCGTAACCGTCCTGTATAAGCTGGATTTGGATATGCTGAAAGCAGGCCGCTATGAAGAAGCCTTTATCTATGTATGCCCATTGACGGAAGGCCATGTAAGCGATAACCGCGATGTCTTTCTGTTCCCCGATAAGATGCGGATTGATGGGAAAATGCAATATGTCATGCTTCACCGTCCGATGACGCCTGCATGTTTCCCCCAAGGATCCCAAGTAAAGAAACCGTCAATCTACCTCGCTGCTGCGGAGAAATTGGAGGACTTCGCAACGGACCGGGCAACCCACAAGCTGCTGGCAACCAGCCAATTTCACTGGGAGGACAACCGGATCGGAGCAAGTTGGGCACCGCTCAAGATTTCAGCTAACGAATGGCTCATTTCTTATCATGGCAAGAAGGATATCCACTTTGGCTACACACAATCCTTCCTGATCGTACGCGAGCAGGATAACGACTTCCCGATTGTGACGCATCGATGCTCTGAGCGCTTAATGTACGCACAGCAGGCTTGGGAGATGCCGAGCGATTATCCTACGCCGTGCTTGTTTACAACAGGCGGAATTATTACAGGAGATGAACTGATTATGTCTTATGGCGCTGCAGACCAGAAGGTGGGCATTTCTTGGGTGAATTTCACGGAGTTGGTGGAGTATGTTAAGCAATTTGACGCTAAAGGCCGGAAGATTGAGGATTAAGATTAACGAGCCATGTATGGAATCGGTGCATCAATCGAGGATTTTACGATTGAAGCCGATTCAAACCAAAATCATGGAAGCGCTTTTACGGTGAAGAGGGATATTGAGAATTTGAAAGGAGGTGAGCTATATGTAGCACCATATTCAAACGATTCAAAACATGCAGAAGTCTTAGGGTAAGTATGTTATTCTTGTTCGCTGGCGCGC
This sequence comes from Paenibacillus sedimenti, assembly GCF_014534655.1. Classification (GTDB taxonomy): domain Bacteria; phylum Bacillota; class Bacilli; order Paenibacillales; family NBRC-103111; genus Paenibacillus_E; species Paenibacillus_E sedimenti. The sequence goes on from NZ_JACVVD010000002.1 coordinate 584,079, forward strand.
TCATCAAAACTTATTCAGGAAGAAAGAAGGAGGTTAAATGATGGGAAAATGGTGTAGATGGTATCCAACTCGTATTTTGACACTATTTCTGGCACTCATAATGGTAGCAACGTTTATACCTGCAGGAGGTGTTCTTGGGGCAGGGACGCTTCTTAAAACCGGAAATTATTACTTTAGTCATGCTCCGAATGGCGGCAATTCTCCTGACAAAGGTGCAACCGGACTGGTATCCTCAACCAATGGCGTACTGCTTGACGGATCAACCTCAACCTATGCCGGGTGGCAGGGGAGCGCGACTTCCCCAGGGACAGTACAAGTCGTATTTGACCTGCTTAAAGATTACCCGTTGGACAGCATAAATTTTGTACTAAATTCACCAAACAGCTTTTGGGGATTTAAAGAGTTTACGGTAAAATACCGCCCTGAGGCTGTAACGGATTATTACTATATTGCTGCCAAACACATCAGAACACCAGGAATAACCTCAACGAGCCCAAGCTCAACCTGGAATTATTCGGTTAACATACCGATGTCGAACAAGACGGCCAGATTTATTGTCATTGATATTAAGCGTCCTCATGCCTTTCAGCATATCCCCCTCACCGAAGTTCAAATTTATAAAGGGACCGGACAGGAAGGCGTGAATCCCGGACCTGCGCTCACTACGGAGCAAATGGCTCTCGAACTGAAAAAAGACGGCTTAATGGCAGACAAGTACGGGCAGTGGGTTTATGAAACGTGGCCTGGAAAAGTAAACTCCGACGAGCAGCTGCAGCAGGAATATATGAATGAGGCGAATGAACTGTCAAACGTTTCTCTGGACCCTGCCAAATTCGATCAGTTCGGCGGAATTAAAAGCGGAGAACAATACGCAAGCACCGGTTATTTCAGACTTCAACAAATCGATAACAAATGGTGGTTTATTACTCCGGATGGGAATAAATTTATTCTAAAAGGCGTGGATGCCACAAGTATATGGGAGTGGGGATATGGGACGCCGCTTAAAAAAGCTGACGGTACCCCGAGACGGGTGTTTGAGGAACTTCCTGATCCGGTTGCCTATGCTCCTGCCTATGTGAACGATTCCAATGGTGAAAGAGTAAGCTTCGTCATCGCCAATGTGATGAAAAAATACGGCAGCAACTATGAGGCGAAATGGGAGGACATTACAAAGAAGCGTTTGATTAATTGGGGCTTTAACGCTTTTAGCAAGTGGACCAGACCCAAAAATGTAACGTTTCCATACATTCAAGTCTTGCAAGACCCAGGTAGTTTAAGAAGGATTCAATGGACATACGATGTTTTTGATCCGCAGAGTGAATCCATCATAGAAGGCGCATTGACTACCCAGCTTCAGAATGCGAAGAATGACCCGTGGCTAATCGGTTATACCTACGATAATGAGGCTGGATGGACAACCGATATCGTAAAAGAGGTACTGACGTATACTTCAACATCTCCTGCTAAAAGCGCTTTTGTGGATTTCCTTGCACCACGGTACAACAATGACATTGCCGCCGTCAACCAGCTTCTGGGTACAAGCGCCGCATCGTTTGCCGCACTGAAGGATATTTCGATCAATATTGCCAAGGTGCCTGCTGCGGATGTATCGGAATATATCAAGCTGGCATCCAGAGCTTATTTCTCAACCGTCAAGAATATAATCAAAAAATATGATACAAATCATCTGTTCCTGGGATCGTCTGTAGTTCCCACCTGGCGGACCAGTCTGGATTGGGATTCGGCGGCTATGGAGTTTGTAGATGCTTTTTCTGTAGACAATTACACGAACGATGCAAGTTGGATTTCCAGATATGAAGCTTTCGGCAAACCGCTGTTGAATCTGGAATATACATTTAGTACTACCCAACGCGGTTTGTCGCCTGTCAATACGGCTACTACTGCAGCAAGTATAGCGGATAGAGGTTTGGCCTTCAAATCCTTCGTGGAAAGTCAAACATCACATCCGTTGTTTATTGGCTCAGGTTGGTTTTCGTACTATGATCAAGCGGTTACATGGCGTAAAGACGGTGAGAATTTCAATATAGGCTTAGTAAACCAACAGGATCAGCCCTATACAGATATGGTAAATATCATGAAGACCGTCAATGCCGGTTTGGAAAATGTACATGCTTACGGGATGAACCTCGCATTGGACAGGCCTGTTACGGCCAGTTCATCCAAAACTGATTCTTTAGCTGCCGGGAATGCATTCGACGGGAAGACGAATACGAGGTGGGGATCGAACTATAACGACAATGAGTGGATATATACGGACCTCGGCACAATCAAGACGGTGAGCAGGGTTAGACTAAACTGGGAGACGGCATTCGGTAGAGAATACAAGATACAGGTGTCCGAGAATGCTGTAGACTGGATTGATGTATACAATACCTATACAGGCAATGGAGGAATAGACGATATCTCTTTCTCGTCAACCAGCGCAAGGTATGTAAGGATGCTGGGTATAAAAAGGGGTACCGGTTACGGATATTCACTGTGGGAATTCGGAGTATATGCGCTGCCTGGACCTGCGCAAGATGATACTCCGCCGGTTACGACCGATGATGCGCCTTCCGGTTGGAAGAATACGGATGTAACGGTGACGCTTACCGCTACGGATAACGAAAGTGGAATTTTACAGACGTTCTACAGTGTTAACGAAGCAACCTATAAGGAAGGTTCGATTGTGAACATTACGGAGGAAGGGATTCACAAGATCAATTATTATAGCGCCGATAAGTCCGGCAACGAAGAGACAGTTAAGTCGGTAGAGGTGAAAATAGATAAGACACCTCCACAGCTGGCGTATACCGGGAGAACATCCGTTTATCCGTATGAAGAACTTCATTTGGATGTCGAAGCTCTTGATTCATTGAGCGGATTAGATATCATTTCCGCAACTTGGGATGGAGCTTCCTTGTTACTCCCTGCTAGGATTGAGGCATCTGAACTCACGATCGGCGACCATGTTCTGAGGGTAGCAGCACAGGATGCCACAGGCAATCGCGTCGAGTTAGAGGCGGGGATTGAAGTTGTGATTGATATCGGACATATGAAGGAATGGTTACAGTTCGCGTACGATAACGGCATGATCACGAACAGTGGGATTTACCAATCACTGCAGGCCCATGCTTCTGCGATCATGGACACGATTGATAAGCCACAGCCTACAATATCGAAAATCGAAGCCATGGAAATGGAGATTTTATCGCAAGCCGGCAAGTCCATTCATCATGAATTTGCCGAAAAATTACTCGCGGGGCTAAAGATGTTGAAAGAACCATACATGTAGAATGGATTGTCGGACATTTATGCAGAAGAAGCCTGCCTCGTCATACGAGTGCGGGCTTCTTGCGGGTCACGCTATGCGATGCCTCCGTGCGTGCCAAGGCGCAATGCTTGAAGCTGCCAGGCCTCCCGCAGCTGAGTCGGGATTTCGAAAGGAGCGCGGTGATAGCCTGAGATGTTGAAAGCCTCTTTATTCAGGAGAGACATTCCGAGCTTGTTGATAACGGAGGATTCAAGAATTCCTGATAGGAGGAAGTTTTTCTTCATAAGGAAACCCCAATTGGTCTTCGGAACTTCCATCCAATCTGCAACCTGATCACCTACCAGATGACGGATAAGGGCAGGAATAATGCCATCAAACCGTTCTCCCGGAATCAAGTTCGCGTGCATGTCGATAAGAGCTTTTGTCATATGAACGCCCTCCGGTGATGGCCCGTGATGTCTGCGTGCAATCGATTCGGCGACTGCTTGCGACTCAGCCATCGTTTCAGGGATAATATCCGGGCGGATTCCCAATTCCTCGCCGACAACCCGCCAAAAGTAAATATAATCCTCAGCTTCCTGCACGGACACATCGACACCCAGCATCCTTAAGGAATGGATGACGACATAGGAAAAGGTCATAAGCGTACCGAGCAGGTCTTCCTGACAGATCGGTACCCCGAGCTCGTGTTCAGCCCATTTGCCGGTTCGTCTTATTAAATGACGGACGGCGGCATGGATAAACCGGACCTTATGAATGGCCTTGATTCCTTTCCCGCCAGCAGTAAGTCCGCCCGGGGACATGGCCAGAATCACGAATTGCCCGGTCTCGGCAATGCGATGATAAGGATTTTGACCTAACCGGTAAGTGTATGTTAGTGTCTTAACGCCCTTGATACCGGCATAACATTGAACCAGGGCCGCAGTTGCCAGGACGAGAGAGATGGCGACCCCGTTTTTCATAAAAAAATCCGATGCGCGGTCTATTCGCCCATAATCTACCCAATCCGGAAGCGATGCGTTATCGCGCAGCCAATCTTCAATGTTGTCTGGGAGCGCAGCGGGGATCGCCTGATCATTATGAACCAGATTTCGCAGAAGTTGGTTAACTGCATCCATCTGACCGGTATGCATAAGCTCCGCAACGATTTGATCGGGCACCGGATCCCCCTCCGTGCGTGACTTTTCTAATATTTGATCAAGAATAAGCAAGTCAGACCATCCTTCCATCCTTATAGTTGTTCATGTTAACTGGTAATGCCTTGATTAGTATTATAGGAGTCAATGCATGTATTGTAGAGGTTGAACTTTTATCCCCCTGCCAAAAAATAGCTTGACCCTTTTTTCCGCCCTAGGGTAAGATCATGGAATGGGGAAATGGTATATGACGTGGGGTGAGGCGTATCGTTCTGTATGTGTTCATGTTCTTGTCTCTTTGGACAGTGGGATTTACTCTGCTGATCAAAAATAGGAAGAGCGCCTTCTCACGCTCAATGGGCTATTCCTTCCTGGCGGCGGGAACGCCCAGCTTCGCCTTCTCGATTCATCTCGTATTTATTCCGCTTCTGGAACGGCTTGACTTATTGACGCCGTCATTACGGAGGCTGCTGGAATGGATCAGTATCCCCGCCATTCATACATATTGGTATTCGTTCGCCTACTTCATTCTCATCAGCGCCATCGTGTTTTCTGGTTTTTTTTCCACAAAGTCGACCCGCATTGCCACCTTTCTTCTAATCATTCCGGTTCTCGTCATGATAGGGGTTACCGCTGATTTCAATATACCTTTCGAATTCGAAGTGAAGAAGGTTCGTCTTTTTTTTGCTTTATATCTCATAGCTGCGTTTCTTCTCTATTTCGCAAGCTGCATCAAGGAACAAGACCACCTGATGCGCAAGAATCGTTACCGTACGACTGTATTAGTCGTAAGTGCTACAATGCTGGCCTATTTGAATGATTTTATAGGCATGGTTCGATTCTCTTTCGGTTCAGGCCCTTTTCAGATCGAAAGCAACGGGATGTGGAAGTTTAACTATCTGATCATTCTGTGGGTTGTGGCGTATTTCTTTTTTTACGGAGTCAAATACGGGTTTATGGGGATTAAGCTGCGGATTGAGGATCACAAGCATGACTATTCGATGCGCCACCTAACGGAAGGCACACAAATCTTGAATCACGCCATCAAGAACGAACTCCAGAAAATCAATTATTTAAACGCGCGCGCCATGACGCTGATTGATCGGGATCAGAAAGAGCAGACGAGAGACGCCTTGCGAAGCTTAAGCCGCGTATCCGATCATTTGCTGGATATGATGAACCGCTTGAAAGATAAAGCCGAGGATATCGTCCTGCAGGAAGGCGAACATCGGCTCTCGGAATTAATCGATCAGACACTCGCAACCATCAAACCGCTTTTGGAGAATGGAAACAGTTTCCATATCGGGCGGCAATACGATGTGGATGGCTTGGTTGTCTGCGATGCGACGCATGTTCGGGAGCTGCTCAGCAATGTATGCTTGAACGCCATCGATGCTTTGCCGCGTGAAGACGGTTGCATTCGCATCACGACAAAGTACGTGAAAAATAGCCTGTATATTTACGTGAAGGATAACGGCAAGGGCATACCCGAAGAAAATCGCAAACGGATATTCGATCCTTTTTTCACAACCAAGAAAAATACATCCAGCTACGGACTAGGTTTAAGCTACTGTTACTCCGTTATGAACAAACACGGCGGTAAAATCGGCATCGCAGAGAGCGAAATCGGAAAGGGAACCACGCTCTATATCAAATTTCCGGGACGAAGGTTCCGGATCGACACCGGGAGATGAAGGTCATCTCCCTTTCTTCATGAGCTTGTTTTTGATGCTCTTGATTTGCGTTTTAATCGTGCTTACCGACTTATTCAGCGCCTCGGAAATTTGCGTCTTGTTCATGCCCTTTTCTTTTAAATCGTAGATTTCCCTTTCCGCAGGAGTAAGCTGGTTTAATTGGATTTCCTTCACCAGGATGGGAGCGGCATCGGAATGAATGGAAGGCTTGCCCGCATAGGCATCTCTAATCGCTTGCACGATATCCTTATAGTTGGATTTGGTAATAAAATTATTTGCGCCATGCTGGAACGACTTCACAATCACATCTCGATCTTGCAACGAGGTCAGCATAATGATTTTCAGATCATTGAGGTCGGAAAGCGCTAATTCCCGGGTCGCCTCAAGTCCATCCAGACGATTTTCCGTCAAGTTGATGTCCATGAGGACGACGTCAATCTCCCCGCTGCTACCTTTCAGGAGTGCCTCCTCCTTGGTACTGGCTATATGATTGACTTCAATGTCTTCCTCTTCATTGAGGTCGGCGGCTAACGTTTGCTGCCAGAACGGATCGTCTTCCACCAGCATCACTCTAATCTTGTTCATCCGGTTTCCTTCTCATCCTTTCGTTCCGTATTGCGGCCTAACGAAGAAAGAAGATGGTGAAGCCGATGCGCTTGATCGCTTCTTACGCTCACCGCCTGTACCGTCGTTTTCGCTCTTATGCTTTCTGTGACCCGTTGTCCTTTTTGTGTATGACCGAAGCAAGCGCCCTTACCTAACGATCCCATCCATTTCTCGGTACCCTTCTTATTCGTATACTTCTCAACTTCTCCGTCCGAAATGACGAACACATAGTTTCCGATGGAGCCTTCAGTTACGATCACTTCCCCCGGCTGGAAAACATGATGGCTGATCTCATAATCGTCCGAATCATTCACACTCATCTCTACGATATCACGTCCTACCAGAGGGCCGATTAACCAATCCGAAATTAACCTTAATTTTCGATCCCATGTGGGGATCACGCTGAGCAGCATGAGCCGCCAGATCAGCCAGCAAATGAAGCCTTTGAATTCGATACCCTTATATTCGGCGACAGCCGTCCGTCTTCCTATCGATACCCCCTGACCGAAGCCGCGGAAGTTAAAGGGAAGGGAGGGCTGTTTAGACAAGGCGCGAACGATATTTTTACCGATATGAGCCCCTTCTTTTAATGCAAAAATACCGACCGGAGGGCATTGGCCGCCAAGAGGGTGAGGGACGGAAGCGCAATCGCCTCCTGCCCAGACATAATCATAACCGGCGACTTGGAGTGCTGAGTCCGTGATGATTTTGCCACGCGCATCCTTAGGGACAGCCAGGGAGTCAAGTATGGGAGAAGGCTTCGTACCGACAGCGCTAATGATCGTTTTGGCGGGAATGCGCATACCATTGGAAAGTCCGACCTCATTCGGAGTCGCCCAGATCACTCGGGTATTCGTCATAAGTTCTACACCCAATTTTGCCATATGCCGTGTCGCATATTGGATTAACCGTGGATGACCTTGGCGAGTTCCAGGTGCGCCCTTGCCTCCATAGAGCTCAGGCAATATCGATTCACCCGGATGTACTAATACTACACGACATTCTTCTCTTTGAATATTCCGGTATTCCTTCAACGTAAGGAGCCGGATATAATCCGCCAGCTCCCCTGCCAGTTCCGTTCCCGAGAAGCCGCCTCCGGCCACGAAAAAGGTAAGCATCCGTTTCCTTTCCTTCGGATCCCGTTCAATATCGGCCAGCTCGAACATCGTCAAGATATGGTTCTTAAGACGAAAGCAATCATCGTAGGTTTTCAGTTTAAAGGCGTGTTCGGCAAGACCGGGATAGGAGGAGAGGTTATCGACCGATCCCAAACAGAGCACGACATGATCGAATTCCAATTCAAAGTGCTTCCCGTCCAAATGTCGGCTGGTTACGACCTTGCGCTCAGCGAGGTAAATCTGTTCAATCTCGCCGACGTGAACTTGGGCCGGGGAAAATATTCGGCGTATGGGGCTCAAAATTTGACCGGCTCCAATACGGCCGGTCACCATTTCCGTAACAAAGCCATGGAAGACATGATAATTCTCCCTGCTGACTACCGTAACTTCGATATCTCCCTTATGGATGGCCTGCCGTAAGGTACGTACCGCATTAATGGCCAAATAGCCGCCTCCTAGAATAAGTACTTTGGCTGGCTTTGTCATCAGACTCCCCCCATATGTGTTGCGATCTTCTACTGTCTCTATGTAGCAGTATAAAGAACATTTCATAAAAATAGGAGGTGGAACTTTCATCATCCCCCGAGTACCGGAATAGGGGATAAAATTTCAACCTCCCGCTTCCAGCCTTTCTGCTTCATAATGATGGCATACGACAAGATGCTGCAAAGAAGACTTAACTTAAGCCGTGATGGAGGGAATTTCGAATGGAAGTGCAATTGTCTGAAGAGCGTGTGCTGAGGCTCGTTCCCCAGCTTACATTGGATGATGCCCGAATCTTGGTAGAAAACAAGAAAGTGCACCTGGTTGCCGGGACTGTAGGCGCCCTCTTTACCCGCCCTAAGCCCGAAGAGATTACGCTCAGCTACTCCGAACTCCGGTACGAACCGTTTTGGCAGGTAACCGCATGTACGCATATGGTTTATGAACGTCAGCGCATGTTTACGGTAAGCGCCAGTGGCCCGGAGGTGAAGCAGATTACGCTGCTCGGGCAGCAACAGCCGACTCAGCCCCAGCCCAAAGGCTCACCGACTATCGTTCTGAGCGGCGTCGAGCATTGCGAGGAAGACCAGCGGCTGCGCCGGATGTTTACCGGAGACGGTACGAACAAGCAAGATCTGGAGAGGTATCTTAGTTTTGGGAGCGAAGAAGTGATTGACCTGGCGTCCTATTCCTGGGACGGGGCCTGTATGCCTCCAGATACCAAAGCGGGGGCCATCATTCGTCAAGTCATCACCGAGATCGTCCGCCCCGTCAAGGCGCAAGTGATCCATACGGAGAACGTTTCCGTCGAAGAGATCCAACTATTCTTCCGTCCTGTGTACGCTTTCGAATACTTATGGGCCGCAAAAAACAAGCGTGTTGTCATTGAGTGTGACGGTTTAACCCGCGATTTGACCAATGGCGGAAAAACATTTAAGAAACAAATCAAATCGCTCCTCGACCGCGATCTGTTGTTCGATATTTCAGCCGATGCGGTGGGAACGTTCGTTCCTGGTGGCGGGATTTTCGTGAAATTGACGAAAGCAGCGATGAACTTTAAGCAGAGTTGAACGGAAGTTATATATAATCTTGACTTCACCTTTTCAATTAAGCTATAGTATGGGTATCCTCAACTAAGGAGAGATTTTGATGTCGGTGAGCGTTCTTAACTAAAAAATTCCATAAAGAGGTTTTCTAAAAGTCAGACTCAACTTGCTGTTTCAGCAACGTTGTATTTCGTTATGGCTTAATGACTACCTCGGGATTAGTTAAGAACATCGGATATCATACAATGCCTTAGGTATAATTCCTATCATTGCGCCCCCATCCGTGCTGTGTTCAGCGCGGATTTTATTTGTATCGGGCTCTTTTTTAGGTAATCGAAAAAAGGGCGGAGAATGACGTATGTTCATTCTTCGCCCTTTTTATTTTTTTATAAGGAGAGATCATGCATGAACGAAAAAGCTTTGCTGCGTTTGGAATACGGTAAAATCAAAGAAATTCTACGGGGATATGCCATTTCGTATTTGGGAAAAAAGCATATCGAGGAGATGATGCCCATCACTTTTAGCAAAGGGGTGCGAACCAAATTGAATGAAACGGCGGAAGTCAAGTCCTTACTTGAACACGGAGCCAGTGTGCCAATTTCCTCGCTGGAAGGAATCGAACAAATATTAATGTTATTGGGAACGGGCTATGTGTTCAGCGAAAAAGATTTCTCTTGCATCCATCAATTCATTACCAGTTGCACGCAGTTAATAAAGTACATGGCATCAAAAAGTGATCTTGCGCCTACGATCAGTTCCTACGCGGCCTCCATGTTTGACATGGAAAAATTGAAATCGGAAATTGAACGAAGCATTCGAAACGGGCAAGTGACCGACACGGCCAGTAAGGAGTTAATGAAAGTTCGTAAACGGATTACTGTATTTGAAGACAGGCTGAAGACGAAGCTGGATTCTCTGATGAACAAACACCGTTCCATCCTGCAGGAGAACATAATTAGTACACGCAATGGGCGATACGTGCTTCCCGTCAAGAAAGAACATAGAAAGCAGGTCAAAGGTACAGTGCTGGATGAGTCGGCTAGCGGCCAAACGGTATACGTGGAACCGGCTGAACTGATAAGCATTCAGTTTGAGCTTTCAGGACTGAAAGCAGAAGAAGCACGGGAAGAAATTAAAGTCCTGAGCGATTTAACCGCTTTGACAGAATCTTTTAGTCATGAAATTCAAGTGAATGTAGAGACGGTAGGCACCTATGATTTTCTAATTGCTAAGGCTAAATATGCTTTGGCTATCGGAGGTTCCAATGTCGAACTAAACGAGGACGGAATCATTCAATTACTGGACGCAAGGCATCCTTTGCTCGGTAAACACATGGTTCCCCTCAACTTCGAAATTGGGCTTAAATACAAATCGCTTATCATCACAGGACCGAATACGGGCGGAAAAACATTGGCGTTAAAAACAGTCGGTTTATTAACCGTTATGGTGCAGTCGGGCCTATTGGTACCAGTACTGGAAGGCAGTCTGTTTTCAGTATACAAGAACGTGGCCGTAGATATCGGAGACGGGCAAAGTATTGAGCATGCGCTCAGTACATTTTCTGCACATATTCGAAATGTCATCGACATTTTGGAGATCGCCGATCACTCTACGCTAGTGCTGATTGATGAAATGGCTTCCGGGACGGACCCAGGGGAAGGTGTAGGATTATCCGTGGCGATTTTAGAGGAGCTGCATAAAAGGGAAGCGACCGTTGTGGCGACGACGCATTTTACTGAAATCAAAAACTTCGCTTCATCTACCCCGGGTTTTGAAAATGCACGTATGGAATTTGATGCGGCAACGCTTCAGCCCTTATACCAGTTACGAATAGGGGAAGCAGGCAGTAGTTACGCCTTTTTGATTGCTTTGAAACTAGGGATACCGCTCGACATTATTAACCGATCACGCGAAATTACCGCCAACGGACTATCGAATAACTCGATGACGACGGGCGAGCTTTTGCCTGCTGATAGTAGGAGACCAAACCGACCGAATGAAGCTCTTACGTTTCCAACGCATCGGGACCATGATACAGAAGTTGACATTGGTGAAAAGAATCCAGTGAGTGAAAGAAGTTTGCAACTCGGTGATCTTGTGTACGTTCCTTATTTAGACCGCCGCGGGATTGTTTATGAAACTGAGGATTCCAGGGGTCAAGTAGGGGTGATGATCCAGAAACAGAAATTAAAAATCAATAAAAAGCGGCTTAAGCTGCAAATTGAAAATAAGGATTTGTATCCGGAAAACTATGATTTGGACATTGTTTTTGAGTCCAAAGAAAACCGGAAAGCGCGGAAACTGATGAATCGTAAACACATGAAAGGGCTAACGATTGTAATAAAACCGGAGGAATGAAATTCAACCCTGGCTCTACGGATCTAAAAAGACTAATCATATTTGGACATGATTTCCGCGAACAGCCTTTTCATATATAGTACCAGCTCTGGAGGATGCTTTACTGTCGCTTCGTTGCCCAATCCGATGAAAAATCTGGCATAAAAAGCGAGGTCGCTTTGAGGAATTGGACCTTCCAGCCACCCGGTGCCATCCTCCCGGATATGCAAATGGGAGCCCAGCCATAATACGGCCTCGCACATCTGGACGCCTTTTTGGCTCAGTTCCGCATAAAGCCCGGTCGACTCCTTCTCCGTTTGGAAAAACGACTCTTTATTTCCAAGATGTACATGCCGCAAATCCATAGGCTCCGTAGTTCCCGCTTATGGTAGGGTTGCTGAACAGTTTAAATCCGACCATCCGCGGCACCATTTCAAGTCTGGCCACATCAACCATGAATGCTGCGACAACGTTTGGAGCTTGGATGGCCGGAATGCTTTATGCAATGTTTAACGGTTATTCAGCTGTAGGTATTTTTACGGGGATCTGCCTGGCGTGCTCGCTGCTCGTATTTATCTCAAGCGGGGTTCTGTCGACTCAAGCGGAAAAAGCCGAATCAAGATGATGAAATCGCAACTTTGAGTCCGGATGTTCTAGTAGTAGCTTTAGTTCATGACACTCAAAGAGTAATACTTTCCTCTCTTCTAGCACACACTCATTTAATCTAAAGACCATATAATAGATTACTAATGTTTGAGAGGAGGAAGCCATATGGACACTTCAAATAAATATCGGGTTTGCAAAAATTATATCGGACGAAGAGTTTTGATAAAAACTACACAAGGAACCTATAAAGGTACTATAGTGAAGGTTGACAAGAATAAAGTTTATTTAAAAACAAGCCGGTACAAAAATAAAGCACAAGTCTCGTTTATCCCATTTATCTTACCGCTTGTTTTGTTTGATTTATTAGTCATCATTCTGTTGGATTCAAAACCATTTCCTCGAATATGAACCTAAATCTAATGTGAAAGAGAACCCCGGAAGGTTCTCTAATTATTATTATTATTATTACTTCCACTATCAGTGGTACCACTGCTGCCGCTGTCGGAACTTCCACTAAAACTATTGTCAAATCCTCCGCCACCACTGGTCGAATCATCATTTTCGTATGAATGATGGATATCCATGTGAAGCTGGTGATGATCGTGGTGATCATCGTGGAGATGAGGCGCCTCATGGTTAAAGTGTGTATTTGAATTGTGATTGCTGTCTCCTGATCCTGTAGCGTACTTAATCAAAGAAAAAATAACGCCAACTATGATTAACAAAATGAATATACCAAGAGGCTCCATAGTACCATTCCTCATCTTTGTGGAAGTATTTAACATTTATTATTTTCGTTGTAATTCGTTAAAATCCTCTAGCATAAAATAATACGAATCTTAGGAAGGCCACTTTATTTAGTGGCTTTCTTTGCTTCATGATCTTTAATCATTTTGTTTAACTGGTAAAGCCCTTTGTAATTCATTTTTAGATAATCAATGATCTCCCCTTTTTTTCTATTTGTCATTTCTTTAGCCTCATTCACAACATTCATTTCTACACCTCGGTATTTTATTTTTGCAGTAAAGAAATTTTATTCATGAATTAGCATTTTATTCCATGTTATCTAGTTATGGCTGGACTTGTGAAAAGAAAAAAACCTATCCCATAAGGAATAAGCTTTGTTTGCAAATTAATATCCTACCCTTGTGCAAGCTGTCAGGAGAGCTGTTTTTTTTGTTATAATCATGAATATCCTATTATAAGTGTTGGGGGCATCTACCATGAAAGTGCTAGAAACAGAACGGCTGATTCTTCGTCACCAAACCATCGAGGATGCGGCTTTTATCTTTGAGCTTTTGAACGATCCTTCTTGGATCCGGTACATAGGCGATAGAGGCGTGAGAACCATCGATGACGCGCGAAACTATATTTTAAAAGGACCAATAGACATGTATGCCCGTTTGGGTTTCGGATTTTACTTGACGGAGTTGAAGGATGGGGGCATCCCGATCGGTATCTGCGGACTGGCTAAAAGAGATTTCTTACAAGATGCAGATGTTGGGTTTGCTTTTCTTCCTAGGTTTTGGGGGAAAGGGTATGCATTAGAGGCTGCTTCCGCAGTGATGGCTTATGCAAAATCCGTTTTGGGGCTGAACCGCATTGTGGCTATTACCTCTGAAGATAATCAGGCGTCGGCCAAGCTGCTAGAAAAGCTGGGGTTGCATTTTGAAGGCATGATTTCATTTGAGAATACCGATGAAGAGGTACGTTTATTTGCGATTCACATCTAAAATGGGGGGCTACGAAAGTCGATCGCTGGAAACTTCAATAATAATTATTATTTACCAATTAATCCCACGATGGTTCGGGTAATATTAATAGTAAAGTATAATAGTCATGGAGGAATCACAATTGGAATTTGACAAGCAAACTGAGAATGCAATCGCTTGGGCAAGAAATCACATGGATTCGAATGATTATCGACTGCGCTGTCTTGCTTTCGTTGAAGATGCTTATGAAAGAAGCAACGGAATTGAAATGTGGGGAGGCAGCGACGCCAACGAATCAGCAGAACTGTACGAAGTTCACGCGAATATGGGTTTTCCGCCGAAAGGAGCCTTTGTTTTTTATTCCTGCTCCGGTTTGGTCGAAGGTGAACTTAAAAACTGGGGACATGTTGGTTTATCTCTTGGCAATGGGGATGCCATACATGCATGGGATAAAGTTAGAATAGATAACTATTTGGAAATCGAGAGTCTTGCACCGGCTCAGGGATGGACCCAACCTAAATTTATTGGATGGGCTCCTGTTGAAAGGATATTAGCAGGGGCACATAAGAAACATTGGGAGTAAATGGATATATTTGTGGTACTAGGAGTGGGTATTGCTTTAGTAAAAAAGCTGCTGGAGGACTTTGGAGACGCTAGAGGGCCGAAATCGCTTAAACTATGGAATAGTTAACCCAATCCTTTTGAACGCCGCCCATTTTATCAAAGAAATGTTGAGCTCTTATATTCCCAGGAGCAGTTATCCAAGTCATGTGAGCATAGCCATGATCCCTAGAGTAACTTTGACATTGTAAAAACAGTCGTGATTCAACGTCAGTATCTCTGAATGGCTCAATTACAAAAAGGTCGTTCATTATCGTAACTTCATTTGCTTTCATAGTGCTGAATGTAAAGTATAAGGTAGCAAAGCCGACTAACTTTCCGTCTAGTTCCGCTACGAATTGTATGCCTTTCTCCTTCTCTAAAAGAGTATGAATTAATTGTTGTATTTTTTCAGTAGAAGGCCAAGGATTCTGATAAAATCCGACAACGTATTCATACATTAACTCCGTTAGACGGTTTACGTCATCCGCTGAAGCGTTTCTAATAACAAGTGACATGGTTAATCCTCCCATAATATATGTATTGAATAATTATACTGTAACGTGTATTAATATGCAACACGATGGTTAAAAACAGTCACAATTGACCCGCCAACTTCCGTAACATATGATGGGAGTAATACCTAAATAATGAAGGAGACCCAAACATGATCGCATTCGCAAGACCTCCTTGCTAAGACGTAACACTTAGTCCATCTCGAGCACCCCCAGTTCTGATTGAGCCCCGTGAGCCCAAACAGATCTTGGAGAGGAGCTCCTCATGGACTATACAGCCAACCTTCGGAAGCTATATGCGCTCCGATTCTTTTCCAGCCTCATCCCGGCCTACGTCATCGAAAGGCTATTCTGGGAGGAGCGGGGCATGACCATTCAGATGGTCGTATATGCCGAAATTATTTATGCCCTGACGATCGTCCTCTTGGAGGTTCCGACCGGTATGATGGCCGACAAGTGGGGCCGGAAAAAGATGCTGATGCTAAGCGCACTGCTCGGGTGCAGCGAGTTTGCGATCCTGATATTCGCGACGGAATTCTGGCACTTTGCCTTGGTCGTCTTTTTGGCTGGCGTCAGCCGTTCGGCCAGCAGCGGCTCGGAGAATGCGCTGCTCTATGATTCCTTAATGCTGCAAGGGAAGGCGTCTTCGTTTGAAAAGCAACTAGGCGGTTTGAACGCCATCGACTTCGTATCTGCGATGCTCGCCGCTCTATGCGGAAGCATGCTCGCCGGTCGGTTCGGTCTGGAGCTGAACTATTGGATATCGCTCGGAAGCGCGCTGATCGCCTTGCTCCTAACGATACTGCTGATCGAGCCGGCTGCTGATGGAGACGACACACCAGCCGAGGAAGCGATTCCATTCAAGCAATATGTAGCTGTTTCCCTACGCTTCTTCGGAGCGAACCCGAACGTCAGCATAGTGGTGCTCTCCGGCATGGCGACAGGCACAGCCATAGGCTTCATCGATGAATTCTGGCAGTTGTACGCGAGCCGATTGAAGATACCGGTTGTCTACTTCGGCGTGCTATCCGCTGTGCTCATGCTCCTGCGGCTGCCCGGCAATCTGCTGGCCCATGCGCTGTTAAGACGTTTCAGCTACAGGACGCTGCTCATCAGCGTAACAGCCGTATTCGCCATCGGCTTCACCTATACCGCCGTAAGCAAGGACTACATCAGCCTCTTGGCGATGCTGGTCATCTGCTTGTTCTCCGGCGTGATGGAGCCGCTCGTCACCGGCTACTTGCACCACCGGATCGATTCCTCCATGCGGGCGACGATCGATTCATTCCAGTCGTTAGGGCTGAATTTGGTGCATATTCTGGCGGGGTTCGGCTTCGGCTACTTCTCATCCCGGTATGATGTGTTCGGCGGTTATGGCTTCATTGCGCTCATGTGCAGTGCATTCCTCGTTTGGTTCATCGTCGCATCCCGTAAAATCAAGCAATAGACAGAATAACACCCAGGCCGCCAAATTCTTATTGGAGTGGTCCTGGGTGTTATTACTTTCTCATAATGCAATTAGGCAGTAAAAAATATGATATTATGTTTACAGGCATTAACAAGCATTACCGTAGGATAGAATAGGGACTCTATACTTTTGATAGATGCTCTGATAAAAGGGGTGTCTCATGTTTTTCATTTTATGGCCGTTGGCCATCTTTTTACTGTATCAGAATTGGAAAGACAAGTATGTGTTTTGGATCAGCCTCTTCCTGATCGCGGGGGGCGGTGGAAGCTACTTTTATCTCCTGCAAACGACCGTGGTTCCATCTCTGGGCTCATCAAAAGCTCTTGTAGATTTTTCTGTGGTTGTGACCATGTATGGGTACTACTACGCGATGCCTTATTTTTTCCTGATGAGTGCAATGGCCTTGTTTCGGGGAAAGCGATGGCGGGGTGGCCTCCTCGTCTTGCCGCCTGTTATATTTGCAGCGCAGCAAGGGGTCCAGCATTTGCGGCAAGTTGACGTGGAAAGCATTCGTCTGTGGGCGATCCTTTACCTCGGTACCGCATGCTGCCTCTATATTGCCGCATGGATAAAGGAAACGGAGTGGCTGCCTCGGCGCAACTTGTTTCGACTGACTATGATATTCCTGCCGATCAACCTTTGGGTTCTTACAAAGGAATTTTTATATACGAACAAGGTTGTCCTCCTGGACAATGGCATTCTTCTCGATAACCCGGGTTGGCAGTTGAAGGGGAACCCGGTAGAACTCTGGCTGCTCCTGCTGCTTGTCTTCTACAGTGTCCGTTATGGAATTCTCGGTATCAAAGTCCGAATTGAGCGCCAGCGGATGGATTCCTCGCTGCGCACGATTTCAAGCGGCACAACCCTGATCAATCACGCCATTAAGAACGATGCCCATAAGATTGATTTTTTGCTCGAGCGAATCGAAAACCATGCTCGCTCCGGGAATATTGAAGAAATCCCATTCTATACAGCCCAAATAACACAAGTGACCCGACAGCTGCAGCAAATGTCTGAGGGAATTAAGGAAAAGTCGGATGAGATTGTTCTGGTCGAGCAGGAAACTGAAATTGTTGAGCTTATCGAAGGAGTGCTGCAAGGGCTAGAGCCCCAGCTGACAGGCAAAGGCATTCTCGTTGAACGACAATTTACATGTAGAGCATACGTTCGCTGCGATCCCCGCCATCTGAACGAGGCGATATCAAACTTGGTTGCCAATAGTATCGAGGCCATGGAATCAGATAGGGGATTGCTGCACATTTACGTGGGGATACAGAAGCGTCGGTTAGTCATCGATATTGCGGACAACGGTAGAGGAATTGATCCCGCTAACCAGTCCCAAATCTTTGATCCTTTCTTTACCACCAAGAAACATTCAAACCAAAACTACGGGCTCGGCCTCAGCTATTCCTACCATGTCCTGCATAGACATGGAGGCATGCTAAGCTTACTTGAAAGCCGCATCGGTCATGGAACGACCTTTCGCTTGCAATTGCCGAAGCAAAGGGTGGTCAGGCGGGAGCCGATACAATAATGAAGGAGTCGCGTTATGGATAAAATCCGAGTGCTTCTGGTTGAGGATGACCCTTTCTGGATTGAGAATATTTCCCGTGAGCTGCGCGTGGAAGCCGATATCGCATGGGCAGGGACAGCGTCTACCCGGGAAGAAGCGGTTCAAGTCGTTGCACAAGAGGCTATAGACGTTGTGCTCATGGATATCAACTTAACAGAGAATCGGCTTGACGGAATTGAAGCGGCGCAGGATATTCGCCGAGAATTTGGCGATCGCATCCCGATTATTATGCTTACCTCGCTGAAGGAGAAGGATGTCGTCATGACTTCCTTTAAGTCGGGGGCCGTTAACTACATTACAAAGGCCAGTTATCCGGACATTGTGGAAGCGATTCGAGCTGCACATCGAGGCCGTGCGTCTATTCACCCTGATGCAGCTGCGATCATGCGTCAAGAGGTAAAACTCATGGATCTCTCCCCATCTGAGCGAGAAATCTATGAGCTAAAGCGGCAGGGATATAACAAGACGCAAATTTCAGAGAGATTGCATAAGTCGCTAAACACGGTCAAAACCCAACTCAGAAGTATCCGAAATAAGTTGTTTCCTTAAGTTCCCCCATACATAAGAGGTAAGAGTAAAATAGGCGGCAGCAAAGACAATCGGAGTTACATAAATGCCGAAGGGGAGCAGGAAGCCGAACGGGCCCGCCATCAGGGCGATACCGAGCGTTTTTCTGCGCGGCAGCTTGGAGAGCAGTACCGAGAGACCGAACAGCACAGTGCTGAGCGGGAAGAACATCATTGTGATGCCGATGATTTCTCCGAGCGGAGACGGGATCATATTGCCGGTAACGGCTTCCGGGGCGTATTCGTTGAGAATCGGCTTGAAAAAGCCGCTTGCCATTTTCATGAAAACCATAAAGACAAAACTTATCATCATGAGCAGAGTGGCCACTAGGCCCAATTTACCGAGTTTATCCGAGTTGCCTGTGTAGATTCCTGCCATACCGATCAATAGCAGGGTCTGCGCTAGCACGTCAACAGTTGTGACGAACGTTGAATCCCCGAAAAATCCGAACCATAGGGGTACGGTCGCGAATATACAGGCTCCGACTGCGCCTACCAGGGCAAAACTTTTGATTCCTTGTTCCATTCTCATTTATTATTCCTCCTCATTGGTTATACCTGGATCATAAGGGAGAAGAGGATAAGGCGGGAGGATGAACATTATTAACCCCCTAGTCTGAACATTAAACTTAACCTAGCTGTCTGCTCTTCTAGCCCTATACAAATCAAAATAGGCATCATCCTGTATACGGATGATGCCTTTCTGTGCGTACGCCAGCATGGGTACTATCTCTAGGGTTCAAGTCCCGAATGGCTGCCTTCAGGTATACTTTTCCACTAGCGTGCCTGCCCGCTCCTCATTTCAAATACCGCTTCAGTTCATCGGCGAATTGTTGCGCTCTGATTTCCGTTGAATGTTGAGACCGGACCATTTGATAGCCCCGGCGGGCAATTTCTTTTCTTTCCTCCTCATGCTTCAGGTAATATTGAGCTTTACGGATGAAATTGTCTTTATTAATCTCGACATAGGTAACCCCATCAATAAACCCAAGATCTCTCAGCTCCTTAGAACCGTTAGCGAGCAAGAGGGTATTGCATGCGAGAACCTCAAAATATTTGGCAATGGGATAGTTATAAATCAAATGATCCGTAAAAAAAATTTTGGCGCGGTTAATTTCCTTAGCGAAACCGTCTGCAATGAAAATTTTTTGTTCTTCTTGCTTGGTGAAATTTCTATATCCGGGATGGCTGTGATAAACAAATCCTTTCACATATTTCATCTGTTTATAGATCTTAAACCGGAGCGGGTATACATTCTTATTGATGGCACCCATCAATAAATAATCGATCGTTTTTTTATAACCGTAATCTTTAAATACAGGAGTGTACACATGATGCGGCAGCCATCTGAAGCGATCTGCAAGCTGGGGATAATCCCGCAAGAAGGCATTGCGGTAATGAGCAAATACCAGGTCGATCTTATTCTTTTTGACAAAGGAAAGAAGCAGCTCTTTATTTCTGTGCAGATCCATGAACGACAGGCCCTTTGGAATATTGATTTTACTTAGTCCTGTAATGGGTCCATGATTCAAGATAAACCTTTCGAGGTTGTCTATATAAATAAAATCGGGAGCAAAATTGGCTTTAGCGAGAATTTTACTGATTGGGCCGCCTTCATTCACATACTGGACGCGAATATCGGGCAATTTGGCTAATTTTTGTTTGAAAAATTCCGCAGCCCTTTGATATGACATGGTTCTATCCGTAGTAAAATAAATGATCTTCATATATTTTCTCTCCCTGTACGGCCGGTTGAACCAATCAGCGCACGAATATAGTCTATGAATTGACCTACTCGGATTTCCGTGGTATGACGCTTTCTGATCAGTTGATACCCTCGTAAAGCGATCTTCTTTCTTTCCTCTGTATGACGCAGGTAATACTTAGCTTTGGTATGAAAATTGTTCTCATTAATTTCTACAAATGTTTCTTTATCGATAAATCCCAAATCACGGAGCTCCCCGGAACCTGAAGCGAGCAGCAGGGTGTTGGAGGCGGCGACTTCAAAATATTTCCCTAAGGGGTAATGATAGACCGAATCATCGGTAAGAAAAATTTTGGCCCGATTAATTTCTTTGGCATAAGTGTCATTTAAAAACAATGTCTTTTGTTCCTTGTCCGAAAAATTGCGGTAGCCTGGATGCTTGTGATGAACAAATCCCGGTTTACCGCTCATGTCCTGAGCGATCCTGCTGCGCAGAGGGTAATTCGAATCTATTTGTCCCATCAATAGATAATCAATTGTTTTCTTCAGCTTATAATCCTTAAAAACGGATGTATAGACGTGCTGCGGCAGCCATCTGAACTTATCCGCAAAATGGGGGTAATATTGATAGAATGCATCTCGATAATAAGAAAAGATGACATCGAACTTATTTTTCAATACAAATTTTGTGAATTTTTTTCTGTATCTATGGAGGTCTACTTGCATAATTCCTTTAGGAACCCGGATTGAGTCTAATCCCAGGATAGGTTTTCCGTGTTTAACGATTTTTTTATAGTCATCGATATAGATAAAATCGGGGGAAAATTGAAGCTTTTTGATGATATCGTTAACATGGCCCCCATTCTTCACAAAATGAACAAGGACATCCGGATGTTCCGCTAATACCCGTTTAAAATATTCGCGGTTTTTAAACGTATAGTCCGATAAATCTACCGTAAAATAAAGGATTTTAATCTTTTTCATCCTCTTTGAACCCCCGGCAAGTTCAACATGGCTCTAACTTCATTCGCTGCCGCAATAGGCCGGTCAAAGGCTTTTGCCAGTCTGGTAACCTGCTCAATTAGGGACATGTTCGTAGCCAATTGCTTACGTTCTCTATCAAGCCAAATATTATCTTCCAGGCCGACGCGCACTCCATCCGCCAAAATAACAGCGAGGGCATTCATCGCTTTTTGATTATCACCTATACCTGTAATCGAGTAATAAGAGTCCGCGGGCAGCTCGGAAATGATGATGCCGGCATGCATCAGAGTGGCCTGCGCACTGGCTATATTCCCAAGCAGAATATTGAAATAATAAGGCGGTTCCAATATTCCTTTACGAATTAAATAGTTTGCAAAATTGACCATACCCAAATCGAATATTTCCAATTCAGGCTTGATCCCTTTTTCTGTCATCATTTTTGCTAGTCTCATAATCGTTTCGGGGCTATTGACACTGGCGCTTTGCGCAAAATTTAGGGAACTTAATGTCAAGCTAGCCATATCAGGCTTGAGTTTGCCTTCCAGATTAAGGACATCAGAACGCTTCTCAAACTCTTGAAAATTCCTCCCGCTGGTAGAAACGACGATAATCAGCTCAGGCTTCTTCTCTCTGATTCCGGAGATGATATCAGCATAAACTTCTTTTTGATACGTTGGAGCACCATGATGATCACGGGCATGCAAATGAACCATCGATACGCCCAGTTTTTCGGATTCAATGACTTCCGCAATGATCTCCTCCACACGTACAGGTACATGGGGAGTCATATCCTTTGTTGGAATCATACCTGTCGGAGCGAAGTTTATGATTAATTTTTTCACCTTAACCGTCTCCTTTGACGAAATTCATAGGTTTGGCAGGTACACCGACTACTGTGCAATTCTCAGCCACATCACGGGTGACTACAGCTCCGGCGCCTACGACGGAATTTTTCCCGATGGTAACACTTGGCAAGAGGGCAGCGCCCAATCCGATGAACACCCTTTCCTTTAAACAGCTATACCCGCCTATGCTGACGCCGTGGGCAACCTGTGAAAAATCGGATAAGACGGTATTATGGCCGATGGACACCGATTTGTTGATGATGACGTGATTCCCTATCTTGACTTCGGGATCGATGACGACGCCGGGGAGAATGATGTTGCCGTATCCCAAACTGGCAAATGGTGAAATGACAGATTTGGGGTGGATGGCATTCATATAGATGAAATGGTTGTACTTTTTAAATGTTTGTTGCCTGATGGCATTGTTTGCGATAGCAATAATAAACTTTGAGTTTTCTGAAATTCCTTTTTGACTCAAGACGGTATCCATCGGACCGAGTATAGGGACGCCGTATCGGGATTGTCCGATCATTTGTTCATTATTATCGATAAATGCTATAGGCTCTTGGAATTTGCAAGCCAATAGAATATCCAATGTCATGATGCCCAAGCTGCCAGCGCCTATGATATATAGGGTTGCCGTATACTCCACCCGATTTCATCCTCCCTGCACAATTTCCCATAATAAGGCTCTGATTTCATTGGTTGAAGTCAGCGAATTTACATGCGAGATTATTTCTTCCAATTTGTTCAGCATGGAAGATAACTGATCTTTACGCAAAGTATCAGAGGGCTTAATGACAAGTATGCGATTGTGCTTAGTAGCTTTCATTTCTTCCTCATCGTTTACGATTTCCTCTATCATCTTCTCACCGGGACGGACCCCGGAGTAGGTCACGTGAATATCCTGATTTGGCTGTAATCCTGACAGCTGAATTAATTGATGGGCCAAATCCAAAATTTTCACAGGTTGACCGATATCGAGAATGAAGATTTCCCCTCCTTTGGCGTAAGCACCCGCCTGAATCACGAGCTCTACAGCTTCGCGAATGGTCATAAAAAAACGAACCATATCCTGATGCGTAACCGTTACGGGACCGCCCTCCAGAATTTGCTGTTTGAATAATGGAACGACACTCCCCTGGCTGCCGAGGACATTGCCGAAACGAACGGCAACGAATTTGGTTGGACTGATCGCATTCATAGTGTGAATAATCTTCTCTGCGACTCGTTTTGTAGCTCCCATAACGCATGCAGGTTTCACAGCCTTATCCGTAGATATCAGCACAAATGTATCCGCTCCATATTCATGTGCGCATTCAGCTACATGCTGCGTGCCAAATATGTTGTTTTGTACCGCTTCCGTGGGATTGGCTTCCATAAGAGGGACGTGTTTGTGAGCTGCGGTGTGGAAGATGATAGAGGGACGATAGACTGAGAATATATCCGCAATTCTTTTTTTATCTCGAATATCCGCAATAATAGCCTCAATTGAAACATGAGAATATTTGCGTTTCAATTCATGCTCAATCGCATAAATACTGTTTTCATCATGATCTAATAATAGTAATTGCGCAGGATGAAACTGAGCGAGCAGCCGGCACAATTCCGACCCGATTGAACCGCCTCCGCCGGTGACCAGAATATGTTTCCCGGTAACATAACCGGCAATTTCCTGCAAATCGATGTCCACGGGCTCTCTGCCCAACAGTAAAGCTGCTTCTTCATCTCGAAACAAATGACTCATATCGATACCCCCACAGTCGTTAGCAGTGATCTGAACATTATGAGAGTCTGTTAAATATGCTATTCAAACGATCTATCACTCTTAATTGATCTTCTTCAGATAAACTGGATCCTGAAGGTAAACATAGTCCGCTGGCAAATAAACGGTCAGAAACACTCTCATCGATGGAATGAGGGTAATAATCGTAATCCTTATATAAGGGCTGAAGGTGCATTGGTTTCCAAACAGGCCGGGACTCAATGTCTATTTCCGCTAAGGACTCTATGATTTGCATGGGTTTGAGGCTAGTCCAACTTATATTCACGGTCAAAGCAGTCAGCCATCTGGTAGACCGGCCGTATGGGGCTTCGGGCATAAATTCAATGCCTTGAACGCTAGACAATGCTTTCAAATAGCGATCGAAAACCATTCTCCGCGCTTGAATGCGCTCTTCCAGCACCTCCAGCTGGCCAACTCCAATAGCAGCGAGCACATTGCTTAAACGATAGTTATATCCCATATGACGATGTTCATAATGCACAGCAGGATCTCGAGCTTGAGTAGCCAGGAAACGTGCTCTATCCAATAATTCACAGTCATCGGAGACCAATGCTCCGCCGCCGGATGTCGTAATGATTTTATTTCCATTAAAAGAAAAAACGCCGAGCTTTCCGAAGGTTCCGCTAGCCTTGCCCTTATAAGTGGCGCCAAGGGACTCTGCTGCATCCTCAATCACTGGCACTCCATATTTGTTGCAAATCGCGAGCAGGGGATCCATATCTGCGCTTTGACCGTAAAGATTGACGATAATAACTGCCTTTGGCAAATGCCCTTTATGCTCAAAATGCCCAAATGCGCGTTGTAATGCGGCAGGGGACATATTCCAGCTATCCGGCTCGGAGTCGATGAAAACCGGTATCGCCCCTTGATAGATGATCGGATTGGCGCTGGCTACAAAAGTTAAAGTCGAACAGAACACAATATCCCGTTGCCCCACATCCAAAACCTGAAGAGCAAGATGTAGGGCGGCAGTGCCGGACTGCAAGGCTACTGCTCCGGCAGTGCCGGCATATCGGGAAATTTCCTTCTCAAAAGTTTGGATAAGCGGACCTACCGGTGCAATCCAATTCGTGGAGAAGGCCTCCTCAACATAGTGTCGTTCATTTGAGCCAAGATGCGGAGGGGAGAGATGGATCCGGCTATAGTTCTTTGTCACAAGTATTCTGCCCCTCTCCTTCATAGACTTGAAATCTACAATATCCTATGCTAGGAAACTAAAATAGTATAGGCAAAATTAATAGCTCATTTGTGGATTTTATAGTTTTGGGCAGTGAAGCGTGAGTGTTCGGTTATTAGAATCGGCAGGTCCAGCGCCTTAAGCGATACGCTCGCAACAAGCGATTGGCTGAAGCGGTATTTGACGTTCTGCTTCAATAATGACTGCCGGCCGGACTTATTTACTTTTCATTGCTATCATGGAAACGACCGATATTCACGTCGATATCGTCAACTACTATTCCCGCTCGGTGATTATGCAGCGCGCGTCAATCCGTTGAAGGACGGCGAAACCCATCCGGTCTATAAAGCGATAAAACTGATCAAATGACCGCAAAGGCGCTGAAGGGCGTTTGTTTAGCAATAGGGGCAATCCTGCATTTGACAAAGTAAAGCCCCCTGTCATCGACCATAACAGGGGGCTGTGTTATCAGTAAGTTATTTTATCGGTAGTTGTGCTGCCTAGCAGTCTCCGGTAACCGGGTAAAAATTCCTCGTAAATGTTCACCATGTATTGGGTAGTGTTGATGGAAAGATCATTGATGTCAATCTTCCACTTCTCGGTTTCGGAGCCGACTTCCCAACCGGAATCGCCTGCATCCTCCGGCTCCAATGCATAAGTCTTCTCATGGATGTGATCCCCATTCCCATCAAGAAGCTCAACGATTATTCGCCTTTTGTTCATTTCCGAGACGACGCTCAAATCTTTCTGCAGCGTGTAGTCGAAGGAAAAGCTGAACTCGAAGATTGCCCTCTTATCGTTATAGAACCAGTAAGGTCTGTCAATTTCGGTGATCTTCAGTGTATAGGGGTATAAGGCAAGCTCGTTCAAATTGTCCGCCGGCTTGTCGCTTTTATCCGGCAATCGGAACACGGTTGCCTGAAGGAAGGAGTCGGGCGTGTCCTTTGAGCCGGAGAGTTTGCCGCCGGTAACGGCCAGCCCAAGCATAAGCTTCAACCCCTTTGTATCCGCTCCTTTGGGCAGAGCTGTCCATGCCGTGAGGGATGCGTTTCCTTGGGGTATGACCCTCTGATCGGTTACTTCAACCTCAGCCGGATATACGGTTCCATCCGCCGTCATAAATTGAGCAACCCACTTGGCAACGGGGTTGTACCGCTTATCACGATTCACCGCATCTACCCGGACTGTTATTAAATGTCCGGTGGTGCTTTCGTATGAAGTCGGTGCCGTCGCCGTATAGGCCCATTTTCCGCCTATCCCTGACATGTCGGTTTCCTTGCCTGCGTCTATTTCTTTTGCGGAAACGGCCGATTGTTTGCTCCACTCTGTCCGGTGGACGGTTTGGGTTTTACCGTCCGAAACGATGGTTTCCTGAAGCAGGATATCCCATGACCGGACAATTTCTTCATGATCCAGATTCGCTTGCAGGAACAGCCGGATCGATTGACCTGGCTGAAGCAGCCTGAGCGAATCGGTTCGCACCGTTTGAGCTGGCCATTCTTCCGTATCGTCGGCCAGGAACGTCCCTTGAAGCTGGGGGACTGGAACCGCCGCATCGGAGACGTTGGTCAGCGTAATGGCTGCGGAAATCAGATCCCTGTCGTCCCACGGCCAACGATGTAGGGATTCCAAGGCGGCGGTGAATTTGCCTTCCGCCGCCGTGACGGTACGGGTTTCCCCGGCTTCTGTTCCTATCGCGTCTGCGGGTATCGGCAGGTATGCGGCGGGAACATGTACTTTTGCGGTATTGCCCGCTTCCGATATGGTACGTGTCAGCACCAATCCGGCGTGCGACAAATCGCTTTCGGCCGGCAAAGTAGCGGTCAGGATAAAAGAGATATCCGCTCCCGGCTCAATAGTTTGCCCTTCCGGCCTTCGGTCCGGCGCCATGGAGTATACATGGTCCTCCGAGGTCTTCAGCCAAAAGCTCCATTCCGGAAGCTCGGCAGGGATGGTATCGGAGTTCCGAAACGTTATCGTCCATGTGGCTTCATTGTTCTTGCCCGAACTTCGCCATGCAACACCGGATATGGAGCCCTGAAGACTGGCGTTTCGTGCGTTCACTTCAACCTCTTTTTCTTCATGACGGGCTGGAGCGTCAGATAGCGCCACCGAGCCGAGCGGGACAATAAGAGAATCCGAATCGAAATCCCATCGGCCTGCTTCCAGGATAAGTCCGCCGGCATCGATACCGTTTGCCACGGTGCCGTAAAACCGGTATACCCCGACTGCCCCCGCAGGAACGATCTTACGGTCCTGATCCTCCGGAAGCAGCTTGAAGTCCAAGACGTTTCCGGAACGGGTCTTAACCACGAAGTAATATTCATCTAATAGCAAGTCCGCGCCGCCGCCATTTCGGATGATCACTTCGAACGAGCATACGGATGGTGCATCATGTTTGAACAACCTGGTGTTGCTAACTTCCAGAACCTGCTCCGTCCCGAGCACGATACGGGGACCGCTGCTCTCTGTAACAGGAGCGGCCTCCGGTTTATCCGCTGCCGCTGCAGTCATCGGCCGAATTGAAGCCGCAACCGCTGAAAGCGCCAGAACCGCTGCCAGTCCAAGCTTGGCCCATAAAGTCCATTTCATTGCATCTCCACCTTTTTCTTCTCTCCCGGCTCTGCAGTGCCGACTCTATTCGTTCAAATATGTGGTAACCCGGTTTTGGATCATGCTTGCGGCATCTTTGGCGGTTTTCCCTTTAGTGAAGAACGATTGGGATTCTTCCTTCACGATCTTCATCACGTTGGGATCTCCTGCGGCAAAGCTGTCAGTTTTCTCTACGAGGTCCAGAATCGATTTCAACTGCTCCTCACTAATCGCTGCCGACGGAGATGCTCCGTTAGGTCCACTTATCTTTAATCTGCCGCTTGTGAGCTGTTCGATCGATTGCCTCAGCTGTTTTTCCAAAGAAGCCTTGTGAACCGCAAATCCTTGCATAGCTGGCTTGGATTGGACGTTTTCCGACAGGATAAATGAAAGGAACTTCCAGGCCTCTGTTTTATTCTTCGATTTTTCATTGATTCCAAACATTAGATCGGAAGAGAACGAAATTCCCCCGCTGCTTCCTCCGTCCGATGGAGTGCTGTACACTTTTCCTTTGCCGCCGTACATCATTTGCGGCATGAACAGCATTTCCATGGGCGTTTGCATGCTCATGGTGTTAAATACGTTTTTTCCGGCATCCGACATATCGGCCTGTTCCAGGATCAGCCCCTTGTCGTACATGTCGCCAATCTGCTCCAGCAGATCCGTAAATTCCTTCGTATCGAACGTCGCTTTTTTGCCCGCTACGTACTGACTGTACTGGCTCTGCACAATGTCCGAAATAAGATCTGTTTTGGGTTTGCCGGTCCAAACCGCCGTCGCACTTCCTCCGGCTTGGACGGCTTGCCGGCCTATGTCCAGCATTTCCTTCCATGTCCACTTGGAGTCGTCAATCTTGATGCCCTTTTCCGTAAGCAGCGGAGCGTTGCCCAAGGTTATGTTCGTCTTGAAATGGACGGGGAGAGCGTAGGTTTTCCCGCCGATTTTTACGGCATCGAATACGCCCGTATAATATCCCGATGTTTGGAAGCCGCTATCTTTTTTGATCAAATCATCCAAATTGGAGAGCAGCTTTTTGTCGGCATACTTATCGTAGGGGAGTGATTCCAAAGCAATCAGATCGGCTCCTTTGCCGGACATCAGCTCTGCATTGACGCCGGTCCGGTACTTCTCCAGGTCGGCCTCATTGGTTTTATCTCCTCCGGGTCTTTTTATATTCATCTGCTTATTTTCGCTGGCGGGGGTCGCAATATAAGCGCGGATGTCGATATCGATGTCAGGGTTTGCTTCCTCGAAAAGGCGTTCGGCCTCCTGCAGGAAGGCATCTTTCTTCAGGACGGAAACCGTCACCGTCGTTTTGCCGTTCTTTGCCGAAGGAGAGGCGTTCACTTCCGCGGGCTTGGAATCACTGCCGCATGCGGTCAAGGGCGCTGTGAGCAGTAGCGAAGATAAAACCATCGTTGTCCAATTTTTTTTCATCTTGATCATCTCCTTGAATATTTTGTATTTTAATTCAGCCGAACCAGGTCGCCATCACTAATCGGCTCGCTCGATTCGGTAACAATCTTGTCATCCGGCATGATCGTGCCTTTCAAAACAGCGTTCGTCTCATCCGAATCCTCGGTGTGGACATACTTTTTAACGACACGGAACTCGTTGCCGAGCGGACTCTTTGATTCTTGAATCGTAAAGATGTATTCGCCCTGTGAATCTGTCTTGACGGCTGATTTCGGCACCATCAGTCGCGGCATCCCTACTTTTTTGGTTAATTGGAATTCCGCCTGCTCGCCGCCGGTCAGCTTGGGGTCATCAATATCCAAAGTGACCTGTTTCATGTTGGAGGTATTGCCGCTCTGAGTCTGGTTTCCTCCCGAATCGGCTTTCTCGATGGCGGACACTTTGCCTTTAACGTTACGGGGTTCGGTTTCTTTGATCCGCACGTCGATGGTCTCGCCGGTTACAATGCGATTGGCGGAATCTGCGTCTACGCTAGTTTCAAGCTCCCAACCTTGAGACAGGTCGGATATTTGGACGACAGCTTTGCCTTGGGAAGCGGATAGTCCTTCGTCGGCCTGAAGGTCGGAGATCAGTCCATCGAACGGCGCAGCCAGGGAGCCCTTATCCGAAATATCTTTTTGGATACTAGCTATCTTGCGGGCTTGGATGGACATATCCAGCTTTAGAGATGCGATCTGCCGCTTGCTATCTTCAAGTTTGGAAGCTTCGCCCCCGATCCCGTTCAGTTTCAAAGCGTCTTGCAATTTCTCCAGATCCAGCTGCTGTTTGGCAAACCGATCTTGTTCATCGGCCAGATTCTTTGCTGCAGAGGAGGAATCAAAGACGATTAGTTGTTGTCCTTTTTTAACGGTATCGCCTTCGTTAACCAGTACTTCCTTCACCTCCCACCCCGACTGATCGTACAGGGACACGGTTCGTTTCGGGCGGATGGTGCCTTCTCCCTCGATTTCGTAAGAAAGTTGGCTGATCTGGGGCTTTTCGACGGACACCTTCGGTATTGTCATTTGTTGATACGTATTGGAGAAAAAGGTGAGCAGGAGCAAACATCCCATAAATATGCCCGCCGCCCATCGAATTGTCTGTTTTCGTCTGGCACGGATCACTTCGTCCGCAAGCCCTATCATGGGTAAACCTCCTTGTAATTCCCACCAAAGTGAAGCGAAGCTCTGAAGTATATTCCGGGTATTTTGGCGGGGGCCCAGAAACCAAAAACCACTACTTCACTTTGGTGGGATTTTTTAGCCTTTGATCCCCGTCAATTGAATGCCTTCAATGAGTTCGTTCTCCCCATGCAAATACAGAAACAGGATTGGGGCCATATACAGCGACGCCGCAGCAAACGCCACACCCCGGTCGCCTTCATTAATACGGGAAAGATAAACCGACAACGGCTGCTTGAGCGTATCTTGCAAAAACAACAGCGGCTGCTCCACCATGTTCCAGTTGTCTACGAAGACAAGGATTTGCAGAGCGGCGATGCCGGGCATGGACATGGGAACAATAACGCGGGTAAAAATCGTTCCGTGCCCCGCCCCGTCGACCTTGGCGGCTTCAATGTAAGCCCAAGGGATATTGGACATAAATTGGCGCAGCAGGAAGACGCCGAATACCGAGAATATGCCGGGAAGTATGATAGCGGAATAGGTATCAAGCAGTCCCAGCACATCCATCGCGATAAAGTTGGGGACGAGCGTAACTTGGAACGGCAGCAGCATGGTGATGATATAGAGAAAAAATAGCGCGTCTCTGCCACGGAAACGCAGCTTGGCAAAGGCATAGGCAGCCAGGGCCGCTACGATGGTTTGCCCGGCAACGATGGGAATCGTCAGAATCACGGAGTTCCAGAACATTTCCAAAAATTGCGGCTTGTCGAGCAGGATATGCTTGAATTGGACGAGCGTAACAAAGTCCGGAATCCACTTCAAATTGGCGTAATCGCCCGCTTTGGCCTCATTTCCTATGGCGTCGTAATTGACCGCGATCTCGTTTTCCGACATGAAGGAGTTGGTAATCGTAACGGCAAAGGGCGTCAGCATAAGAAGTGCGATACAGACAAGCGCTGCTGTCAGTAAGCTTTTTTTTGCTGCGGAAAGCATGGGATCACCTCCTGAGAGCTTATTCGATGGAATGCCGGAACCGCCTGTCTGCTTGAAATAATAGAACAACCAGTGCGATGATCCCCACCGCCATGATGTAAGCGGCTGACGTCAACTTTTGATAATCCAATGAGAGGAACATGTTGTTCATGTAATGCTGGAGCATATAGATGCTGTCATGGGGGTATTCACCCGCCATCAGGTAAGTCTCCCGGAATACCTTGAAAGAGCCGACGACAGACATGATGGTGACGAAGAACAAGGTCGGAATCAAATACCGCAGGGTAATGCCGAAAAACTGCCTGAATTTGCCCGCGCCGTCGATGCTTGCCGTTTCATAATAGTCCCGCGGAATCGTCTGAAGTCCGGCCAGCAGCAGCACGATATTATAGCCCGCATTTTTCCAAACGTACATCAGGATGATGACAGCCCGGGCCTCACTGCTTTCCATCCAGTTGACAGGGGCATATCCCGATTCAGTGAGCAGGCTGTTCAACCACCCGTGGGTATCGAACAATACCTGCCAGAACAACACGACAGATGCTACCGGAACCACAAGCGGTAGAACAAATGCGGTTCGAAACCATCTGCGGAGCGGGAGGGAACGGTTCAACAGCACGGCA
Organism: Paenibacillus sedimenti; assembly: GCF_014534655.1. Taxonomy (GTDB): domain Bacteria; phylum Bacillota; class Bacilli; order Paenibacillales; family NBRC-103111; genus Paenibacillus_E; species Paenibacillus_E sedimenti. Next base: position 616,097 of record NZ_JACVVD010000002.1, read on the forward strand.
ATGGCCAGGGAGACGACGAGGAGAAGCGGCACGCCGATTCCGGCGAAGTAAGCGGTATTGACGGCTGCTTTACGGAATGATTCGCTGTTCCATACCTCCCGGTAGTTGTCCGTTCCCACGAATGTGCCGTCCACCGGACTGTCCATCAGGGAATAATAGATCCCTCCGATAAACGGAATTAGGTAAAACAGAGCAAACCCGATGAGACTGGGCGCCAAAAAGAGCAGCGCGGCTGGTCCGTCCCTGTCCGGGCCGGATAACCGCCGGAAGATGGCCGACCTTTTAGGGCGCACTTGCTGAAGCATATACACCCTCCTTTCTTGTGTGATATGTCCTGCTTTCGAAAGTCAGTTTATCAGCCGTTTATGATTCTTGTGTGACAAGAAAGAGCTTTTTTGTTTTAATGGGGTAAGACACGGGTTGCAGGAGGGAAGGAACCTATGAGAACCGTTATGGTTGTGGAGGATGAACCTCTCATGCGGGAATTGATCGCCGATTATATGAAAGACGAAGGGTTCCGGGTGGTAGAAGCGAAGAATGGGGCGGAAGCATTGGATAAGTTTGCCCAAACACCCGCGGATGCGGTCGTATTGGATGTGATGATGCCTTATTTGGACGGATTCGGCGTATGTCAATTTCTCCGGAAAACCTCCGATGCGGTGATCGTCATCGTAACGGCGAAATCGGAGGAAACGGACAAGCTTTACGGATACGAGCTGGGCGCAGACGATTACGTCACTAAGCCGTTCAGCCCCAAAGTCCTGGTTGCGAAGGTGAAAGCGCTGCTGAAAAGAGTGGGGAACCATGGTGAAGCCGATACTGTGATCGTTTACCGGGTGGAAGGGCTTGAAATCCGGGAGCAGTCCTATGAGCTGCTGGTTGACGGGCAGCGGGCGGACTTGACGCCAAAGGAATTCGAATTGCTGCTGTATTTGTATAGAAACCGGAATTTCGTGCAGACCCGGGAAGCCTTGCTGAATGGAGTATGGGGTTACGAATATGACGGGGATACCCGCAATGTGGATGCCATCATCAAACGGCTTCGCCAAAAAATGGGTCCTTATGCCGGCCTCATACACACCGTACGGGGCAACGGCTATGTGCTCAGGGTGCGGTCATGAAGTGGCGGGGGATTTCGTTCAAGCTGTTTGCCGTCACAAGTTTGGTGTTCGTCGGTTGTCTTACAGTCATGATGCTGCTCCAGCTCACATTCTTCGAGCCCTATTACGTTCGCGATAAAACGGGCGGTTTTCTTCGGGATTTTGAACAAACCCGGCAGCGGTTTTTGAAGGAGACTCCTGACGGCACTATGGTTCCGCCTTATTTCACCAAGCTTGAGGAGCAATATTATGCGGTAACCGCCATATTGACTATTTCCAAATATGGAGATTTGCAGGTATCTGCCGGCAAGGGCATTGGCAGAGATAAAATATTCCTCCGCCTCCACATACCGCCTGGTTCGATGAACCGGGAAACGCTGCCGATTGCGCAGCCGTTCCCGAATGTGGAGCTGGATAAGCTGGTATCCAGTCTGTATCAATGGTTCCAAAATCCGGAGAAGCGGGAAGAAGTCCTTTTGCAAAACCAAACGATTTCATTCTTCACAGATGTAAAGCTGCCCACCGGATCCAACAGCCGCCAGTTTGTGGTCATTTCTCCGCTTAACGTAAAGAATGGGGAAGGAACAGTGATGGCCTCCGTTTCCTCCCTGCAGCCGGTCGGCGATGCGGTTTCCGCTTTCCGCGGATTTTACTCCTACTTTTATTTGTTGGCGACTGCCGGAGCATTGCTCCTTGTTCTGCTGTACTCGCGGATGATTACAAGACCCCTTCGGGCACTGAATCAAACGGCACAGCGGATGGCGAAGCTGGATTTCAGAGAAAAAAGCGGCATTCGCCGGAACGATGAGATCGGCAGCTTGTCTGATACGCTGAACTTCCTCTCTGAGAATCTGGATCATGCGCTTCATGAACTGCACACGGCGAATGCGAAGCTTCACGAAGACATCGAGAAGGAAAAGCGGTTGGAGCGGCTGCGCCGGGAATTCGTTGCCGGGGTCTCCCATGAGCTGAAGACGCCTATCAGTTTGATCGCCGGTTTCGCCGAAGCGCTGCAAGACAATGTGGGCGACGGCAGGAAGCGGGACCGTTACGCTGCCGTTATCCGGGAGGAGGCGTCACGGATGGCCGGCATCGTAAACGATATGCTGGATCTGACCCAGATGGAAACGGGACAGTACCGGCTTCAGTTGAATGATTTCCGGCTTGACGATACGGTGCGCCATATAGCGGTCAAGCTTCAGGAGCATCCTCACAGCGTTGGAAAGAACATCGAACTGGACCTGCTGCCGGTCACGGTAAAGGCCGATCGGTTCCGCATCGAGCAGGTGCTCACGAATCTCCTGGGCAACGCGTTGAGGCATACCCGCGATAACGGCAGGCTTGGGATCAGGATGGAACAGCAGCCGAAGGAAATCCGGACGGTCGTCTGGAACGAAGGCGAGCAGATCCCTGAAAATGAGCTGGTTCATATCTGGGATCATTTTTACCGGGTAGAGAAGTCCAGGGAACGGGATTCCGGCGGAACGGGCATCGGTCTTGCCATTGTCCGGCAAATTCAGCAGCTGCACGGCGGGCAGTACGCAGTTCGTAATACGGCCGGCGGTGTGGAATTCAGTTTTACGCTACCGGTCTGTGAAATCTGAACTTCCATTATTTCGACAAATTTTGCAGGAATCTTATGAGGAGAGGGCGAACTACTACTTGTTACCGGTTCACTAGCTGAAGTAAGGAGGGCATGGCCTTGCGGGTTCATCAACTTCAATATCGAGATTGCGACCATTTGATCGGTTGGATGGATGAAAGAGAAATCAGAGACTCTAAACAACTACTCGTTCAAGTCTATACCTACACCGTACATAGCGAAAGCATTGCGAATTTAATTTCGCTTTTACATACGAATCTGCCACAAGCAACGCTTATTGGCTGTACATCCGATGGGCAAATTCTGGACGGGCAGGTCTGCGAGCGTTCCACAATTTTGTCCTTTATTCAATTCGAAAAAACGGATCTTCATTCATCGCTCTTTGAGTTTACGAAGGAAACGGATTGCTTTGAAAACGGCAGAGCTTTCGCCAATCAATTGGTAGTAGCAGATACGAAAGCTTGTATTGTCTTTACCGATGCTATTTCCAACCCGGAGGATTTTATTAAAGGTATCGAATTCGAGGCTCCTCATGTCGTTCTGGCCGGCGGAATATCAAGGAATATGCTGGGACAAACAGCGCTGTTCTCCAAGCAAGGCCTCATCACCGAAGGAGCTGTCGGCGTTTCATTATCGGGTCAAGATTTGCTGGCCAATAATTCATATAGCCTGAATTGGAAGCTGATCGGGAAAAACTTCAAGGTTACGCATGCTGACGGCAATCGCATCTATTCGATCGACAATATGAGTGTGATTGATTTGTATAGAAAGTATCTCGGCGAAAAAATTGCTATGCAGATCACGGAAAAAAGCAGCCAATTCCCGCTCATTCTGAAGCGAAACGGCATTCATATCTGCCGTGACGTTCTTGCTGTCCATGAGGAAGGTTCGGTTACTGTATCGGGTCATTTGTATGAGGGGGAGATCGTCCGTTTCGGGTTTGGCGACCCGGAATTAATCGTGGACGGATCGAAACAGCTGATTGAGAGCATGCAGGAAATCTCTGCAGAAGCCATTCTCATCTATTCTTGCGAAGCGCGGCGTCGCTTTATGTTTAATTCGATTGGCTACGAGCTTTCCCCATTGCAGCAGGTTGGCCCCAACATAGGCTTCTTTACCAGCGGAGAATTTTACCATCATGAGCAAAAGAATATGATTATCAATCATTCCATGACGCTATTGATGCTGTCAGAGAATCCGCAAGTCATGCCTAAAGGCAACATCTTCTTGCAGCAGCATGAACAGGAGAACCAATGGGGTGAGCTGGATGCCCTGAGGGCGATGTCGCATTTGGCGCAGGTTTCAACGGATGAATTAATGAAGCTGAACGTATCGCTTGAAGCATCCGAGCAGCGTTACAGATCGCTTGTCCAGTATAATCCGGATGTTGTATATTCGATTGATGCGAAGGGGACTTTGTTGTCGCTGAATCCAACCTTCTATGATTTGCTTGGTTATGAAGAAGACGAGGTGTCTTCCTTGTTCGAGGTTGTGGATGCTGCAGAAAGCTCCCGTATTCAAGAGTCCATTACGTATGCGTTTCAAGGCCATTCTCAAACCTTTGAGCTGTCGCTCATGAGAAAGGATCGAACGATGATTCCGTTTATGATTACCCAAATTCCGATCGTGGTTAATCAGGAATTCGTCGGCGTCTACGGCATTGCCAAAAATATATCGGAGCGTAAAGAAGCCGAGGCGCGTATCACGTTCATGGCTTATCATGATGTATTGACGGAGCTGCCGAACCGAACTCTCTTATACAAACAGTTGAACGATTTACTGCAGGAGCGCTCAGGTAATAGGCAAATGTTTGCCGTTATGTTCATAGACCTGGATAATTTCAAAGAGATGAATGATTCTTTCGGACATTTCGTAGGGGATGATATCCTTAAGCGTTTTGCCGGGAAGCTGCGGCAGCTCGTCACGGAGAAAGGGCAGGCGGCGCGATTTGGCGGCGACGAATTTGCGGTCATTTTGGATATGAATCAGATCCGTGAAATTGAAGACGTGGCAGGTCAAGTGGTTGAATATTTCAAGCGGGAGCCGATCATTCTGGAGGGCACGGAGCAGTTTATCACCACTAGCGTCGGCTTAAGCTTGTACCCGAACGATGGCGATACACCTGAATTATTGCTGAGAAATGCAGATTTGGCCATGTATAAAGCGAAGCAGTCCGGGAAAAACCGATACCTGTTCTACGTGAACGAAATCAGCGATGAACTGCGTGAAAAACGTCTGCTGGTCAGCGATCTAAGGAAGGCGATAGCGGAAGATGAGCTGGAGGTTTATTATCAGCCCTTAATCGATCTGAAAACGCAGCATGTGATCGGTTCCGAAGCCTTGGTTCGCTGGATGCATAAGGAACTGGGACAGGTATCGCCGTCAGTTTTCATACCGATCGCCGAGGAATATGGATTGATTGATATTCTTGGCTATTGGGTATTGAAAACAGCTTGTATTCAAAATGTGCGCTGGAAAGACAAGTACGACATGCCTCTCATCATTTCTGTAAACGTGTCGTACCAACAATTTCAGCGGAACGATTTTGTAGATGTTGTAAAAGAAGTGCTGCAGGAGACCGGTTTGGACCCGGTACGGCTGCATTTGGAAATTACCGAGAGCACCGCTTTAATCAATTTAGAGCATACCCGGCTTATACTTCGAAGATTGCAGCATTTGGGTGTTTCCATCTCCATGGACGATTTCGGGACAGGGTATTCTTCGTTAAGCTGTGTCAAAGATCTATCGATTGACAAATTAAAAATTGATCGTTCCTTTATTACGAATATTTCAACCGACGTGCGGGACGCGGCCATTGTCAAAACCATCATAGCCTTGTCACGAAATTTGAACATGAAGGTGCTCGCGGAAGGTGTTGAAAGAAAAGAACAGCTGGATAAACTAGCTGAATATGAATGCGATGAAATTCAAGGCTATCTGTTCAGCCCGCCTTTGTCGTCAAGAAAGTTTGAGGAGTGTTTCCTTGCTCCTGGATAGAGGTGTATAAAAGAAAACAGACCCCATTCTCTATATGAGAGATGGGGTTTTTCGTTGCGGACAAGAAGCGGTTAGCGGTACCCGCTATTGACCGCTGTTTTATTAGTTGCTGATAAATTCTTGTACCCATTCATTTTTGTAATAGCCGACGCCGATCTTGGTGAAATTCGGGCTAAGAATATTTTGGCGATGCCCCGGACTGTTCATCCATGCCTTCATCACGTCTTGCGGAGTTTTTTGCCCCATGGCAATGTTTTCTCCGGCGTACTTGTACTGGATGCCATATGCGGACATCATTTCAAACGGAGAACCGTAAGTTGGGGATGTATGATCGAAGTATTGGTTGTTGTACATATCCTTGGCTTTATCCAGCGCCATTACAGCTAATGACTTGTCAACGGCCAGCGGCTTCAATCCGGCTTTGGTGCGTTCCTGGTTCACTAAAGTAACCACTTGATCCGCGTAAGAAGACTGACTGCTTACAGGATTCGTTCCATTCGTTCCATTTGAAGTATGGCCCGGAATGTTCAGAATCATGCCTGGCCAAATGATATTCGGATTGGCAACTTGTGGATTCTGAGCGATTAGAGCGCTAAGTGAAACGCCATGCTTTTGAGATATGGTCCACATGGTATCTTGGCTTTTAACCGTATAGGCAGCGGCGGAAGCCGAAGCTGCCCCGGAGCCGGCAATGATGCCTAAAGCAAGTAGACCAGGCAGTACAATTTTCTTAACATTCATGTGTGAATCCTCCCTTTTTTGGCCTGCGAGGTTAGCTGACGGGTTCGGGTCAAAGAGTAATCACCCTGCCAATCCGGTTGGCTTCACCCCAAGTAATGGTTCCCCCGCGCTTCTGAAGAAGAAGCTTCGGCCGTTCGTTGGTACCCGCAAAGTAACAGAATCGCACTGCCCTTCAAAGGTGTGTTCTATTTTAGCACATGTGAAAGTTAGGATCGCCCCTCAAATATTGCCAATTTAAAAGATCATTCAGCTTGACAAAATACCCGGTGGGGTATATATTATACCCAGTGGGGTATTATGAATTTCGGAGGGGAGTAACCAAATGTCGAGAAATATTGTTATCGTTGGCGGAGTTGCAGGCGGTGCTTCGGCTGCAGCCAGATTAAGAAGGTTAAACGAAGAGGATCATATTCTCATGCTGGAGCGGGGAGATCATATATCATTTGCGAATTGCGGCTTGCCTTACTATATTGGCGAGACGATTCAGAATCGGGACAAATTGTTCTTGCAAACTCCCCAGAGCATGGGTAAACGGTTTAACATGGATATTCGGGTTCGATCCGAAGTTATGAGTATTGACCGTGATACTAAGCATGTTAAGGTTAAGCAACTTGATTCAGGTGAAGAAATCCAATATCCATACGATGTATTGATTTTGTCTACAGGTGCTAGACCTATTATTCCGGAAATTCCGGGGTTGGCTGAAGCAAGCTCAGTATTCACCCTGAGAAATATTCCGGATACCGACCGGATCAAAGCTTTCGTGGATAAGCAAAAGCCAGCTCACGCAACAATTATCGGCGGCGGCTTTATCGGCGTAGAAATGGCCGAAAATCTTCGGGAACGCGGTATGAACGTTACGCTCGTGGAAAGAAACGGACAGATCCTAGGCCCGCTGGACCCGGAGATGGTAAAGCCGGTCGAGCAGCATATGCGAATGAATGGCGTAGAGCTTGCCTTGAATGAGTCCGTAGTGGAAATAAAAGAACATGGACGTAACGTGGTGCTATCCTCGGGCAACCGAATTCAAACCGATATGATTTTGCTGGCGATCGGTGTCGTGCCGGAAAGTGAATTGGCCTCTGCTGCCGGCCTTGAACTCGGAGTGCGTGGCGCCATAAGAGTGAATGCGCAACTTCAAACAAGTGATCCGTCCATTTATGCGGTTGGAGACACGATTGAGGTCAAGGATCGGATTCAAGGCTTCGAAACGACGGTCCCGCTGGCGTGGGGAGCTAACCGTCAAGGAAGATTGGCCGCGGATCATATCAATGGAAGGCAAATCAGCTATCTCGGCGCATTCGGGACTGCAATTGTTAAAGTGTTCAACATGACCGCCGCGGTAACCGGCAATAGTGAGAAAGCACTTCGTAAACAGGGCGTTCCTTTCGAAGCGATTCATATCCATCCTAGCTCTCATGCAGGCTATTATCCGGGCGCCTCGCCGATTTCGCTCAAGCTGTTATTTGACAAGAAGAACGGTACGATTTATGGCGCGCAAGCGGTTGGGGCAGATGGGGCCGATAAGCGGATTGACGTCATTGCAACGGCGATGCGCGGAGGGCTGAAGGCATGGGATCTTGCAGATATCGAACTTGCTTATGCACCGCCTTTCTCCTCGGCGAAGGATCCTGTGAATATGGCTGGCTATGTAGCGTCGAACATTATTGATGGTTTGGCAGAAACTATTCAATGGCATGAAGTCAACAGCTATGTACAGAGCGGCGGACTGCTCATTGATGTTCGGGATGCGATCGAACGGGAAGCGGGTTTTATTCCTGGCTCCGTGATATTCCATTGAATGAACTCCGTGAGCTGATCAAAGAGTTGCCGCAAGGAACGCCTATCGTCGTATCCTGCCAAGTCGGCCAGAGGGGTTATGTTGCTGCGCGCCTTCTGCAGCAGTACGGTTATCAGGTTAGAAACGTTGATGGAGGTTATAGAACGTACTCAGCCATGTTTGGCGAAGCTTCCTTGCCTGCCGCATCAAAAGAAATGCCCGCACCTGAATTAAAAGTAGAATCGAATACCACTCCGAGCCTTGTAGTTGACGCTTGCGGAATGCAGTGTCCCGGCCCTATAATGCGGGTATATGAAACGATACGCGTCATGAAGACGGGCGAGAGAGTTGAAGTGCGAGCGACCGACTTTGGCTTTGCGTCCGACATTGCCAAATGGTGCGAGAAAACGGGCAATGCTTTAGAGTCGCTTGATACCTCGGGCGGTAAGGTCATAGCCACTGTCCGCAAAGGGAACTCTGCCCCGACGGACACCAGGACAAACATTACGGCACAAGTAAATTCAGGTGCTACAATGGTCGTGTTCAGCGGTGATTTGGATAAAACGATGGCTGCTTTTATTATCGCATCCGGTGCTGCCGCAATGGGTAAGAAGGTAACGATGTTCTTCACTTTCTGGGGGTTGAACGTGTTGCGCAAAGAGGACGCTCCCCTTGTTCGTAAAGACGGCATGGAGACGATGTTTGGACTGATGATGCCCAAAGGAACGAAGTCCTTGCCTCTGTCCAAAATGAATATGGGCGGGCTTGGCCCCAAGATGATTCGTCATGCGATGGAGCGCAAAAACGTGGAGTCTCCGGAGTCCCTGATGCAGGGCGCGCTCCGTTCAGGTGTAAAATTGGTTGCCTGCACGATGAGTATGGACATTATGGGCATCAAGCAAGAAGAATTAATCGACGGCATTGATTACGCGGGGGTAGCCAGCTATCTGGGCGATGCCGAGGACGCGGGCTTAAATCTTTTCATTTAAAATCATGAAAGTGGTGGCAGGCATGGAGTACGATAATAGCATTAAAAATCGGTTAAAGCGGATCGAAGGGCAAGTTCGTGGCGTCTTATCGATGATGGAAGAAGGCAAGGACTGCAGGGAAATTGTCACACAGCTATCGGCAATTCGAACGGCTGTAGACCGTACAATCGGTACGGTGATAGGGGCCAATCTGGAGCATTGCATACAAGAAGAATTGGAAAAAGGCAACTCACCGAGTCAAGTGATACAAGAAGCGGTTGAGCTGATTGTAAAAAGCAGATAGGCAGCGAAATTAATAATGCAGCCGACTCCTTAGGGAGAACGGGCTGCATTTTTTTACTATCATTTAACGAATTTATAACCGACGCCCCACACTGTTTTAATATATTGGGGATCTTTGGGGTTCTCTTCGATTTTTCTCCGTAAATTTGTGATATGTACGTCAATAGACCGGTCGTTGATACAGGAATCATAGCCTCGAAGCGCGTTGATGAGTTCTTCTCTGCGAAATACTCGCTGCGGATGCTCGTAGAATAACCGAATAAGCTCAAATTCGGAGAATGTCATCTCAATCGATTCGCCGCGCACAAGCAGCATTCTAGTCTCCAGATTCATGTCCAAGTCACATTTGAGCGGTTGATCAACCGGCAATGAAGCGGCTCCGACAGCAGCAGCTTGCTTGGATCGGCGCGATACAGCCAGTATGCGAGCCTTCAATTCATGCATGCTGAACGGCTTGCATAAGTAATCGTCAGCACCTACAGTGAATGCCTCCACTTTTTCGCTTACCTTCGCATTGGAGGAAATGATTATAATCGGAACCTCGGTTACTTGACGAAGGGAATTGCACAGATCCGTTCCTTCAAAATCAGGTAGTGTCAAGTCGAGCAGGATGACATCCGGACTAAACTCGTTTAACTCAGCCACGCCATCTTGCCCGGTACGGGTTCGCAGTACATGGAAGTCCTCTTCTGTTAGATACATGCATATCATTTCACCGATTATATCATCGTCCTCGATTAATAGAACTTTTATCATTAAGATTCCTCCATAATAGATCCTTCTCATTTTTACTAGTTCTATTTAACGGGTAAACGCTAACATTTTACTCATAATTCTATTATACTGTGTCGATTTTTAAGAGTAAATCGCATAAAGCGTGTATTTTTTCACACTTTCTCACAAAATGTTAGCAAATTATTAGTAGGATTACTTTGAAGAATTAATAGAAATTCTGGTAGAGACCTAATAATTGGAAAGTATGATTACAATAGCATCAATATGGCGAGTATCGTGGACAGGATAAACTGTGCATTCGGAGGGGCTGGTTGCTAATGGGATCGAAATATCAATATGGAGTTCTACTTGTTGGTCACTCTCACTCGGGCCATCATCTACAGATGGCGAAGGCGTTATTCGAGCAGGATTCACAGTTTGTCGTTACCGGAATGGCCGCTAATGGAGAAGTAGCGTTGACGTGTATCACAGCATACAGGCCGGATTTGGTGATCATTGATCTGGATATGCCTGAGTTGGATAGTTTGAGTACCATTCATGCCATAATAAGTCATTGCCCTATTCCTGTCGTTACGTTAAGCATGAATACGACCGAAGGCTCCATGATCACGATCCAAGCTATACGTATAGGCGCCGTAGATTATTTTCATAAAAACATCCTGTTTCAAGATCCGGTATCACCCGATATATCGGCATACTTCTTGTAGCGGTGTGTCATTGCCATTCAGAACGGGGTACATGGTGTCTACGTTCCTGCCCCGAATCATCAGATTCTTAAACGGATGGAGCTTGAGGCTTATTTACGGAGAGCGATTGGGCAGCAGGAGTTCCATCTTGTCTATCAGCCTATTGTCGATTCCCATACGAATCAAATTGCCGGTCTGGAATGCCTGATCCGTTGGCATCAACCGCAGCTGGGTTATATTTCCCCCGCAGATTTTATTCCCATTGCTGAAGAAACCGGCCTCATTCATGAGATTGGGGAATGGGTGCTGATGGAAGCCTGCAGGCAAAATATGATTTGGCAGAACGCCGGATTACCTAAATTGCCGGTCGCCGTCAATTTATCCAGCCGCCAGTTTAAGGATTCACGGCTCAGCCGGAAGGTCCAAAGCATTCTGGAAGAGACGGGACTGCCGCCTCAATACTTGGAGCTGGAAATTACCGAGAGCATGAGCATGGATGTCAAAACCGCATCGGATGCCCTGAATGAGCTGAAGAAGCTAGGCTTTAAGGTGGCTATGGATGATTTCGGTACGGGATATAGTTCGCTGGGGTATCTCAAAGATTTCCCTATCGATAAGATGAAGATTGATCAGGCATTCATTAAGGGATTGAAGCAAAGCCCAGTTAATGCGGCTATTGTACATACGATGATCGCAATGGCGCATAAATTGAATCTTCTGGTTGTCGCCGAAGGGGTCGAGACGGAGGAGGAACTGCAGGTGCTGAAGGAGTACGGATGCCAGCTCGTTCAGGGCTATTATTTCAGTCCTCCTGCGAATGCGGAGAAAATCGGGGAGATTTTACATAAATATGCGCTTACAATCACTCCCTGACCTATGATGAATATCATGACAGAAGTAGAGGCTGCCTTAGATCAGCAAGACATTATGCTGATTCGCGAATGGAATTCAGTCATAATCTTCATAGCTTCTTTACATAGGATTGATATTACGATAATAAAAGAGGTTTATCCTAATAGTAGCAACAAAGTTTTCATAGACTTGGAAAAGAGGACTTCCCTTTGAAAAGTTATCCTATTATTGCATCTATCACGGAAGCAGACCAAATAGCGAAGGCACTAAAAAGCGGAGTCCAAAGAGTTAACCTGATGACGGGAACGATCAACAACTTGCGGGAGATCATGGAGCAGCTTCATGATTCCGGTAAACAGGTGTTCGTCCATATTGAAATGGTTGGCGGCATAGGAAGGGATGCATCATCCATTCAATATTTGGCCGAAGTGTTCCAAGTCGACGGCATCGTTACAACCAAGAGCAACGCGGTTGCAGCCGCGAAGCAGGCGGGAATACGAAGCATTCAACGTATATTTGCGATCGATTCCTACGCGGTGGAGACGGCTGTTCGCATGGTCAAAACGTGCGATCCGGATGAAGTCGAGCTGATGCCCGGACTCATGCCGAGAGTGATTCGAGACGTGAAGCAAAAAATCAAACAGCCTCTTATAGTCGGCGGACTAATCAGGTATGAAGAGGAAATCGGGCAAGCCCTGGACAACGGTGCGGATTTTGTATCGATCGGGGACAGCCGCTTCTGGTAAAGAACTGAATAAATATGAACCTCCGGGTGGAGACGATGAGAAAACCCAGTGGTCAGAAAAATCAACATGCCTTTATGGATATAAGGGGGGATTTTCTGCTGCTGGTTTTTTTGTGCGCAAATAAAGCGAATTAAGGTGCTAGGGAGATCGTTACATGAAGGATTTATTGACTTCGTTTGATGCTTATTGTTTTGACTTGGACGGAACGATTTTTGTTGGCGACTCTCTGCTCCCTGGTGTCCTATCGACGATTACGGAGCTGCGCAAGAGCCATAAGAAAATTATGTTCCTGACGAATACGTCCACGCAGACGCGTTATGACTGCCAAAAACGACTGGAGCGAATGGGACTGTTTAGCGATGTGGAAGAAATCATAACGGCATCCTATCTTGCAGGTGTGTTTTTCAAGGAACATGCCCCGGACGCATCGGTCCTGGTAATCGGCGAAAGGGCTATGGAAGAGGAGCTGCAGTTTTTCGATGTAAGCACAACGGTTGATCCTTTAGAGGCTTCGCATGTTCTAGTTGGGCTTGACCGGGCATTCAACTATGAAAAGCTTCATATTGGCATGAAGGCGGTTCGCCGTGGAGCCAAGCTGATCGCTGCCAATCCGGACCCCTGCTGTCCTATTCCCGGGGATGTCATACCGGATACGGGGGCGTTACTCAAAGCACTTGAGGTTGCAAGCCAAACCGAAGTCGAGCTGGTCATCGGTAAGCCGTCCATATTTTATGCCAATCAAGCCTTGCAAAGACTCGGTATCCCCAGCGGCCAATGCCTAATGGTTGGAGACCGGTTAGAGACAGACATTCTTCTCGGCATGAACAGCGGTATGAAAACTGCGCTTGTTCTGACTGGAATTGCCACTAGGGACGACATTGAAGCTAAGAGCATCAGACCCGACTATGTGATAAACACATTGAGCGAACTTATCGTAGGAAAGAACTTAATCCTAAGGGACTGACCAAAAAACGGGAGGTAGGAAACTATGCGTTTAGTGTTGATGGGAGATTTTCATTACTCCAGGATGGTAGATGGTACAGAAGAGATGTTGGATGCAAGAGACACGGTATATACATCGATGCTCGATCAATTCCTTGCTATGGATGGAGATGTCCATATTTCTCTGGGCGATCTTACGCATGAGGGTTTTCCGGAGGAATTCCGCTATGTGTTTGACCGGATTGACCGCAGCGGACGCCCATTTATCCATGTACTAGGCAATCACGATACGTACTCGATTCCGAAAACTGAGATCCTCGCTATTACTGGCCAAAAACGTTATAGTGCCCTTGAAACAGATGGAGCCTTCTTAATTTTCCTCGATTCGACCAAAGAGATGAACAAAGAATGTTGGGGAGGGACGATGGATGCCGAACAGCTGGAATGGCTGCAGGCGCAGTTAGAGGCATCAGGCGAAAAACCAGTATTCGTATTCGCCCATCACCCCGTATATGATACAACGACGCGTTCCAAGCTGGATAAATTATCGATACATCCGGAGATTGATATGAAAGCTGTACTACGTACAAAGAAAGGTCCCGCTTTCTACTTCTGCGGCCATAATCATGCAAACTCCATAGTCCTACAAGATGGATGGCACTTTATTCAGACCGCCGCATGCCTTGATATTCCTGCTTTTCGTGTGGTGGAGCTCAAGGATGGCCAAGTGCGAATCGACCTTGTGAAATTAAACGAAGCTGCAGAGTTGGAGACGCATATCACACGATTCCATACGAACATGCGGGGATTCAAACCTTCTCCGGATGCGCGTGGAGAAGAATCGGACTGGAACTTATCGGTTGACCTTTTGGAAACCACTGCAAAGTAGAGGTGAATAGCATTGGCGGAAATCAGATTGCATCATATTGAGAAAAGCTATGGCCAAGAGAGCGTCGTACAAGATTTGAATTTGACGATCAAAGACGGATCGTTCACGGTTCTGGTAGGTCCTTCCGGATGCGGGAAATCCACGACGCTGCGGATGATTGCCGGATTAGAGAAGCAGTCGGGCGGGGAGATCTGGATTGGCGATCGCTGTGTCAATCACGTAGAACCAGGCAAACGAAACGTTGCAATGGTGTTCCAGAACTATGCCTTGTATCCGATGATGACGGTGAAAGAAAATATCGAGTTCGGGCTAATCAACCGCAAAGTGCCGAAAGCTGAGAGGGAGCGGCTCATTCAAGAGATTACGGAAATTGTCGGTCTCACCGATTACCTGCATAAGAAGCCGCAGTCATTGTCCGGAGGCCAGAGACAGCGGGTTGCTTTGGCGAGAGCCATGGTCAAAAGCCCGGCGGTCTTTCTGATGGATGAGCCCTTGTCCAATTTGGACGCCAAGCTGAGGAATCAGATGCGGACCGAGCTGATCCAGCTGCATAAACGGCTGGGGGCCACATTCGTGTATGTCACGCACGATCAAGTGGAAGCCATGTCGATGGGCGATCAGATCATCATTATGGACAAAGGCCGCGTACAGCAGGCGGACAGTCCGATGAACATTTACAATGATCCGGCGAACCGGTTTACAGCTCAATTTATCGGAACGCCTCCGATGAATATACTGCCCTGCTCGGAACTAGAGGGGATGGCACCCAAAGCTGACGGTGCTTACAGCCACGCGGGCTTCAGGCCGGAGAAAGCGGTTATTACCCCGGAGAAAAAACAGGGCTGCCTTCATATTCCGGCCCGCATAGTAACGCGCGAAACGTTAGGCGCTGAGATCATCTACCAGATGGCATCCAAAGCAGGCACGCTGTATGTCAAAACCTTCCTCAAACCGCTCGAGTATGCTGCTGACGTTCATGTTTCGGTGCCTTATGCCGATCTGTATTATTTTGATCGGGCCGGGAACCGATTGCCGGATGGGGAGCCCGCCGAGCTGAAGACACTTGTTGCAGGAGGAACGTATTAATGCCTTTATGGTATCGGCTTCGCCCATATATCATGGTCTCGCCTGCAATCATCATTTTTACAGTCTTTTTCATATATCCGATCTTCTACATGATCTATTTAAGCTTTCATTCCTGGGATTTTGTCAGTCCGGAAAAGGATTTCGTCGGGTTCGACAACTTCGTTGAGCTCTTTGACAGCAAGGAGTTCCGGCAGGTTCTATTCAACAGCTTGAATTATACGATGCTGACCGTTTCCCTGACGATTATCATTTCTTTGATTCTTGCTTTGTGGCTGAACCGGAAGGGATGGGTGTATGGTGTGGTCCAAGGGGCCATCTTCAGCCCGCATATCATCTCGCTGGTGTCGGTATCGCTTGTCTGGATGTGGCTGATGGATCCGCAGTTCGGGTTGCTCAACTGGATTCTTCAATTATTCGGCATACAGAAGCTGGAGTGGCTTAGTAGTCCGAAAAGCTCCTTGCTTTCTCTCGTTATCGTTGCTGTATGGAAGGGCATCGGCTTCAATTCGCTGGTCTTTATAGCCGGGCTTCAAAGCATACCGAAGGATATGTACGAAGCGGCCGATTTGGACGAATCGAACAGGTGGAGGACCTTTTACAAAATTACGGTACCCATGCTGTCTCCGACCCTATTTTTCTTGATCATCATCAATTTGATCGGTTCGTTTCAGGTGTTTGAGACGATTGCCATCATGACGAAAGGCGGACCGGTGAACTCGACGAATACGCTCGTGTTTTATATTTACGAATACGGCTTCCGCTTCTTCAAAATCGGTTACGCTTCTGCGGCTGGAGTCGTGCTGCTGGTCGTCGTGGGCGTGCTTACGCTGCTTTATTTCAAGCTGCTGAGCCGAAAAATTCATTATCGATAGGAGGCAGGAAACATGCCCATCACCAAACCAGTTTACAGAACGTTGAATGTGCTGGGGCTGATCATCCTGATCGCAATATTCGCCCTCCCTTTCGTTTGGATGGTGTCAACGTCACTTAAATCATTCTCCGAGACGGTCATTTTCCCGCCGAAATGGATTCCCAAGGAGATCAGGTGGGATAATTTCGCTCTGGCTTGGAATTCAGGGCCGTTCCTGAAATATTTTCTCAATAGTGTTCTGGTTTCAGTCGGTATTCTTATCATGCAGTTTGCAACGATCATCTTCGCCGCATATGCGTTCGCGAGGTACCGATTTAAGGGAGACCGGATCTTATTCGGTGTCACGATGATCACCTTGATGATCCCGAGTCAACTGATCTTCTTGCCTGTATATCTGCTGATGAGCAAATGGGGGCTGTTGAACTCGCTGCTTGCCTTGATCTTACCTTTTTCTTCGAGCGCCTTCGGGATTTTCCTGCTCAGACAATCGTTCAAGCAAGTGCAGGACGAGCTGCTCGAGGCGGCAAGGCTGGATGATGCCAGCGAATGGAAGATCATATACAAAATCATGCTGCCGATGGCCCGGCCTACCTTGGTCACGTTCGCTTTATTCAGCTTTATCGCGCACTGGAACGATTATTTTTGGCCTTTGGTCATGACGACCACCGAAGCGGCAAGAACGCTGCCGATCGGCATCGCGAAGATCCGGGAAGTCGATGGAGGAACGGCATGGCATATTTTGATGGCCGGGAATTTGATCCTTGTCATCCCGATCCTCATCGTGTTTTTTATTGCGCAGCGGCAGATTATCAAAGCATTTGTATATACAGGAGTTAAATAAAATAACTATATTTGGAGGGTTCTAAACGATATGAAAAAGTTAGCAACGATCGCACTTGCTTCATCCCTGGTTTTATCGATGACGGCTTGCTCCGCAGGCTCCAAACAGACTGCCGGCACGGATGCGTCCGCCGGACATAGCAATGCCGCCGCTACTACGGCACCGAAGAAAAAAATCGAAATTAATTACTGGTATTCCTGGGGCGACAAAATCGGCGAAAACAACGAAAACCTGGTCAAAAAGTTTAATGAATCCCAAGAAGAAATCGTCGTGAAAGCGAACTTCCAAGGCACGTATGACGAGCAGCACGCCAAAGCGCAAGCCGCATTTGCAGCAGGCAATCCGCCGGAAGTGTGGCAGAACGAAATTGCCTCGATCGGGGTATTTGCTAAAGCGGGCATGACGGAAGACTTAACGCCTTTCGTGAAAAAAGATCAAGTCGATATGAACGACTTTATCCCAGGTCTCATGGGCAACTCGTACGTAGACGGCAAGCTGCATGGACTTCCTTATTTGCGCAGTACGCCGCTGCTGTACTTGAATCGAACGCTTTTGAAGGAAGCGGGCCTCGATCCGAACGGTCCGAAGAATTGGAAGGAATTCGAGGAATACGCCAAGAAAATTACTGTGCCGGACAAGCGTGTCGGCATCACAATGCCGGTCGATATCTGGTATTATGAAGCATTTGTCGCGCAAAGCGGCGGTAAAATGATCAGTGAAGACGGCAAAAAAGCCGAGTTCAACTCGGAAGCGGGGATCGAGCCGGTCAAGTTCTTGCTGAAGCTGAAAGAATCAGGCGTGGCGAAAATCCCTACGACAGACGATGCGGGGAACGTGGCGAAGCTTGACTTCCAGAATCAAAGATCGGCTATGCTGTTCTCTTCCACAGCTGATTTGACCAAGCAAATGCAGGTAGCCAAAGACGCCGGCTTCGAATTGGGAACGAGCTTCATGCCGGCTAACAAAAGCTATGGTGTACCGACGGGCGGCGCCAATCTGGTCATGTCCGCGAAGCTTTCAAAGGAAAAGCAGGAAGCTGCCTGGAAGTTCATCAAATGGATGACGGCCAAAGAGCAAACGATCTATGCCAGCTCCTTCACAGGGTATTTGCCTAGCCGGGTTAGCGCCGTAAACAGCGACGAAATGAAGAAACTTTATGCCGAGAAGCCGCTGTTTAAAGTAGCTGTTGATCAGTTGGAATACGCAAGACCTCGTCCGATGCTGAAGGTATACCCGGAAATCGCCAAAATCGTCAAGGACCAGATCGCGCTGGCTGTCACGGATCCCTCAAACACGGCAGAAAAAACGATAGCAGAAGCGGGCACGAAAGCAGATAAGCTGTTGAATAAGTAATGGATAAGAGGTGTACCTAATGGTCTGATGAGGCCAGGGACACCTCTTGTTTGATTGGCATGGGGAGGTGATGGATTATATAGGTTACATCAAAGTGCGAGGAATATCTAGCCGGAGGTTACCTTTGCGGATGGCGGTACGGTGACATCGATCGCGGGGAACGGTCAAAAAATAGCAACTACGATTATACACCTGACTGTCCACACGGCTCCTGTTTGTCGAGCCGAATAATGCTCCAGAAATTGCTCATATGCTTTGCCTTAAAAAAGAGCGGAACTGCGAAAGTTCAGTAATCACAGAAACAACGATTCTGTATGAAATTTCATATAAAATCGGGCTCTTCGCTTCAATTAGAGCTTTTGTGTATGTTTTTTCGTGTATAACTATGGAAATTACCGTTTGAAGGACAAATCTATATGATTTTTCGAGTACATATATGGGGGAACGATAGTTTCGAAATGATCGCTAATTGTCAAAGCCAAAAATTAAAAAACGCCCTCATGCCAGAATGGCAAAAGGACGTTCTTCGTCTTTGGAAAATTATAACATAACAACAACGGGCAGAGTGTTGCGCAAATTCTCGGGAATATTTTGTTCTACGCCGGATCAACCTTGTCTTAAAGGCACGGCACCTTTGCTGCTGGTAGTTTCATCTTTACTACCCTCTGACCACAGCGATTCGATTTCTTCCAACGACTTGCCCTTCGTCTCCGGAACGACGCGCCAAGTGAAGAAGAACGTGAACAGTGACAGGATGCCGAAGATCCAGAATGTAACAGACGGTCCTGCGGAGCCAAGCAGCGGCGGGAATGACTGGGACACGACATAATCGGCGGCCCATAGCGCCATGGAGGCTATTGCTGTTGCTTTACCGCGGATACGGTTCGGGAAAATCTCGGAGAGCAGCACCCAGACGACCGGACCGAGGGAGATGGCGAATGATGCAACGAACAGCAAAATGAAGATCAGCACAAGCGTTCCGGAAGGCTCGCTGCTTTGGAAAGCGAAGCCGATCACAATGAGACTTATGGCCATGAAGGCTGAACCGGTCAGCAGCAGTACTTTGCGTCCGACTTTGTCGATGAGCCACAAGGAAAGAATCGTGAACAGAAAGTTGATTAAGCCTACGAGTATCGTCTGAATCAGCGATGCATTCGTTCCGGCGCCCATCTCTTTGAAGATTTCCGGCGCGTAATACATGATCGCGTTAATGCCGGTCACTTGTTGGAGGACGGCCAACACGACACCAACGATTAAGGCGATGCGCAGTCCTGGGCTGAATAGCTGGCGGATCGAAGTATTTTTCTCTTGTTCGAATGATTCTTTGATGTCGAGCACTTCTTTACGCGCCAAATCCTCGCCATGAATTTTCAGCAGAATCGGCAGCGCTTCTGCTGGTCTTCCTTGCTTAATCAACCAGCGCGGGCTTTCGGGAACGAAGAACAGCAGCACCAGGAAGAGCATCCCCGGCAGGACGCCTACGCCGAACATCCAGCGCCAAGCAGTGCTGATATCCCAAGAATCATCGCCATAGTTAGCAATGGCGAGATTGACGAAGTACACAAGGAAGATACCGGTTACCGTTGCAAATTGATTCAGTGCAACGAGACGGCCGCGGTATTTGGCCGGAGCGATTTCCGCGTTATATAGGGGGCATAGGGTAGACGTAATGCCGATACCAAGACCGCCAATCATCCTAGCGATGATATATCCGGTGAATGTATCTGGAATTGCAGATCCGACAGAACTGATAATAAACAACAAGGCAGCTGCAATCAGCACTTTTTTGCGGCCGAATTTATCGCTAAGCACCCCGGATGAGGCTGCGCCGATAATACAACCGATAATGAGACTGGATACCGCCCAGCCGACTTCCACCTCGTTCAGGTCAAACCGCTTCTCCATGAAGCCGATTGCACCTGAAACAACGGATGTATCGAAACCGAATAAAAGACCGCCAAGCGCGGCTACCATGGATACGAGCGTTACAAATTTTAAGCTTACCTGATCGTTTTGTTGATTCGTTGTCGAGCTCATCATGACTAATCTCCCTTCGTTTAACCGTATGAAACGAGATTCATTATATCACGGGGTAAACTGGGGTTTGTGGACAATCACCAGCACTTATTTGTGCGATTTACGTCCAGTATGCTGCCTCGCCCATGCAAGGTGCGGAGAAAAGTGGAGACTAGCATTAATTTGCTCTGAACAGCGCAAAAAAGTCCATGCCGCATTGGCATGAACTGGATAGCAGCGCATTTATTTAGGCTGTACGCGGTATTCGGTGGGCGTGACGCCGGTTACTTTTTTGAAGACGCGGCTAAAATAATTCGGGTCTTTATAACCGACCTCGAAACAGACTTCTTTGAGGCTGAACGCACCTGATTCGATGAGCTCTTTCGCTTTTTGTATGCGTAAACCGGTAACGAAATCGATAAAGGTTTCGCCGAACTGCTGCTTGAATACTTTGCTGAAATAGTGGGGGTTCAGATGGATAAATTCGGCTACTTCTTCCAGGGACAGGTCCTCGGTGAATTTATTCATGATATAACGTTTGGCTTTATCCAGCACAGTTACCGTTTGCTGCTCACGTTCTTCGCGTATCCGCTGCAGCGCGGAAACAACGTAGGAGCGATGTGTAGGATCTCCGTTTGCAGAAGATAAAGCGGCTCCGCCGCGTGCTCCCTGTTTAAGCTCATGGAAGTGGCAAACCGCCAAGCTGGTTTCGAAATAAGTGGAAGCAAGGACAGCTTCAAAATAAGATTTACGCATCCCTTCAGCTCCGTTATAAGCCGATCCGATACCTACCGAAATCGTAATACCCAGCTGAGTTTCGGCCATCGCGCAAAGCTTTTCGCCATACAACGTCATGGTTTTGATCCAGACCTCATCATGCAGCTCAGGACTTTTCCTGATGAAAATCGCCATGTGCTGCTCGATTAATGAGCTTACGATGCAGGGAGGCAGGTGCGTTTTGGCGTAGCTGCGCATCGCATCGAAGATTTTCTTCTTATCCAGCGAACGCATAGGTTCGGAAAAAGCAACCACAACCGCGCAGCCTTGATCGAGGGGAAAATCCAGCCACTCCGCTAATTGCCCGGCTCCCGTCTCCAGCACTTGATCAACCATGAAAACGAAGGCCAGCTCATTCTCGACTAAGGGCAGCAGCTGCGAGACTTTATCGCGAAGCTCAAGCTGCTCGGTGCGCTTCCGCTTCTCCGTGTCCAGTTCCCCAATCAACTGCTGCAAAATGTGTACGACTTGCTCCCGTCCCGCCGGTTTGACGATGTATTCTTTCACGCCCAGCGTCAGCGCCTCCTTCGCGTAGGCAAAGTAATCGTAGGCGGTCACCATCACCATTTTGGCGTCAGGAAGCCGCTCTTTAATTTCCCGCAAAGCGGCCAGCCCCTGAATGCCGGGCATATTGACGTCCATGAAAATAATATGAGGACGGTACTCTTCTGCGCGCTCGATGGCAAGACGGCCATTTTCGGCATGAATGACTTCGAAAGTATCCGGCATCATGCGATGAACGATCCACTCCAATCCTTCCCGTTCCAGCGCTTCATCATCCGCAATCAACAACCGATACATTAGTCGGAGCTCCTTTCTAAAGGGATTCGCAGCGTAACCGCCGTTCCTTTTCCCGCTTCACTTTGAATTTCAACCAGATCGGTGCGATCGTAAAAAATCTGCAGCCGCTTAAATACGTTTCTCGTACCGAGCCCAGTGGATGGTTTGTTATCGTCCCCGCCTAGATTTCCCGGTTCCAGCTTTAGTAATGCTTGGCGGACTTCCTCACGCATGCCGGTTCCGTTATCCGATACGGTGATGCGAACATAGTCGGCATCCCGCGAGATTTCAAGACGAATGACCGCGCCTTGCTCCATGCCTTCGATGCCGTGTACGAATGCGTTTTCGACAAGCGGCTGAACGGTTAGCGCCGGAATGTGCGTTTGCAAAACGTACTCGTCGATGTCCATGACGAATCTTATCCGGTCGCGGAAGCGGGCTTGCTGAATGCTGACATATTGCCGGACATGGTTCAGTTCTTCCCGCAAAGTGACAGGCGCATCCAATTTGCTTAACCTGTAGCGTATAAGAGATGACATGGATACGATCAAATCGCTGGTTTGCTCCGCACCTTCAAGCAGGGCCATTTTGGAAAGTACGTTCAACGAATTGAACAAGAAGTGAGGATTGATCTGACTTTGCAGCGCTTGTAGTTCCAGCTCTTTGACCAGGCGGTCTTTTTCCGAATTGGCTTTCTCCTTCGCCATCAATACTTTCAGATTGCTTACCATCTGGCTGAAGACATCGGATAGAATGCCGAGCTCGTCACTGGAACGACTGGGCAGGGGGTCCATATGCAGATTTCCTTTGGAAATACGCTGCGCGGTGCCGACAAGTCTGCTGACCGGTCCCGTAACGCTTCTGGAAATCCAAACCGCGACGACTATACTCATCACGGTGTTCACGATGAACACGGCCAACCCCCACCTATTCATTCGTTTGTTTTCTTGTTGAATCTCCCGGTAAATGGGCTGATAGTAGCTAAGCTCCAAATCGACAAGACGCTGTCCTTCGTCACGGATGAAGCTTGCAGTTTTCTCGGCGTCCATATAGTGGGTTAATGCATCGCTCGGCTTGTCGCGAAGGCCTGTGGCCTCAAGGGAAGCATGCTCTTGATCCATGAACGTATCCAGCATATGGATGTAACCGGTGACGTCCGAACCATGCGGAGAGGTTTTGGACTGCTGCACAAGAGCAGATCGAAGCTCTTTTAACTGTGCCTGAGCCTGTAGGCTGCTCGTTTTACCTTCTTCGGTGGCATGAAGCAGGTAACCGTAGAGGGTACGCAGACTATCGTCCGTATACTGGACCGATTGCTTATACACCAGGATGCGATCCATCATGACATCATAGCTCTTCTGGACAATCTTCGTATTTTGAAACAAAAAAAACGCAACTGAATTCGTAAGCAGCACCAGCAGAGGGATGAACAACAGAAGCTTCATACGGATCGTCATGGCGTCGGCTCCCTTGAGGTTTCCGTCATGAGATCCGGCTTCGAAAGCAATCGCTTAACGGAGAGACCTGGAGAATTTCGGTCAAGCACTGTCGTATCTGTAAAATTTTGCGGCTGCACAACTTTTCCCAGAAAATATTCGTTCAGCAGAGCTATGGCTTTGTATCCCATATCGTGAGGCTGCTGGACAATGGTGGCGGCGATCTGTCCAGTCCGTATGCCTTCGACCGTCTCCGGAACATCATCAAAAGCAAAGATGCGCACTTCGCGCGGCCGAATACGCACAGCGGCCTCCTGAATGCCGGCACCGTCCAAAGCGCTGAAGCCAACCATGTAGCGGATTTGCGGGTTTTGCTTAAGCATCGTCTCCGCTTGTCCGGCAGCTTCCAGCCGGGAAATACGAGATGACTGCACATCGCTGATGGCAAGTCCGGGAAACTTACCGATGACCGACCGAAATCCCTCCAACCGCAGCTGTTGATTGGCTGCTTGTTCGCTGCCGATCAGCACGCCAATGCTGCCTGCATGACCTGCTGCTTGGGCAACAAGCTCGCCCATTCGTTCGCCTGCCTCGCGATTATCGGTTCCGACATAGGACAGCCTGCGGCTGGCGGGCTCGTCCGTATCGACCGTAATGACGGGAATGCCTTGCGCTGCGGCTTTATCGATCAGGGAGCGGTAGTACGGATCGCCTATACCTTGCAGCACGATCGCATCAGCTTTCACGGCAATGCTCTTCTCCAGCAGCTTCGACTGCTCGGATGGATTGATCCGATATGGGCCGTCGTATGCAAGATCCATCCCATATTGCCCGGCTGCTTCTTTTGCGCCTTGTTCTATGGCACGCCAGTAAGGGTTATCCAATTCCTGGGAAATAAGGATGACGCGGCGATGGCTAGTTTCCTGTGTATGACCGGTCTCTAACGGTCTGACCAGGTTCTTAATCCGTGAAGTGGAGTTAACAAACAGTAAAAGTAAACAAGCGAAAGCGATAAATAGAAGGGCCAGACCCCAGTTCCATTTGCGATTCAACATCGAGAAGGCTCCTTGCTCACTATAAAGATTGGCTTCATTATACAAAAATAATGATTCAAACCAAAGTGAAATGGAGCGAAGTGCTTCCGTCTCAACAGAATTAGGTATATAGTAAAAATAATTACTTGTTTAAAAAGGAGTCCCTATGCCTACGATGACCGAACAGCTTAACGGCATTTTCCCGTCGGTATGCTCACTGGATTGTCCGGATCAGTGCGGCCTTCTGCTTCATAAGCAGGACGGGAAAATCGTCAAAATAGAGGGAGACCCCTCCCATCCCGTTACCCAAGGGGCCATCTGCAACAAAGTCCGCAACATGACGGCGCGGATTTATGATCCGAAGCGGCTGCAATATCCGCTAAAGCGCATAGGCCGCAAAGGCGAGAACAAGTTTGAGCGTATCACATGGGATGAAGCGATAGACACGATTACATCAAAATGGAAAAAGCTCATTGACGAAGTGGGCTCCGAATCTATCATGCCGTACAGCTTCTACGGCAATATGGGCCGGATCGGTACGGAAGGAATGGATCGTCGCTTCTTCAACCGGATGGGGGCAAGCCGATTGCTGTACACGATTTGCCAGTCGGCAGGCACTGAAGGCTACAATTACACGATGGGCGGCAGCTACGGGATCGATCCGGAGGATACGATCCACTCGAAACTCATCATCATGTGGGGGATCAATGCGGTCAGCACGAACATGCATCAGGTCGTTCTCGCCGAGAAAGCGCGGAAGAACGGTGCGCAAATTATCGTCATTGATGTCCACAAAAACCAAACCGGCCGCTGGGCCGACTGGTTTATTCCGATTTTACCGGGTACGGATGCGGCGCTTGCGCTAGGGATTATGCACATCTTGTTCGCTGAGAAGTTGGTGGATGAAAATTTCCTTCAGCAATATACGGTTGGGCATGAAGAGCTGCGTCAGCACGTTCGGCAGTATGAACCTGCTGTCGTCGCTGCGATTACCGGAGTGCCTGTCCAAGATATATACCGTCTGGCCCGTATGTATGGTCAAACCGCGCCCTCGTTCATTCGTATCGGGAATGGGCCGCAGCATCATGACAATGGCGGTATGTGTGTAAGGACGATTGCCTGCCTCCCGGCATTAACGGGACAATGGCTGCATCACGGCGGCGGCGCCATCAAAGGGAATAGCGGGTATTTGGAGCACAATGCGGCTGCACTGCAGCGGCCGGATCTGCTTACAAAGAAGACACGGCAAATTAACATGAACCTGCTGGGGAACGCTTTGCTGGAGCTTGATCCGCCTATCCGTTCGCTATATATCTATAATTCCAATCCTGCCGTTGTTGCGCCGCACGCGAACAAAGTCAGGGAGGGGCTTCTGCGGGAAGATTTGTTCACGGTCGTCCATGATCTGTTCCTTACGGAGACTGCGATGTATGCAGATATTGTACTGCCGGCAACGTCTTCTTTTGAAAATACGGACTTCTATAAGTCCTATTGGCACCATTATGTGCAAATTCAACAGCCCGTTATCGCGCCTTATGAGGAAAGCAAAGCAAATGTAGATGTCTTCCGTCTGTTAGCGAAGGCAATGGGCTACGAAGAACAGGCGCTTCAAGAAACGGATGAGGCGATGATTCGCCAAGCTCTGGACAATCCAAAGAATCCGCATCTGGAAGGGATCACGTATGAAGGGTTACTTACGACCCAGTTTGCAAAAGCGAAAACGAAACCACTTTTTCCTGGCCGATTGAAGACGCCTAGCGGGAAGGTCGAGCTGTATTCCGCTAAAATGGAGAAGCTGGGTTACCCGCCTCTGCCGACTTACACGCCGCTGCCCGAGAAAGGGAAATTGCCGTTTCTTTTCGTTCCGGCACCGAATCATAACTTCTTGAATTCGACATTTTCGAATAATGAGAAGCATGCGCGCATGGAGAAAATGCCCAAACTGCATATGAATGCAGCGGATGCAGCACGGCTTGGCCTGGTCCATGGCGACACGGCCCGGGTATGGAATGAGCGCGGGGAGTGCGAGCTGGTCGTATCTGCGGGTGAGGATGTGCTTCCCGGCGTCGTCGTCAGCCAAGGACTTTGGGCGGATTCGCCTGATAGCAAAGCACTCGTCAACGCCCTTACGCCTGACCGTGTGGCGGATATGGGCGGCGGGGCGACGTTCTTTTCCGGGCGAGTGAATGTGGAGAAGCTGATCTCGTGACGTAACGAAATTTTAGAGTTGGCCACCTTACATAAGAAGAGGGTGGCCTTTTGGCATTTTACACAAAAAGTATCCTAATGTCGAAAAATAGGGGTTATTTTTATATACATTTTACGAATCTATTGTACTATTTAGATAGAGAGATATTTGAACAAAAGTAAAGAGATAGAGGAGAGGAATTTCATGCGTGTACGACTGCCGCGAATGACAGTAGGTAAGAAGTTGTTTTTTTGTTTTATCATTGTTCTGCTGCTCACCGCTGTTGTAGGTTGGATGAGTCTGACCAACATGAAGTTGATTCAGAACAAAAGCGAAGAAATCAGCAAGCAGTGGATGCCAGGTGTTGAAGCTGTCAATGTGATCAGCTATTTGACTGAAAATGTGCACTCGCTGGACATGCAGCTGTTTATCCTGACGGATCAGGCGCAGCTTCAAACTACGGTGACTCAAGCGCTAGCAGGGATTAACAATGTGGACGAGCGGCTCAAACAGTTCGGGGAATCGCTCACGGATGAGCAAGAAAAGCGGAACTTTGAAGCGTTCAGCAACCAATGGAATACATACAAGGGCTTTCATGAGAAATTCGTGCAGCTTAGTAAAGAAGTCAATCTTAGTAAAGGCTCCGGCAATAGGGATAAAGAGGTTCAGGCCCTTTTGAATGATTCGAATAAAGTATTTGTGAATTTAAAGAAATATTTGGACGTTCTTGTGCAAATCAAGCATGAAGGTGCGGCTGCAGCGTCCGAAAACAGCTCGGTCATTTATCGAACCGGACAAACGAACATGCTCTACGTGCTTGGTATCGCTGTTCTTGTCGGTCTGGCATTGGCGTTCCTAATAACCTACAACATTTCTAAACCGGTACGGCTTGTCTCCCAAGCCCTTCAGGCTGTGTCTCTCGGCAGCTTGACTGAACGCGATGTGAAAGTGAGAAATAAGGACGAGATCGGCGAGCTGGTCGGGTCGTTAAACCGGATGAAGACGAATGTCAGAGATATTTTGCATCAAATTCGGGATGCCTCTTCCTTAGTGGCGGATTCATCGAAAGAGCTGCTAGCCCATTCGGAGCAAACGTCACAGGCTTCCAATCAAGTGGTTGAGGTCATGCAGCAAGTAGCGAGCGGAGCTGAAATACAAGTGCAGAATTACGAAGACACCCATACGGCCATGACGGAAATGTCGATGGGAGTTGGGCGAATCGCCGAGGCTTCGTCCGAAGTATCGGATATTTCAATGGAAGCTTTTCGTGAAGCGAAGCAGGGCGAGCAAGATTTGCAGGCGCTCATTACGAGCATGAACGGCATGAGCGAAACGGTCGGAAGGGCGAATAGTGTTATTCAAAACTTGGAGAGTTATTCCCAGCAAATCGACAATATGATTGGCCTGATGGGCGGCATAGCGAAGCAAACGAATCTGCTTGCTTTGAATGCGGCGATTGAAGCGGCGCGTGCCGGCGAAGCGGGCAAAGGCTTTACGGTCGTTGCCGGGGAAGTGCGCAAGCTTTCGGAGCAGTCCGCTCAATTTGCGAATCAAATTACGGAGCTGATCGGGCAGATGCTCAGCAATACCGGGGTTGCCGTCCAGACGATGCACGAATGTCTGCAGGAGGTGGATTCGGGTAAAGAGATGGTACATACCGCTGAGGCGTCATTCCATCGCATTTTTCTGGCTTCCGAGAAAGTGGCGGTCCGCATTCAAGAGGTTGCAGCAGCAGCTCAAGAGATGGCCGCCACTTCGGAAGAAGTGTCAGCATCCGTCGCGGAGACGAGCGCTCACGCTAGAAATTCGTCCACCTATGCGCAGCATGTGGCCGAAACCGCTGAGCATCAGCTTACTTCGCTGAACGACATCACGCAATCCGCTGGCAAGCTGAACGGCATTGCCGAACAATTGCACACGGCAGTTGGAAAGTTCAAACTTTAACTATTAACAAAGCCCGATCCAAGTGGAATCGGGCTTTCGTTTGTTTTGCTTAGCCTATTATTTTTCTGCAGTGCTGGCGGAGGATTGATTTTCTTGGAATACCTCTGCTGCTTCCTCTGCGGAAAACTCCGTATCGTTTTGGCCTGGAACCGGTAACTTATTTAAGTCAGTCGTCTGGACATCCGCCTTGGATGCCTGATTATTTTGATTGGTCATGCCTAAGCACCTCCTTCCTAAAAATAACAACAACGTATAGGTTTGCGCAAAATAAAATTTTTATGCAATATTTACCCGGGTGGTAAATTTGGACGAGTGGAATGTTTATTGTTGTTGACCCTTACACTAATGTCATTATCCTCATGGTATAATTGACAAAACTGAACTTTAGCAGGAGCAGATGAACCTATGACATATGAAGAAGTGATGGTCAGGCTGGAAGAGCTGGGGACTGAGCAAACGAAGAAAACATTTCTTCGGCATGGCGCTAAGGAGCCTTTGTTCGGAGTGAAAGTCGGCGATCTTAAGAAGCTGGTCAAATTCGTCAAAAAAGATCAAGAGCTTGCCTTAGCGCTCTATGATTCCGGCAATCATGATGCGATGTATCTGGCTGGACTTTCGGTCAATCCGAAAACGATGACGAAAGAACGGCTTCAAAAATGGGTTCAAAAAGCGTATTGGCATATGCAGGCTGAATATACCGTTGCAGGAGTCACGGCGGAAAGCTGCAGCGCCCTCGAGCTGGCCGGAGAATGGATCGAATCACCGGAAGAAATGATCGCTGCATGCGGGTGGAGCGCTTATGCCAACTATGTAAGCATGACGCCGGACGAGCATTTGGATTTTGCCGAGATAGGGCGCCTCTTAAAGCGAATTAGAACGACCATTCATACCGAAAGAAATCGTGTACGCTATGTAATGAACAGCTTTGTGATCGTGGTCGGAAGCAGCTGTGAGCCTCTGCATGATGAGGCTATGAGCGTAGCTCGCGAGATTGGGACTGTTACTGTAGATGTTGGTCAGACGGCTTGCCAAGTTCCTTTAGCTGTCGATTACATTAACAAAGTAGAAGCTGCGGGCAAGCGAGGAACAAAGAAGAAAACTTGCATTTGTTAAGGATCGCGGGAAAGGATATAGCTATTGCAGGATCGGTCGACGGCGGCTGTGAATGTGATAGCTTTTTTGCATAAAACAGCAGATGCGAAGAAATAGTAGATGGTGTGAGCAAACCTTTGAACAGAAAGAGAGGAAGACATGCATGAATCAGCAATCACAAGGTAACCAGTCCCAGACAACCTCGGACCGCAATGTGCTTACGGATAAAGAGCTTCATTATTTGAAGGATTTTTTGTCTTGGGAACTGATGGCGATGAAAAAATGCAATGATACGGCCAATCGTTGCACCGATCCGCAAATTCAAACCCTCATCAGGCAAACCGGGCAAAAGCACCTGAATCACTATAACTCGCTGCTAACGCATCTTCATTAATTGGATTCAAAGGAGGTTATCAATATGACGGTTGAATTAGCCATGCCCCAATCGGGACAGCTGCCGCAGGTCAAAGGTCCTGAAATGAATGACCGTGATTTTATCAATGAAATTTTGACGCATGAAAAGTATTTGTCTGCCAGTTATAATACTGGACTCCTGGAAATGCAGAATCCCAAGCTCCACGCAACAGTTCAAAGCATACTCAGCGATACGCACAACAGCCAATATCAAATTTTCGACCAGATGTTCCAGAAAGGCTGGTACAAGATGAAAGTTGCGGATCAACAGGAGATCCAGCAGGTGAAAACGCAATTCACCAGCTATCAAACGCAGTTTCCGACCTTTCAATGATTGGTTAGATTCTAATAAAAAGCGAGATCAATGAGCACCCTCTGTGCTCTTGATTTCGCTTTTTTGTACTACCTTGCGCATGATACCCTTGACTTTTGCTCCATACTTGCATATTATTTATTTATCGATAAATAAAGAAAGGTGGTAGTTATGGTCGTCCGCGAAGATCGCAAAGAACAAATCATGGACAAAGCCGTAGGGATATTCGCGGAGTTGGGGTATTATAAGGCAACAACGGCACTAGTGGCCAAAGCGGCTGGAGTTACACAGCCCTATGTGTTTCACTTTTTTAAAAATAAGGAAGAGCTCTTCAACGCTGTCATCGACCGGGCAGTCAGCCGGATTTACGAAACCTTTTCCCAGGTTGAAGCTCCTGCCGATCAATTGACGAAAACGATGGGGCACGCGTTCATGCAAATCATGTACGCTCATCGGGATGAAATTATGCTGGTCATGCAATCGCACGCTATTTCCGAGCCCGTGATTCGAGAGCATGTCAGAGAGAAACACCGGATCATTCATAAATCCATTATTGCGAAATTTGAAAAAGCCGGGATTCCGAACGCTGAAGAGGCAGCCAGTCAATTTTATGGCATGGGCTACCTGATCACGGTATCGGAAGTGTTGGATTTGCCTGAATTGCTTTGCTTTAAAGATCAATGAAACCTAGTTCACCAAAATGACCCAGCAGCATAAGCAATAAAAAGGCAGCAATGATACTGCCTTTTTATTCCCTCAATAATTTATTTATTAATAAATAAATCATTTCCCGAATGGAAAGAAAATCAGAAAGGAATGATCATTGGATGAAGAAAACGATTAACAAAACAGCCGAGGCAACGGAGATGAAGTTGTTCGCTGGAGAAAAACTGCTTGTCATTCTCAGTCTTATTGGCTTTGCACTTGCCGCAGGCATCGCCCTGTACATCAGCTTGTATGGATCGGTCATTTTGCCGGAAGGTGACGTGGAGCGAGCGTTTTCGTTCAATGCTGCCATTGCGATGTTCATTTTGTCCATAGCGGCGATATTACCGATATCTGGACTAAGCTCCAGCAAACGAAAAAGTATTCGCTGGTTTTTCATACCGGCTACCTTGTATGCTTATGGGATCGAAACCATACAGCACTTTCGAGGTTTTAATCCTCGTTTTTCACGTGCAGGATCTATCATCGACAATGTAGCGGGCATTTTATTCGGTATCGATTCGCTGTTGATCATTGTAGTGACCGCACTGTTCGCCATCCCGTTCTTTCGCCGAAAACGCCCGCACGAACGACCGCTTGTTGTACTCGGTATCCGCTATGCGTTTGTTTCGACCATGGTTGCTTTCGCCGCAGGTCTGTGGATGATTGTGGAGCAAGGCCGCTATACAGGAGCGGCAGGTAATTTGATCGTCCTTCACGGTTTAGGATTTCATGCGTTGCAGGCATTACCATTCCTCGGGTGGCTGCTTGAGAGGGCACGTTCGGACGTGCAGCGTGCGAGACGCATGATCCATACCGGTAGCATCGTTTGGTCGATCTCAATACTTCTGGTTGGCCTGCAAACCGCCCTTGGACGCACCGTTTTTGAATGGACGCCACTGCCTCTCCTTGCCGGAGCCGCCTTGATCGTCTGGCTAGCCGCTTTTGTTATCGCCGGTCTTGAACTCTTAAGGTCGACGAAGGTGTCAGAAACACCGAATCCCCTTTAAAACTAATTTTGCCTGGAGAGGAGGACCTTCAATATGTATGAAAAATTGTTTGCCCTCGCTAGTATTGCTACGCCGTTCTGGTTGCTTATGATGCTGCTTCCATCATGGAGGGTCACACGGTTTCTGGCGAATTCGGCCATTTTTCCTATCTATCTTGCTGTACTGTACGCTGTCGGGATCGTCGCGGCGATCGGAAGCATGGGCTTTGGCTTTATGCAGGATTTCGGTTCGGTGGAAGGTGTCATCCGGCTGATGTCTAACCCGGACTTCGCCTTGCTCGTCTGGCTGCATATTCTCTGCTTCGATCAGGCGGTCGGCCATTACGTCTATCGGGATAATATGGAACATCGGTATGTTCCGCTTCCGGTGCAGTCAATCCTCTTATTTCTTATTCTTATGTTCGGTCCATTCGGGTTCTTGTGTTATCTTGCACTGCGAGCGATACGGAAACGGGCGAAAGTTAGGTAAATCATCATTGTAAAAAGACAAACAGGCTGCCGCGGCAGCCTGTTGCTTTTACAATCTATTTATCGGTTATCGATTTTTTCCGGATACAAATCATGGTTTAACAATCGATGCTCGGCCATCGCCTCGTACTTCGTTCCAGGCTTGCCGTAGTTGCAGTATGGATCAATGGAAATACCGCCACGTGGCGTGAATTTTCCCCAAACCTCGATGTAGCGCGGGTCCATCAGATCGATCAAATCATTCATAATGATATTCATGCAGTCTTCATGGAAATCTCCATGATTCCGGAAGCTGAACAAGTACAGCTTGAGCGATTTGCTCTCCACCATTTTAATGTTCGGGATGTAGGAGATGTAGAGTGTTGCAAAATCCGGCTGCCCTGTAATCGGACAAAGACTGGTAAATTCCGGAAAGTTGAACTTGACGAAATAATCGCGGTTCGGATGCTTGTTGTCGAATGCTTCCAACAACTTTGGATCATAGCTGAAAATGTACTTGGTTCCTTGATTGCCGAGCAACGTAATATCTTTCAAATCTTCACGGCTTCTGCCTGCTGACATGGGTATATCCCCTTTCTTTTCTGAACGAAAAGAAGACATTCAAACTAAAAAATACGAAAAAAACGACACCTGTGGTACGTTTTCCTTAGTTTTTTAACGAGGGAGTTTGCGAACCTCTCCTAGCAGCATGATTATGCTTCTAGATTTGTCTTCTTTAGTTTTCTCTTGAAACTGTATCATAATCGAGTGAAAAATGCACGCAAATGAATATTGGGAGTCTATGGCAGTATTTGCACGAACCCATTGGTTCCATCAACCCGGATATAAGCGCCGTCTTTAATCAGTTCCGTAGCTTTTTCAATTCCAACAACAGCTGGAATGCCATATTCACGGGCAATCACCGAACCGTGTGTCATCATGCCGCCGACTTCCGTAATGAGTCCAACTACCGAGGTAAATAGCGGAGTCCATCCGGGATCCGTATAGGGCGCGACTAGAATTTCTCCGGGATTCAGCTTGGCATCCTCCGGTTTGAGAACGACCCTCGCAATTCCTTCTATAACCCCCGCAGAAACCGGTGTCCCCAAGAGAGCTCCTTCCGGTGCTTGAACATCACGCAGTTTGCCGGTAATGATCTCTCCTTCACTGGTCATTACGCGGGGAGATTTCAGTTTGTGATATAGCTCATGCTGCTTTTCTCTTGCTTCCACGGTTTCTTGAATATTTACTGAATATCGGTTCTCTAACAATGCGATAAGTTCTTCCAGATTCAAATAAAATACATCCTCTTCACGCCTCAGTATACCTTTTCCGACAAGAATGCGCGCTTCTTCCATAATACCGCGTTTGTATATATCCAGAAGGATAACCAGCGTAAATTTGTGATGCTCTCGCATACCCATCAGATTACGATACTGCTTGACTAACCGGGAGATCCTGCCTTTCTCCATAGAACCAAACATCGAAACAATCTCTTTCGCCGCCAGTTCTGCCTCCATTTCACCTTGTTTGAATTTCTTCCTGTGTTCCCCAAAAGACGATGTCCGGATATTGCTGATTATGGAAGGTACAAGCTGTGTAGGTTCCTCTCTCCATCTCGGTTTCGTAATATCGATTTCACCGACACATCGCATGCCGTATTTTTTCAAGAAGCGTTCTATTTCACGTTTAAACTCGGCTCCGCCGGGAAGTTCAATCAGGTCTTCATAAAAACGGCTGTTCGTTGCTTTTTGTAAATAATCGATAACCTCAGGGTAATTTCTGATCTTATCGGCAAGGTCGCCTATCTCCTGACCGATTTCAGTTGTGACATTGCCAGGCAGGGATTTGTACAATTGGCTTAATAAGAAAGCAGCTCGCTCATCGCCAACCTTTTTCTTCAGCTTCTTCTCGAGAGATCCAGCCGCGAGAACTCCTGTGACGAGGTATACGGCAATCTTAGACAGCACGCTGGATATCATATTTCCCATGCCTTGCTGAATCAGGCGAATCCGGTCCGCCCCTGACGCGGCAAATATATCCTGCTCGTTTTCCTTCATAATATGCTCAATAAGGGCTTCTGCATTATTTTTAGCCTTTGTAGGGTCTTTCACTAACAAGTTGTTGACAACCTTCATAGCGGTTGGAAGGATGACCGGTGCCAATCTCTTAATAACCCGTAATATTTCCTTCTTCGGTAAGGAAGTATGACGAAATTCTTCACGCTTCGTTACTTCAGATAAAGCGGATGCCATTAATTCATCCATCCCTTTTAATACGGTAAGTATTCTGTTTCGAGCGGGTTCTACGGAAAGGACTCCTGTAAAATCGGCAAACGCCCTTCCGCCTGCATCGTGAAATATCTGTTGTTCCGAAGAAGCAGGGTCTTTCCTTATTATATTGAGAACGTTACTTACAAGCGATATGGCCAAAGGCTTCATCGGATCGGTCATCATTTGGATATAGCCAAAATTAATGTATACATGCAATTTATGATCTGTAACAGGCGGCACCGGATATAAGGATGTAATGGGCCGACTCTGCAGAACATAAAACTTCCCTTCGGCATATCCCCATTCAATGTCTTGCTCTGAACCATAATGGGCCTCGATTTTCTGACCTAATTTTTCCAGCTCGACAATTTTATCATCAGGTAAAGCCTGTATTTCTTGTTCGGCTAAAGGGAGATTCTTAGTAATAGTCCCTCCGGCAGGAACAGCATAGATTGCAATCTCCTTCTTCGAAATTTGTTTTTTAATGATTCTGCCTGACCTGACTTGGTACAAATCCGCAGTGACCAAGCCTGATACGAGGGCTTCACCCAATCCGAAGCTTGCATCTATGGAAACGGTTTTACGGTGACCCGTGATGGGATCTGCCGTAAACATAATTCCGGAAACTTCAGGGAAAACCATCTCTTGAACCACAACAGAAAGAAAAACGGTACGGTGCTCATATCCGTTTTTCGTACGATAGGAGATTCCACGGTCGGTGAACAATGAAGCCCAGCAATTTTGTACGGATTTGAGAAGCTGCTCCAGCCCACAGACATTCAAATACGTATCCTGCTGTCCTGCGAATGAGGCAGTCGGCAAGTCCTCGGCCGTTGCACTGGAGCGAACTGCATAAGCTTTTCTTGTAACTGATTGTTCCCATGCATTTGAAATAGCTGATTTAATATCGTCAGGCATAGAAATAGAGGTCAGATGCTCCCGAATCCGCTGTCCCCATATCCGAATTTGCTCCAAATCATCATGGCTGATCCGACCAAGCTGATCGAAAAACTCGTCCATCTCTGTACTTGTTTGTATAAACGTACGGTAAGCATAAGTCGACACACAGAATCCTTGAGGAACCGGTAAACCGGCTTTCGTCATTTCACCGAGATTTGCACCTTTTCCACCCACGTAAGGCAAATGGGATTTATCGATTTCATTGAAGTTCAGAACATATTTCTCCATAATCAATGATTCCTCCACAGGCAGAAATTTTTCAATATCCATCAAAAACAAGGGTCCAATCCTCATAACTTCATCTTTTACATGGATTAAGATCTCTTTTATTATAAATAAGGGATCGGATTGGGGCAGATCAGAAATACTTAGAATTTGACTGATTCAGAGCCAAATGGAACAGCAGGAGCTGTGAGGGCTGTACCTTAACGAACAAAGTCTATAATCAAGGAACTTCAAGACGCTGTTATTGTAATAATAGTATGTAAAATAAGCATAAAGACCAAAGGTCTATGAACAGCGAACATTGTTCGTTATTTATAGACTTTTGGTCGTTCGAAGGCTATTTTGTTGATTCCTTACATTATTGCGTCATTTGGTTCTCTATTTGCGACTCTTGTTCTTTACACACTATAATACCTCGTCACGCTTCCTCAGCCAACGATACAGCATAAAGCTCACAATCGAGCACAGAAGCGCACAACCCCCGATGAACACATACCCGGCTTGAAGCCCCTTGATCAACCCCTCATTCGGATGAGCGGCATCCGAGAACATGAGCTTGAATCCATCCGTGATGGCTCCTACCAGAAAATTGCCGATAACGCTGGCGATTCCCATCAAGGTAACGGTGAAGGTAATGGCCGTATCGCTTCCATTAGGGTAACGTTTGGCCAAAAAGGCCATGACGGTCGGATAAATCGGTGCGATACCGACTCCAGCGAGTGCAAAGAGGAATGCACCGGAAGGACCGACAGCAATAGCTGCCAGCGAACAAATGCCGGAAAACGCCGAAAGTACGATGAGTGATACCACGAAGCCTATTTTATCTGTAAGCGGACCTAGCACAAGTCTTGCCAGTGTAAAACAAAGGAAGAATAAAGAAAGCATGCCGGCTGCGGAAGTCATTTCCCATTGATAGGCTTTTTCCAGAAAATTGACGAGCCAGCTTCCGATGGATAGTTCGGATACGACGCCAAAGGACAGAATGACGACCATGAACCAGGCTACGGGATCACGGGCATAGGCTTTTAATGTAATTTGATGCTCTACAGCAACATCATCGCCTGGAAATCGGGTAACAAGGGCTGGTATCATGGGGAGTGCAGCTAACGACAGCATAAGCAGATACATCCCGCGCCAACCTAATTCAGTTCCAAAAAGGGCAGCACCCATTAAGCTGGATGCAATGACTGGTGCGACGATAGAGCTCAGACCATAAAAAAAGTGAGCTAAATTCATCATCATGCCTGTATTTCTAACAAAAATACGCGCCCCCAGTATGGCTAACGCGATCTCAAGCATGCCGTTGCCGATGTACATGAAAAAGTAAGAAGAAGCGAAGGAAAAAAAGTGCTGAGATAAGGCAATGAGAATGCCGGAAACAACCATGAAGCCGAAAGCGATCAAGCTCGTCAGCTTCAGGCCATATTTACGGGCCATTACCCCTGTGAAGCTGCATGCGAGCAAATAACCGAGAGAGTTTAGGGAGAGCAACGAGCCAATTTGCCATTCATCCAAGGCAAAATCGGTCTGTATGCGCGGAATGGCTGGCCCTTTAATATTTTCAGAAAAACCGAATATCAGAAATCCGGTAAAAACGATAACCAATAGCAGGTAGTAGTTCTTGCCTGATACGATAGATGAAGCTTGCTGATTTGCATTCACCTGAAAAGTCCTCCATTACAAGTTGTGACTTTCGCTTATTCAGCCGTAAGCCCGCTGATAAATGACTTGAATTCCCGCATCGCGTAGGACTGGTATTTAACTTTATGGCTGATGACGACTAACTCCCAAGGGATGGAGGGATCGGTTAGCTCTACCGTTGTGCAGTCCGGATTCACGATCTTGCTGCAAATCGCTTCCGGCATGATGGATATGCCCAAATTCGCGGCTACCATTTCTGCAAGCAAATCCCACTGTGAGCTTTCGTACACAACATCCGGATCGAAGCCGATGCTCCGACAAGCGCGTATGACGTGATTCCTGACCGCATAGCTGTTCGGGAACAAAATGAAAGGTTCGTTTCTCAGCTTCTGCAAGGGAACGGAAGGCTGCTGTGCCAGCGGATGCTCACGGTGCAGAACGAGCGCCAGCTTTTGATTCAAGAACGGAAGAATTTCAAATGCTTCAGCATCGACCGGTGACACGACGACTCCCATTTCCAGACTCCCGTCGAGGACTAGTCCTTCTACTTTTTTGGCGCCCTCCTCCACGATCTGAAAGTATATATTCGGGTACAGCTTCTGAAACTTCGCAATGACACGCGGGAAAAAGACAGAGCTAATGACGGGCGGCAGCCCGATTTTGATCGTGCCGGTTTTCAGGTTGGAAGCATCTTCTATCGCAGTATATAAGTTCTGAACAGATTGCATAATGATTTGAATTTGTTCAACCGCAGCGATCCCGGCGTCTGTCAGCTTCACATATTTGCCGGTTCGGTCGAATAAAGTGACGCCGAGCTCCTCCTCGAGGCCTTTGACCATTTTACTTAAAGTAGGTTGGGTTAGATGCAGGTTTTCTGCGGCTTTCGTAAAATTTTGCTGCTTAGCGATTTCCAGCAGATACGATAATTGCCTTAAATCCATCAGGGATCAACTCCGACCCATAGATAATTTGCATGGTAATGATTCTATCTATGAATTTTACCTCTGGTCAGGGTCGATGTAAACTGAATACTAAGAACGAATGTAAGCGTTTTATATTTATCGACAAAGAGGAGCAGTGAACAGATGGTGTTCATTCAAGTTGTGGCGATTCTTTTGGCTTTAGGATTGCTCATGTTTTTTGCTTACAGGGGTTACCCGGTCATTGTGTTTGCCCCGATTTTTACCCTGCTAGCCGTATTGATTTCAGGCTTGGCCCTGATGCCAAGCTACACGGAAACGTACATGGTGAATGCAGCTAACTATGTAAAAACCTATTTCCCCATCTTCCTGCTAGGGGCCATATTCGGTAAGGTCATGGAACTTAACGGGGCCGCGTCCTCAATTGCTCAGACGATTGTCAAAGGCTTGGGCTCCAAACGTGCTATTTTGTCTGTCATTTTGGCTTGCGGCGTGCTTACTTACGGTGGCGTTTCGCTGTTCGTAGTTGCGTTTGCCGTCTACCCTTTTGCCAGCGCCATTTTCCGTGAAGCGAACGTGCCGAAACGATTAATCCCCGGAACGATTGCGCTCGGTGCTTTTACCTTTACTATGGATGCGCTTCCAGGAACGCCGCAGGTGCAGAACATAATTCCTACTCCGTATTTCGGAACAGATGCATACGCAGCGCCGGTGGTAGGTATTATTGGTGGCGTACTCGTGTTTGCGGCAGGCCTCTATTGGCTGGAACGCCGCCGCAAGCAGGCCGAACTGGCCGGAGAAGGCTACGGCACAGGGCATAAGAACGAGCCGGAAGTGCTGACGGATCAAAAGTATCCGAACATCTGGCTGGCCATCGTTCCTCTGCTGCTTGTGCTGGTGTTCAACTACTTGCTTAGCCGTGGCTTCCTGACCGTAAACAATTGGTACAGTGCAGAGCTGCTGAAAACTTTTAACATTGCCAATGTCAAAACCGTTTCATCGACCTGGGCCTTGATTATCGCGCTTGTTATCGGTATTCTGGCTGCGATTTGCATTAATGTTCGCCGTGTTCATAACCAGCTGGCGGCCGGCTTGACCGCTGCAGCAATGGGTGCTTTGCTGGCGATTTTCAATACCGCATCCGAGGTTGGTTTCGGGAATGTCGTGAAAACGCTGCCAGGTTTCAAATTGATCCAGAACTGGATTTTGGGATTAAGCTCTCATCCCCTAATATCCGAGGCTATTTCCGTTAATATTCTTGCCGGCGTTACAGGCTCAGCTTCAGGCGGGTTATCCATTGCGCTTGAAGTGATGGGCAAGCAATATCTGGCATCAGCGCAAGCGGCTGGCATCAGCCCCGAATTACTGCATCGGATTGCGTCCATGGCATCCGGCGGTATGGATACACTGCCTCATAACGGAGCGGTCATTACGCTGTTAGCCATCACAGGCTTGACGCACAGGCAATCGTACAAAGATATTTTCGCGATTACCGTAATTAAGACGTTGGCGGTATTTTTACTTGCTGTAGTGCTCTCGTTATTTTAATAAGTTTAGGAAGGGGCAATTGCTATGACAATGTTTTTGGATAAAAGAGTCGCCTTGGTGACGGGAGCGGCAAGCGGCATCGGTCTGGAAATCGCCCGTAATTTTGCACGGGAAGGCGCTTCGGTCGTCATTTCCGATGTTCGCGGAGAGCAGGCGGAGTCGGCGGCGGAGCAATTAAAGCAGGATGGTTATAACGCGATGGGCATTCGCTGCGATGTGACGCAAGAGGAGCAGGTGGCCGGAGCGATTGCGAAGGCCCGGCAAACGAATGGAAGGCTCGATATTTTGGTCAATAATGCCGGCTTGCAGCATGTGGCTCCGATTGAGGATTTCCCCGTGGAGAAATTTGAATTCATGCTCAAGGTGATGGTGACCGGCGCATTTATCGGCATTAAACATGCCTTCCCGATCATGAAGCGCCAAGGCTTTGGCCGCATTATTAATATGGCTTCGATCAACGGTGTGATCGGTTTTGCCGGAAAAGCCGCCTACAACAGCGCCAAGCATGGCCTGATCGGGTTGACCAAGGTTGCCGCTCTGGAAGGTGCTGCCCACGGCATTACCGTGAATGCGCTTTGCCCGGGTTATGTAGATACACCTCTTGTAAGAGGACAGCTGGAGGATTTGGCGAAAACGCGGAACGTCCCGCTTGAAAGCGTGCTGGAAGAAGTCATCTACCCGCTAGTGCCGCAAAAACGGTTGCTCTCGGTGGAAGAGATCGCGGACTTTGCGATGCTGATCGCCAGCGACAAGCTGCGAGGCGTAACGGGAGCTTCTTTGTTAATTGATGGCGGATACACGGCGCAATAATGAGTTTTTTTGGGATAGAGAGAGGATCAGTATGAGTATAAAAGTTCGCTTTCAGAACCGATTTCGAAGATGAGCGACCGCGTTTTGAGGCAGGTTTATTCGCCAATCAGACTGTCGTCTGATGTGGGCAAAGTGGACTTTTTAAACAACCTTATTTGGAGGAGAGGAGAATGGGGTATGAACAAGCTGGTTTCATCTATGAGGGAAGCCATACGGGATATTCACGACGGCGCTACTCTTATTGTTGGAGGCTTCGGGCTCTGCGGGATTCCGGAGCATTTGATAGCGGTGCTGAAAGAACAGGGAACAAGAGAGTTGACGGTGGTTAGCAACAACTGCGGTGTCGATGATTGGGGACTGGGGCTGCTGCTGGCCAACAAACAAATTAAGAAAATGATTTCGTCTTACGTTGGAGAGAACAAAACGTTCGAAAAACAGTTCCTGAGCGGCGAGCTGGAAGTCGAGCTTGTTCCGCAAGGGACACTAGCCGAGCGCATTCGCGCCGGCGGTGCTGGGATTCCGGGCTTCTACACAGCCACCGGTGTCGGCACGCTAGTCGCGGAGGGCAAAGAGCACCAGACGTTCGATGGACGAACTTATATATTGGAACGTGGCATTGTCGGCGATTTTGCCTTAGTCAAAGCCTGGAAAGCGGATACGATGGGCAACCTCGTCTTCCGCAAAACTTCAAGGAACTTTAACCCGTTAGCCGCAACGGCCGGGAAAGTGACGATTGTGGAGGCGGAGGAAATCGTTGAAGCAGGCGGGCTGAATCCGGATGAAATCCATTTGCCGGGTATTTACGTACAGCGCGTCGTACATGGCGGAGCTTACGAGAAGCGGATCGAGCGCCGAACAGTGACGGCTAAGGAGGCAGGATCCAGATGAGTGATGAGCGCAGCACAATTGTTAGGCGGGCCGTGCAGGAAATTAAGGACGGCATGTACGTCAATCTGGGAATCGGCATGCCGACGCTGGTCGCAAATGTTATACCCAAAGACATGACGGTCATGCTGCAGTCTGAGAACGGACTTCTTGGCATAGGTCCTTATCCGTTCGAAGGCGAGGAAGATCCGGATTTGATCAACGCAGGCAAAGAAACGGTTACAGCGGTTAGCGGCGCGTCGTTTTTTGATAGCGCTGAATCTTTTGCGATGATTCGAGGCGGACATATCGACCTTGCCATTCTTGGCGGGATGGAGGTTGCTGAGAATGGAGATCTCGCGAACTGGATGATTCCCGGAAAAATGGTTAAAGGCATGGGCGGCGCCATGGATCTGGTCAGCGGTGCCAAACGGATCGTGGTCATTATGGAGCACGTGAATAAACAAGGCGAATCCAAGGTGAAAAAGAGCTGCACGCTTCCTCTCACGGGGAAATCGGTAGTGAACCGGCTGATTACGGATTTGGCTGTTTTTGATTTTACGGATCGGGGCATGGAGCTTGCCGAGCTGCAGCCTGGGGTAACGATAGACGAGGTTCGGGCGAAAACGGAGGCTGAGTTTCTATGGAGTGCCGAAAAGCAGAGAGAGGAGTAAATTATGAATCAGGAAGTCGTAATTGTAAGCGCCGTTCGTACGGCGATTGGTAGTTTTCAAGGTGCTTTATCGGATATATCCGCGCCGGAGCTGGGCAGTATCGTGATCCGAGAAGCGCTAAGCAGGGCCGGAGGACTCGAGGATACGCAAGTAGATGAAGTGATCATGGGCAATGTCCTCCAAGCCGGACTCGGTCAAAATCCGGCCCGGCAGGCTTGGTTGAAGGCCGGATTCTCGGCATCCGTTCCCGCAATGACGATTAATAAAGTGTGCGGATCCGGTCTTAAATCCGTCATGCTCGCCGCACAGGCCGTTAGACTCGGCGATGCGGACATCGTCGTCGCAGGCGGCATGGAGAACATGAGCCAGGCGCCGTACCTGCTGCCCGGCGCCCGCAGCGGGTTGCGCATGGGCGATGCGGCCATGGTCGACTCCATGATCCGCGACGGTTTATGGTGCGCCATGTGCGACATTCACATGGGCATCACCGCCGAAAACATCGCAGAGCGCTATGCGCTCACCCGCGAAGAGCAGGACGCTTTCGCTGCCTGGAGCCAGCAGAAAGCAGAGCAAGCTCTTACCACGGGACGCTTCGCGGACGAAATCGTCCCGGTCATGATCCCGCAGCGCAAGGGCGAACCGGTCCGCTTCGCGACCGATGAGTTCCCGCGCGCTGGCACAACCGCGGACACGCTGGCGAAGCTTCGCCCAGCTTTCCTCAAAGACGGCACCGTGACGGCGGGCAACGCCTCGGGCATTAACGACGGCGCCGCTGCGCTCGTCGTCA
The DNA here is from genome assembly GCF_014534655.1 of Paenibacillus sedimenti. GTDB lineage: Bacteria > Bacillota > Bacilli > Paenibacillales > NBRC-103111 > Paenibacillus_E > Paenibacillus_E sedimenti. The sequence goes on from NZ_JACVVD010000002.1 coordinate 659,447, forward strand.
TGTCTGCGGCTAAGGCGAGCGCGCTGGGGCTGAAGCCGCTCGCCCGTATCAAGGGCTACGCGCATTCTGCGCTGGACCCATCGGTGATGGGTCTGGGCCCCGTCGAATCGACGCTGCGGATACTCCGGAAGACGGGAGTATCCATCCACGATATCGACTTGTTCGAGCTGAACGAGGCCTTTGCTGCGCAGTCCCTCGCTGTGAGCCGCGATCTGGGCGCTGCCCGGGATCGCATCAACGTCAACGGCGGCGCGATCGCCCTCGGCCATCCGATTGGCGCCAGCGGCGCTCGCGTGATCGTCACGCTGCTCCACGAGCTGGAGAAGCGTAACAGCAAGCTTGGTCTGGCCGCACTGTGCATCGGCGGCGGCCAAGGCGTCGCCATACTGGTGGAAAGAGCATAGCGCATTTCGCTATATTATTTTTGGAAAAAGATCGTTTGAAACCCGTTCAGGGGATTCGAACGATCTTTTTTATTTATTTGGGGGAACTAAATTGCGTGCTAGAGATCCTCACTGATGAAAAGTATTCATCATTATAAGTTATGAATTGGTTTGGAGGCCAATGTAGCCGGTTCAGATATAAAATGTGCATGTTATTTGTAGGTTATGCCCATTAGCCGGCAGTCGTCCTGTAAAACATGCAGGTTATTCGAGCAATATAGCTTGAAATCGGGGTGAAATGAGGAAATGACATGCAGGAAATGCAGGTGGTGGGCTAAAAATGGGGGGCGGCGGAAACACATGTAGGAAATACAGGTTGTGAATTGGAAAATAGCGATGCTCAGAAGTCGATTGCTTAGGTGCCAGGCGGGCATCCGGGAGTTTTTAGCCCATTTCGCTGCCACACCTGCTGCCGAAATAACGCCATGCGGATTTAAAAATTAGGCTCTGTTAAACTTTTTTGTTGATTTTCTTTATTTAAGTAACGGGCCTTAAAAAAGAGCGGAACTGCGAATGTTCAGTAATCACAGAAACAACGATTCTGTATGAAATTTCATAGAAAATCGGGCTCTTCGCTTCAATTTAATGCTTTTGTGTATGATTTTTCGTGTATAACTATGGAAATTACCGTTTGAAGGATAAATCTGTATGATTTTTCGAGTACATATATGGGGTAACGATAGTTTCGAATTGATCGCTAATCATTTGAGTGGTTTATCTCATGGTTAGAAATCAACAATGAAGAATAACAAAGCCAAAAATTAAATAATCGCTTATAAATTGTTTTATACTTTTTTTAGATTTAGTTTAGAGTCCATTTAGATATATCAACTATAGTTAATTGGGGAAGCGTTCTCGCTACGATATTTGTAATTTCGAACTTCAGACCGAAAAGGATGATGTCCATGAAGTTATCTAAAAGCAGGTGGCTCTTAATCATTGTTTCTCTTGGAGTTATAATTCCATTTATGGCTCCTTATTTAACATTCGATCCATCTATGAGCCGTGTGCCGATTACCTCGACCTCGATCCAATATCCTGTACTTGTAGGCCATATCCTTTTTGCTTTTATTGCTTTGGTATCAGGATTTTTTCAATTTATTGATCGCATTCGAATCCATAAACCTATTATTCACCGATATCTTGGAAGGATTTATGTATGCAGTGTTTTTATTAGCGGGTTGCTTGCTTTGGTCGTTATTTTCTATATTGAAGACTTCTCAAAAGCCATTTCCTTTCTTGCATTATCTCTAATATGGCTGTTTACGACCTGGAAAGGGTATCGTACTGCAGTTAGAAAAAGGTTTGACGAGCATAAGAAATGGATGATTCGAAGTTTTGGAATGACATTGGTGGCGGTAAGCGGAAGAGTATTGGTTCCGGTTTTACTTTTTGCCTACTACACATTAAATGTATTTTCCCTTCCAGGAGGGAGAGAAAAGATGATTGAAGAAGTTCTGAATGTTAACATTTGGGCGGGTATAATTCTTAATTTCATTATTATTGAGTGGATGATTCTTAAATCAAGTAAAACTCAAAAATGATAAACTTAACGTCAAATCCAATTTATTTTTAGTGTGGAAAGCGGCAAAACTTTTATGGCAACCCATTGGGGTTGCCTTTTTTCTTCCGAAAAAATTACTATTCAAAGGTTCATTGTGTCAATAAACATGACATAAAATCGCTTTCATGAAGTGCTCTATTGGACCTAATGTTCGTTTTTTCCATGATATGGTTGCATATTCTCCCAAAAAAACGAACAAAAATTTTATAAAACTTATTAAAGTTCGGTTAATTGACCGCACATTGTTGAGATAGCTAAGCAATATCACAAATTTTTGTTGAAAAATACAAGTTCCTGAGTTACATTATTAATAAATATTCGTATGTTAGATAATTTAACGTTATTGATCTGAACGAGCAACTTGATTTAAGGTTTTAGGTTTTAACTTGACACATCATGTTACATATTTCCTTCGCAGGAGCGTGAATCATCATGAAGAAAAAAATTGTTTTGGTAGGAAACGGAATGGCTGGAGTCAGCTGTATCGAGCAATTGCTTAAGCTAGCACCGAACCGCTTCGAAATTACGATCTTCGGAAGCGAACCGCACCCGAATTATAATCGCATCCTGCTATCGTCGGTTTTGGCCGGCGATGCCGATATGAAGGATATTGTGATCAATGATTGGTCCTGGTATGAAGAAAATCACATCACGCTGCACACAGGGCATACGGTTAACAAAATCGATACGGAACGCAAGCTTGTCAGCACGGATAAAGGGGTCAGCGTTCCGTACGATGAACTGATCGTCGCTGCAGGGTCGCTGCCTTTCATGCTTCCGCTGCCTGGCGCGGATAAAGAAGGCGTTATTGCCTTCCGGGATATAAAAGATTGCGAGACAATGATCGAAGCTGCGAAAAAGTACAAGAAAGCCGTCGTCATCGGCGGCGGTTTGCTCGGACTGGAAGCGGCGCGCGGCTTGCTGAACCTGAACATGGAAGTATCGGTCGTTCATATTAACGAATACTTGATGAATCTCCAGCTTGACAGAACGGCATCCTTGCTGCTGCAGCAAGAATTAGAACGGCAAGGCATGAAATTCCTGCTTAAGAAGAACAGCGAATCGATTCTCGGTAAAAAACGCGTATCGGGTCTCCGTTTTACCGACGGTACGGAAGTCGAAGCCGACCTTATTGTCATGGCCGTAGGAATTCGTCCTAACATTGCGCTGGCGAAAAACAGCGGCATCGAGATCAATCGGGGCATCGTCGTCAATGACTTCCTCGAAACGAACTTGCCTAATATTTACGCCATCGGCGAATGCGCCGAACATCGCGGAGTAGCCTACGGTCTGGTTGCTCCTCTGTATGAGCAGGGTGCAGTACTAGCCAAGCGGCTAGCCGGTGCAGAGACCGCAGGCTATCAAGGTTCCGTAGTGTCAACCAAGCTGAAAGTATCGGGTGTGGATGTATTTTCGGCAGGTGAATATGCGGATAAGCCGGATACTCGCGCGGTTCGCGTACAGGATGATTTTGAAGGGATTTATAAAAAAGTCGTCATTAGAGACGGCAAAGTGATAGGCGCCGTATTGTTCGGTGACATCAGCGACGGATCCCGCCTTTTCGCCATGATTCGCAACGGCGAAGATGTAACGGGCAAAGAAAAGACAGTGCTTCTTGGCGAAGGCGGGGGCAAAGCAAAATCCGGGGCAGACCTGGTGGCAGCGATGAGCGACGACGAGATCGTGTGCGGCTGCAACGGCGTATCCAAAGGTGCGATCGTGGGGGCTATCCAGGAGAAAGGCTGTTCGAGCGTTAATGATATCAAAGCATGCACCAAAGCTTCCGCTTCTTGCGGAGGCTGTAAACCGCTAGTTGCAGATGTGCTTACTTATGTACTCGGAGCAGACGGAGTGAAAACCGTTAAAGAAGGCATCTGCGGTTGTACGACGCTTGGACGTGATGAAGTGGTTGAAGCGATCCGCGGTATGAGATTAACGACATCTAAAGAAGTCATGAACGTGCTCGAATGGTCCAACACGGAAGGCTGCTCCAAGTGTCGTCCCGCGCTCAATTATTATCTTGGCATGGTATGGCCGGAAGAGCATGAGGACGAGAGAGAGTCCCGTTTTGTAAACGAACGAAATCATGCGAACATCCAGAAAGACGGCACGTACTCGGTTGTTCCGAGAATGTACGGCGGCGTAACGACTCCGAAAGACTTGAAGAAAATTGCAGAAATCGCGGAAAAGTACGAAGTGCCGCTTGTGAAAGTGACAGGCGGACAGCGGATCGACTTGCTCGGTGTGAAGAAGGAAGACCTGCCCGGCATGTGGGCGGATCTGGATATGCCTTCAGGCTACGCGTACGGCAAGTCGCTGCGTACGGTGAAAACATGCGTTGGCTCTACGTTTTGCCGCTTCGGAACGCAAGATGCCATCGGTATGGGCATTCAGCTTGAGAAGAAGTTCGAACGGCTATACACGCCTGCAAAAGTGAAAATGGCCGTCTCGGGCTGCCCACGCAACTGTGCGGAAGCGACGATTAAAGACTTTGGCGTTGTCGCGATCGACGGGGGTTGGGAGCTTCATGTCGGCGGCAACGGAGGGACTAAACTTCGCGGAACTGATTTGCTCTGCAAAGTGAAAACGGAAGAAGAAGTGCTGGAATGGTCAGGTGCTTACCTGCAATATTACCGGGAAACAGGCAAGTATAACGAACGGACCTCCGAATGGTTGGAGCGTATCGGTTTGGATACGATCAAGGCTGCGCTGGAAAGCAAAGAAGACCGGATCGAGCTCGTGTCCCGCATTGAGAAGACGCTGGGTCTGATGAAAGATCCGTGGAAAGAAATTATTGAAAAGCAAGAGCTTAACAAAACGTTCGTACCGATGGAAGAGCAATCGGCAGAGTCGATTTTGAAATAGAGGGGATGAGTCATATGAAACGGGTTCATGTTGGCAACATTTCGGAAATTGCGGAGAAAAGATCGAGGGTTGTCCGGATCGGGGCACTGGAAATCGCCGTATTCAAGCTTTCAGGCGGTACCATCAAGGCCATTGAGAATCGCTGTCCGCACAAAGCGGGTAAGCTCTCCGAAGGAATCGTGTGCGATCATCACGTATTTTGTCCGCTGCACGATTGGAAAATCGATCTGCATGACGGGCTTGTTCAAGCTCCGGATGAAGGCTGTGTAACGAGCTTTCAAGTAGAGATCGATGATGCAAGCGGAGATATGTATCTATACATTGCAGAGGAATGTATCAAGGCATCCTAGCCTGGGGAGAGGAACGCGATGCGACAAAATGGATCTGCCCTTGCGCTAGGGTTATCGACAATGGCTATGATGGCTTCGTTCGTCATCTGGAGCGTGTTTTCTCCGATTGCCGGACAAATCCAGGAGCTGTATCATCTTAGTACCATTCAAAAAAGCGTACTGATTGCCGCGCCGGTTCTTCTCGGATCGGTTCTGCGAATCCCGATGGGGATTTATACGGATCGTTTCGGCGGTAAAAGAGTCTTCGCTGCAACGATGCTGTTTCTTGTGATTCCTCTGTTTCTGGCCGGTTGGGCCCATTCCTATTGGCTTCTGCTGTTATGTGCCGTGTTTATCGGGATGGCGGGGACGACGTTTGCGATATCCCTGACTTATGTATCCAGATGGTTCCCTCCGGAGAGGCAAGGGCTTGTGCTTGGTTTGGCGGGACTGGGCAACTTGGGCGGAGCTGCGGCGAGCTATACATTGCCTTTTGTATTTAACAGCTATGGATTGCAATGGGTGTTTTGGAGTCTGGCGATCATGATTGTGATCGTGACCATAATTTTCTCGATCGGCACGAGAGATTTGCCCCCGCCGGCCAAAGTGAAGACATTCAAGCAATCGATGATTGTACTGAAGGAACGATCGACTTGGTATTTATCGATCTTTTATTTTCTGACTTTCGGCGGTTTCGTTGCTTTCGGAGCGTACTTGCCGACATTTCTTAAAGATTTATTTCAATTATCGGCGACGGACGCGGGCATGAAAACGGCGGGATTTGTCTTGATCGCCACGCTCATTCGCCCGTTAGGCGGATATATGGCCGACCGTATCGGTTCGCGCAGGGTTCTGACGGCCGTGTTTGCCGGAATCATTATTACATCGCTTGCCATGGCGGCGACCTTGCACCAATTTGCCGGATTCAGCGTGAGCTGTCTGGCGGCAGCAGCTTTACTCGGAGTGGGGAACGGGGCCGTGTTCAAGATGGTTCCCGAGGTCTCTGCGGGCAATACGGGAGCGGTCACAGGCATCGTCGGAGCTGCAGGCGGTGTGGGCGGTTTTTTCCCGCCGATCGTACTCGGCATTATTAAAGATTTAACAGGCGCTTATACGCTTGGGTTCGTTATGCTTATGCTTTTTGCCTGTGTTTGTCTCTGGCTGAACCAAGCGACCAAGCGCATGGCGATAGCCAAACAAAGCGCCGCGGCTTGAGTAAGCGGATGATCCGGAGCGGGAACGGAATTTCAGCAGGGGAATGTGGAGGTTAGGCATACATGGGGAAACAAAAACTTGTCTTAATCGGTAACGGTATGGCCGGTGTGCGCTGCATAGAAGAAATTCTGGCGCTTGCTCCAGGCCGCTTTGAAATTACGATTTTCGGTGGCGAGCCGCACCCGAACTATAACCGCATCATGCTGTCCAAGGTGCTTCAGGGCGACACGACGGTGAATGACATTACCATCAACGACTGGCAGTGGTACAAAGACAATAACATTACGCTCTATGCGGGAGATCCGGTCGTTAGCATCGATACGGCAAAGCGCAGGGTAACGAGCGAAAAAGGGGTTGCTGTCGAGTACGACCAGTTAATTCTCGCAACCGGTTCTTTGCCGTTCATGCTTCCGCTGCCGGGGGCCGATAAGCCGGGTGTGACGGCCTTCCGGGACATCAGCGATTGCAACAAAATGCTGGAAGCTTCCAAATCGTACAAGAAAGCCGTCGTGATCGGCGGCGGACTGCTCGGTCTGGAAGCGGCCCGCGGTTTGCTCAACTTGGGCATGGAAGTTCATGTGGTGCATATTTTCAATTATTTGATGGAGCGTCAACTGACCCCGACGTCAGCAGGTATGCTGCGCAAAGAGCTGGAAAAGCAGGGCATGCGCTTCCTGCTTGAAAAACAGACGGAAAAAATTATCGGCAAAAAACGGGTGGAAGGACTCCTGTTCAAGGACGGAAGCAAAGTAGAGGCCGATCTGGTCGTCATAGCGGTTGGTGTGCGTCCGAACATTAAGCTTGCGGCGGATAGCGGCATAGAGACGAATCGGGCGATCGTTGTAAATGATTATATGGAAACGAATGTGCCCGGTGTTTATGCGGTCGGAGAATGCGCGGAGCACCGCGGAATGGTATACGGACTCGTAGCGCCGTTATATGAGCAGGGCAAAGTGCTGGCGAAGCGGATTTGCGGCGCTGAAACCGAAGGCTATCCGGGATCGATCTTGTACTCGCAGTTGAAAGTATCCGGCGTAGAAGTGTTCTCTGCCGGGGAGATCCGCGATGCCGAGATTACCACTTCGGTTAAAGCGATCGACGGAATTCGCAACACGTATAAAAAAATTGCCGTTCGCGACAACAAAATCGTTGGAGCGGTATTGTTCGGAGACAGCAGCGAAGGCAATAAGCTGCTCGGTTATATTAAACAGAATGCAGACGTATCCGTGTTGGAGGAAGCGGCGGCAACGGGCGGCGGAGCGGATGAGGCTTATGCGGACTCGCTATCCCCTAACGCGACCGTGTGCTCCTGCAACGGCGTGACGAAGGGCGCGATTCTCGACGCGGTTCGCGAGAACGGATGCGAAAGCGTCGACGACGTTCGCGCGTGCACGCGGGCGTCGAGCACGTGCGGCGGTTGCAAGCCGCTTGTGGCGTCGCTGCTGCAGCTGGCGCTAAAGAGCAAGGACGCGCCGGCTGCGCCGAAGGAGACGGTGTGCGGCTGCACGGCGCACAGCCATGACGAGCTGCGCGCAGCGGTGCGCGGCGCAGGATTTGCTTCAGCGCGCGAGGCGATGAGCGCGCTGGGCTGGAGCAAGGCGGACGGCTGTGCAGTGTGCCGTCCGGCCTTGCAGTATTACGTCGGCCAGGCGCTGAGCGCTGCGGCTGCCGACGCGAATGCCGGAGCGGCTGCGCAGCCGGCTCCGGCGGCGAGCCTGCTCGCGGACGGCACGTATGCCGTCACGCCCCGCATGTACGGCGGCGTGACGAGCGCCGGACAGCTGAGACAAATTGCGGATGTGGTCGACAAGTACGACATTCCGCTTGTGAAGCTCACCGGCGGCGCGCATCTGGATCTGCTGGGCATCGATGCAGATCGGGTGGACTCCGTCGGTGCGGAGCTCGGACAGCCGGCAGCGTCGCCGGCTTTTGGCAAAACCATCGATTCCGTGGCAACTTGCGCAGGAATCGTCTACGATCGCGGCGCTCTGCAGGATTCCGTCCGGCTGGGCGCCAGCCTCGAACGCAGATTGGAGCGCCTGCAAATGCCTGCTGCGGTTAGCGTTGCTGTCTCCGCAAGCCCTCTGCACCGCGCTGGGACGCTTGCCAAGGATCTTGGCATAGTCGGCGCGCCAGGCGGCTGGGAGATCTACGTTGGCGGCAGCAGTGGCATGAAGCTCCGCAAGGGAGAGCTGCTGTGCATGGAGCCTTCGGAAGAAGCGGTACTGGAGCTGTCGGCAGCATACCTGCAGTGGTACCGTGAAGAGGCGAACTACGGCGAAACGACAGCACAGTGGATAGAGCGCATAGGCATTACACAGCTGCGGGAAGGATTATTTGATCTCCTGTTCCGCGCGGAGCTGATTGCAAGAATGAACCTCGAACAGCAGTTTTCCGAACATCAGCAAGTAAATCCGCAGCCTCCGGCTGCTTTGATAAGGTGAGCTGAGCGTATGAGTCGATTAGTAGAGCAAGAACAAGCTGGCAGCAGTTCTCTTCGCGTGATGGATACACAGTGTCCATTTTGCAGCGTACAGTGCAAGATGCAGGTTATTGAAGATCAGGGCGCTGATGGGGGGCGCCCGGTCTATACGGTTGTTCCCAAGCCGAATCTCGCTTCGGAAGGACGTCTTTGCATAAAAGGCATGAACGCTTACCAGCACGTGTTGACAGGCGAACGGATCCTCCATCCGATGGTAAAGAAGGAGGGGCAGTTCATCCGTATATCGTGGGAGGACGCGTATGAGCTTATGGTAAGCAAGTTTGCTGAGCTTCGCGGGGCGTATGGCAATCATACGGTCGGACTTTACGGCGGCGGTTCACTGACGAATGAATCCGCCTATTTGCTGGGCAAATTTGCGCGCGTTGCGCTGCAGACGAAGTACATTGATTATAACGGAAGATTTTGCATGTCGGCTGCGGCTTCGGCAGGAGTAAAAGTGTTTGGCATCGACCGCGGTTTGACGAATCAGCTTTCGGATATTGAATTGGCCGACTGCATCATATTGGCCGGGACGAATATAGCGGAGTGCCAGCCGACGCTCACGCCTTATTTTACAAGAGCGAAGGAGAAGGGCTCCTATATCATTGCAATCGACCCGAGGGAAACCGGTACGACTCGTATCGCGGATCTTCATCTGAGAGTGAAGCCGGGCATGGATGCGACCTTGGCCAATGGGATGCTGAAGGTTCTGCTTGATGAAGGTCTGATAGATGAGGCCTTCGTTCAGCAGCGCACCAAAGGTTTCGCAGAACTGAAAGCGCATCTGAATGCGCTCGACCTGAAGGAGATTGCCGAGTTAACCGGCGTATCCGCCGAACTGATCCGCAAAGCTGCGCTGGCTTACGGCAAAGCGGCAACCGGCATGGTATTCACGGCAAGAGGCGTAGAGCAGCAGACCGACGGGCATATGGCGGTCCGCAATTTCTTGAACCTCGTTTTGCTAACGGGTAAAATCGGCAAGCCCGGCTGCGGCTACGGTGCTGTCACTGGTCAAGGAAACGGTCAGGGCGGAAGAGAGCACGGGCAGAAGGCCGACCAGCTCCCGGGCTACCGTCTTATCGAGAATCCTGAAGACCGCGCTTATGTCGCCGGCGTGTGGGGAATTGATCCCAGCGAGCTTCCTAGCAAAGGCGTCTCTGCCTATGAGATGATGGAAAAAGTTTACGAGCAGGAGATTCGCGCTTTGTTCGTCATGGGCTCCAATCCGATCGTCTCCAACCCGAATGCCAACTTCGTGGAAGAAGGCCTGAAGAAGCTCGATTTTCTCGTAGTCGCCGACTTCCTCATGTCGGAGACTGCGCAGCTCGCAGACCTGATTTTGCCTGTGTCCGCATATCTCGAGAATGCGGGGACGCTGACGAACCTCGAAGGACGTGTGCTGCTGAGGGAAGCCGGCCGTCCTGCGCCGGGCGAATCAAAGCATGATTGGCAGATCCTTTGCGATTTGGCCGACAGATTAGGCAGAGGTTCATTCTTCAACTTCGCAAGCGTAGAAGACATCTTTAACGAACTCCGGTTGGCTAGCCGTGGTGGTGTAGCGGACTACTATGGCATCACCTATGACCGTTTGCGGAAGGAAGAGGGCGTATACTGGCCTTGTCCGGAGCCGGAGCATCCCGGCGCCAAGCGCTTGTTTGAATCTTCATTTCCGCTCCCGGAAGGCAAAGCGCTGTTGACTCCTGTGGAGAACCATCTGCCGAAGGAACTGGTCAGCGATGAGTATCCATTGTACCTGACTACCGGTCGTGTGCTTACGCACTATCTGACCGGCGTGCAGACAAGAAGAAGCCATTCTTTGGCTGCGCGTGATGTGGAGTCGTTCATGGAAATTCATCCGCGAACAGCTAAAAAGTATCGCATTGAAGATGCCACCCTTGTGAAGCTGGAATCCAAACGAGGCGTCATCTACGTACGCAGCCGGTTCAGCAGTGATATCCGTGAGGATACGGTATTCGTGCCGATGCATTGGGGCGATACTCAAAACGTCAATAAAATTACGCATGACGCGCTTGATCCGACCTGTAGAATGCCTGGTTTTAAGGTGTGTGCAGTAAACGTAAGCCCGTTAGTTACGGAATACGCCTAATATTATGGCCTTAAAAAAATGGATAGAGAGGCAGAATCATTCTGACCACTCTATCCATTATTCATTACTATGACTTCCTGCGCGTCGACTCACGTATTATCAATTGCGGCTGCATCCGCTTTGTCTCCCATGAGCGTTCCATGCCGTGGATGCGCTGCATCAGCATCGTTGCAGCGGTCACACCGAGCTCGAACGTGTCAATATTAAGCGAGGTGAGAGGTGGTGAGGTGTAAGCAGCAAGCGGGAACTGATCAAAGGTAACGATGCCGATTTCGTCCGGCACCTTCAATTTATGTTCGTGAATCGCCTTCAAAGCGCCGAATGCCGTGTAGTTGTTAATACAAACAACCGCATTAGGAGGCGTTTCGAGGGAAAGCAATTCTCTCATCAATTTATAGCCGTTCACTTCGTTCGCATAGCCCGGTTTAATATATTCATTCACGAAAGGCTTGCCATATTTCGCAAGAGCCTCTGTAAAGCCTGTTAGTCGTTTGCTGAAAATAGGCTCATTGGCCTCTCCGCCAACGAAAGCGCAGCGACCATAGCCTTGGAAGATCAGATGCTCGGTAATCAGCTCACCGCCTCTCTGATTGTCGATATCGACCCAGCTCATATCGGTGAAGCCAGGCAATTCGCCGATGGAGATAAAAGGGAAACCGGCTTCATTAAATGTTACCGCCATCTGTTTCGTTAGTAAGGAGTTGTCCAAAATGAAGCCATCTACCCGTTTATTGAAAACAAACCGATTCATCAATTGAAGGTTATCATGCGAATGATAATTGCAAATCGTCAACTCGTAGCCTAGCGGACCTATAACACTTTCTACGCCACCGATAATGTTATAAAAAAAGTAATTGAGAAAATCGTCACGTCTAGACATGTCTACAAGCAAGCCGACATTAAAGCTGCTCTTACGCGCAAGCTGCGTAGCAATACTGCTGGGGGTATAGTTCATTTCACTCATAACCTGACGTACTCTGCGCTTCGTTTCCTCCGATATGCTCGGAGCGTCATTCAGCACCTTAGATACGGTTGACTTCGCAACATTTGCTGCCTTGGCTATGTCGTTGATGGTTATTTTCATGGCGCCAATCCCCACTCCTATAAGCCTATAATGTTCACTGCCGATTATATACCATCTTACCACAGAAGCATGCAAATTGTTTTGGATATCTTAAATCAATTTTCTTGTTTTTTCCATTTAACTTTCTTTAAGTTTTGCATGATTTCGGATGTTATAGCCAAGTTAACGCTCGCATTATATACTGACTATGTATTTGAACGTTTCAATTAACATTGCGACTGGTAAACGCTTCCATTAAGGTTTTTTTTAGAATATCCTAGTAGGGTAGGGTGGAATGAACCAAGATGACGACTATAGGAAACCCTGTTAATGATCCGCTGTTACCCCTAATTGAATATGTGCCAATCGGAGTTGTGATGATTGGGAAGGATGGTCTGATCAAGAGAGTAAATCCAATTTTTTGCGAATTTATTGGGTATACAGAAGCGGAACTGTTGCAGATGAACGTACACGATTTTACGCATCCGGATGATAGGGAGTTAAGTCAGAACCGTGTTTCCGCTATCGAGCATTCTTCCAGTACCTTTAAATTGGAAAAACGGTATTTGCACAAAGAAGGTCACGTCATATGGGGACTTGTTCAGGGATTAAAAAAAACAAGCAGTGATGGATCCCCGGAACAGCCATATTATGTAGGATTTATTCAGGATATTACGCAATTAAAGCGACAAGAGGAAGAACTGAGGGCAACTAAAGAGAAATATGAATCTCTAATTCATAACTCCTCGGATGCCATTGTGATCTATGATTTAGAAGGTCATGTAATGAAAATCAATGAAGCTTTCACGCACATGTTTGGCTGGCAAGAGCACGATGTATTGGGTGTCCAATTACCCATTACCCCACCTGACAGATTGCAGAATGTGCAAGAGATTATTCGAAAAGTAGTTAGTGGTGAAATCATTCACAATATGGAAATGGTGAAAATGTGTAAGGACGGAACGCTCCTGGAGACGAGTATGTCGCTTTCGCCTATTCGCAGCGCGCAAGAGAATGTCATCATGCTGGCAGCCATCTTTCGTGATATCACGCTGCAGAAGGCACTGTGGCTTCAGGCTAAAGAGCAGGAGGAATCGTATAAGCAGCTGCTTGCCAACTGGCCGGATGCTTTTATGATCTTGAAGCAAGGCGTATGGGTATACAGCAATCCGGCAGGCTTACTGCTTCTTGGCGCAGAACGGGATGAGCAAGTGATCGGCCGGTCTGTGTTTGAGTTTCATCAAGCTGATGAATATGAACATATCCAATTGAAAATCAGTCAGGTGCTTCAAGGAGAAATCCACCGCAGTGAGCTGCAGAAATTTAAACGTTTGGACGGCAAAATCATCGATGTGGAAGTGACACGCATTCCTGCTGTCTATGAACAGGAGCCGGCCATCCATGTACTGATTCGCGACGTGACCGAACGCGTCAAGACGGAAGAGCTGATGCGCGTATCCGATAAATTGAATGCTGTAGGACAACTGGCTGCCGGCATCGCCCATGAAATCCGTAATCCATTGACCGCCATTAATGGGTTCGTACAACTGATGCAAACCAGGTATCCTGAGGCGCATCATTACTTTGACATCATCAAATCAGAAGTGGAACGCATCGATTCGATTACTAGTGAGCTCTTGCTCTTAGCGAAACCGAGTCTCAAGTCTTCTATGGCAGAGGATGTATGCGAGCTTTTGAACCAAGTATGCCCTCTCCTTGAGACTCAGGGAATCATGAGTAACGTGCAAATCATACGCGACTACAAGGTGGCACCGTTACCCGTTATGTGTGATGCCAATCAACTGAAACAAGTTTTCATTAATTTGCTCAAAAATGCCATTGAAGCCATGCCTGCTGGCGGACAAATAAAGATTGTTGCAGATCTTGAAGGGGATGAAATCCAGATTACCATCATAGATCAGGGACCGGGCATTCCCATTGAGCTGATGAACAGGATCGGGCAGCCCTTTTACACGACCAAACCGAATGGCACAGGCCTGGGGCTTGTGGTGAGCTACAACATCGTTCAAAATCATGGAGGAAGTATCACTATAGCGAACATGCAGAATGAAGGAGCTGCTTTCACCATAAAGCTGCCATGCGTCCGTAAGGAGGTATGAAGCAAAAAAAGGTCCATGAGTCGAAATGGTTATCACTTCGATTCATGGGCCTTTTCAAGTCAGATTTATATGGATGTCAGGGCTGCCGCCAGCTTTTCCGAAAATCTAACGGCGTCATCCCCTCTCTTTGTTTAAATGTTTTAATGAAAAAGCTGGTTTGATTATAGCCGGCATGTTCGGCAATCTGTCCAATGCTTAATCGCGAATATTTCAGCATGTCTTTAGCTAGCGACAATCGAACGTTAGTCAAATATTCGTTCGGCGAATACCCGGTGTATTTTTTGAATTCCCGAGCCAAATGGTACTTATTGAAGTTATGGTATTCGGCCAAATCATCCAAGGTAATTTTTTTGCTGCAATTTCGTTCCATTTCATTCATGATTTCGAGAATATACGGAGGAAACAGCGCTGTATGCTCTTCCGAATGTCTATGAATACTTTGGAGCAGCAGTTCGGTCAGTATTTCCAAAATCCACTTGGAGCTCAGGATGTCGGTATGAATACTACGGCGACCATGTGCTTGGAGCAGTTGATCGAACAGCGAAGGCAGCGGCGAGTCTTCGTTAAGTTCATGAATCGGACCGCCGGCGTTTTTGGAAATGAGTTCAAAATAGCTTTGACTGGTCCCGCCGTTAAAATGAAGCCATACCGTCTCCCATTGCCCCGGTGTACCGGTTTGGTAAACGTGCCGTTCCTTGCAATCGATCAAGAAAATGCTATTTGGTGAAAGTTTGTAGCCCTTGCCGCGATAGTGCAGCTGTCCGGATCCCGTTTTGGTCAGTAACAATAAAAAGGAATGATATTGCTCGCGGTCTGTATAGTAATTGCCGTTCGCGTAAAAATGTCCAACCGCCTGGACGTAAAAAAACATCGACTGCGCTAACAGACTTGGCGTAACTTCGATATTTACGGATTTCGGGTCGAGATCCCACTCAACCAGCAGCGGGTATTTACGCATAGAAATCACCTCAATTGATGAACAGCAAGATAGTCGTATTTTATCTCAATATTATGTGATGTTTTCCGATTTGTAAACGTGTACAATCGGTGCTATCCGGATTCATGATCCTCATAGAAAGAAGGTTTTGACTCATGTTATTATCACCGATTAAACCTGCAAAGCGTGCCCGCATTGGCCTTTATTCGATTGGATTGGAAGCGTATTGGAATCAATTTCCCGGCCTGCGGGAAAGATTGACTGAATATGGTGCGTTTTTGGAGCGGCAAATGTCGGCGTTCGGGGATGTATTCAATTTCGGTTTGGTCGACAATGAGAGCAAGGGACGACGTGCCGGGGAATGGTTTAACGAGAATCATGTAGATCTCATATTTTGTCACGCCGCTACGTATGCGACGAGCTCTACGGTGCTGCCCGTTCATCAACTGTGTACGAAGCCGGTTATTATTTTGAACCTGCAGCCAACGACCCGAATCGACTATGAGCGGACGACGACCGGTGAGTGGTTAGCTCACTGCGGCGCTTGTCCGGTACCGGAAATCTCGAATGCGTTCAATCGAGCCGGTATCCCTTTTCGCGTTATCAATGGACTTCTGGGATTGGATTATACGCCTGCGATTTCGTTAACGAACGAAAATACAGCTAAGCGGCCTGAATCGATTCTTGCCTGGAAACACATCCAGGAATGGATTCGAGCTGCTTCTGTCATCCGGACGCTTCGTCATTCCCGATTCGGATTTCTAGGCAACACGTACAGCGGTATGCTTGACATGTATAGTGATTTCACGATGATTCAAGCGCAAACGGGCGTTCATGTTGAGGTGCTGGAGATGTGTGACTTGGATCGCATGCTAGCCACGGTTACCGAGTTGGAAATTCGCGGGAAGCTTGAGGAAACACAGCATATTTTTGAAATCAGCGGAGATTCGCCTTCAGACCCTATAGCCAAAAGACCGACAGAGGAGCAAATGCGGTGGGCTTGCCAAGTAGCTGTAGCACAGGAAAAGCTGGTGAAGGCTTATGATTTGGATGCTCTCAGCTATTATTATCATGGAGCGCCGGGCGGAGCATACGAAAAGCTGCAGAGCGGGTTTATTTTAGGACATTCGCTTTTAACGGCTCGCGGCATTCCGTGTGCGGGTGAAGGCGATCTAAAAACCGCTGTGGCCATGAAAATTTGCGATATTTTGGGAACAGGCGGAAGTTACTCGGAAATAGTGGTCGTCGACTATGAAGATCAAACGATCCTTCTAGGTCACGATGGTCCTTTCCATATCGCGATTTCCGATGGGAAGCCGATTCTGCGAGGCATGGGACTGTATCACGGCAAGCAAGGCACGGGCATTTCCGTTGAGGCGAAGGTGAAATCAGGCCCGATTACAACACTGAATGTAACCCAAACCGGCGATGGCCGACTCAAGCTGATCATCAGCGAAGGGGAATCTACGAACGGACCCATTATGCAAATAGGAAATACGCAGACACCCGTGCGCTTCCGTAAGGATCCCGACGCTTATATGGAGCAATGGTTCCAAGAGGCGCCTACACATCACTGTGCGATGTCGATCGGCCATAACGCTTCTTTGTTCAAAAAGGTTGGTGAATTGTTATATTGTAAACATGTGACTTTATAGCCATACCGAACCAGAATACGAAATGGAGATGAACAAATTTGGAACATATTTCATTTGTATTGCGAATTGATCCTTTGGACGAAGAAGCGTATATGAAACGTCATGAACATGTGTATCCTGAGCTTGAGCAAGCTTTCGGACAAGCTGGCATTCATCGATACCACATTTACTATCATGAAGGTACTCTTTTTGCTTATATGATGGTGGATAATTTCGAAAAGGCTATGAAGCGGCTTGCCGATCATCCGGCCAATGTCAAATGGCAAGCCTACATGGCGGATTTGCTTTTGCCCTGGGAAAACGGTGAAAATGTGAAGATCATTAAAGAGGCGTACAGTTACGTGAAATAACGTTCAGAGAACTAACTCGATCACTATATGTAAAGCTAACGGCTAACGCTGCGTCACCATGGCGCATTGTTAGCTTTTTTGTTTTGGGGGACATTGAGTGTGCATTTAAAAAGAGAACAAACATAAACGAAAGAAACATGCTATAATAAACCCAATCGACAATATTTGTACTTTCCATCCTATAAGGGGTTTTTATCATGTTTGCCATTGAACGGTTGAATAAAATTAAAGAGCTGCTCTTACAACAGAAACGTGTTGATGTGTTCGAACTTAGTGAAAAATTCTCCGTAACGGAAGTTACGATTCGAAGAGACCTTGATAAGTTAGAGCAGACGGGCTTTCTTGTTAAAACATACGGCGGCGCCGTGTTGAATGATAAATTGAATTCGCTTCCAACAACAACCGCTGATACGGATCAGAAATATGCGGAAGAGAAACGGATGATCGGCAAAATTGCGGCCCAAATGGTTGAGGACGGGGAAGCGATTTTTTTGGGTGCAGGTTCGACATGTCTGGAGATTGCCAGGAATATTAAAGATAAAAAGGTGACCGTGCTAACGAACGATCTGGCGATCGGCCTTGAACTTAAAGACGCCTCAGGGCTGAAAACGATTGTGATCGGTGGAGATTTGGTTCCTTCATCCACCATGCTGGTTGGCGGCTTCGCTTTGCAAATGTTAAGAGGCATCTATGTGAACAAAGCGTTTATCGGCGTAAAGGGCGCGCAGTTTGATTCCGGTTATACGGTAAGTCATTATGATGAAGCTATGATCCTGCAGGAAGTAGGGAAAATATCAAGCGAGATCATCATCGCAGCGGATTATTCGAAGTTTAATTTAAAAGGCTTTGCAAGGCTTGGCGACCTAACGATGGCTAAAAAAGTAATCACGAACACCCAAATTCCCGGTGCTTACAAAAAATACTACTTCGAACAGGCGGTTAAGCTGTATACAACCTTTGAGTTTAAGTAAGACACTGTTTTTCTAACCGTTTATTCTAAAGAGAAGAAAAGGGGCAAGCAGGGTGGAAAACTTCTTACAGATGAAAGGAATAACCAAGCAGTTCAATGACAATGTCGTACTGAACGCCATCGATTTCTGCGCGGATGCAGGTCAAGTACATGCATTGATCGGGGAGAACGGAGCTGGAAAATCAACACTGATGAAGGTGCTAGCAGGCTTGTATAAGCCTGATGAAGGCGAGATTTTGATAGGCGGCGAGCAGGTGTTCATTTCGAATCCTAAGCAATCGCAGGAGCTGGGAATTGCAATGATCTATCAAGAGATCCGATTGTTTCAAGATCTGGACATCGCTGAAAACGTATTCATTCGAAGAGAACCGATCAAGAAGTGGAATCGGCTTATTGATTGGGATAGGGCATACAGTGAAACCCGCAAATATTTGAGTGACTTCGGATTGAACATTAATGTCCGCACGCCGGTCAAATCGCTCAGCTCCGGTCAGCAGAAGTTTGTTGAGATCATTAAAGCTTTATCGCAAAACGCCAAAATCATTATCATGGATGAACCGACGGCGGCCTTGACGGAGCAGGAAATCCAGACCTTGTTCAAAGTGATCCGCGATTTGAAAAAGCGGGGCGTTGCGATTATTTACATATCCCATCGGATTGAAGAAATTATTCAAATCGCCGATCAGGTGACGGTCATCCGGGATGGAGAGTCCGTTCAGACGTGCAACGTCGATGAAATGGAGCTTAATGATATTGTCAAAGTGATGGCCGGTAAAGAACTGGAGGACCGGTTCCCGAAGTTGAAGGTGAAGTTAGGAACAGAAGTGCTGCGCTTGGAAGATGTGTCGTATTACGGGCGTATTCGCAACATTAATCTCGATGTTAAACGAGGAGAGATTATCGGTTTGACCGGGCTGAGCGGCTCCGGGAGACGGACGCTTGCGAAAGTGCTGTTCGGCATTAATGAACCCTACGAAGGGAAAATTGTTCTGAAGGGCAAGACCTATACATCGATAACCCCCCATATGGCGAAGAAGAACGGACTATGTTATATGACGGGCGTTAATTCAGAAGAAGGTCTTCTGACCGACTCGTCAATCGGGGAAAATATTACGCTTACGAATCTGGAACGAGTCTCCAGTTTTGGCTTTCTAAGTGCGGAGAAGGAGAGAGGGTTGACCCAAGATCTGATCGAACGCTTGGAAATCGAATCCAGTGAATCGGAGAATGTCAGTAATTTGAGCGGGGGCAAACAAAAGAAAGTGATTTTTGCAAAATGGCTGTTTGCAGGCGCAAAAGTGCTGATCATTGACGAACCGACAGCGGGTATCGATATCAGCTCGAAAATCGACATTTACAACATGATGAATGAGCTGGTCTTGTCCGGCGCTTCCATCATTATGATTTCATCCGATTTATCGGAAATTATGGGGATGTCCGACCGGATTGCCGTCATGTATAACGGCGAGATCCGGAAAATGTTTCAGAGAGAAGAGGCGACGCAGGAGCAGATTCTGTACTACGCCTCGGGGGGCAAATAGGCGAGAGACTCCGAAGCCTCATAGATCTATTGTCTATGAGGCTTTTTTATGTATACGGATAATGATCATAAACGAACATAAAAATAAATAAAAGAAAATAAAATCATAGACTTATTTGGTTCGGTGTGGTATATTCTACTCACAGATAAGAATATTCAAACGGGTAGGGGATAACAATGAGTGAATATGTTCTTGAATTGAGAGCGATTACAAAAACATTCCCGGGAGTCAAAGCTCTTGATCACGTGCATTTCCAGCTCCAAGCAGGGGAAATTCATGCTTTGATGGGCGAGAATGGCGCAGGGAAGTCCACTTTTATTAAAGTGATCACAGGCGTTCACCAGCCGGATCAAGGGGACATTTTTGTAAACGGTAACAAAGTTGTTTTTCATAATCCCAATGATGCCAAAAGATATGGAATAGCAGCCATTTACCAGCATGTGACCTGCTATCCGGATCTAAGTGTAACCGAGAATATTTTCATGGGGCACGAAAAAGTACATAAAGGAACAAAAAGAATCTTATGGAACGAGATGCATGCGGAAGCTAAAAAGCTGCTCGATACATTGGGAGCGAATTTTGAACCTAAAACGCAAATGGGGACGCTTAGTGTGGCGCAGCAGCAAATTGTAGAAATTGCGAAAGCGCTCTCAACCAATGCGAAAATAATTATCATGGATGAGCCAACCGCAGCTCTGACCAAACGTGAGAGCGAAGAGCTGTACCGAATTACCGAGCAGCTGAGGGACAGCGGTGTTGCGATCATTTTCATTTCGCACCGGTTTGAAGATATGTATCGCTTGGCCAGCAAGGTTACGGTGTTTCGAGATTCCCGGTATATCGGTTCCTGGGGCGTGAATGAAATATCCAATGAAGACTTGATCGTAGCGATGGTGGGGCGTGAAATTGCGCAGCTCTATCCCAAAAAAGAGGCTATAATCGGCGAAGAATTGCTCCGCGTGGAAGGACTGGGAAGAACAGGCTATTTTGCGGACATTTCGTTTCAATTGCGCAGAGGAGAGGTTCTTGGACTTACCGGATTGGTTGGGGCCGGTCGTACGGAAGTGAGCCAGACGCTCTTCGGGATCGAGCAAGCCGATCAGGGCGGTATTTATGTAAAAGGAACAAAAACGAACATTCGAAATCCGCAAGATGCGATCAAATTGGGAATCGGTTATTTGCCGGAGGACAGACAGAAACAAGGGCTTGTGCTGGAGTGGGATATCGGGCGGAACATTACGCTCTCGAACATTGGCCATTATGCCAGAAGAGGTTGGCTCAACGAGTCGCAAGAGTCGCAAGTCTCGAAGTCGTTAGCGGAGAAGGTAAGCGTAAAAGCGCAGAGCATTTTCGACCTTGTCAGCTCGCTGTCGGGGGGCAATCAGCAAAAGGTCGTTTTTGCCAAGCTGCTTACAGCAAATCTGGATATTTTGATTCTGGATGAGCCGACGAAGGGGGTTGACGTCGGAGCCAAATATGCGATTTACGAGATTATCAATGATTTGGCTGCTCAAGGCTACGGCATTATTCTTATTTCGTCGGATATGCCCGAGGTGATCGGTATGAGCGATCGGATCATCGTCATGCGGGAAGGAAGAATAACGGGGCGGTTGGATAAAGAGCATGTGACGCAGGAAGCGATTCTGGAAGCTTCTATGAGCAGCCAGCCTTTACAAACCCATGTCGGCATCGGTTAATCAAGGGGGAGGAGGAATCCAGACATGAGTCAACAAGCCATAGAGAAAAGAACGTTCAGCCAAACAGGTGAACAAAGGACCCTCGGTGCGCAGATCGCAAAGTTTCGTGAGCTCGGCTTACTGTCCTTCATCATCATTCTATCGATCATTGTGCAGTTGAACAATGCCAGTTTTCTAACATTGGAGAACATTAATGATTTAATTACGAACACAGCAATTCTAAGCATACTGAGCGTTGGCATGATGCTTGTTATCATCACGAGGGGAATCGACCTTTCGATCGGCGCTACCCTCGCGCTTTCCGGGATGATATCGGCCATGACGGTCAGCGCTTATCCGGGAATGCATCCGATGCTGGTTATCCTGCTCGGTACGTTAGTGGGCATCGTGAGCGGCGTCATCATCGGGTTTTTGATTTCGAAAACCGGCGTGCTGCCGATCATTGCAACTTTAGGGATGATGAATGTCATACGGGGTCTCACCTTTACGGTAAGCGGCGGGAAATGGGTAAGCGCCCATCAAATGCCCGATAGCTTTAAAGCCATTGCAACGGGTTCTGTTTTAGGCATCAATACACTGATCTTTATTGCGATTCTGATCTACATCGTGTTTTACTATTTCATCAATCATACGCGAACGGGCCGGCAGATTTATGCGGTGGGAAGCAACCCTGAATCCGCTAAAATCAGCGGAATCAATAACGATAAAATATTATGGATGGTCTACTCGATTATGGGCGGACTGGCGGGACTCGCAGGCGTGCTTTGGGTATCCAAGTTCGCGTCGGCTCAAGGGGATACGGCTTCCGGTTACGAGTTAAGCGTCATTGCTGCGTGCGTACTGGGAGGCGTCAGCATTGCCGGCGGATCGGGGAAAATATCCGGTATCATTCTGGGATCGATCCTGCTTGGTATCTTGAACAATGCACTGCCATTGATCAACGTCTCTCCATTCTGGCAAATGGCGATTCAGGGCACGATCATCCTTATCGCTGTACTCGTAAATGCATTGGTGAAGAGAGGCGTGGACCGCAATCACCTCATGAGGAGGAAGATTTAACGAATGGAACTGAGAACGATTCAAGCTAAGAAAGATTTTAATTACAAGACCTTCTTCCTTCAGTGGGAATGGCTTCTAATCCTGATATTCATTCTGGTTAATATTCTGAATGCAAATTTATCCCCTTACTACATGAATGTAGATAACCTGCGTGACGCGACGATGGGATTTCTCGATAAAGCATTTATCGTGCTGCCGATGGTGTTGGTTATGATTCTTGGCGAAATTGATATCTCCGTTGCCTCTACAGTGGCGCTTTCATCCGTGATTATGGCGGATCTGTATAGTCATGGCGTTCCAATGGGGCTTGCCATTCTCATCAGCTTACTGGTTGGAACCGTATGCGGGCTCATTAACGGATTTCTCATCGTCAAGTTTAAGGAGCTCTCGTCGGTTATTATTACACTGGCTACGATGATTATTTATCGTGGAATTGCTTACATGCTCTTGGAAGATCAAGCGAAGGGGCAATTCCCGGACTGGTTCAGCTTTTTCGGGTGGGAATATGTCGGCGGCATTCCTTTCATCCTGATTGTTTTCATCGTTTTCGCGGTCGTCTTCGGGTTGCTGCTTCATAAGACAACATTCGGCCGACGTATCTACGCGATGGGCAATAATATGACGGCAAGCAGATTCTCAGGCATTCAAGTCGATAAAATCAAAATCATCGTTTTCGCGTTGACAGGATTGATGGCTGCAGTAACCGCGATCTTCCTGACTTCCCGAATGGGAAGTACGAGACCGAACGTCGCAACAGGCTATGAGCTTGATGTGATTGCTATGGTTGTGCTTGGCGGAATTAGCACGGCAGGAGGCAAAGGGAGAATGATCGGCGCGATTATCGCTGTCTTCCTGGTTGGTATGCTCAGCTACGGATTGGGTTTGGTCAATGTTCCTGCGCAAGTTTTGCTTATCATCATCGGTTTGCTGCTTATCTTTGCGGTCGTTATTCCGAAATTGAAGATCAAGAAGCTTCGCAAGGTTTAATCGGGTTATACAACGGCAGGCAAGACGAAAGTAGAATACGTGCTCAAGGGTGAACAACTGAAAATCATATCAGCGGCCTGTCTACTGTTATGCTTTGGTTTTCACCCGCTATAATATATAGTTTACCCGGGGATAGTATATATGTTAATTGCGCAAATATCTCTCTTTCGACGAATGCCGCTGATTATGTATAAATGAGAAAACAAAAAAAGGGAGGATTTCATTTATGAAAAAAGTATTTGCTACATGCTTGACTGCCGTACTTACATTGTCGCTTTTGTCCGCATGCGGTCAAACGACGACAACGAACAATGCGAAAGAGAGCAGTGCTCCGAAACAGACGGAGGCGGCGAAACCTGCCGACAATGCTTCGGGCGGCAAGAAAAAGTATGCTATCATTTTCAAAAATACGGGGAACCCATACGGCGAAAAACAGATGGAGGGTTTCAAAAATGCGATCACCGAGCTGGGGGGCGAGGCAATCCTCAAAGCGCCGGACCAACCGACTGCCGAAGCGCAGATTAAAATGATTGAAGAGCTGATTTCCCAAAAAGTCGATTCCATCTCGATCGCAGGCAATGATCCGGATGCGCTTCAACCCGCATTAAAAAAGGCGATGAATGCCGGAATTAAGGTGCTTTCTCTTGACTCCGCTGTAAACTTCAAGAGCCGTTTGGTTCATATTAATCAAGCAGACCCTGAGCGAATCGGGCGTGTGCAAGTGCAAGCGATCTCCGAAATGATCGGCGGAAAAGGCGAAATTGCCGTGCTTAGCGCCACTTCCCAGGCTACGAACCAAAATACGTGGATCGAATGGATGAAGGAAGAACTCAAAGATCCGAAATACAAAGACATTAGACTGGTTAAAGTGGCCTATGGAGACGACCTTCGCGATAAAAGCGTATCCGAAACCGAAGCGCTCCTTAAATCTTTTCCGAACCTGAAAGGCATCATCTCTCCTACGACTGTCGGTATTGCTGCAGCAGGTAAAGTGCTCACGGACAAAGGCCTAAAAGATAAAGTGCAGCTGACAGGTCTTGGTCTTCCAAGTGAAATGGCCCAATATATCGAGAGTGGCGTCAGCAAGTGGATGTATCTCTGGAATCCGATTGATGTTGGTTACCTTGCAGGTTATACAGCCGATGCGTTGGTAAAAGGCACGATTACAGGTAAAGAGGGCGACAAATTTAAAGCCGGAAGATTAGGCGATAAAGCTATTGTGAAGGATGGAGACGGCACTCAAATTATGCTTGGCGACCCGTTCAAATTCGATGCTTCCAATATTGCCGAGTGGAAAAAGGTTTATTAATCAGATATTTTCTATTATTTACAAACGATGAACCGTCCGTGATCTTCCGGACGGTTTTTTTCCATTGCCGGAGGCGCGTAAACGGTAATTCCGAATTGGTGGTCTCTCTGTTATAATGGTTTGAGATGCAAAAAAATCGCGGCGGATGCAGAAAGATTCATAATTGATGAGGTGACTGATGAAAGCGTACTTGGAATTACTACAAGACATTCTGGACCATGGTGTTAAAAAAGAAGACCGCACGGGAACCGGCACGATATCCGTATTCGGCAGACAGCTGCGCTTCGATTTAACCAAAGGTTTTCCATTGTTGACAACGAAAAAATTGCATATGAGATCGATCGTTCATGAACTGCTTTGGTTTTTGAGCGGGGTTACGAATGTAACCTATTTGCGTGAAAATGGCGTGACCATTTGGGACGAATGGGCGGATGAAGAAGGGAATCTGGGCCGCGTATACGGCGCGCAATGGAGAACGTGGCAGGCGCCCAATGGACAAGTCATTGATCAGATTTCCGGGCTGATTCATCAGATCCGGACGAATCCCGATTCGCGCAGGCATCTGGTCAGCGCTTGGAACGTTGCAGAGATTGAAACGATGGCATTGCCGCCATGCCATTACGCTTTTCAATTTTATGTGGCGGACGGTCGTTTGTCCTGCATGTTCCAAATGCGATCCGTGGACACTTTCCTCGGTCTGCCCTTTAATATTGCTTCTTACGCGCTTTTGACCCATATGATCGCTCAGCAGTGTGATCTTGAAGTCGGGGATCTGATATGGACGGGCGGAGATGTTCACATCTATTTGAACCATTTGGAGCAAGTGAATCTCCAACTGACTCGCGAGCCGTACCCAAGCCCTGAACTTAAGATCCATAGAAAGCCGGAGTCGATCTTCGATTACAAATTTGAGGACTTTGAATTTGCAGGTTATCAATCCCATCCGGGGATTAAAGCTCCGATCGCGATTTAGTTAGCCTGGCAGATGTAAGGAAAGGAGGATTTCGATGAGCATTTCATTTATTTTTGCCATGGATCGGAATCGAGCTATTGGCGTAAACAATAAGCTTCCGTGGTACCTTCCTGCTGATTTGAAGTTTTTCAAATCGGTGACGATGGGACATCCCATCCTGATGGGTCGGAAGACGTATGATTCCATCGGTAAGCCGCTGCCAGGCAGACGGAATGTAATTCTGACGCAGAATCGTCAGTTTCAGGCTGAGGGCTGTGAAGTTGTTCATTCGGTGGAGGAAGCAGTTGAAGCGTTCCGTGACGAAGAACTGTTCGTGATCGGCGGCGCAGAAATTTTTCGCTTGATGACGGATGTGGTTGATCGGATGTACATTACCTACATTGAGCATGAATTTGAAGCGGATACCTATTTTGGGGAAATGGACATGTCGGAGTGGACGCTTGTCTCCAGCGAGCAGGGCGAACGCAACGAGAAAAATCCGTACGAATATTATTTCCGAATCTATGATAGAAAGAAGGCGTAGCCTGTGAAATATTTTGCCGTATTGCTGCCGATGAAGGATGAGGAGCTTAGCAAAGAGCACAGACCTGCTCACCTCACCTATCTTGAAGAGCGAAGAAGCGATGGGAAAATTTTCGCAAATGGGCGATTCGTGGACGGCTGGGGCGGTCTCGTTATCTACAAGGCGGAGACAATGGAAGAAGCGAAGCAGCTTGCAGAAGCGGACCCATTCGTTAAATTAGGCGCAAGACATTGCGAAATCCATGAATGGGATATTGTCATTAGTTAAAAAAAAGCCCCGGCGCGTCTCCGGTGCATAGAGAAAGCCCTGATCCAGGTTATAGGTCAGGGCTTTCCGATTGCTATCTCCGTTTTTTTACAAGCGAAATGATTAAGGACAGCGCGCCCAGTATAACAGCCGCAATGGATAAGTACAAGGATGTGTTCCCGGATGCAGTTCCTGTACCGGCCGTACTTGCACTCGCCCCGCCTGCAGCGGTATGGCCATGGCTGTCTGCAGCAGCGCCGGCAGCTTTCGGTTTTACAGTTGTTACAGAAGCGGGCTTATCAGCGCCTTCTGCGCCAACCCATTCAACAACGCTGCCGTCTTTGTAGGTTTGATAAGCTTTCCATACGATCTGCGTAGCGGTATCGGCTACTTTACCTTGCATATTGAATTCGCCGAATTCCGTTTTGGATAATCCGTCGCCGGTTGCTGTCCAAGTGACTCCGGTAATTTTGCCGGATGTATCTTTGGCCAGCTCGTATGTCCAGCCTGGTTTCGGTTCAAAACGGGAGATGGCTACCGAATCAAGCGGGAATTTTACTTCAACCTTAACGGTTGGAACATCTTTCTCGGTGGGTACGCGAACCGTAAATTTCTCATAGCTTCCTTGGGTCGACTCTTTAGGCGATACCGTTACATGGGCGCTTGCAATCCCGGCTAGCAGCATGGAGCCGGCGAGTAAAATTCCTACATTAAACATCAATTTCTTTAACACTTTATTTCTTTCCCCTTTCGAATCAGCTCTTATCATGTTCTCCATCTTACCCGAATCCCAAGCAAAAGAGTATGACTCAACTGGGCTATTTTTTGATATTTAGGGTTGTGGGGTTAAGCTAATATTGTCTTTTTCGTGTCAACCCGAATTTAACGGCGAAGGCGGTAAGCTGCACGCGATTCTCCAGCTGGAGCTTTTCCAGAATGTTCTTCATATGATTCTTTACCGTATGCTCGGAAATAAGCAGCTTCTCTGCAATCTGCCGGTTATTGAAGCCGTCGGCAACATAGGAGGTAATCTCCTGTTCGCGCGAGGTGAGCATGTTGGGGTTAGGACCGTCTATCGGTGACCGGATCGGGGCGCGAAACCGCTGAAAGAGCTTGTCTGCCATCTGTCTGGCCACCTCCGAATTATCATCCAGCAGCGCATGAAGATAAGTAAGCCATTCGTCGGGGTCCATGTTTTTGAGCAGATAGCCTTGTGCACCGAATTGCAACGCTGTGAAGAGGTCTGCTACATCATCGGAAACCGTGAGCATGACGATCCGGATAGATCCGTTCAATTGCTTAATCCGGCGGGTTGCTTCGAGACCGTTGACGGGCGCCATATGAATATCCATCAGCACGACGTCAGGTTCGACTTCTCTGCATAGAAGCAGCGCTTCTTCGCCATTGCATGCTTCGCCGACTACGTAGAAATCGGAATCGGATTCCAGCATGCTGCGTATGGCTTTCCTCGCCAAGGGATGATCGTCCGCGATGAGAACGCGATATGGCTGTTTGCCTGACATTTAGGAATTCCTCCTTAATGAATGAACATGAAGCTCTGTACCGGTAGCTTGCTCATCGGTTCCTGAAGAACGAATTTCAATCGTTGCTGCGAGCTCGGAAGCCCGTTTATGCATCAGCTCAATGCCGTATTTCTTATTCAAGACGGCGCGCTCCTGTAAGCCGCAGCCGTTATCCGTAATGTGCAAGCGCCACTCCTCAGGACTTGCATCAAGAATAATGGATGCGCGCGTTGCCTTGGAATGCTTGCGAATATTGGTAAAAGCCTCCTGAATGATACCGAACAGCTGCACTTCTTCTGTGGAATTGAAGCTTCCCTCAGCAATAGTGATCCGCGTCCTCAGCTCAATTTCCGTCACCAATTGCCAATCTTGCAGCCACTTGTGCAGGCGCTGGGTGAAGCCGGAGCCTTCCTCCGGAGGTGTCCGCAAATTAAAAATCGCCTGACGCAGCGAGTTGTCAATCTCGGATACCGCTGCTTTCGCTTCCTCCAGATGGCCTTGCTTCAGCTTTACATTAAGGAAAAAGAGCGTCTGCGCCAAATCATCATGCAACTCCCTGGCCAGCCGTTCGCGCTCTTCGTAGACCGCTCTGCGGGATTCGCCTGCCGTCAGCTTTTCATTGTTCCGTTCGATGCTTTGAAACATCCAAGAAGCAAAAAGATAGGAGAGCAGGAACGTAATAACGGTAATCGTGAAATTCCCGGCTTCCATCGTTAAATAATTAAGCAGAAATTCATGTCGTATATACTCAAAGCCGCCAATGATCAGAACCGGCAATAAGATCGCAAATAATTTCAGCGTGCGCAGAGACATCGGCTGTTCAGCTCCTTTTTCGCATCTGTATTTGGCATGGCTTCTATTATAACAGGTAAAATGTTAGAATTCTTCACAAAAACCCAGGCAAAACCTTTTCAATCATGCACACGTGTGCTACATTATTAATAAATCGTAGCACGATATGGAAAGGCATGGTGGGAGAAGGAATGTGGAAAGCAATCATGCAGCAGAAAAAAAGCTGGATCGGGTATGTTGGTTTTATTATACTCCTGCACGTTATAGGCATCATTGGTTTGTATAGCGTTGCCAAGACCTCGCCGACTTTCTGGGCTATCGGCTTATTGGCATACACCCTCGGCATGCGTCACGCTTTCGACGTTGACCACATAGCCGCCATCGACAACACAGTACGCAAGCTTGTTCAGCAAAAGAGGAATCCGCTTGGCGTTGGATTTTACTTCTCGCTCGGACACTCATCCGTTGTTTTCCTGATGGCCATCGCAACAGCTTTCTCCGTCCAGTGGGCAGAGCGGGAACTGCCATGGATGCAGCGTTTTGGCGGCGTGATCGGCGCCTCTGTATCCGGAACCTTCCTCGTTATTATCGGTATCTTGAATTTGCTCATCCTCATTAATCTGTATCGTTTGTTCCGCAAATTCCGGACTGGTCAATTTAAGGATGACGAGTTCGAAGAACTGCTTCAATCCAGAGGGCTTATTGCACGAATGATCAAACCGCTATTCGCTTTTATCGGCAAAAGCTGGCATGTCTATCCGCTCGGGTTCTTGTTCGGTCTTGGCTTTGATACCGCCAGCGAAATTGCGCTGCTGGCCATCTCGGCGAATGCGGCGAAGGAAGCTATTCCATTCATTGGCGTGATCTCTCTGCCGGTGCTCTTTGCCGCTGGAATGAGCTTGTTCGATACGGCAGACGGCATGTTCATGACGAAAGCTTACCGCTGGGCATTTCATACCCCCGTCCGCAAGCTGTACTACAATTTGACGGTCACGACAATAGCCGTAATCGCGGCTCTCGTTATCGGGGTTGTGGAGCTGGGGCAGGTTCTGTCTGAAGAAATCGGAATGGAAGGCGGCTTCTGGACCTGGCTGCAAGACCTCGATTTTGGAATGCTTGGCTATATGCTGGTTGGTTTATTTATTCTGGCCTGGGCGGTTTCCGTTGGCATCTGGAAATGGTTTAGGATTGAAGAGCGCTGGAGTGCTAAAGTATGATAAAGAAAGAAGTAAGATAGTCCGGTAGTCATATTGGGCTATCTTTTTTTGTTCTAACAAACAATCTTATGTAAATATTTAATAAAGATGAAATGGCAAAAAAGGATTTTGCCGAATCACGTTGAAAGTAGTCATCTGATATTTTTAGACCATTAGAGAAAGTAGGATTTGTATGATTCAGTTTCAGCACGTTTCTAAGGTGTATCCTAACGGTACCGTAGGACTGAACGATATTAACCTCACGATTAATCCCGGAGAATTCGTGGTCATCGTAGGACTTTCGGGAGCGGGAAAATCGACCTTGCTTCGTTCCATTAACCGCTTGCATGAGATTACAGACGGCCAAATAATGATCGACGGGAAATCCATTACAAATGCGAAAGGCGTCGAATTGCGTCGCATGCGCAGAAATATCGGGATGATTTTCCAAACCTTTAATCTGGTTAAAAGGTCTTCTGTACTGCGCAATGTGCTATCTGGTCGTGTAGGCTATCATTCGACTTTGAGAACTGTATTGGGCCTATTCCCCAAAGAAGACATTGAGCTTTCCTTGAAAGCACTCGAGAGAGTCAACATTCGGGAAAAAGCTTATTCGCGCGCCGATGAATTATCCGGTGGTCAACAGCAGCGTGTTTCCATCGCAAGAGCGCTTGCGCAGGAAGCCAAACTCATTTTGGCGGACGAGCCTGTTGCATCTTTAGACCCGCTTACAACTAGACAAGTCATGGACGACTTAAAACGAATTAATACAGAGCTGGGAATTACTACGGTTGTTAACCTTCACTTTATTGACCTGGCAAGGGAGTATGCGACGCGCATTATCGGGTTAAGAGCCGGTAAAGTCGTGTTTGATGGTCCTGTTGCAGAAGCCACGGATGCAGCGTTTTCAGAAATTTATGGCCGCGCTATCAAGAAGGACGAGCTTCTGGGGGTGCAGGAAGGATGAGTTCCACGACCTTCAAGAGGCCCCCTCGCACGAAGCTGTACATCACCGTAATCCTTATGCTTCTTTTCCTCGTAGGGAGCATTTATCAGACAGAAGCAACCTTAACCAAGCTCATAACCGGAACACCGGAAATTATAAAATTCGTAGGTGAAATGTTCCCGCCGGATTGGCAATTTTTCGCGGATATCTGGAAACCGATGGCACAGACACTTCAGATGTCAATCCTGGGTACGTTCGTTGGAGCGTTGTTTGCCTTCCCAATGGCCTTAATTGCAGCGCGTAACGTGACGACATCGCCATGGTTGTTTTACCCGGCCAGATTCATTATGAATCTGTTTCGTACCATCCCGGATTTATTGTATGCGGCTCTGTTTGCGGTACTCGTTGGTTTCGGACCGACAGCGGGCACTCTCGCGCTTATCTTCTTTACCTTCGGGATATTGTCTAAACTTTCTTATGAGTCAACCGAGGCTATTGATCCGGGACCGCTTGAAGCGATGACAGCCGTTGGCGCCAACAAGCTTAAATGGATTCGCTTTGGCGTTATTCCGCAAGTTGCTCCTACTTACTTGGCACATTTGCTATACACATTTGAAGTCAGTATCCGCGCCTCGGCGATCCTCGGTTTGGTCGGTGCCGGCGGTATCGGTTTACTGCTCAAAAATACGCTCGATTTGTTCCGTTACGATCAAGCCTGCGCGATCGTCATCTATACCTTATTGGTTGTGGTTATGATTGATTTGGTCAGTACCCGATTCCGCAGATATTTGCTAAAGGGCAGCAGCAAGCCTGTATCGCAATCCAAAATTCGCATCTATATGGCACTTGGATGGGCTATAGTTATCGCTTTGTTAATATGGGCATTGACAGGTCTTGAACTGACTGGTTTCCAGCCGACAACATGGATTCTTACAAAAGCAATGATAAGCGGATTGCTCCAACCGGATTGGGCCTACGTCTACATACCGGAAGGCGAAGATCTCCTCCGCAGTTTGTTAGAAACGTTATCCATTTCATTCTTAGGGAATTTCGTATCGGCGGTCGTCTGTCTTCCGGTTGCTTTCTGGGCCGCTGCAAATATGAGCCGATATCGTGCGGTTTCCGGATCCGGCAAATTGTTCCTTAGTGTAGTGCGAACGATTCCTGAAGTGATAATGGCCTTGATTTTCATTAAAGCAGTAGGACCTGGTGCATTCGCAGGCGTGATGGCGCTTGGGCTTCACTCTGTTGGAATGCTGGGTAAGTTGTACTCCGAAGCGATCGAGAATATGGATATGGGGCCAACGGAAGCGATGACAGCAGTTGGAGCTAATTTTTGGCAGAAAATGGCTTTTGCTGTAATCCCTCAGGTCATTCCCGATTTTATCAGCTATACGTTATTCCGCTTTGAAATCAACGTGCGTTCGGCGACATTGTTAGGGGTAATTGGAGCCGGCGGTATCGGTACGCCGTTGATCTTTGCTATCAATGCACGGGTGTGGCCGCGGGTCGGTATTATCATCATCGGTATCATTATTACCGTATCGGTCATTGACTATATTTCAGCATCACTCCGTAAACGGATTGTGTAAAGCAAAGGACGCCGCGAATGCGGCGTCCTTTTGCCATAGTTGGAACAGAAAAGTAAAAAACACGAGCTTAACTTGTTCGTCCCCCTTGTATAAGGTAAAGGGATCTGCCTTCACGTAAGACCTGCGGGATTAAGGCAGCTTCAGCGTTGCCCTCCAACACTTCAATATGTTCGATCAGTTCAATTGGGATAAGGATATTATTGATTTTCAATAATCGAAAAGCCTGATAATAACTAGAAATGACCCCTCTGATGTCGTCTTTGCCGTAACGGATGGAAACCATTTTTTTACAACCAATTAGCATGTTAAACATCCAATTTTCACCTCTCTATGTTATATGACAAGTCCAAGTAAACATTTGTCATGCAAAAGTAAAAATATTTTTTGTAAATCGAGGACGTGCCACCATCCATAGTATGCGGTGGAGGAGACGAAAAGAGCAAAAAAATGCCTCCGCATGACCAGATCATCATGCAAGAGGCATTTTCATTAGAAGGGCTCTGTATTATTTCAAGCCCATTTCTTTGTTCACGCTGCGAACGATATCGAATTTGGAATCTTCAGTAGCTACATAACCCTTGTGGGAGTATACATCGAAAATGATTTTTTGACCTTCCGGATCGGTACCAATCGCGATGAAAGCGTCTTGGATTTTCTTTTTCCAAGCAGCATCCATATCGGAACGAACAGCGATCGTATCATTCGGAATTTTATCAGAGAAAGTAAGTACTTTTGTTTGTTTAAATACATCCGGGTAGTCTTTCACCATGTTGGCACGGATATCTTGGAATACGCCT
Organism: Paenibacillus sedimenti; assembly: GCF_014534655.1. Classification (GTDB taxonomy): domain Bacteria; phylum Bacillota; class Bacilli; order Paenibacillales; family NBRC-103111; genus Paenibacillus_E; species Paenibacillus_E sedimenti. The sequence goes on from NZ_JACVVD010000002.1 coordinate 692,728, forward strand.
ACAGCGTCAACTTGACCGTTCAGCAATGCGATAATCGCTTTGTCATGGCCTTGGAATTGTACGCCAGTAACGTCTTTAACAGGATCTACGCCAGCTTTTTTCAGTACGAACCCTGGATATACATAACCTGCTGCGGAAGTAACACCTTGCCAGCCGATTTTCTTACCTTTCAAATCTGCTACGGATTTAATTGGAGAATCAGCTTTTACAACGATCATTGATTTGTAGAAGTCCACAAGCTCTTTAGTAGGTTGACCAGTAGCGTCATCTACACCAAAGCGTTGCGCTTGTACAAGCAGGTCTGCCGCTTTACGATTGTCGTGAGCGACAACGTAGTTGCTCGGAGGCAGGAAGCCGATATCCACTTGTTTAGAAGCCATGGCTTCAATTACTGTATTATAATCAGTTGAGACAGAAACCTTAACGGGAATGCCTAGCTTGTCTCCAAGCAATTTTTCCAAAGGTTTTGCTTTTGCTTCAAGTGTTTCTGCATTCTGGGAAGGTACGAATTGTACTTTTAATTCTTTTGGTACGAAGCCTGCTGCCGCAGCCGGTGTTGCTGAAGCTTTTGCAGTTGATGGGGCGCTAGTCTCTTCTTTTTTTGCACACCCTGCTGCAATACCTGCTACTACGACTAAAGACATACTGATTGCTGCAAACTTTTTCAACATGTTTTGACCTCCGTATAATTATTTACAATAGTACAAGATGTAATATAACATTAACACAGAAGATATGGAAGATGGTGTAAAGTATTTGTTAATGTGACAAAATCTCTGTCAATTGTTACAAAATATTGTCATTGAGGAGCGGGGTTATGGAAAGGCAAAAAAGCTCAGAGAAATGCGTGATTTCCATACTGGAAACGAGTGATCTGCACGGCAGCATGCTGCCCATTCACTATGCAAATAATCAGCCAAACGACGTAGGCTTGTCGAAAATTGCCGCATTAATTGCGAAGGAACGGAGCAACAATGATCAGCACGTCATCGTGATTGATAACGGAGATCTCATTCAAGGCACACCGCTTGCTTATCATCATGCAAGATTGGATAATACACCGGTTGATCCGATGGTCCTGGGTCTTAATTATTTGAAATATGATGCTGCAGTAATAGGCAATCATGAATTTAATTATGGGCTTGATGTCCTATTAAAAGCTGTGCGCGAATCACAATTCCCTTGGCTTTGCGCAACCATTGCGGATGCTTTAACGGGTGAGCCTTTTTTAGGTAAACCTTATGTAATCAAAGAGCTTCCGAATGGTGTCCGAATTGGCATTCTAGGACTGACGACCCCATATATTCCGAACTGGGAAAATCCGAACCACATCCAAGGGCTCCGATTCGAGGATGCCGTGCAAACCGCATCGAAGTGGGTTCATGTGCTAAAAGAGCAGGAGAAAGCGGATCTGGTTATCGTTTCATACCATGGAGGCTTCGAAAGAGATATGGCAACAGGTGAGCCGACGGAACCTTTGACGGGAGAGAACCAAGGATATCAATTATGCATGGAAGTGGAAGGCATCGATGTGCTTCTTACCGGACACCAGCACCGCAGCATTGCCGGAACGGAAATCAATGGCGTTGTCATTGTGCAGCCTGGGAGCGCGGGAGCGACGCTTGGGAAGGTACAAGTGGAATTGGTGCAAAGTGAAGGTAAATGGATCGTTGCCTCTAAGAAATCCGAATTGCTGCCGGTTGCAGGCGTTCATGCCGATCCTAAGTTGACCGAACTTGTCAGCAGCTATGAAGCGAAGACACAGGAGTGGCTGGATCAGCCGATTGGCAAGCTGACGGGGGATATGCGGGTCCAGGATCCTATGCAAATTCGCTTGAAGGACAGCGCATTGATCGAATTTATTAACCGTGTACAGATGGAACTGTCGGGTGCCCCTATTTCGAATACGGCATTATTTGATAATGTCTCGCCCGGTTTTCCTGCCGACATTACGATGAGGGACATCGTCTCTAACTATATTTATCCGAACACCCTCAAGGTTATTCGAATTTCCGGTCAGGACATCAAGGATGCGCTGGAACAATCTGCGGAATATTTTGAGCTGGCGGCGGATGGAACAGTTCAGGTAAGCGCTAAATTTCGCGACCCCAAACCGCAGCATTATAACTACGATATGTGGGAAGGAATCAGCTACCAAATTAATATTTCCCGCCCTGTGGGCGAGCGTGTCATTAAGCTTGATTACGAAGGGGAGCAGCTGGATTTAACGGCTTCTTTCGATGTTGTGATGAACAACTACCGCGCTGGAGGCGGCGGCAATTACTTGATGTTCCAGGACAAGCCGGTTATCAAGGATATTCCGACGGATGTAGCCGAGCTTCTGGCGAATTACATCATGGAACGAGGCACCATTGAAGCAACGGTGAATCACAACTGGGAAGTTATTTGGGACTAACAATAATAAAAGCCGTCAACAGGCGAAGAGCATAGGCTCCTTGATTGTCGACGGCTTTTGTATGATGTTGTTGCGTTCAACGTTCGCGAATGTACTCTCGATCACCAGATCGAGGGTTATAATAAACTCTGTAGGTATAGCCGTCTTTGGGATCGATAAACACTTCCGGTGTCCAAACAAAGCCGTTTGACGGTTTATTGGATTCGGCTCCTTCTTTACTTTTATATCGCTTATCGTAAACGAGCCAGCCAAGCAGAAAGAGAAGAATAAAGCCAATGAACCACAATCCATATACAAAAAATAAAGGAATTAGACCATTCATAGCCTTCGTATCCGAACTGCTGTTCCGTAGGCGACGATTTCACTCATGTTCTGCCCGATATCACCGCTGTCAAAGCGCATCATGACGATGGCGTCAGCGCCCATGGCCGCTGCATTTTTCACCAATCTGTCCATGGCTTGGCGACGTCCGTCTTCAACCATTTGCGTGTACTGTGTGACTTCCCCGCCAACAAGCCCTTTCAAAGATGCGAGGATATCGCCGCCGATGCCTCTGGCGCGAACGACAACACCGAATGTACTACCCAGCACTTCCGTTACTTCATACCCTGCGATACTTTCTGTTGTAGCTACAATCATTAGATAACCGCTCCTTTTCAATTGGATAACCTTTGAAATTTGTCTTTGCCAGATGAATCGGTTTCGCTATTATTATCTTAGTACGAAGAAGCGAATAGGGGGTTTCATTATGAATTTCAATGTGAATAAGAATACGATCGAATTGTGGCCCGGAGCATCTACGGATAGCATCGGGGATGAGAACCGAGGTTGTCCGAGTTTGACCTTGTACCCTGCTGCCGGCGAAGGCTTGAGCTCTGCCGTCATAGTATGTCCAGGCGGGGGATATCGTAGGCGTGCAGATCATGAAGGCGAGCCTATAGCTAAATGGTTAAATGGACTCGGTATTTCCGCATTCGTTCTTAACTACCGAGTGTCGCCTCATCAGCATCCGACTCCGTTGCAGGATGCGCAGCGAGCTATTCGAACCGTCAGACATCATTCTCAGGAGTGGAATATAGATCCGAATCGTGTCGGCATCTTAGGTTTTTCTGCGGGAGGTCATCTGGCATCTACAGCCGGCACGCTGTATGAAGCTGGAGACATGCGATCACCAGACCCCATCGAGCGGCAGAGCAGCCGGCCTGATTTGATGGTCTTATGCTATCCGGTCATCACTTTTGGTGAGTTCGCGCATGAAGGGTCTAAGCTGCTTTTGCTTGGAGAAACACCGGATGACACGCTGGTAAGCTTGCTGTCGACGGAGAAACAGGTGACAGCAGATACCCCGCCGACATTTCTCTGGCATACAGCCGACGATGCTGCGGTCCCAGTCGAAAATAGTTTACTTTTTGCGGGAGCGCTTAGTCGCCATAAGGTGCCATTTGAGCTGCATGTGTTTGAAAGCGGCCGGCATGGACTTGGTCTTGCTGAAGATCATCCCGAAGCGAAGATTTGGCCGGATCTTTGCGCTGTATGGATCAAAAAGCAAAATTTTGCATGACAAACATTTCTTATGAGTGCTACGCGTTAGGTGAATCCGCCATCGTAGTTCAACTGGGTACGAGGATTGATCCAACAATTCATGAGCAGATTCGTCAGCTTGCGGCTTACATAGAAGCAAACAGCTTTCCTGGGTATCGGGAAATGGTAACAGCTTATACAACCATAACGATCTATTATGATAGTTTTGCTGTGTATACAGATCAAGCAAATACAGGTTCACACACAGGGCTGCTGCCGTATGAACGGGTGCTTTCATATATTCAAGCGACGATAAGAGAATTTGAGCAAAAAGACATGACCGTTTTTCATGAACCTCATAGAGTGGTTGAAATTCCTGTCTGTTACGGGGGCTTGTATGGGCCTGATTTAGAGGAAGTTGCCTTCTATCACGGTATTTCAGCTGAGGAAGTGATTCACCGCCATACGTCTCAGGTCTATCCGGTCTATATGATTGGCTTTGCCCCGGGATTTCCCTATTTAGGCGGTATGGATGAACGAATTGCAACTCCGCGCAAAAAGGTACCGAGAGAGAGGATACCGGCGGGCTCGGTAGGCATCGGCGGCAGCCAGACAGGCATATACTCGCTGGAGACGCCCGGGGGTTGGAATCTGATCGGCCGGACGCCGCTGGCTTTATTCCAGCCGAAAGCGAGCAATCCTACTCTTCTAAATGTCGGAGATCGGGTCCGTTTCGTACCGATTACCGGAGAGCAATATGACCAGCAGGCAGAAAGGGACGAACTGAATGAGCTTTGAAGTCAGGAAGCCGGGACTGTTTACAACCTTACAGGATGCAGGACGTTACGGATACCGTAAAGACGGTGTCATAACATCGGGGCCCATGGATGGGTTCGCGCACCGGACGGCTAATCTGCTTGTTGGCAACGCCGCCAATACAGCCGCTTTGGAAATGACCCTGCAAGGAGCGATACTGTATGCCCGTAAGGATATGCTGCTAGCGTTATGCGGCGCCGAAATGGAAGCGGAGATCGATGGTGAAAAAGTGCCGATGTGGCGTCCTTTCTTGATCCGAAGCGGATCACAACTAAGTATTCATTATGCGGTTAAGGGATGCAGATCTTATCTTGCAGTAGCAGGGGGATTCGACGTTGAAACCGTGTTGGGCAGCCGAAGCACCTATTTGCGTGCCGGATTAGGCGGGTATGAAGGTAGAGCGATTAGAACCGGAGACATATTGGAGGCAGGTGCAGCTGAGCCTAACTTAGCACGTATGCTACGAGCCATGGGCAGCCTGAGCATATTGGCGAATATAAACGAAACGCTTATTGCGCCATGCTTTGTGAGCCCGGCGATTCACCCTGATTACCAAGAAAATCCTGTGGTTCGTATTATACGCGGAAGAGAAGCTGTGAAATTTTCAGATGAGAGTGTCCAAAGGTTCTTTCAAGAAAGCTATACCGTTACTCCGCAATCCGATCGTATGGGCTATCGTCTCGATGGCGTGAAGCTAGAGCTTAGGGACAGTGCTGACAGTGAGATGATCTCCGAAGCTGTTGTTCCGGGAACCATACAAGTGCCGCCTGGCGGACAGCCAATTGTTCTAATGTCCGACTGCCAAACGACAGGAGGCTATCCCCGTATTGGACAGGTCATTCATGCAGATCTTCCGCTCGTCGCTCAAGTGAGACCGGGCGGTCAGCTTCGCTTTCAAGAGATTAGTTTACGTGAAGCACAGGAGCTGCTGCTCCTTCAAGAAATGGACTTGCGCAGGCTGCAAGCCGGTTTGAAGGCGTGGGCAAGGGATCGGGGATAGGAATGTAAGTCGATATGGAATCGAACCTAACAGGGAAAAGAAGGGGGATGATCGTGTTGCACATCGATATCAATTGCGATATGGGCGAAGGCTTCGGGGCCTATCGCCCAGGCCGCGACGCGGAGCTGCTCGACTACGTCAGCTCCGCCAACATCGCCTGCGGGTTCCACGCAGGCGATCCCGCCACCATGCGCAGCACCGTGCAGCTGTGCCTGCGCAAAGGCGTCGCGATCGGGGCCCATCCGGGCCTCCCCGATCTGCAGGGCTTCGGCCGCCGCGAGATGGCGATCTCGCCGGCCGAGGCATACGAGCTGACGTTGTATCAGCTCGGGGCGCTGCAGGCGTTCGTCCGCGCCGAAGGCGGACGCCTGCAGCACGTCAAGCCGCATGGCGCGCTCTATCACATGGCGGCGAAGCGCCATGATCTAGCCGCGGCCATTGCGGCTGCGACGGCGAGCGTCAGCGCGGAGCTGACGCTCTTCGGCCCACCCGGCAGCGAGCTGCTGCGGGCGGGCGCCGCCGCCGGGCTGCGCACCGCGAGCGAAGCTTTCGCGGACCGCACCTACCGGCGGGACGGCACGCTTACGCCCCGCGAGCAGCCGGGCGCGCTGGTGGCCTGCGCCGCGGAGGCTGCGGCGCAGGTCGTGCGCCTCGTCCGCGAGGGGAAGGTCCTCTCCCTGGAAGGGGAGGACCTGAGCATGCACGCGGACACGATTTGTATCCACGGCGACGGGGAACACTCCGTGGAGTTCGCGCGCGATATCCGCGCGCTGCTAGGCAGCAGCGGCATCGCGGTCAAGTCGCTACGTTAGCCGCAGCATGCTCCAGATAGATAAAGCCATGGCTGGAGTGATTTATGCAATCAATGGGAGAGAATATTTATAACCATTCTTTCGCTTGAGAAACGACCGATAATATGAGTAAATATAGAAGTAGCCGGCCGGCTGATTCCTTAGGAAAGGAGTGATCAAGGTGATTACAACAGCAGAGGTGGTCTCTGCGTAAGCAGAGGCAATCGTTCTACGGAGGCCGCAAGGCCTCCGAAATAAAATTTTACATAGCGAGTAGACAACGAGAAGTTTTTTACATATAATGAGAAATGTACCACTAACAAAAACTGGTGAAAGGAGTGTTTGATAATGAACAACACAATGACAGTAGCGATGATTGCGGCGGCCGCAGAGGTACTCGTCTCCTAACTGAATATCATTCATCGAATAACCGTTCACCTGAATTTGTATAATTGCATATACAACCGACAGGCACGATTATGGTCGTGTTTTTTTTATTCCATTTTTCGAGAATGGTATGAGGTTTAGGGGTCATGAAGATACTCTCTGCAAATTTAATTAGAGCAAAGTTAACTTTGATCGAACAATTTGAGGAGGTTCTCATCCATGAGTTACAAGAACGGGAAGGACGTTCTTCCCCCTAACCTATTGAAACAATTACAAGAATATATCCAAGGTGAAATCGTATATATCCCTAAGAAGGAGCAAAAACGCGCCGGCTGGGGAGAAAATAATGGAACACGTATTATTATAGAACGCAGAAATCGGGAAATTTTCCGCATGTACCAGAACGGTTCTACCGTTATGGAACTGATCAAGGTCTTCCATCTATCGGAAGACAGCATTCGCAAAATTATCGTGAAGACACGTGAATTAACGGCAAACCAAGCGTAGAAGCAGCGACCATTGAGTTGCTGCTTTTTTCTTTTTCTGCCGTTTTACTATGTTATATTTAGCGTATTCGGTAATAGGGGGAGAGATCATGATTTCAGTTTTTGTTTACGGTACGCTTTTAGTTGGAGAGAGCAATCATCAGGTTGCGGCTCCTTTTGTCCTTTCCGTGCAGCCTGGGGCGGTTCGCGGCCGTTTGTATGATGTCGGACTCTACCCTGCATTAGTCCTGTTCGAAGACGGTCAGAACGATGCGCAGGATCATTTCGTTGTCGGTGAATGGTTGGAAGTCACGGAAGAAGGACTGAAAGCCATGGACATGCTCGAAGATTATTATGGACCGGGAGCGGCATCCAACGAATATGAACGGGTGTGGGTCAGGGATATGAACACCTCAAGAGAGGGCTGGGTTTACATTTGGGAAGAGACAAGCGGTCTTAAGGAAATAGAGAGCGGCTCTTGGAAAGAACATCGTGCACGATGAAAAAAGAGCCAGTAATCGGCTCTTCTAATAAATATCTCAACCTTTGGCAATCTCAAAAAGGCGTTTCTTGATGTTATCCGTACATACGCCGCCATGATAGGTGATGATAGTCGCTATGTCTAAGGCAAGCAGTTTGGCAACTGACTTCAGTGCTGTCGGCATGTCCGGTGTAAAGTTCGGATTCGGAGGCATTATGGTCCCATCTTGTGAGGTCAGTGCATCCCCGCTAATCAATGTCTTGCTAGGCTTATGATACAAGCTGATATGATCCGGAGTATGGCCAGGGGTGTAGAGGACTTGAATGCCGCCGCAATAAGGGAGCACGTCACCATCCTGCAGGGTAACATCTACTTGGGTAGGCGGGACGAGCCTTTTACTTTTTATCGTAGGCACTTCCCCCAAGATGTACGGCTTGGCAAGTTCGTGTGCGAGGACTGCGATACGTCCCTCTGACGCATTGACCAGATCCGGTAAGCTCCCGATATGATCCATATCGTGATGCGTGATGATGATTTTGGTCAGTTTTTCAAAAGGAAAGTCTGCTTCTGCAAGTGCTTTGTGAATGACTTCAAGCTGGCCGGGGATCCCCGTATCCACGAGAATCACATCGTTCTCATCCCATAGCAGTGCGGCATGAACGACAAATGGATTTCCATTTGCGTCCATTTCTAATAAGAGTGGTTTAATTCCTGCGCATGGTGCCAATCGTTCCACCTCCAACCTGAATACTAATCTAGTTATTCTTATTGTAATGGTTGAAATTCTGAAGATCAATTTTGAACAAATCGGTTCCTTGCTTCGACACAAAATGCTATAATTAGTCATAATTCTACAGGTTGAGGAGAACGCCATGTCTTTTCAAAAAATATTGCTCGCTGACGATGAAATCTCGCTTCGCTTTCTGCTTATGGAAACGCTCTCCGATGAAGGTTACGAGATCACGGAAGTTGAAGACGGTCAGCAAGCGATAGAGCAATTGCAAAAAGAATCTTACGATTTAATTATTCTAGATTATATGATGCCGGAGCGGACGGGCGTTGAGGTCTGTGAATGGCTTCGTCGGAGCGATAATGCCAATCGGGACTTGCCTGTCATTCTTTTGACTGCCAAGGCGCTTGAGAAAGATAAAGAGAAAGCGAAAGCGGCAGGGGTCACGACCTATATCGTGAAGCCTTTCAGTCCTCTTCAGCTGCTGGATACGGTTCAACAATTGCTGGAAGGGTGAACGCCATGCTCGATTCAGATAAAGATGCCAGAATTATGAGGCAGGGAAGAAAGCTGTTCATACGTGAGTTTCAAAAACAACTGGAACAGCTGCAATCTTTGCTTATGAATATCCCGGATTCCCCGGAAGTGGACGATATGCAGCAGTTTTATCGGATCGTCCATACGCTGAAGGGAAGCGCACCCGTTTTTGGGTATCAACGCATCGGCAAACTAGCCGAAGACCTTGTACGTGCTTGGGAATGGACGCAGTCTCTTACACCAGCAAGCGAAGGCACCCTGTTGGTCATGTCGACAATAGCAGAAAGCGCAGCTGCGAGTCAAGTCGCTTTGCGGCAGATGAACATGGAATACAACATCTGTTTGACGGAGCTTCAAATGGACGACCAGCAAAACCCAGGCGGTGGTTCTCTGCTCGGGACGCTAAAAAGCCGGCTGCTGCTTGTTGATGATGATGAAGTGCTGCGTTCGTATTTGACCCGCAGGCTTCAAATGGACGATTGTATCGTCGATGAAGCGTCTGACGTGGAAACAGCCAAGAAGTTGCTGCGCGAGCACACGTATGACCTCGTTACGTTGGATTTGATGATGCATCCTCAGTCCGGGTATGAATTGTTTGAGTTTCTTAAGGAAGACCCGACCTTAAAGTGGCTTCCGCTGATCGTGCTTTCAGGGCGCAATGACTTGAATGATAAGGTTCGTTGTTTCCAACTGGGCGCCGATGATTATGTAATGAAGCCTTTCCAATATGAAGAGCTGGCGGCAAGAATCTATAGTCTGTTAAAAAGAACCAAAAATTTTGAACAGCTTGCTTTTCGGGACCCGCTTACCGGGGTGTTCAATCGGCGGTATTTTGATCTTCAAATTGGGATGGAGCTGCAGCGCATAGAGCGTTATCCGGCTCCGATTTCTCTTGTTTTCATAGATATTGACCGGTTTAAAAGTATTAATGACGGCTACGGCCATCATGTCGGCGACTTGGTCCTTCAGGGCTTGGCGCACTTGCTGCAGGTCAATTTGCGATCGACGGATTTGCTGGCGCGCTTTGGCGGCGAGGAATTCGTGATCGCCCTTCCGAATACGACGGCTGAGCAAGCGATACAGATCATGCAGGGCATCCTAGATAAAGTTCGGTTAAAACCGGTTGCCCAGTACGAAGGACACTTGTTCTCTATCACATTCTCTGCAGGTATCGCCGCATGGGAGCCGGGATTGCCTGTTGCGGAGTGGATTAGCAAAGCGGACGAAGCGATGTACCATGCCAAGCAGCAAGGGAGAAATCGCGTAGTTGGCGCTCAAGAATGCATAATTTCAGATGGATCTTCCCAAACATCAACAAGCCCCGCTATGAAGAAGCGTTTGCTCATCGTTGATGACGATCCGATTCTGCGGTCAATCTTAACATCGCACTTGGAGCATTTACCGATAGAAATTACGCATGCTCCGGATGGGGAAGAAGCGCATCGCTTGCTTCAAGAACGTACGTTTGATGCATGCATCTTGGACGGGATGATGCCTAAGCTGGATGGCTTTCATTTGCTGGAGCTGCTGAAGAACAATTCGAACCCGGTACAGCGTGAGCTGAAGGTACTGATGCTGTCGGGGAAAAAGAAGGAAGACGATCTTGTTAAAGGATTTCAGTTGGGGGCGGATGACTATATGACGAAGCCGTTCTCGCTGGTCGAGCTTGAAGCGCGGGTCAAACGCTTAATGCAGCTAGAATAAAAGAACCCCATAAAGTGACGTGGTGCCTTCGAATTAACAAAAGGGGAGCCGGGTTTATGCCCACTCCCCTTTTGTTGTATAGATCGTTTTGCCCACGAGATTCCATGTCGAGCAAGCGGTACCTAAATGGGTTTTCGCCTAGGCTACTTTCTGCTAGAGTAGAGTGTATAAATGTGATCCATCGAATTAACTATACACGTATAAGGAGAGGGGCTGTACCGATGTCTGATAAAGAGGCACTCGTACGTTTCGGTATCTCGATGCCGCAATCCTTACTCGATCAATATGACCGGCTTATCGCCTTGCAAGGCTATGATAACCGCTCCGAGGCCATCCGGGATTTAGCGCGGAAAGCACTGCTCGCATCGAGTGCGATGCAACCGGACGAAACGGTTGCCGGAACGATTGTCATGGTTTACGACCATCATGTGAGTGACTTGCCGATCACGTTAATGGAGCTTCAACATGATTACCATCATGAGATCATTTCAACCATGCATATCCACTTGAACCACCAACAATGTTTGGAAATTTTAGTTGTCCGCGGTAAGGTGCATCAGCTGAGAGAACTGCAGCAACGCATTCAAGTGCTCAAGGGCGTCGGGTATGCGGAGCTGTCCGTCACGCACGTGGATGAGCATCATCACGAACAACATTAACCCAAACGGGGTTCTGGAACTCCTTCATTACATCCTTAGCATGCTGCTTACAATGGAGTTGATAACTTGCGGGTACGTACAATCCCTATACTTTTATTCCTCGTATTCATGCTGTTTTTCAGTCTCCTTGGAGCTCCAGTGGCGAGCGCAAGCGGTATTCTGGAACTGAACGATTCCAAAAATGAATACGATTTGACCCCGTATATAAGTGTGTTAGAAGACAAAGAAAATCGTCTGGTCGTTTATGATTTTTTACAACCAGAAATGTCTGATCGTTTCGTAGAATCAACAGGTAACACGCTGAGTTATGGCTATTCTTCATCTAATTACTGGGCAAAATTGAAGATCCGCAATATTTCTAATAAAGAAGATTGGCTATTGGAAATCGCATATCCCCCCATGGATTCCGTTGAGATGTATGTGATGGATGGATCCAACACCGTCGTCCAAAAGCATGCGGGAGACGATAACCCATTTCCCAACAGGGAAGTGAAAAATCGTAACCTTGTGTTCAAAGTCCCAATTAACCAAGGGGATACGTTAGAGCTGTATCTGCGCTTTCATAGCCAAGGTTCCATGGTAATGCCAATGAAGATCATACACCCGGTCTATTTCGCGCAAAAGGAGCAAACGTCCTATTTGCTGCTTGGCGGATATTACGGAATTATCATCATTATGTCGATATATAACAGCTTTCTGGCATTTTCCTTCCGGTCAAAAGTGTACCTTTATTTTGCTTTGCACTGTACCTCGTCTTTACTGATGTTCTCTACCTTGAACGGGATTTCTTTTCAATTCATATGGCCGGAAGCGGTGTGGTGGAATTCACGGGCGGCGGTTTGTTTCCTTTGTTTAAGCCATATTGCTGCGCTGCTGTTCGCAAGGAATTTCCTGCCGATTCGTTCCATATCGAGTAAGTTGAATCCCCTGTACAATCTGTTTATAGGCTTTGAAATCCTTAACATTTTTCTACTGGCGGTCAATTACACGCTCGCGTTACAAGTCTCGATGATCAAAATATTGTTATACCATCTTCTTATGGTTGTCCCGGGAATCCAAAGCCTGCGGGCCGGCTTCAAGCCTGCTTGGTATTATCTGTTCGGGTGGGGTATATTTTTGATTTGCGCGATACCGACCATGCTTACAGACGCAGGATTCATTCCGATGTCACGCTGGACCATATTTGGTGCGCAGATCGGTTCGACGCTGGAAACGTTAATCTTATCCTGGGGGCTTGCGAATCAGATTCAAAGGATGCGCAAAGAAAAAGACCTGGCTGTGGAGCAAATGCAAGAAAGCCGCAAATTGGCGGAGTCTGATTTTCTAACAGGGCTGTACAACAGGCGCTACTTCATGAACATGTTTGCTTCTAAATTAGGGTCAAACGAACACGATTCTATGGCATTCCTGATTTTGGATGTGGACCATTTTAAGCAGATTAACGATACGTATGGACACGATGCCGGAGATATCGTCCTGCAGAAAATTGCCGCAGTCCTGAAACAATGCTTTCGTCAAAGCGATATCATCAGCAGATTTGGCGGTGAAGAGTTCATCGTGCTTATGGCGGATACGAATATCCATCAAGCCCGGTATAAGGCCGAACATTTGCTGGTTATGATCCGCAACTCCCCTTTTGATACCGGTAAGGAGCGGATATATTGTACGATTAGCATCGGGATTACTGAATGGAAGAAAGGCGACAAGGATGATTTTCAACATGTGCTTCGTAAAGCCGATGCGGCGCTCTATGAAGCAAAGCGATTGGGAAGAAACCGGATATGCTTGGCGGATTCGTAGTTCCGTCCATTTTTTGCTAAGATTAGTTAAGTTGATGCTTACGAAGCTAGTTTTCTTGCGAAAACTCTAAGGAGGTGCGCTCATGTCTCGTAAATATTTCACAGTAGAAGAAGCCAACGGAATGCTCCCGACTGTCGATCAGGAATTAAGGAAGATCCAAGCATTGAAATTCGAGTTCGAAGACAAATATATGGAGCTCCGCAGAAGGAAGAATGATGCCGCTGGGGAAATGGGAGGAGAGAAAGATCCGTTCTTCTTCATGGAGGCAGAGCTTGAGTTCTTACAAATTGAAGCGCGCAGTCTTATTCAGGGCTTTCAGCTCAAAGGCGTGGAACTCAAGGATATTGATACGGGTTTAGTTGATTTCCCGGCGTTGATCGATGGCGAAGAAGTATTGCTTTGTTGGAGGCAGGGAGAAGAAGCCATTGAGTATTATCATAGCAAGCACGAGGGGTTTGCCGGGCGCAAGCCGATATCGGAATAGAGGAGTTCATCATGCGATTAAATCGTGGTTTCAAATGTATCCGGCTTCGGCCGGCCGTTCTTTTATTTATGCTCGCTGCGGCAATGATTTGTTCGGTTATTGCACCGCAGCAGGCTTCTGCACACGCTTCCTTGGTACAGGCAACACCTGAAGCGGACAGCAAGCTGCAGGAGTCGCCCGCAGCGGTAACCATCACATTTAACGAACGTTTGGATGAGGGGCTTTATTATATTAAGGTCTTTGATCATACAGGTGACGAGGTTACGCGCAATAAGGCGCAGATGAACGCAGAGCAAACCGGCATTGAGCTTAAGCTGCCTAAGCTGCAAGAAGGCGTTTATCTGATCAGCTATCATGTTATTTCGGCGGACGGACATCCGGTAGGCGGAAGTTACCCGATTACGATAGGCAATCCTCCGCAAGAAGATGCTCTTGATTTGCCAAGAGCTTCTATAAGCCATCAACATGGCGGCGCGGGTCCTTTGAGCACAAAAGAGATGCTTCAATACGCATTTCGCGGTGCATGGTATTTGATGGTTTTGGCGTTAGCCGGCTGGGTTTGCTGGTTAAGGCTGCCGGGTCATAACGGAGCTGAAGTTAGGAAATCGCTGGCTTCATGGACCTTAAATATACAACGCGCTCAGCTGCTTGCACTGCTTCTGCTCATTTTTACCCATATTGAAGACCTGCTGGGCGGCGGGGGCGCCGAAGAAATATGGAAGCTGTTCAGCGCTACGAATGTCGGTATTTCCTGGCTGCTGCTTTTAGCCCTATCTTTTATAGGGTTCGTACTCGTTGGCCGATTCGTTTGGCTGGATATTCTATGGGCACTTTGTTTATTGGCTGCAAAAAGCTTCAGCGGCCACGCGGCATCCTTTTCCCCGGCAGGGGTAACGGTAGGGTTGGATTTCATCCATCTGGCAGCTGCCGCTCTGTGGGTTGGAGGCTTGGTGCTGCTTATGGTGAAATGGAGTCAACATCAGGAGATAGGTTCCTTTATGCGGACATTTTCGAACATGGCCCTTATCTCCATCCTTGTGCTGACGATAACCGGATCTGTTTCCGTGCTGATATTCTTACCGAACTTAAAATACTTACTATACGGTTCATGGGGGATCGTGCTGCTGTTGAAAATCGGAGCGGTGCTGCTGGTTGTGGTCATCGGTTTCGTACTTCGCACATTCATCCGAAAAAAGAAGGAGCAGCAATCACACCTTTGGTTGAAGATTGATTTGACCTTCATGGTCATCATTATGCTGCTGGTCGGCATTCTCACTTATGTGGCGCCCATCCCGGCGAATACGCCTTTAACGTGGCATCAGATGGGTGAGAAAGTGCACGTGTCTGCGGATATTACACCTAAAGTACAGGGGACGAATACCTTTGTAGCCAAAGTATGGCTGCCTGAACAAGCTGGGACACCGAAGCAAGTGCTGATGATTCTCCGTTATCAGGATGACGAAGAGATTGCTCCGATTTCAGTGCCCATCGTACCGTTTGAGGATAAGACGCAAGAGGAATCTTACGGCTTCAAGAAATATAGTTACAAAGTTTCCGGTGCTTACCTACCGTTCCGTGGGAATTGGGACTTGGAGATGCGCGTCATGGATAAGGAAGATAATGAAACGGTGTACCACAAAACATTTATCGTATATTAGCAATGAAATGAAAGCAGGTGGCCTGGGATGGCTTGGCACAATGTTTTGGATACGGAGCAATTGACTGTGAAGCTGGATGATCAGGATGCAGCGGCGCTGCAGGAAATCAATGATGGCGGCATCTCGCCGAATTATGTAACGATCCGTTTGGCGGAAGCCGAAATCGATGAGTTGGTAACGGCGTTACTGCAAATCAAGCAATCGATTCAGCGGTTTTAAAAGAACGGTTGAACAAGGATCATCCTTGCTCAACCGTTTTTATTTTTCTCTCCATTCCCCCTATCTCGTTTGCAGAAAAATAGATTATTCAACTTTTTTAAGGAAGAAAATTAACCTAGTATTTCCGGCCCCCCATATATAATAAGCTCATACAAAGAAATGACCTGGGGGGAGAAACGATGCAGCATGCATTAGTGCAGATGGAAGGGATCGAGAAACGATTCCCGGGCGTACATGCTTTGAATCAGTGCCGTTTCGAGTTGCTGCCAGGCGAAGTGCATGCCCTGGTAGGCGAAAATGGAGCCGGCAAGTCGACGATGATGAAGATTTTGACCGGCGTCTATCAAAAGGATGAAGGCACGATTCGGTACAAGGGAAATGAAGTCGATATTCCCCATACCAAAGCGGCGCAAAACATAGGGATCAGCATCATCCATCAAGAGCTTCATCTGATGCCGGATTTGACAGTCGCCCAAAACATCTTTATCGGAAGGGAGCCGCGGAAGAAAGTCAGGCTGTTCTTGGATGAGGAAGCGCTGAACAACCAAACGCAACAATTGTTCGAACGCATGAATCTTCAAATGGATCCAAGGACCAAGGTGGCTGATCTAACCGTAGCCAAACAGCAGATGGTCGAGATTGCGAAAGCGCTCTCTTTTAACTCTGAAGTGCTGATCATGGATGAGCCGACGGCCGCTTTAACGGATGCTGAGATCGACGATCTGTTCCGCATCATCAAGCAGCTTCGCGCAAACGGTGTTGGAATCGTTTACATCTCGCACCGTATGGATGAGTTGAGGCGGATCACAGATCGGATCACCGTTATGCGGGATGGCTGTTATATTGATACCGTTTCGACGAAGGATGTCACGATCGATCAAATTATTGCCATGATGGTCGGACGAGAAATTCAGAATGCGACCAAACCATTCATTGAAAAGGTTAGCGATGTGAACGTGCTTGAGGTCAAAAACCTAAATCGCGGTTCGATGGTTAAAAATGTGAGCTTTCATTTGAAAAAAGGCGAAATACTCGGCTTTGCCGGACTGATGGGCGCGGGACGAACGGAAGTCGCACGTGCGATCTTCGGAGCGGATCCGTGTGAATCCGGAGAGATTTGGATACACGAACAGCAAGTCTCGATCCGCAATACCAATGATGCCGTAAAGCATGGAATCGGTTACTTGTCCGAAGACAGGAAACAATACGGACTTCTGCTCGAGATGGATGTGAAAAAGAATATTGCTTTAGCGACGTATAACCACTTCAAAAGCAATTTTGGTTTCATGAATGATTCCAGAATCCGTCAAAACGCGGAGCATTACGCGGAAACCTTGAGAATAAAAACACCATCGGTGGATCAAACGGTCAAAAATTTATCGGGCGGCAATCAACAAAAGGTCGTAATCGGCAAATGGCTGACCCGGGATTGCCAAATCCTCATTTTCGATGAACCGACAAGAGGCATTGACGTTGGCGCGAAAACGGAAATTTATCGCCTGCTGGAGGATTTGGCTGCCCAAGGGAAGTCGATCATTATGATTTCCTCGGAATTGCCGGAAGTGCTTCGCATGAGTCATCGGATCATGGTTATGTGCGAAGGCAAGATCACAGGAGAACTAAGCAGCGAAGAAGCGACCCAAGAGAATATTATGAAATTTGCGACAGCACGTTAATAGGGGGAATACCGGAATGAAAGCGATTATAGCAAGACAAGCGTCAACTGGAAGCGCTACTCAGAAAATATTGGCATTCGCAAGCTTGATTGCGCTCGTACTCATATTCTCTTTGTCTTCAAGCAACTTTTTGCAGTTCGATAATGTGATCGGGATTATGCTTTCAACAGCCGTTATCGGCATTTTGGCTTTAGGCTCTA
Source organism: Paenibacillus sedimenti (assembly GCF_014534655.1). Taxonomy (GTDB): domain Bacteria; phylum Bacillota; class Bacilli; order Paenibacillales; family NBRC-103111; genus Paenibacillus_E; species Paenibacillus_E sedimenti. The sequence continues at coordinate 710,292 of NZ_JACVVD010000002.1, forward strand.
CGTTCGTTATTATCACCTCGGGGATTGATCTCGCGGTCGGAACGGTCATGACGTTCGCTTCTGTAATGGCCGGTGTCATGATCACGGTATGGGGATTGCCTATGCCGCTTGGCGTAATTGGCGGTATTGCTGCCGGAGCTGTGTGTGGTCTAATCAGCGGATTAGCGGTTGCAAAAATGCAAATACCGCCATTCATCGCCACCTTGGCCATGATGATGATTACCAAAGGACTTTCCCTCGTTATCTCGGGAACGAAGCCGATTTATTTCAATGATACTCCGGCATTTTCGAAAATAGCGATGGGCTCGATCATTCCCGGCATCGAAATTCCAAATGCGATCTTGATCTTTTTTGGGATTGCGATATTGGCAAGCATCTTGTTATCCAAAACGATTGTCGGCCGATTTACCTTTGCGCTGGGCAGCAACGAGGAGGCAACCCGCCTATCCGGTGTAAATGTAACCGCCTGGAAAATTGCCATCTATACGATTACCGGTGTATTTAGCGGGATTGCCGGGATTGTTATGGCATCAAGGCTGAATTCGGCGCAGCCCGCTTTAGGTTCAGGATATGAGCTGGAAGCCATCGCGGCTGTCGTCATTGGAGGAACATCTCTCAGCGGCGGCAAGGGTTCAATTCTTGGCACAGTTATTGGCGCGTTAATTATGAGTGTGTTGACCAACGGCCTTCGGATTCTTTCTGTTAAACAGGAGTGGCAAACCGTCATTGTCGGTCTTGTTGTCATACTGGCCGTATATGCCGACATTATGCGCCGTCGCAAAAAGTAAATTGAATTCGGTATGACTTCCTTTCAGGAATTTAATACAACCAAACATACGTTAGGGGAGAATAAGGATGAAAATGTTATCAGCTAGAAAGAAAATGATTTCTGCAGCAGCTTTCATGTTACTCGCTACGACTGTACTGGCGGCATGCGGTACGACCAAACCCGCACAAGCTCCGGCGACAACGGGAGCGGCAGCTACAACGGCTGCTAAAGCAGGTACTGAGAAAATGTACATTCCTGTTATTTCCAAAGGTTTTCAGCATCAATTCTGGCAAGCCGTGAAATTAGGCGCAGAGAAAGCAGCGAAAGAATTTAATGTGGAGATCACATTCGAAGGACCTGAAACCGAGCAGCAAGTGGATAAACAAATCGAAATGCTGCAAGCTGCGCTTGGCAAAAAACCTGCGGCTATCGCTTTTGCAGCGCTGGACAGCAAAGCGGCGTCCCCTTTACTGGAAAAGGCAAAAACGTCTAAAATACCGGTCGTCGGGTTCGACTCCGGCGTAGATAGTGATATTCCCGTAACTACAGCCGCAACGGATAATAAAGCCGCGGCAGCGCTAGCCGCAGACAAGATGGCTGAGTTAATCGGCAAAGAAGGCGAAATCGCGGTCGTTGCACACGACCAAACGAGCCGCACGGGTGTTGATCGCAGAGACGGGTTCACCAACCGGATCAAAGAGAAATATCCGAATATCAAAATCGTCGATACCCAATATAGCGGCGACCAATTGAAAGCGACGGACTTAACGAAAGCTATTTTGCAAGCGCATCCGAACGTCAAGGGCATTTTCGGTACCAATGAAGGTGCAGCGATCGGTGTTATCAACGGCGTAACGGAATCTAAAAAGGACGGCAAGGTCGTTATTGTCGGCTATGACTCCGGTAAGCTGCAAAAGGATGCGATCCGCAGCGGTAAAATGGCTGGAGCTATCACCCAAGATCCGATCGGTATCGGGTACTGGGCGGTGAAAGCTTCCGTGCAAGCGGTCAAAGGTGAAACGGTTCCGAAGAGCATCGATACCGGCTTCCATTGGTATGATAAAACCAATATTGATTCGGCCGAAATTAAGCCGCTGCTATACGATTAAAATCAAAAAACCTTCCAGAGCCATTAATCGGCTCTGGAAGGTTTTTCTATGGAGCTAGAACAAGCTCCAATCGAATTCTTGCGACAGCTTGCCAAGCAGGTGAACGCCGGCAGTGCTGTTGCCTTTGTTGTTCAACGCGGGTCCGACCACACCGATGCCGTAGCGTCCCGGTACCATGGTGAGAATACCGCCGGACACGCCGCTTTTGGCGGGCAGCCCGACGTTCATAGCGAATTCGCCGGATGCGTTATACATGCCGCAGGTAAACATGAACGTCTTGGCGATTTGTACAAAACGGCGTGGGATCAATCGCTGATTCCGGATCGGATCGAAGCCGTTATGAGCCAGTACAAGCGCCATTCTTGCCAAGTCGGCGCAGCCCACTTCAACCGAGCAATGGCTGAAATAAACCTCAAGGACATCCTCGACATCATGATGCAAAACACCGTTGTCCTTGAGGAAATAAGCCAGCGAACGGTTGCGGTGAGCGGTGTCGGATTCAGACTTGTGGACGTCCTGATTAATATCCAGCGTCCCATTGTCAGCAACCTCCCGAAAAAAATGGAGAATGCGGTTCGTTTGCTCATCCGGGCTGCTGCCTGCAATGAGTGAAGAAATGGCGATAGCGCCCGCATTGATGAGCGGATTGAAAGGAATGCCCGGCTCGACCAGCTCCAGCTTCAACATGGAGTTGAAATCGTCTCCAGTAGGCTCCATGCCTACCTTGGAGAACACGACCTCTTCGCCGCGATCGATCAGCGCCAAAATCAACGTAAATACTTTAGAAATGCTTTGCAGCGTAAAGCGGTATTCATGATCGCCGCTTTTTGCGGTATTGCCTGCGGCGTCCATAATACAGATGCCGAGAACATCCTTCGGCGCGCTTGCAAGCTCCGGAATATAAGCTGCTACATTTCCATCTTCGGTGTACTTTTTGCTTTCCTCGAGCCATTCCGGTAAATGCTTATTCAGATGTTTCCAAGTCTCGGCATGCTGGTTCTCGATGCTCATAAAAAGTCGTTCCTTCCTTGTCCCGTCCTATGCCTTCCATGCTTGAGGATGGTTGTCGCTGATGAGCTCTGTTGCGCTTGCGTTTGCGATCACTTGCTCCGGATTTTTGCAGCCTGGAATAACGGAAGTCACAGCATCATGCTTCAAGCACCAGGCGAGCGCCCATTTGGCCATATCCATGCCTTCAGGCACTTCTTCTTTCTGTATGCGCTGCACTTCTTCCAACTTCAGGCGCGTTGCCTCCTGATCGTGACGATGGCGTACATCCGTTGCGCCAAAGACGGCACCCGGCTTGTACTTTCCGCTTAGATAGCCGCTTGCCAGCGGAACCCGAGCCAGAACTCCCAGATCCTGACGCTGGCAGGATGGAAATACGAGCTCTTCAGGAGCTCTATCCAGTCGGTTGTAGACGACCTGAATGGCCTGAGAATTCACTTTGCTTGAGGCATCCGTTTGATGGATATTGGCGTTACTGCCAATAGAGGTCCCCAAATGGCGGATTTTTCCTTCTTGAATCTGTTTGTCTAAAGTCGTCCAGAGCTCGTCATTATCAAAAACCGCATCGGGTCCGGAATGAAATTGGTATAAATCTATGTAGTCCGTTTGCAACGCTTTAAGTGACGCATCAAGCTGCTTAACGACATCTTCAGCACTAAAGCTGTCCGTACGAGTGAAGCGATCATGGAAATGGTGCCCGAATTTTGTAGCAACCACCCAATCTTCGCGCTTACGCCGCGATAAATAACAGCCGATGAAAGATTCTGACAAGTGGTCCCCATAACATTCTGCGGTATCAATCAGGTTGATGCCAAGCTCTGCTGCCTGATCCAAAATAGCATCAGCCTCAGCTTGCGTATAGTCCAAACCCCATTCTCCGCCGAACTGCCAAGTCCCAACGCCAACGATGGAAACCTTTAATTCCGTCTTTCCGAGTCTGCGATATTTCATAGCGATTCACTCTCCTTTTTAAGATCATTAAACGATATAGCTTGCTCGATGTCAAAAGAAACTCGCTGAACAAAATGCTCCTGCCTCAAGAAGAGGATAGGAGCATTTGCCATGTCGCTTATGCAAGACCTGTGGAAACTTCCGTTTCGGATTTGGACTTTTTGGATTTACGATCGGATATTTGGATATTCCCGATGAAGAACGTGAGCACCGCACCGAGAAGAACGAACACTAAGCCGATAATGAACACCTGGTGAAGTGAGGTGACAAGCGCTTCTTTCAAAATAGGAAGCATATGTTCCACGAATTCCTTCGGCATTTTTGCCAGCGTCTCAGGGCTGAGGAGAGAAGAATATAAGCCCTGCGGGTTCTTATGAATCATATCCGTCATTTGATTCGCCATCTCACTTGCTTGTTCCGGCAATTGTTTGACGACGGGCGTTAAGTTTTGCTCCAGCAGAACAGTCGATTTATGATTCATGACAGCGCCAAGGATCGTCATACCGAACGTACCGCCGATTTGACGGAAAAATTGGCTGGATGATGTAACAACGCCAAGCTCGGATTTAGGGAAGCTTTCTTGCAGGGCGAGCGTCAAGATCGGCATAACCAAACCCATTCCTAAGCCCAATATAAGCATGTAGCTGGATGCAAGAAGCTTGCTAGTTTCCATACCCATTGTACTGAGCAAGTAGAACCCTGCTGCCATGATAAGCATACCAGTTAGCATTTGCTTACGTACCCCGATCTTACTGATAAACTGACCGGATACCATACTTGCAATAATCATTGTAATCATCAATGGCGTCATCACCGTACCGGATGCTGAAGCGCTAATACCAACGATACCTTGCATGAAGAGCGGTACGAACATGATAGCGCCGAACATACCGACAGACATCAGGAAGCCAACACCGTTGATCGTCGTAAAGGTTCGATTTTTGAACAAGCGAATCGGAAGAATCGGCTCTTTGGCTTTGCTTTCAATAAAGGCGAAGGAGACTAGAGACACCACAGCCAGTACGAAAAGGCCAATGATTTGCCAAGATCCCCAGGCATATTCATTTCCGCCGAACGTCAAGGCGAGCAATAAGCTTACTACACCGATAATCATCGTTAAAATACCAGGAATATCAATTTTCACGCCGCCAGCGGTTTTATGTTTAGGCAGAGCGATAGCAATTAAAATAACGGCTAAGATTCCAACAGGCAGATTGATATAGAAAACCCAGCGCCAGTTCAATGAGTCAACGATCCAACCGCCGACTTGGGGGCCGACAACGGTAGCTAGTCCGAAGATGGCACCGAAAACCCCTTGCCATTTGGCACGCTGTTTACCCGTGAACAAATCCCCGATAATAATCATGGCCATCGGCATCATAATACCGCCGCCAATTCCTTGCAGGCGCGGAACCAGATGAGTTCCGTCATGTTTTGAGCTAGACCGCACAGCGCTGATGCACCGATAAAAATAATTAAACCAGTTACATAAACGACGCGGCGTCCGATCAAATCGGCAAGCTTACCCGCGATAGGTACGACTACAGTTGAAGTCAGCATATAAGCTGTCGTCAGCCAAGCCATGAGACCCAGTCCGCCGAATTCACCTACGATTTGCGGCATCGCCGTTCCGACAATGGTCCAGCATGGCGATAATAAGTCCTGTTAGCAGTAAACCTCGGTTTTTAAGTGCTGGAGTCGTTTTCTCTTCTAACGGACTACCCGTATTTGTTTGTATGTTTTCCATGTGTACGACTTCCACTCCTTTTAAATTTCTGTTTTTGAATAAAATGCCGCCAGCTTCTCAAAAGCTTCCACAAGAGTAGCGAGTTCTTCCGGCGGAAGCTGAGATAAGCCGCGAGCCAAAACTTCTTTGTGAACATCTTCTGCTTTCTTCAAAACCTCTTCGCCAAGAGGGGTCAAATCCACTAATACGATCCTTCGATCCGATTCGTGATGCTTACGTATTACATGGCCGCTTTGCACAAGTCGATCAATCATGACCGTAATTGCACTTGGTTTCACGCCCATTTTCTCGGCAAGAAGTGTTTGTTTCGGCGTACTCTCTTTTCTAATCATGTATAACATGAAAAATTGAGGCATCGTCAAATCGGATTCCAACTTTGCGAATACCGCATGACTGATCCTTCGATGTGTTAACTCAAATGCGGTGCGGAATCGATCCATATCCGACGATAGCAGCTTCTCTTCCATAGCGTCACTCCTAACCTATCCTAATGATACTTAAATGAGGAAATAATTAAATTAAATAAATATTAAATCATATAATATTTAAATTGTTTAAATAAATAATACAACGCAGACATCCAAGTAGTCAATTGAAAAAATGCCCAAGCTCATCCTCCGACTTGCATATCGTGCGTATCTTGCATATAATAACTGATAAATATACGTGAAATGCTTTGACGGAGAAGAGTACGCAGTGCTTCTTGACAGGGAGGGAGAGCCGGAGATTGAGAGCTGTCCCCGAGAATCAGGCTGCTGAAGTTCGCTCCCGAGCAGTCCTTTGAACGGAAGGTCATCATCTTCTTAAGTAGAGGGAACCGGACACACAATCGTCCGTTATCTGGAATGAAGTGAGATTCGCCCCCAAGGTGAATCTAATTAGGGTGGTACCACGGCTTTTTCGTCCCTTGTCCGGGATGGAGAAGCCTTTTTTTGCGTTTATTTAGTTATTTAATATTTTTCGTGGTCCCCACAAAGTAATGTATAAACACTTATCGAAGTAAGTCGAAGAAGCTTGACCGCTTTAAGCGGAAAGTTTAGACGCCGACCGGACTGTTGCTCGATGCGGACGGACTATGCTTCGAAGCAGCGCGTCACTTTGCGGGGTAATATTAGGAGGGATTTGGATGAAAGAGCGGTTAGAAGCTTTAAAGCAAGAAGCACTGCAGGAACTTAGCGGCGTGCAAAGCCAGCAGGAGCTGAACGACCTGCGCATTAAGTATCTGGGTAAAAAGGGTCCTTTGACCGAAATTTTGCGCGGCATGGGCGCATTAAGCGCTGAAGAAAGACCGGTGATTGGTCAAGTAGCGAACGATGTTCGTGCAGCAATCGAGACCGTCATTGAAGAGAAGCAAGCTGCCTACCAGCAGCAGGAGACAGAAAATCGTCTACGCGCGGAAATGATCGACGTCACGCTGCCGGGACGACCATCACAGCAAGGAGCTGTCCATCCTTTGAGCAAAGTCATTCAAGAAATTGAAGATATTTTCATCGGGATGGGCTATACCGTTGCGGAAGGTCCGGAAGTTGAGCAGGACTACTACAATTTTGAAGCGTTGAACTTGCCAAAAGATCATCCGGCACGCGACATGCAGGATTCGTTCTATATTACGGAAGAGATCCTGATGCGCACCCAAACTTCGCCCGTTCAAGTCAGAACGATGGAAAAACGCAAAGGTGAAGTGCCGATCAAAATCATTTGCCCGGGTAAAGTATATCGCCGTGACGATGATGATGCGACACATTCCCATATGTTTACGCAAATTGAGGGACTCGTCATCGACCGTAATATCCGTATGAGCGACCTCAAGGGTACACTGCTTCAGTTTGTTCAAGAGATGTATGGAAAGCAGACCAAGATTCGTTTGCGTCCCAGCTTTTTCCCATTCACCGAGCCTAGCGTCGAGGTTGACGTCAGCTGTGCGATGTGCGGAGGCGCTGGCTGCCGGACTTGTAAGCAAACCGGCTGGCTCGAAATACTTGGAGCGGGCATGGTGCATCCGCGCGTACTGGAGATGGGCGGCTATGATCCGAAGGAATATACCGGATTTGCTTTCGGTATGGGCGTTGAGCGGATTGCGATGCTGAAATACGGCATCGAGGACATTCGCCATTTTTATACGAACGATCTGCGGTTCTTGAAGCAGTTCTTGCATATATAGGGAAGAGGAGTTGTTGGAACCATGAAGGTATCTTATCAATGGTTATCGGAATATGTGGACGTATCCGGATATACAGCGGAGGAATTGGCGGAAAAGCTGACCCGAAGCGGAATTGAAGTCGATATAGTTGAGGATCGCAATAAAGGCGTAACGAATGTACTGGTTGGTTTTGTAAAATCCCGCGAAAAACACCCTGACGCAGATAAACTTAGCGTTTGTATCGTCGACGTAGGTCAAGACGAAGACCTGCAAATCGTTTGCGGCGCCAAAAATGTGGACGCCGGACAAAAGGTACCTGTGGCCGTCGTTGGAGCAGTGCTTCCTGGCGGACTGCAAATCAAACGCGCCAAGCTGCGCGGCGTCGAATCCCAAGGCATGATCTGTTCAGCCAAGGAACTCGGGCTGAATGACAAAATGCTGCCGAAGGAAATTCAGGAAGGCATTTTGGTCCTTCCGGAAGATACGGCCGTCAGCAGTTCTATTCTAGATGTGCTCGCAATCAACGACAAAGTGCTGGAGCTCGATCTGACTCCTAACCGTTCTGATTGCTTAAGCATGCTTGGAGCCGCCTATGAGATCGCCGCAATCCTGGGCCGGGACGTCAAGCTGCCCGATTCGGAAGCAGCGCTGCAAGCCGCTGGATCGGCTGCAGGCAGAGCCGCTGATCGCATCAGCGTGAATATCACAGCGACCGAGCAGTGCACGCACTACGCGGCTCGCCTGATCGAAGGCGTACGTATCGGCACCTCGCCGCTGTGGATGCAAAACCGCTTGATGGCGGCAGGTATCCGCCCAATCAATAACATCGTCGACATCACGAACTTTGTGATGCTGGAATATGGACAGCCGCTTCACGCATTCGATGCGGATCGGCTCAATAATGGTCACATCGACGTTCGCCTTGCCCAACCGGGCGAAAAGCTCGTCACTTTGGACGATGTGGAACGTACGCTGGAACCACATATGCTGCTTATCACCGACGGCACGAAGCCGGTTGGGATCGCCGGCGTTATGGGCGGCGCCAACTCCGAAGTGACCGAAGGCACAACGCGGATCCTGCTCGAATCCGCGAAGTTCGCTGGCAGCTCCGTGCGCCGCACCTCGCGCCAGCTGGGCCTTCGCTCCGAAGCGAGCCTTCGCTTCGAAAAAGAAGTGAACCCGGAAGCGGTGCTTCCGGCATTGAACCGCGCTGCTGCCCTGATGGCCCAGTATGCGGCGGGTCAAGTCGCGGACGGCATCGTCGAAGCCGCGAGCGGCACCCACAAACCGGTCCGCATCGAGCTCGACACGGACCGTGTCAACAACTATCTCGGTACCGGCTTATCGCTGCCCGAGATCGCTCAAATCCTGGACCGTCTGAATTTCACTCACGTACAGACGGGCGAAAAACAGCTGCTCGTACACGTGCCGAGCCGCCGTGGAGACATCACCCGGGATGTCGATTTGATCGAAGAGGTAGCACGCCTCTTCGGATACGATAACATCCCGACAACCTTGATGAGCGGCGTGACGACGCCTGGCTCGTTGACCAAAGAGCAGTCGATCCGGCGCATTGCGCGGAATCTCCTGACCCAAAGCGGGCTGCATGAAGTCATAACGTACTCCTTCACGCATCCGGACCAAACGTCATTGCTGGCAGGTTTGTTCCCTGCCGCGAAGCCGGTCTCGCTCGCGATGCCGATGAGCGAGGACCGCAGCGTGCTGCGCACCAGTCTGCTTCCGCAGCTGCTGGAGGTTATCAGCTATAACCGTAACCGCAGCATGGACGATGTAGCGATCTTTGAAATCGCAAAAGTGTACACAACTGAAGAACAGACACTAGCTGCTCAGCCACAAGAGAAACATCTCTTGTCCATTGCATTAACAGGCAAACGCCGTCATTCTCATTGGGCGCAAAAAGCAGAATCCGTTGATTTTTACGACATCAAGGGGATCTTTGACCGTCTCGTGAGTTACCTGGGTATCGAAGGGCTTGAGTATGTATCTGCGGCACCAGCCGGTTTCCACCCGGGTAGGACAGCAGAGCTATATCTGAACAGCGCGAACGGCAAGCAGCTTATCGGTCGGGTTGGACAGTTGCATCCGGCACTGCAGCAGCAGCGTGATCTCGATGATACGTATGTGCTGGAGATCGAGTTACCACCGCTAGTGGCCGCAGCAAGCGATACGATTGTTTACAAACTGCTTCCTAGATACCCGGCTATCGGGCGTGACCTGGCAGTTGTGGTGAATGCGAATGTACCTGTCGGCCATATGGAAAACACAATTCGCCGCGTAGCCGGAGAGTTGCTCGAATCCATTCAAGTGTTTGATATCTACACGGGTGAGCGTCTGGGCACCGGACGCAAAAGCGTTGCGATCGCACTCGTTTACCGTCACGCTGAGCGGACCCTGCTCGATGAGGAAGTGACTGAACTTCACGCTAAAGTCGTTGCGGCGCTTGAACAGGAATTTGAGGCCGAGTTAAGAAAATAGTGTGACTTTCAGCATATTGGCAGGAAAACAGGCTGGTCTTATCGAATTTGATGTCGATAGGACCAGCCTTTCATCTTAAGGGAGGAAAAAGAAGCGTGAGCTCTGAAGAAAAAACGAGAATTACCGTTGATATATATGGCAACCAATACAAATTAATGGCCAGCACAAGCACAAATTACATGAAGCGTGTGGCCGAATACGTGAACGATCAAATGTTTCGCATAGCGAAAGGTTATCCTCGTCTGGATTCCCAACGAATCGCCGTACTTGCAGCCGTGAATATGGCAGATGAGTGTTTCCGCATGAACGAAATGGTCGAACAGCTTAACAAAGCTCACAAAGAACAAGAAACCTCACTAGCAGGCTATGAGAAATTGCTTCAAGCTTACAACGAACTGAAGCAGGAGCATGAGAAACAAAGCTTGCTGATTCAGCAGCACCAAACGGATAGGGAGACACTTCTTCAACAGTACCGGGAGGAAAAAGAAACCTTAGTTCAGCAGTACCAGAGGGAGAAAGAGGCACTCATTCAACAGCATCTGGCTGATCAAGAAGGACTAACACATAAGTATTCTCAAGAAAAGCAGAGCATCGTAGAGCAGTATCAAGCCGACAAAGAAACGGCCACGGCTCAGCATCAAGAAGAGAAAACCAGCATCATCCAGCAATTCCAAGAACAGCAGGCCGGTATCGTGCAGCAACTCAATGAACAAAGAACCAGTATCATTCACCAATACCAAACGCAAATCGACGCTTTACTTGAACAGCACCAAAAAGATCGAGAAACGCTCGCACAGCGCTTAATTGACGAAAAAGAGCAGCTGCTCGCACAAGCGCAGAGAGAAAAAGAAGAGCTTATGCAGCAAACGCTTCACGACGAAGCGCTTCAGAGGGAGCTTCACAGAGTGCAGGATGAATACAAGGAACTGCGTGAAGAGTATGCCAAACTCCAAACCGAATACAATGAATGGATCCAGTTAGTTGAAACCGATACCCCTGGAAGGTAATGGCGAGTGGCGATGAATACCTTAGATTACGTCATGTTGGCTATTGTAGCCTTAGGTCTGCTCCTAGGTTATTTGAGGGGATTGATTGCCCAGATCGTTTCGATTTCAGGTTTTATCCTCGCCTATTTAGTTGCGTTCTATTTTTACCGGGACTTTGCCCCCTTGCTCCGAAACGCGGTCTCAATTCCTACATACCAGAACTATCAAAAGTATGAATTCATCGTAAAAGGACTGAACCTGGATACCTATATATTAAATGCTATTGCCTTTGCCATCCTATTTTTTGGCGTCAAATTCGCACTCGTCATCATAGGCAGAACCTTGAATGTGATTGCAAAAGTCCCGGGCCTTAACTTTATCAACCGCTGGAGCGGCGCCCTGCTTGGACTGGCCGAAGCGCTGCTGATTATCATCATTGCCGTTAATGTCATGACAATCGTACCCTCGGACGGCCTTCAAAAGCTTCTTGCCGATTCATCCATTGCCCCTTACTTAATCAACGAACTGCCCAATGTTGCAGGGAAACTTCAAGAGCTTTGGAAACAGGGTATTCCAACATAAAAGCTGCCCCTCCTTTTGAGATTGAAGGTGGCGCAGCTTTTGTTAATTTGATTACAAAAAGTAAGCGAGTTACTGAAATATCGTGGGACTGAGGGGGGATTCATACTTCGAAAAGCAGTTTTCTGTAACATCTGCAAAAACTGAACTTCACATTATGAAAAGACACAATGAAACTTGCAAGTAGTACCGGGTAAAAATCTCTCATTTAATCCTAACACTCAAGCCCCCCAAAAAATCCTGATGAAACCTTGACCCACACGGATCCAACCCACACGAGCCCAGCCCATACGGAACCAACCCATTCGGAACCCAGCCCATACGGAGCCCAGCCCAAACGGGGCCCAACCCACACGGAACCCAGCCCATACGGAGCCCGACCAACACGGAACCCAACCTATACGGAACCCAACCTACACGGAACCCAACCCACACGGAACCCTACCCATACGGAGCCCAGCCGACACGGAACCAACCACACGGAGCCCAGCCGACACGGAACCAACCACACGGAGCCCAGCCGACGCGGAACCAACCCACACGGAGCCCAGCCCATACGGAACCCAACCCACACTGAACCCAACCCAACCCGAACCCCCCCCCCCCCCCCCCCCCCCCCCCCCCAACCCCCCCCCCCACCCCACCCCCAACTTAAGCCTCGGTCATTTTCAAAAATCAATTACACTACTCAATCTTCATTTTTGTAGTTATTACAGAAACTAAGCAATTCAAGTTTAAAACATGTATAATTGGGAAAATGTTCTAAAAATAGATTTACATAAGAACTTATGTTTGGTATAATTAAAAAAAGAAACAAATGTTCCTATTTTTGTGTTCGAGGTGAAATCATGGCTTTTCTCTTTTTTGATTCGTTTGAGCAGGATTTCCGGACGGAGTCGGACTGTGAGGACTATTTAATGAAAAAGCGTTGGTCTAACGGATTTTGCTGTCCGAACTGCGACAATAACACTTTCTACAAAATTCAGACACGCAATTTATTGGAATGTAAAGAATGCAGTGTTCAAATATCATTAACAGCAGGGACTGTTATGCACAATTCCAAGTTATCTTTATTGCTTTGGTTTCAGGCCATACAAGCTCTTATTCGAAATGATCAAAACCATACGATATCATCGTTAGCTAAGTTGTTAGGCGTGAATTATCGTACAGCCAAGTTATTAATTGCTAAGATTCAATTGGCCTTACATAAAGATCAAACCCAATTAGGTTCCAACGCTCAGAAATCACAGAGAGCGGATATTCAACATGAAAATAAGCACTCAGCCACAAAGAAAGGTGCCGTAAATCTCCGCAAGTTCTACTTCCAAAATTCCAGAAGCGTTACATTTCCTGAGGAGATTTTGTTCACCAAGTGGATGAGTGCTTTCTTATCCGTTCGCTTATTTCCTATATTTTTAAAATGTTACAAGGTGTTGTGACTCTATAGAGACCCGGCTTCGACCAGAGTTCCATTCAAACTATGTGCTGGTAATGAGGCCAACTTGACCAAATCCGGGGTCACAAGGATAGGGTCTCTTCCGGTAGCATGCATTTCAGTACGAATTGTACCTGGGTTGAACATATTGCAAAGGATATCTTTTTGATTCGCTTCATCGGCTACTGTTCGCGTTATTGACTCCAGTCCTGCTTTGCTGGCACTATAGGCTGCAAAACCACCTGCTCCGTTAACGGCTAAACCTGATGTGATGTTGATTATTCTACCGTAATTGTTCGTTTCAAAAATAGGGAGGCATTCTCTGATTAACAGGAAAGCACCTGTCAGATTGTTGGCGATATGATAGTTCCAGCTCTCTAATGATGTTTCTTTTGTTTGTCCAGCCTCAAACACAGCCGCGTTATTGACGAGAATATCAATACGCCCATAACTTTGCATTGCTTCTGCAACCAAATGCTGCACGTCTGCTTCCAGAGAAACATCAGTTTTTACGGCTATGCTTTTCCCGCCAAAAGATAAGATTTCTTGATGGACTTCCAACAATTTATGAAGTCTTCTCCCACAAATAACGACCTGCGCGCCTTCCTTGGCAAAGGCGATCGCCGTTGCTTTGCCAAGCCCGCTGCCTGCACCTGTTATTATTGCTGTTTTACCGTTCAAGTCCCTCATAATTCATGCTCCTTTACGATCATTCTTATTGGACTTAATAGTACCAGAAGGGATGAACGAAGAGAAATCAGACTTTCTTATGCGCCGTTTGAAAAAATATTATAGCATCTTGGCATGCTTTGGATTATTTCTTAAAATAAGGATAACGAAGCTGCAGGAGGAACACGATGATCCAATGGCCTACAAAGCTGATTCAATTTATGGAACGCCCTGTTCCTAAGTTTAGCCATATCGCGGCGATGACGCATGGCATGCCACCTGTGAATTGTCGAGGATACGGCTTTCATATAGATATAGAAAACGGACTTGCCGTTGTTTATTTGTTACGGAGTCAGTGGTTAAAGCTGAATGAATATCTGCGAAAACAAAAATGGCTGGCTGTACTCGTAACAGCTGGAACAGATAATGAATCTTATCAGTCGCCGTAAGTTTTGAAGTGAAAGAGGTTTACCTGCAAACTCCGGGTCCTCAAGCAGGAATCCTTTTAACCGTGAGGAGTCAATAAAAGGTGCTGCCGTCACAAGTTCTGCCTGCTTTCCAAGGCGTCTTTCCTTCAACCATTGTTACAAGCTCCTTGAATGGGATTCCAAACATAACGAACCTGTCAAGAGTATGGCACTTAGATCATGAACACGTTGCCATCGCAAATCAACTTTTACTTAAGACCGCTAGCAACCTATATGTAAATCCACTAGCACTCATAAAAATTGTGAATCCGTACGATCTGCAGCATTGGGAGTTGACCGTGAGCTACATTCGTTCGAATGTAGAAGACCCGCTTGTTGAAAGCATGCGCGATGATATTCGTACCGTATCTTGGATGGCGGGTATACCTAACTCAGATAATGTGCGATCAGCAATGATTTTTAATGTATTATCCGTCAGGAAATGTTTAGAGGAGACGCAACATTTGACGGTAGTTCCAGAGCTGTTCGTCAGACAAGTGATTGAACGCAGTAAGCTGGAATGGGCGAAGTCGACGGATCCTTTTCATACGGTGCTGAGCGCCCGTGAACGTCAAGTATCGCAATATGTTGCCAAAGGACATACGAATGCTGAGATAGCTAAGGCTCTTTTTGTTAGCCCACGAACGGTTACGACTCACATGGAGCGGATTTTTCAAAAGCTGAACCTGACTTCCAGGTCAGCATTAACCCGATATGTCGTCGAAAAAGGCTTGCTTACAGACAATGATAGCGGAACTCCCTGAAAATACGTAATCATACCGATACAACAACCGTTTCTCACTGTATATCATGAGATTTGTAGAAACAATCAAATGAAAGCGGTGTTGGAAATGGAATGGTTAGTTGTGATTCACGTATTATCGGCTATTATCGGTTTAGGGCCAGCCTATGCTTTTCCCTTCATACTGCGGAATACTTCTTCCGTCATTGAGATGGAGAGAGCGCTTGGCTACGTCGCGCGGTTGGAAGTTTTTCCGAAGGTGTTCGGTACTCTTGCTATTCTTTCAGGTCTCTGTTTATTTTGGCTTGGTTCTTATGGTTCTTTCTTGCAAATTTGGATTATTGGGACACTAATCGTCTATATCGTTATTGAAGTTCTCATTATCGGGTTCCTGAACCCAAATGCTAAGAAGCTTCATGAATCGCTCTCCATGCCGGATAAGACTTCACATGGAGCGCCTCCCTCCTCTGTGACCTTGATGTATTTACGGGTTCGGAACCTTCATATGTGGGCATCGGTTCTTAGCATAATAATATTTATTCTGATGATCATCAAACCGCATTGAGGGGGATAATAGAATCTATGATTAGCTCTCAGATGCAAAGCGAATATTTGAGATGTCTTAAAATTGAGCCCCAAAAGCCAAGCATGGATTATCTGCGAAATTTGGTCAAGACCCATCTTGAACGTTTCCCATTCGAAAATATTAGCAAAATTCGCTATTATTTGCACCAATCTTATAACGGATTAGCCTGGCTGCCGGAGCTGGGAACATTTCTTAACAATTTCGCGGCCAAAGGGTTGGGAGGCAATTGTTATATTTTAAACACGCACTTCGGCCGTTTGCTTCACTCATTAGGATATGAAGTGGATATCGTTAAAGCAACAGGCGGAAATACACACTTAGCACTTAAGGTTACATTGGAAAATCAATCCTATTACGCAGATGTCGGCTATGGAGCTCCATTGTTTGAACCGATATCCCTGAAGGAGCAGCCGCGGTTCACCCGAGAAGTGGAGATTACGAAGCTTGGCGTGCGGCAATTCATGATCGACCGTCGAATGAACGGTCAAAGTTTTGTTACGAAACAAATCGAATGGGAACCGGTTGGTCTTGAACATTTTGGTGAGGCTATAACAAATTCATTAAGAGATGAAGATGATAACCCGTTCATGCGAAGAATTGTAGCAACCGTATTTAAGCAAGATACAGCTTATTCCGTAATGAATCAAAAATTGTTCATTAAAACGAATCAGGGAACGGAAGTGCATGAATATACACATAAAGGCGAGTGGCTGGATATGATGCTTGTTACTTTAGGCTTCGAGCCTTACGTCGTAGAGGAAGCACTTGAATTTCTTAGCGATCGAGGCATCCGATTCTGGTGAAACTCCAATCTGTCTGTAAATCAAAAAGAGCGCCCATTGCGGGTGCTCTTTTTGATTATTCAACAATAAGAACTGATTTCATACTGGCATGACCTTGACCGCACATAATGGAACAAATAATAGGAAAGGAACCGGTCTTATCTGGTGTAAACGTGACGGTTTTCTTGCCGTTATCCAGACTTACTTTGAAGTCTTTGATCTGAGCGCCGTGCGTACCTTTTGCATTATCGAGCGTGATCGTCACGGGCTCCCCTTTTTTTACACGATATTCTTTTTGATCGAACTGCCAGTCGGTTGCTTTGAGTGTAACTTTTTGTCCGGATGCCGCGGCCGTATCCGTCGATTGTGGTTCTGCGGAATTTTTACTACCGCATGCAGCTAATGCCATAGCCAAACTAATGCCCATTATAAGAACGAGTAGCTTTTTCATTATACCCCTCCGTAATCATGATTCATACACAAGTATTGTACACGACCGATTCTAAAAAAGCAGTGACAAAGTAGTGAAATAAGAATGATTGCATAAGAAAAGATCAGCCCGGCGATTGTACTCGCAGCGGACTGATCTTTTGGGAGCTTTAGTTATCGATGACCATCTCTTCCAGTGACTCCATGTTCAAAAGGCGTCTTCACAGGAATAAACAAGTCGACGATCCCGATCACTAAAGCGGCTAAAATGGCACCTATCAAAGTTGTGGATACGTTGGTTACGATAAATTGAGCGACCCAAATGACAAGCGCACTCACTATAAAACCAACAATTCCTCTGCCAAAGGGAGTAATTCTTTTGCCGAAGATCCCTTCAATGATCCATGCGGCAATTGCGATAACCAGTGCTAGGAAAAAAGCGCTCCAGAATCCGCCGACCTGAAAGCCTGGCACTAGCCAACTGACAAACATCAAAACCAAAGCTGATACAATAAACCTGACAAGATGTCCAAGAAGATTCATCCAGGATACCTCCTTTAATGGGTTCTTGCTGTACGGCGCTTGGTGTAATTTGAAGGTTTGCGACTCCTTTTGGCAGGACAAATAGGTGCACAGCTTAGTGTATCCGAAATCTTTGGAAATATGGGCGGTAGCATCTTCCATATAACGATTATCTCCGTAGCTAATCGAGTTGGCTTTGGTTTATAATATAGCGTAGAGAAAAGAGGTTGGAGACAGTTGAACAAGAAAATTATAAAAACATTAGAATACCAAAAGATTTTACATAAACTAGCTCATCACGCATCAACTTCCCTTGGTAAGGATGTTGTGGAGCAGCTGGAGCCAATCGGAGATTTCGAATTGGTCAAGCTTCGCTTGCAGGTCACTGACGAGGCAGTGAATGTAGAGAGGCTGAAGGGGAACGCTCCATTTGGCGGGATTAGGGACATTCGTGCTTCTCTGCATCGTGCGCGTATTGGCGGTATGTTGAACCCTGCGGAATTGCTCGATATTTCAACGACGATGTTTGGATCACGGAGACTCAAGCGATTCGTTCTAGCGGTTCACGAAGAGTATGCGATTCCTATGCTGAAGGAACAAGTTGAACTGCTGACTGAGAACAAGCCACTCGAAGATAAGATTAACAGCTGTATTGATGAAAATGCGGTCGTTGTCGATAGCGCCAGTCCGGAATTAGGACGTGTACGTAGTGAGCTCAGAACCGGCGAGGCAAGAGTACGTGAGCGTTTGGAGCAGATGATTCGCAATTCATCCGTGCAAAAGATGTTGCAAGACGTGCTAATAACAATCCGTAACGACCGTTACGTCATACCGGTGAAGGCAGAGTACCGTTCCAGTTTCGGCGGAATGATTCATGATCAATCCGCATCGGGTGCGACGTTATTTATCGAACCGGAGTCAATCGTTCAATTGAACAATAAAATTCGTGAGCTCAAGCTTAAAGAAGAAGTTGAGATTGAGAAGATTTTGCGCGCTCTTACCGGGCTTGTTGCTGAACAAGTGGATCTACTGGTATCGGATGTAGAACTGCTCGCACAGTTGGATTTTATTTTTGCGAAAGCCGGTTTGGCCAGGGAGCTGAAAGCGACACAACCGAGGTTGAATGATCGAGGATTTATTAAGATCAAACGAGGCCGACACCCGCTCATCGCGGCAGATGTGGTTGTACCTCTTGATTTGGAGTTAGGGAATAATAACACCCAAATTATCGTGACAGGACCTAACACCGGTGGTAAAACCGTATCGCTTAAAACAGTAGGCCTTCTGAGCTTGATGGCGATGTCCGGACTGTTCGTCCCCGCGGAGGAAGGAAGTCAGCTATGTGTCTTTGATGCCATTTATGCCGATATTGGCGATGAACAGAGTATTGAACAGAACTTAAGTACGTTCTCCAGTCATATGACGAACATTATCAGCATATTGCGCGATATGACGCCAAAAAGCTTGGTGCTGCTCGATGAGCTCGGGGCGGGAACCGATCCGGCAGAGGGCTCGGCTTTGGCTATTTCGATTCTGGATTACATTCATCAAATAGGCTGCAGAATTATTGCCACAACCCATTATTCGGAACTGAAAGCTTATGCGTATCAAAAGCCGGGCACCATCAACGCCAGTATGGAGTTTGATGTGCAGACTTTAAGTCCGACGTACCGACTGCTTGTGGGCGTTCCTGGACGGAGTAATGCTTTTGCGATTGCGGAGCGGCTGGGCCTCTCACGCCGCATTATCGAACATGCGCGCGCTCAGGTAGGCGAGGAGGATCTGCGCGTTGAATCGATGATCGCGTCGCTCGAGGAGAACCGCCTGATCGCGGAAAGCGAGCGCCAAAGCGCAGAGCAGCTGCGGCGGGAGGCCGATGAGCTGCGCCGCAGCCTGGAGGCGCAGCAGGCCAAGTTCGACGAGCAGCGCGACAAGCTGCTCGAAAAAGCCGAGCGCGAAGCGCGCGAGGCTGTCTCCAAGGCGCGCCGCGAAGCGGACGAAGTCATCGCCGAGCTGCGGCGCATGGCGCAGGAGGAAGCCGGCGGGGTCAAGGACCACCGGCTGATCGAGGCACGCCGCCGGCTGGACCAGGCGGCGCCGGAGCTGCGCGAGAAACGCGAACCTCGCGCGGTCAAGAAGCGGCCTGAGCGGATCGAGGCCGGCGATGAAGTACGGGTCGTGAACCTCGGCCAGAAGGGTCACGTAGTGGAGATCGTCAGCAGCACGGAAGCGACCGTGCAGCTGGGTATCATGAAGATGAAGGTCAACATGTCTGACCTTGAGAAGATTGGCTCAGCGCCGCAGAAGAAGCCGGCGCAGCAGACCGCTACGACCGTCAAACGGTCGCGTGATGATAACATAAGGACCGAGCTGGATATGCGCGGCCTCAATCTGGAAGAAGCGCTCATCGAAGCGGATCGCTTCCTGGATGAGTCCTTCTTGGGCAATCTCGGCCAGGTATATCTCATCCATGGCAAAGGAACGGGCGTACTTCGTACAGGTATGCAAGATTACTTGCGCCGTCACAAACATGTAAAAAGCTACCGGATGGGTAACTACAACGAAGGCGGCGCCGGTGTCACAGTTGTCGAATTGAAATAACCTAATACAATTTTCTAATTATTTTGAAACCCCGTCTTTGCGATCACGTATGTAATGTGTGTAAGCACCGGTGAATATAAAAGAATTTGCAACACCAATCCATAGACGATTTTCAAATATTAGGAGGAATTCACAAATGGGAATTTTCAAAAGACTTCGTGATATGACAATGGCTTCGATCAACGACTTGCTGGACAAAGCAGAAGATCCTGTGAAAATGCTGAATCAATTTTTGCGCGACATGGAAGAAGACATTCTTGAGGCGGAATCTGCTGTAGCTAAGCAAATAGCCATCGAGAAAAAATTCAAACAGCAATACGAAGAGTCGGAAGAAATGGTTAATAAGCGTACCGAGCAAGCAATGAAAGCGTTGGAGAGCGGTAACGAAGATTTGGCCCGCCGCGCACTGCAAGATAAAAAAGAGCATCAAGAGCGTTTCGACGAGCTGAAGCGTCAATACGATGTGGCGAAAACGAATGCTGACCAGCTTCGCAACCAATTAAGCGAAATGAAAGACGAGTTCAGCAAAATGAAAAACAAAAAAGATTTGTTGGTAGCTCGCGCCGAAACGGCGAAAGCGCAAAAACAAATCAACCAAGCGATGTCCGGTTTCGGTACGGATAATGCGGCGAAAGGCTTCGATCGCATGAGCGAGAAAGTGCTTCAAATGGAAGCAGAAGCTCAAGCAAGCGGCGAAATCCGCGCCAAAAACCGCAGCCTCGACGACGAGCTGGATCAGCTTGGAAAGTCTGACGGCGTAGACGACGAATTAGCTGCACTCAAAGCAAAGCTTGCTGAAAAAAAACAATCCTAATGTTATACTAATGTATATACCTGCGAGAGACTGAGACAAACTCAGTCTCTTCTACCATATATAGGGATCTTTAAACGATGTTTAAAGTCTCACCTTGTGTAGAGGAAAGGCAGGAGTCGATATGAACGAAGAGGTGGATGTATTGCTCAGTAACCCGTATTTAGCTACACTTGCGTTTTTTGCAGTGGCCGTTATCGCGCTTGTGGTGTTCCTGACGATTTTCGAGTTAGTCACCAAATATGACGATTGGGCAGAGATCAAAAAAGGGAATTTATCCGTAGCGATGGCTACGGGGGGCAAAATTTTCGGTATATGCAACCTATTCCGGTTTGCCATATTGAACAATGACACAATGATTCATTCGCTTATCTGGGCAGGATACGGTTTTCTGTTATTGCTTGTGGCTTATTTTATCTTTGAATTTTTAACGCCTTATTTTAAAATTGATGAAGAAATACGAAAAGACAACAAAGCCGTAGGTCTCCTTTCGATGATGATATCGATCTCGCTGTCCTATGTGGTAGGAGCCTGCGTAACCTAGTATCGTCGTTTACAATGATACTGCATCCATACTTAATCGTGGGGGCTTGAACGAATGAAATACCTGTGGGGTACCTTGTTTGCTATTGCATTTGTATTTATGGCGGCAGGGGTTTATTATGTATTGAAGTATGCATGAATCATGTGGAGGATTAGGAAATGAGTACCAATGAGGAAGTCGTTTGTCCCTGGTGCCAGACGGAGATTGTTTGGGATCCGGAAATTGGACCTGAAGACGAATGTCCGCACTGCTTTAACGAATTGAATGATTACCGCAGTATTCAGCTGACGGTCAAGCAAACAGGTCAACCGCTCCGTTTCCAGGAAGATTTGGAGCAGGGCGAGGATTTATCTGTAGCATGGGATGATTCAGATGAGCCGCTGGACAGCTATGGGGAAGCAATTCAGCGCATTACCGATGAACAAGAAGAAGCTCCGGAGTGCTCGGGCTGTCACGAATTTATGCTGCTGGCCGGCAATGAGGTTATCAGCGAGAACTCCTTTATACCACACATCCCGAAAACATTAGGCAGCGCCTTTTTAACAGGTCCGATAACGCTTAACGTTTATGTCTGCCCGTCCTGTTTTAAAGTGGAAAAAATTCTATCCGATACCGATCGCTTATTGATGGTAGAACGAATCAAAGAGGAATAGTTTAGAAGCCGAATCCGTCTGCGGGTTCGGTTTTTTCTATGCACGTCATATTTTCACCTGATTGGGGAAGCTTAACAAGAGCTATTTTCAATCCCAGGGGAAAGGTGAGGAGCAGCATGCTGCAAGGTCAGAGCGGACAGCGGGTTCATCCAGGGCGGGTGAAGGATTCGTCCAAAGGCAACTACTTTGAAGGTCGCGGTCGTGGAATTGATGCGGCTAAGAAACAAGGTAAACAAAAAAGGAGGCTTGATTCCCAAACCATTTTACTATTGGTCGTTCAGATGCTATTCAGTATTGCGAATGCACTATCAGGCACCTTTGTAGGTGTGTATTTGTGGAAGGCTAAAAATGACTACGCTTTAATCGGCTGGTTTACATTGTCAACTCATTTAACGATGGCCGTCACGTTCTGGTTAGCGGGCAAATGGGTAAAAGAGCACAATAAAATGAACTGCCTACGCGCAGGCGTGGCGGTTTCGGCGTGTTTTTATATGCTAGTTCTATTGCTTGGAAGCAACAGTTATCATTATTTTGTCGGTCTTGGAATGGTGCAGGGCATATCGTCCGGCTTCTTCTGGCTCGCTTTTAACGTCGTATACTTTGAAGTAACGAATCCGGACAACCGGGATCGATTTAATGGCTGGGCGGGACTTTTGGGATCAGGAGCGGGTATTTTGGCGCCTTGGATTTCGGGGATGCTCATCGTCGGACTCGGTGACGTTACCGGATATCGGCTCATCTTCTCGATTTCGTTAGGTATCTTTGTTCTTGGTGTTATCGTCAGCTTCTTTCTGAAAAAGAGGAAGATACAGGGAACCTACGAATGGTTTCTTCCTGTTCGCTGCCTGAAACAAGCGGAAACGCCATGGAAGCGAGTTTTTCTGGCTTTGGTAGCGCAGGGCTTTCGAGAAGGGGTGTTTGGCTTCATGATCGGTCTTTTGGTCTACATTGCAACAGCCAGTGAGGCGAGCTTAGGAAGGTTTATACTCATCACTTCAACAGTATCCTTGATCTCTTTTTGGATGGTGGGAAAGTTTATCAAACCACGTTTGCGTAAAGGTACTATGCTTGTAGGCGCAATTATGATAGTTGCTGTCATCGTTCCATTTTTCTGGAAAATGAATTATACCACTCTGCTCATATTCGGTATAGGTGCGGCATTGTTTCTTCCTTTGTACTCAGTACCTATGGTTTCAGCTGTATTTGACCTTATCGGTGCAAACGAGTCTAGCGCGAAGCAGCGGGAAGAGTATGTCGTTCTCCGAGAGCTTGGGTTGAATACAGGTCGCGTGCTCGGCGTTCTGCTTTTCATCAGTGTGGTATCTTGGAGCACAGCACCTTTGGTATTAACTGTGCTGCTTCTGCTCATTGGCAGTTCCTCGCTGGTCAGTTGGTTCTTCATGCGCAAGCAGCTGACCCTAGCGAAACCTTGACATTCAAGAGATATCCGATAAAAATGTGGATATAAGTATTGCATTGGGAAAAGGAGGGGAAACCCTTGGCGCATAAAAAGATGGTGAACAGCGTTACTGAGCTGATCGGGGATACCCCCGCCGTGCGGATTAACCGCTTGGTACAGGAAGGCGATGCCGAGCTGTATGTGAAGCTCGAATATTTCAATCCGAGCGGCAGCGTGAAAGACCGCGCCGCGTATAATTTGATTGCGCAGGCGGAGAAGGACGGACGGCTCCGGCCCGGCGCGACCATCATTGAGCCGACCAGCGGCAACACGGGAATCGGACTTGCGATGAACGCCGCTGCCAAAGGCTACAAAGCCATTCTTGTCATGCCGGATAACATGACCAAGGAGCGGATCACTCTGCTCAAGGCCTACGGAGCAGAGGTCGTGCTTACGCCCGCGGCGCAGCGGATGCCGGGGGCGATCGCCAAAGCGGTGGAGCTGCGGGATCAGATTCCAGGCAGCTACATCCCGCAGCAGTTTGAGAATCCGGCGAATCCGGACATTCACCGGACGACAACAGCACTGGAGATCATCGAGCAGATGGACGGACGGCTCGATGCGTTTGTTGCCACCTCGGGAACAGGGGGAACGATCACGGGGACGGGCGAGGTGCTAAGGGAAAGGCTGCCGGGGATCCGGATTTACGTTGTGGAGCCCAAAGGCTCCCCGGTGTTATCCGGCGGCAGCCCAGGACCGCATAAGCTCGTGGGAACGAGCCCGGGTTTTATCCCGGCCATCTTGAACACGAGCGTTTATGACCAGATCATTCAAGTAGCTGATGAAGACGCGATTCAAACAACGAAAGATATGGCTAGCAAGGAAGGTATTCTGGTGGGACCTTCAGCGGGAGCCTCGGTCTGGACAGGTCTGCAAATCGCTCGTAAGCTAGGATCGGGTAAAAGAGTGCTTTGCATCGCGCCGGATACAGGCGAGCGGTATTTGAGCATGGATATTTTTTAATCATCATTTTTCATAATATGTTTATTGAATAAAAATTCAAGATTGAGTATAATTATAGATGTAAAAGGGTTGAAGTTGAAAGGTGGTTATATTGTGAAATTAGCCTACGTGAATGAGGTTCCGCAAAAAGATCAACTCGCTGAGTTTATACAAGCATATACAAACGAATGCATAACTTCAGGGATGCAGTATCCTGGGGATTTGAGCCTTCAGAGCCCGCAGTGCGTCATTTCCGTATACGACGAGAACGAGTTGGTCGGCATTGGCTGCTTGGAAAACTCCATGCATATCCATGTGCGCCCGACCTATAAACATCGTGAAATTGAGAACACGGTTCACAAGCTGCTGCAAGCCGAATCGAAGTTTTACGTCACACAAGTCAAGTAAATAACTGTTCATGCATGGCGGCCATAAGATTGATGCTTATGGCCTTTTTTTGTGCCCACACATTGAATTCGGACAGCAGTTCATTGTAAGATTGTAAGATGACATATTAACCATCAATGAAAGGTAGGTTTAACCATGGATACTTTGAAGCTTAAAATTCTCGAACTACTGAAAGAAGATGCGCGACGCAGCGCGGCACTGATCGCCACCATGCTTGGAACGGCGGAGGCCGATGTGGCGCGAGCGATAAGCGAGATGGAAGCGGATAAGGTCATCGTCAAATATGCGACAGTGGTGAACTGGAGCAAAGTAGATGACGAAAAGGTTACCGCCCTGATTGAAGTGCAAATTACACCGGAACGCGGACGCGGGTTCGATGCGATCGCGGAACGGATTTATTTATATCCGGAAGTAAAATCAGTTTATCTCATGTCTGGCGCTTATGATTTGCTGGTGGAAATCGAGGGAAGCTCGCTCAAGGAAGTCGCATCTTTCGTTTCTAATAAGCTGTCGCCGATTGACCGTGTGCTTTCGACAAAAACGAATTTTATTTTGAAAAAATATAAACAGGACGGCATTATTTTCGAGGATCAGGAAGATGATCATCGCATGCTCGTCTCGCCATAAGGAGGCGCTAGGCCATGATCAAAGATGAAACTACGATCCCGCAAGTGATAAGCAAGTCCATGAAAGACTATCTGGCTCCTGCGGTGCGCGAAATCCCTCCTTCCGGCATTCGCAAGTTTTTTGACTTGGTTAGCAACAGCAAAGAGGATATCATCTCTCTTGGTGTGGGCGAGCCTGATTTCTCAACGCCATGGCATGTCCGTGAAGCCGCCGTATACGCTTTGGAGCGCGGCCGTACGAAGTACACGCCTAACTCAGGGATTCCCGAGCTCCGCGAAGCGATCGCCGAGTACTTGCATACTTCATTCAAGGTGAAGTACGAGCCATCTGACGAAGTGCTGGTAACGGTAGGCGGCAGCGAAGCTATCGACTTGGCTTTGCGGGCATTAGTCACGCCCGGGGATGAGATTCTAATCCCGGAGCCTTGCTACATTTCTTATTCGCCTATTACAAGTATTAGCGGAGGAAAGCCTGTCGGCATTGAGACGTTTGCCAAAGATCAGTTTAAGCTGACCGAAGCGTCTCTTCGTGCAGCGCTGACTCCACGCTCCAAAATATTAATTCTTTGTTACCCCAGCAATCCGACCGGCGGCATCATGACGTACGAGGATTGGCTGCCGATCGCCAAAGTGGTCGAAGAGAAAGATCTGATCGTTATTTCCGACGAGATTTATGCTGAGCTGACATACGGCCAAAAGCATGTCAGTTTTGCCGCTATGCCAGGCATGAAGGACCGCACCATTCTCGTCAGCGGTTTCTCCAAAGCATTTGCCATGACAGGCTGGCGTATGGGGTATGCATGCGGTCATCAAGACCTCATCTCAGCCATGACCAAAATTCATCAATACACCGTAATGTGCGCACCTGTAATGGGACAGGTGGCTGCCCATGAGGCGCTGACAAACGGTTTGGAAGAGAAAGACCGGATGATGGAATCTTACAATCAGCGACGCCGGTTGGTAGTGAAAGGATTTCGGGAAATCGGACTTGAGTGTCATGAGCCGCAAGGTGCGTTCTACGCGTTTCCAAGCATCGTAAATACGGGCTTAACTTCTGATGAATTTGCCCAGCGTTTGCTCTATGAGGCTAAAGTAGCCGCAGTGCCCGGACACGTGTTCGGACTAGGCGGAGAAGGGTTTTTACGTTGTTCCTATGCCTATAGTGTCTCGCAATTGAATGAAGCACTAGAACGAATCGGAAATTTCCTCAAAAAAATGTAAAAAAGAAGTAAAAATATATTTTCATTGGGCTCAAAAACTGGTATTCTTGAAGTAAGGAGGGATGAGCATGGCTTTTATGGAATATCAACTAACTACGTACAGCAAGCATTTGCATATTCGCGAAAACGAGTCCGAACAGCGCTGGTTATTCAAGCATGCGAAGAAATCCAAATCCCTTATTTCCTTGGAAGAAGAAATACATTCTCTGAGACGAATGCTGGAACAAATGGTCGTCGACGGAAGAGCAATGACTTCGGATTCCGTTGTTGAACTTAGCACCGTACTCGATCATAAAATTAATGAATATATGAATAAAGGGAAAAAAAGTCGGTGATAAACCGACTTTTCTCATGTCATACGGAGGGACTATATTCAACATGAATATTTTGAAATTTATGAAAGTCAAACTGTTTCTTGTCACGATGGTCGCACTCATGGTTATGCTGGCTGGTTGTGGCGGACCGAAGCCGGATGTTTCTATCTTTATAATGGGCCAGAACGGTTTCCCTGCCGAAATTGGGTCCAAGCTTGAAGACTCGCTTAAATCCAAAGTCGGGGAGATACCGACTGTGAAGATCGTTACTTCTCCTATTTTCTCTATGGAAAAAATGATTGTCGAGCTGGCTGCAGGGGGCAATGGTATTTTCGTCCTGCCGGAAGAACAATTTAACGTACTATCGAAGCAGGCTGGTTTTGTGCCTTTGGATGACACCATCCAACCTGAGGATTATCCGAACGGCGTTATTGAAATCGCCGAGGAAGGCAAGCCTGCCGAAAAGCATCTCTACGGCATTCCGCTGGCGGACAATAAGTGGATGAAGGAGCAGGGATTCAACGGTAAAGGTCTTGTGGCGTTCATTCCGCAAAATGCCGAGAAAATCAACGAAGCGAAACAAGTGCTCAAAATCATCGCGCAGAAGTAACAAGTCTTGTACTACGAATGAATCTCATCTATAATCGACAAAGAGATTACTAGTCAGTAAATCATGCAGCCATAGGTGCTGGCAGACTCATAATTTAAAGAGTTTGCCGCTTAATAGGGAAGCCGGTTAGATTCCGGCACGGTCCCGCCACTGTAATCCGGGAAATGTCCTCGATATGCCACTGTTCTGCTTCTAGCCGGATGGGAAGGTGAGGAAGTTAATGCCCGTAAGTCAGGAGACCTGCCCATGGTGCCGTTCACGACATCCTTCGAGGAAAAGGATCGCGTTAAATCAGGAGGCGACTTTTTGTTGCCGTATACCGCGATTTATCGTCCCCTCTGTTCCTTAGGAACGAAGGGGATTTTTTGTTGGGGGATCTGTTCGTTGAGTAAACATAGAGAGAGGGATTAACCAGATGATGACTAAGAAAAGATGGAAACAAGCGCTATTGCTCAGTACGGCAATGGCAGCTGCTGTCAGCCTTGCAGGCTGCGGCAAGAATGAAGCGCAGCCGGAGATTTCCGATCCGGCCAAGATTAGTTCAGGGGCGACCAAAGCTCCTACGGCGACGGCGTCGCCATCAGCTGCCGCTATGAAGACGCAGTATCCACTCAAAATTAAGGATGCGACCGGTAAAGAGTTTACCTTTGAAAAGGCGCCGGACCGTATTGTATCGGTTTCGCCCGCAGAGACAGAAGGCTTGTTTGCATTAGGATTAGATGACAAAATCGTCGGTGTTTCCGATTTCGATGATTATCCAGAAGCGGCAAAATCCAAGCCCAAAATGGGCGGGATTACAAAGCCGAATCAAGAGGCGTTGATCGCTGCGAACGCAAGTGTTGTGATTGCAGGTGTTTCGATGAAAGCAGATACGGTAGAAAAGCTTCGTACGATGAACATCAATGTGTTCAAAGTAGAGCCCAAAACATTGGATGACGCCATTGCGGATATCCAAACTTTTGGCCTAATTACCGATCGTCAGGAGCTAGCGGAAAAGGTTGTAGCCAAAATGAAAGCGGACCGTCAGAAGGTCGTTGATGCCGTGAAAGACGTGAAACCTGAACAGAAGAAAAAGGTGTACATTGAATTCAGTCCAGGCTGGACAGTGGGCAGCGGCGAGTTTATGGATGAGCTGATCAAACTTGCAGGCGGCGTCAATGTTGCTGGAGATACAAAAGGCTGGCATCAAATCAGTGAAGAGAAAATTATTCAGCAGAATCCGAATGTGATACTTTATGCCAAAGGGTTCGTCGATGATAAAAGTAAGAAACCGCTGGATGAAATTATTCGCGCACGCAGCGGATGGGATCAAATCGACGCTGTCAAAAACAAAAAAGTCATTGGTATAGATCATAACCTGCTAAGCCGTCCTGGTCCAAGAATGACCGAAGGACTGCTGGAAATGGCGAAAGGTATTTATCCCGAACTGGTGAAATAAATGAAAAGAAAATTAATGCTATGGGGAGGAGTAGGAGTCATACTCCTTCTTCTTTCTATTCTGATCAGCTTATCAATTGGAACAGCACATCTTCCGCTGCTCCAGATCGCTGGTATTCTCGGTAAACACCTTCCTTGGCTGGGCGGGTATATCGACGCGAACTGGCAGCAGTCTTCGGAGCAAATCATTATGAAGGTGCGATTTCCCCGCGTCTTGTTAGGCATTCTCGTTGGGGCTGCGCTGTCCGTCGCAGGAGCGGCGTTTCAAGGAGTACTGCGTAACCCGCTTGCTGATCCGTATGCGCTTGGTGTGTCATCGGGGGCCTCGGTGGGGGCGGCCTTTTTAATCTATTTCGGTCTGCATTATGCTTGGTTTGGCGCTTGGTCGATCCCTATCGTCGCGTTCGGAACCGGTCTCATTTCTTTATTGCTTGTTCTACGGCTTGCTAGAATCGACGGGAAGCTGAAGATGGAGACGTTAATTTTATCCGGCGTGGTTATGCAAGCTTTCTTGGGGGCGATCGTCTCGTTCATGGTATCCATTTCCAAGCAAGTCATCAATGAAATTGTGTTCTGGCTAATGGGCAGCTTGGCCATGAGAGGCTGGTCTTTCGCGCTGATGATGTCTCCCTATTTGCTAGTTGGATTTGTGGTGCTCATCAGCTATGCCAGATCATTAAATTTATTGGCGCTTGGCGAGCGTCAGGCCGCTCATCTCGGTGTCCATGTGGAGAGGACGAAGCTCATTGTACTGATCGTAGCTACTTTGATCACGGCGGCCGCTGTATCCGTAGCAGGCGTTATCGGCTTTGTCGGATTAATCGTGCCGCATTTGGTACGCCTGCTGGTGGGTCCTGATTATCGTTTAATTTTGCCGCTGTCCGCGATTGGCGGAGGTATTTATGTGCTTTGGGCAGATACGCTGGCAAGAACGCTGCTTAGTCCGACGGAAATCCCGCTCGGGGTTATCACAGCTTTTCTGGGAGCGCCATTTTTCGCTTACTTGCTTCATAAAGATAAGAAAAACTTCCATCGAAGTATTACAAAGTAGCCAGACCGCTTTTAGAGGAAGTTTTTCATGCCAATAAGAATTTCGTTTTCCGACCAATCGGAAACTTATAAATTCTTATGTGGTAAGAAAACGTTAAGAGGTTGATCAGCATGATTGAAGTTAAGCAGCTTTACCGAAGCTTCAGAGGACAGAAAGTACTGGAGAATATCAGCTTTGAGGTTAAGCAAGGAGAGTTTTTTGGTATTATTGGGCCTAACGGAAGCGGGAAGTCAACGCTGCTTCGCTTAATCTCAGGCGTTGACCGCGTTACTGCCGGGGAAGTTCGGCTCCAGGGGCAGCTGGCTTCGTCGTACTCCCGTAAAGAATTGGCGCGATGGCTGGCAGTGCTGCAGCAGGACGCTTTGCCTCCAATCGGGTTTACGGTCAAAGAGGTTGTGGAGATGGGGCGTTATCCCTTTCAAAACTGGCTCGGTGAGGACTCGGAAGAAGCTGAGCCGCTCATCGCAAGTATTATCGATAAGCTGAATCTGGAGCCGTTGGTTCATCGAACCATCGAACGGTTAAGCGGCGGCGAACGGCAGAGAGTCGCTCTAGGCAAGGTCATGGCGCAACAGCCGCGGCTGCTTATGCTCGATGAACCGACAACATTTCTCGATATCGGCTATCAGGTTCAGATGATGGATTATATTAGGGAGTGGCAGTGCGAATCTCAACTGACCGTAATCGCTGTTCTTCACGATTTAAATTTGGCGGCTCAGTACTGCAGCCGGCTGATGGTTGTCCATCAGGGCAAGATTGCCGCCATCGGAACGCCTGAGGAAATCATTACCAGCGGGTTGATCGCAGAGGTGTATGGAACGGTACCGATCGTTTTACAGCATCCACGCAATCACGCACCGCAGATTTTATTACAGCCGGGAAAATAGACAATGGACGGGGGGACTGAATCATGAGTCATTTGGAACAAATTGTTGAAAGCATAAAGCCTGTACATCAAGAGTTTATCGATCTGGCGAGCAGGCATTTGGATCAACTGACCAAACCGCCCGGAAGCTTGGGGAAACTGGAAGATATCGCTCGCCAGATGGCAGGGATAACGGGTGAAGTGATGCCTGAATTTGAGAAAAAGGCGGTCATTGTCATGGCTGGCGATCATGGCGTCTGCGAGGAAGGCGTCAGTGCATTTCCGGCTGAAGTTACGCCGCAAATGGTGATGAATTTCTTGAACGGCGGCGCTGCCGTTAATGTACTCGCCAGACACGCCGGAGCAGATGTCTTTTGCGTAGATATTGGAGTAAACGCGGATCTGGAGCATCCGGATCTCGTTGCCCGTAAAGTGAGGAAAGGAACGCGTAACATGGCTCGCGAGGCGGCAATGACTCATGAAGAATCATTGCAAGCGATTATTGAAGGC
This sequence comes from Paenibacillus sedimenti, assembly GCF_014534655.1. Classification (GTDB taxonomy): domain Bacteria; phylum Bacillota; class Bacilli; order Paenibacillales; family NBRC-103111; genus Paenibacillus_E; species Paenibacillus_E sedimenti. Next base: position 741,760 of record NZ_JACVVD010000002.1, read on the forward strand.
GTAGAAGTGGTGGATGACTACGTAAGTAAAGGTTACTGTCTCTTCGCGACGGGGGATATGGGCATTGGCAATACAACGGCAAGCGCAGCGATCCTCTGCGCGCTGACCGGGCTTGATGCAGGCTTTGCCGTAGGCCGGGGAACGGGGATTGACGACGCGAAATGGCTGCATAAGCAAGCGGTGGTGAAGAAAGCGTTAGAGGTGAATGCTCCTAACGCCGAGGACGCCCTTGATGTGTTAGCGAAGGTCGGGGGACTGGAGATCGCCGGCCTGGTCGGGGTGATTCTCGGCGCAGCGAAGAACCGCTGTCCTGTCGTCGTCGACGGCTTCATCTCGTCGGCGGCAGCGCTTGTGGCGAGCCGGTTAGCACCGCTGAGCGCGTCCTACATGCTCGCCTCGCACTTGTCGCACGAGCAGGGGCACGGCAGGATGCTCGAAGCTATTGGCCTCGGAGCGATGCTGCAGATGGATATGCGCCTGGGGGAAGGCACAGGGGCGGTGCTTTGTTTTAACCTGGTCGATGCCGCAGGCAAGATCATGAAGGAAATGGCGACATTCGATAGCGCAGGCGTGTCGCGTGGTTAAGTAAGAATATAAGTTTAAAAAGTCCGCTTTCAGAACCGAGAAGGTTGGATGAAACTGGAGAAGGAGGAACGGAACGTAGTGATTTGCTACGTGAGTACCGGAGTTCCCAGGTTCATTCAAGATTCGATGTCGGCATTACTTCATGAAATTCTACGTTATCAAAGTGGACTTTTTAAACAACCTTTTAGGAGAAGGAGGCGGGGTGAAGTCATGGCGATTTTGGTAACGGGCGGCGCGCGAAGCGGCAAGAGCTCTTGGGCGGAGAAGCTCGCGATGCGCAGCAGCGAGAGCGGCATTTATATCGCGACCTCCCACATCTATGATGAGGAAATGCGGGAGCGGGTCGGTTTGCATCAGCAGCAGCGGCTCGCCTCCGGGTATCCCTGGGATACCTGGGAAGAGCCTTATGCGCTGCGGGAGCTTCTGCTCCAGCTGCAGGAGACAGGCGGCAGCGCGCAAGCTGCAGTCTTGGTCGACTGTTTGACGCTTTGGCTCTCCAACTGGCTGCTTCGCTATGAAGGAGTGCCTGATGCCGCCGCTCTCGTCATGAGGCAGGTTGATGAGCTGGTCGAAGCGGTGTCCTCCTACAGCGGACAATTGGTGCTCGTCACTAACGAGGTCGGAAGCGGCATCGTTCCCGAGTATCCGCTGGGGCGGAGCTTCCGGGATTTAGCCGGACGGATGAATCAGCGTCTGGCTGAAGTTTGCGATCAAGTTTTCCTCGTGACAGCGGGGATTCCGATAGAGTTAAAAAGCAGGGCTTACCGCTTGGAGTAATCGATGGATACAGCGGTGAGCCCGGAACGGTGATATGCAATGTGGTTATATACTTGGCAGGAAATCGTCGCCATGACGGCGGCTGCTATTCTCATAGATTGGATCATCGGCGATCCTAAATGGCCGACACATCCGGTCATTCTGATCGGACGATGGATTCGCTTTATGGAGCGAAAGCTGCGAAATGATAACGAAGGGCAGGATATGAGCGAAGGCGCCAATACGCTTAAAGTAAAAGGCGTCCTGCTCATGCTCTCCACGGTGCTTCTCAGTTTTTGCGTCGTACTGGCCCTTGTACTTGTCGCTCGTTCGATTCACGAGTGGCTGGGCTACATGGTCTCCACGTGGTTTATTTCCACGACGATAGCGGTCAAAGGGCTAAAAGATGCAGCTTACCTCGTCTATAGCCCTCTGCGCAGCGGCAATTTGGCGGATGCCCGTAAATATACGGGCTACATCGTAGGCAGGGATACAGAGCATCTCGGTGAGGAAGAACTGACGCGAGCCGTCGTGGAAACCGTGGCGGAGAACATCGTGGACGCGGTCATCTCACCGTTGTTTTATGCGCTGCTGGGCGGCGCTCCGCTTGCGATGTTCTACCGGGCATCGAATACGCTGGATTCGATGGTCGGTTACCGAAATGACCGGTATCGTCATTTCGGTTGGGCGTCGGCACGCTGGGACGACGTGATGAACTGGATCCCGGCCCGGCTGACCGGCCTCCTGCTGATCTTCGTCGCCCTGCTGCAGCCGGGGCTCTCAGCGAAGCGGTCAGCGGCAGCGATCCGCCGCTTCGCGCACCTGCACCCCAGCCCGAACAGCGGAATTCCCGAGTCGGCGGTAGCCGGAGCGCTCGGGATTGAGCTGGGCGGGCTGAACGTCTATGGGGGCGCGCCCAGCGAGCGCGCCCGCCTTGGCTGGCCGCTGCGGGAGCGGACGCAGCGGGATATTGTCTTCGCCGTACGGTTGTTGTACGGCGTCAGCTTTGTGGTAATGGGAGGACTGCTATGCGTACTGCTCGTATGGTTTTTGTAGATTGGCTGCATGGATGCATAGCAGCCTTTCAATTTTTAACGAGATTGCCGATTCCCGTGCAAATCGAATATAACGTTCAGGTGTTTCGCAGAAGTGTCATTTTTTACCCCTTAGCGGGTCTGGTGATCGGCGGTTTACTCCTTCTGGCAGGCGAAGGGTTGCGACTCATTTTCCCTCCGATGCCGGCAGCCGTGCTGCTTCTTGCATTATGGGTCCTGCTTACAGGCGGTCTTCACCTGGATGGGCTGATGGATACGGCAGACGGAATTTTGAGCCATAGACCGCGTGAGCAAATGCTTGAGATTATGAAGGACAGCCGGGTAGGCGCGATGGGCGTTATCGTGTGCGTGCTTGTGTTGCTCCTAAAATTTGCACTTCTATTCAGCATGTTGGGCAGTGAGCAGTCCGGGGATTGGAAGGCGTCCAGCGTGCTTCTTATGATCGTACCGATCTGGAGCCGATGGTTTATGGTTGTTGCGATTTTCGGCTGGCCTTACGCCAGAAGTGAATCAGGGCTTGGAAGTTTGTTTCGTGGCGTTACCGGAGGATATGTGGCTTGGTCGACAATCGCAGGCTTAGTGGCGTCGTTCGCAATTACATTCCTTGGATATGGAAGATTGACCGAAGCTCTGCCCTGTCCGTCTCTTTGGGTTATTATTGGTGGATTTGCTGTTGTAACTTACCTTCTGGGCTGCTTGATCGCATTGTACATAAGCCGTAAACTAGGCGGTTTGACCGGGGATACATATGGGGCATTGAATGAACTGTTGGAGGTTCTGCTGCTGCTTGGAATTACTGCTTTATTTTAAAGTGAAAGGAGAGAGTCGCCATGCTGGAACGATTCGGACACGGAGGGGATCTATGGACTGCGGAAGAGGCATTCGGTCGACCGAAAGAGCAATTTCTCGATTTCAGTTCCAATATGAATCCTCTCGGGCCGCCGCCATCGGTTGAACAGATTTTGAAGCGCCAGTGGCGGGAGTTGGTCAAATACCCGGATCCTGCAGTTCGAGAGCTGCGTTCCCGTTTAGCTTGCAAATATGACATTCCCATCGAAAGTATTCTCGTCGGGAATGGGGCTGCAGAGCTGATCGATTTGACTGCAAGGGTATTGAACCCTTCCGTTACAGGTTTGGCAAGGCCCTCCTTTAGTGAGTATGAGGAGGCCATTCTCAAATCGGGTGGAGCGATTCGTTCCATTCCTCTTCATGCGCGGCATGGATTCGTTCTTCAAGAGCAGGATGTGGAGGAGGCATGCCGAGTATGTGATCTGTTCTTTCTAGGACATCCGAACAACCCAACCGGCAGGCTAGTTCCGCAAAAGATTTTGAATCAGCTTGCGCAGAGCCGTCGCAACCTGGTCATTGACGAGGCGTTTATGGATTTTGTGCCGGATGAACAATCTTATTCCATGCTGAAATACGCTGCAACGAGTAAAAATGTTTTTGTCATTCGCTCTATGACGAAATTTTATTCAATACCTGGTATTCGTCTGGGCTTCATGGTTGCGCATCCGGAATGGATCGAGAAGCTGAAGGACTTGCAGGTTCAATGGAGCGTCAATTATTTAGCTCAGCAAATCGGTACGGCGGTTCTGGGCGATGAGGATTTTGAGCAGGCGAGCAGGGTTTGGCTGCAAGCTGAGAAGATTTGGTTAACGGAGCAGCTTCAGCAACTAGGCCTTGAAGTTAACGATAGCGATGTGAACTTCCTGCTTTTTTCTTTCCCTGTCGAGTTCGGAATCGATGTCAAGCAAGCGCAGCAGTATATGGGACGTCAGGGCATATTAATCCGTAATGCCTCCTTGTTCGAAGGACTTGACCGACGGTACTGCCGGGTTGCGATTCGGCTTCGCGAGGACAACGAGCGATTAGTCGAGGGAATACGCATGATGTTGGAAGAGCTCGGCACCCAACGGAATCGAGGACAAAGAGATGAATAATTTAGCTTCGCAAGCCGCGACTTTAATGATTCAAGGCACTGCCTCGGACGTGGGCAAAAGTATTCTGACGGCCGCATTGTGCCGCATTCTCGTTCAGGATGGCTGGTCGACCGCACCGTTCAAATCGCAAAATATGTCGCTCAATTCCTATGTCACATTCGACGGCAAAGAAATCGGACGCGCTCAAGGCGTTCAAGCGGATGCCTGCAATATATTAGCGACAACGGATATGAATCCCATTCTGCTGAAACCGAAGCAGGACATGGTCGCGCAGGTTGTTGTGCACGGCAAGCCTTTCTCCGATCTGGATGCACGGACATACCGGGAATCGTATTTGCCCCATGCAGAGCAGATCGTGAAGGATGCCCTCGCTCGTCTGCGCAGCGCATACGATGTGGTAGTGCTCGAAGGCGCCGGAAGCCCGGCAGAAGTCAACCTCAAAGATCGCGACATCGTGAACATGAGGTTGGCCGGTTGGGCGGATGCTCCGGTGCTGCTTGTTGCGGATATCGATCGAGGCGGCGTCTTCGCTTCGATTGTCGGTACGCTTGAGATTTTATCGCCGGAGGAAAGAGACCGGGTCAAAGGTTTTATCATCAATAAATTCCGCGGAGACGTCAGCCTGCTGAAGCCGGGTCTGGATTGGCTGGAGGAGCGGACCGGCAAGCCTGTGCTCGGCGTTATCCCCTATTTGCCTCAGCTTGGCATTGAGGATGAAGACTCCGCCTCGCTGGATTCTAAAAGAGCGAAGCGCCATTGGCAAGAGAACAGGCATGCCAAAACAGACGACCAGCTCGATATAGCGGTCATACGATTGCCACGACTATCGAATTTTACGGATTTCGATCCTTTGCAAGAGGAGCCGGATGTACATTTCAGATATATTTCGAATGTGTCCGAGTGGGGGCAGCCGGACGTTATTTTGCTGCCGGGCAGCAAGAATACGATGGACGATTTGCGCTATCTGAAAGAATCGGGTCTAGCGGATCGCATCATTCATTTTGCTGCAGCCGAGAATGGTTGGGTCACAGGCATTTGCGCCGGGTATCAAATGTTGGGCATAAAGCTTTTAGATCCGCAAGGATACGAATCAGACCATCCGGAACTTGAAGGTTTGAGGCTTCTGCCGACGGAAACCTTGTTTACTTCAGAGAAGCGTACCGTCCAGGTTCAGGGGAGCACCACGCTATTTGCTGATCAAGGTTTGGACATTGCCATCGACGGTTACGAAATTCATATGGGGCGAACGAGTTATGTGGAGGACGCCCATCCTCCTTTCCACATTCAAGCCCGAGCTTATGATACAGCTACAGGCTCTATCAGCAGCGGACTACACGGAGATGGTGCAGCCGCAAAAGATGGACGAATCTGGGGAACCTATTTGCACGGTATTTTGCATAATGATGATTTTCGTCGAGCTTGGTTGAATGCGATTCGCTTGCAAAAGGGACTGATACCTGTTACTGGCGGGCTTCGCTTCAAGGAACGCAGAGCAGCAGCCTTCGACAGGCTTGCTGAACATGTGCGCAGTTACTTGGATATGCAGCGCGTTTATGAGATTATTGGAGGAGTAACAGCTACTATGGAGGAGGGTAAACGATGAAAATTTATACGCGTACAGGCGATGCAGGTCAAACGGGAGTCATTGGCGGACGTGTCGATAAAGATGATGCTCGGGTAGAAGCATATGGTACGGTTGATGAGCTCAATTGTTATCTGGGTCAAGCGATGAGTTTTATGGATCCTGACAAATACTCCGATTTGTTAGCAGATATGCTGCAGGTACAGCACGAGCTGTTCGATTGCGGTTCTGACTTGGCACTTTTGAAGCAAGAGCTGCGCCCTTACAAAGTGAAGGCCGAGATGGTCGATGCTCTGGAAGTCTGGATCGATAAGTACGATGCGGAGACGCCGGATATTACCCGTTTTATTTTGCCGGGCGGCAGTACGGTTTCGTCAACGCTTCATATTTGCCGTACCGTATGCCGTAGAGCGGAGCGCCGAGTGGTTACATTAGCCCGTACCCAAGAAATTAACCCGGAAGTACGCCGTTATTTGAACCGGCTATCCGATCTGTTCTTTACCATTGCCCGTACGGCTAACCATCGAGAAGGTGTGGCTGATGTGGAGTACGTGCGCAGCGCTGAGGTGTTTAGACGTAAATCATGAGTTACTACGAACCTCTTGTTTATATCGTACCGCCTGAGGAAGATGGCTTTGTTCTGAAGACGATTTTGCAAAAAAGGCTTATGGTTTCCCGTAAGCTGCTATCCCGGCTCAAATTGACAGAGCAAGGCATTACCGTCAATGGCGTACGCCAATACATTAGTATAAAAGTCAATGCCGGAGACCGGGTTGAGGTTCGCATGGAGGAGGAGCAATCCGAGGATATTTTGCCTCAGGATCTTCCGCTTCACATTATCCACGAAGATGAGCATCTGCTAATCGTAGCCAAAGATGCAGGCATCATCGTGCATCCGACGCACGGTCACTATGTGAATACCATTGCCAATGCGGTCGTTTATCACTGGCAGCAAGCAGGCATCACCTGCCGATTCCGTCCGGTGCACCGACTTGATCAGGAAACGTCAGGCGTGCTGGCAATTGCCAAGAACCCCTACGTGCATCAGCAAATTTCTGAGCAGATGATTCAGCATAAAGTGAAAAAGGAATATCTTGCCTTTGTATGGGGCGTGCTTAATGAACCAAGCGGCACGATCAATGGGCCTATCGATCGAGACCCTGAGCAACCGCATGTAAGGATCGTCACGCCAGGCGGTTATTCCGCAGTAACCCATTACGAGGTCGTGGAACAATTCGCTTATGCGGCTTTGGTGCGCATATGGCTGGAAACAGGCAGAACACATCAAATCCGCGTACATATGAAATATTTGGGCCATCCGCTGATCGGGGATAAAGTGTACACGCTGCCTGCTTTCGAAGGAAGCAAAGCTGCGGCAGAAGCCGCTGAACGGCTTGATCGGCAAGCGCTTCATGCATTCAGACTCGGCTTTGTGCATCCCGGAACCCGGGAGTGGGCGGAGTACAACGCTCCATTGCCTGTGGATTTAGCCGCTCTGCAGGCCTGGCTGCAGGGAAATTAGAACCGTCAAAAACCATCAGGGTTTACTGATGGTTTTTTTAGTGATAATTCAAAAATGGCTGCCTAGGATCCGTTGTCAGAACCAGTGTCGTTGAACAGATGGATTGGTGGTTGGTGGGCACTTGTAGCGACCGAATGTCGCTAAGTGGTCGGTCGGTTTCCCATAGCGCACCCCGGAATTCCACGTGATGGTACATCGGTCACGCCTGATGGAACGGGCAGTATTTGCGCATCAGCTCGGCCGTCTCCACATCGTCAGGGCGTCCGCGCTCGGATAAGTCGTGGATGATGCTTTCGCGGCGTTCCTCGGTCAGATTTTGCCCGAATTTAAACTTGGCGGTTAGCTCATGGATGGTGAGGCGTACGACAGAAACGCCTTTCAGCTCACCACGGTAAGCTGGATCTTCTGGGGTTATCGGCGAGTAACCGCCCTCGGGCTGAAGTTTCTCCATAAGTGCGCCAAGAACCTCGGCTTTCTCTGTCAGATCCTCAGTCGGCTCTGCTTCACCCCGAATATGAACCGATTTGAAGTAGGATGTGGCGGGACAGGCCTGACGCGGGTCGGTGAAGTAAGAAGGGATGATGGCGTACTCTTTGGCTACGGCGAAGCTGGCTTTACCTGAGGCTGCGATTTCAGTCATCTTGCTTCCTCTTCTGGAGCCGTGAAAATAGATGTGGCCATTTAAATAAACAAAATTAACGGGCGTCAAATGAGGCCAGCCGTCTTCCCCGCTCGTGGCTAAATATCCATAAGACATTTCTTGCAAAAATTGTTCGACATCTTGCTGGTCCTGGACAGCGAATTCTTTTCTTCTCATGGTTGATTCTCCTTCTGTTTTTAAACATGATACAAAAGGATTGGTCGATTCATAAGATCCAATTTTAATCATTTTGTATGTACCATTGTTGTAGGCAATGAGTTTGCAATACTTGACTTTCCGCATCGATTAGCCCAAAATTTTATACAACCCAATTTATAGACATCATCTCTTAAAGGAGCTTACCACCATGGGAGTAAAAGTATTTTGTTACGATAAATGCGGCACATGCCGCAGCATGTTGAAATGGCTAAAAGCGCACAATGTAGATATTACAGAAAATGTACCCTTGTTTGATACTCCGCCATCTGCGGTAGAACTGGACAATCTGCTTGCCATCAGCGGTCTGGAGATTAAGAAGTTTTTCAACACATCCGGTGAAGTGTACAAGGAAATGGGACTGAAGGACAAGCTTTCGGGCATGTCGCAAGAGCAAATGCTGGAGCTGCTTGCTTCAAACGGCAGGCTTATTAAGCGCCCTATTGTTACGGACGGTAAGAAAGTGACAGTCGGCTTTAAGGAGCCGGAGTTTGAGGCGGTATGGGCGAAAGGGTGATGTAGGTTTGGAGCAGAAAAAGAAGCCAGAAAATAAGAGGTCGCCATGGGCTCTCGGGGGGCTGGTCGCTGTCCTGCTTTCCCAAGGAAAGCTCATTTTGGGCGTACTTAAGCTTGGAAAAGCCGGCGGTGCTGTCATCAGTATGTTTATCACGATCTGGGCCTATGCCTATCTCGCGCCGTTACCGTTTGCCATAGGGATCGTTCTCATGATCCTGATTCATGAGCTCGGGCATGTCTTTGCCGCGAAAATGAAGGGTCTACCGGTCTCGGCACCTGTATTCATCCCGTTTCTGGGCGCTCTGATCACGATGAAAAAACATCCGACGGATGCGGCTACGGAGGCTTTTATTGGTATCGGAGGGCCCATTTTGGGCACGGTTGGCGCGACGGCTGCTTTTGCGCTAGGGGTATACATGGATTCGCCAGTAATCGTTTCGGTCGCCTATTCGGCTTTTTATTTGAATCTAATTAACTTGCTGCCCATTCACCCGCTAGACGGCGGACGTATTTCAACGGCTGTCACTCGATGGTTATGGGTCCTTGGCTTGGTCGGCGGCTTAGTGTTTATTTACTATTTGAACAACAATACGAGCCGGATTATTTTCTTTATCATCTGGGCCATGTTTGCCTGGGATTTATATAAGAAGTATGTCAAATTCAGAAATCGGGAAGAAATCGTCTCGGTTTCATCGCGTTTTGAGTTTCATGCGGAGCATTTGCTGCAGCAGGGATACATCATTCCAGGCGAAAATCATAGCCGCGAGTTAGATTTTACTACTTATACCGAATTACAAGGGGCTATGGAAGGCCGTCAAACGATCGTCATGTATTGGCAGGGAATCGGCTTTGAAGGCCATGCTTATTTGCCTGCGCAAGCATTGATCAAAAAGGTTCAAGCCGTCAAAGTAGAACGCATTCAAAAAGAGGGCGGCTTTTATTTAGGCTTGCAGGTGCAAGTCGATTTCACGCCTCTTGGTCAGCATGATCGCTACTATGAAGTGGAGACCAAGACTCGTTGGAAGTTTGGCGCAGCCTACCTTGGGCTTGTTTTGTATTTACTGTATATGATTCGACTTGTTCATCAGGTCGGTATCATTGATTGAATTCATTAATGCCATTAATTCATTCATAATGAGGTTGTGTACTATGAAACTTACAGGTTCGAAGAGGTTAAGTCTGTTAGGCTCGGCTATTTTTTCAGAGGTGGAAGAATGGAAGAGAGAGGTTATGAACCAAGGGGTAGACGTCATAGATTTAGGAATAGGCAGTCCTGATCTTCCCCCTTCAGATCGGGTTATTGAGGCTATTACGCAGGCTGTCCGCAATCCGAAGTTATATGGTTATCCATCCTCAGAAGGAAGCTTGGCGTTTCGTGAAACCGTTGCTAGATGGTATCAATATCGGTTTGGTGTTGCACTGGATCCGGCACATGAAATATTAACCTTGATGGGTTCACAGGATGGGCTGGCTCATTTGGCGCTCTCGCTATGCGATCCGGGGGATGTGGCGATCGTCCCTGATCCGGGATATCCCATTTATTCCGCAAGTTTAGTCTTAGCGGGTGTGGAACCTTATTTGCTGCCGCTGCGGGCTGACAACAATTTTCTACCGAAGCTTGAGGACATTCCGGAAGACCTGGCTGCAAAAGCCAAGTTCATCCTGCTCAACTACCCGAGCAATCCATTGTCTGCTGTTGCAGATCGGGCTTTCTTTGAGCAATTGATTGCCTACGCCAAGAAACACGAATTGCTTGTCGTACACGATTTGGCTTACTCCGAAATGGCTTTTGACGGTTACAAGCCTATGAGTATTTTGGAGATAGAGGGAGCGAAGGAAGTTGCCGTCGAATTTCATTCGCTGTCTAAAAGCTTCAACATGGCGGGATGCAGAATTGCTTTTTTAACGGGAAATGCAGATGCCGTGAAGGCATTGAAAACTTTGAAGTCGAATATTGATTATGGCGTTTTTCAAGCTGTTCAAGCCGCTGGAATTGCAGCGCTCGAAGAAGACATGGAGAACGACCATACAGTAGCTGGTGTCTATGAGCGAAGACGAAATGTGTTCCTGGAGGCACTAGCAGAGGTGGGGTGGACCATTGCACCCCCGAAAGCGACAATGTTCATCTGGGCGCCCGTTCCAAAAGGCTGGACGTCTCGACAAATTTCCCGGGAAATGCTGTATCAGGCAGGAGTTGTCGTGATCCCTGGCGATGCATTCGGAGCAGAAGGGGAAGGCTTTGTTAGAATTGCATTGGTGCAAGAAGAAGCCAGTCTACTGGAGGCAGCAAAACGAATTGGACAATGGCTTCGCACGATAGAATGAAATATAGAGATTTTGGTAAAAATAGGAGAATGAGAGACATCGACTGATATGCATAAAAGTTCACAATTCTTTTCAACTGAAAGGGGTACGCATATGGATGCTATTTCTTCATTATCTGAGCTCTTAGCGGAGCAAAAGCCTTCTTCGTTCGTAGAAATTCCAGGAGTACTGGGGCAAACGTTTGGTCAATCCACGATTGCCGCCACCTTGCCCATGAGCAAGCTGTTCTCCATTTATGAGGTCGATTTGGAAGTGCAGCGCGCGATAATTCCGCGCAATCTTTCGAAATTAATCGATTACGTGAATTTGTACCTGGAAGATCGCCAACCGATCTACTTCCCGGGCATCATCTTCTCGGCAAGAGGTGCAGGTCACTATGATGAAGAACATCAAGTTCTTCGTCTGCAACCGATTGAGAAGCTGTACGTTGTCGATGGTCAGCACCGTTTGGCCGCCTTCCAGCGTATTATGGAGACATTGCAAAGCCAGATGGCACGCGCCAAAGATCGCCGTGAGTACGACAAAATGGAAGAGATTACGGAAAAATTGCGTCGATTGTACGCATTCCCAATTTCGACCATGACTTACTTAGACATTAACGCCAGACAAGAGCGTCAGTTATTTTCCGACATTAACAAGCTTCCTCGCAAACTTGGCGGAAACTTGGCGGTGCTTCGCGACCAACGAAGATTTTATCATGTTGCTGCGACCGAGCTTGCTTCCAAAGCTCCGGCCATGCAAACATTGACGGTCGATATGTTCTCAGAACGGGGCAAATCGCCTGAATATTTATTTTCGTATCATTTGCTGATCGAAATATTGATTGCGCTGTTTGAAGGCCGCATGAAGTCGGGCGCGCGGAATAACGGTTATCAATATGATGACAAAGAGCTGCAGGATCATGTTTCCTTGGCTGGAACATACTTCAACGGCTTGCTTCATTATTTGCCGACGCCTTCGAAAGGCGAGTTGGTTTGGTCCGAAAACATTCAAATTGCCTTAGCGTTGTTCATTCACGAAGAGTCAACCAAAACCGGCAAATTCAACCGCTATGCGCTGGAGCATGCGCTTAAAATTCTTCCGCACATGAATTGGAACAGCATTTATGCGGGTGATGAGAAGGATCGCTTGCCAAGACGGACCCGCATCATGAAAGCGTACCAACACATCAAAAACTTTTATCAAGAGAAGAACGTGTTTCTCATCAGTGATAAGGAGGATGTGGGCTAATGGAAGGATTACGCCTCAAGATGACGATCCACCCGTTTTGCGAGAAATTCGGACTCTCGACGGTCGCGCTGCGTGTACAGGATTTGCTGAATTATACAATGATCGATCCGATGGTTCAGCGCAAACTAAGCAACATGCAAAGACGGAAAATCTCTACCTATCTGCAAGAGCGCGAATTGGATCATGTATTTTTTGGCCCGGTGACGCTTTCTTTAAGAGAAGTGAATCAGCTGGCTAAGGGCGATAAGGAGTTCCTGCTTAAGCATGGCTCCAAGCTGAGTATTTTGGATGGGCAGCATCGTATTCTGGCGCTCGGTTATGTGAACGAACAAATGCAGAAGGAAGTCAGACGGTACGAGAAGAAGTTAGCTATATTAAAAATTAAGCAGCGGAAGTTTCCTGAGGATGCAGAGCTCAGACAAGAGGTTGAGGAAGCTGAAGGTACCGTCAATCAGCTGGAGAGCAGACGCCTGGATCTAATGGAAACACAGCTCGCTGTGCAAATCTATATCGGCTTAACGGAAGAAGAAGAGCAGCAGCTATTCGGCGATATTAACTCCAAAGTGCAGCTTGTTAGTAAAGAGCTTGGACACTCGTTCGACTCGATTGATCCGCTCAATCTGGTTATTCAACAGGTTGTCGATCATAATGTGTACTTGAAAGCTGCCGGTGTCGAGCGCCGCAGCAATTTGACTTCGTTTAACCGCAACTTCACATGCTTCAGTTGGCTGTATGCGATGGCTACGATGTTGTTTTCAGGCAGAATGCAGCCTTCTTACGAGCTTCAGCGAAAAATTCGCCACGATCCTTCAACGTACGTGGAAATCTTGCACCAGTTTTTCAATACGGTTCTGCCGCTGATGCCGGAGCAACCGGGACTAGCGCAGTATACGTCTGCAAATCGTGTTGTTCAGGAAAGCATTGCGCTTTACGCCAACCGTTTCTTGTTCCCTAATGGCCAATACAACGAAGAGTGGACGCAGTCCCTGCAAATTCTGGACGGCTTCGATTGGTCGCATGGTAATGAAGAGCTGATCTACGTGTTCGGATCCTTGGATAACGGCAAGATTAATCTGATTCATGAGAAGTCCCTGAAAAAGCATGTCAAGCTCGTTCAATTCTTCTTAGAGGGTACGGATGCGGATAGTGCCGGTGAAGAAGAAGTCGCATCACCGGCATAATATAGTGAAATAAGAAAAACCTTTCTCTCTCAACGAATCGTTGGGTAGGAGAAAGGTTTTTTTGTCGCCAAAAGAAACAGAATATATGTGTCCCTCTATCCATTCGTCCAAGTTTGGGAAGCGGGATTTGGACCGCAAGGAAGATGAGCATTCAAAGTCGAATAAGAAAAATAGATGGGTCAATTCTTTTATTCTTGTAAAAAGTTTCTGATGGACTCAATTTCGCAAAATATATCAAAAATATTCGGTAGAAATGATGTACAGTAGTGGTATCTCCATGGAGGCATTAAATGAATTACATTGCATCGGTAACCAAAGCGATAACCTATATTGAAAACCGTCTGATGGATAAAATCACAGCCGACGAAATTGCGAAATGGGCAGGATATTCCCCTTATCATTTTCACCGAGTCTTCCAATCCGTCACACGATGCACCGTCTCGGATTACATCAGAAGGCGGAGATTGACTCATGCAGCGTACGATTTGTTCGATTCTGATCTTAGAATCGTAGAGATCGCAATCAAATATCAATTTGAATCCCAGGAAGCCTTCACCCGCGCCTTTCAAAAAATGTTCTCCATCTCGCCGGGACGGTTCCGCAAGCAAATAAACATGAAAGACACGATGTTTCGGATGATGGAGATGAAAGCGTTGGATGAAACCGGGATGCGACATCTGCATGACGACGTAACCCTTGACCCCTTGATGGTCAACAAAGAAAAACTCCATTTGGTTGGTATGGAAATAAAGGGACTTAATTCCCGTGAAATCGGAAAGCTGTGGAACGGTTTCAGGCAACGAGCTGCGGAAGTCACTAGAAGAAGAGATCCCGAATCAGCCTTTTACGCGTTAATTACGCTAACCGGTGTTGAATGGGAAGTTTCTTACACGGCCTGCGTCGAGGTCACCGAAGAAGGGCAGATTCCTGAAGGGATGGTCTATAAAGTCCTTCCGCAAATACATACGTCGTATTCACGCATCGGGGCTCGTTGGATAGGTTACCGGATACGTTCTATTACATCTATAACACATGGTTACCGAAATCGGGAAGAATACGCACGAATGACCCCGAATTTGTACGTTACGATCATAAATATTTGGGTCCCGCGAATGATGATTCGGAATTTGATATTTATATCCCCGTTGGTCCGGAAACGTGACTGGAGCAAAGTTCGAGAAAGGAAGTATAGTGGATGATAGGAAACACAAAGGATACGTTTGGCTATGCAGGATGCCGGGAAGTAAGAATAGAGGATAGCTCCGTAGATCTTACATTTCCCATGACAGTGATGTATCCAGCGGGCAGTCCCGAACAAGTAGAGCGATTGGGGCCCTACCTGTTGGAATTGGCCAGAGATGCAGAACCTATGGGAGGGAGATTTCCACTAATTATCATCTCTCACGGTACCGGTGGTTCGCCGCTCGTATACCGGACCCTGGCGCGTCATTTAGCGCGCAACGGTTTTATCGTCGGCATGCCGGAGCATCCGTACAACAATCGAAATGACAATAGTTTGGAAGGGACCGTACAGAACCTTGCTTACAGACCTAGACACCTTAGTATGGCGATTGACTGGTTTTTCGAAAATAAGATATTTACGGATAAATTAAGACTGAATGCCGTGTCAGTCATCGGGCATTCTTTGGGCGGTTACACGGCATTGGCAGCTGCCGGCGGCATGCCGATATCGTTTCCTCATGAATCCTCGGATGGAAAGCCGCAGCACATTGAGGTTACACCGGATAACAGAATCAAGACCCTAGTTCTACTGGCGCCGGCGTCGGTCTGGTTTCGAGCTGAAGGAGCTTTGCGTGCGGTTAACCTTCCCATCTTGATGCTGGATGCAGAGAAAGATCCGTACACTCCCCCTTTTCATGCACAAATCATATTGGGTGGTGTTGCCGATCTGAAGAAGATACAATATAGAACAGTCGAAAACGCCGGACATTTCTCTTTTCTGAGCCCCTTTCCGGAATCAATGAAGACCCCGGCATTTCTTCCATCGCAAGACCCTCCCGGCTTTGATCGCGAACATTTCCATGAAACGCTTCATGCAGACATTTTGGCTTTTCTAAATACCCATAGCGACGGAGGGGAGCCATACCCAAATTAACAGCAGGAAAGGCAGTTTGGGAAGCGGGAAATAAAGTCAATAGCAAGTCCAACCGATGCGTATAAAATGAAGGGGCTGTCCCTCAGCAGCTAAGATGCTGGAGGGACAACCCCATTTCATTTTATTGATTTTGCAGTTGGTCGACCTCTGCAAGCATCGAAACAGCCAGGATAAACATGGCGTGCGACCAGGTTAAAGGCACGACCCATGCGGTCTCGCCGGTGACTTTGTCGATTTGCTCCGGCAGCAGACCCATATCGGTACGATGATCGACGGCCCATTGCAGGAGGGCTCTTGCTTCCTCGTATTGGCCGCGGGCAATGCGATAGTGGCTCAGCCATAGAGTCGTCAGAATCCAAGGGTTCCCTCCGATGTAATGGTCGTTCTCGTAGCGCTTGATACCGCCAACCCCAGGTACAGTCAAGGCTTTCTCGATCGCTTCCGCGGTTTGAACCATCATCGGATCATCAACCGGGAAGGCGCCGAATGGTACGGATACGCCTAGCAGAGAGATGTCGATGATCGGATCGTGCTCGAGCTGGTATGTCGCGTAGCCCTTCGCATTCGTCGTGACCGACGTCGGCACGCCGGCCGCCTGCGCCTCGCGGTACACAGGCTCGGTGACCGCCAGTTTCAGACCGCGGTAGAACGACCCGCGGTCCTCGTTCCAGCAGAGTTCACGGATGCGCTGCTGAATGCCTTCGGCGGCTATCGACCACGCGGCCGCCTCGGTTTCAAGCCCACGGAGCTGCGCAAACGCTGCGGCTGCGCTTAAACCTCCGTACACGGCTGCGGCCGAGTACGTGTGCTCCGCCAAGCGCTCCTCCCAGAGGTCGCGGCTTGGCGCCGGCAAACCGGTTTCCTCGTCCAGGTAGCGGACGAGGAAATCGGCTCCCTTCGCAACGGCGGGCCATACCCGCTCGGCGAAGGCCGGGTCCTGGATGTGGCTGTAATGCTGCCACATCCCCCACAGGATCGACGCGCCCTCGTCGATCTGCAGCCCCCATGACGGTGCAAGTCGACCGTCATGGTAGTGCCGTTGCTGCCAGGACCCGTCGGGGTCCTGGGCCGTCAGCGTCCACTCGTAGAACTGAGTGGACAAGTCGGACAGCCCGACACGGTCGAGGGCTGTCGTAATAAAGGCGGCGTCGCGGCCCCAGCAATACGAATAGCCGCCGCAGCGGGTGAAGCCTTCGTCGAACTCAGGCGCGGCAACGACGCTGCCGCTTTGTTCGTCGGACATCAGCTTCATTGTGAGCAGCGAGCGCTCGTAGAGCTCGCGGATGTCGTCGTCATCAGTCTCCGGAGCCGGAACAGCATCGGCAAGAAATTGCCGCCAGTATGCGGACGTCTTCTCATACCAATGCGAAATCGGCTGGCTTTTCGCCTTTAACAGCACCTCGGCCGCTTCCTGACCCGTGGAGCCGGCTGCAATATACACTGGAACTTCAACCCTCTGCCCCGGCGCTACATCAACGAACCTCCAGCTCAGCGCGCCATCTGGAGTCATATCGATATCATTACCATTCAGCGCACCTGATTGTGCCGTCTGCCAAGCATGACCTGCTTGATATCCAGTGCAAACGTTTGAACTCGAAAGCGAAAAAATATAAGCATGGCGCATGTGCGTCAAAGCATCCAAAGACTCGTCAAATTGTGTTGTGTGATAATAATTGGTTTCCATAGAACGGAACGAGGAGAAATAAATGAATTGGAATGAGACAGGCGCTGTACCCCGGTTTATGAAACGGTATTGACGCACATAAATATCCTCTTGCGGGACTGCGTAATCCAAAGATTCTACAGCAACTGGAAGCTTGGCAGATTCAGCCTGCACACGGAAAATATTCGTGCGTGCCACATATCCGGCTTCGTGCTTCCAACCAAATTCGGTACTATCGAACCAGCTCGTTTGTTCCGTAACACCATCGATGTACAAGCCTGTGCGGATTTCATCGACATGCTGCGGATAGTCAATATGAGGCCACCATAAACGGAATAACCGTCCAGTTCGGCCTAAAGAGGCCAGAAATCTGGAATTCCCGGCGATAGCGTCAATCAGGTATGGCTTTTTGTCTTGATGCATGAGAGGACAACTCCTTAACTTTGTATAGAATGAAGAGAGGATTCACGAGCGACCAATCGATGTGGAATGATGATGTGGTGATGGTGAATGGATTCTCCCTTAACTGCCCGGATTAATGTTTGTGAGGCTGTATACCCCAGTTGATAAATGCCGATATCGACGGAACTGATCGGCGGGGACGCCAGCTCTGACATTGAGATGTTGTTAAATCCAACTAAGCTGAGATCGCTCGGCACCTTATAACCAAGTTCGGTCAACCCGCGAAGGACGCCAAAAGCAACGATATCGTCGATAGCGACAAGCGCAGTCGGACGTTCAGGTAAATTCATAAAAAACGACATCGCCCGGTAACCGCTTTCTTGCAAAAATTCACCTTCCACAATCCATTCGGATTGGATCACGAGATTTGCTTCCTTCATCGCTTGAACATAACCTTCCATCCGGTCTTTGGAAACGATGAGATTCGGTGGGCCGCTTACAAACCCAATTCGTTTATGGCCTTGAGCAATGAGATGACGGGTAGCGTCATAAGCGGCTTGAACGTTGTTGTTATCGACAGAGAGCACTTCCGGAAAGTCCTCACTCCGTCCTACAAGCACGAAAGGAAACTTCTGTTCTTTGAGAAATCCGATCACAGGATCCGATTTGCGTGAATACAACAAAATAACTCCGTCGACTCTCCGACCCTTGACGAGCCTGGTCACGGCCTCAACTTCTTCACTCTCCGTAGTGCCTGTGGTCATCATAAGATCATACCCGCTGCGGGTTGATTGCGTAACGACGCCGCGTATGATCTCCGAGAAGAAGAGATTGAGAAAGAGCTCTTCCGCGGAACGTGGCAGGAGAATCCCTATGGTCTGTGTTGTCTTGGACACAAGGCTTTTGGCCATCACATTCGGATGGTAGCCCATCTCCTGCATAATGTCCTTGACCTTGCGAATGGTGGCTGGACTAATGCGCGGGTGCCCGGAAATAACGCGGGAGACGGTGGACGGCGAAACTCCTGCTTTTTTTGCTACGTCGACTATCGTTACGGACATATGTTTAATCCTCCAGTGCAAACGATTGAGCACATTCAGTGATGCATTCATCCTCTATGTTAGCCTATTTGTGCAGAAAAAGTAAATATGACATTCTAAGAGCTTTAAAAATTAAATCAAGATGAATATATCAATGAGTTTAGTATGTATGACAGAAGGGAAACTATGTGCAAATGTGCAAAGATTTCTTAGCATTATAACGAAAAACTTAGATATTCGAGGAAAACTAAAGAAATATGAGTGCTATTTAGGGAAACTCGCTATATTCGGTTTGTGCAAACGTTTTTACAAAAGATTTGGAGTGGTGTATGATGATGGCAGGAATGAATGAAGCGTTTGCAAAAGTTTCGGTTGTGCAGATTCGGTTCTTTTTCCACACGAAATGAATTCGAATCCAACGTTTCTACAAATTAGTACAAACGTTTGCACAAAAAGATTCTTTGTAATCGGTATCATGGGATTTAATGTCATTATTTACACATTTGAGAGGGGTATACGAAATGAAATTGAGTAAATCCATGTCTATGTTTGCTGCGGTAACTGTAGTGGCTATGTCCGTAACCGCATGCTCTTCCGGCTCAAAACCGGCTGAAACAACGAAGCCTGCTGAAACGGCAGCAGCTGGAGATGCAACAGCGGCAACTGCTGCATCTCCAGCTGCTGGCGGAACAGCAGAACTGAAACCGGAAGCCGGCGCTAAGTTGAAAATCTGGGACAGTAAAGACGAGAGAGCATTTACAGATGAAATGATCAAAGAATTCACAGCCAAATATAATGTGCCGGTTGAACTTGAAGAACTTGCACCTCCTAACGTAGTCACTCGTCTTCAAACAGACGGTCCTACAGGCCTTGCAGCTGACGTTATGATTTTCCCGCATGACCACGTTGGCCGCGCCGTTGCGGGCGAATTGCTTTTACCTAACGATGTGTTTGGCGATGTAACGAAGAAAGAAAACACAGAGAGCGCAATTCAAGGTATTTCTTATGAAAATGTATTATTTGGATACCCGCGCGCAGCTGAAACATATGCGCTTTACTACAACAAGGACCTCGTGAAGGAAGCTCCCAAATCTTTCGATGATGTCATCGCATTCAGCAAAACATTTAACAAAGACGGTAAGTACGGCATTATGTGGGAAACCGGCAACTTCTACTTCAACTATCCGTTTATCGCTTCCAGCGGCGGCTACCTGTTCGGTAAGAACGGTACAGACAAAAACGATATCGGTATTAACAATGACGGCGCTGTAGCCTCAATGAAAGTGTACGCGAGTCTGAAGCAAGTTCTTCCTGTAAAATCTGCTGATATAACAGCTGATATCAAACGCGGTAAGTTTACAGGCGGTGAAGTTGCTATGGACATTAACGGTCCTTGGGAACTAGCAGGGTACAAAAAGGCGCTAGGCGACAAACTTGGCGTTGCTGATATCCCGACGATCGCCGGCAAACCTGCTGTTTCCTTCTCCGGTATTAAAGCTTGGTATGTAAGTTCCTTCACGAAATACCCGAATGCAGCCAAGCTGTTCGCCCGTTTCGCTTCGACGAAAGACGCACAACTGAAGCTTAACAAATTGGTTGGATCCGTGCCGACGAATAAAGATGCACAAAACGATCCGCAAATTAAAAATGATCCATATGTATCAGGTTTCGTAGGCCAGTTCAACCATTCCGTACCAATGCCTTCCATTCCTGAAATGAACAACGTATGGGCACCTGCAGGCGCAGCGCTCACTGAAGTATGGGATAACGGCAAAGACCCTAAAACTGTTCTCGACAATGCTGTAACGCAAATCAAAGATTTGAACAACGGAGCAAAAAAATAAGATAAGTCTTCTTAGTCTTTCATGATGTTCACCCGCTGATCAACCTGGCGGGTGAACCTTAATTTTTTGCGGAAAGGAGATGGAGTCGGCCAATGTCAAACCATAAAGGCGCCGTTACAGCATTAAACGGGCAGGCCCAAAGGGTCTCATCCCATGGAAAAGTAGCAGCCATCCTATCTGTTCTCAGTTTAGGCTTAGGTCAATTATATAATCGTCAATTTATAAAAGGTTTGATTTTGCTTTGCATAGAAGCGGTCGCGATCATCTATTTTAAGAGCAATTTGATTCGTGGGATCTGGGGAATCGTTACATTAGGCGAAACACCCAGACATTTAAACAAGGCAACAGGAAAATTCGTCGATGGGGATCATTCCATTTTCTTGATGATTCAAGGATTGATCACCATTCTTGTATTAATCGTGATTATCGCTATTTATGTCATGAACATTCGGGATGCCTATCGGATTGGCAAGGAACGAGAAGCGGGTAAAGTCCCTAATAACATCGTAGGCTCTTTCAAATATATTTTGGATAAAAAGTTTGCAGAAGTGTTCCTAACGCTTCCTGGATTAGGCATCTTGTTCTTTACCATTATGCCGATTATTTTCGGGATGATGATTGCGTTCACAAACTATTCATCTCCCGATCATATTCCCCCAGCGAAACTGGTCGATTGGGTTGGATTTGATACATTTAAAGATCTTATTACGTTAAAAACGTGGAGCCATACGTTTTATGGCGTACTGACATGGACCATCGTTTGGGCGGTGCTTTCAACCATCTCCACCTTTTTCGGCGGTTTTCTGGTTGCGCTCATTATTCAACAAAAAGAAATTCGCTTCAAAAGCTTGTGGCGCACCATGCTGATCATTCCTTATGCAATTCCGCAGCTCATCTCCTTGCTTGTTATGCGCAATCTATTTAATGGACAATTTGGGCCTATCAATCAGTACCTTTCCTATTTCGGATTGGGTAAGGTTCCATGGCTTTCCGACCCTTTTTGGGCGAAAGTTACAGTAATCGTCGTCAATATGTGGGTAGGTATCCCCGTTTCGATGCTCCTCATTATGGGGGTTCTCGTAACAATCCCGCGTGATTTCTATGAAGCGGCAGAAGTGGACGGTGCTTCGGTGTTCCAGAAGTTTCGGATTATTACGTTTCCGATGGTTATGTTTACATGCGCACCGATCTTAATTACACAATTCGCCGGGAATATCAACAACTTTAATGCGATCTTCCTGCTTACAGGCGGAGCTCCGGTCAAGGGGGACTACCAGTATGCGGGAGCAACGGATTTGCTGGTGACCTGGCTCTACAACCTGACGCTAAGCCAATCCAGATACAATATGGCTTCGGCGCTCGGTATTATTATCTTCGTTATGATTGCAGCATTCTCGATTTACAATTACCGCAGAACACGTTCGTTTAAAGAGGAGGACATGATCCAATGACAGGAAGAAAATTAGCAACTTGGCTGCGGGTCGGATTCAGCTATGTGTTCCTTATAGCGGCTTCGATATGTGCTCTTTATCCGGCTGTGTGGGTATTGTTCGGATCGCTCCGACCGGGAAAATCACTTTATAGCAAATCTTTTATACCCGAGAGCTTTACGCTTGATCACTATAAAGAACTCTTTACCTCAAGCAGTTTCCTCTTTGGCCAGTGGTATATGAATACGCTGAAAATCGCGTTGCTATCGATGGTTTTCGGAACGATTTTAGTCTTGTTAACAGGCTATGCGTTATCGAGATTCCGTTTTAAGGGACGTAAAAATATTTTATCCTTGCTGCTTATCTTGAGCTTGTTCCCAGGATTTTTGAGTATCATTGCTTTATTTATTTTGTTGAAACAACTGAATTTGCTCGATACGCAGCCTGCACTGATTCTTGTATATGCTTGCGGTGCTCCACTGCTTGGTACCTTCATCGCGAAGGGATTTTTCGATACGATCCCGCGCAGCTTGGACGATGCAGCAAGAATTGATGGTGCGAACAATATTACTATTTTCACACGAGTCATGCTTCCATTATCCAGACCCATGCTGACTTATGTTGCATTGACGCAGTTTGTCGGTCCTTGGGTCGACTATATTTTCGCCAGCTTTGTACTTCGCAGTAGAGATAAATGGACAGTAGCCGTAGGTTTGTATGACCAAGTCTCCAGTAACCAGAACCAGAATTTTACGATCTTTGCAGCGGCATCCGTGCTGATTGCAATACCGATCGGTCTGTTATTTATGTACCTGCAGCGCTTTTTAGTTGAAGGCTTAACCTCCGGAGCAAGTAAAGGATGAGGCTGCGTGAACGGAATCGTGCTGCGCGGCAGCTTTCGATGATGATCCTCGGAGGAGCGCTGGGGATGGCATTGGCGACTTCAAAGGGATTGAGCAGAAGCTCGATTACTTGAAGCAATTAGGGATAGAAGGCATATGGCTGATGCCGATCAATCCTTCGCCCAGCTACCATGGGTATGATGTGACGGATTATTACAAGGTGAATCCTGATTACGGTACGATAGAGGACTATCGGGATCTCCTTAAAGCGGCTCACGAGCGGGATATTATAGTGATTATGGATTTGGTCGTGAACCATACGAGCGTAGGGCATCCCTGGTTCCAAAGCGCAGCCAAAGGAAAGGACAGTCCTTATCGCAACTGGTACACATGGGCAGAGGATGCGAATTTAACAGCATCAGGGGCTAGCGCGAAAGGCGGAACGGCTTGGCATGAGAAGGACGGCAATCACTACCTGGGTGTGTTTTGGCAAGGAATGCCGGATTTGAATTTCGATCATCCCGATGTTCGCAAAAAGATGATCAAGATTGGCAACTTTTGGCTGAAGCAAGGTGTGGACGGCTTCCGATTGGATGCAGCGAAGCATATCTATGAGGATTTCCAGACGTCCAAGGCGGATAAGGATATTTCCAAGAAAAATCAGGCTTGGTGGCAAGAATTTCGCAAAGGTTTGGACACAAGCAAAGGGGCTCCCTATATCGTCGGCGAGGTATGGGACAGTACCTCGGTCATATCTCCCTATCTGAATCGTGCTTTCGATTCTTCGTTTAATTTTGATTTATCTGACATGATTATAAGCGCTGCACGGAGCGAAAAGTCATCGAACTTCGCGGGTACTTGCGCCGGAGTTATTCGATATTCAAAAAGGAATCCGAAAGCCGGTTTGTCGACGCGACGTTTATCAATAATCACGACAAGGATCGGATTATGAGTTTGCTGCAGGGTAACACGGATCAGGCGAAAATGGCAGCTTCGCTGCTGCTGACGCTGCCTGGAAATCCTTTCATCTATTATGGCGATGAAATCGGCATGAAGGGTTCGGGGCGCGATGAAAACAAGCGGGAACCGATGCAATGGTATGTGACAGGCAAAGGGGCTGGGCAGACCAGATGGGAGCCTGCAGCTTCGAATCGTGGCGTTACATCTGTAGAAATGCAAACGAAGGATGCGAATTCCTTATTCGCGCACTATCGGCGGATGATTGAACTGCGCAAGAAAGAACCGGCGCTGAAAAACGGAGATATTCTGGAATTTAAGTTCAGCAATCCGGAGATCATTTCCTTTGTTAGAGCAACAGCTGAGGAAAAAGCACTCATTCTGCATAACGTTTCAGGCCGTGATGTAGAGGTTGATCTGGAAGGCGGTCAGGCTGGCGCATTCTCTAGGTTTTCTTTTACCAGCAATGAGGAGGTTGCTTTGAATGGGTCAAAGCTTAAATTACCTCCTTACAGTACGGTTTTGCTGAAATAGCCAAGGAACGTGTGGATATAGCAGTGACAATCGGTATTTAAAATAATAAACAACCTGTGGCTGAGCCACAGGTTGTTGTATTTTGTACAGCATAATTAAAGTGAGTACTGCCTGCTATGAAAGTTTGTTGCATTTTCTACAACTAAAAGCCAACCCATCTAACTTTTCAGCCATGTTGGCTGCATTTTGTTGTATATTTTGCAACAATGTTCATTATGGATGCCCCCATCCAGGTTTTTGTTGTATGAAATACAACAAAGCCTGGCTTGTGGGCATCCCCTTACTCCGCGCGCAGCACGGCGAAGCCATACGGCGGAAGCTTCACCTGAAGCTTCCCGCCCTCCGGCGCCGCCACGGCCGCGCCATAGAGCGCGCTCGTCCAGACTCGCTCGTGGCTCAGCTTGACGCTCAGCTTCGCCGAACGTCGGTCCGCGTTCACAAGAATGAGCATATGCTCATTCCCGTGAACGCGTTCAAGAGCAAGCCGCGCATCGCCCGGCTTGGCGTGCAGGAAGCGCACTGCGCCTGTGCGCAGCGCTTCGCTGCTTGTCCGCAGGGCGATGAGCCTGCGGTAGAACTCGAACAGGTCGCGGTCCTGTCGGGACGCGTCCCACTCCATGCAGCGGCGGCAGTCCGGATCCCCGCCGCCGCTCATGCCCACCTCGTCGCCGTAATAGATGCACGGCGTGCCGGGAAAGGCAAATTGAAGCAGCGCAGCCAGCTTCATTCGCCGTTTGTCCTCACCGCACTGCGTGAGCAGGCGAGGCGTATCATGGCTGTCGAGCAGGTTGAACGCTGCCTCGTTCGCCTGCTGCGGGTAGCTCGCCAGCAGCGAGCCTACCGCATTGGCGAAGCCGGCGCCGTCCAACTTGCCGTTCGTCACGAAGTCGAGTACCGCATTCGTGAACGGATAGTTCATGACGGCGTCGAACTGGTCGCCCTGCAGCCACATCATCGAATCGTGCCAGATTTCGCCGAGGATGTAGGCTTCAGGATTGGCGCTTTTCACCTTGTCACGGAACAACCGCCAGAAACGGTGATCGACTTCGTTGGCCACATCCAGGCGCCAGCCATCGATGCCGATTTCTTTGATCCAGAATTCAGCAACTTCAAGGAGGTAGGCTTTAACCTCCGGATGCTCCGTATTCAGCTTCGGCATGATCGGTTCAAAAGCAAAAGTCTCATACGTCGGAATGCCATCTTCGACACGCAGCGGCCATTCCTTTACATGGAACCAGTCCGCGTATGGTGAAGAGGCTCCTTTTTCCAGCACGTCGATGAAAGGAGGGAATGTCTTGCCGCAATGATTGAACACGGCATCAAGCAGGATGCGAATGCCCCGTTTATGGCACTCATCGACTAACTGTTTGAGCGTTTCGTTCGTTCCGAATTGCGGGTCGACCTTCAGATAATCCCGTGTATCATACTTATGATTCGTCGTCGCTTCAAAAAGCGGAGTGAAATAGATCGCATTTACACCCAGCTCAGTAAGATGGTCAAGGTTCTGGATAACGCCTTGCAGATCCCCGCCAAAGAAGTTCGTCGGCGTCGGCTTTCCGCCCCAAGGCTCTACGCCTTCAGGATCAAGTGACCGATCCCCATTCGCGAATCGTTCAGGGAAGATTTGGTAGAAAATCGCTTCTTTGACCCAAGCCGGAGGCGTGAAAATATCAGCAGGATTCAGAAACGGATACTCGAACATACCGGTAGAGTCTTTAGGCTCTTTGCGCACGAAGCCTTGCTCCGTCAGCCACAGCTTCTCTTTGCCTGACTGCAGCAGGAACGCGTATCGAAGCCTGCGGAAAGGCGGCTGGACGGTTACTTCCCAATAGTCGAACAGGGCGTCGCGTGTCAAAATCTTCATCTCTATGTACTCAGAGGTTTTCTCCCAAGCGTATTTATCCCCCGATAAGGCGAACACCTTTTTAACGTCATCGCGTTTGGTTCGAATCCTCAGGTGAACGGTCTTCCCGTCATAGGCATAAGCCCAATTTAATTTCGGACGGTGGTAGACCGCCTCAATAACTATAGACATGTTGATAGTCTCCTCTCAGCAGCGGCAAAAACCAACGCAAAAAAGGCACATCCTGCGAATCATGTTACGATTCCGAGGTTGTACCTGTAGGTAGCATTGCCTTTAAGTTACGTTAATTATACTAAAAATTCAGAGGCTAGTAAAACGCTTTTCCTTCATTTACGAATTGACCATAAACTCGATAACGGGGTATGAAATGACATGCCGGTCGCGATAAGTTGAAGCGATGACATCGTCATTGGCACTTACAATTCCTCGCTGTAAAATGGCAGCTTTGAACCCGCGTTCGATCGCTCCGTTATACGTAGACAGCACGCAATATTCCGCTGAGTTGCCGGCGACCACGACGAATCCGATTTGACGATCGGCCAAAATCTGCTCCAGCTCCGTTTTCCAGAAGGCATTGGAATATATTTTTGTTACAATCAGTTCTTCCTGTTCTCTGTTGATTTCAGGAATAAAGTCCAGAAGTTCGGCACTGACAGCGCCGGCCTCTTCAACATCCTGAATGTGGATGATCGGATGCCCCTTCGCCCGAAGGATCTTAGCGACATAATTGATATACTCGCAGGCGCCCGCTACTTTGTTGTGTTCCAGGTTTTGCAGGAAATGCTTTTGCATGTCGACGACTAAAAGTGCGATTTTCATAAATTCCCTCCTAGATTAAGTCTTTAAAATTGAAGCATGATTTTCCTGCATGAGCTTCTTCAAATCATCTGAAATACCGTTCAATAGCCATACCCATGTTGATAATCTCCTTTTATGCAAAAGAATGCCTATTTTCTATTTTTAGATTTGTTTGAAGTAGATGATGGTATCATGCAATTTCCCGTCATTGGATCTTGCATAATTCGGAATACGACCAGCCTCGATGTAACCTGTCGATCTATACAAATGGTTAGAAGGATCACCGGATCGGGTGTCCAGTACTAACAAACTTCTTCCTGCTTCTTTGGCCTGCTCTTCCGCGATTTGCATCAGCAAACGCGCAATGCCTTTTCTTCTCCCTAAGGGATGTACCATTAATTTAGCAATTTCAGCTCGATGCCCTGCATTTTGTTTTAAGGCTAGATGCAGCTGTACGGTTCCGATCATACGGCCATCGTTAACAGCAATCCATAAGTGAACGCCGGGTTGCACAACCTCTTGCCAATAGGTCACGGCATCTTCCAATATTAATGGCGGTAGAAAACCAATCGACGCGCCATCTTCGACAACAGCTATTAAAAGTTCACTTAAGTTATTTAATACGGTTTGGTTCATTGCTTTTACTTCAATGATTTCAATACCATTCTTCATCTATACACCTCAGGCAGGTAATCTTAGTTCAATTATATTTATATTTTACCTTTATTTACATAATCGCACAAGTGTTCTTGTTTCGGTGTCTTCATCTTTGTCCATACTGCATAATGTTAGCCACTTTACCGGCAGGAGGGCATTGGAACGATGTTGGCCGTTCATCAACGTATGGCGGAGTTATGGACATTGCGCAGAGCGCGGGAGCTGACGCAAGCGGAGCAGGATGAGCTGATGCTGTGTCTGGAAGCGAACGCGACATATGTGTGGAATCGATTAAAGCTGGAAAATTTATCGCTTTGCGCCTCGCTCACGGCAGATTACGATTGGCTCCATGAGATATGCGAGCGCATCGAAAAGCTTGAGCCAAAGCACTGACCGTGGAGTCGGTGCTTTTTTCCTTTTCTGTGGCAATTGGGACGAGTATAATGGGAATAGTCATGTTTGGGGAAAAAGGAGAATTCTGCATGTTAAGCTTGTTCAAGCAGCTGGGGAGCTCCCCAAGAAGAATGCTGATCTTGGGTATTCTCCTGTTCGCAGCACTGCTGTTGCGGCTGGTGATTGCGCCAATCTGGTTCGGCTATGATACCGATGTGCGGACGTTCATGGCATGGGCTGACCGCGCTTATACCGTAGGTCTATCAGGACTATACGCGAATGCCAAAGATTACTTTATTGATTATCCGCCAGGATACATGTATGTGCTTTATTTGGTAGGTATGCTTCACCATAAGCTCTCCATTCCATGGGAAAGCCCGCAATCGCTAATCATTTTAAAGCTTCCGGCCATGTTAGCCGATTTGTTAACGGCTTTCGTGATTTATCGTCTCGCCGAAAGCGGAAAGGGCAGTGCCAGAACGTGGCTTCAAGCGTTTGGCCTTGCCGCTTTGTTTGTCTTTAATCCTGCCATTTGGGTGAATTCAGCGATCTGGGGACAGGTGGACTCGTTTTTCATGCTGTTTATTCTCGCCACCTTTTTGCTGCAGCAAGAGGGGAAGCTGCCGCAAGCATCGGTTTTTATGGCATTAGCACTGCTACTGAAGCCGCAGGCTTTGCTGTTTGGCATCTTTTTGCTGATCGATGTGATCCGCAAACGAAATATGATGGTACTTCTGTTGAGTGTTCTAAGCGGTGCAGCAACGATAGCCGTATTGGCGCTTCCTTTTGCGATAGGAAGAGGGTATGGTTGGCTGTTTGAACTATATTCAGGTACTTTAGCTTCTTATCCCTATGCCTCGTTAAATGCGTTCAATCTCATGGCGCTGCTCGGCGGCAACTTTGTTGATATGACCACTGGTGTGCTGAACATCTCCTATCAATGGATTGGCTTGGTACTGATGGGACTGTCCATTATATACGCCTGCTATTTGTATATGCGCAGCAGGGGTCAGCGCGGGGCATTGTTGTACATCTCGTTTTTGTTTATTACCGCGGTTTTCATATGCATGACCAAAATGCATGAGCGTTATTTGCATTATGGTCTGCTGCTGGCTCTTGCCAGCTTTTTGTACATAAAAGATCGCAGAATTCTCTGGTTGTTCATCGGGTTTAGTTGCACTCATTTTGTAAACGTAGCGGATGTGCTCTTGCGCAGTTTCCATCAGGATTATCACATTCCGCGCTACGATTCGCTCATGCTGATCATTTCAGCGATCAATGTCATTATATTCGGATATGCATGTTTATTGGGATGGAGGCTTTTCGTGGGATCACATCATGATCAGGGGGCGGAGCAAGTTATCCCGCATGCACCTGAAAAAGCAGAACTTAAGTTTTCTGAACGCTGGGACGCGATTTTCAAACCTCGTGAAGACGGGATCGAAAGAAGCGGCAAAGGGCGTTTTTTTACCAAAAAAGATATGTGGTACTTAGGAAGTCTAGTACTTGTATATACCCTTATTGCGCTGTTTAACCTTGGCGGTCATAAGGATCCTGTTACGTTTTGGAAGCCTGCCAAATCAGGGGAAGCGGTCATCGTCGATTTAGGATCGGCACATAACCTTACGCGAATTAACAGCTTCGCAGGTGTAGGGGAAGGCGCTTATTCGTATTGGTTCTCCATGGATGGCAAGGATTGGAGCGGCCAGATTGCGGTAAAGTCTGATCATACGAAAGTTTTTACATGGAATACGGTAGAGCCTAAGCTGAATGCGCGATTTGTGAAAATAACGATCGATGCACAGGAGAGCGCTGCGCTGCATCTCCACGAAGTTGGTATTTTCGGGAATGGAAGTTCTGCCATTTTGCCGGTGCGGCAAGTCATAGAGCAGGATGTGAACGCATCAGATGAAGGGAAGCCTGCTTTTCTGTTTGATGAACAGGGCGTAGTACCGTACACGCCTACGTATATGGAGGGCTCGTACTTCGATGAGATTTATCATGCGAGAACAGCTTATGAACACCTCCATAAAATTGAGCCTTATGAAAGCACGCACCCGCCGCTTGGCAAAATTCTCATCTCTATCGGGATCTATGTATTTGGCTTAAATCCGTTTGGCTGGAGAATCGTCGGCACCCTGTTCGGTATCGCGATGATCCCTGTCATGTATGTGTTCGCCAAACGGATGTTCGGACGCTCGGAATTTGCTTTTATCGCTGCGTTCCTGCTTACATTCGACTTTATGCATTTTGCTCAGACGCGAATCGCGACGATTGATGTGTACGGCGTATTCTTCATCATGCTGATGTTCTACTACATGCATCGCTATACGACGCTCAGTTTTTATAGGGAACGTCTTTGGGCGACGCTTGTGCCCCTTGGATTATCCGGCTTGTTTTTTGGCATAGGAGCTGCATCCAAATGGATCGTGATTTATGGCGGAGCAGGACTCGCCCTGCTCCTGCTTTTATCGCTGCTTGAGCGCTTTAGCGAGTATCGATTTGCCAGGCGATTGCTGCGCGAAGATGCGGCCATTGCGGAACCGGCAGCCACTGCTGCCCCTGATCAGCTACAGCTGACTGACGAGCAGCGGAGCCGCTTGCAGCTTGTGCAGCGCCTCTTCATGAAGTACACGCTTCTTACGTTGGTCTGGTGTGTGCTTATGTTTGTCATCGTTCCACTTGGCGTCTATACGCTATCTTATATTCCGTTCATGATGGTGCCGGGTCCGGGGCACGATTTGAAAGACGTCGTCACCTATCAGGTGCATATGTTCAAATATCACTCGGATCTTGTCGCGACGCATCCGTTCTCGTCTCCATGGTGGGAATGGCCGATGATGCTAAGGCCAATTTGGTATTATCAAGCAAAGCTGATGCCGGAGGGCATGCTGTCCAGCATCATTTCTTTTGGCAATCCGCTCGTTTGGTGGCCAGGCTTCATTGCGGTAGTGCTTTCGTTTTATGTAGCTTTCAAAAGGAAAGACAGCATCCTTCGCATGCTGTTGATCGCCTACTGCTCGCAGTATTTGCCATGGATTCTTGTGCCGAGGCTAACTTTTATTTATCATTATTTTGCAATGGTTCCATTCCTCATCCTCATATTGACCTACTATGTGAAGGAGTATTTGGAGGAAGGGCAGCTTCATAAAAGGAGATGGGTGTACGGATATTTGGCAGCGGTGCTCCTGTTGTTCGTTATTTTCTATCCGATCCTATCCGGGATGGTCATTCCCGCGAAATATTCGTTCTTCCTCCGCTGGCTGCCCGGTTGGAATTTCTTTTAGACAACTATTTAAATGGAGAGTGATTCACATGGCTAAAGTTGTTATTATTTCTGGTAGTCCGACACCAACGTCCCGCTTGCACGGCGTTATTGAAGTCGCCAAAACCGAACTGCTGGAAGCAGGCTTGGAAGTAGAATGGATTAAAGTCCGCGATATCCCGGCGGAAGATCTGATGTACGCGAAGTTCGACAGCGAAGCGATCGTCAAAGCGAACGCGATTGTCGCTGAAGCCGATGCTGTATTCGTTGCTACGCCTGTATACAAAGCTTCTTACACCGGCGTATTGAAAGCATTTCTCGATCTTCTCCCGCAAAAAGGTCTCGAACGCAAAATCGTGCTCCCGCTTGCAGTAGGCGGAACGATTTCACATCTGCTTGCGATTGATTATGCTTTAAAGCCCGTACTGTCATCGTTAGGTGCCCAAAACATTCTGCAAGGCGTGTACGTGCTGGATAAACAAGTGACTTGGGGCGATCAGGGACAAGCCATTTTGGAAGATGAAATCTCAACGCGACTTCACGAATCCGTCTCCGAATTTATTCAAGAGATCAAGTGGCATACAAGCCGCCAAGCTTAATTCAATCAGGCTTTTGAGAAAAAACTAAGGCTGCGGCTTTCTTTTCTCCAAGAATGAAAAACATCATTAGAGGATACGATTAAACCGACTCGGGTAGCTGCAACGATGATAAGCATCGTTACAGCAACACTGAACACCATCAACTCGCCCTTCCCATCTTAAGACGCCTTAACCGTCACTAGCAGCTTTTGCCAGTGGCGGCTTTTTGCGTGCTGAGCTCAGCCTCCCGTGTTATAATGTTAATAGCATTCATACATATTTAGGAGTGATCTGATTTGTCTCAAACATCCTCTGGTTCTGTGCTGCTTGTTGATGGCATGGCACTTTTGTTCCGCGGGTTTTATGCAACTTCCTCAGGCGGCTATATTATGCGTACAAATTCCGGCACGCCGATTAATGCGGTATATGGTTTTCTTAAGTACATGCTCGACGCCATTCAAACTTTTAAGCCTTCACATGTGGTATGCTGTTGGGATATGGGCAGCAAAACATTCCGTACCGAGAAGTTCGAAGCTTATAAAGCAAATCGCGGAGAAGCACCGGAAGAGCTGATTCCTCAGTTCGATCTGGTGAAGGAAGTGACAGCCAGCTTCAACATTCCGAACGTTGGCGTTTTCGGATACGAAGCGGATGATTGCATTGGCACACTGGCCCGTTCATACAGTTCTCAAACGAAAGTTCAAATTCTGACAGGCGATCATGATATGCTGCAGCTGGTTGATGAGAACACGGAAGTCATTATTATGAAAAAAGGGCACTCCAACTATATGGTCTACACGCTCGAGACACTAATGGAGGAGAAGAGCTTGACGCCACCTCAGATCATCGATCTGAAAGGGCTGACGGGGGATACTGCGGACAATTATCCGGGCGTCAAAGGCATCGGCGAGAAGACAGCGACCAAGCTGCTCGTGGAATATCAGACAATCGATGGCATCCTGGAAAATTTGGCCGCCCTGCCAAAGGGGGTTCGTGCGAAGATCGAAGCGGAGCTCGATATGCTGCACCTGTCGCGCGATCTGGCTACAATCCGCCTGGATGCTCCCGTTGCTTGCGCATTGGAAGATTGCGAATGGGCGATGGAGCGGGATAAAGTGATCAGTAAATTCGAGGAGCTCGAATTTAAAGGTTTGATGAGGCTGATTGGCTGAAGACAGCCAATGATATAGGAAGGGACGAGGCTATGAGAGGCCTTGTCCCTTTTTTGTTCCCAATAGGAAATTTTAACTTCGTTAAAGCACTAAAGTGCTAAACAAACTTTCCTATTGGCGATAAAAATTTCCGCTGAACGCGGTCGCTCATCTCTCAAACAATCCCCTCTGTTGTCCGAAAACGCCCAATTACGGAGAAAGAAGTATCAGCCAAAATATCTGCAGTCCGATTTTACCTAGTAGGAAAATGATTATTCGATCACATGGTCGGTATAGTCGTCGTAAGTGGGAAAAATGGGACTGCATTAGCTAATTTCCTAACCAGCTATACATAATTGGGTGAAATCGAACTACAGCTACTCCTATTACAACAAAGGCGGTTTTCGAGTCGGATCAACCCTCCAAGCGTGTGTTCTGGCTGAAACGGAGCCGATGTCTCCGAATAGATGCCCAATCATCTGTTGAAAAAGCTGTTGCCATAGTCTCGAACGTTCATTTACATCGTCAAGGCTGATTCTGGCGATTAACCAACTATCGTTCAACAGATGCATGTGCCGAACCCATTGGTTGGTGCCTCGCCTTTACGCCTGTTAAGGTGCATCTCCTTTTATCAGCGAAACGATTAACTGGCAATAGTACGGCTGCTCTGTACGTGTGCAAAATAAAAGCAATCCAGGACAAATTTTGTTCATTTCAATTAAATCCTTATTTTTTGAAAGGGGTTACAATTTATTTAGGAACCTCATTTGCAAAGGGAGACTCATATGCAAACTTTATATGGAGATCTTGAAGGCAATGAACGATGATCAGATTACTAAAAATGCGCTCGCTCAAATCGAAGATCATTCTTTTTTTTATTCTTTTTGCCAGTATTGTGATGATCCTTCAGATTGGAATCTTTCAGCATTGGATCGGCGCCATTATTTTGGATAAATCGGATGCCTACTTTGAAGAAACCGTTCATCAGGTCGGTAAAAGGGTAGAGCTTCAATTAAAGCAATTTAACTCGTTAGCTGTGGGAATGAGCAACAATCAGGTCATGAAAAATTATTTATCCGATCTCAAAAAGCAAACGATTAATTACAACATCGCCAAATATAAAATCAGCAATGAAATAATAAGAACGACGAATATGGAATGGATCGACAATATATACATTTTCCCGGTCCGCTCACAGCCGATTAATTTATACTACAGCATAGCTATCTTTGAAGTCGATCCTTCTATAGAGAAGCTGCTGAATGAAGGGTTCGGCAGCAATCCGGATGAAGTGAAATGGATGGATATACAAACGAAGCCGCCTCATACATTATCCGCGCTTCTAATGATCCATGAGGAAGACAATTTGGGCTTACTGAAAATTGACCTTAATGAAATCCTTTTTAGTGACATTCTGGATGAAGTTCATCTGGGGAATGAAGGCACGGTCTACCTCACGAAAGATAATATCATCATTTACGCCAAAGACCGTGAGTTTGTAGGCAAACCGGTATCGGCTCTGGACAATCGTCAAATTACCAGGGTGGAGTATGAACTGGAAGAAAAAAGCTGGAAAATTATCGGCGCTGTGCCCCAAACTGAAATTTTGCATGGAATCGATCAATTCAACCGGATCTTCATGTTCATGGTGATTTTAATCTTGGCGGCCATTATGGCATTTGCGATAGCGACAGCCCAGACGGTTTTACGGCCACTGAAGAAGATTATGAGAGGGATGGAGAGTGTTCAGCAAGGTAATTTGCAAGTCGTTTTGCATCATAAAAGCAATGATGAATTCAGTGCTATTTTTTTCCATTTTAACTATATGGTGGATCGGGTAAATAATCTGATTGAAACGATATACCAGCAGCAGACGCAGAATCGGAAGGCGGAGCTGCTGAGCTTGCTTTCCAAGCTCAACCCCCATTTCTTATACAACTCATTGGATATGATTTATTGGAAGGCCATTATAAAGGGAGAAGAGGAGATTGGGGGGATTATCGTGGCCCTTTCCAATATTCTCAGGTACTCCATTTCGCATCAAAATGAGTTTGTGACAGTTACCGAGGATATAGAGCAGTTGGAACATTATTTGTTGATACAAAGAATGAGATTTGAAGAAAAATTGCGATACGAATTTCAGATTCAACCGGACCTTGCACACTATAAAATTCCTAAATTAGCCATTCAGCCGTTAGTGGAAAATGCCATGAAATATGCGTTTCAAGATATGAAACATGACGGCTTGATACGAATCCGGGGCTATTTGGATGAGAATGATTTGATTTTTGAAGTCATCGACAACGGGGTAGGTATGACGGAAGAAAAGGTTCGGAGACTTGTATCTATATGTGAATCCGAAAGCGAGGAGGGGGGGCTGGGGATTCGGCTTGTGCATCAAAGAGCTAAATACATCTATGGAGAGAATTATGGCATACACATTGAAAGTGCGATCGGGAAAGGCACAACAATTAGGGTTAGATTAGGGGGAACCTTGATATGCTCAAAATGATGCTCGTTGATGATGAAAGAACCGTTTTGCAAGGACTTTCGCATATTCTGTCTAAATACTGCCCGAGGTATGAAGTTGTAAGCATGGTACAAAGTGCATCAGAGGCACTGAACCTTTTAGAGAACGTATACGTCGATGTCGTCATTACGGATGTCAAAATGCCGGATATGGATGGCATTGAACTGACGAAGAAGATCCGTACGTTATACCCGCGGACTGAAGTTATTGTACTTAGCGGATATGACGATTTTGAGTTCGTCAGACAGACGATGAAGAATGGAGCCTATGATTATTTATTAAAGCCGTGCAACTATCAAAGTATATTGGACCTTTTGCTTAAACTTGAAGAAGATTTGCTGAAGCTTGATGCGAGTGTAGCGACACCGGGCAAGAAAGAGTGGCATGACACATATGCCGGCTACGATAATCTGAAAATCGCCGTTGTCTCTACTCAAGGGAGCGCAGATTCGAATTTTTCGGAGCTGCTCAACCAAGAATTGAAAAAAGGGACCATGCCGAAGGAGCTCGTTACACGGATAAAAATGAATGAGCACTTCGTCATTCTTTTTCAGCATTCTATGGAAGTATCCGACAATAAGCAAAGGTTTTACGGATACCGCCAAAGCCTACAGCGAAAAGGTTATACCACGTATTGGGCCATCCGCGATTGCGGACGTAGCTCGGAATGTTTGCTGGAAGCGTACGAAGCTTGTACGGAAATGATTGAATTCTTGCAATTCAATGAAATGGCTGCCGTGCTGGATGCTGATATGCATCACAAGTATTTGGACAGGCATAAAGCTCAGGATCTAAGCCAATATGTGTCATGCGAAACCATTATGAAATACGTAATGAGCGGAGATCATGAGAAATTACAGCACTATTTGGAAATAAATTGGAATCTGCTATGCCGCAGCGACTTGTATTGGGATCCTAAGCAGTTGAAGAACGCCACATTGAAACTATGCATTTATTTGGAGCATCAATTGAAAGACAATGGCCTGAAGCCATTAAGCGGGGAACTCGAGGATTATGTTGATAGAATAAAGATGTTAAGCACATTCCGAACTCTCTTCGATTGGCTGAAAAGTTATATCATGAACACGATAGCGAATCTTCATGGTGAAGAACCTGCGCCGCAGTACATACAAACTGTCAAGAAATATATCGAGAAGCATTATATGGACGATATTTGCTTGAAGACCGTTTCGGATACCGTGTTTCTCAATCCATGGTATTTTAGCACGCAGTTCAAGAAATATATGAACATGACCTTTAGCGAATACTTGAATCAAGTCCGAGTGCGCATGGCGAAGCTATTTTTGAAACAAAGAGATCTCAAAGTATATCAAGTGGCGGAAATGGTCGGTTTTCAGGATGCCGCTTATTTTAGCACTGTCTTTAAAAATTTGGAAAACATGAGTCCGAAGGATTACCAGAAAACGGTTTCATAATAGTGCTAATGCTTTTAAAAGAAATCCAAGATTATTAAAATTTTTATTTTTTTCCCGGTGATACAATCTAATAAATCGTACAAAGGAGGAGTCGAAGTGAGAAAAAGACAAGGATTCATCAGTGTGCTGTTAATGATGATGTTGCTTGTGAGCGCTTGCAGCGAGAATACGGCCACCAATACGTCATCTCCGGCAAGCACGGGCACGGGGCAGCCTGCGGCAACTGCAGCAAGTTCAGGAGACGGTAAAATGACAGACGTTGGTACGCCAAGGAATCAAACATTGATTGTGGATATCTTGAGCGGTAAAACCGCTGACCCGGACCTGGTCAATCCGTACGTACCGGGAGCGGTGCCTATGGACGCAGGGTTCCACCAGCTGATTTTCTCGAGCCTATGGGAAATTAATACAGTCAAGGGGGAACAAATTCCCGACTTGGCGGCGACATTTCCGGAGCCTCTGGACAACACGAACACGAAATTCAAATTCAAGATTCAAGAGGGGTTAGCATGGTCTGATGGCGTAGAATTCACTGCTGATGACGTCGTGTATACGTCAGAAATGATTCTGAAAACAAAGGAACTCGGTTATAGCGGTTACTACGGCAGCTTAGTGAAAAGTATGAAAGCGCTTGATAAACATACGATCGAAGTAGAGACGGTCAACCCTGAAACGAGATTGGCCCAAAAATTAGGGGTTGTCATCTTTGGAACGGCCTTCAAAGTCGTACCGAAGCATATTTGGGAAAAAGAAGATCCGACGAAATTCAAATTCACCAACCCGGTTGGTCTTGGACCGTATAATTTGAAATCGCGCGATCCGCAAGGGAACTGGTTCCTGTATGAGAAGCGCAAAGACTGGCAGAAGAGCGATATCGGTAAAATCGTAGGCGAGCCTGGTCCGCAATACATTCTCTTCAAATTCTTCGGACCGGAAGAAAAACGGATTATCGCTTCCATTCAGCATGATATGGACATTTTGCAGGACATTACGCCTGAAAGCTGGGATGTGCTTCGTCAAAAGAACAAAACGGCACTCGCCTGGTATGAAAACTTCCCGTATGCGGATATGGACGACCCGTGCGAAAGAGGCATGTCCTTCAATACATCGAAAGCACCTTACGACAATCCTGACGTAAGATGGGCGATGGCGCTGATGACGGACATTAAGAACGTATCCATGGCCACATTCGGAGGCATGCTCCGAGTTTCGCCGATTCAGCTGCCGCCGATTTCCGTCCTGCAAGAAAATTACCATAAACCGATGGTGAGTTGGCTCAAAGACTTCCAATTGAGCGACGGTTATAAACCGTTCGACGAAAGCTACGCCAAAGACATGGTGGAAATGCTCAAACAGCAAGGCATCAAAGGATTGCCGACAGATAAAGAAGCTATTGATACGTTCGGTGTAGGCTGGTATAAATACGATCCGGCTGAAGCAGGCAAGCTGCTTGAAAAAGCAGGATTCAAGAAGCAAGGCGACAAATGGATGAAACCTGACGGAACGCCATGGAAAGTGACGATCAACGCGCCGGCTAACTTTGAAGTCGAGTCCATGAGATTGGCGTTTGCCGTTGCGGACAGCTGGAAAAAGAACGGTATTGACGCCAACGTGCAGCAAATGGATGGAGCAACATTCTGGGATAGCGAATCTACAGGCGCATTCGAAGTAGGATCCTACTGGCCGGCTTGCGGTTTGCTGCCTGACAGTACCGCAAACTTCCAAGGCTGGCACAAACAATACATCGTAGAGAACGGTAAGCAAGCGCCAGGCAACCGCAACCGTTGGGCTAACGATCGAGTAAGCTCTTTGATTGACGAGCTCGCCGGTATGCAGAGCAGCGATCCTAAAGTGATTTCACATATTACCGAAATCAACAAAGAATTCGTGAAAGGGATGCCGTTCATCCCGATGTTCGGAACCTCGAAGTTCGTTCCTGTCGATACGTATTATTGGAGCGGCTTCCAGACATCCAATAATGCATTTGAAGGCCCTTGGTGGTGGTGGTCCCAGTTCAAGTTCTACACCCCTCACTTCAAACCAACCGGCAAGTAATGTGATTGCCTGAACCACGAAATAGGTCGCATACCGGGCACGGATGGCTGCCTGGTATGCGATTTTACCATAATGGCGAATTTAGGCGCGATAAAGAGAGGAGAGTGACGCCTGTGGGATTTTATAAGTTCCTGCTTTCCAGACTATTAACGTTTATCTTAGTCGTCTTTATCGGGATTACGACCGTATTTTTTGTACCGAGATTTTTACCCTCGGATCCCGTTGAAGCCTTTATCGGGCGGTTTACCGCCAAGTCGGCTTTTTTGGAGCCGGCGGCGATCGAATCGATACGCAAAACTTTGAACGAATCGTTCGGTCTTCAAGGCTCGATATTTGAACAATACTTTGGATTTATTAAAAGAGTCATTTTCACGCAAGATTTCGGACCTTCCTTAGCCAATTACCCGACGCCGGTGAATGAGCTGATCGGACGTGCACTGCCTTGGACGATGGGGCTGCTGCTTATCTCCACGTTGCTTTCCTGGCTTATTGGCAATGCGATCGGCCTCTTGGCTGGGTTCCGCAAGGAGAAAACATATTCCAAAATTTTGGAAGCGATCTCCATTACCTTATATCCGATTCCTTATTACATTTTTGCTTTAATTCTGATCATGCTGTTTGCGTATATCATCCCCATCTTTCCGCTTTCGGCGAATTTTATGGGGAGCGGTTTTTCGTGGGAGCATATCAAGAGCCTGCTTGTGAACTCAGCTTTGCCTGCACTATCGATTATCCTGGTCGGAACAGGTTGGTGGGTCATCAGTATGAAGACGCTGTCCAGCGGAATTGCGGAAGAAGATTATGTGCATTTTGCCCGTTTGAAGGGGCTGAAAGAAAGAAAAATTATGACCAGGTACGTGCTGCCCAATGCCGCACTTCCGCAAATTACGTTTTTGGCGCTGCAAATTGGAACGATTTTTAACGGCGCTTTAATTACGGAGTTTTTATTCGGTTATCCCGGAATTGGCACCTTGATCTTTAACGCCATTCTGCAATCGGATTATAACTTGATTATGGGGACAATAACCATATCGATTATTGCCGTGGCAGGTGCGACTTTTATTATAGATTTATTGTATCCGTTCCTGGATCCCCGGGTGCGTTATAAGTAGTGCGGATTAGGAGGAAAAGAGAATGAAAAATTGGAACTTTCGTCTAAAAGCGGGAGCGTTCGTCTTGGTCATCTTTCTGATTATAGGATTTATCGTCCCGCTGTTTAACACTGGCAATCCGATTGAGTGGGGGACGTATCCGAAAAACTTGAAACCAAGCTCGAGCCATATATTCGGTACGACGAATCTGGGTCAAGATACGTTTTGGCTGCTCGCGAAGTCGATTCAAAACTCGTTTATTATCGGCATTATCGTTGCTTTTTTCGCGACGGTGATCGGGGCGCTGCTTGGCCTCTTGGCCGGATTTAAGGGCGGCTTTCTCGATAGACTGATTACACTGCTCACGGACTCCTTTATCGTCATTCCGTCTCTGCCCATATTGATTTTATTAGGCAGCTTGATGAAAGGCAGAGCTTCATTAATTTATATCG
Organism: Paenibacillus sedimenti; assembly: GCF_014534655.1. Taxonomy (GTDB): domain Bacteria; phylum Bacillota; class Bacilli; order Paenibacillales; family NBRC-103111; genus Paenibacillus_E; species Paenibacillus_E sedimenti. Next base: position 782,409 of record NZ_JACVVD010000002.1, read on the forward strand.
CTTTGGTGTTAATTATTTTTAACTGGCCATGGCCTGCCAGGCAGCTTCGCTCTATGGCTCTATCGTTGAGGGAGCGGGAATTTATTCATACCGCTGTTTTTTCGGGCTCAAGCACGATCAAAATTATCGTAAAAGAAATATTTCCTTTTGTCGCGGGCTGGTCGATCGCCAATTTCGTCAATACGATCCTTGTTGCCATCGGTTCCGAGTCGGGTTTGGCCGTTATCGGCATGTCCAGCAATGAAAAGGCGACGCTGGGTACGATGATATATTGGGCCAACCAGCATCAGGCTATGTTAGCCGGACGATGGTGGTGGATCGGATCGCCGGTCATTGCCATCGCCTTCATTTTTATCGCCTTGTTCCTGACGATGACGGGATATCAGCAATATTCTGCGTTACGGAGGGGGAAATAACATGCTGCGGTTAAATCATGTAAGCGCGCAATACAACATGCTGGACGAATACGTCAAGGCAGTGGATCATGTTGATTTTGAGGTCAGGAAAAATGAAATATTCGGCATTGCCGGAGAGTCAGGCTGCGGGAAATCGACATTGCTCAAAGTCATGTACGACTTGATCGCCTACCCCTTGGAAATTTCAGAAGGCTCGGTGGAACTGCATTCGACAGACAAACAGGGCAAGACGACGGTTTATACCAACGGCGAGATTCACAAAAGCTGGTGGAAAGTCATTTCATATGTGCCGCAGGGTGCGATGCATGTCATGAATCCGGTGACCAAAATCAAAAGCCAATTTTTTGACGCCATCAGCAAATACCATGACAAAAAAAGCAAAAAAGAGCTCGAAGCGGAAATTGCCGGTTATTTGAAAGAATTGGAGCTTTCGCCTGAAGTGCTGAATGCATATCCCCATCAGCTGAGCGGAGGGATGCGGCAGCGCGTTCTAATCGCGCTTGCGACATTTTTGCATCCGGACATTGTGCTGGCCGACGAACCGACAACCGCACTGGATGTTGTTGTTCAGCGGGGTATTTTAACGATGCTCTCCAAGGTGCAAAAGAAGATGAAAAATTCAATGGTCATCGTCTCCCACGATATGGGGGTTCATTATCAAATCACGAACCGAATGGGTATTATGTATGCCGGCCAAATGATTGAAGTCGGGCCTACGGAGCAAATCTTTAACAACCCGCAGCATCCCTATACGAAAATGTTGATCAATGCGCTTCCTAAAGTAGGGGATAACAGCCAGAAGGAAGGCATTCCCGGTACTCCACCCAGCTTGAAAAATCCTCCTGCAGGCTGCAGATTTGCCGCAAGATGCCCGCTCGCCGAGGACATATGCCGAACGCAGGAGCCGGCCCAGTTTAATGTCGGGGAGGATCATTATGCCAGCTGCCATTTGCTGAATGATTGGATCGTGGAGGGGAAGAGACATGGCGCATAACATTTTGGAAATCAACAACCTTTCGCGACAATTCAAAATCGGGGGCATGCTGCTAGGCAAGAAAATTGTGGCTGTCGATAAGGTCGATCTGAAGCTGCCCGGCGACAAACCGCAAATCATGAGCATCGTGGGTGAATCCGGCTGCGGGAAAACGACACTCGCCAGAATGATTTTACGCTTGCAGGAACCTTCGTCTGGCGACATTCGATTAGACGGTACTCCATTGTCGCATTATGACAAGCGTCAGCACCGGAAAGAGTTTCTAAAGAAGGTACAGCCCATTTTTCAAAATCCATTCACTTCATTCAGCATGAGGAAAACGGTGGATACCTATTTGTTTGAAACGGCATTAAACCTGGAAATTGCCAAGACTAAGCAAGAAGCGCAAAGGATCGTCAGTGAAGTTTTACATTCGGTAGGGCTTGAACTTAATCATATAAGCGGGAAATACCCGAATCAATTTTCAGGGGGAGAACTGCAAAGAATTTCCATCGCAAGGGCATTAATTCCGAAACCGAGTTTAATTGTAGCGGATGAGCCGGTAGCGATGATTGACGCATCCCTGCGCATGAATATCGTGAATTTGTTTAAAAAGCTCAAGGACGAGTACAAAGTTAATTTCATATACATTACTCACGACCTTTCAACGGCTTACTATGTCAGCGACTATATTGCGACAATGTACCGCGGACAGCTCATCGAATTCGGCGACGCCAGAAACATATTAAACAAGCCGTCACACCCTTATACGGAGTTATTATTGGATTCAATACCAAGAGTAGGAAAAAAATGGAACGAGGATATGGTGCTACCCGATATGGAAGACAAGGAATATGGGCTGAACGGCTGTAAGTTCGCAAACCGATGTATGTATGCCCAAGATATTTGCCGCTCCATTGATCCGAATAAAGTGTATATCGATCCGGAGCATATGGTTCTTTGCTTTAAACATAATGATTACAAGTGAAAGAAGAACTTAATTTTGTGCAAATTTGAAGTAACTTTCTCTATATCTGTTCGGCATCCGATTTTTTATAATGAGGGCGTAGCTGATAAAACAAGGAGGTACACCCTAAGTATGGAGCATAAAGCGCCTTTATTATTAACGGATGAGCAGATGAGAAAGTTTATTACAGATGGTTTTTTGATTTTAAAAACGGATTTCTCGCGTGAGTTCCATCGTCAATTGCTTGAACAATTGAACTACGTTTATGAACATGAAGGAAATCCGGGCAATAATTTGCTGCCCCGGATCCGTGAACTTCAACAGGTTTTCGATCACCCGGTCGTAACCGGAGCTTTAACGAGTGTGCTCGGACCCGATTATATGCTTCATGCGCATCGTCACGGTCATTTTAATGCTTCTTCGAAGGCAGGCGGATGGCACAAAGACAGCTATTGGGGTTACCAAAAAATACGGAACCACCATCCATGGTGGGCGATGATCATGTATTTCCCGCAAGATACGTCCATAGAGATGGGACCGACCGGTATTATGCCGGGAACGCAAAACTATGAGTCAAGAACTTTTGTGTCCGATGAAAATAAGGAAGAGGCGCTAGCCAGCGGTGAAGCGGGAACGTTTGCGTTGATCCATTATGATATTTGGCACCGATCGACGCCGAATGTGCTGGGCAAAGAACGGTATATGCTAAAGTTTGAGTTTATGCGGACACAAGCGCCGACAAGTCCCAGCTGGAATCATATGGATAAAGAGTGGAAGCTGCCGGCACTTGTTGGGGCGCCCTACATGGCGCAGGAAACGATGTGGGAAGAGACCTGGAACTGGTTGTCCGGCAGAGTCGGCAGCATTGCAAATACTGTGAAGGAAGATGCAGAATACGTTCAGCAGCTTGCTGTGGATCTGCGGGATGCATCGGAGCCGAACGCGCTGCATGCGGCTTATGAGCTTGCGCGTTGCGGAAAGCTCGGCATAGATGCGCTGCTGCAAGGCATTCATCACGAAGAGATCGGGGTTTCGCGCATTTCTGCTTATGGATTATCCGTATCCGGCATCGATGCGGTCCAAGGATTGTCTGAAGCGCTGGATAGCAAGCGAATCGAGACGGTGATCCATGCTGTATTTGCCTTAGGTGAATTAAGAAGATTAGCTGCAGTGACCGTGAATAAGCTGATCGGCCTTCTTGAGCATCCTTCAAACAAAGTGCGGCAAGCCGTTGTTGAAACGCTGGGCATGATCGGCGGACCGATCGATGCGATTGTTGCCGGTTTGATCCGATGCTTAAAGGATGAAGACGTGCAGGTCCGGTTTACCGCAGGCTTGTCGCTTGCGCGAATAGGGGCTCCGGCGGAAGCGGCCGTACCGCAATTGCAAATCGCTTTGGACGATGAGAACCGCTATGTGCGCGCCCATGCGCTCGAGGCGCTGCGCTATATCGGAACGGAGGATGCGAAAGATGCGTTAATCAAGCATCTCTTCAACTCCCGCTGGTGCTCGAACACGACGCCGCAAAGCACGTTCTATCCTTAATCGTTTGCTCATATTACTTAGTTTGAGGATTTAACATCAATTCCCGATAGGTGCTGGGGGCGTAGCCGCTGTGCTCTTTAAACATTCGAGAGAAATAGGCTAATTCCAGACCTATCGAATCGGCAATCGAGGATATGCTCAGATTGGTGAAGGTCAATAGATGCACGGCTTTTTCCAAGCGATGTTTGTTGATGTATTGGATCGGGGAGAGTCCCGTAAAATTTTTGAACACATGAATAAAATAGTTCGGTTGAAAATGCGCAATGGCGGCAAGTTCTTCTACGGTCATATGATGGGAAGCGTTGTCCTCGATATATTGAAGTACCGCGCTCATCTTATCAAACGTAGAGCTTGTTTTCATATTGAATCTGGTATGGTCGCATAGTTCGATGAAAGTAGATATGATCTCCAGCAGAATCGAGCGAATACGCAACCCGGAAGTTAGATCATCCCTGTGCGCATAGTCAATGAGACGTTCAAAATGCCCCTTCATCTCCTTCGCATCTTTTACCGTTACAACGTAGGAGGAGGGATTGACGAGATCAAAGAGCTGCAGATCTACCAGTTTAGAAGTGAAGTGGCACCAATATTTGCCCAGCGTGTTCTCGCTGACGGTTCCATAGGATTGAAGGACACCCGCAGGCAGAATATAGAGTTCACCCGGCTTTGGGGAGTACTCTTGGCTGCCTATTTTTAAATAACCCTCTCCCTCCATGATGTAGTACATTTTATTGAAGTTCGGTGTGTAATCATAGTCATGCCAGGAGAGAGGCACTTTGGTATAAGCTGCAATGGATAGGTCAAGCTGTACATTTGCTAGGTATTGGTTCTGATATTGGTTCGAGCCAAGTCCGGTTATATTGCCCATTGGTTTGCACCATCCTCTGGTCGGATCGATCTAAAAAAATGCTATGCCGGATTGTACCTGTTGTCAAGAAAGGATTTGAGGGATAACGTTTGGAGGCGGGACATATGAGATTATCGGGAAAAATTGTGCTGATCACCGGCTCCGGCTCAGGAATCGGGAGAAGCTCCGCGCTGCTGTTTGCACATGAAGGCGCTGCCATTATCGTCAACGATCGGGATGCGGACAAGGGAGAGGAAACAGCCGGAGATATCTGTAAAGCCGGGGGCGAAGCGATTTTTATTCAAGCGGATGTGACGGACCCCGAGTCCGTTAAGACGATGGTGGACTTCGCCATCAAGCAGTACGGACGTATTGACGTGTTGTTCAACAACGCAGGCGTCAGCGGGGTAGGGGCGCTTCATGAGGTGGAGCCGGATGCGTGGGACCGGGTCATGAGCGTCAACATCAAAGGCGTATATTTGCCTAGTAAATATGTGCTTCCTCATATGATGGAGCGAAAGTCGGGCAGCATCATTAACATGTCTTCCTGCATCGCGGAGATCGGATTGGCCCGCAGGGCTTCCTACGCAGCGACCAAAGGAGCCGTGCTCGCTCTCACCAAATCGATGCAGGTCGATTACGTGCCTTACGCGATACGAGTGAATGCACTGCTTCCTGGCACCATTCTTACGCCATTCGTTGAGAATTACCTAAAAACCTCCTACGATGACCCGGAACAAGCGATCGCTGCACTGAAAACCCGTCAATTGAGCGGCGATTTGGGCAGTCCGGAGGATGTGGCGCGAGCGGCATTATTTTTGGCCTCGGATGAATCGAAATTTATGATGGGCTCCCCGCTGTATATCGACGGGGGCGTCGTATTCGGCAAAAATGCCTAGAAAAATGGCAATGGAGGAGAGAAGAAAACGGTTATGAAATTATTGACGTTCATTCAAAACGGTCAAAACCGACTAGGGATCAAAACGGATCGCGGCGTTCTCGATGCGGCAAAGATTGCGCAAGCTTTAAGCCTCACCGATACTCCGCTAACTGTTCATGAAGCGATAGAAGGAGGAGGCAAAGCTATTGCCTCTTTGCAGCGTTTGGCGGATCTCGCGCCGGCGGAACCGGCAGCAGGAGCGGATTATTGGCTGGACGAAGCGGAGCTCGAGTGGGGCTCTTGTGTGACGCATCCCGGGAAAATTATTTGCGTAGGCCTGAATTACCGCAAACATGCGGAGGAGACGAAGGCGGCGATTCCGGAATATCCGATTCTGTTCAACAAATTTGGCAATGCCCTTACGGGCCATAACGAAGAGGTTATACTGCCCGAGGTTTCGCAGCAAGTGGACTACGAGGCCGAGCTTGTCATCGTGATGGGCAAGCAAGCGAAAAACGTATCGAAAGAACAGGCCCTCAGCCATGTATTCGGGTATTGCAATGCGAATGATCTCTCCGCCCGCGACCTGCAGATGAGAACGAACCAGTGGCTGCTGGGCAAAACCTGCGACGGGTTTGCGCCGCTCGGACCGTATCTGGTTACTGCTGACGAAGTCGGCAACCCGAATGATCTCTCCATCCGTTGTACGGTTAACGGAGAGGTGCGACAGCAGTCCAATACGTCGGATATGATTTTCCATTGCGACGAGATTGTCAGTTATATCTCCAGGCATTTCACCTTAATGCCCGGCGATATTATTTTGACGGGAACGCCGGAGGGCGTCGTGCTTGGCTATCCGCCCGAGAAGCGGGTATACCTGCAAGAAGGCGATGTTGTCAGCGTTGAAATTGAAAAGTTGGGGACACTGACGAATCGGATGGTTGCCGAGGCTTAAACGATGTTAAGAATTCTTTTGCGGGGTGAGTTCATGGCTGGCGACATTCATGCGGGGGCTGACGCCCTCGTTGTCGATATCCGCGATCATGTGGCAACGGCTTTGCGGGATTTGGCGGAAGGCGATACGGCATCCATCCGGCTAGGTGAAGAGCTGATTTCGGTCAAGCTCCTTCAAAAGATCACGTTCGGCCATAAAATCGCAATTGCCCCCATGGCGCAAGGGAGCGAAGTTCGTAAATATGGGGAGGTCATCGGTCGCGCAACCGAGGCCATCGATGTCGGCATGCACGTGCACGTACACAATGTTGAAGGAATCCGCGGACGAGGCGATCAGGCGGACAGGGAGGGACAGGGATGAGAACGATACCTGCTTATTTGCGCCCGAACGGCGATATCGGCATCCGCAATCACTTGCTGGTTATTCCAACGGTGATCTGCTCGAACCAAGTGTGCAGCCGTATCGTACAGTCGGTGCCTGATACCGTGGCGATCCCGCATCAGCACGGATGCAGTCAGATCGGCGCTGATAAAGACAGAACCTTCGATGTGCTGGCGGGAACGGGGAAAAACCCGAACGTGGGCGGCGTCATTATCGTCAGCCTGGGGTGTGAGGTGGTCGATCCCGAGCAGCTTGCCGAAGAAATTCGGAAGACGGGCAAGCCTGTTGAATTTTTCGATATTCAATCGGTAGGCGGCTCAGTGAAGGCCATTCAGTACGGCATTGAACTGGCAAGACGAATGAGAGCGGAGCTCGACGAGCAGCGGAAAGCGGAGGTGCCGATCGGCAAGCTGAAGGTCGGCGTCAAATGCGGAGGTTCTGATGCGACTTCCGGTCTTGCTTCCAATCCGGCACTCGGCGCAGCGGCCGATTTGCTGATCGCCGAAGGCGGCGGCATCGTCATTGGCGAGACGACGGAAATCATCGGAGCGGAGCATGTACTCGCGGAACGCTGCGCGTCGACGGAAACGAGGGAGCAGCTGTTCTACATCGTAGAACGCTTCGAGAAGGAAGTGGATCGGATGGGGGCCGACATGCGCGGAGGCAATCCGAGCCCTGGCAATATAGCCGGCGGCCTCACTACGATCGAGGAGAAGTCGCTGGGGTGCATCAGCAAATGCGGTACAGCCCCGATCGAAGGCATTATCGAATATGCAGAGGAGATCCCGGAGGGAGGACTTTTCTTCATGGACTCCCCGGGTAACGATATCGAGTGCGTCTCGGGCATGGCTGCCGGAGGAGCCCACATCGTGTGCTTCACGACGGGGCGTGGGACGCCGACTGGCGCGGCCGTCGTACCTGTCATCAAAATTACCGGAAACCATAAGACCTTTCGGCATATGGAAGATAATATGGATGTGGATGTCAGTGATATTTTGAACGGAACCTTCAGCTTGCAGCAGGCGGGAGAAAGGATCTGGCAGGAAATCGCGGAGGTCGCGGGAGGAAAGCTGACGAAGGCGGAAATCCTGGGCCATCAGGAGTTTAGCATAAACCGCATTGGTCCGAGCTTATAACGGGATATGAATGATTATGAACAATAAAAAGGGACAGAGCGCTAGGATAGGGCCCTGTCCCTTTTTATTTAACGCGCAGGCGCGAAACCGGCGACTTGCTTCAAAATACCCTCGATCTGCTCAATCGTTTCCGGTTCAAGCCGAACGTTCACGGCTTTTACGTTCTCCGCGATTTGGTCCGGTTTCGTTGCTCCGATTAAAGCCGAGCTTACATTAGGTTGACGGAGCACCCATGCCAGTGCGAGCTGTGACAAAGATATTTCAAGCCGTTGAGCGACTTGGTTCAAGTCCTCGACACACTGAAGCACCTGATCGTTCAGGTAGCTTTTAATAACGCCATTTACTGAATCGTTGGCCGCACGGCTGTCCGTAGGAAGCGGTTGACCCGGTTTGTATTTACCCGTAAGAATGCCTTGTGCAAGAGGAGAAAACACAATTTGTCCAAGTCCTTTACGCTCTGAAACGGGAATGACTTCCCGCTCGATATAGCGCTCGAACATGTTGTAAATCGGCTGATTCGAAATCAGAGGACGCAGCCGCAGCCGTTCTGTGATACCTGCAGCCTCGGCAATCTGTGCGGCGCTCCACTCGCTTACGGCGGCGTAGAGGATTTTTCCTTGTGCGGTCAGATCGTCCAAAGCGCGTAACGTTTCCTCAAGCGGCGTATTCGCGTCGTATCGATGGCAGAAATACAAATCCAAGTAATCGACGCCCAAACGCTTCAAGCTCGCTTCGCATTGCTCCATGATATGCTTGCGTGACAAACCGCGGTCATTAGGCCCTGAATCCATCGGGAAATACACTTTTGACGAAAGCACATAGCTGGATCTTGGGTATGCTTTGAGCGCTGCTCCCATTGCTTTCTCGCCTTCGCCCCGGTTGTAAGCATTTGCCGTATCAAAGAAATTGATCCCGCTTTCAAATGCTTTTTCCATACACGCGTCAGCAGCTTTTTGTTCTGCGGCTGTGCCATAAGTCAGCCAACTGCCAAGTCCGATTTCGCTCACCTTCAAGCCGCTGTTTCCTACGTTTCTATATCTCATCATGCCATCCACCCTCTCACCTGATCGTTCTGGTGTCATTATAATTGAGGTCTGGAAAGCTGACAATGAGGCACTATTTTTTCAGTAAGTAACCTCCAATTAAGTAAGTGAAGATTGACGGTAGCGAAGCGGAGTCGTTTTGGTAATATGCCGGAATACCCGCCCGAACTGTACCAACGAACCGAAACCGACTTGCTCGGCAATCGTAATCACCTTTATTTTAGTGCTCGTAAGCAGTCTCTGCGCTTCTTGAACACGAACCAGATTGATATATTCAACAAGCGAAAATCCGGTAATTTCTTTAAACATCCTGCTTAAGTAGGCGGGGCTGATTTCAAATTGCAGAGAGAGGTCATCCAAGCGAATGGGTTCCGAATAATGCACATTAATGTGCCGTACGATGGTTGATATTTTCCGATGAAGCGGGCTGACGTGATCCGGAGATGTAACGGGATGCGTGCGGATAAAACGTGCCGTAAACATCAGGAGCTCTACGAGATAGTGCTTGAGTGCAAAATTTTGTCCGAGCAGCGGTTCTTTGGCCTCATGTATCAATTTGCCAAGAATGTCTTCCGCCATACGCCGGGTAGGCAGGTCTAACCGAATGACCGGAGAGCCATGGGTAAAAGCTTCCAATAAAAATGGCGCATCCTCCAGCAAACCCTCAAGAAAGCTGTCGCTGAAATTTACGACCACTCTCGCATGTCCCAATTTCTCGGAATCCGAAGTCGCATGCAGCTCACGCCGGTTAATCAGCACCAGATCGCCCGGAAGAATAAGATAAGAGCGGTCGCGGATGAAATACATGCGCTCGCCTTCATACAAATAATAAAGCTCATACATTTCGTGCATGTGCTGCGTTCTTTCGAACGAGCCGGAACGATGAATATGCTGGATATAAAAGGGCCCGTCCTCTTCATTGCCGAAAGTGACCGTGCGAGACATGAAACCTGCTCCTTTGGATGAAGTATGTGTTTGCAGTATACCATGATTTCAGTGAAAAATATGAATAGTTTTAATGAAAAATAAGAAAAGATGATGAGAAAATTTACGTTAATTGCGATACGATGAACTTATCATGATGCAGTAAACGTTTGCACAAAATAAGGGAGGATTACCGCAATGAAACAGCTTATTGAGGCGTTACAATCAGGCAATTTAGCCGCAATCAATACCTCAGACTTAAAAGTGTATGCTTCATCTTTCACAGAAGTTGGAGGCACGAAGTTGCTTTTAGTTCGATCAAATACTGGGAAAAAACTCGTCGCTGTAGGCAAAGGCGAAATCTATGATCAATTAATCGGAGAGAGCGTGGATGGGGGCAAAATTTGTCCGCTTACCCATGAAAACCGGCTTACGCTAAACCAATTTTTGCCATATACGGCTCCTCAAGCATTCGGAACGCAAGTGGCTACGATGGGACTCGGAGACCGGCTTGGCATCGCCAGCCCGGGCCACATCCAAACGCTTCGCGGTAAAGATATCCGCCCTGTTCTAGCTCAGCAAAGCATCCGTGAGTTGGCGCTAACAGGCCGGACCTACGAAGATGTGCTGGATGCGGCAGCTTATGCCGTTTTTCAAGAGGGATACAGGGACGGTTATGGCGCAGACGGGGATCACTTGAAGAAGGAAGAGGACATTGAGTACGCGCTGCGTTTAGGTTTTACGATGCTGACGCTGGACTGCTCAGAGAAGATCGATAACACGATTGACGGTCTGACCGATGCTGAAGTAGCTGCCAAGTATGAAAAGCTTCCGACCAGCCTGCGCAGCCGATATGAGGAACGTTACCTGCAAGCGACACCTAATGTTCCTGGCGCGAGCTTAACGTTCACACGACAATCGCTCATGAAGGATGTACTGATCTATGATGCAGCGATCGACTTCATGGAAGCTATTTTCCGAAAATATATTACAACGCTGGATCGGGCGGTCGATTTTGAAATATCGATCGATGAAACGGCTACCCCGACATCGCCGGAGGCGCATTTCTTAGTGGCGAATGAGCTTCGTCAGCGCGGCGTAACGATATTCAGTATGGCGCCGCGCTTCTGCGGGGAGTTCCAGAAAGGCATCGATTACATCGGCGATATCGCACAATTTGAAAAAGAGCTCGCGAGCCATGCCGCCATCGCGGTTCACTTCGAATACAAATTGAGCATTCATTCCGGCAGCGATAAATTCAGCGTGTTCCCGCTGATCGGCCAATACACGAACGGCTTGTTTCATTTGAAAACGGCAGGCACAAACTGGCTCGAGGCCGTCCGCGTTGTGGCGAAAGTCAACCCTTCCTTGTACCGCCGTATGCACCAATATGCGCTGGATCACTTTGAGGAAGCGACTGCTTACTACCATGTGACGACGGATATAAACGCAATTACTCCGCTTGCAAGCGTGAGCGATCCACAATTGCCGGAATATATGAACGAAAATAACGCTCGCCAGCTGCTGCACATCACGTATGGCTTGCTTCTGCAAGCCAAAAATGCCGATGGCAGCAAACAGTTCGCAGACGAGTTCTTCCAGACCCTTGCCGAGCAAGAAGAGTCCTTCGCCGAGGGCTTGAAAAAGCACATAGGCAAGCACTTGGAGCTGCTGGGTAAATAAATCATAGAGCCGATCTCTTAAATCAGAGGTCGGCTCTATTTTTTAGGCTTTGTTATTCTTCATTGTTGATTTCTAACCATGAGATAAACCTCTATCGGGGTCTTTCGAAGATGTGCGACCGCGTTCAGCGGAAGGTTTATTCGCCAATAAGAATTTCGTTTTCCGATCATCGGAAACTTATAAATTCTTATGTGGTAAGAAAAACCACCTAAACAATTAGCGATCAATTCGAAACAATCGTTCCCCCATATATACTCGAAAAATCATACACAAAAGCTCTAATTGAAGCGAAGAGCCCGATTTTATATGAAATTTCATACAGAATCGTTGTTTCTGTGATTTATGAACCTTCGCAGTTCCGATCTTTTTTAAGTCCCGTTACTTAAACAAAGAAAATCAACAACAAAGTTTAACAGAGTCTTTTTTTTAATAAAATGAAAGTTTTAAAAGCAGGCTTTCAAAACCGAGAAGGTTGGACGAAACTCGGAGAAGGAGGAAACGGAGCGTAGTTTACTACGTGAGTACCGGACTTCCCGATTTCGTTCAAGATTCGACGTCGAATAATCCTCCTGAATGTTCTTCGTTTTGAGATAAACCTTTATCGAAGTCATTCGAAGATGAGCGACCGCGTTTAGAGGTAGGTTTATTCGCCAATCAGACTATCGTCTGATGTGGACAAAGTCGTTTTTTTAAACCTCCTTTAGAAGGAGAGGTGGCGGTAGGCGGTGGGGGACATGCCCGTCCACCGTTTGAATTGCTTGCTGAATTGCGACAAATCCTTGTAACCGAGCTGCTCGGCGATTTGTTCCACGGATTGTGTGGGATCCATGAGCAGAAGTTTGGCTTTACGAAGCTTGATGGTGCTTAAATACTGGCGCGGGGAAATGCCGTAAGCTTTCTGAAACACGCGATTGCAGTGAGTAGGGCTGTAGCCGAGCTGTTCTGCAATCTGTTCAATTCGAAAAAGTTCACGATCGTCTGAGCGAACCGAACCGTCGTTCATCCAAGCCTCCTCGATAGAGGCTGCAATCCGGGCTGCCAACTCCGATGCAGCGGGTTGCGAGGAAGATTGCTGTTCTTCTTGAAGCAGTACCTCGCATAATGCTGCGAACAAGCGGAAAGAAGCATGCATCGTCAGCAGCTTCTGGTTCAATTCGCCAGCGGATTCGTCGCCCGCCATATTGGCCACATCCTGAAGAATGGGACGAAGGATCCGCTCAAGCGGACTGCCCGCAGGGTACAGCACCTTTCTCATTTGATTCAATTGTTGGCGAAACCAAGGGTCGTCCACTTCCATATGCACGCATACATACTCCATGGTGCCACCGTCGGCAGCACCGAGGCTGGCATGTGTAGAGCCCGGCAGAATCCACAGCAGATCGCCTTGTTTTTGCTGATAATCTTTCCTGTCGACCTGCATATGCTGAGTTCCTTCAAGCACCAGATTTAGCTCATACAGCGCATGCCGATGCTCGGGAAACGACCACTGGGCTTTGACTTTGCGTCGGTGTGCGGCGAACAAACGGAACGAAACTTGCAAATCAGGCAGCATGCTGCCGCTTACCATATGATCAAGACCGGAGGGTAAGGATTCATGAGTGGGACGTACCAACGTTCGCTCGCTCCTTTGAAGGTGTTGTCGATTCCCAGTATTATATCATGAAGAAGGAATATCATGTTTGTTTTGTCCAAATGAAAGCGAGTTATGCCCATTGGATAAAGATTTTTCCGGACATATGATTAGGGCATATAGGTATAGAAGGGAGCACTTAATAATGCCAGCTAATCAATTTTTTAACGCGCATCACGCTCCAGTGGGAGCGTTTGCAAGCTTTACTCTCGGATTTCCGGGCAAAAGCGGAGGATTCGATTTGGAGCAAGGACGCCCGCCGGGGCAAAATATATATATCGGTCTCGAGTCCGCCAAGGGTGGTACTTACGAAGCTCTGCCTTTTTTTGAATATGGGGAAGATGAGAGTCAGCGTTACGATATTGAGAATCCCGATCCGAACCCGAATAAGCCGAAGATCGTCTTTCCATTTGCTCGTGATGCGATTCGAAGAGACTTTCATGTAAGCACAGATACTTGGAAAGCCGGCGATCTGGAGTTCCGTATCATTTCACCTGCTCAATCTGTGCCGGATCCGACGACTGCTAGTGATGAGGAGCTTAGACTGGCTCTTGTTCCAGCCGTGCTCGCTGAGATTACCGTAGACAACACGAAGGGGACTGCAGCCCGCAGAGTGTTTTTGGGCTATCAGGGTTCCGATCCATACAGCTCCATGCGCAGACTGGACGATACGCTGGACGGCATTGCAGGTGTCGGGCAAGGACGAATCACGGCCATTGTTTCCAATGATCCCGATGTTCGATCCGGCTTGCACTTCAGCATTGAAGACATCCTGACTGTGAAGCCGATGGAGAATCTAACCTTCGGTCTCGGCACAGTCGGCGCTCTGTTAGCAGACACGCCAGCAGGCGAGAAGCGGACTTATCGTTTCGCGCTGTGTTTCCACCGTTCCGGCATCGTAACGGCAGGTTATGATGCTTCATACTTGTATGCACGTTTGTTCAAAAACATTGAAGCAGCAGCAAGCTATGCTTTGAACCATTACGAAGAGATCTCTGTACTCGCGCAAAAATCAAATGTTAGCATTGATTCCTCCAAACTATCGGAAGATCAAAAGTTCATGTTATCCCATGCGATTCGCAGCTATTACGGCAGCACGCAGCTCCTTGAAATGGACGGCGACCCGTTCTGGGTCGTTAATGAAGGCGAATACCGCATGATGAACACGTTTGATCTCACAGTCGATCAGCTGTTTTATGAGTTGGCGCTCAACCCGTGGACGGTTCGCAATGAACTTGATATGTTTTCCAATCGATATAGTTATGAGGACCGGGTATGTTTTCCGGGGGACCCCACGGAGTATCCGGGGGGGATCAGCTTTACGCATGATATGGGTGTCGCAAATACACTTTCCAGACCGCACTATTCCTCCTATGAGTTATATGGACTGGACGGCTGCTTCTCTCATATGACGCATGAGCAATTGGTGAACTGGATTTTGTGCGGGGCTGTCTATGTGGAGCATACGGGAGATCAGCAGTGGCTGCAGAACAACTTGTCTCTGTTTGAGCAGTGCCTGCAAAGCATGTTGAACCGCGACAACCCGAACCCTGAGCTGCGCAACGGCATTATGTCGCTGGACAGCACGCGCACGATGGGCGGAGCCGAGATCACAACCTATGACAGTCTGGACGTTTCCCTCGGTCAGGCTCGCAATAACATTTACATGGCGGGAAAATGCTGGGCATCCTACGTGGCAATGGAGCGTATTTTCAAACAAAACGGCCGTGAGGATCTGGTCCGAACGGCAGGTGATCAAGCGCTCAAATGCGCTCGCACATTAGTAGGGTTCGTGACGGAGGAGGGATACATTCCGGCCGTTGTCGGCGAAGGGAACGACTCGAAGATTATTCCGGCCATTGAAGGCCTGGTATTCCCTTACTTCACGGGCAACAAAGATGCACTCGACGAGACTGGCCGATACGGGTTCTACATTCAAGCGCTGAAAAAGCATCTCGATACAGTACTTGTGACCGGAACATGTTTGTTCCCGGACGGCGGCTGGAAGCTCTCTTCGACGAGCAATAACTCCTGGCTCAGCAAAATATATTTGTGCCAATTCGTTGCGCGCCAAATTTTGAATCTTCCATGGGATGAAAAGGGGGCTGCGGCAGATAGCGCCCATGTTAGCTGGCTCACGCACCCGACCTTATCGGTTTGGAGCTGGAGCGACCAAATCATTTCCGGGGAAATTCAAGGCAGCAAATACTATCCGCGCGGTGTCACAAGCATCTTATGGCTTCAAGAGGAACAATATCGCGCCTAGCGCGGTTATAGTGTCCAACTTGCATCTTTTCACGGCTGTAATAGCCCGAAATAAGACCGTTACAGCTCAACTTTAAAGAAATAGGCTGACCTATCAGTAGTTAGAGCTACTAAAGGGTCAGCCTCTTCTTTTACTTATGATTACTTTTCGTTACTGGGTTCGTTACGCAAATCGTCTTCATCCGGATATGCCCGCGGGATATCTTGGTGAAAATCCCGATTCTCGTAAGAATAGGTGTTGGACGGCCGCTGATCTTCGCGCCATGGCGTGCTCTTGCCGAGCGATTCCGTAATCAGGTCCGATCCGTAAGGCCCGTCGGGAAATTCCTCGGCAGTCAGGTCGTTGCGCTGCGACTCGACCGTCTTTAGATCGGTGTACTCGTCCCTGTATTCATCAATGAATCCTTTGGATTGTTTCTTCTCTTGTTCATCGAAATCCTTGCTCATGAAAAAGCCTCCTGTCCATTTGCCAGTGCTTTTTCCATTTTCCCCAACGATGAACTTAAATATCCGTGAAATGGATCGAACCAATTACTTGGGACAAGAAGGCATTCAGCTCTTGTGCTTCTTCCTCTGAGATTTTATATGCATATTCCAAATAGCCTTCTTCGGCTAAATCGTCCGGACCCATGACGGCGCTGCGTCCTGTTTGCAAATCAATCACGAGCTTCTTGCCATAATAGCGGGTTGTAGTCATAATTGCGAGATCAAAGCGATGCATCGATTCGCCGCCGATAAAACAAACGAAACGAGTCGTCGTTTCCTCCGAATGGTCGTATAAAAAGTCAAAATCAGACATGATGGCCCTCCATCCTCTTCCTGGTATGCACCTATTATACCTGAAAATAGCTCGGCAACAAAACACCTCTTGCGCCCATCTGACAGACATGGTATGATTTGGATATTCGAAAGGGAAGCACCTTTTCTACATGACGTAGAAGAGGTGCTTTTTGTTTTTCTGAATCTAATTCTAATTGAGCATGGAGGAGATGGAATGAACGTAGTATTTTTGAACACTTTGGAAAAGGAAGCGGGGGATAGTCGGGTTACGTCGGCGCAAGTCTCGATTGGAGAAGCACAGGGGATCTGGCATGTCTACTGGAGCGAGCCGGATACGGGGGGCCGAATGGCACAGGACCAGTGGTACCAAGGCGTCAGTTGGGATGAGATGCTGGGCGCTTTCCGGCAAGGTCTTCGCGATAAAATGCGAACCGGTTTTCGGCCCTTGGTGAGCACGGACTTGGAATTGGCGCAACGGTCGGGTAAAGCGAAATTGACGCAGATGCTTACGTTTTACAGTGAGGAGAATCCGAATGAGGAGATGTTTGAGAGCTTGCGGGCGTGGAGACGGGAACAAGCAGCACGTGAGGGCAAAGCGCCTTATATCCTGGCGACCAATCGCGTGCTGCGCATGATCTCGGTCTTCCTTCCGCAGAATTCAGACGAACTGCTGCAAATACCCGGATTCGGCGAGCAAAAGACGTCCATGTACGCCGCCGATTTACTTAAGCTTACAGCAGAGCACCAGCGTTCGCATGGCTTTCCATTGGATTGGGTCGCGAATAGCGTTGACACTTCAAAGTTTGAAGCTTGGCTGATCGCTCAGAAAGAGCAAAAGCTTCGCACAGAGCTCGACCGGGAAGTCAGCAAGCGCAAGCTGCTCGAAATCGTCACTAGCGGCGGAAATCTGGCTGATCTGCAGAAAGCTTTATCCATGCCTCGCAGGGAGCTGCTGATGTGGGTGGAAGAACTCGAGCGGGAGGGCTACGATATGGATTCGCTTGTGGAAGCGGAACTTGGCTCCGTATCCGAGGAGGATCAGATCAAGGCATGGAGCGCATTCGAGGCAGAAGGCGATCGCTATTTGAAACCTGTGCTGCAGCGCATCGCTTCTGCTGAAGAACTTAAAGGCAAAGAGCTGGACCGCGCCTACGAGTGGCTTCGCTTGCTCCGGCTGCGTTTCCGCCGCGAGAAGGATAATGCCGCTGTACAGGCAGCGAGCTAGTATTGACACGCTTTGCGGAATGTGTTTAAATGAACACTAAATTTAACATACAATCAATGCGATGACGGATATGGGGTTACCCTGAGTAGGAGAAATGCCGCTGCTTCAGAGAGTCGGTGGAAGGTGCGAACCGGCGCAAGCGTGGATCCGAATTACAGTCCTGAGTTGGAAAAGGGAACATGCGCAAGTATGGCATTAGTAGCTTTTACCCGGCAGTAACATGCCGTTATGATACTAAGTGAAAGAGATTATTCTCTTTAATTAGGGTGGTACCGCGAGACAACCTTCTCGTCCCTTTGTGGGGCGTGGAGGTTTTTTTGTTTTTAGGATTGGATTATTAGGGACTTAGTAGAGGAGGCTCATTTAATGGTTACATGGGATCAACTGACAAAAGAGCAGCAGGGTGAAGTCGATCGTCAATGGCATATCGTTCGCAGGGGCACTGCACAAATCGTTCCTGAAGAGGCGCTGAAGCAGAAAATTATGAATGCTGTCCATACGGGCCAGCCGTTAAAGGTGAAACTCGGCCTGGATCCATCGGCGCCGGATATTCATATCGGGCATACGGTCGTACTGCAAAAGCTGCGCCAGTTTCAGGAGCTTGGGCACGAGGTGCAGCTCATTATCGGTGACTTCACAGGAAGGATCGGCGATCCGACAGGGAAGTCGGAAACGCGCAAACAGCTGACAGAGGAGGATGTGAAGCGAAACGCGGAGACATACCAGAAGCAGTTGTACAAAATTTTAGAGCCAGGCAAAACGAAATTCTACTACAATTCCTCGTGGCTGGGTGAGCTCAAATTCGATGATGTGCTCAAGTTAGCCGGTAAAGTCACTGTTGCCAGGCTACTCGAACGGGATGATTTTGCTAAAAGGTATGCGGGCAATCTTCCTATCCATTTACACGAATTTTTCTACCCGCTCATGCAGGCCTATGATTCCGTTTCCTTGCATACGGATATCGAACTCGGCGGCACGGATCAAACGTTCAACATCTTGATGGGTCGAACATTGCAAGGGGCATATGAGATGAACGACGGGCAAGTTGCTATGTTGATGCCGCTGCTCGAAGGGCTCGACGGTGTGCAGAAGATGAGCAAGAGCTTAGGAAATTACATTGGTATTGATGAGTCGCCGAACGAGATTTACGGCAAGACGATGTCCATTCCTGACAATCTGATGCTAAAATACTTCGAACTCACGACATCCATTGGAAATGATGAGCTCCGGGAATTGGAGCAAGGTCTTCAGGCAGGAACGGTACATCCCAGGGATGCGAAAATGCGGCTCGCAAAAGAATATGTCCGCATGTTCCACGGAGCTGGGGCAGCTGATGAAGCGGAGCAGCATTTCATTGCCGTATTCCAAAAGCGGACATTGCCTGACGAGATCGAAGCTGCTCTACTGCAATCCGAAGAGCTGGAAGACGGAGCGATCTCGATGGTCAAGCTGCTTGTCACCCTTGGCCTGCAAGTATCCAATGGTGAGGCAAGACGCAGCATTGAGCAAGGCGCTGTCAGAATCAACGAGCAGAAAATTACGGATATCCATGCATTAATCGTGCCGCAGAACGGCGATATTGTACAAATCGGCAAACGTAAATTTGTCAAATTAGAGTTGGTTTAGGCATGGGAAAAGGACCATTCCTTTAGCAATTCTACATTGCTACGGAATGGTCCCCAATCGTCCATTTACAACCAACCTTTTTTACGGAAAAATACGTACATCCCGATTCCAAGAAAGGCCATAATCACCAGACTTATTGCATCAGCGTGAGGAATATGAAGGAATCCGAGTATATCATCGAAATTCATTCCGAATACCCCGGTGATGAACGTGAGCGGAATAAAGATCGTCGTCACCGCGGTAAATACGCGCATGATTTCATTTGCCCGGTTAGCGACGCTGGACTGATAAGCTTCTCGCAAGTTGCCCATCAGATCGCGAAGCGTATCGAACGTATCGACGATTTTCACCGCATTTTCATAAATATCGCTGAAATATTTTTGCAGCTGATGGTCAATCAGCTTAAGTTCTTTTTTTCCAAGAGTTCCTATTAAGTCGCGCTGCGGGACGAGCACTTTTTTGAGCCACAGGATTTCGGACCGCAGCCCGATGATCTCATTCAAATGCGTCTTCTTCGTTGCCATAAGAATATCTTCTTCCAGCTTCTCAATCTTATCTTCGATACGGTCACCGACCGTTACGTAATTATCGACGACAAGATCGGCCAGATGGTAAAGGAATCGATCGGGACTGTTCACTTCTTCTTCCCAAAGGAACGGCTTCAATGCACGAAGCTCATTAATCTTTTGCTTGGTAACGGTTATAATTACATGCTTGTTTAGAAAAATATTAAGTGCGCGTAAGAAAATCTCTTCGTCATCAAATCGGATGCTGTTAATAACAATAAAATAGTGCGAATCGTAAATTTCAATCTTAGGACGCTGTTCTTCCTCGCTCAAGCAATCCTCCACGGCCAGATCATGCAAATGAAACAAGGGCTGAAGAACTTCCAGATCTTCAATCCCCGCGTCAATCCAATAAAAGCCGTTCTCCGGAGGTGTAAGCGCGACGGTCACATCCTCGATCAAAGTAAATACGCCGTTTTGTACCCATCGTGTTTTCATCTGATCCACCCCTTCGAATGGAACCAGCCGGTAAATCTCCTATCGTAATCAGGCTACGGATGGATGGAGAACCGACTGTAGTCCCGCCATATAAAATTGTTCACTTACTCTGCAGCTTCTACTCCTCGGGTCTCCGTCCATACGTATGCCCCCCTTTTCCGTCCGTGTCGAATACTTGTCTAGTATAACCCTTCATTTTACGCGTTTCAAGCCGAAAAGTTTGGATTGATGAAGCTATTCCTTTTAAAATAGAGTATGGTAATAAGGCATGTCTGGTTCATGGGTGAAACAACGGTTGCCCAACGTCTCAGGGCGATGTATGATCATATTTATTAGGAATGGTTAAATAACTTTACTCATAAGCAAAATTTCTTGTCATATAAATACATATAGGATGGGAGTATGATCCATTATGTCGGTATTTAAGAACCGGATCCAAGAACTTCGAATGAAAAAAGGCACTTCTCAAGACGAACTTGCTGCTTTTTTGGGAAGAAAGAGAGCAACCGTGTCCAATTATGAATTAGGAAAAACCGAGCCTCAGTACGCGGATCTAGTGAAAATCGCTGATTATTTTAACGTAACTGTTGATTACTTACTAGGCAGACCAGGCGCTGAAAAGCATTACTTCGCTTCTAACAGTTCTAGTGCTCTTCCAATAGAAGAGCAGTCCTTGCTTGACCAATTTTTGAAAGATACAGAAGCGTTGCTGCGTGAAAAAGGAAATTTGGACGAAGATAAATTGGCCTATTCGTTAAAATTTATGGAATTTACATTTTTAGAAGATCTTGAGGAAAGTAAAAGAAGCAAAAAATAGCAGTAAAACACCTAAAATTTTCACTTTTCCCATTTTCTTATTTATTTTTCGTGATATAATAATTTCCAGTAATGTCCTATTTTTGAGGGAGTTGATTTGTTTGGATCATATAGAGGATTTATACAAAGGTATTGGGGAACGATGCCCTTATAAATTAGCCAAACATCAAGGGGTTAAGCTTACGTATCTCGATGATCTTGGTGACATCTGTGGACTATACAAACAAACTACACCAGAAAGTTATCGTATTTTTTTGAATGCTAATGTAGATATCGAGATGCAGGAGAATGTGGTTCACTTATTGATTGAACATCATAATACAGAGCTGAAAGGCATGCAACGCCTTATACTTAAGAAAGACCTGCAAATGCTGCAGCATTTGGGCCAAGAAATTCGCAAAGCCGATACTTATATTGCCGACATCTTCCTTCAAGGGTTCCTTGGTATCCATAACAAATAAATATTTTAATTGAAAAAAATGCCCAATCCCTTGATAGCAAGGACCTGGGCATTTTTGCGTACGAAGAGCTATTGCGTAACGACGTTGTTCAAAATTTTCTCTTTCATTGCCATGTAGGTATCAATGATCTCCGAGTCGCCGCATTTTAACAATTCTTCTTCATTCTCGGCCCCGTAGATATGACTTAGAAGCTGAACAGCCACTTCGGCCTGCGAAAGCGTTGGCTTGGACGTTTCAAGCAACGCGGAGTATCGATGCAAGGAAGCAAAAGCCGCGAAGCTATCCGATGATTTAACAGACATGATATGACCTCATTTCGTTGTTAAGATTAGTATTTAGAATGTTGGTAATTTTAAACCTGTCTCACCCCGGGTTTTCAAAGAGTATCGTAATGATACAATTTGTATCATTTTATCATATTGCTTATCCAATAGACAACTTTTCCCTCCTTTTCTAAAGTATACAAGATCATTTGCGAAAAAATCGGCCAACTTCAAGTCATCTTCAAAACAAAAATCGGGCCCCCCTCAGCCATCTTAAACCGGCTTTCGGGACAGCCCTCACCAAATGATTTAGCGGAAATCTACATCGATTCTTTTTTTGACATCCGGTTTCGTTTTGGGCATGCGGATCTCAAGAACTCCGTTTTTATAAGTTGCCTTGACACCTTCGGATGCCACGGTAGCCGGCAAACCGATGGAACGTTGAAAATGTCCGACAAAGCGTTCTTGCCTGTACATATTCTGTTCTTTGACTTCATTGGCTCTGTTGATGCTGCCGCTAATTGAAAGAACATTGTTTTCGATATCTATATTTACATCTTCTTTCTTTTTGAGTCCCGGTATATCGCATGTTGCGACGACTTCATTATCCGTTTCATGGACATCGACGCTTAAATTACCAAAAGAATGTCCAAAGCTTGATCTAAAGGCCGGAAGGTCGGTTGTGAAAAAACGATCAAATTCCCGCCTCATATTTTCGAGATGACGAAACGGTTCATAAGGTACTAAAGGCATTTGAATGCTCAACCTCCTGTGATAGTTGTATAATTTTAGCAATTTTAGATGAACTCATTTATCATAAATTATTCAAAAATATCTTGATGAAATTTGATATGGCGGAAACGATTCGTTAACCTCCCATGATTCCACAATACGATGGGCGGTGTGGAAATCGTATCCTCTCCCCATCAAATATGTGATGGCTGCAACCTCGAACATGGAGTGAGTGACCGATGTGTACTTCTTTTCATGTAAACCATATTGAACGACCGGATAAATGCTTTCGAGCACATAATTTCTTAATGTATGATCTATCATTTTTTCACCTTTCCTTTTACAAATTATTTTTTGGTGGTCTGGGCATTTACTACAGTTTCATGCTATTCGCCCGGATGCAGGAAGGAACCGGACAATCGCCCAATACTCATCTCAAAAGTGGTCACAGATGGGCTTGCCAAATCCCTTGACAACAGAGCATTTTATAGTATTATTAATAACAACTGAATAGGTTTTACTTTCTTATCAAGAGTAGGTGGAGGGACTAGCCCGATGATACCCGGCAACCGACAAACCTTTGAGCTAACAAAGGAATGCACGGTGCTAATTCTTGCGGAAACGCTGTACGAAGCGAATCTGGGAGATAAGAGTGAGGACATGACTTTGAATTTCTATGACCTTTCTCTGATTCCGGAGAAGGTCATTTTTGCTTTCACCAACAACCCAAACAAGTGACAAAAGGAGTGAACAGGATGCCGATCAAGATTCCTGACAACCTGCCAGCCAAAGAAATATTAAATCAAGAAAACATCTTCACGATGGATGAATCTGTCGCGTATCATCAGGATATTCGTCCACTTCGCATTGCTTTGTTAAACTTGATGCCGACGAAAGAGACAACCGAAACACAATTGCTGCGCTTAATCGGCAATACCCCTTTGCAGGTGGAATTCGTGCTTCTGCATCCCAAGACTCATACTTCCAAAAACACTTCCGCTGAACATCTGGAATTGTTCTATAAAACGTTTGAAGACATTCAAGACGAGAAGCTGGATGGCATGATCATCACGGGTGCGCCTGTTGAGCAAATGGAGTTTGAAGATGTGAATTACTGGGAAGAATTGACGCAGATTCTCAACTGGAGCAAGGAGAATGTCACTTCCACACTGCACATTTGCTGGGCCGCACAAGCTGGCTTGTATCATCATTTCGGCGTACCGAAATATGCGCTGGATAACAAGATGTTCGGTGTATTCCCTCACACGGTGAACGTGCAGAATACGAAGCTGCTGCGCGGCTTTGACGAAGTTTTCTATGTGCCGCAGTCACGTCACACTGAAGTCCGCCGTGAAGATATCGAGAGATGTCCGGATTTGGAGATTTTATCCGAATCGGAAGAAGCCGGCGTATATATCGCAGCAACTCGCGATGGCAAGCATATATTCGTTACCGGGCATTCGGAGTACGATGCCTGCACGTTGAAATGGGAATATGACCGCGATGTGAATAAAGGGCTCGAAATTGCCGTTCCTAAAAATTATTACCCTAACGATGACCCAAGCAGACAGCCTTACAACACTTGGAGAGCGCATGCGAACCTGCTGTTTTCCAACTGGCTGAACTATTACGTGTATCAAGAAACGCCGTTTGATCTGAACGCCGTCAACAAAAGTCTTGCTAGCGCACAACTGTAAATTGAATCGTACCCCACGAAGGAGGAGCTCTTTGCAATGAAAATCGAAAGTCGTCTCGCCCAAATCGGATCTCAAAATGAACCTGGTACCGGTGCTGTCAGCTTCCCGGTCTACCAAGCAACCGCCTTCCGCCATCCGAAGCTCGGACAAAGCACCGGATTTGATTATGCACGCACCAAAAGTCCGACCCGTAAGGTGCTTGAGGATGCCATTGCTCAGCTTGAATCGGGAGATGCAGGCTTTGCCTGCTCTTCGGGTATGGCTGCACTGCAAACGATTTTTGCATACTTCAGCCAAGGCGATCACTTGATCGTTTCTTTGGATCTCTATGGCGGGACATACCGTTTACTTGAGAAAATCATGTCGCGATTCGGCGTGACGGCTACTTATGTGGATACCAACGATCTGGATGGCCTTGAGGCCGCTTGCCAGCCGAATACCAAAGGGCTAATCATTGAGACGCCGACGAATCCGCTTATGATGATTACGGATCTCGAGCTTGTCTGTACATGGGCCCGTAAAAAGGGCATCGTGTCGATTGTCGACAACACGCTATTGACCCCGTTCCTGCAGCGCCCGATCGAACTTGGCGCAGACATTGTGGTACATAGTGCCACCAAGTATCTCGGTGGCCATAATGACGTGCTCGCCGGCCTTATCGTAACCAAAGGCAAGGAGCTTTCCGAGCAGATCGCGTTCCTGCATAACTCCATTGGCGCCGTGCTTGGACCGCAGGATAGCTGGCTGCTCATGAGAGGGATGAAGACACTCGCGCTTCGCATGGAGCGTCATGAGTATAATGCAACGGCCATCGCCAAGTTCTTGCTTGCGCATCCCCTTGTCGATGAAGTGTTCTACCCGGCATTAGAGAGCCATCCTGGCTATGCCGTACAGAACAAACAATCGAGCGGCAACACCGGCATCTTCTCTTTCAAAGTGAAGGATGCCAGGTTGATCGAACCGATTCTGCGTCATATACAGCTGATCGCCTTCGCGGAAAGTCTCGGGGGTGTAGAGTCCTTGATGACCTACCCGGCTGTGCAAACCCACGCGGATATTCCTCTGGAAATCCGCCAAAAAGTAGGCGTTGACGATCGCCTGCTGCGTTTCTCGGTAGGTATCGAGCACGTCGACGATCTGATCGCAGATCTGACGAATGCGTTCAATCTGGCGCAGGCGGAGCTTGAAGGAGGTGCTCTGTAATGAGCGCATCCAAGGACGATAAACGTAAACCGCACGGCAAGTTTGCTACGAAGCTTATTCACTTCGGTGCGGAAATCGATGAAGCGACGGGGGCATCCAGCGTGCCCTTGTATCAAGCTTCAACGTTCCATCAAGCGGATCTGGAAGTTTCGCCTGAGTATGACTACACGCGTTCCGGTAACCCAACGCGCCAAGCGCTGGAGGATTATATTGCTTTGCTGGAAGGCGGCCACCGCGGATTCGCTTTCTCTTCCGGTATGGCTGCGATATCGTCGGCACTTATGCTGCTTTCCCAGGGCGATCACGTTATTTGTACAGAGGATGTTTACGGTGGCACTTATCGCTTATTGACGACGATTATGAATCGGATGGGCGTAGAATCCACTTTCGTCGATATGACGGATATCGAGCAGGTAAAAACAGCGCTGCGTCCTAATACGAAGGCTGTATTTATGGAAACGCCGTCCAACCCGACGCTCAGAATTACGGATATCGGCGAGATTACGGCATGGGCTAAAGAGCATGACCTGCTTACCATGCTGGATAACACCTTCATGACGCCTTATCATCAGCGTCCGATTGAGCTAGGCGTTGATATTGTGCTGCATAGCGCTACGAAGTTTCTTGGCGGTCACAGTGACGTCCTTGCGGGCTTGGCCGTAACTGCCGACTCAAGCCTGGGACGCCGAATGAAACAAATTCAGAACGGCATGGGCAATGTGCTCGGCATCCAGGATTCATGGCTTCTCATTCGTGGCATGAAGACGCTCAAAGCACGTATGGAAGTATCGGAGAAAAGCGCTCGCCGACTTGCGCAGTGGCTATCCGAGCAGCCTGATATCGATTATGTCTATTACCCGGGACTGCCGAACCACCCGCGCAAAGAGATTCATGAGAAGCAGTCGCTTGGCTACGGTGCGGTTGTTTCCTTTGATGTGGGTTCTGGCGAGAAAGCAAAGAAGCTCATGAGCAAGGTACGTATTCCGCTGGTCGCAGTGAGCTTGGGTGCTGTGGAAAGCATCTTGTCCTATCCGGCGATGATGTCACATGCTGCTATGCCGAAAGAGGTGCGTTTACAGCGTGGCATTACAGATGGACTTGTCCGGTATTCGGTGGGGCTTGAGGACATTGAAGACATCATTGAAGATTTGGAACAAGCGCTTAGGAGCTAATGAGGAGCCTTGTGCGAATAGAAAGGTCAACAAAGTCAAGTAAAGCAGCGGCATGCTGCTTTTTTGCCGTTTTCGTGAATATTCGGTTAAGCCCCCTCCAAAATCCAGGGAATTGCCGTGACGGTACGAGACGATTATGTTACGATAGAAACAAGCAGATTCCACCAAAAGTGAAGAAATCCTTCGAAGACTATTCCTGTTACTTTTGGGGGAGCCCCCGTAAAATAAACACAAAAGGAGTGAGTAATCGTGAAACCGATTGATCGCATCTTACAAAAATCACTTTCGGGCGGACGAATCGATGTGGAAGAATGCATCACGCTGTTCGAGTCCGATCAAATAGAGAAGATTGGCGATACAGCCAACCAAATTATGAAAAAATGGCATCCGGACCCGATCACTACGTTCGTTATTGGCCGAAATATTAACTACACCAATATCTGCGATGTATATTGTAGATTTTGCGCGTTTTATCGCGCCCCGGGATCGGCTGAAGGTTATGTACTCCCGGATGAAACGATATTCCAAAAAATTCAAGAAACTCTTGATGTAAACGGGACAGAGATTCTTATGCAAGGCGGTACGAATCCGAACTTGCCTTTCAGTTATTACACGGATCTCTTGCGTGAAATTAAAAAGCGTTTCAACATTACGATGCACTCTTTCTCGCCGGCTGAAATCATGAAAATGAAAGATGTTTCAGATGGTTTGTCACTGGAAGAAGTCGTACGCCAATTGCATGAAGCAGGACTGGATTCCCTTCCAGGCGGCGGCGCCGAAATTCTGGATGATCGTACAAGACGCAAGATCAGTAAGCTGAAAGGCTCTTGGCGAGATTGGATGGACGTCATGCAAACCGCGCACAAACTGGGCATGCACACAACAGGCACCATGGTTATCGGTTTCGGTGAGTCGATGGAAGAGCGTGCGCTCCACATGTTGCGCATTCGTGACGCACAGGACGATGTGCTGCTCCAGAAGCTGAATACGCCTGGCTTCCTTGCGTTCATTCCTTGGACATTTCAACCGGACAATACGAACATGAAAGCGGAGAAAGTGACGCCTGAGGAATACTTGAAAACGCTGGCGATCAGCCGTATCATGCTTGATAACGTACCGAACTTCCAGTCGTCATGGGTGACGATGGGTCCAGAAATCGGTAAGCTTACACTCAGCTACGGCTGTAACGATTTCGGCAGCACGATGATCGAGGAAAATGTGGTATCCGCGGCGGGTACGACGCACAAGGTTAACGTCAGTTCGACACTGCAAATTATCCGCGAAGCGGGTAAAATCCCGGCGCAGCGCAACACGAAATACGAAATCCTGCGCGTGTTCGACGACGAAAACGTAAAAGTGGATCGGGATTTTGTGATGCAAAACTAGCTTTTTGGACATTTAGCTACGAATGATATAAAAACGCTCTTCTCACTTTCATAGAAGGTGAAAAGAGCGTTTTTTAGTTTGTCTTCAGCAGCGGAAACGTATGGATGACGGTTTTGTTTTTACCTGTCTTCTTGGCTGTATAGAGCGATTGGTCTGCTCCGCCAAAGAACTGCTCTTTACCCATTCCTTTGCTATATTCGCAAAGGCCGATGGAGATGGTCACAGCTTGGCCGCTAAGCTCGTCGTATTTGGTCTGAGAAACATGCCAGCGGATCCGTTCTAGAATTTCATAAATTCCATCCGTGCTCTTTTCAGTGAAAATAACCGCGAATTCCTCGCCGCCGTACCTAGCGGCAAAATCATTTAACCCTACGCTTTTTTTCAATATTCCGCTTACGCTGGTCAATACGGCATCGCCGGCCCGATGTCCGTAGGTGTCATTCACTTTCTTGAAATTATCGATATCAAGTACGGCAAGATGGATGCACAAGTGACCGGACTCGCTTTGTTCAATTAGTTTTTCCAAATATTCATGAAAAGTAATATGGTTGTAGAGGTCTGTCAGCGCATCCGTCTTGGACAGCTTATCCATAATGATATTTTTAATCATAAGCTCTTGTTTGAGTTCAGTCGTGGCATGCAGGTTAGCAAGAATTTCTACGCCGCGCTTCATAATACCGAATGCGATGAGAGTTGCTAATCCAAGGATTGGAATAGCTGCAAGTAAATCCGAGAGGTTAAAAAGGATTGTTAGGGACAGCAGGGAAAGAACGACTGAAATTAGAAATTTTGCGCGTTGAAAGTAAAAGATGGATACCAAAATGGGGATCAACACATAGAGCGGCGCCATTTTCACATCGTAGTTGAAATAAATGATTGTAAACGTCAGAAAGGAACCGCCGATTAAGATGAAATAATCAAGCGTTTGTTGCGATAATCTATAGGCAGCTTCCATTCCAGCCATGATAAGAACCATGATTAGCGTGGGAATTAAGATATGATTGGCGGTGATATGTTCTTGGGTTTCCACTTTGAGAAAGTAAAAAAACTCAACAGGAATTTGAATAAGGACAAGACCCCAATAAATGTGAAGCAGCTTGCGGTTCCAGTTCTGTTTGTCTGGAATATATGCGTTAATATGCATCTATACTCACTCCACTAATATCCTACTCAAGAACTACTGTAATATATATCATAACATGAATAAGGAAAGGATTGGAATAACTTTCCGTAAAGTTCGACAGGACCTGAGCAAAAGGAAATGGCAAATTGTTCGTTGTATATCTGATTCCGATCGACCATATACTTGTAAGAGGATACACCTACAGCCGGAAAGGAGTGAGCCCATGGATTGGTTTACGATTAAGATGATGAGCGTCAATGAGTCATATGTTCGTTTGCTAAGCTCTCAGATTGAGAATGAGCTGCGGCTTTTACATAGCGTACAAGGCGGTTTGACCGTTCACTATGATTTGTATGATAATTACGCGCATATTCGTGGTGTAGTGATGATCCAAGAGCAGGAAACAGTGACTTTGCGTAAGGAAATCATGGAAGCACTTGCCGGTGTACTTGCTGAGCATATAATGGCCGAGAAAGAATTGCAGATCCTTCGTCAACTGATTATAAAAGAATTTAAATACGAGGCCAAGGAAGATCTGGAGCCGATTGAGGGTTATTGTAAACAGTTTTTATACGGAGAGGCTGATTCGGGAGAATCCAGCGCACCTAATTCCGAAGAGGGAAGGCTTCGCAGAAAACAGCTGCTTGTCCAGCCGTTAATGCAATACTTGGACGAGAATTCAGAACTCAATTTGGAAGGTTTTCTAAAATTCCGGGTTTTTGATTATTTGGAAGAGCTAAGAGAAATTGCTGAATATGCCATTGACGAATTTATGATGGATCGTCAATACCAAGAGTTTATTTCGCTCTTGCAGTACTTTGTGTATATTCAAGAGGCGAAGATTCCGGCTGCCCACCTGATTCATAAGGGAGGCCATGAGTTTGTCATTTTAAATGATAAGCTGGAGCCAATCGATGCCAACGAATTCGATGCTACTTTTAAACTTGAAGTGCTGGAGAAAGATATTAATTTTGAGGATATGATTGTAAGCACGCTGATCACGGTATCTCCTGCGAACATATATATTCACACCAGAGATCCGGAAATGACCGTCATTAAAACGATTCGGCAAATATTTGATGATCGGACAACAGTTTGCTCCTATTGCCGCACCTGCCATACGTATTTGGGAGAGGTTAAAAAGCAGGACCAACTATCCCCTTGACCTTGCCCGGTAAGCCAATTATAATAATGAACGAAGGCGTTAAGATCAAAGACATGAACTATCGAGAGTGAACTGCCCAGAGAGAGGAGACCCGGCTGAAATCTCCTTCAGTGAATCGTTAGTTTACCCCTTTGTAGCCGTGTTGTGGAACTTGGCCTGCTGCAGGCTGATAGTAAACGGCACCGGAATCATTCCCGTTATCGAATGCTGATGAGGATTCGACTTCCATTTATTTATGGATAACTAGAATCGAATTAGGGTGGAACCACGAGCTGAGCATACTCGTCCCTTTTGGGATGCAGTGTGCTTTTTTGCGTTCAATATTACATTTTGGGGCCTTCGCAAAGTAATAGGACTATGCTGCGAAGCATCACTTCACTTTGTGGGGTACACTTAGGAGGACCAGAACATGGTTGTACAAGTAAAATTACCTGATGGAGCTATTAGAGAGTATGCGGTCGGAACGACGATTGAGCAAGTGGCGGAATCCATTTCATCCGGCTTGAAGAAAAATGCGATTGGCGGCAAAGTTAACGGAAAATCCGTCGATTTATCCTTCTCCTTGGAGCAAGATTCCGATGTGGAAATTTTGACTCTAGATACTGAAGCGGGTCTTGAAATGTACCGTCACAGTACTGCACATTTAATGGCCCAAGCGATCAAGCGTATTTACGGTGAGAAAGCCGTGAAGCTGGGGATCGGTCCGGTCATCGAGGACGGGTTCTACTACGATATCGATCTTGAAACGCCGTTAAGCTCTGAGGATTTGGTGAAAATCGAAAAAGAAATGGAGCGCATCACGCAGGAAAATCTGGCGATTACTCGCCGTGTAGTGTCCCGAGAAGAAGCGATCCGCATTTTTACTGAGATGGAGGATCCATATAAGCTTGAGTTGATTCGTGATTTGCCGGAGGATTCGGTACTCACGATCTATGACCAAGGTGAATTCTTCGATCTTTGCCGCGGTCCTCACTTGCCTTCTACAGGCCGGATCAAAGCGTTCAAACTACTCAGCGTAGCAGGTGCTTACTGGCGCGGCGATGCAAAAAACAAAATGCTGCAGCGTATTTACGGCACTGCCTTCCCGAAAAAAGCGCAGCTGGATGAGCACCTGCATTTGCTTGAAGAAGCGAAGAAACGCGATCACCGCAAACTCGGCAGGGAGCTCAAGATGTTTGCTTTTTCCCGGGAAGTTGGACAGGGTTTGCCGCTCTGGCTGCCTAATGGTGCAAAACTGCGCCGTACAATGGAGCGTTATATCGTTGACTTGGAAGAGCGCCTAGGCTACCAACACGTATACACGCCTGTGCTCGCAAACGTAGAACTGTACAAAACTTCAGGTCACTGGGATCACTACCATGAAGATATGTTCCCGAAAATGGTCATGGACAACGAGGAGCTCGTACTTCGTCCGATGAACTGTCCGCATCATATGATGGTGTACAAGAGTGATATGCGCAGCTATCGCGATCTCCCGATCCGTATTGCTGAGCTTGGAACGATGCACCGCTACGAAATGTCGGGTGCTCTGACAGGTCTGCACCGCGTCCGCGCGATGACTTTGAATGATGCGCATATTTTCTGCCGTTTGGATCAAATCAAGGAAGAGTTCTCCCGCGTTGTGAATTTAATTCGCCAAGTGTACGAGGATTTCGGGATCACGGACTACCGTTTCCGCCTGTCGTACCGCGATCCGAAGGATACCGAAAAATACTTCCAGGATGACGAGATGTGGGAAACTTCCCAAAGGATGCTTCGTGAAGTCGTTGAGGAACTAGGTTTGCCGTTCTACGAAGCTGAGGGTGAAGCTGCATTCTACGGGCCTAAGCTCGACGTACAAATCAAAACAGCGCTGAAGAAAGAAGAGACTCTCTCTACTGCACAGATCGATTTCTTACTACCTGAACGCTTTCAGCTTGAGTATATCGGTGATGATGGACAGAAGCATCGCCCAGTCGTTATTCACCGCGGCATTATTAGTACCATGGAGCGCATGACAGCCTTCTTGCTTGAGAACTTTGCAGGAGCGCTGCCAACCTGGTTGATGCCGGTTCAAGCCAAAGTCATTCCGGTATCCCCGGCATTCGAGGAATTCTCTAATAAAGTAACTGAGCAATTGCAAGCTGCGGGCATTCGTGTGGAAGCCGATATCCGCAATGAGAAGCTAGGCTATAAAATCCGGGAAGCGCAGCTGGAGAAAATTCCTTTCATGCTCGTAGTCGGTGAAAATGAAGTGACCAACAATAGTCTGTCCGTTCGCAAGCGCGGTCAAGGCGATTTGGGCACGCACCCGATTGCGCAAGTGATTGAAATGATCGATGAGGAAATCCGAAAAAAACAATAAATTTAAATCATAATCACGAAAAAAGCAGAGGAGCCAAGCTTCTCTGCTTTTTTCGTGATTTTTGGGGATGGCATGCATAAATCAGCATAATTGGGAAACCTTAAACAGTGGGTCTGCATCTAGACGTATACGTGTGAAAGGAATTGGACAACCTGCTATAGTAGGGGAGGTATCAAAAATTATGTTGACCGAATTGTTTAGCCAGTCCAAATGGTTCAGTATGTTGATGGTTGTTAATGTGTTGCTCGCGATTTTCGGACAAGATGAAACCAAAATCAAAGTAGCGGAGCCTCAGCAGGAAGTTCGTCCCATTACAAACAATGTTACCCATATAAAAGCTCCACAGGAAATCGATTCTTTGGTCATAAATGAGCCAGCCGCGCTACAGGTCACTCATGAACAACAACAGCGAGTCAATTACCGCTTTGTACCCAAGCTTGACTCAGACTTGTCTAAGCTTAAGGCAGTCGAAGTTGTAGCTACGGGTTATTTCGCAGGTAAAGAATCTACAGGCAAGAATCCGGATCATCCTGAATATGGAATTACCTTTTCAGGCATTAAAGTCAAGCGGGACGACAAAGCATTATCCACCATTGCAGCAGATCCGTCTGTGTTTCCGCTTGGCACCGTCTTATTTATTCCCGGTTATGGATATGGTGTCGTTGCAGACACCGGCAGTGCCATCAAAGGGAAAAAAATAGACCTTTATTTCGACACGAAAGATGCTGTGTATAAGGAATGGGGCAAGAAGACGGTAAAAGTATTTATCGTAAAAAAGGGTAACGGCAAAGTGACTGAGCTGATTTGGAATCAGCTGAAGGATGAAATAATTTCGCCGACAAAAGCACTCTAATTGATTCCAGCAGCCGGAATTTCCCGTCATAACATCCCCAATCCGGGAAATAATACGTTTTAGGGGAGGTGATGGGACATGGCAAAGAACAAAAACAATAAAAACAAACAAGCTCCAGACGTAGAGTTTGCTGCGGAAACATCAGTACCTAACAAGCAGCAAAATAATCAGCTAAACCAAACAAATAAGTAATCCCAAAAGAACATAAGTAATTTTTAAGAAGGGCCCCGCAAGGGTCTCTTCTTTTTCGTTGTTGTCGAACCGGTTTCATCATGCTCTGTCTGAAAAAAAGACCTGAGAAGGTCTTTTTTTCGTATGCATTATTCGATATAATGTAACAAAAAATAACATGGTTTTTTTGGGAAGGGGTGCCAGTTGCTTATGAAAGTAGACACGAAACGGATCAGTTGGTTCTACGGTGTCATTATTTTAGGTAGCTCGGTAAGCGGATTAGCGATTTGGATGCCTTCTCGATGGTTGACTGCTGCTTTATTGGCGGTTTTTTTGTTTATGGGCGTCTATTCATGGTTACACAGCAGAGGAACAGCGAATGATAGTTTACATCATGCCGATCAACAAGATCAGATCCTGACGTTTGTTCAAGAATCTCAAGTCGTGGCCGATCGCTTGGCTGGAGCTGTTGAAGAGATGAACCGTTCCATTGGACAATTGACCTACATTGCCGACGCCTCCATTCAAGGGGAAGAAGAATTGAAAGCTCGCAGCAACCAAGCGGTCGAGCAGCTGCAAGAGGCTTTTGCCGCGATCCAGCAAGTGGCAGCAGCGGCTGAGCAGATTTTGGATTCCTCCGTACATATGCATCAAGAAAGCGAACAAACCAAAGATACGGTAGTTGACGTATGCCGATCGCTGAACGCTACAGATGAAGTGATGACCGATTTGCATCTAAATAACGATACGATGCAGAAGAAGATTCAGGATTTAACTATTCATACATCCAAGATTGAAGAGATCAATACTTTTATCGCGGAGGTCGTTTCCCAGACTTCATTGCTGGCTCTCAATGCATCGATTGAAGCAGCGAGAGCGGGGGAGCACGGTCGCGGGTTTTCGGTCGTTGCCCAGGAGATCAAGAAGCTGGCCGCTCAAAGCCATGAAGCGGTAACAAGATCTTCCGAGATTCTTACCTCCATCGAAAGCGGCGTCTCTCAAGTCGTTACGGCCGTTGCCGCTGAGAAACAGTCTGTCGAGCACGGAATTTCAGAAATGAAAGTGATGAAGGAGAAGATCGATACGATTTTCTCATTGATTGTTCATGTGAACAATCTCGTATCCAGTACGACAAGCTCAACCAAGCAGCAATCCGCATTAGTATCAGGTACGACGAGTTCACTTGGCCAAGTCGTCGATTTAATGAACGAGACGATGGCAAGTGTTGAGCATACGGTGGAACAAATGAAGAAACAACGACGAGAGGTGACGATGCTGCAGAATACGAATCGCAATCTGGATCGTACCTCTACAGAACTGATCGAGGCCATTCAAGCTGTTGGGGTGCAAAAGAAATCAGGGTCCGTCAATGTCAACGCGCATGACATGAAGCAAATGCTTAGTTCCCTTGTGCTAATACCTGACATTACTTCATTGGACGAAGCGAAGCATAAGTCACATCTCAGCGAAGTGCTACAAAGAACGAACGGTATTGAAGCTATCTGGTCCAATCGTGCCGACGGCACCTTCATCTTCTCGCTCCCGGAAGCGGGGCTGGTTAATGCCAAGGGCCGGGATTGGTGGAAGTGTGCGATGAATGGAGAGCTCTTCGTTTCGCAGGAATACGTGTCAGCTATTACCAAAAAACCATGCATCACATTGTCTAAAGCAATTTTGGATGATCATGGAGCCCCTATCGGCGTCGTCGGTATCGATTTAATGCTGAAATAGTAGTTCTCAAAACTTATATTTTAGTGTAAAATAAGATTACTGTGATGAATGTTAACATGGGGAGACAGGTGAATTATCATGTTGAATGCTTTGCGATCAGGCGTGAAAACTCAAGGTGCGTCAAGGCGAGCTGCAGAAGTGTATCCTTTCTTGGAAGCTTATATTTCTCGCAAGGAGCAGCAAGTTGCTGAAATTGAGCAAGTCGTTGAGCGCTATGAGATGAAAAGAATGAAGGAAGAGCGGGCTTATCAGTCGATGTCATCGTTGCGCCGTATGTTTTCTGGCAGGAAACCTGACCATCATCTTGCCGTTGAATATATTCATTATGTCAAGAAGCCGATGGAGCAAGTGAAGAAACTCCGTGCTGAAATTGAGCAAGCGCGTATGATATTAAATGGATCGATGCCGAATGATGTCATCTCCGTTCCTCAAGAGATTGAACAAGAATTGTCTTAACATAGGAAAGAAACAATAATGAGGCTGCCCCTTCAGTAGTTACATCACTAGAGGGGCAGCCTCATTACTATTTCGCTCGTGGAAAGCGAGACTGTCTGATCAATAAAAGAAGCGGCCGACCTATCAGTAGCTGGAGCTACTGTCGGACAGCCGCTTTTCGTTTGCGTTGTTTCACTTTTCGCTTTTCAGTTGTCCCAAGTCCAGGAAACCGTCTTCTTGACTATAAGCGGGAACGCCGTGGATCCCTACATCTAGACCAACAAGCTCCTCGTCCCGGCTCACGCGAAGCGGCGTGACGAGTTTAATGACTTTCAAGAATCCCCATGTTAGAATGAAGCCCCAGATGCAGATCACGACAAGCCCTAAAGCTTGCACGCCTAGAAGTTCAAAGCCTCCTCCGTAGAACAGCCCCGCGGTCCCTTCTCTGATCGCATCGGGTTTTGCGAACAAACCTACCGCAAGCGTACCGATACTGCCGCTAATTCCGTGCACGGGGAACGCGCCGACTGGGTCATCGATCCTTCTGGCCTCCAGGAACTCCGTCGCATAGACCATCGCGATGCCGCAGATCGCTCCTATGAGGATGGCTGCAGCGTTGCTAACGAAAGCGCAACCGGCGGTTATGCCGACGAGACCAGCCAGAGCTCCGTTGATCACCATCGGCGGATCCGCTTTGCGATAGCGCATCATGGTGAACAGGATGCATGTCGCGCTTCCGGCCGCAGCAGCCAGCATCGTCGTAACGGCGATATGACCAATAGAGCTGTTTGTTGCGCTAAGCGTACTTCCCGAGTTGAATCCGAACCAACCGAACCAAAGGATAAATGCACCTACAGACGCCAGCGGTAAATTGGAGGGAGGGACGATGTTGGCTGTACCGTTCGCAGAGAACTTACCAATTCGAGGCCCGATGATCATGGCTGCTGCAAGTGCGGAGAAGCCGCCCAATGCGTGGATAACGGCAGAACCTGCGAAATCTACCATGCCGAGTTTGCCTAACCAGCCATTCACAGCCCAGACCCAGTGCCCGGCTACCGGGTAAATGATACCTGTCATGGCAATTGTATATAAGATGTACGCACGGAAGTTAATGCGTTCTGCAACCGCGCCAGAGACAATGGAAATGACGGCGATAACGAAAGCGCATTGAAACAACCAATATGTTTCATGTGAGATTGTTAATTGAATATGTGTTAAATCTCCTCCCATGAAGAAACCGGTTGTACCAATGAATCCTCCTACGTCTTTCCCATACATCAAAGCGAAACCGATGAAGTAAAAAACAAGTGCTCCGAAAGCAATATCTACAAATACTTTCATGATGATGCTTACTGCATTCTTCTGTCGAACAAAGCCTGCTTCCAATAAGGCAAAGCCGCCTTCCATAAGTAAAATCATAGCTGCTGTCAGGACAACCCATATGGTATCCAAACCGCTGGAAAGCTGTTGAATAGCATCCATTCTTTCATCTCCCCTTGCGTCGTAAGCGCAGGCATATATTTACCTGCTTTCATAGCAACAATTATACGGTTCTGATGATAAACATGTCAACGAAATACGTAAGAATACATAACATCAATGACCGAATGTTCGTATCTAACATGATGACATGTAAGTTAAGCTCTGAACTATTTCTAAAAACTCAGTCTAGAGACCGAGGACACCTTCAATCCCTCGTCTCTTTTCATTCCTGTCCGCATCCTTTAGACTAGAAGTATCTTAACAACCATGTACACAAATGGAGGAAGCAAGTATGAATCCGCATATGTTTCAGCGCATTATATGGGGGCTTGTCCTCGTCACGGCAGGCGTGTTCTTTCTGCTTGATCAGACGGGGCTAATCACAATCGATCTTGCGTATATGTTTTCCACTTATTGGCCGGTTATCCTCATTTTTTTCGGCTTGACGGGTTTCGCAGGACAGCAAAGGTATCATTGGGGCGGAGCGTTCTGGTGCTTCATACTTTGTGCCGTCGGCACGGTATTCCTCTTGAAAAATTTGAATCTGATGACTATATCCGTGAAAGAATTGTTTCAATATCTTTGGCCTGTCGCATTAATCTTGTTAGGGCTCGGCGTCATTTTCAAATCGGGAAGAAGAAATTCGCATGACTGGCAAACGATCCATGACGCCAAGCATCAAGCGAGAGAAGCAAGACACGAAGCTAGGCGTGAGCAGCACCGGAAACATCGAAATCCGTGGGACAATGACAACTGGAGCGGAACGACGCCGGATCGTTCTTCAGAAAAGGCAAGTGAAGTCAAAAGAGATTTGAGCGAGGAAGAAAAGGCGGTATTGAAAGATATTCACGGAGAGTTTGACGTGAACAAGCATCGTACAGACTGGGATCCAACCGAACCGCCGGCGAAGATGGATTCGCCTCGCAAGCCGCACTACCAGCGTGAACGCAAATATGACGATTTTGTCCGCAATGTGGATTCCGGCGAAGTGATGCACAGGCATGGCTTTATCGGAGATGTTCGCCTGGGCCAAGAACCATGGGAGCTGAAGCCTCTCCAAATCTCTCATTTTATCGGGGACTCAGAGATAGATCTGACACGTGCCTCCATTCCTTTAGGGGAAACCCCGATTAACGTTACAGCATTTATAGGCGATGTGAAAATATTCATCCCTAACGATATCGACGTTGAAGTGCGCGTGATGGCCAGCTCGTTTATTGGCGATATGAAGGTCTTGGATCGGCGTGAGAGCGGATTTCTTCGCAACGTAAGAACGCAAACTTCTCATTATGAGGAAGCGGAGCGCAAACTGATCGTCACAACAAGCATGTTTATTGGAGATATTACGATAAAAAGGATAGGTTGAGACACGGTATGTACAAATTGCGCATGTTTAACATGAAATGGCAGCTGCTTAATTATTTTCTCATATCTAGTTTGATTACCGTATCCAGCATCTATATTGTCCTCGAATATTTCAAGGAAGAGTTGACTTCCTGGGAATTTAGGCTTTGGTTTGCCGCCGCCATCCTTGTTGCATGTCTGACTGTCGGTTATATAGCTACGAAAAGATGGCAGCGCAAAGTCGACGAGCTTCACCTCGCGATGCTTGAAATATCCAAAGGCAATTTCGCCAGCCGCATTGAACTTGAACCAGTCGAGCCCTTTTTATATTTATATGAAGCTTTCAATACAATGGCTTCTGCCGTCCAAGAACGTGTACAATTGCTCCAGAAGTTCGGCGAGGCGGAAGCGATCCGCGATCAAGAGCTGACGGAGAATGCGGTCATGGAGGAAAGACGCCGTCTTGCACGGGACCTTCACGATACGGTTAGTCAGGAACTTTTCGCGATCCATATGTCCGCTTCTTCGCTGCCGAAAATTTTGGAGAGAAACCCGGATGCCGCATCAGGGGTAATGAATCAACTGATTCAGATGTCTCATCATGCGCAGAAACAGATGCGCGGATTAATTTCACAACTAAGACCGATTGAACTGAATGACATGAGCTTACAAGAAGCTCTGGAGAAATGGTTTCCGGAATATTGCCGGACCCACGAACTTCAGGGCCAACTTGATGTTGTGGTTGGCGAATCCATGTCGGAGGCAATTGAGCATCAGTTTTTTCTTATTATCCAGGAAGGGCTTGCAAATGTGATTAAACACGCTTCGGCGAAGCAGGTTAGATTGGCGATTCATGAGAGAGAGCATCAATACGTGCTCCAACTGCAGGACGATGGACAGGGATTCGAACGGAGCGATATTCCTTCAGCTTCCCATGGGCTATCGACGATGAGGGAGCGGGCGCAAAAGCTTGGCGGTGAAGTGGAAATTGACAGTAAACCGGGCGCTGGAACGAGAGTTCGTGTAAAAATTCCGCGATTTGCGGAGGAGCCGAGCGGATTGACTTTGGTAAGAGAGGATGAGCGGAATGAGCACTAATATTCAAATAATGATCGTCGATGATCACGATATGGTCCGAGTAGGGCTGCGAACTTATATTTCACTAGAGCCTGGTTTAGAAGTCATTGGAGAAGCAAGCAATGGAAAAGAAGCATTGGATAAGTTAGATCAATGGAGCCGCGAGAGCTCGCAGCAATTACCGGATATTATCCTAATGGATCTAACGATGCCCGTCATGGACGGAATATCGGCTACGAAGCTTGTTTGTGAGAAATATCCTCAGATGAAGGTCATCATGCTGACAAGTTTTCTGGAAGAGGCTAAAGTTGTGGAAGCAGTGGAATCGGGCGCGATCAGCTACATGCTCAAAACCGTTTCTTCTGATCAGCTAATCCATGCGATTCAAAGTGCTTACCGAGGGATGCCTGTTATGAATTCAGAAGTTTCGTTGGCCCTGACCAGAGGGATTAGACAGCGTAACGCGCAGCCTGAAGAGGAAGGGCTGACTACGCGGGAAAGGGAAGTGCTTCTGCTCATAGCGGAAGGCAAAAGCAATAAAGAGATTTCGGAAGAGCTTTTTATCAGCATTAAAACGGTCAAAACGCATGTAAGCAATTTGCTCATGAAGTGTGAATTGGAGGATCGCACCCAACTGGCTATCTTCGCTCATCGCAAAGGAT
The DNA here is from genome assembly GCF_014534655.1 of Paenibacillus sedimenti. Classification (GTDB taxonomy): domain Bacteria; phylum Bacillota; class Bacilli; order Paenibacillales; family NBRC-103111; genus Paenibacillus_E; species Paenibacillus_E sedimenti. Next base: position 822,806 of record NZ_JACVVD010000002.1, read on the forward strand.
GGGTCTAATAAAAGGGAGATCCTGCACATAAAAACTACATTTTGGCACACTCTATGGGTAAGCATCAATACTATGAGCGCCTAAGCTTATGCTTACGATGCCAGTTTTGTCAAGACAAAACTCTAAGGAGTGTCAAGAAATGAAACCATTATCATCATCGCTTACGCAGGTGCAAGAGTCTTTTGACAGCGTACGTGACCACCTGCATGAATTTGAGTTCGCTTTAGGCGGAAACTGGGACTACGATCATGGTTACTTTGACCGTAATTTAGATGAAGCGAATAAGGTTTGGCTCCGGATTCCTTTTCAGATGGTAACAGGAAGAATCGAAGGGGATACGGAAGCTACTGATGCCATCGTAAAGATGGGAACGCCTTTTGTTTTGAAGCATGTTTACAATGAAGGGCTTGACCAAGGGGCGGAAGCAGAAACCTACGGAGCTCTCATCGATCAGTTTCAAACCCCGCTGAATCCCGATGCGGAAATCGAGGACAAATGGGTTGAGAAAGCGGAAGGACTGCTCAAGAGGGTCGAAAAAGCATGGATTCATTGAAATAGGTCAGAATCCTGCAACAATAATAATGATTTCTGTTTTTTACCTCCAATTTATCGTTTTTTAATATTGGTTTAAGGTTGTAGGTGCATGATAGAACCATAGACAGCAAGACCTACTACTTCAATAAGAAACTATGCACAGCATGCACTTATAACTTTTAAACGAACATGTGGAGGTAAGGACGATGGAAGACAATAAAAAAGATTACAGCGACTTCTTTAAGCCGCAGAACAATGATAGCAACGACAAAGGGCAAGAAGCAAAACAAGAGCCGGATCAAAAGAGACCTTCTTACTACTACTCTTATGGTCCTTACAAATCAGCTTTTAATGAGAATAACGAAACGGATCAGCTAACCACCTCAGCGTCGGGTTCTGAAGGAACATCCAGTGTTGAAGTGACACCGCCCAAGAATTTACGTCCTTTCAGTTTCCAAACGGATGCAGGGGCACAGCAAGGGCCGGGGCCTTGGGATTACACTGCTAAGAAACGTTCATCTGCAAAAAGTATTTTCGCGGCTTTTATGGCCGGCGCCCTGGTCATAAGCGCTCTCATGTTTACGGCGGACAAAACGAATTTGTTCACAGGAAACGAGAAGCCGCTTGCATCTAGCGGCTCCACGACAACAACGGCGACGAGCTCGAACGGCAACAGCGGCGATGTGAAAAATGTAGGACTTGACGTTGCTCGTCCGAACAACATTTCTGAGATCGCTCAAAATGCCGGCCCGGCAATCGTCAAAATTGAAGCGTTTGTAAAATCGAAAAGATCGTCCCGCAGCAGCGGCAACTCCTTGTTCGACGATCCGTTCTTCCGTCAATTTTTTGGCGACAATGGCGGAGGCGGTACCGACCAAAATCAACAGGATTCCGGCAACGGAGATTTGCAGGCGGCAGGGATGGGAACAGGATTTATTTTCGAGAAAACGGGGTATATCCTGACGAACGAACACGTGATCGATGGCGCCGATGAAGTTCAAGTAACCGTACAAGGGTACGACAAACCATTCACAGCCAAAGTGCTTGGAACCAGCTATGATTTGGACTTGGCGGTACTCAAAGTCGAAGGAGACAAAGACTTCCCTATTCTTCCGCTCGGCAAGGCAGAAGACGTGAATGTCGGCGATTGGGTTGTTGCGATCGGTAACCCGTACGGTTTTGACCACACGGTTACAGTAGGCGTACTGAGTGCCAAAGAGCGTCCGATCAGCATTCCGGATTCTAAAGGAACCCGCGAATACAAACACTTGCTGCAAACGGATGCATCCATTAACCCGGGCAACTCCGGCGGACCGCTGCTTAACTTGAACGGCGAAGTGATCGGTATTAATACCGCCGTAAGCTCCCAGGCGCAAGGTATTGGATTTGCGATTCCAACAAGCACGATCTCATCCGTCCTGGACAATTTGAAAAACAACGTCGAAATCCCTAAAGAACCGGTTCCTTACCTCGGCGTAGGGCTTCAAGACATCGGCAAAGATTGGGTTAGCGAATTGAAGCTTTCGAATACAGACGGTGCATTGGTTGGCAGTGTGCAGCGCAAAAGTCCTGCATTCCAAGCGGGCCTGCGTCAATATGATGTGATCGTGGACATCAACGGCACGAAAGTGAAAAACTCGCAAGAGTTAATTACCAAAGTACAGGCTGCAAAAGTTGGCGACAAAGTGACGCTAGGACTTATTCGTGACGGCAAGCGCTTGGAAGTGCCGGTCACGATTGGCGATAAAAATACACTCACAGAAAGCGCAGCAAAATAATTAGCATTTAATCAGGAAGTGGAGTCCCGCGGCCGCAAGCTTGCAGGCTCTGCTTCTTTTTGCTTCATCATAATTTTTGCTACAATGGAAGAAAGAAAGGCGGTTATGCGATGAGAGAACAAATTTTGGTTATAGATGATGATGAAAAAATTACGTCTATGTTAAGACGCGGACTTGCATTTGAAGGGTATTCCGTTACTACGGCAGGGAATGGTTCGGAAGGGTTGAAGCAGATGCTCAGCAGTGAACCCGATCTGATTATTCTCGATGTGATGATGCCGCAGATCGATGGTTGGGAAGTCGTTCGTCGTGTCCGCGAAAGCGGGAGCGAGGTCCCCATTTTAATGCTAACGGCTAAAGATGAGATTAGTGATCGCGTGAAAGGACTTGACCTGGGAGCGGACGACTATTTGGTTAAGCCGTTTGCGCTCGAAGAACTGTTGGCACGAGTGCGTGTGCTTCTGCGTCGTAGAACGGAACGGCCGGAGCAGCCGACAAACAGGCTTAATTATGAGGACGTCACGTTAGATTTGGATACGCGCGAAGTTTTTCGTGAGGATAAGCTTGTTGAGTTAACAACCAAAGAGTTCGATCTGCTTCATTTATTTATGTTGAATCCGAAGCGGGTGTTATCCCGTGATGTCATTATGGAGAAGATATGGGGCTACGACTATAGCGGTGAATCCAACGTCCTTGAGGTTTATATAGCGTTGCTTCGCCAAAAAACAGAAGAGTATGGGCATAAACGAATCATCCAGACCGTCCGGGGAGCGGGTTATGTGCTGAGAGGAGAATCATAAACATGTCTCTTCGCCTCCGGCTAACGCTTTGGTACTCCGGCATATTGGCGGTTACGATGTTGTTGTTTGGAATCGTTTTATATTTTTTCTTGAATTACTTTTTGTACGGCCAGGTTCGTCAAGAATTAAAAAGGGATGCGGACGCTACTTACTCCCGCGTACAGAAAAGCTTCGCCCTCTCGCTGAAAGGGCTCGTCATTGATTTGGAGCTGGAAAATCGCGACATCTATTCAACGAATACATTCCTGCAATTATATAATATCCAGCTTAAATCGTATAACCGTTCTGCGAATTTGCAATATTATGACGTTACATTACCGATCACGAAGGCGACCATCGATAAATTCAAAGGAACGGATGCCTATTTCGAGAAAACGAAGGTGGTCGGTCAAGACTTTCTCATTTATAACCATGCCATTTACGAGAATCCGGACAATCCTGTAAATTTGATTGGCGTCTTGCAGGCAGCTGTTCCCGTAGGAAGCTATGAACGAACCGCGGTATCTTTACGATATACGCTGATTATTTGGGCGATCTTAACGATCATCGTTGCTGCTTCAGTAGGATGGTTCCTTGCGCGAAAAGCGCTCAAGCCGATCGATCAAGTTATAGAAGCAGCGAATCAAATCGAAAGCGGGGATGATCTGGAGAAGCGAATCCTCTACGACGGGCCGAAAGACGAGATCGGCAGATTAACCGATACGATCAACGGCATGCTTTCCCGCATACAAGTAACGTATTCAGAGCTCGATCAGGCTTACCGTGCGCAGCGGCGATTCGTATCCGATGCTTCCCACGAGCTGAGAACACCGCTAACGACGATTCGCGGCAATGTCGATTTGCTCGAGAAGATGTGGAAACAGACATCGGGCAACACCCAGCTTGCTACCGCTGATCAAATGCAGATGTCACTGGAAGCGATGCATGATATTGCCGGCGAGGCCCAGCGGATGAGTCGGCTGGTCAATGACCTGCTCGCTTTGGCGCGTGCAGATGCCGGCGTGATGATGGAGAAATCGCAAGTAGAGATGCTGCCGCTAGTTCAAGAAGTTGTAAGGCGCGCTCAATTTCTGACGCATACCGCCGAATGGCAAGTGGGCAATCTTGATGTGCTTCAGGATGCGATCGTCTATGGCAACCGCGATTATTTGCAGCAGCTGATTTTTATCTTCATTGAGAATGCATTCAAATATACGCGTGAAGGTTCAGTTTCGCTTGATGCGACCCGTAACGACGGTTTTGTCGGTATCCGTATCGCAGATACAGGGATCGGTATGGACAAAGAGGATGTCCCTCACATCTTCGATCGTTTCTACCGTGCAGATCTTTCTAGAGGGCAAACGAGCGGTACAGGCCTAGGTCTCTCCATAGCCAAGTGGATTATCGACGAACACGGCGGTTCAGTCGAAGTGACAACCCGCAAAGATGAAGGAACTACCTTTATGATTTGGCTGCCCGCCAGCTTCCCTCTCTCTATGTAATTCGGTATAATGTGAAGGAGATCGTTTAAACAAAATTTTCGGAGCAGGTGGAAGAAATGGAAGTTGTCAAAATATCACCAAGAGGCTATTGCTATGGGGTTGTAGATGCCATGGCTTTAGCGATGCAAACCGCCAAAAACCTTAATCTGCCAAGACCGATCTATATATTGGGCATGATCGTTCATAACTCGCATGTGACGGACTTTTTCAAAGAAGAAGGCGTCATCACATTAGATGGGGAGAATCGGCTTGAAATTCTGGAGCAGATCGAGCAGGGGACCGTTATTTTCACCGCTCATGGCGTATCCCCTGAAGTCCGCCGCAGAGCGAGAGACAAGGGATTGACAGTCGTCGATGCTACATGCCCGGATGTGACCAAGACACACGATTTGATTCGCGAGAAAGTGGCCGACGGCTACGATGTCATCTATATCGGAAAGAAGGGGCATCCGGAACCGGAAGGCGCAATCGGTGTCGCTCCTGAGCATGTGCATTTGATTGAGAAATTGGAAGAAGCAGAGCTTTTGAACATTGGGTCCGAGCGCATTATTATTACGAATCAGACGACCATGAGTCAATGGGATATCAAACATATCATGAATCGCTTGCTGGAGCTCTTTCCCAAAGCAGAAATTCATAATGAAATCTGTCTGGCGACCCAGGTTAGACAAGAAGCAGTAGCGGAACAAGCCAAAGAAGTGGACCTTGTCATTGTAGTTGGCGATCCGAAAAGCAACAATTCGAATCGCTTAGCGCAAGTTTCGGAGGAAATAGCGGGTGTCAAAGCGTATAGAATATCTGATATCACTGAACTGAACCGCACATGGCTTACGAACGTTCGCAAAGTCGGGGTTACATCAGGGGCTTCTACACCAACCCCGATCACCAAAGAAGTGATCACTTATTTGGAAAGTTACGACGCCAAAGATGAAAGCAGTTGGGAAATCAAACGCACAATAAACATGAAGAAGCTCATTCCGGCTGTAAAATCCAAAGCCGCGAGCAGTGAGTGATTGCCTAACTATACTACTCGATAGGATTGAGACCCAGCATGCAAAGCGCACAGATGGTGAAAACGAAAAAAGCTCGCTACAATTGGAAAAGCACCAAACGTTGGTTTAAGTATAAATATTTGCTGCTGCTTCGGGCCAAAGGCGGTCCCTCTAAAGTAGCGCGCGGCTTCTCGATCGGTTTGACCATCGAGATGTTTACACTGCCTACCGCTGGATTCGCTTTCGTGCTTATATTCCCGCTCGTATATTTATTAAGAGCTAATTTACCGGCGGCATTAATTGGTTTTGTGTTCGGCAAAGTGATTTATATTCCATTTTCTATTTTAAATAAGCAGGTCGGTAATTGGTTGGTGCCGAAGTATTTTAAAATTTATCTCATTACACATTTGCCCGATATGCTTTCTCATATTATTAAAAGCGGTTTGGATCTCATTGTAGGCGGGATGGCCGTCGGAACAGTTCTGGGCATCATTGCGTATTTCCCGATTATGATGCTGCTCAAGTCTCACACGAATCGCCGGAAAGAAAAGCGTAGAGTCCGCAAGGCACAGCTAGCCCCTTCAAATACAATTGAATAACGCAAAGAAATTAATGCTTGACGAAAATTCGTCAAGCATTGTATATTTACTTTAGTGATTAAAAGCGTAGAAGCGAACAAGCGTTGAAGTGTTTAAGTGTCGTTCATTACTCATTATATAGGAGCGTGTATCCGCATGATCGTTATTACATCTAATAAAACATCCGATGAGCGTATTCAAGAGATCGTCCAGCTTATTGAAAAACAAGGTGTGCAGGCGCATGTATCCAAAGGCGAAGATCGTACCGTAATCGGCATCATCGGCAAAGCCGATCCTAAATTAGCAGAACAGCTGCGCCAAATGTCTGGAGTTGAACAAGTCGTGAAAATCTCAAAATCATATAAATTAGCAAGCCGTGATTTCCATCCGGCGGATACCGTTATCAATATCAAAGGAGTCGAAATCGGCGGCGAGCAGCTCGTTGTTATGGGCGGTCCTTGCGCAGTAGAAACACCTGAACAAATCGATGAGATCGCACGTCTGGTGAAAGCCGCAGGCGGTCAAGTACTTCGCGGCGGCGCATTCAAGCCAAGAACAGGTCCTTACAGCTTCCAAGGCGTGGGCGTTGAAGGTCTTGTGATGATGGCCGAAGCCGGTAAAAAGCACGGACTTCTCACGATTACTGAAGTTATGACGCCGGAATACGTGGATGTATGTGCGGAATACGCAGATATCCTGCAAGTTGGAACACGCAACATGCAAAACTTTGATTTGCTCCGTAAGCTTGGAACGATTCAAACGCCAGTACTCCTGAAGCGCGGCTTTAGCGCGACCTACGATGAATTCCTGAATGCGGCCGAGTACATTCTTGCCGGCGGTAATCCGAATGTTATGCTTTGCGAGCGTGGTATCCGGACTTTCGAAACCTACACACGTAACACACTCGATCTATCTGCAATCCCTGTGTTGAAGCAATTAAGCCACCTTCCCGTTATCTCCGATCCAAGTCACGGAACAGGGCGCAGAGAATTAGTAGTACCAATGACCAAAGCTTCCGTAGCTGCGGGCGCGGACGGTCTTATCATTGAAATGCATACGGATCCGGACAATTCGATGACAGGCGATGGCGTCCAATCTTTATTCCCTGATCAATTCGCACAGCTGCTTGCTGACCTGGAGAAATTATCTCCGCTTCTCGGTAAGAAATTCGATACGAAAAAAGAAGCGATCTTCGCTTAATATGGCTTGCCCTTCACGGGGACTGGTTCTCTTCTGTTAGAAGATACCAGTCTCCTTTTGGCGTACATAGGTCAAAAATGTGAATAGTGTAAGATTAGCTTACACATCTATAAAAAATACCTGACATAAGTATTGACTGTGTTGGATGAATAGCTATATAATATGTGCAAGATAACAACCAAAAAGATGAACAATAATCATGCAAAGTACGTTGAATGTACGGAAATGGGAGGTATTTTTAATGTCAGTTCAAAACGTGTTGAACCTTATCAAGGAAAAAAACATCGAGTGGGTAGATTTTCGTTTCGTAGGTCTTTCCGGTAAAGCACAGCATATTTCTTTACCTGCAACAGAAGTTGACGAAGAAACTTTCGTGAACGGGGTAGCTTTTGACGGTTCCTCCATCCCAGGATTCCGCGGTATTGAACAATCTGACATGGTTATGGTGCCAGATACCGAGACTGCATACGTAGATCCTTTCACAGCACATCCAACTTTGGTTATTATGAGCAACATTCATACTCCTGAAGGCGATCGTTATGACCGCGACCCGCGCAGCATCGCTCAAAAAGCGGAAGAGTACCTGCAAACAACGGGTATCGGTACGCAAGCATTTTTCGCACCAGAGTCTGAGTTCTTCATCTTTGATGATGTTCGTTATGAAAATGGCATGAACAAATCCTACTTCGAGGTTGATTCCGAAGAAGCGGGTTGGAATACTGGCCGCAAAGAAGAAGGCGGTAACCTCGGTTACAAAGTGCCGGTTAAAGGCGGTTACGTTCCAGTAGCTCCAGTCGATTCCCAACAAGACATTCGTTCCGAAATGTGTCGTCTGCTTGCAGAAACGGGTCTTCGCATCGAGCGTCACCACCACGAAGTGGCTACAGCTGGTCAAGCTGAAATCAACTTCCGTTTTGATGCTTTGACTAAAACAGCAGACAACCTGCTCAAATACAAATACATCGTTGCTAACACAGCTAGACAATACGGTAAAGTGGCAACATTCATGCCTAAACCGCTGTTTGGCGATAATGGTAGCGGTATGCATGTGCATATGTCCATCTTCAAGGAAGGCGAGCCTTTGTTCTATGAAAAAGGCGCTTATGCCAACTTGAGTGAACTGGCTATGCATTATATCGGGGGTATCCTGTATCACGCTCCTGCGTTGATTGCGATCACAAACCCAAGTACAAACTCTTTCAAACGTCTGGTTCCTGGTTACGAAGCACCGGTTAACCTTGTATTCTCCAAAGGTAACCGTTCCGCAGCAGTTCGTATTCCAATCGCAGCTGTGACACCTAAAGGTTGCCGTATCGAGTTCCGTACTCCGGACAGCACAGCGAACCCTTACCTTGCTTTCGCAGCTATGTTGATGGCGGGTCTTGACGGTATCAAAAAGAAAATCGATCCTCGCGCTCTTGGATACGGTCCTTTCGATACTAACATCTATGAATTGTCCGACGCTGAAAAAGCGGAAATCCGCAGCGTGCCTGGAACATTGGATGAAGCTTTGGATGCTCTTGCAGCGGATTCCGACTTCTTGCTTGAAGGCGGCGTATTTACTCAAGACTTTATCGATAACTACATCGAGTACAAACGTGGAGAAGCGAAAGCCGTTGCGATCCGTATTCACCCGCACGAGTACAACTTGTACTTCGATTGCTAATTCTTTAGCACTCATACCGATTATATAAACAAGCTGTTCCTTCAGTGGTATCCACTGAGGGGACAGCTTTTATTTTTGCCTAATCTATGAGACTAAAGTCGTAGACGATGTTTATTAATAATCATTCTAATTACTGATGTTACTTTCGATAAATACTGATATACTAAGTTTATAAACAAAACGAGAAAGAAACAGGAAAGGAAGGTTCACATGAACATCGTTATCATAGCAGGAAGTAATCGTAAAGAAGCGACAAGCACAAGACTGTCCGAATATATTCAAGGTCTAATGAAGCAAGCGGGAAATCAGGTGAGTTTAATCGATTTATATCTATCGCCGGTGCCTTTCTATTCGCCGGATGAAGACCATGAAGATCATCAAGGACTTGCGAAATTGAAACAAGCGATGAGCGAAGCAGATGCCGTGGTATTGGCAACCCCTGAATACCACAGCGGGATTTCGGGAGTGCTCAAGAATGCCCTTGATCATTTGGGACAGGAGCATTTTGAAGGAAAGGCGGTTCTGTCCGTCAGTTCTGCAGGCGGATCCGTTGCCGTAAGTTCTCTTACGCAGCTTCATACGATTGTTCGTAATTTGCATGGAATTAACAGCCCGGAGTGGATATCCATTGGCGGGGATCAGAGAAAAAGCTTCCAGACAGGTGTAACTCCAGCCGAAATTCAGCCCAATGTTGAAAATCGGATTCAGCGCGTGGTTGGTTCGTTTCTAGAACTAGCTAAACTAGTGAGTAGAAAATAAAGCATCAATACAGCCATTGCAGTGTATAAAGAAGAAAAAAGCCGGGGAGGAATCCTCCGGCTTATTAAAGTTGTTGATCCATATAGACCTGCTCCATGTGCTTAGTAAAGCCTGCATTAAGCAATGCATTGACAACAGCAACACATGAACTGGACAGATTCATCGTCATTCGTTTGCATGCGCCCAATTGAGGAGCGAATACTTCGTAAAGCAAAAAGTTAATGATTTCGGTCTCGTAGCTGGAGTTCGGTGCCGATTCGCATTGATAGAGAATAATAGCAGTTAATTCACCTTGTTCATTATAGTTCCTTCTAAATAAAGAGTAGCCAATTACGTCACCTGAGCTTGAATCGCAAACAAGAAGGAGTTCTCCGCTGCGAAGGCTCTCCCATTGGGTTTGCCAAGCACGATCTCCGCGATACATGGGGACGAAGGCGAGCTCAGCTGGGGAAGCTTTTTTCAGGGTAAAAGCAGGTGTAGGACTGTTTGATGCAGATGTGAAAGATCCTTTAGGCAATTCCTCTGTATTTTGGAGAATGAGCAAACGATCTTTGAGTTGATAGCCCATCTTTTCATATAGTTTGATGGCGCGTTCATTTTCGGAAATTGCTTCCAACGTTGTTAGGTGTACGCCTTGCTCTTTATACAAACGGATAGACCGCTCTACAAGAAGTTTGCCGATTCCTTTGCCGCGGTAGTCCGGGATGATGCCTGTCCCTCCGTTCCAGGCCTTCTTTTGCCCTTGATACGTTCGAAAACCGTTGGCAACAAAACCGATCGGAGATTCTCTATCAAAAGCGACAACGGAGAGGTCAAGCGATATCCCCTCATTAGCAGAACGCTGAACAAAGGAATCAACGGTTAAGGTAACGGGGACAAAATATTGCTCGAAGCCCTTGTTCCAGAGAGAGACGGCGTCTTTTAATGAAAGATCGCTAAAAGTACGGAATGAAATCATGGTTGTTCACGCCTTTCGCCTTAGTAAAATATGATTCATTTAATAGTTTAGCATGCCTCTGAAATTAATGGTAATATATTGAAATAAAGCGAGAAAAGTAAGCAAAGGAGGGAATGGACCGATTGGACATCAATCCGATTTCAGATCATCTGCAAGAGAATCTTCGAATTCTATTTGTCGGCTATAATCCTAGCATTCGTTCCGGAGAAACCGGACATCACTATGCGAATCCAAACAATCGGTTCTATCGGATTCTGCATCAAGCCGGCCTAACGCCACGATTGTATAAGCCGCAGGAAGACGGGGATTTACTGCAATTAGGGTATGGGTTCACGAATATTGTCGCTCGACCGACGTTGACGGCGGCTGAGATTACACCTGAGGAGTATAGAGAGGGAAGGGTAATTCTTAGGAATAAAATCGAGACTTACCGTCCGCGCGTTGTATGTTTTGTAGGTAAAGGCGTATATGAGCAGTTTAGCGGCAAACGCGGAATGGCTTGGGGCGTTCAGCCTGAGCCTGTGGTGGCTGGCGTCATTGAATATGTATGTCCTTCTTCCAGCGGGCTTGTTCGAATGAAGCTGGAGGATATGGTGGAAATTTTTAGAGGGATGCTGGCATATAGCCAGGCGGAGAGGAGCACGACATGAATATTCCATGGCTGGATTGGGCGAAACAAATACAGGCGATTAGCCAGGCGGGGCTTGAATATGGCGAAAATGGCTATGACCTTGAGCGTTACGAGGCGCTGCGCAGCATTAGCGTGGAGATGATGAGCTATTTCACCGATACGCCGATCGATAAGGTGAGGGAGCTGTTTGCAAGCGAAACCGGCTATGCGACGCCAAAGGTGGATATAAGGGCCGTTGTGCTTCACGAAGACAAGATGCTGCTTGTGAAGGAACGCGCCGACGGCGCCTGGTCTTTGCCTGGAGGCTGGGCGGATATCGGCCTCACCCCGTCCGAGGTCGCCGTGAAGGAGACCAAGGAGGAGGCCGGTTACGATGTACAGCCGCTTCGGTTATTGGCGGTTCTCGACAAGAAGCGCCACGCGCATCCGCCGTCGCCCAACCACGTGTACAAGATATTTATCTTGTGCGAGTTGGTGGGCGGGGAGGCGCTGGACGCCGGTCTGGAAACGACCGGCGTAGGCTTTTTTGGCGAGAGCGAGCTGCCGCCGCTCTCGGTCGAGCGGAACACCGCCGGCCAGCTTCGGCGGATGTTCGAGCTCGCCCGCAGCACCGCTCCGCAGGTGCTGCTGGATTAGCCGCGCGCGTGTCCCCCCAGGGGGAACACGCCTAGCGGCTCGTAGGCCGGCGACCGGCCCAAGTGGCTGCGGTAGAGGACGATGTCCTCTACCCGCCACGCGGGCCAGCCGCCGGCTGGCGGATCGACCGCGAGCGCAGCGCGGTCGAACGGCCCTGCCGCCGCCGCTGCGCGGTAGCGGCGGGCCAGCGTGATGTGCGGCCGGTAGGCGCGAGCCTCGGCCGCGAAGCCGTGGCGGGCGCAGGCGCCTACGACAGCGCGCTGCAGCTGCGCCAGCGTGGCCAAGTCGCCGGCAACGCCCGCCCACAGGATCGACGGCGCCGCCGGAGGGCCGAACACGCCGAGGCCCTCGGCGCGCAAGGCGAGCGGCGGCGTCGCCGCGGCCAGCTGGCGCAGATCGGGCGCCAGCGCATCCGCAATCTCGGCGGACGTGTCGCCGAGAAATTGCAGCGTGATGTGGACGTCCTGCGGATGCGTCCACTTACTGAAAGGCAGCTTCCCCTGGAGGCTGCCTTTCCATATGTCCAGCTCCCGCTTCGCCGCTTGCGGGAGCTGTATGCCTACGAATAGCCGATAAGCAGCAGAGTCGGTTGATGATGAATCCGGGTTTTTGGTAAAAGATGACATGGTCAAGTGAGACTCCTTTTTCCGACAATTTCATTAATCCTTTGGTCAATTCATCTCCTAGCTTTTCCAACTGATGTTTTACTTGATGCATGGGGATAATCTTGCTATCATAGCCATAACACAAATAGAGGATGTTTAAAAAGTCCACTCTCATAACGAAGTTAATCAGGATGTTATTTCGACATCGAATCTTGAAAGAACCCGGGAAGTCCGGTACTCACATAGCGGATGCTTGCGATGCAAGCTTTCCTATGGCAAGCTCTTAGCTCCGTTCCTCTTTCTCCGGGTAACGGCGGGCCTTCCCGGTTCTGAAAGCGGACTTTTTAAACACACATTAAAAGCAAAGGTGTGGTCATTCATGGGAAATCGGGCCTACAATTTTAATGCAGGGCCTGCGGCGCTTCCGCTTGAAGTGCTGCAAAAAGCGCAGGAAGAGATTGTCGAATTCAAAGGAATCGGCATGTCGATTATGGAAATCTCTCACCGCAGCGCGGAATATGAGCAAGTACATAACGAAACGCAACAATTGCTGAAGCAAATTTTCGGTATCCCTGACGGTTATCAAGTTCAGTTTCTGCAAGGCGGAGCCAGCACGCAATTCGCGATGATTCCTATGAACTTCCTGAAACAGGGCAAGGTTGGCAGTTACGTACTTACCGGCGCGTGGGCGGAAAAAGCGGTGCAGGAAGCCGGTTTATTTGGCGAAGTGGCGATCGCGGCAAGCTCCAAAGAACAAAAATTCATGAAAATCCCGGAACTGAGTGAAATCAACATTCACCCGGATTCCGCATATCTTCATGTGACATCCAATGAGACGATCGAAGGCGCGCAGTTCCAAAGTTACCCTGACACTGGCAGCGTTCCGCTGATTGCCGACATGTCCAGCGACATTTTGAGCCGTCCGGTCGACGTGTCGAAGTTTAGCATGATCTATGCCGGGGCACAGAAGAACCTGGGTCCTTCCGGTGTGACTGTCGTTATTTTGAAAGAGGACATGCTGCAAGATTTGCCTAAAACAATTCCTACTATGCTGCGTTATGAAATTCACGGCAAAAACAACTCTCTGTACAATACGCCTCCTGTATATTCCATTTACATGGTGAACCTTGTTTTGAAGTGGATCCAAGAACAAGGCGGACTTGCCGTTGTGGAAAAAAACAATCTTGAGAAATCAGGCTTGATCTATAACGCAATCGATCAAAGCGGCGGTTTCTACCGTGGCCCTGTTGATAAAGGCAGCCGTTCGACGATGAACATCACGTTCCGTTTGGCGGATGAAGAGCTGGAGAAGAAGTTCATCAAGGAAACCGAGCAAAACGGTTTTGTTGGTTTGAAAGGACACCGCAGCGTCGGCGGACTGAGAGCTTCCACCTACAATGCAGTTCCTTACGCATCTTGTAAAGCGCTCGCTGATTTTATGAACGATTTCCAAAAACGTAACGGGTAAACAAAGCACATGGCGATGATCCATCGCCCCTGCAGCTATTCACGACGCCCTCAAGCGGCCGTGAATAGCTTTTTTGTTGTTTAGGAAGTTATCTGCCTGCCTTGCTTCAACATCGTCCATTGTTCGTAAATTAACGACTTTGGTGACGTAAAAAGTAAGGGACTAATGCGAAGGATTAGAATAGAGAACAAAATACCATATTTTACGTACAAGGTGCGTTATTTAAAGAACTATGTTCGATTGAGGTGTATTTTAACAATTTATCCAGTAATTAACGTATGACTGTACGCTAATAGCGACCTGTGTTCTTTGTTTTTGCCTGCCTTCAATTTACCATGCACTCCAGCCTCACTGTTCTCTCTGAACTAATCTCTTCTGCCATCCCACCAGCCTCACTGTCCTCTCAGATCCATCCTCTTCAGCATTAACCCTCTATCTCTTGCTCTCAACTATTTCTCTTCTGCCCTCATTCGCTGTGCCCCCATTCAATTATCTCCGGATCTTTTGTTCTTTAGCTTCCCATGGAGGAAAAATGGACACGATCACATGTTAGGAAAATTGGATAAAAATAGCGTGAATGTAAGCTTGTTTTCTTGACATCATTAATGATAAAATCAGCAGTCCAAGCATTAATTTTGTGAGATTTATCACAGAACTCCTGTACATTTGCAACATTCGACAAAATCAGATTTTCACTCAAAAAAAATTCAAAATTTTTGAAGTGCTTTCATCCCGCGACCTTGCTGGGTTTCGGAGTTTTGGCATTCCGAATAGACCTTTTTCCTCATTGACAAACACTATATCTTGATATAAATTTGAAACTATCAACTACATATCGTTATGAAAAGGTGTTATCACGTTTCATAGAATCGTGGTGACCTAACAGGGAAGTACGGTGCAAAGCCGGCGCGGTCCCGCCACTGTAAGGAGGAGCTAGTGTTCGAAAAACCACTGGTTTTGTCGAAATGACAGACTGGGAAGGCGAATACACAGCTAAGAATCCGAGCCAGGAGACCTGCCTTTTCTAGTGACACACCCCTACGGTAGATAGGAAGGTGTCTGATTCCCACTTGCGCGACAAGCGTTTATTTTCGCATGTCTTTCTGTGGCGTATTCGGCCCTTTTTCACTCCGAGTGCGTCCTTTTTATTTGCGTATGTCATAGATGTTTACATAAGAGTTTCATAATGATTGAACGTTTAGATAGAGTTGCTACGAAGGAGACGAATCCCTATGCTGATTGCTTACGATTCAAAGACGGGTAATGTTCGCAGATTTATCGCCAAACTGCAAATGCCGGCGGTTCAAATTGAGGACGCTATGAAGATGGACGAGCCTTTTGTGCTTGTGACGTATACAACCGGGTTTGGTCAAATTCCACCGAAGGTTGCTTCCTTCCTAGAAGAAAATCACCCGAATCTGATCGGCGTAGCAGCCAGCGGCAATCGTAATTGGGGAGACGGCTTTGCGAAGAGTGCAGATACCATCTCAGCTTTATACGATGTACCTGTGTTAACGAAATTCGAATTATCCGGAACCAAACATGACGTAGAACGCTTTGTACAGGGGGTAAATGCAATTGCGGCACATTGAGCTTAATAACTTATTAATGCAACGCGGAGCGGACGGATTTTTCCAATTGGAGAAAGATAAGGAAGCCGTTCAAGTGTTTATGGAGGAAGTTCATCGCAACAGTCTCACATTCCCGGACACCTCTTCCAAAGTACGTTATATGATCGATAATAACTACTACGAGGATGTTTATAAGAAATACACCGAATCGGAAGTAGAAGAAATCTACAGAGTGACTCATGAATCTGCGTTCGAATTCGCCTCATACATGGCGGCTTCGAAATTTTATACAGACTATGCTTTGCGAAGCGACGATAAGTCGCTGTATCTGGAGCATTATCCGGATCGGGTCGCAATTGTCGCGTTGTACTTGGGACGCGGTGATGTACATACAGCTCGTGCACTTGCAGTATCGATGATGGAACAACGCCTGCAGCCGGCGACGCCGACTTTCTTGAATGCCGGTAAGAGCCGCCGCGGCGAAATGGTGTCCTGCTTCCTACTGGAGATGGACGACTCGCTGAACTCGATCAACTATGTGCTCGCGACTTGCATGCAGCTCTCTAAGATCGGCGGCGGCGTAGCGGTCAATCTTTCCAAGCTTCGCGGTCGCGGAGAATCCATCAAAGGCGTCGAACATGCGGCGAAGGGGATTATGCCGGTACTCAAGTTGATGGAGGATGCGTTCTCATATGCCGATCAAATGGGTCAGCGTAAAGGCTCCGGAGCAGCGTATTATAATATTTTCGGCTGGGACGTTATGGAGTTCCTGGACAGCAAAAAAATCAATGCCGACGAGAAGTCCCGTCTGAAGACGTTGTCGATCGGTCTTATCGTACCGAACAAGTTCTATAAGCTTGCTGAAGAAAACCAACCGCTCCATGTTTTTGCGCCATATACGGTGTATCAAGCTTACGGCAAGCACATGGATGACATGGATTTAGATGAGATGTACGATGAATTGCTGGCTAATCCGCGTGTCAAAAAGAAAGTCGTCATGAGCGCGCGCGACATGCTGGTCAAAATTGCGACAACACAGCTGGAATCCGGCTATCCCTATATGATGAACCGATCGAATGCGAACAAGGACCATGCTTTGAAAGAGATCGGAACTATTAAAATGTCCAACCTGTGCACGGAGATTTTCCAGCTGCAGGAGACTTCGGAAATCAATGATTACGGACAGGAGGATCTGATTCTCCGTGACATTAGCTGTAATCTTGCATCTATGAATATTGCGAATGTGATGGATCGCAAAAAGCTGCGTGAAACGGTACATGAAGGCATGATCGCGCTAACAGCGGTAAGTGACATGACAACCGTTGCGAACGCGCCAGGCGTGGCTAAAGCGAATCGCGAACTGCATTCAGTCGGGTTAGGTGTAATGAACCTGCATGGCTACCTATCCAAGAATAAGATTGCTTATGAAAGCGACGAGGCCAAAGATTTTGCCCGTACGTTCTTCATGGCAATGAATTATTATTCGATCGAACAAAGCAAGGAGATTGCCAAAGCGAAAGGTCAAACGTTTGATGGCTTCGAGCTTTCGGAGTATGCGAATGGCGCGTATTTCAATAAGTATTTGAATACGGATTATCAGCCGGTTACCGATAAGGTGAAAGAGCTGTTTGAAGGCATGCACATCCCAACGCAAAACGACTGGCATGCCTTGAAGGAAGAGGTTCAGAAGCACGGTTTGTATCATGCTTACCGTTTGGCGATAGCTCCAACACAGAGTATTTCTTACATCCAAAACTCGACTTCCAGCGTCATGCCGATTGTGGAGCCGATCGAAACACGGACGTATGCGAACTCAACAACTTACTATCCGATGCCTTTCATGCAGCGTGATAATTTCTTTTACTATAAATCAGCGTACCAAATGGACCAGTTCAAGATCCTCGATCTCATCGCAGAAATTCAAGCGCACGTGGATCAAGGCATCTCAACGATTCTCCACGTCAATAGTGACGTAACGACTAGACAGCTTGCCAGGTATTACCTGTATGCAGCACATAAAGGACTTAAATCGCTCTACTACACGCGAACCAATCAGCTCTCCGTAGAGGAATGCGTCAGCTGCGCGGTGTAATTCGGAAGGGGATTGAACATAGATGAGCACAAGCACGATCGATAGCGCGGGCACGACTAAAAGGGCCGTCAACTGGAACCGGCCTGACGACGATTTCACGATTACATTTTGGAATCAAAACATTATGCAGTTCTGGACGGACGAGGAAATTCCGCTTTCTGATGATAAAATGTCCTGGATGACACTGAACGGCGCAGAACGCGATCTATATATGAAAGTGCTTGGCGGGCTTACGCTGCTCGATACGATGCAAGGCGGCGTCGGTATGCCGAAAATCCTGGAGCATGTGGATGGACTGCAGCGCAAAGCGGTGCTAAGCTTCATGGGGATGATGGAGCAAATCCATGCGAAGTCGTACAGCAGCATTTTCACAACGCTGTCGACGACGGAGGAGATCAACGACATTTTCCTCTGGGTGGAGCGCAACCCGTATTTGCAGTTCAAAGCGAACACGATCTCCCGTTATTATGACAACATCGGTACGCGCAAAGAGCTATATCTTGCCATGGCGGCTTCCGTACTTCTTGAAAGCTATTTGTTCTACAGCGGCTTCTACTATCCGCTTTATTTGGCCGGACAGGGGAAAATGACGAGCAGCGGCGAAATCATTGATTTGATTTTGCGGGATGAGAGCATTCACGGTTTGTACGTTGGCGTCTTGGCACAAGAAGTTTATGGCGAGCTTAGCGCCAAGGAACAAGACGAAGCTTATGAGACGCTATGCGCCTTGCTAAAGGAGCTTCATGCGAATGAAGAGAAATACACTGAGAGCTTATACGATTCCATTGGGTTAACGGAGGATGTCAAAGCATTCCTGCGTTACAATGCGAATAAAGCCTTCATGAACCTGGGGCTTGAGCCGATGTTCCCGGAAGAGGAAATCAACCCGATTGTCCTCAACGGACTCAGCACGAAAACCAAGCAGCACGACTTTTTCTCGAAAAAAGGCAATGGTTATGTGCGCACGATTCACGTGGAGCCGCTGACCGATGATGACTTTACTTTTTAGAGAGCGTAACATCAAATGAATGAAAAAATGCAGCTTGAATAAGAATGAACCGCTCATACCGGCATGGTTTGAGCGGTTCATTCTTTGTATGTACTCATTGTTACTTTGTGGCAGCGTCGATGTTTTCACCAAAAAGAGACTGTTTATTCCAGCTTTATCTGTATCTTTAATAGATCTGCATTTCTCATCGCCTGAAAAACAATAACGACTAGTGGTCCCAAAAACAGGCCGACCACGCCGATCAATTGAAATCCTATATATAAACTGACGAGTGCCGAAATGGAACCGATGCCTACAGAGTGGCCGAGCACCTTCGGTTCCACGATGCGACGAATGACGGTAATAACGAAAAATACCGTCACAAGCCCAATGCCTAAATAAGGATGGCCCGTCGAAAAATTGTAGACAGCCCATGGCACCAAAACTGAACCGGCACCAAGTATGGGGAGGATATCAACGATAACAACGAGCAAAGAAATCGCCAGCGGATACTTCACTTGAAGGATCATCAGACCAATCAAAGTGAGGATATACGTCATAAAACTTAATATCAATTGCGCTTTTATGAAACCCAAAACGGAGCGGTGCAGGCTGTTAAGAATATGCTCCATTCTGTGCCTGGACGTTTTTTCAAAAAGAGCAAGCAAAGAGCTTTTTAAACGAGGCAATTGATAGCTGAACAAATAAAGTGCCACCAGAAATACTATAAAATAAATAAACAAATTCGGGATCATTTTGATAACTCCGAGAAAAACGCCTGAGACGGCAGAGATACCCGATCTGGCAGCTTCTACAAAGCTGGACGTCAATTTGCTTAATCCGGTTTGCAACTGTTCCGCCATTTCCGGAGGAAGGGTTTCATAAAACAGTTCCGTTCGAGTGATTGTGTTGTTGATATACAGGTTCAACTCATTGATATAATCCGGGATGTTCCCCCAATACTCACGCAACTGTGCAGACACCTGGACGCCAAGAAAAACAAATCCTCCCAGCATGATCAGAAGAAAAGCTGTACAGGTAACAGTTGCAGCAGCTAAACGATTCAGACGGGCATATTTCATGATCAAATCATTGATTGGTTCTAAAAGTATGGCGGCAAGCAAAGCAAGTAAAAAAGGAGAGCCTATCGTAAATAATGCGAAAAGCAAAACCAAACAAACGAAAAAAAATACAATAGATTTCATGGCCATGACGTCCCTCTTTCGTATTAGCTATACAGATGAAACGAGTGTGAACAAAGCAATCCAATTCAGGAATAGAATTTGCTTCCGTTGTTGTCCTGGACGGGCCAGCCAATCGTCAAAAGCAAATGCGGTGGCAATAAAGAGTAAGCCGCTGAAAGTAAGTTAATAATCATTCTAAGCCACTGTCAAAAGAATATTTTATATGAACATTCATAAAAAAAGTTCTTACGAACCTATACTACATTAATTAAACCTGTCTG
This sequence comes from Paenibacillus sedimenti, assembly GCF_014534655.1. Taxonomy (GTDB): domain Bacteria; phylum Bacillota; class Bacilli; order Paenibacillales; family NBRC-103111; genus Paenibacillus_E; species Paenibacillus_E sedimenti. The sequence goes on from NZ_JACVVD010000002.1 coordinate 843,008, forward strand.
CAAAGTTTATTTTTATCCGTAATGGTCGAAATAACGCGAATTATCGTCGTGCAAACCGTCTAGAAAGACAATTCTTTTTTTTCGCGCCCTTTGACATTCTTATAGTAAAGTCTTATGATTGGTTCAATTGAGCTTATAATTGGAACGGGAGGTTCGCCTATGGAGACGTTTTACTTAACAAGAAAACAAATGGGCGCCTTGCTTTTGTCATTAAGAGGGATTACGGATAAAACACCGCTCGCTACTTTGCAGGAAGCGTGGGTGAAATCGCATAAAACGGATATCGAACACGGCAAATCGCTTGGGGCATTTATCTCCACGTCGTTGCCGCCTGTTTTTGAGAAAATCATCAAGATGAAACAAACCAATCAAGGATTTTCTCTTACGGATATTGTTTCCTTGGGGAGTCAAATCGAATACACTCATTTTTCAATCACTTCCGTACAAAATTGGGTCAAGAGGGACTTTAAAGACTTGATCGGACCGCCAAGAATAGGCAAGAAGTATTCGATAGATCAGACGGCCATTTTGTTCATCATTGATGATTTGAAGGCCACTCTTGACTTCGAGTCGATCCGGAAGCTGTTGACGCTCGTTTTCAACGACCCGCAAGACGTTGCTGATGATTGGATCAGCCCGCTTAAATTGTATAAGGCGTATTCTTCGATTTTCGAAGAACTTGACCAAAACAACGACCAAGTGCTCGACCTCTCCGGTCACGATAGCGGAATACGAAATCATGATCATATGTTAGAGAATTTGATCAAGCAAAGAGTAGACGAATATGCCGGCACGCTGGAAGGGTTGAATGACGAGCAGAAGGAGGCTGTAAGCAATACCATTTTCATTGCGATGGTTTCGGTGCAAACGTCGTATTTTCAGTCTTTGGCGAAACGATTTTTAAATGCTACCTTATTTTTGCAAAGATTAAGTTAGAGATGTAATCAATAAAAAATGGGTGCCTATCGGCACCCATTTTTATCGATAAAGTAGGAGTAAGCGGTTGATGATGACTTTAAATAAGAGGTTAAAAAGTTCGCTTTCAGAACCGATCATCATGATTAACTTCGTTATCAAAGTGAACTTTTAAACCTTCCGCTAGGCGAGTGATTCTTTGACGGCTGGTTCTGTTAGCTTGTAGCCAACATTCCTGATGGTCATAATATATTCGGGGTTACGCGCATTGTTCTCAATTTTGTCGCGCAAGTGAGAAATGTGCACATCGACGATACGCGTATCGCCAAGGAAATGATAATCCCATACGCCGTGCAGCAGCTGTTGGCGGCTTAGCACTTTACCGCGATGTTTGCAGAGGAAGAGCAGCAGTTCAAATTCCTTCGGTGTCAGCTCGATAGGCGAGCCGCCCACCATAACTTCGCGCTGATCCGCTTTGATGGAGATTTGGCCAATGTTAATGGGGGCATTCTCCGTTGTAGACGGCAGCGTCTGGATGCGTCGCATAATCGCTTGAATACGTGAAATGAGCTCCTGCGGGCTAAACGGCTTCGTCATGTAATCATCGGCTCCGTTATCGAGTCCGGCGATTTTATCGGTAAGATCCTGCATAGCTGTAAGCATAATAATCGGTACAAGGTTATTCTGGGCTCTTAACTTGCGGCAAACTTGAAATCCGTCCATTTTAGGCAGCATCAAATCGAGAACAATCAGGTCGGGACGGAAGGACTGGATTGCATCGAATACGGCTTCTCCATCAAAAACGCATTGCACCTCGAAGCCTACAAGCTTCAAGTTAAATTCTATGAGCATGGAAATTGAAGGTTCGTCATCCACGACTAATATTTTCTTTTTCATCGATGATTTGGCTCCTTTATCGAATGATAAGTCTATTATGTCAAGACTCTATCATCGACATATTAAGATAAAGTTAACGCAGTGTAAAATTGATTTCCAGGTTGTCTTATAATAGGATAGAGTGTGAGGTGAAGACATAAGCGATGGCTTTTCATATTGTACTAGTAGAACCTGAAATTCCAGCCAACACAGGCAATATATCCCGCACGTGCGCAGCAACGGGCACGTATCTGCATCTGGTTAGACCGCTTGGCTTTCAAACGGACGACAAGACGCTGAAACGCGCCGGACTGGATTACTGGCACTCCGTCAAGCTGGAGTATCATGATTCCTTTGATGAAGTGCTTCAAGCGTATGCGGGGCATCGGTTTTTCTTTGCGACGACCAAGGCGAAGAAATGCTATACGGACTTTACATTTCAAGACGGCGATTTCCTGGTATTCGGTAAAGAAACGAAGGGGCTTCCCGAGGAGTTGTTGAGACGGCATCCGGAGACGCTGCTGAGACTGCCGATGTCTGGTGCGGTTAGATCGTTAAATTTATCAAATTCCGTTGCCATTATGCTGTATGAAGGCTTGCGGCAGACCGGATTTAAGGGACTTACTTGAGCTTACAACTCGTTGAAAGCTCTTCCAACACGATTTGTCAGGATGAGAAAGTTTTCATTTTGAAAATAGAAGGAATTTCTCAGAAGACGGCGAATACCTACGTTATCAATGCGTTTAGATATTTCAGACTGGTTCTAGAGGCATGAAAACGTGAGCGGAAGAGAGGTGAAGTCCTATGATGAAACCAGCCGGTGTAGTTCGTAAAGTCGATCAATTGGGACGTATTGTTCTGCCTAAATCGCTAAGGAAGCGATACCAAATGAACGAGGGGGATCCTGTAGAAATTCTTGTACAGGGTGACCATATTATTCTTGAAAGATACCGTCCGAAATGCGTGTTCTGTGGGAACATGGATGGAGTCAGCGAGTTCAAGGAGCGTCATATTTGTAATGTGTGTCTGACTGAAATGAATATGCTGAAAGCTAAAGTATAGGCAAATCAGGTGAAAAAGAAAAAGCATCGCTTCTCCCTTGGAGAAAGGCCGATGCTTTTTTGTGTTGCCGTTTTTTAGAGCCCTTTTGTCTTATCTTCGTTATAGGAAGCCGTCATCATTGCGACGATAAATAGAGCAAAAGTGGTAATAACGAGCCAAAATGTAGATGACAATCCGAACATATGCTGCACCTCCTACAGGTTTGAAGAACGAAATTACATATAGTTAAAATTTATTATACCCAACGAGACGTAAAAAAGAAACGAATAAAGTGTGAATTTTCGTCATTTGAAAAATAGAAAGTGTGTAGCGAGCGGCCTGAGCTTGCCATCTGACGGACGATTGATGACGCTGCCACCCCAAATCAAGGTTGTAGATCCGCCCCCATCCAGATTATAAGCGTCCACGACGCCTAACTGCAGCATCTTATCCTGAAGTTCTGCGAGTGTGGCCCCTGAATTGCCGCTCTCGTCATGACCGTCGGTAACGATAAACAGCAGTTGATCATTCTTATAGTTCGCCATGATCGTACGAGCCGCCCTGGCCGGTGAACTTTGCCACTGATACGGAATAGAAGTTTTGCCGCCGTTTTTAAGCAAGGTCGGTACGAACGTCGATCCCATGAGCGGACTCAACTTATCCAGTTCTGCTTGACTTCTGAATTTGCCGCCAATCAGCTTGCGATCCTTGTTCAACCCGATGAAGACGGTATCGTTATTACTGGGGAAGAACCCGTTTAAGTATTTCCCGTTGATAACGGTCGTATCCAGCGGAAAGCGCCTGCCTTTGCTGTCATCGGCAAAGCCGCCTGCATTCACGCCGGCGATGGCGCCGTATCGGGAAGCTGCATCCAGCGTCGTTTCGCTGGAGCCCATCTTATCTTTGCCGAGCACGAGCTTTATTGCCTTGTCGCTTTTTAGATTAACCTTTAGCGCATAACCTTTGTAATTGTCATCGTTAAGCGTAAATAGCTTGAGGTCAATATTGCCCGAAGACGCCTGCTTCATAGGCGTACCCAGCTTTGCCGTAATACGGGCATCATAAATGATGCCTGGCTTAGCGGCCCCGGCTGCAGCATTTTGAAGCATGCCGCTTACTTCCGCGGTACTTTTCTCATACAGTTCAAAGTATTTCTCAATAATCGACTTGGTTTGCACCGCGTCGCTGTTCGCAGTCACAAGTTTGGCGTTTAGCAACTCGGTTTCCTGCTGCAAGGAAAATGAACTGGCGCCGGGCCTTGTAAGATCTGAGATATGTACATTTGCGTTAATCATGAGCAACCAAATGAGCATCCCCAAAAATGGGGCACAAGCAAGTAAGAAGACACGATTGATTTGTTGAATCGGATTCATTACTTTAACACATCCAGGTTTTTTTGCAATTCATCCAGCTTTTTCTTCACATCGGCGAGTTGTGTGTACAGCTGGTTGCTATTGTCTGTCTTGCTATTGGCGCTATCTTTGGTGAAAGCGAGCAGCTCATTGAGCGAGTCGACTTTTTTCTGTAAGGTCGTCATGTCGGCTGTCACGCTGTCTTTCAATTGAGCGATTTGCTTTTGATAGTCTTCTTGGATGACCTGAAGCTGCTGCTGGGTTTGCTGTGCGATATCGGTTGCGATTTCCTGTCTCAAATGCTCTGTGTACAGCATGGCTGCTGCCACTCCGATTGCGATCAGCATGACCCAGCCCAAGAATAAATACACATACGTTTTCCTTTTTACCTTGGCAGCCTTCGAAGCGCGAGGAAAAGAATTCGCAGTCGTGGTTTCGATGGGCATGTTCATGTTAATCACCTCTATCTACCATTATACCATATTCCAGTTTTTATCAGAAATTTAGCTAGATTTCGAGTTTTTCCGGTACTCGTTCGGGGAAATTCCCACTTGTTTTTTAAAAACTTTGCTGAAATATTTCTCATCCTGATAGCCGACCATTTCGGCGACCTGCGAAATACGAAGATGCGGATTTTGCAGTAATACTTTTGCTTTATCCATCCGAATTTGGCCTAGATAATCGGATAAGTTGACTTCGAACTCCTGTTTGAACTTACGCGAAATATACTCGCGGCTCAAGAAGAAGCGGTTCGCGATATCCTGCAGCGTAATATCCTCGTGATAGTGCTGATCAAGAAAAGCAGCGATTTCAAAAATCACGTTTTTGTCCTTCTGCTGATTCTCAAGCAATCGTTTGGACAGCTGAACCATGCTGCGAGTCAGCTCCTGCTGCCAAAGCGGCAGGGATAGAATACCGTGTTCGTCAAGCGGGACAATCAAGCTAGCGGGCTCGCTAGCGAGCATCTGCTTGACCTCTTCTTCAGTCTTGCTGGGGAAAAACTCATGCACCCATCGGCGCGTCATAACCGTGTATTCACGCCACCAGTGATCAAGCTGCTCCAGCGTAATGTAGTCGATTTGCTTCACCGCATCGATCCATTGTTGAACGGATTCCTCAATCTGCTCGCTGCTGCCGCTGCGAATCGCAAGGTGTATACGCTCCTCATAATGGCTAAAGGACAGCGCACGATGTACAGATTTTGCCGCAGGCTTGAGCGTGCTGTGAATCCAGGTGTTTTTAGCCATCAGATTCCGCTGTCTCAACGCCTCCCGGGCCTCCCGATAGGAGACGGATAAGTCGCGGGGAAACGGATGTGAGCCTCCGATACCAAAATCGACACGGCTTTTCAACGTAATCCGCATGCCTTCATTAATTTTCGTCAAGAAAGATTCGGCATCACGCTGTTCTTTCCATAAAAAGAGCACGATCTCATTATCGCTGTTCCAATAGCGGAATGCGAAACCCCGTTGATCGCTGCGGAGAAACTCGTTGCAAATGTTAACGAGCGAGAATAACAGCAGATCGAGGTTGGAACTGAACTTATTTTTCAAACTTCGCTCCATCGTATCGAGCGAAAGAATGGCGACCCGGCAGTAACGCGTATCTCGGGATAGTCCCAGTTCCTTTTCGAGCTGTTCGGCGGAACTTTCGTAAGTCGAAGGCTCCGCAATTAAATTCGAAAGCAGCTTGTCCCAGTAAACAGGTTTAATCCGGTTCATCTCAATATTTCGATTGACGTTCAACTGGCGGTGCTCTTCATCTTTAGTCCACGCATGAATGGCCTTGGACAATGCTTCATTCAGCTGATCGGCATCGATCGGCTTCAAGATATAGTCGGTACCGCCGTATTTGACGGTATGGCGCAATAAAGAGAAGTCATCGTGCCCGCTGATGACGATCGTCTTGCTATCCGGCGCGTTCGTTTGCAGCCATTCGAGCAGCTCGACGCCATTCATAACGGGCATCATCATGTCTGTCATGATAATCTCCGGCTTTTCTCGCTCGATTAACTCCATGGCGGCTTCACCGTCCGGAGCTTCGAGAATGGTTTCGATCCGGTGCTCCTGCCAGTTCACTAGAAGGCGTATCGCATCCCTAACGTGTTTTTCATCGTCGACAATTAGTGCTTTCATTGGTTAGCTTCCTTCTGTATGGGAATCGTAATGATAATTCGCAGACCATGAGGTTCAGCGTGTTCAATTTCCAATCTGGCTTCATCCGTGAAATAAAGCTTTATTCTCGTAAGGACATTGCTAAGTCCGATGCTTGCTTCGTCCGAAATGGGAGGGGCGTTCAGCCTGTTTTTGACCTCCCTCATCCGTTCTTCAGTCATTCCTACGCCGTTATCCTCCACAGTTATGACGAGTAAATTGCGGTCCACTTCCACCGTTATTGCCGATTGGATGCTTAATAAGCCCGTACTTGAACCCGGTTTAAATCCATGCTTGAAATAATTTTCGACAAGCGGCTGCAGCATCATTTTGGGGACGGTTATGGCGTATGTGCTCTCTTCGATCCGGTATATGATTTCAAACTGATGTTCAAAGCGCTGTTTTTGCAGCTCCAGATAGGATTTGATATGATCGAGTTCTTTACGCAAAGGAACGACGGATTCGCTTGTGTTCATGCTATAGTGCATCATTTTGGCAAGTGATGAAATCAGCGCATAAATTTTAGGCGCATCGTGCTGGAGAGCAAGCGTTCCGATGGACTGAAGCGCGTTATTGAGAAAGTGAGGGTTAATTTGCGCCTGCAGCGCCATAAGCTGGTTGGATTTGTTCGCAAGCTCAAGCCGATATTCGCGCATCACCATTTGATTTAAATCCTGCATCAAAGTATGGAATCGATTGGCAAGGATACCTAGCTCATCTGTCCGGGTCAGCTCAATATCGGTGTTCATTTGCCCGGATTGAATTCGTGTAATATAACGAATAAGCTTTTTGATCGGAGCTGTAAAACGAATGCTGATAAAGACTGTGCCGGCAATTACAATGACCAGAAAAAGCGTAAGGACAAGGGAATTGATTAAGGTCAATTGTTTCGCATTTTTTGTTAACTGCTCATATGGCAGGCGTTTGACGATAGTCCAATTCACTGAGTCAGTCATCATTTTCTCATAGACATTCATTCCTGCGTAAGGGCCTTTGGTCCACTCATAGCTGCCTTTATCAGCCTGGCTGTGAATCGCTTCATCGGCCCAAGTGCCGCTTACAGGTTGTCCCCATTTCGATGGATCCGGACCGAAAACGATAAAACCGGATTCATCAAGGATGTACAATTCTTCCTGGTCGTGGGTAAATAAGTTTTGGCATATTTCCGAAATTAAATTGAGCTCAAGATCGATCACCAGTTCACCGATGGAGGTGTTGTTCGGCGAGTACATGATTTTGCGATGCATAGACAATACAGGTGAAGGAGCAAAATAAACTGAAAGTGGAATGCCATAGCTATTGCTTTCATGGGTGGTTTCGAAATAGACGACCTTATCTTCGGGAAAAGGACGCAGATTTTCGAATTTACCGCTCGAGCTCCGTGGAATGTCGCTGACCATCAAGTAAGAACGGTCACTCGTGGCCGCGTATAGATAAATTTGCTTAATTTCTTTAATGGAGTGGGACATGACCTGGAGTCCGACGGAGATATCTTTTTCATTTAAATAATCAATGTCGGTTTCCCGCTCCAAAATGGTGTAAAGATTTTCATTCGTATAAATGGTAAGAGAAGCTTGAGCGACGCTATTCAAATAGTTAATGAGATTGGTCTTTCCTTGTGAAATCAAGACGGCGCTGCTATTAATCGTATCTTCAGTCACCTTCTGCTTGGTAAAGAAATACGAAACGACAACAGAAGTAATAAATGGAACCAAGGTGGCCAAGAGCAAAAAGAGAATTAATTTATTGCGTATGCTATTACGGATCAATGCGCATCATCTCGGTTTCTTAGAGGTGTTTTTCCCCTACATTGTAGCAGGAGAGGTCAACAAATTCCACCTAATGCATCACGATATTCTGTGTTTTGCACAGAGTAAGGAATTTATACTTAAAAGGTAGATTACTCTTATTTATCCTACAGTTATTATACGTAAGGGGGAAAATTCCCATGAAAAACAACAAAGGGATGTCAGGACTATTCCAGCAATGGGTGTTTGTTGGCCCGGCGCTGATCTTTTTCACACTGATTGTCGTTGCTCCTTTTCTCATGAGTATTTATTATTCGTTTACAGAATGGAACGGGGTATCGGCAACAGTGAAGTTCAACGGTTTGGACAATTTCAAGCATATTCTGTTCGATGACCGAGATTACCGCAACTCGTTCTGGTTCACGACAAGATTGACCGTGACCAACGTGATTCTTACGAATCTCGTCGGTTTTCTGCTTGCTTTGCTGCTTACGCAGGCACTGAAAACGCGAAATGTGCTTCGTACGGTTTTCTTTATGCCGAACGTCATCGGCGGACTGCTTCTCGGTTTCATTTGGCAGTTCATTTTTGTCAAAGGTTTCGGAACGTTAGGAGAATTGACGAACATCGGCTTTTTCCAACTTCCGTGGTTGGGTGATGCGCCTACCGCTTTTTGGGCCATTGTCATCGTCAGTGTATGGCAAGGTGCCGGCTACTTAATGATCATTTACATTGCGGCTCTTTCCAATGTGCCTAAAGATATGATTGAAGCTGCATATATCGATGGAGCTACGCGCACGCAGGTGCTTCGCAATATTATCGTCCCGCTCATTATGCCGGCTGTTACAGTCTGTCTCTTCCTAACGATTTCCTGGTCGTTTAAAATTTTCGACATCAACTTCTCATTAACCAAAGGCGGACCGTTCAATTCAACGGAATCCGTATCGATCAACATTTACCAAGAAGCGTTCCGTAATAACAACTACGGTTTGGGAACGGCAAAAGGATTAGTATTCTTCATTGTTGTTGCCATTATTTCGACCATCCAAGTCATGTATACGAAACGCAAGGAGGTTGAAGCCTAATGGAAACTGTAAAAAAATACTCAGCCCGGCTATTCACGCTTGAAGTGCTAGGCATTGTGCTTGGACTGCTATTCTTGATTCCTTTTTACTTCGTTGTCGCGAACTCGCTGAAAACATTTCCGGAATTAGCTGCGAATACAGCCAAACTTCCTAAAGAATTGTACTTTGGCAACTATACGAAGGTTTGGACGATCATGAAATTTCCAAGCGCGTTTCTGAATTCCCTGATCATTACCGTACTGAGCAATGTAGGACTTGTCGTGATCAGCTCCATGGCCGCTTATCGTATGGTTCGAAATTCCAGTAAATTTAACAATTTAGTTTTTATTGCTTTCGTTGCAGCCATGGTTATTCCGTTCCAATCCATCATGATTCCGCTTGTGAAAGTTGCTAGTGAAGTTGGACTTATGGACAGTAAGCTCGGTTTGGTTATATGTTATTTTGGATTTGGGGTATCGCTAAACGTATTTTTGTACCATGGATACATTAAATCCATTCCTTTGGAAATTGAAGAATCTGCGACAGTCGACGGAAGTTCGCCTTATGGGGTATTTTGGAGAATCGTTTTCCCGCTGCTGAAGCCTATGTCTACGACTATTGTCATTCTAAACAGCTTATGGATCTGGAATGATTACTTACTTCCTTCACTCGTTTTGAACAGTCCTGAACTGAGAACCATCCCGTTAGCAACGTTCTCATTCTTTGGTCAGTATACGAAGCAATGGGATTTAGCTTTGGCAGGCTTAACACTCGGCGTATTGCCAATCGTTATTTTCTTCCTGGCGATGCAAAAGCATATTGTCGAGGGCATTACAGCCGGTTCCGTAAAAGGTTAACAATTTTGCAAATCTGTTCAAAATCTTCCACCTTTATGTTCAATATTCTCTGTGTTCCGGGTTTAAGTAAGTGTTTACAATAAACCATGTAAGAGTTTTCAAAACACGAAATTCAAGAATTGAAAAACTCTGTATGCAGATTCAATCAAAAAAAGGGAGGCTTCACCTAAATGAAAAAACTGACAATGATCAGTATGGCAGCTGTGCTTTCACTATCCGTGATTGCAGCAGGCTGTGCTACAAAAGAAACTCCTGCTCCAGCGGCTTCTCCGGGCGCAGCAACACCAGCTCCAGCCGAGGGCGGTAAGCAAGTTACAATTAAAATGTTTCAATTTAAAGTAGAGATTGCCGATCAACTTGGCAAATTAATTCAAGAATATCAAAAACAAAATCCAAACGTGAAAATCCAAGTGGACACCGTTGGCGGCGGCGCAGACTATGGTGCAGCATTGCTGGCGAAGTTCAACTCGGGCGACAAACCGGATATTTTCAACAACGGCGGTTTCTCGGATTTGGATAAATGGATCGACAATCTGGAAGATCTCTCCGATCAACCTTGGGTTAAAGATCTCGTAGACGTAGCGAAAGAACCAATGTCGAAAAACGGCAAGCTGTACGGCCAGCCGTTAAACTTGGAAGGCTATGGCTTCATCTACAACAAGGATCTGTTTACGAAAGCGGGCATCACCGAGCTTCCTAAAACATATTCCCAACTGGAAGATGCAGCGAAGAAGTTGCAAGCCGCCGGCATTACTCCATTTGAGAACGGTTATGGCGAATGGTGGGTTCTGGGTAACCACTTCGTGAACTTGCCGTTTGCAAACCAAAAAGATCCTAATGCCTTTATCGATGGTCTGAACAAAGGCACAGCTAAAATTCCAGGCAACGAAGCGTTCAACAACTGGACCAAATTGTTTGACCTGACATTGCAATACGGCAACAAAAATCCGCTGCAAACCGACTACAACACGCAAGTAACTGATTTCGCTACAGGTAAAGCGGCTATGACACAACAAGGTAACTGGACGCAAGTACAAATCACCAAAACAAATCCGGACCTCAAAATCGGTTTCTTGCCAATGCCGATCACTGACGATGCAGCAGCAACCGATAAGCTGTACGTAGGCGTACCAAACAACTGGGTTATCAACAAAAACTCCGCTGTTAAAGACGAAGCTAAGAAGTTCTTGAACTGGCTTGTAAGCTCGGATGTAGGTAAAAAATACATCACAGAAGAATTCAAATTCATCCCTGCGTTCAAAACGATTCCTGCTGATGAAAAAGTATTAGGACCACTTGCTGCTGACATTATCAAATACAGCAAAGAAAACAAAACGCTAAGCTGGAACTGGTTTAAATTCCCGGGCGGCGAAGCTTCCAGTAAAAAATTCGGCGATATTATGCAGGGATATGTCGCGAAGAAGTATACGAAGGATCAAATGCTGGATGAATTCCAGAAAACATGGGATAGCCTTAAGAAGTAACTCCATATTAATGAATTATAAAGCCTCAGCGTCAATGCTGGGGCTTTTTGCCGTTTAACAGGAAGCCCGTTAGGCTGTTACAATGGTTAAGACTGGAGGGTTAGCATGAACGTGGGAATTAGAACATGGCTGCAACTGAAACGGAATCCGCTTCCACAAGACAAACAATTGTCTCGTGAAGCAATCATTTCCTTAATTATTCATTCAACCTTTCAATTCGGCGCCTCGATGTCGGGCGTTTTCTTGAATCTATATTTATGGCGTCTCACGCAAAGTCTAGCTGTTAATGGTACATATAGTATGATTGTTTTCATACTGACACCGATCGGTTTTGCGATAGGCGGCTGGATGATTAAAAAGAAAGACCGCATGGTCTCCTACCGGTTGGGTATCATTTTAATCGCGCTCTTTTATTTAAGCGTTATCCTTGCACAAGAGAGACTGGTAGAATACTATGTTCTCTTTGCCATTTTTAATGGATTGGCCGCGGCTTTTTATTGGGTAGGTTATCTTACATTGATGTACGATGTTTCGACCGAACAAAACCGGATCCGTTATTTGGCATTTAACATGATATTTTTTACGGCGGCGACATTGGCAGGACCTGCACTGGCAGGTTTTATCATCCGGCTTCAGGAAGGCCTCAGCGGTTACACGATCGTTTTTTCCATCGCTTTCTTTATGTTTCTATTAGCGACTTTAATTTCATTGAAAATCAAAGCATCAAGCAGTCATCATAAAGTCTATTACTTGAAATATACGGGACTTATTATGAAGAAAGATCGAGCTTGGATGAAATCATTGCTCGGATTTTTGGGCATGGGACTGCTGCAGGGAACGATGCTCTTTTTACCTAACATTCTTCTGTTTAAAGTAGTGCCGCGTGAAGATGTCGTAGGTTACTTAGGCGTTCTCTATTCCAGCCTTAGCATTGTGATGGGGGTATTCATCTCCAAATATGCGCAGGCAAGCAAAGCTCGTATCTATCTAGCGATTTCGACAATTGGTTATTTGATTGGCGCAACATTGCTGCTGGGGAGCATCAATTTATGGTCTGTAGTAAGTTTTATGATTTTGTACTCGATCTTCTCGCCTTTGTAAGGAAATACCATGACGGGCTATTACTATGGGCTTATCGGCAAGCTGCCATTAAAAGGTGAATTAAAGGTTGAAAGCGTGGTTGTTCGCGAATTTTTCTTGAATGTTGGCAGGGTGATATCGATTTTTTGTTTAATTTCGATCGGCGGCGAGCTGGATGGAGGATGGATTCCTTGGATACTTATTGCGGCTTCGCTTACTCAGGTTGCTTTGGTATGGTCTGTGAAAAAATCGTGATGATGAGAACCATAGCGGGAGTTCAACAAGTCGGCTTTCAGAACCGAGAAGATTGGACGATATTCGGAGAAGGAGGAACGGAGCGAGATGTGAGTACCGGACTTCCCGGATTCGTTCAAGATTCGATGTCGAGTCAGCATCTTGATCAGCTTCGTTATGAGATAAACCTTTACCGAGGTTATTCGAAGAGGATCGACCGCGTTTAAAGGAAGGTTTATTCACCAATCCGAATTTCATTCTGATGTGGTCAAAGTCGAATTCGGCATGGAAGCGTCCTCTCCAGGGTATCCTAACCTATAGCATGGTGGGAAAAGAGGCGCAAAGGATGAAGAATTACGACAGCATTATTGTAGGCGGAGGTATCGCCGGACTTCAAGCGGCCATTCAACTGGGCAGATACGAGTATAAGGTGCTCGTTATTGATGCCGGGTATGGCCGCTCTACATTATGCCGCAGCTATCACAACGTACTGGGCTGGCCGGATGGCGTCTCGGGTGAAGAGCTGCGGAGGGTCGGTCGACTTCAAGCAGAACGGCTGGGTGTACATTTTGTACAAGATGAAGTAGTTCAGGCTGTATCCAAAGGAAAACCGGGAGACGGCTTCGAGGTGTGGGGGAAATCAGGCAAAGGGTATGATGCAACTACGTTGCTGCTTGCCACAGGGCTGCTCGACCGTATGCCGGAATTGCCGGGTCTGAAAAGCTGTCTAGGGCTGACGGTGTACGTTTGCCCGGATTGTGACGGCTATGAGGTTATAAATAGACGAACCGTTGTGATGGGATCCGGGGATGCAGGAGCGTACATGGCGCTTACGCTAAGCAGGCGGACTCAAGATATTACTTATGTAAATCACGAGCAAAGAGCTGTGAAGAGCGAACTCCTCGCTGAGCTGCAGAAAAAGGGGATCATTTATGTGCCGGAAGATGTACAAGAGGTTATCGCTGAAGAAAATGGAAGTATTCGGGGTATTTGGCTAGTGAGTGGAAGGCAGATCGAAGCGGAGCGTGGATTTATCGCATTTGGCGGTAATGAGGTAAAGTCGGACTTGGCCAGGCAGTTAGGGGCGGAACGGTTGGAGAATCGCCATATTGTGACCGACCCCCGCAGCAAAATGACGAGCGTACCCTTCGTATGGGCTGCGGGAGATGTCGGTGTCCATGCGGAGCAGGTGACGATTGCCATGGGAGAAGGCACTCAAGCGGCCATCTGGATGAACAAGGCGCTTCTAATGAAGGAAGAGAAGAACACATATAAAGTCATGGTACGGTCGTAGTCGGGGGGCATCAGGTGATAGTGACAAAAGTATCAGGCATGTTTGTCTCATTCTTAGGGATCGAGGCTATAACGTGTGCGTACTCAGTTAGTGCTTTCTCGCCAAGCGGTGTTATATGGTAAATGCCCCGGCTTTGGCGCACATACCAGTGGTAGAAGTTTTTTTGTAGCAGCGAACTGACGTCTTTATTGCCGGTTAACTCTCGCAATTTACGTGGGCTAAGGGGACCTAGTTCGCGCATGAGATAGGCGCAGTGCAACGATTTCTCTCGATAAGCGGTCATTAGCTTCTGCTGCGTGCTGCCGCCGACGTTATAATCGCCGCTGCGTTCATGAAATTCATGAATGACTTGTTGGGAAGCGCGTTTGTTATGGCGCAATGTATAGGGAATAGGCTCGCAGACGACATCGACTGCGGGCTTTTTGCGTTTATAGAATTGGACGGTCATAACCCCCAGTCCGAGCATTCGGCATAATCGCCGAATATCTTCCCATGCCAGCCGGTGTGGAGCTCGTCCCTTGTTCGGAAGCTCGAAGGCGACATAAACTTCCTGAGTTAGTCGCAGTCGATCGATCCCTTGTACAAGAAGCGGGATGTTGAAGCTTTTTTTCAGCTCTACGATTACTGGGGGTTCATCGCCGCGAATGGCGACCAGGTCGCAATGTTTCACTTCGCCGCGAACGGTATAACCCCGTTCTTCAAAATATTGTTTAATAGGAGTGTAAAGCTCCGTTTCGGTTTGGATAGGCATCTTCGTTAGGCTTCCCCCAGACTTATCATATGTAACAACCTCTAATGAGAGCAGTCAGGATGTGTATCATTATAGCACAGGTTTTGATAGAATAGGATGGGACAACTTGTACGTACATGTTAATATGCAAACGTAAATCAGGGAGGATGAGAGAATGAGTTCGATCCAAAATGATTTGACAATGGATAACTGGTTAGGGCGAACCTTTGATTGCACATGCGGTCAAAAGCATGAGGTGCCGATCCGGCACATCGTGATCGAGCGAGGCGCGATGGAGCAATTGGCCGGCTATGTGAAAGAAGCCGGTTACAGCCATGTGACGCTTGTGGCGGACGGGAGGACGCAGCAAGCGGCGGGAGAGAAGCTGCGCGGTCTGCTGGAAGCCGAGCGAGTGCATGTGTCCGTCAGCGTGATCCGTGTGAACACGCTGGGGGAAGTCGCTGCCGACGAGGAGGCGATCGTGCAGGTACTGCTCGATACGCCGCTTTCGTCGCAGGCGCTTGTCGCTGTGGGCGCTGGCACCGTCCACGACATCGTGCGCTTCGTCAGCCACCGGACGAAGCGGCCGTTCTTGTCCGTGCCGACGGCGCCGTCCGTCGACGGCTTTGCGTCCGTGGGCGCGCCGCTGATCGTCCGCGGCTTCAAGCAGACGATCCCCGCCTGTGCGCCCGAGGCGATCTTCGCCGACCTCGCGCTGCTGGCGGAGGCGCCGCAGGCGATGGTCGCCGCCGGCCTCGGCGACATGCTCGGCAAGCACACGTCGCTCGCCGACTGGTCGCTCGGCCGCGTGCTCCTCGGCGAGCACTACTGCGAGCTGAGCGCTCGTTTGACGCAGGAGGCCGTAGAGCTGTGCACGGCCCATCTGGACGAGATCGCGCAGCGCACCGATCTCGGCATGCGCAAGCTCATGGAAGGCCTGATCCTATCCGGCCTTTCCATGCTGCTGGTCGGCCATTCCCGGCCGGCCTCCGGGGCGGAGCACCATCTCTCCCACTATTGGGAGATGGTGCTCCTTCAGCAGCGCCGCAGAGCGCTGCTGCACGGCGCGAAGGTGGGCGTCGCGACCGTGCTTATGGCGCAGCGCTATCAGGCGCTACTGGGGCTCACGGCGAGCGAGGCCGCCGCGCGCCTTGCGCAAAGCGCCGTCCCCAGCGAGCAATCGGATGCGGTACGCATCCGGCAGGCCTATGGGGACATGGCGGAGCAGGTCATCGCCGAGAACTTCCCGGCGGATGGCCAAGGTTTGGATGCGCGCGAGCTGAAGGCGCGCATCGCGGAGCGCTGGGGCGATGTGCAAGCCATCGCCCGCGCGGTCCCTGCCCCCGAGCAGCTGAGCGCTTGGCTCGAGGCTGTGCAGGGACCGGTGACGCCAGAGCAGCTCGGCGTGGAGCCTGAGCTGCTGGAGGCGTCATTGCAGGATGCGCTGTTCGTGCGCAACCGGTTCACGATCCTGCGCTTACAGCGTTTGCTGTAAGCTTCAATGTCATCATTTCTGCATATTTCCGACTGCAATCAGACGGAAATATGCTTTTTTTTATGCATTCTTTATTTCCGTTCGTCCTGTGCATTATGGTTTTACTGAAGCGGTGTATCGTTTAGTCTCTTCTTCAACTCGGAAGGATCAGCATCTCATCGCGGTTGTCCTTCATTCCAAAGAAACGAATGTTGGTTGGATTTGCAAGCTTTATTGCGGTACGGTTTTGAAAAATTCATGAAAGCGTGAAAACTGTTTCTCTTAAAAATTTCGGGAAACTTATCCTCCATGGGCGCATAGGATTGTAATACACAATTCACCATCACGTGCTGACCTGATTCATAAAGGCGGCAGTGAAAGGAGGTACCCATGGACATATTCAAAAGGATTACGGAGCATCGTACGGAGAAGGAATTGCTGGCCTGGACCGGTACGTTCGCGGAGTACATAGACTTGGTTCGCAAAACACCTGGCCTCGCGAAAACCGCGCACTCCAGAGTATATGAGATGATCGCTTCCCAAGGCATTAATGATCAAAGCGGCCATAAGTCCTACAAATTTTTCAACTCGGAAATATTCGGTCTTGATCGAGCCATTGAGAAGTTAGTGGAGGAATATTTTCACTCTGCGGCCCGTCGATTGGATGTTCGCAAGCGCATATTGCTGCTGATGGGTCCTGTCAGCGGTGGTAAATCTACAATTGTGACTATGCTGAAACGCGGTCTGGAACAATTTTCTAAAACTGATTTAGGTGCAGTTTATGCCATCAAAGGGTGTCCGATGCACGAGGATCCGCTTCATCTTATCCCTCAAGAATTGCGTTCTGAAGTGGAGAGGGAACTCGGTGTCCGGATCGAAGGAACATTATGCCCATCCTGTCAAATGCGTCTCAAAACCGAGTACAACGGCTGCATCGAAGACGTGCTTGTCGAGCGTGTTCTCATCTCGGAAGAAGGGCGTGTCGGTATCGGTACTTTCAGCCCGTCTGATCCGAAATCACAGGATATCGCCGATCTGACGGGAAGTATAGATTTCTCCACGATTACGGAGTTCGGTTCGGAGTCCGATCCGCGCGCCTACCGTTTCGATGGGGAACTGAATAAAGCGAACCGCGGTATCATGGAGTTCCAGGAGATGCTCAAATGCGATGAGAAATTCCTATGGAACCTGCTTTCATTGACGCAAGAAGGCAACTTTAAAGCTGGGAGGTTCGCGTTAATTAGTGCGGATGAGTTAATCATTGCGCATACGAACGAAACCGAGTACAAATCGTTTATCGCCAACAAAAAGAACGAGGCCCTGCAGTCGCGGATGATCGTCATGCCGATCCCGTATAACCTGCGCGTGTCCGATGAAGAGAAGATTTACTACAAGCTGATTGGACAAAGCGACATGTCGCACATTCATATTGCACCGCATTCTTTGCGGGTAGCCGCCATCTTCTCTATACTTACCCGCTTGAAGGAAACGAAGAAACAGGGCATGGATCTGGTCAAAAAGATGCGCATGTACGACGGCGAAGTGGTCGAAGGCTACAAAGAAGCCGATCTGAAGGAAATGCAAAATGAATTTATCGAGGAAGGCATGAGCGGCATCGACCCCCGGTATGTCATTAACCGGATTTCCAGCGCTCTCATCCGCCAAGATCTTCAGTGCATTAACGCGCTAGATGTACTACGTGCCCTAAAAGACGGGCTAGATCAGCATCCATCGATTACGAAGGATGAGCGGGAGCGCTACCTCAATTTCATCTCCGTTGCCCGCAAGGAATACGATGATATCGCGAAGAAAGAAGTGCAAAAAGCGTTCGTATACTCCTTCGAGGAGTCGGCCAAAACTTTGTTCGACAATTATTTGGATAACATCGAGGCCTACTGCAACTGGGGCAAAATCAAAGATCCGTTGACCGGCGAGGAAATGGATCCGGATGAGCGGCTGATGCGCTCTATCGAAGAGCAAATCGGCATTTCCGAGAATGCGAAAAAAGCGTTCCGCGAAGAAATATTGATCCGCATCTCCTCCTATTCACGCAAAGGGCGGAAGTTCGATTACAGCAGCCACGAGCGTCTGCGGGAAGCGATTGAGAAGAAGCTGTTCGCCGATCTGAAGGATATCGTGAAGATCACCACTTCAACGAAAACACCGGATGAAAGGCAGCTGAAGAAAATTAATGATGTGACAAGGCAATTGATTGACGAGCACGGGTACTGCCCGGTATGCGCGAATGAGCTGCTGCGTTATGTAGGAAGTCTTTTGAATAGATAAATAAATCGATCGATTTAAAGCTATGGACGTTGTCCACGGCTTTTTTTGTTTGCGGAGCGGGACGAACTCAAAGTAATACTATAGAACTATTCCATCTGTGCCGTGAAGGGAATTAATTGCACAAAAATACAAAATAATCCATAAACATCGAACTTTATGCGATTTTAGTCCGATCTTTATGAGAAATTTATATTTTTTTTGTAATATTATAGAGAATTTTGTCGTATATATCATAATTCTTCAAGAATCAACTACCAATGACAAGAGTCTAGGAGGACTAAATGAATCAATCTAGAAACAAAATGATGAAAAAAATGCTTCCAGTATTAGTAAGCTCCGCAATGATGGTTTCCATGTTGGGAACAGCCGCGGCATCTGCTCCATCGGATATCAACGGACACTGGGCTGCTAAGCAGTTGAACGAATGGCAAGGTAAAAGTTGGATTCAAGGCTACGCAGACGGATCCGTAAAACCTAATAATACCGTAACTCGTGCGGAATTTATGGCGTTTATCAATAGGGCGTTTGGGCTTACAGCTACAGCTGAAGTTACTTTTAAAGATGTTAATAAATCCGGTTGGGAATACGCTGAAATTGGTAAAGCAGTTAAGGCTGGATACATCAGCGGTTATGATGACGGAACCATTCGTTCCGGGAATGAGATTAGTCGTCAGGAAGCAGCTAGTATTATCGCGAAGCTTCTCAATTTGAATACATCGGATGCAGAAAAGGTACTTGGCAAATTTGCTGATTCCCGGAAAATTGCGCTTTGGAGTAAGCATGCCATTGCAGCACTTTCTGAGAAGGGCATTATCAATGGCTATGAGGACAGCTCTTATCGTCCTGAGGCCTCCATTACCCGTGCTGAAGCTATCGTAACTATTGACCGAGCGCTTGCAGCAAGAGCGACTGTTTACGATAAAGCAGGTACATATGGTCCAGAAAGCGGAAAACAGACGATCGAAGGCGACGTTGTCATCACAGCACCAGGCGTTACTTTGAGAAATGTAACTATCACAGGAAACTTGGTGTTAGCTGAAGGAATCGGCAGCGGCGATGCGTTCTTGGAAGGTGTTACCGTTAAAGGTTCGACAACCGTAAAAGGCGGGGGCGAAAACTCCGTTCACTTTAAGAATACGGTGCTAGTCACTGTTATCGTTAATAAAAAGGACGGCAGTGTTCGTATCGTTGCTGAAGGTTCAACAACTGTTCAGCATGTGACTGTACAATCCAGTACGAAAATTGAGGAGTCGGGCGTTACGGGTAACGGCTTTAAAGACGTAGATTTGGGTGCTGAGCTTCCAAAGGACTCCAAAGTTACATTGGTCGGGGATTTTGAAAACGTAGATGTTGCAGCAAAATCAATCTTTGTTGAAGTGCCGAGCGGGTCTATCAATAAATTCAATGTAGGCAACAATGCCGGAGATTCATCCATTAATTTGAGCAAAGATGCTAAAATCGTGACGCTTGTTCTGGATGCAATCGCGAAGGTACTCGGAGACGGTAAAGTCGAGAAGGCGACAGTTAACGATGGCGCGAAAGGCACAACTTTCGACAAGAAGCCGGACACGCTTGATGGTTCACAGAAAGATAGCACGAATGTTAATACGCCTACTACTGGAGGCGGCGGTGGTGGATCTAGCAGCAGTGGGGGATCAAGTGACAGTGGATCAGATAATGAACCAGGTGGGACTGTAGTTCAAAGTGCTGAGATAAAAGCTAGTTTGATTTCAACTTTTAACTACAAAGATGGAACCGATTATGTAGTAATTTCAAATAATCCGTTTGCTACTGACGGAAAAATCTTTACAGTCCCTCAGGGAGCCACTGTGAAAGTATATGATGCAGCAGTTGATGGTATGGTGATTGGTTCAAAAACGATAACAGAGCTGTCTATTGATTACAATACACCTACAGTAGTTAATATTGCAGATGGTTTTGGTTCTTCAATTGACAATGTCTACGTAACAATTACCGAATCTGGAAAGTCAGAAAGCATTCGAGTAGCTCAATCTATATTAAAAACAGTTCCAAATGCACCTGATCCGGTATCTGACAATCTTGAGATTGTTAATCGTTCTACAGGGGTTGATGAGTTATTCCTGGATGTTCCGAATGGTGTTTCAGTTATTTTCTATGATGAGAATAAGAGATACATTCCTGACCAACAAATGATAGATATAAATCATTATAAAATTGTCGGCGGCTTTAATACAGCACATCAAAAAATTTATTTAGTCTTTGAACGAAGAGAAGGAAATGCCGTAGCTGAAAGTCCGCTTACTGAAGTAGATATTCCAGCAGCTAATCATGCTCCGCAAGCTAAAACTCTGAGCAATCTCGAATTAAAAATCGGTATGGGATCGAAAACTATTAATGTTTCTGATTTGGCAACAGATCTGGATGGAAATACACTTAGTGTGACTAGTGCTACTTACAACATTGCTGGGAAAGTTAATATTGAATTCAATTCTGGAGCAATTACTGTATCACCAATTGCAGTAGGTCATGTGGAAGTAAACGTTACAGTAAAAGATATTTATGGAGAGAGTGTTAACGTAAATATTCCGGTAGAGGTTATTGATTCTATTATTTTAACGCCGATCTCTGACTTGGCAAACACAAGCAAAACGGATACAACGGCAGCATTTAGCTTTGCAACGCCAACGGGAGCAACAGCAGTTAAGGTGCAACAATCTACAGATGGCGGAACAACC
>NZ_JACVVD010000020.1 GCF_014534655.1 Paenibacillus sedimenti
TTCTCAAACGGGAACTTATTCGATTTCGGGAAGCCGCTATTATACCGCTTATTCACGTTCCGACTACCTGGATATGGCCCTGTATCGGTTTATTCCCGAGCAAATCATCAAGAAGCCGTTGGACAAGTTTTATGTATGGGCTTGGTTGTTTCTCTTCGCTGCCGTTGTCATTATCGGCGTTTATGCGCTTTCCACGTACAAATTTATTCACAAACCGTTGATCACGCTAGTGAAGAGTTTTCGGCGCATGGAAAACGGAGACCTGGATTTCGTCATCGCCAACGAGTCCAAGTATGAGTTCGGCTATTTGTTCGTCCGGTTTAACCAAATGGTCGCGAATCTCCGCTCTTTGATCGATCAAGTCTATAAACAGAAAATTATGGCCCAGCGGGCCGAACTGAAGCAGCTTCAGTCGCAAATTAATCCGCATTTTCTGTTTAACAGCTTCTTTATTCTAAACACGATGGCGAAGACGGGGGACCTGGAACGGGTCGAATTATTTACAACCCAGCTTGGGGAGTACTTCCAATTTGTGACCCGGAATGCCTCCGACGAGGTTTCTCTGAAACAGGAAATTCAACATGCCAGACTGTATACCGAGATCCAAAAGCTTCGATTTTCCAGAAGGGTTGCCGTACAGTTTGAAGACCTTCCATATGATTTGGAAAAGCTGCAAGTTCCGCGCCTCATCGTACAGCCGATAATCGAAAACGCTTTCGAACACAGTCTGG
This sequence comes from Paenibacillus sedimenti, assembly GCF_014534655.1. Taxonomy (GTDB): domain Bacteria; phylum Bacillota; class Bacilli; order Paenibacillales; family NBRC-103111; genus Paenibacillus_E; species Paenibacillus_E sedimenti. The sequence goes on from NZ_JACVVD010000020.1 coordinate 732, forward strand.
AGCAAATGGCGTACAATGGATGGATCGTCATCCGGTTCGATTGGAATGAAACCGAAGTCCAGATTATTGTTGAAGATAACGGCAATCGTCTGACGGATGAGACCTTGCAGTATATCGAGGAATCGCTCGCGACCAACGATGAGCAAATGGAAACGACCGGGATGGTCAATATTCACCGCCGCCTGAAGATCACCTTCGGAGATCCATATGGGTTGTACGTTTCCCGAGGCGATCTTGGCGGTCTCCAGGTGATCATCCGTTTTCCCAGGAATAGGGGTGGAGAGCTTGTATAGAATGCTGATCGTCGACGATGAAGAAGTGATTACGGACGGACTGTTTGAAGTATTCAGCCAATTGAAATTGGGTCTTGATCTATATAAAGCGTATTCCGGAGCGGAAGCGCTCGATTGGATGAATCGAACGAGAGTGGACATCGTGTTGACCGATATCCGCATGCCCGAGATGGACGGCATCGAGCTGATGAACAACATCCGGAGTCGATGGCGGCATTGCAAAATCGTTTTTTTGACCGGATATAACGACTTTGACTATGTGTATCAGGCGATTCAGCATCCGGGAGTCAGTTATCTCTTAAAGAGCGAAGGATACGACAAAATCATCAAGGCGATAACCGATGCCATCGCTGAATTGGAAAACAGTCTGAAGTTTCAGCATCTCATCCAGCAGTCCAAAGAAAAGCTGACAGCGCTCGAAACGCTCGCCCAAGGCAACTATTTCCGGTATTTGCTGCTGGGGACGAGAGCCGTGGGACAGTTGGAGGTCGATTTCCGCCAATTGGGCATTGCGCTCGATCCTTCCTTGCCTGTGCTTGTCGCTCTTGGCGACCTGCAGCGTACAAACGGGAATGGTCTGCACCCTTCATTTGCCGAAAGCCAGGAGGCAGCGCTTGCCGTAAAATTTTTGGCGGAGTCTTTCCTAGCGGAACGCACCTCAAGTTTGGGAGTCATTGACCGTTACGGCGACCTTGTCTGGCTTATCCAGCAGAAGCCGGGCGATGGGATGGATGCAGGCGGCGCCTATCCCCATACGGTAACTTTTCTGGAGGGCCAATTCGAGCTCATGCAGCAGGCTTCCAAAGATTCATTGGGGCTGACTTTTGCCGTAACGCTTTGTGCCGACCCCTGCGACTGGAATCAGCTTTCCGCCGTCTACGACCGGATCAGAAGCCAGCAGCATATGCGGGCGGGGGACGGCGCTCAGATGGTGCAAACGATCAATGTGGAAATGATCGAGACCGCAGCCCTTTCACGATCGCTGAGAGAAAAGGCGGAGGCATTGGCCGTCCATCTGGAGGGCGGAAGAAAAGAAGGATTTCTCGCGGTGTTGGAGATGCTGACCGAGTCGGCATTCGGCGATCAGCGAAACGTGGGCCCCATTCTCTTGGAGCTCTATTATACGATAGCGCTCTTGCTATTTTCCTACATCAACCGGTGGGAGCTGCATGACAAGGTCGGAACAAACGGTCTGATGCAGAGAGACATGCATACTTCCTGGCAAGACAGCTTCGAGTATTTGAAAGAGACCGCGGAGACTTTATTCGATCTCAGATTGAGCGGAGAAAAAAACAGGGCGGCCGCAACGATTGAGAAGGTCCGCTCCTATATTGAGGAGCATATCGGCGAAGACCTGTCGCTCGTACGCTTGGCCGGCGTGATTCATTTCAACCCTTCTTATTTGTCACGGCTGTTTAAACAGGAATGCGGCGTCAATTTATCCGAGTATATGGATGAAGTTCGAATGGAAAAAGCCAAAGAGCTGCTCAAACAAGACGAGCTGAAGATTGCGGAAGTGGGCGCACGTCTGGGGTACGAAACTCACCATTCTTTTACCCGTTTTTTCAAGAAGTCAACCGGTGTGACTCCGATCGAATATCGGGAAAGCTTGAGGAAATAGCGAGGAGGGATAGCGATGGAGAACGTAACGATAGATGCGGCAGCTATCCAACCCGGAGGAGTCAATCAATTGCTATTCGAGACGGAGCGCCAAGGCATCATGCTTCGTTGCGAGGGCTGCTATGCGTATAAGGTTATTATTATTTGTTTTTTGCACTAGCGTTGCATAAAACATTAAAATCAAAGAGTTGATCTCCCCTTAAAGGTAGCTCTGTCCATTTGGTCTTTGTTCATCCATTTGAAAAATGTTTCTATCGCCCAGTATGCGAATGGCTGCCGATGAATGATTTCATCGGCAGCCATTATGTTGTACGCCCGGCATGGGCCATCTATATGATGAAAGTCCGGCGGATACTCGCAAACGCTTACAAAAAGCTGGCATGATAGATGACTTTTTCAGTGTCAAGTTATTATTAATTGCTCGTATACTTTACCCAATCGTAGTAAGCAGATAGAGGATTTTTACCGTCATAACTCCCAAGCCAGGAATCCACTCCCGTGCCATTCCATATATTCATCATGATTTTGCCCGGTGTCTTTGGAATGTTGGAGGTGGCTGTATGCTTCAAAACGCCATCCACATACCATTTAATAGAGCCTGCCTGCCAATCGAACGCGTACGTATGAAATCCTTGAGAAGCATCGAAGCCGAGGTCAACGACCTTCTCATGGCCGCCCACACCATTCGTGAAGTAATTAAACTGCACTTTCGTTGTATCCTTGCCAAGGAATTCGATGTCGATCTCATCCCACTGGGTACCATCGCTCGGACCGGTATAAGTGAAGAATGAGGAGACAATACCCACATTCTTGGCAGGCTTCATGTTGACCTCATATTTACCATAGCCGTATTTGTTCGTGGAACGGTATTCGCCACAATCGAATTTGTTGTAAGATGGACTGGTAATCTTTAGTTCCAATTGTCCGCTGCTGGTGAAATTGGCATTATTTGCTCTCCATGTACAATTAAACATGGAACCGTTGGAGTAATTATTTGCTTTTTCCCAGGTGCTTGGATTGTGATAAGTGAGCGGCTCCCAGAACACCCACGCTGCTGATGCGGACGTTACCAGACTAAGCGATAAAATCACTCCGATAAGTGCAAGCATCCATTTCTTCTTCTTCATAAACCTACCTCCTGCATTATAGTGTTTTGTTACGTCTCAATGTTATCAGGGTCCTCAAATGTAAGCGATACCAATTTCTTAATATTAATACCAAGATGATAACCTAATTCATTAGAAGTTTAGTGATTATCTAATTATTAACCAGCTATTATATTGTGGATACAAGTTAGTGATTGATTACATAGCGGAAGGGAAGGCTGATGAAAAATGAAAAGAGCGCTTGTTGTGGGTGCAAATAAGGGTCAAATCAGCCAAATTCAGCTGTTTCTCTCGATGAAGTTCTACAATGATTACAAGGCCTTTCAAACAAAAGTACCAAAAAAGTTTGAAGTAGGACTTGGGTTGATAGGCAACAAGTTACGACTCCACATTGAATAATTGTTATTCAGATTAATGATTTGGTATTTCTGGCAGCAAGGGGCAAGCCTATAATGGAAACAGCCCGCAGCAGCCAGCTTTACCAACTTTTGTTATTAGGAGGAGTCAACGTGTACAGGAAAGTATGTTCTACACTTTTAAGCATTAGTCTTATTGTCCCTTTCTTCTCGCCGACAGCGGTTTTGGCAACTTCTGTAGAAGCAAAGCCATCGTCTGCGGCTATTAATTTCGTGGATATGAATGGCCATTGGGCAAATTCTGCTGTTGCTAAATTTGCCCATGCAGGTATTGTAACCGGTTACGACGATCAAGCGTTTCATCCGGATGAGCCTGTAACACGCGCTGAATTTGTCACATTCCTTAACCGTGTGTTCCGGTATGAGGGGAATGGGCCGTCATCGTTTACGGATGTAAAACCTTCTGATTGGTATATGGATTCCGTATCCAAAGCCACACAGGCAGGACTAATTGAAGGGTATCCGGATGGGAGGTTTCTTCCGAATGAGCGGATTCTGCGACAGGATGCCGTACTTTTGCTAACTCGGGCTTTTCAAATCAGCAGCGATACCCATGATTCGATATCGCGGTTCCACGATGCTGCAGAAATCGACGATTATGCCCAATCAGCAATGGCCAGTTTAATCTCGGCGGGATATTTAACAGGGGGCGACGGGCAAAGTTTGCAGCCAAAACGCGCCATTACACGTGCTGAGACTGTAGAATTGCTCAATCGCATAATTGGTTGGATGAGCCCGGATTTTGGCGATATCAAGACGAGCGAAATTAATGGAAATGTGATCGTTAATAGGCCTGGAACGAAGCTGCAAGATGTGAAAATTGACGGAAATCTTTATGTTGCGGAAGGCGTAGGTGAAGGGGAGGTTACGTTCGGCAACATTATGGTTGCTGGCGACACCCTTATTAAGGGGGGCGGAGCACATTCCGTCATTTTTAATAAGTCACTGCTGTCTCGAGTGGTACTGAGCAAGAAGAATAATCTTGTAAGGGTAGCTTTAAACGACAGCTCTTCGGCTAACGTCGTCGAGGTCAATCATCCATCTATTGTGGAATTGTCTTCAGGTTCTACGGTGAAGGAAGTGCGAATCGGGGAAGCGGCGTATGGCTCCAAGATCGTGAACAAAGGCACGATTGGCCATCTGAAAGTAGGTGCTGACGGCGTTACGGTTAACGGTCAACCGGTGAGCAAGGGCGATGATCTTAAATTGCCCGAAAAACCTGGAGTGGTGCCTGGTTCGCCATCTGGCTCGTCCAGCTCATCCAGCAATTCTTCGCAAGACGACCCATGGCAATTAGTTTGGAACGACGAGTTTAACGGCAGTACGGTCGATGCGGGCAAATGGAATGTTCAGGACACAGGCACAGTTTACAATAATGAGTTGGAATATTACAGTCCTAACAACGTAAGCCTAGCGAAAGACGGCGACAAAAATGTACTTGTTCTAGAGGCAAAAAAAGAATCTCACTCGGGCCGCAACTATACGTCGGGCAAGCTGACATCTCAAAAGAAAGGCGATTGGACGTATGGAAAGTTCGAAGTGCGTGCCAAACTGCCTGTTCAGCAAGGCATGTGGCCAGCCATCTGGATGATGCCTACGGATGAACACAACCAATATGGACCATGGCCAGGCTCCGGCGAAATAGACATCATGGAGCTTACAGGGCCGGTTGAGACCGATCCCGCTAATGCGGATGTGTACCCGAGGAGGGTCCAAGGCACCATTCACTACGGTAATCCTCACGAGCAGCAATATAATCATTATTTACTGCCTCAAGGACAGACGTTTGCCGACGATTATCATGTGTTTTCGGTGGAATGGCTGCCCGGGAAAATCAGTTGGTTTGTGGATGGACATAAGTTCCATGAAACTAGTGATTGGGGTTCAAGGGGTGACGGGCAAGCGGAATATTATACGTATCCTGCGCCATTTGACCGGCCTTTTTATATGATTTTGAATCTGGCCGTCGGCGGCGATATGCCGGGAAATCCGAAGGGCGATTTTAATTCTGATAAAATGTATGTCGATTACGTCCGCGTTTATAAATACAATGATTTGGACAAATGGCCCGACGTGACCGGCAAGCGTCCTGAGTCCTCCGGTAACAGTACACCTCAGCGTGCTCCGATGCCGGACGGAAATCAAATTTGGAACCATAAATTCGATGGGGGCACCGACAACAGCGGCGTTCCGCTTATGTGGCAGTTCCTTAAGAACGTCAATGGAGATGGAAATGTCAGTATCGTCCAAGATCCTGTAAAGGGAAAAGCGGCAAAAGTCGAAGTCACGAATGCAGGCGACCAGCTGTATTCGATTCAACTTACGCAAATGCCCCTCATGTTGGAAAAAGGGAAAGCCTATGAGGTGACGTTTGACGCCAAGGCAGAAGCGCCTCGTTCGATCATGTCCAAGCTGACGCAATATCAGGGAAGCTGGACGGCTTATTCGGGAGAGGTTACCAAACAACTCACCGATCAATGGGAAACCTACCGTTACTCCTTCAATATGAAGAGTAAGTCCGATAATAACGCCCGATTTGAGTTCAATCTCGGTAAGACATCTACAGCGAGTGCTTATTTTACAAACGTAAAGGTGGTTGAGATTCCGTGGATTCCGGAACCGCAAGAGGAACGGAAGCCTCTTAGCGACGGCAATCTGATATTTAACGGCGGATTCGATCAGGGCAGCGATAGAATGGCATTCTGGAATCTTACAAAAGATGCCGGGGCAGTTGCGTCGGCTTCGGTAAGCAACGACCTTGTGCAGTCCACTTACATGATGGATCGTAAGCTGAATGTAACCGCATCAAATGGCGGTACCGTTACGGAGAGTGTTTATCTGTCGCAATCGGGACTTGTGCTGTCCAAAGGAGCTGCGTATACGTTAACGTTTGATGCTAAGGCAGAGCACAACCGTTCGATTGGGATCGGCCTCGAAACGGGAGTGAGCAGCGGTGTAACCATCACGGGTGGGTCGACCGTGAATCTGACTAATGCCATGACTACTTATACCAAACATTTTACGGTCAATGAAACGAACGATGATTCTACCTTGAAGTTTCTGTTAGGCGGCGACAAGGGGACATTCGTATTGGATAATGTGCGTTTGATAAAACGTAACAATCCTCCAACAGTGAATGATTATGCTCATATTCCGGCAGACCAATATTGGGAAATGCAAGGGACAACGTTGGTTGCAAGCGGGGAGGGCGGCAAAGAAGTTACAGGGATGTCCCCAGGCAATTACGCCGATTACAAAATCAGCATCGTACAGCCGGGACGTTACGTTCCTTCGGTAAGGGTCTCAAGCGTCGAAGACGACTCCGTATTGAATTTTACGGTTCTGGACGAATCCTTGCATGCAGTGAAAACGGCCTCGGTTGCCGTTGGCAACACTGAAGACGGGCAATCGTATAAAACGATTTATCTCGAACCGTTTGATCTGCAAGCGGGAACCTATTACTTGCGTTTGAGCGGGCAGGATTATGACACCGTATGGATCGACCTCTCCCGGGAAATGATCCAAAACGGGGACTTCAGCAGTAAGGATACAAACGGATGGACACTGCTGAAAAACTCCGTAGACCCGGGCGTGCAAGCCTCCACAATGTCCGCGGCCAAAGGCGAATTAAGCGTGAACATTGGAGGACCGGGCGCGAACGATTGGGATGTCCAGGTCAAACAAGCCGTTAACAAGGCGCTTATGAAAGGAAAAACATACCGCTTGAGTTTCGACGCTTCAGCCTCAGTTCCGCGGAATATGAAGGGAGTGGCGCAGCTTAACGGAGCGCCGTATACGAATTATATGGAACAAACCGTTAGTCTGGCCACCTATAAACAGCATTTCGAGAAAGTATTCTCAATGACAGCCGATGATCCGGATGCTGTGTTTCAGTTCAGTTTAGGCAAGCTCGGCGATATTTCTGTCTCTCATTCCGTATATCTGGACAATGTTTCCCTGGTGCAGATTATGTCTCAAAAAGCGAATTTGTTTCCGAATGGCGATTTCTCTTCCGGTATAACGGGTTGGACAATATTCTCGCAAGATACCGGTCAGCTTGCCATCTCAAATGACAACGGGGCGCTTAGGGCAGATGTCGGTACAGTTGGAACAGAATCATGGCATCGCCAAGTTTACTACGAGGGAATCGGTTACAAGAATGGCAACCAATACACGCTCTCATTCAAGGCGCGTTCGACAATACCGCGCAAGATGAACATTAGTATCGGTTGGATTGATGCCGCACACAACTACGAATGGCATGGCTATGGCAGTAAAATTATTGATTTGGGCACGGCCGATCAGACCTATACGTTTACCTTTGTTGATGACAAGGATACTACGGACAAAGGACGGGTGAGCTTCGAGCTTGGCCATATTGCCGGGGGTAATGCCGGAAACTTAAGCGTATTTATCGACGACATTTTCTTAGTCAATGATGGCGCGATTGCCCCTTAATTTCGAAGGAAACGCGAGAGAGTCGGAAGGTTGCGCAATGTTCATTGCGAATCCGGAGACTCTCTCCGTTTTTTATTCATTTATCTGTGAATAACCAGATGTTGTTTTTTTGTTATCGATGCTGTCGATTTGTTATTTAAGGCCTGTTCTTTCAAATCTATAATAAAGGTGTAACAACGGTACCGGTTACTTACTACACATTTATTTAGGGGGACTTTCCATGCGTCTGCTTGGCAAAAAAGGATTAACAGTATTGACTACCTGTTCTATCGCACTTGTTTTCACAGCTTGCGGCGGTAATACGACAACAACTGACAGTAAATCGAATCAAAGCTCCACCCCTGCGCAAACAGCAAAAGCAGAAAAACCGATCACGTTGAAACTGGCCACATGGGAACAGCCGACGAATATTGCGGCTTTGACGAAAGTCAACGAAAAGTTTCATGCGAAATATCCGAATATTACGATCACTTTAGATACATCCAAACCGGACGCTGCCTATCAGACATTACTGCAAACCCGCTTAAATGCCAATGATGCGGATATTATTACGAGTTTCGCGATCAACCCGAAAAAAGATTGGCATAAAGGCGCAGCAGTTCCTCCGCTGCAGCAATACATCGATGCCGGTTTGATTGAGGATTTGACGGGGAAACCTTATTTGAATAATTACTTCCCGGAAGCGATAAAGAATGCAACCACTTATAAGGATAAAGTATGGGGCATTGATATCGGGACCGTTACTTACACAGGCGTATTTTACAACAAGGAATTGTTTGAGAAAAACGGTTTGAAGGTACCGACGACTTGGTCCGAGATGATGGACGTCTCTAAGAAGCTGAAGGACAGCGGAGTCGCACCTTTTACCCTTGCCGGTAAAGATGTGTGGCCACTCGGAATGGTGGCTAACGGATTCATTCAGGCTATTGAGCCTGATGTCGAACAATTGGACAAGAAGTTATGGTCTGGAGAAGCTAAGTTTACCGATCCGGTATTCAAGGAGATCTTTACCAAGTATCAACAAATGTTGGAGTATACCGAGAAGGACTTTATGGGGATCGATTATGCTTCAGTCGTCGGACGGTTCGCAACCGGTAAAGCGGCTATGATGCCTGATGGGATCTGGAATTCGGGTGCCATTGAGAAAGCGAATCCGAATCTGAAATATGGATATTTCCCGATGCCGGCCAGCGATAAAGCGGAGAATAATAAAAATTTCTTCGGTAAATACGACATGTCTCTATTAGTCGCCGCAAAATCGGCCAATAAAGAAGCCGCATTAAAATATCTCGAATTTATCTCTCAACCGGATATCTATAACGAATTTATTAATACAGTTGGTTTCTTGCCTACTCAGCCAAATGTCAAATTCACGAATCCGTTTATGCAGGAAGTTGCTCCGCTTGCTAGCGGTCTGAAACTGGCCATGGATGTTATTTGGCAGGCGCCGCAAGGAGCCGGCGATTACACGGGCAGTCCGACACCCGTTCAGTTTCTGAAGCCGGCTGGCAAGGAAACACCTGAAGAAATTATGCAGAAGATGCAAAAAGAATGGGAAGTCGAAATGAAAAACGCTAAATAATTGAAGACAAAGACTTGGGGGTAGTCCTGCTTTTGCGCCTACCTCCATTTTTTATAGACAGGAGTGCTGGAGATGTATCCATTCGGTAAAAAGTGGCATAGATGGGCTCCTTACGGATTCCTGTTGCCGGCCTTAATCATTTACATTGCATTTTCTTTTGGACCCTCAATGGTTAGCATTATATATTCATTTACCGATATTTCGGGTGTTGCAGGCGTGAAGTGGCACTTTATCGGTCTCGATAATTATAAAGAATTTTTTCATTCAGGCCGAACAGCGGCATATTTGGCTTCGGCCAAGAGAACTGTTATTTTTTCTTTTGCTGTCACGATCGTGCAGACAGCTATCGGACTTCTTCTCGCTATCATTATGAATTCGAAATTGAAAGGCCATTTGTTTTACAGATCGCTGATTTTTATGCCGGTCGTGTTGGGCGTAACCGTCTTCGGATTGATTTGGACGCTCATGTTTAATCCGATGGATGGCCCGGTTCAGAAGTTGTTGGGGATCTTCGGCGGCTCTTCAACTTTTTTGGGCTCCTATGATGTGGCGTTCTACATCGTTATCTTTATACAAATTTGGGGCTCGATGGGGTATACGGTGGTCATCTTTCTTGCCGGCTTGCAGGCAATCCCGGGTGATCTATATGAAGCAGGTCATATTGATGGCGCCAGAGCATGGCAATCGTTTGTTCATATCACTTGGCCAATGCTGGCTTCGACGGCCACAGTCAATTTGCTTTTGGCCATTATTGGATCACTGCAAACCTATGACGTAGTTTTTGTTTTGACGCAAGGCAATTTCAACACAAGTGTACTTGGTTATGAAATCTATCGTGCCGCATTCGGAGGTACGCCGGGTGCTTTAGGACTTCGACAAGGATTTGCTTCAGCGGTTGCTGTTATTCAATTCGGCATTGTCCTGGTCATAGCAGTAATTGCTCAATATTATTTACGGCGAAGAGAGGTGCAGTTGTAATGAAGATGCATTTGGTGCCCAGACCTCTCGGCTATCTCATCATGCTGATCATGGTGATACTTTACCTGTATCCCCTTTTATATCTGTTTAATGTTTCCTTTAAGCCGGACGTTGAATTTATTGTGGATCCGGTAGGCATCGTCAAGGATTTCCAACCTGAAAACTATGTGAATGCATGGAAACAGGGGAATTTTAGCACGTACATTTGGAACAGTATATTTTACACAGGGGTTTCTGTCGGGGCGTCAGTGCTGATTTCCGCTCTGGCTGCTTTTCCCGTATCCCGCAGTTATATCAAATGGAGCAGCTTTGTGTACGTATTTTTTATGATCGCGATTTTTTTGCCGAACAATATGATTCCGCAGTGGAATTTGATCCATTGGCTAGGTTTGTATAATACCAGAATCGGGTATATGTTGGTGAACACAGGGATCGGTCTTGGATTTATGCTTATGACGGGTTACATAAAGGCGGTCCCAAGAGAGTTGGATGAAGCGGCCAGCATCGATGGCTGCAGCTATTCCAGATATGTGATGACGATAATTATGCCTCTAATAAAACCCGTATTGGCGACAAGCGCGATTTTGCAGGCAATAGGGGTCTGGAACAACGTGATAGGGGCGACCATATATCTTTCCGATAAGAAGCTATTTCCAATTGTACTGGGCTTATTCAAGTTCTACGGCCAATTCAGCAACCAATGGACGTTATTGGCTGCGGCGCTTGTCATTGTGGCAAGTCCAATGATCATCCTGTATATTTTCTTGCAACGGTACATTATTGAAGGCGCCATGACGGGTGCGGTTAAATCTTGATAATCATGATGGATACACAGAGAGGGGAAAGATCAATGGCACAAATACGATTCCCGGAAGATTTTCATTGGGGAGCGGCGACTGCTGCTTATCAAATAGAAGGAGCCTGGAAGGATGACGGGCGAGGGGCTTCAATATGGGACACATTTTCGCATACGCCAGGAAAAGTGAAGAATGGCGATAATGGCGATGTCGCATGCGATAGCTACAATCGTTACAAAGAAGATATCGGACTTATGAAAGACTTGGGAATCACGATGTACCGGTTCTCTATTGCGTGGCCCAGGATATTTCCTGATGGCACCGGAGAGCTCAATTTGAAAGGTCTCGAATATTATTCAAATTTGGTTGATGAACTTTTAGCAGCTGGAATCGAGCCTGTTTGTACGTTATATCATTGGGATTTGCCGCAAACCTTGCAGGATTGCGGCGGATGGGAGAACAGAGATACAATTGATGCGTTTGTTGCCTATTCGGAAATCATTTTCCGTGAATTTGCAGGGAGAATCAAGTATTGGATAACTCTAAACGAACCATGGTGCATTTCATTTCTCTCCAACTATGTGGGTATTCACGCGCCGGGGAATCGGGACTTGCAGCTCGCCGTTACGATTTCGCATCATCTCCTGATCGCTCATGGCCGAACCGTGAAACGTTTCAGAGAACTGGGAATCGAAGGTCAAATAGGTTTTGCCCCTAATGTGACCTGGTTAGAGCCATATTCCAACCGCAAGGAAGACGTGGATGCATGCCGAAGAGGCGTTGCCTACTTTCTGGAATGGTTTATGGACCCTGTTTTATTAGGAACGTATCCGCAATTTATGCTCGATTGGTTTGCGGCAAAGGGAGTCAACTTGGAGATACAGGATGGCGATATGCAAGATATGCGCTATTCGATAGATTTTATAGGTATTAATTATTATACAGGCAACGTGGGCAGATATAAGCAGGACGAAGGTTTATTCGACTATGAAGATATCGATACCGGATATGCCAAAACAGATTTTGACTGGTTTATTTGTCCTGATGGATTTTACAATGTGCTGTGCTATATTACGCAAAGATACGGGAATATCCCGCTTCTAATTACAGAAAATGGAGCTTGTTATAACGATGAGGTAGAGGAAGGGTGCGTAAACGATACGAGGCGAATTCAATATTTGAAGCAACATTTGATCCAACTGAATCGTTGTTTGGAGAGCGGCGTGAATCTGATCGGTTATCTCACCTGGTCATTGCTGGATAATTTTGAATGGGCGGAAGGATACGGCAAACGATTCGGACTCATCCATGTCGATTTTCAAACATTAACCCGCACGCGAAAAAATAGTTTTTACTGGTATAAAGAAGTTATTTGCAAAAGCGGGTTTGATTTGTAGATCTAGATCTCCTATTACGGCATCCCCTAATTAAACATTACAAAAATGCGGAGCGTTATGTCGATGCTCCGTACTTTGCATTTTCAATTATCCTCTCAGTTTGACCGGTCCCTGAACTCCTGGGGGGTCATTTGACTGAATTCTTTGAACAGCTTTATAAAATAGTGTGCAGTTGAGTAACCGAGCATGGACGAAATCTCATAAATTTTAAGCTGGCTATTGGATAGTAAATGTACTGCTTTTTCCATTTTAATTTGAAACAAATAATCACTGATGCTTTTTCCGGTTTCGGATTTATAAATTTTTGAGAGATAGACAGGATGTAAGCGGACATGGTCTGCAATGGACTGAAGAGAAACATAACCGATATTTTGATCTACAAAGTCATGTACTTCGTTAATAAGAATAGTACGCTGATCCTGATGCTCCAGATCAAAATATGCTCTTAATTGTCCTACGGCATTCATAGCCCAATTCTTCAGCATATCGGGCGAGTGGAACCTTCTGGTCTCATCCATTATGGAGCCGATGATATCCCCCAATAACTTATTGTTTTTATGGGCAATAAAATAAAATGCCGTTTTCAGATAATGTCGGGTCTCTTCTATATGCTCCTGAGACCGCGTTCCGCTATCTTTTATTTCACGAAAAACAGTGTGAAGCTTTTCTTCAATGGCATCCCAGCGGTTCGCTTCGAACAAATGAAAGAAGGTCGGAGGTTCATATAGCGATTGCGTAATTTGGATGTCCCTGTTACCGGTTTGTTGATCAACGGTCAAGACAACCCCGGTATCTTGTCCGATTCTCCGCCTGATTAATGAGACCGCAGATTGATAAAGCTCGCGCATCCCGTGTGGAAATTTCCCCCAGGTCGTTGTCGCAATGGAAACGGCGCCTTTCAGATATATATTAATGCTCTTCTGCAATTGAAAGGCGGTTTGAGTGATAGAATGGATGTGGACATCCGGAGATTTCGGCTTGAGCAGAAAGACTAAATACTCATGTACATCTTTACATGACCAGATGTCGAACTGTTCATGATACAATTCATTTGCAATATTGACAATGGCATACTCGAACAGATGGATGCTATTCATGTCCTGCCTCTGAAAATAATCTTCAAGCCGCACGATCATAAGCGCGACATTTTCATCAGTCAGTGGAGGGAGCTGATACTTCTGTATTTGTATGGCGAGTTGGTCGTCTGTGAACCGTCGTCCTTGTAGAAGGTCATTTAGAAGCCGGTCTCGCAGCAAAGGAAGATGCTCTCGAAACGTCTGCATCGTATTCTGGAAGGAAGATAATGTCTCCCATTCACGTTGAATCTCAAGATGAAGCTGCTGAAGCACCTCGATCAATTGCTCATCCCCGATTGGCTTAAGCAAATAAGCGCTTGCTTGGTGCTGGATAGCTTTCTTGGCATATTCAAATTCTGCATAACCGGTAAGCAGCACACATTTGATATGCTTCCACCCGCTGCGAATTTCCTCGATCAGCTGCAGGCCGGACATTTCAGGCATGCTGATATCCGTTATGACGATATCAATAGGATTGCGCCTAAGGATTTCTAACGCTTCTTGTCCTGAGTAGGCTCTGTGGACTTGTTCAAACTGCAAATCCGCCCAAGGAATTATGATAGATAAATCATCTACAACATAAGGTTCATCGTCAACGAGTAGTATTTGTAACATGATTCAATCCTTTCTTCTGGATGCGAAGTGTGACTCTGACTCCTCCAAGCTTGGAAGGTTCAATGAGTAAACCGGACAAGTCGCCAAACTGGTGTTTCAAACGCTGTTGAACGTTCCAAAGCCCGCATCCGCCATCCTCACGGATTGGCGAATCTAATATGGCATAGAGCTCATCCATTTGATGGGGATCCATTCCTGCTCCATTGTCTTCGACAGAAATAATCAGCATGTTATCTTTGGTTTCCCCATAGATCATGATCCGGCCGGCACCTAGTTTTTTTTCGATTCCATGGATAATGCTGTTCTCAACGATGGGCTGGATTAACAATTTAGGAATGGGTTCTGTAAGCAAATCGTCCATGATGCTTATGGAATAATCGATACGTTGTTTACGCAAATTTTGAATCGATAAATAGTTTTCCACTAACTTTATTTCCTGTCCGAGCGTTGTTAATGAATGATCCATTCGTGTTATGTAGCGATAATACTCGCCAAGGTTAAGTGCCATCGCTTCAACGGAGTCTGTATCTCCCACTCTTGCCTTGCTTTTCATGAAAAAAAGACAGTTATAGAGAAAATGCGGATTAATTTGCGCTTGCAATTGCTTCAGATAAGCATCCTTGGCACGTAGTTGTTCGAGATAGACACGTTCGATCAGTTCCTGCACCTTCTGAGCCATTTCGTTAAACCCTTGATTCAAAATGGAGAATTCATTATTTGTTTTCGTCCGAATTCGTGTGGACCAATAACCTTCCTTCATCTTGTTTACCGCTCTTAGTAGAATACCAATTGGGCGCTGTACCTGACGGAACAAAATTAGAGAAAACAAAGTACTTAGAGCAAGCAATACGAAAGAGGCGGTGATAAATGAAAACCTGCTGTTTCTAATTGGCTGTAAAATTTGTTCAAGCGGTGAATAATGAATCATATACCATCCTAACGATGACGAACGAATCATGCTGACCAAGTATTGCTTGCCTTGAAGGTAGACTATGATTGAATGCTGCTGCTCGGCATGAATGTTCTGCAGGTTGTTAATAATCCCGGCAGTTAGATCTGCGTCCAAATTCTGGTTTTTTATGAGACCGAGTTTTGGATGGTACAGGAAAGTATCGCCATAATATTGATATTCCCCGATCATTTTTTGCAAATTTGATACTGGAAAACGGATTTCAATGATCATATTCGACAATTCAGGCGATTCCGCGAAGTCGACAGGATCTGCGAGCAGCAAGTGAAATCCGCCATTATCACTTTTCATCTCATAATTCCAGCCTTTAGGCAGAGGGTTTTTAAGCAGAGACTCTTCGAATACAGCCGAAGCATCTGAAGACAGAGCCTCGCGTTTTTGAATATTGTAAATTGTAATCTGATTCTCCCACGTGCTTGAACTGGTTTGCAGAGCCAACTTTTCCAGAACGGTCAGTGTGGTTTTGTTGGGGTTAATAAGATGACTGAGATCTTGGATATGCTCATACTCGCGAATGGTTGGATCGCGTTGTAAGGTATAAACCAAACCGGCTAACTGATTGATGTTATTGTCCATTTGTTTGGTGAAAAAGTCTAAATGATTCAAATCTGAAGTTTTGATTTGTTCGGTGATGACATTAACATCCTTTTGGTAGGATAATCCATATAGCAATAGGGTTACTGATATGATCGCGAATAGTAGTCCGGTTATTTTGACGAAAAGATTTGCGCGCGCTCTCAACGGCCCCATCCTTTACTTCCCAATTGTTTTTCTTAGTGAAATTATACCATATATGACTTTAAAATTTGTGATAAGATACTTTTAGTATGAAGCTGTTCGGAAGGCAGGCCTCCAGATGGAAAAGATATGGGTAAAAATATGGATCGTAACGGTGTTGACCATTTGTTCCGGGTGCATGGAAACAAACAGTGGAGAAAACACCGGCAACAATTCCTCTCTTACGCAAGAAACGGTGCATTATGACGCGAAATTAGGAAAATATATCCCCCCGGTAACCATGTACACGGTTGGCTCGATAAACCCCGATATGAAATTTAAAAATGGGGAGAATTTGGAGAAAAATGTACATACCAAATGGGTCGAAGAACGATTGGGTATCCGAATCCGGTATCTTTGGACGATTCCCGATTCCAACGGGGCCTATGCCAACAAACTGCGAATAGAGCTGGCTAAAGGGAATATGCCCGATATTGTTACCACAAGGGATCGAGATGTGATACAAGAATTAATCGACTCGGGACAATTCATGGAAACCGGTGATTTATTCGACAACTACGCCTCGCCTGTCTGGAAAAGTGCCATGCAGGAGGACCCTTCCGTATGGGACTTCTTTATGCGCAACGGAAAAAAATATGCGATTCCAATTCTGGACTATCAGTATACGACAGATCCGATACTCTGGATTCGTCAGGATTGGTTAGATAAGTTGCACCTGACAGTGCCAAGAACGATAGAAGAGCTTGAAAGTGTGATGGAAGCGTTCACGTATAAGGACCCCGACGGAAACGGCAGGAATGATACATTTGGCTTAACGATCGGATTAAGAAACGGTCCAAGCACATGGATGGCTGACTCCAGCTGGGTTTTTGGCGCATTTGGTACAATACCCAAGCAATGGAATCGGGCGGAAGACGGTAATCTAACGTATGGGTCAGTCGAGCCCGGCGCCAGGGATGCATTGCAGTTGTTGAAAAGATGGATACAAAAAGGTTATGTTTCAAAAGAAAGCGAATGGTATAACGAGACGAAGGCGGCGGATTTATTCATTGCCGGCAAGGCGGGAATTATCGCAGGTCCATATTGGATGTCGGGGTGGCCGTTATCTGATCTGCTGAAAAATGACACTAAAGCTGTGATTAAAGCGATACCCGTTCCCAGCGGTCCGAAAGGCTTTGTTGGGAGAAGAGGGACTTTGCCCGTTAACGGAGCTGTTCTTATTAATAAAAAGATGAAGGATCCCGAAATCTTCTTTAAGTACCAAAACTACTTGTTTGATTATTATGCCACTTCAACAGGCGAATTTGCATCTGGACTTGCGCAGGACTACGATTGGACGGTAGTTGATGGAGTCCCTTCTATGGATCAAGCATTAATTCCGGGAGGAGCCATTAGGGTGGCATCCTATACTCTGACCTTTGATGGAGCGCGTATTCCGTCAAAAGTAATGGCTGCCATTCCAAAGGAAATCGCACCCGTGTTGTTCTCCCCGGGCGAAGCTTCCAAGAAAGAAGCATTTACAGGGCCGCCTACTCCAACTATGAAAACTAAATGGGAACTTCTTCAAAAACTTGAACAGCAGACTTTCCAAAAAATCATATTCAACAATGCTCCTGAAAGCGACTTTGATATATTTGTAAGCAAATGGTTTGCTTTCGGGGGAGGTAAGATTTACCAAGAAGTTAATGATTGGTATCGTGGTCAAAGAGCGAAATAATTAAGCCTTAATAAGGCCGCTTGTGCAGCGGCCACCTTATTTTTTAGCATGGAATTATCAGGTTAAAGTTATGTTTGGATCAAATTCACTCCGTCGGCTTCATAATTAATCTCGGCGGAATGCACCTCTGTCAAGAGACATGGATTTTATCGCTGTACTGAATTAACGTAAAACTGGCGTTCGAAATCACTTGGTGTAAAATATTGGACAGACGAATGAATGCGTTCGTTGTTGCTTTGTGCTTTTTGACCGTTCTAAACCGCCACTGCTGCTCTTTCATGATTCGAGTAACCGATCGCTCGGATATGTCGATCCCTTGCTGATTGAGTTTTTGCGTGACCTTTGGGCTTCCGTACAGCTTGCGTGATGCATCAAAAACTTCCTTGACCTGCTCTGTCCATTCTTTGTGCTGACGCTCTCGTTCGTTCTTAGGGCAATCTTTCCATTTGTAATACTAGCTGCGAGAAACTTCCATTACCTTGCACATCTTCTCCAGTCGGTACTCGGAGCGGTATTCATAGATGAATTCATATTTTACCGACGGGCTTTCGCGAAGAAGTGCATGGCCTTTTATAAGATTTCGTTCTCCTCTTGCAGTTCACGTTTACGTATTTGCCTTTGCATTTCCCACAATTGATGGTCTTCGGACTTGAACGCTTGATTTTGAACGACTTCCGGCTCTCCACCGAATTTCTTCATCCAACCATATAGCGTATTATCCTTGATCTTCAGCTCGCGGGCTACCTCCGCTACCGCCTTTCCGCTTTCCTTAATATACTAGATTTAGTACATTTTGTTCCGACGGAGAACTTTAGTTAGTCCAATATCGAAAAGGCTGCCGCGTAGCGTCCTTTTATTCATTTACGTGGCAGATTTATTGATGAAATTTACGTTGCTTCGGTGTACACAACCTCAAGGGACGAAGCTCGCGACATTTGCGGCTCGTTGTATCGAGAACGAGATCTTGATGCATCTGCGTTCGCTTAAGAAAACGCGTAAGGATGTATCCTTGCATGACCCCATCGGAACGGACAGAGAGGGGAATGAAATAACGCTGATCGACATCCTCCTTGCCAACGACTAGCTCCACTTGAATAGTCATTAGGAACAAGTCCGGCGTATAACTTAATTGCCTGGGACTTGTAAAACGTATGAACTGACCAATTTCCGCTACTAAGGTGGTCGCGGTTACTTCTGCTACTCCACGCATGGTTTGAAGGAGGTACTTGATTAATATTCTCGATAGAGTTCACTTTTACAAATTCGCTCATGACATAAGCCACATCAGTCTTCAGTCTTCGGTCTTTGAATGGACTCCAAGCATGTTTAAGCCTAGCCTTACGCTAGCATGCTCAATTTTTTCCGCTAAAAAACTTGCATAAACCTGGAATTTTGGAATTTCAATTTGAAAATCACTTTGAATTATGAAAAGTTTTTGCTCATCAATAAAGGGTTGGGCTACGCTCTTCGTCAGAAATCCAAATGTTCCACCTTGCAGAAGCATTTTTAAAATAATAGCTGAATGATCTAATTGCAAAGCTGGAATAAATCCAGGACCGAGCATTTTTGAAAACCATTCAGGGAACGCGTTACCGACATGGCAATACTTCTCAGTGAAGAAATCCGTCCGGCTTATCAGTAGTCCTTTCTCTGCTGAAACTAATATGACCTCGTCTTCGAATAGGAATATATTTGACACTTTAGGATGATCTGGAGGATCATATCTAATCGCAATATGAACAGTTCCGTCAAGCAATAGATCCTGAGTCATATTTCTGTAATCATCAAAGTAACTATTTATTTTAATCGCAACTTTTGGATGACTTCTTCTAAAGGCTACGATTTGATCAAAGAAATGATACTGCCATCCGGCCCCCGGTCCGCTTAATACGATATGATCCTCGAATTGCTCCGACATCGAAAGCTTGCTTTCGGCAAATAATCGAAGCATCCTCTCGGCGTAAGGAAGGAAAGTAATGCCAGCGCGAGTCAAACTTACGTTTCGGTTATCTCGAAAAAATAATGCTTTACCTATCGTGTTCTCTAACGCCTTTATCCTCGCGGTTACAGCAGACTGAGAAATATGCAATCGTTCGGAAGCTTTTGTGAAATTTAACGTTTGGCAAACCGAAAGAAACGCCTCCAACTGAGAGATATCCATTTTCCACCTCAATGATTTGAAATATTGTTTATTGCAATATAAAAGATTCGTTATACAAATTATATGCTCACGAGTATGATTCTATCTATACGAAAAAAGAACTACATCGCATTCGCGGATTAGAAAATAAAAATAAGAAAACCTAACCTCGGCTATCACATGTTCAAACTGAGAATTATTTACGGTGATAGTTGAGGCCTTGATAACAGAATACATCACAAATGAGAATGGGCTTACGGTTTGGAATGAAAATAGAAGGAAGATAGAATTTCAAACTATTAGGGCTATTAAGGTTAGTGTGTACAATGATAGTTGAACATTCAATAGAGGTCGGAAGAATCGGCCAGCTTCCCAGAATACTATACATTGGAAACGAGGTAAGCAAAATGCTTGCAGTAGTTTGCATTAACAAAAGAGTTGAAACTTTGAAGAGGCTTGAAACATACAGCTATCAAGTAGCCTATTATGTTCTTCAAGACGAGGGGCTTGCAATCGAAGCAACGATAACCGCATTGCTCGAACTAAGTATGGTTGATGATTTTTATATGAAGCCGCTACCCGTGCAGCTTGATATTACGAAAAAAACAACTATAAAAAATTCCATAGCGGTTAGACAAAAAAACTTCAGAATCATTGAATAATCCTTGAAGTCAGTCGATCGATTCCAAGAATTTCCCAAGGTGAGCATTTAAATGGTTAAAAAAGATTAAACTCGAAAGGTGGAACTATTTGTGAAACAAGGACAAATGAAGAAAATAAACGTATTCGAAGCAACAAAAGATATTCAAGAGTACACCAACTTCGTAATCAGCGAGGTGAATGACCATGTCCTTAGAGCTGCCGTCATTGATGGAGAATATCATTGGCACAAACATGAGGACTGTGATGAGCTATTTTTGGTTATTGAGGGCGAATTGATTATCGATTTTGAAGATCAAACGGTCGTTTTGAACCAAGGCGATGTATTTACTATTCCACGAGACGTCGTGCATAGAACACGTTCCAATGGACGAACGGTAAATCTTTGTTTTGAGAAAGCGGACAATGATATTAGCGGGGACTGACTGAATGTATTTCGTCTTAATTTTTTCAATAAATTTAAAGTGGAGGGATTAATTTGAAACGATTGGCGGTTTTTTGTGGTTCAAGTAATGGAGCATCCCAAGTTTATAAAGAGGGTGCTGTCCAACTGGGGAAAGAGCTAGTTAAGCGCAGAATTACGTTGGTATATGGTGGGGCAAGTGTGGGCATTATGGGAGCGCTAGCTGATACTGTGTTAAATGAGGGAGGGAAAGTTATAGGAGTCATACCAAGACACCTGGCAGAACGAGAAATATCTCACCCACATGTGACTGAGTTGTATACTGTGGAAACCATGCATGAAAGAAAAGCGAAAATGGCAGAGTTAGCAGATGGGTTTATTGCACTACCTGGAGGTTCAGGAACGCTAGAAGAATTTTTCGAAGTCCTCACATGGGCACAGATTGGGTTACACCAAAAGCCTTGCGGGCTTCTTAATATCCAAGAATATTATAGTCCTCTTCTTAGTCTGCTGGACCATATGGTAGAGCAGCAATTTATGCAAGAGAAATATCGTGCTTTAGCCATAGTAGATTCAGATCCCAAGAAGTTAATTGATAAATTCAATTTATATGAACCACCGACTATAAAAACCTACATTAAAACAACCAGGTAATCGGAAAACAGAATGAGGTTATAGTTACCCATTTGCTAATATGGTAATATTATACAGTAAGGGGGAGAGGGAGGGATGCTATGAAATCAACATTTTTATGGGGATTAACCAGTGGACTGCTCATAAGTTTGACCACAATGGGAATATGGGGG
Organism: Paenibacillus sedimenti; assembly: GCF_014534655.1. Classification (GTDB taxonomy): domain Bacteria; phylum Bacillota; class Bacilli; order Paenibacillales; family NBRC-103111; genus Paenibacillus_E; species Paenibacillus_E sedimenti. The sequence continues at coordinate 22,504 of NZ_JACVVD010000020.1, forward strand.
ACTAATAAAGCATTTAGTGTAATGTTCTATATAACCACGGGAATTATTGTGTTGTTATTAATTTTATCAGGTGCGCTTATTAACGGCGACCGCATAAGAGCAAATTTTCACTCAGAGGACAATACTGACCGCAACAGGAGAAATAAACTGATAAATAAATTGGCAGTGTTTATAATTCCGTATATTGGTTTGGCCTTTTTATTACATTTTTTTAAATAATTGTTAATATTAAACAATAAAAGAGTGAGAAAATGAAAAGGACAGTGATTAGTGGGATTTTATTGCTTGGGGGCTATTGATGACTCTAACTATTATTTTATCAGCCGCCATTTATGCTCCGAGCAAACTTTGTTGTTGATTTTCTTTATTAAAGAAACGGGCCTTAAAAAGGGGGATTAGATATGATTGCTTGGCTTAATCTTGGTAGCCTCGTGCTTGGAGTAATCGCTTGGATTCTTCCAGCTATTAATATATCTAGATATGATAAGCGTTCTAAGAATTGGGTTACTCTTTCTATTGTGAGCATTAGTGCTTGTTCTTTTTCGTTGTTTTTTCAGATTTGCAGTTTCTATGAACGTGAAAAGGTTGAGGATTGGTCTGCTCTTATGGATACAGTAAGTGTTATCGCATCTGTTTCAGCAATTCTTCTCAGCGGTACAATCATATTAAATGCAATTACATTGTATATTTATCGTAACAGGACATAATAGTAGGATGTCAATTTTACTCTTTAAGAAGGATTGTGAAACGCTGTTGAAACCAATGCAAATTCACTTATTATTCTATGAAGTAGAGGAATTGATTGAGTATACACTTGGCATTAAGCTATAAGGAAGAAGTCTTGCTAACGCTCATTGTCAAGCTTCTTTATGCGGGAATCGTGCTTTTTCCTTTCTATTTCATATTTTCATTTGTTTACTACAAGGTTAAAAAGCAATGATGAATATGAATTATGCTTTTTAAGCAATAATAATTACGAAAACAGCGTTAATTATAAGTTAATTATAACTATGTTAACAGAGATAATAGTTTAATTAACCGCCACCGCCCCCTTACCGGGGCTGTTTGATTTGTATAAGACTTCCTTTGGTATACTTTTATTCCATATTAGGGGATTATCAAGGCTTTGTAAGTAGCTTTATTGCACAGGTGCTTTCTTTTTTTGGATTAATTGTAGTTATTTACTTCGGTATTTTGTTAATTATCGATTGTTTTAAGTCCGAAAGAGTATACAAAAAACAACAGGGCTAAGGGGAAACGAAAGTAATAATACAAACAGTCGAATCCGCCGCTTCGGAATTGTTGATTACCCAACAAACTTACAATTTTAGACTTGTTAATATAAGTGAAAACATGGATTTCGTTAAAATAAAAAACTTTGAGGTTATAATGACAAAAAGAAAATTATTCTACTCGATAATTGCCCTCTTAATACTAGGGAGTGGACTCTTGCTATATAAAGTTGAAAACATTGTACCATCCATAATGAAATTTACTGATTTTGGAGGTGCGAACGAATTTTACTTCTATGAAAATAACATTTATTACAAGAACCACGAACTCATTCAAAAATACTTTGACATAAACAAAGATAAAATTGTAAAAAAAGTTCCCAATGAAAAAGCACATATTGAATCCAAAATTATACTTAGCTTTGCTTATAATACAGATAAGGGAAGAGATACATATATTGATGATAAAGGAAAAATATTTTTTATCGTATCTAAGTCCGAAATAAGAAACAAATCGAGACTTCATTGGCTTTGGTGGAAGTTAGACTTTGACAAAAATAATTACATTTATTATTCTACCGAAGCTGACATTGCGATTGTAAAATTAGTAAATCAAATTAAAAATGAAACAAGATCAAGTAAATAAAAGAGAAGCATTATTCAAAGAAAACCATTCCATTGTCAGGAGTGGCTACACGAGTAGCGGTACAAAAATCTGCCGTCAAATGATGATGAAAACGCGGATGGTTATTGATGAAGACTATTTCAAGGTAATCGATGTATTAAATGATTGGTGGGGTGGTCGGCAGATGACGCACCTCCTACCACGGTTATTTTTCGAACATTTTCAAACAACAAGTTTCATTGTCGAAGATGGGGTCTGTTTTATTTCATAAACGGATGGGATTCTCAGATTCAATAGCAACTGATTACGTTGGTAAGGGTCAAGACCGTATTCTGTTCTCCAAAGACATCACTTCTGAAATAATTTCTACATCAACTACATGTGAAATTATGGTCGCATTTGGAAAAAACAGGTTAGATCAGCAATTGTCAAACCCGGATCCCATTTATCAGGCAATCGACGAACTCGAGGACAAAATAAAAAAAGAGACAGACGAAAAGTTAAAAAAGGAAATGCAATGGGAAAATGCAAGTGACCGTGAGTACATGAAATTACTCCCCAATTTGGTATATACACTACCAACCATAACTTTTGATCAGCAGATGAGTATTCAAGGTAGTGATCGGACCGTGCAACTCATCACGTATGGCGGCGGTCACACGCAAAGTGATGCATTCGTGTACCTTCCTGAAGAAAAAATTGCCGTAAAGGGGGATCTGGTGCTCTCAAAGCATTCATTTTCGGGATTAATAGTTTTAAATTCAACTTCTAAAGCATTTGTTATTGGATTTTTTTCAGCAAAAACAGATGGTGATAAAGAAGAAAACATCATGGAAAACGCTAATAGGAATGATAATAACTTGAACTTTAGTTTCACTTTGAAAATCCCCATTAATAGAATAAAATAGATTTAACAGATATCCTCCTTTTCTATTATATGGTAATATTTTATAGTATTGGGTGCTAATTACAAATCAAATTATTCCATTAAAAGGATAGTAAATGGAGGTTTTCCGCTATGAGATTTTTATTCAGTGTATTAAAGAGAATATTAGACAAACAATTTTTGAATCATGAATTATATAAAATGAAGGAGTATGAGCTTAGAGATTTTTTAAAGGTCGCTGAAGCTAATGGTTACATCAAAGTTATAAAAACAGGAATCCACGATTCTTTTGAGGTTACAGATAAAGGTAGAGCTTTTCTAGATGACTTTAATCAAATGGAAAAAGAACTCCCTGTAGACCTCCAAGAGTTGCCTTATTGGGTTCGTTTTGAAGGTGATGTATATCAACCCCCTCAATCAGAAAACCTTCATAATGATCAGAAAACGAATTATATTTATAATGAGTGGTCTCACAAATTACAATTAATTTATTCGTCTATCATCGGTAGAGGTGGTAGGTCTGCACTCTCAATCGATCCAAGGTGCAAGAATTAAAAAAGATAGCAATTTCCCAATAAATTGTAATTAACTATGCCATAATACCAAATATTTTATAAAGCCATTCAACTGCAGAGAGGACAGACGAATTATTTTCGGCCTGCTCTTTCCTAATCATATGCATAGCCTCGATTCCCTTTAACGTCTGTTCTGCAGTTAGAAATGATTTGAAACCAAGCATCGGTTTTGTGATTTTCTTAATGAATCGGTGATCTTGCTCCACAATGTTGTTTAGATATTTTGTCTGTCTAATCAAGATTTCTTTTGGTAGGGATTTCCACTTTATTAATTCTTGTATTGCTGGTGGATATGCTGGATTTTTATCCAAGGTGATTACACGTGGGATTTTATTATGTGGAGAGGACAAGGCCTTTGTAAAGAAACGCTTAGCTGCCGGCATGTCCCGATTTTCAGATAACATGAAATCAATGGTTTTCCCCATAGAATCAACTGCCCGATATAGATATTTCCACTGACCTTTGACTTTGACATAGGTTTCGTCAGTCCTCCAAGAATCGTTTGTAGGTTTCAAAAAGGGATGGATTCATTTGTCGATTTCGGGTCCATATTCAAATAAATCCATTTTCGTTTCCAAAATAAGCTGCTCCATCCCATGACTTCATTATCAATTATCATGAATTAGAGCTTTGCACCACAACCCGATCATCATCATCACAGCATTCCCTCCTATTTTGACGTATAGATAGTTGTCACTTTCGGGTGCAAGGCTTCAAACATACTATATTTAAACGACAAGATAGGGGAGAAGGAGGGAGTAGGTCATGCCGAAGCTAGGAAGGGTTGATCCCGACTTTTGGAAAGGAAAGCACGTATTTGTTACCGGGCATACAGGGTTTAAGGGAACATGGTTAAGTCTATGGCTACATGCCATGGGGGCTCATGAATAGCTGTTTAAAATCAGATTGTTGCTCGGCCAATCCGACATATTGGTAAGGGACGAATCGTACCTGGAGATCTGTAACCCTGAATCGCGGTTGTGATCGGTCTCTACGTTCTCAATAATATTATTGTTGCCGCCGATGAAGATGCCGTTATCGCCGGCTCCGGTAACTCTTACCCCCTTAACATGCCAATAATGGCCGAAAATCTGCAATCCGCGGTTGGCCGATCCGAACGATTGAGAGGAGAAGTCCAGGACAGGTTTCTCGGATCCGTAAGCGAAAATCTTCTTGCGTCCACCACTGCTGCCGCTATTGTCGCGGGCGATGGTTATCGTAGAGGAATAGCTGTACGTGCCGCCGAGCATATAGATGGTGCCTCCAGCTGCCACTTTCGTAAGCGCCATTGTCAAAGTGGTAGGTCTGTCAATCGTCCCCGGATTGCTTGCGGAGCCGTTCGCAGCTACATAGATGCCGTTACTATCGGGTCCCGAGCCAGCGGCGACTAATTGCCATTGCTGGTTGGTTCCGCTCCATGACGACCATTGGTGCAGGTTCGTCCCGTCCGCCGTCGACATATTATAGACGTCGAGCGCCTTGCCGCTGTTGCGGTTGATGAATTTGTAATAACCGCTGCCGGCATCTACGATCTGCCATTCCTGATTCGTTCCTCCACTCCAGGATGTCCATTGCTGCACATTCGCCCCGTCCGCCGTCGACATATTAGCAACGTCGAGTACCTTGCCACTGTTTTTGTTGACGATTTTGTAAATCGTGCTCGTATCGAATGCCGCCTTCACGGGAAGGCTCGTTAACAGAATCTTAAGCGATAACGTCAGAATAAAGCTGACGGCAAAATGCCATAAGGTCTTTGGTTGAAGTGAGATTTTCGTATTTCTCATTATTATTCGCACCCTTTCTTTCATTTGAAATGTTGTAAATATCTGGAGATGAATGCGGATTTGGAGGGTCTGGGCATTACTGTTGATAGATTGAACCTACTTTATCGAGGAATGAATCGAATGCTATATTCACGGTTAATAGATACTGAAAAGACGACTCTCGTCCCCAAAAACTGGGAATGAAGGTCGTCTTTTTATCTCTTGCCTCTTAGCTTGCTCCGAAAAACTACAAGTTATCTGGTATTTTATTCCAGAATGAAAGTGGCAGCTGAATGCTGTAAGGAATCCGCCATTTCCTTTAGCGACCTTGAAGATGAAGCCATATGTTCCATGGTAGTCATCATTTCCTCGCTGGAAGCCATGACTTCGCTCGTGCGATCGGCAGAATGTTTGGCGTAATCGGCCAAGGTGATCAAGGATGCACTCACCTGCTGGGAACCGGCAGACATCTCCTGGATGGAAGCGGCTATTTCCTCCATCCGGGATGCGACTTGCCGGTTGGAATGAACGATTTCTTGAAACATTTCCGCTCCCAGTTCCATGCTGGTTTTGCCTTGATGGACTTCTGACAAACTCAAATGCGAATGGTGCACTGACTGAGCGATCTGTTGTTGGATTCCGCTAACCGAACCCAGGATGGTTGAGGTAAGCTCTTCGGCATGCACAGCGAGTTTCCTGATTTCACCGGCAACCACGGAAAACCCTCTTCCATGCTCCTGTGCACGGGCAGCTTCGATGGATGCATTCAAGGCCAAAAGATTCGTTTGTGTCGCAATCTCTTTAATGCGATTTCCCATATCCTCAATAATCTGCGACTGACCGCTTAAATGCTCCATTACAGATGCAGTTTGAAGTACCGACGTTTCAATTTCCCGCATTTGTTTCAGTGTTTGCAGAATATGTTGCATACCTTCAGAAGCTTTTTGGGATGCGCTTGAAGACATCTCCAAAGCCTCGGAAGCAGATTCTGCAATTTGTTGGATGCCGTGCGACATCTCTTCCATCGCTTTACTGCTTTCTTCGGTTTGCATTCCTTGATGGAAAGAGTCTTTGACGATTTGTTCCATGGCAGCGTCAATTTGTTTGGAGGATTGCGAAGATGCGTTCGCTGCGGAAGACAGATCCGCAGAAGTTTGTCCGATCTCTTGTGAAGCAGAGCGAATTTGCCGAATGATCGGGCGCAAATGCGAGAGCGTCTCATTCATAGAGAGTATTAACGCTCCGATTTCATCTTTCAGCTTGCTTTGGAGCGTGACCGGACGGAAGTCTCCTTGGGCAATGTCCTTCATTCTTCCGGAAACCGCTATGATCGGACGCACGATATACCCGGTCAACAGGTAAGCAAGTAAGGAGCCAAGCAAAAATACGGAGAAGGATACAAACAGGATCAATGCTTTTACTTGATCGGCGTTCCGAGCGACATCGGTTCCTTGAGCTTTCATGTCCGTTTCCCTATTCGCCGCAAGGGACTCAAAATCATCCAGCAATTGGCGTGCCTGCGGTTCCAATTGTTGCTGCATAACGGTCATGGCCTGAGTTTTATTTCCTGATTCGACAAGTGGGAATATCCGGTTCTGGAATTCAGTATTCAAATTTTGATGTGTATTTATAAGTGGTAAGACCGCATCCGTACTGTCGGATTGAAGCAGTATTTGATCAATCTGAGCGCTTTGTTCCGTATAGGTTTGGAATTTTGTCTTATAATCCGCATCTCCGTATAAGACGAAGCCTCGGGCCAAAGCAAGCTGCTGTGCAACCACAAAACGAAGCTGTTCGCCTGCAATCAATAAAGGAAGATCAGTTTTAACCGAATTGTTGATATGCCGATTGACCTTGTCCATATTGGAGTAGGTCAACGCGGCAAGAATTAGCAGCAGTAGCAGAATCGAGCCAAAGGATAGCAGCAGTTTTATACGTATGGTTCTCATGAACAGACCTCCATCGATCTTATTTGCGTATTGAACGGAGCATACCAGATCATCAATTGAAATGATGTCAGGAGGGAGGGGGATTTCCTTTTAATTTTTCGTACAGCATATGAAGCCGGTCCAATTTCATGCTTAATCGATAGACCTTGGGGCTAAGGAAAGATTGCGAATTTTCTACCGCCTTAACCATTTTTATTCGGTTCTTTTCAATTAAATGGGACAATTCATTGATTTGTTTTTCATCGTTTTTCATCAAGTAGACCTCCTGTCTCCAGGTTTCGATTCAGTGCCATATTTTTGCGCAGCCACTCACTCGATTCAGCGGCAGATAGGGGAGGGGCCTGATAGTAGCCTTGGAAGAAATCGCAGGACAAACCGAGGTAAAAAGAATATTGCATCTCTGTCTCCACCCCTTCGGCGATGACCTCAAGATCCAACAGGTGTGCCAGTGAAAGAACCGATTCAAGGATGAAGGCATTTTTATAGTTTGATTGGATAGATTGGGTGAAAGACTTATCGATTTTAATGGCATCAACAGCATATTTCACAAGGCAACCGAGCGAGGAGAAGCCGGTGCCGAAATCGTCAAGGGACAATCTTACGCCAAGTGATTTTATTTCATCAAGCTTCCGGAGGCAGCTTTCCTCATGAAGCATAGAGATGCTCTCCGTTATTTCCAATTCCAGTGAGGAGGGAGCGAGACCACATTTCTCCAGCGCTTCCCTCACTTGCGAGACAAAAGCTGGATCTAGAAATTGTATCACGGAGACGTTGACGGAAATTCGAATGTTTGAGCCATAGAAGGTTTGCCAATCCTTACATTGCCGGCACGCTTCGTTCAACACCCACTTCCCGAGCCTGATAATGAGTCCGGTCCGTTCAGCAGTCGGAATAAAAGAAGACGGCAGGATAAATCCCTCTTCCGGATCATGCCAACGAAGCAGGGCTTCGAACCCGATCACTTTTTTCGTTGCCATTTCCGCTTGAGGCTGGTAATAAAGTACGAATTGATTTTTTTCGAATGCTTGGCGCATTCTCTGTTCGAGAAACTTGGAGTCCAACAGCTCGCTTCTCATTCCCTCCTGGTAAAAACGGAAGCCGTTTTTATCATTGTGCTTGGCTGAATACATAGCCAGATCGGATTTTTGGAAGAGCTCCTTCACGTCGCTTCCATCTTTCGGAAACATGGAGATGCCGATGCTGCAGCTGACTGTCATTATAACCCCGTCCAGTTCTATTGGAAGCGATATTCGATTTAGGATACGGCTCGCTTCAAGCTCGGCAGTTTCCATGTCCGCAACCGTCAGAACGACGGCGAATTCGTCTCCTCCCAATCTGGCCGTTATATGTTCAACATGGATGCTTTCTTCCAACCTTTGCGCAACGTTCCGGAGAACGCTGTCGCCCGTATCGTGCCCGTAGGTGTCATTGATCAATTTGAAATCGTCGATATCAAGAAACAGCAGGGCAAATGTTATGTTCTTGCGCTCCGTCTGCTTCACATACCTGTCTATTTGTTGATAGAGGAACAAGCGGCTATATAGTCCTGTTAACGTATCTTCGTAGGCCAGACGTTCCGCATACTTCCGTTTCTCATGCAGTTTCTCGGAAAGAACACTGGTTCCGATTGCAAATCCGAAGGTTGCTATCGATAGTCCCGAGGCCTCGATTACCCGAGAGTATTGAAGATAATCGCGTAGAAATTCTTCACACAGCCACAAAGAATTTAACGTAAGAGTAAGGAGCGATATAGAGAAGCCCCCCATCAGTCCGAACTGGTAGGAGAAGAAAAAACAAGGGATCAGAGTGATCGTCCAAGCCAGCTGTTTTTCCGGCCACGGCACAAAAATTTCAGTAGGAATGAGCAATATGTAACAAACAAGTGTGATGATCCAAACATACCCGGGAACCGATTTCATGTAGTTGACCATCGTTTATCGCCCTCCTGTTTTTTTTGATTGCATAGAAATTCATTTGAAAACAAGTTCATTTTATACGACAAAAGATCACACAAACAGTCATAAAACGTCATTTTATTTAATCGTGACATTTTGTCATCTCATTTTTGACACCCCCGGCAAAACAAAGCTGGTATGATGGACATAAAACAATCTATTTTATAACTAGAGAGGATTTCGATCATGCACGATCTGTTGAAACGATGGCAGTGGAACGATTGGTTCTTTTTTGCAGTGCGGATTTGTTGGTGCACGATCATATTGGTTTTGTTGTGGAAAGTGTAGGATATGTGGAGCTTCCCGTTCTGGATCAGGCTGGGCGTTGCCCTTATTGTCACTTTGGTTCCATTTTACGTCGGACCAATTTTCTTTCGGTTTAACCAAACGAGAGATGGAAATTTTACAGTATCTCGATTCCGGTTTGCGTTATAAATCGTTAGCGGCCAAGCTGTTTATGTCAGAAGGAACGGTTAGCAATTACATCTCCGCCATTACAAGAAAGGAATGCCTTGAACACCGGATTGAGCTTTCTTAGTCAATTCGGTGTTTCTTTTATGGTTTCACCCACTGAATGTCATATTATGGTTCATGACATGACGTGACTACCCGTTGTGACAAAGTTTTTATTAGTATATGATTCGACAAAACACTTTATAATTCGACAAAAAACAAGGGGGATTCCGATGGAAGCATATCCAAAACAGACAACACGTTTGTTTAAGTTCCTTATTATTCTTTTGCTGCTGGTGGTCCTTATCGAATCGGAAGGTCAATTAGCTTCGGTTGTGATGAATATCGAACACGGGACATGGCACATCTTGTTGAAAATGGTTCTTGTGTTATCCGCTTGCTCTCTCGTATATATTCTTTTCAGGAAGTTCAAGCAGCTTGAAACGGCCGAACGGGAAATCAGGCAAATCGCCTATTATGATCTACTGACCGGATTGCCTAACAGACGCTATTTCATGGATAGCTTCACCATGAAGCTGAACAACTTGCAGCAAACCAATGGTTCGCTCATGGCGGTTATGTTTATTGATTTGGATCAATTCAAATGGGTCAACGATTCGATGGGACACGAAGCCGGCGACCTGCTGCTCGTGGAAGTCGTCAACCGGATGAAACGCTGTGTGAGGCATAAAGATTTTCTCGCCCGCTTGGGAGGTGATGAATTTGTGCTTTGGCTGCCGGATTTGGAAATTGCCGAAGATGCGCAATATGTTGCTAAAATGATCGTCGAAACGTTGAACATGCCCGTTTATTTACAGGACCGCGAAGTCCGCATTACGCCGAGCATCGGGATTTGCATGTATCCTGAGCATGGAAGCGATATCAATGTGTTGATGAAAAACGCGGACATGGCTATGTACCATGCAAAAGTTAATGGAGGTAACAGTTATCAGATATACAGACCTGCAATGGAAAAACGTGTCAACAATTACTTTCAAATTGTGTCGGAGTTTCACAAGTCGCTCTTCCGCAAAGAGTTCGAGCTCTATTATCAGCCGCGTATCGATTTCAAGACAGGACGGCTTGAAAGCGTGGAAGCGCTTATCCGGTGGAACCATCCGGAGCGCGGGCTCATTATGCCGATGGAGTTTATCAGTATAGCGGAAGAAAGCAATTTTATCCTTCCGCTCGGTGAATGGATTCTTAAAGAAGCGTGCAGACAGAACAAAATGTGGCAAGATCGGGGGTTTCCGGCGGTCCGGGTCGCTGTGAACGTATCCGTAAAGCAGCTGCAACAACCGGATTTCGCCCGCAAGCTGAGAGATATTATGGAAGAGACGGGAATGGATCCGGAGCGGCTTGAAATAGAAATGACGGAAAGTACTCTGATGACCGACACGAACCAAATGCTTATCACGTTTGAAGAGTTGAAAAAAATCGGCGTTTACCTTTCTATTGACGATTTCGGCACCGGCTATTCCTCGTTAAGTTACTTGAAGCGTCTCGCTGTCCACGCTCTGAAGATAGACCGGTCGTTTATCCGGGATTTGCCGGAAGACGAAGATAGCGTGACCATTACGGAGATGATCATCGGTCTTGCCCACAACCTCCGTTTGGAAGTGATCGCTGAAGGCGTGGAAACGGTGCAGCAGCACAATTTTTTGCTGGAGAGAGGCTGTAAGAAGGCTCAGGGTTATTTGTACAGCAAGCCACTTACGGAGTCCCAATTAGCAGAGATGCTCGGAACGAGCGGTCTCCACTTTGGTCCGGTGATTGAAACTGAGGATGTCTATGTAGGCTAATGGCTCGAATGCTGATCGGCATCGTTATATGCGGCTATGATCCGCCACTTCATCCGTACATCGCCAATATCACCTGCTCACGGCCGTGTTAACGGAGGAATTAAATGAGCAACCAAGTCCTTATATCAACAAGTGGTATCATAAATTAGAAGAAAGGAAATAAGGAATGAACTTTTTGGTTCATTCCTTATTGTGGGATCTGAAAGGTTACGGTAATGCCCTGATACGGTATGCATTCAATTTGCAATCCTTTGCCGTAAAGCCCATGCGTATGTCTGACGGATTTGCAAACGATCGCTTCAATTTCTCCTCATTTATTCCTACCTCCATGTCACGTATCGTAACTTCAAACGACCCCACAGTACTCGTATACCCGGAAATGAGTAAGAAGGGCGTCCGCCAACAGCGGGGGTGATTCATTGATCCATACCCCGGCGGTCGCAGGCATTATTGGGTGACGACCGTTCTGCCGTTGAGCGGCTGGACAGGTCGATGATTGTCGGAGAAAATAGCGCCGAACGCCTGGATCTGCTTCTCGGATAGTTCAATCGGTTCCTCCAGCACGGTCCAGTCCACCCCTTCCGAGCAAGGAGGCGTCGTCAACGAGCCTTTATATCGGAATGCTTTTTTATCTTGTGGCAGCAGTGCGTTCAAATCAATGACTTGATCCAGCTTGAGATCTTCCTTGGTTTCTTCCTTCGGAAGCTTCGAGAACATTTCCGCCAGTTGTTTGTTTTCACTGCCTGATTTGATTAGAACGCCGAGCACGGCAAGCTTGCCTTCACTATTCTTGTGTACAAGATGCATCTCCATATCGAAAGTTTTATCGTTGATCTGGTTTTCGCTAGGTTTATGGAAATGCAGTTGAACGAGCGTGTAAACTTTGCCATCAAGGGTTATGGTATTGCTGCCGGATGCGTCATTCGCTTGAATGGTATGCCCGTTGTTCATCAGGGTGAAGGCGGTCGGTTTATAATTGGTCTCGAATTTGCCTAATTCTTTGTCCACTTTTAATTGAGAAAGCTCAATATCGATAGGGGACTGCTCGGTTCCATTCGCGCATGCGGCATATTGCGGATCCAGAGTCGTCCATTTGGCAGGGCCCGTATCACCCGAGTAAGACCAGTGAGCGGGCTTCGTTGCAGTTACATTGGCACTGGCACTGGAGCTGGCACTGGAGCTGGCGCTGGGTATTGCGCTATTCTGAGCAGCGCACGCCGCCAGCGGCAGAGTAAGTACAACAGCCATCATTCCACGAATTACTGTGTTTCTGTTCATTGACATTCTCCTCGTTTCTTCGTTTAAGTTCATCTTGGATGATTCCACACCACATTATTTAACAAAAACGAGGATCATATCGTCCAGTTATAAAACGTCACTTCTTCCCTATGATAGATTGTCATATGATTCGACGTGACTACGCGATATAATGGAATGTAATAAAACAACTTGGAGGTATCGTCATGCGCGGTCTGATAGCACGATGGGAATGGTACGATTGGTTCATGATTGCGCTCAGGATTTGCTGGTGCATTTCTATTATTGCGCTATTATGGGAGATCGAGGGGCAGTGGAGCTTTCCTTTCTGGATCAAGCTGGGTACTACTTGCATTGTCATATCCGTTCCGTACCTGATTATGCAGATCAATCAGCAACTGTATGCTGCATGCGAGCTGCTGCTTCCCGGAGTGATCCTGTTCCTGCTGAACCAATCGCACCCGGACACCCATTTGTATCTCCTTCCGATTTCTTTCATGATCGGTTACAATAGCGCCGGTTACGCGCCCATGTGGTTGGCTCCTCTAGCCGCCTTCGCCTTCCCGGCTTGGCTCGGTTGGCATATGAACAATTCCTGGGATACCATCTTGTTCGGAATCATTTTCAATTATTGCGTTTCTTACGGATTGGGATATGCATTTCGTCTGCTGATTATTTCGAGCAAGCAAAGCAAAATCATTGAAGAGCAGAACAGAATGTTGGTGCAAAATATAAAGCAGATTGAGAAAATAACGCTTCTGGAGGAACGCAACCGGCTTTCTCGCGAACTGCACGATACGATCGGACACATGCTCACATCCCTGATCATGGGTATGGAGTCGCTTCGCGTCTCAATGGCTCCGGGCACGGTAAAGAGCAAGCTGGAAACGCTCCTGTCCCTGACGAGGGAGGGCTTCGAGGAAATTCGCAGGCATATTTACGATATGCAAACGGGACAAACGGACTTGCCTCTTCCGGTGCTGCTGGACGATATCGCCAGGGCCTTTGCGCAGCAGACCGGCGTGAAGATTGAGCTGGATCAGTCAGGGGATACTATTCCTGTACCTCGGCAAAGCCGGTTTACGTTCATGCGCTGCTTGCAAGAGTCGCTGACCAATTCGGTTAGGCACGGCCAGGCGGATCGTATTAACGTGATGCTTCGCTTCGAGAAGGATCGCATTGTGCTGCAGATCCGAGATAACGGATCGGGACATGAGGCTTTGCAGCCCGGCTTCGGCATAACGGGTATGCGGGAGAGACTCGAGGCTCTGAACGGAAGCCTGCAGCTCCAGTCCGATCCTCGGAACGGAACGATCGTGACTTGCTTTCTACCGTTTCAAACGCTCGAGACCAAGCAAGTCATCCATATCGCTATCGTGGACGACCAGCCGATCGTATTGGAAGGATTAAAGGCCTTGCTTGAGAACGAGGACGGGATCCAAGTAACGGCTACCGCCAGGAACGGACTTGAAGCTATAGACATTTGCGAACGAACGAATCCGCATCTGATTCTCATGGACATGCATATGCCTGTAATGGACGGTATTTCCGCTTTAAAGAAAATCAAACAAGCTTATCCGGAAATTAAGGTGTTGATGATGTCCACCTTCGAGGAGCTGGATCAGGCGCTAACCGCTTTGAAGAACGGCGCTGACGGGTACTGCCTGAAGTCGGTGCAATTGCAAGAACTTATCGAGACAATACGCCTCGTTCATTCGGGGGGAACCGCAATTAATCGGGAGATCACGGTCAAAATGCTTGAGAGGTTCGATCGAGTTTCCGAGGTCGCCGAACCGGTCGCTGTGGATCGATTTCTTTACGGATTAACCAAACGCGAGATGGAGATATTGCAGTATCTGGATTCGGGGATGCGTTATAAGACGTTGGCGGCAAAGCTGTTCTTGTCCGAAGGAACGGTGCGCAATTACATTTCTACGATTTACAGCAAGCTGGGCGTCAGCAATCGCGAGGAGGCGGTGGAGAAAGCACGTGCGGAAGGCTTGATGACCGGTTAGGATTTTTTATGCGAAAACGCTTGAGCGTTTCTGAATTATACTCAACAGTGCTTTTTGTGCTTGTCGCATGTTCAATAGCTGATGGTTATGCTAGCTTTCGTTTTATAGCATGGGGTTTTTTCGAGGTGGAGAAAGTAGAGTTTAGGGCAGTGACTAGCTGGCTCAAGACGCTTCGCTCCGAGCCGATCGGGGCTATTTTTATGTACGAAAAGGTCGAGAGGCGTTGGAGAAAAAGTGGATGAAATGAAAATTCTAAAACGATTAACCAATGTAGTCCTCTGGTATCTTCGATGTGATAAATCGATAGAATAATAGTGCACTGATCAAAGAAATAAGATATACCGGAAACGAATATAACAGCTTCCAACCATTATATTGAAAGACGTTTGCTAGTATAGCGACATATTCAAATCCGACCGAAAGTACTGCAAAGATAACGAGATAAGCAAATAAGGATACTTTTTTGAAATTCCAAACTTTGTAAATATACAAAAAGTAATAACTGAATGGAGGATAGATAGTCGCTAGCAATAAATCGATCAAGTCAAGCCCAAAACGTATCACAGATCGAGAAGAAGGCGCTAATGAAGCTGTATCATGAGTTTTATAAAGTTCTGGGGAATAATACTCGAATTAACAAAAATATCCGCGATCCAGTCACTGAATCGCGGATATTTTTGACGCTCAAGGA
Source organism: Paenibacillus sedimenti (assembly GCF_014534655.1). GTDB lineage: Bacteria > Bacillota > Bacilli > Paenibacillales > NBRC-103111 > Paenibacillus_E > Paenibacillus_E sedimenti. The sequence goes on from NZ_JACVVD010000020.1 coordinate 37,707, forward strand.
CTATGCGCCACTGCCGGTGCATCCCCATTCACTTTTTGAAGACGTTCGATGATTATCTGGGCCTCCGCGCTGCTTTCAGCAGGAGTGGAAGAATGAGAAAGCGACTTGACCAAGGCGGTCGATATCGCATTTGATATTCCCGGCCAATGCGGTATGGGGGGGCGGACATGCACGTAGTCCATTTCCTTGGAAAACACGCGCAAGTGAGGATCGTTCGTCCACGAGGGATAGGCGGCGACGTCTTTTCTCGGAGGAAAGTTGCCGAAGCTTTCGCTGAACGGTTTCATCACACCAGGATTGGCAAAATAGGCGAGAAATTGAACCGCAGCATCTTCTTTTTTTCCTTTGATCACCGCCAAATTTTCCCCGCCGAGCACAGAAGCGAATTTCTGATCTCTCGGAATTAAAGCGAGCTCAAATTTCAGATCGGGAGCGATGCTCCTGATCTCGGGAATTTGCCAAGGGCCGTTCACTATCATTGCGGCTTTGCCTGCTGTAAATTGTTTCATTACGTCAGCTTGGGTCCAATTGATAACCTCTTTGCTCATAGCCCCGTCTTGGATGAGTCCCGTCAAAAATTCGAGAGCCTTGATAGCTTGCGGACTATCCATTTCAAGAATGCTGCCGCCTGCCGAATAAAGCCAAATTCCCACTGTGCAAACCGGATTAACGACTCCGCTACAAACAACAATTCAAAAAGACATGAATATGGTTTCCGTGCCACGGACGATGGTTTTGTGATATAACGTTGAATTGCTTTTCGCTCGGGTTACCCAGTAGAACATATTTTCTTATTTTTTGAGGTGGTTTTTTTTGATCTTAATCAAGTTGTGTTTTACAACATTTACACGTCATGTTTTATGTCCATCTTCTTTTCAATGAGCTTATATTTTTGCTACAATGACCGTACTAGTAAATCTTCTATGATATGGGTCTTGTATGATTTATCATAAGGTGCAAAGGCAAATCCATCAAATCGTACAGAATATAGACATATACGGGGGGCTCACAATGATAAGGATCAGAGGTATTCCTTTGAAAAATTCGGTATTGGTGAAAACGGTGTTTTTTCATTCTATGCTTGTACTGATTTTGGTTAGTGTAGTTTCGTTTTTCATGATGAATACCGTCTCCAGAGGCTTAACCAAGGAAGCCAAAGCATCAGTTGATACAATGACAGAGCAAAATTACCACACGGCTAACGTGCTTCTGAGGTCTACCTATTACTACTTCGGGCAGCTTTATACGAATGATACGGAGATATTTAATGCGATGTACGGGGATGAATTTACCGGCATGCAATCCAAGCGGATCCGGGATAAGCTCGTGGATTTAAAAGCAGCTAATCCCTTAATAGAATCGGTTTATATTTATAACATGAATCATGACACCGTCTTTTCCTCCGAAAGCACCCGAAACACGTTAGATTCCTTCTACGACAACGGGATGACCGAACTGTTAAAACAAGGACAGAAAATCGGCAACAGGGGAGTTTTTATTCCAAGAAGGGAACGGTTTTCTTATAATAATACGCCAGTAGACATGAATTTGTTATCGATCGTTTATACACAGTTTAAGCAGGATGGAGCTTCAGATGGGGCGCTGGTTGTTAACTTGAATCAACAAACGCTTCAAGAGCTGATAAGCAAGGCGGGGCAGGGAATATCACGGCAATCGATGATTATCAATCAGCAGGGAATGGTGCTTTCCCATTCTGACCCGCAATATCTCATGAAAAGTATTGCGGATGAACGTTATATCGATGAGATCTTGCATTCCGAACATACAAGGGGACAAATCAGTGTTTCGATCAAAGGGGATAACTATTTGGTCGCATATTTGAAATCCGATCAACTAGGATGGATCGCAATCAGTATGGTGGAGGAAAACAGCATTTTGGGTACCGTAATCATGGTTCAGCGGTTCATCCTCTGTATTACCGGTCTATTTATCATTATCGCAATTGTAAGTGCTATTCTCTCCATTCGGTCGATCTACATACCCGTTCGGAATTTGGCGAGGAAAATAGGGGGGAGTTCGACCAAACCGTTGCATCCACCGCATGCGAACGAGTATGAAATGATCGAATCATGGATTTCCCATCAAGAAGAACGGGTGCAGGATTTGCAGAGCAGCATATTAAGGTACAGCGATGCCGGCAAGAAGGAGCTGCTCAAAGAGGTTATTCTTGGAGGGTTTAAGGAAACCCCTGCTAATCTTGAACGTATTCATAACCTTGGAATCCTTCTTGACGGAGGACCTTATGTGGCTGCCGCAATTCGAATCGATAATTATTATTCCTTAAGTAACAGATTTCAACTTGAAGATCTGGCGCTGTTTAAGTATGCGATTATGAATATTGCTGACGAAACCATGCGGCCTTACGGTACTGCGGAGCTATTCGAATACAGCGATGATATGATCGCTGTTCTAATAAACTTGTCTGAAGGGCAATCTCATCATGCCGATGCTTATCATAAAGCATTCAACGAAGTGCTGGGAAATATAAGGGAATATCTCCCCTTATCCGTAACCATATCCATTGGTACAGTTGTACACCGTCTGGTGCAGGTGACCTATTCTTGGAGCCAGGCTTGTCAGGCTGCGCAATACAGGATTGTTCACGGGACGGGAACGGTAATCCCTTATGTGCCGGAGATGTCGCAGCGGATGCCGGCGGATGAATACCCCTACCAATTGGAAAAGATGATTACGGATCAGATGAAGATGGGAAACAAACGGAAGCATCTGGAGCTTGTAGACGAGTTTTTCGAGACGATATCGAAGTATCAATATGAAGAGATCATTCAGTACCTGTCCCAAATGGTGATAATGTCGGAACGTGTTGCGAAGGTGATTACAGATGATGATGAGCTGCTGCACATGGATCTGTCCTCATTATCGGAATCCTTGCGTCAATGGGACACATTAGCCCATATCAAGGAAGAATACGTTAGAATATGCGAGAAGATCATGGATTTCCGGGATAATGATTTTTCATTACGAGGCGTCAAGGTTGTTGATAAGGTGAAGGAGTACATCCACACGGAATACAGCAACCCGGATCTAACCATTGACGACCTGGTGAAGCAAACCGGAATGACCAAAAACCATGTCCGAAAAATTTTCAATGATCTATGTGGTGAGACCATAAGTCAATATCTCAGCAATTACCGTTTTGAGAAAGCCAAGGAACTGCTGATCCAAACTGATTATCCCGCGGCGAAGATCAGTGAGATGGTCGGCATAGCAAATTCCAACTACTTTTATGTCTCGTTCAAGAAGTACGCTGGCAAGTCGCCGCAGCATTACCGAATGGAGCATCGATTGAATTAATGGTAATCAAATGGAAAGGAGGAAATCGCAACATGAAAAGAAAGTCGATCAAGAACGCAACCTTATTGATGGCGTCTGCAACAATGGTGCTATCCGTTGCAGCTTGCTCCAAAAGTAATGAAGATGCCGGAGCTTCAACTGCTCCGAGCGCCGATGCTTCCACAGCTTCAAGTGCACCGTCTACGCCACCGTCACCTGTAACATTGAAATTACTGTTCCTGCAATCAAAGCCGGCAGAGATGGATAAGGTGTTGGCCGAGTTTGAGAAGCGCACCAAGGATACACTGAATACCAAGCTCGATATCGAGTTTACTGGCGATCTGACGCTGAAGCTTGGACTGAAGATGGCCGCCGGCGAAGAAGTGGACTTGTCGTTCGACTATCTTGGCAACGGAACCTTGTATCAGAATATTGCAAAGGGGTACTATCAGCCGCTTGAAACGTATTTCAACAATGATGCATACCCGGGATTGAAGAAAGCGTTTCCGCCGGAACTCATTGAAGCCAATAAAGTTAACGGCCATCTTTACAGCATTCCAATGACGGAGGCTTGGAAGATTCCGGGCGTCATTTTTTACCGCAAGGACTTGCGCGAGAAATATGGCTTGCAACCGATCAAGACCATGGAAGAGTTCCAGGTGTTCATGGATAAGGTGAGGGAGCAGGACCCGAAGCTGGTTCCTCTGGCTGTTCGCAATACTCGCGGCTTTGCCAATGGTGAAATGTTCGCTAATGAAGAGGTACAGAAGAACATTCGCACCAACCCGTACTTCATCTCCGGTACAGGCGTGAATTTCAGCGTGATTCTCTCCGATGACGGCAAAAAGGTACTAGGTGCAGTAACATTGGGCGACCCGGCATCGGATTATGCAAACCTCCCGGCTCCGTATAATAAACAGGATTACCTGTACCAATACCTGGATAAGTATGTTCAATGGAACAAATACCTTGAGAAAGATGTTTTGGCTCAGAAGAACCCCGGAGTGCTGTTCGATTCCGGCAAAGCCGCAGCACATGAATGGAATATAAGAGGGATGGCTGATGTTAAGAAAACGATCCAACAAGCTATTCCCGGCGCAGATATCGAGTACTTCGTCTATAACACCAAAGTCGCCAATCTTCAGCCCCAAGCTCTTGGAACCAACTATATCCCGTACAACCACGCTGTCGTTCCGGTTACGTCCAAAAATGTTGACCGTACGATGAAAGTCTTGGATTGGATTTTTAGCAGCCAGGAAAACAACGATCTGTTCACCTGGGGGATCGAAGGCGTGCACTGGACCAAGGTAGGAGATCATGGCTATTCGCGTACGGATGATCAAGCTAAGAAATACAGCTTCCCGTGGTATGAATTGTCGATGAATTCGATGTATGAACGCATGAATGCTGATACGGATCCGTATGCTAAAAAGGTACTCCAATTTGTAAAAACGAATGACGCGTATTATACGCTGCCTCTGGCCCAATTTGTATTTGACGCAACGCCAGTAAAGACTGAAATTGCCAAAGTATCTCCTAAGCTTGAAGAATACAAACCTATCTTCGTCACAGGCTCCGACAAGAACTGGAGAGAATCGGCTGCGAAGATGAACAAGGAACTTCGCGGGTTGGGAATGGAGAAGATCCGCGCAGAGCTGGTCAAGCAAGTCCAGGCGTATCTTGATAAAGGCGGTAAGTAATCCTGTAACCGTCACTGTGCCGCACGATCAGTCCGGAAAAGAATAAAGGATCAGTTATGAGGGGAAGGCATTACGCCTTCCTCTTTTCATTTTTTACTTATGCGATTTTTCATTCGAAGGACGTCCTTTCCTCTTTTCCTAAAATCATAGGAATCATGCACGATTGCAGTGTTTGAAAGAGTTCGATCACAGTGTTCGTTATATATTAAAGTAGTCTGCAAGCGCTATTTTTGTGCATACTGAAAGCGTCGAGACGATAAGAGAGTATCTTGTTAAAGTGAGGAAAAAGTTGATGAGCTTATTAAAGATTTGGGAGGCACCCGAAGGGGCGGTAGGCCGGGATGATTTTGAGGTTAGCGTCCGCATTCCGGGGGAGAGCTGGCAGCCGCTCTTCGTATATGAAGCGAAGGTGGACATGCACAATGTCAGACAGGCATCCATGACCTATTTCGACATGGAAGGAACAGTAGAGGTCCGGGTCGAGAGCCGGAAGGGACCTGTTCATCAAGCCGTTATCCGGCCCCTCTCGAAGCAAATTCCGTTTGAGGTGGAAGGAGCGGCTGTTACCTTCCGTTTGAATGAACCATGCAAGCTGTCCATAGAAGTGAACGGTGACCGGTTCGGCAATCTTCACCTTTTCGCGAATGCTCCGGAGGAGAATCCGCCGGAACCGGACGCCCCGAACGTGCTGTTCCTGAAGCCTGCCATCCACCGGATGGAGGATATTCATCGGCTGGCGGGCAGTCCGAAGGAGCCCGGGGGAGCGGCGCCGGAAGTGATCTATTTTGGGCCGGGGATGCACTATCTGGAGGAGACGATCTTCCGCATTCCGTCCGGAAAAACGGTCTACATCGCCGGCGGCGCCATTGTTGTCGGGTCCCTCGTCTGTGATCATGTACAGAATGTAACCATTCGCGGCAGAGGGGTACTGTATTTAGCGGATTTCCACAGGTTCTCTGCGTTCCGGGGTGTCCGAATCCTCTTCTCGCAACATATTACCGTGGAAGGGATCGTGCTGCTGGACCCGCCTCACTACAGCATCTATATCGGCAAGTCCGAGCATATCCGGATCCGCAACTTCAAATCCTTCAGCACGCGGGGATGGTGCGACGGCATCGACATGATGGCTAGCTCCTATATTGAGATCGAGGATGTGTTCCTGCGGACGTCCGACGATTGTATTGCCGTATACGGAAGCCGTTGGGATTATAGAGGGGATTCACGCTGCGTAAGTGTCAAAGACTCCGTCCTTTGGGCTGACGTAGCTCATGCGATGAATATCGGCGGACATGGGGACTACCGTCGGGGAGGCGACTTGATCGAGGATATCCGGTTCAGCAATATCGATATTTTGGAGCATCATGAGCCCCAGCCCGGTTATTGGGGGGCCATGAATATTAATGTCGGCGATAATAACACGGTGCGGAACGTCACCTATGACAACATCCGTGTGGAGGATTTTGAGCTGGGCCAGCTGCTGGACATCCGCGTGGTGTGGAACGAGAAATATAACCCTGTTGCCGGTAAACGTATTGAGAACATTCATTTCCGGAATGTGACCTATAATGGCAAAAATGAAAACAAAAACCGAATATACGGGTTTGACCGTGAACGGAGTGTGGAAGGGGTCACCTTTACCAATTTGCGGATCAATGGCGAGTTGATTTTGAGTGCGGAGCAGGGGAATTTTGAGATCAATGAGTTTGTATCCGGCATTCAGTTCCGAAAAGAAGAAGGAGGAGGATAAAAATGAATGTAGCTTTGAGCAATAATAAAGCAGACAGCGTAGTCATTAAGAAGAAGAAAAAGACCTTCATCTCAGAGATAAAACAAAATTTCTACTTGTACCTATTGGTTTTTCCAGGTGTTTTATTTTTTGTGATATTCAAATACCTCCCGATGGTGGGAATTATCGTAGCTTTTCAAGACTTTAATATTATGAAAGGACTTTTTAAAAGTAAATTTGTCGGTCTGAAAAATTTTGAGTATTTCTTCACTTCAAAGGATTGGCTGGTTGTAACCTTGAACACGGTGTATTTAAATTTATTGTTTCTTTTTACCGGTTTGTTTTTTTCTATCCTTATTGCCCTTGTACTATCAGAAATCAGCTCCAAGTATTTTAAGAAAGTGACGCAATCTGTTGTCATTCTGCCGAATTTTATTTCTTGGACATTAGTTTCGATGTTTGTTTTTGCATTACTGTCGACGGATGTAGGATTTATTAATTCAGTTTTAAAAGCGCTTGGTTTTATTCAAGAAGGACAGGAAATCAATTTTTATTCAAATCCGAATTTATGGGTTGGCATACTAGTTGTTTTAAAAATATGGAAAGCCGCAGGTTTCGGTTCCGTTATATATTTGGCTGCAATTGCAGGCATTGATCAGGAAATATATGAAGCTGCCAAAATTGACGGAGCCAGCCGTATGCAGTGTATTACAAAGATTACCTTGCCTCAGCTTCGAACAACAGCAGTGCTTTTGACCTTATTTGGCATCGGAAACATATTCGACGGGGATTTAGGAATGATTTATGCGATTGTAGGCGACAACCCTACCTTGTATCAGACTACTGATGTCATTGACACTTATGTATTCAGAATGCTTAGGCAAATGAATGACTTCAGCATGACTACTGCGATCGGACTTTATCAAGCACTTGTAGGTTTTGTCATCGTCTATATAACGAATTATTTTGCCAAGAAATATGATTCGGATTCAGCCATTTTTTAAAGGAAGGAGATAAAAAAATGAAAACCAGCTTGGAGAATAAAGCAATAGATCTATTTTCTTATCTCTTTATGGCCATATTTTCAATATTTTGCATTGTGCCTTTTATCCTTCTTATAGCAAGCTCCCTATCAGACGAAAAAGCTGTACAAGCGACTGGCTTTGTTCTTTTTCCAAAAGAATTCTCGTTATTTGCTTACAAGGTCATATTTCAGGATAACGCTATATTCAACGCTTACAAGACAACCATAACTTTCACCGTTTTGGGTACGGTGCTTTGCCTTATCCTTACGAGTGCTATGGCTTATGCCCTTTCCGTAAAAACGTTTACTCACAGAAACAAAATTGCTTTTTTCGTGTATTTTACGATGCTGTTTAACGGAGGTTTGATCCCTTCGTACCTTCTAATCGCCAAATATTTAGGCTTAAGAGACAATATCTTGGTTTATATTCTACCGGTGTTGATTAATCCGTTTAATATGTTTCTGTTAAGAAATTTCTTCAAGCAAATCCCGGATTCGCTGGCGGAGTCCGCCAAAATAGATGGAGCTAATGACATCTATATTTTATATAAAATCATCCTTCCATTAGCAAAACCTGCACTGGCAACGATCGGGTTGTTTTATGGACTCGGTTTCTGGAACGAATGGTTTACAGCCACCCTTTATATTGACAATAAAGACCTGTATTCTTTGCAATATCTGATCATGAAGGTACTCAGAGAAGTGGACTTTATGAATCAAATGAATGAAATGCAAGGATTAGTTATGGCTAATAATATAGTTCCAGCCAATACTGCCAAAATGGCTACTGCCGTCGTCACTGTAGGTCCCATTATTTTTGTTTATCCATTTATACAAAAGTACTTTGTTAAGGGATTGGTAGTTGGAGCAGTTAAGGGCTAGACCCGCAAAAGCGGTTTAGTATATATCATTATTTATCATTGGGGAGGATTAAACATGAACAAAAAGTTTTTGGTATTGCCGCTTGCCGCAACAATGCTTGCTGCTTCAATCGCTGGATGCAGCAATGGATCAAGCAAGCCGGCTGAAAGCACTGCGCCTAAAGGCAATACGGCAGAAAGTACTGCGTCCGCAAAAAAGAAGGACCCGGTTACGCTTAATATTCGTTTCTTCGGGACGGAAAACGGGCATTACCGCGCTGTCGATCCCGCCTTCAGAGAGTTTGAGAAACGGACGAAGGATACTCTTAATACGACCTTGAATGTTGTATGGACACCGCCTGCCGACTATGGTACCAAGCATCAATTGTGGATGACATCGGGAGAAGATGTCGACCTCTTTATTCCGTGGGAATTGAACAAATTCGCCAAAGACGGCGTATTGGCAGATTTGGGCAAATACTTTAATAACCCTCAATATCCCGGACTTCAGAAGGCATTTTCACCAGAATATATCAATGACAATAAAATCTTTGGCAAAACCTATGCCATTCCGATTACAAACACGTTTATGGATATGGAAGGCGTAATTTACAGAAAAGATTTATTAAAGAAGTACGGAATGAAGGATATCAGCAGTTATGACGATTTGTATAACTACCTTGAAAAAGTAAAAGAAAACGAAAAAGACATGGTACCATTTGGTAACTACGGAAATACGGCTTTCTTTAAATTATTTACCGATATCAATGCACAACAGCTGGAGGGGAAAGTATTTCCGTTTACCGGCATCGGAAATCCGAAGAAAAATTTCGTTTACGCTCAAATAGCCGATGATGGGAAATCCGTTGCAGGTGTGGCAGCTCTTGGAGATCCGGCATCCGAATGGGCGAACATTAATCCCAAATACGGTCTGGATTATGTGATGAACCAGTTTAATCAAGCGAAGCGGTTTAACAAATTTATTCCGGCAGATACCTTAGCAAACCCGAATGGACTAGTAGGTAAGGAAGAGAAAGTAGCTGCCGGATATGTACCAGTAGGTGGTTTCAAGGGAACTGCAGACAAAATAAAGGCAAAGAATCCGAACGCTGAACTTGGTTTCTGGCCTATTTTTAAGAACAATCAAGAATTGAAACCAGGCACTCAATCTACGGATGGCAAGGCGTGGAACTTCATTGCCATACCTGCTTCTTCCAAAAAAATTGACAGAACCATGGAATTCCTGGATTGGATTTTCTCCAATCAGGAGAACAATGACTTATTTACTTACGGTATAAAAGGTACAAACTGGGAGCCTGTAGGAACGAATCAGTGGAAGATTCCGGATGGAGTCGATCCGGCGAAAAATTACGGTTTCCCCGGTTACCAATTGACCTGGAATCCGACATTAAACAGAATGCCAGCAGATTTGCCGGAGCAAGTTCAAAAATATTATGAATATCAATTTAAACCGGATACGTACAAGAAACATGTATTGGCAGGATTTACATTTGATCAAGAGCCTGTAAAAAGTGAAATTGCCAAATGTAACACCGTTATGGATAAGTATCTTCCATTTTTACTGTCCGGTTTCGGCGACGTGAATGAGAACTTGTCGAAGATGAATGCGGATTTGAAGGCTGCAGGTGTAGATAAAATTAAAGAAGAATTGAAGAAACAAATCAACGCCTTCCTCGCTCAAAAGAAGTAAAATATTCTCAATATACATCACAATGAAGAATGCATTATTGTATATTTGAGTAATTGGGGGCATCTGTAGATTTGGGTAAATCAAATCTATAGGTGTTCCTATCCTATTCTAACCTGGATAGATGCCGGCTATGTGCATCTTATTTAATCTAACAAAGGAGATTATTGAAAACGCTTTATTTTTCTGGTTTGCCTTACTACACACGAAGCAAAGCTTCTAAACAAAAGGGTGATTACAGATGAAACAAAAGGGAAAAAGAGTACTATCCCTGGTTACAGCCATTGTAATGATAGCACAGATACTTTTAATCGCTTTGCCGGTTGCTGTGAAAGCGGAAACAAACACGATTTTTACAAATTATCTGCCAGAGATTACACAGGTAACCGATGCAGCCGGGTTTACACATCCCGGTGTAGGACAAACCAAGGAGCTTCTTGAAAACGTTAGATCGAAGGTCAGAGCGGGAGCACAACCTTGGACGTACTATTTTAATACCATGCTGCTCCCGGCTGCTGAAGCTTCGAAGACGGTTACGTCAAGCAACAGCGGCGATGGCAAGACACCAAGCGCTGATTATTTCGACAGTCAGGGTATTCAAGGAAGGTTTATTGCAGATAGCATAAAGGCATATGCACAGGCGGTTATGTATTATGTGACCGGCGATGAAGTATACCGCGCCAATGCAATGATGATTATCCGTATTTGGGAACAGATGGATCCTGCGAAATACAAGTACTATTCAGATGCTCATATTCACGCAGGAATACCTCTTAACCGAATGCTCATGGCAGCGGAGATTTTAAGGTATACAAGCACTCAAACAGAATCACTGGCTTGGACAGATCAAGATACAGCTAAATTAACCAATAATCTTATCATTCCGATAACGGAAACATTGCTGCATAGCCAACACCATTTTATGAACCAGCATAATTATCCGCTCATTGGAGCCATATCCGGGTACATCTTTACCGGCAACCGCGAGAGATACAACGAGGCTGTGGAATGGTTTACCGTTAACCGTACAGCTAATGACCAAGGCTTCAACGGATCTATTAAGGCGCTGTTCCGGTGGGTAACGGAGGAACAAAAGCCGGGAACGATAGTCGGGGAAGGAACGCCGGTAGAACCTCACGTTCAGCATATGGAGATGGGCAGGGACCAAGCGCATGGCGGCGGCGACTTAACCAACGCGGCCATCATTACCCGATTGATTCACGCCCAAGGAACCAAAGTAGACCCGGTAGCCGGAACCCCGTCTACAGCGGACAATGCAGTGGATATCATGGAGTTCCTGAATCATCGACTTTTGGCGGCAGCCGACTATTTTTGGCAGTTCATGCTAGGTTATGACACGCCATGGACACCGCAGGCATACGCCATTACCGGCGGCGACCCTGATAACGTTGGTATGGGTGGATATATAAGAGACACTTATAATACAATTGCACACGGTTACTGGGGAAGATTTTCGACGGCTAACTTCTGGGATTTTTATTCCTACTATACTTATGTCAAACATGAAGATGTAGCCGAGATTGCACCGTATTATTATGAAGCCTTCACCAAGAAACTCCCGTCAACTCCCGATGGCTGGCGCAATAAGGATGCAGGCAATGACTTCTGGCTCTATTTGCCGCCGGAGGCCGAGGCTGATGCAGCAAAGTTTATACCTCAGGATCAAACCAGCGGCAAAACCTTGCATCTGGAAGACCGGTACACAAATCTTGACAACCATACGGCTACGATGCAAGAGGGCGATACCAGATTCATCCGTTTTCATGCAACTCAAGAAGGAAGTAAAATAGCTGTTCTCAGCTTTGCAAGTGCAGGTTCGGGGTCCTTTGGATTCAAAATTCGAACCAATGGCGTAACCACAATTGATTGGGGGGGTTCGACCTTCACCCTTCCGGATACAAAGGGGGAGTGGAAATATGTAGTGTTGGCCGGGGGCTTTGGCGATATGGTCTTTATGACGGTAAAAGGAGCCCCTGGCGTTACCGTCGATATTGACTCCGTTGATGCGGCGGCAGGTACGAATCTGACACCCCCGGTATTCAAAGCCGGAAGCTCGGATTTGAAGATCTATACTTATGTAGGAGCGACCGTGAATGTAGATTTGTCTGCTACGGATGCAAGCAGCACGGATGTAATTGCGTATGAGCTTCAGAATAATTCCAAGGGGCTTCCGATTGATACCCATACAGGCGCATTTTTCTGGCAGCCTACAGAGGCCGGAGACTATTCCGTTGTCGTTACGGCTACGGACGGCACTACCGTTTCGGTCAAAAATATCAACATTATCGTAAGCAGCGACCGTGCTTCTGCAGTACAAGCCATCACTTCGTCCTATGATAGTAACCAAGCATACATTGAAGCAACACTTAACAATTTCCACACGGTTTATAACGACACGTTGAGTCTGATTAACACTGCGTCCGATGTGGAGTTCGATATGCAATTGCAAGCTCTAAGGGCTGCAGTCGATGGTCTGGAATTAGTAACGCCTTTAACTGATTTCGGCATGCCTTGGTCCAAGCTTGTTGCTTGGTCCACCTTTGGTAAAGATGCCACTTATGTAAATGATGGTGATTGGGAGAGCGGCGCTTGGTTTGGTCTGGCGCAGGGGTCACCGCCGCATTTGTATCATTTGCTGGATTTCGGTTCCGATTATAAGGTTTCAGCTACCAAGTTTGGGTTCAAGAGCAATATCTTCGTAGATCGTCTCGCCAACTCTACGGTATATGGATCCAATGATAAGATGAACTGGACTCGGCTGACACCGGGAGTCACCCAGTATACGCAAGCTTATCATACTCTTGATGTAGATCCTGCATACCAAAATGAGAAATACCGTTATATCAAATTGGAAATGATCAAACCGCTGCCCGATGTTCTTCGTGGGAATGTGGTTAATCTCTTGGAAATGCGCGATTTTGACATCTATGGAACGCGTCATGAAATCGGCAACAAGCTTCAAGCGGTTTCCTTAAGTTCGGATCAGGCTCTTAACGGCAGGGTTGCACTAGGCAATACAGTTAAAGCATCCATCACGGCCAAAGAAGCGATCCAAAACGTAAAGGTTAAAATTCAAGGCCAGGATGCCACAGTCAGTACGACGGACCATATCAACTGGACGGCTACGGCAATTTTGACCGGACAAGATCAAACCGGCGATGTGAAAGTCAGTGTCGATTATACCAAGCAGGACGGAACGAACGGAGATACCCTGTATGGCACAACCGATGGTTCCAAGCTGTTCGCTGCCGATGATTCGGATTTGATTACGAATCTGGCCAGCCTCGCCAATTTGATTGGTTATAGCGCGGCAGATACGTTAAAACAAGCGAATTATCTATTTGACAACAATGCAAGTACGGCTTCCGAGTTCCGGTTGAACGGCTCTGGAGCGGGAAGCTACATGACCTTTGACTTCAGGGAAGGCAATCAAGTGACGCTTTCGAATGTAGAACTGCTTGCAAGACAAGATCAAGTTGCTCGACTAAGCGGTGCAGTGGTTCAAGGCTCCAACGATAATACGACATGGACGACCCTCACCAAAGGAGCTGCATCTACAGCGGATTGGCAAATGTTGAAGGTTAGCGATACGAAAGGGTACCGTTATATCCGAATTTACAATGCGAATACGTGGTTCGGCAATATGGCGGAAGTAAGACTACATGGCGTTGTGAAGTCCCTGAGTAAGATCGCGTCGTCTTCGATCAGTTCGGCTCAGAGCGTCAAAAGCAGGATTGTTCCAGGTAACACGGCCAAATTGACCTTCACTTCCAAAGAAGCGATCAATAATGTCAAGGTCACAATCCAAGGTCAAGCCGCGACGGTTACTTCTGCGGACAATATCAACTGGAACGCAGAGGCGACCTTGAATCAAGGCGCAGCAACAGGCACAGTAAATTTCGCCATCACTTACAACCAGCAAGATGGAGCAGTCGGATTCCCTATTCACTCTACTACAGATAACTCCACTCTGATCCTTGTAGACGAGTCGGATGTGATTAAAAATGTGACTAGTATCGCCAATTTAATGGACTCTACTGCAGGAAGAACGTCAGCAACGACACTGCAACAGGTGAATTATCTGTTTGACAACAATGCAAGTACGAGTTCCGACTTCCGTATTGGAAGCAACAACTCCGGCTCCGGAAGCTATATCACCTTTGACTTTAAGGAAGGCAATCTAGTTACGCTTTCGAATGTAGAACTGCTTGCAAGACAAGATCAAGTTGCTCGACTAAACGGTGCAGTGGTTCAGGGCTCCAACGATAATACGACCTGGACAAATCTCACTGCAGCGGCGGTATCTGCACCGGATTGGCAGACCTTGACGGTCAGCGGCAATGTCCCGTATCGTTATATCCGAATTTACAATGGCAATGCATGGTTTGGCAATATGGCCGAGGTGAGATTCCATGGAAACGTTGAATCTGTGACCAAAATCCAATCGGCTTCGATCAGTTCGGCTCAAAGCATCATGAACAGGATCGTGCCAGGCAACACAGTTAATGTAGCGATTGTAGCCAAAGAGCCCATTAAAGACGTAAAAGTCGCGATTCAAGGCCAAGATGCAACCGTATCTTCCACAGACAATATCAACTGGAAGGCTACGGCCACCTTGAATCAAGGCGTGGCTTCAGGGCCGGTGAAATTCACCGTGAATTACATTAAACAAGATGGAACGGCAGGGTATCCAGCCACTCAAACAACAGACAACACTGCTCTTTACCTTGTTGATGAGTCGGATGTGATTAAAAATGTCACCAGCATCACCAATTTGATTGATTCAACCTCAGGAAGGACTGCTGCGCAAACCTTACAGCAGGTAAATTACTTGTTTGACAGCAACGCAACTTCGGGTTCCGACTTCCGTATTGGAAGCAACAACTCCGGAACGGGAAGCTACATTATCTTTGACTTTAAAGCAGGCAATCAAGCTGCGCTTACGAGTGTAGAGCTGCTCGCAAGACAAGATCAAAATTATGCAAGAATCAATGGTGCAGTGATCCAAGGATCCAACGATAATACGACTTGGACGACTCTCACCAAAGCGGCGGTAGCCACACGGGATTGGCAAACCTTGGAGGTCAGCAGTAAAGTGCCGTACCGTTACATCAAAATTGTCAACCCAAACACTTGGTTTGGAAATGTGAATGAAGTGAGATTCCACGGGGCAGTGAAACCGGCGGACGTGACGCCTCCGGTTACAACGGATGATGCGCCCCAGGGATCAGTGAACAAGGATACGACGGTTAACCTCACTGCCACTGATGAAAACTCCGGCGTTGCGGCCACCTACTACAAAGTAGACGGCGGCGCGCAGCAAACAGGGAACACGGTTACATTGACCACCTATGGAACGCATACGTTAGTGTATTGGAGCGTAGACTGGGCCGGCAATGTGGAGCAGCAGCATACGGTCACCGTAAACCTCGATAAGACTGCTCCGGTTGTGGCCGGCTTGTATGCGGATATTACAGTGCCGACCAACAAAGATGTTACTGTAACAATCTACTATCCGAATGACGTAGTGCTGACGGAGTACAAAGTTGGCGATAACAGCGAATGGACAGCGTACACGGGTCCGGTAACGGTTTCCGAAAACGTAACGGTGTATGCAAGAAGTGCGGATGCTGCGGGCAATGTCTCGGACGTAGCGAGCTACACGGTCAGCAACATTTACAAGACAGCACCTTCGGACGCCATCTTGACAGCTGACATTACAGGTCCGACCAACGGCAATGTCACCTTGACGATCAGCTACCCGGACAACGTGGCGGTCAAAGAGTACAAAGTAGGAGATAACGGCACATGGACAGCGTATGCTTCACCTGTGACCGTATCCGACAATGTTACCGTCTTTGCACGGAGCAAGGACATTGCAGGCAATGTTTCGAATGTAACCAGCTATACCGTAAGCAATATCGACAGGACGCCGCCTGCGGACGCCGTATTGTCTGCCGACATTACGGAGCCGACTAATCAGGATGTTACTGTAACGATCAGCTATCCGGTCGATGCTGCAGTGAAGGAGTACAAGGTAGGCGAAAACGGCGTTTGGACCGCGTACGGTGCTCCTGTGGTGATCTCCGAAAACAGCACGGTGTATGCAAGAGGGAAGGATGCTGCCGGCAATGTTTCCAACGTCACCCAGTATGCGGTTGGCAATATCGACCGAATCCCGCCAACCGACGCAACCTTGGCGGTAGATACCACAGCTCCGACCAATCAAGGTGTCACCGTAACGATCACCTATCCGGACGATGCGGCGGTGAAAGAGTATAAAGTGGGCGATAGCGGCCTGTGGGCAGCTTATACGGAGCCCGTTGTTGTTCAAGAGAATGATACGGTATATGCAAGAGGAACGGACGCTGTAGGCAATGTATCGAATGTAACCAGCGCCGTTGTAAGCAACATTTGGAAGATTGCTCCTGTCACCACGGCAGCATTAAGCCCTGCTCAGCCTACCGGCAAGAACAGCTGGTATACGTCGGATGTAACCGTAAGCTTATCCGTTTACGCTAGTGTATATGGAGGAGCGGTGAAAACGGAATATCAAGTGAATGACGGTGCATGGATCATTTACACCGGTTCCATTCCTGCCTTTGGTGATGGAGCTTATAAGCTGGGTTACCGCAGTACGGATGAAGCCGGCAATGTGGAACAACTCAAAACCATTGAGTTCAAAGTGGACAAGACAGCCCCTGTATTATCTGTCCAGTTGGACAAGACGTCGATCTGGCCGCCGAATCATATGATGGTACCGATCAATGCCACTCTGCTTCCGAGCGACGACGGTTCAGGGATTGAATCGGTGGTGTTGACCTCCATTACCAGCAATCTGCCGGATAGCGGCAGAGGCGGCGACATTCAGGCGAATTTCGGCACAGCCGCCACTTCATTCAGCGTGCGTGCAGAAAAAGGAAGCAATTACACCATCACGTACACGGCTACCGATAAAGCGGGCAACAAAACGGTAGTAACGGCAACCGTAACGGTGCCTCATGATCAATCCGGCATTCATTAATTAGAACCATTTTATCGGAGGAAGGCCTTAGCGCCTTCCTCTGTTAGAATGTTCTTCGTTACTGATTTTTTTGCAAGATCAGACGCGTGTAGAAGCTTAGGAGGTGGAAAGCGATTCCAAAAAATACTATCCAGTATTCTTTGTCTTCTATTGGCCATGACGGGCTTGACCGGTATAGGGAGCATCGAGACAGCGAAAGCGGCTGTTTCTCCGCTGATTACCTCTTACAAACCCCAGGTAGTCAATGCGGATGCCAATGTTTCCTATACGGATGCCAACGGAAACACGATCTCCGGAATCCTTCACCATCCGGGCATTGCCATGTCCATGGCGGATTTGGACAATATGCGGGATCACGTAAGAGCAGGGGATGAGCCTTGGAATACGGCGTTTAATGCCTTTGCCGCCGACTCTCAATCCAGTAAAACGCCAAGAATCCTTTATGAAAACGTTTATATATTCCGGCACATTCAAGGGCCTTGGGAGCCAGAGCTCTTACTCCCAGCGAGATCGCTGCCCTTGCCGCACAGTAACGATCCGCGATCTAGTGACGCCGCGGGTTGCCAAAGTTACACCCAAGCCTGGTGAATATATGCCTCTCTTTGCAGGCGTATTTTGATAAAGGCGATAAATAAGGAGGGGAAGGCATTGGGCCTTCCTCTTTTCATTTTCACATTCAAAAAATCACTGGAATCATGCACGATTGCAGTGTTTGAAAGGGTTCGATCACAGTGTTCGTTATATATTAAAGTGTCCTGCAAGCGCATTTTTGTGCATACTGAAAGCATCGGGAAGAGAGCAGCTTGATAAAATCCATTCCGTCCGGTAAAACCGTAAGCGACGGCATCGACATGATGGCCAGCTCCTATATTGAGATCATAATGAAGCGAAAATCAAGGCGCAAGATGCGAAATCAGAGCTTGGTTTCTGGCCTGGATTGGGTTTTCTCCAAACAGGAGAACAATGACTTGTTTGCGTTGCCGGAGCAAGTTCAAAAATATTATGAATATCAATTTAAGCCGGATACATTTAAGAAACATGTACTGGCAGGATTTACATTTGATCAAGAGCCTGTAAAAAGTGAAATTGCCAAATGCAACACCGCTATTGAAGAAACAAATCAATACCTTCCTCGCTCAAAAGAAGTAAAATAGTCGGAATATACAACAAGTAAAATAGGGACATCAGTAGATCTAGCAAAATCCAATCTATTGATGTCCCTATTTATGTAATGACATCCTAAAGGGAGGTGAGACAATTCAAGCGTATACGAGGCAAAATTGGGAAAAAAAGCTTCAATAAAAAATTTGTGTAAGGAGAGGACATTTATTATGGTTTTGCAGAACAAGAAAGCAACCTGGGCGGTGCGCGCCCTGGCCGTCTGTCTGGCGGCGGTCATGCTGCTGCAATTGTTCGTCCCCGTGGCGAACAATCGAGTATTCGCAGCTACTTCAGATACGCAGCCTGAAACTGCTAACGGTTATTTGGACAAGATCGATTTCGGCAATGCCGAATCTGAAAGCGCTCACCAATTCAGGGGGGAGTCTACCAGTGTTATTACCGGCTTTTTGGGGGAAAACGCAAGGGTATCTGAGCCGCGTATTCCTGCTTCAGATACAGGAGGTTTTTTAACCTTTTCCATGAAGGTGGACCCGTATCTGCAAAACTACTTTACGGTAAAGTTTGCAGGAGATGAGACGATGCCTGCGGGAGCTCGAGCGCAAATTGTGATCAATGGCGAGCAGATCGGGTATTTCAGAGGTGGGGATTATGCTGCTCTGATAGGCGGCGAACGAGCACCGAATCAATTTATATACAACACGATTGTGCTTCCTCTGGAGTCAACGAGAGGGAAGGAAATCGTTGAAATCACAATCAATACAACAAATCCCTTTGGTAAGGTAGAACAACGATCAAGGGGGTACTATACCGGTTATACCCATACCCAGGCTTATATTGATGTAGAAGATGAAGTGCAAGGGTATAAATTTAAAGAAAATCAGGGACCGGAGACCGTACTGCGATCCGGCGATACCTATGAGGAAATTGAAGCAAGAATTGAACAGTTAAGACAAGAACCAATTAACACCTTTATGAATCATTATAACCATCTTGGCAATAATCCGAATAACACGTTAAATATCGCTAAATACACAAATGCTCTTCGGTATTATGCCATGGTCTTGAAACAGGACATATCTCCCATGCAAACCCCGGAAGCGAAACGTGAAGCGTTAATGCGTATGTTTCAAGCCATTGATGTTCATACGAAAAACTATTATGGAAATACAAGAATGGTGCTTCGTGGAGGTCACCAGGGGGATTGGGGCGGCTTTTACGGCGAATTGGGAGAGGCTTTGTATCTTGCGGAAACCCTGATCTTTGATGAAGAAGTGTTAGGGGATGAAGCCTATAATGCCTTTCTGGATCAACCCTTTGCTACAGGAACGGTTGAAGGAGAATTTTCTCTTGCCAGCGCAGGGTGGAATGGTGAACCATTAACCCGAAGAATGGCTTGGGAACGGGTGCTGAAAGCGAATTTTGATTTTGCCCGTTCCAGACAATCTTATATTACGAATCAGGTGTTCTATACGTACGAAGGCGCATGGAAGGCTCATGAAGGACTCAGGATGGTTGGGTCCGAATTTTATGAAGGGAAAGAGCGCAGTCATCAAATTGTATATGAAATGTTTGGAGTAAGACCATGGTTAGGAGAAGAAGTACTGGTTGGTCCTAATGGGGAAGAATTAGATCTCTATCATTCTTTGTTTTCTCATGATAGTGCAGCTGTCTTTACAGATGACTATGTACATATAGTCGGCAAAGGGCTTGCAAAAAGCAAATTGGATGAAGATGGACATGTTGTACGACGCAAGCCTTATGGAGAACATTATACAAATCTAACCAAAGCCGGGTTGACAAGAGAAAATCACTATGTAGGAATTTATGGGGAAGTAGCCAATTATATTTTGGATTACTTCTATAAAACCTTGAATCAGCCTGGGGATGAAGAACTCAATGATGAGCTTCTGAAACAAGCTCTTAACAACTTTTATGCTCGTCTGTGGACTCGAATCAATGACCTGGATGATGAGGGCAAACGACTCATAGCGATGAATGCCACTATTGATGAACGGAATGGGGGTATGCCTTCCAGAACTCCTGCTTATGGCGCCAGAATGCTCGGATATGGCACGTCTTATGCTTATCTAGAAAAGTACATGGCGGATCACGAGGAACGTTATAGCGGTCCTGAATGGGAGAAGTATTGGGACTATGCCAGATATACCGTAGGGGCCGTTCAGCAGATGAAGATGGATAATCGCTTAATGGATGATTTGAATGCGAGGGATTTCCATCTGCGTGAGACCTATGAGTATTTAACCAATACCCGAAAGAACTATGCCAGATTTAATGATGTAAAGGCCGGGGTTGTGCTTCCACAGACCGATTTTGATTATTATAAAGAAGAAGAGATTGCCGCATTGGGTGTGAATCCGGAGGAATATGAACAGTTTGCATGGATCGATGTAGATAATGCATTCATCTCCATGCGAGATGGGGACTTTAGAATGTTCGGGGGTTTAGCATGGCTGAATATGGGAGTTCCGGCTACTGGCAAGCTTCATATTGTCACACCTGAGAATGTGCGAGTGGTACAGGTTGCTCACAATAATCAGTTCCAATATGAAGATTACCACATCAGACAACAAGATGTAGATCTATTTTACCAGCGAAATGATCCGGCAACCAAAGGCTTTGCGCCTCAATCCCTGGCAGGTGAAATATTGCCTATTGCGTATCAGCCAGGGGTTGGTAAAGTGGTGCGAGACAATTTTGAAGTCGATCACCCCTATGGGGCATTAACAGATTTAATGGCTGCAAGATATGGGGAGTATTTCATCCTCATGAATACTACTCGTCCTGAATACGAGAATGAACGTACCTTTGAGGTGGAGTTGCCTTCCGATTATACAGGAAATGAGATCTTCGATTTTGTTTCCAAAGCCAATATTCCGGTAACCAATGGAAAAGTAACCATTGGACCTGAAAGAGGAATGGTTCTTAAATTATCGTCCAAATATGATCCAGCGCCAAAACCAAATCATGTGGATTTTGTCAAAGCGAATGAAGGAAATGGATATGTGGATGTGATATGGAAAACCACTGCCGGAGGGCAAACGTATACCCTCAAACGTTCTGAAACAGAGCATGGTCCGTATGCCGTGATTGCAGAAGGGTTAACGGGCAATCACTATAAAGATACCGATGTAGTCAATGGGAAAGTATATTATTATAAAGTGGCAGCCGTGAATGAACATGGATCAGGTTGGGACTCATGGCGTGCAAAAGCTGATCTGAGCGATGCCGGATCCAAAAATCTTGCTTCTCCATGGCAACAGGACTTCATTGGCACCACCCAAGGCAGCGCAACGGTTAATGGTGATGGGATTACAATCCAGAATGTGGATGGAAAAGGCCTGGGAGTAGGGGACGATTTTAATATCTATAGAAGAGATATTAATGATTCCTTCCACTTTGTCCATCAGGTTGCAATTGGAAATAGCTCTATTAGTGCCAGGATTGATCAGAATAGCGGCGCTCTCAGCGGTATTATGTTAAGGGAAAAGCTTTCTGCAAATTCCCGTTATCTATATTTTGGCGCGGATGACCAAGGGAACCTGGTACTGCAAGATCGTAATCGAGTGTCCTTTGGAGTATGGAATGGTGGTATACCTGTTAGTCCGTGGAATCATAAAATTAAAGGCTATCATGTCGATGACTATCCTTATATCAAGCTGTTGTGGCATCATAACTCACAGATGGCCTATGCTTTTGTATCAAAAGATGGAGTCGATTGGGAATACATTGCCAAGTCAGATAGTTTATTCCCATATGCCTATTATATAGGGCTCCTATCGTCTGAAGATGCAGCATTCAGTGAAGTAACCGTATCGGCTATGCCGAGAGAAAGTCTGATTCCGTTTGTCGTAAAAGATAAAGATCAAATTACTTTGCATTGGACTAAACCGAAGCAAGCCTCCTGGTTCAACGTATACCGCACCTATGATGAAGAGGCGAGCTTGACCGATCCGGTATTCAAGGCAGGCACAACCGAGCTGGAAGACGGCTCCTCCTGGGAGGAGGTTCTCACGGGTACAAGAGCGAAGCCATTCCAGGACGCCTTACGGTATGGCAGGGTATATTATAAGGTGCTGCCCGTTCATGACGACGGCTCCCCGCAACCGTTCTCGGCCGCTGTTTCCGCTGATGCGGATCCTATTTCGATGGTGCTGGAAGATGCGAAGAGCTTGCCGGCTTCCGACTATACGAAGGCGAGCTTCTACCTGTTCCATAAGGAATTGGATCGTATTAAAGCGGAGATGATGAAGCCTGAATTTGACGAGGCGCAGCTGATTGACGAAATCTACGAAGCGAAGAAGCTGCTCGTTTCGGTTCGGACGCTGCTGACCAAAATTCAGATGCAACCATCGATGGCCAGGGCCTCTGAGAAGTTCTGGCAGAATGATAAAATCTCCGAGGAACAGAACGCATGGTATTTATTTGATGGAAATCCCGATACGATTGCCCACACCAGGTCTAAAGAGAGCTGGGTTGACGTGGACTTTGGCGCAGGAAACGAAAAAGTGGTGGATACGTTCCGCTACCTGCCAAGAAGAACGCATGTAGGCCGTGTCAACGGCACCGTCTTCAAGGGCTCGAATGACGGAGTGAATTGGACCGATCTGTACAAGATTCCGAATGCGTTGATTTATGAGTGGTATTCCGCACATAACCCTGATAAGACGCCATATCGCTACATTCGGATCTATGACGATCATAACGGCTTCGTGAACTTTGAAGAAATCGAGTTCCTTGAAATCGGCATTGACAAGACGCTGCTCACTCAATTGCTCGATGAAGCGGCCGAAGTTGTTGCTGAATATTACACAACCGAAAGCTTTGAAGCTTTCCAAACGGCACATGTGAACGCAGAGTCGGTGGCAGGTAATGCCGGTGCAACTCAGGCGGTGATCGATGCGGCGGCGGTAAGCCTGCTGGAGGCGCTCGAAGGGCTGGAGTATATCGAAGGGCTGCCGGTGCTTGCTCCGATCGGCCACAAATTCGTCATTGCAGAACAGCAACTGACATTTACAGTTAAAGAAATGAAGGGCATGGACGGCGTGCAGTACGAGGCGGCCAATCTGCCGGAAGGAGCTTCCTTCAACGCAGGAACGCGCACATTCAATTGGACGCCGGGCAAAGAGCAGGGCGGTGTGCATACGGTCGTCTTTACCGTCAAATCCGGAGCATTGTCCACCTCCAGAAACGTTCAGATTACGGTAAAAGGATTACCGGTAATCACTGCTGAGCCGGTTGTGGAAGTGACGGCGAAGAAGCTGCTCACCTACCAGGTGCCGGCATCCGATCCTTCAGTCACGAAAGTGACTTACAGCGTGGAGAATCTGCCGACGGGCGCATCCTTCGACGCAGCGGCGGGCGTGCTCTCCTGGACGCCGGGGCATGCGGACTATGGCAGCCATCCGGTGATCTTTAAGGTCAGCAATGGAAGCTTCGAGGTCAGCCAAACCGTAGATTTCAATGTCAAGCTGAATGTGATTCCGTCTAAAGGTTATACGCAGGGCAGCCACTACCTGTACCTGAAGAAAGTGGCGCGGATCGAAGCGGAAATGGCGAAACCGGGAGCAGACAAGGCACAGCTTGCTGCCGAGCTTGAACAGGTGGAAGCTTCACTTGATCAAGTGCCGTTGTCGCATTATCCATTCGAGGGCAACACGGTGAATGCATTTGGCAAACATGACGGAACTGCCCAAGGAAACGTTGGTTACTCTGATGGCAAGATAGGTAAAGCTGTCAATTTGAATGGTACGGACGGCTACATGACCTTGCCGAAAGAACATGCACTTTCCGGTTACGACGCGATCACCGTGGCAACCTGGGTAAATTGGCGAGGCGGCGGCAACTGGCAACGAATATTCGACTTCGGCAACAATACGAATCAGTTTATGTTCCTTTCGCCGAAATCAGGCAGCGGTACGCTGCGTTTCGCGATCAAGAACGGCGGCGGAGAGCAGAGTGTGCAGACCGCAGCGCTGCCGTTGAATCAATGGGTGCATGTGGCGGTTACGCTTGGGGGCAAAACGGCGAAGCTGTATGTGAACGGCGAACTAAAGGCTACGAACACCAATGTCACAATCAAGCCGAGCGATTTCAAGCCGGGCGTAAATTACATCGGCAAAAGCCAGTTTAACGATCCGTTGTTCAATGGGATGATCGACGAGTTCCGCATTTTCAATTACGCCATGAGCGGGGCAGAAATCCAGGCCGTTTACAACAACACTGCGAAATGGATCGACACCAGCTTGCTTGAGGTTCTGCTGGAGGAAGCTGCTGCAATTAATCCCGAACATTATACCGACGAAAGTGTAGAGGTCCTGCAGACGGCGGTCTCCGAAGCGGAGCTAGTGCGCGGGAATGCCGCTGCAACCCAGGAAGAGATTGATGCGGCAGCTGCACTTCTGAAGCAAGCGCTGGAAGCACTGGAGATCAAGATCACGGCGGCGCTCAATCCTTCCGAACCGAACGGCCTGAACGGTTGGTACACGGCGCCGGTCACGGTGACGTTGTCGGCATACGGCAATGTGCAATACAGCGTGGACGGCGGCAGCAGCTGGTTCGCCTATGACGCGCCTGTTATGCTGAGCCGGGAAGGCACGAACCAAATGCTGTATCGTCCGGCAACCGTAACCGATGCGGTTTATCCGAAGTCGGTGGATGCGAAGCTGGATCCGACTGCGCCGCAAGTTACGATTGCCGGCGAAGCTTCGTATACCATAGATCAAGCGATCCGCATCACGTGCAGCGCAGTTGACACGGTATCCGGCGTCACTTACTCGCCGTGCGGCGCACCGATCGTAGATGTTAAGGCGTATACGCTTGAGCCGGGCGTGCATACCGTAACGGCGGAAGCGCAAGATGCCGCTGGTCACAGCGGGTCGGCCGAGCATTCATACAGTGTGGTTGCGACGTTCGATAGTCTGTCTGCGCTGACCGGTACCTTCTCGCAGGAAACCGGTGCATCAGGATGGCAGGGCATGGCAGCATCCCTTCAGCAGAAGCTGGCGGACGCCAAAGCAAAAGCCGCTGCAGGCAAGGGTGAGGAAGCGCGCAATATGCTGCAGGCATTTATCCATGAAGTGAATGCTCAGAGCGGGAAAAAGCTGAGCGGCGAGCAGGCGGCCGTGCTGATCCGCTGGGCGCAGTGGCTGCACGATGAGACGCCGCTGGCGGGAGGGGCACCGGGAAAACCGGTCCTCTCTGACAACAACGGTCACGATACGGGACTGAAGGACGGCAGCTATACCGTCACGATGAACCTGTGGTGGGGGAACAACGGCACCGAGTTCAAGCTGTATGAGAATGGTGAGTTGATCCATACGCAGACGTTGACGGACGACTCGCCGAAGGCGCAAACCGTGAAGACCGATATTACGGGCAAAGCGAACGGAACGTATACGTACACCTGCGAGCTGACGAACGTTTTCGGCCTTGCGGCATGTGACCCGTTTGTCGTCACCGTTACCGATGCCGAGCCGGGCAAACCGGTATTGTCCCATGACAACTGGGATGGCGACGGGAATTACGTGGTTACGATGAATATGTGGTGGGGAACGAACGGTTCCGAATACCGCCTGTACGAGAACGGGACTTTGATCGATTCGCAGACGCTGACCGAAGCGACTCCGAAGACCCAGAAGGCGGCAACGAGCATCTCCGGCAGAGCTCCGGGCGTATACGAGTACCGTGCCGTACTGGTCAATGCGGCGGGCGAGATGAGCAGCGAGACGATCACGATTAACATCAAGGAGCAAGAAGGTTGATAAACGAGTTAACCTGCAAATAATCATCGAAGCCCCCAATCGAATCTTCGTTCTAAATTGGGGGCTTCGCTTCTTGAGAATTGAAAGAGAGGGTGAGGGCAAACGGGCAAATCAGGGCGGACTTGTCTCTTAAGAAGCCAGCAAATATTTGCATTGTATGTAATTAAAAAAGGAGGATAATGACATGAATCTTTTCAAGAAGAAAAGTCGCTCCCACAGGATTGTTTTCGGCATTCTTTGTTTGGCGTTGGCGATGACGAGTTTCCTCGGGATCGGAAGCCAAACGGCAAAAGCGGCGATTTCGCCGCTGATTACTTCTTATAAGCCGCAGGTAGTAAGTACGTCTGCAAATGTGTCCTATACCAATTCCTCCGGGAACACGGTAACGGGAACCATTCACCATCCTGGCATTGCAATGAGTCAGACGGATTTGGACAACATGCGCGATCACGTAAGAGCGGGGGATGAGCCTTGGAATACGGCGTTTAATGCCTTTGCCGCCGACTCCCAATCCAGTAAAACACCAAGAATCTATTATGAAAATGTTTATATCTTCAAGCACATTCAAGGTCCTTGGAAGTTTACCGACCCCGAGAGACCCACTGTCACATACGATAACCCCAGCGAATATGTAGGAGCACGTGCCAACACCGATTCCGAAACCGCTTTCATGCAGGCGATAATGTGGTATATTACCGGCGATGAAACGTATCGCGCCAACGCTATGAAAATCATTAGAAGTTATTCTGCCGCAGAGGATTGCGTTCAACATTGGCAATTCCGTTTTGCTACAATGAGTTATTTTTTCTCGGCAGCGGCAGAAATCCTGCGCTATTCCGATACACCTACAGCGAGTTTGAAATGGACGGCTACGGATACAGCGAATCTTACCCATCTCATGGACATCGTTTCCGTCACTTATAACGCTCATTCCTTTTTTATGAATCAGCATCAGTTTACGGTCATGGGAGCGATGGGAAGAGCGATCTTCACCAATAATCTGCAGCTTTACGATGAGGCTGTAGAAGCTGCGACTGTAAATGCCGCAGGCGATCAAGGGGGAAGAAACGGTTCCATTAAGCATCAGATGCGGTGGATGACGACTAATGAGCGAACAGGAGCGGCATTGAATCCGGCGGACTACCATGTGCAGGCCATCGAAATGGGGCGCGATGTGGGGCATTCCTATGCGGATGTTGCCGGACTGTCTACTTTGGCGCAGACCATCTATGCCCAAGGCACGAAGGTTGACCCGGTAACCGGAGTGAGGTCTACAGCCTCCAATGCGGTGAATGTGTTCAACTTCCTGGACGACCGGCTGCTGGCAGGAACGACATATCTGCTCAAGTATCATCTGGGTTACGATGTGTTATGGACGCCCGCATGGGCCAATCAAAGCAGTACCATTCAATATTTCGACACGATCAACGCAGACGGCAGAGGCAGAATCGATGCGTTCTACAGTGTTTTATATAACTATTACAAATATATCGAAAATCGGGATATGACCCAAGAGAAATACAAATATGTAGCCTATACTTATGTAACGAGAATGCCGGAGGTTGCGGGAAAGGATTATCCGCTTTTCATGCTGCTGTACACGCCCGATGCGGCCAAGACGGTCGGCTTGAGCAACAAGATCACGTTAGGCTCTATAACGGGATTGACGGCAACGGCGGCGGGTGCGAATACGATCTACGTAAGCTGGGCGGGTGTGCCGGGCGCGCTAGGGTATAACATCTACCGGTCCACAGATCCGAATGGCACTTTTACAAAGGTTAGCAGCGCCCCCACTGCAGCGGCATTATATCGCGATACAAACTTGACCCCTGATACGACCTATTATTATCAGGTAGAAGTAGCCGGAGGATCGAAATCTTCTGCGGTATCTGCGGCTACGGGAGGAACTTCTGGGACTGCTTCGGTCAGATTCAACAATGCCGGCACCGGCTTGTATATCGATGGGATGGGCCGTACTTCCAACGGCTCCGCTGCAGGACAATGGAGCTCCAGCACCAGCAATAATCAACGGTGGATTGAGGAAACTGACGGGAGCTATGTCCGTATTAAAAATGTCGCAACCGGACTATACTTGGATGGCATGGGCCGCACTGCCAACGGCTCCGCCGCCGGACAATGGAGCCTCAGCACCAGCACAAATCAGCAATGGTCCGTTACGATAGACGGCAACAATGTGCGGATCCGAAACCGCGCAACGGGGTTATATCTGGATGGGATGGGCCGTACAACCAACGGGGGGGACCTAGGCCAGTATGGAGGAGGAGGCAGCGCCAACCAAAGATGGCAGGTCGTAAACTAAGTATACGGACTGAAATCCAGTGAAGTTCGCACATGGATAAAGCGCCGAAAACCATATAACCCTAGAGCGAATACCAGAGATGCCAGCCCTTGTACCTTAATACATTGCACAAATTGGCCAACAACACAATTTCCGAAAGGAGATGCAAAACACATGAATCCGGCAAACGCCTCTGCAGTATACGCTGTCAAAGAGGCCGGCAAAAAAACGGAATCAAGGTTGGCCTCATTTCCTAAAATCATAGGAATCATGCACGATTGCAGTGTTTGAAAGAGTTCGATCACGGTGTTCGTTATATATTAAAGTAGTCTGCAAGCGCTATTTTTGTGCATACTGAAAGCGTCGAGACGATAAGAAAGTATCTTGTTAAAGTGAGGAAAAAATTGATGAGCTTTTTAAAGATTTGGGAGGCACCCGAAGGGGCGGTAGGCCGGGATGATTTTAAGGTTAGCGTCCGCATTCCGGGGGAGAGCTGGCAGCCACTCTTCGTGTATGAAGCGAAGGTGGACATGCACAATGTCAGACAGGCCTCCATGGTAAGCTCAGATCCTGAAGCTGCAGCACTGATGAAGTTGCAAATTGATACATTCAATCGTTATAAACAAGAAGATACGCCGATGCCTGTCAACTTTGATTTCAATGCGATAGTGACTCCAGCTAAAAATAAGTTTACGGCTCTGGACCCCGATATCCAGAACGACATCGTTAAAGTGATTTTGGGCAAAGGAGACCCGATTGCCCAGTGGAAAGAAATCGTCAAGGGATACGATGCCAAAGGTGTGCCTGAAGCGATCAAAGAAGTCAACGAAGAGGCAGCTAAGAGAGGCATTAAGTAAGTTATAACCAAGGTTCAATGACAATGCAACGACGTGAGGAAGCTTCAGAACGATATGTACCATGTTCGTGAAGCTTCTTTATTATTGGCATTACCACTCAGAATTGGATCGGCAGCTAGTGATTTTCTAATAATTCCCATCTCGATAGACAGGTGAACGATTTCCGCATCTAGAACATGCACGGCGTGTTCCGGACTTCCCGTCATTGATTCGGCGGTGGAGCATTGTGCTCGTTAATAGGCAAATTTACAATCGAAAGGATGACTCAGTTATGGAGGTTAACTATAATCTATTATCGAAAAAGGGATTTTGGGGAGATCAGGGGGACGGCACCTATGTCAATCCTGTCTTGCCAGGAGATTATAGCGATCCGGATGTCATTCGGGTCGGAGATGATTATTACGGTATCTCCTCTACCTTGCATTGCTCACCGGGGATGGCGGTATTGCATTCCAAAGATCTTGTCAACTGGAGAATGATCGGGCATGTTGTGGACGATTTGACAAGTATCGGCCCGGAATACAGTTACAATCGAATGAATCGTTACGGCAGAGGTGTCTGGGCGGGCGCGATCCGATTCCACAGGGATAAATTCTGGGTATATTTCTTCACGCCTGATGAAGGATTGTTTATGAGCACGGCTGCCGACCCGGCGGGACCTTGGGAGCCGCTTCATCAGGTTTGGGCGGTCAGCGGCTGGGACGACTGCTGCCCGTTTTGGGACGATGACGGACAAGGCTACTTCGTTGCCACGAATTTTGCCGATAACTATAATATCCATCTGTTTAAACTTAGTGAAGACGGCAAAGAGCTGTTGCATGACAGCGATACGATTATCCATCAATACAAAGGGAGCGAAGCCAATAAGCTCTACAAAATAAACGGGTATTACTATTTCTTTCACAGCGAGGTGCGCCTTGAGGAAGGCGTTGAAGTCCGAGTCGTCATGATGTTAAGGGCAGAGTATATTTATGGTCCTTATGAGGAAAAGGAAATTATCCATACACACGGAAAGGAAATAGACCGGGAGCCGAATCAGGGCGGACTTGTCCAGACGGTTTCCGGAGATTGGTACTTCATTAGCCATCAGGGAATGGGCGGACACGAAGGTAGACCGCTTCATTTGCTGCCCGTAACATGGGTGGATGGATGGCCGATCATCGGCAACGATACGGACGACGATGGAATCGGAGAGATGGTATGGGGAGGCAAGAAGCCCATAAACGGGCATCCCGAGACGGTTCTTTCCACGAATGACGATTTTGACCGGGCGGCGCTTGAGCCGTATTGGGAATGGAACCATCAGCCAAGAGCCGATAAATGGTCGTTAACGGAACGGCCCGGCTATTTGCGTCTGTACGCGTGCCAACCCATCGATAAAGACCATTTTTTTACCGTATGCAACGTCATTTCCCAAAGAGCGTATAGAACCGTTCACAATGAGGCAACCGTAAAAATAGACATCAGCGGCATGGCAGACGGGCAAGAAGCGGGGCTTTGCCATTTTGCACAAACCTATTGCACGATTGGCGTTCAACAACAGAATGGGACAAGGGTTCTGAAGTTTAACAATTCGGGTACGATTGAATGGGGCCCGCAAATAACGGTTTGCACCCTTTGGTTAAGGTCTGTGTGGAACATAGACGGGATCAACCGGTTCGAATATAGCGTCGATGGGGACCATTTCACGAGCTTTGGAGACGCCTATCAGCTGGGGTGGGGGAATTACAGGGGAGACCGGATCGGGTTATACAGCTATAACTGCGAGAGTGAACAGGGTTATATCGATGTAGACCGATTTTGTTATGAGACCGCAGGAGCAAGGTAAGCGCACATGACGCTCGAAAAACTTTATGGGAGTGGAGAAGGAATGAAATCGCCATTGTTTAGGGATCCCATCTATGACGGAGCGGCAGATCCTGTAGTCATTTGGAATCATCAGACCAAGGAATGGTGGATGATTTATACGAATCGCCGGGCAACGCAGGAAGGTCCGAAATTCGGATGGGTGCATGGCACCGATCTCGGTGTTGCTTCTTCATCGGATGGCGGAGCAACCTGGTTATACCGGGGAACCTTGGAAGGTCTCGAAACAGAATGGGGCAGAAATACGTTCTGGGCGCCTGAAATCATTTGGCATGATGGGCTGTACCATATGTATGTCACTTATGTCCACGGCGTACCGGAAGATTGGACGGGCAAGGCTCGTATCAGGCATTATACAAGCCCCGACCTTATTCGTTGGGAGTTCCAGTCCACGCTTGGAATTAGTGAGGAGAACGTGATCGATGCCTGTGTGTACCGGCTGCCGAACGGCACGTTTCGTATGTGGTTTAAGCAGCGGAATCATACCTACGCTGCCGAGAGCAAGGATCTGTATGATTGGCAGCCGATTGGTCCGGTGATAACCGAAAGAGGCCACGAAGGACCGAATGTGTTTCACTTGAAAGGATATTATTGGCTTATCATAGACGAATGGAGAGGACAAGGCGTTTACCGTTCCGATGATCTTATGACATGGGAACGAAACGGCATCATTCTCGACCAACCTGGCAAACGTGAAGATGACGGGACGATCGGCCTTCACGCGGATGTGGTGGTACAAGGAGAAGAGGGGTATATCTTTTATTTTACTCATCCTGGCCGTGTTCATGGGCAGAATGAAGATTCGAACAACTATGAAATGCGCCGCTCGTCCATTCAGGTTGCCAAGCTGGAAGTTGTGGACGGTGTGCTATGCTGTGATCGCGACAAGGTGTTTGAGTTACATCTTGGAGCGGAAGATTGATAGGGCTGCTTTCATAGTAAAGCGAGATAAATCAACCATCTGTATATCTATTAAATGAATGAGGAGGACATACGATCAACATGAATATCCAATTTCATTCTCCCGCCGTTTATTGGACAGAAGCACTTCCTGTTGGAAATGGCCGACTGGGCGCAATGGTATTCGGCGGTGTTGAGAAAGAGCGCATCGCTTTAAATGAAGATACACTTTGGTCAGGCTACCCCAAGGATTGGAATAATCCGGGAGCGAAAGAAGTTATACCTAAGGTGCGGGAGTTGATCGCAGAAGAAAGATACGAGGAGGCGGATCGGCTCTGCAAGGAAATGATGGGTCCCTACACGCAATCCTATTTGCCTTTCGGCGATTTGCATGTAAGGATGGCACATGGCGATGTTAAACGCCAGTATAGCCGGAAGCTTGATCTGTCTACCGGCATCGTGACTGTCACTTATACCATTGGCGGCGTTCAGTACACCCGAGAAATATTTGCATCTTACCCCGATCAAGCCATAGTCGTGCGTTTAACGTCGAGCAAGGAAGGTTTGCTCAGTTTTCGGGCCTGGCTGGACAGTCCCATTCGTTATGAATCATCCTTTGATGCCGATCAATGGATGATATCCGGTACAGCCCCTGAGCAAGTATGGCCCAACTACTACTACTCGGAAAATCCCATTATTTACGGCGACCCAGAGATATCACAAGCTTTGAAGTTCCATGGCCGATTGGCTGTGGTGCATAAAGGCGGGTCGATGAAGGCCGATGTGGACGGCTTGCACGTTATCGGAGCGACTAGCGCGACCTTATATTTCAATGCGGCGACAAGCTTTGATCCGGACATTGGCGCGAGCAGTTCCGAAAGCAATCCGAAGCAAATAACCGCTGAGGCGATCCATGCCGTTTGCGGAAAACGATATGAAGATATTCTGCATCGACATCTTGACGATCATAACAAGTTGTTCGGCAGAGTTGCTTTGTCTCTGGGGGGAAGCAAAGCCCCCTTGGACATGCCAACCGATCGGCGGATTGCCGAATTTGGCATCAGCGATCCGGGTCTGGTTGAGCTTTTGTTCCATTACGGCCGGTACCTCTTGATTGCAAGCTCTCGCCAGGGAACTCAGCCAGCCAATCTGCAAGGCATTTGGAATGAGGAAACGCGGGCGCCATGGAGCAGCAACTATACGCTCAATATTAATGCAGAGATGAACTACTGGCCTGCAGAGTCTTGCAATATGGCGGAATTGCATGAACCACTGATTGATTTTATCGGCAGGTTGGCACGGAACGGCAAGAAGACGGCAGAAACGAATTATGGCGCAAGAGGATGGGTAGCGCACCATAATTCCGACTTATGGGCCCAGACGGCTCCGGTTGGCGATTTTGGAATTGGTGACCCGGTATGGGCGTTGTGGCCGATGGGCGGCACCTGGTTGACTCAGCATTTATGGGAGCATTATGCCTTCAGCGAGGATAAGGCATTTTTACGGGATACGGCGTACCCCATCATGAAGGAAGCTGCGTTATTCTGTTTGGATTGGCTCATTGAAAATAATGACGGGCATTTCATTACTTCGCCTTCGACCTCTCCCGAGCTGAAATTCCTGGTTGGCGATAAGCGTCATGCCGTAAGCGCTGCGACGACCATGGATCTAACTTTGATAAGTGAATTATTTGACAACTGTATCAAGGCGGCGGAACAGCTGAAGATCGATGAAGATTTTGCGATGACACTAATAGAGACGAAGCAAAGGCTGCTTCCGCTCCAAATCGGCATGCATGGTCAATTGCAAGAATGGTCCGAGGATTTCGAAGGCGAGGATGTCCATCATCGTCAAGTCTCTCATCTTGTCGGAGTTTATCCGGGACGGTTGATTACGGAGCAGTCTGCTCCTGATCTGTTCCAAGCAGCGAAGACATCGCTTGAAATAAGAGGAGACGGGGGAACGGGATGGAGCCTTGGCTGGAAAATCGGCTTATGGGCAAGATTCAAGGAAGGCAATCGCGCAGAACGGTTGATCTCGAACTTGTTGACTCTCATTAAGAGTGACGAACCGATAAATCATGACAGAGGCGGCGTCTATGCCAATCTGTTCGACGCGCATCCTCCATTCCAAATCGACGGAAACTTTGCAGCCACAGCAGGGATCGCAGAGATGCTGCTGCAATCACATCAAGGATACTTGGAACTCCTGCCGGCGTTGCCCGATGCCTGGAAAGACGGGTATGTCAAAGGATTGCGGGGCCGAGGAGGTTATGAAGCCGATTTGGAGTGGAAGAACGGCGCATTGTCAAAAGCAGTAATCGCAGTTTCAAAAACGCAAACTTGCACTGTGCTTGCCAAGCAGAAGGTCAGGATTACGCAAGATGGCGAAGAAGTTACTTATTCTCCTACGGGGAACGGCTGTATCGAGTTCCATGTTGAATATGGAAAGCTTTACGTCGTATCGACCGTCTGAAAGAAAAGAGAGGTTGAAGCGGGAAGATAAAGGCAAAAAGGAGATTGCGCCGAATGATGAATATATCTTTGGCAATCATGATAGATCATAACAATCGATGCATCATTTATGGCGAGATAGCGATCATAACACAATTGGAGCAATATTTTGGGCAAGAGACTAGAAGGTTTACCCTGGATCAAGATTTCGTTAACGAATTGCAAATAGTGATCGCAGAGCATCCGGATTATACCGTAAGAAGAGCTCTGGAAGTATTCGCTAAAGTGTCGGCGACAAACACTGAGATTAAGTCGATAGCTGGCGACACTCTCGGTACGTTGTATTGAGAACGAGATTCAGGTGTACCTGCGTTCGTTAAAGAAGAACCGTAAGGATGTGTCTTTGCATGAATCGGTGATGGGATGGGGGGCTGGAGATCAGGGGCTCGAACTACCTTGGTTTCAGAAAATAGCACGAAGACGCGATAGGAAAACCGGTCGCGTCTTCGTGTTTTTAGAGTCCGTTAGAGTAAATATATCGTGCTTCGATATGCCTATATGACCGCTGTGAATACCGAGCAATACTCCATCCCTGACATGGGCGTCGCTTTCGACTAATGTCTTTTACACGATAATATGCGACTCCACATTGAATATTTGTTACACAGATTAATGATTTGGTATTTCTGGCAGCAAGGGGTACGGTTACGACGGCCTAAGGTTTCATCCGGATGAGCCGGTAACACGCGCTGAATTTGCCACATTCCTTAACCGTGTGTTCCGGTATGAGGGGAATGGACTGTCATCGTTTACGGATGTAAAACCTTCCGATTGGTATATGGATTCCATATCCAAAGCCACACAGGCCGGACAATTGAAGGGTATCCAATCGGCATAACTTCAGCCTTGAGGAAATCGAACAATCACTGGAGAAGGAAGTTTGTCCAAAGATTGATTAGGCTTATTCGATTCAGAAATGAATATGATGCTTTTAACGGCGAATTTGCCGTGATTCCTTCAGGGAAAGATGAAGTTCGGCTGGAATGGCGCATGACAAAAAGGAGTGCCGCCTTTTTATTGATCTGCAAACCTGCAAGACATTAATTGAATATATCGGACAGAATGGTGAATTAGCTCAACTTACCATATAGTTCAAAATGAAGAAACTCGGTCATAATGTCCATTTTTTTAGCCATGCGAAATTCTGCATCGGTTCTTGTTCACAATGTCAAAAAATTCGACAACACAGGTGAAGATCTGGAGGATCTGATCTCCATCGGGACGATCGGATTGATTAAGGCACGGACAAAGAGGGCAATGAGATCATGTTGATCGATATCCTTGGGACGGAAGCCGACGATGTCGTGGATAAGGTGCAGCTTAAGATTGAGAAGTCGAAGATATATAAAAATTTAGATATATTGGATGAGAGGGAAAAGGAAGTTGTGGTTGGACGGTTTGGGTTGGAATTAGATGGAGAAGAGCGGACACAGCGGGAGATAGCGAAGGAGCTGGGGATTTCACGCAGCTATGTGTCGAGGATTGAGAAAAGGGCGCTCATGAAGCTGTATCATGAGTTTTATAAGGCGAAGCGGTGAAGAGGGGGAGCCCCTCTTTTTTTATTCTTCATCAATGGACAAGCGACATCTGTACAAGGGATAACGATTTCATTGTGTCAACGACGGGTAAGTAAAGTAAAAAGATGTACATTGTTTCACTACCTCCATCAATTTTACAATAAATGCATACACAGCTGTAGTTTTAGAGTTCAATGGTATGATTATCAATTCCGACTTGGGAAGCGTAGGAGGTAATTGTTTGTAAATTGGACAAAGCGAACTATTCTTGTGCAAGTATGGAAGCGTTTACTCGAATTGTGCTTCAGATCGCTTCTAACCTCCGGAGACGACCATCAACGAGATCGATGCCAAGTGAAAATGAAAATATCAATAAATGGGAGGTTGACCTGGTGCGTTTACAAGAAAACAGTTTGAGAAGCATGTCGATAAGGAAATTTCTCTATATACTGCCTTTCATGATTTTACTTGCTATCTTTGCCTACTACCCGTTATATGGATGGGTTTATGCATTTTTTGACTATATGCCGCCGACTCCTCTGTCCCAATCGCCGTTTGTCGGTTTAAAGTGGTTTCGTTCTTTGGTCGAAAACCAGGTAAAGATAGATCAACTGCTTCAGGTTATCAAGAACACGTTTGGGATGAGTGGCTTGCTGCTGCTATTCTCCTGGCTTCCAATGATTTTTGCCATATTCCTGAATGAGATTAAAGCCGTTCGTTTCCGGAAGTTTGTACAGACGGTTACCACCCTTCCGAACTTTATCAGCTGGGTATTGGTGTATTCGCTGGCATTTTCCATGTTCTCTAGTGAAGGTATAGTCAACGGTCTTTTGAAACAACTGGGACTTATCGATTCTCCGATATTATTCCTTCAAAACTCCGACCATGTTTGGATTACGATGTGGATGTGGACTACCTGGAAAGCATTGGGTTGGTCAGCCATCTTATATATGGCAGCGATTACAGGGATAGATGAATCGCTTTATGAAGCGGCCCATGTGGACGGTGCGACAAAAATGCAGGTTATAAGGCATGTCACATTGCCAAGCTTGCTGCCAACCTATTTTGTTTTGTTGATGCTGCAAATTGCAAGCTTCCTGAATAATGGCTTGGAGCAATATTTCGTATTTCAAAATTCGTTCAACAAAGATTCCATCCAGGTTTTAGACCTATACGTATACAACCTGGCGATGGGGGGCGGCAGCTATTCCGTCTCTGTCGCGATTAGTATGCTGAAGAGCTTGATCAGTGTTGTGCTTCTCTTTTCTATTAACGGATTATCAAAATTGTTAAGAGGAGAGAGCATTGTATGAGCGACAAAGCAGCGGATCTGGCACCGATTGAAAACGTGCGTAACAACAATTCCGTAAAAAAAATGAAAGATCAGGTTAGCGCCGCCGACAAAATGATTTCTGCTGTGATCTATGTCCTGTTTGCCCTGTTTTCCTTTATTTGCGTATACCCTTTTTACTCGATCATCATTAATACGATAAGTGCAAACGATATCAGTGCCAGGGGCGAAGTTGTATTTTACCCGCGTCAAATCCATTTCCAGAACTACGTGGATGTGTTTAAAATACCGGGACTATGGAATGCTGCCGTGATATCTCTGGGAAGAACATTGATAGGAACAACTTTGACGGTAGGGGCTTCCGCCTTTTTGGGATTCATGTTTAGCC
Organism: Paenibacillus sedimenti; assembly: GCF_014534655.1. GTDB lineage: Bacteria > Bacillota > Bacilli > Paenibacillales > NBRC-103111 > Paenibacillus_E > Paenibacillus_E sedimenti. The sequence goes on from NZ_JACVVD010000020.1 coordinate 75,619, forward strand.
AAGAGGATATGTGGAGAAGAAGATTCTGGTATCGCTTTACGATTATAACGATGTATTTTAACGCCGGTATTATTCCATGGTATCTGACCATGAGATCCTTGCATCTGACCAACAATTTTCTGGCATATGTTCTGCCGTCGATCGTAGCCCCGTTCTTTATCATTCTTGTAAAGACCTTTGTGGAATCAACTCCGAAGGAACTGCAGCAGGCGGCAAGTATCGACGGGGCCGGGATCATGACCATCTTTATCAAGATCATGTTGCCCATAAGCAGGCCCATACTGGCTACGGTTGCCATATTTGCGGCTGTCGATCAGTGGAATTCCTTTCAGGATACGTTGTTGCTGGTTACTGACAGCAAACTCTATTCTTTGCAGTTTATTCTATATAACTATATCAATCAGGCAAGTTCCTTATCCACAATGGTAAACCTGCAAAACGCCGGTTCAACAGCCATGGCAAGTCTGGCAACAAAGCAAACCACAACTTCCATTCGGATGACGGTTACCATTATTGTTGTCGCACCCATATTGCTGGTTTATCCGTTTTTCCAAAGATTTTTTGTAAAGGGGATTATGATCGGTGCAGTCAAAGGTTAACTTGCGCCATTATAATAAAATATCAGTTTTAGGGGGATTGCCAATGAGTAAGAGGAGTAAAGCAGTTAAAAAATCGATGTTGTTATTGTTTGCTTGCATCTTCATGGTTTCGGTAGTATTGGCCGGCTGTACAAGCGCACCCAATAATACGGCTTCGTCAACAGCAACATCTAGCGGGGCATCAGACTCCGGTACTGCTGCAGCTACATCAAAAAGCGGTAATACGATAGATCACAGTAAGCCGCTGACTATTACCGTATTCGACAACGCAGCTAATTACCAAGGTGAACAGACTGGGTGGTATGGAAAGCTTCTGAAAGACAAGTTCAATATTACATTGAACATTCTTGCTCCGCAGGTTGCTGGCGATCAATTGTATAAGACAAGATCGGCAGCCGGAGATTTGGGAGACCTCCTGATCATCGATAACAGTCAGTTGGAAGAATTAATTCCTGCCGGCCTTATTATGGATATCACGGATAAGGTCAAGAATACGAACTACTTGTCCAAATATGTGGATAATCATTTCAAGCCTTTCAATGCAGCATTTGATAAAGTAAATCCGAAGGGCAAGATTTATGCGATGCCGACTTTTGAAGCTGACACTTCGCCAACGACATTCTCGGAAGAAATCCCTTACTCAAGCCCGATTATGCCATGGGATTATTACAAGGGAGTAGGGGCTCCCAAGCTGAACAATTTGAACGATCTACTGGACGTACTGAAGAAGATGCAGGCGAAATATCCCAAGACGCCGGACGGCAAACCGATTGTGCCGATCACCTTGTGGAAGGATTGGGACGGCGGCGGCATGGAAAACGTACGCTGGCTCAGCAACTGGTACGGTTATGAGCAGCCGGACGGTACTACGACCATTCAGTTGAATGCCAAAGGCGACATCGTTCCGCTCGTAGATGACAACAGTATGTACAAGAAGATCCTGCAATTCTATTTTACTGCAAATCAGATGGGTTTGGTTGACCCCGACTCGGCATCCCAGGACTGGAACAAAGTAGCTGAAAAGCTGACCAACAAGCAGGTTCTTCTCTTATGGTACTCTTGGCAAAGAGGTTTCTACAATTCGATTGAAAGAGGGAAGAACGGCGACGGGAATGTTGCTGTTCCGATAGCCGACACTCATATCATTCAGAATAGCGATGCTTATTACGGGAACGGAAGAGTATTCGCTCTCGGTTCGAAAGCAAAGGATCCTGATAGAATCATGGAATTCCTGGATTGGACGGTTTCACCTGAAGGATTGCGCTATTATACGAGTGGATTTGAAGGCTTCAATTACGAAAAGACAGCAGATGGCAAGTTTAAGCTGACCGAAGTAGGACAAACCGCCTTCCAGAAGAACACGCCGGTTCCGGCTCAGTACGGAGGCGGCGGATACCAGGACGGACAGAGTAAGATCAACAGTATGATCATGAGCGATTTTGTCAAAGACCCGGATACAGGGGAATTCTATAACAACAATTACTGGAGCACGACAATAGAGGCTAATAAGACAGCGCTAACAACGGATTGGCAGAACACCTATAACGCAAAGAACGCAACGGACTACTACCTGAAAAATAAGATGATCGATATCGTACCGAATATCAATACAAGCCTAGGGAGCGATTCGTCAGACATTAAAAACAAACGCAGCCAGATTTCAAACTATGTAAAGAACACATCATGGAAGATGGTATTCGCCAAAAATCAAGCGGAATTTGACCAGTTATGGGGAAAGATGAAGACCGATGTCGTAGGCCTCGGTTGGAATGATGTAGTTGCAACCGATACGGCAAAAGCTCAAAAGATCGTTAAAATGCGTGCCGATGCATCAGCTAGCAAGTAAAATCGGTATTTCTTCATATCTGAGGGATATATATTTTAAAATATATATCCCTCAGATTGTTATCCAGCTCCGATTTTCCGGGTTTTGCCTAACGAAGGGAGAAAGTAAATATGCTTAGAATCGTAGAGGTTGAAAACGGGATCGTTCAAGGGCTGCCGGCAGCCGACCCCCGGATCACGAGCTTCAAAGGGATACCATTCGCCGCTCCGCCTCTAGGCGAAAACCGCTGGCGTGCCCCGCAACCCGCGAAGGACTGGGATGGCGTGTTCCAAGCGTACGAATTCGCGCCGATCTCGATGCAGGTGAGACAAGAGATCGACGAGAAAAATATCTATACCCGGGAATGGGCCGTGGAACCGGACATCGCCATGGACGAGGACTGCCTCTACCTGAACGTATGGACACCGGCCAAGCACGCTGATGAAAAACTGCCGGTATATGTATGGTATTTCGGCGGAGGGCTTCAGGTCGGCCATACGGCCGAAATGGAGTTCGACGGCGAACGCATTGCCAGGCGAGGCATCGTGGTGGTCACGATCAACTATCGTCTGAATGTCTTCGGATTTTTATGCCATCCCGAAATTACAGCGGAAGCGCCGGAAGCGCCTGCCAACTTCGGCCACCTCGACCAGCAGGCGGCTACAAGATGGGTTAAGCGCAATATTATGGCTTTCGGCGGCGACCCGGACAACATGACTATCGGCGGCCAGTCCGCCGGCGGTGGAAGCGTCATGAGCCAGCTCACCTCGCCTCAGAACGAAGGGCTCTTTCAGAGAGCGATTATACAAAGCGGGATCTTTACAAAGCTTTACCCGGGAACCTCCATGCCCAGACTTCGGAGTCGCTTGGCGGAAGCCGAACAGGACGGCGTGGAGTTTTTCGAGTATCTCGGCGTATCCTCGCTTGCGGAAGCCCGGCAGCTGAATGCGGTCTATCTCCGCGACAAGGCGGTGGAGTACCGGGGCTTCTGGGGCACTGTCGCAGATCAGGTATTCAGCTTAGGTAACCCGTTTGAATTGTTCCTTCAAAACAAACGCTGGATGGTGCCAGTGATGTTCGGCCATACATCCTCGGAGTTTTTCAGCGTTCCGAATGTTGACACGCGTGACGACTTCAAGAAGATGGCAGTGGACATGTTCGGCGACGATGCCGATGCGTTTCTGGCGCTTTGTGAGACTGAATCGTTCGAGGAAACCAAGAAGAAAGCTTCGGTGAGCGGCATCGAATATGCGATTCGCATTGCCGCGCAAGCCAATGCCGATACCGGTGCCAATACCCCTTTGTACTATTATCATTTCGACGCGGAAATACCGGGTTGGGATAACCCCGGCACCTTCCACTCGGTGGATCTCTGGTTTTTCTTCGAGACGCTTGCCAAATGCTGGCGGCCGTTTGTCGGCAAACATTACGATTTGGCCCGCCAGATGTGCAATTACTGGGCGAACTTCATCCGTTCGGGAGACCCGAACGGACAAGATTCTACAGGAGAGGAACTGCCGCGATGGGAGCCCTATACGCCCGAAGCACCGTATGGGATGTTGTTTGCAGATCGGGCCGAGTTTGCCACGGAACAACCGAGTGAGATCATGAAGTTTCTTGTGCAGCAATATTTCAAGAAGAACAGGTTAGTTCAAAGTTAAATATTGTATGGCTGCAGCCCCTGAGCCTATAATGAATGCATAAGAAGCGTTATTGAATAAGACCCGTAATCATCAACCGATCGGGGGAAGAACAAGGAAGTGAAAAATCATAGAAAAAAAACATGGCTGATTTCAATCATGTCGGCAGCTACAGTCTTATCGGCCTGCAGCGGACAAAACGATTCAACGGATAACGGTCAGAGCCAATTATCCAATGTGGAGTCGGGCCAAACTGCAAGTAACGAACCGAAGGGAGCAACAGCAGATCCGCTGGGCAAATACGATCCGCCGATCGAAGTGTCGTTCGTGCGGAATCTAAGCGACGTCGTGGATAACAACGTGCTTGGCGCTCTTAGGGGCGAAACGTTTGAAGACAACCGCTGGACCCGCTTGTTCAAAGATCAACTCGGCATCAAAATTAAAAATAAATGGGTTGTAAAGGGCGACGATACGTCCGAACAATACTTGCAGAAGCTCAACGTGACGATCGCATCCGGGGATATTCCCGATTTCATGTCCGTGAACTCGACTCAACTGAAGCAGTTGGCCAACGCCGGCCAAATCGAAGATATGACTGCCTTATATCCGCAATACGCTTCGCCCGATCTGAAACGGATGATGTCGCAAGAAGGGACGGCCCCATTCGATGCCGCCACGTTTAACGGCAAGCTGATGGCGATTCCGCTTGTCGATTCCTCCATTGAAAGCGCTATGTTGATCTGGATTCGTACAGATTGGCTGCAGAAGCTCGGCTTAAAGCCTCCGAAGACGATGGCTGACGTTCAAGCGATTTCGAAAGCGTTTGCGGAGGGCGATCCGGACGGCAATGGCAAAAAAGATACGTTCGGTCTCGGCGTATCCAAAACGCTGTGGGGAGGAGCCATGGGGTTGGAAGGCTTCATGGCCGGGTACAAGGCTTATCCGAACAAATGGGTGGAGGGCAGCTCCGGGAAGCTGGTTTACGGCAGCGTCCAGCCGGAAGTAAAGAAAGCGCTTCAAGCCCTTCAGACCATGTTCAAGAATGGTGAGTTGGATCAGGAGTTCGGGATGAAAGACGGAACCAAGGTTTCCGAGCAAATCGCCGCCGGGAAGATCGGCATGGAATACGGCGAACAGTGGAACTCGATCTGGCCGCTTCAACTGAACCGCAATAAAGACCCGAATGCACAGTGGCAGGCGTTCCCGATTGTTTCGGAGTCCGGAGAATCGCCGAAAGTGCCGTTAAAATTCAATACGGTCAAATTCTTTGTCGTGAAGAAAGGTGCCAAGCATCCCGAAGCCGTCATCAAGATGTTCAATTTGTTCTATGAAAAGAACTGGGGCAAAACAGCGGAATTTGACAAATATTATGCGCCGCCGGAAGCGGAAAGCGTATGGCAGCTATCCCCGGTGAATCCGAGTCCGATCAAGAAAAACGTGGAGGCGTACCGGGCGATAGATGCAGCCCGTAAGTCCGGCAACTTCTCGGCATTGGCGGGGGAAGCCAAAACGATTCAAGGGAAGATAGACGCATATCATTCAGGATCGAAGGATGGATTTGCGCTGTGGGGCTGGGAGCGGATTTACGGTTCGGAAGGCTCCGAGGGGGTCGTGGACCAGTACGATAAAAACAATCAGTTCCTGCAGGATAAGTTTTACGGCGCGCCTACTCCAACGATGGTCGAGCGCAAATCGACTTTGGAAAAGCTGCAGAATGAGACGTTTAACAAAATCATTATGGGTGCGCCTATTGATGACTTTGATAAGTTCGTTCAAAACTGGGCGAAGCTGGGCGGAGCACAAATGACAAAAGAAGTCAATGACTGGTACGCAACAATCAAGAAGTAGCGGCATACCCGTTCTTGCAATAAGATGTTGTCAAAGGTATTGTTCTCGGCAGCGTGAAAGGGTGATAATGAAAGAAAAAGCTGGAGGCATGCGACTTGTACAACCGTCAACCGTTCTCTTTGAGGAACACGATTTTCCTTCGGCTGCTGCTAACGTTTCTACTTATCATTCTGCCTATTATTTTGATGGGCGTATACCTTTATCAATGGGTCGTACAAACGGCAAGCGATGACATTTCCAAAACGGCGGTTTCCCAGATCACCTTCTATTTGACCGACCTGGAGAATGAGGTGGAACGGATGAAGCTGCTGCAGTACGGGCTTATTGAAGATGAGAATCTCAACGAGCTGACGCTGACCTGGGATTCCATGGATGCCTATACGCGCACGGAAAAAATTAATTCGCTATGGAAGTGGCTCAATACGACCCAAAATAGCAGCGTCTATATCAAAAATGTGACTGCACATATTTATCCGGTCTCCAAATCCGTTTCGTCCGCCAATGGGACGAGCGAGCTCGATATCAAACGGTATGACCGGATTCGCACCGAGC
>NZ_JACVVD010000021.1 GCF_014534655.1 Paenibacillus sedimenti
GACCCACGCGTTCCCATCTCGAACACGACCGTTAAGCCCTCCAGCGTCGATGGTACTTGAACCGAAGGGTTCTGGGAGAGTAGAACGTTGCCAAGCACAATAAAGAGCCTTTTTGAGAGAAATCTCGAGAAGGCTCTTTTCTCATTTTCACCAATGCAAAGAACCCGCATCAAGGGGATGCAGGTGATTGCCGTAACTCCTTCTACTTTTACTGCATATAACAGGATGTATCCTTTGATGTAATCTTGATAAGTCCATTTTTCCGATAGGGACGAAAGCGGAAGAGCATCCATAACCGCGGCATCATGATCCAAAAATGAAAGATGGCCAAGTATTTTAGCCAAATATGGGGAATCCATGGGTACAGGATTGCAATGTAAGCTAGACCGATCCAGAATAAGTGCAGCTGTACTTTGCTCACTAATCGAATTGAGGCATTGCCGTCAGGCAAGATCCCGCACCAGAAGATCCCCCATTTGAAGGACCACCCTCTCATGGCGCTTCCAATCGTAAATTGAAAGTAAATGCGCACCAGCAAGGTATGAGCGATAATTAGAATCGGATAGCTAATTAGAATAGCTAGCCAATTCGTTGTATTCAATTGATAGAGTAGTATCGTAACGAGCAGGAGAAAATAGAGAATTATCTTATATACTGCATGGTGCATTCTTTTCATTAAAGTGTAACTATAGATTGTAGAGTTTTTGGAGAGAGTTGGATCTTGTAACGACATGATGACCTCCGTAAGACAATAGAACGTAATATAAGTCTATATCGGCAGAAACCTTCCAAAATATGAGTGCATAGCTAGTTTAGGAGAAATGAGCTTCGGATATACTAATATAATAAAGGATATGCTTACGAAGAAAGTTTTCTTACGAAAACTCTAAGGAGTTGAGGTGATCAGATGGAGGAGAATCGGATCGGGGTATGTATGATTTGTGAGCAGCAGCGAATTGGCGGGATTCGAATTATTACGGCCTTTATATGCGATGAGTGCAGTAGTGAAATGGTTAGAACCGATGTTAGAGATCACAAATATCCTTTTTTTGTGAAACAAATGAAAAAAGTACTTTATACGGATCATGCGAGAACATACACGAACTAAGAGAAAAGCTTCTAGCTAGAAGCTTTTTTGTTTTTTCAGCGGCTATAATCTACTATAGGGGTATCATATAGATCGTTGAAGGAGCAGAATGAATGTCTATGTTTGAAAATAGGAAATCAATAGCCCCCTTATATGAGGCAATGATAGCACACAATCAGAGTCAGCCGTCTAGCTTCCATGTTCCCGGACATAAATCCGGACTGGGAGTTTTAGATGAAGCAAAGCCATTTTTACAAGCGGTGATGTCCATCGATTATACCGAGATAACTGGGCTTGATGATTTACACCATGCTGAGGGAGCTATATTGGAGGCAGAGCAGCTTGCCGCGGATTGTTTCGGAGCTGAGGAGACTTATTTTCTCGTAGGTGGAAGTACGGCGGGCAATCTAGCCATGATTACGTCGGTCTGTGAACGGGGCGATTTGATCTTAGTGCAAAGAAACGTCCATAAATCCGTCATTCACGGACTCATGCTAGCCGGCGCAAGAGCGGTTTTTTTATCTCCTGCATGGGATCATGAGACCGGAACAGCAACTGGCATACATATAGAAGATGTAAAGCTGGCACTTAGACGATATCCTGAGGCAAAAGCCCTCTTACTGACGAATCCAAACTATTACGGACTGGGAGTAGATCTCAGACCATTCGCTCAGCTTATGCATGAACAGGATAAGTTACTGCTTGTGGATGAAGCGCATGGGGCGCATTATGGCTTTCACGAGGAAGTTCCGGCTTCCGCGTTATCAAGCGGGGCTGATGTCGTTGTACAGTCAACGCATAAAATGCTCACTGCGATGACGATGGGAGCTATGCTGCATGTAAAGGGGCCGCGCATAGATCGAGTAGCCATTAAACAGCGGTTAGCCATGCTTCAGAGCTCCAGTCCGTCCTATCCGATTCTAGCTTCGCTTGATTTAGCGAGAAAGAGAATGCATACGGAAGGTAAAGCGTGGATCAGCCGAGGGCTTGGGGTTGTCAAAGAGTTCAGGGCGCTGCTTAATGAGCTAAAAACATTCGGCTATCATTCATATGACTTTCCTAACGTAAAAGATCATGGGTTTTCGACAGCGGATCCCTTCAAAGTGAGTATTTACGACAAAACAGGTACGTTATCGGGCTCAGATCTTCAAGATCTTCTCGAAGCTTGCGGCTGTTTCGTTGAGATGGCAGATGCACGGAATGTCTTGCTCGTATTTTCGCCAGCATCCAGCAGGGATGATGTTTGGAGGGTCTACCAAGCCTTGGCTAACATTAATTTGGACGAACAGTTGCAAAAGAAGGAACTTCTAGAGCCTATCTCGAATATAAGTATATTACCCCCAGATACACAAATTTCGACGCCAATCGCCTTTGATTTGCGAGATTTGCGGAAAACAGGGTCTAACGAGTCCTATGTAAGTACAGTCACGATCCAAGATGCCATTGGAAAACGTTCTGCGGACATGGTAATTCCTTATCCGCCGGGAATTCCATATTTGTACCCGGGCGAAACCATCACAGCATCGGTTGCCGAAGCGCTGGAGCAGCTTGCCATGAACGGAATCCGGTTCCAAGGCACCGCATTTGGACAGACACAAAAGCTAAAGATATACACATAACCATACATCATCTGGTAACACAGCATTCAGGAGGACAGAGTGGAAGGGATATTCATAACGTTTGAAGGGCCGGACGGCGCAGGGAAAACAACGCAATTACGAAGATTGGCCGAGGAGCTTAGGCAAATGGGACATGAGGTCGTGGTTACGAGGGAGCCTGGGGGTACGGCGATTAGCGACAAGATTCGCAGCATCATTTTAGATCCTGTTCATGAAGAGATGGTCGATCAGGCAGAAGTGCTGCTGTACGCGGCATCCAGGGCGCAGCATGTACATGAGCTCATTTTACCGGCGCTCAAAGCAAACAAAATCGTCTTGTGCGATCGATTCATTGACGCCAGCATTGCTTATCAAGCGTATGGTCTGGGTGCGGACTTAGAAACGGTCAGAGAAGTGAACCGGTTTGCCAGTTCCGGTTTGCAGGCGACACGGACATACATTCTGGATGTACCCGTGGAAGTGAGCTTGGCTAGACTGCACCAAAGAGCGGCTGGAACGGAAACTGCTGCACAGCAATTAGATCGGATCGAGCAAAAAAACGTTGAATACCACAGCCGAGTGCGTGCGGGATTTCATCAAATTGCAGCCGATCATCCGGAGCGTGTACGCGTTGTGAATGCGGATCGCAGCCAGGATGAAATTGTCGCAGACATATTATCGGATTGTAACCGTTTGCTAAAGGAACATCTTTCCGTCTAAGGCAAGAAACCCATTATTAGTTTATAATGAAGAGGAGGAATCACCCATGAAACTAGTCGTTGCCGTTGTTCAAGACAAAGACAGTAACCGTCTCTCTAATGCGTTGATTAAAGAGGGTTTTCGCGCTACGAAGCTAGCAAGTACAGGTGGCTTTCTGCGAGCCGGAAATACAACCTTTATGATCGGTACCGAGGATGAGAGGGTACAAGAGGTTATGCAGGTTATCCGTGCCAATTGCAAAATTCGGGAGCAGCTTGTCACACCGGTTTCGCCTATGGGAGGAACGACGGATTCCTACATTCCATTTCCTGTGGAAGTTCAAGTGGGTGGAGCAGCTGTATTCGTACTGCCTGTAGAACGATTTGAACATTATTAATTCAATCTGGAGCACGTAAGGATGGATGAGTCTTGAAAATTAATCCGGGGTGGCAGCCCATCGGTAAGAACGTCAAGGTCAACGAGAACGTCCCGCCGCCACAGCTGGCACCCCGGAATTTCTCGGACATCATGCAGCAGCACGATGAGAAGTTTTCGCAGGAGCAGCTGAACAAAATGATGCAGCAAATAACGCTGCAGGGCGATCGTTTGGCGCGATCGATGACTGTTCGGGAGCTGCGTCAGTACAAACTGCTGATCAAGCAGTTTCTCGAAGAAACCGCGCGTCGCGGTGTGAACTTAAGAGATACGAAGGGCTGGGATCGGCGCGGCCGTTCGAAACGATATAAACTTTTGGAGGAAATCGATCGGGAGCTGCTGGCTTTGGCGGATGAGCTGCTGGAGACCGAGCAGGGGCGGATTGATATTTTGCAGAAAATCGGAGAAATCCGAGGGATGTTGATTAACCTGTTATTTTAAATGGACCGAATGGAGAAGACCACTTATGTCCTTCCAAGCAATACCCGGACAAGCAGCGGCCAAACGGTTGCTGCAGAACGGGCTGCGACAGGACAAGCTGTCGCATGCGTATATTTTTAGCGGACCGGTTGGCACCGGCCGTTCAGAAATGGCGCTGGCTCTCGCCAAAGCTATTTACTGTAAGCATTCAGTTGATGATGCGTGTGGAGAATGTCTGGAATGCCGCAAGGTGGAACATCGTAACCATCCGGACCTGCACGTGGTAGAGCCGGAAGGCGCGTCGATTAAGATCGAGCAAATTCGTGATTTGCAAAAAGAGTTTGCTTACCGGGCTACAGCCTCGGGAACCAAAATCTACGTCCTTCATCATGCTGAAAAAATGACCGTTCAGGCTGCCAACAGCTTGCTGAAGTTTCTTGAAGAGCCAACCTCGCGTGTCGTTGCGATTCTTATTACTGAGAACGGGAATGCGCTGCTGCCAACGATTCAATCTCGTGCACAATGGATCAGTTTTACACCCCTGCCTCGTGATGAAATGGTGCTGACATTGTTACAAGAGGGGTATCCCGCAGCGCTGGTGCAGCCGGCTGCTCATTTAACGGCAGGATTACGTGCGGCAAGGGAACTTATCGCGGCAAATTGGTTTGCAGAAATGAGAACCGTAGTGTTACAATTAGCGAAGGAGACGCTCACACGTTTCCCTTCTTCTATGATTACGGTTCAGCACAAGATTGTGAAGACAGAGCTGGCGGATCACATGTCGAGTTTGTTTGACCTGTTGATTCTCTGGTTTAAAGATATGGTGCAGCTGCGCCTTGAGCGCAGGGACAAGCTTGTTTATAACGACCAGCTGGACTGGATGGGCTCCCTCGCATTCAGCCGGGACGTCTCCGATTGGGTGCGTATGATGGAACAAGCGGTAGATCTGCAAAAACGTCTACGCTTTAACGCCAATTCACAGCTGGTTATCGAGAAAATGCTCGTGGAGATGCAGGGGGTGTAGCATGTATTCGGTAGTTGGCGTCCGCTTTAAGAAAGCGGGTAAAATATATTATTTCGATCCGATCGATCTGCCTATAGAAAAAGAAAGCGCCGTAATTGTTGAAACCGCACGCGGCGTGGAATATGGCAAGGTTGTTGTCGGGAAAAAGAACGTCAGGGAAAATGACGTGGTTCTGCCGCTGAAAAAGGTGATCCGCATCGCGGATAACTCGGATGCCGATTTGGTGGAAGAGAACAAAAAAGCAGCCAAGGATGCGTTCCAAACGTGCCATGAGAAGATCAAAGACCATAATCTTAAGATGAAGCTCGTGGACGTAGAGTATACATTTGACCGCAATAAAATTATTTTTTATTTCACAGCTGAGGGACGTGTAGATTTCCGTGAGCTCGTAAAGGATTTGGCCAGCATTTTCCGGACTCGGATCGAGCTGCGTCAAATCGGTGTACGGGATGAAGCCAAAATGCTTGGCGGTATCGGTCCGTGCGGGCGAATTCTTTGCTGCTCTTCGTTTTTGGGCGATTTTGAGCCGGTATCGATCAAGATGGCGAAGGATCAGAATTTGTCGCTAAACCCGACGAAGATTTCCGGACTTTGCGGACGGTTAATGTGTTGTTTGAAATATGAGCACGATAACTATGAAAGTGCCAAAGACTCGCTGCCGACCGTAGGCAGACATGTCATTACTTCATTTGGTAACGGAAAGGTACTCGGTTTGAATATTAACGAGCGTACCGCTAAGGTTCAGTTGTTTGACCTTGGTAAAGTGTTGGATTTGCCTTTCGATGATGTGGTAGAACAAGAGTAGAGGCTTATTACCGCGAGAAGCTGCGACGTAAGCATGGATGGCACTAGAGGTGAAATCGTGGATAAACAGGATATTTTCGAACAGATTGACGGTATCGAAGAAAGAATGGGCGCCACTTATGAAGAGCTTGGTGCCTTAAAGAAAAGAATCATTTTACTCATTGAAGAAAACAAGCGACTAAGCATTGAAAACCAGCAGCTTCGCAAGCTGATTCGGCAAGAGGAAACGATTGTAGAGCAGCCGGTAGGATTGGCCAAAGAGCCGCCTCCCCTCGTTGGCGCCGGTTACGATAACTTGACCCGTTTGTATAATGAAGGTTTTCATATTTGCAATGTCTATTATGGACACCTTCGAACTGAGGGAGATTGTTTGTTTTGCTTATCCTTTTTAAATAAATAAGTCCGTTTGACCGTAGGGGTGCATGCCTTACGGTTTTTTTCAATAGAAGAACCGGAAAGGAAATGACGGAGAAAACGTATGAAGCAAGTTCCTTTATTGCCCACAGAACGTATTGATGATTTATTGACGCATAATTTGAAAATTATACAGAGTGAGCAGGTATTTAGCTTCTCACTTGATGCCATATTGCTTGCGCGATTTTGCAGTGTAGCTCCTAAGGGGCGTATGATTGATTTATGTACAGGCAACGGCGTTGTACCGCTGTTATTAACAACGCGAACTCGCGCGGAAATCTGGGGAGTAGAAATCCAAGAAAGATTGGCTGACATGGCGGTTCGCAATACGTTGCTCAACGGATTAGAAGAACGGCTGCATATGATTCAAGGGGATCTGCGAACGATTGTGCAGACGCTCGGACACGGGCAGTTTGATACGGTTACCGTGAATCCTCCCTATCTTCCCGTACCAAATGGCGAGCAAAATATCAATGAACATATCGCCGCAGCGCGACATGAAATTCATTGCACGCTGGAGGATGTCATCACAGCAAGCGCCAAGCTGGTCAAGTCTGGCGGTAAAGTGGCAATGGTGCACCGGGCGACGCGACTCGTCGACATCATATGTTTGATGCGGCAATATCGATTGGAGCCGAAGCGCATCAGGTATGTACATGCACGAGCCGGCGAAGAAGCAATGATGGTGCTGGTCGAGGGTTTGAAGGATGGTAAGCCGGAAATTCGGACGCTGGCGCCGCTTATTGTATATGATGAGAATCAGGAGTATTGCCAAGAATTGAAGGAAATCTATTACGGGGGCAGAACCTCTTTGATGTAAATGAAAAAAATAGGAAAGATGGTGGTTGCACTGGGTTTCAATGTGCAAAAAAGTTACCGAGATGATAGGCAAGGCGTAGGTACCTTATACTTGGTCGCAACGCCGATCGGCAATCTCGAAGATATGACCTTTCGCGCGATCCGCACGCTGAAGGAAGTGGACCTCATTGCCGCGGAGGACACGCGGCAAACGCGTAAGCTGCTGACGCACTTCGAGGTCGCCACGCGACTCGTCAGCTATCACGAACACAACAAGCAGGCAAGCGGACCGGAGCTCGTCCGCTTGCTGCTTGAAGGGCAGAGCATCGCGCTGGTCAGCGATGCGGGATTGCCGGCCATCTCCGATCCAGGTTACGACCTGGTGAGGATGGCCGTGGAGCAGGGCGTGCCGGTGGTGCCCATCCCCGGCGCGAATGCGGCCCTGTCGGCGCTGATTGCATCAGGCCTGCCGACAGAGCGGTTTACCTTCGTCGGATTTCTCCCCAGGGAGAAAAAGGATCAGACGAAGGTGCTGGAGGAGCTGCAGCTGGCGCAGGGCACGCTGCTGTTCTATGAATCGCCGCACCGCGTGGATAAAACACTTGCCCGCATGGCGGAAGTGTGGGGGGCGGAGCGCCGGGTTTGTCTCGCCCGCGAGCTGACGAAGCGGTACGAGGAATTTGTCCGCGGCACGATCGCCGAGTGCCTCGCGCATTTAGAACAGTACCCGCCGCAGGGCGAGTACTGTATTATCGCCGAAGGTACCTCGGCTGCAGCGGCGGCAGAGGCGGCCGCCGGCTGGTGGGAGCCGCTGACGCTGAGCGAGCACGTCGAGCATTACGAGCAGCGCGGCAGCGAGCGGAAGGACGCGATGAAGCTGGTCGCGGCGGATCGCGGGCTGTCCAAGCGCGATGTGTACAACGCGCTGCTTGAGCGTTGATGGTGCTCGATTAGGCCGCCGCCACAGCCAGTCTCCAAAAAGCCAGACAAAAAAAGATCTCTAATCCGTGGCCTAGGCCAACTGATTAGAGATTAGAGGAGATATGAAAAAGGTTAGAATTACCATAAGGGATTAGTGCTACTTCTATTATATACTATTTTTCTTATTTTGTCACAGGTGTTGGCATTTCTGATAAACAAATATGGCAAACAATTTTTCCTTTGAAATAGGTTACATTCTCGGCATTGCCGCAGAAGATACATGCAGGCTCATATTTTTTCAGCATGATGCGTTCGCCATCTACATAAATTTCCAAAGCGTCTTTCTCGCCAATACCTAGTGTGCGGCGAAGCTCAATTGGAATAACAACACGACCTAATTCATCGACTTTCCTTACAATACCAGTGGATTTCAACATATATATGCCCCTTCCATTTTATAAATATTTTATCAATATCGTCATCTTTCGACATATCGTCTTGTTTTATGATACCAACCATTCCCAAAATAGTCAACCATATTTTCATATTTTTATACCTATTTACACGAAAAAAGTCACGGTTGACCAAGATTATCAAAATCCTGAAAAACCTTATATATCAAGGCTTTGTAAGTCCTATCTTACAAACTTGTATAGAATAATAGAGCTAATTGGCAGGTATGTATGGGTTCTAAGTTAGTTGTAAAATTGGAATATAGAAACGACACAATTCGACAAATAATGTCGAAAATATGTCGAATTTGATAAAGAAAGGCAGTGAAAAGGATGAAAGAAGAAAAAGTGTTTAAGGATCCGGTTCATAAGTATATTTACGTGCAAGACGCTACGATTTGGGATTTAATTAACACGAGGGAGTTTCAAAGGCTTAGGCGTATTCGGCAATTAGGCACTTCCTATTTAACGTTTCATGGTGCCGAACACAGCAGATTTTCTCATTCTCTTGGCGTATATGAAGTCACCCGTAAAATCATTTCGCAGTTCGAGCGTAATCATTACGAGGATTGGCCGAAAGAGGAACGGCTGCTCTGTCTATGCGCGGCATTGCTGCACGATTTGGGCCATGGTCCTTTTTCACATTCGATTGAGAAGGCTTTCGGCACGAGACATGAGGACTGGTCTTGCCGAATTGTGCTGGGAGATACGGAAGTGAATAAGGTGCTCAGCCGGATTTCTCCGGATTTTCCGAAGAAAGTCGCCGGTGTCATCTGTAAATCCTACAGTGAAGAAATTGTGGTTAGCCTCGTTTCCAGCCAGCTTGATGCGGATCGGATGGATTATTTGCTGCGCGATGCTTATTTCACGGGCGTTAACTATGGAACGTTCGATCTGGAACGAATTCTTCGTGTTATCAGGCCTTACAAAGGACATATTGTGGTAAAAGATAGCGGGATGCATGCCGTTGAGGATTATCTGATGTCCAGGTACCAGATGTACTGGCAGGTCTATTTCCATCCGGTGACCCGAAGTGCGGAGATTTTGCTGCACAAGATTTTTCAGCGTGCTAAACACCTATATGAGGATAACTATACTTTCGGATTTATGGTAGAGCCGATTTTACACCTGATCCAGAATCGACTATCGCTAGAGGATTACTTGCTGCTGGATGAGTCTGTGATGCAAACGATGTTAACGTTCTGGATTATGGAGCAAGATCCTGTCCTCGTGGATTTGTGCAAACGTTTCTTGGATCGCAGGCTGTTTAAATACAGCACTTTCGAAGAGGGGAACAAACGTCTGATTCAGCGAATGGAACAGGCGATGCAGGAGAATGGGCTGGATCCTTCATATTATATGGAGATCGATTTCCCGTCCGATCTTTCTTATGATGTATACCGTCCCGGCGAAAGCGATGAGAAGCTGCCGATCCTGCTATTGGATCATAAGGACAACCTGACGGAGATCACGCATAAATCAGAGATAGTCCGCTCCATTAGCGGCATCCATATGGGTAAACATCATATATATTATCCGGAAGAGCTGCTTGAAGGCTTGAATACGACCACTTATTTAGATCTATGGACGCTGCTAGGCAAGCAAGAATAATGCATACATGATGCTTGGATATACATAAAAAAGGAGAAAACCATGCTAACCGATTCACATACACATTTAAATGCAGAACAGTTTAACGAAGATCGGGATGAGGTCATTCAAAGAGCGCTGGATGCCGGCGTAACCCGCATCGTGAACGTCGGCTTTAACCGGGAAACGATTCCGGGTTCGATCGCCCTGGCTGAACAATATGATTTCATCTATTCGACGGTGGGTTGGCATCCGGTTGATGCAATACATATGCAGCCTGGCGATCTGGAATGGATTGAGGAGCTTTGCAAGCACGAGAAGGTTGTCGCTATTGGGGAAATTGGTCTCGACTACTACTGGGATACGTCACCTAAAGATGTACAGAACCGGGTGTTTCGCGAACAAATCCGGCTTGCGCGTAAATTGGGGATGCCGATTGTCATTCATAATCGCGATGCGCATCAAGATATTCTTCAAGTGCTGAAGGAGGAAAAAGCAGCCGAGGTCGGCGGCATCATGCATTGTTTCTCCGGAAGCTGGGAGACGGCCAAGCAATGTTTGGATATGAACTTCCATATCTCCTTCGGCGGGCCGGTCACGTTCAAGAACGCGAAGCAGCCCAAGGAGGTATTGGCCCAGGTTCCACTGGACCGGTTGCTGATTGAGACGGATGCCCCTTACTTGACTCCGCATCCATTTCGCGGCAAGCGCAATGAAACATCTTACGTTCGGCTGGTCGCCGAGACGGCCGCAGAAATTCGCGGCATGACGGTAGAGGAAATTGCCGAGATTACGACGAATAACGCCATTCGATTGTTAGGTCTGAAGTGAATCGGCGGCATGAAACTTGCGGCGAAGCACGATACCGCAAATAAATGAAATCATGGCGACACTGAGCAATGGCACAAGCGCATAACTAAGCGATGATCGGATTAGCAGTGGGATCGCAAGAACGCAAGTTTGCGCTAGCAACACGCACCAGACTAGAAAAGCGAGCGCTCCTGCCCTCAGGTTGCGATTAAGCGGGTACATCTCTAGCCAGAACGTGTAACGATGGGCGCGTGCAAGCGAAGTCAGCTGAACGATCGAAATCAGGATAACGACGAAGAAGATAACACCTCTTGCCAACTCACTGCTGGAGACGAAGATGGCAAGCATCCCTATTAAAGTAATGCGCAGCACGATGGTGAATAGCTCCGTACGGAGCAATGTTTTCGTATAGATATACATATAAGTGGCGTCCTGTTTAAAAGGCACCCACCTTGTGATCCCGCTGATCCATCTTCGGCGGGTTATTCGCGTACCCAACTGCGGTACGTCCACGAACCAATTGAAAAATGCATACAGCCGTGCTTGCTGCTGTTTTTCTTTGGCAATCAGATAATCCCAGCCGATGAGGAACTTGGATGCAAAATAAGCAGCAGACAGCCAGATGAGAATGAGGATTAGCGCAGTGCCGCTTGCCCACAACAAATTGGATTGAAATTGCAGATAAACGACAACAAGAGTACCTAACCAACGAAAGGTGATCGAAGCCATTCTCACGCGATGATCTGCGAATCGGCTTTCCTGCCAACTCCCAAGCAAGTTCGCAGCTTTCATCAGTATGAGGAATCCGAGCATGAGCCAAATTGGTTGTACGGCGTTTCCTGCGCAATGATGATATAAAGGCCAAAGCACCACCCAAGCGATCAAAGTCCAAAAGGCTTGCAAAGCGAAGCTATATATGAAGGCATTGCGAAAATAGGTCCCCATTCGATGCTCGATGCGAAGCAGGAACATGCGATCCGCATGGCGCAGCAAGGTGCGAATCGGACTGGATGAAAGCAGGGGGACGAGCAGCAGAAGGACGATCCATATATAAGGATAATTTGTCGGAAGACGCTGCAGTATTTTCGCATAATAATAAGAAGAAATAATGACAAGAAACAACATGAAGCCCAGGAAGTTACTGCGCGCCGCATATTGCCAGTATCCCATGGATTCCTTCATATAACGTTCGAAGCGCTGCTGCCATAGGATTTGGGTGTTAACATCCATGTTTTTCATAAAGAATCACCTTGCACGAGTTGATAAAATATGTCGTCTAATGACGCTTGATGGAGGCCTGTTTGCACGCGCAATTCGCCTAAATCTCCTTGGGCTGCCATGTGCCCTCTGTGCAGTACGACATAGTTGTCGCAATACTTCTCGATGGTTGACAAAATATGCGAAGAAATGAGGAAACTGGCGCCTTTTCGCTTCATTTTGACCATCAATTCCAGTAAGGAGCGAATAGCTAGCGGGTCTAACCCGAGGAAGGGCTCATCGATGATATATAAGGAAGGCTCGATTAAGAAAGCGTTCATAATCATGACCTTTTGCTTCATACCTTTAGAGAGGTGACTGGCGAAGCTGTTCAGCTTGTCCTTCATTTGAAACTCTTCTAACAACGCTTCGGATCTCGACAAATACGCATCTTTCGACAATCCGTAAGCCATAGCGGTCAATTCCAGATGCTCCCGTATCGTTAACTCCTCATACAGCTCAGGGCTTTCGGGGACATAAGCATAAGCTGCGCGGTAGGGGATTGGGTCATCGGCTAAAGTGAGACCGTTAATTCGGATACTGCCCTTCTGGGGTTTAAGCAGACCGAGAATGTTCTTGATGGTCGTACTTTTCCCTGCGCCGTTCAGTCCAATTAGCCCCATCATCTCTCCTTGCCGAATCGAAAATGAGAGCTCATGGAGGACAGGCTTGCCTGGTAAATAACCTCCGTAAAGAGAGTCAACTTGTAAAATCGGGGCCATCTCATCGCCTCCCTGTTTAGCAAATTATTGGTATTTTTAAGTCATTTTTATCCAATCCTATTATAAACAAATTCACAAATTAAGCCTAATTTAGGCGTAAGATAGATGAAAATAAGCGTAATCGTGTGTTATAATGAGAAAAACGTACCAATAACCCATATTTGTTTATTAAAATGTCCGTAATTCCTGATTTTCGTCCTTTTTATCCAGAATCGATCACTTTACAGCAGAAGATTTACAGCGTAATATACTTTTCATAATAACTTAATAACCAATTTGCCATTTTTCCATTCGCTGAGTTCCATTATGGGAACGGGGGAACCGCTGTGAGCCAACGGATACATACCGTGCCGGGGTGAACAGATTGAGTATCAGGGGTGAATCTTGGTGTTTGCTTCGCAAACACTTAGTAGGGCGACTCTCACGTCCGAATCCGTCAGCTAACCTCGTAAGCGTTCAAGAGGGGTAACGATTGTCGTGCTATTTGTATTTCACATGCAAACTAAGCCACGGGAAGAGTCCTCTTCCCGCTGGCTTTTTCATATTTCTGAGGATATTTACAGCCATGGGCTCATAGGATGATGAATAGCAAAGGGGGTGGGACTACCAGGGGAGTCGGACATGGACCGCACTGCTACTGGGTAAACTCCGCTGAACAAGCTGGAGGGGAACCATTAAGTTACTACAAATAAACTTAGTCGCGTCAAATCTGATCATGCGTAACACTCGACGGCGGGGCTTTGAAGGAGGACCGAAGAAGTGGGCAGTATCTCATTAACAGAGACCCATGTAAAACGATCATCCAGCATGTCCTTCGCATTGCGATGGAAGCATGAAAACTTGCGTTTGATTTTAAGCTTAGCTATGATCTCAATCGCGATGACTTTCATGTTTTTGGTGTTGTTGTACGGTACGGCTACCAAGAGCGTATCCGTGGTTGTGAATGGACAAGAAACCGTTGTGCATACGAAGCAATGGGTCCTGCAACGCCTACTGGATGAACAAGCCATTAAGATTGGTGAACACGATGTCGTTTCCGCGTCTCTTACGACCACAATCAAGGGCGGCGAGAAATTCGTCATTGACCAGGCTTCGCCAATTCAACTGACTGCTGATGGAAAGACCACCACTGTTTACACAACTGCAAGAACGGTAGAAAGTGCATTGCAACATTTAAATATTGCACTTGGGGAATTCGACAAAGTAACTCCCGGACCGATAGCCTCTCTATCTGCCGGCGATGAAATCAAAATCGTTCGCGTGAAAAAAGAGACAGAGGAAGTAACCGAACCGATTGCGTTCGATACGGAAAAGAAGAGCGATGCATCGCTGCTCAAAGGTAAGGAGCAAACCGTCCAAGAGGGTAAAGAAGGCGTACTCCTGAAAAAGAAAGAAAAGATTTACGAAGACGGTGTTTTAGTCTCGGAAGCAGTTGTGGATGAACAGGTTCAAACGGAAAGTGTAAATAAAATCGTTGCGGTGGGCACGAAAAACCCAGTCGTCGTTTTGTCGGCTTCATCCCCTAGCGTGGATGAAATTTCCAAGAACGGCGTGAAGTTCGGGTATAAACAAATCCTGAAGAATGTGAAGCTGACCGCTTATTCGGCAGGCGTGGCATCGACAGGTAAATCTGAAGGTTCTCCTGGTTATGGTAAAACATACACAGGAACGACCGTTTCGGAAGGCAGAACCATTGCCGTCGATCCGAAGGTGATTCCTCTGGGTTGGTGGGTATACATCGATGGTATCGGCTTCCGCCGCGCTGAGGACATCGGCAGCGGTGTAAAGGGTCAAATGATCGATGTTTATTATGAAGATGAAGGCTATGCCAATAAATTCGGCACGAAGCAAGGCTATACGGTCTATGTGGTTGGACCGAAGAAGCCAACGGAGAATTAAGGAGTAAACGGCTGTCTCAGCGGGTAGAATGAAATCTATAAGGCCGGCAGCCTGGATGAAAGAAGAGGGACCCCCCTCTTCTTTTTCTGCGTTTGATAAGTACTAATCAGGTTTATCATAATGGATGGCGAAGTTGTTGGATCCTTGGTATAGGGAAAGGGATATCTTATGATTAAGGAAGTAATCGTCGTAGAAGGCAAGGATGATACGGCGGCGATTCGCCGAGCGGTCGAGGCGGATACGATTGAAACAGGCGGGTCCGCCATCGGACAGGCTGTATTGAAGCGGATTGCGCTTGCACAGCAACGCAGAGGCGTTATTATATTCACGGATCCGGATCACGCAGGTGAGCGGATTCGGAAGATTGTGGCGGCCAAGGTGCCCGGCTGCAAGCATGCTTTTATTACGCAGGAGCAGGCTGCGTATAAGGGCGATATCGGCGTCGAGAATGCGACGCCCGAGACGATCCGGCAGGCGCTGGCCAGCCTGCGTACGGAATACGACGGCGCCGTCTCCATGCTGACGATGGAGGACTTGATGGCGGCAGGGCTCATTGTCCACCCTGAAGCGGCTTCCCGCAGGCTTATGGTGGGTAAGAAGCTCGGGATCGGCTACTGCAACGGCAAGCAGTTCTATAAACGTTGCGCGATGTTTCAAATAACGCGCGAGGAATTTGAGGCGGCGTTAGAGGTTTTGAAGTAACAGCTTCCGGGAGACTTTGGTGCAATGAGTGAAGTCTCAGGCGGCTTAATGATTTTGCAAGTTTAATTAAGAACCTATAGATAAAAAGAGGGCTATAAGATGAATACATTCAATCGCGTGACATCCGAAGATGTCGCAACTCCTAGCAAGACGAAAGAAATTCTAAAGCGTCATGATCTTGTATTGAAAAAAAGTCTAGGTCAGAATTTCTTGATTGACCATAATATTTTGCACAAAATCGTGTCCGCCGCCGAGCTCGGCCCGGACAAGGGCGCACTGGAGATCGGCCCCGGCATCGGGGCGCTCACCCAGCAGCTCGCCAAGCTGGCCGGCCGCGTCCTGGCCATCGAGATCGACCAACGTCTGCTGCCCATCCTGGGCGAGACGTTGGAGCCTTACCCCCATGCGACCGTCGTGCATGGGGATGTGTTAAAGCTGGATCTGCCGGAGTTGTTCCGGCAGCATTTTGCGGGCGTGGATGGCGTTAGTGTTGTCGCCAACCTGCCCTACTACATCACGACGCCGATCATCATGAAGCTTCTCGAAGAGAAGCTGCCGCTTGAGAATATCGTCGTGATGATTCAAAAAGAAGTGGCCGACCGCATGGCGGCCCGCCCGGGCACCAAAGATTACGGCAGCCTCAGCATTGCCGTCCAGTTCCACTGCGAGGCGGAGCTCGTCACGATCGTGCCCCGCACAGTATTTGTCCCGCAGCCGAACGTCGATTCCGCCGTGATCCGGCTGCGCGTTCGCAAAACTCCGCCGGTCGAGGTGGCGGACGAGGCCTTCTTCTTCGAAGTCGTCCAGGCGTCCTTCGTCCAGCGGCGCAAAACAATCTACAATAACCTCGCGGCGCGGTTCTTTACCAAAGAAACCAAAAGCGAGCTCGAAACGCTTCTGCTCGCCAATAACATCGATCCTCAGCGCCGGGGCGAGACGCTGAGCATGGAAGAGTACGCGCGCTTGTCGTCGGCTCTCCTCGCGCGCGGCTGCAAATAACCCGCACCAAATGCCCAGTTCCGCCATAGGATATGCCTAGGAGGGGATTGAGCGATGAGGCAAGGAGACTTTGTTACCCGTAAATCCTATGGCGGTGACGTCATTTTTAAGATCGAACGCATCGAGCAGTTAAAGGCGGTGCTGCGCGGCGTCGATTATCGGCTGCTAGCGGATGCGCCGCTGACGGACTTGATGGCGGCTAGCGCCGCTGGAACGTTGGACGATCCAAGATTGGGCACATCGCAATTTCGCGAATCCATTCGGCGATTAGCGTTATCTCAGGCTCAGATGCAGGAGAAGAACGAACTCTCCCTAACCCATAAATATAAGGCCGGTTCCAGCTATTTTGAAGTACCCGGGAAAGTACTTCATTTGGATGGAGATCCGGCTTATTTGCGTAAAAGCATGCAGCTTTATGGGGAATTGCGAGTGCCCGTGGAGGGGTATTACATTCCGGAGCCACAGATGCCGGACGCATTGTACCGGCTGTTGCCCCAAATTAAGCCCGAAATTGTCGTTATAACCGGTCACGACGGCATATTGAAGCACCGTAATAGCGGAGAACTGCACAATTTAAGTAACTATAAGAATTCACAACATTTTGTGAATGCCGTACAGATCGCAAGGCAGTATGAGCGGAATCGGGATTCCATGATTATCGTAGCAGGGGCCTGCCAGTCTCATTTTGAAGCGTTACTGCGGGCAGGAGCTAATTTCGCAAGCTCGCCGGCGCGCGTCTTGATTCACGCCCTGGACCCTCTTTGTATCGCGGCTAAGCTCTCTTATACCTCGGTGAAGGATACCATTTCAATGCTCGATATTGTGGATCTAACCGTTACCGGATTGGAAGGTTTAGGCGGCGTGGAGACGCGGGGGAGCTACCGGATGGGTATTCCCGGCATTCAGAATGTGCAGGGAAAGGCGCAAATGCAGTGATTTTTGAATTGTATGAAAAGGCACCTGACTGGCATTTGACTCGAGAGAGTCGATTGCGCGGGAGGTGTTCTTTTTTTTAGGAGAGGAAGGAATGAGAAATATGTGAATAATTTGCGAACTTTGGAGACAACCTATAAGCTAGGTAACTAAAAAATTAGGTGAATATGCCGTTGACAATACGATTGTCGGACTGATATAATATTTGCCCTAGTTTGACATGCCTGTCCGAATCGGTTATAATTGACTAGGAAAGAGGTGGTAGTTGACAATGGCAAAAAATGCGCTGTTGGAGATTAAACGCAGTTTGGAGCCCCATGTCGGGCAGAAGATCATGTTGAGAGCAAATGGTGGCCGTCGAAAGACCATCGAGCGTTCCGGTGTTTTAGAAGAAACCTACCCTTCTGTGTTTATTGTGAAATTGGACCAAGAGGCGCATGCCTTCAAGAGAGTGTCCTACAGCTATGCCGATATCCTCACCGAATCCGTAGAAGTTACTGTTTGTAATGATGACGGACAGGTTCGTATCACCTACATCCAACATTAGCTTAAAGCGTTATGCGTTACTATATGAACAGACCCTGGGGGTCTGTTTTTGCATTTTGTATGGAGACTGCCAATGCGCGACATACTATGTGTAAGGAAGCAAAACTCAGCATATGCTTACGTAGAAAGTTTTACAAAAGCAAAACTCAGCATATGCTTTCGAAGAAAGTTTTACTAAAGTAAAACTCTAAGGAGGTTTCTTATGGGTCGCAGAAGAGGCGTCATGTCAGAAAGTTTTAAATATGAGTTGGCCAAAGATTTAGGATTTTATGATGTGGTGCAGCGTGAAGGTTGGGAAGGCATTCGTACCAAAGATGCAGGAAATATGGTCAAACGTGCGATTCAAATTGCAGAAGAGCATTTGGCGAAGCAATACACGTCCTCGGCTCCTGTAAGTTATGGTTCTGCCGCAACCGGTTATAGCCAACCGAACTACTCAGCGCCTAATACTCCTGCGAATTACGCTCAACAAGGCTATGGACAAGGCGTATATGGATCGACGCAACAAGCGTACTCTAACTATATACCAAATAACACCGCGGGGACGTACAACGTGAATACGTCAATTCCTTATCAAAATCAGCCGTCTGTTCCGGCCATGGATCAGGCTTTGGCGGCAAATCAGCAAGCTGGCCAGGCGGGACAGCGTTCCTATTACAGCTAAAGCGAATGCTTTAGCTTTTCTTTTGCGCTTTTGTTATAATATTTTAACGGCAAACGAGCAAAAGAAGGTGATCCGATGAAGATTTTTGAAAAAGCACCGGCTAAAATCAACCTATCCCTTGATGTTTTACATAAAAGAGAAGACGGTTACCACGAAGTCGAGATGGTTATGACGATGGTAGATCTGGCGGATCGCATCGAAATGCAGGAGCTGCCCCGGGATACGATCATTATTTCCAGTCAGGCTGGCTATATTCCGCTTGATGAAAAGAATTTGGCGTTCCAAGCGGCCAGATTAATTAAGGATCGATATGACGTTAAACAGGGCGTATATATCCATCTGGACAAAAAGATCCCGGTCGCCGCAGGTCTGGCGGGAGGCAGCAGCGATGCCGCAGCGACCTTGCGCGGGCTTAACCGGCTTTGGCAGCTGAACATACCTATGGAAGAGCTGCAGAAGCTCGGAGCTGAGCTCGGATCGGATGTGCCCTTTTGCGTGACAGGCGGGACAGCAGTGGCCAGAGGACGTGGCGAAAAACTGGTGCCGATCGCTTCGCCGCCTCAATGCTGGGTCGTTTTGGCCAAGCCCCCGATCAATGTTTCCACCTCGGAGATTTATGGGAAGCTGAACGCCCGCGAGATTAAGAAGCATCCCTCAACGGCTAATGTGCTGGAGGCGATCCGAGAGAAGCGGTTCGACCGGCTCTGCGACGAGCTCGGCAATATGCTTGAGGAAGTGACGCTGGACTTGTACCCAGAGGTGCGGCACCTGAAAGAATGCATGCAGAAGCTGGGCGCGGACGGTGTGTTGATGTCAGGCAGCGGGCCGACTGTATTCGGGCTCGTCTCCAAGGAAGCGAAGGTGCCCCGTATTTACAATGGGCTGCGAGGCTTTTGCAAAGATGTATACGCGGTGCGGATGTTAACGTGATGGATGGTTGAGAGAGCCCTAGGAAGGGCTCTTTTTTGCCGAAGTCATGGAAGGCGTTTTCATAGTTGTCATTATGTCAACTTAGTGTTAAGTTCGTGTTAATATAATTTTCATGAGATGCTTGAATAAATACGTATAAAAATGGTATATTTTCTTTATATTATTCGGATTTAGGGGGGTAGGGCGATGAAAAAGTTGAAAAGGAGCGCTAGGCTGGTGGAAATGACGCAATACTTGTTATTTCGCCCCCATTCGTTAATTCCTTTAACGACTTTTGCCGAGCGTTACAACTCAGCTAAATCCTCGATCAGTGAAGATTTGGCCATCATCAAGGAAGTATTTGAAGAAGAAGGTTTGGGCGAACTGCATACGCTGGCAGGAGCAGCCGGAGGAGTGAAATTCACGCCAAAGATGCCGAAGGAAGCGTCGCTGAAGTTTATCCAGAATCTATGTTTACAGCTGCAGCAGCCAGAACGGATTCTTCCCGGAGGCTATTTGTATATGTCTGATATTATGGGGCAGCCTCATTATTTGAATGAAATCGGAAAAACGTTTGCATCTGCGTTCGCAGGACGGGACATCGATGTTATTATGACCGTTGAGACGAAAGGCATACCGCTTGCCTATGCGACGGCTTCTTATATGAACCTTCCTGTCGTTGTTGTACGCAGGGATACGAAGGTGACCGAAGGATCTGCCGTAAGCATCAATTATGTGTCCGGATCCAATAAGCGAATTCAAACGATGTCGCTCGCAAGACGAGCGCTGAGAGAAGAATCGAAGGTGTTAATCATCGACGATTTTATGCATGTAGGCGGGACAATTCACGGTATGATGGATCTGCTTGCTGAATTTAAAGCTTCGGTCCAAGGCGTAGGCGTGTTTATGGAGTCCTGCGAGGTGGAAGAGCATCTAATCGATGATTATGTATCGCTGGCCCGATTGTACGGTGTTGATTCCAAGACGAAGCAAATAACTGCGGAGCCGGGCAATTATTTTGACGGCAATAAAGGAGACTTGTAACGATGGAGTTCATTTCAACTCAAGCAGCCCCTGCGGCTATCGGTCCTTACTCGCAGGCGGTAAAGGTAGGTAATTTGCTTTTCACTTCCGGACAGATTCCTCTTGGCCTCGACGGACAAATCGTTCAAGGCGGCATCAAGGAACAGGCTCATCAAGTGTTTGCTAACCTGAAGGGTGTCCTTGAAGAAGCTGGAACCCATTTTGCTCATGTGGTCAAGGCGACGGTGTTTCTCAAAGATATGAATCAGTTCGCCGAGCTCAATGACATCTATGCTTCGTATTTTGGCGACCATAAGCCGGCTCGCTCGACCGTCGAAGTGGCACGATTGCCTCGGGATGTTTTTGTCGAAATTGAGTTAATTGCTGAGATTCCTGTCGAATTTTAACAAAAAGATTAAGATCATATAAATTTATAGAAAATTTCAAAAAAATAAGAAGGAATTTGCCCCAAAATGTGGAATTATACACCCAAGTCTCAGCGATGGAAAAAGGTGGTGAACACAAGTGCAAATTACAGATGTAAGACTCCGCCGGGTCAACTCCGAGGGGAGAATGAAGGCGATTGCTTCCATTACCATTGACAACGAGTTTGTTGTTCATGACATCCGAGTCATTGACGGCAACAACGGCATGTTCGTGGCTATGCCTAGCAAGCGAACTCCAGACGGTGAGTTCCGTGACATCGCTCATCCCATTTCTTCAACAACCCGCGAAAAGATTCAAGCTGCGGTATTAGCTGAATACGATCGTGCAGCTGCTGAAGAAGAAGTGATAGAGGAAGGCGCTTAAATCTGTTTACCTAGAGAGCCCGCGAGGCTCTCTTTTCTTTTTGCGAGAATTAAGCTATATTGGGTGAAGTAATTGAATACAAGGAGTTGAACATCTCTTGAAGCTCATGGCTATTGTACTGGCAGCAGGCCAGGGAAAACGAATGAAATCGAAGCTGTACAAAGTGCTCCATCCGGTCGTCGGCAAACCGATGGTGGGCCACGTTGTGGACACGCTCAAGCATATAGAAGCAGCTAGAACATTAGTGATTGTTGGTTACGGGGCGGAAGCGGTTCAGGATTACTTAGGTGATCGCGTAGAATACGCGCTGCAAGAGCAGCAGCTTGGCACAGGACATGCAGTTCTGCAAGCTAAGGATGCACTTGGCTCCGAAGAAGGCATGACCATTGTGATTTGTGGCGATACGCCGCTTATTTCGGAGGAAACTTTGAAAAGCATGATCGGGCTGCATCAAGATTCGGGAGCCTCTGCGACGATTCTCACAGCGAAGCTGGATAATCCGTTTGGCTACGGCCGCATCATTCGCGGCGAAGATAATCGTGTGGCACGTATAGTGGAGCAGAAGGACTGTACGCCGGAGGAAGCCGCTGTGCAGGAAATGAATACAGGCACTTATATTTTTGATAATCGTAAGCTTTTTGATGCTCTTGCTTCGGTTACGAACAATAATGTTCAAAATGAGTACTACCTCACGGATGTTATCGGTATTTTGGCAGGTCAGGGGGAGGTTGTACAGGGCTACTGCATGGCTGATGTGACAGAGTCGATCGGCGTGAACGACCGGGTGGGGCTTGCAGAAGCCGAACGTTTGTTCAAAGAGCGGATCAACCGTCAGCACATGTTGAACGGAGTTACCATAATCGATCCGGCTAATACGTATATTGAAGTGGGCGTCACGATCGGCATGGATACCGTACTGCTGCCAGGAACGATTTTGCGTGGCAGGACTGTTATCGGTGACAATTGTACGATCGGACCGCAAACGGAAATTATCGATTCGACGATTAATGACGAAGTAACGATTAAGCAGTCTGTTCTGCAGGATGCTTATGTGGATAGTAATGCGAGTGTCGGGCCTTTTGCTTATTTAAGACCAGGTGCGAAGATCGGCAAGCATGTTAAAGTCGGCGATTTCGTCGAGATTAAGAACGCGACCCTTGGTGAAGGTACGAAAGTATCCCACCTGAGCTACGTGGGTGATGCCGTTGTCGGTATGAACGTTAACATCGGCTGTGGTGCGATTACGGTTAATTACGACGGATTTAACAAGAATTTGACCGAAATCGGAGATGACGCGTTTGTCGGCAGTAACGTGAACCTGATCGCTCCCGTACGGATCGGTAATGGTGCATACGTGGTTGCAGGCTCTACCATCACACATGGGGTGGATGACGGGGATCTGGCGATTGCAAGAGAAAGACAGACTAACAAACCGGGCTATGCAGATAAGATTAAAGCGCGCATGAAGGCGAAGAAAAATAACAAAGGGTAAGGGCCGCCCACACTCTATGGTATTAAACACGGAAAAACCGCGCGAAGGCTTTGGATGGAACCTCCTGTGGTTGGGTACGCTATGACTAGTGTTTATCCAACTCTTAGGAGGTTCTTTTTTGATATGGCATTGACGTTAAAGGCAGAAGCCCGTAAGGAAACGACCAAATCTGACATTAAGCAGCTGCGTTCTCAGGGTAAAATTCCGGGCGTAGTCTATGGCAAAAAGGTCCAATCGACGGTCATTGCGATCGACCAGAAGGAGTTGCTGGCGCTGCTGCGTACAAATCCGCATGCCATTGTCGAGATGGACATGCCGGACGGCGGCGGTAAGCAGCCTGTGATGATTAACGAAGTGCAGCGCGGCAAGGTGCATCGGGAGCTGCTTCATGTGGATTTTCATCAGATTAATATGGACGAGCCTGTGAAAACGGTCGTCACTCTCGAATTTACCGGCGAGGCGGAAGGTATCAAAGAAGGCGGTATTTTGCAGATTCAACTCCATGACTTGGAGATTCGCTGTCTGCCTAACCAGATACCAAACTCAATTCCCGTTGATATCACGAATTTGGGGCTTGGAGAGAACCTGCTGGTTTACCAGATCTCGGTTCCGGCAGGGATTGAGGTCAAGTCTGATCTAAACGACCTCGTCGTTACGATACTTGCGCCTCAGAAAGAGGTTGAGCCGGAAGAGGCTCCTGCTGCGCAGGAAGAGAAGGCTGGGCAAGCTGAGGCGGCAACTGAAGCTGCGAAGGAAGAACAGACGGTATAAAGACGTGGCGAAACAGAGGGTGCCCTTGCTCCGAATGCAGGGTATCCTCTTTTTTCACTTTGAGTGCCTTGTTCAATAGCCCGGACGTGAGATAAAAACATGCATACTGCGGTTATAGAATGTATTGTTGACTTTAACAAAATGGGAAGTATAAACTTCTACAAAGCCTATATCCTTGTGTAGGTTTTGATAGTATACTTGGACGGGAATGCCGGCATCTATATGATCTTGAAATTGTAGATCAGTAGAAAGTTGTTGACCGTTAAGATACATAAGCGCTGGCTCACCTGCAACTATGAATTTGATGGTAACTTTTGTTAATCTATTAGGTAGACAACATATATGAGGATTTAGTTCCGCAAAGAATTGATCTTTTATTAATATTATTAAAATTTGATAAAGTTGCGGTCGCATCATTGGGAGGATGAATAAAAATGAAATGTTTCATTGGTTTAGGAAATCCGGGCAAGCAATATGAGCAAAATCGGCATAACATTGGTTTCATGGCTATTGACCGTTTTGCCGCTAAATGGGGAATTCACTCTTTTCAAAATAAAAGTAAAGGTCTGTTAGGAGAAGGTAACGTCAACGGTACGAAAGTGTACCTGCTTAAGCCGATGACGTATATGAACCTGTCAGGTGAAGCGATGCGGGCTTTCCTCGATTTTTACAAAGCAGACTTGGCGGACATCACTATTATTTACGATGATATGGATACGCCTTTTGGCCAGATCCGACTTCGGTATCAAGGAAGCTCCGGCGGTCATAACGGGATCAAGTCGATTATTCAGCATGCAGGGACGCAGAATTTTAACCGGATTCGAATGGGGGTAAACCGCCCTGCTCCAGGCTATAATATCGCAGATTATGTGTTGTCTAACTTCTCTAAAGAAGAGATGAAATCGATCGATCAAGTGCTGGACCTTACGTGCGAAGCCATGGAATTCAGTCTAAGCGAATCGTTCGAGAAGACGATGGCGAAATTCAACAAATAGCGGTCCTAGCACACGCGTTCAGAATAAGTGTATGCACTCCAGGTATCCGAAAATGACAACGGCAGGGTTGGCTAATTTCTCCGGCAGATGGCCATACTAGCATGTAATAGGATATTTGAAGGAGGCATACATATATGATCAAGTATATTTGCAGGCATTGTCACACCTTTGTCGGGGAAATTAATCAGCGAGAAATTACGGAGCAGCAGCTCGGCTTCCATTTCTTGACCCCCGATGAGCGTAGAGATATAATATCGTATAATACGAATGGGGACGTTACAGTCAGAGTTGTTTGCGACTATTGCCGCGAAGCGCTTGAGGCGAATCCGGAGCTGTCGCTGCTGGCAAGTCCGCTGCAGTAATGAATGTTAATGTTATATGTTTTTATGGGGCCCCCGCAAAGTAATGTCTAAACTTATATCGGAGCAATTCACGAAGCATGACCGCTCTGAAAGTAAAGTTTAGACGCCGATCGAGCTAAAGCTCGATGCGGACGGAAGGCCTCGTAGCTCAGCGTCACTTTGTGGGGTTGAGTAGGAATAGCCTAGGCAAGTGTGCCGAGGCTTCTTTTTGTGAGAGGAGTGTACTTGTTTGCAAGCCTTAATTCAAGCTTTTTCTGCGGATACCGACTTTCAAACGATCGTTACAGGTATTCGATCCGAGATGAAAGAGCAGCTCGTTGCCGGACTGACCGGCTCCTCTCGACAAGTGATGATTGCGACTCTTGCGCGAGAGATCTCGCGACCGCTATTCATTGTAACCCACAACATGTTCGCAGCCCAGAAAATCTCAGAGGATTTACTAGAATGTTTATCTGAAGATGAGGTGCTTTTGTATCCGTCCCAAGAACTTCTAGCTACCGAAGAGGCGGCGGCCAGTCCGGAAATGTTGGCGCAACGTATTGATGTGTTAACCAAGCTGGCGGGCGGGTATCGCGGAGTTGTGATTGCTCCCTATGCCGGTGTACGCAGATTGCTGCCTATCAAGCAGGTGTTCGAAGAATCACAGATCACGGTCCAAGTGGGGGACACGGTCCATCTGGATGAACTGCTTCTCAATTTGACGAATCTAGGGTATGAACGTGTGGAGCGGGTCGAGTCCAAAGGCGAGATGAGCGTGAGAGGCGGTATTTTGGATTTATTCCCGCTAACGTCCGCAAATGCGATTCGGATTGAGTTTTTTGATGTAGAAGTGGATTCTATTCGAACCTTCGATGTGAGTGACCAAAGGTCAATTGATAAATTACAGGCGATTACGATCCCGCCATGTCGAGAGATTCAAGCGGATCGAAAGCGATTACAAGCTGCTGCCCAACATGCTTATGAGCTGCTGCAGGGACAACTGGAGAAAATGACGGATCGGGCGGCGAAGGATAAGCTGCTTGAAGGCATCGGACATGATATCGAACTGCTCCGCGAAGGACAGATGTTTCCAGGTATTTATAAATATATTTCGCTCTTATATACGGAAAGACAGACCCTCATGGACTTCATGCCCAAGGATGCGGTGCTGATTATCGACGAACCGGCGCGTTTGCTGGAGACGGCGAAGCAGCTGGAGCGCGACGAGGCGGAGTGGATGATGCATGCGCTGCAAGAGGGGAAGAGCTTGCCGGCTTTTGTGCTGTCCAAATCTTATGAATCCTTGCTGCATCGCCGACCGTTTCCAACGCTCTATTTGTCGCTGTTCTTGCGTCAAGTGCCAGGCATTCAACCGCAGAATATCGTGAATTTCGTCTGCCGTGTGATGCAAAACTTTCATGGACAGATGAATCTCTTGAAAGCGGAGATGGAGCGCTGGAAGAAAAACGGCATCAAAGTCATTTTGCTGGCCAATGGGGAAGAGCGATCCGATCGCGTGAAGCGGGTGCTGCACGATTATCAGATTGAAGAGCCGGAGATCGTGAACGGCAATCTGCAGACAGGCTTCGAGATGCCATCGATTCATCTGGTCGTTATCACTGAAGGGGAGATTTTCACCCAGAAGCAGCGCAAGGCGCGCAAGGTCGAGAAGAAGATGGAGAACGCGGAGCGCATCAAGAGCTATCAAGAGCTCAAGGTTGGCGACTATGTCGTTCATGTGAACCATGGCATCGGAAAATATGTCGGGATCGGCACACTGGAAGTTGGCGGTATCCACAAGGACTACCTTCACATCATGTATGCGGGTGGCGACAAACTGTCCGTACCGATCGACCAGATCGATTTGATCCAGAAGTACGTTGGCGCCGAAGAGAAGGAGCCTAAGGTATACAAGCTTGGCGGTGCCGATTGGGCAAGAGCAAAGAGCAAGGCCCGGGCATCCGTCAAAGACATCGCCGACGAACTGATCAAGCTCTATGCGGAGCGTCAGGCGACCACCGGTTATGGATTTAGTAAAGATAGCTCTTATCAAAATGAGTTCGAAGCGATGTTTCCTTATGATGAAACGCGAGACCAGCTTCGAGCGATCGAAGAGATTAAGCAGGACATGGAGAAGCCGCGTCCGATGGATCGCTTGCTATGCGGCGACGTAGGCTATGGGAAAACGGAAGTGGCGGTGCGCGCTGCCTTCAAAGCAGCCATTGACGGCAAACAGGTAGCGGTGTTAGTGCCCACGACGATTTTGGCGCAGCAGCATTACGAAACGTTCCGTGAACGATTCTCGGGATATCCGTTCAATGTACAAGTGCTCAGCCGTTTCCGCTCCAAGAAAGAGCAGACGGAGGTCATGAAGGGCGTCAAAAAAGGGACGGTTGACGTCGTCATTGGAACACACCGTTTGTTATCGCAGGACGTGCAGTTCAAGGACCTCGGTCTGCTTATCGTGGATGAGGAGCAGCGTTTTGGCGTGTCCCACAAAGAGAAGATCAAGCGGCTGAAGACGAATGTGGACGTGCTGACGCTAACCGCGACGCCGATTCCACGGACACTGCACATGTCGATGCTCGGAGTGCGGGACTTGTCCGTTATCGAGACGCCGCCGGAGAATCGTTTCCCTGTACAAACCTATGTCGTGGAGTACGGGCCTGCTCTCGTGCGTGAAGCGATTGAGCGGGAGCTGGCGCGTGAAGGACAAGTGTATTATTTATACAATCGGGTTCAAGGCATTACCCAGATGGCGGATCAAATTTCGATGATGATTCCGGATGCTCGCGTCACCGTGGCTCATGGCCAGATGGGTGAGCAGGAATTGGAGAAGACGATTCTCGACTTCCTTGACGGCGAATACGATGTGCTCGTAAGCACGAGTATTATCGAGACTGGTGTCGACATTCCGAATGTGAACACATTAATCGTTCATGATGCGGACAAAATGGGGCTTTCTCAGCTCTATCAGCTTCGCGGACGCGTCGGGCGCTCGAACCGGATTGCCTATGCCTACTTCACGTATCAGCGCGATAAGGTGCTGACGGAAGTGGCGGAAAAACGGCTGCAAGCGATTAAAGAGTTTACAGAACTGGGTTCAGGCTTTAAAATTGCGATGAGGGATTTGTCCATTCGGGGGGCAGGCAATTTGCTGGGTGCCGAACAACACGGCTTCATTGCTTCTGTCGGCTTTGATTTGTATTCGCAAATGCTCGCGGAAGAGATCGCCAAGCTCAAGCAGGAGATGGAAGGCCAAGCTGCCGTGCCGGAACCGGAATGGAACACAGCCATCGATATTCAACTGGATGCGTATCTGCCATCTGACTACATCTACGATAGCATGCAAAAAATCGAAATTTACAAAAAAGTGGCTGCCATTCGCACATTGGAGGAAGCTGCAGATTTGCATGATGAGCTCGTCGATCGTTTCGGAGATCTGCCGCAAGCTGTATTCAACCTATTGGCAGTAGCTCGTTTGAAAGCATACGGTTCGGAATACCGAATTGAAACGATCAGCCAAAAAGGGGATGACTACCAGATCAAGGTGCACGCCGATCAGAACGACAAACTTGACGGGCAGAAGTTGTTCTCTCTGTCAAACCGCTTTGAAGGCCGTATCAAGCTTGTAGCGGGGCCGCAAATCAACATCCTTGTTCGCTGCAAGGGGCTTAAACCGGAAGATGCCATCGAGTTGGTGGAGAAATTCCTGGGGCAATACAAGGAGGTTCTGAAAACGAAGGGAGAATTACAAAATGTCGCCAAATCATATTAACAAAAAAACGGTTTACTCAAAGAAATGGATCTTATCGATGGTGGCGCTGCTTCTTGCCTTTTCCGTATTGAGCGCATGCGGTAAGAAGAATCAGGAGGGCGCTGCGACTGCTTCGCCTTCCGCTACTGCGGCAGCAGAAGGAAAACCGACAGATATCATAGCAACATACAAGGACGGCGGCAAAGTGACTCGCGCCGAGTTCGACGCCTTCGTCAACGTGAACAAAATGTTCTCTCCACAGCTTGCGCAGTTTATGACGGACCCTTCTTTTCAACAAGACATGTTGAAACAATTGGTTACGTTCCGTGTCTTGTCTTCGAAAGCGGACGATAAGGTCAAAGCTGAGGCTGATAAGCAAGTGACGGAGCAAATGAAAGCTATTACCGATTACTTCGGCAAGCAAGAAGGCGGAATGGACAAGCAGCTCAAGGATAACAACATCGAGCTGAAAGACATCGAGTCTTTGATGAAAATGAGCTTCTACACGATGGGCAGCATGGAAGGCAAAATCACGGATAAGCAAATTCAAGATTCCTATAATGAACAAGCTGCTGCGCATGCATTCGATATTGCAACGGTGAGTCATATTCTGATCTCTTTGAAAGACGCAGCAACGCAAAAAGATCTGCGTACCAAGGATGAGGCTTTGACTAGAGCGAAAGAAGTAAAGGGCAAGCTGGATAAAGGCGGCGACTTCGCTGCGCTGGCGAAGGAGTATTCCGACGATCCAGGCTCCAAAGATGTCGGCGGTACGTACAAAGATGCGGATATCAACCAATGGGTGCCTGAGTTCAAGGATGCCGCCAGCACACTGCCTTTGAATAAAGTCAGCGATCCGGTGGAGTCTTCATTCGGTTATCACGTGATGAAAGTGGAATCCAGAAGCACGAAACCGCTTGACGATACGCTCAAAACGCAAATCAAGTCTCAGTTAGCTGAGAAATCTCTTTCAGAGTTCGCTGAAAAAGAATACCCTAACTTGATCGAAACGAACAACTTGCCAAAACCGGAAGCAAGTCCTTCACCGGCTGCAAGCCCGGAAGCGAGTCCGGCTGCAAGCCCAACGCCTGCTGCAAAGTAAGAACTTACCAGGATGTCCCATGAGGGGCATCCTGTTTTTATTTGTTATTTTTGGACAAGATAAGTTCAGCAGCAGCTACATAAAGAAAAGTTCCTCGGTGAAGCGTCTGCATAGAAGAATGGGAAGTGAAGAATACTATGGATAGAATTCGAGTTCCCTCCATATCCCGAAACCAAGATTTCATGCTCCAGTCGTATCCAATTCTTCAGAGGAAAGTGAGGCATCTAGAGGTATGAAAGCAACTGGAATTGTCCGTCGGATAGATGATTTAGGGAGAGTCGTGATTCCTAAGGAAATACGACGCACACTTCGCATCCGCGAAGGTGATCCACTCGAAATTTTCGTGGATCGCGATGGGGAAGTCATCCTCAAAAAGTATTCACCCATTGGTGAGCTTGGGGATTTTGCCAAAGAGTATGCAGAATCTCTGTTTGAAAGCACGAACCATATAGCCATGATTTCTGATCGTGATACGATTATCGCGATGGCGGGCGGTTCGAAAAAGGATTATTTTGAAAAATCCATAGGATCTGTGGTGGAAGCTTGTATGGACAATCGCAAAGCCATACTGGAAAGCGCCAGCGGTCAATATGAGATTATTAAAGACGCGAGCGAGACCTTTTCATCGTATGTGGCAGCGCCGATCGTCGCGGGGGGCGACCCTATCGGATCTGTCATTCTGGTCAGCAAAGACGAGAATGTAAAAATGGGTCAAATGGAAATGAAAATGGTGGAGACGGCTGCAGGATTTTTGGCGAAGCAGATGGAGCAATGAAAAGAGAATATTGAACGCACAAGCTTCCTTACCGAGATGCCGACCCTCTGTAAGCGAAGCTTTTTATGTTTAAAAGGCGGATTTTGATATAATATGGCTAGAAGTATCCAGATTGGGGAGGAGTGGGAGGATGGAGGAGACCCACAAGGGAGAGCCCCGTAACAATTCAAGCAAGCAGAGTATGAAGTTGCTCAAAGGTGCTGTTATACTGGGTACGGCGGCTGTTCTATCTAAGCTGCTGGGTACTCTGCAGAAAATTCCACTGCAAAATGTCGCGGGCGATACGGCGTTTGGCCTATATAGTGCGGTGTATCCGCTATATATTCTCATTTTGTTTGCGGCAACGGCCGGATTCCCTGTAGCGGTATCCAAGTTTGTAGCCGAACGAGTTGTTCTTGGCGATGATCGCGGCGCGAGGCGGATTGTTTATGTTTCCGCGATAATTTTGATGGGTACAGGCATTGTACTTTTCTTATTCCTTTATTGCGGAGCGGGACATATAGCGGGATGGATTGGAATCAGCCAGACGAAGAAGGCGATTCAAAGTGTATCTTTCGCGTTATTGTTATCGCCTGTCTTAGCGGTTCTGCGCGGTTATTTCCAAGGCTATCAGAATATGGTGCCGACTGCTGTTTCACAAGTGATGGAACAGCTGATCCGCGTCATTACGATGGTTGCTTTGCTGCTGTATTTGGTTGCATTGGCCTATGATGAAGCCTGGATAGCTGCCGGCGCGACATTCGGATCGGTCACTGGGGCAGGTGCAGGTCTACTAGTGATGTTCGTGTATTGGCGAAAGGATCTGAGTAAACGGCAAGTATCGGGCGAAGCTAAGAACAAAGAAGCCCTCAATTATTGGCAGTGGGCGAAACGAATTACGGTTTACGCGATACCTGTATGTCTAGGCGCTATCGTCGTACCTTTACTGACGCTGGTCGATACGTTTACAATGCCTCGCTTGCTTGAAATTTCGTTTGGAAGCGAGGCCGAAGCCATGCGGCAATTCGGGCTCTACAATCGCGGTTTACCGCTTGTTCAACTAGTGGTTATGATTGCCTCTTCGATGTCAGCGGTACTTGTTCCCGCTATTGCAGAGGCTAAGGTAAAGAGGCGGGGAGGGCTTGTCCGCAGCCAGGCTGAGATGGCTGTACGGCTTGCGTGGCTGATCGGCCTGGGCGCCTCATTCGGCCTGGCTTTTGCAGCAATGCCAATTAACGTCATGCTGTACAAAAGCAGCGAAGCCAGCTGGACCATGGCCTTGCTTGCCTTCACGGCCTTATTCAGCACGCTGAACGCTGTCACGGCCAGCGTGCTGCAAGGCGCCGGCGCGATTCGCACGCCGGCGAACGCCCTGCTCGTTGCCATTGTGCTGAAAGCACTCGGCAACGTCTGGCTGATGCCCCGCTGGGGCATCGACGGCGCCGCGCTCAGCGCGGTGATCGCCTACGCCGCTGCCGCGGGGCTGAACCTGGTGCAGCTGGTCCGCTGCACCGGGGCGCGCTTCGCGCTGCGGCCGTACGCCGTAAGCCCCGCGCTGGGCGTGGCGGGGATGGGCGTCTGCCTCGCAGCGCTGCAGCTGTTGGCCAAGCCTGCTATGGCGGCTTGGCACGTGCCCGAGCGATTGGGCTACAGCGCAATCGCTCTCTTATGCGTAGCCGGCGGCGCGGCCGTCTACGTGCTGGCGCTGCTGCGCAGCGGCAGCATCAGCCGCGAGGAGCTGCGGCTGATGCCGGAGCTGGACCGGAAGCTGGCGCCGGTCCTCGCGAAAGTGCTGCCGCCAGCGGAGCAGCGCGCTGGCACTGTGTCCGACAAGCACTAGTTGTTTTGGCAGCCGCGGCCTAACGATTTGCCATTCATTTCACCATATTCCCATCCAGGAGGTGCTACCAAATGTCCGAACCAAGCATCACGATCGTCGGCCTAGGAACCGGCGACGAGGATCAGCTTACGCTCGGGGTCTGGAAGAAGCTGCAGCTTGCTTCCAAGTCACAAGCCAAGCTTTACTTACGTACCAACGATCATCCGATGGTTCGTATGCTGGATGACAATCAAATCCCATACACAACGTTCGATGCCAACTATGAGGCACATCAAAACTTCGAACGAGTGTACGAGTCCATCGCGGATGAGCTGATCCAGCAGGCGAGGCAGGAGTCCACTGAAATCATTTATGCGGTACCCGGCCATCCGATGGTGGCGGAATACACGGCCCAGCTGCTGAAGCAGCGATGCCCGGAAGCAGGCATCGCCCTAACCCTGCTCGGCGGCGAGAGCTTCCTCGACCAAGCCTTTCTGCGCTTCGGCTTCGACCCGATCGATGGATTCCAATTGCTGGATGCGACTAGCCTTAGCCGCTATACCCTTAATCCTCGATTGCATACAGTCATCGGACAAGTCTATGATACATACACCGCTTCGGATCTTAAAATCAGCCTCATGGAAGCATACCCGGACGACTATCGTGTTGTTGTCGGCCACTCCCTGGGCGTGGCTGGAGCAGAGCAGATCATGGAAGTGCCGCTCTACGAGCTAGACCACATCAAAGGCTACGGCAATCTGTCCCTCGTCTGGGTGCCGAAGAGCGAACAGGACGAAGTTCATTATCGTTCCTTCGGCCGATTGCATGAGATCGTCAGCATCCTGCGCAGCCCGGAAGGTTGTCCGTGGGATCGCGAGCAGACGCACGCGAGTCTCCGCAAGAACCTCATCGAAGAAGCTTACGAGGTGCTGGAAACGATCGATGAGGACGATCCGGATCATATGTGCGAGGAGCTCGGAGATTTGCTGCTGCAAGTCATGCTGCATGCGCAGATGGAGGAGGAAATCGGCACGTTCACCGTATACGATGTGATTTCGACTCTAAATGAGAAGTTGATTCGCCGCCATCCGCATGTGTTTGGCGATCATAAAGCCGGCGATGCGGACGAGGCGCTGGTTAACTGGAATGCGATGAAAGCCGAGGAGAAGCGCAAAAAAGGCATCGATGTCACGAAGCAATCCGTGTTGGACGGCGTGCCTCGCGACTTGCCGGGCCTCATGAAAGCATGGAAGCTTCAGAAAAAAGCGGCCGCAGTCGGCTTCGATTGGTCCGAAGCGCGTGAAGTGCTGAACAAGGTCGAAGAGGAGCTCGGTGAGCTGCGTCAGGCGATGGACAACCAAGATGCTCAGGAGAAGCAGGAAGAGCTCGGGGATTTACTTTTTTCCATTGTAAACCTTGCCCGTTTCCTTAAAGTGGACCCGGAAGAAGCGATCGCGCAGACGAACCGCAAATTCGTGCAAAGATTTTCATATATTGAGGAACAGCTACGTTTAAGAGGCCTTTCTTTTGAGCAAACTGATTTATCAGAGATGGAAACTTATTGGCAGGAAGCAAAAAAAGTTACAAAACTTGAGCGCTGACAGCAGGATTTTGCCGAAAAAAGAAGAATACATAGGTTGGTGTCAGGTTGAATATGGAAATATGACGAGCGGAGAGACTTTGAACTACGTTCAAAGATCCCTATGTCGTATAGAAAACTCGATCTTCAAACATTTTAGGAGGTAAAGAAAACTCATGAACAAAACAGATTTGATCAACAACATCGCAGAAAAAAGCGGACTTACTAAGAAAGACGTAGAAGCGGTACTTAACGGATTCCTTGGTGAAGTTACTGATGCGCTTTCATCCGGAGATAAAGTACAACTGATCGGTTTCGGTACATTCGAAACTCGCAAACGTTCCGGTCGTACAGGCCGCAACCCGCAAACGGGCAGCCCAATCGTGATTGCAGAATCCAAAGTTCCTGCTTTCAAAGCTGGTAACAAACTTAAAGACGCTGTAAAATAATGCGCCTCGATAAGTTTCTCAAAGTATCTCGCCTGATCAAGCGCCGCACCGTGGCGAAGGATGTATCCGATCAAGGACGTGTCTGGATCAACGGCAGAGATGCAAAAGCAAGTACAACCGTGAAGGTTGGAGATGAACTTGCCATTCAATTCGGCCAGAAAAAGGTGACCGTTCGCGTAGAGGCACTCGCCGAGTCGACCCGCAAGGAAGACGCAGCGCAAATGTACACATTGCTGAAGGAAGAGGCTTTTCAACCGGAATAACACGCTTGTTGATCCAATAGCTCGGGATCCCTTGAAAAAGGGTTCTCGGGCTATTTTCATTATTTATCGGGGTATTTAAAGGGGGCTCCCCCAAAAGTAATCGGAATAGGCATCGAAGGATTTCTTCACTTTTGGGGGACTTTTCGAGTTCTAAAAATGGACATCCCTCCATATCGTAGTGATAGATGAAGGAGGGGTACAGGCCATGGTTGATCCCGTGAAAAACAGTAACAAGCGGCAGGAAATCAAAATGTTGAATCGCAAGCTCTTGGAGATCTCCGGAGTTTTGAACGTAGAAAGCTTTGACAGTGAAGAGTTCCTCCTGGAGACGGAAATGGGCTACTTGATGATTAAAGGGCAGAATTTGCACATCAAGAATTTGAGCTTGGAGCAAGGGTTAGTCGCCATAGAAGGATTGGTTAATGAACTGGCTTATGTGGATGGAAGCTCCCAGGAGAAATCCAAGGGATTTTTAGGTAAGCTGTTCAAGTGACCTTGAATGTCCAATTTTATACGATCTTCATGATGATTCTGAGCGGAATTGCTTTAGGTGCGATTTTCGATGTGTTTCGTGTTCTTTCAGGCAAGCTGCGCTTGCCTCGTTGGACGATTCCGCTCATTGATATTATGTTTTGGATTGTGGCGACAATCCTTGTTTTCCGACTGCTTGTTTACAGTAACGAAGGGCAGCTTCGCGTGTTCGTTTTTTTGGGTATTGGGATTGGCATATGCTTTTATTTTGCGCTGCTCAGCCTTTGGGTCATCCGCTTGACGCTGCTTGTAATCCGGATTGTCATTGCGATATACCGGTTTTTCCGCAGGGTTGTCGAACTTTTCATTATTAAGCCGATTATTGGTTTATATCGTCTAACGGTGATAATTTTAGGTTTTTTGGTAGCTGTAGCTATATTCCTGTATAAAATTGTGCTACAATTGCTGTATCCTGTGTGGAGACTACTCCTCTGGATGACTCGGCCATTGCATAAATATTTCGTGATTCCCGCTTGGCTCAAGAAGCTGTCCGGGAAAATCGTCGCGATCTATCGCAGGCTATTCTCAAAGTAGGAGGGCATACTTATTCATGCAAGCTCAAGCAACCGTTCCATCCAAAAGCAGCAGCAAAGGGTCTAAGCGAAGACTTCGTTTTCTGATGATCTTTGTTTTGTGTTTTATGAGTTGGGCAGGCGTTAACATCTGGGGCCAATTCGCTAAGCTGCATGAAAAGCGTAGTGTCGTAGCCAACTTGGAACAGCAGCTCGTAGAGGCGGGTAAATTGAATGATCAAACGAAGAAAGAATTGTCACGACTTCATGACGATGAATATTTGGAACAAATCATTCGCAGAGATTTCCATTATACGAAAAACGGAGAGACGCCTTTAAGTGTCTCGAAGTCGCAATAATAGTTAGGTTGCAGAAGCGGGCAAATGCCTTGTTGACCGTGGTTTCTGCATCGGTTATAATCGGCGTAGCCAGTGTTTTCAACATTTTAAGGGAGGAACATTTTACTTTATGGCAATTGAAGTGGGCACCAAGTTAGAGGGAAGAGTGACGGGGATTACTCACTTTGGAGCATTCGTCGAGCTTGCTGAAGGAGTTACCGGTCTTGTTCACATCTCAGAGATCGCGGACAATTATGTGAAAGACGTTAATGACCATTTAAAGCTTGATGACAAAGTAACGGTCAAAGTGATTAACGTGGACAAGGATGGCAAGATCGGACTGTCAATCAAGCAGACGATTGATAAGCCAGTTGAGGAAAGACCAGCTCGTCCTGAACGACAAGGTGGCAGCTATCAAGGGCGTCCAAGCGGAGATCGTCCAGGTTTCCAAGGACGACCAGGCGGTGGAGAGCGCAGCGGCCCTCCAAGCGGTGGTCCAGGCGGCGGCCGACCAGGCGGCGGTGGTTTCAACCGTGGCGGCGGTGGCGGTGGACGCGGCGGCTTTAATAAGCAGCAAGGCGGAGCCAGACCATTTTCGTTCGAAGATAAAATGTCCCGTTTCCTAAAAGACAGTGAAGAGCGGATTTCGTCTCTCAAGAAGAACACCGAGTCCAAACGCGGTGGCCGAGGCGGAAGAAGAGATTAATATACAAGCACCGAACCACATTCGCATAGGCGGATGTGGTTTTTTCGTTCGATGTTTCCATGTTTGGCCCATTATGTGTAGTACGCTTTGTATCAATCGACATCAATTTACGGGTATCTCCCTCATCCGAGGGACGATAGTTCGGGTCAATCAGACTTTTCGTGATACTCAGATCTCCGCGAGGCAAGACTAGGCAAGGGCTGAAGCAAGATGACAAAGCCGCCGCGGCTTGTCGGAAATTTCTTTGAATCTACCAACTCATTCTGACAAACTTTCTGCTAGATTGTCTCTATACTAGAGAAACAATATCGAGGAAATGGAAGGTGTTCAAGAGATGCAAAGAAAAAGCGTAGTCACAGCGATCGGCGGGCAATGGACGGGGTTTTGGCAAAAAGCGAAAACGAGCGCTTATAGCTCAGCGGTAGAAAATCGGTTCGTACAAGCATTCGTTGCCAAGAAATGGGCGCTGCTGCTCATTGTGATGGGTTTTTTGCTTGGACGAGCTATGATTCTCGAACAGCTGTCTCCATTTGCGTTGGCGTTTTTCGCGGTTATTTATTTTACGAGAAGAGATTTACTGCATTGGGTGGGTGTTGCTATATTTGCGGGCAGTTTGTTATCGCTGCAGGCCCATACGGGCTACATTGTGACAGAGATGATTGTCTTTTTGCTCATACAAAAGGCTTGCGAGAAATATGAACGGTCCGATGTCTCATTAGCTCCGCTTCAGGTGTTTAGCGCCACGTTCCTGGTTCAATTATTTGCAGCACTTGTTGTGTCCAACCTGAGCTGGTACTCCGTCATGATGATCGGGGTGGAATCGCTGTTGTCGCTCGTGCTCACACTGATTTTCATCCAAGCGGTGCCTGTATTTACACTGAACCGTAAAAACTATCATTTGAAACACGAAGAAATCATCTGTCTCATCATCCTGCTAGCTTCTGTGATGACGGGTACGGTAAGCTGGGCCGTCGGTCCGGTTACCGTGGAACATGTCCTATCCCGTTACTTAATTTTGCTCTTCGCACTGGTCGGAGGCGCCCCATTCGGTGCTTCGGTCGGCGTTATTACCGGGCTCATCTTGAGCTTGGCGAATAGCAATGCGATCTATCAGATGAGCTTGTTAGCTTTCTCGGGCATGCTGGCGGGACTTCTGAAGGAAGGCAACCGGCTTGCTGTCGCATTCGGTATGCTGCTGGGCTCCTCGATTCTCTCGTTCTATATGGGGACTAGCGTGGATGTGATTAATTCCACATGGGAATCCCTTGCGGCCGTGGCGCTCTTCTTGTTAACTCCGCGCAGCCTCGTTCAAGCCTTGGCTAAATATGTGCCTGGTACGCAG
The DNA here is from genome assembly GCF_014534655.1 of Paenibacillus sedimenti. GTDB lineage: Bacteria > Bacillota > Bacilli > Paenibacillales > NBRC-103111 > Paenibacillus_E > Paenibacillus_E sedimenti. Next base: position 38,268 of record NZ_JACVVD010000021.1, read on the forward strand.
GAAAATTTGAAATCCCAACAAGATTATGCCAAGCGCGTTAGGGATGTGACCGCAGGTCGCGTGGAACAATTTTCAGAAGTTTTTCGTCAGCTGGCTCGCAGCTTTAAGCAATTAACGACGGAGAATGCGGAAAGCCGCAGAGAGGAAGATGTGGGGCATTTCATGAATGCCGTTGCCCATAAAACCTGTGATACGTGCTGGAAAAAAAATCAGTGCTGGGATCAGAAGTTTTACCAGACGTATACGTATATGACGGATATGATGACGAGTATTGAGTCAAAGGAGGAAATGACGAAGAAGGATATCCCGCAGGAATGGAAAAAAATATGCACCCGTACCGATCAAGTCTTGGATGTGATGAAGAGTCAATACGGCCTTTATAAGAATGATATGCATTGGAAAAAGCAAATTCTCGACAGCCGCCAGCTCGTAGCGGATCAACTTTCGGGAGTATCGCAGGTCATGGAGGATCTGGCCAAGGAGATCAAACGCGAAGGGCAGGAGCTGTACTTCCAGGAAGAGCAAATCCGCAGCGCCTTAGAGGAGCTGGGCTTGTCCATTCACACCATCGACATTATTTCCTTAGACGAAGGTAATGTCGAAATCGAAATCATTCATCAGTATACGAAGGGTTTCGATGAATGCCGCAAAATCATTGCGCCGCTTCTTAGCGAAATTCTCGGCGAGAACGTCGCCGTGAAACGGGAGGAGATGCACGAGCGCGGCGAGGGCTACAGCACGGTCGTCTTCGGCTCCGCCAAAGAATACGAGGTGGAGACCGGTATCGCCGGCGCGGCCAAAGGCGGCGATCTGCTCTCGGGCGACAGCTTCTCCACGGTCGAGCTGGGCAACGGCAAGTTTGCCGTTGCGCTCAGTGACGGCATGGGTAATGGCGAGCGCGCACGGGCGGAGAGCTCGACGGCGCTGAACATCCTGCAGCAGCTGCTGCAGTCGGGCATGGACGAGAAGCTCGCGATCAAGTCGCTCAATTCGGTGCTGATGCTGCGCTCTTCCGATGAGATGTACGCGACTGTCGATATGGCTTTGATCGACATGTACAGTGCGAACACGACGTTCATGAAAATCGGCTCGACGCCGAGTTTTATTAAGCGGGGCAGTGAGGTGATTTCCATCTCGGCGAATAACTTACCGGTAGGGATCCTACAAGATATTGATGTCGATCTCGTCTCGATTCCGCTTCAGTCCGGGGATATCCTTATTATGATGACAGACGGCATCTACGATGCGCCTGGCCCTGCAGTCAATAAAGAGATGTGGATGAAGCGCATGATCCAGGAGATCGATACGACAACGCCGCAGGACTTCGCGGACTGCTTACTAGAGCGGATTTTCCGCTACCACCATGGCGAAGTCCAAGACGATATGACTGTTGTTGTAGCGCGCGTGGAAAAACATCAACCGGAATGGGCGACGTTCCGCTGGCCGGGAGTTACACGTATGGAGCGTCCGAAGACGGTCAGTTAGCATATGTGAGAAAACCTCTATCGAGGCTATTCAATGATGGCGACCGCTCTTCTACCCCACAAAGTGAAGTAATCCTTCGAAGCAAATTCCGAATACTTTGCGGGGACCCCAATAAGGCGGCAGGTTTTATCGCTAATAGGAAAGTGTTTTTCTGGAACCGAAAACTTGTACTTTCTTATGTGGTAAAAAAGCAGTAACAGCAGGGGAGCTGTTACTGCTTTTTCGCATGTGCCGGGCTAACGGATCGACTTCACGCGATATATCCATATCTTCCCTGCCCTATGATTAGACGCTCTCGCAAATGGGAATGCTAGGAAGGTAGCTGCTAGAAAGCTAATCTTGTCTGGTATCAGGGAGGCTAATTGCATGATGAAACAGATTTTACTAATTACAGATGGATGTTCGAACGTAGGAGTTAGTCCGGTAATTGCGGCGGCTCAAGCGCATGCGGAAGGTATTACAGTCAACGTCATCGGCGTTATTGATCAAGGCGAATTAGGAATGCTAGGGTCTGAAGAAATTAGAGAGATTGCTGCTGCCGGAGGCGGTATGAGCAGGATTGTAAATTCAGCTCAACTGTCACAGACGGTTCAGATGATGACGCGTAAAACCGTATCCGCAACGATCCAGCATGCGGTCGGCAAAGAATTGCAAAGCATCCTGGGCCACGCGCAGCTCGAACAACTGCCGCCTCAGCAGCGAGCTGAGGTCGTTCAAGTGATAGATGATATGAGCGAAACTTCTTCCTTAAGGGTAGCTCTGTTGATAGATGCTAGTGCAAGCATGAAGCCCAAGCTGGCGGCCGTACGTGAGGCTATTCATGATTTACTGTTAAGTCTCCGTGCCCGCTCGGGCAAGAGCGAACTGGCTGTGTTCCATTTTCCATCTGCCAAGAACCGTGATGCCGAGCTCGAGATGGATCTCAATTGGACAAATGAGCTTGCAAATCTCGACAAGATGTTCTATAAAATAAACATGAAGGGTACAACACCGACAGGTCCGGCCTTGCTGCAAACGCTGCAGTTCGTGGCGGACAAGCCTTTCTCACAACCGGCCGAGGATGGGATGCTGAGTGACTACGTGGTATGAGGACGCCTTTCGTCCAGGATCAGAAATCCAAGGAAAATGGAACGGTCGCGTGTACGTGGTCGAACGTTTATTAGGTGCTGGTTCTAACGGAGTTGTCGCGCTCGTACGCAGAGGAACGGTCAGATTTGCGCTCAAGGCAGGGCGTGAAACGGTGGATCATCAATTCGAAATTAATTCGCTTCACGCGTTATCTCTTACATCAACGTCGTTCAAGGGCTTTTTGATCGATGTAGACGATATGATCGTACAGGGCAAGGAAGTTCCTTTTTTTGTCATGCGGTACATTGAGGGGATGAACATCTCTGATTTTTTACATAAGTGGGGTAAAGAATGGATCTATGTTATTGGGTCTAACCTTCTCAAGAAGCTGACCGAGCTGCATAAAAGCGGCTACGTGTTCGGCGATCTGAAGATTGAGAATATGATTGTTTCCAATTATGGAGACGTGGACCTGATTGATTTTGGCGGTGTGACGCCCAAAGGCAGAGCCATCAAGCAATTGACGGAGGTCTATGACCGAGGCTTTTGGAAGGCGGGGGAGCGGGTTGCGGATGAAAGTTATGACTTGTTCTCATTTGCTATTTTACTCATAAAAGCGCTGGATCAAAAAAACCGATTAGCTGCTCTATCGAAGTCGCTGCCGCAAAATCGGGAAATTGAACAACTGTATGCGATCATCAAAGAAAATCCGGTTGCGGTTCGTATCGCGCCTTTTCTTCATCAAGCATTGAACGGACAGCTGAAAACCTCCCGGGAAGCTTATCAATATTGGAGGAGCCTCGTTGCAGGTAAAAAGCTGGCCCCGTCACCGCTCAAGCTGCCATGGCTCAAAATATGCTTCGCAGCCTCGTTGTTTATTTTCGGGGCAACTGTCTATATATATTGGTAGTAAAAGGATGAAGCAATAGAAAGGACTGGCGAATGGACACAAACCTTGTTGCCAAGGTGGAATATAGAATCATCCAAGAACAGCTCATTCATCCGGGAGATGGGGTTGTCGTCGCAGTATCAGGCGGACCTGATTCTGTCGCGCTGCTTCATGTCCTATTTGCGCTTTCGGACCGCTATGGCTGGAAATTGATTGTGGCTCATGTGAATCATCGCTTTCGCGGGGCGGAATCGGATGCTGAAGCTGTATTCGTGGCGGATCTTGCATCTCACATGGGGCTTCCACATGAAATCGGTGATATCGATGTACCTGCCTATATAGTAGAAACTTCGCTCAACGGGCAAGCAGCGGCGCGGGAGAAACGCTACGCATTTTTGCATGAGGTTGCGGATCGGCACGGCGCTCAGCGTATTGCTTTCGCACATCATGCCGATGATCAAGCCGAGACGGTGCTGATGCGTCTTCTTCGTGGAACGGGCCCATCCGGACTGGTTGGAATGCCGGAAAGAAGGCTTGAAAAAAAAGTGGAACTGATTCGTCCTTTCCTACGTATATACAAATCAGAACTTGTGCAGTATTGTGCCCAGCATGATATCGCCTATTGCCAAGACAGCAGCAACGAGCTGCGAAAGTATTTTCGCAATCAGGTTCGATTGGATGTGATGCCGATGCTGAAACAGTATAACGAGCAGCTCCCGGAGTCGCTGAACCGATTAACGGAACTAATGCGAGCCGAGGATGACTATTTGGAAAAGGAAGTCGTGCAGATTTATCGCCAAATCGTTGCTCAGCAGCTGGGTGTGTCTCGTTTGAAGAGGTCCGACTTTACAGGACTGCATGTTGCTTTACAAAGGCGTTTGATTAAACTAATATTAAACTGTCTTTGTTTGGACATGGATAGGCTGGATTTTGCCAAAGTCGAGTCGATTCGCGAGTTGATCTTGCAGCATCAGGTTTCCAACCAAGTTCTTGAATTGAATGAGCAGCTTTATATAGTGAGAGAATATGAAGCCATTCAATTTCAGTCGTTTGCACCTTCTCCAAGACCTTATCGGCATCAAGTCGAGTTGAATGTAAACAGGCTGGAACTTCCGGAAGCAGGTGCCAGGCTCGAGTACTCGGTAATCCGCTTAACTTCGGATCATCCGTCCACCCATTCATCCACTGCGATGGATGCCTATTTCGATTTGAATCAGCTTCAATTGCCGCTATTTGTACGGAGCCGCGAAGCGGGAGATCGATTGGAACCTCATGGTTTAAACGGGTCCAAAAAGGTAAAAGATATGTTCATTGATGCCAAAATACCCTTAAGCCGGCGCGATGTCATTCCTATGCTGGTCGATGCAACCGGTCATATTCTCTGGATTGCGGGCTTTCGCAGGTCAAGACATGCTTTGGTAGGGCCGGCAACAGAACGAGTGCTTCATATGAAGCTAGTGCTGAAGTAGGGGTATAAATTTCGTTCGCTTAGATGAATGTTTAATAAGTCCGCTGTCAGACTTTTTAAACAACCTATAGAATGTAAATTTATAAGGTTTCATAATATAATCTAGGAGGTTCATCCTTGTACAGCGACATTCAAGAAGTACTTTACAGCGAAGAGCAAATTCAAGACAAAATCAAGGAATTAGGGGAGCAGCTTAGCATCGATTACGAGGGGAAGAACCCACTGGTCATCTGCGTACTTAAAGGGGCTTTCATCTTCATGGCTGACCTGGTAAAGCAGATTAAAGTGCCGTTGGAGCTCGACTTCATGGCTGTATCCAGCTATGGCGCATCCACGAAATCTTCCGGTGTTGTGAAGATCATCAAAGATCTCGATGTTCCGGTGGAAGGTCGTCACATCCTTATTGTGGAAGACATTATCGATAGCGGTTTAACGCTGAGTTATCTGATTGATGTATTGGAGCGACGCAATGCCAAATCGATTTCTGTCGTTGCTCTATTTAATAAGCCGGCGCGCAGAACGGTGGAGCTGGAGCCTGATTATTCAGGATACGTGCTTCCTGATGAATTCGTTGTCGGATATGGTCTGGATTATGCGGAGAAATATCGGAACCTACCATTTATCGGCATATTAAAACCAGAGATCTATACCAGCTAGTCATGTCCCTAAGCTTGTTCGCACTGCTTTGTTGTAGTGCTTTACCGGGATGTGGTAAAATAAAAAAAGTGTGCCGTTCGAGAGGAGGCCCGGGATGAATCGAATTATCCGGAATACCGGTTTTTATTTGCTTATATTTTTGGTTACGGTCGGTATCGTTCATTTTATTAGTACCCAAAACGAACAAAAGGATCTAATCACGTACGATAAGTTCCGACAAGAGGTTCAGAATAAAAATGTAGAGTCTGTAACGTTGAAATTCGATGGCTATACGTATCTGATTAGAGGTACGTACGCGAAGCCCCCAAGTGCTGACAAGAAGACCTTTGAGACGCATGCCCCATACGATACATTGGTGGTATCTCTGATTGAAGCCAATGGAGTGCCTAACGAAAAGTACGAAACCATGGAGAGAGATAGCGTATGGATTAGCTTCCTCACCTCGATTATTCCGTTTGTCATCATCTTCATCCTGTTCTTCTTTCTGTTGAATCAGGCTCAAGGTGGCGGCGGTAAAGTTATGAACTTCGGCAAAAGCCGTGCCCGCTTATATAATGAAGAGAAAAAACGCGTTACCTTCGAAGACGTGGCTGGAGCTGACGAAGAGAAGCAGGAACTCGTTGAGGTTGTTGAATTCCTCAAAGATCCGCGGAAATTCGCAGCCGTAGGCGCGAGAATTCCGAAGGGGGTTCTGCTTAACGGGCCTCCGGGTACCGGTAAAACGTTGCTTGCAAGAGCTGTCGCTGGCGAAGCCGGCGTGCCGTTCTTCAGTATCTCAGGTTCTGATTTCGTCGAAATGTTCGTCGGTGTCGGTGCATCCCGTGTGCGCGACCTGTTCGAGAATGCGAAAAAGAACTCACCTTGTATTATTTTTATCGATGAGATTGACGCAGTGGGTCGTCAGCGCGGCGCCGGCTTAGGCGGCGGCCATGACGAGCGTGAACAAACGCTCAACCAATTGCTCGTAGAAATGGACGGCTTCGGTGCGAACGAAGGCATTATTATCGTCGCTGCAACGAACCGCCCGGATATTCTGGACCCTGCACTCTTGCGTCCGGGACGCTTTGACCGTCAAATCACGGTAGACCGTCCGGATGTCAAAGGTCGTGAAGCGGTACTGAAAGTACATGCACGCAACAAGCCTCTGGCGAAAGATGTGAAGCTGGATGCACTATCCCGCTATACAACTGGATTCACAGGTGCTGACCTCGAAAATCTGTTGAATGAAGCAGCTTTGATTGCTGCTCGCCGCAACCGCAAAGATATTTCGATGGACGAAATTGAAGAAGCGTTCGACCGCGTCATTGTCGGTACGCAGAAGAAAAGCCGAATCATTAGTGATCGTGAGAAACGCATTGTCGCTTATCACGAAGCCGGACACGCAATTATCGGTTACTACGCCGAGAATGCGGACATGGTGCACAAAGTTACGATCGTTCCACGCGGTCGCGCCGGCGGTTATGTGATGATGCTGCCCAAAGAAGGCGAAGATCGTTTAGTCCAGACGAAGACAGAACTGCTGGATAAGGTAACTGGGCTTCTGGGCGGTCGTGTTTCAGAGGAACTTTACATTGGTGAAATTGGAACAGGGGCCTACGATGACTTCCGTAAAGCTACAGGTATCGTTCGCCGTATGATTATGGAGTTCGGTATGAGTGATAAGCTCGGACCGATGCAGTTTGGCAATGTCCAAGGCCAAGTATTCTTGGGCCGCGATATCGGACATGAGCAGAACTATAGTGACGCGATTGCTTACGAAATCGACCAAGAAATGCAGAATATGATCCGTGGCTGTTATGAAAAAGCTCGCCAAATTCTGACCGAGCATGCGGATCAGGTTCATCTGATCGCGAAAACGCTGCTCGAGAAAGAAACGCTCGACAAAGATGACATTATCGCTTTGTTGGAAAAAGGCAAACTGGATGCAGGCGCTGAAGACGATGAGCTCAAAGTGAACATCCAAGTTCAAAGCCATGAGAACGAAAGCAACAAGCTCGAGTTTGACAAAGATAAAGAGAAGGATTCGAAGTCCAATTCGGATCAATCCGAAGAGTAACATGCAAGGGCAAGTCGTAAATCCGGTGTACACGTTAGGTGTACCCGGATTTTCTGGTTTTTTCGGTGGATTTGCGCATTGACAGGGGATGCGGATATGTGTAAATTAGTTGTAAATCTCTAATTTTAGAGCTATTTGATCATACTAATCATTAGATAGACAGCAAGTATATTCTATGTCCCACATAGGGGAGGAACCATTCATGGAAGCTCTGGCTTTAGAAAGAAAAGCCGAGCAGAATCGCGAACTTAAAGAGCGGTTGCTGCAGCTGAAGAAAGAACGCAATGCCATCATTCTTGCTCATTATTATCAGAGAGACGAAGTTCAAGAGGTTGCCGATTTCCGGGGGGATTCCTTCTTGCTTGCGCAGAAGGCGGCAGAAACTGACGCGGATGTTATTGTATTCTGCGGTGTGCATTTCATGGGGGAAAGCGCCAAGATATTGGCTCCCAACAAGACGGTCATTATCCCGGATGAAAGAGCCGGTTGTCCAATGGCCGATATGGTTAATGTAGAAGGTCTTCGCGCTTTGAAGCGTCAACACCCGAATGCCAAAGTGGTAGCCTACATTAACACTTCAGCTGAGGTGAAGTCCGAAACCGATATTTGCTGTACGTCTGCCAATGCAATTAAAGTTATCGAATCCGTCGATTCGGATGAAATCATCTGGGTACCGGATAAAAATTTAGGTGACTATGTATCAAAATTCACAAACAAAAAGATCATCATCTGGGAAGGTTATTGCAACACGCATGATATGCTAACCGTTAAAGATGTAGAAGAAATGCGGGCACAGTATCCGAATGCGCAGTTCGTCGTTCATCCAGAATGCCGTCCGGAAGTTGTGAAACTAGGCGATTTCGTAGGCAGTACGACGGCTATTATCAAATACTGCCGTGAGTCCGACTGCCAGGAATTCATTGTCGGAACAGAAGATGGTACAGGATACCAGCTTCGTAAAGACAGCCCGAATAAGCAATTCCATTTTGCTACGAAATACTTGGTTTGCCCGAATATGAAAGTTAATAACCTGAAGAAGATTGTTAAAGCCTTAGAGACGATGCAGCCAGAAATCTATGTACCGGAAGATGTAGCTAATAAAGCAAGATTGTCCTTAGAGCGCATGTTACAAGTTAAGTAGCATGCGCTACTCTCTTGTTTAGGTTTGGGGTCCCCGCAAAGTACCCGGAATAAGCTTCGAAGGTCTTCGTCACTTTGTGGGGTAATTTAGGTTTGGGGTCCCCGCAAAGGTAATTATTACTTTGCGGGGGAATTTCGTATGAAACAGGTGAAGCGGCATGATTCCTAGATATCTTGTAGATATAGATTTAGATTCCATTCCTCATGTACATACAGATGTGATCGTCATTGGCGCAGGGATCGCAGGATTGTTCACCGCCCTTCGCGCAAGTGAAACCAAAAAAGTGCTGATGATCACAAAGAAGTCGCTCCTTGACAGCAACACACGCTATGCCCAAGGGGGCATAGCCGCGGTCATCTCCGACGAGGATTCGCCGGAATATCATAAAGAGGATACGCTTATTGCTGGGGCAGGCCTCTGTTCTCCCGAAGCCGTCGATGTGCTGGTCCATGAAGGGCCTAACGGCGTACAGGACCTAATCCGTATGGGTACCCAGTTCGACTTAGAGAACGGGGAGTTCGCTTTAACGAAGGAAGGCGCTCACAGTCAGCGCCGTATTTTGCATGCACACGGCGACGCCACGGGCGCCGAGATTGTACGAGCCCTATCGGAGCGCACGAAGCTGGATCCGAATATTGAGATTTGGGACGATCACTTTGTGATCGACCTGATAACACAGGACGGCGAGTGCTTCGGCGCACTCGTGCAAAAGCCGGACGGCCAGCGGGTCTATGTCCGCGGCAACGCAACGATTCTTTGCTCCGGCGGGGCGGGGCAGCTGTTCCGCTATACCACCAATCCCGACATTGCCACCGGGGATGGTATTGCCATTGCTTATCGCGCCGGCGCGCACATTCAAGATGTGGAATTTATCCAATTCCATCCGACGGCTCTGTGCTATCCCGGCGCTCCGCGCTTTCTCATCTCCGAAGCGGTGCGCGGCGAGGGAGCCTATTTGCGCAACATTAAAGGAGAGCGCTTCATGGAGCGCTACCATCCTCAATTAGAGCTAGCGCCAAGAGATGTAGTTGCCCGGGCTATCGTCGATGAGATTGAGAACAATAAATCTACTTTTGTGTATCTGGACATTACGCACGAAACGGAAGAACTCATTAAACATCGTTTTCCGACGATTTATGAATACTGTTTGAATTATGGTCTGGATATGACCACGGACTGGATTCCGGTTGCACCGGCTGCTCATTATATGATGGGCGGCGTAAAAACCGACCTTCACGGAGAGACTGCCGTACGTCGGCTCTTTGCCTGCGGCGAGGTATCTTCTACGGGCGTGCATGGCGCTAACCGCTTGGCAAGCAATTCGCTCTCCGAAGCTATCGTTTTCGGCAGACGCATCATCGAGCGTATTCAAGAGCTGCCGCCTCTAACCGGCAATCCTACCTTACGGGCGGAGTCGCCCAGGACCGAAAGCCCGAAGCAAGCCGTTGTCGAGAAGAAGCTGAAATTGCAGAAAACCATGCTCCGCTATGCAGGACTGAAGCGCACAGCCAAAGGCTTGCAAAAAGGATACGACGAATTAGCGCGGCAGTTGTCGATCTACGAGACGCAAATGACCAAACGCGAGGATTATGAGTTCGCAAACTTGCTCAATTGCGCATTGTTAACAACAACAGCTGCTCTGCAGCGCGAGGAAAGCCGCGGCGGCCATTACCGCGAAGATTTCCCGGGACGAGACGACCTGCATTGGAAAAAGCATATAGTTTTCAAGCGCGGGGAAGATAGGGTTGAGGAGTGGATATAATATGCTGGATTTAAATATGGAGCTCATTCGTAAAAATATTCGTCTGTGGCTGGAAGAAGATATCGGCACGGGTGATGTAACAACCCTGACAACAATCCCTTTGGAGCACGAGTCCAAAGGGATTATCCACGTCAAAGAAGACGGGATACTTTGCGGATTGCCGATTGCCAAAGAGGTTTTCAACGTTGTTGACCCAACGCTTCGCTTTGAAACCAAAGCAGTGGAAGGATCGTCTGTTAAGAAAGGGACCGTATTAGCCGAAGTTGAGGGGAAAACGCGAAGCATTTTGCTTGGAGAACGATTGAGCCTTAATCTCATGCAGCGCTTGTCAGGTATCGCGACCAAGACATATGAGTTTGTCGAGGCGCTGGAAGGTCTTCCGACCCGGCTTGTGGATACAAGGAAAACAACCCCAGGGCACAGGTTGCTGGAGAAATATGCAGTACGTGTTGGCGGCGGCCATAACCACCGGTTTGGTCTATATGATGCTGTCATGATTAAGGATAACCATATTAAAGGTTCCGGTGGCATTACGCAGGCAATTCAAGCGGCACGCATGCAGATCCCGCATACGATGAAGATTGAAGTGGAGGTGGAGAATTTCGACCAGCTCCACGAAGCTTTAGCGGCAAGCGCGGACATTATCATGCTCGATAACATGGTGCCCGAAAAGATGAAAGAAGCGGTTTCAATAATTAAAACCAAAGCGCCGCATATTGTAGTAGAAGGTTCGGGTTCAGTAACACCACAGACCATCAAACGGATGGCTGAAACAGGTGTCGACGTCATTTCTGTAGGAAGGCTTACATATTCCGTAACAGCGCTAGACATTAGTCTCGACTTGAATGAGCGGAAGGGGACAGCGCTATGATTCTTGTCGTCGATGTAGGGAATACCAATATCGTGCTCGGGTTATACCGGGAACGTACACTGCTGCACCACTGGCGGATCAGCACGAATCGATCTGCAACGGTAGATGAATACGGGATGCTGCTGCACAGCTTATTTCAGCATTCAGGAATCTCCTTCTCACAAATAGAAGGCATCATTATCTCATCCGTTGTACCTCCGCTTATGAATGTATTGGAAAACCTTTGCTTACACTATCTAAAAAGAACGCCATACGTTGTTGGTCCCGGTATCAAGACTGGGCTCAATGTACGTGTCGACAATCCGAAGGAGGTAGGTGCGGACAGGATCGTCAACGCAGTTGCTGCGCTTGAACTATATGGTGCTCCTTGTATCATCGTCGACTTCGGTACGGCGACCACCTATGACTACATTGATCCTTCGCAGCAGCTCGTAGGTTGTGCAATCGCGCCAGGGATCGGGATTTCTACCGAAGCATTGTACCAAAAGGCGGCAAAGCTGCCGAGGATTGAGCTCGTTAAACCCAAAAGCGTCGTCGGCCGCAATACCGTTGCTGCGATGCAAGCCGGGATTATTTTCGGATACGTCGGTCAAGTAGACGGCATCGTGGAACGCGTGAAGCAAGAATTCAATGTGAATCCGACAGTTATTGCTACAGGAGGATTGGCGGAGTTGATTTCAAGCGAATCTCGTACCATTCAGATCGTGAACCCGCTATTAACGCTGCAAGGCTTACAAATGATCTACGAAAAAAATGCATAACGTTGTTCAAGAAAGGAACCAACATGAGTGATTATTTGATACGAGGAACTGCACTCGATGGAAAAGTCCGTGCCTTTGCGGTGCAAACGACCGCCATTACCGAAGAACTCAGCCGCAGACACCAAACGACGCCGACAGCTACCGCGGCTTTAGGAAGAACGGCTGCCGCAGGACTTCTCATGGGAGCTATGCTGAAGGGCGAAGAACATCTCATCATACAAGTGAAAGGCGACGGACCGATCGGCCAAATCGTGGTCGATGCGAACGCTAAGGGTGAGGTTCGCGGCTATGTGGATAATCCGCTAGTTGATCCGCCTCTCAAGGCGAGCGGAAAGCTGGATGTCTCGGCTGCCGTCGGTACGGAAGGATTTTTATACATAACGAAAGATTTAGGGTTAAAAGAGCCTTACAAGGGCAGTGTACCTATCATCTCCGGGGAATTGGCGGAGGATTTCACGTATTATTTTGCTAAGTCTGAGCAAACGCCTTCAGCCGTAGCACTCGGGGTTCTCGTCGATAGAGATCATTCTATTAAAGCTTCAGGCGGATTCGTGATCCAACTGCTTCCGGGGTTGACTGACGAGGAGATTGGTGAGATTGAAGATATGCTCGCTCGTATTCCTTCGTTCACGAGCATGCTGGATGGCGGGCTCAATTTGGAGGAAATTTTGCAAACCGTACTTCCTTCCGTACAGATCATGGATCAGATGGATGTTAAATTTCGCTGCAAATGCAGTCGTGAACGGGTAGAGCAAACATTGATCTCCTTAGGCAAGGCTGAATTACAAGAAATTCTTGACGATGATGGCTTTGCCGAAGTGGTGTGCCATTTCTGCAATGAAGCTTATCGATATGATCGTGAAGATTTGCAGCGGATGATCGACCTGTAGAGCAACAGGATTATGGAAGCAAAGAGGGAATTAGGATGCGGAACGTAAAGCGATTGTGGGGAGTCATCGGCATGCTGGCCGTATGTATTCTTGTGCTCACTTCCTTGTTGATCGCCCGTTCCACGAACCAACCGGAACCCACTCAACCACCTGAGCCGCAGCAGCGGGGTGAGCAGGACAAAGAGCGGGTAGTAGCAACAATTGGAAGCCGTGAAATAACCATTCAAGAGCTTCAGAAGGCGCTAGAACGTCATTATGGTACTGAGCTGCTCAATCAGATGCTGGATCGTGAAGCGATACGTCTGGAAGGAAGCGAATCGGGAACGACCATTGGAAACGCGGAAATCGAACGTGAATTGAGGCGTATGCAACAGGGGTACGAGAGTGAAGATCAGTTTTATGCTTCCATGAAGAACCAATTGGGGATGTCTAAGGAAGAAATTAGAGAAGATGTGAGCAATAAGCTTCTATTAGAAAAGCTTGCAACTAGAAATGTTGTCATTTCCGATGCCATTGTAGATGAATATATCAAGACGCATCCCGATGAGTTCAAGCAGGAGACGGAATATAATATCCAGCAAATTATTGTGTCCACGAAAGAGCAGGCCAATAAGGTATTAGCGGAATTGGCTAAAGGCGAGGATTTTGCGATTTTAGCCAGAGATCGTTCCCTGGATGATGCGACCAATAACAGCGGCGGAGATTTAGGTTGGATAGAAGGGGACGATCCCTTTGTCGCAGCACCTGTTTTAGAAGCGGCTAAACAATTGAAGGTTGGAGAAGTAAGCAAACCTGTTCCTATGCAGCAAGGCTTTGCGATTGTGAAGCTGAAAAATCGGAGAGAGAAAGCGAACCCTGATCGTGCCTTTATCCGCGAAAATGTGCGAAGAGAGCTTGCGCTGCAAGAAGCGCCTCCTTTGAAAGATTTTATCGTTAGTATTCGGAATAAATGGGGCGTTAAGATTATTGACCCCCAATTTCAATAGGCAGCTGTGAAAATGTGGTTGACAACCTGTAAGCGCATTGATAAGATGAAAGTATTAATGCCGACTAAACAACTCGGAAATCATAATTTACTCAATCTGGAGGGGAAATAGCATGGCAAAATTAGTGCAAAGCATTACTGATTTGATTGGGGATACACCGTTAGTTCGTTTGAACCGCGTCGTTCCTGAAGGCAGTGCAGAAGTATATGTGAAACTCGAGTATCAAAACCCGGGTGCAAGCGTAAAGGACCGTATTGCCATCTCCATGATCGAAGTGGCTGAGCAAGAAGGTAAATTGAAGCCAGGCGACACGATTGTCGAGCCAACTAGCGGTAACACAGGAATCGGATTGGCTATGGTTGCAGCCGCTAAAGGATATAAAGCTATTCTCGTTATGCCGGAAACGATGAGCTTGGAAAGACGTAACCTGCTTCGCGCATACGGCGCTCAGCTGGTGCTGACTCCAGGAGCGGAAGGTATGAAAGGTGCGATTCGCCGCGCTGAAGAGCTTCAGGCAGAGAATCCGAACTATTTTATCCCGCAACAATTCAAAAACCAAGCTAACGTGAAAATTCACCGTGAAACTACAGGCCCTGAGATCGTTGAAGCGATCAAAGGCCACGACGGCAAGCTGGATGCATTCGTTTCCGGTATTGGCACTGGCGGTACAATTACGGGTGCAGGCGGCGTGTTGAAAGAGAATTTCCCAGGTATCAAAATTTATGCGGTTGAGCCTGCTGCTTCTCCGGTTCTTTCCGGCGGTAAGCCAGGTCCTCACAAAATTCAAGGTATCGGCGCGGGCTTCGTTCCAGATATCTTGAACACGAACATCTACGATGAAATTATCGCGGTAGAGAATGATGATGCATTCGAAACTTCCCGCCGTGTAGCGAAAGAAGAAGGTATCCTTGGCGGCATTTCTTCGGGCGCAGCGATCTTTGCAGCGTTAAAAGTAGCTAAAGAATTAGGCGCCGGCAAGCGTGTCGTCGCTGTGATTCCAAGTAACGGTGAGCGTTACCTCAGTACGCCGCTGTACCAATTTGAAGAGCAATAAGCAATCACTGCTTAATTGAGAGCCTCCAGCCTAGCTGGGGGCTTTTTTTCTGGGAACCGTTAGAGTATACTAATGGACAACTATATGGAATGCGGGCTGAGGATAAGACCAGATATAACCCGTGTTCAGTACTAATTATCGGAAGAGCAAGTGTTAAGGGGGGCATGAAGTGATCCTTACAACTTTAGAGCAGTGGCGCAATTGGTCCTCTGCATATACAATGCTTCCTTATGTCATTAAGCTGGGGCTGGCGGACGATCGGATTCATTCCTGGCAGGAAGCATGGAAGGAAGCGGCGCCGGACTCATTTGTGCTGGAGAGCGGAAAAGGCGGGCGATATACATTTTTCGGCCTCCATCCTATATCAGCGATCCGCGGAAAGGGGATGAAAGCGGAAATATCCGTTCCTGCTCAATCTTTGACAGGCGCTCCTCTCGATGTCGTCAAGCAATGGATGGCTCCATATCGAAGTCCCAAGGTAGAGGGAGCGCCAAAATTTCTAGGCGGTTGTGTCGGCTACTGGAGCTACGATGTCATCCGCACCATCGAGAAATTGCCTGAACGTGCGGCTGACGATCTCCCAATACCGGACTACAGCTTCGCGATGTACGATCAGGTATGGACGTTGGATCACGTCGATAAAGTCTTATACATCGCAGTGCATGCCCCCCTTGCCGAGGGCCACAAGGGGGATGACGCCTATCTGCAGCAGCTGTATGAGCAGGCGCATCAGCGCGCACAAACGATGCTGAATCGCTGGCATGCGATTCGCGCAAGCAACTGGTCGGGCAGTGGCGCACATGCAACTACCGGCTCAACTGACCAGCCTGCCATCGCGCGCGAGCAGCTGAATATCGATGTAGAGCGCATCGAAGGCATCCGGCCTGCCTTCGGCAAAGAAGACTACATGGATTCGGTGGAGGCCATCCAAGCTTACATCTCCCAAGGTGACGTGTTCCAAGTCAACTTGTCCGTGCGGCAGAGCCGCAAGCTGCACACGACGCCGGAAGAGATTTACGAGGCGCTGCGCGTCGTCAATCCTTCGCCGTACATGGGCTTGCTCCGTTTCGCGGACTTCGCTCTCGTGTCCGGCTCGCCGGAGCTGCTCGTGCAGCTCGAAGACGGCGTGCTGCGCACGCGGCCGATCGCGGGCACCCGCCCGCGCGGCAAGGACGAACAGGATGACCTGCGCCTGGCCGGCGAGCTCATCGACAATGATAAAGAACGCGCCGAGCACGTCATGCTGGTCGACCTCGAGCGCAACGATCTCGGACGGATTTCCCGATACGGATCCGTCCGCGTCAAAGACTTCATGGTCATCGAGTACTATTCCCATGTGATGCACATCGTCTCCGAAGTCGTCGGCGAGCTCGCCGAAGGCAAGGATGCCTACGACGTCATCGCTGCGACCTTCCCGGGCGGAACCATAACGGGCGCGCCGAAGATCCGCACCATGGAAATTATCGAAGAACTCGAACCGGTTCGCCGAGGCCCATATACTGGGTCCATGGGATGGATTGACTATAACGGCAATATGGAATTTAATATTATTATACGCACGCTGGTAGCCGTTCAAGGGATGGGTCATATTCAAGCGGGAGCAGGCATCGTCATCGATTCCGTACCTGAGCGTGAATATGTGGAATCTTTGAACAAAGCCAAAGCGATGTGGAAATCGATAGAATTTAGCGAGCGGAGTATGAGCCGAGCGTGAAGCCCAAGAAAGGCTTACGAGACGAAAGGGGAGCTTAGAATGATTTTAGTGATCGACAATTATGATTCATTTACGTACAACCTTGTTCAATACTTGGGGGAGATCGGGGAAGAAGTCGTCGTCCGCAGGAATGACGAGATTGATCTAGCTGGTGTGGAGGCGCTGAAGCCCGACCATATCTTAATATCTCCGGGTCCGTGTACCCCGAATGAAGCAGGCGTCAGCCTGTCGCTTATTGATCATTTTAAGGGCAAAATCCCAATCTTCGGTGTCTGCCTGGGCCATCAGTCCATCGGACAGGCGTTTGGCGGCGATGTGATTCGCGCCGAGCGTCTGATGCACGGTAAGACCTCGCCTATTTTCCACGATGGGAAAACGTTGTTCGAAGGATTGCCGTCTCCATTCACGGCAACGCGTTATCACTCGCTCATCGTGAAATCCGAGACGCTGCCGGATTGCCTGGAAGTGAGCGCTCGTACCGCTGACGGCGAGATCATGGCGCTTAGACATAAAGAATATCCGATCGAGGGTGTTCAATTCCATCCGGAATCGATCATTACCGACCATGGACATCAAATTTTGCGAAATTTCTTACGCCGTACAGCTAAAACAGGAGCGTAATTCATGATAATCAGCATAAATGGCACTTTATATGAGGAACAACAAGCCGTGGTCTCGGTCTACGACCACGGTTTTCTTTACGGGCTCGGCTTGTTCGAGACGTTTCGCACTTACAAGGGCAGGCCGTTTCTTCTCCCGCAGCATCTCCATCGCTTAGAAGAAGGGTGTAGTGAACTTGGCATTACATACGAACCGAACATCGAACGAATTCAGCAACTTATTTCCAAGCTCCTAGAAGCCAATAACCTTAGCGACGCATACATACGTTTTTCCGTTTCTGCAGGCGTGGATGCGCTAGGACTCCCGTCCGGAGCTTACCAACAGCCTAATGAAATCATTTACATCAAACCGCTTCCTCCAAGGGACGCGAACCTGTACGAGAAGGGCAAAGCGCTGCAGCTCCTTAAACTGCCGCGCAATACGCCGGAAGGCTTATATCGATTCAAGTCATTTCATTATATGAATAACATTCTCGCCAAGAGGGAACTCCAGAACTATGAGTGGGCCAAAGGTGCCGAAGGCTTGATGCTGACTGAGGATGGGTATTTGGCGGAGGGCATTGTCAGCAACCTCTTTTTTATCAAAGATTCCATCATGTTCACGCCATCGCTGGATACGGGAATTTTGCCCGGCATTACCAGGGCTCACGTGCTCAAACTCGCTCAATCGAACCAAATTCATACCCAAGACGGACTGTACACATGGGAAAATCTTATCGATGCGGATGAAGTGTTCATCGTGAACTCGATCCAAGAAATTGTCCCTATCACAACATTGTATACGCCTAGTGGACAAAACCATCCAATAGGACGAAGCAGCGCAGGCCCGATAACGCGCCAACTTATCGAACTATATAACAATCGTTAACCATATAGGAAGTGAAAACCATGAAAATGTTATCCTGCAGAGGACACGAGCTGCCCATTGGTGATCGAACGATCATCATGGGTATTCTGAATGTTACGCCGGACTCCTTTTCGGATGGCGGTCAGTACCTAGCGATTGAAACAGCCGTGCAAAGAGCGCGCCAAATGATCGCGGAAGGCGCAGATATTATCGATATCGGCGGCGAATCCACACGTCCCGGCTCAACTTTAGTCACTGAGGAGGAAGAATTGCGCCGCGTTATTCCGGTCATTCAAGCGCTCAGCCAAGAAATAAACGCGCCTATCTCCATAGATACATATAAAGCCGAAGTCGCCAAACAAGCTCTCGAAGCGGGAGCTCATATCATCAACGACGTTTGGGGCGGTAAAGCCGACTCCCTTATGGCGGGAATAGCCGCTCAGTACGGTTGTCCTTTCATTATCACACATAATCGCACTAACATGGGTTACACGGACTTCCTCAACGATGTTATCGCAAATCTCCAGGAATGCATCGCACAAGCCCAACAAGCCGGCATTCGCAAAGAGAACATCATACTTGATCCGGGTATCGGATTCGCCAAAACTTACGAACAAAACCTTTATCTCATGAACCGCCTCCGCGCCATAGCCGATATCGGTTTCCCCGTTCTGCTCGGCACGTCCCGCAAAAGCATGATCGGCATCGCACTCGGCGGGGTACCTGCTGACGAACGGCTGGAAGGCACCGCGGCTACAATCGCGCTCGGTATCGCCCAAGGTTGCAGCATAGTCAGAGTACATGATGTGCAGGCAATGAAGCGTGTCGCTGTCATGACAGACGCAATCATTCGCACCTAACATACCTATGGAGGCCTCCCGAATATGGATAAAATTACACTCTCACGCATGCAGTTTTTCGGCAATCACGGTGTTTTCACAGAAGAAAATAAACTCGGTCAGCGCTTTTATGTCGATGTAGAACTCCTCATGCCGCTAAATAAGCCCGGTCAATCGGATCATCTTGACGACACGATCAATTATGCGGAAGTTTTTTTCAAAGTCAAAGAGGTTGTCGAAGGCCGCACCTTCAAACTCATTGAAGCACTGGCAGAAAATATTGCATCCGAGCTGCTGCATACTTATACTAGTATCAATGAAGTGACGGTTCGCGTCATTAAGCCGCATCCGCCATTTCCCGTGATTTTTGACGGAGTTACCGTAGAGATTAACCGAAAGCGGGCCAATTGAATGACAGCCGAAGAACGACAAGCCATAACAGCTTATGTGGCACTGGGATCTAATATAGATGATCGCGAGCGCTATTTGCAGCAAGCCATAATAGAGTTGAATGAACATGCGGGGATCAATGTTACCGCGCAATCAAGCATATATGAGACCGACCCCGTAGGTTATGTGGATCAAGCGGCATTTTTGAATATGGTTATTGAAGTCTCCACGACACTACCTGCAGAAGAGCTCTTGACCACCATGCTTGCCATCGAGAAACGACTGGGTAGAACGCGCGATCTGCGCTGGGGCCCAAGAACGATCGATCTGGATATGCTCCTATACGGCGAACAACGGCTTTCAACCCCCGACTTGATCATTCCGCATCCGCGGATGCATGAGCGGGCTTTTGTGTTAGTTCCTCTCGCAGAGGTTCTCTACAGTCGGCAAGATGCAGCTTTAGAATTCATCTCCGCCCAATTGGAGAAACTGGAAGGAAAGGAAGGCGTCGTTTTATGGAAAAAAGTTCAGTAGCACAGCGCATCCGCGCTTTTCGTAAATTAAAAGGTTATACCCAAAACGAACTGGCCGATTTGCTTGGCGTATCGATCGCTATTTTAGGTGCAATTGAACGGGGTACACGCAAACCGGATAGCAAAATCATTAACAAAATTTCGCAAGTGCTAAACATCGAGCCCGATGAATTGGTCCCTGCGGTTGCGAGGTGAGAAGTATGAATTCTTCGGGTCTTAAAATAGGAAATGTCGAAGCTCCCAATAAAGTCGTACTGGCGCCGATGGCTGGTGTTTGCAACCCCGCATTCCGGCTGATTGCCAAGGAATTCGGCACGGGCCTCGTTTGTGCGGAAATGGTGAGCGATAAAGCAATTGTCCATGGCAATTCCCGCACGATGGATATGCTTTATGTTGATGATCGGGAGAAGCCGCTCAGTCTGCAAATTTTCGGCGGAGATACGGAGACGCTCGTTGAAGCGGCCAAAGTCGTCGACCGTCACACGAACGCAGATATCATTGATATCAACATGGGCTGTCCTGTGCCCAAAATCACAAAGTGCGACGCGGGTGCCCGCTGGCTCCTGCAACCGGACAAAATCGAAGAAATGATCGCTACCGTTGTAGCGGCTGTTAGTAAACCGGTCACAGTCAAAATGCGTATCGGCTGGGACTCCGAGCATATTTACGCCGTCGAGAATGCCAAAGCCGTTGAAAGAGGCGGCGGCAGCGCGGTCAGCGTTCATGGTCGTACCCGTGAGCAAATGTACACCGGCAAGGCGGATTGGGATATCATCCGGGACGTGAAGCAGGCCCTGTCGATTCCTGTCATTGGCAACGGCGATGTCGTTACGCCGGAAGATGCGAAGCGGATGCTCGACCACACTGGTGTGGACGGTGTTATGATTGGACGCGGCGCGTTAGGTAACCCGTGGATGCTGTACCGTACAGTGCAATACCTGGCTAAAGGCGAACTGCCGCTAGAACCGACCGCCGAGGAGAAAATCCGTATCGCGATCCTTCATATGGATCGACTCGTTGCCTTGAAGGGTGAGCATGTAGCCGTGAAAGAAATGCGCAAACATATGGCCTGGTATCTCAAAGGCTTGCAAGGAGCAGCTCGTGTTAAAGACGTCATCATGGACCTTGTGAAACGCGATGAAATGGTACGGGTTTTGAATGAATATGTCGAGAATTTAGAGACGCATTCTGTGTCTGCTTCGGCTGGGGAAAGTACAGTGCTTCATTAAAAAATGAAGCGCTGGCTTAGATTGACATTTTGAAACCGTTGCAATATAATCAGTCAATATTAATGTGTGTTCCCGCATATAGTGAACGACAGCGGTGTCATCTTGAGGCACGAAGCTAATATATTAACTAATAGTGAATTCATACTACTTGAATCAGCTCTTTTTATAGATCTAACTCCTAGCAGGAAGCATTGATTCAACGATATGAAAATTTTTCACACGACGGGAGATCAGTTGGGAATGAGTGAAAAAGAAGTCATTCTTACACAAGAAGGCTTGAAAAAGCTGGAGGAAGAGCTTGAGCATCTGAAATCGGTGAAACGCCGTGAAGTCGCGGAAAGAATCAAAGTAGCCATCGGCTATGGCGATATCTCGGAGAACTCCGAATACGAAGATGCGAAGAATGAACAAGCCTTTATTGAAGGAAGAATTATTACCCTTGAAAAAATGCTGCGCAACGCGCGGATTATTAATAACGATGACGTAGATATCAATACGGTGAGCGTTGGTTCAATCGTGACACTGAAGGATTTGGAATTCGGCGATCTCGTAGAATATAACATTGTAGGTACGGCAGAATCCGATCCTTTTCAGAATAAGATCTCTAATGAAAGCCCAGTGGGTAAAGCCATTCTCGGCAAGCAAAAGGGTGCAACCGTTGATGTTAACGTACCTGCCGGCGTCATTCAGTATCAGATTATCGATATTAAAAAGTAATGTGCAGCCGCGTCGCTTTGGAAAGCTTCCTTCCGGAAGCTTTTTTCCGGTTTTTAACCCGAAAATCCATCAGTCGCTTGAGCCATTGAATAAAACCTAGGAGATGAAATCATGAGCCAGGAACTGGAATTAAATGAACTGCTCGTTATTCGCCGCAACAAATTGGATGAGCTCCGCGCTTTAGGCGTAGACCCGTTTGGAAACAAATACGAAAGAACACATACGGCTAAGCAAATTCTTGATGCTTATAACGATAAAACCAAGGAAGAACTGGACGCCGAACCGGTTGAAGTTTCCGTTGCCGGTCGTATTATGCAAAAAAGAGGCATGGGCAAAGCCAGCTTCGCCCACCTTCAAGACATTTCCGGCAAAATTCAAATCTATGTGCGCGAAGATTCGGTAGACGCCAATAAATACCAGGCATTTGATCTTCTTGATCTTGGCGATATGGTAGGCGTTCGTGGTGTTGTATTTAAAACCAAAACCGGCGAAACTTCCATTAAGGTGAAATCACTTGAAGTTTTGACTAAATCCTTAATTCCGCTGCCTGATAAATTCCATGGTTTGAGTGACGTGGAACTTCGCTACCGTCAGCGTTATGTGGATTTAATCACGAACCAGGATGTGCAGCAAACCTTCATTCTGCGTTCCCGCATTATTCAATCGATGCGCCGTTACTTGGATTCCTTGGGTTATTTGGAAGTTGAAACACCGACATTGCATGCGATTGCCGGCGGAGCTTCGGCACGCCCGTTTATTACTCATCACAATGCACTCGACATGCAATTATATATGCGTATAGCGATCGAGCTTCATCTAAAGCGCCTTATCGTGGGTGGCTTGGAAAAGGTCTATGAAATCGGCCGCGTATATCGTAATGAGGGGATCTCTACTCGTCACAATCCGGAATTTACGATGATCGAGCTATATGAAGCTTATGCAGATTACAAAGACATCATGAAGCTCACGGAGGAGCTTATTGCTCATATCGCGCAAGAGGTTCTCGGTAAGACGACAATCCAATATGGCGACCACGAAGTCAATCTGGCGGTAGGCTGGAGACGTGTATCTATGGTTGATGCGGTCAAAGAAGTCACAAGTGTAGATTTCAGCGTCCATATGTCCAATGAGGAAGCGCACCGTTTGGCCAAAGAACATAAAGTTCCGGTAGAGCCTCACATGACATTTGGTCATATCTTAAACCAGTTCTTCGAGACTTTCGTGGAAGAGACGCTTATTCAGCCAACCTTTATATATGGACACCCATTAGAAATCTCTCCTCTGGCTAAAAAGAACCCGGAAGATCCGCGTTTCACGGATCGTTTCGAGCTCTTTATCGTAGCGCGTGAGCATGCGAATGCCTTCACGGAGCTGAACGATCCTATTGATCAAAGGGAGCGTTTCGAAGCGCAGCTTCGCGAAAAAGAGCAAGGTAACGATGAAGCTCATGAAATGGATGATGATTTCATCCGTGCATTGGAGTACGGTATGCCGCCTACAGGGGGCCTCGGAATTGGAATTGACCGTTTAGTAATGCTGCTCACGAATGCTCCGTCCATTCGCGACGTATTGTTATTCCCATTGATGCGTGAACGTCAAAGCGAGTAAAATCCTTATATTACGGGGCGCCGGCAGGTGTCCCGTATTTTTTAAAAATAATACTTGCATTGTTTATCTCGTCTGTGGTATCTTATTAAATGTCGCCGCTGAGAGGCGGGCGAAAGTAACTTGAGAAAAACAAGTTGCAAAGTATTTTTGAATGTGGTATATTAGTCTTCCGGCTTTTGAAAAAGAGCGGGATGGACGAGAGTAATTGTTCTTTGAAAACTGAACAACGAGTGAAGAAGCAAGTCGAGCAATCGACTCTAAACTTTTAAGAGATTAATAATCTCGTCAGCTTTAAATGAGCTATTCAGATTCATCCTTTTTGGAGAGTTTGATCCTGGCTCAGGACGAACGCTGGCGGCGTGCCTAATACATGCAAGTCGAGCGGTCCC